>NZ_JABXYV010000001.1:0-2445307 GCF_013394865.1 Leptotrichia sp. oral taxon 417 | reverse complement strand
TTTATCTATTATTATATTTTTTTGTGTATTTTTTTGATTGAAGATAAAATAAAATATTTTTTTTATTATACTCGAATCCATTTAAAATTAATACTAAACCCCATTTGAATAACGAATATTTTATAAATCTTTTTAGCAGATTAAACCTGATATTTATTTTCAAATAATTAAAATAAATATTCGCTTTTTAAACGGAGAATAGTATAAACTATAGATCTAGGTTTTAAGCAAATAGTCATAATCATAGTTTTTGAGTTCGGTTTTAAGATAGTTTTACTATATATTTAAATTTATGAAATTAATTATTATATTTTATAGAAAGTTAAATTATTTAAAAATATAATTTTTTTAATCATTCTCCAAAATTTTTACTCTTTCCTAAAGGAAAAAAATTAGATTTATTTAAAAAATTATGATATTATAAATAATATTGATATGGTGAGGTTAATACTATTTTTTATTTAGATAGTTAATTTGTTATAAATTTTTTACAAAAGATTGAAAGAAAAATAAATAGAATGTAATTTTTGGCTTTTAAATGGGGATGAATATAATAGTTAAATAAAAAAAGTGGTTAATATTGAATTGTTGATAAGTTATTTCAAAAAAAATGGAGTTGTCGAGAACATTTGTTAAAGGGATTTGAATATATAGTAAAATTGTCTTAAAACTGAACTTAAAAACTGTGACTATTTTAGTCAACTCTTAAATTCATATAATTTTTAGCAGTTTAATTTAAAATAAATTTGAATATAAAATAAAAAAATTTAAAAAGAGGGAAATTATAAATGACTGGGAAAGAAAAGGAAGTAAAAGAAAATAGGATTCAGGAATTGCTTGTGAAAAGGGAAGAGTATTTGAATAGCGGGGAAATTGAGAAAGAAATTGAGGTTTTGAGGGAATTGAGGGTATTGTTTAGAAGAATTTTTGGGCAGGAGAGTGAAGAAAATGCGAAAATTTTGACGGAATTGGGGAATGCGTTGAAATATGTGGGGAAATTTGATGAGTCGGTAAGGTTATTGACGAAGGCGGAAAATATTATTTTGGAGATTTATGGTGAAAACAGTCTTCCGTATGTGACTTGTAATGCTAATCTTGCTGAGGTTTACAGAGTTATGAAGAATTATGAAAAAGTTGAGGAAAAATATCATAAGGCGATAAAAATTTATAAAAAGAATAATTTTCAAAATGGATATATATTTGCTGGAATTTGTAATAATTTGGGGCTTTTTTATGAGGAAAATGGTCGGTATCAGGATTCGGTGAAATGGCAAAAAAAAAGTTTGATAATATTGCAGGATCTGGAAGATAGTGAGATTCAGGGAGCAATTATATTGAGCAATATGGTAAAGCCTTATTTGAAACTTGATGAAAAAAAAATGGCAGAAAATATAGTGGATGAAGTGTTGAAAATATTAAAGAGACGAGTTGGAGAAGGCAGTAATCTCTATTTAAATATTTTGAATAATTTTATAAATGCTTATTTTGAAAATAAAAGTTATAAAAAGACGTTGGAATTGCTGGAAAAATGTGAAAAAATTTCTAAGGATGTTTTTGGAATTGAAAATGAAAATTATAAAGCAATTTTAGAAAAAATAAAAATTGTGAAAAATAAAATTGATAAAAATAAAATGGAAAAGTATGTATGGAAAAAACAAATTGTAAAAAAAGTAAAAAAATAAAGGGAGTTTGAAAATATATGGATAAATTAGATGATTTTTTAAAATATTCTGTATTATTTTCCTATTATGGCGAACTTTTTCCAAAAAAAAAGAGAGAATATTTAGAACTTTATCTGGAAGAAAACAGTTCTCTTTCAGAAATTGCAGAACAATGTGGAGTTACGAGACAAGCAGTTTTTGATAATATAAAAAAGGGAGTTCAGAAACTGGATGAATATGAAAATAAACTTGGAATATTTAAAAAGGAAAAGGAACTGAAGAGAAAATTGGAATATTTGAAAAAAAATTTTACTATGGGGAATCTGGAAAAAATAATAGAAGATTTTGATTATGCAGAATAAAGATATACTACAGATTTTAAAGTTAGAAGTATTATTAAATTATATTTAATAAAAAAAATAATATAAAAAATATTTTTTCAGATCGAAATTTAATAAAGGATAGAGTGAAATTTTCTAAAAATTGGTATAAGCAAAAATCAAAAATATCAAAATTGCATGGGTATATTAAAAATTGTCGAAGAGATTTTTTGAATAAATTATCGAAAAATTGTTTGAGAATATGAGAGAGTGTCCGTCATTTTGTGTAAACTAATAGATAAATCCAGTAAATCTAATACTTGGCTGTTGTTATATTTACACAAAAGTTTTTACGCACCCGAAATATTAAAGGAAGAATTTAAAAACAGGATGATAAAAATACCATCCTGTACCATAATATTATATTTTGGGTTTACGTAAAATTCGAACTCCTTAGTTATTTTTGTAGCACTTCTCTGTAAAATTTTTGAGCTTTTTCATGTCCTAAATCTGCTGCTTTTTTTATATATTTTTTTGCATTGGAATAATCTTTTAAATCATAGTATAAAAGTCCCAGATTGTTCATAGCTCTGATATCACCCTTTTGAACTGCTTTTAAATATGTTTCTTTAGCTTTATCATATTTTTTTTGTTCTCTGTATACATTTCCTAAATTGTACATGGCATCATCAATTCCATTTTCAGTGGCTTTCAAATACATCTCTTTGGCTTTATCGTATTTTTTTTGAGCAAAATATAGATTTCCTAAATTATTTAAAGCACCGATATGACCGTTTTGAATTGCTTTCAAATACATTTTTTCCGCTTTGTCATACTTTTTTTGCTCTGTATATAAATTTCCCAAATTATACATTGCTTCTTTCATATTTCCTTTTTGGATTGCTTTTAAATACATATCTTCGGCTTTATCGTACTTTTTTTGATCCATGTATAAATTTCCTAAATTATACATTGCGCTGATATTGCCTTTCTGAATTGCTTTTAAATATATTTCTTCCGCTTTGTCATATTTTTTTTGCTCTTTATATAAAGCTCCTAAATTATTCATGGCTTCTATAACTCCATTTTTAACAGCTTTTGAATACATATCTTCGGCTTTATCGTATTTTTTTTGAGCAAAATATACGTTTCCTAAATTACTCATAGCACCAGCATTTCCTTTTTGAATTGCCTTCAAATACATTTTTTCCGCTTTATCATAATTTTGATTTTTGTAATACAAATTTCCATCTTCCAAATATCCAGCATTTACTGTAAGTGATAAAGCAAAAACTCCCAATAAAATAAGCTTTTTCATTTTTAATAATCTCCTTTTAAATTTATGAATTTTTTATGTACTTTAAAAAATCCATTTTTTACATTTTAACAATATTTTTTATCGTTGTCAATAATTTAGATTTTATGTGTAGGGCAATTGCATGTTGAAATTTATTCTTTATGGAAATCCCTAATTTATGAAGTAAAATAAATAAATTGATAAAAATTTTTGATATTAATTTGAGTCTTTTAAAAAATCAGTTTTCTAGACTTTTCAAGTTTTTTGTGATTGTTCTGTTTTATGAATATAATAGATTTTAGGAAATAAATTTGTAAAAAATAGATAAATATAAAAACTAAATTTCTATTGACAAATGAAAAAGTTAGGGTATAATTACTATGTAAAGAATATGTGAAATTATAAACTTGTAAATTTTAGATTATTGCTATTTGGGTTAGACAAAACTGAAATGGTGGGGAATGGCTCTAAATGAATATTTTCCCCTTTTAGTTTTGTTTTTTTATTTATTTTATAGTTTTTATTTTAAGATTAATTATATACTGGATATATTTCTAATTTTGCTTTTGATTTTAAATAACTAAAAATATGAAAATTATTAAGGAGGAAATAGAGATGGGATTTAGAAAAGACTTTTTGTGGGGTGGAGCTACTGCTGCAAATCAGCTTGAAGGTGCTTATGATGCGGATGGAAGAGGACTTGCCAATGTGGATTTGTCGCCAGTTGGGGAAGATAGGCTTGCTGTGATTACTGGGGAGCGAAAAATGCTGGAATTTGATGATGAACATTTTTATCCTGCTAAAGGAGCGATTGATTTTTATCATAGATATAAGGAAGATATTGCATTGTTTGCTGAGATGGGATTTAAGACTTATAGAATGTCGATTGCGTGGACTCGGATTTTTCCAAACGGAGATGAAGAAACTCCGAATGAAAAAGGACTTGAATTTTATGAAAGTGTATTTAAGGAATGTAGAAAATATGGGATTGAGCCATTAGTTACAATAACTCACTTTGATTTTCCGATTCATTTAATCAAGGAATATGGCGGATGGAGAAACAGAAAAGTTATTGATTTTTACAAGAGATTGTGTACTGTAATTTTCACTAGATATAAAGGACTTGTAAAATACTGGCTTACATTTAATGAAATCAATATTTTGTTACATGCACCATTTATGGGGGCGGGTATTGTGTTTGAAGAAGGAGAAAATAAAAATCAAGTTTTGTATACTGCAGCGCATAATGAATTAGTGGCAAGTGCTTGGGCTACAAAAATCGGGCATGAAATTGATCCTGAAAACAAAATCGGATGTATGCTTGCAGCTGGGAAATTTTATCCATTGACTTCTAAGCCTGAAGATGTCTGGGTTGCGCTTGAAAAAGACAGGGAAAACTATTTCTTCATTGATGTTCAGGCTCGTGGATATTATCCTAATTATGCTAAGAAATTTTTTGAAAGAGAAAATATAAATGTTGGAATTACAAGTGAAGATGAAGAAATTTTAAGGGAAAATACAGTTGATTTTGTAAGTTTTTCATATTATACAACTCGTTGTATTTCTGCCGAAGCTGATAAGCTTGGAGAAGGAAACTTATTAAAAACAATGAGAAATCCGTACATTGAAGTTACAGATTGGGGATGGGGATTAGATCCGTTAGGATTTAGAACAACAATAAATGAAATTTATGACAGATACCAAAAACCGCTGTTTGTTGTGGAAAATGGGCTTGGAGCTGTGGATGTTCCAGATGAAAATGGGTATGTGGAAGATGACTACAGAATAGATTATTTAAGAGATCATATAAAGGCAATGAAGGAAGCAGTTGAACTGGATGGAGTGGAACTTCTAGGATATACAACTTGGGGACCTATCGACTTGGTAAGTGCGGGAACTGGAGAAATGAAAAAACGTTACGGATTTATCTATGTAGATAGAGATAACGATGGAAATGGAACGTTAAAGAGAAGCAAGAAAAAATCATTTGACTGGTATAAAAAAGTTATTGCAAGCAATGGAGAAGATTTGGATTAGTGTTCAAAATTAAAATTTTTACAAGTAATTTAGATATAAAAGTTAAGTAATAATAAAACTATTTATTTACAAATGTATAAAAAATTACAAGTATGAAAAATGTTTTGTAAAAAGGTAAAAAAATGCTTCGATCTTAATTGATTGGGGTATATTTTTTTATTCAATTAAAGAAAATGATTTGAGAAATAAAAGAAAAGTGCGATAAAATGAGAATAGAAATAGAAAAAGATAGAAAGTTTCAGGAAAGGAGAGCAGATGACAGAGAAAGAAAAAATGATAGCAGGAATGATTTATGATGCTAATTATGATGAAGAACTCTTGAGAGAAAGAACGAAAGCAAAAGAATTGTGCCATGAGTATAATTATTTAGTGAAACCGTCAGAAATTGAAAAGCAAAATAAAATTTTAAAAAAATTACTTGGGAAAACAGGAAAAAATTTCACAGTGACAGCACCATTTTGGTGTGATTATGGTTATAATATTGAACTTGGCGAAAATTTTTACAGTAATCATGATGTTGTAATTTTAGATGGAGCAAAAGTAAAATTTGGAGATAATGTATTTGTTGCTCCCAATTGTGGATTTTATACGGCGGGACATCCTTTGGATAGTGAACAGAGAAATGCAGGACTTGAATACGCAAAGCCAATAACAGTGGGAAACAATGTATGGTTTGGAGCAGGAGTTCATGTAATGCCAGGAGTTACAATTGGAAATGATGTTGTAATTGCCGCAGGAAGCATCGTTACTAAAGATATTCCTTCTGGAGTTGTGGCAGCTGGTGTTCCATGTAAAGTTGTAAAAAAATAACAGATTAAAAATTATAATTATTTAAAAAGGGAGGAAAGTAAATTATGATTGAAAATTTAAAATTAAAAAAAGTAAATGCTCCAAAAGATTTACCATTATTAGCAAGTTTATCAATGGCAGTACCGATATTAATTGGATTATTGTCAAATAATTTAAAATTAGGAATGACGGCTTCATTAGCAGCAATTTTAGTTGTATATTTTCCGTTAAAAGGTTCGTTTTCTGAAAAAATCTTAATGCTAATGGGGTGTTCATTTGGATTCATATCAGTTTATACGATTGGATTAATTTTTAGCTTTAACACGGTAGTTTCGGTTATAGTATTTGGAATAACAGCAGGAATTATTCACTGGATGGTTTCACATTTTAAATTAAAACCTCCAAAAGATTTCTTTTTTGTAATGATATGCTCAAATGCTATTTCAATTCCACATCAACCGATTTACAAAATTGCAGAAAATATAGGTTATATGACTTTTGGAACATTGTCAACATGTTTAGTAGTATTTTTGTATTGTTTCATAGTGAAAAAGAAATTAAATCTAGAAAAAACATTGAATATTCCTCATACTCCGCAAGAAATAAGAAAAAGTATTATTGAAGCAATCATATTTGGAATATTTTTGAGTATAGCTTTAGGAGTGGGATATTTTTTAAATTTGACAATCCGTATTGGGTAGCAGTAGCTTGTATCGCCGTAATGCAAGGAAATTCAACTCAACATGTTTTCCAAAGAAGTGTTCAAAGAATAGTTGGGACTTTAATAGGAGTCGTTTTTTGCTGGGGAATACTTTTATTTGCAAAAAATCCATGGGAAATATGTATGCTAATAATAATCCTCCAATTTATTGTCGAATATTTAGTTCCAAGAAATTATGGAATAGCAATGATTTTTATAACGCCACTTACAATTTTTTTGTCAGAAGCAGGTACATTATTTACAAAAAGTCCTTTTTTATTTGCCGAAGGGAGACTTTTTAACACAATAATAGGTTCTTTAATAGGGATTATAGGTGGATATGTCGTATATCATGAAAAATTTAGAGAATGATTTAATTTTTTGTAAAAAATATCTTAAAATAATTAATTCTATAAATTTGGATATAATAAAAAATACTCTAATCTTAATTGATAGGGGTATTTTTTTGTTATAATACTGTGAGATTTTACTGCCTCACAATTTAAAATATGAAAGGAAGACACCAAATTATGATTAAAAGGGACTTTCTAGTATTTATTATTCTAGTTGTAATTTTAACTTTCTGGTTCACTAGAGCTAAATAGAAGCTGTTAATTCCTCCTTGAATATTTCAGCCTCACAAGTTAGTGCTGTTTTTTTATCTAAGGGAAAAAATTGGGAAATAAAGATAAATGTGGTAAAATTATGGTAGAAATAAATATTTGTAAATAATGGACTTTTCAATAAATTGGTATAAATAACAATATAAAAAATTATAAGGAGGATTGTAAAAAAATGAAAAATTATAAAGAGTTAGAAAAAATATTATTTTCAATGGATGGAAAAAGTTATTCAGCGTATAAATCTCTAAAGGGAGAATATAAATTTCCAAAGTATGTTCTTGCAATTGACCATGTCCAATCAGACCCTTATGCTCCGCCTTCAAGAATGCGAATTATAATGGATAGAAAAAATTCAGGAATTCCTTATGAATTAACAGATACAAAGGAGAAAAATATTGCAGTTTCAGATTTTCTTACAAGAAATTTTTACAAGGAAATTCAGAAAAGTGGAAATGATAGTTCAGGAACTGGAGGAAGCGGAAGGATTTTTATTGATAGATGTGGGCAAGAAATTTTGGAAAGAACGTCAGTTTTGATAAAGGAAGATAAAATCGAAGTTAGATTTGAAATGGGAATGCCAGCAAGAGGTAGACGAATAATGGGAAAAGCTGCACAAAAAATTATTTTTGAACAGTTACCTAAAATTGTTGAAAAATCTATTCTCTATGATAATTTGAATAAAGAATCCTTAAAAGAGCAAATAATTTTAGTGTTAGACCAAGAATACATAAGAAAAGTATTGAAAGAAAACAAATTAGTCGCATTTGTAGCTAACGATTCAATACTTCCACGTGAAAACGGAATTTCAGATAAACCTATGAAAAATGCAGTAAAATTCAAAAGTCCAGAAAAATTTGAAATTACATTAAATCTTCCAAGTGGAAAAAAAGTGTCTGGAATGGGAATTCCAAAAGGAATTACTCTAATTGTAGGTGGAGGCTATCACGGGAAATCCACTTTACTAGCAGCTCTCGAACGAGGAATTTACAATCACATTGCTCAAGATGGACGTGAATTCATAATTTCTGAAACAGATGCAGTAAAAATACGTGCAGAAGACGGAAGAAATGTAGAAAAAGTAAATATCAGCGGATTTATCAACAATTTGCCAGGAAATAAAGACACTAGAACTTTTTCAACTGAAAATGCAAGTGGAAGCACTTCACAAGCAGCAAATGTAGCCGAAGCCCTAGAATACGGAACTTCTTTACTTTTAATAGATGAAGACACTTCAGCCACAAATTTTATGATTCGTGATGGAAGAATGCAAAAACTTGTTGCAAAGGAAAAAGAACCTATAACGCCATTTATTGACAGAGTAAAAGAACTTTATGACAATTTTGGAGTTTCTACGATATTGATTGTCGGCGGTTCTGGAGATTATTTTGATGTGGCAAATCATGTTATAATGATGGATGAGTATGTACCAAAAGATGTAACAGAAAAGGCAAAGAAAATTGCAAAATCAGATGAAAATAAGCGAGAATTTTCTCCAAATGATAAATTTCAAGGAGTTACACAGCGAATTCCACTCAAAAAAAGTTTTTCACAATCTGGAAAACTAGATAAAACAAAAGCTAAAGGGAAATATAGCATTCTATATGGAAAGGAATTAATCGACATTTCAGGACTGGAGCAACTTGTGGATGACAGCCAAACAAACTGCATTGCTGTAATGATTGACTATTTTAAAAATAAAGTACTGGATGAAAAATTGACGCTTTCGCAAGCAGCTGACAGGATTTATGAAAAAATTGAAAAGGACGGGCTTGATTCAATTTCTTCGTACACAGGGCATCCAGGAAATTTGGCATTGCCTAGAAAGCAGGAATTTTGTGCGGCAGTGAATAGATATAGAAAATTGAAAATAAAATAGTAATTAAATTTGAAATAAAAAAATATTGTAAAGGAAGTGGTTGGTATGAAAACTAAAGTATTGGTGTTTGTAGGTTTGTTTTTGGTGAGTGTGTTGGGAATTTCTAGTGAAATACCCTTTCCAACTATTCCAATTATTTCGTATTCGTTAAATGCGAAAGTATTTGATTATGGGCAGAATATTGTTTCCATTGAGATTGATACAAAAGGGCAAGGGGAAAATATTCCAAATAAGCAAATTGATAAAGATACATTTAAAGTTTTTGCTAAAGGAACTTTGCCAAAAGACGCTGGAATTGTGCTAGACGATAAGACTAAATCATTGGGGACATTTGAAGTTGAGAGGGAAATTGAGAATATTTATGTGAATGACAAGGGAAATATTGTTATTAATTTGAAATATGGAAAAGATGTGGTTGGAGCAAATACTTTGAGTTATGTTACAGGGGATGTTTCTCGAAATGTATTGATGGATTTAGAGTATAGAGTGGATCAAAAAAAGAAAATAAAGGATTATAAAACAGGATTTCATATACAAGGGAAAATTGTTGATGAGGAAGCTGATAAGTTTGTAGCGGCGAAGTCTAAAAGTGGAGTGAATTATCAATATTTTAAACCTGTTAATAAAGATGATGGGAAGAAACATCCGCTTATAATCTGGTTTCATGGAAATGGTGAAGGCGGATACAAGGATTATCAGAATAATGTTTCACAAAAATTGGCAAATCGTGGGGCAGTGGCTTTTGCAGAAGATAAAACACAAAAGATATTTGGTGGAGCTTATGTCGTGGCACCGCAGGCTGATGACACTTGGTACAATAATTATACCAAAGGGTACATAAAATCAGTAAAGGCTATGATTGATGAATTTGTTTCTGAAAATAATATTGATAAAAATAGAATTTATATTTTTGGAGCTTCTGCTGGTGGATATATGTCGTTTAGAATGATGATTGATTATCCAGATTATTTTGCGGCATTTAGTACAAGTGCAGCTGCTCTTGATAAAGCGGCTACTTCTGGCGGAGTTGCAACTACTACACAGGATTTGATGAAAATAAGAAATAAACCGCTTTGGATGGTTCATGCTAAAAATGATCCGACTATTTCCTACGAAAATACAAGTAAAAGAGTTTATGACGTTCTTTCAAAATATGGAGCAATACTTTCCTCTTATCCAAATGTAAAAATTGGTGAAACTGAGTACAATGGGCACTGGAGCTGGATTTACAGCCTTAGAAATATGCCTGTGAATGATAAAGGTGAGCATTTATTTGAATGGATGGCAAGACAGAATTTGAAAACTAGATATTATTAGTTTAAAATGAAAACAGAAAAAAGGTTTGCTTATAATAGTAAATTTTAAGTTTAGTTTTTTTTGTTTATATATTCTAATCCATTTAAAATTGAACTATTAAAAATCATATAAATTTAAGGTTTGAAAAAAATAATTATAGTTTTTGCCAGCTTAGTTTTAAATCAGGTGGAACATAAGGTAAATTCTTTTAGAAAAATTTGGAAAAAAAATAAAAATATATTGAAAAAATGCTTTCTAAATGATATAATTTTATAATGTGAACTATTATAAAAAAAGTATTAAAATAGATAGGATTTGGAGAAATTTTATGAATAAAAGTGAAGTATTTCAAAGGCTTTTTAATAAAGAAAAAACATTAGATCTTGAAATAAAAAATGTTTCAATCAATTCAAGGGAGCTTGAAAAAAATGATGTTTTTGTTGCCATTAGAGGCGGGAATAATTTTGTTAATGAAGCATTGGAAAAGGGAGCTGTTGCTGTTTACGATAGCGAAGCTGTGAAAATTGATGAAAAATATGCTGATCGTGCATTTTTTGTAAAGGATAGTGTTGAATTTTTGCAAAATTTTGCTAGGGAATGGCGAAAAAATTTAGATATAAAAGTAATTGGAATTACAGGGAGCAATGGGAAAACGACTGTAAAGGACATGATTTACCATTTGCTTTCACAAAAATATAAAGGGAAAAAGACTGAAGGGAATTACAATAATCATATTGGACTGCCCTTCACTTTGTTGCGTGCTGAAAAGGATGATGAGTTTATCATTTTGGAAATGGGAATGAGCGGCTTTGGAGAAATTGATTTGCTGGGGCAAATTGCATTGCCTAATATTAATGTAATTACAAATATTGGGGAGTCGCATCTGGAATTTTTGAAAACGAAGGAAAATGTATTTTTGGCAAAAACGGAAATTATTCCATACATTAAAGACATGCTTGTAATTAATGGCGATGATGAGTATTTAAAAAATGTGAAGGCTGAAAATATTGAAGTTGTAAGGGCTTTGAGTTTGGAAAATAATAAGTTCAAGGAGAAAACGCCTGATTTTTATTATGGAGATGTTCATTTTAACGAGAGTGGAACTGAATTTTTTCTGAAATATTTTGGGAAAATTTGTCAAAGTACAGTTGAAAGAAATTATAAGACGAATGTTCTGGGAGAACATAACGTGCTAAATTTAGTTATGGCGATTGCTGTGGCTAAGCAATTCGGGATGGAAGATAAAATAATCGGTGAAGCTGTAAAAAATATTGGCTTGACTGGAATGCGGTTTCAAATAATTGAAAACGGCAACACAACATATATTAATGATGCCTATAATGCAAGTCCAATGTCTATGGAGAAATCACTTGAAACATTTTCCCAAATATATAATGATAGATTAAAAGTTGTAGTTTTGGGGGATATGCTGGAACTAGGGGAAAATGAACTGGAGCTTCATAGCAATCTTTTTAATACAATAAAAAATACAAAATTTGATAAACTTTATTTATTTGGAAACAGAATGAAAAGTTTATTTGAAAAAATAAAAGAAAATGTTGAAAATAAAAATATGGACAATGGGAATTTTGAAATCAATGAAGCCTTGAAAAATGGAGAATTTGAGCATTTTGATGAAAAGGAAAAAATAAAAGAAAAAATAAGACAGATTTCAGCGGAAAAGGTAGTGCTGTTAAAGGCATCACGAGGAATGAAACTGGAAGAAATCATAGAAAAATAAATATTTAAAATTGGAAAGGAGAAGAATTTTTTTATTAAAATAAGAAGATTCTATAAAAGATAATGTTATATTTATTACAAAATTTATTTATAAACAGCTGGGGAGTTTTACGTATTTTTAAATCAATAATGTTAAGAGCCTCTGTAGCATTTATGATAGCATTTTTATTTATGCTGATTTTTGGAAAACCGTTTATTGCTTGGCTAAAAAAGAAAAAATATGGAGATACAGCGAGAGAAGAAGGGCCTAAATCGCATTTTGACAAGTCTGGAACACCTACAATGGGAGGAATTTTAATAATCGGAGCAATTTTATTTGCAACTGCCATTGCTGGAAATTTTACAAATAAATTTATTGTGTTTTTGTTTATAATTACAATTTTATTTACGACAATAGGATTTTACGATGATTATTTAAAATTAACAAGACATAAGAATGGGCTTTCTGGAAAGAAAAAAATATTGGGACAAATGATAATTACAGCATTGACATTTTGGTTTGTTTATAAATATGGACTTGTTAATAAAACAATTGATTTTTCAATAGTTAATCCAATAATAAAAAATTCTTATTTTTATATAACACCGATTTTATTCTTTGTATTTATAGCTTTTGTAATAATCGGATCTTCAAATGCTGTAAATTTAACAGATGGATTGGATGGACTTGTAAGCGGACCTACAATTGTAGTAAGTATCACACTTTTAATCATAACTTATTTGACTGGAAATGTAAAATATGCAAAATACCTAAATCTTTACTATGTTCCGCAAGCTGCTGAAATAATAGTTTATCTTGCGGCGGTAATTGGAGCATTAATTGGATTTTTATGGTATAATTTTTACCCAGCTCAAGTATTTATGGGAGATACAGGTTCTTTGACATTGGGAGGAATTTTAGGAATTATAGTTATTTTTATAAAGCAGGAATTGTTGCTTCCAATAGCAGGTTTCATATTTATTATGGAAGCATTGTCGGTTATGATTCAAGTCTGGCACTTTAAAACTTTTGGAAAAAGAGTATTTAAAATGGCGCCAATTCATCATCACTTTGAATTATTGGGATTGCCTGAAACGAAAGTTACAATAAGATTCTGGATTGTTTCAATAATGACATGTTTATTGACATTTGTAATTCTGAAATTAAGATAAATAAAGCAGGGGGGATTTTCCCCTGCAATCTAATTTTAAATTTTGAAAAATTATGTTTTTATTTATTATTTCATGAAAAGTGAAATTGTAAATAAGAATATAATAAATTTATTTTTTAACAAAAAGATAGCAAGAAGTCTCCGACTTCTACAAGTGGGAGATGAATTGCTTTTTTTGTAAAAAAAATTGAAAAAAGGATACTCTTATGATACAATTTTTGTATAAAATATCGAAGAGAAATCATTAATGATAAAATCTCTAAAGAAATAATTAAAAATAATATTCAAAATCAAAAGGAGGTGTAATTTTATGAAATATAATTTGGCATTCAAATACAGAATTTATCCAAATAAGGAACAAGAATTATTGATAAATAAGACTTTTGGATGTGTTCGTTTTGTTTACAATACGATTTTGTATACTGCGAATAAAATTTATGAAGAAACTGGAAAAAATAAAATAATTACACCTGCCAGTTTAAAAAGTGAAAATCAATTTTTGAAAGAAGTGGACAGTTTGGCACTTTCAAACGCTCAATTGAATGTAAAACGATCGTTTACGAATTTCTTTCAAAAGAGAGCAAAGTTTCCAAGATTCAAATCTAAAAAGAATAATGTTAAAAGTTACACGACAAATTGTGTGAACAATTCGATACGAATTGAGGAAAACAAATATTTGATTTTGCCAAAATTGAAAAAAGTAAAATTGAAATATCATAGAGAAATATCAAAGGATTACAAGATAAAGTCAGTAACATTGATAAATAGTAATGGAAATTATTATGTTTCTATTTTGACGGAATTTGAAAAAGAAATTCAAAAAGTAGCTAGTAATAATGATAAAGTAATTGGGCTTGATTTTTCAATGTCTGAGTTATTTGTCAGTTCTGAAAACCAAAGGGCTGATTATCCAAGATATTTTAGGATGTTGGAAAAAAAATTGAAAAAATTACAGAAATCATTATCGAGAAAAGTGAAGTTTTCTAAAAATTGGTATAAGCAAAAAATGAAAATATCAAAATTGCATGAATATATCAAAAATTGTCGAAGAGATTTTTTGCATAAATTATCGAAAAAATTATCTAAAGAGTATAATGCTGTGGTTGTTGAGGATTTGAATATGAAGGGGATGAGCCAGGCATTAAATTTTGGGAAAAGTGTAGGAGATAATGGATGGGGAATGTTTTTGAGGATGCTTGAGTATAAACTGATGTTTTTAGGGAAACAATTTTTGAAGATAGATAAGTGGTTTCCATCGTCGAAAACTTGCAGTAAATGTGGAAATATTAAAGAGGAGCTGAAATTATCAGAAAGAAGTTATAAATGTGAGTGCTGTGGAATTGAGATTGATAGAGATTACAATGCGGCACTGAATATAAGAGATGTTGGAAAAGAAATGTTGAAATATTAGGAAATAAAAAACAGGGCAGGGACTGTCCGAAGAGCTTGGTAAATATATTTGGCTAGCAAAAGCAGGTACTTCCCAAGAAGCTCCCGCTTCTAAAAGCGGGAGTAGTTCACGTATTTATTTAAGTTGAATATTTAGGGATTTTAAATTTTGAAATATAGAAATGAATAGAGAGGAAGAAATCACATGGATAAAAAAGGGATTGTATTCGGTGCTGGGTTAAGTGGGCTTGGTGCGAAGGAATTACTGGAAAAAAATGGATATGAAGTGTATTTGATAGATGATAAGGTTGCATTGCCGTCAGAGGAAGGGATTAGACTTTTGAATGAAGGAGGAATTGAGTTTGTTGTGAAAAGTCCTGGAATTCCTTGGAAGGCAGAACTTTTGAAGGTTGCAAAGGAAAAGAACGTTAAAGTTATTTCAGAAATAGATTTGGCTTATAAGTATGTGGATAAAAATATAAAAATTATTTCATTTACTGGAACAAATGGAAAAACTACGACATCGACAAAAATGGCAGAACTTTTAAATTTTGCTGGATTTCGTGCCAGACTTGCTGGAAATGCCGGATTTTCATTTGCAAAGCTGGTGGCTGATGAGGAAGAACTGGATTATGTTGTGCTGGAACTTAGCAGTTATCAATTGGAGAATAATCCGCAAATTCATTCAAATATCGCTGGAATAATTAATTTGACACCAGATCATCTGACAAGATATAATTCAGTAGAAGATTATTATATTACAAAGTTTGCAATTTTTGATAAGCAGACTGAAGATGACTTTGCATTGATTAATTTAGATGATAAGGTTTTTGATGAATTGTATAAAAGAAGTGAAATAAATGAAAGATTAAAGGCTCAAAAAGTATATTTGAGTACACAGGCAAAGGGAACAGTTTTTGTTTATGAAAATAATATTCGTGTAATGAAGGATTTAAATAGCCGTATTGATGAAATTCAAAATTTTGAAGAAAAAATTGATGAAGTTTCAGAAATTTTGATGAAAACGGATGAATTGTCGTTAAAAGGGAAACATAATTTGGAAAATATGCTGTTTTTAATAAGTTCGGCAAAAATATTGAATGTGGAAAATGAAAAATTAGTTGAATTTTTGAAATCGACAACTGCATTGGAGCATAGGCTTGAAAACTTCTTTGTAAAAGGAAATACAACGTTTATTAATGATTCTAAAGGAACAAATGTGGAATCGACATTGAAGGCTATTGATTCGTTTAATAATGCAATTATTATGATTTTAGGTGGAGATGATAAGAAAATTGATAATATGCCTTTAATTAAAAGAGTTAAGGAAAAAGTTGATTTTGTTTATTTGATTGGAGATAATGCTCAGATTTTGATTGATGATATGGAAAAAGTTGGATATAAGAATTATAAAAATTTAGAGACAGTTGAAAATGTGCTGAATTATTTAAAGGAAAATGTGGATTTTTCAAAGGATCAGACAGTGCTGTTTTCACCTGCGACTTCTAGTTTTTGCCAATTCAAGAGTTTTGAACATAGGGGAAAAGTATTTAAGGAACTGACAGAAAAAATTATTGGGAAATAGTTTTTCTTTTGGAAAAATGGAATTTAGGAGAAAAAATTGAATAGGAAAAAAATATTAGGGACAGGATTTATAATAGTAATTTTAATACTTTCAGCACTTAGCATCATAACGATGGCAAGCCTTAGTGCTCCAAGGGCACAAAATGAAAATAAAGTAAGCTATTATTATTTAATGCGGCAAATGATATGGTTAATTTTTGGATGGCTAGGCTTTTTGGTTACTGCTAATCTTAATTATAAAAAATACAGGGAAATAACAAAATATTTATATGTTATAGGTGCTTTTTCACTTGTGATGGTCTTAGTGATAGGAACAACTAAAAATGGAGCTAAACGTTGGATTGACCTTGGAATGGGAATGCGTATTCAGCCTTCGGAATTTGTAAAGCTGATATTGATTGTAGTTCTTTCAACACTTGTGTATAATCTTAAAATACGGAATAAGATAAGTAAGCATCCATGGTTGTCAAGTATAGTTATAATGGGAACTACAGGAGTCTATATGTTTCTTATTTTATTTGAAAAATCATTTAGTAATACAGTTCAGATTGCAATAATTGGAATGACTTATTTACTTGTTTCAGAATTAAAATTTTCAATAATTGCACTTTATACGGGACTAGGCGGGATTTTAGGATGGTTTGGAGTAATGAAAGTTGGGTATAGGGCAAGCAGAATTGCGGAGCATACTTCTAAAGAAATTGGATTCCAGACAACGCAGTCGTTAATTGCAATATCTAACGGTAAGATTTTTGGAAAATTTTATGGAAATGGATTCCAGAAATATGGATTTTTGCCAGAAATACATACAGATTATATCTTTTCGGGATATGCTGAAGAAAATGGATTTTTAGGAATATTATTTCTGCTTGGGTTATATGCAGCTTTATTAATTATAATTGGAATTACTTTAAAAAAAGTAAAAGACTTGTATGCAAAATATCTTTTAGCTGGAATTTTTATAATAATTGCAACACAGGTAATTGGAAATGTGGCAGTTACAAGTAAAATAATCCCTTCTACAGGAATCCCGCTTCCAATGATGAGCTATGGTGGAAGTACAATGGTTGCGATGATGTTGATGCTGGGCATTGTCTATAATATAATAAGAACAGTCTATAAGCAGGAAATGGGAAATCAGCTGGATGAGTTAAATGAAATTGACTATATGATGTAATAAATCAAATAAAACGAGAGGAAGAATAAGCGATGGAAAAAGTAGTATTTACTACAGGTGGAACAGGTGGACACATTTATCCTGCCTTATCAATTGCAAAAAAAGTAAGGGAAAAGGGAATAGATACTTTATTTATTGGGACGAAGCATAGAATGGAAAAGGACATTGTGCCAAAGGAAAATTTTAGATTTGTAGGACTTGATGTATTGCCGTTAAGAAGTATAAAATCTGTATTTAAAATGATGAAAGCAACGATGGATACAATAAAGCTGCTAAAGAAGGAAAAACCTACAAAAATAATAGCATTTGGAAATTATATAACAATACCAGTATTGGTAGCGGCTAATGTGCTGCGAATACCATATTACCTTCAGGAGCAGAATCACACAATGGGTCAAGCAAATAAGTGGTTTTACAAAGGAGCAAAAAAAGTATTTGTCGCTTTTGAAAATACGCTTGAAAGTGTTAAGGAAAAATATAAAGGCAAATTTGTTGTGACTGGAAATCCATTGAGGGAAGAATTTTATGGGAAAAATAAAGTTGAAGAAAGAAAAAAACTGAATATAAAGGATGATGAGAAAGTAATTCTTGTAATTGGTGGAAGTTTGGGAGCTAAAAATATAAATGAAGCTATCTTGAAAAAGTGGAAAACACTTTCATCAGATGGGGAAATAAGATTATTTTGGGCAACTGGGAAGGATAATTATGAGGCTTCGACTTACAGAATAAGAGATTTTGGAACAGCGGTAGTTGAGCCGTATTTTGAAAATGTGCCAGAACTGATGGCAGCTTCTGATATTGTAATCTGCCGTGCTGGAGCTTCAACTATTTCTGAGCTTATCCAGCTGGAAAAGCCATCGGTATTGATTCCATACGATTTTGTCGGACAAAAGGAAAATGCAGATGTGCTGGAATATGTAAATGGTGCAAAAATATTTACAAATGAAACTGCAGAAGAGGCGATAGATGAGGCTCTGTCAATAGTGGGACAGGCTTCAATGCTGGAATTTATGAGTGAAAATGTAAGAACCTTGAAAAAGGGAAATTCAGCGGAAATAATAGTAAATGAAATGGGACTTTAAACAGAGAACATAGAAATAAATTATAAAACAGGAAAGAGAAAATTTGGAGGAAATTATGCTAACAAAAGTAAATAACGTGTATTTTAGCGGAATAAATGGAATTGGAATGAGTGGACTTGCAAAAATTTTAGCAGCAGATGGATTTAATGTGGCAGGTTCAGATTTAGAAAGAAAAGCTGTGACAAAAGATATGGAAGATATGGGAATAAAGGTTTACATCGGGCAAGTTGAAGAAAATGTAAAAGATAAGGGAATAGACTTATTTGTATATTCAACAGCAATTAAAGAAACAAATCCAGAATATAAATATATTGTTGACAATAATATAAAAAAAATAAAAAGAGGACAGCTGCTTGCGGAAATAATGAACAGATTTGATGGAATCGCTGTAGCGGGAACTCACGGAAAAACTACTACAAGTTCAATGATGAGCGTGGCACTTTTGGAAAAAGAGCCATTTATCGTAGTTGGAGGAATAATTCCTGAAATTCAAAGTAACAGTAAAATTGGAAATTCAGAATATTTTATTGCTGAAGCTGATGAAAGTGACAATTCATTTTTGTATATAAAACCAAAATATTCTGTTGTAACAAATGTAGAAGCCGATCACTTGGATCATCACGGAACATTTGAAAATATAAAGAAATCATTTGAACAATTTATCGATAGTACAGAAAGAATTGCAGTTCTTTGTAAAGATACTGTCGGAAAAGTTGGGCTTAATTTGAAGAATAAAAATATAGCATGGTATAGCATAAAGGATGAAACTGCTGATATTTATGCAAAAAATATAAGAGTGGAAAATGGAATAACAAGTTTTGAAGTTGTGAAAAAAGGTGAAGATTTGGGAACATTCAGCTTGAGCATTCCTGGAGAGCACAATGTTGCAAATTCGCTTCCAGTAATTTATTTTGCCCATGAATTTAATTGTAATATGAAAAAAGTAAAGGAAAGAATTTTAAAATTTAAAGGGGCAAAGAGAAGATACCAAGTTATTTATGATAATAATTTAAGAATAATTGATGATTATGCACATCATCCAACAGAAGTAAAAGTTACAATAACTGCGGCACATAAGACTGAAAAGGGAAAAGTAACTGTAATTTTTCAGCCGCATCGATATAGCCGTACAAAATTCTTTTTTGATGACTTTGTAACTTCATTAAAGGAAGCCGATGACTTAATTCTGCTTCCAATATATGCAGCAAGTGAAGACAATACTTATGGGGTATCTTCAGAATTGCTTGCTGAAAAAATCGGAGGAAATGTGAGGGTGCAAACTCAGGAGGAAATTGAAAATATTATAAAAAATGATAGAAATAGTGGAAATACTTATGTATTTATGGGAGCTGGAAGTGTATCAGGAGTAGCTCATGCAATTGCGGATGATTTGAAAAAGATGGAAAAATAATTATAATTAATAAAGTAGAAATCCAAAAAAGGAGAAGTAAAATAGAAAATGGAAATAATAAAAAATGCCAAAATGAAGGAATATTCAAATATGAAAGTTGGCGGAACTGCAAGAGAGCTTATTTTCATAGATGATAAAAATGAATTAAAGGAAATTTTACAAACTAGAAGCAATATTTTCCTTTTGGGAAATGGAACAAATACTCTTATTAACGATGGAAATTTAGATATAAGTTTTTTGTCGTTAAAAAGACTGAAAAATATAACAGTTGAAAAAAAAGTTAGAAATGAAGAAAAAGCTGGAGATGAAAATAAAGAGAATAACTACGATCTTGTAAGGGTAGAAGCTGGACTGGACTTGGATGATCTGATAGAATTTATGGAAAAAAATAATTATTCAGGACTGGAAAATATTACTGGAATCCCAGGATCTGTTGGTGGGCTTGTCAATATGAACGGTGGAGCTTATGGAACAGAGATTTTTGACTGTATTGAGGAAGTTGAAGTTTGTAAAAATGATGGAGAAATTGTAAAAATTAAGACAACAGATTTGAATTTTAAATATAGAACTACTGAAATAAAGGAAAATAAGTGGATTGTAGTTTCTGCTCTTTTTAAATTTGGATTTGGGTTTGACAAGGCTGCTTCAGAGGATAAAAGGGAACAAAGAAAAGTGAAACATCCATTGGATTTGCCAAATTTAGGAAGTACATTTAAAAATCCAGAAGGAAAATTTGCGGCAAGATTAATTTCTGATGCCGATTTGAAGGGATATAGAGTTGGAGATGCAGCAGTTTCCACAAAGCATCCAAATTTTGTTACAAATTTAGGTAATGCCACTTTTAATGATGTTATTTCAGTTATTGAACATGTTAAGGAAGTTGTCTTTGAAAAGTTTGGAATAAAATTAGAAACAGAGATTATAATTCTAAAAAGTTAATAAAAATTTAAATTAAAAATTTTAAAATATGGGTTTTAAAATAAAGAATTATAGTCTTTTAGTTCTGTTTTGGAGCGGTTTCATTAATAAATTTAAATAAATTTATTTAAGATATTGAATAAAATTCAAAAAAAGTGTATAATAATATAAAAAACGGAGTTAAAAATGAAAAAACCGGTTAAAGTATTGATTTTACTGTTTTTATTGGCAGGGATAATGTTTTTGGGTAAAATGTTTATTGAGACTGATTATTTTAAAGTTCAGGAAGTTCTGGTGGAAGGTAAGTTTGATCTGCTTAGACAGGATATAACAGCTCAGCTTGAACAAATGAAGGGGAAAAATATCGTATATTTAAATACGAATGATATCGAAAATCATATAAAAAGTGATGTGCGGGTAAAAAAAGTATCAGTAAAAAAACTTTTTCCAAGTAAAATTAAAGTTGTTCTGGAGGAAAGAGAGCCATATGTTTATATAAAAAAGGGAAATGAAACACTTTTAGCAGACAAGGATTTAAATATATACGGTGATATTCTGGAAGAACCTGCAAAAAATATTCCTATAATAGATTACACAGATGATGAAAGTCTAAATGCAATGAAGACTATACTTTCGAGAATAAAAAACAAAGACTTTTATGCTATGATTTCAGAAATAAGGCAATCTGAAAAAAATTACGAAATACTTCTTACAAATAATGTAAGAATAATAACAGAAACAACAGTAACAGAAAAAAAATATGAAGAAGCATATAAATTATACGAAAAAATAAGAAAAAAAGGACCAGTAATTTCTATGGATTTGAGATTTATAGATAAAATTATTGTAAAATGATATTTTACGTGAAATTAAGAGAAAGGAGAAGCTACTTTAAAAGTTATTAAGTTAATTTGAGTAGCAAGGAAAAAATGGATAACTTTAGCAATGCAGCGAAACTGAAGGTAGTGGGAGTAGGTGGAGCAGGTGGAAATGCAATAAACGATATGATAGAGAGCAACATAACAACTGTTGATTTTATAGCGATAAATACAGATCAGCAAGATTTAGATAGATCAAAGGCATCTATAAAAGTACTTTTAGGAAAAGGAATGGGAGCCGGTGCAGATCCTGAGAAAGGGAGAATTGCTGCAAAGGAATCAGAAGAAAAAATAAAAGACGTTCTGGAAGGTACAGATATGTTATTCATAACTGCCGGAATGGGTGGTGGAACTGGAACAGGAGCTTCTCCAATTATTGCCGAAGTGGCAAAAGCAATGGGAATTTTAACTGTAGCTATTGTAACTAAGCCTTTTAGTTTTGAAGGGCCGTTAAAGAAAAATAACGCTGCACTTGGAATTGACAATTTAAGAGAGAATGTAGATACTTTAATTGCTATTCCAAATGACAGGCTGTTTGAAATACCTGGAATGAATATCTCTTTAATGAATGCATTTAAAGAGGCAAATGGTGTTTTAAAAATGGGAATAAAAGGTATTTCTGACTTGATTACAAAACAAGGAATTGTAAATTTAGATTTTGCAGATATAAAATCTATTATGCAAAATTCTGGAATTGCAATGCTAGGATTTGGGGAAGCAAATGGCGATGAAAAAGCCAAGAGTGCAACAGCTCAGGCATTAAACAGCCCGCTATTGGAAAAATCTATCGAAGGTGCAAGAAAAATCTTGATAAACGTTACAGCTGGTCCAGATATTGGATTACAGGAAATACAGGAAGTTGCTCAAACAATCTCAGAAAAAGCAGGGCATGACAAAGCTAATTTATTATGGGGTTACATTATGGAACCCGAATTGGAAGGTACAATAAGCGTATCATTAGTGGCGACAGATTTTGAAGAAGAATCTTTTTCAAATAATGCAAAATCTTCACAAACAATAAGATTTGCGCCATCGGAAGAAAAAGTTAAAGAAGAAGAAAATAACGAAAAAATTAATTATAAAAATGAAGAAAATGATTATGAAGAAGAGGAAGAAAAAGTGGAAGATCCAGGAGATTTTGTATTGCCGCCATTTTTTGAAGAGTAATTAAATTTAAAAGTCTAATATTGTCAAAGTAAAATACAAAATTTTGATGACTTTGTAAAGTAGAATTACTTTAATACATAAGTCGATCTTAATAATAAACTTAAAAGAAAGAATTTCTTGAAATTTTTGTTTTTTAAGAATATATTTTGATATAATATCAAAAGAATTTAAATAAATTTTGAAAATAACTTGATTTTATTAGGCTTTTTTGGTATAATTATAGAACCTGCTCTATTTTAGAAGTAGGGCTAAAAAGCCATAGGAAAGGAGAAAGAAAATGAGAAATTATGAAATTATGTTTATTTTATCTACACAATTAACAGATGAAGAAAAACAAGCTGGAGTTGCATTTGTAGAAGAAACATTAAAAGTTGCAGGAGCAGCTGAAGTTAAGACAGAAGTTTGGGGAGATAGAAAATTAGCTTATCCAATTAAGAAAAAAGAAAATGGATACTATGTTTTAACAACATTCCAAGCAGATGGAACTAAATTTACTGAAATTGAATCAAAATTAAATATTAATGAATCAATTTTAAAATATATGATTGTTAAAAACGACTAATTTAAAGTATTATAATTGATAAATACAAAAATTTGAGGTTAAAAAAATATTATAATTAGGGGGAAATTATGAACGTAGTAATATTAATGGGAAGAATGACAAGAGATCCTGAATTAAAGTATACTTCAGGAGGTAAAGCATATACTAGTTTTACGCTGGCTGTGCAAAAAATGAAAGATGATGCTGAGTTTATTGACTGTATTGCCTGGGAAAAGACAGCAGAAACCATTGCTGAATATTTTAGAAAAGGTAGAAAAATTCTTGTGCAAGGACGTTTGAATGTAAGCAGTTACGAACAAAACGGCGAAAAAAGAAAATCTACAAAAGTTGTTGTAAGTAGTTTTGAGTTTGTTGAAAGTTCAGGAACTAGCAATAATAATGGCGGGTATCAGCAAAATCAGCCTTATAATGGAAATGGCGGAAATAGCGGAAGTAAACAAGTTCATAATAATACATATGAAAATGATGACGATACGGATGATAATGAAGATTTTCCGTTTTAGTAACTAGGCAAGTTTTATAAAAAAATTGCTATAAAAGTTTTTAGGAGGTGCAAATTAATGAGAGCTAAACCAGTTACAGAATTTAAAAGAAGAAAAAGAAGACCAAAAGTTAAATTTAAAGTAGAAGATATTAACTATAAAAATGTTGAATTATTAAAAAACTTTATGAATGATAAGGGAAAAATCTCTCCTGCGAGAGTAACAGGATTAGAAGCTAAAGTTCAAAGAAAAATTGCAAAAGCAATTAAAAGAGCTAGACAAATCGCTTTAATGCCTTATACAAGAATTGAAAAATAATAATAAATTTTTCTTTTAACAATATTTAGCAAGAAGTCTCCTTCTTCTATAAGTGGGAGATGAATTGCAGAATATAGCTTGAAATAACAGATCTTATATGGTATACTATTCATAGTTAGGGCAGGAACTGTCCGAAGAGCTTGGTAAATATATTTGGCTAGCAAAAGCAGATAATTCCCAAGAAGCTCCCGCTTCTAAAAGCGGGAGTAGTTCACTTGAAAATTACGGTTATATATTTATAATTTTAGCCGTAATTTAGTTAAAAATCCAAGACTATTTAAAATAAGTTTGGCTTGTTTATAAATAGTCTTTTTTTATGAAAAAATGTGGAAAAATTAAGATTAATATTGTATAATGTATCAAATATACATAATCCCTTTAATATTGAACTGAAAATTAATATTGTTTCTCATTTAAGCAGTGAATTTATACTATTTTCCATTTAAACAGCGGATTAGTTATAAGTTTGACTTCTTGTTAATGAAGTAATATAAAATATAACTTTTATTTTTATGGAATTTAAGTATTACTTTAAAGAGAATAGGATTAACTTGCTGCAAGTAACTATTTTTTCTAATAGTAATAGTTAAAAAAGTAATGGGAATACAATATTTAAGTTTAGTTTTAAAGTGGTTTTGCTGTATAAAAAAAAATAGGTGGTAATAAAAATGCTGAATAAAAAAATGAATATAATTTTACTTTTTTTATTTATTTTTATGGCAGGATGTGATAAAAAAGGGAGTGAAGCGAAAGAAAAAAGAGATAATCCTGAGAATATACAAAGTAAAACTGCAAAGGAAAACATTTTTTCAAATAATTCAATAGAAAAAATAATAGAAATATTTTCAAAAAAATCTAAAAGTAATAAAGTAAGTATTGAAAATTTTGAAAAATTAACTTATGAAAATAAAAATTATTATTATGCTAAAATACATTCAAGAGGAAATGCCGTTTATGCCCTTGATTATAGTGGACTAAGTGCAACTAGCATATTTTTAAAGGTTAATAATGTAAATGGGGCAAATTTGGGAATTATTGAAAATATGGTTGTAAATTTGATACAAGTGTCTGATGAAAATATTAAGGATTCAGAAGCTAGAGCAATTTATACAAAAATTTTGTCAAATTTGGGAGAAAAGGAATTGTCAAGCCTTTTAACCTATACAAATGGCATAATTTATGGAATAAGAATAGATCCTGCAACAGGAGAACTTATATTTTTTGCTAGGGAATCAGAAGATGAGAAGGCAGTAACAAGTATTCCAAAATTAAATTTTATTGACAAGAAAAAGATTAGCGAAAAAGCATTAACAAAATTAGGAGAAAGTAATTAATTTAAGAAAAAATGGAGGCAAAATGAATTTAGAAGCATTATTAGGACTTTTACAAGGACAAGATTTAGGAAAATTAGCCGAGCAAGTTGGAGGAAGCAGCACAGAAGCGAGAAATGGAGTAGCAGCGGCTCTACCAGCAATTTTGGCGGCAGTTAATAAAAACGCAAATAATAGCGAAAAAGCACAAGGATTGAATAAAGCGTTGGAACAGCACGATGGCTCAGTATTAAATAATCTTGGAAGTTATTTGCAAAATCCAGATTTAAAAGACGGAGCAGGAATTTTGAGCCATTTATTTGGTGGAAATACGCAAAATGTGGCAAACGCAGTTTCTCAGTCGAGCGGTTTAGATGCACAAGGAAGTTTGAAGATGTTAGAAACTTTAGCACCATTAGTTTTGGGAGCGTTGGGACAACAGAAAAAAGAAAATAATTTAGACGCACAAGGAATTAGTAATTTAACTTCAAATCTTGCTGCAAATTTTGGCGGAGAAGGCGGAATTATGAGTATGATTACAAATTTATTGGATGCGAATAAAGATGGAAATGTAATGGATGATTTGACTGGAATGATTGGTAAATTTTTTGGTGGAAAATAAAAATAAAAATTTAAAAATAATTAGTTTTAGCAAGTTGTAAAAATTCTTGCTATAAAATATAATTTAGTAAATAAAAGGAATTACTTGAAATCTTGAGTAGTTCTTTTTATTTATTGAATAAATTTATTTTCAAAAGATTAAATGTTTTAAATACAGCAATTAATACATTTCCTGTTTAATACTATTCCCCGTTTAAAAAGCGAATATTTATTTTAACAAGAGGTCTTAACTTCTCGTTACAAAAAAATAAATAAAATATAGTTTCTATTTTTCAAATAGGATTTAGAATAAAATATGATATAATAAATATTATTTGTTAATTTTTTATAGTTGTCAGTGGAGGATTTTATGAGAGAAATAATAATTATTTATATAATTGCGATTACAGTTTTACTGATTTACTACTTTTGGACAGTAAAATTTTGGGGTAAAAATTTTTTCAAAAAAGATGTGCTACCAAAGTTGAAAGTTCCGAAAAGCATTTCTGCAATGGGAGTTGGAATTTTGAATAATTCTAGGACGGAGAAAAATTTTCATATTGGGATATTTTCTTTGGTTGAGAAAAATTTTATAACTGCGAAAAGAGAAAAACTTTTTGAAAATATGGATTTTCAATCGGATATTTTGTATAAGAAAAATTTGGAAAAATCTAAAAGTAATTATTACAGACAAGATGAGCTTTTTGCAGAAGAGCGATGGGTTTTAGATAGCTTGGCGGATTCTGAAAAGGGGATTTTGAGTGATTATCAAAGTTCTGGGAATAGAGAGAAATTGCCGAAAATGGATGAAAAAAATATTGATAGAAGAAAAGAGATTTTTAGAGAAGTTTTGCAAGTGTTAATAACTTTTTTAGTAGCTTTTTTGATAAATGTAATTTTAAAGGGTTCTTCATCGAGTAGTTCAAGCGGCAATTATTCGAGTAGTTCATATAATCAAAAATCTTTAGATCCTTTTTTTGAAAAAATGTTTGAGATTTATAAAAGGACGAAGAAAAAGTTTTTAGGTTCATTTTGGTCGCCTGAAAAATTGGAAGAATTTATAATTTACAAGAAAAATTCAGGATTTTATATTTTTTATTTTGGAGTTATTTTAGCTTCAATTATAATGACAAGTAAAGATGTAAAATTTGGAAGTGGGGAAGGGAATTTTGGACTTATAGTTTTAGCTGCAATAATTGTTTTTTTCTTGGAAAGTCTTTGGCTAAGAATATTATTTTTACCGATATTTTCTAAGTATATCCCAAAAATACTAAAAATTTTTATTGCATTGGCATTTTTATTTTCGTTGTATAGTTTTATGTTACCAAATATTGCGTTCATATTTGGACTAAGATTTTATATTTTAATTCCACTGACATTTGTAATTCTATTTTTTATTTACAAGAAATTAATCGTGCGGTATACTGAAAACGGACTTTTGGCTATGAATGAAATTGAATCATTCAGAAAATACATTTTAAATTTTGAAAAATTGGAAGTTCCCACTTTTTCAAGTGAAGATGAATTAATCGAAAATTTTCAGCAAATGTATATTTATGCTTTTGCTTTGGGAATTGAAAAAAGATTTTTGAATTTTTTGGATGTTACCTTGGAGAAAAATAATTTTGCTGGGAGAAAAGAAGTTATTTATGAAAAACTTTGGATTTCGACTGTTTTTTGTGATAAAAAATTGTTGGGGGAATTGAAAGTTAATATTATGAGAAGATGATTTTTTAAGGAGGAAATTTTATGAAAAAAATTTTAGAAAAAATTGGAAAAGATGAGTTGCTTGAATATTATCGTTTATCTAAAGGACGATTTGCTGTTGGAAATTTTGTTGGGATTAATGGACAATTTGCTATTTTTACTTCAATTAGTAAATATGGAAAAAATGGTGGATTTCGATTTATAAAAATAGATGATTTAAAAAGAATTGCAAAAAATACAGAATATTTAGCATCAATGAAAGAAAAAATAAAAGAAAGAAATTCTGAAAATAGAAGAATTGTTGAACTTGAAAAAAATAAATTTTTTAAAGAATTATTTAAATATCTTAAAAAAAATAAAATAA
The DNA here is from genome assembly GCF_013394865.1 of Leptotrichia sp. oral taxon 417. Classification (NCBI taxonomy): domain Bacteria; kingdom Fusobacteriati; phylum Fusobacteriota; class Fusobacteriia; order Fusobacteriales; family Leptotrichiaceae; genus Leptotrichia; species Leptotrichia sp. oral taxon 417. The sequence goes on along the minus strand of NZ_JABXYV010000001.1, from coordinate 2,416,868 downwards.
AATTGAAAATATTTTTTGAAGATGATTACCAAAAAGAAGGATATTTATTGAAAGAAACAAAAGAATTTTTACATTTTCAGTGGTGTGATGAGGAAGGAAATCCTGAAGAAGTTATTAGAAAAAGTGAAGCGAAGAGAATTGAGATAGGAGAAAATATTATTAAAGACATAATTATTAAAGGTGAAAAAGTTAAGAAAAATAAAATTATAGTAGCTGAAGATGATATTCAAGGAGATATTTTTTTTCAAGATGAAGATTATTCATTGATTTATGAAAATAATTTGTTTTGGGAAGATTCAAATTTTGTAATAGTGAGAACAACTGATATTTGGGAAATTACAGAAAAAGTTTATAAAATAGAAACAGAAAGCGTTTCTCCAAATGATATTTTTTCTGATATTTCAAATATGGAGATAAAAGAAATTTTGAAAAGATGTTATGAAAATAAGATATTGATAGATTTTGAATATGAACAGTCATATTATGAAAAATACGGAATCATTGAAAAACTTGAAGATGATAAATTGATTTTAAAAGAAATAAGTAAAATAAGTGGAATTTTTGTTTCTAAATCAGAAATATTGATTAAAGATATTTCATTTTTGTTTGTGAGAAATTGTAGAGTTTTGAGAGTAGTAGAGTAAAACTATGGCTTTGTTTGATATAGTAAAAAAAGAGAACTGATTTGATTGGTTCTCTTTCATTTTTATCTATTATTTTGAAAATTTTTGGATAAAATTTTTCATATTCGTGATGTCATTGTATTATAAAAGTCAGTAAAATAAAATATTTTAAAATAAAAATTTTTACTATAATTCCAAAATCATAAATCCAATAAAAAATCAATAATTCGTTTTCGCAGAATTCCATTTATATTATATTCACTTAAATTATCCATAGAAAGAACATATTTTGGATAGTTGTCTTCAATGTTTTTTAATGGAGAAAATTCTCGTTCAATGGTGTTTTCTGAGGCTAAAAGATAAGTTGCTTGAATATATAATTTTTTATCTTCTTTTTGTGCGATGAAATCAATTTCTTTTGTTTTTAATTTTCCGATATTTACATTGTATTTTCTTCTTAATAATTCTAAATAGATGATGTTTTCAAGATGACCAGCGATGTCGTTTGCTTTGTATCCTAATTGAGAATGTTTTAAACCTAAGTCAAGAAGATAAAATTTTTCTTGTGTTTCTAAAATGGATTTTCCTTTTATGTCATATCTTTGAACTTTTGAAATAATATACGCATTTTCAAGTGCTTTTAAATAATTGTAAACAGTTTCAACGCTTAACTTTCTACCTTGACTTTTTAAAAAATCTGAAATTTTTTTTGCAGAAAAAATATTTCCAATATTGTCAAAAATGTATAAAATTATTCGTTCTAAAAGTTCAATATCCCTTATATTATTTCTCGCAACAACATCTTTTAGCAAGACAGAATTATAAATATCAGTCAAATATTGATAAATAGAAGTTTTATCTTGATTAAAATTGTGGATGGCAGGTAAACCTCCAAATTGTAAATATTTTTCAAAATATTCTTCATTGCTGTAAATTTTTTCTGGATTTTGAATTTTGGAAAAATCTATAAATTCTTTAAAAGATAAAGGAAAAACCTTTATTTCAACATATCTTCCTGCGATGTAGGTAGCCAATTCCGAAGATAATAAATTAGCATTTGAACCAGTGATATAAATATCACAATCTAAGTCAACTAGCAATGAATTTATCACTTTTTCCCAAGAAGCAACTTCTTGAATTTCATCGAGTAAAATATAAATTTTACCAGCTAAATTTTTTGATTTTTCAATAATATAGCTATATAATTTTTGAAAATTTGCAAATTCGGCGAACATTAAAGACTCAAAATTAATAAAAATAATATTCTCTTTATTAATTCCCTTTTCTTCAAGTTCTTTAGATATTAATTTTAAAATCATAGATTTCCCGCTTCTACGCATACCAGTAATAACTTTTATTATCGGCTTATCTATAAATTTCCTAATTTCTTTTAAATATTGCTCTCTTTTTATCATTTTATCACCACCTATATTAATATATACAAGAAATTATATACTAAATTAAAAAATTTTTCAACTTATACTAGAAAAACTTTTCGAAATAACATATTTTTTGCTTATATACTAGAAAAAATAAATAAAAATTTCTGATAAAATAAAAAAAGAGGCATAAAACCTCTTTTTGCTTTTAAATATATTTAATAGTAAATTTCATTTTTTATAAATAAAAATTTATAAAGCTGTAATAAAAGTTAAAAATCCTAATATTACACCAGCTAAATTTGGAACAATAAGGATAAAATCTTTTTTAGGTTCTTTAGTCCATCCGTAAATAACCCAAATTAGACAAGAAATCGAAGCCGTAAGAGGTTGCCAAGGCTGAGCTTTTTCTCCTCCTAAATTAGCGATAATTTGAGGAATATAGGTTATAAACACAAAAACTCCAATAAATGCTCCAATTGAACCAACAATAGTGTTAATTTTCTTTTTGTTCATAAAATTACCTCCTTTTTAAAAAGTACATATATAAATTATATCAAAGTTTAATATTATTGTCAAATTTAAAAGAAAAATTTCTTTAATGAGAAATTCCCAAACATTGTAAACAAATATCAAAAATGATATAATTTAACGAATAAAATTAAAATATAAGATATAAAAAAATAATTTGATAAAAATAGAGAAAAGGAAGGGAATTTGATGAGTTTAGTGCAATTTAATAGGGTGTATAAGCAGTTTGCTGGGGAATATATATTGAAGGATATTAATTTTACGATTGAGGAGAAGGATAAGATTGGGCTTGTTGGGGTGAATGGAGCTGGGAAATCGACGATTATTCGGATGTTACTTGATAGAGAGCGAATTGATGGGGCGGAAGATAATTTGAATGAAGTTGGGAATATTGTGAAAAGTCCTTCTATGAAAATTGGATATTTGTCGCAAAATCATGAGTTTTCGGATGAAAAAAATACGATTTATGAAGAGATGATGTCGGTTTTTGCAGAAGAGAGGGAAATTTGGCATGAACTTCAGAAGGTTAATTTGCTTTTGGGAACGGCTGAAAATGATGAGCTGGAAAAATTGATTAATAAGTCTGCGGAGTTGTCGTCGCTTTATGAGGCGAAGGGCGGATATGATATTGAGTATAAGATAAAGCAGATTTTGACTGGGCTGGAGCTGACTGAGGAATATTACAATTTGGTGCTGAAAGATTTGAGCGGTGGAGAGCAAACTAGGGTTTCACTTGCAAAATTGCTATTATCTGAGCCAGATTTACTAATTTTAGATGAGCCGACAAACCATTTGGACTTGGTTTCGATTGAGTGGCTGGAAGATTACTTGAAACGGTATGCGAAGGCGTTTTTGCTTGTTTCACATGATAGAATTTTCTTGGATAATGTTTGTAACAAAATTTTTGAAATTGAGAATAAGAAATTGCATAAATATGATGGGAATTTTTCTGCATTTATCATTCAAAAAGAAATGATTTTAAAGGGGGAAATGAAGCGTTACGAAAAAGAGCAGGAAAAAATTAAGAAAATGGAAGAATACATTGACAGATTCCGTGCTGGAATAAAAGCTAGACAGGCAAAAGGGCGACAAAAAATTCTGGACAGAATCGAGCGAATGGACGATCCTGTTTTTAATCCGCAAAGAATGAAATTGAAATTTGAAACAGATACAATTACTGGGGACAATGTTTTAAAAGTGAATGGAATTTCAAAAAGTTTTGACAACAAAAAAGTATTGAATAATGTGAGTTTTCAGCTATTCCGTGGCGAAAGAGTCGGAATTATTGGAAAAAATGGGATTGGGAAATCGACTTTGCTAAAAATTTTGGTAAATAAATTGAAACAGGATTCAGGAACAGTTGAGTTTGGTTCTCGTGTGAAAGTCGGTTATTACGACCAAAATCACATGGATTTAACTCCAGCAAACAATATTTTGCAGGAAATTAATAATTCTCTAAATTTGACGGAAGAATATTTACGAACACTTGCGGGAGCTTTCTTGTTTTCAGGCGATGATGTTTTGAAAAAAGTAGAAAAATTGAGCGGTGGAGAAAAAGTTAGGGTTTCATTCTTAAAATTGTATATGCAAAGGGCGAATTTCCTAATTTTAGATGAGCCGACAAACCATCTGGATATTTACTCAATTGAAGTTTTGGAAGATGCATTAGAAGATTTTGACGGAACAATGCTTGTTGTTTCTCACAACAGACACTTTCTAGACACAGTTTGTAATACAATTTACTATCTTGATGAAAATGGTCTTACGAAATTTAAAGGAAATTACGAAGATTACAAGGAAAGTTTGAAAAATAATAAATCGAATCCGACTACAACTGACATTGAAACAAAAGAAGAACAAAAATTGTCATATCAGGAGCAAAAGGAACTTTCTAAAAAAATCTCAAAATTGAAAAGAGATATTGCAAAATTGGAAGAAAAAATGGAGAAAATCTCAGAAAAACGGGAAGAATTGAATAAAGATTATGAAGAAGCTGGGCGAAAAAATGATGTTGGAAAATTGATGGAAATTCAGGAGGAATTTGATAGATTGGATAGTGACGAGATGGAAATGATGGAAGAGTGGGATTTGAAGAGTGAGGAGTTGAAGGGATTTGAAGAATAGAAAGTAGAATGGGGGAAATAAATGACAAATAGAAAATACAACTGGGAAAACGAAAGTGACAAAATCTCAAAAAGACTAGTTTCTCAAGACGAAGAAGAATTTTTGAGTAAAAGAAGGGTAAGAGAATTGTTTGATAATGAGATATTGAAAAATATTCAAGTGGGAACTTTTGAAGGATTGAAGGAAATACATCGGTATTTGTTTCAAGAATGCTATGGAAGTGCTGGAGAAGTGCGAAAACATGATATTCGGAAAGGTGATACCATGTTTTGTCGTGCAATGTATCTTGAAAATAATTTAAAGACAGTTTCTAAAATGCCTGAAAATACTTTTGAGGAAATAATTGAAAAATATGTTGAGATGAATATAATGTATTCGTTTTATGAGGGAAATGGAAGAACGACTAAGATTTGGCTGGATCAGATGTTGATAAAAAGGCTTGGAATGTGTGCGAATTGGCAAAATATCAGTAAAAATAATTATTTATCGGCAATGAAAAGAAGTGTGATTAATGATTTGGAACTAAAGATGCTTTTGAAGGAGAATTTGACGGAAGATGTGGAAAGTAGAGATATATTCATGAATGGGATTAATTAGTCTTATGAATATGAAAATATGAGAAAATATGATGTGCTAAATATATGAAGTAAATGTTTGAAATTATATTGATTTGTAAAAGGAGGTTTGAATGAAAAAGCGGTTATTGAAAATATTAATGCTATTATTTTTAATTGGGAATTTAACATTTTCAGAATATGTTGTGAAAGACGGGAAAGTTTTTTATGATGGTAAGGAAGTTTTGAGAGCAGATATAGGAAGTTTTAGGATTTTGAATAATAAAATTGCTGTTGATAGTCAGAATATATATTTTTTAGGAAGCAGAACGATAAAATCTGAAAAAAATGCTTATGATACATCAGAACCTGTTTACAAACTTTCAAGTGATTCAGGAAAATTGAAAATAGATAAAGAAGAATACGATGTAAAAAAATTTAAATTAATTTCAAGTAATGTAAAAAATAGTAATTTTTATTTTCTAAAATATGATAAAAAAATATATGTTGTATATGGGTATAATCATAGCGTTTTTTTTAGCGAAATATTAAATGTAGATTATGAAACTTTTGAGAGTGTGTCTAAAAATTTAGTAAAGGATAAAAATAAAGTTTATTTTGTTAACTCGTTTATAGCAGATTCACATAATAGATATTTAATTGATTTTGGAATAAAAGAAATAAAGGGAATTACTCCTAAAAATTTTAAAGTTATTGCAGATAATTTAAGATATAATTTAATATTTACTGAAAATAATGGGAAATTATATTTTTTAAATCTTTATCCGTTAGTTAAATACGAATTTACATTTGAAGAATTATCCCAAATGGACAATAAAACGTTTAAACCTTTTGATTACAAATTTATAAAAGATAAAAACAATGTTTATTATTTATATGGATATGATAAATTTATCAAATTTGAAAAGGCAGATGCAAAGACATTTGAAGTTATTGGGAACGGCTATGCAAGGGATAAAAGCAATATTTATTTTTTGTATCCAAACTTGGAATATATGATGCCAATAAAAATGGAGGCAGATAGAAAGTCGTTTAACTTGATTAAAGTTGGAGAAGATTATACATCTTATGCGAGAGATAAGAAAAACATTTATTGTGATGGAAGGATATTAGAAGGTGCAGATTACAAGACATTCAGAATCTTTAAAGAAAAAGATGAAAATGGAGAAGAAATTGTGAAAATAAAAGATAAAAATCATGAATATGATGAAAATTGTCTGATAAAAGATAGAAATAGGTTTTAGAAAAATATAAACGAAAATATTTTATGAGTAATAAAAGTGATAATTTCTGAGAATAGGATTTGTATATATACTTAATAAGTATTATTTAGAAAAACATAGTAGATAAAGAGGAGGTCAAATGGAAAAATTAGTAAGAAGAGGTGGTGGCGGACATTCTCACGGTGGAGGACACAGCCATTCTCATGGAAGTGGCGGAAGTCATCATTATGGTGGTCACTATGGTGGAGAACATAGTAGTGGAGAGCATTCGAGAGGACATTCAGATGGAGAAGGAGATGGAAAATCTCGAAAGTCTGGTGATGATGAGCAAGAAAATTCGTCATCTTTTTGGAGAAGTCGTGGTTCTCATTCAAGCAGTTCAAGTCGAAAAAATTGTGAAAATATTGTTGATATTAAGAAAAGACAGGATTGTATTGAAAGTAATAGTAATGCTAATAATCTTGAAATATTTTTTATCTTTTGTGCTGTGATAGTTTTTATTTTTTTAAAAATAAAAGATTTTGGGAAAAAATATTAAAATAAAAGATTGAAATTACAAATATTATAAATATTGCTTGGCAAATTATAAAAAAAGTAAAAAAATAGGAGAAATTATGATAGAAGGAATGATAAATATAATAAAAAAGATGTTATCAATATTAACATTAAGTACAACAGCAGTTGCTCCAATAAATACTGAAAATACAAACCATATTGCAGATGTTGGAAAAAAAGAATTAATTTGTATTGATCCTGGACATCAAATAAAAGGAGATCCAGGCTTAGAAGAAGTTGCACCAGGCTCATTGGAAAAAAAGCCAAAAGTTTCATCTGGAGCAATGGGAGTAGCAACGAAAAAATATGAATATCAGCTTGTGCTTGAAGTAGGATTAAAATTAAGAGATGAATTACAAGGTAAGGGTTATAAAGTGTTTATGGTACGTGAAACAAATGATGTAAATATCAGTAATAAAGAACGTGCAATTAAAACAAATGAAGCAGGATGCTCGTTGTATGTAAGACTTCATGCAGATGGAGTAGATAATTCTTCTGTAAATGGAGCTTCAGTATTAACTTCTTCACAAAAAAATCGCTACACACAAAGTGTTCAAAAATCCAGCGATAAATTTTCACATGATGTTCTATCTGAATACATAAAATCAACAGGAGCAAAAAATCGCGGGGTTTCATATAGAGATGACCTTACAGGTACAAATTGGTCGAAAGTAACTAATACATTAATTGAATTAGGATTTATGTCAAATCCCGCAGAAGATAAAAAAATGTCAACATCAGAATATCAGAATAAAATGGTATTAGGAATAGTGAATGGTATAGAAAAATATTTGAAAGAAAAGTAGAAAAGAGATAAAGTGTTTGAAGAAATAATGAGTATACATTTTTTGTTACACTTTACTTGAGAATACACCGTTGAGAAAATTTGAAAAAAATTTCAAAAAAGTAGTTGACAAATATTTTCTTTTATGATAATATATATCTTGTCGATACGAAAATGTATCAACGGACAATAGAGATATTAATAATGTAAAGAAGCAATTAAGTGTATAATCAACAAAGTCAAGTATCTTGAAAAAGATAACGTCAAGACTAAATTAGGTGAAATTTAAATATATGTAAATATATTGAATGAAGAGTTTGATCCTGGCTCAGGATGAACGCTGACAGAATGCTTAACACATGCAAGTCTTTGGCGAAGCTGTGCTTGCACAGCCTAGCCAAGGCGGACGGGTGAGTAACGCGTAAGGAACTTGCCCTGCAGTCAGGGATAACAGACGGAAACGACTGATAAGACCTGGTAAAGTCAGGCGGGCTCATGTCCAGCCTGATGAAAAGAGATGCTGCAGGAGAGCCTTGCGTCCTATTAGCTTGTTGGTGGGGTAACGGCCCACCAAGGCGATGATAGGTAGCCGGCCTGAGAGGGTGGACGGCCACAAGGGGACTGAGATACGGCCCTTACTCCTACGGGAGGCAGCAGTGGGGAATATTGGACAATGGGGGCAACCCTGATCCAGCAATTCTGTGTGCACGATGAAGGTTTTCGGATTGTAAAGTGCTTTCAGCAGGGAAGAAAAAAATGACGGTACCTGCAGAAGAAGCGACGGCTAAATACGTGCCAGCAGCCGCGGTAATACGTATGTCGCAAGCGTTATCCGGAATTATTGGGCATAAAGGGCATCTAGGCGGCCAGATAAGTCTGGGGTGAAAACTTGCGGCTCAACCGCAAGCCTGCCCTGGAAACTATGTGGCTAGAGTACTGGAGAGGTGGACGGAACTGCACGAGTAGAGGTGAAATTCGTAGATATGTGCAGGAATGCCGATGATGAAGATAGTTCACTGGACGGTAACTGACGCTGAAGTGCGAAAGCTAGGGGAGCAAACAGGATTAGATACCCTGGTAGTCCTAGCTGTAAACGATGATTACTGGGTGTGGGCATGAAGAGTGTCCGTGCCGAAGCTAATGCGATAAGTAATCCGCCTGGGGAGTACGGCCGCAAGGCTGAAACTCAAAGGAATTGACGGGGACCCGCACAAGCGGTGGAGCATGTGGTTTAATTCGACGCAACGCGAGGAACCTTACCAGATCTTGACATCCTGCGAAGGCCTGCGAGAGCAGGCTGTGCCTCCGGGAACGCAGAGACAGGTGGTGCATGGCTGTCGACAGCTCGTGTCGTGAGATGTTGGGTTAAGTCCCGCAACGAGCGCAACCCCTATTGCTAGTTGCCATCATTAGGTTGGGAACTCTAGCAAGACTGCCTGCGAAGAGCAGGAGGAAGGTGGGGATGACGTCAAGTCATCATGCCCCTTATGATCTGGGCTACACACGTGCTACAATGGCCGGTACAGAGAGCCGCAAGGCGGCAACGCCAAGCCAATCTTTAAAGCCGGTCCAAGTTCGGATTGAAGTCTGCAACTCGACTTCATGAAGCTGGAATCGCTAGTAATCGCAGATCAGCAATGCTGCGGTGAATACGTTCTCGGGTCTTGTACACACCGCCCGTCACACCACGAGAGTTGTCTGCACCTGAAGCTGCCGGTCCAACCGCAAGGAGGAAAGCATCTAAGGTGTGGATAGTGATTGGGGTGAAGTCGTAACAAGGTATCCGTACCGGAAGGTGCGGATGGATCACCTCCTTTCTAAGGAGAAACAAGCACTGCTTCTTTATATATCTTTATAACTGTTAGGACAATGGGAAATGAATAGTAGGTAAAAGATTATAACTAAACTAGAGTAAAAAGTTATTCTGGATATAAAAGCTAATAAGGGCACACGGAGGATGCCTAGGCAGCAACAGCCGACGAAGGACGTGATAAGCTGCGATAAGCCGGGAGAAGATGCACATAATCATTGATCCCCGGATTTCCGAATGGGTAAACCTGCATGCCTGGAGGGCATGCGTGAAAACGGCAAGCCTGCGAACTGAAACATCTAAGTAGCAGGAGGAAAAGAAAGTAAAAACGATTCCCCAAGTAGCGGCGAGCGAACAGGGAAAAGCCTAAACCGTGCCAGTGTCAAGCGGACAGCGTTGCTGGCACGGGGTTGCGGGACTTCCATTAACGGATTGTCATAATGTTTAATCTATATATGTGTAAGTAGAATCAGTTGGGAAGCTGAACCAAAGAAGGTGAAAGTCCTGTAGAACATAAAACATATATGGAGACTGGAAGCACCCGAGTAGCGTCAGGCACGAGGAATCTGGCGTGAATCAGCGTGGACCAAATCACGTAAGGCTAAATACTGTTGCTGACCGATAGTGAAGAGTACCGTGAGGGAAAGGTGAAAAGAACCCTGAGCAAGGGAGTGAAACAGAATTTGAAACCGTGTGCTTACAAACGGTAGGAGCACTTTATGTGTGACTGCGTGGATTTTGGTTAATCATCCTGCGAGTTATGGCTGGTGGCAAGGTTAATAGACGGAGCCGAAGGGAAACCAAGTCTTAATAGGGCGTCAAGTCGCCAGTCATAGACGCGAAACCTAGTGATCTAGGCCTGTCCAGGCTGAAGCTGAGGTAAGACTCAGTGGAGGGCCGAACTCACCGCCGTTGAAAAGTTGGGAGATGAGATAGGTCTAGGGGTGAAAAGCCAATCGAACTAGGAGATAGCTCGTTCTCTCCGAAATGCATTTAGGTGCAGCCTTGAACTGAGATATGTGGGGGTAGAGCTCTGTATGATCTAGGGGGCGTACTGCTTACCGAAATCAAGCAAACTGCGAATACCATATATCATGTTCAGGAGTGAGTCCGTGGATGACAAGGTCCTCGGACGAGAGGGGAACAGCCCAGACCGCCAGCTAAGGTCCCTAATTATGTCTAAGTGGGAAAGGAGGTGGACATTCATAGACAACCAGGAGGTTGGCTTAGAAGCAGCCATGCCTTGAAAGAGTGCGTAATAGCTCACTGGTCGAGAGTGCCTGCGCCGAAGATGTAACGGGGCTAAGACATAAACCGAAGCTGCGGAAGATACACCGTATCTTGGTAGGAGAGCGTTCTGTAGGCCGTCGAAGGGATGCCGCAAGGCCGTCCTGGAGGTATCAGAAGCGAGAATGCAGGAATGAGTAGCGAGAAGGCGGGCGAGAATCCCGCCGGCCGGAAGTCCAAGGTTTCCAGGGGAAGGCTTGTCCGCCCTGGGGAAGTCGGGACCTAAGCATAAGCAAAATTGTGATGGCGAATGGAAAACAGGTTAATATTCCTGTACCGCTGTTATCGCTTGAGAGACGGAGTGACGCAGGAAGGTATGCGAGAAGGCTGACGGTTTAGCCTTTCTAAGGGCCCAGCGTGGGCGTGCAGGTAAATCCGCACGCCTAAACGTGAGACCTGACGGGGAAGTGCATTTGCATAAGTCGCAGATCCTACACTGCCAAGAAAAACTTCTATCGATGAGAAGCAGCGCCCGTACTGTAAACCGACACAGGTGGACAGAGTGAGAAACTTAAGGCCGACAGGATAACTCTAGCTAAGGAACTCTGCAAAATAGCCCCGTAACTTCGGGAGAAGGGGTGCCTGACATACCTGAAGGAGAGAAACGCTCCCAGGGGAAACAGGCCGCAGTGAAGAGTCTCAAGCAACTGTTTACCAAAAACACAGGTCTATGCTAAGCTGAAAGGCGACGTATATGGGCTGACACCTGCCCAGTGCCGGAAGGTTAAGAGGAGGAGTGAGAGCTCCGATTTGAAGCCCCGGTGAACGGCGGCCGTAACTATAACGGTCCTAAGGTAGCGAAATTCCTTGTCGGGTAAGTTCCGACCTGCACGAATGGTGAAATGATTTGAGAGCTGTCTTGGCTGGAGACCTGGTGAAGTTGTAATGCCGGTGAAGATACCGGCTACCTGCAGTAGGACGGAAAGACCCCGTGGAGCTTTACTGTAGCTTGGCATTGGGTTCTGGCAATGTGTGTATAGGATAGTTGGGAGACTGTGATGTGATGGCGTCAGCCATTGCTGAGTCGCTGTTGGAATACCAACCATATGCTGTCGGAATTCTAATCTGGCAACGGAGACAGTGCTAGGTGGGCAGTTTGACTGGGGCGGTCGCCTCCCAAAGAGTAACGGAGGCGTTCAAAGGTTCCCTCAGGCTGGATGGAAATCAGCCTAAGAGTGCAAACGCATAAGGGAGCTTGACTGCAAGACTGACGGGTCGAGCAGGTACGAAAGTAGGAGTTAGTGATCCGGCGGTTCCGCATGGAAGGACCGTCGCTCAACGGATAAAAGCTACCCCGGGGATAACAGGCTGATACTTCCCAAGAGTCCATATCGACGGAAGTGTTTGGCACCTCGATGTCGGCTCGTCTCATCCTGGGGCTGGAGAAGGTCCCAAGGGTTGGGCTGTTCGCCCATTAAAGAGGCACGCGAGCTGGGTTCAGAACGTCGTGAGACAGTTCGGTCCCTATCCACTGCAGGCGCCTGAATATTGAAAAGATCTGACCTTAGTACGAGAGGACCGGGTTGGACAGACCTCTGATGTATCAGTTGTCACGCCAGTGGCATGGCTGAGTAGTCACGTCTGGTACGGATAACCGCTGAAAGCATCTAAGCGGGAAGCCGGCTTTGAGATGAATATTCGTAGTATCCATAGAGAACATATGGTCGATAGGCTAGGGGTGTAAGTGCAGCAATGCATTTAGCTGACTAGTACTAATATTACGTCTGCTTTTAAGATAATCTTTTGCTGCTGCTATTTATTTCTCATTGTCTTAATGGACAGTATATATATCTAGTTTGGTGATGATAACGACAGGGATACACCCGGAAACATTTCGAACCCGGCAGTTAAGTCTGTTAGTGCCTAAAATACTTGGATTCGTCCTGGGAAGATAGGTAGTTGCCAAACTTTTTTAAATATGTGTGTCTCCGTAGCTCAGCCGGTTAGAGCATCTGACTGTTAATCAGAGGGTCGTTGGTTCGAGTCCAACCGGGGACGCCATTTTTTGTTTTATGAGGAATTTTATAAATAAAGATAAACGAGGTTATTTATGTATGATTTTACAGCCTGTATTGTAACATATAATACACCAGCAAGCGATTTGGAAAGGATAATTAAGTGTTTTCAAAAGATTAAGTTGAATTTTAAGTTGTGGATATCAGATAATTCAGAAACAGATAATTTGAAGTTTTTTTTTGAAAAGACTGATGATGCTAGAATAGAATATATTTTTAATAATTCTAATAAAGGATTTGGAGCTGGACATAATGTAGTTATTAATAAATTAATCAGTAATTCTAAAATATCAGAATTTCATTTGATTATTAATGCGGATATTTATTTCGAGGAGAATATAATTGAAAAAATTGTTGAATATATGAAAAATCATAATGAAATTGGGCAAATAGGGCCAAGAATTAGAGATTTTGAAGGGAAATTCAGTTTGTGTCGAAGAATTGGACAGAAATACAAAGTTATTTATTTTCCGGAAGCTGAAATATTTCATGAGCATGGAAAAGCTTCGTATAAATCAAGAAAATTAATGATGTTTCACGTAAAATCGGCAATTAAGTATTTTAATAAGTGGGGATGGTTTTTTGATAAGGAGAGAAAAGTAAAAAATAGAAATTGTATGAGTAAATATAAAAAATAAAAATTGTAGTTTATTTTGTTATTAATAAAAAACAATTTACTTTGCTAGAAGGAATTTATAATTAATACTAAACCTTATTTGAATAACGGATATGCTATAAATCTTTTCAGTAGATTAAACCTAATATTTATTTTCAAATAATTAAAATAATTTAAATGGGGAATAGTATAAATTTGACTGAAATGTTGAAATTCTTATTATTAAAGTGCTATAATAAAGCATAATATATATTCAAATTTATCTAAAATTTAACTGTTAAAAATGTATAAACTTAAAGTTTGAGTAAAATAGTTATAGTTTTTTGAGTTCGATTCATAAATTAAAAAAGGAGATACAGAATATGAAAAAAAATATTTTTTTTAGAGCAGTTTTGCTTATGCTAATGGGAAATATGGCATTTGCTGCAGGAGATAGCCAAAATACAATAAGTTCTCAGCAAGTTGAAACAAGTGTGGTTCAGGCAAAAGAAAAAATTGAAGGGAATTTAAATAAAGTTGAAAATAGTGTAAAAGCTAAAAAAGGAAAGTTAGATAAATTCATTTCTAAAGTAAAAGGTAAAAGTTGGAAATTAGTTTGGGATGATGAGTTTAATGGAGATCGTTTAGACAGTACAAAGTGGGCTTACTGGGAAAATGGAAATCCTTGGAATGCTGGTAATTATGTTGATGAAAATGGGAAATTGGTAAACCAGTATGGATTTGATGCAAAACAGTATTATTTGAGAGATAATGTTAAAGTTGAAAATGGTAATATGGTTATAACATTGAAAAAGGAAAATGATAAAAAAGTAAATGTGGATGGGGTTGAAAGAAAAATTCTTTATAGTTCAGGAGCAATTCACACAAGAAATCTTTATAATGTTAAATATGGTAAAATCGAAATGAGAGCGGCTATGCCTAAGGGGATTGGAACTTGGCCTGCATTTTGGCTATGGCCTGAAGGATATTCTCAGGCTGCTGGAAAACTAGCAAACGGTGAAATTGACATAGTGGAAACTGATGGCGGTGAAATGAACCGTGTTACAGGTACAGCTCATGTTCTAAGAAGTGACAATACTTATGAATCATTTGAAGGCAGTGACTATAAAATAGGCAAATGGTCTAAAGAAAAGTTGACAAATTTTAATACTTATGCTGTAGAATGGGATGACAAAGAAATAAAATGGTTATTTAACAATAAAGTATATAAAAGATTTACCTACAAGGAATTAGAGAAAAAAGGATTGCAAAATCCATTTAACCAACCATATTTTATAATGATAAATGTGGCTTTGAGTAAAAAAACTGGAGAAGATGGAGATGTTGACTTTCCAACAGAGATGAAAGTTGATTATGTAAGAGTTTATCAGAAAAAATAGATTAATTCCAGTTTGATTAATAGAAATAATTTAGACAGAAAGACTTTTTATTTAGTGAAGGAAGTTTTTCTGTCTTTTTTTTAAAAAAGGAGCATATCTCACTTATGAGATGGCTCCTTGCTAAACAATTATATCAAATTTTAATAGTAAAAATCAGAAACTCAATTTAAATCCAAGTCCGCCTCTGATATTTTTACCCTTCGTATCATACCCTAAATTTGCTGTCACACCAAATCCTGTATTTTCCACTCCAATATTTAAGTCAAATTTTCCATTTCCTTTTCTGTCTTCCTTTTCATTTCTCAAATTATACCAATCTGCAGTAGTATAACGAACTCTAGCCTGATTTAATCTATTAAGTTTTCCAAGTTCGTTTTCATATGCTGCCGAAAGTCCGACTGAAAGTTGAGTTCCCGCAGTTAGTGGCTGAATATATTTAAACTCTGCTCCAACTTCAGGCTTAACTGAAAAATAATCATTTCCTTTAATTTCCAAGTTCATTTGACCATTATCTTCTTTTATGTCTGTAAATCGTCCATATTCTATTTTTAAAGCTCCATAAGGTCGCAAATGAGTTTTTTCAGATAATCTTATATCATAGCCTAATTCATTTTTTAAAGCTGCTCCATAAGTGTAATAATTAGCTTTAGACTCAAATGAATTGTCTACAATCCAGAATTTACGGTGCATACTATTTAGTCCACCAAATACATCTCCTGAGATTGTCCATTTTAATGAACCATTTTGATCATTTTTTGGCGATATTGTTTTAAATATTCCAGCTTTAATCATTGTATCTTGTTCAGTCGATTTTCCTAAATCTTTAAATTTAAATTGATTTGTAACAGCACCGGCATACCATCCGGAAGAATCTCCCATTTTAAGCGCTTCACCTTCATGAACATAGGCTACTCCATAAGCATTGCTGTCATAGTCTATAACTCCAGCTGTATCTGTTTTATACTCATCTTTTGTTCCAAATATCTTAATCTTGTCATTTTGCTTAACTGGATTTTTCCATTCGTTTCGTAAATATCCAATTTCCTTATCTAATTTATTCCCAGTTGAATTAATACGTTCTTGAGTATTTGAATATTCATAACCTTTCATTTCGTTTACAGCCTGTGCAAATATCTTTTTCTCATCTTTTCTCAAATCATTCAACTTATTAAAGAGCTGTTTTTCTCTTGAATTTATATCTTCAATTCCATATCTTTGTTCAAGCCCATCTAAAAAATGTCCGGTATCCGTGTCATTTTTATTTGCAAAATCAGTATAAGGAATTTTTTCCATATATACTATTTTTATTGGTGCTGCCGTATTTTCAGATTCCACTAGGTGCGCTTTCCAAGTCAAACTTGCTGAATCTACATTTACCTTAGCCCCTGCACTTCCCAAAGCATCATTATACGGCTGCAGAATGTCATCTCCTATTTGAACTGCTTTTGCATTCAAAGTATTGGTAACTTCTGTTCCAATTATTAAATTTACATCTGTAAGTCCTGGTAAATTGTTCAAACCTTGGATAGGATTTGTATGATTTATTCCTGAAGTATCTACATACATTCCTATAGTTGACATTTCTCTTATTGAAATTGTATTATTGGTGTTATTGCTGCTGCTATTATTATTGTTATTGCTACTATTATCAAAATTATGACCTGCTTGTTCCACCGGCATATTTAATGTTGTAACTCCTGTAAAATCAGAAATAGGCATTTTTGGTGCTTGTGGCAAAGCTATATCTGTGTCAACTCTTGATGTTTCGTTTTGTACGGCAGGAATCGGTATTGATACTGGACTTGGATGCGCTGGAACTTTTGTTATTGATTTTTCTGCTACTGTTCTATTAACTCCTGTTCCTACAGAAGATGCAGTTGCTGAAGTATTAGTTCCTTGAACTTGGTACTCGCTAGCTGCTTCGTTATATACTCCCACACCTCCAGCAATATGTATTGTTCCATAATTTTTAATGATTCCTCCATTTTTTGTAACTACACCTTTTATTCCAGTTCCACTTGCAGCTGGCATTGTCTGAATTGTTCCATAATTTTCTCCAGTAGCATGATTGTCAATATACATTCCAACTGTATCATTACCTTCCAGGTTAATAGTACCTCTATTTATTGCTTTTGAACCAGAACCTGATGCATACATTCCGACACTGCTGTTTTTTGTGACATTAATTGCTCCATGGTTTTCTATTGTTCCCATTGATGCAGCTGTACTTCCTGTTGCCATTCCAATTCCGTATTTTCCAGCTGTCACATCACTTGGACCAACATCAATTGTTCCATAGTTTTGGCCAATTCCTTGAGATGAATAAATTCCAACATTTCCAGTTCCTGATTTTAAATCAATATCTCCACGATTTATAAAATCTTGAGATGAATAAATCCCATAGCTGTTATTTCCATCAGTCACAATCTTTGACTCAGTTTCAATTTTTCCGCCTAAATTTTGTGGTGCTCTAGAATAAATATAAACTGAGTTTTCTCCAATATGAACATCACTTGATGCCTTTGTTTTTATATCCGTCTTAGTATTTGCTGCAGTTATCAAATATCCAACTGAATTTTGCCCAACCTTCATATCTACATTTCCCTTAACAATTGTAGGTTTTGGCTCTACGGTAGCATCATCAATGTATATTCCGACTGCATTATTGCTTGCTACATTAATTTTTCCTGCAATAAGATTGACATCAGGCCCTTGAGAATAAATTCCTACTCCATTATCACCTACATTTATTGTACCGCCGTTCATTTCTATGTTTCTGACAAAAATACCGTAAGAATACTGTCCAACATTTATTATACTATTGTTTCTTATTCTAGTTCCATTTTCAGTTTCTAATACATAAACTTTTGTCTTTGGATCATCCCCATACATTCCTATTGATTCATTTCCAGGAGAAGTTGCAGCAACATTTATTATCCCAAAATTTTTCAAATCGGTATTATTTGTTCCATACATTCCAAACGATTGCGTACCAAGTATATTAATTATCCCAGAATGATAAACATGAGTAACAGGATCTTCACCTTCATAATTTGTAACAGCTCCAAAATTAGATCCCATTCCTATCGCATGATTGTTTCCTTCCATTGTAATAGTACCTTCATTTACACCGACAAGCCAGGCTTTAGATGTAGATGGAACAGATCTTACAGTAGGATCAATACTGTTATTTTTTGTAAATATTCCAATCGCTCCATCCCCATACATTGTAATTACACCCCATGGCAAATTCATAATGTCTATTTTCCCAAAATTTTCTGGATGTGCAGCACTTCTAAAATAAGGTTCGTTAGATGGATCGATAGCCAAACCTGTAGCAGGGTCTATTTTATAAGAAAGTCCTAAAATTCCAATTGAGTTTTTACCGCCAACACGTATTGGACCAGAACTTACCATATTTGAATTATTTGTTCCATACATTCCAACTGCTTTGTCATTAGGTGTTACTGTTACTGCTTTATTACTGCTATACTCTACTTCCAGCGATCCAGCATTATAGTTATTAATCCATCCATAATCAGCCAAAAATCCTACTCCGCCTTGCCCAGCATCTGTTCTGTCAACAAAAACTTTACCTTTATTTCCAATTTCTGTTGTACTGTTATTAATTGACCTTGAACTTCCAGCAATTGCAAGTCCGACTGGTACTAAAAATTTGTTATCTATCGCATTTATTTGTGCAGTATTTAAGGAAGAATTTATTGAACCATACTCCGTTTCAATATGTAATCTTGAATTTTGGTATAAAAATCTTTTTGTAAATACTTCACTGTCTGAACCGCTTATCAAATTTGCTTTATCAATTGCCGATTTTATTTGAACTGTCGCATCATCTATCAAGGCATATTTATAGTCTGTTTTTCCATTTGAACTTGTAACATTCACGTTTCCTCCAAGAAGCCGGCTTTTCAAGCTGTTATTGCCAGATTTATTTTCCACATCTATGACAAGCGGTCCTGCTGAATTTTTTAAATCTGAAATTATTACATCATCAGAAAGCACATCAATGTTTGTATTGCTGTTAAAAGCTATAACATTCGGCCTAGCCTGGTCATAAACATATCCGACAGCTTTTCCATCTAGCGTTAATGTCGCATCTTTCATATTAATAGCATCCGAGGAGCTGCTTGTACTGTCGGTATAAAGTGCATACCCCTTTCCTTTATATTCAATTTTTCCACCTTCCAAATCAATTTTTGCACCGTTAATTGAAGCAATATTTGTGGCTCCATCTGTCACTTTTATCCAGTTATTCCGTGCATTAATTTTACCGCCATTATTGGCAAAAAGCCCAAATCCTGTATTTTTATTAGTCTGAGAATCAATTCCGCCAGTTATGGAAATGTTTGATGCTGATGGAAGAGAAGTTCTATTCATTGTTATTACTGCGCCATTGTCGGCATAAGCTGCTCCGGCATTGTCTGTGGAAACATTCTTAGCATCAACACGGCTTGGATCATAATGAAATTCCAGTCCAGATATTTGCACTCCTGCATTTGTTATTTTTGTCGTATTTGTACCAATTATTGAAGGAGAAGAAATAGAATCATTTACAGTAATTTTCGCCCCTTTATCTGCAATAAGCGCTACTGAATTTGTGGCATCCTTTGAAACAACCGCATTTACAGCAACTTCATTATTTGCATTATTTCCAGCATAAATGGCTATATTTCCCCTGTCATTCCTGCTGTCACCTTCAATATTGACAACATCTCCTTTTACTTTCCCATCCGTGCTTTGAACTCCAGAAACTGAAGTATCGCTTCCGCCAGCAACAATACCGATATTGTCAAGTCCGCCTTTTAACGAGATTTTTCCAGCGCCAAGTTTAATATCGGCTCCATCTCCAGTCAATACTCCAATGCTGTCTTTTACATTTTTAAAAAGATTTATCCGATGACCATTTTCTATATTTTTACTTGCAGTAGATGTTTCAAGGTCAACAGAGCTGGAAGCAAAAATACCGTAAGATTTGTCAATGTATCTGTCATTGTTTACTGTAAATCTGCTTGGAATACCAGCAGTAGTCTGAGCATCAATATTTGTGCTGTTTTTTGATTCATAAATTTCTCTGGAATTTCCGCTGGAATCTCCTAAATTAACAGCAAAATTCCCAATAACTGGACCAGAATCCCTGTTTGGAATCAATTCAGTAATTTCTTTTGAATCTTTGTCAACTGGAACATATAGCCCGATGCTGCTATCTCCATATATAGTCAATGGCGCCCATTCTCCATTTGAAGATTTTGTCTTAAAATCAAGATTTGCAGAACTTATATATTTTCCTGTTTTTACATATACTCCTACATTTTCTTCGCCGTATGTATTTATTTTATTTCTATTAACAATTGTTATTTCTCTAGGATTTAACGTGTCATCATCATAAAATGTTCCACTAGGATTTGGAATTAAATTGCTATATGGCTGTTCAAAAAATCCTCCGTAATTGTGGTTACTATGATTTCGTGTATAATCTCCATTTGGATTCAAGAAAAAAATTGCAGATTTTTTATTATACATTTCCACCGTTCCGGCATTATATAAAATTTGCGGATTCCCATTTCCTATAACCGATGGAGAAACTATAAATGCCGCTGAATTAGAATCATATATCCCGCCATTTCCAGAATATGGATGAATTATTATATTTCCTTCGCTTGTATTTACAACAGAAGCAACTGTCGTATCATTTTTACCTCCGATATGTTCATAACTGTTAGAAAAAGCTGCATTTCCACCTTCAATTACATATGTTCCTGAATTTATAAAAGTGTACCCTTCTGTACTGTTCGTTATTTTGCCAGCAATTTTTGCTACATCATCAAAAGCTGCATATTCAGATGAAGCCGTTCCAAGTTTGTTTCCCAATTTATTTTTTTCGCTTTCAAGATTAGCCCCGCTGTGCATATCTAAACGAATAATCCCGTTAACATAGTCATTAGGATTATTAGAAGCCCTGGTATACAGAAAATTTTTCCTGTTTACTAAAGTTTTATCTTGTCCAGTTATATTATTTCCACCGCTCGTACCATTACTGTTATTATAATCATTATCACTATCGCTCTCTATAACTGTTTTTATAATTCCCGTCTTCTTGTACGAAGTATCTCTGGCATATTTAACATCTTTGACCTTATCTCCATGGCCTTTGTAGCGTCCTTGCCAATTGTTGTAAAATTCGTTTATTCCAAATTGCCAATTGCCCCAAGGTGATTTAACCGCATGATCTCCTTGTTCCATAAGCTGAATCAATTCTAAATTTGTTTTTTTGGTAAGTTTGTCATTTTCCTTCCTTGCCCTTTTGAAATCTTTTTTCTGCTGTGCAATCGAAGTATTTATCGCCTTTGACTGTATTTCAATTTCATTTTCGTCTGAAAAGTGATTAGCCGATGCACTTTTTCCTATCGCACCAGTTAATAAAAATGTGATAAGCGCTGAATCTGTGTATTTAAAATCTTTTACTTTTTTAGCAAATGATTTTAATTCTTGCTTAAATTCTTTTAAATTATTTGTCATATTTCTTCCTTTCTAAAAGTCAAAAAATCTGTTTAAACTATACATTTCTTTCTTTATCTATAATTTAACTTTTTTAATTTTTACAGATAAAATACCGATTTTATCTTCAATTAATACTATTTCCCATTACAATAATAGATTTATTATAAATTTTTTCCAAGAAGGGAGTTGATCCGTTACTAGAAAATAATAAGATATGTATTCTATTTTTTAAATAGGATTTAGCATAACGTGCAATAACCTTATATTAGCCTTTACCTAATTATATAAAAGTTTTTTGAAAAAGTAAACTTTTTTTTACTAATTTTAACAAAATATAAAAAGAATTTTTTAACTTATGTTATAGAAAATTTGAATAAAAAAATTGTGAAACGGTGTTCAAATACAGAAAAGATAAAAATTCAGAGTGGAAATAGTTAAGCAGGATTGATAAAAGCATATATTTTTCAAAAAACTCCCGCTTTTTAGGCAGGAGTGGCTCATATTTCAATTTAAAAGAAAATATTTTTAAAAAATCTTTTAAAGAAACAATAAGTTATTCATATGAATGCTTTACTTTGACTAATCATCCAAAATAATTTTTTGTTTTGTCAAATTTCTGTTGAACTTTATCTTTTTCAGAAATTGTCAGTTCATCGGGGTTTATTCCAAATTCTTCAAATTTCCAGTCAATATTTATTGTTTCATCGTTCCATAAAATTCCGCTATCATATTCAGGAGCATATAAATCTGTGCATTTATAAGTAAATTCTGTTTCATCTTCAAGTGTTAAAAAGCCATGTGCAAAGCCTTCTGGAATATAAAACATCAGTTTATTTTCGGCAGATAATTTTACCGCATGCCATTTTCCAAAAGTTTCGCTGTCCTTTCTCAAATCAACTGCCACATCATAAACACTTCCCTTTATCACACGCACTAATTTCCCTTGAGTGTGCTTTGTCTGGAAGTGAAGTCCACGTAAAACGCCTTTTTTAGATTTTGAATGGTTATCTTGAACGAAGTCCATTGTAAGTCCCAATTCTTCAAAGGATTTTTTGTTATAAGTTTCCATAAAGAATCCTCTTTCATCTCCAAAAACTTTTGGCTCAATTACTGCTAAGCCTTTTATTGGGGTTTCTTTTATTGTAAAATTGTTCATTGAATTTCTCCTTATATAATATTTAATCAAACTTGTAAAATTAAATAAACTTAGAGTTTGAGAAGATTTGATTTTTGTTCATTTTATTTTTTATATTTTTTTATTATTTTCACTGTAGACTTGGATTGTCCAATACAATATCTCTTTGCCAATTCAAAGTATCAGGTACCCGAAGCGATCCAGAAATTGTTACTTTCTTATTAACATATCGTGTGTATCTGCCATCATTATTAATAATATTTAACTGAATTTGCTTGGCACTCATATTATCTACAGTTATTGAATTTGGAAGCTCCAAAACATAAAAATCTATTCTCTGTCCCGAAAATGCACCAAATTTCTTAATTTCTGAAAAATGTCTTAAAGTTCCTGTCAAAGTGGCATTATCACCACCTGAATATGAAGAACGTATTCTATTTTTGCTATAATTTACATTAGAGTCATAGCCACCGTATCCATAATTTCCACCTGAACTTCCTGATGAAACATATGCTCCACCACTTCTTTCTATATATCCGTAATTTTCATTTGTAAAATTTGGATAATTTGTTTTTATAGTTGTAATTAACCAATTTAATCTACTTTTGAATTTTTCTGGGGAAAGTAGAATCTGTGTATTTTTACTTCTCAAAAGTGACTGCACTTCATTCAATGAATATGTTTGATAGTTTTCTCTCTTATATTTTTTCCCATTTTTTACATATGAACCTGCTCCAACTATTATTTCCGTATCTTTGAACTCAATATAATAGAACTGATTATCATCTTTTTTATATCCTATATCTGGATAGCCATCTGAAGTTCTTTTGTTACTTTCAAAAGCCGTATAAGCTACTGCAAACTCCCTTTCTCCAACACGAACTACATGCATAACAAAATTTAAATATTCACATTTTTCTCGATTAGTGTTATTTTCTGTATAACAGAACCAGTCTTTCTGATCTGATATAAAAATCAGTGAATGATTGTTAAAATCTATAATCGAAGACGAATTTAACCTATTTCTGTTAGAATATAGCGGAAGTCCTAGAAATGATATATTGACCACATTTTGTTGTGCACTCGATAACATACTTCCTAAAAGAAGTACCAGCAAAAAAATAATTTTTTTCATAATAAATTATCACCTTTCTTTATCAATTTTTTTAATATTAAATAAAATTTGTATATACTTGAATTTTTTTTACTGAACTATTCATTTCCGTACATTTCTTCATAATATTTTTGATAATCTCCTGAAACTACTTCATTTACCCAGTCCTGATGCTCCAAGTACCATTTTACAGTTTTTCTGATACCTGTTTCAAAGTCTGTTTCTGGATACCATCCTAAATCTCTTGCAATTTTTGAAGGGTCAATGGCATATCTCATATCGTGCCCAAGCCGATCCTGAACATGAGTAATCAAATCATAATTTATATTTTGCAAGTCAGTTTTTAAAACCTTTTTATATTCATCGTTATTTTCAATTTCTTCTCTTAAAATATCAATAACTAATTTTACAATGTTAATATTTTGCTCTTCGTTAAAGCCTCCAATATTGTAAATTTCATAAATGTCAGCATTTCTTAAAACTAGGTCGATTCCTTTACAGTGATCTTCCACATAAAGCCAGTCCCTTACATTGTCTCCTTTTCCGTAAACTGGCAATTTTTTACCCTCCAGCACGTTTTTTATCATAAGCGGAATTAATTTTTCAGGGAAGTGGTAAGGACCGTAGTTATTTGAGCATCTTGTAATGTTTATTGGCATTTTATAAGTTTCGCCGTAGGCAATTACAATGTGGTCGGCACTTGCTTTGGAAGCTGAATACGGGCTTCTTGGATCAAGGGCAGTTTTTTCTGTGAAGAATTTTTTCCCGTAAGTTTTTAAATTTGTTCTATTTTTTACAACTTTTTTTACTTCATCATCATCAATTACTAAGTCGATGGCTGTGTCATAATCTTTTGACAAGCTTCCGTAAACTTCATCAGTTGAAACTTGTAAATATTTTACTCCATCCTTGTAAACTGGATACCCATTTTCATCTTTTGCAATGGTCCATGCTTTTTTTGCATTTTCCAAAAGATTTTGCATACCAAGAATATTTGTTTCCAAAAAAATTTGCGGGTTTTCAATAGAACGGTCAACATGCGATTCTGCCGCAAAATTCACAACAAAGTCAACTTCATTTTCAGAAAAGATTCTGGCAATTTCCCTTTGATCACGAATATCAACCTTTTCAAATTTTACTCTTTCATCCTTAAGTTCATTGGCAATCGTGCCTAAATTTCCTGCATAGGTAAGCACATCGACTACAATTACTCTAATATCATCATTTTTATAATTATTTAAAATATATTTTAAATAATTAGAGCCAATAAAGCCAGCAGCACCTGTCACTAAATATGTTTTCATATTATCCTCCTAATTAATTACTGTAATTTACAGCTTTTTATTTATCATCACCGATTAAATTATACAATTTTTTTTTAATTTTTCCAAACAAAATTTTAATAAAATGGACTTGACATAATAAAAAAAGGGTATATAATAATAGTAAGAAACATTTTAATGAAAATTTAAAGTTTTAAATTAAGGATGTGAATGAAATGCGTGTAATTATCTTAAAAAATGCTGATGAAGTGGCAAGATGGAGTGCTTATCAGATTACTAAAAAAATATTAAAATTTAAGCCTACAAGGGAAAAGCCCTTTGTGCTGGGACTTCCTACAGGCTCTACACCGCTTGCGACTTATCGGGAACTGATAAATTTGTATAATGAAGGGATATTGTCGTTTGAAAATGTCGTAACTTTTAATATGGATGAATATGTGGGATTAAAGCCTGAAGAACCACAAAGTTATCACTATTTTATTAAATAGTGCAAGAACACTCACAACTTTAGTCGTGAGATGAATTGCACGAAAATTTTAGTAAGCATATAGGGAAACTTGTATGTAGATACAGAGAGAAGCTGTACAACAAAGAAACTGAATTGCTGGGAACTCTTAAAGCTAGTATAACCACAACATAATACCTTCGTTCAAATATGGTATAAGTGTGATGGTAGCGAAAGCAGAAAAAATATACTAGATGGTGCAAGGTTAAATCCTAAACATTATGATAATAGACAATCAGCAGCTAAGCCTGAAAAGGAAAGTTCAACGACTATCCCTCGTGAGGGGAGTACAATACAAGCGATTGGTATTGGAAGTGGTTTCGCCTAAGTCCTTGAAATAGGATATGGATAAGATATAGTCTGTGCTTGTTAGAGATAACAAGAAGTTCATAAGAGAACTGCATAAGTAGTAGCGCACTTATGTGAACGACGCTTCCCGCTGTTGTGGGGTTTTAAAAACTTTAAAAATATTTAAAAATAAATAAAAAATATTACTTTTTTGACAGATAAAATGTAGAATACATGGTATAATATCTCTGATGAAAAGGAGGTGATATCTATGTATTTAACTTTAAAACAACAGGTAAAACATCTTAGTAAAAAGGAGTTTAGGAATTTAAAATATTTATCTCATATAGCCAAGAACTTAACTAATGAAGCTATATATAATATTAGACAGTATTATTTTAATAAGAAAAAGTATTTAAGTTATAACGAAAACTATAAAATGCTTAAAAATAGTGAGAACTATAAAAAATTAAATTCTAATATGGCTCAACAAATTCTAAAAGAAGCAGACGGAAGTTTCAAATCATTCTTTGCACTTTTAAAACTTGCTAAAAATGATCAATATAATTTTAAAGATATAAAATTACCTAAATATCTTGCTAAAGATGGATTTACAACTCTTGTTATAGGTTTTGTAAGATTAAAAGATGATATTCTGATAGTTCCTTATTCAAATTTGTTTAAGAAAACTCATCAGGAAGTTAAAATTAAGCTACCACCAGTATTAAAAGACAAGAAGATAAAAGAGATTAGAATAATACCAAAACAACATTCTAGGTACTTTGAAATTCAATATACTTATGAGATAGAAGAAGTTCAAAGGGAATTAAATAAAGAAAATGGACTAGGAATAGATTTAGGTATAGATAATCTTTGTACTTGTGTTAGTAATAATGGAGCTTCATTCATAATAGACGGCAGAAAATTAAAATCTATTAATCAATACTATAATAAGATAAATGCAAAATTACAAAGCATAAAAGATAAGCAAAAGATAGAGCATATAACATTGAGGCAAAAGAGAATAGCTAGAAAGAGAAATAATCGTATAGAAGATTATCTTTCAAAAGCAGCAAGAATAATAATAAATTATTGTCTTAATAATGATATAGGAAAACTAGTTCTAGGATATAATGAAGATTTTTAAAGAAATTCAAATATAGGAAGCATAAATAATCAGAACTTTGTAAATATACCATATGGAAAATTAAGAGATAAATTAATATATTTATGTAAACTATATGGAATAGAACTTAAGCTACAAGAAGAAAGTTATACATCAAAAGCAAGTTTCTTTGATGGAGATGAAATTCCAATATATGATAAAGAAAATCAAAAAGAATATATATTCAATGGAAAAAGAATAAAAAGAGGACTATATCAAACAAGTGCAGGTGAACTCATAAATGCAGATTGTAATGGAGCATTAAACATATTAAGGAAAAGTAAAGTTGTGGATTTAAGTATCCTATACAATAGAGGTGAACTGAACACGCCTAAAAGAATAAGGGTAGTGTAAAGCTATCAAACTTCTTAGAAAATTTTTAAATAATTTTAAAGATTTTAGAACCCTGTGACTTTAGTCGTGGGAGGTTCAGGAATGAGAACTTTTTTAAGCATATTAATATAAAAAAAGAAAATATAAATATTCTAAATGGATGTGCCGAAGATTTAGAGGAAGAATGTCATAACTATGAGGAAAAAATAAAAAAATCTGGCGGAATTCAGCTGTTTTTGGGCGGAGTTGGAGAAGATGGCCATATTGCATTTAATGAGCCAGGTTCGTCGCTTTCTTCACATACACGTGACAAGGATTTGACTTATGACACAATTTTGGCAAATTCCAGATTTTTTGACAATGATATTGAAAAAGTGCCAAAATCAGCCTTGACAATTGGTGTGGGGACGCTTATGGATTCAAAGGAAGTTATGATTCTTGCAAATGGGTATAAAAAGGCCCGTGCAGTTTATCATGGAGTAGAAGGCGGAGTTAATCATCTTTGGACAATTTCGGCTTTGCAGCTGCATAGAAGGGCAGTGCTGGTGATTGATGAGATGGCAGCTTCGGATATAAAGGTTAAGACTTATAAGTATTTTAAGGAAATTGAGGCTAAGAATTTGGATTTGGAAAAATATAAAAAATATTTGATAGAATTGGCAAAATAAGTTTTATTAATTTTCTTATTGTTAATGAATGTTTTTCTAAAGTCTTTATGTTTTTTCTTTTTTTCAAAGCAAGGGAAATCAATTGTCATTTCCTTTGTCTCCATGGCTTGTCTAGGTATTTTTAATTTGATTTAGTTATTAAAAAAAAACAGATTAAGTAGAATAAGAAAAAACATCTTTGACTAAAATATTCTAAAATAAAGAAAGGAACTATTGTTAAGATGATTATAAAAAATGCAAAGATATTTGATGGGGAGAAATTTATTGGGGAAAATGCGGTTTTTTTAGAAGGGAAATTTATAAAAAAGATAGTGAATTTTTCTTTGATTGATAAAAAAGAATTGGAAAATCAGGAAGTTATTGATGTTGAAGGGATGATTTTGTCGCCAGGGTTTATTGATTTGCAGATTAATGGATGCGGAGGAGTGCTGTTTAATGATGATATTTCTAGGGAAGCGTTGGAAATAATGAATGAAACTAATAAAAGATATGGGTGTACTTCGTTTTTGCCTACGCTTATAACTTCTCCAGATGAGAAAATAGAAAAGGCTATTGAGCTTGTGAAGGGAATGGAGGATAAGGAGGAAATTGGAGTTTTGGGGCTTCATATTGAAGGGCCTTATATAAGTGTGGAAAAAAAGGGGATTCATCGTTCTGAATATATAAGAGTTTTGTCGGATGAGATGATTGAGAAAATAGCTAAGGCAGGACCAGAAGTTACTAGAATAATAACGATAGCACCTGAAAAGGCTAAAGTTGAACATTTGAAGAAATTGAGGGATGCTGGGATTAATGTGGCTATTGGGCATACGAATGCAACTTATAAGGAGTGTGTAGAAAAGAAGGAATATTATAATTGCGGAACTCATTTGTATAATGCAATGAGAGGACTGGATTCGAGAGAGCCTGGGGTTGTTGGATTTTTATTCAATAATGATACTACGAATTGCGGGATAATAGTTGATGGACTTCATATAGATTTTGCTTCTGTGGAAATTGCTAAGAAAATAATGAAGGATAGGCTTTATCTTGTGACAGATGCAGTTAGCCCTGCTGGAACAGATAATATGACGGAATTTATGTTTGAAGGCAACAGAGTTTTGTATAGGGATGGAAAATGTATTTCTCCAGAAGGGACTTTGGGGGGATCTTCGCTTGTTATGATAAAAGGGGTGCAAAATCTAGTGGAAGAAGTTCATATTTCGCTTGAGGAAGCACTCAGAATGGCAACTTCCTATCCTGCTGAAGCGGTGGCTATTGATGAAAAATATGGATTTATAAAAGAGGGATATTTTGCAGATTTGACATATTTTGATGAAAAGTTTAATGTGAAGGGGACAATAAGCAAGGGGAAATTGACTAGATATTAAGAATATTTGTATAATAAAACTTAAAATTTCAGGAAAAAATTTTTAAAATTGTAAAATATAAGTGGAAAAATTTGAAAAAAAGTTTGTTTTTTGTTATACTTTAATTGAAAAAAAGTTTGGTAAAAAATTACTTTAAAACGGAAGAAAGTTTTTTGTATATTTTTTATTTTGCTAACTAGCTTGTGGCTTGTAATTTGAAAACTATGTGGTTATCAGGCAAGTTTATGAATTGCTTCAAAATCGAGATATTAAATTGAAATTACAGAGATTTATTTTTATTCGATTTTAAGGTTGTGTTACTATGTGTAAATAAAAGTTTTTTGATTTTCAAAAAATTTAGGAAATAAAATTGTATTAGGAAATTGTAAAAGTAATGGGTATAAAATTTAAGTGATGAGTTTAAAATCTCTTGCTAAAAAATTGAAATGGAAGATTAAAATTGATAAAACCTTTATTAATGGAATTTTACAAACTTTTACAATGGACTAAAATAAAATTGTATATTAAGGAGATAAAAAAAATGAAATTAAATTTTAGCTATCAATTTGCAAAAAATTTTTTTAACGAAGATGAATTAAAACAAATTAAGCCTTATGTGGAATTGTCAAATGAAGTATTGACTTCAAAAACTGGAGCAGGAAATGACTTTTTAGGATGGGTTGATTTGCCTGAAACTTATGATAAAGATGAATTTGCCAGAATTAAAAAGGCGGCTGAAAAAATTAAAAATGATTCGGAAGTTTTAGTTGTAATTGGAATTGGGGGGTCATATTTAGGAGCGAAGGCTGCAATTGAATTTTTATCACACAGTTTTTACAATAACTTGCCAAAAGATAAGAGAAAAACTCCTGAAATTTACTTTGCAGGGACAAATATGAGCGGTGTTTACTTACAACACTTAATCGATGTAGTTGGAGATAGAGATTTTTCAGTAAATGTAATTTCAAAATCTGGAACTACAACTGAACCTGCAATTGCATTCAGAGTATTCAAGAAAATGCTGGAAGAAAAATACGGAAAAGAAGAAGCTGCAAAAAGAATTTATGCTACAACAGATAAAGCGAAGGGAGCATTAAAAACACTTGCTACAGCTGAAGGATATGAAACTTTTGTTGTACCTGACAATGTTGGAGGAAGATTTTCTGTGTTGACTGCAGTAGGACTTTTACCAATCGCTGCGGCTGGAATTGACATTGATGACTTAATGGCTGGAGCAAAAGATGCGATGAATGACTTTGCAAACAAAAATATGGATGAAAATCAGGCTTTACAATATGCGGCTGTTAGAAACATCTTGCATAGAAAAGGAAAAGATTTGGAATTAATGGTAAATTATGAACCAAGAGTTCACTATTTGGCAGAATGGTGGAAACAATTATTTGGAGAATCTGAAGGAAAAGAAGGAAAAGGACTGTATCCAACTTCAGCAGATTTCTCAGCTGATTTACACTCATTAGGTCAATATATTCAACAAGGGCAAAGATTATTTTTTGAAACAGTAGTTTCTATTGGAAAACCTGAAGTGGAATTTGTTATTGAAAGTGACAAGGAAAATCTTGATGGATTGAACTTTATTGCTGGAAAAACATTGGATTATGTAAATAAAAAAGCAACTGATGGAGTAATCTTGGCGCACGTTGATGGAAATGTGCCTAACTTAGGAATAAATATTCCTGAAGTAACTCCTTATCACTTAGGATATACATTCTATTTCTTTGAAAAAGCATGTGGAGTAAGTGGATACCTTTTAGGTGTAAATCCGTTTGATCAGCCTGGAGTAGAAGCATATAAGAAAAATATGTTTGCATTATTAGGAAAACCAGGATATGAAGAAGCTGGAAAAGAATTGGAAAAGAAATTAAACGAAGTTAAATAAATTTGATATTTAGATAAATAAAATTAAATAAATCGAAAAATTAATTTAGTTTGGAAAGAAGGTGGCTGATTCGGGATATTTTTTCAAGCCACCGTTTTTTTGTTATTTTTTATTTAAATGTTGATTTATTAGATCTGTTCGATAACCACGCAAACTTAGAATTTAATAAAATAAAAAAACTTGGGTTGTTGAATATATCTATTATGTTTTTGTTATAATTGAAACTTTGGGAAAGGAAGTAAAATGACAAAGGAAAATTTGTGGAAAAGTTATACAGATGAACAAAAAAAAGTAATATTTGAATTTGCTGAAGACTATAAAAAATATTTGGATTTGGCAAAGACTGAGCGTGAATTTGTAGATTTGACAGAAAAAGAGCTTATAAAAAATGGATTTGTCGATATTAATAAAAAAAGTGAATTGAAAAAGGGGGATAAAATTTATTTTAACAATAGAAATAAAAATATTATTGCGGTAATTGTTGGAAATGATATAAAAAGCGGTATTAATATGATTGTTTCCCACGTTGATTCCCCAAGACTGGATTTGAAGCCTAATCCAATAATGGAAGCTGAAGAATTTGCACTATTGAATACACATTATTATGGTGGAATTAAAAAGTATCAATGGGCTGCGACTCCGTTGGCATTGCACGGTGTAGTTTTTCTGAAGGATGGTGAGAAAATTTCGCTTTCAATTGGAGAGCGGGATGATGAGCCTGTGTTTAGCGTGCCTGATATATTGCCGCATTTGTCGTATAATGTGCAGGATGAAAGAAAGGCAAGGGATGTAATAAAAGGTGAAGAGTTAAAATTGTTATTTGGGAATATGCCTGTAAATGATGAAAATGTAAATAAAAAAATAAAACAGTTTGTGCTTGATAAATTGAAAAAAGATTATGGAATAGAAGAAGATGACTTCTTTACTGCAGAGCTGGAAGTTGTGCCTGCTGGGAAATTGCGAGATGTGGGGCTTGATCAGAGCATGATTGGAGGATACGGGCAAGATGACAGAATTTGTGCATTTACTTCGCTTAGAGCTTTGCTTGAAATAGAGGAAACAGAAAAAACTGTTATGGTTTACTTGACAGATAAGGAAGAAATCGGAAGTGAAGGTTCGACAAGCTTGAAGTCGACATTGCCTGAATATATTGTTGGGAAAATGCTTTCACTTACAGAAAAAAACTATAATGATCAGATATTAAGGGAAACTTTGTGGAATTCTAAAGCCTTGTCATCAGATGTTACCGCTGCAATGAATCCTGTGTATAAATCTGTTCACGATATTGAAAATGTAGCTCGTCTATCTTATGGACTGGCATTCGCTAAATATACTGGAAGCCGTGGAAAATCTATGGCAAATGATGCAGATGCTGAATTTATTCAGGAAATAAGACAAATATTTGATAAAAATGAAATTAAATATCAATCGGGCGGATTTGGAAAAGTTGATGAAGGTGGAGGAGGAACTGTTGCGAAGTTTCTGGCTTACTATGGAATTAGAACGATAGATGCAGGGCCGGCACTTTTATCAATGCACTCTTTATTTGAAATTTCATCAAAAGCGGACTTGTATGAAACATACAGAGCATATAAAGTATTTTTTGAACTAAATTAGAGAGCAGATAATTAGGAGAGTAAAATGGGTTATAAATTAATAATTTACAAAGATAATAAATTTTATAGTGAAGAGAATTTAAAGCAAAAATGGGAAAATTATATATATAAATGGGGAAATGTTGAATCAGGGAGCTATTTCTTTGAAATAAAGGATGAAGAAAGTGGTACAATAAGCGGTGTAACTTACAGCCATACAGCTCCATTTGCCAAAAATTTTGAAGCTGTGGTAGGCGAAAATTTGCCGCCAAAATCAATAACAGGCTTTCAAAAGGGAATAGATATTTATGTGGAATATTCGCCATCTAAAAAGACATTTTCATTAACTAAAATGAAATTTTACAGAATGAATTTGAATATTGCTGATTTTGGATTGGAAAAGGCAGATAAAGTTGAAATTGCGGGGAACTTTAATAGCTGGAAGCCTGATACTGAGCCGATTTATCATTTTGAAGGGACAAATTACGAAGTGACATTGGCTTCACCTGAAGGAGTTTATGAATACAAATATTTGATTGACGGGAAATGGTATCCTGAAAATAGAAATAGAAAGCTTGTAATAGGAGAAAATGGAGCATTATTCGCACAAGGAGATTTGGGAACTGGAAAATTTGTTTATGAAGCGATTGATAAAAATACAAATTTAAAGGCGATTGTTCATAAGTACGACAGTTTGCAATATTTTAACAAATTGTCTGACAGTGAGTATGAGTTTAAAATAAGAACTCAGATGAACGATGTGGAACGTGCATATATAAGCATTGTTTTACACGAAGAAGATAACTATGAAATGATTTACGAACTTGAAAGATATCAGGATAAGACAAATGGATTTGACTATTTTGAAAGAATTATAAACTTCGGAAAAGAAGCTAAAAAACTATTATATTATTTTATTTTAGAGGATAATGGTACAAGAGCCTACTTTAATGGAACAACATTAAGCTACAGCAAGCCCAAAAGACTTGTTGTAAATACAACTTCTAAAGATATACAGCTGTTTAATGTGCCAAATTGGGCAAAAGAAGCTGTCTGGTATAATATTTTCCCAGACAGATTTTACAATGGAAATCATTACAATGATCCGATTTTCAATGAATTTGGACCAGAGGCATTTAAGCCTAACATACTTCATGAACAGAATTTTGTGGAGGAATATAAATGGGAAAAAAGTAACAATGTAATTAGCCATTTTGATAGAAACCGATGGACATCTGACTTTAGGGAACAGACAATATGGGAAAAGCTGGGAGAACGTGAAATTGACTACAGTTTGAAATATGCCAGAATGTACGGTGGAGATTTACAGGGAATCAAGGAAAAAATACCATATATGAAGGAGCTTGGAATTAATGCTGTGTGGCTAAATCCAGTATTTTTCTCGTATCAGAACCATAAGTATGGAGCAAATGACTTTAGACATATTTCGCCAGATTTTGGGACAATAAAGACAAGCGGAGAAACTCATGGCGTGGAAATTAACAGAAATAATAAATATGGGAATAAGTCATACGTGGATGTGCTTGGAAACAAGGCTACGACAAGCAGCGAGCTAAAACTTCTGGAAGTAAACTTAAAGGGTGAAAACAGAGGAAAAAATGGATATGGAGAAACAGAAGATCCAGCTACCTGGGTTTGGACAGAGTCAGACTTGATAATGGTTGACTTGATAAAGGAATTTCATAAAAATGGTATTCGTGTAATATTTGACGGAGTTTTCAATCATAGCAGCAGTGAGCACTGGACATTTAATATGGTGCTTGCAGATGGGGAAAATTCTAAATATAAGGACTGGTATAAATTTACAGATTTTGGACAGCATGTTCAGATTACAGATGATATGAGTGATGAGCAGGCATTTGAAACATTAATTGCAAATAGAAAGAGAACTATTTATAACGCCTGGGGTGGATTTGACTCGCTTCCTGAATTTAACACTTTTAATCAGGAATATAAAGAATACATTTTTAATATTACAAGAAAATGGATGTGCGGACCTGATGGAAAAGAAAGTGAAAACTGGATGGAAGATGATGGAATCGACGGATGGCGTTTAGATGTGCCAAACTGTCTTGAAAATCAAAATTTCTGGAATGAATGGAGAGAAGTTGTAAAAGGCAGCAAGAAGGATTCCTACATAACTGCCGAACTTTGGGGAAATGCTTCAGGAGATATTAACGGCGGAAATAAATTTGACACTGTAATGAACTATGAATGGCTAAAAACAGTTATCGGATTTTTCATAAACCAAAGCCGTGAAGGTGGAGTAAGATACAAGTTGAAGGCACAGGACTTTTTCAATGAACTTCGAGAAAAAAGAACCTGGTATCCATATCAGGCATTGCAGGCAAGCCAAAATCTAAATGGTTCACACGATACAGATAGACTTTATTCAAGAATCGTAAACGATGTGGTTGGAAGAAATTTGGAAGAAGGAAAGCAGTTAGAAAAAGGATACAACGGAATTCGTCCTGACCTGGCTTCAAACTATCATCCAAATACAACGATAGATTGGCGAAACAGCCCAATTAAACCCAAAGACATACTAAAATTAATTTCAATATTCCAAATGACTTATATTGGAGCACCAATGCTATTTTACGGTGATGAAGTCGGAATGTGGGGAGCAACAGATCCATACTGCAGAAAGCCAATGTTATGGAAGGAATTTTTATACGATGATGAGAAAAATCCGTCACACATTAACCAAAATGAAGTTTATTCGCAAAAAGTCGACAGCGATCTATTTGAATGGTATAAAAAATTAATAAGAATTCGTCTTGAAAATAAAACACTTATTTACGGTAAATTTAGAGAAGTATTTGCCGACAATGAACGAGATGTAATTGCATACGAAAGAGTAATCGAAGATCAATTAATCATTGTTGTAATAAACAATTCATTTAACAGCTGGGAAAATGTGGAATTTGAAACAAATTATCAGGACGAAAGATTTATCGATCTGGTAACAGAAGGCAGAACATTTAGAACAGGTTCAAATGGGAAAATTAAGTTGGATCTAAAGGCGAAAGAAGGATTGATTTTGCGAAAAGTGAGGATAGATGGGGATTATGAGTAAGGATAGTCGGTTGAAAGATTAAATATAATTTTTGTTAAGATAAAAGGAACTATGATTTTGGGTAGTTCCTTTTTTTGTTTATGTGTAGTATTAAATCCAGTTTGAAAAATTTATTTGTTTTCTGGTAAAGGATTAAGAGATCTTGGTAAATAGGATTTATAATGGATCTATTATTTTAATAGGAAATAGTATAAAAGTAGATTTGTTATGATTTTATATTAATTTTTGTTTAAATGGTAGGTTTATTTTAGAAAAGGGAAAAATCAAATAGTAATACTATTTCCCATTAAAACAAGAGAGTTTTTATAATTCTGTTCAGCAAGGGGTTTTGACCCCTTGTCAGAAAGTAGATAGTAAATCGTTTCTTTTTTCAAATGGGTTTTAGTATAAAATTACTTTTTATTGAAAAAAGATGGTAAATTGTGAAAAAATAGTGAGAATATAAGAAATTGTGGTATAATAGTTAGAAGAAAAAGAAAATTAAGTTACTAGTTTAATTAATACAGGGGGAATTAATCGAGGTTGTAAAAACTAAAATGTAGAGGATAGTGAAAGAATGGGAAATTCAGCGAAAAAGTTTATTGAGAAGATAAATGAAGTTTTATCGGAAAAAGAAAATGCTGTGGTGAATATCATTAATGATAAATTAACCATATCAGTTTTTACGGCACTGGAAAAAAATTTAAAAAATGTGAAGGAAATAAATTTTATTATAAGAGATACGAAGTTTATTCCTAAAAATAATGAAATATCAAGAGAATTTGAGATAACACCTAATGATATTTTGTACAATTCTTATGATATAAAGGAAAAAAATAAGTTGAAGCATTTTGCTAAGGCAAAGACTATGTATGATTTTATAAAAAATAATGTAAATGTCAGAAAAGTAAAGCCATATCAGAAAGTAAACGGGAATATTTTAATAATTGATGATGATTTTATGATTCAGGGGACATCATCACTTGAAATATATGAAAAAAGAGTAAATCGCTACGATTTTGATACAACAATAAAAGGAGAATCAGAAAAATCCCAGATACTTGGCATGTCGAAAATATATGATGAAATTTGGAATAACAATGATGTAACACAAGATTATAAACAGGAACTATTAGAAAGTCTAGAATTTGTTTATAAAAATTATAACCCTGAATTTTTGTATTATTTCACATTAAATGAATTGTTTGGAGATAGGCTGGATAGCGGAATTGAAAGATTTGAAAATGATAGTGAGAAATTTAAAAAGACTGAAATTTGGAATTCACTTTTTGATTTTCAGAAAGACTGTGTCGTTTCTGCTATACAAAAACTTCAGAAATATGGAGGATGTATAATTGCTGATTCAGTAGGATTGGGAAAAACATTTGAAGCACTTGCTGTGATTAAATATTTTGAAATAAGAAATGATAATGTATTAGTTCTTACACCAGCAAAATTATACGATAACTGGCGTTCTTTTACAGGAAATTATAAAGATAGTTTTTTGAATGAAATGTTTAATTATAAAATTATGTTTCATACAGATTTATCAAGAACCAAGGGAGAATCAAAATCAGGTTATGAACTAAGCAGATTTGACTGGTCAAAATTTGATTTAGTTGTGATAGATGAGTCACATAATTTTAGAAATCGGATTGCTAAATATGATGAGAATGATGAATTAATAATGAATAGATATTTTAAACTACTTCATGATGTAATAAAAAGTGGTAAAAATACGAAAGTCCTTTTATTGTCTGCAACTCCAGTAAATAATAGTCTTGTAGATTTAAAAAATCAAATTTCAATTATAACATCAGATCATGATGATGCATTTAGTGAACAAGGTATTTCGAGCGTAGGATATTTACTGAAAAAAGCAACACAAGTTATAAATGACTGGGAAAAAGAAGGAAGTCAGAAAAAAGATGAGTTACTGGATAATTTGCCGTCAGATTTTTATAAATTGCTAGAAATGATGACAATATCAAGAAGCAGAAAACATATTACAAATTATTATGGAACAAAAAATATAGGGAAATTTCCTCAAAAGAATAAGCCGATTACATATTATCCAGAAATTGATAGTCAAAACCAGTTATTGAATTTTAAAAATACAAATTCTATTTTAGAAGAATTAAATTTATCAGTTTACACACCAACTAAATTTATAAAAAGTGAAAAATTAAATTATTATATCAATAAGTATAAGTTATCAGGGAATCGTGGTGGAAAAATGGATTTTGATACACAGTCGAAAGGTCTTGTATATTTGCATAGAACAAACTTGTTTAAAAGATTGGAAAGTTCAGTTTTTTCATTTTCTGAAACCTTGAAAAGATTGATTGAAAATATTGATCAGACAATAGAAAATTTAAATAAGGGACAGCAGATTGAAGAAAATCTTGATGTGGAAAATGAAGATGAAATCTATATTGAAAGAAGTAAATATGAAATAAAGGTAGAAGATTTGAGAATAAATGCCTATCTTGAGGAGTTGTATAACGATAGAGATATTGTAAAAAGAATATATGATGAAACATTG
Source organism: Leptotrichia sp. oral taxon 417 (assembly GCF_013394865.1). Lineage (NCBI taxonomy): Bacteria > Fusobacteriati > Fusobacteriota > Fusobacteriia > Fusobacteriales > Leptotrichiaceae > Leptotrichia > Leptotrichia sp. oral taxon 417. The sequence goes on along the minus strand of NZ_JABXYV010000001.1, from coordinate 2,378,492 downwards.
ATTTTATTGAAAGAAGATAGGGATAATAAGATTCATGAATTAGAAAAAATTGTAGGAAATAAAGTTGATAACACACCATATAATCCAGGAAATAGAAAAATATTGATTTTTACAGCATTTGCCGATACAGCGAACTATATCTATTCTAAGCTGCTAAAAAAATTCGAGGGGAAAAATATTAGCATTGCAAGTGTTACAGGTAAAGGAGTAAAAACTTCAAATAAAAAGGTAAAAGAGGATTTTCACAGTATTTTGAGTGCATTTTCGCCAAAATCTAAACTGAAGATTGAAATTCCTCAAGATGAGCAAATAGATATTATAGTTGCAACAGACTGTATTTCAGAAGGACAGAATTTGCAAGATTGTGATACGGTAATAAACTTTGATATTCAATGGAATCCTGTATCTCTTATTCAGAGATTTGGAAGAATAGATAGAATTGGAAGTAAAAATGATAATATACAAATGATTAACTTTTTCCCAAATGCAGATTTAAATGAATATTTGGACTTGGAGAGAAGAGTAAAAGGGAAAATGACAACATTAAATATAGCTTCTACTGGGGATGAAGATATGCTTAATCCTGAAATGAATGATTTTAATTTTAGAAAGAGACAATTAGAAAAACTGAAGGAAGAAGTAATTGATATAGAGGATACAAATGAAAATATTTCATTGACAGATCTGAATATGAATGAGTATTTGTACGAACTTTCAAATTATGTAAATAATCATAAGGAAATAAGCAAAATACCTAAAGGAATTTATTCTGTAAACGAAAGTGAACAAAAAGGAGTATTATTCTGCTTTAAACATAGTAAAAATGATGCTAAACCTAAGAATGACAGTTCCCTTTATCCTTATTACCTGATTTTTGTGAACAACAACAAAGAAATTCTATTTAAAAACAGTCAGGCAAGGGAAGTTATAAAACTTTTTAGACAGCTATGCTATGAAAAAAATGAAGTTCAGGAAAAAGTTTTAAAGGAGTTCTTTAAAAATACGAAAAATGCTACTGAAATGGGATTTTATTCTGAATTGCTTAATACTGCGGTAAACAGTATAAAAGGTGAAGAGGAAGAAAAGGCTGTTCAGACAGTGTTTGATTTTTCAGGATTTAATAACAATTTTAAAGATGACACAACAGATGATTTTGAGTTGGTATCTTTTCTGGTGGTGGGTTAGATGATAAATATTCCCGAAAGATATGAAATTAATCAGGAAATAAAATTGAAAAATCTTATTCTAAAGGAATTTAAGCCTATTGAAAAAAAGAAAATAAAAGAATATATAAAATCAGTAACATTGAAATATATGATAAATGATGAGGAGATTCCAAGTGTAGAAGATGAAAAATATAATTTTAAGGTAATTCAGTATTTTGATTTTGAAATAACTGATATAAAAAAAGCTGGATTTCTTGCCAATCTATATCAAGAATCAATTAAATCGCCATGTATATTAAGATTTTACGATAATTCAAAAGAGTTGTATTCACTAGCTTTAAAAAGATTAAATCAAAATGACAGAAATGAAATAGTAGTTACAGATACTGTAATGACTGAAACATTTGATTTGTCAATGTCAGGTTCAGCAAAAAGGGAAGTGGAAGGAGTTTTAGACTATTCTAAAACACTGAATCGAACTAACAAAGTTAATTTTTATTCAGAAATATTTATAAAAAATTACATTTTAAAAAATCAGAAGTATTATCAAAAGTCAGGAAATATTTTAGAAAGTTTAATATGGTATGACAGAAATAAAACGATTAATATTTTTGAAAATTTTAAAAATCTTGTGATGTACAAGGAAAAAATAAAATCAACTATTAGAAATAGTGAGAAAGTAGAAATTAATAAAAAAATCAGAGAGATAATTTCTGAATTGGATAAATATTAGAATTTTGGAGGAAAAATGGAAAATAATAAAATAAAAAAAGAGATAAATGACATAGTAAATGACAATTTAAAAGCACTGGAGCAATTATTTCCATCTGCTGTAAAGGATGGACAGCTGGATATAAAGGCATTGAAGGAAGAGTTGGGAAATTTTGAAGAAGTAGGAATTGAAAGATATGAGCTAAACTGGGCTGGAAAACAAAATGCAAAAAAAATAGTACAGCAGGGAATTGGAAATAAAACATTGAAATTTGTGGAAAAAGATAGTAAAAATGCTGATACAACAGAAAATATATATATCGAAGGAGATAATCTGGAAGTATTGAAACTGTTAAGACAGAATTATTACAATTCAATAAAAATGATATATATTGATCCGCCATATAATACAGGAAATGATTTTGTCTATAATGATATTTTTAAAAAAGGTAACGATGAAAGTGATAAAGAAGAAGGCTATGTAACTGAAACAGGAGAAAGATTGGAAAAAAATACTAAATCAAATAATAGTAGATTTCATACAAACTGGCTGAATATGATGTATCCAAGATTGAAACTGGCTAGAGATTTACTGACTGATGATGGTGTGATATTTATAAGTATTGATGATAATGAGCAGGCTAACCTAAAGAGATTGTGTGATGAGATTTTTGGGGAGAAGAATTTTAGAAATTCCATTTTAGTTAGAAGAAGAGTGAAATCACTTAATATTCAATTTGCTGATAAAGGGTTAAAATCATTTAATGTTGGAACTGAAAATATTTTGGTATACTCAAAATCAGAAAGTTTTTTATTTAAAATGATTGAACAAGTTAAAGAAGAAATTAGAGAAGGGTATTGGGCAGGATTTTGGTCTGGTGCAGATAGACCTACTATGAGATATGAAATATTAGGTTTTACTCCATCTGTTGGTCAATGGAGATGGGGAAAAGAAAAGGCTGAAGAAGCAGTAAGAAATTATATTAATTGGAAAAATAATTTTTCTGAAATCCCATTTGAAATTTATGCCGAGAAGAACTCTAATTTGAAATTTATTAAGCGAGATATAAATGGAAAAGGTCAAAATGGAGGTGTTCAATATTGGATAAATGCAAATAATGCACAAATGAGAACAAGTAATTGGACTGATATTGAGGTATCTCAAATTCATAAGTATTTTGATATTCCATTTGATAACCCTAAAAATATAAAACTTATACAAGAAATTATTAAATCTTCTGAAGAAGAAAAAGATGTTATTATCCTAGATTTTTTCTCAGGTTCAGCAACAACAGCTCATGCCGTTATGCAGTTAAACAGTGAAGATAATGGAAATAGAAAATATATAATGGTTCAATTACCTGAATCAACCGATGAAAAATCAGAAGCATTTAAGGCTGGATATAAAAATATTGCAGAAATTGGAAAAGAGAGAATCAGACGTGCCGGAGAAAAGATAAAACAGGAAATAGAAGAATATAACTCAAATCCGAAACTTGGAGAAGAGCTTAAAAAAGTTCCAGATATTGGATTTAAAGTATTTAAAGTGGACGATACAAATATAAAATGGTACGACTTGGAGAATTTCAATGAAGATGGTCAGTATTCTTTTGATGACCCTGATTCATTGGATTTTGTACTTGGAAGCAATGATATTGATATTATTTATGAAATAATGTTAAGACAAAATGATGTTCTGTTGTCAGAAAAGATAGAATTTTTAACAGATATTGGAAATAGAACTTATTTATATGCAGGTTTATATCTAATATGTCTTGAAACAGAAATAACAGAGGAAATGGTGGAAAAATTAGCTTCATTAGAGCCATTACCAATAAAATTTGTATTTAGAGATTCAGCATTTAAGGATAATATTTCATTGAAAGATGAGACTTTTAGGAAGTTGAGAAGTCTGATTGAGAGAAATTCGGGGGAGAGTAAGGTTAGTTATAGGGTTGAGTTTATTTAGGAGAGGAATAATAATGGAAAATAAAATTAGGAAAATTTATAATCATATTTTTCAGATAGATTTTTTGATAAAATATGGGTATTATGATGTATCAATAAAGAAAAAAAATAGTATAAAAGACGAAAAGTATTTATATGAAGTATCAGAGGGAACATCAGATGCTTTTTTTTCAAGAATTTTTAATATGACTGCAGTTGCTAAATTTATTAAAAATATGAATGATATTGATAAAGAAAAGTTTTTTAATGTAGACGATAATAAAAAAATTAACAACTATAAAGCAACAGAACCGATATATTTTTCAATACCCAAAAATATATCAAATAGGAGACTCTATAAATTGCCCAATCTTTACAGTTATTTATTATTAGCATTTTTTGTTAATAAAAATAAGGAGGAATTTATAAAAATATTTGAAAAAAATAAGCTTTCGACTTCTAAATTTTTTAATTTTTATGGGTTTGTGGATACCGAGGAGTTAAGACAAAAATTATTATATTCTGGAATAAGAAGATTGCATTTAGATTTATCAAATTTTTATCATACTTTATACACACATAGTATTCCTTGGATGATTGATGGCAAAGTTAATGCAAAAAGTAATAAAAAAGATGGATTTTCAAATAGTTTAGATACTTTAATTAGAAAATGTCAATATGATGAAACATATGGAATTCCTACAGGCAATTTAATTTCTAGATTAGTGTCTGAACTATATATGTGCTATTTTGATAAAAAAATAGAAGAACACGGATTTAGATATTCGAGATACGTTGATGATATTTGTTTTCCATATTCATTTGAGAGTGAAGAAATAGAATTTTTAAGTATATTTAGAAAAATTTGTAAAGAACATAATCTAATGATTAATGAGAGTAAGACTCAGATTGAGAATTTTCCTTTTTTAAACAAGAGTGATAAAACAAAAATTTTTGGTTATTTTGATAATATTGAAGAAAAATTAACGATAGAGAAATGGGTTGAAAAAATTAAAAACTTTATAGATTATTGTATTGCAGAAGAGGCATCAGGTAATAAAGGAGTAATAAAATGTATTTTTTCAGGTTTAAAAAAAATAAATCCTAAAAATAATAAGATAAATGAAATATTTAGTTTTTATTCTTCAAAAACAAATTTTAATATTTTTGAAAAAATTTTAGATGCTTCTTTAAAGGATTCAAAATTAACAAATAAATTTATTGATTTATTTGAAACATTAAAAAGAAAAGGATTTAAGAGAGAAAATGCTGAAAAAATTGTTAATGAATATTTCAGTAATAATAAAATAGAGTATCAAAAAAAAATAGATTATTATTTGAAAAATAACTATAATCAGGAACTTTATCAAATTTTACTTTTATCTATTGAATTTAATTCAAATATTTTATTTGATAAAGGAAATTTACAAAAGATAATTTCAATAGAAAGTGATGATTTTTGTTTAACTTTAGCAACAATATTATTTTATAGAATAGAAAAATCATTAGAAGATTTGCTACCTAAAATAGATAAATTGTTTATTGAAACTAACAATAGATATTCTCATCAACCTGTTATGGCACAACAATTTTGGTTCTATAGATATTTTATATATTCTATTACAAAAAAGAATGATAAAATTTTAAAAGAGATAAAACAATATTGTAAGAATCATAATTATACTCTTACCAAAAATGGAAAGTATTACCAATCTGAGTTGTTTTGGGAATATAAGAAAGAATCACATAAAATTAATGATTTCTATGATGAGTTACTCAAAAATGAAGTTGAATTAGTATTTTTAAATGATTTTTAAAAAAGTCAAGTAAGGACAATGACAACTAAATAAAAAGAGACATAAAACCATTATTAAAGAAAGGAAAATTAAAAATGATTGTAAATCTATTTATGGGATTAATTTTAATGGCTTCTGTATTTCTTACAGGTGGTCTGGGTTTAGGCATAATTTATATTATGGAATATTGTAGAAAGAAAACGAAAGAGAATACAGGAAAAGAAAATGAGTTATTGTTCATTATTTTAGGTTTAATAATTTATATGATATATCAGTTTTGGTTTTACATAATGCTTGAATCGGAAGGAATTCTTTCTTTTTACTGGTCAACATTAGGTAGTTGGATTTATTTTGAATTTTCTAAAATTGGAATGCTAGAAAATATGAAAAAAACAGGTGGAGATACAAGATTTTTCGATAAAAATAAATATTTGCTTTATTTAATTTTGGTAATATTTTGTATTATTAATGTGATTGTGTATGAGTGTATTAAATAAAAGAAATAGCTTCAACACATTATATATATATTGTATATTTTTTGTAAAGAAAATGATTGACAAAATGAAAGTTATAGAGTATACTTGCAATTAAGGAGAGTGATTAATATGGCACAGGCAATGATTAATTTTCGTATTGATGAAAAAATTAAAAAAGAAATGGAAAAAATATGTCGTGAAATGGGAATGTCAATGACAACTGCATTTACGATATTTGCCACTAAAGTTACTAAAGAAAAAAGGATACCTTTTGAAATTACTGCAGATCCGTTTTATTCTGAAAGTAATATGAAATATTTAGAAAAAGTTATTGCAGATATTGAATCAGGAAAAGCAAAATTAGTAGAACATGATTTGATTGAAGAGTGATAACATGAAAATATTGTGGGAGGAAAAAGCTTGGGGTGATTACTGCCAGTGGCAGCAGAAAGATAAGAAAATTCTGAAAAAAATAAACAGTATAATAAAAGATATACAAAGAAATTGGTATACAGGTATTGGAAAACCTGAAGCACTAAAAAATAATTTAAGTGGCTGGTGGAGCAGAAGAATTGATGAAAAAAATAGAGTTGTTTATAAAATAAAAAATAATGCGATTATAATAGCATCATGTAAAGGTCATTATGAGTTATAGAATAAATTGAAATCTAATTGACACTCTAAAATATATATGATATTATAAAAATGAAAATAAGATTAAAAAAGAGGGAGAGTGGTAATTATGGCTACAGAAAGTATATTACTTGATGCTTTGAGAATTCCTGCAAGATATGCAGATGAAGTACTGGAAGCAATGGAGAGTAAAAAGAAAGTTAAAAAACTTGATGTTGATTTTGAAATTGTAGATGACCCAGAAGAAATAAGAAAAATGTTTGGATATTCTTTAAAGGATGAAGAATAATAGAATTATTTCATTACAGGATATAATAGCAGATATAAAAGATGAGGAGTATATTAAAGAAAAAATATTGAAGCAGTTTAAAAGTAGAGATAGAAATAGTATTGAGGATTTTCTACATAATAAAGCTATAAATTTTGAAAAAAGTTCTTTATCTGCCACTCATCTAATCCGTAATGATAAAAGTGGGGAAATATTGGGGTATTTTACATTTGCAAATAAAAGTTTGATTATTGAAAAGGAAAATTTTCTTAGTCTTAGTAAGACACAGCAGAAAAGATTTTCACAGAGTGGAAGAAAATTAAAAGATGGAAGTTATGTTGTAAACAGTTTTTTGCTGGCACAAATAGGGAAAAATTATAATATTTCTGATAAAAATATGATAACAGGTAATGAAATAATATCATTGGCACATGAATTATTATTAATCGTAAAAAAAATCATAAATACAAAATATTTATGGTTAGAATGTGAAGATAACAGTTCACTAATAGGATTTTATTCAAATTATGGATTCAATCTGATAAAAGAATTTAGTTCAGAAAATAAATTAAGAACAATGATACTAAGATTAGATAATTTTTAAAAATAAAGATTTTATAAGTTTCTTTTATCAAAAATGATAATCGAGGCTTTTTTATTACGAATTTATTAATAAAAAAGGAGGAATGTAAATGTCAAATAAAATAATATTCCAATTCGATGATAATTTGGAATATCAGAAAAGGGCGGTAGATTCTGTTGTAGAGTTATTTAGAGGATTGCCAAAATCGTTGGATAGCATTTATGCTGAGAGGATAAGAAAAACAAGGCTTACTGAAAAAGATCCTGTGAGAAATATTGATATTGTGAAGGGGAATAAACTTTTTCAGAACTTGAAAAAAGTTCAGTTAAAAAATGGACTTTTTACTAATGAAGAGACTTATAAGAAGCATGAAAAAGATTTTACAATTGAGATGGAAACGGGGACTGGGAAAACTTATGTTTATTTACGTACGATATTGGAGTTACATAAGGAATATGGATTTAAGAAATTTATGATTGTAGTTCCATCTGTGGCGATTCGTAAAGGAGTGGAAAAATCTATTGAACAATTAAGAGATCATTTTAAAAGACTGTATAATGTGGATTTATCTAAATATAGTTTTATTTATGACAGTAATAATTTAGGAAAAGTAAATAATTTTGTGGAAGATAATAATTTGAGTATTTGTGTTATGAATATTCAAGCATTTAATAAGGATTCGAATAAAATTCGTAAGGATGATGAATATGCTAAAAATTTATGGAGAGACATAAAATTTGTAAGACCGATCGTGTTTATTGATGAACCACAGAAAATAGAAGGGACTAAAAAGAAAAAATCACAATCATTAAAGGCGATAGAAGAGTTGGAGCCGTTATTTACACTTCGTTATTCGGCTACACATAAAAATTTGTATAATCAGGTGTATAAACTGGATTCTTATGAGGCGTATAAAAAGAATTTGGTAAAAAAGATTCGTGTAAAAACCATAAATAGTGTTATTTCTAAAGATTTTCCGTATATTAGGTATACTTATTTTACGAAAGATTGTAAGGCACGAATAGAAATGTTTTCTCAAGTTCAAGGAGAAAGTATTAGATTTAAGAGTTTTAATGTAGAAAATGGTGTTTCTTTGTATGAATTATCAGGAGGATTGCCACAGTATAAGGATATGTTTATTGCAGAACAGCCTCATAAAGAGAAGTCATTGAAAATTGCTACTAATTACGGAGATTTTGAATTAGCATTAGGAGAGAGCAACAAAAAGTTAGAGAATAAAGATATTATTCGTATTCAAATCCGTCTTGCTATAGAAAATCATTTTCAAAAGCAATTTGAGATTTTGGAAGAAGGCAAGAAAATAAAGACTTTGACATTATTTTTTATTGATGAAGTTAAGAAAGTTAGGGATAGTGAAGCTTCTGAGGGGAAAGGAGAGTATCTGGAAATATTTGATGAGGAGTATTCAAATTTTATAGAAAAAAATGAGGAGAAAATAGAGGAGTATAAAAATTATTTTCCTAGTTATAAGGATGCTAATTTGGTTCGAGAAGGATATTTTGCATTAGATAAGAAGAAAAATGAAGTTGAGGTGGAATATAAAAATGAAGATGAACCAAAGGCAAAATCGCAAGAGGATATTGATAGAGGGATAGAACTTATTTTAGAGAAAAAAGATGAATTGATTTCTTTTAATGAGCCATTAGCTTTTATTTTTTCACATTCTGCTCTTAGAGAAGGTTGGGATAATCCAAATGTATTTACTTTGTGTACATTGAAAAATGGAAGCAGCGAAATTGCAAAAAAACAAGAAATTGGTAGGGGCCTTAGACTTCCTGTAGATGTGACTGGAAATAGATGTCTTGATAGGAATGTAAATGAACTTACTGTTATTGCAAATGATAGTTATGAAAATTTTTCAAGAATGCTTCAAGAAGATTTTAATAAGAATATGAATAAAAATGAAGTTACATCGGATCTTTTACTTGTAACTCTTGAAAAAGCAGGTATTCCTAAAATTAAGATTACTTCGGAACTGGTAGATGAATTTAAGAAAGAATTGATTGAAAAAAAAGTGATGGATTCTAACAATGTGCTTTTGAAAAATGGGGAAGAGGAAATAAAAGAAATACAATTTTCAAATGAAACTTTACAGGAACATTCAATACAAATTGCTGAAAATTTTGTAAAATATATGATGGAAAAAGGTACAAACCGTATTGAAATAGCAAATGGAGATAATGAGCCGATTATTAATAAGCAAAGAAGTTTTGTTTCTGAAAAGGAATTCCAAAATCTTTTTGAGGAATTAGGAACAAATCTTAGTAAAAAGGCGATTTATAAGTGTAAAATTGATAATGAAAAATATATAGAAAGTAGTATAGAAAAAATAAATAATTATATAAGTAATTTTGATTTGAAACAAATTGTGGAGGTAGTAGAATCTAAAGGGGATTATAATGAGACAGGAAATTTTAATCTTGAAAAAGATAGTGGCAACAAAGAAATAGAAATGTCTAAAATTGAAGTGGCTACAAAAAGTGATTTTGAAATAGCAAATTACATAATGTATCACACAATGCTCCCAAGATTAGCGATATTAAAAATAATAAGTGGACTTGAAAAAGAAAAAAGAGAAGCATTGAATATTCAAGATGTGCTGGAAAATGTAACTGAAATATTGCTTGAAAACTTAAATGAAATGAAAGCTGAAAAAGTTTTTGAATATGAAGTGATAGATGGATACGTAACTGATACAGAGAAAATATTTGAAGTGAATAATAAAATAAACGAAGAAGATTTTGAAAATAAAAGAAGATTATTTCAAGCTAAAAAAGGTAGTAGAAGTTTAAGTGATTATTATAAACTTGATAGTGATGGAGAAAAGGAATTTGCAGAAAAACTGGAAAATGATGAAAATGTACTTATGTTTACAAAACTAAAAAAAGGTGGATTTGTAATAGATACACCTTATGGAAATTATTCACCAGACTGGGCAATCATCTACAAAAATTCTTCAGAAAACAGTGAAAACAATGTAGGAATCTATTTTATCGTTGAAACAAAGGCAGATAAAGAAGAAAAGGATTTGACTTCTGTTGAAAAAAGTAAGATAAAATGTGGAAAACTGCATTTTGAAGCTGTTTCAAAAAATGTTAAGTTTAATTGGGTTAAAAGTTATGATGATTTTAAGAGAAAGTTTGAAATTAAATAAAAAAATTAATTGAAGGGATGTGATAAAAGTGAGTGAAAATCACATAAAGATGTAAAATTACCGATTATAAAGATTCTAATAACAATATAGAACAGCAACTATATATTGAACTATTAGAAAATAATAAGTAAAGTATTTTTAAAGCATTTAATACTAAAAAAATAAATGCTAAAATATAAAAAATTGAAGTGGTAAAATATGGCTAAAAATATAATATATATAATTAAAAAAGGTGTTTATTATGGTAAGGTGGTGTATAATTATGGTAATAAATAAAAAAGTGTCGGAGTTACGACACTTAAAAGAAAAAATATTAAACATACAACTTAATCTAGCCGTACTCAAGCAAAGCAACTCAAAAGCCAGCTTTGAGTATGCAAAGATAAAGATGAAGGAATTGAAAGACTTAAAAATAGAGTTCCAGCAAGTTCAACAGGAATTGCACGAACTGTTGGACAAGGAGATGAAACTATGAGTTAAAACATATGTTTAATAAAATTTAAACGTACAACAAACAGCATTAAGACAAGGGAGAGATATTATGAAAAATTTTAAGGAAAGATTATACGGCAACGAATTGCAGGAAATAGAGCAGGAAATGGAATTGGCTGGGTATAGTAACAATTTTATTTTCTATGTGTCTAATCATTTTAAGTCATTTTTTGAAAATGCTTATGTAGAAGATACGACGGCATTAAGACAATTAAAATATTATAGTGCAATTGGCACTTTAACATACAATGATTATCAATCAAAATCAGATTTGCTGGAGCAGTATGAAGATATTAATATATTTTTTAAAAACAATAGTGAATATAAAAAATATGGTTATTTATTTTTTGAAAATGTGGAAAAACTTGAAGTGCTAATAATTGAAAAATTGTTTAATGATTATGCTCTGAAGTATGATTATACAGAAAAAGAGCTGGAGGAATTAAATAAATAAAATACAAAATATAAAACAATATTATTGATTATAGATTACTCCAATATCTAAAAAACAATTTCCGAGTAAGAATAAATTTCTAAATTCTTACTCATTTTTTTATTTACTTTTAAATATAATTGTTTAGATATGTGGATTTTAGAGATGTTTTCAATTTTTAGGTTGAAAAAAAGCAAGAATTATACTATAATAAATAATTATACGACTAATTTACAACTAGGCTTGTTAAGCCTTAATTTATACGACAAAAGAGAGAAAGAAGGTATTGAAAATGATAGAAATGATTTTGCCTGATGGTAGTAAAAGACAGTTGGAAAATCCGATGACTGTTGTGGAATTTGCAAAAAGTATTGGGAGCAGTCTTGGGAAGGCAACCGTTGGAGCTGTAATTGACGGTGTGCAAGTTGATCCGTCTTATGTTATTGATAAATCTGGAGAAATTGAAATAATTACTAATACAAGTGAAAAGGGAATAGAAATAATTAGACATAGTGCGGCTCACATAATGGCTCAAGCTGTGCAAAGATTATTCCCAAATACAAAAGTTACAATAGGGCCTGTTGTGGAAAATGGATTTTTCTATGACTTTGATCCTGAAAGACCTTTTACTGAAGAAGATTTAGCAAAAATCGAAGAAGAAATGAAAAAAATAGTAAAAGAAAATTATCCTTTTGAAAGAAGCGAAATGAGTGCTGAAGAAGCTAAAAAATTCTTTGCTGAAAAGGGTGAAACTTATAAAGTTGAAATAATTGATGACTTGGGAGTTGACAAAGTTAGCATTTACAAACAAGGAGAATTTGTGGATTTATGTCGTGGAACACATGTTCCGTCAACTGGATATCTAAAAGCGTTTAAATTAATGTCAACTGCTGGAGCTTACTGGCGTGGAGATTCTAAAAATAAAATGCTTCAAAGAATTTACGGAGTGGCTTTTGCATCTAAAAAAGAGCTGGATGAATATTTGACAATGATGGAAGAAGCTGAAAGAAGGGATCACAGAAAATTAGGAAAACAGCTTAACTTATTTTTCTTGGATGAACATGGACCAGGATTCCCGTTCTTCATGCCAAAAGGTGTGGAATTGTTTAATAAATTGCAAGAAATCTGGAGAGTTGAACATAAAAAAAGAGGCTATCAGGAAATAAAGACTCCAATTATGCTGGATAAGGAATTATGGGAAATTTCTGGACACTGGTTCAATTACCGTGAAAATATGTATACATCAACAATTGATGAAAAAGAGTATGCAATAAAGCCTATGAACTGTCCAGGTTCAATAATTGCCTACAAGAATAATTTACATTCATACAAGGATTTACCATTGAAATACGGAGAAATGGGATTAGTTCACAGACACGAATTTAGTGGAGCTTTGCATGGACTTATGAGAGTTAGAGCATTTACACAAGATGATGCGCACGTTTTCTGTACTAAAGAACAAATTGAAGAACAAATTATTGAAATTATTGATTTATACGATAAATTCTATACTTTATTCGGATTTGAATATCATATTGAATTATCAACAAAACCAGATAAAGCAATTGGTTCTGATGAAATTTGGGAAATGGCTGAAGCTAATTTAAAATCAGCTTTGGAACATAAAGGAATTGACTACAAGTTGAATCCTGGAGATGGAGCATTTTACGGTCCAAAAATTGACTTTAAAATGAAAGATTCAATTGGAAGAATTTGGCAATGTGGAACAATCCAATTAGATTTCAACTTGCCACAAAGATTTGAAATGAGCTATATTGGTGCAGATGGAGAAAAACATGAACCAGTAATGATTCACCGTGCAATGTACGGAAGTTTGGAAAGATTCCTTGGAATTTTGATTGAACATTATGCAGGAGCGTTCCCTACTTGGTTAGCGCCAGTTCAAGCGAGAATTTTGACAATTTCTGATGAACAAGTTCCTTTTGCAAAAGAAGTGTTTGAAAAACTTCAAAATGCGGGAATTAGAGTTGAACTTGACACAAGAGTGGAAAAAATTGGATATAAAATTAGGGAAGCAAATGGAGATCAAAAAATACCAGTTCAATTGATTATTGGTAAAAATGAAGTTGCGAATAATGAAGTAAATATGAGAAGGTTTGGTTCACAAGAAAGTAAAAATGTGTCAGTTGATGAAATTTTAAATATTTTGGTGGAAGAATCAAAAGTTCCGTTTAAAAAGTAAGTTTGAATTTTGAATTATAATTAAATAATTAATATTAAAAAAGTAGAAATATTTATCTATTTAGTAACAAGAGGTTTTATACCATTGATAAATATGGATTTTTAAAAATAGAATATAATGTAAGAGATTTTACAGATAAAAAAAAGCCTTTAAAAAAAATATAGTGGTATTATTATAATAGTTTAGATATAGGTTTTAGTTTAAATCCTATAGAATTTAAAAATTATTTAAATTATTTTAAATAAAAAGTTTATAAATAAGAGGTGATTTTTATGAAAAAAGATTACGATGAATTGGAAACTTATAATCATAATAACGACAGTTATAATGAATATGGTGGACAAGCAAGAATGACTTATGATGATTTAAACAGAGTTGTAAGTGCAAAAGTTTGTGGAAGTATGCTTTGGATGGTACTGGGACTTCTTGTGACAGGGATTACAGGTTATATGGTGTATACAGGGCTGGTATCAGGTAATCCGGTTGCATACGGGATTTTAAAAATGTATTGGCTGTTTGCTATTTTGGAAATAGCTGTGGTGTTTGGATTTACTGCATTAGTTTATAAAGCTAATTCAAGTACGTTAAGACTTATGTTTCTTGCATATTCGTTCTTGAATGGATTGACATTTTCAGTTCTTGGAATTGTCTATGCTCCTGGAATTATAGTTTCGGCATTTTTGGGAACATTTGTGTTATTTGCAGTTTTGGCTGTTTATGGTTACTTGACTAGAGAAAATTTGACAAAGTTTACACCAATTCTAGTTGCTGGATTAATTGCAATTATTTTAGTAAGCATAATAAATATCTTTTTGCAAAATAGTGGAGTTGACTTGTTCATATCAATAATTGGAGTAATTATATTTACAATTTTTATTGCAGTTGATGTAAATAGAATAAGAAATAACATTGTTGCTTATGCGGCTCAAGAGGATTCAGAAATTCTAAATAAAATAGAAATAGTTGGTGCATTAAATTTATATTTAGACTTTGTAAACTTGTTTATTTACATTTTAAGACTTTTAGGAAGAAGAAGATAGAACTATATTTAAAATATTAATGTGAAAGTGCTTTAAAGTTGGAGTTTTTCTGATTTTAAAGCAATTTTACTTTTTTAGAAAGCGGGAAAATTTTGCAGAATAATAAATTAAATGGTGATTTGGAAAAATTTATTAACGATGAAATTACAAACAGTAAGATTTGGGTGTTTTGTGGAATGATGATTTCTATTCTGCTGTCACAGATGTTAAATTTACAGGCTGAAATGTATAAAATTATGTATATTTTTAACAAAAAGATAGCAAGAAGTCTCCGACTTCTACAAGTGGGAGATGAATTGCTTTTTTTGTAAAAAAATTGAAAAAAGTATACTCTTATGATACAATTTTTGTATAAAATATTGAATAAAAATAATTAAAAATAATATTCAAAATCAAAAGGAGGTGTAATTTCATGAAATATAATTTAGCATTCAAATATAGGATTTATCCAAATAAAGAACAAGAATTGTTGATAAATAAGACTTTTGGATGTGTTCGTTTTGTTTACAATACGATTTTATATATCGCTAATAAAATTTATGAAGAAACTGGAAAAAATAAAATAATTACACCTGCCAGTTTGAAAAGTGAAAATCAATTTTTGAAAGAAGTGGACAGTCTGGCACTTTCAAATGCTCAATTAAATGTAAGACGATCGTTTACAAATTTCTTTCAAAAAAGGGCAAAATTTCCAAGGTTCAAATCTAAAAAGAATAATGTTAAAAGTTACACGACAAATTGTGTAAATAATTCGATCCGAATTGAAGAAAACAAATATTTGGTTTTGCCAAAATTGAAAAAAATAAAATTGAAATATCATAGAGAAATACCAAAGGATTACAAGATAAAGTCAGTAACATTGACAAATAGTAATGGAAATTACTATGTTTCTATTTTGACAGAATTTGAAAAAGAAATTCAAAAAAATTCAAGTAATGATAAAGTAATTGGACTTGATTTTTCAATGTCTGAATTATTTGTCAGTTCTGAAAACCAAAGAGCTGATTATCCAAAATATTTTAGGATGTTGGAAGAAGAATTGAAAAAATTACAGAAATCATTATCGAGAAAAGTGAAATTTTCTAAAAATTGGTATAAGCAAAAAGAGAAAATATCAAAATTACATGAGTATATCAAAAATTGCCGAAGAGATTTCTTGCATAAATTGTCGAAAAAATTGTCTGAAACATATAATGCTGTGGTTGTTGAGAATTTGAATATGAAAGGGATGAGTCAGGCATTAAATTTTGGGAAAAGTGTAGGAGATAATGGATGGGGAATGTTTTTGAGGATGGTTGAGTATAAACTGATGTTTTTAGGGAAACAATTTTTGAAGATAGATAAATGGTTTCCGTCGTCGAAAACTTGTAGTAAATGTGGAAATATTAAAGAGGAACTGAAATTATCAGAAAGAAGTTATAGATGTGAGTGCTGCGGGATTGAAATTGATAGAGATTACAATGCGGCACTGAATATAAGAGATGTTGGAAAAGAAATGTTGAAATATTAGGAAATAAAAAACAGGGCAGGGACTGTCCGAAGAGCTTGGTAAATATATTTGGCTAACAAAAGCAGATACTTCCCAAGAAGCTCCCGCTTCTAAAAGCGGGAGTAGTTCACTATAGATTTGAAAGGAAAATAAAAAATAGATGAAAAGAAAAATTGAATGTGTGGAAGAATTTCACAGAATTTATAAACTTGGAAATTCTGAAAAGCCAATTGGAAAATTAAAGGATGGATTGGAAAAATTGAGATTTGATTTGATGGCTGAAGAAAATGGAGAATATTTGGAAGCGGCTAAAAAAGGAGATGTTACAGAAGTGGCAGATGCCCTTGGGGATATGCTTTATATCCTTTGTGGAACTATTATAGAACATGGTATGCAAAATGTGATTGACGATGTCTTTGAAGAAATTCATAGAAGCAATTTGAGCAAATTAGATGAAAATGGGAATCCAATTTATCGGGAAGATGGGAAAGTTGTAAAAGGACCAAATTATTTTCCGCCAAATTTGAAGAAATTTTTTGAAAAATAAGGGGAAATTTTTGAGAAATAAAGTAAAAAAATATCATAATAACTTGTAAAAGTTCCTAAAATATGATAAAATAGAATGCGATATGTAAAAATAATTTTAACTAAATAACGTTTTTTTTAAAATAGTTGAGTTAATATATTATAATAAAAACAGCAGGACTGTTAAAAAATAAAGATGAAAGGAGAACTACTAAAATATTTAGTAGAGGTGAATAAAATGCAAAGATGTGAAGTTTTTGGAAAAACAGTAAGCCACGGAAATAGAGTGAGCCACTCTCACAAAGCTACAAAAAGAATTTGGAGACCAAATTTACAAACAATGCTTTTAACTATCAACAATGAAGAAGTTAGAGTAAGAGTTTGTACAAAAGCAATGAAAACATTAAAAGGGAAAAATAACGATCAAGTTAAAAAAATCTTGTTAAAAAACAAAGAAACATTAAGCCCTAAAATACTAAAAGTATTAGCAAAGTAAGTTTTTATAACTTACTTTTTGTGTGTACCCGTAGCTCAACTGGATAGAGCGTCTGACTTCGGATCAGAAGGCTTGGGGTTCGATTCCTCACGGGTACGCCATTTTTTTTTATAAAAAATTATTCATTATTTAAATATAAGGACATCAAAATTAGATGCCCTTTTTTATTTATTGAATTTATACTATTTTTAGTCATAATGATAGATTTGTTTATTATTTTCTTTTGCTAATTCTTTGAAATTCAGCTTTTGCTTTAGCTAATTGAGCATTAAATTCGCTGTTTGAATGTAATGTTGCGACAACTGTGCTTGCTACTACACGAGCTGCATCCACATCGCTTTGCCAGTGATAACCGCAAAATTTTTTATGAGTGTCAAGAGTAAGCAATCTGTTCTATTGAAATTCAACTAAAAAAATGCTAGTATATTTTATATGAATTTAAAAATTATTACTAATCAAAAAAATTGAGAATAAAATTTAGTAAAGGAAAAATTAAGAACATTGAGGTGCTGAAAATGAAATTAAAAAAAGAAAATCTGATTTTTAGATTTGCAACTGAAGAAGATGCTGAAAAGATCTTAAAAATTTATGAGCCGTATGTTGAAAAAACTACAATTACATTTGAGTATGAAGTACCTTCAGCCGAGGAATTTAAAGGAAGAATAAGAGAAATTTTAAAGGAATATCCGTATATTATTTGTGAATACGAAAATGAGATAATTGGATATGCTTATGCACATAGGATTTGGAGCAGGGCTGCCTATCAGTGGGATGCGGAACTTTCGGTTTATACAGATGGAAATTATGCAGGAAATGGAATTGGGAAAAAGTTGTATAAAATTTTGATTGAAATACTGAAGCTTCAAAATGTTGTAAATGTCTATGCCCTTGTAACTTATCCTAATGAAAATAGTGAAAAATTGCATAATTACTTTGGATTTAAAAAAGTTGCATTTTTTGAAAATTCTGGATACAAATTTGGAAAATGGGTTGGTGTCACTTGGTTTGAAAAAGCTATTTCCGAATATCCTAAAAATCCTAAGCCGATAAAAAAAGTATCAGAAATTGATGAAGTTAAATTAAAACAAATTTTAGAGCTGTAAAAAGTATAGATTTTTTTAGTATTTTAATAAAACAAACGTTCTGAAGCAAAAAGTATTGACTCCTTGTAAATAAAAAATCAAGTCATTAAACAATCCAATATTGATTTTATAGGAATAAAATGACATATTTTTTAAAATGTTAAAAATGTTTTGAGATTATATATTAAATTGCTTGAAAATCAGATTAAAGAGTGGTATAATTCAAGTGGAAAAAAAAAGATTTTGAATAAATTTTAGGAGGATATAACGAAATGGCTAAAAAAACTTTAAAAGACTTAGACGTAAAAGGTAAAAAAGTATTAGTAAGAGTTGATTTCAATGTACCAATAAAAGATGGAGTTATTACAAATGATAATAGAATTACAGCTGCTCTTCCAACTTTAAAATATATTTTGGAAAATGGCGGAAGAGTAATCGCATTTTCTCACTTGGGAAAAGTTAAGGAAGAAGCTGACAAAGCCTCAAAAACTTTAGCGCCAGTTGCAAAAAGATTGGAAGAACTTTTAGAAAAACCAGTTAAATTTATTCCTGAAACTAGAGGACCTGAATTGGAAAAAGCAGTTTCTGAACTAAAAGATGGAGAAATCTTAATGTTTGAAAACACTAGATTTGAAGACTTAGATGGTAAAAAAGAATCTAAAAATGATCCTGAATTAGGAAAATACTGGGCATCACTTGGAGATGTATTTGTAAACGATGCATTCGGAACTGCTCATAGAGCACATGCTTCAAATGTAGGAATTGCTTCAAATATTAAAGATTCTGCAGTAGGATTTTTAGTAGAAAAAGAAATTAAATTTATCGGTGGAGCAGTTGACAATCCTGAAAGACCATTAGTTGCTATTTTAGGAGGAGCAAAAGTTTCTGATAAAATTGGTGTAATTGAAAACTTATTGGATAAAGCTGATAAAGTAATTATCGGTGGAGGAATGATGTTTACTTTCTTAAAAGCTGAAGGTAAAAACACAGGTTCTTCATTATTGGAAGCTGACAAAGTAGAATTAGCCGCTTCATTAATCAAAAAAGCAAAAGAAAAAAATGTTGAATTATTATTGCCAATTGATACAGTTGTAGCAAAAGAATTTAAAAATGATACAGAATTTAAAACAGTTTCTGTAGATGACATTGAAGATGGATGGATGGGATTAGATATAGGTGAAAAATCTGTAGAATTATTCAAAAAAGCTTTAGAAGGTGCTAAAACTGTAGTATGGAATGGACCAATGGGAGTATTTGAAATGGAAAACTTCGCTAAAGGAACAATTGGTGTATGTAAAGCAATCGCAGAATTATCTGATGCTAAGACAATCATCGGTGGTGGAGATTCAGCAGCAGCAGCTATCCAATTAGGATTTGCTGACAAATTCTCACACATTTCAACTGGTGGAGGAGCTTCTCTTGAATACTTGGAAGGAAAAGTATTGCCAGGAGTAGCTGCAATTTCTGATAAATAATAAACTAACTTAAATAACTATTAATTTAGTTGACTAAGAATAATTTTTTCATTTTAATCACGAAATGACTGTCTTGAAATCAATTTTTTAAGATAGTCATTTTTACTTTAAATTAAAAATAATTTTTTAAAAAATTGAAACATAATCTAAATTGTGGTATAATTAAAAAAGATTTTAGAATTTCAGAAGGAGGAGAAATAAATAATTATGGATAAGAATTCAATGGGAGTAATAATAATTTATGTGGTATTTTTGGCAGTATTGATTTTACCAACATACTTTGCAAATAAAAAAAAGAAAAAACAAAAAGCTGAATTAATGGAAAATTTAAAAGTAGGAGCTAAAATAACTACAGTTGGAGGAATCCAAGGAACTATTACAAATGTTTTTACAGATACTGTGGAAATGAAAATTGATAAAAATGCAAGAATGACTGTTCTTAAATCAGCAGTTGAAAGAATTGAAACAAAATAAGAATTTAGAGATGTTATGTTTATTGAGATTTATGTATTTTTAAAAATAATTGAAATGAATAGTAAAAAATAGGAGGAAAAAATGAAAAGGATATTATTGTTTTTGCTGCTTTTTGTAAGTGCAATTACATTTTCTGATACTTTAAAAAATGTTTCATATAATAATGGAAAAGTCATTGGAACATTTAGGGAAAATAAACAGATTATTCCAAATGCTTCTGTCACAAAATTAGGGGGTGAAGACCTGTTAATGTTAAGTTTCCCAGATAGTAAAATGGAAAGTGGTGTTCCAGCATTTATTAACAAAAGTGATCAGTATATAAGTAAGGTTTATACAGTTGAAAATAATGGAATGGTAGTAGTGTATGTGTATTTAAAACCATCTGTTACTTATCAAGTTACCAGTAGAAATGGAGAGTTTCAAGTAACATTAGATGGAGGTAAAGCTGTAACAGTGCAAAAATCATATAATACACCACAAAGCCAGAATAATAACAGCAACAATACAAGAATAACACAGACTCAGTCACAAAGCCAGTCAGGTAATACTTCAAGAGGAAATAAAAAATATACAATAGTTGTAGATCCTGGACATGGTGGACATGATTCAGGAGCAAGAGGAAATGGATATAATGAAAAAGATATAGCATTGCAAGTTGCAACAAGGCTAGCTAATAATTTAAGACAGGATTACAATGTTATAATGACTAGAGATTCAGATTTTTTTGTGCCATTAGATACAAGAGCCAAAATTGGAAATGATGCAAATGCAGATTTCTTTATAAGTATCCACTTAAATTCAGGTTCGAGTTCATCAGCAAATGGAACAGAAGTATTTTATTTTAGTAAAAAAGATCAAGGAAGTTATGCTGCACAAGTAGCCAAATTTGAAAATAAAGTTGATGGAAGCTATGGAGATGTGCCATTTTCAGACTTTATTTTAAATGATATTTTTTATAGAAAAAATCAAAAGACAAGTCAAGCTATAGCAGAATCTGTATTAAATAATCTTATAAATACAACAGGGCTTAGAAGAAGAGGAGTTTTTGGAGCAAATTTTGCAGTACTTCGTGGAAGTAATTCACCATCAATACTTGTAGAATTAGGATTTATGAATAATTATTCTGATTTATCGCAATATTTAACACCAGATGGTCAAGAAAGAGCAGCAAATGCTATTGGAAGTGCAATAAGAAGTTATTTTAGATAATTTCATTTTAAATAATGGAAATATTATCCAAATTAGGAGAATTTTATGCCAAAAAAAGAAGAATCAAAAGAAGAACCTAAAAAGAAAAAAGTATTTTTTAGCAGCGTATTTTTTATAATATTGCTTATTTTAATAACGGCTGCTGTAGTTGCAACGAATATATATGACAGGGATAACAGTGAAGAAATACATGTAACTGTTGATAAGAATTTAGTAAAGGAAACAGCGCAAAATGAGGAAACTCAAAATAAAATTTCTATATTTGTATTTGATCCTGGTACAAGAACAATTTATGAGCGAGAAATTGCAATTCCACGTCAAGTGAACTTAATTGAAGGGGATTTTATAAATGGAATTATCAGAAATTCAAATTATATTACAGATGATATGAAATTTAGAAGTGCCTACAACCTTAGAATTGATAATGTAAATACAACAGTTGTAAAATTAAATGCGGCATTCGCAAATTTGAAAAAAAATCCTGAATTATTTAATGGATTTTCTCAAGCTGTAACAAATACAATTTTAAAAAACTTTCCCAATATTCAAAGTGTCATAATTCAAATAGATGGGGAAACAAATGTTCAATAAAAAGTAAGTTATTTAAGAAAAAATAATTTAGACTGCTTTGATATTATTAAATGTTAATATTAAAGCAGTTTTTTTTATGAGATTTAGCATTAGTCTAGTAAAACTGAACTCAAGAACTATGAATATTTTGCACAAACTTTAGTTTGTATGATTTTTAGTAGTTCAATTTTGAATGAGTTTGAGTATGTAAATAAGAATATTATGTTTTTAAATAAATTTTAAAAAATCTCTTGTTTTTATTTTTTTCTTTATGATATAATAGGTAGAAAGAATTTTTTTTGGAAATAATGAATTTGTTGTAAATTCTGTTTTAGTAAGGGGTTAAGCTTTCTTAATGGAACATAAATAAAATATGTTTTTTGTTTTTAGAATGGAATTTTTTATTAAATACGGTGAAAATAATTATCACTTAAACCATTACAAAAATCACTTTTTCCTGTATTTAAAATAATTATTATTTTTGAAAAATATTTCTAAATTGAAAATCTGAATTATAAAAAAATTAAAAGGAGATAGTAGTGACTAATAATTTATCACAGTTAAAAAGGGATTTAAAGTCGTTTGCAAAAAAATGTAAGGACTTTAAATATACAGATTCGGCTTTGTTTACATTTTTGTTAAACGGAATGTTAATTTCAGCAGGTGAATTGAGTGTAGAATCAAAAGATTCGGGAATTAGTAACCAAGTGAATTTGATTAATTCTTCAATAGGTCAAATGCGTAAAGATTTTAAGCATGCGAGATCTGAAAACAACAAGTTAATCAAAGATACAAACTTGGAACTTACACAATTAATGGAACAGGGAGATCATGTAACAAAATCTCCATGGAGTAACTGGCAAATTGGAGCAAATGATTTTTATAATGATTGGCATGGACATTTTAAGGGTAGAGGAAATCGGGTTCAGGACGGTAAATTTTACCAAAGAGATGCCACAATGGAAAAATATAACTATCAGTTAAAAAATTTAAGTACTTACGGAGCAACAAGACTGAAATTAAACTCTGATAATATGGAAAAACCAGTAGAAATCCAAATTGATGCTTCATTGAGAACATTATCAATAGATAAACCAGCACCTACTTTTGTGCCTACTACTCCTAGTGGGGGACTACCGCCATTTGATCCATTAATGGTAACACCGCCTATTATTAACCCTAAGAATGTTAATATTAGCCAGGTTCCTTCAGCACCTCCAACTAATGTTGCGTATCAGAATGTTCCCAACTGGACATGGGGTTATAATGTAAATAATCCTTTACAAAATAATGCTTTAATTGCTCAAGTAGAAGTGCTGTCAGGAACATTTAATAACTATTTTAGCGGAGTAGGAGATCCTCTTAAATATAATTTTAGTGGTGCTACCGAGAATGGAGCATATACCCCTTCAAACGATCCTGGAACAGGAGCACCAGTTCCACATTTACCAGCTTCTGATGCAGGAGATAGTAATGACACAGCGGCCTTTTACGCTTTAAGTGGAAAAGTGATTACATTGCCCAATACAATGACAGTTAACGTAGTAGGTAATAATAGTAGTGGTGGGGACTTAAATTCAATTTATTATATGGGAAATCCATCAGATTCAGGAAATGCTGAAGCTAAATTAATACATAAAGCAAATACTAATATTTATGGAAATAAAATAGCAGTAGTAAATATAGATAATGTAGCTAGTACAGGTGGTATAACTTTTGTAAATAGGGGAAATATAATAGGACATGCACAAAATGGAATATTTGTTGATGCTTCAGGTACAGCATTAACTGGAGCAACTCCAGGAAACCATATATTTGGAGCTTATTCTTATGGAACTTCAGAAAGTGATAAAATAGAAAATGCTTCTGACGGAAGTGTAATTTTTTATGCTCCAGAAAGTGTAGGATGGGCATACAGTTCAGGCAATACGCAAGGAATAACAAGAAGTTCAATTAATAATGGTAAAATGCAGTTATTTGGTAAAAATAGTTTAGGAATAGCTACTGACAATGATACTTCTGGTGAACAAATGGCACATGCAGATATTCAACTTAATACACCAATTGAAATATATGGAGATGAATCAGTAGGAGCGAGTTTCTTGTCAGAACCAGACACTAGCTCAAATAATTTTTTAAATTCAAAATTTAATATTCAAATTGGAGGAGCTTCTTTAACTTCACAAGATGCTACTTATGGTGATACAAAAGGAGATTTGACAAAAGTTCAAAATTCAGTTGGACTAAATTTTGATTTTACAATTTCTGATAATGGATTTACAAATTTAGATATAAATAATTATAATGTGAATTTAGAGAATAATTCTAAGAATTCAATAGGTTTTAGAGCGGGACAAGCTAAGCTTACGTTTAATGATTCGGCAAATAGTGGAATAACTCTTGGTGGAGAAGATAATATAGGGTATCTTTCAGATGGAGGTGCAAATAATAATTTAATTTATAACAATACAGCTAATAATTTTAAGGTTAGTGGAAAAAATGCGATATTGTTTGCTGCAAAAGATGGAGGGACATTGAAAGTAAATAATTCGTTGCCTTTATCTTCAACAGCAGTTAGTGGAAAAGGATTTACTTTAGCGTATTCTGAAGGAGCTGGTTCGACAGTTACATTGAATCAAGGTGTTACAGGAGAAGTCATCGGTTCAGATGCAGTGTTGTATTATGCGAAAAACAGTGGAAATGTTACTGTAACAGAAGCAGCAGTTGCTCAACCATCAACTACTGTTAATTCATCAGGAGTAACAGTTATAACAGATTCATCAATAGGAACTCCTAAAGTTACTATTTCTGGAAACAATGGAGTTGGATTCTATGCTACAAATGGAGGACAAATTGTAGCAGAAAACAGTTTTATGAAATTATCTGATGGATTAGTTGGTGCATACAGTGATGGTTCTACAAGTAATATAAATTTAAAGAATTCAATTTTAGATTATAAAGGAAATGGATACTCTCTTTATAGTGGAAACAATGGGAAAATTGATTTACAAGGAAGTACAGTTGTTTTAAGAGGAAAAGCAATAGGAGTACAAGGCTCTTCTTTAAGTGATATAACAACAAATGCAAATACAAAAATAGTTGTTATGTCAAATGATGCTATTCCATTTGAATTTAAAGATAAAGGAATAGTAAATTTAACATCTATAGATACTGATTTAGGTATTGCGGCTTCAGGAATTCAAGTTGTAAATGGAGAAGACGGGACAACTGCATATACTAATTATAAAAAAGCATTTATAGATGGAATGTTAAATTATAATATTAATGCAGATATTGATAAAAGCTTGGCTACAAATATTGCTAATGAATCATCAGATTCATTTAAATTTGTTAAAAGATATTTAGTTCAACGTGCAGTTTTAAATTTACAAGCAGGTAAAACAGTAACAGCAAACCTAAATTCTTCAGACCTAACAGCAACAGGAATGAAAGGTGTAGTAGGACTTGATATGAGTTCAAGTAGTTCAGCAGCTTCAAATGCTGAAACACAAATAAATCTTGCTGGAGGTTCTAATGTAAATGCAGACAGAACAGACGCAGGAAGCGGAGCAGTTGGATTATTCATAAACTATGGAAAAGTGAATACAGATGCATCATCTACAATAAATGTTGAGCAGTTAACAACAAATCCTCACAATGACAGTGCAGTAGGAATTTACGCAGTAAACGGTTCTGAAGTAAATAATGAAGGAACTGTAAATGTTGGTGGAAACAGTTCAATTGGGCTATTAGGATTGGCATATAGGGAAGATGCAACTACTGGAGCACCTAAAGTAAATGAATTTGGAGGAAAACCTGGTGAAGGAACAACTAATATTGTAAACAAAGGAAACATTACATTAGATGGAACAACTTCACATGGAATTTATGTAAAAAATAATAATTCAGCAGGAACAAAAGCTAATGCCGTTGGAACAAATACAGGAAATGGAGTGTTAACTTTATCAGGAGATAAATCTATCGGAATGATAGGAGATAAAGCAACATTGACAAATGATACAAATGCAAAAATTAATATGACAGGGCAGGAACAAGTTGGAATGTTTGCTAATAACAGTTCGTCATTGATAAATAGAGGGGAAATCAATTTAGCGGCAACAACAGGTTCTGTTCCAAGCGTAGGAATTTATACTAATGATGTGGCAACGGATATAGTAAATGATGGTAAAATTACTGGTGGGAATAAAAACTACGGTATCTTTGGAACGACAGTAACTCATGGAGCAACAGGAGAAATCACAGTTGGAGATAAAGGAGTAGGAATTTATTCAACAGAAGGAAATGTCACATTAAATGCAGGGTCAAAAGTAAGAGTTGGAGCGAATGAAGGAGTTGGAGTATTTACTACTGGAACAGCAGGAAGAACAATAAATTCTAATACAGATATGACAATTGGAGATTCTTCATTTGGTTATGTAATAAAAAATACAGGAACAACAAACTTAACTACAAATGGAACTGCAACATTAGGAAATGAAGCGAAATTTATTTATTCAAATAATAAAGATATAACAGTAACAAATAATGTTCCATTAACTTCAACAGGAAATAATACTTACGGAATTTATTCTGCAGGAACAGTAACAAATAATGCAGATATTGATTTTGGAAGAGGAACAGGAAGTGTAGCAATTTATGCAATTGATGGAGGAACTGCTAGAAATGCTGCAGGTAAAACAATTACAGTAAGTGGAAGTAATTTATCAGCAACTCCAGTTCCAGAATATGGAATGGGAATGGCTACTTCTAATGGAACAATTATAAATGATGGAACAATAAAAGTAGCTCTTGATGAAGGAATTGGAATGTTCGCTTCAGGAAGTGGTTCAAAAGCAATAAATAATGGTACAATTGAATTAAGCGGAAAAAATACAAAAGGAATGTATGTTGATAATAACGCAGTAGGAGAAAACTGGGGAATTATTAAAACAGTTCCAACAGCAAATAATAATGGTATCTTAGGTGTAGTTGCCACAGGTGGTGGAGTAATTAAAAACTATGGACAAATTATTGTAGATGGACCTAATAATAAAGCTGGATATCTTGGTTCTACAGGAACTTTCTCAAATGAAACTAGTGGAGGTACAACAGGAACTGTTACAAATACTAATGGTGCAGATGGAGTTGTAAGAAAAGTAAGCAATCCAACAAGCAAAACGGTAGCAGGAATAGAAATAATAGCTCCACCAGCAGCAACAGCGGCTACTATAAAAATAAATAATAATATTGTAATTCCAACGGTTATAGATACAAATATTTCAACACCAAATCCATCAGTTGCAACAGTAACTTCTCCAGATGGAACAGTGACAACAATAGACCTAGGCTCAACAAGATTGGGAAGCATTCCATCAAATGAACAAGTTGGAGCACTTGGAATGTATATAGATACATCGGGAGTAAATTATACACATCCAATTGAAGGATTGAATAATTTGACAGGATTAAAAAGAATTAATTTGATATTTGGGAATGAGGCAGCAAGATATACTGATAGTAAAGTTATAGAGGTTGGGGATAATATAATAAACCCTTATAATAATATGATATTATCATTAGCTGCATCAAGTAGTGGAATGAAATTTGCTTTAAATGCAGGAAGTTTGACTTGGTTTGCAACAGCAACACAAAATTTATCAACAGGTGCTCTAGGAAAAGTTTATTTAGTAAAAATTCCATATACAGCATTTGCACAAGATGGAAATACATATAATTTTTTAGGTGGATTAGAACAAAGATATGGTGTGGAAACTACTGGAAGAGAAAAAGAACTGTTTAATAAATTAAATGATTTAGGAAAAGGTGAATCCCATATTTTAGCACAAGCTGTAGATGAGATGAAAGGTCATCAATATGCAAATATTCAACAAAGAACTAACGCTACAGGAAATGCTCTGGATAATGAGTTTAGCTATTTGAGAAATGAATGGAGAAATCCAACTAAGCAAAATAATAAGATCAAAGCATTTGGATTAAGAGACGAATACAATACTGATACAGCTGGAATTGTTGACTATAAGAGCAATGCCTACGGAGTAGCTTATGTTCACGAAGATGAAAAAGTCAGAATGGGCAACTCAAGCGGATGGTATGCAGGAGCAGTAACAAACAGATTCAGATTCAAGGATCTAGGAAAGTCAAGAGAAGATCAGACAATGATAAAAGCTGGAATATTTAAGACAATGTCGCCTAAAAAGGATTACAACGGAGCATTGCAGTGGACAGTTGCAGGAGATGTGTTTGCAGGAATTAGTAATATGAAGCGTAAATTCTGGATAGTTGATGATACATTTGAAGCTAAATCTACGTACCATACTTATGGAGCAGCTCTTAAAAATGAACTTAGTTATGATATAAGAATGAGTGAAAGAACACATTTAAGACCATTTGGAGTTTTGAAAATGGAATATGGAAGATTTAATGATGTGAAAGAAAACTCTGGACAAGTAAGACTGCAGGTTAAGGGTAATGACTACTTTTCAGTAAAACCAGAAACTGGAGTTGAATTTAAGTATGTTCAGCCACTTGCAGTAAAAACAAACTTGACAGTAGGGCTTACAGCCGCTTATGAAAATGAGATTGGAAAACTACAAAACGGAAATCAGGCAAGAGTAAGATATACGACAGCAGATTGGTATAATCTGGAAAAAGAAAAAGAAGATAGACGTGGAAATGGTAAGTTTGACCTTAACATCGGAGTTGACAATACTAGATTTGGTATTACAGTAAATGCTGGATATGATACTAAAGGAAATAATGTCAGAGGTGGAATTGGATTTAGGGCAATTTATTAGTTTTCAAAAATTGTAGAGAATTAAAAAATCGGAAGAGGAAAAAATCAGTTTCCGATTTTTTATTGTTTTTCAAACAGAACTTGGTATTTGTATTAAACTCCATCTAAAAATAGAGATTATAATTTATTTTACTTGCTAAAAAGAGATTTGCTCCCTTGTAAAGAAATTTATAATTAGTCTGCTGTTTAAATGGAAAATAGTATTGCTCTGTCTCTGGTAAAAAAAACGATAGAAAAATAAAGTATTATGTGTTATAATAATAAAATGACTAAAAGTGAGAGAATAAAGAAAGGAAGATAGACAATGGGATTCAGAAGTCACAAAAGAGGTATTCAGATCGCATCAGCAGTTATGATGGGGATGTTTGGAATAGCAATGCTTATTACTGGAATATTATTTTTGAAGAATAATATTTTTGAAGCTTCAAAAGGTAATAGAGAAGTAATTGCAACGATTAACGGGACAAAAATTTATCGTGATGATTTTGAAAGGGAAGCTTATTCGTTAAAAAGTCAGTTAAATGAGATTAATCAGCAAAAAATGCAGCAGTTGGCACAAGCAGGAGTAAATACTGAGAATATAAAAAATGTTCCTGATGATATTATAAATCAATATGTTTTACAACTTTTGATAAATAAGGAAATATTGCTTTCATCGGCTAAGAATTTGGGAATAAGAGTAAGCGGTTCAACTGTTAATAAGGAATTTAAGGCTTATCAAAAACAGTCTAAATTAGGAAAAGATGAATTTTCTCAATATTTAAGATCAGTTGGATATAACGTTACTTCATTTAAAAAAATGATAAAAGACCAGAAAACAGTTGACAAGATGAGAGAAAAATTATTTGCAGATGATAAAGTTACAGATGAGGAAGTTAAAAAGGCTTATGAAAGAAATAAATATACTCAAGCCTTTGAAAATCAAGAATTTGATGATGTAAAAGATCAAATTAAGGAAAATATGAAGCAAGATAAGGATATTATGATTTTAAATTCATTTATTGCAAAGGCTAAGCAAAAAGCTAAAATTGAGTTTAAAGATGAGGAATTTAAAAAGATGTATGCTAACATAACAGCAGTTGTGGCACAAAATGGAGAGTATAAATATACAAATGCAGATGTAAATGAACAAATTATAAATGCAGTTTCACAAACTCAAGAAGGTTATTCGCCAAAAATGGTAAATGATTTAAAAGGCATGCTAAAAACAAATTTAAATAAATTTATACAAATAGCGAATAAGGCTAAAGCGGCTGGAATAAAGGCAGATGCTGATTTAGTAGGAGTAGATCAGTTAAGAGATTATTCTCAAAAATACTATAATTATTTAATTGATACTTATAAGCCTGATAATGCGGCATTACAAGCAAGATTTGATTCTAAGAGAGATAGCTATAATACTCAAAATAGTATAGGCGGTTATGTAATTGGAGAAGAATATCAGGCTGGAGAAAATGATTTTGCTGTGGCTAAAAAGCAGGCTGAAGAAATTATGAAGACTACAAATAAAGATAATTTTGCAGAAAAAGCTAGAGAATTTTCAAAGGATCCTGGTTCGGCTAAGAATGGCGGAAGTTTAGGAGAAACAGCGGATTTATCAAAACTTGTCCCAGAATTTGCAAATGCAGTTAAAAATGGTAAGGCTGGAGATATTGTGGGACCAATAAAAACACAGTTTGGTTATCATATTATTTACATTCAAAGTAAAGATCCAAAAAATGAAAATGTAGCGAAAGTTAGCCATATTTTAATAACTCCAACTATTTCTGAGGCATCAAAACAAAAAGTTATTAAGAAAATTCAAGACTTGAAAGCTGAAATTCAAAGCAAGAAAGTTACCTGGAGCACTGTGGAAAAACAAGATAAATATAACTTTAGCGTAAAAGAAAGATTTAAAAAGTTAGTTAAAACTGATGCAATTCCAGGAATTGGAATAAATAAAGAACTAATGGATCAAATATTCGCATTGAAAGTAGATGGATTCTTAGAAAGAAATGATTCAACTGGATATTATTTAATTGCAAAAACATCAGAAATACCATTTACACAAGCAACATTTGAAAATTCAAAAGAACGTGTAAGATTGGAACTTGCGCATGAATATGCAGATAAGCAGTTGGGAATTACACAATAGTTTTCTGTTTAAATAGTTAAATTTGATTTATCAAGGATTCTTTTGTTGTCAAATAGAAGAAGTACAAGATATTAAAAAGAACTGTTTTAAATACTAAAAATATTTAAGACAGTTTTTTATTATATTAATACTAAATCTCGTTTAAAATATTATTTACCAAAAGAGACTTTGAACTCTTGCAAAGAAATTTATATTTTAAATGGGAAATAACATAATTTTATTGAAGACTAGGAGTTAAAATGAGTTATATTGAAAATTTAGAAAGTGTTGGAAAAAAGATGATTGTGGAGGAAAAAGGGTTAAAAATAACAGAAGATGCTATTTTGCTTTCGGAATTTATGAAAAAATATTTTAGCAGAAAAGGTAAGAATTTGAAAGGGGAAAAATCATTTTTAGAAATTGGGGCGGGACAAGGGATAATTTCGTTATTACTTTCAGAACTTGATATTATTTCAAAAATTTTTGCTGTGGAAATTCAGGAGGAAGTTTTTGCTGCTTTAAAAAAAAATATAGAGATAAATGATTTAAATGGTAAAATAATTCCAATTAATAAAAATATAAAAAATGTGAATGGAGAGTATGATTTTATTTTTTCAAATCCGCCGTATAAAAAGACCAGTTCTGGAAAAATGCCTGAAAATGAAATGGAACGAATTAGTAAATATGAAATTTTGCTGACTTTGGATGAATTAATTTTGGAAATAAGAAGACTTCTAAAAAATTATGGAGAGTTTTTTGTGGTTGTGCCGAATAGCAGGTTAAATGATGTTTTTCGGTGTATTTATGAAAATAGGCTGAATGTATTGTCGGTTAAGGTGAATAAGTATAAAAAGGTGGATCTGGTTGTTGTACATGGGAAAAAGGGAGGTAAAGTAAATTCTGGGATTGAAATTGAGTAATTAATCATTAATAAAATATATTGAAATATATAAAAAATATATAATTGATTTATTGACAATTAAGTAAAAAAAATGTTAATATAAATTGTAATTTGATATACAAATATTTTGATACTTGAATTTTTGATAAAGTCAAGAATAAATTGTAGCTATATAGTTAATAATTAAAAATAATCGAAAGGAAGGTAATGAATTATGAAAAAGTTGTTGGGACTGCTGACTTTGATTCTGGCAGTTTCTGGATTTGCTGAAGCGGATCAGGATGTGCTGAAGAATATTAATATTTCTACTGAATATAGGCAGAATTATCAGGATAAAACTGGAGATGATGCGAATGGAATTGGATTTGCCGGGTTTAAAAAGAATAATCGCGGGAGAACACGGGTAAGAAGTATTTTTTCTGGAAAAATTGGATTAGTTGATGAAGGAGATTGGGATTTGACATTCTCGACAAGATGGGATAAGGATCAGAATAGAAATAGATTCAATGGACAAAAAATTACTCAGTATGGAACTTTTAGAAAAGCTGATAGAATTTATAGTAAATTGGGACTGGAAAAAAAATTATCAGATGATGTTAAATTGAAAATAAGATGGCAAAATGATACTTATAGAAATAAGAATTTAGTTACAAAGGAAACTTCTACAACAGGAATTGGAAATGAATTTGCGATAGGACCGACATTTAACAGGAAAGTATGGGGACAAAATGTAACATTGGCTGTAGAAGGTGTTTATTTTGGATTTAAGGGGAACAGAAGAGGAGAGTATTATCTAAGCGGAAATGACTTTAAAGGATCAAAAGTTAATGGATGGGGACTTAATGCGGATCTTGAAGTAAGTAATAATATTAAAAAGGGAGAATGGGGAAGTCTAGATTACTATACTTATTTTACAAATCATTATAGAGATACGAATAAGACACAAAAAAATGGGAAAAAGGCTAAACCATCAGTTTATCAAGATTATTATGCAAACTTATCATACACGACACCGTCAGTTGCGGGAATTTATGGAAAAGTTGTCTTAGAAAATGAATTTGAAAGATACCCAAGATATTATTGGGAAAATATGCTTGGTGTAATTACAGAAGCTGGATATAAAAAATCATTTGGAGCGGGAGAAGGTAAAGTTTCTGTAAATCCTTTTGTAAAATATCGTCCGTATTATAGAGATTCTTATAAGGAATCTGGATCTAATAGAAAAACTACAGAAACAGAAGAAGTAAGATTTGGATTATCAGTTGGGTATTCTGTAAATTAATAAAAATTAATTTAAAAATATTATTTAGCAAGGAGTTGAAATAACTCCTTTTTTTATTTAAACAAAAAAAGTCCATTCATATAGAGAACAGAACTTTTTATTCAAAATATATTATGATTTTTTATAGCGAAGTTAAATAGTCAACCAGCTCTTTTTCAATTTCCACATTAAATTTTCCAATTCTGAAATTGTACTTAATATCTTCAAAATTTTCTGGGTTTTCATCCATTTTCTTTTTCACCACAACTGGAAATTCATTCCAGAAAGTATTATATTTCCCATCAACATAAGAAATTAAAGTAGGTATTTTAATTCTTTTGTCTGCATCTGGAAAAAATTCTTTAGCAGCTTCTCTTGAACGATAGTCAATTTTTATTTTGCTATTCAAGTCACTGAATTTTTTTAAAAAAGGGACAGTCGCACGGCAGTCTGGGCAATAAACTTGTGCTACTGCAATAATTGTAATATCCTTATCTATAGCTTTAATAGCTTTTTCTGTTTCTTTTGACAATGAAATTTTTTCTATAATTCTGAGCTGCTTTTTATCCTCTTCTGCTTCAGTCACTTCAAATTTTAAATAATCTTCAAATGTTGCCATATTTTTCACCTCGTAAGTTTATTTTTTTACTCTTGATTTCTTATAATATTGTATCATTATTGGATTAGTTTTTGCAAGTTTTAAAAAATTTTAATTCAATTTTTTTTTGTAATGTGTTAAAATCAATGTAGGAGGAAATTTTATTAAATAGTACAAGAACACTCGCGACTTTAGTCGTGAGGATAAATTGCACAAAAATTTTAGTAAGCATATAGGGAAACTTATATGTAGACACGGAACAAAACCGTGCAACAAAGAAACTGAATTGCTGGGAACTCTTAAAGCTAGTATGACCACAACATAATACCTAATTGAGAATATGGTATAAGTGTGAAGGTAGCGAAAGCAGAAAAAATATACTAGATGGTGCAAGGTTAAATCCTAAACATTGAGCCGTACGTATAGAAAGGAATATAATAGACAATCAGCAGCTAATCCTGAAAAGGAAAGTTCAACGACTATCCCTCGTGAGGGGAGTACAATACAAGCGATAGGTATTGGAAGTGGTTTCGCCTAAGTCCTTGAAATAGGATATGGATAAGATATAGTCTGTGCTTGTTAGAGATAACAAGAAGTTCATAAGAGAACTGCATAAGTAGTAGCGCACTTATGTGAACGACGCTTCCCGCTGTTGTGGGGTTTTAAAAACTTTAAAAATATTTAAAAATAAACAGATAAAATGTAGAATACATGGTATAATATCTCTGATGAAAAGGAGGTGATTATATATGTATTTAACATTAAAACAACAGGTAAAACATCTTAGTAAAAAGGGGTTTAGGAATTTAAAATATTTATCTCATATAGCCAAGAACTTAACTAATGAAGCTATATATAATATTAGACAATACTATTTTAATAAGAAAAAGTATTTAAGTTATAATGAAAACTATAAAATGCTTAAAAATAGTGAAAATTACAAGAAATTAAATTCTAATATGGCTCAACAAATTCTAAAAGAAGTAGACGGAAGTTTTAAATCATTTTTTGGACTTTTAAGACTTGCTAAAAATGGTCAATATGATAATAAAAAAATAAAATTACCTAAATATCTTGCTAAAGATGGTTTTACAACTCTTGTTATAGGTTTTGTTAGATTAAAAGATGATATTCTGATAGTTCCTTATTCAAATTCATTTAGAAAGACACATAAGGAAATCGCAATAAAACTACCACCAGTATTAAAAGGCAAGAAGATAAAAGAAATTAGAATAATACCAAAACAACATTCTAGGTACTTTGAAATTCAATATACTTATGAGGTAGAAGAAGTTCAAAGGGAATTAAATAAAAACAATGTACTAGGAATAGATTTAGGTATAGATAATCTTTGTACTTGTGTTACAAATACTGGAGCTTCATTCATAATAGATGGTAGAAAATTAAAATCAATAAATCAATACTATAATAAGATAAATGCAAAATTACAAAGTATAAAAGATAAGCAAAAGACCTCCAGCACAACATTAAGACAAAAGAGAATAGCTAGAAAGAGAAATAATCGTATAAATGATTATCTTTCAAAAGCAGCAAGAATAATTATAAATTATTGTCTTAATAATGATATAGGAAAACTAGTTTTAGGATATAATGGAGATTTTCAAAGAAATTCAAATATTGGAAGTATAAATAATCAAAATTTTGTAAATATACCATATGGAAAATTAAGAGATAAATTAATATATCTATGTAAACTGTATGGAATAGAATTTAAGCTGCAAGAAGAAAGTTATACATCAAAAGCAAGTTTCTTTGATGGAGATGAAATCCCAATATATGATAAAGAAAACCAAAAAGAATATATATTCAGTGGAAAAAGAATAAAAAGAGGACTATATCAAACAAGTGCAGGTAAACTCATAAATGCAGATTGTAATGGAGCATTAAACATATTAAGAAAAAGTAAAGTTGTGGATTTAAGTATCCTATACAATAGAGGTGAGCTGAACACACCTAAAAGAATAAGGATAGCATAAGACTATCAAACTTCTTAGAAAATTTTTGAATATTTTTAAAGATTTTAGAACCCTGTAACTTTAGTCGTGGGAGGTTCAGTATGTATAAGGCGGTAGTAAGCGATTTAGATGGAACGCTTTTGAATGAAGAACATAAAGTTAGTCCGTTTACGAAGGAAACAATTGAATTGTTGCTGGAAAAAGGGATAAAGTTTTATATTGCAACTGGACGTGGATATGTCGGAGCAAAGGAAATTATGGATGAAATTGGGCTGAAAATTCCTTTGATTACGTCAAATGGCGCTAGGATTGTAGATGAAAATGGAAGAGAAATTTACGTGAATAATATTGAACAGAAATATGTGGACAAAATTTTTTCAATTGATTATAAATCATTTGACAAGGGAATAATTTTAAATGGATTCTCAGGTAATCATTGGTATGTGACAGAAGATGCCAGAGATTATTTTTATGCTCAAAAGCCAAATAGAAAGCAGTATCCAGAGCAAATTGAGCAGAATGACTTTGAAAAACTTGCTTTTACAAAAATATTTTTTCTAGGTGAGCATAAAAAACTGCTGGAAATAGAAAAGGAAGTAAGAAAAGTAACGAATAATGAAGTTAATATCGTATTTGTAAACGAAAAAAGCTTGGAGATTTTTTCAAGTGACTGTGATAAGGCTGTGGCAGCTGGATTTTTGCTTCAAAGGGATGGGCTGACGTTAAAAGATGCTGTTTCATTTGGAGATGGATTTAATGATTATGACCTGATAACTCAAACTGGACTTGGATTTGCAATGAAAAACTCAATTTATAGACTGCTTGAAAAATTAACAGACACAGAAGTTATTGGAAGCAATGCTGAAGATGGGATGGCAAGGAAAGTAAGGGAAATATTTAAGATTTAGTAAAAATATAAAATTTAAATATTTTATTTTTTATTTAAATAATAGATTTACAGAGAATTAAAATAATAAATAAAATAAAGAGAGAAGGGAAAAAATGAATAAAATTGCATTGGTTGTAGATGATACATCATATATTAGAGAGGACATAAAGGATATTCTTGAAGAACAGGGATATAAAGTGTATGAAGCAAGCGATGGGCTGGAAGCTGTGGAAATGTATAAAAAGGTAAATCCATCTGTTGTAACAATGGATATAAATATGCCAAGAATGCACGGATTAAAAGCTGCACAAGTTATTACGGATTTGGATAAGGAAGCTAGAATTATGATTTGCAGTACAATGGTTATGTTTCCAAATTATATGAAAATGGGAAAAGAAGCCGGAGCAAAGGCATTTTTGTCAAAACCTTTTGATGAAGAGGAATTTATGAATGAATTTTCAAAATTATTTTTATAAAAATATAGTTTTAAAAATAAAGAATTGAAAAAATAGTTATATCAATGATATTTTATACTATTCTTTATTTATAATGGCAGATTTGCTATAAATTTAAAAAAACTAAATAAAGCATAATTTCTGTTTTTTAAGTGAAGTTTAGTATTATAATTTTTACATAATAAAAGAAGGAGAGAATAAAATGTTTAAAGCTGTTGTAAGTGATTTGGATGGTACACTTTTGAATGCAGAGCATAAAGTGAGTGAATTTACTAGGGAAACAGTAGAATTATTATTAAAAAAAGGGATAAAGTTTTATATTGCAAC
Source organism: Leptotrichia sp. oral taxon 417 (assembly GCF_013394865.1). Taxonomy (NCBI): domain Bacteria; kingdom Fusobacteriati; phylum Fusobacteriota; class Fusobacteriia; order Fusobacteriales; family Leptotrichiaceae; genus Leptotrichia; species Leptotrichia sp. oral taxon 417. Next base: position 2,340,915 of record NZ_JABXYV010000001.1, on the reverse strand, counting down.
TGGAAGAAATTATTTAGGAGCAAAAGAAGCGATGGATGAGCTTGGAGTGAAAGTTCCACTTATTACTTCACACGGATCTGTTGCTTTTGATGAAAATGGGAATGAAATTTTTTCAAATAACTTGAAGCGAGAATATTTGGATAAAGTCTTGGATATTGATTACAAGTCGTTTGGGAAAGATATAATTATAACTGGATATTCTGGACCAAATTGGTTTGTTACTGAAGATTTGCGAGAATATTTTTACAATAAAAAGCCTGATAGAACTAGATATCCAAAACAAATTACTCCTGAAGAATTTAAAAAGCATAATTTTACAAAAATATTTTTTCTTGGAGAAGATCATGATGAACTGCTGGAACTTGAAAATGAAATAAGAAAAGCGGTTGGAGATGGAAATATAAGTCTTTTATTTGCAAACGAAGGAAGTTTGGAAGTGTTTTCGGCAAACTGCAATAAGGCAAAAGCGGCTGAAGTGCTGCTTGAAAGAGACGGACTTACATTAAAAGATGCAGTTTCATTTGGTGACGGATTGAATGACTATGAATTGATAACAGAAACTGGTCTTGGATTTGCGATGGGAAATTCGATTTATTTACTGCTTGAAAAATTGACAGATACGGAAGTTATTGAAAGTAATGCTGAAGATGGAATGGCAAAAAAATTAAGAGAATTATTTAATTTATAAAAGATAAAAAATAGGAAAGGGGAGTTTATGTATAAAGCAGTTATCAGTGATTTGGATGGAACTTTACTATGCAGAGGGCATCATGTTACAAAATTTACTAAAGATGTGATAAAGGAAATAATAGAGAAAGGAATAAACTTTTATATTGCTTCAGGTAGAAGCTATGACCAGATTGGGTATATAACTGAGCAGCTTGAGGTAAAAATTCCTATTATAGCTGCGAATGGCGCAAGAATCTTTGATGCAGATGGAAATATGATTTATGAAAAAGGATTGCCAAAAGAAGCGGCAGAGGCAATCTTGGGGCTGGATTATGAAAGCATAGCTGAAGGTTCACATTTAAATATTTTTTCAGGAAATGACTGGATTATTACGAAAGGAACGGCGCAAAAAGTATATGACAGGGTTTCAAGGGATGTAAAAGTTGACTTTAAGGAGATTCCGAAGGATAAATTAAAGAACTTGGATATTTTAAAAATATTTTACATTGGAGAACACGAGCAGCTTACAAACTTGGAAAAAGCCATCTTGAAAATAAGAAACGATGTAAATGTTATTTTCGTTACCGATTATTGTATGGAAATTATGGCAAAAGGAGCCAATAAGGGTGCAGCGGCAAAATTCCTGCTAGAAAGAGAAGGTTTGGAACTGAAGGATGCGGTAGCTTTTGGCGATGGTGAAAATGATTTTGAAATGCTTACAATGGTTGGAAAAGGTTATGCGATGGGAAATTCCATTGAGAGATTAAGAAAGCTGCTGCCTAAGGATTTTGAATTTGTTGGAGCAAATACAGAAGACGGGGAAGCTGTGAAATTGCAGGAATTGTTTTTGGAAAGAGCAAAGAATATTTAATTATAATTTTTGTTATTTGTATAGTAAAACTTATTTAAAACTGAACTCAAAAATTATAACTATTTTACTCAAACCCTAAATTTATATAATTTTTAGCAGTTCTATTTTAAAATAATATCGGAGATAATAAGTTGATAATTTCAGCATTAACCGTTGGATATAGAAGAGATATTTGTAAAAATTAACATAATTAAAAAATAACCGTTCTTATAAATAACAGCGGTTATTTTTTATTTGATTTATTATTGTAGCACAATCAAAGTAATATTTCCCATTGGCTGTATCTTTATTATTTTTCTAATTTTGTAGAAATCGCATCCACATCATACTGTTTTTCCAAATTAATTTGAGAATTATTTTTTAAGTCATAATAGGCTGCAACTCCTATCATAGCCGCATTGTCTGTACAATATTCCATTTTAGGAAAATGAACTTGAATTTGCTCATTTTGATCAGTCTTTAAATTTTTAAATTCTGAAAATTTTTCACGAAGCCGTCTATTTGCAGAAACGCCGCCTGCCACAAGTATCGTTTTCACATCCTTTTCCTTTACAGCCATCAAAATTTTATCATATAGCACATTTACAATAATTTCCTGAAGCGATTTTGCAATATCTTCCTTTGAAATTGGATTACCTTTCATATTTTGGCTATTTACATAATTAGTTATGAAAGTTTTTATCCCGCTAAAACTAAAATTGTAGCCATCAACTTTTGGTTTTTTTATTTTTAGAATATCTTCACCATTTACTGATAGTCTATCAATATGCGGACCTCCAGGATATTCCAGTCCCAATATTCTGGCAATTTTGTCATAAGTTTCTCCAACTGCATCATCTAATGTTTCACCAAGCAAATCAGTGATTATTTTTCCATTTTCTTCATAAATATAATATAAGTTTGTATGTCCGCCTGACACGACTAGTGATATTGCAGGCAATTTTACATCGTTGTCGATGAAACTTGAGAAAATATGCCCATTAATGTGATTTACAGGAATCAATGGAATATTATTGGAATAACTTAGGGATTTTGCAAACATTAAGCCTACAAGCAAAGATCCAATAAGTCCAGGAGTGTTCGTTACAGCGATATAATCAATATCGCTTAATTTACAGCTGGCTTTTTCCAGAGCTTCAGTAAATACTGGTAAAATATTTTCTATATGGTGCCGTGAGGCAATTTCAGGCACTACACCGCCAAATTCCTTGTGAATGTCAATTTGTGTGGAAATAATGTTACTTAAAATTTTTTTCCCATCCTCAACAACTGCAACGGAAGTTTCATCACAAGATGATTCAAATGCAAGTATTTTCATAATTTTTCTCTCTTTCTTTTTTTATTATTTGAGAGTGCATATAATTTTGTATAAATGTATAACAAACCTAATGATATAAGGTTTTTTTAGTTTATTTACACAAAAAAGTTTACACTTTCTTTTTATATAGAATCATTTGATAATTTATAAACTATGTAATTATTGGTAAAATTTTATTTTTTATAAAATCTTTTAATATTAAAATCTTGAATAAATAAAATTAAGTCTGTTAATTGTATTCTTTAACAATTTTATTAAATACAGTTTCTACCGAGATTCCACTCATGCAATCTGCATATTTTTTTGGAAATTTATCATCTCCGTAAAGTGAATGTGGTGGACAGCTTGGATTATTCAGTAAAAAAGTATTTTTTTCAAAGGAAAATAATTTTGGATCAGTCGGTCCAAAAAATACAAAAGTCTTGGCTTTTACAGCTCTGGCTATATGAAATGGGCCTGAATCATTTGCAACAGCCACTTTTACATATTTTAACAATATTCCGCTTTCCTTAAAGGAAATTTTCCCGCACAAATCAATAATTTGTCCATCTTCATCAGTTTTTACAACATTTGCATCTTCTTTCCCACCAATCACAAAAATTCTCAATTTCTCCTCATTATTTACAAATTTATTTTTATTTTCCAAAATTTTTTTTGCCAATTCATCATAATAAGGCCACTTTTTCGTAAACTTAGAGGCTCCAGGAGCTAGCACGAAATATTTTCCATCTTTTAAATTATATTTTTTTACAAATTTCTCTTCAGATTGCTTGTCAATATAAAATTCCAGATTATCTCCAAGTCCATTTTTTATATTTTCATCAGAAAAATTTATTCCCAATTTCTTTAAAGCTGTAAAATAACTTTCAACAATTGTGCAATCTGCATTATAAGTTATAAGTTTTGCCTTCACAAGAATAGTTTTCCACCATTTTCTTTTTTTGTATCGGCAATATTGAGTATGACTGTTTTCAAGACTTTTTCCAATAATTCTAGACAAAAATTTAGAATGAAGATCAATGACATAATCATAATTTTCTGTTTTTAGTCTATTTATCATATCTTTTATATATTTTCGGTCTTTACTTTTCTTTTTCTCAAAAATTATCAAATTCCTAATTTCAGGATTTAACGAAATTGCTTCAGAAAAAGTATCATAAACTGCAAAATCTATTACAGCCTTTGGATATTTCTCTTTAATTGCCCTTATTACTGGAGTTGTAAGCACTACATCCCCAAATGAGCTAAATCTTATTATTAATATTTTCATATTTTTTCCTCTTCTAAAGTCTAATATTTTACTCGGTTTCTTTAAATTAAGCAAAGATTCCTGCAAAATATCTATAAATTTTGATTTATGTTACTTCATGTTATTTTATAATTTAAAACTATTATTAGTCAAGTGTTTTTCTTTCTAAAAATAGAAATTATATTTTATTTATTTTCTGACAAGGGGTCTTAACCCCTTGCATAGTAGAAATTATAGCAAATCTATTATTTTAATGGAAAATAGTATAAAATAAAAAAATGTAGCTATTTAACTACATTTTATAAAAAAAAATACCTACATTAATGCAAGTACGACTTAATTAATATAATGGTGCCTAGAAGAAGATTCGAACTTCCGACCCTACGGGTATGAACCGTATGCTCTAGCCAACTGAGCTATCTAGGCATTTGGTGGCGGGAGCTGGATTTGAACCAACGACCTTCGGGTTATGAGCCCGACGAGCTACCATGCTGCTCTATCCCGCGACAATAAAAGTTTTTATTAAGTGGTGCCTCGGGCCGGACTTGAACCGGCACGGGATAAATTCCCACAGGATTTTAAGTCCTGTGCGTCTACCGATTTCGCCACCAAGGCATATTTACTTAAAAGTAAACTTACAAATAAGATTATACAGTATTTTTTTAAATTTGTCAACAACTTTTTTTCTAGATTTTTTTTAGTTAAAGTGGTAAAATACATTATAAGATATTTTTAGATCTCTCAAAAATTAAATTAATAAAAGCTAAATAAATTTAATGAACTTAAACTTCAGCCTGCTTATAAAGATTACTTTAAAACTAAGTTTAAAGTTATGATAATTTTACTCAAATCCTAGTTTTACTCAATTTTTATTAGTTTGGTTTTAAGGAGATTCGAGTATATATAAATGAAAATTTTAGAATTACAGGATTTTTGGAAAAGGGAGAGTATGTGAAAATGTATAAAATATTTAAAGATGTAAGTTACAAGTTGCTTCAAGAGGGTGAAAACTTTGAAATTAGGGGTATTGAGTATGATTCACGAAAAATCGAAAAGGATTTTGTATTTGTGGCAATGACAGGAAGTGCTGTGGATGGGCATGATTTTATTCAAAAGGCTATTGACAGTGGGGCTAAAATGATTATTTGTGAAAAGGATGTAAATGTAAAAGAGTATAGAAATGCTGATTCTGTAACTTTTGTTCAAGTGGAAGATATACGTAAAAAATTAGGAATAATTGCTTCAAATTATTACGATTATCCGCAAAATAAAATAAAAATAGTTGGAATTACAGGAACAAATGGTAAAACTACATCGAGCTTTATTTTGGAAAATATTCTGGAAAAAACAGCTAGAATAGGAACTACTGGAAATCGTATTTTAGATGAAGAATTTGAAACAGTTAATACAACTCCAGAATCATTGGAACTGATAAAATTAATAGATAAAAGTGTAAAAAAAGGTGCAGATTATTTTATAATGGAAGTAAGTTCCCATGCCCTTCAAATTGGACGTGTGGATATGCTTAAATTTGATTCTGCAATATTTACTAACTTGACACAAGACCACCTTGATTTTCATAAAACTATGGAGAATTATTTTAATGCCAAGAAAAAAATATTTTCAATGCTGAGAAATAATGGTGCAGGAATAGTTAATATTGACGATAAATATGGGGGAAAAATTTATTCTGAAAAAAAAGATGGAAATAACGATTATATTTCTATAAGTATAAAAAACGAAGAAGCTGATGTGTGGGGAGATATTTTAAATTATACAAATCATGGAATGAAAATAAAAATAAATTTGGATAATTATTTTGAAAGAAGAAACCTTGTAAAAAATAAAGATGAAGAAGAATACAAATTTGAAATAGAATTAGTGGGAGAATATAATTTGTATAATGTCCTTGGCTGTGTTGCCAGCGCATTGTCGCTTGGGGCAAAAATGGATTTTATTGTGAAAAAATTACAGGAAATGCCATCAGTTCCAGGAAGATTTGAGACAATAAAAAATGATCTGGAAGCAAGAATTGTAGTGGATTTTGCACATACAGATGATGGACTTTTAAACATTGGAAAAACCTTAAAGCAAATTACAGATAATCAAGTAATAACAATATTTGGCGCAGGTGGCGACAGAGATCACGACAAGCGTCCAAAGATGGCAAAAGCAGCAACAAAATTTAGTGATTACATCATTTTAACATCAGACAATCCTCGTACAGAAAACCCTGTAAAAATTTTGGCAGATATAGAAAAAGGGCTTATTGCTGAAAAATATCCATTTGACAAATATATAATTATTTCTGATAGGGAAAAGGCAATAAGATATGGAATGAGACTTCTTCAAAAGGGAGACAGCCTTTTAATCGCAGGAAAAGGACATGAAACTTATCAAATAATTGGAAATGAAAAAACACATTTTGATGATAGGGAAGTAGTAAGAAAAATTTTGGCTGGGAAATAAAAACCTCTATTAAAGGTATTAACAATGAAAAAATTGGAGGTATACTTATATAAAGATTTGATTCAAATAAAATACAAATAAAATTAATGGAGGATTTTTTCGTGAATAAAGAGATTGTTATTGGCATTGACAGCATTTTTACTGGCTTGTACATTAGTAAATGCTGAAACACTTGAAGAGAGAGTGGATAGATTAGAAAAAGAATTGAGAGAAACTAAAGAAGAATTACAAAAACAAATGGCTGAAAAACAAATTCCAGCGCCAGTACCAGTGGTGATAGCAAATCCAACATCTAGTTTAGCAAGTTTAACAAAAAGATAGCAAGAAGTCGTAGGCTTTCTATAAGTGGGAGATGAATTGCTTTTTTTGTAAAAAAAATTGAAAAAAGGATACATCCATGATAAAATTTTTGTATAAAATATTGAAGAGAAATCATTAAAAATAATATTCAAAATCAAAAGGAGGTGTAATTGTATGAAATATAATTTAGCATTCAAATACAGAATTTATCCAAATAAGGAGCAGGAGTTGTTGATAAACAAGACTTTTGGATGTGTTCGTTTTGTTTACAATACGATTTTGTATGCTGCAAATAAATTTTATGAGGAAACTGGGAAAAATAAAATAATTACACCTGCCAGTTTGAAGAGTGAAAATCAATTTTTGAAAGAAGTAGACAGTTTGGCACTTTCAAATGCTCAATTGAATGTAAAACGATCGTTTATGAATTTCTTTCAAAAGAGAGCGAAGTTTCCAAGGTTCAAATCTAAAAAGAATAATGTTAAAAGTTATACGACAAATTGTGTGAACAATTCGATACGAATTGAGGAAAACAAGTATTTGGTTTTGCCAAAATTGAAAAGAGTAAAATTGAAATATCATAGAGAAATACCAAAGAATTATAGAATAAAGTCGGTAACACTAATAAATAGTAATGGAAATTATTATGTTTCTATCTTGACAGAATTTGAAAAAGAAATTCAAAAAAACCCAAGTAATGATAAAGTAATTGGACTTGATTTTTCAATGTCTGAATTATTTGTCAGTTCTGAAAACCAAAGGGCTGATTATCCAAGATATTTTAGGATGTTGGAGAAAAAATTGAAAAAATTACAGAAATCATTGTCAAGAAAAGTGAGATTTTCTAAAAATTGGTATAAGCAAAAAGCAAAAATATCAAAATTGCATGAGTATATCAAGAATTGTCGAAGGGATTTTTTGCATAAATTATCGAAAAAATTGTCTGAAGAATATGATGCTGTGGTTGTTGAGGATTTAAATATGAAAGGGATGAGCCAGGCATTAAATTTTGGAAAAAGTGTAGGAGATAATGGATGGGGAATGTTTTTGAGGATGCTTGAGTATAAACTGATGTTTTTAGGGAAACAATTTTTGAAGATAGATAAGTGGTTTCCGTCGTCGAAAACTTGTAGTAAATGTGGAAATATTAAAGAGGAACTGAAATTATCAGAAAGAAGCTATAAATGTGAGTGTTGTGGAATTGAGATTGATAGAGATTACAATGCGGCACTTAATATAAAAAACATTGGGAAATTGATGTTGGAATATTAGAAAAATAAAAAAAGACAGGGTAGGAACTACCCGAAGAGCTTGGTAAATATATTTGGCTAGCAAAAGCAGATACTTCCCAAGAAGCTCCTACTTCTAAAAGCGGGAGTAGTTCACTTTGGATTTGTAAGTTATAAAAAATTTAGAAAATTCAAATGAATTTTTGAAGATAGTAAAAAATATTATTTTTACAAAGTATTATTATAATAAAGAACATATTGTGAAATCATTATAAAAAAATCTTTTATAGCCCTTGACAAAAGGGCTATTTTAGTATAAAATATTTAGGTTAGAACTCATAACTAAATTTTAAAAATATATTTTTTTTGAAAAGAATATATTTGAAGTGAATTTTAGAGTAAATCGACATACTTAAAATAGGTATGCACTTATGTTTGATAAAGTGGCTTGCAGGAAAAGCAGGAAAAAGTAATAAAAACTTTGTCAAATTGGGCTTTATCAAATGTAGATTGAAGAAATGAGCTTTATAAAAAGTTTTAGTTTTGAAAAATAACGCGAGAATAAATATATAAATCAAAGAAATTTGAGAGGAGGAAAACAGATGCCTACTATTAATCAATTAGTAAGATTTGGTAGAAGTACAACTGAGAAAAAGAAAAAATCACCTGCATTGAAAGGTAATCCACAAAAAAGAGGGGTTTGTGTAAGAGTATATACTACTACACCTAAAAAACCGAACTCAGCCTTAAGAAAGGTAGCAAGAGTTAAATTAGTAAATGGAATTGAAGTTACTGCTTATATTCCAGGAATCGGACACAACTTACAAGAACACAGTATCGTTCTTTTAAGAGGAGGAAGAACAAAGGATTTGCCAGGGGTTAGATATAAAATAATCAGAGGAGCATTGGATACAGCAGGAGTTGTAAACAGAAAACAAGGTAGATCAAGATACGGAGCTAAAAAAGGGTAATTAATTTTTAAAAAAGTAAGGAGGACAAATAAGTGTCAAGAAGAAGAAGAGCGGAAAGAAGAGATGTATTACCAGATTCTCAATTTAACGATAAAGTAGTAACTAAATTCATCAATGGATTAATGAAAGACGGGAAAAAATCATTAGCTGAACATATTTTTTATACAGCATTGCAACAAATAACTGAGGAAACTCAAGAAGAAGGAATCGAAGTATTCAGAAGAGCAATGGAAAACGTAAGACCTCAATTAGAAGTAAGATCTAGAAGAATCGGAGGGGCTACTTACCAAGTACCAGTTGAAGTTAGAAAAGAAAGACAACAAACTTTAGCAATCAGATGGTTAGTTAGATACACAAGAGAAAGAAAAGAATACGGAATGGTAAACAAATTGAAAAAAGAATTAATTGCAGCCGCTAATAATGAAGGTGGATCAATTAAGAAAAAAGAAGATACATATAAAATGGCTGAAGCGAATAGAGCATTCGCACATTATAAATGGTAATCTTAAATTTGCTTGATGAAATATTAAGTATGCAAAAATATTTGATATTTATATTTTTACAAAATTCATTTTTTCAGAATTGAATTTATAAAAAATATAATAATCAGGGTAGGAACTATCCAAAGAGCTTGGTAAATATATATAAATATATTTTCCAAGAAGCTCTAGTTTTTAGAAATTAGAGCAGTTTACATACACTTCTTTTAAAAAAGAAGTTTACAATATAAGGAGGAAAAATTAAATGGCAAGAAAAGTTGCTTTGAAGGATACTAGAAATATTGGTATCATGGCACATATAGATGCTGGAAAAACAACTACTACTGAAAGAATCTTGTTTTATACAGGAGTAAACCATAAAATCGGAGAAGTTCACGAAGGAGCTGCTACGATGGATTACATGGAACAAGAACAAGAAAGAGGAATTACAATTACATCAGCTGCAACAACAGCATTCTGGAATGGTCATAGAATTAATATAATAGATACACCAGGCCACGTTGACTTTACAGTTGAAGTAGAAAGATCATTAAGAGTACTAGATGGATCTGTTGCTGTATTCTCAGCAGTTGATGGAGTTCAACCACAATCAGAAACTGTTTGGAGACAAGCAGACAAATATAACGTACCAAGAATGGCATTTTTAAACAAAATGGATAGAGTTGGTGCAGACTTTGATATGTGTGTAAACGATATTAAAGAAAAATTAGGTGGAAACGGTGTACCAATTCAATTACCAATTGGTGCAGAAGATAATTTTGAAGGAATTATCGATCTTGTAACAATGAAAGAGTATTTATTTAAAGATGAAACTATGGGAGCTGACTATGAAATAGTTGATATAAGAGCTGAATTAGCAGATGAAGCTCAAGCAGCTAGAGAACATATGATTGAATCTGTAGTTGAAACTGACGATGATTTGATGGAAAAATACTTTGGTGGAGAAGAAATCACTGAAGAAGAAATCAAAAAAGCATTAAGAGTTGCTACAATTGCTGGAACTGTTGTACCAGTATTATGTGGAACAGCATTTAAAAACAAAGGGATTCAACCATTACTTGATGCAGTAGTTGCCTACATGCCATCACCAGTGGATATTAACGGAGGAAAAGTAAACGGAACTGATCCTAAAACTGAAGAACCTATCCAAAGAGCAATCTCAGATGATGAACCATTCTCAGCATTGGCATTTAAAATCATCACAGATCCATTCGTTGGAAGATTATCATTCTTCAGAGTTTATTCAGGAGTATTGGAAAAAGGATCTTATGTATTAAACTCAACTAAAGGTAAAAAAGAAAGAATGGGAAGATTGCTTCAAATGCACGCTAACAAGAGAGAAGAACTTGATATAGTTTATTCTGGAGATATAGCTGCTGCAGTTGGATTAAAGGATACTACAACAGGAGATACATTGTGTGCTGAAAATGCGCCAATTATCCTAGAAAAAATGGAATTCCCTGATACAGTTATTCAAATAGCTGTTGAACCAAAAACAAAAGCTGACCAAGAAAAAATGGGAACAGCGCTTTCAAAACTTGCTGAAGAAGATCCAACATTTAAAGTTACAACTAACCAAGAAACTGGTCAAACATTGATTTCTGGAATGGGAGAACTACATTTGGAAATCATCGTAGATAGAATGAAACGTGAATTTAAAGTGGAAGCAAATGTAGGTAAACCACAAGTTGCTTATAGAGAAACAATTAATGGTGCAACAGATGTTGAAGAAAAATATGCTAAACAATCTGGAGGACGTGGACAATATGGACATGTTAAGATGAAAGTTGAAGCTAACCATGGAAAAGGATATGAATTTATTAATGAAATTACTGGAGGAGCTATTCCAAGAGAATATATTCCAGCAGTAGATAAAGGAATCCAAGAAGCGTTAGAAGCTGGGGTTGTTGCAGGATACCCAGTTCAAGATATAAAAGTTACATTATACGATGGATCTTACCATGAAGTCGATTCATCAGAAATGGCATTTAAAATTGCAGGATCTATGGCAATCAAAAAAGGACTTAGAGCTGCTAACCCAGTATTATTGGAACCAATCTTCAAAGTAGAAGTTACTACTCCAGAAGAATATATGGGAGATGTTATTGGTGACTTGAACTCAAGAAGAGGACAAGTTTCAGGAATGACTGACAGAAATAATGCAAAAATTATTGATGCAGAAGTACCTTTATCACAAATGTTCGGTTATGCAACTGACTTGAGATCAAAAACACAAGGAAGAGCATCTTATTCAATGGAATTTGAAAAATATGTAGAAGTTCCAAAAAATATTGCTCAACAAGTAATTGATGAAAGACAAGGAAAATAGCCAAAAAATAAAATAAAATCTTAAAAAAATTAAAATTAAAGAAATAATGGAGGAAAAATTAAAATGGCAAAAGCTAAATTCGAGAGAAGTAAACCACACGTAAACATAGGAACAATCGGTCACGTTGACCACGGTAAAACAACAACAACAGCAGCAATTTCAAAAGTATTAGCTGAAAAAGGGCTGGCTGAAAAAGTTGATTTTGAAAACATTGACCAAGCTCCTGAAGAAAGAGAAAGAGGAATTACAATTAACACAGCTCACATTGAGTATGAAACAGAAAAAAGACACTACGCTCACGTAGACTGTCCAGGACATGCTGACTATGTAAAAAATATGATTACAGGAGCGGCTCAAATGGATGGAGCTATCTTAGTAGTATCAGCAGCAGATGGTCCAATGCCTCAAACAAGAGAACACATCTTGCTAGCAAGACAAGTAGGAGTACCTTACATCGTAGTATACTTGAATAAAGTAGATATGGTAGACGATGAAGAATTATTAGAATTAGTAGAAATGGAAGTAAGAGAATTATTAAACGAATACGGATTCCCAGGAGATGACGTACCAGTAATCAAAGGATCATCATTAGGAGCATTAAATGGAGAACAAAAATGGATAGATGCAATTGTAGAATTGATGGATGCAGTGGATGAATATATTCCAACACCAGAAAGACCAATTGACCAACCATTCCTTATGCCAATTGAAGATGTATTCACAATTACAGGAAGAGGAACAGTAGTAACAGGAAGAGTAGAAAGAGGAGTAGTAAAAGTTGGAGAAGAAGTAGAAATCGTAGGAATTAAACCAACTTCAAAAACAACAGTAACAGGAGTAGAAATGTTCAGAAAATTATTAGATTCAGGACAAGCTGGAGATAATATAGGAGCATTATTAAGAGGAACTAAGAAAGAAGAAGTGGAAAGAGGACAAGTGTTGGCAAAACCAGGAACAATCACTCCACATACAGGATTTAAATCAGAAGTATATGTATTGACAAAAGATGAAGGAGGAAGACATACTCCATTCTTTACAGGATACAAACCACAATTCTATTTCAGAACAACTGATATTACAGGAGAAGTTAACTTACCAGAAGGTGTAGAAATGGTAATGCCTGGAGATAACATTGAAATGACAGTAGAATTGATTCACCCAATTGCAATGGAAGAAGGATTAAGATTTGCGATTAGAGAAGGTGGAAGAACAGTAGCTTCAGGAGTAGTTGCGACTATTACTAAATAGTTTTAAACAGTAAATTTTTTAAAATATGGAAAAAAATATTGCAGATAATCAAAATATTTGTTATAATATTTAGAAATGTAATAGGAAATAGTTCAAGTTAAATAAAAGGAGAGATTAGATTTTGATAATCTAATTTCTCTGATTATTAAAAAAACAAGGTAAAATAAACAGGAGGAAAGACTTTGGATAAAATAAGAATATATTTACAATCTTATGATCACAAACTGTTGGATCAATCTGCTAAAAAAATTGCAGAAGTAGCTAAGAAAAATGGTTCAGAATTAGCAGGACCACTTCCATTACCTACAAAAATTAAAAAATATACAGTTTTAAGATCAGTTCACGTAAATAAAGATTCAAGAGAACAATTTGAAATGAGAATTCACAGAAGATTTGTAGAAATTAAAAATTCTAATCAGCAAATCGTAAATGCATTAGCATCATTAAACTTACCATCAGGTGTGGGAGTTGAAATTAAGCAATCGTAAGGCTTAGTACAAGTTGGCAAAGATTGTCAACCAATATATTAAGGAGGAAAAATAAAAAATGATATTAGGTAAAAAAATCGGAATGACACAAATTTTTGAAAATGAAAAATTAATTCCAGTTACAGTAATCGAAGCAGGAACTAACTTCATTACACAAATTAAAACAGAAGAAAAAGAAGGATATAATGCTATCACATTAGCTTATGGAGATAAAAAGGAAAAAAATACTACTAAACCATTATTAGGTGTATTTAAAAAAGCAGGAGTTACTCCAAAAAGATTTCTTAAGGAATTTAAAGTAGCTAATCCAGCTGACTTTACATTAGGACAAGAAATTAAAGTAGACGTATTAGAAGGTATCGAATTTGTTGATATTTCTGGAACTTCAAAAGGTAAAGGAACTGCAGGAGTTATGAAAAGACATAACTTTGGTGGAAACAGAGCTTCACACGGGGTTTCAAGAAACCATAGACTTGGAGGTTCTAACGCAGGAGGAGCTGCATCAAACAGTAACGTACCTAAAGGTAAAAAAATGGCTGGAAGATTAGGAGCTGAAAAAGTAACAGTTCAAAACTTGCAAGTTATTAAATTTGATGTAGAAAACAGTCTTTTATTAGTAAAAGGTGCTGTTCCAGGACCAAAAAACGGGTTCTTAGTAATCAAAAAATCGGTAAAAAAATATTAATAGGAAAGAGAGGAGGATAACATGCCAGTTTTAAATATATATAAATTAGACGGTTCACAAGCAGGAACTGTGGAAGTAAATAACGAAATTTTTGGAATTGAACCAAATAAACACGTAATGCACGAAGTTTTAGTAGCAGAATTAGCTGAAGCAAGACAAGGATCAGCTTCAACAAAAACAAGAGCAGAAGTAAGAGGTGGAGGAAGAAAACCTTTTAGACAAAAAGGAACAGGTAGAGCAAGACAAGGTTCTACAAGAGCACCACACATGGTAGGTGGAGGAGTTGTTCACGGACCAAAACCTAGAAATTATGCTAAAAAAGTAAATAAAAAAGTTAGAAGATTAGCTTTAAGATCAGCTTTAGCTCAAAAAATTAGCGAAGGAAATGTAATCGTATTAGACGATTTTGCTTTGGAAACACCAAAAACAAAAACATTTATTGATTTTGCAAAAACATTAAATTTTGACGGTGTAAAACAATTATATGTAACAAATGACGATACTGATACTGTAGATAGAGATTACTTCTTATACTTATCTACTAGAAATATTGAAAAAGTTGCAGCAATTAATACAAGAGATTTAAGTGTTTACTGGTTAATCAAACAAGATAAAGTAGTCTTAACTAAAGAAGCTCTTGCAACTATCGAGGAGGTGTTGGCATAATGCATATTACTGATATTATCAAAAAACCTGTAATTAATACAGAAAAAGCTAGAACTTTGCTAGAAAATAATGAATATGTTTTTATCGTAGATAAAAGAGCAAATAAACTTCAAATTAAAGAAGCAGTTGAAAAATTATTCAATGTAAAAGTTCAAGGTGTAAATACTTTAAACATCAAACCAAAAAACAAAAGATTCAGAATGTCAATGTATAAAACATCTGCTATCAAAAAAGCAATTGTTAAATTAAAGGCTGGAGAATCAATTACAGCTTACGAAGGATAATTAATACATAAAATTTATTTTGATTTTGAAATTTAATTTTAAAAAAGTAAAATAAATAAATTTTTTTGTGGAAATTATTTAATAAAAATGCTATAATAAACAAGTTATGTAAAATATAGAAATTTATAATAATTATTTTTAAGAATATAAAATATTAAAATTAGGAAGTGAGGGAACGCAAGTTATGCCAATAAAAAAATTAAAACCGATAACTAGTGGGACACGGCATATGTCGATATTAGTTAATAAGGACTTAGATAAAGTAAGACCTGAAAAATCTCTAGTTGAACCGTTAAATTCATCTTACGGAATTGACAACTATGGACATAGAACAGGTAGAAACAGACATAAAGGACACAAAAGATTATATAGAGTAATAGACTGGAAAAGAAATAAAATTGGAGTGCCTGCAAAAGTTGCAACTCTTGAATATGATCCAAACAGAACTGCAAATATCGCATTATTACATTATGTTGATGGAGAAAAAAGATATATCTTGGCTCCAAATGGACTTAAAAAAGGTGATGTTGTATTAGCAGGAGAAGGTGCAGACATTAAACCTGGAAATGCATTGAAATTAAAAGACTTGCCAGTAGGGACAGTTATTCACAATGTAGAACTTATGCCTGGTAAAGGTGGACAGTTAGCAAGATCTGCAGGAACAGCTGCAAGACTTGTTGCGAAAGAAGGAACTTACTGCCACGTGGAATTACCATCTGGAGAATTAAGACTGATTCATAAAGAATGTATGGCAACAGTTGGAGCAGTAGGAAATTCTGAACATTCATTAGTATCATTAGGAAAAGCTGGAAGAAATAGACACTTAGGAAGAAAACCTCACGTTAGAGGATCTGTAATGAACCCTGTGGATCACCCACACGGAGGAGGAGAAGGAAGATCTCCAATAGGTAGAAAATCACCAGTTACACCTTGGGGTAAACCTACACTTGGTAAGAAAACTAGAGGTAAAAAACCTAGTGACAAATTCATTGTTAGAGGTAGAAAAAAATAATTGTTTAAAAATTAGTTTAATATTCAAAAATATATTAATGAAATTTTTAAATGAAAAACGTAGAAATGGACTGTGCCAGTCAAAATATCTGAATAGAAGTTTGGCTGAATATAAAAATATTGCTTGATACATGGAATTA
This sequence comes from Leptotrichia sp. oral taxon 417, assembly GCF_013394865.1. Taxonomy (NCBI): domain Bacteria; kingdom Fusobacteriati; phylum Fusobacteriota; class Fusobacteriia; order Fusobacteriales; family Leptotrichiaceae; genus Leptotrichia; species Leptotrichia sp. oral taxon 417. The sequence goes on along the minus strand of NZ_JABXYV010000001.1, from coordinate 2,324,488 downwards.
AATAAATGAAATGTATTGAGTAACATTTCTCGATTTAAAAAATGAAATAAGGAGGAAAGAATGGCTCGTTCATTAAAAAAAGGACCTTTTGTTGATGCATATTTATTAGAAAAAATAGAAGCATTAGGAGGTAAAAAACAAGTTATTAAAACATGGTCTAGAAGATCAACTATATTCCCTCAATTTATTGGACATACTTTTGCTGTATATAACGGTAAAAAACATATACCTGTATATGTTACTGAGGAAATGGTTGGGCACAAATTAGGTGAATTTGCACCAACTAGAACTTTCTATGGACATGGAAAAGATGCGAAAAAAGCTAAATAATTAGAGAAATTAAGAGTTAAAAGATAAGAATTAATAGATATACATTGGAAAGGAGAGGACTTTGAATGGCAGTTGTAGCTAAATTGAAATACCAAAGATTAAGCCCTCAAAAAGCAAGATTAGTTGCTGATATTGTAAGAGGGAAAAATGCATTGCAAGCATTGAACATTTTAAGATTTACAAATAAAAAAGCGGCATTATACATAGAAAAAACATTAAGATCGGCAATTGCAAATGCTGAACATAATAATAATATGGATCCTGATAAATTATTTGTTTCAAAAATATTAATTGACAAAGGACCAGTATTAAAGAGAATCAGCCCAAGAGCAATGGGAAGAGCTGATATCATTAGAAAACCAACAGCTCACATCACAGTAGAAGTTGATGAAAAAGTAGATTAATTTAGACAAATAAGGAGGTAAGTCTGTGGGACAAAAAGTAGATCCTAGGGGGATAAGATTAGGAATCACAAGAACTTGGGATTCAAAATGGTTCGCTGAGGGGAAAGAATACGTAGATAATTTTCATGAAGATTTAAAAATAAAAAAATATATTAAGAAAAACTATTACCATGCAGGGATTTCTTCTATTCAAATAGAAAGAACATCGCCTACAGAAGTAGCAGTTATTATAGAAACTGGAAAAGCTGGAATTTTAATTGGTAGAAAAGGTCAAGAAATCGAAGCTTTAAAAGTAAAATTGGAAAAATTGACTGGTAAAAGAGTTCAAATTAAAGTACAAGAAATCAAAAATCCTAATAAAGATGCTCAATTGGTAGCAGAAAGCATTGCAACAGCAATTGAAAAAAGGGTTGCTTATAAAAGAGCAGTTCAGCAAGCTATTCAAAGAGCAGAAAAAGCTGGGATTAAAGGAATTAAAGTTATGGTATCGGGAAGATTGAATGGTGCCGAAATTGCAAGAAGTGAATGGACACTTTCAGGAAGAGTACCACTACATACTTTAAGAGCAGATGTTGATTACGCAACAGCTACTGCACACACTACATACGGTGCTTTAGGATTAAAAGTATGGATATTTAATGGTGAAGTTCTTTCTACTACAAAGGAAGGAGAAAACGAATAATATGTTAATACCTAAAAGAACGAAATATAGAAAACAGTTCAGAGGAAAAATGGGTGGTGTAGCAACTAAAGGAAACAAAGTTGATTTTGGTGAATTTGGACTTGCCGCTAAAGAATTTGGTTGGATTACTTCAAGACAAATTGAGGCTTGTAGGGTAACAATCAACAGAACGTTTAAAAGAGAAGGTAAAATTTGGATTAGAATATTCCCTGATAAACCTTATACTAAAAGACCTGAAGGAACAAGAATGGGTAAAGGTAAAGGTAATACAGAAGGTTGGGTAGCAGTAGTTAAAAAAGATAAAGTAATGTTTGAAGTTGGCGGAGTATCTGAAGAAAAAGCCAAAGAAGCATTAAGAAAAGCTGGACATAAACTACCTATAAAAGTTAAATTTGTTAGAAAAGAAGAAGTAGGTGGTGATAAGTAATGACAATTAACGAAATTAGAGAATTATCATTGGAAGAATTGGAAGTTAAAGTAAATGAATTGAAACAAGAATTATTTAATTTAAAATTTCAAAAAACTCTTGGACAATTACAAAACACTGCTAAAATACGAGATGTTAAAAGAACAATAGCAAGATTAAAAACTGTTGTAACTGAAAAAACTGGTAAATAGGAGGATCAAGAGTGGAAAATAAAAGAAACGAAAGAAAAGTAAGAGAAGGAATCGTTGTTTCTAATAAAATGGATAAAACTGTAGTTGTTATTGAAGAAACAATGAAATTACACAAACTTTATAAAAAGAGAGTAAAAACTTCTAAAAAATATAAAGCACACGATGAAAACAATGAATGTGGAATCGGAGATAGAGTGCAAATTATGGAAACTAGACCATTAAGTAAAGATAAAAGATGGAGAGTTGTTACAATCTTAGAAAGAGCTAAATAGTTCTATTTTATCAATAAAATTAAAAAATAATATTTTATTTTCAATATTAAAAAAAAGCAAATAGCGTGAGTTAATATTTGAGAGGAGGAAATTTTAAATGGTTCAACAACAAACGATGCTTAATGTCGCTGATAACACTGGAGCTAAAAAAATCATGGTTATTAGAGTATTAGGTGGATCAAGAAGAAGATTCGGTAAAATAGGAGACATCGTAGTAGCAACTGTAAAAGAAGCTATACCAAACGGAAACGTTAAAAAAGGTGATGTAGTTAAAGCTGTAATCGTTAGAACAAGAAAAGAATTGAAAAGAGCAGATGGTTCATATATAAAATTTGATGATAATGCGGCAGTTATTTTAAATACTGCATTAGAAGTAAGAGGGACAAGAATCTTTGGACCTGTAGCAAGAGAATTAAGAGCTAAAAACTTTATGAAAATAGTTTCTCTAGCACCAGAAGTATTATAGGAAGGAGAGTTTAAACGTGGCTAAACCAAACTTAAAATCAGTACCTAGAAAATTACATGTTAAAACTGGAGATACAGTTATTGTAATTAGCGGTAGATCAAAAGATTTGTTACGTAATGAAAACAGTACACAAACTGGAGATAAAGGAAAAATTGGAAAAGTATTAAAAGTTTTCCCTAAAACTGGAAAAATAATTGTTGAGGGTGTAAATATCAAAAAAAGACATATTAAACCTAATGCGATGAACCCACAAGGCGAAGTTGTAGAAAGAGAAATGCCAATTTTCTCATCTAAAGTAATGCTTTGGGATGAAGCGGCAGGAAAACCTACAAGAGTAAGAAAAGAAATAAGAGATGGAAAAAAAGTAAGAATATCAGTTGTATCTGGTAATGAAATATAATATTTTAGAGAGGAGGATGTAATAAATGGCTGAAAAATATATTCCAAGATTACAAAAATTATATAAAGATGAAATCGTTTCGTCATTAATGAAAGAATTAAATCTATCTAACATTATGCAAGTACCTAAACTTGATAAAATAGTAGTTAATATGGGGATTGGAGAAGCAGCAAGCAACCCTAAATTAATAGATGCGGCTATCGTTGAATTGGCGCAAATTACAGGGCAGCAGCCTGTAGCAAGAGCAGCTAGAAAATCAGAAGCTGGATTTAAATTAAGAGAAGGACAAAAAATCGGAGCAAAAGTTACATTAAGAAAAGAAAAAATGTATGAATTTCTTGATAGATTAATCAGCATTACTTTACCAAGAGTAAGAGATTTTGAAGGTGTTTCACCTAAAGGATTTGATGGAAGAGGAAATTATACATTGGGATTAAGAGAACAAATCGTATTCCCTGAAATCGAAATTGATAAAGTAGATAAAATCTTTGGATTAGGAATCACAATTGTATCTACAGCAGAAAATGATGAGCAAGGAAGAGCTTTATTAAAAGCATTCGGAATGCCGTTTGCAAAATAGTATTATTTTGAAGGAGGTGTAATTTAATCAATGGCTAAAAAAGCAATGGTTGAAAGAAACTTAAAAAGAGAAAAAACAGTTGATAAATATGCAGCTAAAAGAGCTGAATTAAAAGCAAGAGCTAAAAAAGGTGACAGAGAAGCAGTTTTGGAATTATCTAAATTGCCTAGAAATGCTTCGCCTACAAGAGTTAGAAACAGATGTCAAATTAATGGAAGACCAAGAGGTTACATGAGAGAATTTGGTATTTCAAGAGTTATGTTCAGACAATTAGCAGGAGAGGGAGTTATCCCAGGAGTAAAAAAATCAAGTTGGTAATATTTTGAGAGGAGGAAGAATTAATGTATTTAACAGATCCTATTGCTGATATGCTTACTAGAATCAGAAACGGAAACATGGCTAAACATGCACAAGTTGCAGTACCATTTTCAAAAATTAAAGAAAGTATAGCAAATATATTAAAAAATGAAGGATATATAAACGGTTACGAAATCAAAGAAGAAGGAGCTATAAAAAATATAGTTGTATCTTTAAAAACTGTAGATGGAGAAGCTGTAATTAAAGGGTTAAAAAGAATATCAAAACCTGGAAGAAGAGTTTACACATCTGTAGAAAGTTTACCTAAAGTATTAGGTGGATTAGGAATTGCCATTGTCTCAACACCACAAGGTGTTATTACAGACAAGGAATGCAGAAAGCATAATGTTGGTGGAGAAGTTCTTTGCTACGTGTGGTAATTTACGCATTTTATAAATTAGGAGGATAAACAATGTCAAGAATAGGTAACAAACCTATAACTATACCTGCTGGTGTTGAAGTTAAGCAGGATGGTCATACTTTTACTGTAAAAGGGCCAAAAGGGCAATTAGTAAGAGAATTAAGCAGTGAAATTAAAGTAAATATTGATGGTAATGAAATTACATTTGAAAGACCAAATGATTTACCAAGTATTAGAGCTCTTCATGGGACTACAAGAGCAAATTTAAACAATATGATTGTTGGAGTAAGTGAAGGATTTTCTAAAGGATTGGAATTAGTCGGAGTAGGATATAGAGTACAGGCTAGTGGAAAAGGATTGACTTTATCTTTAGGATATTCACATCCAGTTGAAATTGAAGCAGTAGATGGAATTACTTTTAAAGTTGAAGGAAATACTAAAATTTCTGTTGAAGGAATTGACAAGCAATTAGTTGGACAAGTTGCTGCAAACATCAGAGCTAAGAGAGCGCCTGAACCTTACAAAGGAAAAGGAGTTAAATACGCTGACGAAGTAATTAGAAGAAAAGAAGGTAAGAAAGGATAGGAGGTAGATTTTAATGGTAAAAAAATTTGATAGAAATAAATTAAGACAAAAAAAACATAGAAGTATTAGAAAAAAAATCGTTGGAACTGCTGAAAGACCTAGACTTGCTGTGTACAGAAGTTTACAAAATATCTTCGTTCAAGTAATTGATGATACAACAGGAAACACTTTAGTTTCTGCATCAACTATTGAAAAAGGTGCTAAAATTGAAAATGGTTCAAACATTGAAGCAGCTAAACAAGTTGGAGAAAGAATTGCTAAAAAAGCATTAGATAAAGGAATTACTGCTGTTGTATTCGACAGAGGTGGATATATTTACACAGGAAGAATTAAAGCTGTGGCAGATGCTGCTAGAGAAGCAGGATTAAAATTCTAAAGATAAGGAGGATTTATTTTGGCTAGAGATAGAGATAACAGAGAAAGAGAAAGTGAATATAAAGAAAGACTTTTAAGAATAAGCAGAGTTTCTAAGACTGTTAAAGGAGGAAGAAGAATTTCATTCTCAGTATTAGCAGCTGTTGGAGATGAAAAAGGAAAAGTAGGTATCGGTTTAGGAAAAGCTAACGGTGTACCTGATGCAATTAAAAAAGCTATTGCAAACGCTAAGAAAAACCTAGTAAATGTTTCATTAAAAGGTGGAACATTACCACATGAGCAAATTGGTAAATATAATGCAACTAGCGTATTATTGAAACCAGCTTCAAAAGGGACAGGAGTTATTGCCGGTTCAGCAACTAGGGAATTACTTGAGTTAGCAGGTGTAACTGACGTGCTTACAAAAATTAGAGGTTCAAAAACTAAAGATAACGTTGCAAGAGCAACTTTAGAAGGTCTTAAGCAATTACGTTCTCTTGAAGACGTAGCAAGACTTAGAGGAAAATCAGTTGAAGAAATTTTAGGATAATAGGTTAGGAGGTAAAATTAATGTCTAAAGTAAAAGTAACACTTGTAAAAGGAATTAATGGAAGAAAGCCTAATCATGTTGCGACTGTAAAATCACTTGGATTAAGAAAAATCAGTCAAAGCGCAGTTCATAACAAAACTGCTGATATAGAAGGAAAAATTAAATTAGTTTCTTATTTACTTAAAGTAGAGGAGGTTTAAAGATAAATGAATCTTAATGAATTAAGACCTGCTGCTGGATCGAAAAGAGAAAGAAGAAGAGTAGGAAGAGGACACGGAACTGGTTGGGGTAAAACAGCTGGTAAAGGTCATAACGGACAAAAACAAAGATCAGGTTCTTATGTATCACCAATATTTGAAGGTGGACAAATGCCTATTATTAGAAGAATCCCTAAAAGAGGATTTTCTAATGCACCATTTAAAAAAGATATTATAGCAATTACATTGACTGATATTGTTGAAAGATTTAACGATGGAGATGTGGTTAGCTTAGAAACATTAGTTGAAAATGGAATAGTTAAAAACCCTAAATTTGTTAAAAAATATTCTGATGAAGCATTAAGAAATGTCAAAGGAAGAAGAGCTGTAAAAGAATACTTAAACTCAAATATTGAGGCTTATGTAAAAGAAAAAGAATTTACTAGCTTATTAAAAATTATAGGGAATGCAGAAGTTAATAAAAAACTAACTGTAAAAGCGCACAGAATCTCAAAAGCAGCTAAAGAATTAATCGAAAAAGCTGGAGGAAGTGTAGAATTATTAGAAATCAAATCATATTCAGCTAAAGCAGGAAATAATAAAAAAGAAGATGGAGATAAGTAAGATTTAATATCTTGCTTTTTCTTCATACACTAAAGGAGTGGTAGAATTGACTCTAGCTGAAGCAGTATCAAGTAGGGTAAAAGCTATTTTTAATATACCTGAGTTAGAAAAAAGGGTAACGTTTACATTACTTATGATAATGGTTGCAAGAGTTGGAATTCACATAGCAGTTCCTGGAATTAATACAGAAGCTTTTAAAAATTTCCAGCAAGGAAATGCGATTGCTCAATTTTTAAATTTATTTTCGGGTGGAGCTGTTGAAAGAGCTTCAATTTTTGCGTTGGGAATTGTCCCTTACATTAATGCTTCCATTGTATTTCAATTATTAGGAGTAATTTTCCCTAAAATAGATGAAATGCAAAAGGAAGGTGGAAAAGAAAGAGATAAAATAACTCAGTGGTCAAGATATGTAACAATTGTACTTGCAATAATTCAATCTTTCGGAATTGCAATATTAATGCAAAATCAAGGATTAGTATTAGAACCAGGTCCAAAATTTGTACTTAGTACAGTAGTTTTAATTACAGGAGGAACTTCATTTTTAATGTGGATTTCTGAAAGAATCTCAATTAGAGGTATTGGAAATGGTACATCAATGCTGATTTTCTTAAATATAGTTGCAGGATTGCCATCAGTTATTAGTAATATGTATGCTGGATTGCCTAGTGGAATGGGAAAAGTTTTATTAGGATTATCAGTAATAGTATTTATAGTATTTATTGCGTTAATGGTAATTGTACAGCTGGCTGAAAGAAGAATTCCTATTCAATATGCTGGAAAAGGAAGTCTTGGATTTGGTGGTGGACAAAGTACAGTTGGAAAGAGAACATACTTGCCATTAAAAATAAATATGTCTGGAGTAATGCCAATAATCTTTGCGTCAGTATTGATGGCAGCGCCTCCGTTTTTAGTTTCAATGATGAAATCTGGAAGTTTAAAAAACTTCTTGGCAGCTCAATTTGAGCCAAAAGGAATTTTTTACTTGTTGCTATTTGCAATATTGATTACAGTATTTTCATTTTTCTATACACTTACAATTGCTTTTGATCCAGACAAAGTGTCAGATGACTTAAAGCAAAGTGGTGGAACAATCCCAACAGTAAGAGCTGGAAAGGAAACTGCTGACTATTTGGAAAAAGTTGCAACAAGAGTAACATTTGGAAGTGCAATATTCTTATCATTATTAGGTATTATGCCAAATATATGGTTTGGATATATCTTAAATCTTCCAGTAATGCTTGGAGGAACAAGTTTACTAATTCTAGTTGGGACTGCTGTAGAAATATTATTGCAAATGGATTCATTCTTGGCAGTTAAACACATGAAGAGTTTTGTAAATAGAAGACATCGTTAATATTAAAATTTAGAATTTATATAAAATAAAAAATCTCTAACTAGGTAAAATTCTTTTTAGAGATTTTTTTATTTATTCATATAATAAAAATTTTAATTTTTCAAATATTTTTTTCTCAATAAATATGAAATAAATTCCAATATAATTGCTACACCAAATATTAAGTATACAAATACTCCAATTTCACGTATATCAAAATACATTGTTCCAGACATAAACATATCGTATCCAATTCCGCCAGCTCCAGCGGCAGCTCCAACTAAAACTGCATTTGTAAAGTTTATTTCAAAACGGATAAAAGTCCAGGATAAAATGGAAGTTATAGTGCTTGGTAAAACTCCTTGAAATATGATTTTCCAAAATGAAGCTCCTGTTGCCCTCAAGGCTTCGATAATTCCGTTGTCTATCTCTTCAATGCTTTCTGAATAGGCTTTTACAAGATAGGCGATGCTGTGGAAAGTCATTCCTATAATTGCAGCTTCTACTCCGACATTTGCGACAACTGAAAAGACCATAACCCATAATATTGTTGGGATTGCTCGAATGAAGGATAAACCTAATTTTATAGTTTTTGATAAATGTTTATTGGAAAGATTTTGGGCTGCAAAAAAGGATAAAAATAATGCTATAAATGATCCAATTATTGTTGTAAGGACTGCTAGCGAAATTGTTACAGCAAGACTTTGAAATACTTGGGCATAAGTGTATCTGTCAGATAAACTTGGAGAAAAAAACATTGTTTTTAAGTCCTTGAAAAAATGTCTAGTTGCTTCAATGATATTGACACCGCCAAAATCCATTGTGGATAGAGTGTAAGCTGTAATAATTAATAATACGGATAAAGTTGTGTATAAATAGATTCTTGATTTTGTAAGTTTTTTTATTTTTATTTTTTCCAAAAGAATATTCACCTTCTTTTTTATTTTATTTATTTCTTTTTTATTTTTATAATAAAGAGAATTATTCAAATATTTTACATTAATTCACTTCTAAGTTTGTTTGAAAGCATTTCTACGCCAACTACAATGACTGTAACGACTAAAATTACAAGTCCGGCGGCATCGTAACGGAAACTTTTGTAATATAGGCTAAATGTAAATCCTATTCCAGTTCCTGTTAAAATACCAACTAATGTTGATTCCCTAACTCCAGTTTCTATGAAAAATAGAAGCCAGGATAAAAGCTGGGAAGATATGCTTGGAATAACTCCGCAAAATATTATTTGAAAGTATGAAGCACCTACTGACTTTAACGCTTCAATTACATCACCTGCAATGTCGTCTATTGTTTCAGAAAAGGCACGTGTCAAATATCCAAATGTTATTAGAAATAATGCCAGAAAGCCTGTAAATTGGCTTTGCTTAAAGGAAAATACAAGTATTAATGACCAGGCTACAATTGGCATATTTCTAAAAAATGAAGCGATTACTTTTGTTATAATTTTTGTAAAAATGTTGATTCCAGTTGAGTTTGAGCCTATTATTGCGAGAAATAGGGCAAATATTGCTGAAATTGTTGTGGCAGTTATGGCGAGTAAAACTGTTTGCAAAGCAGAATTTATGATTTCTGGAAAATATTGGAGGGCATTTTGTGTAGGGATGAATTTTTGTATTAGCCAAAAAATTCCAGCTGGAATTGAGGAGAATGCCATTCCATTTTGAAATCCTGAAATAATGGAGGATATTATGTAAAGTAAAATAATTATTAGCACAAATATAATTTTAGAATAAAATCTCTGTTTAAAAATATCTTTTTCGTTTAAATTCATAAAATCCTCCTGTTAATCCAATTCTTCATCTTTATAAATAAATTCAATTATATCATCTGTAAGATGCTCTGGTTTATCATCAAAAATTTTCTCACCTTTATTTAAGGCGATAATCCTGTTGGAATATTTTTTTGCAATATCAACTTGGTGAAGATTGACAATGCATGTAATTTTCAGTTCTGTAACAATTTTTTTTAAATAATCCATTATATTTTCAGCAGTTTTTGGGTCAAGTGAAGCGATTGGCTCATCACAGAGAAGCAGTTTCGGCTTTTGCATTATCGCTCTTGCAATTCCCACACGTTGTTTTTGCCCACCTGAAAGTTCATTACATTTCTGATAGGCATATTTAGTCATGTTTACCTTTTCTAAAAAGTTAAAAGCCTCTTTTTTTTCCTCTTCTGAATAAATCCCCAGTATTCCAGAAAATACCGACTTATATCCAAGCCGCCCATGAAGCACATTTTCAATAACAGTCAGCCTTTCCACAAGATTATAGTTTTGAAAAATCATACCGATTTCACGCCTTACAAGCTCGATTTCTTTTTTCTTCAATTTTTCAATATTCCTATTTTCAAATAAAATCGAACCTTTGGAAATATCAATCATTTTATTAATACTTCTAAGCAATGTCGATTTTCCAGAACCCGATGGTCCAATGATAGAAATAAACTCCCCCTTTTCCACATCGAATGAAACATTTTTTAAGGCAGTTATTCCATTGTTATATTCCTTTGAAATATTTTTTACACTTAATAACATAAAAAAATTCCTTTCTAAAATTCAAGTTTAGTTTTACTATACAAATAATATTTTAAAAAATAAGGCATATCAGTATCGGTATGCCTATTATAAAATTTATCTGTTTCCAATATTAATTTTATTAGTATTCTGGTTGTTATTTTGCTTCTCTGCATTATTATTTGCATTATTACTGCTGCTATTGGTATTATTGTTATCACTGTTACTATTGTTAGTATTGCTGGAACTTGCATTATTATTTAAAATATTGATTGCTGAACTGTTATTTTGATTGTTACTTTGTGGAGTGTTTTCATTATTAGTTACAGCAGGCTGTTCAACTGCAATAATAGTTCCAAGTGACAGTAAATCCCTTTGTAATTTGTCAAGCTTGTCCTTTTGAGCATAAACAGTATCAATTAATGTTTCAATATTTTTATTGTCTTCCTCATATTTTGTCATAATTTGCTGATAATTATTATTTCTTAAGTTTTCAATTTTTTGAGTTAGCAATGTTTTTTCCTCATCAGTCAAGACAGTATGATTCAAGTTTTTAAAATTATTATTTTCCATAACAAGTTCTGAAGAAAGTTTTACAATTTTTCCTTCGATTAGATCATTTTTGGAATATTCAATAAGTGAACCTATTCTATTAGCTGCAAATAAAGTTTTAGAAGTAAAGTTATCTTTGTTATAAGTAATTTCGTAGCCATTATTTTGACCTTTTATTAAAGCCTTTGAATTATTCTGCAATAAAATTTCTCCGCTTACTTGCGAAAGATTTCCATTTAATCCTTTAGCCACAATTTTTCCTTCGTTAATATCCACATCTGAAATTCTAATATTTAAATCTTTTATTTCCTTTACAAGAGCAGTAGCCTTTAAAGCTGTGTTTAATGAAGTTTCTAAATCTTTCCCTTTATCTAGGAATATATAAAGATTCATATTTTGAACACTGCTGCTGGAATTATTGTTAAAGTCGTTTAATGAAATTTCCTTTTCAAGTTTAGTCAAATTGTCAGAAACATTTGCAAGGGCAATATCCCTTTCCAGCTCGATTTCAGAAATATTTTTTTCAATATTTTCCTTTTCAGAATTTATAGACTTCACAAGTGGCTTAATTTCATTATTTAATTCTACAATTTTTTGAGCCTTGCTCTTCAAATCAGTAAGTTCTGCATAATTTTTTTTCAAAATATTGGTCTTTTCAATATTTTCTCTCCATTTGCTGTTAATAAGATTATCAGTATTAGTTGTTAAAGATGCAACCTTGTCTGTTGTTTCCTTAATGAAGTCAGCAGTTGTTTTATCCGATTTTTCTTGAGCGCTGAGAGAATCTATTTTTTCTGTAAAAGTATCAATTTGAGAATTTTTTTCTTTATAGATGCTCTCTAAATTTACATCTTCCAGCTTTAGATTGGAAATTGTCAATTTTGGCACAAGTTTAAACAGTCCAGTTCGTACTATTCCAACTGTGGCACGTCCTTTTCCAAGATTTTTTCCATTAACTGCAAAATTATCAAAAACCATCTGGCTATTTTTTACAGAATATTTTACATTTTCAAATTCAGAATGTTTGGATCTTGCCATAAATGAGACAATATTGCTTGAAAACATAATCCCAAAAAGAAATATGACTAATACTAGCAATACAGCGCTTAGCAAGTATTTTAAAATTTTCACAAAAACCCTCCTTTTAATGTGATTTTTTTATCATTTACAAAGGCAAATAAAATCACGATAATAAAGCATTTATTATTTTATATTTTTTAACAAGGGGACAAAGCCCCTTGCTTTGTGAAATGCTGTTATTACTGGATTTTTATAACTTTTAATTTTTATATATTATTTAATATTTTTTATTGCATCATCCATATTTGAAAGTTTAAATTCATCAGATACAGATTTCAAATAATTTTGTTGTTCAATTTGTCTTTTTTGATTTTTTCTTTGAGCTTTTATACCTTCCTTAACTTTTTCAAAAGGAACTAAACCTTTAGAATTTTTTCCTAATACTTTTACGATATATAAAGCGTTGTCAACTTTAACTACATTATTAACAATTTGTCCAACTGCTACATTTTTAATAGCCTCTCCTAAAGCTCCTAAACGGCTTTCTGGAATTTCAGAAGTTTCTCCATTTTCAGGAACTCCAGGAATATTTGCATTGTATTTACGTGCATATGTAGTAAAATTATTAGGATTTGCAAGAACATCCTTTAATACTTGGCTTGCTGTTGCAGAGTCAGTAGCTTTGAAAGCTATGATCTGTAATTTTGCAGTATCTTCCTGAAGAGTGAAGGCAGCAGGGTTTGCATCATAATATTTTTTTGCTTCTTCATCAGTAACATTAACTTTACCATTAACTTCATTAACTAAAGTTAGGCTTGCCAATAATTGCTCTTTTATGACATCTTGATTTTCAGTATATTTTTTATCTTTGTCAAGTTTTTCTTCCTTACCTTTAATTGCAAGTGCTCTATTTAAAGCAATGTTTTTAATAATAGATTGTTTCATTTGCTTAATTTGGTCAGGTGTAAGATCTTTTTGTGAGATACCGCTGGAAAATAAGTTTTTTTCCAATTCGATGTTGACTTCATTTTCATATACTTTTATTTTTTTATCTGATGATTCAAATAATACTTTTCCACTTTGTCCATTTCCGTTTCCACAAGATAATGCAAATAAGCATAGTGTTGTTAAAATACCCATTTTTAATTTATTATTCATCTTAAAATCCTCCAATTTGTTTTTTTGTTTAAATTTCTAAATTTATAGTTTTAGTATATCACAACATTACAAACATTTCAAATTAATTAAGTAAAAGTAAGATAATTTTTTTATTTATACTAAAAAATTCGTATATATATATTGAAAAAATATAAAAAATTTGTTATAATCTTTTAAACTAGGAAATAAAGATACAAAAAAGCGCCAGTTCTTTAGAAATAATTTATAAAAATAAATTAATGGCTAAAGAAGACGAGGAAAAGGGTTATCGAAGTAATCGGCGGATGCTCTTTAGGTGGTTACAGCCTTAATAATATACAAAAATTTCAAGTAATTGGGATTACAAAATTATTATAGTAACATTTTCTAGTAATTTTATATTATTAAAGGAGAAAAATTATGTGTGGAATTGTAGGTTACATTGGAGCAAAAAATGCTCAGGATTTTGTTATTGACGGGTTGGAAAAGTTAGAGTACAGAGGGTATGATTCGGCTGGGATTGCTGTTAATACTGGAAGTGAAAAGTTTGAGATTGTGAAAAAAGTGGGAAGATTGAAAAATTTGGCTGATGAACTGGAAAAACATCCGCTTAAAGGGACAGTTGCGATTGGGCATACAAGATGGGCAACTCACGGAAAGCCATCTGATGAAAATTCGCATCCCCATTTTAATAAGGATAAAACATTAGTTGTTGTTCATAATGGAATTATTGAAAATTATTTAGAGTTGAAAAGAGATTTGATTGCGAAAGGGTATGAGTTTAAGTCAGAAACTGATACAGAAGTTGTAGCACACTTATTGGATGAATTTTATACAGGAGATATACTTGAAACAGTAAAAAAATTGCTGAAAGTTATAAAAGGTGCTTATGCACTTGGAATTATGTCTGTAAAAGAACCTGACAGAATTATTGCGGCTAGGAAAGAAAGTCCGTTAATAGTTGGAATTGGAAAGGGAGAAAACTTTATTGCATCTGATATTCCTGCTATTTTGAAATATACGAGAGATGTTTATTTGATTGAAAATAATGAAATTGTGGAAATAAAAAAAGATTCTGTAAAAATTATGGATATAGATGGAAATGAGATAAAAAGAGATATAACTCATATTGAATGGGATTTGGAAGCTGCTTCTAAAGGTGGATACGAGTACTTTATGGAAAAAGAGATTTTTGAACAGCCAGAAGTCCTTGTGAAAACATTAAACAGCAGAGTTGATGAGAATTATAACATTAATTTTGATGATGCAGGACTTACAAAGGAATATTTGAGCGGAATTAACGATATTTATATTGTGGCTTGTGGAACTGCTTATCATGCAGGACTTGCTGGAAAGCATATTATTGAGAAAAAAACGAGAATACGTGTAGATGTTGATATTGCTTCTGAATTTAGATATAGAAATCCTGTAATTGATGATAAGGCACTGGTTATAGTGTTAAGCCAGTCTGGAGAAACTTTGGATACGCTTGAAGCTATGAAGGAAGCTAAAAGACATGGTGCAAGGGTTGTTGCCATTACAAATGTGGTAGGATCTTCAGTAGCAAGAGAAGCAGATCATGTTATTTACACTTGGGCAGGACCTGAAATTGCCGTTGCCTCTACAAAGGCATACACTACTCAAATGGTAATTTTAAATTTGATGGCAATTGATTTTGCATATAAATTTGGAAAAATTACAAAAGATGAAGCGGCTGAAGATATTAAAAAATTGTATGAAGTGGAACAAAGTATTCAAAAAATGCTGGAATATGACGAAAAAATCAAAGATGTTGCAGATAAAATCAAGGATAGTGAAAGCATGTTCTATCTTGGGCGTGGACTTGATTATGTAATTGCTGTGGAAGGTGCCCTAAAATCTAAAGAAATCTCGTATATTCACTCAGAAGCCTTTGCTTCAGGGGAATTGAAGCACGGAACTATAGCATTAATTACAGATGGAGTACCAGTTGTTGTAAATGCTACACAATCTGACTTATTTGAAAAATCAGTATCAAACATAAAGGAAGTTACATCAAGGGGAGCTTATGTCATTGCAATTGCAAAAGAAGGAAATACAGTTGTGGAAGAAGTGGCAGATGAAGTGTTCTATATTCCAGATGTGGAAGATGATTATGCAGGATTCCCTACAATCGTAATTCATCAGTTATTGGCATACTATTTATCAAAATTAAAGGGAAATGATGTTGATAAGCCAAGAAACTTGGCAAAATCAGTAACTGTAGAATAAAAAAGATAGTTATCTAATAATTATAAATAAAAAAATGGAGGAAAAAATTATGAAATTCGACGATTTAAAAAAAGGTGCAGAAGATGCGTTGAAAAAAACTGTAGATGGAGCAAAAGACTTGGCTGACAAAGCTGCTGACAAAACAAAGGAAATTGCAGGAAGTGAAGTTGCTCAAAATATAAAAAAAGGAACTGAAGAAGTTTTTGAAAAAACAGTAGAAGGTGCAAAAGACTTGGCTAATAAAGCAGCAAATAACAAAATTGTTAAAGATGTGGAAAAAGGTGCTGAAAAAGCAGTAGATAAGACAGTAGAAGGAGCAAAGGACTTAGCTGGTAAAGTTACAGGAATGTTTAAAAAATAGTAAAAACAAAAATGTACTAAAAAGAAATTATTTGGAGTATCAGTTTTGGTACTCCATTTTTAAAAAAAATTTTGAAAAATCAAAAAAATGTGGTAAAATAAGTTTGTGGTAAAAATTCCTACCACTACCAACAATAAAAAAATTAGAGAAAAATCTATTGAAAGCCAGTAAAAATGCAGGCTAGGAGTTACGGAAAATGCCAAAAAAACCGCAAAAAATAACAAAAATTAGTCAAAAAAATGCGATTTTAATGTCTGAAAAAATCTCTGTAACACCGATAAATAAAGAATTTTCTCAAAAGTACGGGTTAAAGTAGAGTATCCATTAAAATAAGGATTGAAACAGCCTGAAGTGATTTACCGAAGGAGATGTCGCCATCATCCGTTAAAGTAGAGTATCCATTAAAACAAGGATTGAAACCCATTTAATGTAAACTCTAAAGAGATAGTTCCGTCATTGTTAAAGTAGAGTATCCATTAAAATAAGGATTGAAACTCTGTTATATACATTCCAGTCTTTCTAATCATAGGTAGGTTAAAATAGAGTATCCATTAAAACAAGGATTGAAACCACTCCATGTATTCAATATCAACAATATGATCTATGTTATCGTTAAAATAGAGTATCCATTAAAATAAGGATTGAAACGTTTTGAAACCTTGTTTATAGGTTGTTTTATTATCCAAGTTAAAGTAGAATATCCATTAAAACAAGGATTGAAACTCTTTAATAGGAGCGAAGTTTGAATTTTTATCTACCATGAGTTAAAATAGAGTATCCATTAAAACAAGGATTAAATTATTCGTTAAAAACAACAACTTTTATATAAGGTTGTTTTTTTTATTTGTAAAAAAAGATTTAAATACTTTAATCCATCAAATTTTTAAAATGTTTTGTTATTTTTGGGAAAATTTGATATAATTTATGCAATAGGAATTGGATTTTGGGTGATGAATTTGAGTAATGAATAAAAAATATTATGTAAAGTCAAATTTGGAAAGGAAATTTTGTGAAAAAATTAAAAGACTATTATGACAGGTTTAAGAGTTTGAATCCGCAGTATTCGGGAATAAAATTGGGGATTATTGTTGCAGTTATTGTTTATTTTGTTGCAAGAATTTTTTTTGTGGTGGAAATTTCAAGGGATATGATAATTTCACTTGCGGTTTTTGTAATATCAATGACTTTTCATGAGGTGGCACATGGATATGTGGCTTATAAATTTGGGGATAATACGGCAAAAATGAATGGGAGGATAACCTTGAATCCCCTAAAGCATATTGACTTGACAGGGATAATTTTGCCTATTTTAATACTTTTGAGCGGATTTAAGTTTTTGGTAGGATGGGCAAAGCCTGTTCCAGTGAATTTTGATAATCTAAGACCGCATCGGCTTGGGTTATTTTGTGTTGCGATAGCTGGGATAGTTGTAAACTTTATTATTGCTGCAGTTTCACTTCTTTTATTGAAATATCTTGGAAAACATTTGGATATTGAAAATATCTTTATGACAATTCTGCTTTATACATATCTAATAAATTTACTGCTTGGTATGTTTAACTTAATACCAATAACACCTTTGGATGGCGGAAGAATAATTTATTCTTTTTCTGGTGAAAAAGTGAGAAAATTTTACAATAAAATCGAAAAATACGGAATTTTAATTATATTTGCAATAGTTTACTTTGGAAGTAGAACTTTAATGGATGGGTTTATAGCGATTGTGGAGTTCTTTTTGAAGTTAGCAGGGATTCAGTTAAATTTAATGTTTTAAATTTCAAAAAAATCAAGAAAAAATTTTTAAAAATTACAAATGTGGGATATACTATAATATATAGTGGATATTAAATGGGATGTTTTTATCAAAATTTTAAGGATGTGGTAAAGATGAGAAAATTATTCTTGATTTTAGGGATATTTTTAATGATGAATTTTGAAATATATGGATTCACACAAAAGGAAAAGATTCAGGAAACGTTGTCAAAACTTGGAGTTAGGCAGGAATTGATTGATGAAACAGTTGCGTTGGATTATGAAATACGTGATACGCAATATTTTGAGGAAGATGAGAAAATTATTCGAGAACGGGTGGCAAAACTGGAAAAACTGCTTCAAAAGGATAAGAGAAATTATATTGCAGCACAGGCATTAATCACTATTTTTGAATCAAAAATAAGTGGAGACTATAAAAAATATCTGGATTTATTTGAAAAATACACACCCTATGAATATACAAAAACTTTTTCAAAAATGATGTATGCCTTGGAACAAGGAAATATGCCTGAATTTGAAAAATACATGGATGAAATTCCTAAAAAATATAGTGATCCTGCGATAATAGCATTGTCAAAAATTTTTGTGGCAAAGGATTTTAATGAAAAGCAAATGTTGACAGAAAAGGTTTTGAAGTTGTTAAAGGATGAAGGTGAAAGAAGAAAAATAGGAGTTTCTGATGAGGAATATCATATGATGAAATTGACTTATTATTTAAATAAGATTCGTGGATTATTTGATAGTGGGGAATTAAAGCAGGCTGTTGCAGAATATTTGGATAATGTTGTAAATGAAGATGTCAACGATGAAATACGGAATTATAATCTTCGTGCTGAAGTTATACTTTATTTTAATGTTGTAATAATGAATGAGGGAATACAGGAAGTTATGCTTAAAATAAGTAATGGGGCAAAATTGGAAGATGCTTGGATTGCTAGGAAGATTCAGGAGGAAACTGAAAAAGATAAGGATTTCTTGGCAAAAATGGTAAACTAATGCTGCTTAATAAGGAAATAAGAGTTCCTTGCCAGTAAATAAACAAAATATTATTTCTATTTTTAACAAAAAGATAGTAAGAAGTCGTAGGCTTTCTATAAGTGGGAGATGAATTGCTTTTTTTGTAAAAAAAATTGAAAAAAGGATATGCCTATGATACAATTTTTGTATAAAATATCGAAGAGAAATAATTAAAAATAATATTCAAAATCAAAAGGATGTGTAATTTTATGAAATATAATTTAGCATTCAAATATAGAATTTATCCAAATAAGGAGCAAGAATTATTGATAAACAAGACTTTTGGATGTGTTCGTTTTGTTTACAATACAATTTTGTATATTGCTAATAAAATTTATGAAGGAACTGGAAAAAATAAAATAATTACACCTGCTAGTTTGAAAAGCGAAAACCAATTTTTAAAAGAAGTGGACAGTTTGGCACTTTCAAATGCTCAATTGAATGTAAAACGATCATTTACGAATTTTTTTCAGAAAAGAGCGAAGTTTCCAAAGTTCAAATCTAAAAAGAATAATGTTAAAAGTTACACGACAAATTGTGTGAACAATTCGATACGAATTGAGAAAAACAAGTATTTGGTTTTGCCAAAATTGAAAAGAATAAAATTAAAATATCATAGAGAAATACCAAAGAATTATAGAATAAAGTCGGTAACACTAATAAATAGTAATGGAAATTATTATGTTTCTGTTTTGACGGAATTTGAAAAAGAAATTCAAAAAATACCAAGTAATGATAAAGTGATTGGACTTGATTTTTCAATGTCTGAATTATTTGTCAGCTCTGAAAACCAAAGGGCTGATTATCCAAGAGATTTTAGGATGTTGGAGAAAAAATTGAAAAAATTGCAGAAATCATTATCGAGAAAAGTAAAGTTTTCTAAAAATTGGTATAAGCAAAAAGCAAAAATATCAAAATTGCATGAATATATTAAAAATTGTCGAAGAGATTTTTTACATAAATTATCGAAAAAATTGTCTGAAACATATAATGCTGTGGTTGTTGAGGATTTGAATATGAAGGGGATGAGCCAGGCATTAAATTTTGGTAAAAGTGTAGGAGATAATGGGTGGGGAATGTTTTTGAGAATGCTTGAGTATAAACTGATATTTTTAGGGAAACAATTTTTGAAGATAGATAAGTGGTTTCCGTCGTCGAAAACTTGCAGTAAATGTGGAAATGTTAAAGAGGAACTGAAATTATCAGAAAGAAGTTATAAATGTGAGTGCTGTGGAATTGAGATTGATAGAGATTATAATGCGGCACTGAATATAAAAAACATTGGAAAAGAGATTTTGAAATATTAGGAAATAAAAAGACAGGGTAGGAACTACCCGAAGAGCTTGGTAAATATATTTGGCTAGCAAAAGCAGATACTTCCCAAGAAGCTCCCGCTTATAAAAGCGGGAGTAGTTCACATAAAATTTATATAAAAACAGGAGGAAATTTATGAAAAAATTGTTTATATTATTGTCATTGCCATTGTTTTTTAGTTTAAATTCAAAATCGCTGGCATATACACGGGCAGAGCTTATACAGGATAGGCTTTCTAAAATTGGGATAAAACAGGATATTATTGATGAAACTATAAAATTTCAATATGATATTAAAGATGAAAAAAATTTTTTTACAGAAGAGGGGAAGGAAAGTGATGATTTTCAAAAACTGAAGGAAATTTATGAAAAAGATGAGAGAAATGAAACCTTGGGAGCAACTATTGCTGGTGCGTATATGGTTGGGGAACAGAAGGATTTTAAAAAAGCAAGACAATATATGGACAAAATTTCAAAATATTCGTCAAAATTTGACAGATTATCAAATGAATTGAGTTATTATAAACTAAAGGGCGATGAAAAAAATTCTAAAAAGTATTACAACCTTTTGAAAAGAAGTTATAAGGGAACTCCAGTTATGGATTTGGTTGAAATATTAAATGATAATTTAGAGATGATTTCGTTTCTTAATACATTGGGAGATTATTTAAATGAAGAAGATAACAATATTAATAATGAAGCGAATGATCTTCCAGATGGATTTTTATATGATGAAAAAAATGGGATCATACAAAATAAAGATGAAGATGAAAATGATGATTCTGATGAAGCGGAAAATGATGAAGAGGACAATCAGACTTATTCTGAAAGCATAAAGGAAATCCTTGATGATGGAAAAGAAACATTGAAAAGTCAAAAGGAGGAAGCTGATAAATATCGGCGAATAGCAGATTATTTTAAAATTGATAAAAATCAAAAGGAATTTGGTATTCCAGATGACTATGTGAGGGGATTTGAACTAAAATTTGCAGAAATAGAAATATCTAAAAATATGTTGAATTATGGAGTGGGAAGCGCAGTAAAATATTATCTGGATAACGTTTCAACAAAGGATGTAAGTTATGAAGATGTATATTTTAACGAGCAGTCGGAACTGGCACTTTATCTGTCTATTGCTCAAATGCTCGCAGCTGCTGATGAAAGTGTAATAAACAAATACAGAAAGGAATTTGAAAACACAAGAGTAATTAAACTTTTAGATGAAGTTTTGGAAAATGAAAGAAAAAAAGAGAAGGATAAAATTGAAAATCCTGATAAAAATAGTAAAAAACATATAAAAGGTTAATTTTTGAAATTAGATTTTGCGAATAAACTTGTAGCAGGGGGTTATTGACCCCTTGTTATTATTTACAAAAAAATACACCTAAAACTTTTCTTCATTTCAGGTGCATTTATAAAATTATGAAATTATCAATGGCAATAATAATAAAATAAAAGCCATTAATGCAGGCATTCCCTGTAATAAGAATATTTTTTTTGAAACTGTTACAGAACCATAGATTGCTGCACAGATAATACAAATCAGGAAGAAAATTGCAATTTGAAATTGAAATTCTCCGCTTTCGGTTAAACTCCACATTAATCCTGAGGCAAGAAAACCGTTGTATAGCCCTTGATTTGCCAGCATTTTTTTTACACGTTCATCTTTTAGAAAGTCTAGTTCCAATCCAAAGTTTTTTTGGATGGATTTACTTTCGTTCAGGTACATTTCAAGAATTAATATGTAATAATGCTCCATTGCCACGAATAATATTAATATGAATGCCAGTATGCTCAATTTAATTCTCTCCCTTCATTATATTTTTTGTTAATCTCTTACACTTAAAATTACAGGCTTTCCATCAATAATGGCAAAACTGTGTTCATATTGGGCTGAACGTTTTCCATCTTTTGTAACGGCAGTCCACATATCAGGCAATATCTTCACTTTATAAGTTCCAACGTTTACCATTGGCTCAACTGTAATTACCATTCCGTTTTCAATTTTAGCTCCAGTTCCAGCTCTTCCATAATTTGGAATAATTGGATCTTCGTGCATTTCCTTTCCAACTCCGTGTCCTGCAAAATCCCTTACAAGCGAGAATCCAAAACTTTCCACATATTCTTGAATAGCATGCCCAATGTCGCCAATTCTATTTCCAGCATGTGCCGCTTCAATTCCAATAGCTCTTGCCTTTTCAGTAACTTCCATCAATTTTTTAGAAGTTTCATCAATTTCTCCAACAGCATAAGTAATTGCAGAATCTCCAAAATATCCATCAAGCACTGTTACTGTGTCAATTGTCAAAATATCCCCTTCTTTTAAAATTTGCTTTTTGCTAGGAATACCGTGTACCACAACTTCATTTACAGAAATACAAGTTGCAGCTGGATATGGAGGATATGGACTTCCTATGTCATATCCCTTTGTTCCTGGGATTGCCCCTTGGCTTCTAATATAATCTTCTGCTATTTGATCAAGTTCATAAGTGCTTATTCCAGCCTTTACATATTTCGGCAATACATCTTCAAAAAGTCTTGCGATTATTTCATTAGCTTTTTTTATTTTTTTTATTTCATCTAATGTTTTGTAAATTATCATTTTTTCTTCTTCTTTCTAAATTTCTTTTTCTTTTTTTATTTGTTAAAAGTTAATTTCGCTAAATAATATTTTTTCTTATTTTTCCAAAATATCAATTATATCTTTTGTAATTTCTTCCAGTTTTTTTGCACCATCTACGCTGTAAACTTTATTTTGCTTTTTGTAAAAATCCAATACTGGCGCTGTTTGTTCGTTATAAACTGCCAATCTTTTTTTAACTGTTTCTTCGTTATCATCTGCTCTTTGTTCCAAATCTTCTGGATTTTCGTCAACTGGCGGATTATATTTTATGTGATAGATTTTACCAGTTTTTTTAGAAACTCTTCTTCCCGTAATTCTTTCGATTATTTCTTCATCACTTACTTCAAGTGCAATTACTTTTTCAATTTCTCTATTTGATTTTGCTAAAATTTTATCAAGTTCTTCAGCCTGAGCCACAGTTCTTGGAAATCCATCCAAAATGAACCCTTTTTTACAGTCATCTTCTTTAAGTCTTGCTTCTACAAGTCCATTTACAATATTGTCTGAAACCAATTTTCCTTCATCCATCAATTTTTTTGCTTCCAGTCCAAGTGGAGTTTTATTAGCGATTGCCGCTCTTAAAATGTCTCCAGTTGAAATTTGAGGAATTTCATATTTTTTAATTAATTCTTTTGCTTGAGTCCCTTTTCCTGCTCCAGGTGCTCCAAATAATACTATATTCATAATTATATCCGATATTTTAAATATCGCTCCTTTCTAAATTATTTATCTATACTTAATTTTAACATTTTAATAGTTATTTTTCAATTTTCTTTTTTAATTTTTTAAAAAAATAATGAATTTAATTTGGAAATAAAAAATAACCGCTGCCTTTTATAACAACGATTATTTAAAGTTATTATTTTTTCTTATAGTAAGAATCTTGCTGTAAAAATAAATCAATTAATAAATAAATAAAACTTTTGTTATATAATTATTTATACTTAATGTTTACTAAAACAGTTTTCAAAATATCTTACATTATAAATTATCTTCTTCTGGCAGCTCTCGCTCTAGCGGCAGCTCTTTGTCTACGTGTAGGCTCCTTTTTCACATATACTACTTTTGAATTTTGCTTTTTAGGAACTTTCACGAAAATGTATCTTCTTCTTACGATTTTACGTGTAGGTTCTTTTTTTACATATACGACTTTGTTATTTCTTCTAGGTGCAGCAAAAGCTGTAAGTGAGATTCCAATAACTCCAAAAATTAGAATCATTTTTTTAATAAGATTTCTGATGTTCATTTTATCATCTTCCCTTCTTTAAAAATTATTTTTTAACAATGAAAAAATTGTCTTTTGAATTATAGCACATGTTTATTAAAAAATATTGTCAAATTTATTTGAAATCTATGTTTAAAAAAAATTATTTTTTTTAGTGATTTTTTTTGAAAATCAAGTTATAATTAAACTGGAAATATAAAATTTGAAAAATAGAAATTATATAATGCAGGAGGTAAAAATTATGAAAAAGTTACTTTTGTTAGGTTTAGTATTGGCATTACTGCCAGCAGCAAATTTAGAGGCAAAAACTGTTAAAAAAGCAGCTGGAAAAAATTCACAAAGTACATTTGAGTTAAATGTTGCTCATATTAATGACCATCATTCACATCTGGAAGAGGAAAAAATGCCAATTAAGCTGGATGGAAAAACAGTTACGGTGCATATTGGTGGATTACCTAGAGTAGGACAGGAAATTAAGAATTTTAGGAAAAATAATAAAAATACTCTTGTGGTTCATGCAGGTGATGCTGTGACAGGAACTCTCTATTATACGTTATTTGAGGGGAAAGCAGATGCCGAACTTATGAATGCGATTAATTTTGATGCCTATACTTTGGGAAATCATGAATTTGATGATGGGAATAAATTTTTGAGATCATTTTTGGATGCTTTAAAAATACCAGTAGTTTCATCTAATGTTGTGCCTGATAAGGGAAGCATACTGGAAGGCAAATGGAAGCCTTATATTATAAAAAATATTGGTGGACAAAATGTGGGAATTATTGGAATAGATGTTGTGAAAAAAACGAAGGAGTCTTCTAGTCCAGGAGAAGATATTAAATTTTTAGATGAAGTTGAAACAGCTAGAAAATATGCAAAAGAACTTCAAGATAAGGGAATAAATAAAATAGTGCTGTTATCTCATGCAGGATATGAAAAGAATGTGGAAATTGGGCAAAAAGTTGATGGAATTGACTTGATTATATCGGGAGATACGCATTACTTGCTAGGAAAGGAATTTGAGCAGTTCGGATTAGTTCCTGAAGCTGACAGTTATCCGAAAAAAGTAAATTCTCCTAATGGAAATCCTGTCTACATTGCAGAAGCGTGGAATTATTCATATTTGCTTGGTGAAATGAAGGCAAAATTTGATAAGAATGGAGTGATTACAGAATTGATTCCTGCACCAAAACTGCTAATTGGAGATGACTTTTTTGAAGTGAAGGATGCCGATAGTAAAGCTGTTCAGCTTGATGAAAAGGAAAAAAGCAAGATTTTAAATTCAATAAAAAATAATAAAAATATAGTTGCCATAAAAAATGATCCAGCTTTGGCAAAACTTCTAGAAAGATACCAAAAGGAAAAAACAGAACTTGGAAAACGTAAAATTGGTAAAATTACTGAAGAAATCCCAGGGGGTTCAGATAACAGAGTGCCAAGTGAACATAATAAAGACGGTTCATTCGCAACAACTCTTGTGGCGGAATCTGTTTTGCATAAATTAAGAAATACAGGAACTGGAAATGTTGATTTTGTAATTGGAAATGCAGGAAATGTAAGAATTACGCTAAATCCTGGAGATTTTTCATATGATTTGGCATATTCATTATTGCCGTTTACTTCAAACACAGTATTTATAACAGATGTTACAGGTGCAGAAGTAAAGCAAATTTTGGAAGATGCGATTGATTATGTATTAAATGGCGGATCAACAGGGGCTTTCCCTTATGGTGCAGGAATTAGATACGAAGCAACAAAGGAAGGTACTCTTGGAACAAGAGTTAAAAAAATAGAAGTATTTGACTTTAAAGCAAATAAATGGATACCAATTGATGCTAAAAAAACTTATATGCTAGCCGTAAATTCGTATATTGCCAAAGGAAAAGACGGATATACAACATTAGGAAAAATCACGGCTCAAAAAAGAGGAAACGATACTCATTTAAGCGATACAAAGATGTTTATTGATTATTTGAAGGAGAAAAAAGAGCTTGGAAAACCAAAATCTACAAATGTAATTTTTAAATATTAAAACTTCTGAATAATTTAGCTTTTTAAGCAGAGGGGTTGACAGTATTAAAAAATTTTATGAAATATTTTAGGAGCTTTAATCTTAAAAATTATACTGTTTTAGCATAAATAATATATTCTAAATAAAAAAAGGAGAAATGCTACTATATAGATTAATAGCAAAAGAGAATATATTATATGTACCGATAGCTAGTCGGGAATTTACGACTGTGGAGAGCAAAAAAGTATGTTTTGATCAAAAGTATGCTCGATGAAGCAGTAATATTCTAGTGTGTTGACTATATTTTGACACATTTTGGTAGCAAGAGCAATGAAAGAGAGAATAAAAAAATTAAAAAAAGAAAAAGATGTGGCGATTTTAGCTCATTATTATGTAGATGGAGATGTACAGGAGATTGCTGACTATGTTGGAGATTCTTTTTATTTAGCTAAGACTGCGACAAAGCTGAAAAATAAGACAATAATAATGGCAGGAGTATATTTTATGGGTGAAAGTATAAAAATTTTAAATCCAGAAAAAACAGTGTATATGGTTGATATTTATGCTGACTGTCCTATGGCACATATGATAACTATAAAAAAAATAAAAGAAATGAGAGAAAAGTATAGCGATTTGTCGGTAGTATGCTATATAAATTCAACAGCTGAAATTAAAGCACATTGTGATGTCTGTATAACTTCATCCAATGCACTTAAAATTGTAAGTAAATTAAAAGAAAAAAATATCTTCATAGTTCCTGATGGAAATTTAGCCTCATATATTGCAAAACAAGTAAAAAATAAAAATATTATTTTAAATGAAGGTTATTGTTGTGTACATAATTTAGTGCATTTGGAAAATGTAAAGAAACTAAAAGAAGAATATCCTAATGCAAAAGTTTTGGCTCATCCAGAATGCAAGGAAGAAATTTTAAAATTAGCAGACTATATCGGGAGTACAAGCGGGATAATCGCCGAGGCTTTAAAAGAGGGAGATGAATTTATAATTGTAACTGAAAGAGGAATTAGATTTGAAATATATAAGAAAGCTCCTAATAAGAAATTGCATTTTGCAGATACTTTGATATGCAGAAGTATGAAGAAAAATACCTTGGAGAAAATTGAAAAAATTTTGACGGAAGGTGGAGATGAACTGAAAGTTGATGATGAAATAGCTAAAAAAGCTCTAATTCCTTTAGAAAGAATGTTAGAATTGGCAGGGGATTGAAATGAAAGCTGAAAATTACGATGTGGTTATAATTGGTTCTGGAGTTGCAGCATTGATTTGTGCTTTGACATTAGATGACAGTATAAATATATGCTTAATAACAAAAAAGGAGCTTAAAGACAGCAATTCTTATCTTGCACAGGGTGGAATATCTGTTTGCAGGGGAAAAGAGGATAGAGAAGACTATATTGAAGATACTTTAATTGCAGGTCATTATAAAAATGACAGAAAAGCAGTCGAAATATTAGTTGATGAATCAGAAGAAGCTGTAAAGACTTTGATTGAAATGGGAGTAAAATTTACAGGTGATAAAAAAGGTCTTTTTTATACAAGAGAAGGAGGACATAGAAAATTTAGAATTTTATATTGTGAAGATCGAACTGGTAAGTACATAATGGAAAGCCTTATAAAAAAAGTTTTGGAAAAAAAGAACATAAAAACAATAGAAAATTGTGAATTTTTAGATATAGTTGAAGAAAATAATACTTGTCTTGGTATTGTAGCCAAAAATAAAGAAATATTTTCAATAAGATCTAAATTCACAGTTTTAGCAACAGGAGGGATAGGCGGAATATATAAGAATACTACAAATTTTTCTCATATAAAAGGAGATGGAATAGCGGCAGCTATCAGACATAATATAGAATTAAAGGATATTTCGTATGTTCAAATACATCCAACGACATTTTATGCAAAAGATAATGAAAGGAAATTTTTGATTTCGGAATCAGTAAGAGGGGAAGGAGCGGTGCTTTTAAATCAGAAATTTCAAAGATTTACAGATGAGTTAAAACCTAGGGATGAAGTTACGAGAGCAATACTGGAAGAAATGAAAAAAGACAAATCTGAATATGAATGGTTGGATTTTAGCACAATAAAATTAGATATTGAAAAAAGATTTCCAAATATTTATAAACAATTAATAAAAAAAGATATAAATGTATTGAAAGATAAAGTTCCAGTAGTTCCTGCTCAGCATTATACAATGGGAGGAATCAAGGTTAATATGGATTCAAAAACTTCAATGAAAAATTTGTATGCTGTTGGTGAAGTTGCCTGTACGGGTGTTCATGGGCAAAACAGGCTTGCAAGCAACTCGTTATTAGAAAGTGTTGTGTTTGGAAAAAGAGCAGCCCATTCGATTAATGTTGAAAATAACGTCTCTAATTATAATAATGTGACAGCAGATAATGCATTTAAAAATATTGAAAAAGAAGTTTTTGAAATAGAAAATAAAATAAAAGAAAATAAAAATATTATAGAGCAAAGGATAAAAGAAGATGAGTTTGAGAAAAATAGATAAATTTCAAATGGATAATTCAATCAAATTAGCATTAAAAGAGGATATTACTTCAGAAGATGTAAGTACAAATGCAATTTATAAGGATGATAGACTGGCGGAAATTTCTTTATATTCCAAGGGAGAAGGTATTTTAGCGGGACTTGATGTATTTAAAAGAGTTTTTGAGTTAAATGGTTCTCCTGTTTTTACTGAATATAAAAAGGATGGGGATGAAGTTTTTAAAAAAGATCTGATACTAAAGATAAGAGATGATGTAAAAGCATTGCTTTCTTCTGAAAGAGTAGCTTTAAATTATTTGCAAAGAATGAGTGGAATTGCAACTTATACAAAAAAAATGATAGAAGCGCTAGACGATAAAAACATATATTTACTAGATACAAGAAAAACTGTTCCAAATATGAGAATATTTGAAAAGTACGCAGTTGTAGCTGGTGGAGGGCATAACCATAGATATAATCTTTCCGATGCGATAATGTTAAAAGACAATCATATAGATGCCGCTGGTTCAATAACAAAAGCTATAAAACTTGCTAGAGAATATTCTCCTTTTATTAAAAAAATTGAAATAGAAGTTGAAGATTTAGAAGGGGTAGAAGAGGCAGTTAGAGCTGGAGCAGATATAATTATGCTTGACAATATGGATATAGAAACTATTAAAAAGGCTATAAAAATTATAGGAAAGAAAGCTATAATAGAATGTTCTGGAAATATAGACATTAATAATATAAATCGCTTTAAAGGATTGGAGATTGATTATGTTTCAAGTGGAGCTATAACACATTCAGCTAAAATTTTAGATTTAAGTCTAAAAAATTTGAGGTATATAGAATAAGAAAGAAAGGGGATAAATTTTTATGAAACGTAATGCTGAAGATATGACGCTTAAGGAAGTCCAGTATCTGATTAAAAGAATAGAAAAGGGAACTTTGGATGAAAGCAGGGATAAGGAAAATTTACAGCGAAAAAGAGAAAATGGACAAAGATTAGTTTTAAAATTAATTGAAGAGTTTGGGGAACTGGCTGAAAATATTAGGAAAAATGCGAGATTTGATGGGGAAAATATAAAGGGGACAATTGAGGAGGAAGTGTTTGATGTTTTTTACTATGTTATTGCGATTGCGAATGACTATGGGATTGATTTGGAAAAAATCTTTTACATAAAGGATGAATTGAATAAAGTGAAATATGGAAGGGAATTTTCAATTTATGAAGCTCGGGAAAAATGGAAAAATATGATGGAAAATAAAAAAAATAAAAAAGAAGAGGGAAAATAGAAATTATGTCAATGAAAAATATTGATGCTTGCTTAGAAAAAAAAGAAAATAAAAGGGAAGTGAATATAAAAATACTTGGAACGAGTGATGTGCATGGAAGAGTGCTGGCTTGGAACTATGGGGCAGATGAGGAGGACAGGTCAGGCTCTTATGCGCAGATTTCAACATTGATAAAAAAAATTAGAAAAGAAAATAAAAATGTGATTTTAGTGGAAGTTGGGGATGCGATACAGGATAACTGGATAGAAAAATTTGCGATGGTTCCAAAGCATCCTGTTCCCCAGATTTTAAATTATATGGGCTATGACATCTTTGTACCTGGAAATCACGAATTTAATTTTGGAATGCCAACTTTGTCAAATATTTTAAGAGATATGAAACTTAATAAATTGACAGCTAATTTATATTACAATGAAAATGCTGAAAATGATACTAACTTTTCAAAAAATAAAAGAAGATATTTGGATGCCTCTGTAATTATTGAAAGAGATGGCATAAAAATAGGAGTTATTGGACTATCAACTCCGATGTCTGCGCAGTTTGAAGAAGATACAGGCTACTTAAAGGATTTTTACTTTGTATCGCCTATAAATGAAACTAGAAGGCAAATAGAAAAATTAAAATCTGAAGGGGCAAATGCGATTGTCGTAGTGGCTCACATGGGAATTGAAAATGAAAATAACATTCCAGAAACTGGAGTAAGGGATCTGGCAAATGCTGTACCTGAAATTGACGTAATTATTGCAGGACACATGCATCAAAATGTTCCAAAGAAAATAATTAACGGTGTTTTAATTACAGAGCCTCATAGATACGGCACTTTTATTTCAGAAGTCGATTTAAAATTTGAAATTGAAAATGGAAAAATCAGTTTAATAAGCAAAGATTCGACAACTGTTCCTGTAAAAGATGAGGAGCCTGATCCAGAAATAGAAAAAATTTACAAGCCTTTTCATAACAGACTTTGTAAAATTGCAAATGAAAAAGTGGGCGAAACTTTAAATGATATGGTGCCAAAAGGGAAATTTCACGGTGTGTCGGCAGCTTTTGCCAAAGATACTGGGCTGTCTTCGTTTATAACGGATGTAGAACTTTATTACAGTGGAGCAGACGTGGTTTCATTTGCATATAATTATGAAAATGTTAGGCTTAATAAGGGGGAAATTAGGAGAAAGGACATAGTTTACAATTACAGATATGCAGGTGGAGATGTTACAATTTATAAAATGACAGGGAAGCAACTGAAAGATTATATGGAATGGGCTGCTGACTATTTTGACACGATACAGCCTGGAGATACGGAATATCGGTATAATAGTGAACGTGCTGAAAGAAAATATGTGACTTTTGATATTTTTGGCGGAGTGAAGTATAAAATTGACTTGAGAAATGAAAAAGGTAATAAAATTACTAATTTAATGCTTGTAAATGGAAAAGAGATAACTTCTGAAATGGAACTGAAAGTTGGAATGAATGCTTACAGATTTGAGCAGCTAGCAAGAAAAGGCGGAATTTTTGATGGGCAGGAAATTCCAGTGTTATGGGCATCTAAGGAGGCAATTGGCGAAATTGATGGAACAATTCAAAATATGATGATTGATTATATAAAAAATGTGAAAAATGGAATAATAGAAGGGAAAAGTCATAATAATTGGGAAATTATAGGATTATAATAAATTTTTTTAAAAGTTATATATAAAAAATAATAGGCAATTGTAAAAGTAAAAGCGATAAATATTGAACAACAGCGGCATTTGTAATCGCAAGGGGTCAAGACCCCTTGTCAGGAAGCGGAGAAAAACAAGAAAAATCAAGCATAAAAATACTGTGTTTATTGCGTTTTTAGACTTTTACAAATGACTATAATAAAAAATAAATTTAGGAGAAAAAACAAATAATGAGCATAGAAAAGGAAAATCAGGATTTTAATAATCCAATAAAATATAAATTGGAAAAAAGTGATGGAAATGCACGTGCGGGAATTATAACAACTCCACATGGAGAAATAAAAACTCCAGTATTTATGCCAGTGGGGACACAGGCAACTGTGAAGGCTATGACTAAGGAGGAACTGGAAGAAATTAATTCTCAAATTATTCTTGGGAATACGTATCATTTGTATTTGCGTCCAGGAGATGAATTAGTAAATGATTTTGGCGGGCTTCACGGATTTATGAGATGGGATAGACCGATATTAACTGATAGTGGCGGATTTCAGGTATTTAGTCTGGGAGATTTGAGAAAAATAAAGGAAGAAGGTGTTTATTTCCGTTCGCATCTGGATGGATCAAAGCACTTTTTATCGCCTGAAAAATCTATTTCAATTCAAAATAATTTGGGAAGCGACATTATGATGGTGCTGGATGAATGCCCGCCAGGATTATCAACACGTGAATATTTGATTCCATCTATTGAAAGAACCTCAAGATGGGCAAAACGTTGTATTGAAGCAAATAGGAATAAGGACAGACAGGGTCTTTTTGCAATTGTGCAAGGTGGAATTTATGAGGATTTGCGGGATAAAAGCCTTGAAGAATTGTATGAGGCTGACTATGGATTTGCGGGATATGCTTTAGGAGGGCTTGCAGTTGGAGAGCCACGTGAGGATATGTATAGAATTTTAAAATATATTACGCCCAAATTGCCTGAGAATAAACCACGATATTTAATGGGAGTTGGAGAGCCGGCGGATATGCTTGAGGCTGTGGAACATGGAATTGACATGATGGATTGCGTTCAGCCTACAAGAATTGGAAGACACGGGACTGTTTTTACAAAATATGGAAGACTTGTCATTAAAAATGCTGTTTATTCAAGAGATGACAGACCTTTAGATGAAGATTGCGACTGTTATGCCTGCAGAAATTATACGAGGGCATATATTAGGCATTTATTCAAGGCTGGAGAAATTTTGGGGCAAAGGCTTGCAACATATCATAATTTGCATTTTTTGCTGAAACTTATGGATAATGCACGTGAGGCGATTATTGATGGAAGATTTAAGGAATATAAGGAAGAAGTGCTGAAAAATTATGCAATGGGGAAGGAAAGTGATTGGATAAAGCCAAAGTCAATATAAAATAAAAAAACTGCAGGGGATAAAAACCTTGCAATTTTTTTAAAATTTTATATAGAACAAAAAGATTTTTATGAAATAATTTGAAAGAGCAGAAGGAATAACCGATATTTTGCTCGCAATAACTTTAATATTAAAAAAAAAATCCGATCTACCGTTCTAACTTAATTTTTGGTTGCCTGCAAAATGTTACAGGTGGTAGTCATATTTATAAATTGTACAGAATCCGTACAAAACTTAAAGTAGTCGTGATTTTCCTGAGACAATTTATAAAGGGATAACCCCATTAAAAAAGAGTAAAGCCCAAAAATTTGGTGTTAGTGGCGTATAGACCAGAAATATTATACATATTTGAATTTCTTATTTAAGCAAAAATATTTATTGCTTTTCACTTCTTCAATATTATAACTGTTATACGAAAAAATGTCAAACATTCTTTTGAAAAAAGTTGGAAAAATTTATAATATAAACGTTATTTTCTATTTTTTTTAAAATTTTTCTTTTGCATAAACTTGAAATTTCCCTTGATAAGGCGGGCCTTGTTACTTCAAATTTTTTTGCTAGAGCTGAAATACTGGGCAAAAACTTTATTTTATCATCTTGAGCATTTTCTTTTATATAGCTAAGAACCTTTTCTTCAATTGTCTTATGTGTAAAATTAAACCAGATACGTTTTGACAAATATTGGCTTTTATTTGAAATTTCCCTTATAAAGTTAAGTAAAAGCCTTTTATCTGACTGGATTAGATCCAGATATTTTTCCTTATCCAAAAAAAGAAATTCAGAATTTTCCAAAGCTATCAAATCAACAGGGAAAACATTATTTTTTCCAAATAAAAATGCAGAAGCCAGCACTTCACCAGCCTTCATTTGATTTATAACAATTGTATCTCCGTTAAATTTCTGCATTTCTCCACGTGCTGTTCCTTTTACAATAATAATAATTTTTTTTAAAATATCTCCACGAAAAAATACAATTTCATTTTTTTTATATTCTTTTATTTTAAAGTCAGCTTCTGTTAGACATTTTGCGATTTTATCAGGGTTTAATCCTTTAAACAGTGAAACTTTTGTCAAAAAAAGTGACAGATCTTTTATTTTCATTTTTTACCTTCTGTTATTTTAAATTTTTTAGTTTGTATATAAAATATTTTGTATATATTATCATTTTTGATTTATGATTTCAAGAAAAATTTTAAAGAAAAATATTTGGGTGTAAGCCAACTAAAAGACTATTCAAGTCAATAACTTAAGATTGCTGGTTATAATAATTATTAAAAGAAAAAAGGAGAAAATAATAAATGGAAAAAAGTAAAAAGATAGTTATGGCAGTTTTGCTTGTAATGAGTATAGGCTGCATTGGAAATGCGAAAGTGTCAGGTAAAAGCGGAAAATTTAAAAATGTAAAAAGACCAGCTGTTACATCAAAAAATTCAAAGAGCAGTTCAAAAGAATTGAATAGTGAAGAATATGCAAAAGTTTTGGATAATTTTATGAAAAAGGCGGAGAAATATCTTGAAACAGGGGATAAGGTACGGCTTGTGGATGATTATATAAATGATATTGAAAATGCGAAGGTTTCTAAAAAGGCATTGGAAGATAATTATGATGCTGATAAAGAGGCTTTTGGAATGGTTGAAGTGGCAATATTTATGAAAAGTTCATATTCAAGTGGAGAAAAGGCTAAAAAGTTGACAGATGCAGATTATGAGAGAATACAGAAAAAATTTACTAATACAAGTAAATTTAAACAGCTGGAAGGATATGTGGAAATACAGCCAGTACAGCCATTACAAATTCAATAATTTTAAGAACTCGGGCAAACTTAGATAAAAAAAATAAGTTGTCTGGGTTTTATTTTTGTGGTAACATATAAATGAAATATAAAATATAATATATTTGAATCGAATTGGAAAATTGAATAATTTTTGAATTTGAGTATAATTTTTGAAAATATTATTTATGTAAAGGGGAAATTAAAATGAATATGGAAGTAATTAAAGCAAATGTAAGAAATTTTTTAGATGAAAAAAGATATGAACACGTGAAAAGAGTGGCAAAATGTGCTGTGGAACTGGCAAAAATTTATGGAGTTCCTGTGGAAAAAGTGGAAGCTTCAGCTTGGCTTCATGATGTGGCAAAGTTTTTTAACTTGTCTGTTATGATTGACTTGACAAGGGGGAAATATCCTGAAGTGGCGGATAAGATGTCACAATCTACGGCTGTGCTGCATGGATTTGCAGGGGCTGAATTTGTACGGCAAAATTATGACTTGTTTGGAGTTGATGATGAGGAAATTCTGGATGGGATTAAATATCATACTATTGGGTGCGAAAATATGAGTACACTTGCGAAAATTATTTATCTTGCTGATGCGATAGAGGAAAAGAGAAGCTGGGAAGGTGTGGAAAAGGCTAGAGAATTGGCAAAAACAGATTTAGACGAGGCAATAAAATTTGAAATTGAGGAAAAATTAAAATATTTGCTTGCGAAGGATTCTATCATTCATCCAAATGTTATAAAATTTAGAAATTCGATAATAGCTAATAAAATTTAGAATAAAAAAATAGAGGTAAAATATGGGAAATAAAAAAAAGAAAGAAAGACATAGAAATATTGAAAATAGTGATAAAGATTTTCATAAGGAAAAAAGATTTGGCAAAAAAAATTATAATGCTAAAAAGGAAAATCAGAAAACTCCCAAAATGGAACTTAAAGAAGAACGGGAATTGAAATATTTAAAGCAAGTTCTGTCAGAATATGAATTTACTTTTCAGGAAATATTGCAGCTTTTGGAATGGAGCCAGAAAAAACGGAAAATGTATAAGCAGCTTTTAAATGCTTGGGAAGAAAGTGGAGAAATCTACTTGAAAAGAAATGGGAAATATACTTTGCCTGAAAAGGAAGGATTTGTAAAAGGTGAAATTTCTATTTCCAGCGGGAATTTTGGATTTCTTGATATTAATGGGCAGGCTAGTGTCTTTATTCCTGGAACTTATTTAAATACGGCTATGAATGGAGATACTGTTTTAGTTCGTATTTTAAAGGAAAGTTCAGATAATAAGAAGCGGGAAGGTGAAGTTTATAAAGTTATAAAAAGAAATCGGGATGTTATTGTCGGAATTTTTGAACATAACTTGAGCTTTGGATTTGTACGTCCAAGAAATTCTCCAAAGGATATTTATATTCCAAAAAAATTAATAAGAGGGGCTAAAACTGGAGATTTAGTGGCTGTAAAAGTAGATTTCTGGGGAGATGACGAAAGAAAGCCTGAAGGCGGGATTGTGAGCATTTTAGGAAGTCCTAAGGATACAGAAGCACTTATTTCATCACTGCTTTTAAATGAGGGAATTGAGGAGAAATTTCCAAATGAAGTTTTGCAGGAATTGGATAAAATAGATGAGGATTTTTCAGATGAACTTGAAAATCGTAAGGATTTACGGCATCTTGACATTATCACAATTGACGGCTCTGATGCAAAGGATTTAGATGATGCAGTTTATGTGGAAAAAACGGAAGACGGATATAAACTTTTTGTAAGCATTGCCGATGTTTCCTGTTATGTAAAGGAAAATACCGAACTTGATACAGAAGCATTAAAACGTGGAAATTCAATTTATCTTGTAGACAGGGTAATTCCTATGCTGCCAAGAAAATTGTCAAATAATTTATGTTCGCTTAATCCAAATGAAGATAAGCTGACTTTTACTGTGGAAATGGATTTGGATAAAAGGGGTAAAGTTATAAAAAATGATTTTTATAAATCAGTTATAAAATCAAAATACAGAATGACTTACGAAAATGTAAATATAATTTTGGAAAAAAATGAAGAATCAGAAGAATACAGAAATCTTTACGACAAATATAGAAAAATTGATGAAATGTTAAAAAATATGCTGGAACTTTCTAAAATCATCAGAAGCAATAAAAAAAGACGTGGGAGCATTGATTTTGAATTGCCTGAGATAAAGGTAGTCTTGGATGAAAATAAGGCCGTGAAGGATATTGTATTACGTTCCAGAGGGGAAGCAGAAAGAATCATTGAAGACTTTATGGTTATTGCAAACGAAACTGTGGCGGAAAAACTTTTCTGGGAGGAAATTCCTGCGATTTACAGGGTTCACGAAGATCCTGACAAGGCGAAAGTTCAGGCATTGAATGAAACTTTGATAAAATTTGGATATTCTCTGAAGGGATTGGAGGAAATTCATCCTGGAAAATTCCAGAATATTATTGAAAGAACGACAGGACTGCCAGAAGGCTACCTAATTCATAAATTAATTTTACGGGCAATGCAGCGTGCAAGATATGCCAATAAGAATTTAGGGCATTTTGGACTGGCTTCAAAATATTATTTGCACTTTACATCACCAATTCGGAGATATTCTGATTTAATCGTTCACAGAATGTTGGGACGTTCAATTGAAAAATTTATGAGCGAAAAGGAAAAGGCAAAATATGGTGCTAATTTTGAAGCGATTGCCTCAAGTATTTCAAGAACTGAGCGAGTGGCGGACAAACTGGAAGAAGATAGCGTAAAAATCAAGTTAATTGAGTATATGCAGGATAAAATTGGACAGGTTTATATTGCCAGACTTAGTGGAATGAATAAAAATAAAATATTTATGGAGCTGGAAAATCACATAGAAGTGGTTTACAATGTTACAACAGCACGTGATAATTTCATTTACGATGAGGAAAACTTTAAAATTGTGGATAAAAGAAATAATGAGTCCTACACTATGGGAAGTACAATGAAAGTGAGCATTGTAAGTGCAAGTTATGCTAAGATGGAAATTGAGGTCATACCCTATGTGGAAGAAAAAGTAAAAATTGACGAAACTGAAGAAGAATAAAAAACAAAATAGCAAAAGGAGGGAAAATGCCAGTATTAGCTAGAAATAAAAAGGCTTTTCACGATTACTTCATAGAAGACAAGCTGGAAGCAGGGATTGAGCTTGTGGGAACGGAAGTGAAGTCGGTAAAGGCAGGAAAAGTCAGCATAAAAGAAAGTTTTATAAGAATTATACGAAATGAAATTTTTGTGATGAATATGCATATCACGCCTTATGAATTTGGGAATATTAACAATGTGGCAGAATCTCGTGTGAGAAAATTGCTTTTGAATAGACGTGAAATAAAAAAGTGGAGTGAAAAGATTAAAGAGCAAGGTTATACTATTGTTCCAATTTCAATTTATACAAAACAAAGGCTTGTAAAAATGGAAATAGGACTTGCAAAAGGAAAGAAAATGCATGATAAAAGAGAATCGTTGAAAAGAAAAGATATTGAAAGAGATATGAAAAAATTACAGAAAAATTTTGGAAGATAAAAATTGCATAAATTGATTAGAATTAGTATAATAGACATATTCAAAAACTATTTGAATTTAAAATTTAACAAAACAATTTGAATATTTCAAAAGATATAAAATAAAAGAAAATATAAATTATAGAGGGAGTGAAATTATGAGTAAAATCATAAATTATGCTGGAGAAGATTTTGATAATGAAATAATTTTGCAAAATGGGCTTACACTTGTTGATTTTTTTGCCATCTGGTGCGGACCTTGCCAAATGTTGGAAAAAGTTCTAGCGGAAGTGGCTAATGCTTCAGAATGTAAAATTGTCAAAGTTGATGTTGATGATTATCCAGAATTTGGAGCGAAATTTAAAATAAGAGGACTGCCTTTGCTTTTACTTTTTAAAGATGGACAAATTGTGGAAACTTTGAATGGTTTTCAGACTTTTGATGAAATTATGGAAAAAATTAATTTACATAGTTAATTTTGAACTCGTTTTTATTTTAACAAGGGGAATTATTTGTCACTAATTGAGATATTATTTTTTTATAAAATTTATACTATTTTGCATTTAAACAGCAGAATAGTTA
Source organism: Leptotrichia sp. oral taxon 417 (assembly GCF_013394865.1). Lineage (NCBI taxonomy): Bacteria > Fusobacteriati > Fusobacteriota > Fusobacteriia > Fusobacteriales > Leptotrichiaceae > Leptotrichia > Leptotrichia sp. oral taxon 417. The sequence goes on along the minus strand of NZ_JABXYV010000001.1, from coordinate 2,285,791 downwards.
TAAATTTCTTTGCAAGGGGTCAAGACCTCTTGTTAGCAAATAATATAAAATATTTTTAAACAGAGTTTAGTATTAATATAGTATTTTAAATTTTTTTGTATATGGAAATAAAAATTTTTAGAAGGAAGGGATATTTTTATGAAAACTATTTTAGTTCCAGGGGGAGCAGGATATATCGGTTCGCACACTGTGTTAGATTTGATTAAAAAAGGATTTAATCCTATTATAGTGGATGATTTTAGTAATTCTAGTAAAAAAGTTATTACAATTTTAGAAGAGCTTTCTGGAGAAAAAATAAATTTTTATGAATTGGATGTGAAAAATAAAGAAGGTTTGCAAAAAATTTTTAGAGAAAATAAAATCGATGCTGTTATTAATTTTGCAGGATTTAAGGCAGTGGGAGAATCTGTAGAAAAACCGCTTATGTATTATGAAAATAATTTATTTGGAATGATTACTTTGCTTGAAGTAATGAAAGAATTTAATGTAAAAAATATCGTATTTAGTTCGTCAGCTACTGTTTATGGTGTTTCTGAAAAAGTACCTTTTGTGGAAACTGATCCGATGGGAGAAGTTACAAATCCTTATGGGCGTACAAAAGTAATAATCGAACATATTTTAATGGATTTGGCAAAATCTGACAATACTTGGAATATAATTGCTCTTAGATATTTCAATCCATTAGGTGCTCATGAAAGCGGAAGAATTGGAGAAGATCCAAACGGAATTCCAAACAATCTTTCACCTTATATAACTCAAGTTGCAGTTGGAAAATTGGAAAAATTACATATTTTTGGAAATGATTATGATACTCCAGATGGAACTTGTATAAGAGATTTTATTCATGTAAATGATTTGGCGGCAGGACATTCAGCAGCATTGAATTATTTATTTAATAATGAAAATCTTGGTTTTGATGCGATAAATTTAGGAAGCGAAAAAGGTTACAGCGTTTTTGAAATTTTAAGTAATTTTGAAAAAGCTGTTGGAAAAGAAATTCCTTATGTAATTGATGGCAGAAGAGCTGGAGATATTGCAGTTTGTTATGCAGATGCTTCAAAAGCTAAAAAATTATTGAATTGGGAAGCAAAATATACAATTGAAGATATGTGCCGTGATTCTTGGAATTGGCAAAAGAAAAATCCAAATGGATTTAAAGATTAATTTATTTAAAAAATATCGAAAGGAACTAGAAAATGAACAACTTTGAAGACAAATTAAATAAATATGCAGAAGTAATTGTAAAAATTGGAGCAAATGTGCAAAAAGGTCAGAAAGTTTGGGTAAACTGTACGACTGATGCATTGCCATTGGTTTACAAAGTTACAGAATTAGCTTATAAAGAGGGAGCGAGTGATGTTCATGTTAAATTGACAGATGATAAATTGTCAAGACTTCATGCTGAATATCAGTCAAAAGAAGTTTATTCACATATCCCGCAATGGGCAATTGACGAGAGAAATGACTATCTTGACAATAATGTTGTATTTATACACATTTTAAGCAGCTCTCCAAACTTATTCGCAGGAATTGATGCTGAAAAACTGGGAGCGTTGACAAAAAATGCAGGGGAAGCCTACAAGTATTACAGAACTTGCATCATGACAGATGTAAACTCTTGGACAATTGCAAGTTATCCTTCAGCAGATTGGGCAAAACTTGTGTTCCCAGATGAAACAGATACCGATGTTGCACAGGAAAAATTGCTTGATGCAATATTGAAAACTGTAAGAGTTGATAAAGATGATCCAGTTAAGGCTTGGGAAGAACATAGAAAGAATTTGAATGAAAAAGCTGAATTTTTGAATAGCAAAAATTTTGTGGCACTTCACTATACTTCAAAAGGAACTGATTTGACAGTTGGACTTCCTAAAAATCATATTTGGGTGGCAGCTGGAAGTGTTAATGCGAAAGGGGCTGATTTCTTGCCTAATATGCCGACAGAGGAAGTGTTTACGGCTGGAGACAGAGATCGTGTAGACGGTTATGTTTCTAATAAAAAACCACTTTCGTATCAAGGAAATATTATTGACAATTTCAAATTGACTTTTAAAGATGGAAAAGTTGTAGATTTTGAAGCAGAAGAAGGTTACGACATTTTGAAACAGTTGCTTGACACTGATGAAGGTTCGAGAAGAATAGGAGAAGTTGCTCTTGTACCAAATGATTCACCTATTTCAAATTCAGGACTTCTTTATTATCAAACATTATTTGACGAAAATGCCTCAAACCACTTAGCATTGGGTGCCGCATACCCGACTAATGTAAAAAATGGAACAAAAATGACAGAAGAAGAATTAATAAAAGCTCACATTAATCAATCAATTTCACATGTTGATTTTATGATTGGTGATGCTGAAATGGATATTGACGGAATTTTGGAAGATGGAACGAAAATTCCTGTATTTAGAAAAGGAAATTGGGCGTTTTAAATTTTAAAATTTTGGAGATAATATTATGAAATGCAATAGTTTGGAAGAAGTGAGAGAAAATATTGATAGTATAGATGATAAAATTATAAAATTAATTGCAGAGCGTTCAGATTATGTAAGACAGGCAGCATATTTTAAAAAGTCAAAAACAGATGTAAAAGCAGCTGATAGAGTTGAGAAAATAATAAAAAAGGTCAGGGAAAAGGCTAAAATTTATGGTTGCAGTCCAGATGTTGTGGAATTGATTATGAAATAGTGTAAGAACACTCGCAACTTTAGTTATGAGATGAATTGCACGAAAATTTAGTAAGCATATGGAAAAATTTTAGTAGATAGAATGTAGAATATATGATATAATATCTATGATTGAAGACTGTAATGGAGTATTAAATATTCTCAAAGAAAAGTAAAGTTGTGGACTTAAAAGTTGTCCTATACAATAGGGGCGAGCTGAACACGCCTAAAAGAATAAGGATAGTTGTTGTGCTATCAAACTTCTTAGAAAATTTTTAAATACTTTTAAAGATTTTAGAACCCTGCGACTTTAGTCGTGGGAGGTTCAGTGGTGAAGAAATGAAAACTTCTGAAAAAAATGAATAGTTAATAAAAAAGAAACTGCTTTAATTCAAGGGTTTCTTTTTTTGTTTTAAAAAAAAACAAATTAAAAATTTTCATGCTATTTTTTATTTAAAAAGTAGACTGGTTATAAATTTCTTTACAAGGGGTCAAAATTTTTTATTAGCAAATAATAGGAAAATATAACTTTTATTTTTAAACGGAGTCTAGGATTAATTTTTATTTAGAAAAAAAACTTGCATTATTTTCTAAAAAGGTATAAAATTAGTTTGGTAATTAAAATGTTCGATTTTCACAGCATTTGTTTCAGTTTTGAAATCATTATAAAGTGCTTTGTTATACAGGAAGTTTTCTTATTAGTTTGAATGTATAAGTGTTATTTGTGAATCGAAATTAATAAATATTAAATAATGGGAGGAGATGATCTGACATGACGTTAGTAGAAGGAAAAGTCGGAGACAAGTTTTTGTTAAAGGACATCGATCAAAAAAAATTAGACACACGGTTGTTAAGTTTAGGAGTTTGTAGAGGAGATGCATGCACAATTGAAAATATTGCAAATGGAAATGTCCTTATAAAGACAGTTGAAACTAAAATTGTCATTAGTACAAATTTAGCAAATCACATTCAAATTGAGGTGGTAAAATGATAAATGTGGCATTTGTCGGAAATCCTAATGTTGGGAAAACCGCTTTAATTAATCAAATTTCACATGCAAGTTTAAAAATGGGGAACTGGCCAGGGGTAACAATTGAAAAAAAAGAAGTATTTTTTAAGGTCGGAGATGAAGATGTAAAATTAATTGATTTGCCAGGAATTTACAATTTATCAATGAGTACGGCAGAAGAAAGAGTTTCACGAGATTTTTTGCTGGATGAAAAAGTTGATGTGATAATTAATGTACTAGATTCGACATCGCTTGAAAAAAATATTTATTTGACTGCTTTATTAAAGGAACTTGATATTCCAGTTGTGATGGCACTTAACTTTGAGGATGAATTTAAAAGAATTGGCTATCAATTGGATATAGAAAAATTTGAAAAGCAATTGGGAGTTCCAGTTATTTTCACAAGTGGAAGATCTGGAGCTGGAGTAGACAAGCTTATGGAAAAAGCTGTAGAACTTTACAAAAAAAATTCTTCAGATAAAAAAATACAGCATAGATTGCCATTTGAAAAGGAAATCGAAGATAATATTAAAAGTTTGAAGGATAAATTGGAAAATGATAAATCTTATGAAAAAGTTTTAGAAAAATATCCAGTAGAATGGCTGGCAATTAAAATTTTGGAAGATGATACCAATGTAGCGGCAAGAGTAAAAACTGAATTTGGAGTAAGTGTTTCAAATATCGGAGAAACTGAAAAGAAAAATATCGAAAATCGTTACGGAATCGAACCTCAAGATGCTTTGGCAAGAGAGAGATATGGAATCGTTCGTGGAATTATCTCGATGAACCTAAAAAGAGGTACTGGAGATAAATTTGCATTAACTGATAAAATTGACAAAGTTCTTTTGAATAAGTTTTTTGGTGGAATAGCATTTCTTGCTATAATTTATGCTGTTTTCGTAATCGTATTTGATGGAAGTTCGCCGTTTATCGACTGGATTGATGGGTTCTTTAGTGACTTTGTCATAAAATATGTGGGTCACGCCATCGAAGGAGTGCCAGATTGGTTAAGCAGCTTTATACTTGATGGAATTTTAGCTGGTGTAGGTTCAGTATTGACATTCGTTCCACTTATGTTCTTTATTTACTTCTTCATGGCAATCCTTGAAGAAAGCGGATATATGGCTCGTGTTGCATTTATTTTAAATAAAATGATGACAAAAGTTGGACTTTCAGGAAAAGCATTCATCCCAATGCTAATCGGATTTGGATGTACAGTTCCAGCAATTTATTCAACAAGAACATTGGAAGATGAAAAAACAAGAAGATTGACAGGGGTTATCGCAACATTCATGTCATGTGGAGCAAGACTGCCAGTTTATTCATTGCTTGCAGCAGCGTTTTTCAGCAAGAATGCAGCGTTAGTTGTAGTTTCAATCTATGTTTTTGGTGTATTTATGGCCCTTTTAGTAGCTTTTATATTAAAAAGATTTAAATACTTTAAAGGAAACAACACAGAGTTACTTATAGAATTACCGCCATATAGACTTCCAGGTGCAAAAGCTGTCTGGAGCAATATGAGATCAAGAACTTTTTCTTACATAAAAAAAGCAACTACAATAGTTTTAGGAATCCTGTTAATTATCTGGTTCTTCCAATATTTCCCAAATAAAGGAGATGCTGAAAGTTCATATATAGGTCAAGCAGCAAAAGTTGTTCAGCCTGTATTCAAGCCAACTGGTTTTGGCGATAGATGGGAACCTGTAGCTTCTATTGTGCCAAGTATCATTGCAAAAGAAACAGTAGTTGGATTTTTAGGACAAATTTTATTATCTCAAGGAGATGATGAGAAAAAAGAATATAATTTTGTATCAGATTTAAAAGATCAAGTAGTTGGATTGGGAGGAGCAGCAGTAGAGTCAGTAAAATCATTAGGACATATTGCAACCTTCAAAATTACGACATTGGAAATGAAAAGTCAGGAGGAGCTTGACCAAGATGCAGGTGGAAACATCATTCCAGCAATTAGAAGCTTGTGGAATGACAAATATGGTCAACTAAGAGCATACTCATTTATGCTGTATGTCCTTTTGGTAGTGCCATGTGCCGTAGCAATGGGAGCTTTAAAACAAGAATTTGGATGGAAATTATTAGCATTTCAAGTGTCAATGCTGTTAATTCTGCCTTACGTAGTATCAACCTTATTCTTCAATATCGCAAGGCTATTTATATAGATATGAAATAAAATTTTGAAAGGAAGTGCAGAAAATGATAATAAAAACAGTTATCATCGCTATAATTGCAGCTGCAATCGTATTTGCAGTATTTAGAAAAATATACAAGGACTACAAAAAAAATAAAAATCTTTGTGGAACAGACTGCTGTCATTGTTCAACTGGTTCAACTTGCAGTCCACATAAAGAAAATCATGCTAAGTAGTAAAAAAATTCAAAAAATTTTATAATTTTTTTCAAGCCCCAGTAATATTTAGTCGTATGACTCTAGTATTTATGGGGCTTAATTGATTTTCATTATTTTTATTCTACAAACAAAAAACAAAGAAAATAAAAAATTTATTATAAGAATATTCCTGTATAATAATACTTGACCAATAGAAAAAGTGAAAACTTTTTTCTTCAAAACTCCTTTTTAAATACGTCATCACAAGGGTGGCGTATTTTTTTTACATATCTATCATGAAACCAAATAATACAGTATTTTGAGATAATTTTTCTTATGAGAGTTAATAAGTACTAATTTTTATTATTCTAAATTTTGTAAAAATAATCATTATCCTACGTTATATGGCATTCACGATGACCTATATAGTCTTATTATGAACAGTTTTAAACGTTAAAAAGAGCATTATCTTGAATAAAATTTTTCATTACAAGATTATTTGTTTTGCTCCTGTTTAGCTGCCTGAAATTTCGGTGACAAGCAGCGTTATCAGTAAAAAATTTAAATGAGTTTGTTTTGTCTTGCTTTGTGATTTAAATAAGAAATTTTTTAAAGAAATTAAAAAAACTTATAAAAATTATTTGGATATATGATATAATATGTGTAACAATAAGAAAAGTTTTTAGGAGAAAAAATTGTTAAAAATAGGAATTGTTGCTGAATATAATCCATTTCACAATGGTCATTTGTATCAAATCAGGAAAATTAGGGAAATATTTGGTAAAGATGTCTTTATTGCTGTTGTAGGAAGTGGGGATTTTGTTCAGCGGGGAGAAATTTCGTTTTTGGATAAATGGGAAAAAACGCAGGTTAATTTAGAGTGTGGTGTTAATTTAGTTGCAGAACTTCCACTTTACTATTCGATTCAAAATGCTGAGATTTTTTCAAAGATGGCGACACGAATTTTGGATTATTTGGGAATGGATATTCAGGTTTTTGGAGCAGAGGAGGAAAATATTGAGGTTTTGCAAAAGGTGCTTGATTTGCAGAAAAGGCAGGATTACAAGGACAAACTTATGGGATATATGAAAAAAGGCAATAGTTACAGCACTTCTCAAAGATTGGCATTGAAGGAATATGAACTGGATGGAATTGTGAAATCGAATAATATTTTGGCTTTGGAATATATGCGTGAGATTGAGAAAAGTAATCTTGGAATAAAGCCGTTTATTGTAAAAAGGGAAATTTCAGAATATAATGAAGAAAAAGTTGAAAAAGAGAGGGAGGAGTTTGCCAGTGCTTCGTTTTTGCGGAATGAACTGGAAAAAATTTTGGAAGAATTTTGTGGCGATAAAAATTTAAAATCAAAAAAACTTATTTTGGAAAAGCTGAAAAAAATTCAGAAATTTGTGCCAGAAAAATCTTTTGAAATAATTCTTGAAAATTTAGAATTTAAAATAAAAAATGGAATTAATTTTCAAAAACTAAAGGAAGAAATCTTTAAAATCGTAAAATATAAGATTTTGACTGAAAAAAAAGAAAAAATAATGGAAATTTATGACATTAATTGTGAAATTTATGCTAGAATATATAAGGGAGCGGAAATTTCAAAAAATTATAGGGAATTTTTGGAAAATACGAAGTCAAGAAACTTATCAAACAGGCGTGTGGAGCGGATTATTTTAAATATTTTGTTAAACATAAAGGCTGGAATGATGGATTTTGAGATAAATTATGTCAGAATTTTGGGATTTGATAAAAAGGGACAGGAATATTTGAAAAAAATTCGAGAAAATAATAATTTTGAAGATATTGAGGGGAAAAATGGTTTTGAGAAAAAAAATATTTTTGTAAATTGGAAGGATATAGAAAAATTTGGAAAGTTTTTTGAAAATAATGGAAATATGGCAAATTCAAAAAATTTAAAAAATTTAAAAAATTCAGAAAATAAAAATATATCAAAAAAAGAAAATATAAAAAATTTTAAAATTCAAGAAAATTTTTTTAAAAAAATAAAAATTGAAAAAAATGGATTTTTGTTAAAAGAATTATTTTTGGGGAAAAAAGAAAAATTGAATCCAATTGTTTATTTAAATAATTAAAATTAAAATATAGGCAATTGTAAAAGTAAAATTTTTAAAAATTAAGCAACAATAATATTTATAACAGTAAAGGGTCAAGATTCCCTGTTAAAAATTAATAAAAAAGTGAAAAAATATTGTTTGATGAGATTTTATAAACTTTTATAAATGTCTAAAAATTAAAGCAGAATGGGAGTGAATTATGGGAACGGAGTTGTTAATAGCAGTTAATGTGCTGTTTATGATATTTTTCTTTGTGATTGCGTATTTGTCAATAAGGTATTTTATTAATCAAATTGAGAAGTATCCGAGAATTACATTTGAAGAGGTGTATAATAGTAAAAAGTTAAGACAGAAGTATAATATTGAGAATAATAAGGCAAATCCTTATGATTATGGTTACAATTTTAAGGAAATTGAGTATAAATCGGGGAAAATTCAGCTTTATGGATGGCTTATTGAAAATAAGGATGCTACGAAGACTATGATTATTTCTCATGGACGTGGTGTGAATAGACTGGCGGCATTGCAGTATTTGGGTATGTTTAAGGACATTGGGCTTGATAAGGAGTATAATTTTTTTATTCCAGATTTGAGAAATTCCGGGAAGTCTGATGTGGCTAGAACTAAGATGGGATATTGCTTTGGGCAGGATATTTTTCATACGATGGAAATGTTAAAAGAAAGATTTGGAAAGAATAATTTTACGTTGTATGGGTTTTCACAAGGGGGAATGGGATCTGCCATTGCTTCTAAAATGTATGTAAAGGTACTCAGAAAAAAAGGGATAGTTATTGAGAAATTAATATTGGACAGTTCAATTTCAAATATAAGAAAGAGAATTAAGGAAGATGCAAGAAAACGTCGTGTTCCAAAATTTATTGTAAGTGTTATTGTAAGAATTTTTAATTTAAGAGTTGGAAGTCATCTTGATAAATTGAGATTGTCGTATTTGCTAAAAAGAATACCTACATTGATAATTCAGTCTAAAAATGACAAGGCTACAACTTATGGAATGCTTATGGAAGAGTATAACGAGCTTGCACAGAATGAAAATATCAAGCTAAAAGTTTTTGAAAAAGGTTCGCACACAAGAATTTATGCAGATCCTGAGTGTAAAGATGAATATGCCAAGGCAGTAAAGGAATTTTTGGTAAATTAATATAAATTAAAAGTAGAAAGGTAAAAAAATTAATGAATTCAAGATTAACGAAGAAAAGTTATATAATTTACGGGCTTGGTGTTTCATATTTTATGATTGACCAGATCTATAATCAATGGCTGTCGTATTATTATTTACCGCCTGAAACGGAAAAAAACCTAGTTCCGTTGTTAAAGCCGCAATATTTGGTTTTGGCCTTTATTTTTGCGAGGATGATTGATGCAATCTCAGATCCTGTAGTAGGATTTTTATCTGATAATTCCAAATCTCGTTTTGGAAAAAGGTCAATATTTATGCTAATTGGAGGATTGCCGCTTGGGATTCTTACGATTATGTATTTTTATCCAGTTAAAAGTTCACAGCTGGCGACACTTATTTATTTGTCAATCGTTGGAGGGCTGTATTTTACAGCTTATACTCTAGTTGCAGCCCCGTATAACGCTTTAATTCCAGACTTGGCTTCAAATAAGGAGGAGAGGCTTAATCTTTCCACAATGCAATCGACTTTTAGGCTTATATTTACTGGAATTGCGATGGTATTGCCAGGTATTTTGATTTCAAAATTAGGTATGGTAAATGGAGTGCTGAATACAGAAGTTGGAATACGTAAAACAGTAATTTTAATTACAATATTGTCAGTTTTGGGGATTTATGCGTGCATATTTTTTCTAAAGGAGAAACAGCTTACACAAAATCGTCCTAAGACTGAATCGCTAGGGTTTATGAAATCAATTTCACATTTGAAGGATAAGGAAATTATTTTGTACTTTTTAGGATATTTCTTTTTCTTTTGCGGGTTTAACATACTTCGTGGGGATTTAACATATTATTTGAGCACTGTAATGCAAAAGGACATTAAGTATTTGACTGTAATATCGGTTGTGCTGTTTGGGATGGCTGGGCTGTTTTTTCCGATTACGAATAAGTTTGGGAAAAAATATTCATATAAGAAAATATTGATTGTGGATATGCTGCTTTTAATAGCTGGAACTTTTGGGCTGCTGTTTATTAATAAAAATAATTCAATTTTTGCTTATGTATTTTTTGTAATTTGTGGAGCAGGATTAAGTGGTGCGGCATTTATTTTTCCGCAGGCAATGCTTAGTGAAATTTCGGCAAAATTGTCTGAAATTAAAAAAATTAGTCTGGAAGGATTTATGTTTGGAATACAGGGAATGTTTTTAAAATTGGCATTTCTAGTTCAGCAGGTTGTTCAGTCAACTTTGCTAGTTGCTGGAAATCAAAATGTTCAAAATGGTGTAAAGGGTGCAACTGAACTGGGAGTTAAGGTAACGCTTGTTGTGGCATTGGCATTGTTTGGTGTTTCTTTGTTTTTTTATAATTTGAAAAAGGAAGATTAGAATAAGAAATATTGAAAATTACGATAGTAGAAGTTCTTTTAAAAATCGAGTTTATGGTTGTTTTAATAATAAAATCAAAAAATTAATAATCAATATAAATATGATAACGGAGGTTTTTATGAAAATTGAAGATTTGCAAAAAAAGTCAAAAACATTGAGAAAAGACATTATTGAAATGATTTATGGGGCAAAGTCAGGGCATCCAGGTGGTTCGCTTTCAATTGCCGATATTTTGGCTGTGCTTTACTGGAAGGAAATGAATGTTGACCCAGAAAATCCAGAAATGGAAAACCGTGACAGGCTTGTGCTTAGTAAAGGGCATGCAGCTCCTGCACTTTATGCGGCTTTAATTGAAAAGGGATTTTTAGGAAAAGAAGGAAGAGATCTTATTCCAACATTGAGAAAATGGCATTCTCCGCTTCAAGGACATCCTGATATGAAAAAATTGGCTGGAGTTGAAATGTCAACTGGTTCACTTGGGCAAGGGCTTTCTGCTGCAAATGGAATGGCTTTGAGTGCAAAAATTTATAAAAATGACTATAGAGTTTATGCGATTTTGGGAGATGGAGAATTACAGGAAGGACAAGTTTGGGAAGCTGTAATGACGGCTGCGCATTATAAACTTGATAATTTAGTTGCGATAGTTGATTATAATAATTTGCAAATTGACGGAAAAGTTTCGGATGTAATGGATGTTGCTCCAGTCGGAGAAAAATTTAAGGCATTTAACTGGAATGTAATTGAAATTGACGGACATAATTATGAAGAAATCATAAATGCCCTTGATACAGCGAGAACAGTTAAAGGTCAGCCGACAGTTATCGTTGCAAATACTGTAAAAGGTAAAGGCGTTTCATTTATGGAAAATAATGCAGGATTTCACGGAGCTGCTCCGAATGAGGAAGAATATAAAAAAGCGATGGAAGAATTAAGCTGAAAGACTGGTGCTGAAGGAAATTAAAATTTAAGGTTTGTAATAAAGAATATGAATATTTAAAGTTATAATTTTTTTGATTCAATATGTGAATATAAAAATTTAAAGTATTGCGTTAATCGGATCTTATAAACTTTAAAAATAACCGACCAAAATAAAAAAATAGGAGAATATGAGAATGGAAAAAAAATCAACTAGAGTAGCTTACGGGGAAACATTGGTTAAATTGGGGAAAATAAATAAAGATGTAGTGGTTCTGGAAGCTGATTTGTCAAAATCGACAATGACTGCATATTTTCAAAAGGAATTTCCAGAAAGACATATAAACGTTGGAATTGCTGAAGCTGATATGATTGCAACTGCAGCGGGAATCGCAACAACTGGAAAAATACCGTTTGCTTCGACATTTGCACATTTTGCGGCAGGACGTGCCTTTGATCAAATCAGAAATTCGGTTGCATATCCACATTTAAATGTAAAAATCTGTCCAACTCATGCAGGAGTTTCGCTAGGAGAAGATGGAGGTTCGCACCAATCAGTTGAAGATGTGGCTTTAATGCGTGCAATTCCAGGAATGGTTGTATTATCGCCAGCAGATGCGGTTGAAACAGAAAAAATGATTTTTGCAGTCGCTGAATATGAAGGGCCTGTCTATGTAAGACTTGGAAGATTGAATATTCCAGTATTATTCGATGAAGATTATACATTTGAAATAGGAAAAGCCGTAACTTTGACGCAAGGTGATGATGTAGCAATATTAGCGACAGGACTTATGGTTTCAGAGGCTTTAAAAGCTGAAAAACTATTGGAAGAAAAAGGAATAAAAGCAAGAGTAATCAATGTTTCAACAATAAAGCCACTAGATACAGAAACTGTTTTAAAAGCTGCGAAAGAATGTAAATTTATTGTAACAAGTGAAGAACATTCGGTAATTGGAGGATTGGGAAGCGCAGTTTCAGAATATTTATCTGAAGTTCATCCTGCAAAAGTGATAAAACATGGAATACAAGATATTTTTGGACAAAGTGCAGATGGAGAAACTATGCTTACAAATTATGGATTAAGAGCTGAAAATATCGTAGAATTAGTTTTAAAAAATATGTAATTTTTAGAAATTATTTTTGTGTTTTGATTAAATAATACTTTATGCTATTTCCCATTTAAATAACGGATTAATTATGAATTTTTTATAAGAGGGCAAGCCTTTTTGCCAGTAATATAAAATATAATTTCTGTTTTTTAAATGGGATTTAGTATTATAATCAATGTTTTATTTATTCTTTTTCTAAAGACTTTTTCAATATCTTTTCCACTTCTTTAGTTAATTTTAGCAATTCCTATTTATTTTATAGATATATTTTTGTAATATTATAAAAAAAGACTAATAAAAATGTAAAAAATATGATAAAATATATTGTATATTCAAATTTAATTTGAAATATAAATGAATTTGTTTGAAATTGAACTGATTTAATGCGATTTTTGTTTAAATAATATATTTTTTTATTATAAAATTATAAAAATAAAAAATGGAGGGAAAAATGAAACATACGGTAGCAATTGTTGGTAGGCCCAATGTGGGGAAATCAACGTTATTTAATAAATTAGTGGGGGACAGGCTGTCAATTGTGAAGGATGAGCCTGGAGTTACTAGAGATAGGCTGTATCGTGAGATGGAATGGAGCGGGAAAGAATTTATACTGGTGGATACTGGTGGGCTTGAGCCACGAACTGAGGATTTTATGATGGGGAAAATTAAGCAGCAGGCACAAGTAGCAATTGATGAAGCGGATGTAATTATATTTTTAGTTGATGGGAAGGCTGGGATTACTGGACTTGATGAAGATGTGGCAACTGTACTTAGAAAGCAGGATAAAAAAGTTGTTGTAGCTGTAAATAAAATTGATAATTATATGCGTGATCAGGAAAATATTTTTGAGTTCTATGGACTTGGATTTGAGGAAGTCATTGGAATTTCCGGAGAGCATAAGACAAACTTGGGAGATTTGCTGGATGCTGTAATTGAAAAATTTGAGGATAAAAAGATAAAGCAAACTGAAGATGGACTTAGTATTGCTATTTTGGGAAGACCGAATGCCGGGAAATCTTCGCTTGTAAATAAACTTTTGAATGAAGAGCGTTCTATTGTAAGTGATATTGCAGGGACAACAAGGGATACGATTGATTCCAGCTTGAAATATGATGGAGAAACTTATACTTTAATTGATACAGCGGGAATCCGTAGAAAGTCAAAAGTGGAAGATGATATTGAGTATTACAGTGTATTACGTGCAATGAAATCTATAAAAAGGGCGGATGTATGTGTGCTTATGCTGGATGCGACAGAACTTTTGACAGATCAGGATAAGAGAATCGCTGGAATGATTTATGAGGAGAGAAAGCCGATTATTATTGCCATAAATAAATGGGATTTAATTGAAAAGGATAATAATAGCGTAAAGGAATTTACTGAGCTTGTGAAGGCTGATCTGGCATTCTTGGATTATGCGCCGATTGTTACAATTTCGGCATTGACTGGAAAAAGAACTTTGAATATTTTGGAGCAGGCTAGGTTTATTAATGAGGAATATCATAAAAAGATAACTACTGGTCTTTTGAATCAGATTTTGTCAGAAATAATAGCACAAAATCCAGTTCCTACGAGAAAAGGGCGAGCAGTAAAAATAAATTATGCAACGCAAGTAAGCCAAGCACCGCCAAAATTTGTATTCTTTGCAAACAATCCAGAATTGATACACTTTTCATACCAAAGATATATTGAAAATAAATTGAGGGAATATTTTGGATTTGAAGGATGTCCAATTGATATTGTATTTAATAAAAAAAGTGAAAAGTCTTTTGGATAAGTTTATAAATTTAGAATTACTGTTTAATAAAAATTTTCTATATTTTAGAAACTGGTATTATAGAAAGGAAAAGTGAATGAAATTTTACAATGAGGAAAAGCTGTTAAAATTAAGAAATATTTTAATTGTAACGGTATTGGCACTTTTAGCACTTTTGTTATTTTTTAGAGTTTACGATAATTTCGCAAAACAGATAAAGCTTGTTACAAGCACGATTTTTCCGTTTATTTTGTCATTTATTATTGTATATTGCCTTATGCCTTTTATTGACATGATAAGTGAAAAGGACAAAAATGACAGTTTTTTAAAAAATAGTAAACTTGATGAGCTGGAAAAAGTGGAAAAGATGAATATAAGCGATTCAGAAAAAAGAAAAAAAATAGAGTTGTTTAATGAGATTTCACAGAGTAAGAAGAAAAAAAGAATTAAATTAAATCGTACATTTGCAATTTTACTTGTACTGACTATATTTTTTGTGATTTTTCTTTACATTGTTTTAACAATTGTGCCGATATTTACAAAGCAGGTATCGAGTCTTATTGATTTCTTGCTAAAAAATCAGGAAAAGCTTCAAAATAATTTTTTTGGATTTCTTAAAAGTAATAATATTGACCTTAAAAGTTCTCTGATGAGTTCTAAGGATATAATTGTATCCAATGTCATAAAAGTATTAAGTTCAAGTTTTTCGCTGATAAGCAGCACATTCAGCCTGCTGTTTATGACTCCTATTTTTACAATAATGCTTATTTTCAGTTATGATAACATGGAAAATGGAGTTAAGAGAGCATTGCAGAATATGGATAGGGAAGACTTGATTGTTCTTATAAAAAATATGGATGAAACAATTGGGAAATATATTCTTGTAACAGCACTTGACAGTATGATAGTTGGAGTTGTATCATTTATAATATTTTATTTTTTGAAAATGGATTACAGTATGCTTTTTTCAGTAATTATAGGTTTTGGGAATGTGATTCCGTTTATTGGTCCGTTTATTGGACTGATTCCGGCTATACTTTATGCTTTTACAAAATCATTTAAATTAGTGATTTTTATTGTAGTGCTAATTACGATTGTACAAACAATAGAAGCAAATATTGTAAAACCGTGGCTTACTGGAAAATCTGTAGAAATGCATCCAATTACGACGCTTCTGGTAGTTCTTATTGGAGGAGCTTTATTTGGAATTGGAGGAGCATTTATTGCAATTCCTGCATATATCATTATTAAATTAACTTTCCTGTTTTTTTGGGAAAAATATACTGTAGATAATAAATTAAATAAAAATAGAAAATGAGAAAAGGGAGTGAAAATTTATGGATAATAAAGGAAAAATGGAAATTCAAAAATGTATTTATTTTTCAATTTCAAAGATGTTTAGAATAGTTAATAAAATAGCGGAAGAATCATTTGAAAAGATAGATATTTATCCAACGCACGGATTTTTGATGATTATATTGAAGGAAGAAGAAAATGGGCTTACAGTAAATCAAATATCTGAAACATTGGCAATAGCTCCATCGACAGTTACACGCTTTGTGGATAAATTAATTTCCAAAGGATATGTGAAAAGGGAAAAGTCTGGAAAAAATTCAATTACGAAAATAACTGAAGAAGGTCTGAAAATAATACCTGACATTTACAAATCGTGGGATGGAATTTCAGAAAAAATAGAAGAAGTTGTAGGAAATGAAGAGTACTTGAGAAAAACTGGCGAAGATTTTAAGGAATTTGCAGATATTCTTGGAAAAGATAAAAAATATGATCAAATAAGTGAAGATTTTGATTTTTGGATTATATAAATTAATTTAAACTCTGTTTAAAGATAGAAGTTATATTTTATATTATTTGCTATTAAGAGTTTTTGGATTCTTGTAAGCCTGCTATTTAAATGGGAAATAGTATAAAATATTCAAGAAAAAAATTCGATGTATCAGCATTGATAAAAAAGGTAATATATGGTAAAATAAAAGAAAATGTATTAAATAAATAATGGAGGAAAAAACTATGAGAAAAGTAATAGTAGCTGGAAACTGGAAAATGAACAAAACTGCGAAAGAAGCAGCAAAATTCTTTAATGAATTGAAACCTTTAGTAGCAGATGTTAAAAATGCAGGAATTATAATTGGAGCACCTTTTACTGCATTGGAAACAGCAACTAGAGAAACTGCAGGAAGCAACATTAAAATTGCCGCTGAAAATATGAACGCTAAAGAAAGTGGAGCATATACTGGAGAAGTTTCACCATTAATGTTAAAAGATTTAGGTGTGGAATATGTAATTTTAGGACATTCTGAAAGAAGAGAATATTACCATGAAAATGATGAAATTATCAATGAAAAAGTAAAATCAGCATTAGCTCATGACTTAAAACCAATTTTATGTATTGGAGAAAAATTAGAACAAAGAGAAGCTGGAACAACTAACGACGTTGTAAAAACTCAAATTGTTGGTGGATTAAAAGACGTTACAGCTGAACAAATGGCAAATGTTGTACTTGCTTATGAACCAGTATGGGCAATTGGAACAGGTAAAACTGCAACTCCAGATCAAGCTCAAGAAGTTCATGCATTCATCAGAGGATTATTGACTGACTTATACGGAAAAGAAGTTGCAGAAAATGTAACAGTTCAATACGGTGGTTCAATGAACGATGGAAATGCAGCTGACTTAATTGCACAAACAGACATTGACGGTGGATTAGTAGGAGGAGCAAGTTTAATTCCTGAAAAATTCGCTGTAATAATAAAAGCTGGAGATGCAGCAGCTAAATAATTGTTTTGAAAATAAAAAATAATTAGCTATTCTCTTGTTTTTTAGATTATAGGAGGAACTAATAAAGTGTTAGAAAATTTATTAATTATAGCTTTAGTAATTTTATCAATCATCATGATAAGCGTAATTTTACTACAGCCAGACAGAAGCCAAGGTTTAGCAAAAAGTTCTGCAAATATCTTGGATGAAGAAAAAGAAGGAATTGAAAAATTTACAGAAATAGTTGCAACATTATTTCTAGTCGTTGCAATTTTATTCCAAATTGTAAGATAAATAATTTTGAATAGAAATTTTAAAAAGTAAGTTTTTTTGATTTTTTGTAAAGATATTAGAATCACAGTTAAGAATATTGGCTGTGATTTTTTCTAAAAAATTTTTTTAAAACTATTGACAATGTACTGTATACGTGTTATAATAGATTTGTAAGTTGAAAATGACTATTTGTAAAACTTTTCAACTATTCCTAATTTTCAGATACTTTCTATTAGAAGTTATGATTAACATTATTTTAGAAGGGAATGATATTTATGTCATATAAAAAAATCGAAAAAAGATTTAGAAAATTAGGCGGAAAAGTTGTGCGTATAAGAGGTAGTCATTATCAATGGAAAATTCCAGGTGTAAAAGGTGTTGTAACAGTACAATACTCAAAAGATATACCTATCGGAACAGTAAAAAATATTGAAAGACAAGTTGGGATTAAATTCTAGTCCCTTCTTGCTTTCACTAAAAATTATTATCCCATAATTTGGATGGGATTTAGAGCACCCCAAAAATGAAGGGGACTAAAACCCAAATATCTGCCGTGCCCTTCAATGATTGGATTTAGAGCACCCCAAAAGTAAGGAAAATTTGTAATTAGGTAAGAAATATTAAAAAAATTGATTTTAAAAAAATAAAGAAATTAAATGAAAAATTGTCCAAGTAAAAAAGAATTACTAACAATGAATGATTAAAAAATAGAAAAATTTAAAATAATTATTTTGATTTAGCAGAAATGCTAAAAAATTTTACAAACAATTTTATACACGTGTTCAACACGTAAAAAAAGATAGGAGATAATGAAAATGGATGTATTTTATCCAGCAGTGGTAACTAAGGAAGATGGGACTTATTATGGTTGTATTGTTGATTTTGATAAGTTTGAAGATGGAGAGATAAATTATTATGCTACATTTGGAAATAGCATGGAGGAGGCTGTTTCCAATTTGAGAGAGACATTAGGTCTGCATTTGGCTGATTTTTTGGATGTAAGAAAAAAATTTCCTGAGCCTTCAAAAGTGGAGGATGTGAAACTGAAAGAAAATCAGTATTTGTATATTTTATCTGTTGATCCAGTGTATGAAGTGGCAAAAGTTACAAATGCGCTTAAAAAGAAAACTTTAACAATTCCTGTTTGGCTAGATATATTGGCACAGGAAAAAAATCTGAATTTTTCACAAATTTTACAAAAAGCATTGAAAAAAGAATTAGGTATTGAGTAAAAAATACAGATATTAGGAGGTTTTTATATATGAAAGTTACAAAAGTTGGAGGAATTTCACATAAAAAATATACTAGTGAAGGAAGGCTTGTAAAAAGCGAAAGTGAAGAAAATAGGACTGATGAGAGATTATCTGCACTTTTAAATATGAGACTAGATATGTATATAAAAAATCCTAGCAATACAGAAACAAAAGAAAATAAAAAAAGAATAGGAAAACTGAAAAAATTCTTTTCAAATAAAATGGTGTATTTAAAAGACAATACCTTAAGCTTAAAGAATGGAAAAAAGGAAAATATTGACAGGGAATATTCTGAAACAGATATTTCGGAATATGATGTAAGAGATAGCAAAAATTTTGCAGTTTTAAAAAAAATATATTTAAATGAAAATGTAAATTCAGAAGAATTGGAAGTATTTAGAAAAGACATTAAGAAAAAATTGAATAAAATAAATTCTTTAAAATATTCATTTGAAAAAAATAAGGCTAATTACCAGAAAATTAATGAAAATAATATTGAAAAAGTTGAAGGAAAGAGCAAAAGAAATATTATTTATGATTATTACAGAGAATCAGCAAAACGTGATGCTTATGTGAGTAATGTAAAAGAAGCCTTTGATAAATTATATAAAGAAGAGGATATTGCCAAGTTAGTTTTAAAAATAGAAAATTTAACAAAGCTTGAAAAATCTAAGATAAGAGAATTTTATCATGAAATAATTGGAAGAAAAAATGATAAAGAAAATTTTGCTAAAATTATTTATGAAGAAATACAAAATGTAAATA
Organism: Leptotrichia sp. oral taxon 417; assembly: GCF_013394865.1. NCBI lineage: Bacteria > Fusobacteriati > Fusobacteriota > Fusobacteriia > Fusobacteriales > Leptotrichiaceae > Leptotrichia > Leptotrichia sp. oral taxon 417. The sequence continues at coordinate 2,266,326 of NZ_JABXYV010000001.1, read as the reverse complement.
ATATGAAAGAATTAATTGAAAAAGTTCCAGATATGAGTGAATTAAAAAAATCACAAGTGTTTTATAAATATTATTTGGATAAAGAAGAACTTAATGATGAAAATGTAAAATATGTTTTTTGTCATTTTGTAGAAATTGAAATGAGTAAACTTCTGAAAAATTATGTGTATAAAAAACCAAGTAATATAAGCAATGATAAAGTGAAAAGAATATTTGAATATCAAAGTTTAAAAAAATTAATAGAAAATAAATTACTAAATAAATTGGATACTTATGTAAGAAATTGCGGGAAATATAATTATTATTTACAAGATGGAGAAATTGCAACAAGTGATTTTATTGCTAGGAATAGACAAAATGAAGCATTTTTACGAAATATAATTGGAGTTTCTTCGGTTGCATATTTTTCATTGAGAAATATTCTTGAAACTGAAAATAAAGATGATATTACAGGAAAAATGAGAGGAAAGACTAGAATAGAGAGTAAAACTGGGGAAGAAAAATACATTCCTGGAGAAGTTGATCAAATATATTATGAAAATAAGCAAAATGAAGTAAAAAATAAATTAAAAATGTTTTATGGCTATGATTTTGATATGGATAATAAAAAAGAAATTGAAGATTTTTTTGCAAATATTGATGAAGCCATTAGCAGTATTAGACATGGAATTGTTCACTTTAATTTGGATTTGGATGGGAAAGATATATTTGCATTTAAAAATATCGTTCCTTCTGAAATTTCAAAAAAAATGTTTCAAAATGAAATAAATGAGAAAAAATTGAAATTGAAGATATTTAGGCAGTTGAATAGTGCGAATGTATTTAGATACTTGGAAAAAGATAGAATATTGGATTATTTAAGAAGTACACGATTTGAATTTGTCAATAAAAATATTCCATTTGTCCCATCATTTACAAAATTATATGATAGAATAGATGACTTGAAAATTAGTTTGAATATTTACTGGAAAACTCCAAAAACTAACGATGATATCAAAACTAAAGAAATTACAGATGCTCAAATATATCTTTTAAAAAATATTTATTATGGAAAATTTTTAGATTATTTTATGAGCAGGAACGGAAACTTCTTTGAAATAAGCAGAGAAGTAATTAAATTAAATAAAAATAATAAAAAAAATGTAAAAACTGGATTTTATAAACTGCAAAAATTTGAAAATCTTGAGGCAAGAAGTCCTAAAGAATATCTTGCAAAGGTACAAAGCCTTTATATAATTAATGTTGCAAATCAGGATGAAGAAGAAAAAAATACATACATTGACTTTATTCAAAAAGTATTTTTAAAAGGATTTATAACTTATTTAGCAAATAACAGAAGATTAAGCCTTATGTATATTGGAAGTGATGAAGAAGTAAATAATTCTTTGGCTGAAAAAAAACAGGAGTTTGATAAATTTTGGAGAAAATACGAAGAAAATAATGATATTGAGATTCCTGATGAAATAAATGAGTTTTTAAAGGAAATAAAATTAGGGAAAATATTGAAAAACAGTGCAAAATTAAATATATTTTATTTGATTTTGAAATTGCTTAATAATAAGGAATTTACTAATTTGAAGGGAAATCTTGAAAAATATCATAGTGCAAACGAAGTTAATATTTTTTCAGATGAGCTTGAACTTATAAATTTTTTAAATTTAGACAATAATAAAGTAAAAGAAGATTTTGAATTTGAAGCAGATGAAATTGGAAAATTTTTAAATTTTAATGGCAATAAAATAAAAAATAGAGAAGAATTAAAGAAATTTGATACAACTAAAATGTATTTTTATAAAGAAAATATTATAAAATACAGAGCTTATTATAATATAAAAAAATATGGAATGTTAAATCTACTTGAAAAAATAGCGGATAAGGCAGGATATAAAATAAGTATAGAAGAATTGAAAAAATACAGTAATAAAAAAAATGAAATAGAAAAAAATCATAAAATGCAGGAAAATTTACATAGAAAATATGCAAGACCTAGAAAAGATGAAAAATTTACTGATGAAGATTATGAAAGCTATAAACAGGCAATTAAAAATATAGAAGAATATACTCATTTGAAAAATAAAGTAGAATTTAATGAGTTAAATTTGTTACAAGGTCTACTATTAAGAATACTTCATAGACTTGTGGGGTATACTTCGATTTGGGAAAGAGATTTGAGATTTAGATTAAAAGGGGAATTTCCAGAAAATCAGTATATAGAAGAAATATTTAATTTTGAGAATAAAAAGAATATGAAATACAAAAGCGGACAAATTGTTGAAAAATATATAAAATTTTATAAGGAATTACATCAAAATGATGAAGTGAAAATAAATAAATATTCCAGTGCAAATATAAAAGTGTTAAAACAAGAGAAAAAAGATTTGTATATACGAAATTATATTGCACATTTTAACTATATTCCGCATGCCGAAATTTCACTTTTAGAAGTGCTGGAAAATTTAAGAAAATTACTATCTTATGATAGAAAACTTAAAAATGCAGTTATGAAATCAGTAGTGGATATATTGAAGGAATACGGTTTTGTGGTGAAATTTAAGATAGGAGCAGATAAGAAAATAGAAATTCAAAGTTTAAAATCAGAAGAAATTGTACATTTGAAAAAACTGAAACTAAAAGATAATGATAAAAAGAAAGAACCGATAAAAACCTATAGAAATTCAAAGGAATTGTGTAAACTTGTGAAAGTTATGTTTGAATATAAAATGGAAGAAAAAAGTTCTGAAAAATAAGAAATATGAAGTGATTTGATTAAGAAAATGAAAATCTTATCTGGCGAAATAACTATCGGAGAAAAAATTATAAGAAAAGAAACAAAAATTTTAGAATATTAGTTTGCATTATGAGAAAAATGTGGTAAAATAAGACAAAGGGATAATCTAAATCAGTAAAAAAACAATAAATAATCAAATATTAAAATAAAAAGTAACATATTATCCCATATTGGATGGGATTTAGACCACCCCAAAAATGAAGGGGACTAAAACAATATTTATTAAAAATGATGGAAGTACTTTATGATTTAGACCACCCCAAAAATGAAGGGGACTAAAACATATATATAAGTTCCCCAAATTAACATCATCAAAGATTTAGAATATTTCTAAGATTGTTTTTTAGTATTAACAAAACAATAAGAGCGATAAGGCTCTTTTTTATTTATTTAGAAATTGGAAAAAATATCAAAAAAAATTTTAAAATCATTGACTACGTGTCTAATACGTGTTATAATGATTTTGTAATTAAAAAGATAATATGAAAAATAAATATAGGAGTTGATAGTTCTGAATTTATGTGATTATATCTTAGATTTTGTAAGTGGTTTATTTGGAGAAGAAGAAGTTGAATGCTGGTTGAATATTTTATTAGATTTCTTTTTTTAGTAATGATAGGAGATGATAAGGATGGATTTTTTTGACTCAAAATTAAAACTTTGAAATTAATATTTGGAAACAACTTTTGCATATTTTTACAATTTTTTTGAAAAAAATGTTATAATAGTAAAAAATTTATAAAAAATCTTCAGTTTAAGGAGAAAGATACTATGAAAATTAGTTATAAAGGAATTGGATCTAATTTAAAAGAAATATTATTTGAAGAATTTAGGAAAAATGAAAATACACTTTTTGTATTTGAAAATTCAGCTTCATTTTTTGAAATTAAAAGAAACTTTTTGCAAGATGAGAAAATGCAGCAAGAATTAGGGATTTTTCAGAATTTTAAGATGATGAACAGTTATGATTTTTATGAAAATCTTTTTATTACAGACAAAATTGTGATAAAAGAAGAAAAACAGGTTGTATTATTTTATAATGCATTGACACAAAAGCTAAAAAAGAAAATGAAGATTAAGAATTATTATGATGTTATTGATATTGCCTATAATTATTATAATTTATTTGCAGAACTTCAGGAATATAAGATTGATTTAGAAAAGGTGGAGTTGGAGAAATGGCAGGTTAAAACTTTTAAAACTTTACTTGAAATTGATAATGAAATTAAAAAAATTGTACAGCTAAAAGGACTAATTTTGCCATATATGCTTAGAAATGTAGAAAATATTTCGGATAGTTTTTTAAAAAAATTTAATAAAATTTGTTTTGTAAATAAAGTTAAAATTACACCTTTTGAAAAAGAAATAATTAAAAATATTGAAAGCAGAGGAATTATAGTAAAAAATATTCTGCAGCTTAGTAAAAATGATTTTAATGAAGAAAAATTAAAAATAAATGACAGTTTTTCAATTCCTAATAAAAGTGAATCTTTGGAAAAATTTGAAACAAATATTGAAATTTTTGAATATGAAAATAAATTTTCACAGCTTTTGGGAATGATAAAAAAACTGAATGACAGTGAAAATGAAGAAAAAATTGAAAATATAGCAAATTTTAAAATTTATGATTTGCAGAATAACGGAGAAGATGGGAAAAAGGATTATCAGCTTTTAAAACAAGAAAAAATTTCTTCTAATCTGGAAATTACTATGCAAAAAACAAAGATTTACAAAATATTGGAACTAATCTGTAATATTTTGGAAAATGTAAAAGTTATTGGAAAAAATTCTGAAAGTGATGAAGTAGAAAATGAAGATTTTGAATCTAGAATTGAAACTGAAAAAAATTATAAAATAGAAAATGAGAAAACAGAAAATTTAGAAAACTATGAATTTGAAAAGGAAAATAAAAAAGAATGTAACCAATCTTTAAAAATTAGAATGAAAGATTTGTATGATGCTTTTAAATCTAATGATTTTTTAAAAATCTTTAAGTTAAAAAAATCTTATAATTTTTTTGTGGAAATTGCTAAAGAGGGATATAAATATATTTCTAAAAATGAAATTTTTAGAATTTTGAAAAATCAAAATGAAAGATATTATAAAAATTGGACAGATATTGATATTGAAGGAATTATTAATTTAATTGATGAAATTGAAAGAATTTTTGAATATCAGATGCTTGAAGAATATAGAAGCTATCTTGAGGAAATTTTTGATAGAAGCGGTGAGCTGGATAAAGATATTCGAGATAAGTATTTTGAAGCTTTATCGGAAATGGTAGTGCTGGAAGATTTTTCATTTGATAATTTATGGAGTGGTTTTTTTAGTGAAAATGTAATTTCAGCAAGTTTATTGAAACTATTTTTGAAATATTTAGATAAAAAAGCGATTAGTTTAAATCTTGAAAAAAGTGACGAGCAGGATAGTGAAAATATTGCAAAATATTCGATTAATTCATTTTCAGCAATTTCAGAGACTCAAAAGGAAAACCTTATACTTCTCAATATTCAAGATACATTTCCAAAAGTAAATGTAAACAATTATTTATTTACAAAAATTCAACGTGCAAAAATAGGGCTTCCTATAAGTGATGATGAAAAGCGAATTGAGATTTTTAAATTTTATCAAAATATTCTAGGAGCAAAAAATGTTTATTTATCTTATGTAAAAAATCAAGATGAAAATATAGATTCGGCTGGAGTTATTGAGGAAATTAAACTAAAATACAGTATAAAAGCACAAAAAAATAAAATAAATGAGAATGACGAACTGGATTTTATAAAAAACTATTTTTTGGAAAATATAGAAAAAACATGGAAACCACGAGAAATTGGAAAATTTATTCCATCTAAGCTGGAAAAAAATTTAGATAAAATTAAATCAAAAAAATTGAGTCTTGGATATTATGATTTTGAAAAGATGGAAACCTTTGAGTATGGGTATTATTTAGATAAAATGATTGGTGAAACTGAGATTGAAAAAATTGATGAAAAATTAGAGGATAAATTGTTTGGAACTATTATTCATTTAATTTATGAAAAAATTGTTTCTAAAAATAAGGAAAATATTGAGAAAAAGAAACTTTTGATAAAAAGTAAGGAAGATGAAAAAATTTTAAAAAAGGAAATTAAGGATGTTTTAAAAGATGTTCTAAATTCATATAAATATAAAATTTCTGAAGATTATTTGGAATTTTATAAAAAAATCTCATTTAAAGAAATTGTAAAATCAGTAGAAAAAATATTGAAAAAAATGATGAAAAGAATTGAAAATGAAGATGAAATAAAAATTTATTCGGAAGAAAAAATAAAACTTAAATCAGAAAAGAAACTTTATGAAAATATTTTTATAAATGGAGTAATTGATTTGCACTTAAAATTGAAAGAAAAAGAAATTTTGTATGACTATAAATCTGGTGTCCTAAAAAATAAAAAAGGAGAAGAAAAGAAAGAAAAAGTTGACAATGCTTTTAAACAATTAGATTACTACTCTATTATGCTTTCTGAAAGAAATAGTCAGGAAATAGAAAAATTTGTAGTGGATGTATGGAATGGCGATATAATGGATGATAAAAGAAAAGAAGAAGAAGAATTTCTGAATGAAGATGATATTCTCAAAGTCGTAAAAAAATATTATGAAACTGATTATTATGATATTGGTGATGTAAAAGATGTGCAAAACTACACCTATCAAACTTATAAAAATATATGCAGAAGGGAGGATGAATTAAATGATGAAAATAAATAATATAAATGAAAAACAAAATAAAATTATTTTGAAAGCAAGTGCAGGAACTGGGAAGACTTATAGATTATCACTAGAATATATTGCAAACTTGATAAAAGGTGTAAATTATAAAAATATAGTTGTAATGACTTTTACTAAAAAGGCAACTGCGGAAATTAAAGAGAGAATTTATGATTTTCTTTATCAAATTGCATTTGAAAAATATAACTGGAAAGAGCTGGAAAATAGCCTAAAAGAACTTTATGGATTCTCCGATGATGAAATCTTAAAAAATAACTTACAAAATATGTATTTTGAAATGATCAAAAATAAGGATGAAATCAGAATTTACACAATTGACGGATTTACAAACAGAATTTTTAAAAATACGATCGCTCCATATTTTGGTGTTTATAGCTATGAAACAATTGACGAAGAAGAAGATGAATTTTACAATGATATTTTGATTAAAATAATTGGAAATAATAACTATTTCGAAAAATTTAAGTTTATGATAGATGAAGAAAAAGACAGGAAAAATATCTCGACTTATGTAAAAGTTGTAAAATCGCTACTGAATTTGCAGGAAAAATTTTTGCTAGCTGGCAATAATTACAAAGAAGCAAATCTAGCTTTGAAAAATAGTAAATCAAGTACAGATTTTGTAAATATTTTTGAAAATATTCTTAAAAATACGAAAAAAATTGCTGAAATAAAAAGAGAAAACGTTACTGAAATATTAAATGTAAAATTTACTGATATTTTTAAAAAATTTGAAGAACTAAATCAAAATAATCCCGATACTTCTACTGTGCAAGATAAAAAAATAGAATTAATATTGGAAAAATCAGATGATATTTTTGGTACAGGAAATATTTGGAACGGGAAAAAAACTGGTGGAAAAGAAGCCAAAGAACTGCTGGATACAATGAAAAAAGATCAGGAACTTTTGCACAAATCAATCTCAAATTATATTTTTTATGAGAAAATATTACCGAATGACAGGAAAATAAAAGAATTTGCAAAAATTATATTTGACATTGCAGAACAAACAAAATTAAGTACAAAAAGATTTACTCACACAGATATTTCTACATATACGTATAAGTTTATTTTTGACAAGGAACTAGGATTTGTAAAAACTGACAATAAAAATAACAACACAGTTACAGGAGATTTTTTGGAACTTATTGGTGGACAAATTGATACAATTATGATTGATGAGTTTCAGGATACAAGTATTTTGCAATGGAAAATTTTACAATTACTTCTTTCAAGTGCCAAAAATATTATTTGCGTTGGTGATGAGAAACAAAGTATTTACAATTGGCGTGGTGGAGAAAAGGAACTTTTTGAAAATTTGGAAAATCTGATCGGTGGAAATGTTCAGAGTTTGGAAAAATCCTATCGAAGCTACAAGCAGATTATTGAAAATGTAAATAAAATTTTTACTAATTATAATGAAAACTGGAAATATACAAATTCGTTGTATCGTGATGATGAGGACTATCAGAGAGGATATTTTGGATATTATTTTCAAAAAAGAAAATCTAAATATAAGAAAGAGGAAGAAAAACCTGAAAAAGCATACGAAGAAATGATACGAAACTTAAAAGAAGGGAAAATTCAGAATCTTGGGAAAAGCTGTATAATTTGTCGTGGAAATAATGAGCTTGCGGAAATTACAGCAAGGCTGAATGAAGAAAAAATTCCATTTACGCTTGAGAGCAATTCTTCGATTTTAGACTACAAAGCTGTTAAACCGCTATATAAGCTAATAAAATTTTTTGTCTATCATAATTTTGTTTATTTATTGGAATTTATGCGAAGTGATTTAATTGGGTGCCTGAATAATCACGTAAAATATTTGGTAGAAAATAAATATTTAATTGAAAAATATATTACAAAAAATATTAATTTATCGAATAAAAATCTGAAAAATAAAAATAGTTTTGAATATTTTGTAGAAAACTTGGAAAATTTGGAAGAAAAAGGAAATTTGATGGAATATAAAAACATTGATTTTATGGAAAGAAATGGGCTTTCATTTTCTAAAATTTTGGAAAAAATAAAAGAACTTTACAAACTTTCGGTTAATTTAAACAACAAATATCCAAATGAGAATTTTTCAAAAAAAATTATTCAAAATTTTGATGTGACAAGTTTCTATTCGACAAATAGCGATATAAAAAATATTTTTCAATTTTTCAATATTTTAAAAGAATTTGATAATTTGTACGAATTTATCGTGCATGTTGAAGATGAAAGGGATAATTTGCGTCAAATAAGCAGTTCTGATGAGAACACCATAAATTTAATGACAATTCATAAGTCCAAAGGATTGGAATTTGATACAATAATTTATTATAGAAAAGGAAAAACAGGTGGAAATAATTTTAAAACTTTTGAAACATATTTTAATTATGATGAAACTTTTTCCAATGTAACCAATTTCCTGATAATTTTTTCAAAATATTCTAAAAATGTAAAAGAACTAAAAGAATATAAAATGATTGCTGAAAAAAATTCTCAAAAGGAAAAAATGGAAGAAATAAATGCTGATTATGTTGCTTTGACACGTGCGAAAAAAAATCTCCTTTTATATTGTGAAGCAGTTATCAAAAAATTGACTCCAACTAAGAAAAATCCTAAAGAATATGAATTTTCAGATACTTTTATAAATAAATTAATTGAAGTTTATAATGGTAACGAAAAAGAATATCATAATGGGAAAATTATTGAAACAATTAAAATAAAAAATGAAAATATAAAAAACTCTGAAAAATTTAAAATAAACAATAAAATTTTGGAAACTTATTTTTCAAAAGATAAATTTCAAATAAAAAAATCAAGTATAACTTTAGAAAAAGAATTTAAACGAAAAAAAGGTCTTGCAATGCACTATTATTTTGAGCATATTTTAAATGATTTGGAAAATGAGAAAAAGATAGCAAAATCTGCACTTTTGAGCCGATATGGGAATATGCTGGGGAAAAAAATTGTGGAAGAACTGATTGTCAGAATGGATAAATTTATTGAAAAAAATATCAATATTTATGATAAGAAATATAAAGTTTATAATGAATTTGAAGTATATGATTCTGAAGGGAAGAAGCGTATTATTGACAGAATAAATATTGATGAGAATAACAGGAAAATCTATATTTATGATTATAAGACTGGATTTGAGCCTGAAACGAAAAAAGAATATCAGAAGCAAATTGAGGAATATAAGAATATTTTAAGGGGAAAAGTTTCAGAGGATTATGAAATCGAAGTAAAATTGCTGGAAGTTTAAGAATAAATTATTAAGAGTATTTGATGAACTAAATTAGCAAGGAGTTTTGATCCCGTGTTTCAAAACATTTATTTTAAGTTTTTTTCAAAAAATGGTTTTTTCTATTTCAAAAATAAGATTAATAGGTTATAATAATATAAAATGATTAAAATTTAGGAGGAAAAAATATGTCAATATTAGTTTTTGGACACAAAAATCCAGATACAGATACAATTTGTTCGGCAATTGCTTATGCGGAACTAAAAAATAAATTGGGAAAAGATGTAAAGGCTGTAAGACTTGGAGAAGTTAATGAAGAAACTAAGTATGCCTTGAACTATTTTAAAGTTGAAAAGCCTGAATTGGTGGAAAATGTGGCTGGAAAGGAAATTATTTTAGTAGATCATAATGAAAGAACTCAGACTGCTGATGGATTTGAAGAAGCAAAAGTTTTGGAATTGATTGATCATCACAGAATTTCAAATTTCAATGTAGATGAGCCATTGTATGCAAGAGTAGAGCCTGTTGGATGTACTGCGACTATTATTTTAAAATTATTTAAGGAAAATGGTCTTGCACCAAGTAAAGAAACTGCTGGACTTATGTTAAGCGCAATTATTTCAGATACATTATTGTTTAAATCTCCAACTTGTACACAATGTGACGCAAAGGCTGGAAAGGAATTGGCTGAAATTGCTGGAGTAGATTTGAAGGAATATGGACTTGAAATGTTAAAGGCTGGAACTGCGCTTGGAGATAAATCTGAAGCAGAACTTCTTAATATGGACATGAAAATATTTGAAATTGATGGTGAAAAAATTGGTGTAGCACAAGTCAATACTGTAAATGAAGCGGAAGTTTTAGAAAGAAAAGAAAAATTATTGGCTGAAATTGATAATATTATTGCAAAAGAAGGGCTAAAATTCTTTATGCTTGCAATTACAAATATTTTAACAAATGATTCTACAGCATTAGTTTCTGGAAATGGAAATGATGTTATTGAAAAAGCATTTGGAGAAAAAGTTGACAGTAATTTAGTAACTTTGAAGGGTGTAGTTTCAAGAAAGAAACAAATTATTCCGCCATTGACAAAAGCAATTCAAGGATAAGATTACAAAAATAAAAAATAAGGATTTTAAAAATGGCAATAATAAAATTTAAAAAAAGGGAAGAGCTGAAAATTTTATTTGCGGTAAAACTGCCTATGATAATTTCTGAGCTTTATAAACAGTCTAGAAATAAAAGGGAAGCGAATGAAATAATAAGAAATGCCTTTAATATGAAAAAAAATAGAGTAATTAACACATTGGAGCTAGTTGACGGATTTGGAAACCAGTTTTCCGTTCTTGTCATTTACGATAATATTATGGAGGAAAAGGAGCTTTTAAAATATAATCTGGATGTTGAGGAAATTAACTTTAGAATTTTGGAATTTGACTTTAATAATAAAATTGAAGTTGAAGAAACTATAAAATATATAAAAAGGACATATTAGCTTTTCTTATAATTATATGAATTTTGAAAATACTTTGGCAAGGGTAAGTTCCCCCTTGTCATAAAGCAAATAAAATCGGTCTATAATATAAAAAAGTGAGGGAGAATAATGAAGAAAATAGCGATATTGGTTAGCATGTTAATGATTATGATGGTTAGCATTGCTGAAGCCAAAGGAAGTAAAAATCATCAAAAGAAAGAAAATAAAAAATTTGAGAAAATAATGAAGGATTTTCAAATGGAAGCTGTAATGAAAACTACAAAAGGGGATATTACATTTTTTTTATATCCTGAAGCAGCTCCAAAAAATGTTGCGAATTTTGTATTTTTGGCAAAAAATGATTTCTATAATGGATTAAAGTTTTTTAGAGTTGTTCCAAATGGACTTGTTCAGGGAGGAGATCCTGCTGAAAATGGAACTGGAACGACAGGATACATTATTCCAGATGAGAAAAAGAAATGGCTAAATTTTGATGTTGAAGGAATATTGGCAATGTCAAATTCAGGGCCTGATACTAACAGCAGCCAGTTTTTTATTACTATGGAGGCAATGAAGGAACTGAATGGAAAGTATACAATTATTGGTGGAATAAAATCTCGTGAAGACTTGAGAGTAATAAGAACTTTAAGGGAAAATGACAAAATATTGAGTGTTGACATTAAAGGAAAAAAAGTTGACAATTTCTTGAATTATTTCCCTGATGAAGTCAGTGAATGGGAATCAAAACTGAAAAAACCATCAAATCAATAAAAATATTAAGACTTTTAATTTTTAAATGAAAAATTTATTAGGGAAATTTAAGCCTATAGTAAAAAGTTATTGATATATTAAGAAAAAAATGTTAAAATATTTGATATAAATTAAAATAATGAAAGGGAGACTGAAATGAATAGATTAAGAAATTTATTAAAAAGTGAAAAGTTAAGTTTATCTCAATATTTTGAGGAAGCGTATAAACTTTTTAATGAAATGATTAGAGATGATAATAAAGATATAATGATTATTATGTTTTTATCATTGATTTCAGTGCTATTAAGAAATATCATTGGAACTTTGGTATCATTTGCTATGTTGATTAGAATATGGTTTTTTTATAGAAAAGTTATTTTTAAAATTGAAGGGAAAAGATATGAAACAGGTGATGCAACTGTAAAATCATTTGTGTTGCTTGGAATTAGCTTGTTGGCAGGACTTTTGGTAGGCCTTCTTATGCTTCCGTCTATAAGTGGAATAATAGGGATGACATTGTATGGCGGAGGAGGAATTGGAGTTTTAGCAGCCATAATCATTCCAATTATTATTCTTATAGTGATCTTTATTGTTGTGCTGCTATTTATATTATATTTTATACCTGCATACATGTCTAGAAATGGAAGTATTGGTGAAACATTTAAATATAATCTTTTCCTTTGTAAAAATGATAGAATGAGAATGTTTTTACCTGTAATTATCTTGCTTGTTTCAGGATTTGTATTAGGAGTTGTATTTGGATTTTTTGGAACTGTAGGAACTATTATAGGAGCGCTTATAAGTTCGGCTGTCAATTTGTTTCAAGTAATAATAGTTTCAATAATTTATTTAAATGTAGAATATAATACTGAAATTCCTGAAGAGTTTTCTTTTGCAAAAGAAAATTATAAAAATAAAGCGAATAAAGCTGCAGATGAAAGTAAAAAAATAGAAAATAAAACTTTAACAGAAGAAAAAAAAGATGATGAAAATAATTAATAAAAAAAATATTTAATTTTATAAAAAACTGTTTTGGCTATGTAACGATGGCTTGAAACAGTTTTTTTCTTTAAATGCTATTTTTAGTATTGCTACATTTTTTACTCTGTCTTCAAAGACAAAAAATTTGAAACATTTGGTCACTTATGATATAATAAAAACAATAATTAAGTATGTCAAATACGGATGATTTTGAACTGGAACAGTAAGGAAATTGAGAATGTCTAGAAAAATAAAAAGGGGCTTAAAAAAGTTGTGATTTAATTGGGGCAGGTTCAAAACATAGAGGTGTGATATAATTTTAGTGATTGATAAGGTATTATATAATAAAAAATAAAAGGTTGAAGAAATGAAAAGGATGAAAAAATATAAAGTATTGTTTATTTTGCTGTTTTATATCATACTTTGTGGCAAGCTGAATGCTGCTGGGGAAGTAATAGATTTGGAAACAGAAAAGTCTAGAATAAATCTGGAAACGGAAGAAATAGAAACAGAAGGTAACGTTACTGTAAAATATGAAGATTATACGATAAATGCTGACAAATTAAAAAAAATTGCTAATAAAAATATTCTTTCAGGTTCTGGAAACGTTGAATTTTCTCAAGGTTCTCAAATTATAAAGGCTGATAACTTTATCTTTGATATGGATACAAAACTGGCAAAAATATTTAATTCAGAAAGTTATGATTCTAACTTAAAATTACGTTATGGTGGAGAGGAAACTTTAAGTTTAGGGAATAAGGCAATTTTTATAAAAAATGGATGGTTTACTACGAGTCCTTATGAAAAACCTAATTATAAAATAAATGCAGAAGAGCTGGAAATTTATCCAAATAAAAAGGCTATTGCAAGAAATATTGGCTTTTTTGCTGGAGGAAAAACTTGGTTTAAGCTGCCATATTATGTAACTTCTCTAAAGCCGTCAACTCAAAGGGCTACATTATTTCCTTACATTGGGATGGATAGCGACAGAGGGCTTTTTGGAATTATGGGGTTTGACTATGATTTAGGTCCGCTTGCACAAGGATTTGTTGATTTTGAGTTAAGTACAAAGCAAAAACTGGCTTTAAAAGTTTCAAATGATTATTCCTTCTGGGGAAATAATTCTGGAAATATATTTGTAAACAGGGTTGTTGTTCCAATCGGAAATCATAAGCAGGAATGGGATTTTAAATGGAATCATAAAGTTACAAATGTTCCGAAAAAAGCCAAGGAAGATAGAAAATTTTACGATGCAGGTTATGGAATCTGGAATTTAAATTATCAAAATATTACAACTAATTTAATGTATGCAGTCGACGGTGCAAAATTAAAGGATGATTATACTGCATTTGTAGATAAATATAGACATATTGGTTTCTGGGATATGAATATTAATCAGGAGCTTGGTCAAAATGGAGAATTTAATGCAAAATATTATTGGACACAGGATAAGCATGCATTAAAGGCATTGACTGATATAAATGACAAGATTATGAAGGATGATGATCTTGATCCACGTAGAACAGACGTTGATTTGTATAAGAGCATAAAGTATACAAATGGTAATAAAGATGTGGAAATAACAGTGGATAATGAGGATTTTCGGGATATTAATCCTGGATATGTCGGAGATTTGAACTCATATAGAAAAAAAAGAAATTATGGAATTGACTTTAGAGGGCCAAAAATAAAATTTGATTATCTTAATTCGGATAAGGATGAATACAGAGAACTTTTAGGAATGCGAGATCGTGGTGATGACAAGACAATTCATTGGGTTCAGAATGTTGCTTATGACAAGAGAAAGGAATGGGGATTGACATTTGGAAATTATTATCCATTCAGGGAAAGTGACTTTTTTGGATATCAGCCTCGTACTGGTTATCAGAATTTAACAAATACGCTGTATTTTGGAGCACAGGCAAAGCAAGTTGAGATAATAAAAAAAGAATATGAATATGATTACACAAGAGATAATGAAAATTATAATGCATTATTCTTAAATCCATCAACAACTGATGAAAGCCGTATTTATAAAGTTTATGAAGATAATGAGATAATACGCCGTCCTAAGAAAATCATTTATGAAAAATATAGATCGCAAAGATTTAATATGGGTAATGACAGAATTGATATTCCATTGAGAGAATCTTTTGTCGGATATAACTTAGCTTTTGAAAACCGTGATTATAGCAGTTTACCAGTGCCTGAATTTAGAAACGGAAGAAAAGTAGAAGATCTGAATTCAAAAACAGGATATAAAGTTGCAAGAGATGCAAGTGGAGATACTATAAAGCAAAGTCCATCAATGAAAATTTTTACATTGGATACAAGATTATTTACAACAATTTTTGACAATACTTCCAAGAATAATAATAAATACGATGTAAAAGTTACAAATGATGCAACAGTAAGTTTTCAGCGGACAACTGCTGATAGTGCAACTTATGGAGGGTATGACATTGTAGAAGTTCCAACAAATGCTATTGGACTTAGAAATGATTTTAACTATCATATAGGAAATGTAACGTTTAATTATAATTTAGCAATGAGAGATGACAGGCATTTTATGGATCATTGGTTAAAAAATAGATATGTTAAAAACTATTTTAAAGCTGATATTGCAAATAAACGTTTTGTAAGCCTTAATTTTGAAAATAATGATGAATATGAATTTAAAGATTTTAAATCTGAAAGGGATTTTAATAGAGAAATTCAATATGGATATGTATCAGATGCTGGAGATAACTTCCTGTATAAGTTTTCTGATAAAAATAAACAGTTATTTCCATATAATACCAGTCTTGGATGGAATCAGAAGATATACAAGGAATCTCTAAAGGAAAGAAGTTTTGGAATCAATTTTAATGAATGGGGATTTGAGTATACAAACACATTGAATAAGGCAAATGATATTTATGGAAATGTTGCTACATTTGGATATCCGGCATTAAAATTAAAGACAAACTATCACAAATTAGGATTTGTTTATGATACTTCAAAAATGAAAAATAAGAAATTTGAATCGGATCATTATTTTAGAGTAAATCTTGGATTTGGTAAAAAAATATACAGAGATTTGAAAAATACTCCAATTATTACTTCAGATGACAAATATATACGTGGAAATGATTATACTACAATTGGATTTTTATATAAATATGAAAATAATGCTAAACCTAGATATGCTGCTGATCTGGACAAAAAGGAAAAAGACAGGGAAGCAGAAATTATAAAATCTGAAAATCAAATTAAAGATGTAAATATGGTAAAAAATTCAAATACACAGGAATTTTCTATTAACAATGCCAATAAATCTAATATAGATAATATTGTTGTAAATAGTGATAATAGGCTATTCTTGAGCAGTGATGAGGAAGAAGCGTATAAAAGTTATGTGGAAGAGGAAAATTATCGTCAAAATAAGTTCAGCTTAAATGATTTTAATGCTAAACTTCAAAATTTGAGAAGTCATAAAAAATATTTCCAAATTGGGATGGATATGCAAATAGATGGTTCTGATGCGACTAATCCTAGCGGAATGAAGGGATTTGACAAAATTAATGATTTAACATTTAAAGTTGAAGCGGGATATTTGGAAAAAATGTTTGTAAGATATGCCTTTATAATGGAAAGACCAGACAGAATATATCGTAATGACTCGACACGTAACAGCACCTTTGACTTTAGAAAACATGAATTTGAAGGAAAGTATATGTTTTCACGAGATCCAGACAAGCCATGGTGGGTCGGTGGAAAAATCCAATATGTACAAAATGGAGCACCTAAATCTTCTGATCCTGAAATCTATGAAAGTTCATGGTATGCTAAAAAAGTTAATAAGTTGACTTTAGGAATGGTGACATTGACACATAGATTCGAAAATGTTGAATGGGAAATTGGAACAGGAATGAAATGGGATAAGCCTAGCAACAAAAAATTAGGATATTATCCAGTAGTTTCATTAAAATTTGGAGTAACTCCATTCCCGGAAAAGAATGTTCAATTTAACTATTCTGGAAAAGGATTTGAATTTGGAGCAGGATTATAAAAATTATACTTATTTTGAATATTATTTATCAAGGGATTTTGATCCCTTGTTTTTTTATTTTTATTTCTTGTTATACTATTCCCCGTTTAAAAAGCGAATATTTGTTTTAACAAAAAGATAGCAAGAAGTCTCCGACTTCTATAAGTGGGAGATGAATTGCTTTTTTTGTAAAAAAAATTGAAAAAAGGATACTCTTATGATACAATTTTTGTATAAATAATGATAAAATCTCTAAAGAAATAATTAAAAATAATATTCAAAATCAAAAAGAGGTGTAATTTTATGAAATATAATTTGGCATTCAAATACAGAATTTATCCAAATAAAGATCAAGAATTGTTGATAAACAAGACTTTTGGATGTGTTCGTTTTGTTTACAATACGATTTTATATATCGCTAATAAAATTTATGAAGAAACTGGAAAAAATAAAATAGTTACACCTGCCAGTTTGAAAAGTGAAAATCAATTTTTAAAAGAAGTAGATAGTCTGGCACTTTCAAATGCTCAATTGAATGTAAAACGATCGTTTACGAATTTTTTTCAGAAGAGAGCAAAATTTCCAAGGTTCAAATCTAAAAAGAATAATGTTAAAAGTTATACAACAAATTGTGTGAATAATTCGATACGAATTGAGGAAAATAAATATTTGGTCTTGCCAAAATTGAAAAAAGTAAAATTGAAATATCATAGAGAAATACCGAAGGATTACAAGATAAAGTCAGTAACATTGACAAACAGTAATGGAAATTACTATGTTTCTGTTTTGACAGAATTTGAAAAAGAAATTCAAAAAAATTCAAGTAATGATAAAGTAATTGGACTTGATTTTTCAATGTCTGAATTATTTGTCAGTTCTGAAAACCAAAGGGCTGATTATCCAAAATATTTTAGGATGTTGGAAGAAGAATTGAAAAAATTACAGAAATCATTATCGAGAAAAGTGAAGTTTTCTAAAAATTGGTATAAGCAAAAAGCGAAAATATCAAAATTGCATGAGTATATTAAAAATTGCCGAAGAGATTTTTTGCATAAATTATCGAAAAAATTGTCTGAAACATATAATGCTGTGGTTGTTGAAAATTTGAATATGAGAGGGATGAGTCAGGCATTAAATTTTGGAAAAAGTATAGGAGATAATGGATGGGGAATGTTTTTGAGGATGCTTGAGTATAAACTGATGTTTTTAGGGAAACAATTTTTGAAGATAGATAAGTGGTTTCCATCATCGAAAATTTGCAGTAAATGTGGAAATATTAAAGAGGAACTGAAATTATCAGAAAGAAGTTATAAATGTGAGTGCTGCGGGATTGAAATTGATAGAGATTACAATGCGGCATTGAATATAAAAAACATTGGAAAAGCAATGTTGAAATATTAAAAAATAAAAGAAGACAGGGTAGGAACTACCCAAAGAGCTTGGTAAATATATTTGGCTAGCAAAAGCAGGTACTTCCCAAGAAGCTCCCGCTTCTAAAAGCGGGAGTAGTTCACTTATTTATTATTTGAAAATAAATATCAGGTTTAATCTGCTAAAAAGATTTACAACATTCCATTATTCAAATTGGGTTTAGTATTAGAATAAGGAGAAGCACGAGATATTAAAAAACGCCAGTCACCACTTTATAAATGGAAATTCTGGCGTAATTTAAAAAAAAATTATAAGTTTTTATGTGAATAAAAAATTATTAATTTACAAATTGAACTTCAATCCGTCTATTTGCTGCTCTTCCTTCTTCTGTATCATTTGAAGCGACTGGGTTAAGATCACCATTTCCTTTTGTTTCAATTATTTTTTCAGGAGCAAGTCCAAGTTCAATTAATTTTTCTTCAACACTTTCAGCTCTTCTTAAAGATAATTCTTTGTTATATTGTTTAGTCCCTTTGGAATCAGTATATCCGATTATAGAAACTTTATAATTTTTAGATTCAATATAATTTTTTAATTTTTCCAGTATAGGATTGTATTCTTCCTTTATTGTGGCACTATTAAAATCAAACTTTAATTTACTTGTATCCAGTACGACAACATCAGATTCATCTTTGCTTTTTGATACTTCAAGATCATCTATATTGTTTTCTCCGTCAACTTCAACTGCAGTAGTTCTCATCGCATTATCACGAAGATTTGATGTTGTAATTTTTTTTGCTGTAGTTGGAGCAGAAACTAATAATACAGATAACATTGCAGTTATTTTTGATTTTTTTTCCATATTAGACCTCTCTTCCTTTTTTATTATAATATATTTTTTAAAATCTAAATTTTTACAATTATATAACTAAATAAAAAAGTATAAACATATTTGAATTATACTTTCCTTTATTTAGTATAGCATATTCTTTTTAATTTTCATAGATTTTTTTTTGATAAAACTGAAGAAAAAGTAAAAATTGAATTGCCTTGTTTTTTTGTATAGAATATGATATTCTAGTAATATGATTTTGAAAGCATAATTAAATTTATTTAAAATCAAATTGATAAAAATTAATACTATAACGTAGTGTTAAAATAGAAGAGGGATGTAAAAAATATGGAAAAATCAAAAATAATTAGAGGGACAAGCAAATGTGCAAGATTTTTTGTTTGTGATACGACAGAAATCGTGAGGGAAGCAAAAAAAATACACGATCTTGATCCGATAGCAACTACGATTTTTGGAAAATTGCTGACTGCGACTGCTATGATGGGGAAAGATCTGAAAAATGAAAAGGATTTGGTGTCGGTTAGAATTAACGGGGACGGGCCTTATGGAAATATGCTTGCAACTGGGAATATGAATGGAGAAGTAAAAGGTTATATTGCAAATCCTGAGGAAAAATTTCATCAGATTGTGGATGAAAATGGTAATTTTATAAAGGACGAAACGGGGCAAATAAGATTTATTGGAAATGGAACAATGCAGGTTATAAAGGACTTGGGATTACGTGATCCGTTTTCTGGCGTTACTCAAATAAATGAAGAGGATATTGCTGATATTGTCGCCCATTATTTTCTTTTGTCTGAACAAATAAAATCCGTTGTTGCACTAGGAGTGAAATTGGATGAAAATGGCGAAGTGAAAAGGGCTGGCGGTTATTTAATCCAGCTATTGCCAGGAGTGGAAGATGGATTTATTGATAAATTGGAAAATAAATTACAGCAAATTAGAACAATTACTGAACTTTTAGAAGGTGGAATGAGCCTTGAACAAATTGTGGAACTGCTTTACGAGGATATTTCAGTATTTGAAGATGAAACAGATGTTGATGGTGCCCATAAAAAAGTTTATGTGGAAGATTTTGAAATTTTGGAAAAATCAGATTTGGAATACAAGTGTAACTGTACAAGGGATAAGTTTTACAGGGGATTAATTACGCTTGGAAAAGATGAAATTAATAAAATTTTGGAAGAAGAAGGAAAAATTGAGACTGAATGTCATTTTTGCAGAAAAAAATATGAATTTACAAAAGATGATTTTAATTGGGATTAATTATAAAATAAGAAGGAGATGAAAAAAATGTCAAAATTAAGAGTAGGTGTAATACGTGGGGGAGTTTCGACTGAAAGAGAAGTGTCGCTAAAAACAGGAAGTGAAATTGTAGCAAATTTAAATAGAGATAAATATGAAGTTTTTGATATTGTAATTGATACTGAAAAGGAAGTTTATGAAAAAATAAAAGACTTGAATCTAGATTTTGCTTACATTGCTTTACATGGTGTATTTGGAGAAGATGGAAGAATACAAGCAATTTTACAAAGTTTTGGAATTGCTTACAGTGGGCCTGGAGTAATGTCAAGTGCGGTTTGTATGGATAAGGAATTTTCAAAAAGAATTGTGTCTGAATACGGAGTTAGAATTGCAAAATGGAAAAGTGTTCGTGTAGGAGAAACAGTTGATTTTGAAACAGTAAAAAAAGAATTAGGAGATCATCTTATCGTAAAACCAAATAACGGTGGTTCAAGTATCGGAGTAAGTTTTGTGGAAACTGAAGAAGAATTGAAAAAAGGATTAGAACTTGTATTTGGAATGGATAAAGAGGCTTTGATCGAAGAAGTATTACATGGAGTGGAAATAAGTGTGCCAGTAATTGGTGGAAAAGTTTTCCCAACAATAAGAATCGAAGCACTTGCTGGAGATTACTTTGACTATGAATCAAAATATGCAAAAGGTGGAGCAAAAGAATATGTGTTTGAATTCCCAGAAAAAGTACAAGCTGAAATTAACAAATTTGCACAAGATAGCTATTATGGATTAAAATGTGAAGGATTCGCAAGAATTGACTTTATGGTAGTAAACGAAGAAACACCATATTTCATGGAAGTAAACACATCACCAGGAATGACAGCTGCAAGTTTATTGCCAAAAAGTACAGCTTCAAAAGGATACAGCTACTCAGAAACATTAGATTTATTAATTGAATCTTCATTAAAAGTGGAAAGATAAACGAAAGTAAATATTCATAAAGCAAGGGGTTTTGTCCCCTTGTTATCAAATATATCAAAATATGGAGGGAAATATGGAAAGAATAGCAAGTTTTACAGTAGATCATAAAAAATTAAACAGAGGAATTTATGTGTCAAGAATTGACGAAATTAACGGAAATTACATCACAACTTTTGATGTGAGAATGAAGCTGCCAAACAGAGAACCAGTAATAAACATCGCAGAACTTCACACAATGGAACATTTAGGAGCAACATTTTTAAGAAATCATCCAACTTGGAAAGATGAAGTTGTATATTTTGGACCAATGGGTTGCAGAACAGGATTTTATGTAATTTTGAAAGGAAAATTAGAATCAAAAGACATCATTGACTTAATGAAAGAACTTTACAAATTTATGGCAGAATTTAAAGGAGAAATCCCAGGAGCAACTGCAATTGAATGTGGAAACTATTTAGATCAAAACTTGGCAATGGCTAATTTTGAATCAAAAAAATTTTTGGAAGAAACTTTGGAGAATTTGACGGAAGCAAATTTGGTTTATCCTAGATAGAAAATATTATGAGCATCTTTAAGAAGTATTTAAAAATAAGGTGGTAAAAGGATGGAAGAACTAAATACATTTGAAAAAACTTTACCAGATAAATTGGATTTTCTAATTAAATTGAAGCAATTCGTGAGTTTAGAAAAAAATAGTTTGGAAAAAATTAGTTTAGCAGTTATTTTTTTAGAATTAATGCAGAAAAATGGAAAAAGTGCAGAAATAAAAAAGATTAATGGACTTGAATATGTTTATGAAAATTTAACAGGATATTATTTTTTAGTTAGCTCAAAAAAATCAAGAAATTGTTATGATTATATTATAAAAATTTTTCATGAAAAGTTATTTCCAAATGGAGTAATTGATAAAATAATAGGAGATTATTTTTCTTTTGATAGTATAAAAGAAAGAGCAGAATATTTGTTAAGTAGATGGATAAAAATTGGGAAATTAGATTTTTATGTTTCATTATTGGATTTTGAAAATATAAATTTAAAAATGGAAAAATTAAAAGTTGAAAATAAATGGAAATTAATTATATATGAAGATATAAAAACTTCATACATTAAAGATTATTATTTGGATACAGAAGAAGCACTGTATTGCGATATTTTTTTGGAAAAATTAAAAATAGAACCTTTATATGATAAAATTCAATACAATGAATTTTTGAAAAATATATCTCCTTTATTGAAAAAGGAATTATTAGATATAGATGAAAATTATGAAATTGAAATATTAGTTGATAAATATCCGATTACAAATAATAAAATGCAATTTTTAGATGATGAAATGGATATTTATATTACTAAAAATGATTCAAATATGCATCCTTTGGAAAGTTATCCTGAAATATATTTTAGAGATACAGTAAATTCTTGGAAAAAATGTGAGATTGTAAAAAGCCGAAAGCAAAAAATATTTATTCTAAATATAGAACTTAATGAAGAAAAATGGAAAAAATTGCCAGAATTTAAGATAATGCCTAAAATAGAGCATAAAAATGTATTTCCACCTGTTTTTAAAAAAATAGAAAATAATATTTTCGATATAGTTTATATTCCTAGAGAATGTGATGATGATGACCTTGGATTTAGTATATCAGAAGAATTATTAAAGAAAATGATAGGATTGGGTTATGATGTTGAAATTATAAGTAATAAGGATAGGTTTTTTAATACGCATTCACCATATAAACTAAAAACGGAAAAAGATATTTTATGGGTTTATGATTATGAAAATAATTGGTATATATTGCCACTGCTGGATTTTGATACATTAGAACGAAAGGTTATAGATGGAGAAGTTATAACATACACGACTACCTCTGTACAAGTATATCATGAAAAATATTGTCCAGATGGAAAATTGTATTTTCAAAAATCAGAGATAAAAGATTATGGGATAAGCGATGCAATTCATTTGGGATTTGGTGAGTGGGTCGTTAATGAATATCAAAAGTTGATTGAAAGTTATAAAAACAAAATTTAAGTATTTAAATTAACAAGGAGGAAAAATGCCTTACATTTTAAAAGAAGAAAATATCGAAGAATTTTTGAGAAAATCAGAAATGGATGAATTTGAAGAAGAGGATTTTGGAGAATTTTATCCTGATGATTACAAAATGGTTGATAAAAGTGGAATGTTTGAGGATTTTAGGTTTAAATTAGTTGTTTTGGAAAGTTTACTTGGGAAAAATGCGAGTTTTGTTGATGAATTTAAAGAAGTTACTAAAAAATTAGAAGAAAAATATGATGATTATGTTTTTGAAATAGGAAATTTTATTAATCCTGTTATAGTTGAACCAATTTTAAAATTTTTGGAAAATGTAGAATTGACAGAAGAAGATTTAGAAAAAGTAGATGAAATTTGTATTGATGGCGGACTTGAAATTTATGGTATTCTTTGTCCAAATTGGGATGGAGAAGATGAATTATTTGAAATAAAAAGTGTAAAAGGATTTGAAAAATTGAAAAATTTGAAAAAAGTAGTTTTTATCTCTTGTTGTGATGAGGAATTGCTAGATGAATTCAGGGAAAGCGGAATTGAAGTAGAATAGAATTTAATTTAAAAATTATAATTTTTTAGATTTTTTCAAAAAATTTAATATCGAAAAGGAGATTTATGAAAAAAATATTGATTTTATTTTTAGTTGTTTTTTCATTAAATTTTTCATTTGAATTAAAAAAAGAAAATTTTGAAATTATGAAAAATAAGAGTTTAAAATTATCAGAAGAGGAAATGAAAAATCAAAGTGAAAAAGTTGTTGAAGTTTTTAATAAAGAAATTTCAGATAGGATAGAAAGTAAAAATAAGGGTATTGGATATTCGGAAAATACTAATTTGGAAACAGGTGAAAAAAATTTTAAAGTGAATGTACCTGATGTTTTGATGAATAATAAAGTCTATGAAAAAACAATTTATGAAATTGAAAAGATTAACTTTATTTCAAAAAATAAAGTGGAAGTAATTTATACTGAAAAATCTCCAAATATTTTTGAAATTATGTTCTCTGAAGAATTTAACAAAAAACTCGAAGATAAAGTTTCAAAAGAGTTGGGATATAAATTGGATAAGGAAAAAATTCAAAAATTATCCAATGAAGAAAGAATGAAAGCAAATGCAATAATTTTGTCTGAATATCAAAATGAAATGATAAAAAGATTGGATAATAACGAATTTGAATATGAAACTGAAAAGAGAAAAATGATTTTGGAAAGAAATCAGAAAGAATGGGAATATAAAGATGAAGAAACATTAGAAAGTGATGGTTTTGATATTTTTGATTCTATGTTTGAAAATTTTGGAAAATAATTTGAATAAATGAGGATGAGGTATGAGTAAATGAAAAAAATATTAATATTATTTTTACTAACAGCAAGTCTTGGATTTTCTGCGAATTATAAGGTGGAAGTTAAGCCAAATGTGAAAATTCAGCAGTCAGAAATTGAAAAGAACAATTTGGAAATTGAAAAAGTTTTTTTGGAAAATATAAAACGAGATACTCTTGAAGGAATAAAAGAGGTTGACAATCAGATTGCAGAACAAAAAGATGAATTAGGAGCAAGATTTTTTGGTGAAATTTTGAAAGAATATATGAGAAATGTGGAATATCGTATTAAGGAGATAAATTATAATTCTAATTCAAGTGCAGATTTAAAATTTGTTTTAAAAGCACCAAAATTAAATTTTAATTCTCTTTTGGGAGCTGAAGACCAAGAAAAAATAAATAAAACATTTGAGCAAAAAACTGGAAAATCAATAGAATATTTGTCAAATGTTTCAGGGGAAGATTTTCAAAAGAAATGGATGCCAACCTTGATAGATATAATATCAAAAACGGTTTCAGATAAAATTAAGGATATAAAAGAATTTGATGAAAAAGAAGGAACTGTCGAAGCAACAAAAATTAATGGAAAATGGAATATTATAATGAATAATTTAAAATAGAAAATTAATAAGATTGGAATTTTTTAATATAAAAATTAAAAATTTTTTGTAACAAAGGAAGGATTGAAATGGCAAAAATAATAGACACACATACACACATTTACGATGAGCAATTTGCAGAAGATTTTGATGAAGTTTTGGAACGGATTGAGGAGCAATTGGAAAGTGCTGTTGTTATTGGGTGTGATTTGGAAACTTCGCTTACGAGTGTGGCTCTTGCGAATAAATATCCGTTTATTTATGCAGTAATTGGAGTTCATCCTGTGGATATAAAAAAATATAATGATGAAGTAGAAAAAGAACTCGAAAGATTGGCATTGACTGAGAAAAAGGTTGTTGCGATTGGGGAAATTGGGCTGGATTATCATTGGATGGAAGATCCGAAAAATGTGCAAATTTCTGTGTTTAAAAAGCAGATGGAACTTGCTGAAAGAGTGAAAAAGCCTGTTGTGATTCATACGAGGGAAGCGTTGCAGGATACGATTAATGTTTTGAAGGAATATCCGAATGTTGGTGGGATTTTGCATTGTTATCCAGGATCGCTTGAGGCGGCAAAACCACTTTTAGATAGATATTATATCGGAATTGGTGGGACTTTGACATTCAAGAATAATAAAAAGACGAAAGAACTTGTGAGAGAACTTCCTTTGGAAAAGATTGTCCTAGAAACAGATTGTCCATATTTGACGCCAGTTCCTTTTAGAGGAAAAAGAAATGAGCCAATTTATACAAAATATGTGGCAGAAGAAATTGCTAGAATTAAGGAAATTTCAGTGGAAGAAGTTATAAGAGTAACTACGGAAAATGCGAAGAAAATTTATGGGATAAAATAAAAAGGAGCAATAAGTGAAGAAGATAAGGTTTTTAATAATTCTTGCGAGTATGATTTTGAATATAAATATATTTGGGGCAAAGCTGATTTATACTGATAAAAAGACAAAAGTGTCTGATTACGATGTAAAAGAAAGTTTAGTAAAATATCAAAAGAATGAGTATAAAAAAGGTAAAACTTATTATGCTATAACTGATAATACGACAGGATATGACAATTGGGAGGAAGAAGCTGGAGGCATGATGCCAAGAACATATCTTCCTAAAAATTGGAAAAAAATAGGGAAACATCCGTTGAAGGATCAGGAAGGCGAGGATCATACGACACTTGCAACGAAAACTTTTCTTGAAACAACAGGGTTTGATACAAGTAAAGTGATAAACTATGGTGCTGAAAATGAATGGAATATGTTAGAAGGAATATTTTCATATAGTACAAGTACACCATATTATTCACAGTATTTATTGACAGATAATGCATGGTATTTTGGAAATGTGATAAATGAAACGCTTTTAAATAATTATATGCCAAGACTTGCAACAGCAAATACAGATGATAGAAATTTATTGATAATAGCTTTTCCAAATGCTGAAGAAAAGAAAAATAATTCTGATGCCGAAGTGCTGCTTAATGATGCAACTGCGAAATTTCCCTTGTATAGTGATGAAATAGCAAAGTTATTTAGAAGCCAGCGAATAATGGTTGATGCTGCAAATTGCTTTAATTATGGGAAAAAAGATGTAACTAATTTTGTTTTGCTGAATGAAAGCTATAGAGGTAAGAAAATATCGGATTTTTCAAATAAATGTACAATGTCACAGAAGAATGATGAAGTTGGAGCAGATGCATTGTATGCACGAGGTAATACAATAGTAGCACTTGGAAATATATATAGTAAGGTAAATGACTCAAGTGAATTTGGAACAAGTTTTGCAACACCTAGAACGGCTGGATATGCGGCAATTATTTTGAATAAATTTAAGGGACTGACTTATCATCAGGTTAAAGAAATTCTTTTGACAACGGCTTATCGTGAAAAGGACAGGCTTGACAATCAGATGGGCTGGGGAATTGTGGATATTAGAAAAGCGCTTAATGGTCCGACAAATTTGAATGCGGGACTGATTGAAGAAAATAAATTTTATACTGGGATGTATGATAAAATTTTTAATAAAAAAAGTAATGACATTTATTTTTGGGCAGAACCTGAAACTGACTGGGTCTGGACTAATGATATAGACAGTGGATTAAGTGACAAGCCAAGCGGAACATCAACTTATATTATGGCTTTGGATAAGGATGACAACAGTATAACAGGAAAAGTGACAATACAAAATTATTTGTCAAGTGAAGAAAACTTTTACAAGGAAACTAGTAAATATGTGCCAGGACTTAGAAAAGCCGGGAAACATAAACTGACTATAACTGGGGATTTGCTTTATGGCGGAGAAACTCAAGTTTTGGAAGGGACACTAAAACTTACTGGAAATATACCTGACAGTACAATAGTTGTCTATGAAGGGGCTACTCTTGAACTTTGTGGAAATGCAAATAAAGTTGTACTTGCCGGTGGGAAAATTGAAGCATGTCCGAGCGCTAAATATACGCTTGTGAATGAAGATAGGGAAGATATTGAAGTAAATAAGAAAAAAGTGATTGATATTCCAAAACTTTTTTATTTTACTCAAAGCAACAAAATTGAAACTAATAATTTTAAAGACTATGATAAATATAATAAGTTTTTAAATAAGCATTATCATCACATAAAAAGTAATTATAATTTTGGAAAAATGCCTAAAGATGAATTTTATGCCGGAAAAAACCAAGTTTATGCACATGATTATTCTTATAAATTAACTGGAAAATGGGATTTTACTGATACTTATGAATTTTATAAATATATGAATGAAAAATAAAATAATAGATTAATAAAATTAATAAATTAATACTATTAAAAAAAGTTTTTATAAAAAAAAGGATTTATCATAAATTCTAAATTAACAAGGGGTTTTTACCCCTTGCCATAAAATAATTAAATTTCTTCTTTCAATTTTTTCATCAAAGCCTGACAGCCTTTTGTGACATCAGCAAATGTCTGCTCAAAATCCCCTGTAAACCAAGGATCGGCAATATCACGGCTTTCATTCGCATATTCCAAAAGTCTTTTAACTTCTCCTGCTTTTCTCCCATTTATAAACGAATTAATATCTTTTATATTATTTTCATCCATTCCAATGATGTAGTCAAACTCCAAATCCGAATCTTCGAGAGTCCGAGAATACATTCCAGCAGTAGAAATTCCTTCTTTTTTCAATCTTTCACGAGTTCCGTGATGAACAGGATTTCCATGTTCCCAAGAACTTGTTGCCGCAGAGTCAATTATAATTTTATCTTGCAAATTCTCATCTGCAACCATTTTTTTAAAGACAGCCTCAGCCATTGGAGAACGGCATATATTTCCAAGGCAGACAAATAATACTTTTTTCATTTCTTCTCCTTTTGATTTTATTTTTACTTTTCGTTATTTTTCATAAATTAAATTTTTCGTTTTAAAATTATAAATCTTAAAAATAAAAAATAAGATTAATTGTTGTAGGTTTCGCAACGGTTTAACCAGCCTCTAAGCCATCTTTGCTCATTTTTAGCACCAGAATTTTTCACTCTTCTCTCAAGCACAGATTTTGCCGACTGGCTAAATTCTTCAAGTGCCGCTTTCCCAGTTTGAGAACCTTTCATATTTTCCAAAACTTGCAGCAGTCCCCAGCCTTGTCCATTGTAAGTTTCTGATGGCGAAATTCCCTCACCTTTGAAATTTACATAGTCAATTAATGGATATAAGCCATTTGGCGAGTTTGCAACACGGTAAAATTGCTTTTTGACATTTTCTTTATTTTTTGCAACTTTTAACATTTTTTCCAGCGAATCTTCCAGACGGTTGAAAATAAATTCAATTTGTGTATCCTGCGTGCTGTAAAGAAAATTAATCAGTTCGGTAATTTCTGGATTATTATTTTGTTTTAATTTCAAAAATTCTTCTCGGCTTTTCCAAGGTGCAAATTTATTATCTTTAATAATTTTTGGCAATCCAATATTTTTAGATTTATAAAATTCCACAAGTGGCGGAAAACTTTCTTCAAATTTACCTTTTTCATTCTTTTTATACCAAATAAAATGTCCTATTCCAAGTGACGGGAAATTCTCTCCGCTATTCCAAACAACCAAGTCATTCTTTTTCCCCGCAGCTTCATTTTGAAAAATTCTTTTAGCCACACGGTTAAGTTCTTCTTTTGAAATCGACAATTTTGGTCTTTCACTTAAATTTTGAGAGTTTTTATTTTCCTCTTCGTTGATATTAATATTTTTAGTTATATTTTTATTTTGATTTAAGTTATCTGTCTTTTTAACAATTTTTTTCACATTTTCATTTTTTGCTTTTGGTGATTTTTTAAAAAATCCAAAAGATGTCAAGGAAGCTATTAGTGCTCCAAGTAAAATAACAGTTTTCATGAAATTCCTCCTTTTTTAGTAATTTTATCATATTTTCAGGATTTTATAAAGCAATTGTTTTTTCTTATTTTTATTCAATTTAAAAAAATGATATAATTTGTTAATTCTTTTTTGTTTTTATTAAATTTTTTTCAAAAAATTGAAATTTTATTTTGAAAATCGGCACACATTGTGATATAATTAGAGTTGAGAAATGTTATTAATAAATAAATTTATGGAGGTAATTAGAAATGACTAGAATTGAAGATATCTATGCAAGAGAGATACTTGATTCAAGAGGAAACCCAACTGTGGAAGTTGAAGTTTACTTAGAAGGTGGAGCAATGGGAAGAGCATCTGTACCATCAGGAGCATCTACTGGAGTGCACGAAGCAGTTGAATTAAGAGATGGTGACAAATCTAGATATTTAGGACAAGGTGTATTACAAGCAGTAGAAAACGTAAACAAAGTTATCGCTGAACACTTAATCGGATTTGACGCTTTAGACCAAGTAGCTATTGATAAAGCTATGATCGAGTTAGACGGAACACCTAACAAAGGTAAATTAGGAGCTAACGCAATCTTAGGAGTTTCATTAGCAGTAGCTAAAGCAGCAGCTAATCAATTAGGTATACCTTTATACAGATACTTAGGTGGAGTAAATGCTAAAGAATTACCAGTACCTATGATGAACATCTTAAATGGAGGATCTCATGCAGATTCAGCTGTTGACGTTCAAGAATTCATGGTACAACCAGTAGGAGCTAAAACTTACAAAGAAGCTTTAAGAATGGGATCTGAAATTTTCCACCACTTAGGAAAAATCTTAAAAGCAAATGGAGATTCTACTAACGTAGGAAACGAAGGTGGATACGCACCATCTAACATTAACGGTACTGAAGGAGCTTTAGATGTAATTTCTCAAGCTGTTGAAGCTGCTGGATACAAATTAGGAGAAGATGTTACATTCGCAATGGATGCCGCTTCATCTGAATTTGCTACTCAAAATGCTGACGGATCTTACACTTATACATTCAAAAGAGAAGGTGGAGTTGTAAGAAACTCTGACGAAATGGTTGAATGGTACAAACATTTAACTTCTAAATATCCAATCATTTCAATTGAAGATGGATTAGCTGAAGATGACTGGGATGGATTCAAAAAATTAACTGATGCTATCGGAGATAAAGTACAATTAGTAGGAGACGATTTATTCGTTACTAACACTAAGAGATTAGCTGATGGAATTGCAAAAGGAATTGCAAACTCAATCTTAATCAAAGTAAACCAAATTGGTACTTTAACTGAAACATTAGACGCTATCGAAATGGCTAAAAAAGCAGGATACACTGCAGTAGTATCTCACAGATCAGGAGAAACTGAAGATGATACAATTGCTGATATCGCAGTTGCTACAAATGCAGGACAAATTAAAACAGGATCTGCTTCAAGAACAGATAGAATGGCTAAATATAACCAATTATTAAGAATCGAAGATGATTTAGCAGATGAAGCTATTTACGAAGGTAAAAAAGCATTCTATAACATTAGATTAAAATAATAGATTAATATTTAAATTATAAAAGTTATGCTATTATAGATTTTCAGGGTGGAGACAGACCGAAGAGCCTGGTAAATATATGTGATTTTTAAAATTATATACTTCCCAGGAAGTTCTCTTTTCAATATATTTTAATATAATTTTTTAGTAATTTATATAAAAAATTGACAATTATTGTTAAATGGTATATAATATAAAAGATAATTAAAACTGATAACTTATTAGGAGGAAAAAAAATGAAAAAAGTTGGAATTTTATTTGTACTTTTAAGTGCTTTATCATTCTCAGCTAATTCTGCAAAAACTGTAAAAACTACAAAAGCTAAAACTACAAAAACAGTAGCTGCTCAAACTGTAACTGGTAGATTTAACCAATTGGAAGCAGAATATGAAAGATTGGTAAACATGGAAAACCAAGAGTACAACAAATTAAAAGCAAATGCTGATGCAGCAGCAGCTAAATTAGCTGAAAAACAAGCTCAAAAAGCTCAAATTGAAGAAAGAATCGAAAAAATTAAAGCAGCATCAGAATCAAAAGCATTTAAAGCTCAATATGCTGAATTAGCAAAACAATATGAAGCTGTAGTTAAAGCATTGGATACAGAAATCAAATCTTTAAATACAACAGTTGAAAATTTTGCAGCTATTGAAACTTTAAAAGGAAATCAACAAAATTAAAAAGTGAAAGGAGATACGAGGAGTAAAAGTTAAATTCAAATAATTTATACTTAATTCCCGTAGGTAAAATATGAAAAAGAAATTAGCAGTATTATTAGGAGTATTAGTATTAAGCAGTGTTTCATTTGCAGCTCCAAAACCAGCAGCAGGTGGATCATCAATCGAAAACAGCTTAAATAACTTAGAAAATCAATTAAACAAATTACAACAAATGGAAGATGCAAAATACAGAGAACAAGAAGCTCAAGCAAATGCAGCGTCTCAAAGATTAGAAAACTATACAGCAATGCAAGCTAAAATTGACGAAAGACTTGCTGAAATTGAAGCAAATGAAGATACAAGCATCTTCGGAAAAGAATTCAAAGCTAAAGCAGCTGAATATAAAAACTTAAGAAATCAATTAGACAAAGAAATTGCTAAAGAACAACAAATTATTAGTAACTTTGAAGTAATTAAATCTTTAAGATAGTAAACATGTTTAATATAAAAAAGATGCTTTTACAAGTTATTTGGAAAGGCATTTTTTTTTATAAAAAAATTTTGAAGGGTGATTGCTATGAAAGAAAAAATGAAATTGCAAGGAATGCTGCTAGCAGGATTAGCTTCAAGCTTATGGTCCATATCGGGAATTTCTGGAGAAATTTTATTTAAAAAATATAATTTTTCGTCAGATTGGCTAGTGTCAATAAGGACATTAATTTCTGGGATATTGCTTTTTATGGTAGTCATTTTTATTGAGAAAAAATCTATTTTAAAGCCGTTGAAAAATAAAAAGGATTTTATTGGAATAATTTTATTTGGAACTGCAGGAATGTATTTAGTTCAATATACGTATTTTAAGACAATTGAATTGAGCAATGTTTCATTTTCAACAATTTTACAGTTTACAGCGCCATTTTTTATATTTATTTACGAATCTATAAAAAATAGGAAAATTCCAGCGGTTTCAACATTGCTTTTACTTTCTATGACAGTTTTAGGAGTTGTGTTTATAGCGACAAAGGGAAAGATCTCGAGTTTGTCTGTTTCGCCAGAAGCATTATTGCTTGGACTCATTTCAGCGATTATGATTGCTTTTTATTCAATTTATCCAAAAAGGCTTTTGAAAAAATATGGAAGTATAACAGTAGTTGGATGGGGAATGATTGTGGGAAGCATAATTTCAAATATTGTTCATCCAATCTGGAAAATACAAGGGGATGTAAATTCAAAATCTATCATTCAAGTAGCAATTGTTGTAATTTTAGGAACATCTATTGCATATTTAATTTACATTGCCAGTTTAAACTACATTTCTTCTTCTCTTGCGGGAATTTTAACAGCTTTTGAGCCTGTACTTGCTGCAGTCTTGTCAGTAGTTATTTTTGGATTAAGATTCTCATTTGTTGAATTAATTGGATTTATATTGGTTTTTGCTTCAATTTTTATTTTGGAAAAAAGATTGTAATATAAAGATTTGTTATGAATTTTGGAGAGTGTACAGAATTTTGTGTAAACTCAAAATATAATATATGGTACAGGATGGTAGTTTTATCATCCTGTTTTTAAATTCTTCCTTCAAAATAAATATTTAACTGTGAATATATTTCTCCCCAGCCTGGTATTCTTCCAGTCCATTTCTTTGTTGCTTCCTTTAAGCTTAGATATACTGATTTCATTAATGCTTCATCTGTCGGATAAAGTGATTTTGTCTTCGTATACTTTCTTAATTGTCTGTTTAAGCTTTCTATCGGATTTGTCGTATATATCAGCTTTCTTATCTTTGTATCATATTTAAAGTATGTTGTCAACTCATTCCAGTTACTTCTCCAGGAATTAATTACTGCCATATACTTTTTACCCCATTTTTCTTCTAATTCATCCAGTTTAAACTCTGCCTGTTCCAGTGTTGATGCATTATACATTTCTTTTAAGTCTGATGTAAATTCCCTTGTATCTTTGTAAGATATATATCTTATGCTGTTTCTAATTTGATGAACCACACATTTTTGAATTTCTGTCTTTGGAAACACTGAAGATATTGCTTCGCTGAACCCTTTTAAATTATCAACAGACATAATTAGTATATCCTGAACTCCTCTATTTTTCAATTCATTTAAAACATTTAGCCAGTACTTGCTTGATTCATTTTCTCCTATCCAAAATCCTAAAACCTCCTTTCTTCCTTCCTTATCTATTCCTATAGCTAAATATACCGCCTTTTTAACAACAACTCCATCTTTTCTTACACTGTAATGGATAGCGTCCATAAAAACTATTGGATATACATCCTCAAGCTGTCTAGACTGCCATTCCCTAATTTCAGATATAATTTTATCTGTAATTTTACTGATCATAGATGGCGAAACATCAATTCCATAAAGATTATTGAGATGGTCCTCGATATCTCTGTTGCTCATTCCTTTAGCATAAAGAGAAAGAATCTGTCCTTCAATACCAGTAATTTCTCTTTGATATTTAGGGATGATTTGAGGTTCAAACTCAGCATTTCTATCTCTAGGAATATCTAAGTCAATATTGCCATACTCACTTCTAACAGTTTTCTTGGAATGTCCATTTCTAGCATTAGAAGTAGTCTTATCTTTCATAGAATGTTTAGCATACCCCAGTTCATGCTCAATTTCAGCTTCAAGCATAGTTTGAATAGTACCCGAAAGCAAATCCTTAAGCATATCCTTAATATCATTAGTATCTTTAATATTGTAATCCTCAATCAGTGTTTTAAAAATTTCGTTGTCAATTTTCTTTTTAGCCATAACAAAAACCTCCAAATATTATATAGTTATTTTACCATATATTATTTAGAGGTTTACACAAAAATTTTTACACACTCGAATTTTGAATTATACTCGAATCCATTTAAAATTGAACTATTAAAAATTATATGAATTTAGAGTTTGAGCAAAATATCCATAGTTTTTTAGTTCAGTTTTAAATAAGTTTTGTCTACAAATATTATTTAGCAAGGGGTCAAGACCCCTTGTTTAAAAAATATTATTTTTGAGATTTGATATTAGAAATTAAGATAGGATAATTAGTTCCTTGTTGCTCTTATTTAATACTTCTCTTCCATCTTTTTTAACTACTACATCATCTTCAATTCTGACTCCGCCCCATCCGTCAAAATAAAGCCCAGGTTCAGAAGTAACGACCATATTTTCCTTTAACTCAATTTGAGAAGCAGAAGATAAGTAAGGCAATTCGTGAATTTCAGCACCAATTCCATGTCCTAATCCGTGTCCAAAATATTTGCCGTATCCTTTTTCATTAAAGAAATTTCTGACAACTTTATCAACTTCATCTGACATTACACCTTCTTTTATTGTTTCTATTCCCAGTAATTGAGCTTCTAGAACAGTATTGTAAATTTCCTTATGTCTATCTGTAATTTTATTTCCATAATAAATAGTTCTTGTTATATCTGACACATATCCTTCATAATATGCTCCAAAATCCATTGTAATAAATTCTTCCTTTTGAATTTTTTTGTCAGAAGCAACTCCATGGGGCATAGCTGAACGGTAACCGCTGGCAAAAATTGTTGTAAATGAACGGTCATCAGCTCCTAATTTTCTTTGAATGTATTCCATATATGAAGAAACTTCCTTTTCAGAAACACCTTCCTTTATAATTTTTAAGGCTTCTGAAAATGCCACATCACTAATTTCTACAGCTTTTTTAATAAGGGCAATTTCTTCATCAGATTTTGCCATTCTTTCCATTATAAGTTTATTTCCAACAGGAACTAATTCCACTTTGAAAATATCTTTAATTGTCTGATAAAACGAGAATGAAACGTTAATATCTTCAAATCCGACATTTTTTAGTCCAAATTTCTTTATATATTCTCCAACTGTCTGAAGCGAACCACGAGAAACTTCCACAAATTCAAATCCCATTTCAGTAACTTGCTTAGTGGCTTGTGCTTTATATCTAAAATCTGAAAAGAAAAAGTTTCCATTTTTTGTCGCAAGAGCAACTCCAGTAGTCCCTGTAAATCCAGTAAAATATCGAATATTATACAAATCTGTAATAAATAATCCGTCAATATTCAGTTCATTTAAAATTCTTGATAATTTTTCAGTTCTTTTTTCCATGTTTTTCCCTCTTTTTTATTAAAATTTTTTACTTTTAAAGTGTAACATAAATTAGAAGTTTTTTCTATTTATTTTTTTACTTTTTCTTTTTTATTCACATTTAAATAGTGAATTAATTATGAATTTTTGGCAAAAGTTAAAAATAGCAAGCAATCTAAAATAGACCTGTTCGATAACTATACAAACTTAGAATTTAATAAAATAAATATCTTGAAGCAAGGGGTCTTGACCCCTTGTATAGATAAAAAAACTTAGGTTATCGAACATATCTAATATAATTTTTGTTTTTTAAATGAGATTTAGTAGTTTATAATTTATCTGAATTTGTGAAAATAATTTAAAGTAAAAATAAAAAATAGCCAAAAAGATCTGTTCAATAACTTAATTTTTTTTACTTAACAAAAGGTCAAGATCCCTTGCTTTAGAATATTTATTTTGTTAAATTCTAAATTGAACAAGTCTAATGACTAATTTTTATTTTATAATAGATTATGATTTTTGCGATTATTATCATAAAAATTAGAGAAGTTTAAATTCTAAAATTTATGTGTATATCCAACTGTGAATACATTTACATTTTTATCATATTTTACTTTTGATTTATCAATAGTAATTCCTGGAAGTGAAGTTTTTTCACGTTTTCCGTTGGCAGAATTGAAATTTACGTGCGCTAGTCCAAATTTCCATTCTGAAGATTCTGTTGGCTTGTAGGTAAGTCCAGTTGCATAAATTTGTGAATTTATTGCATATTCCACGTCAGAGAATGATTCTTTTTTGGCTCCAGTATCTGCATAGTTGAATCCAGCATGCCAAGTAAATTTGTCATTAATTCTGTAATCTGCTCCAAAATTTACTTCATATCCGTCATTATATTTAAATCTGTCTATTTTTGCAGCTTTGTTGAAGTAATGTGTGTATCCGCCAGAAAAAGTCCATTTGTTTACATCTTTTGAAACTCCTAATGCCAGAACTCCTGGCAAGTCACGTCTTAAATTAACTCCATCTGCATATTCCGGATAAAAGAATGAAATTCCCAAAGATCGTCCTGCAAGCAGCATTTTATTGTTTTCCTGAGCTTTTGACTTAAATTTTAATTTTACAGGTGTTTCATATTTTACTGCAAAATTCAAAGTATCAGTAGGTTTATAGTCAAATCCAATAATTCCTCCAATTCCATCGGCATTACGTTTTGAATTCATTGATAAATAATTTTTATTAAGACCAATAGCTGCTCCCACAAGCGGATTATAATCATATTGAGCTTCTCCATCTAATTTTCTGTGGGCATAAACGTATTTAAGACCACCTGACATTGAGAAAGTATCATTGAATTTATAGGCACTTCCAAGCATTAGCTGATAGTAACGGTTTTGTCCTGTAAAACGGTTTTTTGTAACTTTTGCTCCAAGCCTTCCTCCTGTAATATTGTTAAAAGTTTCTCCAGCCAGTTCAATTCCAGCAACTCCATCGTTATAACGAAGAGTAGCACCGCCTGCGATAACGCTTAGATTCCCAAAAAGTGAGTAATTATTCTTTTTGTATAAAAGGTTAAATGAAGGCGCTCCTGCATATCTATGTGATTTTAATTTTTTTCCATTTAATGTCATTGATTCATCAATCATTGAATTTTGTAAATTTGCATTAATGTAAGTTCCATCATCTAAAAAAGCGGTTCCTGCTGGATTATAAAAGGCGCCTTCTACAGAAATTTTTCCTGTTTGAGATGGGTTTTGAAAGTATGAGGCTGAATTATTTGACAAATAGTCAATACTTGCTGCATTTGCAAAAATTGCAGTTAAAACTGATAAAATGGCTATTTTTAATTTCATAATTTTCTCCTTATCTTTATTTTATAGTTATTTATAAAATTTAAATAATATACATTTCTAAATTTCAATTTTTTCTCATTTTTTTATAAATAATCTATAAATGTTATTATTTTGTTTTTATAATTTTTACTTTTAAAATTTTAAGTATAGATAATATAACATGTGTTATATAAAAAGTCAATAGATTTATTTTGGAAATAAAAGTTTTTTCTTAAAATAGCAAATATATTTAATATTTATTTTTTTTTTATAATTGAGTTAGAAAAATAGGCTATATTGGCAAGTTTAGTTTTTTCTAAGTGAAAAAATCGTATATAATAATAGATTTTTATGCAAATTTATGCTAAAATAAAAAAGATGTTTTCCTTTGAACATAAAATTTGAACATAAGAAAAAAATAAAGAAAACGTAAATGGAAATTAGGACAATGAAAATAATTATCCTTTTCAAAAAATAAAGAGAAGAGGAGGTAAAAAACGTGAGATGAAATACATAAAGAGATCTTTGATTGTATTTATTTTTCTTCTAATGTCTTTATTTGCACTAAAGTTTTATATTTCAACTAAAAACTTTAGGGGCGTGCTGACTTCGATTTTGAAGAGCAGCGGACTGAATGTGGAATTTAGGAATGTCAAGTTGATTGGATTTAATAAAATTCAGATTGACAACTTAAAAGTTAAAGATCTTGCAGGAAATGTAGTTATTGATGCTAAAAAGACTACGGCTGGAATTAGTCTTCTTATGCCGACTAGGCTTAATAGAATTGATGTGTATAATGGAACTGTAAATTTGGAACGTAGAAAAAATGAAGATTTTAATATTTTTCACGTAATAAAAAAAGATCCAAAGAAACCTAAGACATTTGACACGACAAGCAGAATTGGGAAAATGCATATTCATAACTCAATTTTAAATTTTACAGATACAACTTATAGCAAGAAAATAAGAAAAACATTGAAAAAAGTAAGTGGAAGGCTAGAAGTAGCAAAATCACGTGGTTTTTCACTTTTTGCGAAAGGTTCTGGAAATAAGAATGAAGATGGAACGACTGAAATTCTAAAGGTTGAATTGAAGCAATTGATAAAGTCTAAGCAATCGATTTACTCAATGTTTGATAAAATAAAAAATAGTGATATAAGAAGGAAGGATGCACGTCTTAATTTTGGTTTTGAGAATGTCAGAATAACTGAGGAGCTGGGACAATATGCACAGGTTGATATGATAAAGGCAAAAGGCGGAATACTTACAGGTGCATTGAAAATGGAGCAGAATAAAATTGAAAAGAAAATACATGCTCTAGGAAGCCTGAAAATTAAAAATGGAAAGTTGTCTTATGTTGATTTTGACGGTGATATTGAAGGCGTTAATGCTGTAGTTGATATGAAAAAGGACAAAATTACAGTTAATGCAAATACTAAATTGAGTGAAAGTCCAGTAACTTTGACAATGGCATATTTCATACAGACTCAAAAAATGAATTTGAAATTAGTTGCAGATAAACTTCCATTTGATCAAGTTGCACGTTACAAAATAATTAAAGATGCAAAAATTGAAGCTGAAGGTGCAGTTTCAGGAAATCTTGAATTAAATATCGATACAAAGAGTAAAAAGGGAACGCTTGACGGTAAGTTTTCTTCAGATAATATAAGAATTTCAAACTCTGATTTTCAAAATGTAAAGACTAATATGAAAATTACAAATGAAAAGCTGACTTTAAGTGATACATCATTTATATTTAATCAAGAGTTTTCAGGGTTCAAAGTAAATGAGGATGTTAAAATTGGAAAATTTGTGTATGACCTGAAAAAGAAAACTGGGTCAGGAGATTATGTATTAAATAATCTTGGGTCTGATTTTGACATCAAAAAGATCACAGGAAGTGCAAAAATTTCTCCCAAAAATATTATAACAGGTACAGTAAGATCTAATGTTCTGAGAGGAAATTATACAGTAAATCCAAAAACTCAGACAGCTGTAGTTAATGCAAGAAGCAGAGGATACTTCAATGTAAATTATGGTGGAAAATCTTATAAAATTAGTCCTGATGTTGACAATTTAGTTGCGAAGTTTAACAGTAAAAATGTACTTCGTTCTGGAATAATTAAGGCAAGAGTAAAGGATCTGTCAGTTCCTTTTATAAAAGCTATAAAGGTCAAGGTAAGAATTCGTAATGGAAATTACAGAATAAGCGGGACAGCAGGAATGAATGGCGGAGGAGTATTGAATATAAACGGGACAACAACTTCCGATATGAAACATTCATACTCCCTTAATCTGCCAAAAGAAGTTGATATTGCAAAGTTATTAAGGGCTAATGGATATAACTTTAACGGGCTTGACAAGGCAAAATTGCCTGCAACTGCAGAAGCCAGGGTTCATGGTGTAAATAATAAGTTTTCTGGAACTTATGAAATCCATAGCCCTTATGGCGAATATATGGGAAAGTATAAAAATTTGCATGCTAACGGTAAAATTAATGACTTGGCAAATTTGGATATGACAGTTAATGCAAAAGCAAGTGAATTACAATTTGAAAATCAGCGTTTGAGAAATGTAACAGGGAATCTTGAAATAAAAGATAATGTTGTCAATATCGCAAGTATAAGAAATGAAAATTTGAATGCAAGTGGTAGATATGACATTAAATCTGGTAAAATGGATATAAATGCAAGATTAAAAAATTACATGTTTACGGATAATAATTTGCCATCTAAAATGAATGTAAAAATTGGAACATTAAATGCCAATTTGACAGGAACGGCAGATAAACTTTCTGGAAATTATGAACTTTATAGTCCTTATGGAGAATACGTAGTGGAATACGAGAAATTACATGCCAATGGTAAAATTAATAATTTATCAAAGCTGGATTTGACAGTCAATGCAAAAATGGATGAATTATGGCTTAATTATCAACGTTTAAAGGATGTAACGGCTAATCTTGAAGTAAAGGACAATGTTGTGAATATTTTAAGCATTAAAAATGAGAATCTGAATGCAAGCGGTAATTACAATCTTAAAACCGGCAATATGAATATAAATGCAGGGTTAAAGGATTATATGCTTTATGACACTTCTCCATATAAAGTCAATTTAAAAGTTAAGAATTTGGATGCAAACTTAAAAGGAACAGTGAATAAACTTTCTGGAAATATAACAATACCATCTGCACCTACAACAATAAAATCAACTTATGTAGGGGATACAAATGCACATATCAGCATAAAAGATGGAATTATGAGATTTGATGATGTAACTTTGCGTGATAATAGATTAAGCGGAACTTATAATTTAGTTACAGGAATTTCAGATATTGGACTTGCTTTAAATGAGCCGGATATTCCAAAACTTTTAGAAATGAAGGATTTAACTTTCGGAACAAAATCAAATCTTAATCTTAAAGGAGATCTAAATAATTTTAATCTTGAAGGACAAATAGCTTTTGGAAATATGAGCTTTAAGACTTACAAGATACCGCATATTGTTGCAGATATTAAATATTCTAACGGAAATATTGACAAACTGTTTAAATATGGGACATTTGATTTGCAAAAATTAAGATTTATTGGAGATAATCAGGAAACTTTGTTTGAAACGCAGACTAAATTTGACTTGGCAAATGTAAATATAGATTATCAGCTGGAAAAACAGAAATTTTCGCTTGATTCAATACAGGATCTGAAGGACAAGGGATACAGCGGAGATATAGACTTTGGATTTATGTATCGTGGAAGTTTTGATAAATTTATATCTGGAGTTAAAATAAAGGCGGATTCGATTAAACTTAGCGGATTTCCAGTGAAAAATGTGGATATTGATTTGCAGGCTAATGAGAAGTCTTTGAATATTGGGCAGTTTTATCTGGAATATGAAAATAATCCACTTCTTTTAAATGGATATGTTCAATTTACACCAGTAAAATATAATGTTTCTATGCTTGCTAAGGATTTTAACCTGGATTTTCTGGGAATTGATAAAAATATAGAGCAGGCAGGAGGAATTGCGAATGTAGATGCGATTTTCTCTAATGAGGCTACAACAGGTCATATTCTGCTTAATAACTTTAATTATAAGACAAAAGACCAGTTGACGCTTGTAGATAATGTAAATGCCAATATCGATTTGAAAAATAGTAAACTTATAGTAAACCGTTTGGATGGAGGATATAACGGAGGAACTTTTAAAGTGACTGGAGATCTGGATGTTCCGACAATTCCTGCAGATTTTATGAAAACTAAACGATTAGAACTTGGAAAATTTGAATTAAATGCGGATCTTAATAATGTTGGACTTCATTATGGAACTGGAATAGATTTTGCACTTAGCGGAAATGCAATATTTACAGAAAATAGATTATTTGGAGATCTTGTGGTAAATAATGCTCAAATACGTGAAATTCCAGATTTTAATTCATCAAAAGCTAATACAACGGAATCGCAAAAGGCTAAGAAGGAGCAAGACAAGTCAATTGTAGAAGGAATTGTAGAAGAGGTAATTGACAAAATAATGAAGCAGTATACGATTAATATAGGTGTACAAGCTGGAAATAATGTAAAAATTAATATTCCGAATGTAAGTCTTGTAAAAAATATAAAGGGTACAGTAAAAGGTTCATCTGAAATTACTTATGATGATGGTCAAATTGGGATAGAT
Organism: Leptotrichia sp. oral taxon 417; assembly: GCF_013394865.1. Lineage (NCBI taxonomy): Bacteria > Fusobacteriati > Fusobacteriota > Fusobacteriia > Fusobacteriales > Leptotrichiaceae > Leptotrichia > Leptotrichia sp. oral taxon 417. The sequence goes on along the minus strand of NZ_JABXYV010000001.1, from coordinate 2,223,726 downwards.
GGAGAGTATGGAATTACAAAAGGGTCATTTTCAGTAAATGGAAATGATTTTAAGATTGATGGGGCAGAAATAAGATTTGTACCGTCAATTAATGGTGTTACAGCTTCTGTATCAGATCCATTTGTAGTTTTTGATGCCAGTACAAAAGTAGATGGCGACAGAATAGAGATAAATGTAAGTGGAAATGTAAGCAATCCTGAAATAAGATTTTCATCTTCTTCTGGAAAAACAAGAGAGGAAATAATATCAATGCTTGCACTTAATACTTTAGTTGGAAATAGTGGAAAACCTGGTGAAAATGGAGATAATTCAGTAGATGGGCTGGTAGTGGCAGGATCTTTGGTTAATACTGCATTAAACGAGCTTTTTCTTTCATCAGTGACTGGAAAGATCAAGGATGCATTGGGAATGTCCAAGTTTGCTGTTTCTACAAATGTTGACCGTTCTAATAAGACAGGAGAATATAGTGCCACAACTACGCTTACATTACAGGATAATTTATACAAGGATAAGCTATTTTGGAATGCCGCATTTAAATTTCCATATCAGACTTCTAAAAGTGATGAAAAAAATCCAATTGGATATAATGCATGGCTAAGTTACAGTGTTTCAAATGGACTAGACTTGAGAGCTGGAGGAGAAAGTTTTAAAAGATCCAGTTCTAGCGCAAGCATGGGTAACGGTTCAAGGATAAACTATTACTTTGGAGTTGATTTTTCAACAAAAGCTGATACATTCGGAGATATTCTGAAAAAGATATTCAAGAAGAAAAAATTAGATACACTAAAAAAATAGGAGGAAAAATGTCAAAACGAAAGGTAAAAAATAAAATTTATGCTTTGATTATTGTGGTAACGTTGTTTGTGTCTGTAAATAACTTATCGCAAGCTGAAGAAAAAAGCACAGTAGCTGGAATGATGCTGGCGGATAATGCAGGTAGAATATCTACTAAGCAGGAACTGGACGACGAAGGGCTTTCAGATATTAAGAGCAGATATTCTGCTGAAGAAGTGGAAATAGGTAATGAACCTGGAAGCAAAAGAGTTAAAAGAAACAGAAAAAATGCAGCACGTCAAGCAGCAAAAGGAAAAGGTAAAACAAATAATGTATTTGAAGCTGATAGAGAAACAAGAGATGATTTAAAAGTTGGTTCAATTGAATTTTCAAACTTAAAGGAATTATCTCCAGACTACCTGTTATCAAAAATAACTGTAAAATCAGGAGATAAATATACAAATAAAGATCTTAGTGATATTTATCTTGAATTAAAGAGAACAGGATATGTGGCAGATGCGAATGTTTATCCGAAAATTCGAGGAAATACTGTAAATATTACGGTTGAAGTTTCAGAAGTTGAAAATGCCGCAGCGCTTATGCAAAGAAAACAAATACAGGAAGAAATGAAAAAGGAAACAGACTTTACTATATCAAGTGTTGATATTGAAGGGTTGCAAGCTCGTAGTAAAGATAAGGAAAAATATTTAAAGAGTTTGCCAATTAAGCCGGGAGATATTTTCATACCGCAAAAGGCAGTTGATGGAGGGCAAAAAATATTTGACACCGGGTATTTCTCATCAGTTGAACCAAAAACTGACAGAAAAGCTGATAATACTATTTCAATAGTTTATGAAGTAAAGGAAAATCCAGTTGTTCAAAACATAACTTTTGAAGGAAATACACTTTACAAGGATGCAGAGCTGGAAAAAGCCTTAGGTATAAAAAGAGGCGAAATCTTAAACGGTAACTTGTTAAATCCTGATGAAAATGGAATATTAAAATTATATAACAAAAATGGATATACTGTCGCAAGGATTGAATCAATAAATGTTTCAAATGAAGGGAATATAAAAATAGGATTATCGGAAGGAGTTGTAGATTCTGTAGAATTTGAAAAAGCTTCTACTAGAAAAGACAATGAAAGACAATCTGAAAGACGGTCTGTTTTAAGAACAAAACCTTATATATTTGAAAGAGTTCAAAAAATAAAACCTGGACAAATTTTCCAAACTAAAAATATAAAGGAAACAGTGGAAGAACTTTATAGAACAGGAATGTTCACTTCAATAGAGCCAGTTCTTGAAGGAAAAGAAGATGATCCAAATGCAAGAGTTGTAAAATTGCTTGTGGAAGAACGTCCAACTACAACAATCAATGGAAGTATTTCTTACGGAACTTCAGTTGGTTTAGTAGGAGAACTTAAATTATCAGATTCAAACTTCTTGGGAAGAGGACAAGATGCCGCAATTACTTTATCAGCATCAAATAAAGGAGATAAAACATTTGATATTAGCTGGTTTGATCCTTGGTTAAGAGGAACTGAACGTGTTCAATTGGGAGGAACAGCCTACTGGAATGTGTCAGTTGATGATAATGCTGATCCAGATGAAGTGGAAAAAGTTAAGAAGATTGGAACTCGTTGGACAATTGGTAAAGGGCTTAACAGTGACCTTTATGTAAGAATGGCAGCAAGATATGACCATTATGAAGAATTGTTCTCAAATAAAAAAGTAAATGATAAGTATAACTTATTTGCAATAGGACCATCATTAATTTATGATACAAGAAATAATCAATATAGTCCTACAAAAGGAATCTATACTACACTTTCTTACGAAAGAGGAGAACTTCTAAGAGATCCTAGAAGTTATGACCAGTTTGAAGCAGATTTAAGAGCTTACCATAAAACATTCTTTGGTGATAAAAACGTAATGGCATATAGAGTAGCTTGGGGATCAACAGGAAGTGGAACTCCAGAAGCTTTAAGATTTAGTATTGGTGGAGCAGAATCAGTTCGTGGATATGATTATGGAGCATTTGATGGATATGACAAATTCCATGCAACTATTGAAAATAGAACTAAAATTAATGATACATTACAGTTAGTGGCATTCTTTGATATTGGTAACGCTTGGCAGAATGAGTCAAGAGATCCGATTACTGGTAAAAAAATCTATAAGCCAAACAGAAAGGCGGCACATGACTTTAAAGATCTAAAAAAAGGTTATGGAGTTGGGGTAAGATTGAATACGCCAATTGGACCGTTAAGATTTGATTATGGTTGGCCTATGGATCCTGAGAAAAAAGGTGAGAAAAAAGATAAGGGTAAATTCTACTTTAGTTTCGGGCAATCATTCTAATTTTTTCAGACAAGTAAAAATAGATCTATTCGATAACTATGCAAACTTCAGGTTTAATAAAATAAATATCCTGAAGCAAAGAGTCTTACCCTTGTGTGAGAAAAAAATTTAAAAATAATTATGTGGGATGATTGATTTCATCCCTATAATTTTATAAAAATTTTATAAATTTTTGTAAATGGCTATATAGGAGGTATTCAAAATGTATAATATAAAAGAAGTTGCAGAATTAATTAGTGGAAAAATAGTTGGAAATGAAAATTTAATTTTTAAAAGATTAGCTCCATTTTTTTATGCGACAGAAGATGAGTTGACTTTTGCAGCAGATGAAAAAATGTTGAAAAGTATTGATAAATGTACTGCTGGTGCAATAATTGTTCCACCGTTGGAAAATTTGCCGAAAGATAGAACGTATATTGTGGTTGAAAAAAATCCGAGAGAATTGATGCCAATTTTGCTTAACTTTTTTAAACCGAAAGTGAAATCATTTGAAAAACCGATAGAAGATTCAGCAATAATTGATGAAACAGCGAGTGTCTCAGAAATTAATACATACATTGGACATAATGTAAAAATTGGGAAAAATGTTGTAATTTATCCGAATGTTTCGATTTTTGAAGGGACAGAAATTGGAGATGGGACAATTATTTATTCGAATGTTACAATTAGAGAATTTTCTAAGATTGGGAAAAAATGTATTTTTCAGCCAGGTGCAGTTATTGGGTCTGATGGATTTGGATACATAAAAGTGAAAGGCGATAATGTGAAAATCGAGCAAATTGGACATGTTATCTTGGAAGATGAAGTGGAAATAGGAGCAAATACTTGCGTTGATAGAGGAGCAATTGGAGATACGATTATAAAAAAAGGTACGAAAATTGATAATTTGGTTCATATTGCTCATAATGATGTGATTGGTTCTAATTGCTTTATTATCGCACAAGTGGGAATTTCTGGAAGCGTGGAAGTTGGAGATGATACGACTCTTGCAGGACAAGTCGGAGTGGCTGGACACTTAAAAATTGGAAATAATGTTGTAATTGCTGCAAAATCAGGTGTTACAAATGATGTTCCTGATGGAAAACAAATGTCAGGATTTCCTTTGAGAGACCACATGGATGATTTGAGAGTGAAAATGTCGATGGGAAAAGTGCCTGAACTTGTAAAAAGAGTTAAAAAATTAGAAAAAAAATTAGAAAATCAGGAAAAATAAAAAATAATAATGAATTTCTGTCACTATTCACTAAAATTTCAAAACTCCCTTGACTTATTAATTCAAATGATGTAGAATAAATAATAAAGAACAAAGTAATATTATAAATAGAAAGAGAAGGGAGTTATAGATGAAAAAATTACTGTTAGGGATGCTTATGCTTTTATGTTTAGTTAGTTGCGGATCAGGGCCTAATGACACAGTTTCAAAATTTATTAATAATATAAAGGCCGGTAAGCCAAAAGAGGCGGCAAAATATGCTATTGATGATGGTTTTGAAGGAAATTTGGAAATGACTTATACTAATAAGACTCAAGAATTGCTTTTTAAAACATTATTGAAAAATCTTGAATATAAAATAATCGGAACAGAAAAACAGGATAATGATACTACTATCGTAACTGTAGAAGTAACAAATTTAGATGTACAAAAAGTATTTTTACAAGTTTTTCAAAAAATGTCACAAGAAGTTTTTACAAACAAAGATTCTAAACCACTTTCAGCTGAAGAAAGATTTAAACAGGAACTTGAAGCAAAAGATAAGCCAAAAACAAAAAATACAACTAAATTTGTAGTTAAGAAGACTCCGCAAGGGGAAAAAGTAGTTGTTACAGCTGAAAATATTGATGTATTGCTTGGTAAACTTAACACAACATTATTAAATCTGGGAAATCTTGGGAAAACTGAAAATGAAACAGCAGTAGAATTACCAGAAACAGGACCTTCAACAGGAGTATCACAAAAGCCTGAAGAACTTAGAAATCAAAACAAATAATTAAAAAACAATCTTTCTTTTACTGTTTAAAAGTTAGGTTGTTTTTTTGTTTTTCAAAGATAAAAATAAATATATATAAACTTGTTTATAAGAACTGTAATGTATAATAAGTTATCATTTAAGGTTAGAAGATTTATAAAATGATGCATACTGTAGTTTTAAAAAAGTTTCATCATAAACTTAAAAAGTTTTTTGTCTTTTATAAATAGAAAGTAAAATAAAAAAAGATTGATGAAATGATAAAAATATAGTATAATGTTATCACAGGTTAATAATTATCTGTGAGATCTGCTGAAATGTATAAAATAGTTTACATTCACAGGAAATTCCTATTTTTTATAAGTAGGAGCAATTTAGAGGAGATTTTTAGGAAAAAATTTTTTTAGAAAAGAAAGGTGATTAATTATGAAAAAAACATTAATTGGTTTATTTCTAGTTTTAGGAGCAGCTTCATTTGCAGATGCAGGAAAAGTAGAAGTTAAAGGTGGAATAGATTTTGGTGGAAAATACCATTATGAAAAAGATTGGAGAACTCAAAAAACTAAAAACAGTTCAGGAGAAATTGGAGTTGAATACAGAAACGAAGTAGTTCCTGGATTAGAAGTTGGAGGAGGTACAGCTTTCCAATTCCACAAAGACTTAAAAGATAAAGTAAAAGGACAAAATGAAAAAAACTATAACTCTGTTCCAGTGTATGCAACAGCTAAATATACTTTTGACACACAAACAGTTGTAAAACCTTATGTTAAAGGTGATTTAGGATATTCATTCAACAGTGGAAACCATGACTATGGTGTTTTAGGAAAATTCAAAGCTAAAAATGGATTATACTACGGAGTAGGTGGAGGAATCAACTACAACAACGTAAACGTAGAACTTATGTATAAAGAAAACCAAGGTGAATACAAATACGAAGGACCTGTAAGAGTTAATTCTAAATATGATGCTAATTATAGAAGAGTATCTCTTGGTGTAGGTTATAATTTCAACTTAGGAAATTAATAAGAGCTTAGTATTTTAATAATAATAAAAAATAATTTTTTGCTACTACGAAATGTAGTAGCTTTTTTTGTATAAATTTTTAAAAATAATTTCAATTCTTTATTTTTTTGTGATATAATAATAAACATAAATAAGTGTATAAATAATTTTTGCTATTTTCCATTTGGATAGCGGGTTTGTTATAAATTTCTTTTAAAGAATTAAAATTTTTTCTAGAAAACAAATAAAATATATTTAGATGGAGTTTAGCATTAAAATAGAAAGGAAGATGACAATATGAAAAAAGTATTTTTAATGATGCTGTTAGCCACGGTGTTTATTGTTGGATGCGGTAAAAAGGCTAATGATGGCAATGTTATAAAAATTGGAGTTATTGCGCCGCTTACTGGGAATTATGCACAATATGGAGTAGCAGTAAAAGAAGGTGTGGAACTGAAGGTTGATGCTATTAATAATGCAGGTGGAATCAATGGTAAAAAAATTGAGCTTATAACTGCAGATAGTAAGGGAGATGTTCAGGAAGCAGTAAATGCCTTTAAAAAGATGGTTTCACAAGATAAAGTTAATGTTGTGATTGGAGAAGTTGTATCGGCTACTTCACAAGCTATTTCAGGACTTGCGCAACAGGCAAAAGTACCTTTAATTTCAGCAACAGCTACAAGCCTTGATGTTACAAAAGGAAAAGATTTTGTATTTAGAACAACATTTACAGATCCTTATCAAGGAACTGCCACTGCGAAATATGCAAAATCTAAAGGCATAAAATCAATTGCAATATTGACAAACTCTTCAAATGACTATTCTGTAGGAATTGCAAATGCATTTAAGGCACAAGCTGCAAAAGATGGAATAACTATTACTGAAGAAAAATATACAAATGATGATAAAGACTTTAAAGCAATTTTGACAAAAGTAAAAGGACAAAATCCACAAGCTATTTTTATACCTGATTATTACAATACAATTGGGCTTATTATCTCACAAGCTAAAGATTTGGGAATTAATGCACAGTATCTTGGTGGAGATGGATGGGATGGAATCCAGACTAACTTTGGAAAGGTTGCAGAAGGAGCAATTTTTGCAAGTCAATTTGCACCAGATGACAAGGCTGAAAATGTTCAGAAATTTATGAAGGCTTACAAGGCTAAATATAACAAAGAGCCAATAATGTTTGCGGCACTTGGTTATGATACTGTAGAAATTGTAGAAACTGCTTTAAAATCTACAAAGGATTTATCAGGAACATCTATAAGGGAAGCTATGAATAATGTAAGCGGTATTGACCTGGTAACTGGTAAATTAAAATTTGACGCTGATAGAAATCCTGAAAAGGCGGTTACATTTATCCAAGTAAAAGGTGGAAAACTTACATTAAAGGAAAAATTCTAAAAGTAAAAGAATTTAAGGAAATAAGAAACTGGAAACGAAAATTTTAAGTAAATTATTTTTAAATATAAAAATATATTTTATAAAGGAGAACAATTATGAAAAAGCTATTATGTTTGATTTCATTATTAGCATTGTTTGTACTTAGCTGCGGAGCTAAAACTGGAAAAGATAAAAATGTTATAAAAATTGGTGTTATTGGGGCATTGACTGGAAATGTGGCACAATATGGAACAAGTGCAATTAATGGATTTAAATTGAAGGTAAAGGAAATAAATGCCGCTGGAGGAATTAACGGTAAAAAAATCGAACTTGTCGTTGCAGATAGTAAAGGAGATGCGCAAGAAGCAATTAATGCATTTAAAAAAATGGTTTCACAAGATAAAATTGATATTTTCATGGGAGAAGTTACATCTGGACCATCTCTTGCAATTGCACCGCTTGCACAACAAGCAAAAGTTCCTATGATTACAGCAACTGGAACTGCATTTGATATTACAAAGGATAAGGATTTCGTATTTAGAACAACATTTACAGATCCTTACCAAGGTGTTGTTGTTGCAAAATATGCAAAATCTAAAGGTTATAAAAATGTTACAGTATTGACTAATACAGGTAGTGATTATTCTGTTGGACTTGCAAATGCGTTTAAGGAACAAGCTAAAAAAGAAGGAATCCAAGTTAAAGAAGAACAATATACTGCTGATGACAAAGACTTTAGAGCATTGCTTACAAAGGTAAAAGGATATAATCCTGAAGTAATTTTTGTACCTGATTATTATAATACAATTGGATTAATTTTGACACAATCAAAAGAACTTGGAATAAACGCTCAATTTATGGGTGGAGATGGATGGGATGGAATCCAAACTAACTTTGGAAAAGTTGCTAATGGAGCAATTTTTGCAAGTCAATTTGCACCAGATGATCCTGACCAACATGTTCAAAAATTCATTGCTGAATATAAAAAGGAATATAAAGCTGATCCAATTATTTTTGCGGCTTTAGGATACGATACTGGAACAATTTTAGAAACTGCATTGAAAAATGTAAAAGATCTTTCTTCAAAAGATGAAATTAAAGATGCAATTAAGAACTTTACTGGAACAAATCTTGTTACAGGTTCATTAAAATATGATTCAGAAAGAAACCCTGAAAAGAAAGTTACATTTATTGAAGTAAAAGATGGAAAACTTACATTAAAAGAAAAATTCTAAAATAATAGAATTATTCATAAATTAGAGAAATTTAAAATTTAACAAAACAGATATTTTGAAGCAAGGGGTTAAAAACCCCTTGTTGAAATAAAAAAATTCAGATTGTCGAATACATCTAAATATGGAAAGTAATAATTATTATAAAGTTCGGTTGTTGGGGATTTTTTCTTTCTTCTAGCAATCGAGAACTTTTTTTATCAAGATTTTTTATTTAATAATTTAGAATTTAATAAAATGAATATACGTAAGCAGCTTTAAGATTATATGGAAATTTGAGTAAAATTGAATATAGTTTTTAGGTTGCCTAAGTATTAAAATATAAAATAAAAATAAACTGTATAAGTGGAAAGTATAGGAGTTTTAAATATGTTAAAGAGTTTTATTGAACAAACTATTAACGGACTGCAAACTGGAAGTATTTATGCCCTGATTGCTTTGGGATATACAATGGTTTACGGAATCGTTAAACTTATAAATTTTGCACACGGTGATATACTTATGGTAGGAGCTTATGTTACGCTTATCGCTGTGTCAAATGGGATGCCATTAATACTGGCTATTTTTTTGTCAATCATTTTTTGTGCGATCTTAGGAGTTGTAATCGACTTTTTTGCGTATCGTCCGATTAGGAATGCGCCTAAGATTTCAGCATTGATTACAGCGATTGGAATGAGTTTCTTGCTGGAAAGTCTGGCACTTATAATATTTGGAGCAAATCCGAGAGTTATTGATCCAAAATATATACCGGCATTTTTATCAAATGATAATAAAATGAAGCTAGGATTTTTGGAAATTAGTACGCTTACAATATTTGTAATTGTAATCACAATAATATGCATGGTAGCTTTAAATTTATTTATTAAAAAGACAAAATTGGGAAAAGCTACAAGAGCGGTTTCACAAGATACAGGAGCGGCACAGCTTATGGGAATTAATGTAAATAGAACTATTGCCATAACATTTGCTATTGGTTCTGGACTTGGTGCATTGGGTGGAGCATTATATGCGATTGTTTATCCGCAAATTGAGCCATATATGGGAATGCTGCCAGGACTGAAGGCATTTATTGCGGCTGTATTTGGAGGAATTGGAAGTATTCCTGGAGCTATGGTTGGAGGATATGTTTTAGGACTGCTTGAAGCATATGTAAAAGGATCATCGCTTACAACTTGGGCAAATCCGATTGTATTTGGGGTGCTTATATTAATATTGATTTTTAGACCAAATGGATTGTTTGGAAAAAATATGAAGGAAAAAGTATAATTGGAAGGGAGGAAAATGGAAAATGGAAAAAAATAATAAAGAAGAAAAAATAAAAAATATAGCTAGTTTAGAAAAAAAACAAGATGAACAGCCTAAAAAAAGTAAAGAAGCAAAAAATTATAAATGGAAAGACTTGAATTATTTTAACAAGTTAAACGTGAAAAATTATGTTGCTACATTTCTTTTGATAGTTGTATTTTATTTTGTTCTAAGTTTTACTTTTAATCCAAATGACCCTTTCAGCTATACAAAGGGAATTTATATAAATATCCTAATTTACGTGTTATTTTCAGTAAGTTTAAACATAACAGTCGGACTTATGGGACAGCTTAACTTGGGACAAGCTGGATTTATCGCAATAGGTGGATATTCAGCGGCATTTATTTCTAAAATATTGGCAAGCTATAATTTACCGCCATTTTTACAATTAATTTTAGTATCACTGTTTGGTGGATTAGTTGCAGCTGTATTTGGATTTTTAGTTGGTGGAAGTACACTTAGACTAAGGGGAGATTATCTTGCAATTATCACGCTTGCATTTGGAGAAATTGTAAAATATATTATTCAAAATTTGGACTTTTTAGGTGGAGCGACTGGACTTAACAATATTCCACCACTTTTGAGTTTTTCAAATACATATTTCATTGTAGTTATTTCAATTGTTATAATTGCGATGGCTATGACTTCTCGAAAGGGGAAAGAAATTCTGTCAATTAGGGAAGATGAAATTGCGGCTGAAAATATTGGAATTGGATTAAATCGTGTAAAACTTTATGGATTTGCATTTTCAGCATTTTTTGCTGGAGTTGGAGGGTCACTGTTTGCACATAATGTGGGAATTTTGACACCTGATAAATTTGGATTTTTATTCTCTATAGAAATTCTTGTTATGGTTGTGCTTGGAGGACTTGGAAGTATTACGGGAGCGATTGTTGCTGCGGTAATTTTGACATTATTAAATGAAAAATTAAGAGATGTTTCACAGTTTAGATACTTAGTTTACGCAATTATATTGATTTCATTGATGATTTTCCGTCCAAAGGGAATTTTTGGAACAAAAGAATTTACATTTGCAGGAACAAAAAGAAGAATTAAGCGGATTAGAGATCATAAAAATAGCAAAAATGAAAGTGATGAAAATTAAAATTAAGTATTTTTAATAAAATAAAAAAAGAAGTAAAATAGGAGATATAAATATGTCATTATTAAAAACGACAGATTTGGGAATATCTTTTGGAGGGCTAAGAGCAGTTGATGATGTAAATGTTGAAATAAAAGAAGGCGAGCTAGTTGGGCTGATTGGACCGAATGGAGCTGGAAAAACAACAATATTTAACTTGCTTACAGGTGTTTATAAACCTACAGACGGGGATATTTCTATAAATCAGATTAGTATAAATAAGAAAACTACTCCACAAATAGTTGCTTTAGGAGTTGCCAGAACATTTCAAAATATTAGGCTGTTTAAGGAACTAAGCGTATTAGACAATGTAAAGCTGGCATTTAACAATAGTATGAATTATAATACTTTTGAAGCGATTTTTAGACTTCCTAGATTTTGGAAGGAAGAAAAGGAAGTGACAGATAAGGCGCTTGATTTGCTGGATATTTTTGACATGGCTGAAATGGCGAATATTACTGCTGGAAACTTGTCTTATGGACAGCAAAGAAAACTGGAAATAGCAAGAGCTTTGGCTACAAATCCTAAATTGCTGCTGCTAGATGAGCCGGCGGCTGGAATGAATCCGAATGAAACGAAGGAATTAATGAATACAATTAGCTTTATAAGAAATAAGTTTAAAATTGCAATTTTGTTAATTGAACATGATATGGATCTGGTAATGGGAATTTGTGAAAGATTATATGTGCTAAACTTTGGAAGAATCATTGCTTCAGGGCTTCCGGATGAAATTCAGAATAATAAGGAAGTTATCACAGCTTATTTAGGAGAATAAAATGAATTTGAGCTGTAAAATTAATAAAATTAGCAAAAAGGAGGAAATGTGAATATTTTAAATGTAAATGACTTAAATGTCTACTATGGCGGAATTCATGCTATAAAAAACATTTCATTTCAAATAAAAAAAGGTGAAATCGTTTCCCTAATTGGTGCAAATGGAGCTGGAAAAACATCCACACTTCACGCTATTTCAGGGCTTGTACCAATAAAATCAGGAGAAATTTCCTTGAGCGGAGAAAATATAACCAATGCTGATGCTTATAAGCTTGTCAGCCGTGGAATGGCACATGTTCCAGAAGGCCGTAGAATCTTTACAGAGCTGACTGTGCTGGAAAACTTGGAAATGGGAGCGTACACAAGAAATGATGTGGATCAGATAAAAAAAGACATGGAACACATGTTCTCGCTATTCCCAAGACTTGCTGAACGTAAAAAGCAGTTGGCAGGAACAATGAGTGGAGGAGAACAGCAAATGCTGGCAATGGCAAGAGCTTTGATGTCAAATCCTTCATTATTATTACTGGATGAGCCGTCAATGGGGCTAGCGCCACTATTAGTGCAGGAAATCTTCAACATCATTGAAAAAATCAACAAGGAGGAAAATGTAACTGTATTGTTGGTAGAACAAAATGCCAATATGGCGCTTTCAATCGCAGATAGAGGATATGTTCTGGAAACTGGGAAAATCATTTTGGAAGGAACAGGGAAGGAACTACTTACAAATCCTGAAATTAAGAAGGCCTATTTGGGAGGATAAAAAAGAATATTTGTTTTTAAGAACTGTCTTGAAAAGTTTACGGGCTTTTTGAGATGGTTTTTATTTTGAAGAATTTTTTTGGAAAGTATGAATTTTGAAAAATAAAAAACTGGGAGAAATCCCAGTTTAACACTATTTCTATTTAAGTAGCGAAATAATTACTAATTTCATTGCAAGGAGTCAAGACTCCTAACAGGATGTTTTTCTGTACTAATTCAATAAAGTATATCCTTGTGAACTCATCGCAGCTTGAACTTCTCCAGCGTTATTATATTTTTCTGAAGAAAAAGAGTTAGATTTTATTTCTTCATAAGAAGTAATATTGTTATTTTTATCTAAAACTATGTTCCCAATTTCAACTGGTTCAAAAGATTCAGTGTTACCAAAAAATCCAGCAAATGTGTTTTGAATGAAATATTTAATTGATAAATTTCCATTTTCATCCTGTTTGTAATAAATTCCTGATAAATTAGGATTATCAGAAGGATTATCATCTTTTTGCAATTCAATTTTTCTCTGTGCAAGTTTTGTAATATAATTTTTCAAATCTTTTACTTGATTAGCATTTTTAGCATATTCAAGAAGTCCATTGACTTTTATTTTAAATTTACTGTTTTGAGGACGAATCTTTAATTTTTTTGCTACATCTTTATTATAAGAAACTTCAACATCAATTGTATCTCCATTTTGTATTCCTTCAGTTTTGGAAAAATTAAATGTAATTCCTCCCTCTTTTGCAAACTCTTCCTCTTTTTTAGGTTTTTCTGTATTGCTATTTGCAGTTTCTAGCGGAAATTCAGGATTTTGATAATTTGTTATTTTCCCGCTTCCAGAAGCTCCATCGATTCTAACTGTATAATATTTATTAAAGTCAAAATTTTGCAAAAATATGAAATTTGCGCAAATGTAGTATAATGCAATAATTCCTATTACAGCAATTCCAATAGTTGTATATTTTTTCTTTTTCTCAGGATCCATTGCATTTATTTTTTCAGCTCCATTATTCCATTCTGATTTTATATCTTCAATTTCTATATTTTTTCCTCTAAAAATAACAAAATAATTTGTTATTACCGAACCTAATGAAGTTATGAAAATCAATGCTAAAGAAAATTTTATTAAACCAAAATTTGGTGCTGAGCCTGTAGCTGCTCCAAACATACCTGATAAAGAAGTTAATGCTTTTATAAGTCCATGCACTGCATACATTTCTAAAAGTCCAAATATTATAAATCCGCCAATAAAATAATAATTTAGATTTTTTAATTTTTCTATTTTATTTTCTTTTTTTGCCTTTAGATAAATCAAAACAGTAGCCACAATTACAGCAATTACTATTAAATTTAAAATCCCTTGCATTGTTTTAGCTGTTGAAAAGAAATCCATCCCTTTTCCCAGTAAATTTGCACCACTACTAAACAAATTATCTAAAGATCCTGAACTAGCTTCTGAAGCAGCTTTTTTTGCATTAAGGTATAAACTTAAACCTTTTATTCCAGTATAAAGAAGTATAACTGAAGCGGCTGCAGTCAGCCAGAATACTATTTTCAAAAAAAGTTTATTATTTTCATTATCTTTTTGTAGAATATTATCTAAGAATCCTGATTGTGAAATATTTCCAGAATTATTATTTGCATTTGAATTTTGATTATTTGTTTTATTTTCTGTATTATTATTATCCATTTTTCCTCCTATTTTTAACATAAACAAAATAATTTTAAAATAAATTATTTTTCATATTTTTGTATTATCTCAACAAATTTTTGTTCTTCTTTGTTTAAAAGGTTATCTGTGTTGTATCTTCCTTGATACCAGCTTTTTTTAGAAAAATAGTTAGCATATTCAAGATTTTTTGTAAATATGTATCCTTTTTTAGCAAATAATGTATTTCTTATGTATCCCAATTTTTGTTTTGAAAAAGTTTTTAAAATATTTTCATTATTTTTATGCATAACTTCATCATAAACTCTGTCCAATGTCGCCAAATCCTCATCCTGACCAGACTGTGCTGGTGGATTGGCTGGATTAGTTGTATTTGCTGAATTTGTTGCATTTGGAGCAGGAGCGGCAGGCTGTCCTGATTGTCCTGGAACTGGAGTTGTAGCAGCAGGAGTGGCACTTTCTCCAGTAGCTGACATTATTCTTCTGAATAAAGTCATTCCATTTTCAAGTACCATATTAATTTCACTTAATTTTCTAACTCCAGACAATATTTCGCTTTTTTGTTTTTTAGAATCAAGTTTATATCGTGTTTCAGAAACTTCTCCAGTTGAGTTGTCAAAGCTATAGTAAATTTTATAAACTCCGCCATTTTCTTCAACTACTCCGCTTACATATTTTTGATAATCTTCTTCTTTTACTTCCAAATCCTTCAAAGTTTTTCCATCTTTTTTAATTTCTCCATCCAAAGTTACAAAATCCATTGAATACGAGTCTTTATCATATTTTGTAGCAACCTTTACAATTTTTCGGTTATCGATAGAAGCAGGATCATCAGAATAATCTACGACAGTTGTTACATTATTTTCAGTTTGAGTAAGCTGCATAAGTTTTCCTTCCTCATAAACTTGCACTTTCTTCGTTCCAGTCAATTTATAATTTATTTCAGTTTCCCCTTGCAATTTTCCATTACTTACAAAGAAATATCCACTTTTTTGTGGAAGATCAAATGTAATTTTTCCTGTAAAAATTGCTCCTTTATAATAGATAAAATTGTTATCAACCCTAAAATCAGTTGAATTTAATGCAACCGTAGCTCCTTGTGGATTTTGCGGCTTTGTATAAGTAGCTGATTGATATTTAGTATCTTTTGCATTATTATCCTTATTTTGGCTTGAACAAGATGCCATAAATGTTAAAATAAGAATTGTGATTGATAATTTTTTCATTATTTTCACTTCCTTTTTTTAATTATGTTTTTGTAAATTATTTTCTTTTAATTTAATAAATATATCTTCTGATTTAAAAAATTTACTATTTAAATATTTCATTTCTCCATATTTTTGGACTACTCACGATTATATTTTATAATCAAAATTTTTTATTTCTATTATCCATTCTTTCTTTAATTTGTTGTGCTTCTGAATCAGAAATAATTCTTTCGCTTTTATTATGAACTCCGTATTGTTGTCTTTTATAAGCGGCCATATCAATATCATCTTGAACTTCTTGAATTCTATTTGATGTCATTCCAGCTACAAAACTTGTGATACCTAGTAATTTAAATAGTACATAAACTGCTACGGCAAATAAAATTAATGGTATAGCAAATAATAATCCAAAAAATGCTAAAATTCCAATTCCAATTAATTTTAAAAGTAAAAGTATGTATTGTTTTGTATCTGTAGCTTCTTCTATTCCTATATTTTTTTCTGAAGTTAAATATCGCTTGTTCAAGATTTTAAAAATAATTGCACTGGCTACTGCATGTAAAGAATATCCGATCATAAAAATTGTCGATTCATTTATATGAGCATAGTTTAAAAAATTTAAAATAAAAAAAATACCTTGTAAAATAAATATTACCAAAATACTTATAATTGTACCTCCAATAAATGCTCCTAACCAGTAAATTACAGCGTATGTAATCCAGACTTTTCCTTTTGTTATCCCTTCGTCAGCTTTTTGTCTTGCCGCTTTAAATATAATAAATATATGCAGCAGTATTGCTGCTAAAAATATAGATTTCATTATTAATGAAGAATCATTAATAACTGCTATAAAATGGCTCATATTTCTTCTTTCCTTTCTTTTTTATTTTTTTTAGTAATTCCATTCATAATCCCCTTGTAAAATATGTGCTACATTTACATTTGGGCCCACTAATGAGACATCAGAATTTTTTAGATTTTCTTTAGAAATAAGTTTTGAAATTTCATTATATGTTTTAACTGTTTCTTGTTCCAATTTATTTGGATCTAAGTTTTCTAATTCTTTTTGCATTTGTGCATATTCATCTATGTGTTTTCTTTGTTCTTCAAATGTTTTATATGTAAGATTAAGTCTGTAAGTTTTTAATATATCCAGTGGATATGTTGCTTTATCAGTTGATACCAAATTTTGTTTTCCTGATGCTCTTCTAGATTCTTCAAAACCTTCAAATTTTTCTTTTACATTTCCCTTATTAATTTCACAACCGATAGTAGCATGTATTTGAAGAAATCTTTCATAATTTTCATCAAAGGAATCAGTATTTCCATAAGGACCACCTGCATGGCTGTAGTATTCTTTTAACATTTCATTTAATCCTTCTGGCGTAAGACACTTTGATTCGTCTACTTTTACTTTTTTTCCGCATGATACAGTAAACATAGCTAAAATGATAAATAAAGTTATAATTTTTTTCATATTTCCTCCATTTTTATAAAATCAATTTTTTTGCTTTTCACATGCAATAATTTTACTCAATTAAGAAAACTGAGATTTCTCCCAGTTTCCATCACTTTAAAATAACAAAAGATTTAAATACCTATTTAATATTAACTTTTTGCCCATTAATAAAAATTTCAGTTCCAGGATTTTGTGAATCGAAATAAGGATATTTAGAATCATAGAAAGGAGATTGAGTTTTAGCAACTTTTCCATTTTTCATAGCTAGTGTTTGTACTGTTAATTGATTATCCCAAATATACATTGCTAAATTATGATCAAAATAAATGTCTCTTTGAATTTCTTGTTCCTTTCCTGATTTATCTCTTTCAAAGCATCCTAAAATATTAGAACCATGAGTCCAATATACTGGAAATTTAACATATCCATAAAAAGTTTCACTTCCAATTTCATATAAGAATCCTCCTGGTTTCATTCTACATTCTACATAATTTACTTTTTCTGATATTCCTTGTAAATCTCTATGAGTGTATATAGAATTTCTTTCTGCACCATATATATCATCTTCATTTTTATAATCATTTTTATCAAAAGGATTTACAATTTTCTTATAATTTCCATCTGTAACAAGATATCCTCTAGTTCCTCCAGTTTTTCCGGAACTATTTGATGAAGATGTCGCATCTGTTCCGATTACAGCGTTCTTTAATTTTTTCCAGAAATCTGCTTTGGCTGGAATTGTGAATGTTAAGCATAGCATTGATACTAAGAATAATTTTTTCATAGCTTTCTCCTTTAATTTTTTAAATTGTTTTGCTTATATTATATATCAGAAGCCTTATTTTTTTTTTTTTTTTTTGCTTAGAAAATAATTTTAAAAATATGGATATTAATAAAGGGTTATTAAGTTGGACTTTTTTCTATATTTCCTGTATAATATTTATGATAAATATGATTTGAAAAAATTAATAAAGTAATTATGAATAAAGAAAGTGGGAGGATTTTATGGATTATAAATTAATTGCAACTGATATGGATGGAACGTTGCTGGATGAAGAACATGGGATAACAAGGGAGAATGTTGAGGCGATTGTGAAAGTTCAAAGGGAAAAGGGTGTTAAATTTGTGCTTGCAAGCGGTAGACCTAGTTATGCGATGCTTGAGTATGCAAAGGAGCTTCAGATGGATGAGTATGAAGGTTACGTGCTGGCATTTAACGGTGGCGAATTAATTGATATGAAGACAAATGAAGTGATTTTTCATGAAGGGCTGGAAAAAAAGGATATTGAAAATGTTTATAAGGTTTCAAAGGAAATAAATGTTCCGATGATTTTGTATGTTGGAGATACGATTTATGGGACAGAGGCAACAGAAGGAGTAATGTACGAAGCGGATCAATGTAAAATGAAATTCCAAAAATTTGATTCGCTTGAAGAATTAGAAAAAAAAGGAATTGATAAAACTACAAAATGCATGATTATTGGAACGCCTGAAGAAGTATTAATAGCCGAAGAGCATATGAATAAAGTTCATGGAAATGACTACTTTATTGCCATTTCAAAGCCAATATTTTTAGAAATTGCCAATAAAAATGTGGATAAAGGGAAGACATTGAAAAAATTGGGAGAAATCGAAAATATAAAGCCTGAGGAAATGATAGCGGTTGGAGATAGTGCAAATGATAAGCCATTATTGAAACTTGTGGGAATGCCTGTGGCTGTGGAAAATGCTATTCCTGAAATTAAAAGTATTTCTAAATTTATTTCAACTTCAAATGTGGAACATGGATTAAAAACAGTAATTGAAAAATTTTTTGAAATATAATACTATTTCCATTAGAATAAGAGATTTGTTATAAATTCTGTTCGCCAAGGAGTCTCAATTCTTGCCAGAAATAGATAAAACTTTTTCAAATTCAAATGGGATTTAGTATAAATAAAGAGGAAAGGAAATTATTATGTTCATAGACATTATTAAAGTATTTATTTTAAGCCTTGTGGAAGGGCTTACAGAGTTTATACCTGTCAGCAGCACAGGACATATGATCATTGTGGATCAATTTTTGCAATTATCGAAAAATGAGGAATTTGCAAATGCGTTTAAGATAATTATACAGCTAGGGGCAATTTTGTCGGTAGTTGTGTATTACTGGAAAAGAATTTTTCCGTTTGCAAAAGGGCTTAGCCAAAGTCAGCGGATGGATATTGTTCAAATGTGGATAAAAATAGTGATTGCAGTGCTTCCAGCAGTTGTTTTAGGACTTTTGTTCGATGATGTTATTGATAAAGTGCTGTTTAATTCAGTAGTTGTGGCAATAACGCTGATTATTTACGGAGTTATACTTATTTGGCTGGAATCTGGCGAAAAAAAGGAAGGTAAAATTACTTCAATTACTCAAATGCCTATAAAAACTGCAATTGGAGTGGGGCTATTTCAATGCCTTGCGATGATTCCAGGTACTTCAAGATCCGCTGCCACTATTATTGGAGGAGTTTTGCTTGGATTAAATAGGATTTTAGCGACAGAATTTTCATTTTTTCTTGCAATTCCGACAATGCTTGGAGCGACACTTTTGAAGCTGGTAAAACTGGGAACAGCATTAAGCGGATATGAATGGTTTTTAATTGCATTAGGTTTTATGCTTTCATTTATATTTGCCTATGCCGTTATTAAAGTCTTTATGAGCTATATTAAAAAGCATGATTTCAAGGTATTTGGATATTATCGGATCATTCTTGGAATAATTGTACTGGCACTTTATTTTGTAGGAGTTATAAAATAGATGATAAGAGCAAATATTGAGATTAATCAGAATAAACTTGAGGAATTTGTGCGTGTACTTCTGCCTGAAAATTATGGTGTTATTTCTGAAAACAGTGAAAATAATGTAGAAATTAATGTAAATTTTGAAAAGGGTAAAAATGTGGAAAACTTTTCAAAAGATTGTGGAAAACTAGAAAATAATGAAAATGAAAATGCTAAATTAATTACTGTAAATACAGCATTGATTGACAAAAATAGTGGCAAAATCTTAAAAAAAGTGACATTTTCACATAAGAAGATAAATGATGAATATTTTGATCAGGCGGAAGTTATGGCAAAGGCCTCATTAATGGAATTATTTGATAAAAAAAATAAATATAAATGGGGAATCTTAATAGGTGTGCGTCCTACAAAGATTATTGGGCGATTTTTAAAAATGGGATTGTCTTATGAAGAAATTGATGAAATATTGGAAAAAATATATTTTGTAAGTGATGAAAAGCGGAAACTTCTGCTAGACATTGTAAAACGTCAAGAACCATATTTAGACAAGGAAACAATAGGAATTTATATCGGTATTGCCTTTTGTCCTACAAAATGTTCATACTGCTCATTTCCAGCCTACCTGCTACGTGGAAAATATGCTGAAAGATATGATGAATATATAGGCTCAATTTATCATGAAATCCGTGAAATTGGGCAATTAACACAGGAACTGGATTTAAAAATTAACACGATTTACATTGGCGGAGGAACGCCTTCGATTTTAACGGCAAAAGAAATTGACAAACTTTTAAAAACAGTAAAGGAAAATTACAATTTGGGTTATTTAAAGGAATTTACATTTGAAGCTGGAAGAATTGATACCTTAGATGAGGAGAAATTGACTATTATTAAAAGTTATGGAGTAAATAAAATCAGCATAAATCCCCAGTCTTTTAATGAAAAGACACTAAAACTCGTAAATCGCTACCATAACAGGGAACAGTTTGACAACGTTTACAAAATTGCTAAAAATCTTGGATTGGAAATAAATATGGATTTGATTTTGGGACTGCCACGTGAAACTACAGAAGATATTCTGTATACGATGGATGAAATTTCAAAGTATGATATGGAAAATCTGACAATTCATAATTTGGCAATAAAAAATGCAAGCCGCCTTAATAAGGAGAATTATGCCCATAAAGATGTGCTGGATTATGGGAAAATTTATGAAAAAATTGGAAATGTTACTAAAAATAAAGGACTTTTTCCATATTATATGTATCGCCAGAAAAACAGCTTTCAATGGGGAGAAAATCTTGGATATTCATTAAATGGATGTGAATCGATTTACAATATTGAAATGATTGAGGAAAATAAGACAATTATTGGAATTGGGGCTGGGGCGATTACGAAACTTATCTGGTTTGATGAAGAGAAAAAGCGGGATAATATAAAAAGGCTTGTAAATCCTAAAGATCCGCTAGTTTGGATAAATGAGCTGCCAGAAAGGCTGGAACGGAAAAAGTCTGAAATTAAAAGAGTGTTTAAAAAAGATTTTTTAGAATTATAACAGTAAACTTATGTTTTTGGAACTGTAAATCAGATGTAATAAGCGGCAAAATATAAAATATATGAAAAAAACTATATTAATTATGTAAAATATATGATAAAATAAAGTGTATAGTAAAATAAAAGATATGTAAAATAAGGAGGTATTTTGATGAATTATCAAAATTTAGTAAATGGAGAGTGGAAAGACTCTAAAAATACAATAACTATTTATTCACCAATAAATGGGGAAGAACTTGGAACAGTTCCAGCTATGTCAAGAGAAGATGTTGATTATGCTATGGAATCTGCCAGAAAGGCTTTGCCTGCTTGGAGAGCATTGTCAGCCGTAGAAAGAGCCGCATATTTGAATAAGGCTGCTGATATTCTTGAAAGAGACAAGGATAAAATTGGGGAAAACTTGGCAAAGGAAGTAGCCAAAGGAATTAAAGCCGCTATTTCAGAAGTTGTGAGAACTGCTGATTTAATTAGATACGCCGCTGAAGAAGGGCTTAGAATTACTGGAGAATTTGTAAATGGTGGTGGATTTGAAGCTGGAAGCAAGAGAAAATATGGAGTTGTAAAAAGAGAGCCAGTTGGAGTTGTACTTGCAATCGCACCTTTTAACTACCCAGTAAATCTGTCAGCATCTAAAATTGCACCGGCTTTAATCGGAGGAAATGTAGTAATTTTCAAACCGCCTACACAAGGATCAATAAGTGGACTGTTATTAACACAAGTATTCGCAGAAGCTGGAATTCCAGCAGGAGTATTTAACTCTGTAACTGGAAAAGGTTCTGAAATCGGAGATTATTTGATTGAACACAAAGAAGTAAACTTTATAAACTTTACAGGAAGTACACCAATTGGGGAAAAAATCGGAAAACTTGCTGGAATGCGTCCAATTATGCTTGAATTAGGTGGAAAAGATGCTGGAATCGTGCTAGAAGATGCTGATTTGGAAAATGCCGCTAAAAATATCGTAGCAGGAGCATTTAGCTATTCTGGACAAAGATGTACTGCCATTAAAAGAGTACTTGTAATGGATTCAGTTGCAGATAAATTAGCAAACTTGATAAAAGAAAAAGTTGAAAAATTAACTGTTGGAGATCCTTTTGACAATGCTGACATTACAACAGTAATTGATACTCCATCAGCAGACTTTATCGAAGGATTAATAAAAGATGCACAAGAAAAAGGTGCAAAAGCATTAACAACAGTAAAAAGAGAAAAAAATCTAATCTGGCCAGTAGTTTTTGACAACGTAACAACTGATATGAGAATCGCCTGGGAAGAACCATTTGGACCAGTATTGCCAATTATCAGAGTAAAATCTGTAGATGAAGCAGTAGAAATTGCAAATAAATCAGAATATGGACTTCAATCAGCAGTATTTACAAAAAATTTCCCATTAGCATTTGAAATTGCTGAAAAATTGGAAGTAGGAACAGTACATATAAATAACAAGACTCAAAGAGGGCCTGACAGCTTCCCATTCTTAGGAATTAAAGGTTCAGGAGCAGGAGTTCAAGGGATAAAATACAGTATAGAAAGCATGACAAGAGTTAAATCTATCGTATTTGATATATAAAATTAAGGGATGTTTTCTTTCGGGAAAGCATCTTTTTTTTACATTTAATTTTTAAAATTTTAAATGAAAATTATTTTAGAGGAGGATTTTCCTATGAAAAAGGTAACAATGCTTCTAACATTAGCTTTAGCAGTACTATCATCTAGTTGCTCTTATTTTAAGATTCCTAAAGGTGATGGAAGAGAAAAAGCGGGAAATTTGTGTACTTATACGACAAAGGGAGAATTTATAGGCTGTGAGCCTATAAGATAGTAAAAAAATTAAAAAAATATATAGGAGGAAATGTTATGAAAAAGGCATTATTATTTTTATTTGCTGCATCTGTAATATTTGCTGCAGGACCAAAAGTTCCTTATACTCACGAAGGATTTTATTCTACAGATAAAGTTCAGAAGGCTGTTCATTTTGTATCTGTTGATGACATTAAGAAAAGTTTAGAAGGGAAAGGGCCTATTAATGTAAGTTTTGATATTGATGATACATTGGTGCATTCAAGCGGTTACTTTAATTACGGGCAATATCATTTCCAAATTTCAGGAGATAAAAGAGGAGCTGCAAGTTATTTGTATAATCAAAAATTTTGGGATTATGTTGCTGAAAACGGAGATGAACACTCAATTCCAAAACAATCTGCAAAAGATTTAATTAAGATGCATTTGGAAAGAGGAGATCACATATTTTTCATTACAGGAAGAACAAAACATTCAAAAGATAAAAACTATACTTCAACAAAATTATCAAAAACATTGCAAAGATACTTTGATTTGCCAGAAGAAGTTTATGTAGAATACACAGCTGATACTCCGACAGGTGGCTACAAATATGATAAATCATATTATATGAAAAAACACAATGTTTCAATTCACTACGGTGACAGCGACGATGATATTTTAGCTGCAAGAGAATTAGGAATTCGTGGAATAAGAGTTCAAAGAGCTTACAATTCTACAAATCCTCAAAAAATGAATGGTGGATACGGAGAAGAAGTTTTAATAAATTCAGCTTGGTAGAGAAAATAAAAAGTAAAGATTTCCGTTTTCTCATTTTTCTTTAACAAATATATGTTATTCTTTAGTTAAGAAGGAAATAAAATTAAGAAAAATTAGGAAAGAGGTATTTAAAATGAAAAAAATGTCTATTTTAATTGGAATTTTTACAGTCTTTTTGTTAAATTGCTTTGTTTTAAGTGCATATTCTAAAAGAAAAAAAATCTATAACTTAAATGAAACTTCGTGGGAATTGGTACAAATTAATCGAAATGGAAAAAATGTTGAAATTCCGAAGGGTGGTAAAGTTACAATTAATTTTTCAGGTGACAAAATTAATGGATTTTCTGGGATAAATAATTATTTTGGAAATTATAAAATTAAAAATAACTCGACTTTATCAGCTGGCGTGGCTACAACTTTGATGGCAGGTCCAGAAGAATTAATGAGCATTGAACAAAATTTCTTTGATATTTTACAATCTTCTCCAAAAATCAGCTATAATGCCAGCACTTTAACTTTGAGCAAGAATAAAAAGGAAATCTGGATTTTTAAAGTCTTGGCATTGAATAAACAGTTGCAAGATACAAGCTGGAAACTTTTGAACATGGATGGAAAAGATGTCAGTAAATTAATTTCAGAAAGCGAAGAGGGCATTACCATTTCATTTAGTGAAAACAGAATAAATGGAAATTCAGGAATAAACAATTATTTTGGAAATTGTGAAATAACTGATAATAATATTAAAATTGGTCCTCTTGGTTCAACAAGAATGGCAGGCCCTGAAAATCTTATGAAAGTTGAAAGGGAATTTTTGGAACTTTTAGGAAATTCTAAAAAAGTTAAATTATCTGATCAAAAAACTTTGATTTTGACAACAGATAAGGGAAAAACTTTGATATTTGAAAAAGTTAATAAATAAAAATTTTGAATTATAGTTAGGCAAATTTATTTAATAAGGGGAGTTTTGACTCCCTTTTTATAGTCTAGTAAGTTAATTAATGTAATTTTTAAATTTATTTAGTGTACTTTTTTTGTAAAAAAATTGAAAAAAGGATATATCTATGATACAATTTTTGTATAGAATATTGAAGAAAAGTTATAAATGTGAGTGCTGGAGTAATTCACTAAAATGATAAAATTAATGTAATAAAAATATTATAAAAACTAATTTTGAAAGGAATAAAAAAATATATGAAAAAAAATAAATTTTTGACTGCGATATGTATGTTATCAACTTTTGTAGGAACAAATCTTCATGCAAAAACATCGAAGGGGAAAAAAACTGTAAAATCTAAAACTTCTCATAAGCCTTTAAACGTAAAAAAAGTTCATAGTAGTGGAAATAGCGGAATTTATGGAGTTTCTGCAAAAAATAAAAGTGATCTTGTTGAGACAAAAATGGCAGAATTAAGACAAAGACATAGAAAGGCGATGACTTCGGGATCAACTCAAGAAAGAAAAAGAGCGGCTGTAGAAAAAAAACTTTTAACTTCCTATAGCAAGTGGCGTGGGACAAGATATGTATTAGGAGGAGATTCTAGAAAGGGTATAGATTGTTCAGCATTGACACGTAGAGTCTATCGTGAAGTTTTCAATAAGGAGCTTCCGAGAGTTTCAACACAGCAAGTAAAGCAAGGGACGAGAGTCTCAGCCAAAAACTTGAGATCGGGAGATATTGTTTTCTTTAAGCCTGGAAATAGAACAAATCATACAGCAGTTTATGTTGGTAATACACTATTTATTAATGCTTCTTCTTCAAAAGGAGTTGTAATGTCATCATTAAAGAGTCCATACTGGAGAAAATATTTCAGATATGGAGTAAGAGTTCATAATGTTTAATGTTTTGAACTTTATTGGAAATAAAAAAGGGAAAGCGGGAATTTTTATGAAAATATCAAAAAAATTAACAATAATGTTATTTGGGATATTATTAATAGGATGTGTTTTAAATGGAGCTGTTAAAAGAAAAAATCCTGTTATAAATGATAAACGCAGGGAACTTGTATTTAAAAAATTTAACTGCAATAAAAAAATATATACTGTAAATTATATTACAGATGAAATAGTTCAACTTTTGGATATGAAAACATATAAAAAATGGCAGCTGGATAGGGTTGTATCTTCAAATGGAGAAAAATATAGCGATGAAAATGTCAAAATTCATATAAAGGGAAATCGTATGATGCTTACACAAAATGGAAGAAATACTTCTTGTCTTTTAGTCAAGTAATGCAGTTTTTTATTCAAAAAATAGCAATAAATCAATTCAGCAGTTTAAATTTATAAATTTAAAATTAATTTTATTATTAACAAGGGGATTCTAATCCCCTTGCCAAAAAATTCAAGACAAATCAATCATTTCAATTTATGTTACTTCAAAAATCAACTAAAATTTAAATAATTAAAAAATGGATAAGCATATTTAAGGCAAGGAATACAAGGATTGATGAATAAATCATAAGAATATGACATTTAAACTAAAATTGTTATAATTGTATTTTTTTTAAAAAATTATATGGTATAATATTAATAAAATAAACAGGGAGGAAGATTTGTATGAAAAAAATGCTATTAATGGCAATACTGCTAATAGGAGCAATAAGTTATGGAGCGGCAGGACTTGATTTAAAATTTAATACAGATGGAAAATTACATGAAGAAAAACTGTTAAATAGAAGCATAGTTTCGGAAGATACAGAGTTAGAAATAAGAAAAACAGGAAATGGAGAGTATGAAATCGTACGTTCTTCTGAGGAGCCTGACAGTGAAGCATCTGTTGAAAAAGCAACAGTGAAAAAAAATTCTATTTGTGATGAAACTATCTGCATTGGATATGATGTGGAATTGAAAAAGGCAGTATTCATAGATCCTGAAGATATGAGAGTTATTTATCCTGAATGGTAAAATTCGTGCATTTAACAAGAAGAGAGAAATAGGCAAAAAAAGAACAAAAAATAATTGTATAGCAATAGATGTTGTTGTTTGTGACTCTCATTTTTCTTTAATAAATTTACGATATAATAATTAATGAAAAATTGAATAATAAAAAAATGGAGAAAAACTTATGAAAAAACTATTTTTTACATTAACAGTACTATTAATGGGAGTTGTCGCATGTTCAAAATCTGGAAAAGATGAAAAAAAGGAAACGAAAGAAACGGAAATAAAGCAAGAAGTTAATAAAACAACGGCAGTTTCTTCAAGCAGCATAAAATCAGAAAGCAGTTATGAAACTCAAATATTGGAAAGAATGGAAGCAGTAAAAAAGGAAATTCAGCCAGCTTTGGATTCTGGAGTGACAGCAGACATGAATAATGCAATTCAAAAATTAGGAGATTCATGGGAAGCAGAAATGAAAAAGGTTTATGAATTGTTATTATCAAAATTATCAGAAAATGAAAAGGCAAAATTGCAAAAAGAGCAGGAAGAATGGATAAAAAAAGTTAAGGAAGATGTTGAAAAAAGCACTGAAGAGTCAGAAGGTGGAACAATATCAGGAACTCTAGGAGGAAATGCCTGGGCAAGTGGAATAGAGAAAAGAACTTTAGAATTGGCAAAAAGATATGATTTATTAAATAATAAATAATATTTACAGATTAAAAAAATAATGAAGGAGAAACATTAGTTATGAAAAATAAAGTTTTTAAAATATTTGTAATTATGATTTTATCAGTAAATATAAGTTATGCAGGAAGTAATCCGAAAATAGATAAAGCAACATTTCAGGAAATAGATGCTGTATATGCAAAAGATAAAAATGGAGTTTATGTCTGGGAAAATAGAGGGTGGAAAAAATTAGAAGGAATAGATCCGATTACTTTTCAAATTATAAATATTAGCGGGAGTGCGCGTCGATATCTAAAAGATAAAAATGGAATTTACAATATTGATGGAGATAGTGATAATTTGGTACTGGAAAAATTACCGTATGATCCTCAGACGTATGAAGTGATAAATCAATTGTATTCAAAAGATAAAAACAATATTTATTATTCAAATAGAAAAATAATAGGAGCAGATTTACCTACATTCCAAATAGGAAGTGATGGTTTTTCAAAAGATAAAAATAATATTTATTTGGGGGGTAAGAAAATATTGGGTGTTGATAGAGACACCATTAAGATAATAGAACTTCCTTATATAAAGGATAAAAATAATGTTTACTATGGAAATAAAAAAATAGAAGGAGCAGATAAAAACACATTTGAATTAACATATGATTTTGGATCTGTAGTAAATGGATATTATTCAAAAGATAAAAACAATGTCTATTATGAAAATAAGAAATTAAAAGGTATAGATGTAAAAACATTTAAGAAAATAAGCAGATTAGTTGACAATTTTCTTATAGAAGATAAAAATGGATTTTACATTGTTGAGAAAGACGGAAGTATAGCTCCGATAGACGGTAAGGAAGTGGATATTGAAAATCTTTCACAGTTAGCAATCAAAACTAACTTGTATCACGATAAGGACAGTATGTATTTTGTAAAAAATCATAAACTTGTAAAAATAAAAGATGCTCCTAAGGTTGATCCATATAATTTGTCGACATATAATGACAAATATATAAATAAGTATAATGTAGTTTATTACTTAGACACAGATGAAGGTGCATTTAGAAAACTTGAAAAAGCAGAAAGCCATCAGTTTAGTGCATATGGCGATACTGAATATGCAAAAGGAAGAAAAAACGTTTATTTTAAAGGTAAAATTTTAGCTGATGCTGATTATGAAAGTTTTGGTATGAAATATAATCATGAAAAGGATGTATATGAAATAAGAGATAAAAATAAAGTTTATGAAACAGTAAAAGCAGACTAGAAAAATAATAAGTAAAATAAAAACTCTCATTTTTCTTTAATAAAATTATGATATATTATTAGTGAAAAAATAAACAAAGAAGAAAAAATAGAAAGCGGAGGGAATGAAAATGAAAAAAATTATTATGGCATTATTGCTATTGATGGGAGTCATTGGGTTTTCAGAAGAAGAATTTAGTTACAAAGGTTATGATTTGCCTTTCACAAGCGATGGAAAACTGCATGAGGAAATATTGCTGAAAAGAGAGATATCAGCAGATGATACTTCAATAGAAATCAAAAAATTGAAAAATGGGAAGTATCAGTTCTGGGATTACGCTTCTGATACTGGAGATGAAAATGAGCCGCCACGAATTACAAATGCAGTTAAGGAAAAAAATGTGCTTTGTGATGAATATATCTGTATTGGATACGATACAAAATTAAAAGATCCAGTAATTTTGAATAGAAAAACGAAAAGAATAATTAGTATTGTACGAGAAAATCATGATAAAATTGATGATCCTGAACATTTGAAAGAGTTCCCTGAAGATAATCCTGAAATGTATAAATTATACCGTGATTATTATAAACTGTATAAATAAGTTGTGATTAAGAAATGATAAATTTAAACAGAAAGAGCAGGTAATAATTATTAAAAAAGTATTGTTTTTAACGCAAAATACAAAAAATAGGAGTTGATAAAAAATGAGAAAATTATTAATAGCAGGATTATTACTTTTAGGAGCTGTTGCATTTGCAGGGAAATATGAAAATGAATTGACAAAAAGAATGAAAACTTTAGAAGAAAAAGCACAGGCTGGATGGGATAGTGGAGTAAGAGCTGATATGATAAATGCTTCACTAGATTTGGATACTGAATGGGAAAAAGAAATGAATAAAGTCTATGATTTGATTCTAAAAAAACTGCCAGCAAAGGAAAAAGTAAAATTTAAAGCTGAACAGCAAAAATGGAAAAAGGATAGAGAAACTAAAGTTCAGAAGGCGTACGATAAATATGAGGCAGAAGATGGACCAAGAATGGCTGGGGAACTTGCCGCTAGTGATAGATTATCAATAACAAAAGACAGAGCATTGCAATTGGCAAAAAGATACGATAAATTAAATAAATAAGAAATCCTAATAAATTTAGGGCTTGAGTAAAATAATTATAGTTTTTGAGTTCTATTTTTAATAAGTTTTACTATAAAAGGAAATAGTGTAAAATTTCAGCTATTTCCTTATTTTTTTTATCAGATCTTTTAATTCTGCTGCATGCAGTCTTATTTTTATTATTTTTTTAAATAAAAAAACGCCATTCATCAAATGTCTAAAAAAGAAATTTTTAAAAACATAGATTTCTTGGCGTAATTTTAAATGAATTTATTAGTCTCTAATAGTTGCTAACAATTCTCCTAATACTTCAACTGCTTGTTCAGCATCAGGCCCTTCAGCGTGAACTGTAACTTCTGAACCGTTTTTAATTCCAATTGATAATAATTTCAATAAAGATTTTCCGTTTACTTTTTTCCCTTCATTTTCAACTTCTACTTTACTTTCAAATTCTTTTGCTTTAGCAACAAATACTCCACCTGGTCTTGTATGTAATCCTGTAGGATTTGTCATAGTAACTGTTTTACTTGCCATTATTAGTCCTCCTTAAATATCATTACTTTAATTTTACAACAGTTTTTGGCATTTGTCAATAAGCAGTAAAAACATTTTTTTGATTAAAAGGAAAGATACATAATAATCTAATTTTAGAAAATATTTTTTAAAGAGATTTTTCTGTAACATTAACTAATAATGAATGAAAATTAGTATAAGTCACATTTCCAGGCTTACTATTCTTTATTTTCTTGACAAATTTTCTTTCACAGTAATCAACTGTAACTTTATCGCCTTTTTTTGCTTTAGAATATTCACAAGCGAGATTTGCGGCATAAATTAAAGCATCTTCAGGAAGTTCTTGATTATTTCGTAAAATAAGAACATGGCTTCCAGGAATATCTTTTATATGCATCCATATATCGTTTGGCTGCCCTTTAGAAAAGGATATTTCCTCATTCTCTTTATTATTTCTTCCAACAAAGATTTGAAAACCTTTATAGTCAAATGACAATAATTCACGTTTTTTTGTTTTATTCAATTTAATTTTATTTTTTATTTTATTTCCATTATCTGATAAATTCAGTTCATTTTCAATTTCTTCAATCCCAATAAAATCATTTTCCTTTTCAATGAACATTTTTATTTCTTCAAAATATTTTATTTCATCCTGAATGTCGGAAAATCTTATATTTAAGGCTGAAATAGTACGTTTTCCTTTATTATACTTATTATAATAAAAATTTAAATTATCATTTGGAGATAAAAGCGGATCAAGATTTATCGTAATTTCCTGATTATTATAAAAATCAAAAACTGTAACTTTTTTCATTCCATATTTTATCTGGTGCATATTTGCCGCCAAAATATCTCCGATATTTTTATAATTTTCAAAATTTTCATTTTTTTTCAAGTCAACTTTTATATTTTTTTCTATTTTTTTGAATTTTTTTATTTGCGAATCAACATATTTTAACAAACTTTTCTTTTTTTCACTAATGACATTGGAAGTAATTGTTGTTTTAAAATAAGCATTTAAGCCTTCATTCAAAGTTTCAAAATATTTTCTGTTATTTTTATTTTCTGGATTAGTATTTTCCTTCTGACTAAATTCTGAAAACTCATTATAAGTCAGCACTTTC
Source organism: Leptotrichia sp. oral taxon 417 (assembly GCF_013394865.1). NCBI lineage: Bacteria > Fusobacteriati > Fusobacteriota > Fusobacteriia > Fusobacteriales > Leptotrichiaceae > Leptotrichia > Leptotrichia sp. oral taxon 417. Next base: position 2,192,256 of record NZ_JABXYV010000001.1, on the reverse strand, counting down.
TGAATTTTTCCACGATTTAATATTTCATACATTACAGGTTTGTAACTAGACAAATACTTTTCAAAAACATCGTAATCTTGTGAACACTGTACCGCAAAAGCACGCCCAGCACCTTCAATCTTTTCCAAAAAAGTTTCTGTTTCAAATGGAAAATTTTCCTTTTCCAAATAAATTGGCGAAATCTTTTTTTCCTCAAAAGGCAATGTGTATTTTGCTCCAGTCATAATAACACGGTTTCCAACATCAATCGAAGTAAAAAAAAGTGCAGACAGAATTTTATCTTTACAAGTTAGGAAAATATTACTTGCCTTTCCCATAATTTCAATAATTAACGTATACTTTTCCACATCTCCAAATTGATTTAACTTTTCAAAGTCAAAATATACAATCCTGTCAAAGTCTTCCTGTCTAATATTAATTAAAATAGAATTTTGCAGGTGCTTTTTTAATGAAAGCAGAAATTTTGACTGGAAGTCAGTATTTGGATCTTTTTCATCTTTTAAATAAAAAATAGTTGAATTATCCTTTACTTGAAAAAGCAGGTTATTTTTTCCAAAAAAGAGTGAAAATGACACTCTGTCATATTGAAAAATTTTTGTCAATTTATATCGTAATATTTTTTCCTTTATTTCCTTTACAAGAAATGAAATTCCAATTCCATCTAAATAGAGCATATTTTCCTCCTTTTTTATTTTTATATTTTTTCAGTTATTTTTTAAAGTGCATTTTTTCTAACCATGATATTTTCAGCATCCTCAACATTTAGTACCTTTTCATCTCCATCAACAATCATGTTTATTAAATATTTATCAATATTTAAAATTTTGATTAGCGATTTTATTACAACGCCTTTTTCGTTCAAATATTTTCTAATGGCTGTGCTTCCCTTGATTGAAGATACTTGAACTAAATCGCCCTTTTCAAAATTCAAGATTGATTCAGGCTGGATGTCCTTTTTGACTTTATTAAGATTTCTCATAATTGTTTCAAAAACTTCAACAAATGTATCTAATTTTTCCTTTGGAATATCCTCTGTTATTTTTTCTAAGATAGTCGAATGGAAATTACCATGATAATTTAAGGCAACCTCTCCCTTTTGAGTCAGTTTAACAAAAACTTTACGTCTGTCAGTATTCGACCGAGAACGTTCTAGAAATTGCTTTTCAGTTAATTTGTTTACAGCAACAGAAGCTGTTCCCATTGTAATGCCCAATTTATCAGAAAGTTCATTCATTGTAATTTCATTTTCTCCAATTGCTTCAATGATATGCAGTTCCGATGTTGTCAAGCACTTTATTACCTGATTTAAGTTAATTTCTTCAATTTTATAGTATGTTTTATAAAAGTTGTCTAATAGATTTTCAATTTTCTCATACATTTTGATTTTCCCCTTTCTTAATTTTTTGTGTTTTTTTTCTTTATTTTAAAGATTCAATTTTTTCCTTGTAATTTCCGCTAAAAATATATGAACCTGCAACTAAAATATTTGCTCCAGCTTCCTTCACAAGTTTTGCAGTTTCATTGTTTATTCCGCCATCCACTTCAATGTCAATATTTTTATCAATTTCTCGCAAGTCCTTTATTTTCTGAACCATTTCAGGAATAAATTTTTGACCGCCAAAGCCAGGATTTACAGTCATAATTAGCACCATGTCAATATTTTTTAATTCATATTTTAAAATATCTAGCGGAGTAGAAGGATTTAGTGCAACTCCTACTTTTTTCCCAAAAGATTTTATCAGCTGAATTGTTCTGTTCAGATGTTTTACAGCTTCAGCATGAACTGTGATAATATCAGAAAACTGTGCAAAATCTTTTATCAAATAATCAGGCTCATTTACCATTAAATGAACATCAAATACAAGATTGCTATGCTTTCTTAAAGATGAAATAACAGGAGCTCCATAACTGATATTCGGCACAAAGTTCCCATCCATAACATCCAAATGCAGATATTCTGCTCCAAATTTTTCCACTTCTGCGATTTCTTCCCTTAATTTACTGAAATCCGCAGCAAGCAGAGAAGGCGATATTATAACCTTTTTATCCATAAAAATCAACTCTTTTCTTTAGTAATATTTATTCAAATGAAAATTATTTAAGTATACTTTAAAAATTTTATATTTTCTAGCGAATACAGGTAAAAATCGTATCGTTCCCTTGAAATATTTCCATTTTCCACATTTTCCTTTATTGCGCAATTTGGCTCATTTACGTGAATACAGTCACGGAATTTACAGTTAGGAATAAATTCCAGAAATTCTGGAAATAATTTTTCCAATTCCTTTTTATTTTCCAGTTTTGGAAAGTCCAGTGTTGAAAATCCAGGCGTATCTATTAGATAAGAGTGGGGAGCTGTCATAAAAAATCGGCTCTCTATCGTTGTGTGCCGTCCTTTTCCAGTTTTTCCGCTGACATCATTTGTAGTTAATATTTCTTCTCCAATTAAAGTGTTAATAAGCGTTGATTTTCCAGCTCCAGATGGTCCTGAAACTACGACGGATTTTTCATTTATGTATTGCTTTAATTCTGAAAGTCCAGTTTTTGTTTCGGTAGAAATTGGAAAAATGGAAATTGCCTCTTTAAAAATTTTTTTGAATTTATTAAAAAAATCTTCCAGCTCTTCTTGTGAAGCCAAGTCAATTTTAGATAAGATTAGCACAACTGGAATATTTTGAGAATTTGCATTCAAAAGCATTTTCTGAAAATTTGTAAAATCAAAGTCTGGACTTTTTATTGCAAATAAAATACCAATAAAATCAATATTTGCAATAAGCGGGCGATATAAAAAGTTTTTCCTTTTCTCAATTTTTTCAATAACTTTTTCTTTTTCATCAAATTCTACCATATCACCGATTATACAATTCATTTTGTTATTTTTCACTTTTAGCGTTCCACGTAATTTACATTCATAAATATTTTCTTCACTTAAATTTTTGGAATTTTCATCTAGAACATAGTAAAATCCCTTTATTTTTCTAATAACTTTTCCTTTTATAAAAATATTTGGGAGAAATTTTAAAATCTGCAGTTTATAGAATAACTATATAGTAACAAGGGGCCTTGACCCCTTGATAATTAAATTACATAGTTATTGAACCAAGTTTAATAAAGCCTTAAAATAACTCCCGTCTCCTTTCTTTATTTTTCTATATTTAATTTATAACTTAGATAGCAAATCTAATTTTTATATTTCTACTCATCATCGTCTCCACCGCCAGTATTTGGTTCATTGGAATTTCCACCGCTATTTGAATTATTAGTCGGAGAAGCAGGTGTTGTATTACCATTACTTTGCTGCTTGTCATTTTGTTGAGGATTATTGTCTATTTGATTTATTGTATCATCAATAGTTTTTTCAATTTCTTTTTCATTTATATTATCTCGAGAACGATTAATAATTTCTTCATTTGATCTAGCACGTTTTTTTGCACTCGCTCCATTATTTATTACAACAGATACTTTCTGTCCACGCTGTATTTTCGTTCCAGCTGCAGGATTTGTAGAAATAATTGTATTTACCGGCAATGTTGGATCATTTGTTTGAGATATGGAGCTAATTTCAAGTCCAATTTGCTTTAACACTTCTCTTGCATCATTTAAATCAAGTCCTGTTATATTTGGCATAACTGATGGATCTATCATTTGCTGTGAAGAAACAAGTATTGATATTTTCTGGTTAATTTCCAGTTTTGTACCTGGTTTTGGATAAACTCCCAAAATAGTGTTGTATTTTTGGTTAGATGGATAATAATCAATTGTTTCAATTTGAATATTTAACCCTTTTAGCCGAGATCTTGCCTCAAGCAGTTCCAATCCAATAATATTAGGGACTTTTACATCTTCCCCATTATTAACCCAGATTCTTACAACTCTGTTTACTTTTACTTCCTTTCCAGATCGTGGATCCTGATTATACACCGTATCTAGCGGCACCTTTTCTGTTTTGGAATTAATAACCTTGACTTTTAATCCAGCTTCCTTCAAGTATTTTATCGCTTCTTTCTTGTCAAGCCCCGTAACATCAGGAATAACAGTAAGTCTAGTGTTAAAAAAATGACGTTCAAAAACATCTTTTCCAAATATTGCTAGTGTAACTAGACAAATCACTACAATAACAGTTTTAAAAGTTTTAGCATAGCTAAATTTATATTGTGTGGCCATTTTTCACCTCGTTATTTTTATTTATAATTCTTTATTTTATATAATACCATAAATATTGAAAAAATGATATATATTATTTTTTCTAAAAAATCTTAAAATAAAAATAAAATTTCTCATTTACTTTTAACTTTATCGTGTTATACTTAATTTAGAAAATAAAAATTTGGAAAATAAATAATCAAGTGAAATTATGGAGGGAAAAATGAAAAAAGTAGCAATTGCGCTATTTTCTCTGTTAAGTGTATTTTCATTTGGAGCGAATGAAAATCTTGTGAGAAAAATTAGTGTTACGGGAAATGCAGAAAGGGAAATTATGCCAGATTTAGCAAAAATTGATTTCAAAGTTGAAGTGAAGGGGAAAAACTTAAATCAGGCAACAAATGAGGTAAATAAAAAAGTTGAGAAATTTAAGAATGATTTGAAAGCTAGAAGAATATCACTGGAAAATCTGGAAACAACTGCATTTTATAATAGAAAAGGGACGGAATATGAAGATGATGAGGATATTTTGGATGTAAAGACAGTTCCAGGCAAGAATGTGAAAAAAGCTGAGAAAAAGCCGACTTCCTATGATGTGAAAATGGAGATGCTTGTGAAAAATACAGATTTTAACAAGATTTCAGCATTAATTGACTTGGAAGATGGAGATAATTTACAAAGTATTCAGAAAAATTTTGATGAAAATACGTTTGCATTTAATATAAATGAAAATGGAACAACAGTTGACCAGGCTTTAAATAAAGTATTTAACAAACTTAATACTTCCAGAAGAAAGCTAATTTCAGCTGGAATCCCTGAAAGTGATATTATTTTGAGTGATTATGCAATAAGAGAAAACTATACAGAAAATAAAGGCACAAAAAAAGATGTTTACTATGTTACAGATGAATTTGTGCTTACAACAAAAAATATAAAGGAACTTAATACAATAATTTCAATTGCCGATGACAACGGAATAAACATAAACGGCTCAATTAATTTTGACTTGTCAGATAAAGACAGAATTGAGTCAGAAATGTATAAAGATGCTTATAATCAGACAAAACAGAAAGCAGAAAGCATCTTACGTTCGAGCAAGATGAAACTGGGAGAACCTATTATTGTGAGTGAAGATGTGGAATTTCAGCAAAAGATGATTGACAGGATTGATCAGGATTGGAATGTGGCTTACGATGCAGCACCAACGGCAGAACTTGAATATTCAAATGCTAAAGTTATAACTCAGGCAGTGGAAGTGCCTGTACCTATAGCAATGAGAGCTGGTAAATCTAGAGTTGATTATACTCCAAAACCGTTAAAATTGACACAGAATATATCGGTTATGTATGAGATGAAATAATTTAAAGTAAAAATAAAAATGTACAGTTTTATATGTGAATAATTATAAAGCCAGTAAATATAATATTTTAATTTTTGTAAAGATTGAAATTGAGAAAGGAATTTTAAAATGAAAAGAATAATAGCATTACTTATGATAGTTTTTTCAGTATTATCATTTTCAGATAGTGAAATTACTGGAAAAAGAATACAGGTTAGAGGTGTTTCAAAAAAAGAAATCGCACCAAATTCAGCAAAAATTACTCTTACGATTCGGACAGAAAATGAAAGTTTAGATAAGGCGAGTGCTGAAAATTCGCAAATTTTGGAAAGATACAAAAGATTGCTTGCTCAGACTGGGACAAAGTACAGCAAGATTAATTCAACAGGATATTCCACTTATGAATCTTATAATTGGGATACTGTAATTGAAAATAAGGGGAAAAAAGAATATCAGACTAAACTTTCCGTAGAAATTGATAGAATCTCGCTTGATACATTGAAAAACTTTATGAATGTACTTGCAAATGAAAAAATTTATTCTCTAAATCGAAGTAAGAACGGTACATACATTTTTACCATTGAATCACAAAATGCAACAAATAAGCAGGCATATCAAAATGCAATGGCAAAATTTAACGATATTCAGCAAAAATTAGGAAGAGCTGGAATTCCTGCAAATACAGTAAAAATTTCAGGTTATGACAACAAGGAAATCAGCCTTGAAAAACGGACAAGCAAGAGAAAAGATATTCAAGTAGTTTCACACGACATTGAAGTTGAAACAAGAGATCTGAAAAACCTTGGGAATATAATAAGTGTGGCAAATGCTCTTGGTATTGGAACAAATGGAAGCATTGAATATGATATTGACAATAAACAGCAATTGGAAAATGAACTTTATGAAAATGCCTACAAGGAAGCCTTGAAGAAAGCACAAGTTATTTTGGGAAAAACAGACTTAAACTTAAAAAACCCAGTTACAATAACTGATAAATCAAATGGAGTAATTCATCCTTACAGGGATTATAACTATAGTTATAACATGAGTGCCGATTATGATGAAGAAGATTTAAAAAAGTCAGACAGAGAACTTTTAGATGAATCATCAAGAAGAAACATTGTAATTTCTCCAAAAAAATTAAATATTTCAAAAACTGTTTATATTGAATTTGAAATGAACTAAAAATTTAACTCTCTTTAAGAACTGCTTTATTTTATAATATTGCAGTTTTTTATTTACCAAAAAATTCTTAATAAATTTGGAAATAATATAACTTTTTGGTATAAAGAAGTTAATAGACCTGTTCGACAACCTAAATTTTTTATTTCCACAAGGGGTCAAAACCCCTTGTTTCAGAATATTCGTTTTATTAAATTTTAGAAGTTTCCGAACAAGTCTAATAGTTATATTATAAATATAAATATAAAATTAATATTTATTAATTTTAAAATTAAAGTTATAGTTTTTTCTAAAATAGTGTTGACTTTGTGTAAAAATAAGTTATAATAAATAACGTTATAAAAAAATATTTTATTATAATTTATATTATGGGAGGAATCTTTTGTGAGCAAGTATCATAATGATGCCGTTAAGTTGCTGGAACTTATCGGTGGAAAAGAAAATGTTGTGGCAGTTACTCACTGTGCAACTAGAATGAGATTTTCCCTTGCAGATGAAGGAAAAGCAAGTCCAAAAGAAATTGGGCAGCACTACATCACACATTTATAGCAGTTGATTTACAATTGGCGGCAGCTTCAGGCGGAACATTTATTTGGCCATTGATTGCTTTGTCAAATATGGCTCAGTCAGGTGCAGTTTTTGCAACATACTTTATTTATAAACAGGATAAAAAACAAGAATCAGTTTCATTATCTTCAACTGTATCAGCTTGTTTTGGAATTACAGAACCAGCATTATTCGGAGCAAACTTGAAATATATGTACCCATTCTATGCGGCAATAACAGCTTCAGCATTAGCAGCAGTTATTTCTACAGGATTTAATGTATTGGCAAATGGAATTGGAGTTGGAGGAATCGCATTAGCATTCTTATCAATTAAATTTGAAGGTGCTCATCAATTAGGATTCTGGCTGGCTTCTATAGTTGCTTTTGGATTGGCATTTGTATTAACATTTGTATTCTCAAAGAATCCAAAATTAAATAAAGGAAGTTTAACAAAATAAAAATATAGTTTAAGTTTTGCAGTATATCATTGATGTAGAACTTAGAAATAATAAATTTGGCGGGAGTTTTGGCTCCTGCTTTTTTTTAAAATTTTATTGTACAATAATTTATTAAAAGAAGGAGAATTTAATTATGAGAAAAAAATTAATGATTGCATTGTTTTCTGTATTAGCGATAGGGATAATTGGAAATAGTTCAACATGTGAAAGTAAGAGAAAAGTAAATATAAAGAAAGTTGATAATAGGAAGGTTAGTGAAAAGGCTGTGAAATTAGAAAATTATAACGGAATAAAAAAAATCAGTATTTTTGTAAAAGGTTTTGAGAGTGGGCCTACTGTGAGTAAAATTATTATGAAAATGGATGATTATCGAATTACAGGGTTTGATAAAAATGACTGGAAAGTTAAGACGAATGGAGTTGAGAGAAAGGTAACTAATGTGTATGTTTCGGATAATAAAGGAGAAAAAGCCTTTGATACTGGGATTGTTACGCTTGAATTGGAAAATGTATTTAATCAGAAAACTTTGAAATATGAAGGTTCTCCATTTTCTTATAACATGAAGAAATTTTTTAATGAATGGGCGAAAGAATATGTTGTAGAAATTGATGGAAAAGTTACTGTTGATGGGAAAAATTATGCAGTTAATAAAAAGGAGGATGTGATTAATAATCGAGTTTCGACTGATACGGAATTGTTTAATTATAGAAATTCTTTTAGTGGAAATTACAAAAATCCGATTACGAAAAAAGTGGAAAATTTGAAATTGGAAGTGGCGGCTTATGAGCCAGAAATTTTGAAAAAAGGAGATAAAAAACCGCTAATTATTTGGCTTCATGGACAAGGTGAAGGTGGAACAGATCCTGATATTGATATTTTGGGTACAGAAACTTCGGCACTTGCGAAAGAAAAAATTCAAAAATATTTTACTACGAAAGGAACTGATACAAAAGGAGCTTTTGTATTGGCTGTTCAATCGCCTACTTATTGGATGGACGAAGGCGATGGGACAAATGGTAACGGAAGCGGAATTTCACGATATACGCAAATTTTGATGGATACAATTAAAGAATATGTGAAGCATAATCCATCTGTTGATACAGAAAGAATTTATCTTGCTGGAGATTCAAATGGTGGATATATGACAGTAAACATGATAATCACTTATCCAGACTATTTTGCAGCAGCTGTACCAATTTGTGAGGCATATGCTTACCATGAATATGCTAGAAATGCAGATGGAACTTACAAAGCAAAAGATATTGAAGTTTCTGCAGGTGGAGAAAATAGTGCATCTTCAAAATTCGAGGAAACTAAAAAATTATGGGTAACAAAAGAAAAAATTCAAAAAATGAAAAAAACACCAGTTTGGTTTATTGCAGCGGCAGATGATGGAATTGTTACACCGCAGAAATTCTCGCTTCCAACATATAGAGATTTATTGAAGGCTGGAGCTGACAATGCTTGGTATTCATATTATGAAAATGTGACTGGAACAGATGAACCAAACTCTAGATTTCCAGGACATTTCTCATGGATATATTTTTTGAATAATCAAGTAGAAGGTGTACAAAATCGAGATAAAATAAAAAATTCTAAAGATGAGACAACTTTTGGGTTTGAACCGAGTAATGCTGGAAAAGGTGGAAGTGAAAAGGCTCAGTTGAAAGGGAAAACGTTCGAAAATGTGTTTGAGTGGATGAATTTTCAGAAGAAAGTTAAAAGAAAATAATTTGAATTGTATAAAATAAAAATAGGGAGTGTTTAAAAGTTTGTATAGTTATGTGGATAAATATGCCAATTTAAAGGACTATTACTATGATTATACAAAAAATTTACACTCTCAAATTTTTATTTCAAAGATAATAAAAGTGTGTACAGAATTTTATGTAAATGGATAGATGAAGCTAGTAAATTCAGTACTTTGCTATTTTATTTACGCAAAAATTTTTACACTTTAAATTTCTACACTTTCTAGAATGATAAAGAAATCCCTCGATATTTTTCTAAAAAACTAATTTTTAAGAATATATTCCTTAACTTTTTCAATCAATTCTTCTTTAGAATTTTCAATATTCCCTTCTAAAAGTTCATTTAATAAATATTTTTTCACTTTCTGAATTTCTTTATTATAAATTCCAAGTTTCATTAAGTCGTAACCGTTGATATTTAAAGAATTTATCGTAGGAACTTTCATGTTTTCCACAATATGATAAAAAGTTTTCCACAAATTATCATTTCTGTCATTTTCGTGACCTTTTCCACCATCATCAGAAATTGCTAAATCAATTAATCTTTTAGTATTTAATTCACCGTAGTTGCTAATCAATGTTTTTATTGTTTTTTCACTTTGGCTATTATGTAATTTCATATGATTTTTTACAATTGTGTAGACATCATCTCTTATGTTGTTTGATTGACCAAGTCTAGACATAATTCGTTTTGCAATGGAAGCGCCAATAATTTCATGCTTGTAAAAATGAAAATATCCAGTTTTTTCATCAACGGTTTTTGCTTCAGGTTTTCCAATATCGTGAAGAAGTGCACTCCAACGTGTTGTTAATTCAGGACTCACGCCATCAAGTACATTCATGCTATGTTCCCAAAGTGTAAATTTGTGATACGGATTATTCTGATCAAAATCATAAATCACTTTTAACTCAGGTAAAACATAATCGAGAACCTTTAATTCTTTCATTTTTTCAAAACTTTTAACAGCATATTTTCCAACAATTAATTTATTTAATTCATTTGTAATTCGTTCTTGAGAAATTTTTTCTAACACATGAATATTTTCTTTTATCGCAATTTCTGTATTTTTCTCGAAATCAAATCCCAATTGACTCATAAATCTAAAAGCTCTCATCAGTCGAAGTCCATCTTCTTGCAACCGTTTTTTCGGTTTCCCAACAAATCGAATAATCTTATTTTTAATATCTTCTTGTCCGTTAAAAATATCAATAAGTCCATCCTTTTCATTAAATGCCATCGCATTAAATGTAAAATCCCTTCGCAATAAATCATCTTCAATATCGTTCACAAACTCAACAGAATCTGGTCTTCTCCCATCACTCCCAATATCTGTTCTAAATTTTGCAATCTCAAAATTTTCATCTTCATAATGAATTATCAAAATTCCAAAAGCTTTTCCAACTTCCTTTGTCGGATAATCAGAAAATATTTTTTTAATATCATTATATCCCATATTTGTTGCAATGTCGATATCTTTTGGAGTTTTACCTAAAAGAATATCTCGTAAACAGCCTCCAACAAAATACCCTTTATTCCCATTCGAATTTAATTTTTCTAAAATTTTTGTTGCTTTCTCATCAAAAGTATAATTTTCTAATTTCATTTTTCACCTCAATTTTTAAAAACTTTTTTATATTATACTATTTTTTGTGAAAAAAATCATAAAATTTTCCAATGATAAAATTGTTTATTTGCAAATAAAAGATGAAATTGAAGAATTTTTTTATTACAATGACAGAGAAAATTGAAAATTAAATATCAATTTATCGAAAAAATCTAATAAAATATGATAATAGATAATTTGTTTGATGATAAGACTGTTAAGAAATTTATTAGTTTTTAGATATTTGAAAATGTGTTTGAGTGGATGAATTTTCAGAAAAAAAACAGAAAAAAATAAATTTTTTTTAAAGATTTAAATTGGTAAGAATATGCGATAAAAATTGAATTTTTGGGATTTTTCACATGTAAAAAATAAGAAATGTGAGTGAAAAAATGCTTGCAAATTTATGTGGAATTGTAGTATTATATACAAGTAGAGAAGATCTTCGGCGGGAAAGTTGAAAATCAAATAGACTAGAAAAAGAGAGGTAGAAAAGATGGCAAAAGAAACATTGAATCCATTTGAAATTGCGCAAAAGCAAATTAAATCAGCTTGTGATAAATTAAATGCAGATCCAGCTGTTTATGAAATTTTGAAAAATCCTATGAGAGTGTTGGAAGTGTCGTTCCCAGTAAAATTAGACAATGGAACAGTTAAGACATTTATAGGATATAGATCACAGCATAACAATGCGGTAGGACCCTTTAAAGGTGGACTTAGATTCCATCCAGGCGTAACAAGAGATGAAGTAAAAGCTCTATCAACTTGGATGACATTTAAATGTTCAGTTGCAGGAATCCCTTACGGTGGTGGAAAAGGTGGAATGGCAATTGATCCTAAAGAATATTCTAAAGATGAATTAGAAAGAATTTCTAAAGGATTTGCAAAAGCAATTTCTCCAATTATCGGAGAAAAAGTTGACATCCCAGCTCCAGATGTTAATACAAATGGACAAATTATGTCTTGGATGGTTGATGCTTATGAAGAAGTTGCGGGAAAATCAACAAAAGGTGTATTTACAGGAAAACCTTTAGAATTTGGAGGATCTCTTGCAAGAACAGAAGCAACTGGTTACGGAGTTAATTTGACAGCTAAAAAAGCTTTAGCAAAATTAAACATTGATGTAAAAGGTGCAACTTATGCTGTACAAGGATTTGGAAATGTTGGATTCTATACAGCTTATTATGCACACAAAGATGGTGCAAAAATTGTAGCTTTCTCAAATTCACATGTTGCAATTTATAATGAAAATGGAATTGACATGGAAGCTGTAATCAAAGATTTTGAAGCAAATGGACGTATTACAGAAAACAAAGGATATGGAAAAGATATTACAAATGCTGAATTATTAGAATTGGAAGTTGATGTTTTAGCGCCTTGTGCATTAGAAAATCAAATTACTTCTGAAAATGCTGACAGAGTTAAAGCAAAAGTAGTTGCAGAAGGAGCAAATGGACCAACAACTCCTGAAGCTGATGAAATTTTATTCAAAAAAGGAATCGTAGTTGTTCCTGATATCTTAGCAAATTCAGGTGGAGTTGTAGTTTCATACTTTGAATGGGTACAAAACTTGCAAAGTTACTATTGGCCATTTGATGAAGTTCAACAAAAAGAAGCTGCATTATTGTCAGGAGCATTTGAAGATGTATGGGCTTTAGCAGATGAATATAAAGTAGATTTAAGAAATGCCGCTTATATGAAGAGTATTGAAAGAATTTCAAAAGCAATGAAATTAAGAGGATGGTATTAATTTTTTAAGTTTTTGATAGTTTGATAGTAAGTTAAATATGAAATAAAGAACCTGTTTCTATTTTTGTTAATTATAGAGCAGGTTCTTTTTTATTGAATTAATATACTTGAAAATAATTTAAATTATGTTCTTGAACTATCTAAATTAATAATTATTTCACTTAGAATTTGTTTATTCAAATTATTTATATTAAGTCACCGGATTAAGTTAGATAATTCTAAAAATACTTTTTATTATTTATTTAGAATATTTTTCAAATTCCTTATCAAGCAATGCAGGTGTAAATTCAGTTATCACAGTTTCAATTAGATTATTTTTATAATAAGGGTCTTCCTTTAATATTTCTTCAAGTTCTTCCCTTGTTACGTTATATGCCAAGATAAGTCCTCCTGTTGGCGGATTTTGACGTCCTCCTGCGATAAATTTTCCAGCATCAATATTTTTTTGAATAAATGCAAAGTGATCTTGTCTAAATTTTCCCACTTCATCTAATGGCTTTGTATAAGTTGTAGCTACAATAAAAATTTGTTTCATAATCTTAATTTTCCTTTCTAAAATTGTCTTTTATATTTTACAATATATTTTAGAATAATCAATAAAAATATTTCGTTTGTTAGTAAAACTATAATGAATTTATTTATCATAATTAGTTTTATAAACAAATATTTAAATAATCAAAATAATCTAAAATTGAATTTTATCTGTGATTATGATATACTTAATTGAATTTTGAAAAATGTAAAAAAAGGAGGAAAATTATGTTTTTAGAAAGAACAGAAAGATTGGCGTTAGTTGATTTTGAGAATAAACATATTAATTATATTGACTTGATAAATAATATAAAATATTTTTCTGAATATATAGTTGATTTAGGAAGTGAAAAATTTGGGCTGATTGTTATGGAAAATCGTCCAGAATGGATTTACAGTTTTTTTTCCGTATGGGATAAAAGATCTGCTGGAATTGCCATTGATGCCAATAGTAATCCAAATGAAATTTTATATGTGCTGGAAGATTCACATCCAAATGTGGTTTTTTGTTCAGATGAAACAGAAAAAAATGTTTTGGAAGCAGTTGACAAATATAGCTTAAAAAGCAGCATAAAATTAGTAAATGTGGATAAAATTACTATTGAGCTGGAAAAAATGGATGTTATAAAAAATATGCAATTTGAGCTGGATAATCCGACTGGAGATGAAACAGCCGCTATGCTTTATACTTCAGGAACAACAGGGAATCCAAAAGGAGTAATGCTGTCGTTTAATAATTTAAATACTGAAATGGAAGGGCTTTATGAAAAGGGAATATTTGATTATAGAGATCAGATTTTAGCAATATTGCCGTTTCATCATGTTTTACCTTTAACTGCAAGCGTGCTTTTGATGATGAAATATCAGACATCAGTCGTATTTGCGAAAAAAATCGCTAGTAAGGAAATATTTGAAGCACTTGAAAAAAATAGGGTAACTGCCATAATTGGAGTGCCTAGAGTATTTAAACTGTTCTATGATGGGATAAAGCAGCAAATTGATGCAAAATTTATTACAAGATTTATTTATAAAATGATGAGCAATGTAAAATCATTGAAAATAAAAAGAAAAGTTTTTGCGAAAGTTCATAAAAAGTTTGGAGGTCACCTTGATTTTATCGTCGTTGGTGGAGCGAAAATGGATCCTGAAATTTCAAAATTTTACGAAACATTGGGATTTTATGCTTTGGAAGGTTATGGACTTACTGAAACTTCTCCAGTTATTGCTGTAAATTCAAAAAAAGAGAGAAAAATTGGAACTGTTGGGAAAAAGTTATATAATGTAGATATAAAAATTGTAGATGAAGAATTATGGGTTAAGGGACCAATTGTTATGAAGGGATATTACAATAAACCTGAAAAGACAGCAGAAGTGATTACTGAAGATGGATGGTTCAAAACAGGAGATTTAGCGACAATTGATGAAGAAGGATTTGTTACAATTCGTGGAAGAAAAAATACGATGATTGTCTTGTCAAATGGTAAGAATATTGATCCAGAAACGCTTGAAAATAGAGTAATTGCAAAAAGTAATGGCTTAATTAAGGAAATTGGAATTTTTAATCATCAGAATAAACTGGCTGCAATAATTGTTCCAGAATTGCTGGAATTTAGAAAACGTGGAATTACAAATACAAAGGCTTATATTAGAAATATTGTAGAAGATTATAATTTGAAGGCACATAATTATGAGAAGGTTCTTGATTATAAGTTATTTGAGGAAGAGTTGCCAAAAACTCGGGTTGGAAAAATACGTAGATTCATGTTGCCTGATTTATATGAAAAAAATGAAATTGTAAAAAAAGAAAAAACACCTGAGCCAACAGATGAAGCATATAAAATATTAAAGGAATATGTCAAGAAAAACAAAGGAATTGAGCCGCAGCCAGAAGAAAATCTGGAACTTGAAATTGGAATGGATTCCCTTGATATTGTAGAATTTTTTGCATTTATTGAAAATAGTTTTGGAATTCAGCTGGATGAAGAAAAATTTGCTGAAATGCCGAATTTAAAATTATTATCTGAATATATTAACCAAAAAGCTACAAAATTTGAAGATAATGATGTAGACTGGAAGCAAATTATCAGTGAAACGAAGCCTATACAAGACAATAAAAAGCGTTGGGTGACAAGATTCTTAAAAGCATTACAGCCAGTCGTTGACTTGTATTTTAGAGTGAGAAAAATTGACAAGAAAAAATTAACAAATGATCCACAAATTTTTGTATCAAATCACCAAAGTTTTGTAGATCCATTAATTTTAGGTTCATTATTTCCTGGAAAAATTGTTTTTAATACATTATTTTTAGCAATTGACTGGTATTTTAAAAAAGGTATAATGAAACTGCTTGTTTCAAATGGAAATGTTGTATTAATTGATATTAATAAAAATGTCAGAAAAAGTGTGGAAGAAATTGTAGGATATTTAAAAAGCGGAAAAAGTATTGTAATTTTTCCAGAAGGTGCGAGAACAAAAGATGGAAAAGTTGCCCAATTTAAAAAAGTATTTGCTATTATAGCAAAGGAATTAAATATTGATATTCAATGTATTGGTATAAAAGGAGCATTTGAGGCATATTCGAGATATATGAAATTTCCAAAGCCTAAAAAGATTGAGGTAGCAGTGCTGGAAAAATTTAAGCCAGAAGGAACTTATGATGAAATAGCTCAAAAGGCAGAAAAAATTATAAGGGAATATGTTGAAAAATAAAGGAAAAAGCTAAATATTTATAGTGACTTTTTTAAATTTATGTTATTATTATTTTACATAGTAAGAATGATCCTTTCTAATTTTGTAAGAGATTTTAGTATATCATTTTTACTATGTTTTTTTAATATATTTTTTTGTTGCATTTGATTATACAATACACTTTTAAAAAAATGTAAAAAAATCGAAAAAAAGTGTTGACAATATAATTTAGATATGATATACTAATTGAGTAGTTGTGAGTAAGTAAAAGAAATGCTAAAAATAAGGTTACCAATGCCTTGGTGGCGAAATCGGTAGACGCACAGGACTTAAAATCCTGTGGGAATTTATCCCGTGCCGGTTCAAGTCCGGCCCGAGGCACCACAATCATATTATGCGGGAGTAGCTCAGTTGGTAGAGCGTCAGCCTTCCAAGCTGAATGTCGCGAGTTCGACCCTCGTCTCCCGCTCCAAAATATGAGCCATTAGCTCAGTCGGTAGAGCACTTGACTTTTAATCAAGGTGTCACTGGTTCGATCCCAGTATGGCTCACCATCTAAATAACCATATGTGCCTGTAGCTCAGTTGGATAGAGCAACGGCCTTCTAAGCCGTGGGCCAGGAGTTCGAATCTCTTCAGGCACGCCATATGGATCCATAGCTCAGCTGGTTAGAGCACTCGGCTCATAACCGAGCGGTCGCTGGTTCAAGTCCAGCTGGATCCACCATTTGAGTTTTATGCGGCCTTCGTCTAGTGGTTAGGACTCCAGGTTTTCATCCTGGCAACAGGGGTTCGATCCCCCTAGGCCGTACCATTTATTCTTTTAGGACCATAATTTAAAATTGTGGTATTTTTTTTGGAAAGTATAATGTTAATATTTTAATAGAGTTGTGGGTGGATGTCCGAACGGCTAAGGGACCGGTCTTGAAAACCGGCGAAATCGCAAGATGTCTGGGTTCGAATCCCAGTTCACCCGCCATTATGCCCAGATAGCTCAGTCGGTAGAGCAAGGGACTGAAAATCCCTGTGTCCGTGGTTCGATTCCGCGTCTGGGCACCATTAGAATAGTTAAAAATGTGATATATAGTGCAAATCAGTGTTTATGCTGAATTGCACTTTTTTCTTTTATTTATAGTACTTTGCAGTTTTATCCTGTCTTAATCTGTTTCTATTTATTTCAATACATTAAAAATTTATTGGCAACTTACTGGCAACTTATTGGCAACTATTTTAATAGACTAATTTATTTATAACATCTCTTAATTCTTTGATAGTCCAATGAGTGTATACACCATCTGTAATGTCTTTTTCCTTATGTCCAACAATTTTTTTTATTTTTGAAGCTGATTCATTTTTTAAACGTCGCATTTTAGTTATGAATGTATGTCTAATTGAATGTAAATTACCTGAAGTATTGTATTCTGAAAGAATTTTATCAAATTGATACTTTAAAGAATCATATTGTTCTTTAAACAAATACTTGTCGTCATTCATAAATTTTTTTATAATAGGAAAAATTAAATGATGAATAGGAATTTGCCTATTCATTCCGGCTTCGGTTTTTGATCCTGTTACAAAGTATCGCTCTTTTAAGTTAATATTTTTATTTTCTATTCTAAGTAGATCTGCACTTCTCATTCCAGAATAGAATAACATCAAAATCATAGCACTATACCTATCTTTAGTATTTTCATATCTTTTCCATAAAAGTCTTACAAAATTATCTTCAAACACTACTCTTTCAACAGTTTTGGTAATTTGTGATGAAGATTCTAAATATAGTGGGATATTTTCTGATACAATTTTATTCTTTATTGCATCTACATATATTGATTTTAAAACTGTAAGAGCTGCTTTTCCTTTATTTTTAGCATACTTATCAAGTCTTGTCTGATAATCTTTATAATCAAGAAATATAAATTTACATTCTAGTATATCTTCAAATATACTTTTGAAATCAGTAGAATATCTGTAAAATGTTTCTTCTGTTTTTATATTTTTAACGTGATTTGATTCAGTCCAGTGATTAAATAAATCAATTAATTTTAAATCGGCATAATCAACATTTAAATTTCTTGAATTAAATTCAAAAAGTATTTTTTTGGCTTCTTTTAAGGTTTCAGCACTTCCTATAATAGGTCTTTTATATTTCCCTTCTTCTGTTAAATAAGCAGCTGCTCGTACAATATATGGCTTTCTTGATTTCCCTTTCTTCTTAAAAATACTTCCTGTTCCGTTAGGATTTCTCATTGTTAAACACCTGCCTTGCTTGAAAGTGCTTTTACTAATAAAGAAATACTTTTAGATTTAAATTTTTTATTTTCAATGATGTTCCACACTTGAAGATGATAAATTAAATTATTTTTGTTTAATTTAAATTCAAAGAAAGTATTTTTTCCGTAACTTTGATTACCATAAATTAGAATATAAAAATTGAGCCATTTCAATTCTTCAAAATTTAAATTTTGATACAGAATAACATAAATTTTTTGATCGTGAAAAATAATTCTAGCTTCTCTTTTTTCATTTGTATTGAAATCATTTATAATTTCAACTTTATCATGCATAACTTTAAACACCTCTTTTCTGCCAGTGTTTTCAGTTACTTTTTTAAAATTTCTTTCCATAAGAAATCCTCCTTGTATAATATATTTATACAGAGTAGAATTTCTTAAAATTATTCAATATTTTTTATGATAAATTTATAGTATTTTTTTAAAAATTTTTTTATTTCTTCACTATCTATTGATAGGGACTCTAATAATTGTTTATTTACAAGCATTATTGCATTAATATCTTCAATGTTATGTATATTTTCATTATGAGATTTTATATTTTTATCATTATCTAAAAGAAAATAATTGGGATCTTTTTTATAAATTTTAGATAATAGTAGTATTTTGTCTGAAGGAATATTCTTTATCTTTCCTGTTTCATAGTCGTGTAAAGTAATTCTATGTAAACCAGTTAATTCAGATAGTTCATTCAAGGTATATCCCTGTTTCTCTCTTTCGAATTTTAATTTTTCATGTAGTTTCATTTGTCCTCCCGACTAAAAATTATATTAGATTAGTATATTTTTATATAGAAGCTAATAAATACAAATAAATTATAACATATTTATCAGTAATAACAAAAAAGAAATAGTATTTTATTTCAAAAAAAAATTTAAAACTTATTTTATTAAATAAATATGTTGAAAACTTACGAAAATGTGATATAATTGAATTAAGTAAAAATAAATTGTAATAAATTTAAATTAATCAAGAAAGGATGATAAAAATGAAAAAAAAAGGGAAATCTTTATATACTGTAACAGGGATTTCTAAACAAATAAATTTAAGTTACTGGAAATTTGTAGCATTAGCAAGAAGAGGAGATTTAGATTTTGTTAAAGCGGAAAAAATAAATGGTATTTGGAAATATTATTTTGATCCATTAAAAACAGCTAAATATCTTAATGAATACAAAGAAGTAACTAAAGGAAGAGTATAATAAATTTTGATATGTTTCAATTTATTGAGAAATAAAATTGAAAATTATTTAAAGAATTAAAGGAATTTAAAAGAGGAAGGTGGATAAGTGGCTGTATTTAAGGTAAATAAAAATAATAATTATACGGTAATTTCAAACACTCACTTGAAAGAAAGAAAGATGACATTAAAAGCAAAAGGATTATTGACACTAATGTTAAGTTTACCTCCTGATTGGGATTATTCTATAGAAGGTTTAATTTCTATTTGTGTTGAAGGAGAGCGAGCTATAAATAGCACTTTAAATGAATTAAAAGAATTTGGATATTTAAGAATAGAAAAATTACCACCTCGAAAAGGAAAAAATCAATTTGAGTATATTTATAATATTTATGAAAAACCTTTGAAAAAAGAAGAACGCCAATTAAAAAATGTAGAGGTACAAAATGTAGGTCTACAAAATGTAAAACTACAAAGTGAAGCCGTACAAAATCAAGGACAATTAAATACTAATACATTAAGTACTAAAGAATTAAATACTAAGTTATTAAATACTTATTCTCTCTTTATGGAAAAATGGAATGAATTAGCAAAAGAATGTGAATTAAGTTTAATTAAATCTTTTACAGAGAACAGAAGGAAAAAATTATTTGAACTACTTGAGAAATTTACTCAGGAGGAAATCTTAGAAACTATGTTTAAAATAAAAAATATAAATTTTTTACTTGGAAGAACTGATAAATCAAACTGGAAAATATCATTTGATGATTTTCTGAATGAGGAAAAGTTTATAAAAATATTGGAAGGAGCTTATTATGATGAAGTTAAGTCAACTGGCAGAAAACAAGATAAAAAAATTGCAAAACCAAAATCAGCAGGAACCAAAAAAGAGTATGGATTCTGATGATAGGTTAAAGGAGGCGATACAAGCAGGTAGACAACTTAGGCAACAGGAATTACGGAAAAAAATTGAATATTTTCTTAATATTTCAAGTTTGCCGGTTCGATGGAAAGAATACGTTTTTGAAAATTCTGAAATATTATCTGAAAAAGAAAAAATAATTAAACAGAAACTTGAATATTATTGTGAGCATTTTAAAGAAGCTCAAAAGAATGGGTTAGGATTGTATTTATGTGGAGAGATAGGTACAGGAAAAAGTTTTTACAGCCTGTGTGTGTTTAATGAAATGCTAAAAAATGATTATAAAGTCTATAGAACTACTTTAAATGGAATTTATCAGAGAATCCAGTCAACTTTTAGTAATTTTAATAATTTAACTGAAGAACAGGTTTTTAAGGATTTACTTCAAGCAGATTTGATAATACTAGATGACTTGGGAAAGGAAAATATATCAGAAACTTGGGGAAAGTCAAAGTTATATACAATATTTAATTTTTTCTATGAAAAAGAAAAATGTATTATTGTATCAACAAATTTAGGAAAAGAAGAAATTGCTGATTTTATGGATACACAAGGAAATGATGCACTACTGGACAGATTTCGTGAGAGACTGGATACTTTGGAGTTTGTATGGGAAAGCAGAAGGAAGGAAATAGGAAAGAAATTATTTGAAGAATTTTGGAAAGTGAGGAAAGTAAAATGAGTGCAAATGTTGATTTAGAAAAAGTTGCGGCTTTAATAGGGGAATCAATAGATTTTGTAAGGGTAAATTTACAAGAAGGAACACTTTTAATTGATGGTGAGCCAATAGGTTATGCGGTTAAAAAAAAGGAAACTCAGAAAAATTTCTTTTATATAGTTGATCCAATTAGATTTGTTAAATATATAAAAGAATTAAGAAAATCACTTGTAGAATTAGAAGAAATGGAAATAAAATGAATTTATAATAATAAAAAAAATTCAGGAGGAAATAAAATGAAAATAATTAGTGTGATTAATCCAAAAGGTGGAGCTGGGAAAACAGTAACAGGGATAAATATTGCTTATGCTTTAAAAAATAAAGGGAAAACAGTTTTATTAATTGATACAGATCCAAGAGGGGCGATAGCTTCATATCTTGATGTAAGAAATGATAATACAATTTTTGAAGCATTAAAGGAGTGCTATGATAGTTTAGGAATGGTAAACAAGGAGAAGTATATAAACGAAAAAAATGGAGCGGATATAATAATTAGTAATATTTATTTCAATCAGATTGATGAATTTTTCAAAAGAGAAGGAGATGAAAGTGGGCAGGAGCAACTGAAAATATTTAAGGATTTTTTTGAAAACTTTAGTGAATATGATTTTATAGTAATTGATACAGAAGGTACTGTGAATAACACAATAAGAGGTATTTTAAATGTAACAGACTATGTTTTTGCGCCTTCAAAAGCTTCATTTATAGATACGAATGGACTTAGGGATTTACTTGAAATGATGGAAATTGCAAAAATGGATAATCCCAAAATTAAACTTTATAAAATATTTTTTGTGCAAGTGAAGGAAAATACAAAAGTGTTTAAAAAAGCACATATGGCAATGAAAAAGATTTTAAAAGAAAAGTATTCGGATATTTATGTGAGAGAAGATGCAAATATCTCAAATTCGATGGAAGAACATAGGGATATATTTAGTTTTAAGAAGAGTAGCAATGCAGCAATAGATTATAAAAATTTAGTAAATGAATTTTTGTATAATGAAGTTTGTATAAATAAAAAATAGGAAGGATTTTCTCGCATTTGGGGAAACCAATAGAACAATAATAATTTAATAACTGTGTAAAAATTGAATCACAGTTATTTGAATTGTTTATAATTTTTTTTGGCAGGAGATATTATGGATAGACAGGAACTGTTAAATATTAATAAAAATCGAAAAATAGAAGTTGAAAGTTATCATAGTAGTTTTGATTTTGATAAATATGAGATAACTGATGAAAATGTTATAAAGGAAGTAACTCAGACTGAGGAAGATATACAGCAGATTGGAAAGTTTATGGCAAAAAAAGCTCTTGAGATGGGAAGAAAACTGAAAAGAATTCAGCAAATTTTATCAAGTCATGGAACAGGAACATTTGTAGCCTGGTTTAATTCGTTAGGGCTTGATAAGAATATGGTTTATCGTGAAATTAACAGATGGGAACAGTTTGAAAAATACAGAAATCCTGCAATTGCAGAAGCAAGTGTTAGGACATTGGAATATATAAAGAAAAACAATGATAAACTCGAAGAAGCGGAGATTGTGGAAATTCTTGAAGATCCACTTGAAGCAGCTAAAAAGATTAAGGAAATAGAAAAAAAAGGCAAGGAAGAAATAGAAATTAATTTTGATGAAAAAATACAGAAATTAAGTAAAAAAATTGAGAAAGCATATAAAAATATTGAAAAATGGGAGATGGAAATAAAAAAATTGAAAAGTAGGAATGATGATTTTGAAGAAGATTGATAAAAATAAGATAAATTCAATAAAAATTAAGGATAAAAGTATGGTTGTTAATTACTAGGGATGTTATTTTGATGAATATAAATTAATTTGAAATGGTTTTTCTCATGTGTGAGAAAATCAAAATTATTTTAAGAAAGGAAACGAGATAGGAAATTGAAATATTTTGTTAAAGTATTAATGATTTTAGGGATATTCATAATTGTTATGAGTATAATAAAATTTCAGGAAAATAATTTAAAAAATAAAGCAAAAGAGAATAAAGATATTCAAGAGAAACAACAACAGGAAATTTTAGATATTTGTAGAATAAATAAAGTTATGAAGATATATAGTCAAAATGACGGCGAAAGTTTTTATGTTGTTCTTGAGAATAAAAATATTTATAAAGTTGATGAAGATATGCTGGGAAATTATACAATTGGAGAATATTGTAAATAAATTAATAATTTTTCTCACGTGTGAAAAAATTTAAAATTACATATAAGGATGATGATATATGAACATAATAAATAATACATTAAATAATAAAACTCAAATTGAAGTTGATGATAGAATAATAGATGTAAATGATATTGAAAAAATTGAAAGAAATCCGTTTTCGTTTAAAATATTTAAGTTAAATATAAAATTAATTACAGGAGAAGTCATTCAGGAAAAATATAAATCACTTAGTGAAATGCACAAAAGTTATGAGAAATTGATAATGGAAGCTGGATTTGACTTTTCTGGGAAATTAAGAGAAGAAAGAGTAAAATATACAAACGGAAATATATATTTAAGAAATTTGATAATTACTTCTAGCGAGTTAATAGGGATAAGGCGAATTGAAGAGTTAAGGAAAGGATTAAAATCAATGATGTATCGAGGAGCAAAAGGAATGTATGATACTAAAATAGAACTATTTTTGAAAGGTGGGAATGTTATTACTTTAGAAGCGGAAAATGAAAAGTACGGTGAATATGATTTTGAGCAATTAAAAAAAATTGTTGAATCAAAAAAATGTATAGCAGAATAAAATAAGAACTAAACTAATCGTAATATATATTATGGTTAGTTTTTGTAATTATGAGAAGATTAAAATACTAAAAAGAAAGTTTAAATATTTAAAAAATAATTTGGGAGGGATATATGAAAATATATGATATAAGATTATTAAGAACAACGACGGGAAAGGAGCATATATGTTTTTTTTACAAGACTTTACCTAAAAAAAGGATAAATGAAACAATAGATATTTTTAAGAGAAATGTAGGATTAATAGTAAACAATCAAATAAATGATATAAAAATAAAGGAATATATAAGCGAGGAAACATTTGTAAAAATTATGAAAATGATAAAAGTAAGTGATAATAAAATGGGAAAATACAATATGAAGTTGTATAGAAATGATAAAATATGGATGTATAAAATTGAAAATATTTCAGATGTTGATATAAACTTTAAAGATTGTGATATTTTATTAGACAGAAGTTTTTTCATAAATAATAAATATATAAAATATGTGATTATAAAAAATAATACGGGGGTATAATTGTGGCGATATTTCATCTTAGAATGAAGAAAAGCAAAAGAGGAAGTAAATATATTCCGCCTACTGTACATTCGGATTACATAAACAGAGAGAAAAAATATGATAAAAAAAAGGATTTACTTTTTAAAGAAGTAAGGAATCTTCCTGAAGAGTTTAATGACATCAAAGACTTTTGGGAATGTGCAGAAACTTATGAGAGAAAAAATTCTAATCTGTACAGGGAACTTGAAATTTCATTGCCGAGAGAGTTTACTCCCAAAGAAAATAAAAAGATAGTGGATAATTTTTGTGAAAATCTTTTTGGAAAAGAATATGTGTATAACTATGCAATGCACAATCCAAAAAGTTTTGATGGGGATATGCAACCACATGTGCATATAATGTTTTTTGAAAGGAAAATTGATGATATTAAAAGAGATAAGAATAAGTATTTTAAGAGATATAATTCTAAAAATGTAGAAAAAGGCGGTTGGAGAAAAGATGAAAAATGGAATGAGAGAAGTACGTTAAAAAATATAAGGAAAGAATGGGAAACGTTTTTAAATTTTGAACTTGAAAAAAAAGGAATAGAGAAAGTAAGTGCAAAATCGTTAAAGGATC
Source organism: Leptotrichia sp. oral taxon 417 (assembly GCF_013394865.1). Taxonomy (NCBI): domain Bacteria; kingdom Fusobacteriati; phylum Fusobacteriota; class Fusobacteriia; order Fusobacteriales; family Leptotrichiaceae; genus Leptotrichia; species Leptotrichia sp. oral taxon 417. The sequence continues at coordinate 2,167,272 of NZ_JABXYV010000001.1, read as the reverse complement.
AGAAAAGGGATGCAGAAAATAATAATGACTATAAGAAAGTTTATGAGTTAAACCGTGAACCAGTAAATATTGATGGCAAGATTTTGTATAGAAAAGAAAGTGAGTTAAGTGATAAGGAAAAAGTTAAGAAGAGAATATTTAATAAAAGCAGAATTTTAAAAGCTGGAACAGATTTAATGAAAAAATTACTTGAAAAATTGAAAAAATTGGAAAGGGAATATGAAAGTTTAAAAAGAGATAAAATAGAAGATTTAGAAAATTTGGAAAAATTGAGAAGGTTAGAAAAAAGTGTCAGGGATATAAAAAAGAAGATGTCAAAAGATAAAATTGAAAATACTGTATATAACTTGATGACAGATAAAAAGTACTATAAATTTCTGAATGAGAACAAAAAAATTGACAAGGAACTAAAAAACACAAAAGAGAAAAACAGGATAAAATATTTAAAAATTATAAAAGAAAAGAATTTAAAAAATTTAGAAAGTTTAAGAAATGAAATTCAAAATGACTGGAAAAAGAAGTATATTTTTGATAAACGAGTTGAAAATATTAGGGAAAAATATTTAAGAAAAATTGCAAATTTTGAAAATGAAAAGGACATGATATATGAAAATTTAAAAGAGAAAAACATTAAATACAATGATGAAAAAAATGGATTGTATAATATAAATCATTTGCAATTTATTTATGAAAAAGATGGACTGAAAGAGATAAATAAAATTGAAAAAGAACTAAAAAAATTAGTGAAAGAGTTAGATAATAATGAAGAAATAGTCAGTCAGGAAACTTTGATAAAAGATAAATATTCAAGTTATGAATTTTCAAAATTGGAGAAAAATATTGCGGAGAGTAAAATTAAAATAGAAGGATTGCAAAAAGAACTTAACAAAAATTTGGATGTAAGTGAGCAAAAATATTACTTGGGCTGGTTAAAAAGAGAAGTAAAAATAAAGGAGGATTGTGAGGCAAGAAAAGAAAATATTGAAATAAAAATCCAAAAAAAATTACAGGATGAACTTCTAAAAAATGGCAATTTCAAAGTTCAGGAAAGGGAAAAAGTTAAAAAAATTATCAAGAATATAGAAGCCATAAAAGTGTTGGATAAGAAAAAAAGATTGTCTGAAAAACGACAAGTAAGTATAAAAAAATGGAACAGGAAAAAGAAAAGTAAAAGTTTAAATGGTGCAAATTATGATAAAAATTTAGGAGGTATAAGTGGTGATTTTAGGATAGAAGATATGGAAGTTTTGGATGAGTTGGAAAGGTAAAAAGTTTTAATGAGAGTAAATATAAATAAATTTAAGGGCAGTAAAAAGCTGTCCTTTTTTGTAAAAATAAGTTTTTGAAGGTATAAATATTATTAATTTCTTAGAAATTAAACACGAACGAAGTGAGTTTTTGAGTGTAAACGAAAGCCATTTTTTCACAATTTTTTGTGGGGAAAAAATCACGGTAAGTTTCTAAAAATTTTTAAATTTGAGAAACTTGTAAGCGTGCTTTCCAAAATTTAGAAAAATTTGGGAAAGTTTATGTGGAAAAAAATTTTTAAAAGGGCTTGACTTTTTGAAAAAATTGAGGTAACATTAATGCAAGAATAAAATAGCGTAAAAAATGAGAGCCCAGTTTTAGGAGGTGCATAGGCAGGATACAGAACTTTTCCTTAAACTCATTTTAAAAGAAGAATAAAACAAAGTAGCGTAAAATTAAATATAGAGAGCCTAAATGCAGAATTATTGGAAAAAACATTTCTGAGATTTTGTACAGGCTCTTTTTTTGTTCAAAAGCGAGGTGAAAATATGAAATTAGATTTAAATATTAGGAGTCCTTAACCAGAATATTGTGATAAAAAACAAATATATAAAATTAAATATAGGAGCCTGAGTGCAGAATTATCGGAAAAAATATTTCTGAAATTTTGTACAGGCTCTTTTTTTGTATAAAAGGGGATGATAAATAATGAAAAAAATAAAAGTTAAGAATGTATTGTTAAATAAAAAATTTCAATTACTGTGTCTAATAATTTTGTTTTTGGTAACAACTGTGATAAGTCAGGCAACTACAAGTGGAAATGCGGGGATATTTGCAACGCTTGTAACTTTTCTGACAAATATGAATAATGGACTGAAAATAGTCTTTTCACTTGGGGCTATTGGGTGCATAGGATTTGGAGTATTCAAAATGTTGACTGATCCAAACATGACAGCAATAATAACTCTGTTAATAGGGGTGGCTTTGGCACTTGCACTTATTTTTGGTTCAGAAGATATAGTAAAAGGACTTGGTGGAACTATGATTGATACAGCTCTTTTGGAAGGAGTATAGACTTGGATTTGAAAAGAATAAGCAGGAAAAGGGATATTTTTAAATTAAGGACTGATGTCAAAAGAGAAAAGACAAGTTTTGAAAAAAGGGCTGAAACTTTGTTTGAACTTGCGGAAACAAATGCAAAGTTAAAAAAGGGATTAGGAACAAGCATAGTTGTTATTCTTGTCTTATGTTTAGTACTGGCATATTTCGCTATAAGAACAAATATAAAGGTATTTCTTGTTCAGGTTGACAAAACAACAGGAGCTCCAATGGAAGTGAATGTATTGACAAAATCCAATGTGAAAGTTGGGGAGAAGGAAACAAAATATTTTATATCAAAATTCATTTTGGATGTAAGAACTCTTCCAAAAGACACAGCATATTATGATAATAAGTTAAAGGAAAATGCTTTTTTCTTAACACAAAATTCGCAAAAAAAATTGGATGCGATGATTCAGGAAACAGGAACAATACAAATGCTTGCAGATAAAATTACAACGAATGTAAATATAGTTTCAGCTAACAAACTTACAAATACTTCAAATACTTATCAAGTCAGATGGAAGGAAAAACAGTTTTCTGAAACAGGGATGGAAATACAGGATGCGAGCTATCTTGGAGTATTTACTGTGGAATATGTGAATGAAAAAAATGAGGAACTGGTGGCTAAAAATCCATTGGGAATAATAATAAAGGATTTTACAATTTCGAGGGAAAATAATTAGAAAAATGAGGGAGATGTATGATAAAGAACAAGTTAAAAAAATTTAATAGAAAAATATTATCAGTGCTGTTTTTGATAATAATGTCGGTTAATATTTTTGCAAATGATGGAAATGTAAAAGAGAATATTACGGTAGATGTGGTAAAAAATAGTCAGAAAATATTTGATGATGATGGAATATTAAGTGGAAAAAAGGATGCAATAAAAAAGACAGCCGTTATATTTAATTATGCGGAAAACAGCATATATGAAGTTTATTCCAAGCCAGACTATTTAACGACTTTAAGGCTTGCTCCAAATGAAAAAGTGGTATTTAAGGCTGGCGGAGATACAGAACGTTGGATGATTGAAGAGGCGACAGGTGGGAAAGAGAACAGAACATATATATACATAAAGCCGCTTGAAGAAGATATAAAGACTAACATAAATATAGTTACAGACAAGCACAGTTACTTTATTAATATTGAATCCACAAATGGAGAATACAATCCTTTAGTTGAATGGCAATATCCAAATGAGAGAAAAATATTAATGGACGAATATGAGGCTCATACGGAAAGTATTGGCACAACAGACTTAATGAAACTGAATTACAGATATTCGTGGAACAAGAACTCAAAACTTTCTCCAGTTCAAGTATTTGACAACGGAGAAAAGACATTCATAGTATTAAAGTCAAATTTGCAGGAAATGCCAGCTTTTTATGTAAAAGGGTTGGATAATCAACTATCTTTAGTTAATACAAAAATTGAAGGACGTAATGTTATGATTGACAATGTTGTAAAAGAAATATATATGACACTTGGAAAAAATACATTGAAGATATATAACCAGAAAAAATAGAAAAGGGGGTGTCTTGATTGGTAAATAAGAATGACTATTTTGAAACTTCTGAAGATGATTTTGCAGAACATAAGGAAGAAGAAATATCTCTTGAGGATGAGGAGATAGGAACGATAAAAAATTCAAAGATAAAAATAGAAGAATTTTTTGATAAGAAAAAAGTTGCTATCCTAGTCTGCATAATTTCGGCTTTAATTTTTGCAAGCATATATTTTGCAAATCAGGCTAAAAAAAATGAAAAGCCAAAGGAACAGGGGAAAAAGGAGTCAATGTCAACTGGAACGGGACTGGATATAAAGGATGCGGTGAATGCTCAGAATCAAAATACTCAAACTCCTGAAGGTGTAACGCAGGATGGAGTGGCAAATATAAATACGACGACTGATGGAACTGGAACGCCTAACCTATCACAGTATGATTCTCAGTTAGGTTCAGAATACAATAATGACAATCTTGATTCAAATTATGGTTCAAGTTCATCATCGTTTTCAGATATTTCAGAAGATAAAAATTCTAATAATTCGACAGTTTCAGAAGAAAAAAGCAAGGAATGGAGAAAGTCTGCAATAGGATTTGATAAAGGAGTTTCAACACAAACTCCGCAAACGCCAGAACAGTATCAGGAACAGCAGCAAGTTCCTCAGAATGTGCAACAACAAAATGAAAATGATACAGATCAGAATAAACAAAAGTCAAAGTCCTTATTCCTGAAACAAAAACAGGACAACTTCTATTCGACTAATTTAAAAAATCCTGCAATAGGGAAATATGAGTTAAAGACAGGGAGTTTTATTCCAGCTGTTCTTGTAACGGCAATCAACTCTGATTTGCCGGGAGATGTGATTGCTCAGGTTAGAGAAAATGTCTATGACTACCGTACTGGAAAGTATATTTTAATCCCTATGGGTACAAAAATAGTTGGAAAATATGATAGCAGTATAACGTATGGACAGAACAGAGTTTTATTGATATGGCAAAGACTGGTTTTTCCAAATGGCTCAACACTTGTGCTTGATAATATGCAGGGAGTGGATTTGCTGGGGAATGCTGGCTTAAAAGGAAAAACCAACAACCATTTTTGGAAACTTATGAGAAGTGTGTTGTTGTCTTCTGCCATAAATATGGCTTCAGGCTCGCTTGAAAGTTTTAATGTAAATATTGAAGCTAGAAGCAGGTCAAGAGTGAATATTGGTACAGGTGCTTCAGATGCGGCACAGAATATTAGAAGCATTGGGGAAAGAATGGTTGAAAAGGATTTGAATAGACAGCCTACAATTGAGATAAAAAGAGGTAAAAAATTTAATATCTTTGTAAGCAAGGATATAATTTTATCTCCATATAGGAAATAATTATGGACAAGAAATATAAGCCGCTTAGAAATACGAAGCCTATAAAATGGATTTTTGCAATAATAATGTTTATTTCAGTAAATATAACAGGTTTAATGATAGTATCAACAAACTATATGGAAGAACTGGAAAAAGTTAATAATTATACTACTTTTGCCAAAATACGAAGATTAATAAAACCTGTAATTATTGGGAAAAAGAATCAGTATATATACTTTCCGTCTGAAAACTGGGAAATAGTAATGGAAAAAACTCCTAGATTAACTTCGCAGTTTCAATTAGGTATGTGCTTTATATTTGCTGGATCGTTAATTATTTTAACAATGCCGTACTGGAAAAAAAGGAAACTGAAATCACACGGAGATGCTGAATTTGGAACGTATGATGATTTGAAGAAAAATAAGAAAAAGCCTTCGGATGTGAACTTTCTAAGCGGAGATGAAAACGGTTTTGTTATAGGGTATGTAAGGACACTGACTGGGAAGTTAAAACTGCTTTATGATACATCAATGATACATATTGCCCTGTTCTTGCCAACAAGAGGAGGAAAAGGTGTGGGATATATTATTCCAAGCCTTATAGCAGGACTAAAAAGAATATCAACCTTTATTTCTGATATAAAGAAGGAAAATTACGAACTTACAAGCTGGTACAGAGCAAAAATATTGAAGCATAAAATATTAAAATTTGAGCCAATGAGTGAACTTTCAAACAGCTATAACTTTTTATCAGAAGTAAGATATGGAACAAATTATGAAATTGAAGATTGCAGAATAATTGGAACAATGATTGTTGGGGAAGATGAGAGCAAGGATCCGTTTTGGGGAGATAGTGCAAAAGATACAATTTCCACTTTAACTGGCTATGTTCATTACAGGGAAGTAAGCAGCCGTTCTGAAAAAGATCCCGATATAACAGATGTTAGAGTTTCATTAAATGATGTAATATCAATGATTACTAACACTGAAAATTCTTTATATAGAATGTTTGCAAAATATCTTGGAAAGCCTATGGAAGAAGGGGAAGATGATACTCCAAAGGATTTTATTTTGAAGAAAAAAACAATTGAAAGGCTTAGAAAAATATATACTGATGAGGAATCAATTAAAGCATTAAACAAAGGATTGCACCCCTTTATTGCAAAACAGTTTGGATATTTATTGCAAAATACAGGAGAAAATACATTTAAGTCTATAACTTCAACAGCAAAGACTAAATTACAGGTATTTGAGATTCCTTCGGTTGTAAAAAATATAGGAAAATCTGATTTTAGGGCATTAGACTTGGTTAATGGCGATAATCCTGTGGATTTATATTTTGTAATAAAACCGAAAGATATAGACTTGCTAGCTCCGTTAGTACGGATAATGTATATTCAACTGACAAATTTATTAATGGAAAGTTTAAGCAAGAAAAATTTTAACATAACGTTTGTAATGGATGAACTAAATGCTTATGGTAAGATGAAGGCTCTTGTAAAAGGGCTTGGGTACTATGCAGGATTTGGAATAAAGATGATTGGGATATTTCAGGGACTTGATCAGTTAAATTCGACATATGATAAACAGGGGAAAGAGGTGCTAAATGGATGCCAGATTCAGATATTTGGTAGACCGAACGATGAGGCTGCACCTGACTATATTTCAAAGACGCTTGGCAAGGAAACAATTAGGGTAAAAAGTAGAAATATTGGGCTAAAAGGGGGAGGGAACGTTTCAGAGCAGGGAAAGGATTTATTAAGTCCTTCAGAAACAAGACTGCTGCCTGACAGAAAGGCAGTTGTAATTACGGGATACAAAAAACCTTTATTATTAGATAAACTCTATTACTACGAATATCCTGATCTGTTAAAAAGAACACAGCACCAGCCAGTATTCTTTAAGGATGGATATGTAATATTTGAAGGAATGAAGGGAATGTATGAATACAAACATACATTTAAAATGAAAGAGGAAGATTTTTATGATGATATAAAATATGAAAAAATTATTGAAAAGGCAAGAAAAAAGTATAAATCAGAAAAAATAGGATAGGGGGATATATGGAAAATATTGAAGAAACAATTAATGGTTCAGATGAAATAATAAAGAAAAAGAGAAAAACTAGAGAAAAAAATTATACTGAAAGAATAAAAAGAAATAAAGAAAAAGTTGCCAAACTGGAGAAAATAAGGGATGATTCCCAAAAGGAAATTGAAAAGGTTGAACAGGAAAATGCAGATATTTTAAGAGAGATTTTAGAAAAATCTGGTGTAGAAAATAAACTTTTAAAAATCATAATTGAAAGTCCAAGCAATGATGAAATTACTAAAAAAATGAAGGAACTGGCAGAAGTATTATGACGGAAAGTGAAAAATATGAACTTCAGAAGCAGTCACAAATAGACTTTGTAAATGAAAGGCTGTCAGCACTGAAGGAATATATGGAAGATGATGATATTACTGAAATAATGTTAAATCCTGATGGATATGTATGGGTGGAATCATATGAAAAGGGAATGTACAAGACAAGTACATATCTGAATGAGATGGAAGGATACAAAATTATTCAGGTGCTTGCTTCATATAACTCAAAGATAATTTCTGAAAAAAATCCAAGACTTTCTGGAAATTTGCCAAATTCTGACAGATTTCAGGGAGCCGCAAAAGGAATTACTAAAGGTATTCCAGTATTTACAATAAGAAAAAGGCCTAAGAAAATATTTACACTTGATGACTATTTAGCAATGGGTTCAATTACAGAATTTCAGAAAAATTTTCTTACAGAAGCTATTTTGAACAAAAAGAATATAGTTGTATCAGGTGGAACTGGTACAGGAAAGACAACATTTACTAATGCTCTTGTTGATTATTTAAAGCAAGTTGACATAATTAGAAATACGGTTGAAAGGATATATATTATTGAGGAAGTTGAGGAAATTATCTGCGACAAGGAAAATGTGTTAAGAGTGTTTGTAACTGAAGATGTTTCTGCACTGGAATTATCAAAGGACGCACTTAGACATAGGCCAGATAGAATTATTCAGGGAGAGCTTAGATATGGAGAAGAAGCTGAGGAGATACTTAAAAACTGGAATACTGGGCATAGTGGAGGATTTACAACAGTCCATTCAGATGGTGCAGAAGAAACTTTGGAAAGACTGGAAGAGCTGCTAATGGAAGTTGACAGGAATCCAAGGCAGCCACTTATAGGGCGTTCTGTAGATGTAATTGTAAATATCATAAGAACGACTGAAAATGGTAAAACTGTAAGAAAAGTGAACAAGATAATTAAAGTAAACGGCTTTAACAAAAAGACAAAGGAATATGAAATTGAGGAGGTAGGATAATGAAATTAAAAGTGTATAAATCTTTATTGGACATAAAGATGATAATGGGACTGCCATATAAGGTTTTTATATCATTGGTATTATTTACAGGAATTATATTTTTAATATTCAGGCACTGGGTAATTTTTATACCAGCAGGAGCAATATATATTTTATGTGCAGTTATGTCAGTAAAGGATCCGATGACGCTGGAACTGATAATAGAGCATTACAAAACTGAAAGATATTTAAATCCGTAGAAAATGGAAAGGGGAAAAAATGGGAAAAACGCTTGATAACTACAAGAATTCATTTATTTATTATATCCCTTGGGATTTCCTTCTCAATGACTTTATTCTTGTTAATAAAAATATGGGGTTTCAGGTAACTTTGAAAGTTAGAAATCACGACTTGGATTTTTTTACTGAGGAAGAAGTGAACTTAAAAATATTGCAGTATAACAATGCAATAAAGAAACTGCCTGACAATTTTATTGTTCATTATGAAGTTCAGAGAAAGAAGTCAAGAGGATATATTGAAACAGAGATTAACGATAACTTTATTCCGACAGTTCTTATGGAAAAAGAAAGAAAAGATTTATTTTCAAAAGGAGAATATTTTAAATGTGATTACTATATAACATTGACATATTTAATAACAGAAGATGCTGAAAATAAGATAAATTCATTGCTGGCAAGTAAAAAGGAAGATGACTCAGAAGAAAAGATGGCGGAGGAAGCGGAAAGGGAATTAAAAATATTTAGGCAAAAAGTAGTTTCATTTATTGCATTATTAAAATATGCCACAACGAGCATTGAAGTTTTGCAGGGAGATGAACTTATGGCATATATGTATTCCACAGTGAATGCTGAATTTCCTGAAAAGAAGAAAATGCCTACATCTCCTCTATATCCAATTGATCAATATTTGTCAAACTCAAGTTTTGAAAATGGAAAAGACACGAAAATACAAAGACTGACAAAGGCAAAGCATTTAAGGACAATCTCAGTTAATCTGTTTCCTGATGAGATAGAGTCAAGAGTTCTGAAAAAACTTGAAAGCCTGGACTTTGAATTTAGAATGTCGGCAAGATACATTATACTTTCGCAAAATGAATCAAAAAAGATGTTAAAAAACTTCTTTATTTTTCATCAGGGAAAGCAGAAGAACTTTGGGCAGTATATAACGGAGGCTATAACTAAAAAGCCTTCATTTAACATTGATGAGCTGGAACTGGCAAAAACAGAAGAGGCAAAAATGGCTTTAAATGAATTTAAAGAAGGCGGGATGAGTTATGGCTATTACACATTTACCGTAGTACTTGCTGATGAAGATATAAAAAGGCTTGAGGACAATGCACTTAAAATAGTAACAATATTTGATGAACAGGACTTTACTTGTTCGATTGACAAGTACAATATTTTTCCTTCGTATTTAGGGGCTATTCCAGGAAATGTGAAGGCGAATATAAGAAAATATCCAATAAATTCAATGCTTTTAAGCTGTCTTTTCCCTACTTCATCACTATATCGTGGTGAGGAAGTAAATGAATTTTTTAGGGATAAGAAAAATATTACAGGTGTTCCGCTTATGATGGCTAAAACAGATTTGAACGATATATTTTACTTTAACCTTCATATAAAGGATGCGGCACATACGCTTATAGCAGGTCCAACAAGGTCAGGAAAATCAGTATTATTGGGAATGCTGGTAGCTGAACTTAAAAAATATCCTAATGCACAGGTATTCTTTTTTGATAAAGGTGGCTCAATACGTGTTTTAACTGCCTGTATGGGTGGAAAATTTTATGACTTGGGAAAAGGTGGAGATAATGATTTGGCATTTCAACCACTTGCGAATATTCATATCGAAACAGAAAGAGCATTTGCAAGCAACTGGATAATTTCTCTTCTTCAGCAGGAAAATGTAATTGTAACGCCTGATATGAAAAGCACAATCTGGGAAACGCTTACTACTCTTTCAAATGATCCGCCTAACAGGAGAACAATGACAAATTTTGCATTTACAGTTATGAACAAGGAAATTCAGCAAGCGCTTGAGCCATACACAAATATAGGTTCATATGGAAAATATTTCGATAATAATGAGGATAATTTTTCAGACTCAAACTGGCAGGTATTTGAAATGGGAAGAATAATAGAAGATCCAAAAGCGACAGCTCCCATATTAAGCTATCTGTTTCATAGAATAGAAGTGGAAAAATTAACCAAAGATTATCTGACTGCAATCGTAGTTGATGAGGCTTGGTTTGCAATGGAAAACGAAAGTTTCAGGCTTAAATTCAATGACTGGCTTAGAACCCTTGCAAAACTGAATGCCTTTATAATCTTTGCAACACAGTCGCTTAATGAAATTGCAAAATCTGAAATAACACCTGCAATAGTTGATGGATGCAAGACAAAAATACTTCTTCCCTCTCCGCAGGCAAAGAATTACTGGAAAGAACTTTATTCAAAATTTGGCTTAAATACAATAGAAATTGAAAAAGTTGCACGAGGGGAAATGCAGAAACAATATTTTTATAAAAGTGATCTCGGATCAAGGGAATTTGAAATGGATTTAGGGAAAATTGAACTGGCTTATGTAGGTTCTGCAAGTTCAACTGATCAGATAAAAATACAGGAAATATGTGCAGAAACAAATGATTTAAAGGAAATTAACTTAAAATGGCTAGAATACAAATTAGGTAAAAATAGTCAGGAATTTAGAAGATGCAAGGAAATTATACAGGGAGGTAACTAAAATGAAAAAAATAATATTCTTTTTAATGGTAACAATAGTTATATCAGTAAATTCGTTTTCAGGAATACTTGGAGGTGGCGGTGGGGTTTCTGATTACTGGCAAATGAAGACATATTTTGAAAGTGTGGCAATCAATGCACAGACACTAAAAAGTCTGAATGCACAGTTAAAGGAGATCGAAAGACAGATTGAACTTTCAAAGAAACTGCCTGAAGCCTATCTAAAAAAATATATAAGCCAATATGATGACACGATAAAGACATTAGTTAGAATAACAAATACCACAAAATCAACATTAAGAGATGCAAAAAAAGCCGAATTATGGTTTAAAGATGTCTATGCTGATGCTAATAACAGACAATATATGGCTCTTCTTGACAGATTTACAAACACGCTTGACAGTCTTTCAAGGGACGCAATGAAGTCAGGCTCTATGAATGAAGTGGCCATGAAAAAAACATCGGATAATGCAAAGATGCTTATAAGAAAAACTCACGAAGCCAAAAATCCACAACAAGTATTGGAAGTGCTATCACAATGGAGTGCCAACCTGTCAGTACAGATGAATGCAATAGCCGATATGATTTCAACTACAAATAGACTTGACGCATTAAAGGCGGCTGAAGAAGTGCAGGCAAGAAGGGAAGCTCAAAAAAGAAGTGAATATACAAAAAACAGTTTAAACAATCATATAAAGGCAATGGAAAATGAAGTGAAGAAACATAAGAAATAAGGAGGAGAAATAATTGGCGGCGGCAAATTTTCAATTTGATACGGCACTGATTGAACCAATAATCAGTATGCTTGATACAGGAATGACAACTTTAATGGTTGTAATATTGACACTTGCCTCATCATTTGCTGTGCTGGACTTATCATTTACAGCCTTCTTTAACTGGTCGGAGAACATAGGCAATACACTTGTCGAAACTATAAAAAAACTTGTAAGATATGCACTTACTTTTGGGCTTATAAAAATGTACAAGGAACTGCTGGATATGGCATATAAACTATTTTCCGATATAGGAAATTTATTTGGAGAAGGGCTGGGAAGTCCGTTAAAAGTGCAGAGTATTTGGGATAAGTTATGGGAGGAATTAAGCAAGTTTTTAAGTATAGGCTTAAAGTTTCAAGATTTTTGGGCTATCTTATACTTTGTTTTATTTATTATTGGATTCGTATTTTTAGTGTTTATAATATCAACAATAACAATAGCGATAATACAGTTCCATGTAGTTGGAAAATTGGCAATAATATATCTTGCTTGTCTACCGCTTGACGCTTTGAGCGATATAGGTAGAAAAACTTTAGGAGCAATAGTTGGTTCAGGTACTCAGCTGATGGTTGCGGTTGCACTTTCATCTATGGGAATAAAAATATTAAAATCTTATCCTATTCCTGAAAACATAGGGGCAGAAAATAACGAGCCTCATACGATAATTATGTGGCTCGCAGTATTCATAGCAATTTCATTTTTAATAAAGAACTATCAGAGCATAGCTTCCCTAATTTTATATGGACAAGGCGGATTAAATGGCTCACAGTTTGGTAATTTTACTGGAAATGTTGTTAGTGCAGGAGGCTCGGCTGTAGGAGGAGTTACATCTTTACTTGGAAGTGCGGCAGTTGGTGGACTAGGTGCTGCAGTTGGTGCAGTTGTTGGCGGAGTGTCTACTGGAGGAGCAGGAGCAATAGCAGGTATGAAGACAGGAGCAAAGATAGGCTCTAAAATAGGAAAATATCCTGGAAATCTGACTGCTTCGGCTGCTGAAAATGCAGGAAAAGCAATAAAAGTAATGACAATGGACTTTGATCCGATTGCTTCAGGCAGAAAAGTAAAAAATATGGCCAGCGATGGAATTAAAAAATTTATGGGCAATAAAAAAGATGATAAGAAAGATACCGAAGAAAATAAATCACAAGAAACAGAAAATACAAACAGTAAAAATCAAAATTCTCAAAATGTAAATAAAGGAAATGAAGAAAATAAATCAGGAAATGCGGATAGAACAGCTGATACAAAAGAGGCTGAAGAAAAAATAAGAAGTGATAACAGCAAGAATGCCTCAAATAAGGATTCTCAAAAACAGACAAACGAAGGAAATAAAGACACGCAAAAACATTCAGAAAATACAAAAACAAAAGAAACTAAGAATAGTAATAATGAGACTTTTGCAGAATCTGAAATGAGGAGAGAAAAGAACAGCAAGGAATAAAATATGTAAGGACAATGACAATAGAATATTAATCTAGTCTTAAAAAATTCAGATTGAAAAAACTATTAAATGTGATATAATATTATTGTAAAAATAGAAATTTAAAAGAGGTGATAAGAATGGCAACTTCAAGTTTTTTCAAGAATTTAGAATTAAGTAAAGAAGCAGCTGAAGAATTAATAAAAATGACAGAAGAGGGTTTTACTGTAAATAAAGTACCTAATTTAGAAATTAATATAATTAGTAATCCTGAAGAAATTAAAAAGTTTTTTGAAGAAGGAGATAATAAAAATAATGAATAAAAATTTAGTTTCCTTGAGAAATTTGATGAATAATTTATCCAAAGAAAAATTAAACAAAATATTGGAGAAATTTAAAAGTATAAAAGAAAATGATATAGAAAATTTTTTACATAATAAATCTTCTCATTTTGAAAAATCAACAATATCAAGTACATATTTAATATTTGGTGAAAACAAGGAAATTTTAGGATATTTTACAATAGCAAACAGAAGTTTAGTTATCTCAAAAGAAAATTTTGGTATTTTATCTAAAACGCAACAAAAAAAATTAGGAAATAGTGCTGCAATATTAAAAAATGGTGATTTGATGACAAGTAGTTTTTTGTTAGGTCAACTAGGTAAAAATTATTCAGACGATATAGAAAACTTAATAACAGGCAGAGAACTTCTTACATTTGCATATGATCTTTTTTTGAAAATAAAAGAATTGATAAATGTAAAATATATATGGCTTGAATGCCAAAATGAACCAAAACTTATTTCATTTTATCAAAATTTTGGATTTAAAATGCTAGAAAGTTTAACTTCTGAAGAAGGCTTAAAAGTTATGATAATGGAATTAAAATAAATTGATACTATAGTATAAATGAGGTGAAAAAAATGTATGATGTAAAAGATATTGCCAACTGGTTTTTAATTTATAATTCGTATATGGAAACTAATCAAGGTGCGGATGGAATGAGTAATTTAAAATTTTAAAAATTACTCTATTATGCTCAATCAGCGTATCTTGCATTAAAAAATGCTCCATTATTTTCAAATAATATTGTAGCGTGGAATCATGGGTCAGTAGTTGAGGAAATATATCAAAAGTATAAAAAGTGTAGTTCAGATGATATAAAAGAATTTGATAAAGTGGATATTGATAAGGAAACAGAGAAAATATTGACGGAAGTATATAATGTATTTGGAGAATATTCTGCGTGTGGATTGAGAAATTTAACTCACACAGAAAAACCGTATGTAGAAACTAAAATAAATAATGTTATCCCACAGGATTTAATGAAAGAGAGCTTTAAAGAAAATTATGTCTAAAAAAATTAAAAAGTTAAAGAATAATAACTTTAAAAATATTTCAGAGGTAAAATTATTATCTTATCCTGTTTTTTGTTTCAAATATTTGACTAAAAACAAAAACTATAATTTTAACAGGTTTAAAAATTCTAAAGAATCAAACGAAGCCAAAGGAATAGTTTTGGATAAGTTAATGGATATTCAGTTAAAAAGTTGGTTGGATTTACATCAGCAAATGTTTTTCATATAATAGGATTTGATTTTGACTTTACTGCATATAATCACGGGAAATAATAATAAATGTAAAAATTAGATAAAAAATTAAATAAGTTACCTTAATTCTAAGGTATGAAAGACTAGATTAAAATTCTAGTCTTTTTTTGTGCTTTTTTAGAAAGGAGAATTAAAAGAAATATGAAAAAAATTGTAATTATCTTTTTTTTTGTTTTTAGTTTTATAACAATTTCTGCTGGAAACAATGTTTCATCCACAAAATCATCATTATTAGTAGATTGGGACAATATTCAAAATGAATTTGTACAAATGATAAATAGTGGGATAGAAAAGATGATACCTGGATTATTAGTTCTGTTAAGTGTACTCACAGTTCTTGAAATAATGTGGGTTTTATATGGCTATGTAGTAAAAAATGTGTTGGAAAATTTATGGATGTCCTTGTTAAGAATAATGATAAGATTTTCAATACTGGCATACGTTATACCTAATGCAATTTCTTTAATTGATATGGGATATGGAATATTTTCTGGAATTGGCTCATATTTTATGGGAAACAGCGGAGGAACTGTAACTTTAAACAGTATATGGGCAATAGCTGGAAGGGAAACAGGAAAAATTTTAAAAATTATTAATGAATCAAACTTTAATTTTTTTAATATTATTACTGATTCGAAGCTATTTTTTGAAGAACTTGGGAAAATGCTGCTGTTAATAGGGGTTATTATTCTTGTGTATTATTTTGTAGTAAGAATAATATTTGAAATGATGATGGCAGTATTGCAGTTTAGAATGGCTTTGGGCTTATCTTGGGTATTTTTGCCTTTTGATGTAAATTCGATTACAAAAAGAGATTTAGGAAATAAAGCATTGACAACGCTATTTCTCACAGGAAGTAAAATAGTTGTAATAATGGCACTGGGAGGAATAGTATTTAAAAACTTGGATATGGCAGGATTTGGGGAAGTCACTTTTAAGGAATTGAAATATGAAACTATATTTTTATTTATCACAGTAGGAATGGTAATGGCTTTTGTAATGAATGAGGCAGACAAGATAACAACGACACTTGCCAGAGGAAATTAAAAAGTGGGAGGAAATTGTGGATATACGAACTAGAAGATTTAATTTGATAATGCTTTCTACATCAATATTTCTTGCCATAATATTTACAGGACTGCATATATTGTCGAAAATTTATGTAATAAATGTAACACCATCAATTCCTTTGGGAATATATAAACTGGAAAAATTTGATGGAGTATTGAAAAAGGGAGATTTAGTTGTTTATGAGGTAGATGATAAATATAAAAATTTGACAAGTATAAAAAGGACAATGTTTAAATCGGTAAAGCCTGTTGCTGCATTTTATGAGGATAAAGTTGAAATAAAAGATAATCGGATATATGTAAATGGTGAAGATTACGGAGAAATATTTTCCAAAGTATCATCTAATTTCAATGGAAAAATGAAGGAAGATGAAGTTTTAACATTATCTAAAGTCAGGGGGACATTTGATGGAAGATATTATGGTGCAATAAAGAAGTCAAAAATAGAGAAAAAAGCAAGGTTGATATATGAGCTTAGAATATGAAGATAAGATGATTAAACTAAAATCTAATGAAAAAAAGAAAATTGAAATACATAAGAAAATAGTCAAGACAGATGAAAGAATAAGGGAAATCAGAAGAGAAATAGCAAATGATACAAGAAGGCTAAATACATCGGAAAAAAATGAGAAATGGAAGCAAAGGACAAGAAAACTGATTGAAATGGGAGTTCTTCTTGAAATTGCAGATATTTTAAATGAAGATAAGGCAACATTACTGGGATATTTTATGAAGTTTCAGTTTTTAAGCAGGGATGAAATTAAGGATTGTAAAATTATGGGCGGTGAAGAGTTTCAGATGAGAGAAGAAAAGAAGCAAATGTTAAAACGAAGATTGGAGAAAAAAGATGAGTTTAGATAATTTGAAAGAAATGATGAAAAATGAAGGGTTTTCTCCTATAGAAAATGAAGATTTTGAAGAAATAAAGCAAAAAGAAACTAACAAAGTAATGGAACTTCAAGGCGATGAATTAAAAGAAAGGGTGAAATTAGAAAAATTAGAAATAAAAGCTGAACTTGCTGAGGAACTTGAACAGTTCATACACGATGAGAAAAGAAAATATAATCAGGAAAAAAGAAGAATTGAGAGTGAGTATGATGAAAAAATTTACCAGTTAGAACAACAGCAAAAAAAAAATTATCGAGATAGGAGAGAAAAACTATATGAAACAGAAGACTTTTTAAAAATCAGAGAAAATGAAATTGAAGCGGAAATGCAGAAATTGGATGAAAAGATAACTGAAGGGAAAAATGAATTAAAAAAGTTGAATGAAGAAATAGATAAAAAATTGGGATTTAAAGAATATCTAAGTGAAAACGACTTTATATACAGAAATAAGTTGGAAGCTGTATTGATACTGAGAAAATTGAAAAATAAAAGAATAAAGATACTGGGCAAAATAGAATATGACACTGTTTTTAAAAATATTATTGGAGGAGTGAATGAACTGATAAAAATGAATAATTTGATAATAGATTACAAAAAATTTGTAAAAGGGCAGGAAACAAAAAAGAAATAAAATTTTAATTAATAAGGAAGGGCTAGAATAATGTTGCTGAATATGTTTCAAAAAAATGAGAAAAAAGATTATTTAAAAAGGATAGGAGTAAAATTTTCTAAAGATGAAAAACAGGAAATAAAGAAAATGATAAAATCAAATTTGACTCTTGAACAGTTTAAATTATGTATAACACCTGTACTTAATGAGGAGGTATTACAAAAAAGAGCTGAAAATAACTTGGATGATAGTAAATGGGAAAAACTTATGATGAAAAAGCTGGACGTAAATCAGATGAAGGAAATTAGGAAAGGATTTGAAAGAGGATTATCTGAAGAGGATGTTGAGCTGTATGTAAAAAGTGGATATGACAGCAAAACAATGGAAAAAATTAGAAATATGCTTGAAAAAGATAAAGATAATGAGTATCTTCGAGAATATTTGATGTTAAAGGATAAAAAGGAAATAAGATCCATTACTAATGAAAAATTGGAAAAATATATTGAGGAAAGTAAAATGAATGAGCTTAGAAATAAGGCTGATAAAATGGAAAAATGGTATGAAGCTTCAATATATGCAGGTAAAAATACATTTAAATATTACTCTTCAGAAAAAATAAGAGATGATGAAAAATATGTTACGAAAAAAGTCAAAGAAAATGCAAAAAATCTTGAATATGCAAGTGAAAGGCTTAAAAATAACAGGGATTTAGTTTTAGAAGCAGTAAAACAGGATGGACGGGCTTTACAATTTGCAAGCGAGGAATTAAAAAATGATAAGGAAGTTGTGATAGAATCTGTAAAAAATTACCCTAATTCCTATCAATATGCAAGTTCTGAAATGCAAAAGGATGGAGATGTCGTAACGGAAGTTTTAAAGAGAAATGAAGATGCTTTAAGTTATGGAGATGAAAATATTAAGCAAGAAATAGAGGAGATTAAGGAAAAATACAAGGACAGTGATTTTGATGGGCTGACAGATAGAGAAGAAAAATTTGTGTATGAGACAAAGCCTTATTCAAAAGATACTGATTTAGATAAAAAGAATGATTATGAAGAAATAAAGATAAATTATACAAATCCGAAAATAAAAAGTAAGGATATCGAATTTGAAAGATAGTAAAGGAGATGATCAATAAATGAAAAAGTGCATATTGTTTCTTATGATAATTTCAAGAATTTCCTTTTCTGGCGGAGAAATAAGTTTTCAGAAACAGAAGGAAAAAGTTGAACAGGAAAGAATTGAAAAATTGAAAATTCAAACAGATAGTGGTATTGATAAAAGTAAAGAATTAAAGGATTTGCCTAAAGAAGATACAAGCAATATTCAGTCACAAAGCAACAGATTATTTTATGATGATAAATCTGTAAAAAAAGTTAATAATGTTTCTCATGCTCAAAAAAATATTGGAAACAGAAAACTTGTTGAATATATTAAAACACAGAATAGTAGACTAAATGAAAATGAAATACAAAATATACTTGGCTATGTTTTCAAGTACAGCAAAGAGTATAACTTTAATCCATATTTAGTTTTAGCAGTTATGAATACTGAAAGCCATTTTAATCATTCAACGGTATCAAGTGCTGGAGCAAGAGGGCTTATGCAGTTGATGCCTTTTAACTTTAGGGAATTTGGAGTGGATAACAGCATATCGGGAAATATAAAGGGTGGTTTGCTGCATTTAAAAAGGGATTATGAAAAAACTAAAAGTGTTTCAAAAATGCTGGTCTGTTATAACGCAGGGTGTGGAAGATTAGCAAATAACGCTTGGAAAGGGATAAAGGAAACAAGGGAATATATTCCAAAAGTAATTCAGAAATACAATAAAATAATAAACTTGTAATTATATTTTCTCACACGTGAGAAAATTAAAATTAGGTCAGTGGATTTTTTTCATTACCAAAGTTTTGATAAAAAACACTGAGCAGTAAAAAAGAATATGAATTATGAAACAAGATTTAGAGGAGTGAAAAAATGTTTAATAATACTACAAAGATTTTAATAGGAATATCAGTTATTTCTTCGCTATCTTTTTCAAAGGGAGAAATTAATTTTCAAAAACAATTAATAAATGAAGATAGTAAAAAGATAGAAATAATTGAAAATAGCATAACTAAGAGTAATAAGGATAGAGAAGAAAAAATAAGATATAGGATTGTGGAATTTGCAAAAACTCAGATTGGAAAGCCTTATGTGTATGGTGCAACTGGAAGTAGCAGTTTTGACTGTTCCAGCTTTGTACAGTATGTGTTCAAAAAAACATTGGGAATTATAATTCCTCGTGTTTCGGCAGAACAGTCAGTATTTAAGCCAAAATTGCATAATAATATTAAGAAGGGGGACTTGCTATTTTTTGAAACTTTAGAAAAAGGCAGAATTTCACATGTGGGAATGTATATTGGGAATAGACAGTTTATACACGCTAGTTCAAAAAGTAAAAGAGTAATTGTTTCAGACTTTACTGGATTTTATCAGGATAAGTTTAGATGGGCAGTGTCGGTTATATAAATGTAGGAGGAAATAGTATGGAAAGTAAGGTAATTCAACAATTTTTAGGAAAGATTGATGGTGTAAAATTTGATAAGGAAAATGTATATTATTCATCAGAACATATTTTATCAAAAGTAGAAGAAAAATTTGGAAATGTATATAACAAAGAATTTGTAAAAGAATTGAGAGATACAATTAATACTTTAAATTTAAAATATGACGAGTTTAGTTTTGATACTTTGGAACATGATTTTAGTGATTGTATAGAGGAAGCTGATGAATTTAAAAATATAGAATTTATGTATTATGGAGATGATTGGAAAATTGAAATATTAAATGAAGGGATAAAGAATAATGAGTATTTAAAAACTGAAAAAGATAAAAATGTAAGTGAAAACCAAAAGCAAAGTTTTTCTAAAAGTTTTTGGAATGCTGATATCAAAGATTTAGAGAGATAAAAATAAAAGGGAGAAAATATGAAAAAATTAATAATAGCAGAAAAGCCAAGTCTTGCACGTAATATTGCAAGTGCATTGAATGTCAGGGTTAATAAAGAAGGGTATATGGAAAATGAAAAGTATATTGTTTCTTGGGCTTTTGGGCATTTGTTTAAATTAAGGGATATTGATGGATATGTTGGAGAAAAGAGGAAATGGAGTGAAGTTAAACTTCCATTTTTTCCTGAAAAGTTTGAATTTGATTTGAAAAATGATTTGGGAATAAAGAAACAGTATAAGATATTAAAAAACCTTATTAACAGCAAGGAAGTTGATGAGATAGTAAATGCAGGAGATGCAGACAGGGAAGGGCAAATTATAGTGGATATTATTATCAATGCTATAAAAACTGATAAGAAGATAAAAAGATTGTGGCTTCCCGAACAAACTGAAGAAACGATAAGAAAAGCTATAAATAATCTTAAAGATAATTTCAGATATAAAAATTTATATAATGAAGGGCTTGCAAGGACATATATGGACTGGCTTATGGGAATCAATCTTACAAGATATATTTCGTTAAAGGCAAACATTCTTTTTCCAGTTGGACGAGTTCTTATCCCGGTTATAAAATATATTTATGATAGAGATTTGACAATTAAAAATTTTATTCCTGAAAAATATTTTACTGTTGAGAGCGAAACTATGTGTAATGGAACTTTATTAAAACTTGTCTGCGATAAAAAATATAGCCTTTTAGAACTTGAAAAAGCTAAAAGTTATTCGTATGAGTTAAATAGAAATAAAGGGATTGTGAAGGATATAACTGAAAAGGAAATTATTCTTAATCCTCCAAAACTTTTTTCACTTTCAAAATTACAAAGCAAATTGTCGAAAGAAAATAAAATAAGTTTTGCAAAATCTCTTGAAATTATACAAAAGCTCTATGAAAAGGGATTTATTACATATCCTAGAACAAATACAGAATATCTTGCTGAAGAGGAAAAAGACAAGGTGAAAGAACTTATAAAACTATATAGTGATTATGAACTGGAGTTTAAGGACAACAAAAAAATATTTGACAGCAGTAAGATTGAGAGCCATAGTGCAGTAATGCCAACTTTGAAAATTCCTGATATGAATAGTTTGAATTTGGAAGAAAAAATAATTTTTGAAACAATAAGAAATAGATTTATTTCTAACTTTTTGAAGGAGCAAACTATAGTTAATCAAACTGAAATAGAGATTGCTGTGAGAAATGAAATATTTAATTTAAAAGGAAAATCAGTAAAACAGAAAGGATTTTTAAAACATGAAAATCAGAAGATTGATAATAAGTTGCCGTATTTTGAAATTAGCCAGGAAATTGATATTGATTTTAAAGTTGTTGATAAATTAACAGTTTCTCCTAAAAAAGTTACTGAGGAAAATTTAAGTAATTATTTAAAAAATCCTTTTAGAAAAGAGAAAAAACAAGAAGATGAGGATGATACACAGGAATATAGAGAAATAATGAAAGGAGTAGAGATTGGTACGGAGGCAACTAGAACAGGGATAATTGAAAATGCTAAGAAATATGGATATATTACTTCTGAGAAGCAGAATTTTAGTATAACTGAAAAGGGGATAAGATTAATTGAGCTATTAGATTTACTACATATTAATCTTTATGCGGAAAAAACTGTTGAATTTTCTATGCTTCAGAAAGATATTTGCAATAACAGAAAAAATATAAGTGATATTATTGAGAAAACTAAAAGTGAGTTGCAAAATATAATAAATCAAGATGTAGAAGTTGAAAAATTTGAAAAAGAAATGGAAGTTATTGGAAAATGTCCTAAGTGTAACAGCAATATTTATGAGAACAGTAAAAGTTACTATTGCAGTAATTATAAGAATGGATGTAAGACATCTCTTTGGAAAGAAGCAAGTTATTTTGGACAGAAAATAAAGGTAAATAAGGATAATGCAAAAAAATTATTAAGTGGAGAACAGGTTGTGTTTAAGATAAAAAGTAAAAGTGGAAAGGAGTATAATGCACATTTTGGAATAGAGATAAATGGGGATTATTTGAACTTGCAAAGAAAGGATTTTATAAAAATAGAAAAATGATAATTAAAATTTGAAATTGCAAAATTTTATATTAGGGGGAAAAAATGGGATATAAAATTCAAAATGTATTGGAAAGTGCACATAAAAAAGTAAATGAAAATTTTAGTGAATATATTAACTATCTTCACGTTATGGGAAACAACTATAAATATTCTGCAATGGAACAATTAAATATATTTTTTATTCGTCCTGAAGCTGTGGCTTGTGCAGAATATGACTTTTGGAAAGAAAACTTTAACAGAGTTGTAGAAAGAAATCAGAAGGGAATACCTGTATATAGTATAAGGAATGGAAAAAAGAATGTCAGGTATATTTTTGATGTTACACAGACAGTATCTTTAGATAAGAAAAACGATGAAAAACCTAAATTATGGGAATTTAATAATAGAACTCATAAAGATGTCTTTGAAAGAATGACAGGAAAATCAGATTTTGAAGAAGCACAAATGGAGCTTATAAACCAGACAATGCTTGAAAACAGCAAATTAGACACTTTTAACTACAAAGATGCAGAAGTTCTTGAAAGTTTTATCAAAAAATCTGTTTTAATAGCACTTGATCAGAGAATGGGAATTAATAAAAAGGATATATTTAATGAAAAGGAAAAAGAGATTTATTCCTTGTTTTCAGATTTTAGAACTATGGAATTAATATCTTCAGAAATATCCAAGATAGCCAAAAAAGTTTTAATTAAAGTAAGTAAAGAAATTCAAAAAATAAATGATGAAACAGTTTTAGAGCAAAATAGCAAAATTGGATATGAGATAGAAAATGAAAAAAATGAGGAGGAATTGGAACATGCTGAAAAAGATGATAAACGGGAAAGAATATCTGATAGAGAATGGGATATATACTCCAGTGGTGAAGGAAACGTCTTACGAACAGGCGGGAGGGAATTACAAAATGATACTGATGGACAAGAAGTTTCAAGTGTTAATTCCGAATTTAGAGGAAGAGAAAATAGACTTGAGCAGACTCAATTCTTGGGGACGGGCGAGAATGAAATATCTGGAACAAGAGAAAGCGGAATTTTTGAAAAATCTTCTAATGAAAGGCGAAGTTATGAAGCATCTATTTTCAATTCAGACAGAAGTGGAGAAATTTTGGGAGATAGAAAAACCCAAAATGATGAAAGTTATGGGATTAACCGAAGAATTAAAAGAAAAAGATCAAATAGAATGGGTAGGACTTATGAACAGCCTACTCTCTTCTCTCAGGGAAATAACTTACAATCAGATAATTTACAAATAGAAAATAATAATATAATTACTCAAAAGAATATTGACGATGTATTAAAATCATATAGTGGAGTGGAATCTATCTATAATTTTTTTCAAGATAACAGTTCAAAGGAAGATAGAATAAAATATTTGAAACAGGAATATGGAATAGGCGGCTTCTCAATACCTGACCGTGGAGATTTTATTGATGATGCCTTTTATACTTCTAAAAATATGAAGCTATATAAAAACCATTTTAGTGCTAATGAAGTTAAGGTAGTTCTGTCTTGGAATAAGATAGAAAAAAGGATACAGGAACTTATAGATGAAAATCAATATTTTATTCCTGAAAAGGAAACAGAAAATATTATTGAAAATGATGAAATAATACATCCTTATGCAGATGAAGAAAATAGTAAAGATAATATTTCTAAAAATTTTAAAATTACTGAAGAAATCCAATCTGAAAAACTATTGCCGTCAGAACGTCTAAACAATAATATTGAAGCTATAAAAATTTTAAAAAATTTAAGTGAAAGAGAAGCTACAAATGATGAAAAGACAACACTTTCTAGATATGTTGGATGGGGAGGACTGGCTGATGTATTTGATGAAAACAAAGGTGGACAATGGGAAGAAGCAAGAAATTTTTTAAAAGAAAATTTAACTCAGGAAGAATATGATAATGCTAAGGCAAGTACATTGACAGCCTTTTATACTCCTAAAATAGTAATTGATTCCATTTATAAAGGAATACAGCAACTTGGATTTGAAGATGGAAATATTTTAGAGCCAAGTTGTGGTGTGGGAAACTTTATAGGTAATTTGCCTGATGAATTAGAAAACTCCAAGATATATGGTGTGGAACTAGACAGTATCAGCGGAAATATTGCTAAAAAACTTTATCCTGAAAGTAATATTCAAGTAAAAGGATTTGAAAAAACAGAATTTTCCAACAATTCATTTGATGTTGTAATAGGAAATGTTCCGTTTGGAGATTTTAAGGTAATGGACAGAGAATATGAAAAGCAGAACTTTATGATACACGACTACTTTATTGCAAAATCATTAGATAAGGTAAAAAAAGGCGGAATTATGGCTTTCATAACTTCTTCTGGGACATTTGATAAAAAGGATGACAGTGTGAGAAGATACATTGGAGAAAGAGCGGAATTATTAGGAGCAATAAGGCTTCCAAATGATACATTTAAAGGCGTTGCTGGAACTGAAGTGACATCGGATATTATATTTTTAAAGAAAAGGGAAAATATAAATAAAGATGAGCAGGACTGGTATACGGTTAAATCTGATTCTGAAGGATTTGTATATAATCAGTATTTTGTGGATAATCCTGATATGGTTTTAGGAAAAATGGAGGAAGTTAGTGGACGTTTTGGGAAAACATTGACTTGTGTGCCGAAAGAAAATAGTAATTTAAAGGATGAATTAGAAAAAGTGGTTGGGAATATAAAAGGAAGTTATGACAAAACTCTTGCTGAAGAAAAAGAAACTGTAATTGTAGTTGAAAATGAAAATTATGAAGTAAGAAATTTTTCATTTTTTAAAAAAGATAATGAGATTTACTTTAAAGAAAATAGCGAAATGATATTACAAGATTTATCAGATAGAGACAAAGATAAAATATCAAAATACATAGAACTGACATCTTCACTAAGAAAAGTTATTCAAATTCAAAAAGACGGGGAAACAGATGATAGACTAAAAATCGAACAGGAAAAACTAAATAGAATATATGATGGATTTATTAATAAGTATGGACACTTAAATTCAAGAGCAAATTCAAGATTATTTAATGAAGATTCCAATTATTCCTTGTTATCTTCAATAGAAATATTCGATGAACGTGGAAACTTTAAGAAAAAAGGGGATATTTTTTCCAAAAGAACTATAAAGCAATCAAAAGTTATAGATAGAGTAGACACTCCACAAGAAGCATTAATCCTTTCAATTTCTCAAAAGGCAAAAGTGGATTTTGAATATATGACAAATCTTACTGGTATGAAAAAAGATGAGTTAATTAACAGTTTAAAAGGGGAAATATTTCTTGATATAAATCAAGATTTTCCACGGGAATTTCAATATGTGACACAGGATGAATATTTAAGTGGAAATATAAGAGAAAAAATAGAATATATTGACAAATTTAATTCTCTTTCTGATGAAGAAAAAAATGGAATAAGCCCTGAAATACTAAATTTTCAAAAAGAAAAATTGCAGGAAGTAATGCCTAAGCCACTTGAAGCAAGCGAAATAAATGTCAGAATTGGAGCAACTTGGGTTCCTAAAAAATATATAAAGGATTTTATTGTGGAAACATTAAAGACGCCAGCATATAAAAGTTCATACATTAAAGTTCATTATTCTCAATATACTTCTGAATGGAGAATAGAAAATAAGAATATGGATAATGATAATCCACTTGCTGTTATGACTTTTGGAACTGAAAGGGTAAATGCATACAAGCTTATAGAAGATTCTTTAAACTTGAGGGATACAAAAATTTTTGATTATGAAACAGATTCGGAAGGTAAAAAAATAGCAATTTTAAATAAGAAGGAAACTATGCTTGCGGGACAAAAACAGGATATTATTAAACAGGCTTTTAAAGACTGGATTTTTAAGGATTTGGAAAGAAGGAATGAATTAACGAAGATATATAACGAAAAATTTAATTCAATTCGGCTAAGGGAATATGATGGAAGTCATCTTACCTTTAATGGCATAAATCCTGAAATAAAATTAAGGCCACATCAATTAAATGCAGTTGCAAGAACATTGTACGGTGGAAATACACTGCTTGCACACGTTGTGGGAGCGGGAAAAACTTTTGAAATGGTTGCTTCTGCTATGGAGTCAAAAAGACTTGGACTTGCAACAAAATCAATGTTTGTAGTTCCTAATCATTTGACAGAACAACTGGGAAGGGAATTTCTGGAACTTTATCAAGGATCAAATATTCTTGTAGCAACTAAAAAAGATTTTGAACCTAAAAATAGAAAGAGATTTATTGGAAGAATTGCAACTGGGGAATATGACGCTGTAATAGTCGGGCATTCCCAGTTTGAAAAAATACCAATGAGCAAGGAATATCAGCAAAAACATATACAAAATGAAATTGATGAAATTATAGAAAATATTCAAAAATTAAAGCAGGAAAATAACCAGAATTTCACTGTAAAGCAACTTGAAGGGACAAAAAAGAAACTGGAAGTAAGGCTAAAAAAATTAAATGATGATTTTAAAAAGGATAATGTTGTTACATTTGAAGAATTAGGAGTAGATAAGCTGTATGTGGACGAAGCACATTCATTTAAAAACTTGTTTTTATACACTAAAATGCGAAATGTAGCTGGAATAGGACAAACTGAAGCATTAAAATCGTCGGATATGTTTATGAAATGTAGATATATGGATGAGATAACAAATGGAAAAGGAGTTGTATTTGCGACAGGTACACCAGTTTCCAACACTATGTCGGAACTTTATACAATGCAAAGATATTTACAATATGATGAACTCAAAAAACAAGGACATCAAAATTTTGATTCTTGGGCAAGCACATTTGGGGAAACAGTTACAGCTATCGAATTATCTCCTGAAGGAAACGGCTACAGAACTAAAACAAGATTTGCAAAATTCTATAATCTTCCTGAACTTATGAACAATGTTAAACAGTTTGCAGACATACAAACTGCCGATATGCTAAATTTACCGACACCCGAAGTAGAATATAAAAAAGTATTGACTAAACCGACAGAGGAACAGAAATTAATATTAGAAAGTCTTTCAGAAAGAGCAGAAGAAGTAAGAAACAGAAATGTAGAACCAACAGAAGACAATATGTTAAAAATTACAAATGATGGTAAAAAACTTGCACTAGATCAGAGGCTTGTAAATGAAATGCTTCCTGATGATGAAAATAGCAAAGTAAATGCCTGCGTAGAAAATATTTACAATATATGGAAAGAAAGCATTGAAAAAAAATCCGCACAGCTTGTATTTTCTGATATGTCTACTCCCAAAAATGATGGAAGTTTCAATATTTATGAAGATTTAAAGGAAAAGTTGATTAATAAAGGTATTCCTGAAGAAGAAATAGCATTTATTCATAATGCAAATTCTGAAAAGCAAAAGGACGAACTTTTTGCAAAAGTAAGAACAGGAGATGTAAGAATATTGCTAGGTTCAACACAAAAAATGGGAGCAGGAACAAATGTACAGACAAAATTAATCGCACTTCATGACTTAGATGTGCCGTGGCGTCCTTCGGATTTGGAGCAACGTGCAGGAAGGATAGTCAGACAAGGGAATGAAAATAAGAAAGTGGAAATTTATAGATATGTTACCGAGAATACATTTGATGCTTACTTATGGCAAACTATTGAGAATAAACAAAAGTTTATAAGCCAAATTATGACTTCTAAGACTCCAGTCAGAGTAGCAGAAGACGTTGATGAAAGCTCCTTAAACTATGCTGAAATAAAGGCACTTGCAACAGGAAATCCTTTAATTAAGGAAAAAATGGATTTGGATATGGAAGTAAACAAGTTAAGAATGCTTGAAGCCAATTACAAGTCAAACTTATATCGTCTTGAGGATAAAATAACAAAGGAATATCCTACAAAAATTAGTAAAATGGAAAAATATATTGAAAATATGAAAGAAGATATTTCTAAAATAGAGCCAAAATCAGATAATGAGGATAAATTTACCTTTATTGAAATTAATGGAACAAAAATTTATGATAAAAAAGAAGCTGGAGAAGGACTTTTAAAGGCTATAAAAGGTACTGGAATATCTGATGAGCCACAAATTATTGGAAATTATAGAGGATTTAAACTGTCTTCAAATTTTGACTTCTATGAGAAGAAATATAAATGTGTACTGGAAAACAAAGAAAAATATTATACTGATTTTGGTAAAGATTCAATTGGAAATATAATGAGAATGGATAACTTGTTAGATAAAATTCCTGAAAATCTGGAAAAAGAAAAGGCAAGGCTTGAAAATTACAGGGAAGAATTTTCCAATGCGAAAGAAGAAGTTAATAAGCCTTTTGAAAAAGCAGATTTATTATTAGAAAAAATTGAAAGATTAAGTGAGGTTAATAAACTGATAGAGGAAGGAATGAAAGAGAAAGAAAATATTAAAGGGAAAGAGGATATTCAAGATTTGGATAATGATGATTTTGAGCGATAGAATCTATATAAATAATTATATAATTTTTAAATATTTTTATAAATAAAATTAGGATATTATGAGATTATAAAGTGATATTATAAAAATTAAAAAAACATATTTGAAAAAAAGGTATTTTTGAATTACAACTTGGCTGATTTATCCCTAATAAAAAATTAATTATTGACAAATATTTGAAAAAAAGATATATTAATAGTAATAGAATAAAAATAGATGTAATATTTAATAAAATTTTAGAGAGGAGTAGAATTAATAAATTATTTATTAATTCGCAATAAGATATCATGAGTGATAAAAATTTTATAAATCGAACAAATCGGACAATTTTGTTTGAAGAAATTAATCCAGAAAAAATGGATATTTTAACACTTATTAATGATTCTAAAAATATGGATTCATTAGACGATGAAAATATTATAGAAATTAATCGTCATTTATTAGTTAGTAGTTTTGATGAATTTTTGGAGAAATTTGATCCTAAAGTGTACAGTTATTTTGATGCTGAAAGTCAAAGTATTAGATATATTTTGAAAAAACCTGAAGGAATTTCAGAAGATTTAATAACAGAAATAAAGATTAATAATGGTAATACGTTTTTTAAAATGCTTAATACTTTAATAGAAGCTAGAAAATCACAAGGGAATCGTAGTGTAGATTTTAAATTTGAAAATATTTTAGAATTAATTTCTCCTCGAAAAGTTATTGAGGATATAAAGCAAACTAGAAAAGAAATTGCATATATTTATGGTAAATATGAGGAACTAGATGATGAAAACCCTAAAAAATTGGAATATGGAGATAAGTTAAATGAGAAATTTGAAGAAGCTTCACAAAATTATTCTAATGTTCTTGGAATGTTACCGCTAGCAATTGAAGATATTAAAACACGGCTTTTAGTTGGACATAATGAAAATAATTCAAAATCAGAAAAAATTAAACTTGGTATGCTTAAAGTAGGAAAAAATGGTGAACTGGAAGTTATAGAATATAAACAGGAAGAGAATAAATCATTGGCTTTAATTGAAGAAAAAAATACGACTGCATTAGTAGAAGCGTTTAAAGATGATTATGAAAATGTATCCGAAGAACCTAATCAGTATATTAGTGATTTGGTTATAAGAACATTTGTACCACTTGCAAAAAATATTGTTAGTATAAACCCAGAGCAAGAAGTTGAGAATTATAATAATTATCTATCTTTTTATAAATCAGCACAGGAAGACTTTATAAAAATAGCTAAACCTTTAATTGAAAAATTACTTGGTGTAAAAATGTTTTTTGAACAATATGATACAAAAGTGCCATTAATGCGTCCAACATTATTAGTTACAAATGTAAAATCTGAGATGATAAGTAAAGCAGGAAATAAGGAAAGATTAAAAGCGTTTTTGAATACAGTAAATGCAAAAAATGATTTTGAAAATACAATTTGGTTTGGAATTTATCCAAATGTCGATTTAGATATTAAAAAAACAGAAAAAAAAGTACGTGAAAGATTTCGTGGAACAAAAAATGAAGAAAAAGTAGATAAAAACACTATTGAAGTATTAACAAATTTGATGACTATATTGGGAGAATATAAAATACAAGTATTCTTTAATTTTGAAGGAAATTCAGAAACTTCATTTGATAATCTTGCAACAACAGGTGTAGATAAATATATTGAAAAAACTCAAGTTTTAGAAAATCAGAGTTACTCTGAGTATTTAATCCCAGTACTTCCGAATTTTACAATAATTCCAAAAGATAAATCAGGAGTAATTTTGGATTATAAAATGAAATTTGAAAATGAAAATGGAGTTTCACTTTCAAAAGAACAAGAAGACTTGTTAAAATTTTGGATAGAGGGAGTATATATTGATGGTTCGTATGTTGCTGCCGGAATTATTGCAGCTTCTCAGTGTCCTAATTTTTTGAGAGATAGATTTAATCAAGTTTCCCCAGTATATCCGGGTGTTAGATTTGATATTGAAGCTGAAGATAATTCTTATAAAGTGCGAACTACTATGTCTAAAGAAATTTCAGGATTTACAAATTCAATAAAAGATAGAATTAATCAATTTAATTATGGATTTATTTTTTCATCTGATAATGCTCATTTACAAAAAGAAAAAATTAGAAATATTGTAGTTTATAAAGCAAGAACATTATTAAGAAACTCTGAAGGTGGATACGAATCATTATATAAAACTTTAACAACAACTTTTATAGAAAGAACTTTGCGATTTGTTACTACAGATTTTAAAGAAGATAAGATAAATATGTTCTTTAGTACAAATCCAGAAAGTCAAAAATCAATATGGGTAAAAGATCAAAAATTTGTAAATGGAATTATGCAAAAAGGAGATGACATTACTCATATTATTGATGAAGAAAATGGAATTTGTCAATTAAATATTACATTTGCAGGTAATGTTAAGAATTTGCAAGTTGAAATTAATAAGCAAAATTAACAACAATGATATATAAATAATTTATATATAAAATAACTATTTTTATAAATATAAATTCAATTGTTGTAATTTTATGATGGATATTGAATTACTCTTTGTTCAATTTTAAATAATTTATATGTTAATAATAATGAAATTGGATTTATTGAATTTTAAATTTTTAAGATAGTTAAAAAATAAAAATTAGGAGGAATTTTATGGGATTTAGACTAATCGTAAAAGGGCAAAATGATGAGATTTTGTTGAACAAAGAAAGTATTTTGGATGTGAAATACATTTCTGAAACACCAGATGACTCGAATGCGAGAGCAACAGACTTGGGAGTTATTTTAGAAATTCGTGGAAAAATATTAGCCGCTTCAACTGGAGATGCAGAAGACGATACTAGAAAAGTCGCTCAATGGTCATTAGTTCCAGCGGAAGCAGCAGATGCTTATAGACAAGCAAGTCTTGAAATTATTTCAGCAGGACAAATGGTGAGAAAAATTGATATGACAAATGTTTTTGTCGTAGATTATATTGAAGAATACGGAAATCAAGCTGGAACTGGGACATTTTCATTGAAAATTAAACAGAAAAAAGAAAAAGTAAAAGAAGTTGCTATTGAAGGCGGATACCAAGCAACAGAAGAGGTTTAATTGGGAATTGGGGGTAGAACTTTTAAGTTCTATCCTTTTATTATTTATATAAAAAATAAATTTTGTGTTGTATAAAATTACTTTAAAATTGAACTTAAAAATTATGATTATTTTACTCAAATTGCAAAAATATTTAATTTTAATAGTTTGATGTTAAAGAAGTTAGAGTATAATTAATGATTCCTTCAAAGTTTTATTTAAAAAGCTAAGGCTTGAAGTATGATAAAAATTAGAGTAATAAAAATATATAGAATAAAGAAAAGTGAGGAAAAGAATATGTTTTTAAATAAATATCCAATATTTAAAAAAGGACATAATGTAGATAAAGAAGTATTTGAAATATTAAGAGATAACCCTCTTGAGATATTGAGTTTAACTTATTCAAAATATCAAGATGGGATTATTTCAGGATTTGAATTGACTACAAATATTGAAGAGAAAATTGTGATTGTAAATAAAGGTATTATAAAATGTAATGGCGAAATATATTGGATGGCTGAAGATTATAAATTTGATATGCCAATGGAAGAAGATAGATACACTTTAAAATTAAAATTGAATTCTAATATAAAACAAGAAAAATATTTTGTTAGAGAAGGCGAATTTATTTTGGAAAAAGGTTATGATAATGTTT
Source organism: Leptotrichia sp. oral taxon 417 (assembly GCF_013394865.1). NCBI lineage: Bacteria > Fusobacteriati > Fusobacteriota > Fusobacteriia > Fusobacteriales > Leptotrichiaceae > Leptotrichia > Leptotrichia sp. oral taxon 417. The sequence continues at coordinate 2,134,400 of NZ_JABXYV010000001.1, read as the reverse complement.
CTGACGACGAAATAGAAATAACTAGATTTATAACAAGAGTTGGTGCGGAATTGAGAAATGATTACAATAATTTTGCAGATTTGCGAAGAGATTTTAACTTGCTAGAAATAATAAATACTAAATATTCATCAAATCATATAAATGGTACATTGCATCCAACAATATTAAAATTATGGGGAATGGAAGCTGCAAAAAAAGAAGAACTGGACATTTATGATGTTAATTTTTATGTGAACTGCTTGCAAGGAGATGTTGAAAGAGAAGTAATAATTGCTTATATAAATAGAAAATTGGATTTAAGTAATATAGACTACACAAATGAAGAATTATACGAAAATCTTTTAAGGATATTACAAATACTAGGTAGAGAACGTAGAATAATAGAAAAGAAAAGAATTATTCCACAAAAAATAACAATTGAATAAATATATACAGGAGATTTGGTTTATTATGAACTATTATGAAATTTTAGATGTTTCAAGAGTAGCAACTTATGAAGAAATTAAGGCAAAATATAGAAAGTTGGCTTTAAAATACCATCCAGATAGAAATCCTGATAACAAGAAAGCGGAAGAAATGTTTAAAAAAATTTCTGAAGCATACGAAATATTAGGAGATAAGGAAAAAAGAAAAAAATATGATGAAAAAATAAATAATAATACAAAATATACAAAAGATAAAGAAAATGTAAGAAAAAATGAATACAATTATTCATCTGCTTCCTCAAGTTTTTCTTTTAATCCGAATGATATTAAAAATATGTTTGAAAATATGTTTAGTACTGATAATTTAGGAAAAAATAATAAAGATAAGGCAAGGGAGCATAAAGTTAATATGCAAAATAGTTTTGAAAATTTTTTTAATCCTAAAAAAAAGAAATAAAAAAGAAAGAGGATTTTATAAATGATGTGGAGATTGAGAAGTACAGTTAATAGAATAAGAGGAATATTTAGGCAGCCAGTTGGACGGGGAAGTCTTTATCGAGTTGAAAGTTTAAGACGTTCTGCAGGTTCACTGGCAAATTCTGATTCAAAAGAAAAAAATAGTTTATCTGTTGATAAGGGAATAAAAATTTATGAAAAAAGGCAATTAGAAACAAGAGGTGGCAGAAAAAGTAATTTTTTCACATTAAGAAATACAGTTATTTTAATAGTTTTATTTTTAACATTTGTTTATATACATTTATCGGGCTATTCAGTAAAAAGTTTTTATGTATCAATATTTATTTATATTGTTTTAACATTGTATTTGTTGATTATTGAAAGATTTAGAGAAAAAGTTGAAATAGAGGAAGAAATAAAAGAAATCAAAACAGAAAGAGAACGTGAACACGGAGTATTTTTGGATAAGGTTAAAGAAATTGATCAACTTGAAAAAAATCAGCTGGAAGATATAATTTTAAAAAATTCAGAAGATTATGATATAAAAGTTTGGAAAGTGGGACGTGCAACATCGCTTTTAATAGGGAAGAGAACTCCTAGAAATAAAGTAGACATTGATATAAGTGAAGGAATCTATTCTAACCTTGTAAGTCGAACACACGGTGTTTTGAATAAGGTAAATGGAGTTTGGTATTATGAAGATTTAGGATCACAAAATGGAAGTGGAATTGAAAAAAAATCGGATAGACGTAAGGTAAAACTAAAAAGAAATACGCCAATAAAGGTTGAGTCAGGTGATATTATATATTTAGCGACTACAAAAATATTGTTAAAGTAAGTAAATTAATTATAATTTTATGAAAAAGAAAAAATGATAAAGTAAGGAAGGTGAAAGAATGAAAGCGTTAATAATACTTTCTCCTATTAGTAAAAGAGAAGTTATTTTAAAAAAAGTTGATAAATATGTTGAAAATTTTAATGAGAATCCAGTAAATGAATGTAAAAAAAAGTATAATGAAATATCATCAACTGTAAGTGAAATAGTGTTACTGCCGACATATGTAGATACAGTTGAATTTGTAAAAGATGAACTGGATATGAGTCCTTTATCAATGTTAAAGCCAAATATGAGGATAGGGGATGAAGGATATGAATATTTGAAATTTACAAACAGTACAAAAATAAAAATAGGTGGAAGAATTGTAAGTTTTAATTTGGATGAGGGTAAAAATAAGAAAAAAAGTCAAGAAGAAGGAACAAAAAATAATTCAGCAAGTGGAACAGCAGCAAATATTCAAATGTCAGCAATGGCTACAGCAAGTAGTGTATTAGATGATGAAGAAACAGCAATTTCTTCAAATGAACCTGCATTTAAAAGAAAAGGATTAATAGATGTAGTGCAAAATTATTCTAAAATGGGTTCAAATGAAAAAAAGAGAATTAGGCAAGTAGCAGGGAAGAAATTGATAGAATATCTGTCAAATTTAGCCGCAATAAATCAAATAACAAAATGGGCTGTGCAAGATGATAAGGTGCCTGACAGAAATCCTTCAGAACCAATACGGGCATATAGGAACTTGACAAAAAGTTTGCTGATACTGTATTTCAAAGATGACAAGGTATCTGAAAAGAAAGAAATAGAAAGCGAAAAAGATGCTCAAGAAAGATATGAGTATGCCGAAATAAAAACAAGGTTAGATACATTAAACGGTGAAATAAAAGATTATAATGATAAGATACTGGGATTATTAAAAACAGGTAAAGATGATGAACTTACTTTAACAAATATTCAGAAATATAGGGAAAAGCAAAAAATTTTATTGGAGGAAAAAGAACGAATTAAAAAAGAAAAATTAAATGGGCAGGCAAATTATGAGGCATATAGAAAGCAGGAAGATATAAAGCAATGGACAGAAAGCCTGCTAGGAATAGAACTGGGAGTGCCATTTAGATTTATGTACGTACCAGAAGTGGAAATTTTGAAATATTTGGAAACATATGAATTGACAGAAAAATCAGAAGGGAGATTTGAAATACTATTAAAGCAGTCCCTCGCCAGAGAGCAGTATGTAGAAGTCGGAAGTGCAATAACTTTAGCAAAAAAAGGAGCAATGAAAGTGTGGGATGGGATTAGTAGTATATTCAGTGGAAATAAAAATGAAAATCCGTAATAAATTAATAGATTGGTTATTATTTTTTATATTCTGTTCCAATTTAAGTGCTATAAAAATATCTGAAGTAGAAGGAACAAAAAGACTAAGTAATTATAATGAAATTAAAGATATTGAAGTAGAAAGAATAATTGATTATGATAATTATAAAAGGGATGAGGAAAAAAATTTAGTTTTTGTAACAGGTGAAACAACCCCATTTACTGGTATGGTTGTAAGAAAAAAAGGCAGTATAATAGATGCATTAGGTTTTTATGAAAATGGAAAGCGAGAAGGAACTAATTATCTTTATGATATAAATGGAAAGGTAATAGCAAGAAATACAAGCCATAATGATGTACTGATAAAGACTGAATTTAAACACAAAAATGGCTCTGGTATGTACAGTATTTATGAACAAGTAAGAGATAATTATGGAATAAAAATAAATTATTATCCTAATAATAAAATAGCTGCCAAAATGAATGTTAGAGTGGAATATAGAGGACGAATGATTCACTACATAAATGAAGGGGAGTCAATAGCCTATGAAAAAAATGGAGAAATAAAAGGAATTCTTAATTTCAAAAATGACAGTGCTTATGGATTGCCACAAAAATTGTTTAAAAATGGTAAGTTAAAGTATGAATTTATCTCAGCGGCAGAAGTTGGAGAGAAATTGGAAACTATGACTTATTTTAAAGAGTATTTTGATAAATCTGATAAATTAAAACTTGACTGTGATGAGGTATCAAGTGGAGAGTGGCATTGTAAGGAATACAAGAAGGATGGGACACTGAAAAATGAATTTACATCTCCAACTTATAAGCCGAAAAAGGATAACAGTTTTTGGATAAATGCGTTTTTGGGAATATGGAATATGCTGTTTTAGTGAAATTATTTAATTTATATTTTTGTTGAATAAAATAAAGAAGTGAAAGGAGTGAGGCAAAGAATGAAAAGAATATTGAAATGTATGCTTTTAATAGTATTGTTATTCTCGTTGTTTAGCTGTTATTGCAGAAGAATTTATAACGATGGACGAGTTATGACATGTTACAATGAAGCAGAAAAATTAGGGTAAATAAAATATCTTTTTAAAAAGGGGTGGGATTAATTGAGATTATTGTAAAAAATGAAGGATGCAATGATATTGGAAAGATGTAGAAAGGTATATAGTATGATAAGATGGACACAAAGATTGGAATTTTAGTGTTAATACTTTATTAGGGATTTATTATATTAAAAAAGGGATGTAATTTATGGAAAATATAACAGATATTTTAAAAAGAGAAATTTTAGATTTTGAAAGTGAAATATTGCAAAAATTTTTTAAAGATAATATTTTAGAAAATTTTGAGGAAATTGAAAAATATTTAGAGCGAAGAGTTAATAGTGTTCAAAATAGAGTTTTTGAAACTTTGGTAACAGAAGAAAGAAAGCCATATATTTGTATGACTGTTATGAATGAAGAAGAGTATAGATTGAATGATAATATTTTTTCTCCAGTCGATGTTAACACTTTTTCAAAGAAAATAAATAATAATAAAAATATGAGAAATATTATTGTGAATGAGGATATGGTAATTGATACTATTTTTATGGAACTTTCCGAAGATGAGGAAAATGTTATACAGGATAGAGTTTTTGATGGATTTATTGAAAAAGATGGAGATGAGATACCAATAAGAATAAAACTTCAAAAAAATGAAAAGTATAATAAAATAATAGAAGATCTATATTATTTATTTCAAAATAATAGTATGGAATGGAAAACAGTAAATTCATATTATAACAATAATTTTTATAATGTGATATTAGAAACTTTTGAAAAAAGTTATTTAAATTTAGAAAATGTACAAAATATAGAGTATGATTTAGAAGAATTTGAAGAAAAAACTAAAAAAGATGTATTTTTGGTTTGGAATATTAATGAAACTACTGCCCAGTCAGAAGATTTTGTTCAACCAAATGAAACAAGGCTGGTTTATAGATACAGGTTAAATTACAATAAAGATAAAATTGCTTTAATTAAATCCAAAAATGGTATACCATTTTTTTTAATATACAGAGATATTGCAGGAAATGTTAATGTGCTGTCAGACAAGAAGCAGGATTTAATTTGGGATATTTTTGAAATAACAGATTTTACAAATATAAAATATGAAAATGAATTAAATTTTAAAATTTATTCTAATGTACAAAAAGAAAATCAAGTATTAAAATTAAATAATAAAATAAGGACAAAATCTGAAATAGTAAGGTTTTTAAATTCTTATGAAATATTCAATGGTATGAAAGTGGAAGAAGTATCGGCTTCGATACCAAAAAGTACAAAATTTTTAGAATTGGAAAGATTAAATAAATTTATTAAATTTGATTTTGATTTAGATGACAAACTCAAACAAAGTGTATTATTAAAAATAAAAAATAATGGGATCTTAAAAGAAGAATTTGTAAAATTAATGTCTTTTTTAGTAAGTGAATTAGAATATTGTTTTCCTCAATATATTTTTAAAGTAGTTGATACATATGTTAAATAAGTCTGAAAATTATAAGTATATTTGGAGCGTAATACAAGATTATTTAAACAATGATAAATCAGAAAAAAATATAAGATTTATTATTCCTGAAAATAGTATTTCAGCATATTTAGAAGTAAATAATGATGTATTGTCAAATAATGCAGCAGCAGGAAATGAAATTTTTGTAAATCCATTTTTGAGATTTAATGATTACATATTGGAATATTCAGAAAGTGATACAGATAGTGAGAAAGCAACAAAAGAAGCATTAAATAACTTGATTTTACATTTATTTGGAAATATTGATTTGCTTGAAGGAATGAATGCATACGACATTATTTTATCAATTATTGCAAAAAATGTTGAAAATGGTGAATTTGGAGAAAATGCTAAAATATATTTTGAATATCTAAGTAAAGATGAAAAGAGAATTGTAGCAAAATATTTAAAAAAATATTACGATGAGGAAAGCAGTATGAACATATTTTTACGAGTTTTTAAAGAAATATTTTTAGATTCTATAGTTTATTTAGATAGATTAAAAAAAAGAAATATAGTTTTGTATGTAAATTATAAAAAAACAAAGGAAAATAGAATGAAAATAAAATTGCTGACAGAATTATTTATTCCGTTAGATTATAAAGTACGAACAATGTGGGAAAATCATGTTGGAGTAATTGGTGTTGAAGAAACATTGAAAATTGGAGAAATGATAGTATTTTAAAAAAGGAGTGATTAAAATAAAAGCATTTGTATTATTGTTACCTGTGGAACAAAGTGAAATTATATTAAAAAATGAACAGTATAAAGATCTTAAACAATACAAGGATTTATTAAAAACAATATTTGATGTAAAAAAGGTAAAGACTGTAGAAGAAATGGTAAAAAAATTAAAAGTTGAAGCAGGCTTTATCGAAGATGTTATGGACAGTAAGATACTTATACTGCCAAGCTATGTTGACAATGTAGAATTTTTAAAGGGAAGTGATGAAGCTTCCTCCTTAATTTTGAGAAATAAAGAAATAGAGGAGACAGAAACAGTAGAAGAAATAGAAACAGAAGATAAAGATGGTAAAAAGAAAAAAAGAGTAATAAGTAAAGCGATAAAAAATTGGATGAATGACAAATTCAAATATTTACAATTCATAGAAGGAACTTACACAAAAATAACAGGAAAGATTGTAACAATAGATTTTGGGATAGAAGAAGGGGATACAGATTTAGATGGAATATTAAATTATGACAAGTTAGGAAGTGAAGCAAAAAAGGCATACAGAAGAAAGATGGGGAAAAATATAATAGAATATTTATCAAACTTGCTGGTTGTAAATCAGTTGAGTAACTGGGCCGCTGTAAAAGAAGTTCCAGAAAAAAATCCATATAAGGAACAGAAAAAAACGTCAGCTGCCGAAAAAGATGGAGGAAATAAAGCACCAGCTGCTCCGCAATTTACAAACAAACAGGCAATAAATGTATCAAAGCAAACAGGAAAATACAGCGAGTCACCTAGATTAATGGATAAAAACATAGGAGCTACATACGAAAAGATAACAAAGAGCCTGTGGGTGATATACTTTAATGAAAATGAGCCATTTAAAAAAGAAGAAAGCTCAGATGACTGGGACGACATAAGTGATGCAGACAGGGAATACAGGTTTCAGCTTGTGAATCAAAAATTAGAATCAATAGACAGTAAAATAAAAGAGTTGGATGAAAAAATAAAAACAGAAATAAAAGCTGTAAAAGAAAGAGAGTTAAAAAAAGAAATGTTGTTAAAACAATATGGAAGCGAGACAGAAATGAGAGATAGATTAGGAAAAGTAACAAGTTCATTAGCAGTATCAGGAATTTCTGAAGAAAATAAAAAAGCATTAGAAAAAGAAAGGGATGATATAAACGATGTATTAGGAAGTTCTACATCAGATGCAGCCTCACTAAATAACATACGAACGTACAGAGCAGAACAGAACAAACTAATATCAGAAAGAAAAGAAGTGGAAAGAAGCCAGATAAAAAGCAAAAAGGAATATGAAGCGGAAAAAGAGCAAAGAGACATAAAGGAATGGATGGAAGAACTGATAGGAATAGAATTTGGAATACCAGTAAGATACATCCACATACCAGAAGTAAACTTATTAAGCTACTCAGAAACCCTGAGTTTAAGCGAAAAGTCGGAAGGGAAATTTGAAATAATACTGGAGCAGGTAACAGACAACGCCAAATTTGTAGAAGCGGGGGATCCAATATCATTTTTTAAGAATAGAGTGACAGATTTGTGGGATAGTGCTGAGGAGATTATTGGAGGGGGGAAAATTAATGATAAAAATTTTTAAAATCTTTTTATTTACACTTTGTTCTTTTCCTTTATTAGCAGTTAGTTTATCTCAGGCAGAAGGTATAAAAAGATTAAGTAACTATAATGAATTAAAAAATATAGAAACTCCACGAATAGTAAAAGGAGATTCCAGTAAGGGAGAAAGAAAAAATGGAATAGTTTATTTAAAGGGGGAAAATAAACCATTTTCGGGGACACAAATAGTTTATCAGGAAGATGGAAGAAATATTGAAGGAATTTATTTTTATGAAAACGGAAAAATAGGAAGAGAAGGTTACACATATTATAAAAATGGGAAATTACATAGAAAAGTTTTTTATGATAATCAGATCAAAGTTAAAGTAATTACATATTACGAAACTGGGGTTAAATCTGGTGAATTAAATCTATTAAATGATCCAGTAATAGATAATAGAACAACTATTTTAGATGGTAAATCTTTGTTATATGATAAAAAAGGAAATTTATTTGCAGAAATGCAGTTTAAAAATGACAGTACAGTCGGGCAGAAACAGAAATTTTATGAAAACAATAGATTAAAATATGAGTTTATTGCTGGTGGAGAGTGGAATGAACCAGCAAAACCCTCACAATATTATATTGAATATTATGACAACAGCGATAAGGTTGCAATGCACTGTGAAGAGAAACCAAATGGAAGCTGGACTTGTAAGGAATACAAGAAGGATGGGACATTCAAAAGAGAGAAGGAGTATCCGACAGTTATTTATAAGCAGAGAGGAACGAAGGACTGGATTAACTATTTACTGCCTGTGTTGAAGGTTTTTGGGCTGTAGTGAAAGGAGAATTTATGCTAGATAGAGAAATCCCGATAAGATGCATCCACATACCAGAAGTAAACTTATTAAGCTACTCAGAAACTCTGAGTTTAAGTGAAAAATCAGAAGGGAAATTTGAAATAATACTGGAGCAGGTAACAGACAACGCCAAATTTGTAGAAGCGGGGGATCCAATATCATTTTTTAAGGATAGAGTGGCGGATTTGTGGGATAGTGCTGAGGAGATTATTTCAGGAACAGAAAGCAGAGGTAATAAATATGATTAAAAACACTATTTTAATATTTTTTTTGTTTAACTTTTCACTATTTTCAATAAATTTATCAGAAATAAAAGGTATGGAAAAATTGAGCAATTATAATGAATTAAAAAATAAAAAAATTGAGAGGTTTTATGAAGATAGTAGACTAGTCCAAAGAAAAAATGGATTATTATATTATAAAGATGAAAAAACTCCATTTACAGGTGTTCAAATATATCGTGAAAATGGAAATATTCAACAAATGTATTTTTTTTATAATGGAAGAATACAGGGAGAAGGTTTTGATTATTATGAAAATGGAAATTTAGCATTAAGAATGTTTTTTAAAGACGATATTAAATTAAATGCGATAGGATATTATAGAAATGGAATAAAATCAAGTGAACTTAAATATTTAGAAAACATTTCAGCAAAAAATAAAAATATTCTTGATGGAAAGTCTTTGTTGTATGATAAAAAAGGGAATTTATTTGCAGAAATGCAATTTAAAAACAACAGTACAGTTGGACAAAAACAGAAATTTTATGAGAATAACAAATTAAAATACGAGTTTATAGCAGGTAGTGAACTTAATGAACCAGCCAAACCATCAGAATATTATATCGAATATTATGATAATAGTGATAAAGTAGCAATGCACTGTGAGGAGAAACCAAATGGAAGCTGGACTTGTAAGGAATACAAGAAGGATGGGACATTCAAAAGAGAGAAGGAGTATCCTACAGTTATTTATAAGCAGAGAGGAACGAAGGACTGGATTAACTATTTGTTGCCTGTGTTGAAAGTTTTTGGTTTGTAATGAAAGGAGAATTATGTTAAATAAAAAAATACCAGTAAGATACATCCACATACCAGAAGTAAACTTATTAAGCTACTCAGAAACCCTGAGTTTAAGCGAAAAGTCGGAAGGAAAATTTGAAATAATACTGGAGCAGGTAACAGACAACGCCAAATTTGTAGAAGCGGGGGATCCAATATCATTTTTTAAGAATAGAGTGGCGGATTTATGGGATAGTGCTGAGGAGATTATTGGAGGATTAAAAAATGAAGATGGAACTAATTAAAAGAATTGTTATATTATTTTTGTTTTTCAATTCCTTTATAATGTCAAAAACTTTACTAGAAGTACAAGATATAAATAAATTAAGCAATTATAATGAAATAAAAAAAAGAAATACGAATCAAATATATGAAGATAGTAGTGAAGTCAAAAGAAGAAATGATGGATTATTATATTTAAAAAATGAAAATCAACCATTTACAGGAGTACAGATTTATCGAAAAGATGGGATTAATATCTATGCACTTTATTTTTATAAAAATGGTAGAGTAAATGGAGAAAGTTATGTATATTATAAAAGTGGAAGATTACAAAAAAGATTATTTTTTTATGACGATATTAAAACTAATTTGATAGGATACTATGAAAATGGAATAAAATCTGCTGAAGTAGAACTTTTAAAAGATCCTAATGTAAGAAATCAAAACATTTTTGATGGAAAATCTTTGTTATATGATAAAAAAGGAAATTTATTTGCAGAAATGCAGTTTAAAAATGACAGTACAGTTGGACAGAAACAGAAATTTTATGAAAATAACCGATTAAAATATGAGTTTATTGCTGGTGGAGAGTGGAATGAACCAGCAAAACCCTCACAATATTATATTGAATATTATGACAACAGCGATAAGGTTGCAATGCACTGTGAGGAGAAACCAAATGGAAGCTGGACTTGTAAGGAATACAAGAAGGATGGGACATTCAAAAGAGAGAAGGAGTATCCGACAGTTATTTATAAGCAGAGAGGAACGAAGGACTGGATTAACTATTTGTTGCCTGTGTTGAAGGTTTTTGGGCTGTAGTGAAAGGATAGAGAAATGAAAAAATTAATAATGGTAATTTTATTAGGAATTTCTTCTGTTTTAAATGCAATAAAATTATCGGAAATAAATGGTTTGAAAAGATTAAATATGTATGATCAAATAAAAAATTTTGAAACTGATAGAATAATATCTAAAGAAGAAAGTAAAAAAGTTAATGGCATAATATATGCTAAAGGAGAAGATTCGCCTTTTAATGGCGTAATTGTAACCGGAGATAAAAAAGGAAATATTATTGACTTATCTATTATAAAAAATGGAAAACTTGATTTTCTTAGTTTTAAATTTTATGAAAATGGCAAGGTGAGGTTAATTTTAGGAGTTAAAAATGGTATACTGGAAGGTTGGACTCAAGAGTATTACGAAAGTGGCGAGGGAAAATCTCAAAAATTTTATAAAAATGGGAAATTAAGAAATATTACTGAATGGTATGATAAAAGCAGCTTTAAAAGAACACTTGAAATAGGAGAAAATATGGAAGCAGATTTATATTTCTATTATCCAAATGGGCCTGAAGAAATCCATATAGAAGCTATTGCTGTAGATAAAGAAAATGGAGTAGGTTATAAATATAAAACTGTAAAATTGAATGATGAACTTGGAAGGAAATTAAAAGTAAAAATTGAGTATCCTGAAGACAGTAAAGACAATGGATTAGTTAATGGATTGAATTATTTTTATGATAAAAACGGAAAATTAAAATATGAGATAGCCTTTAAAGATGCTAATCCAGAAAATTTTAAAATAAAAAATATTATAGTTTACGGAGATTATGAAGCCAGTAAAATTCAATGTGAACAAAATTTAAAAACTGGTGTTGGATGGATTTGTAAGAAAGAAAATAGTCTTTTTGAAACAAATGATGTAAAAGAAGTACTGTCTAATGATGAAATAAAGGAAATAAAAGAAATATTAAAATATGCTATAAATAAAATAAATATTAAAGAAGATGAAAATATAAAATTATAAAAAATAAAATAAGGAAGGTGAAAAAATGACAATTTCTCCAATAGAAATAAACCAAAGAATAAGTAAAAGTATTGATAAAAATCAAACTGAATTACTTGGAAATTTACAAATTTATTTGATAAGTACAAGTGGAAATGATAATCAAGATGAAACTTCTAAAACTAAAAATAGTAATGTAAATATAAAAAAAGTTACTAGTACTGTTAGAGCAAATGAAAAAACATATTTATTATTAAAAAGTATAGAGTTAGAAATAACAAATAGTATGTTAGATCATTCAAAATTAACTATGAGTTTTACTAATCTAAAAAGTGATAGATATACAGAAGATATAGTAAAAAAAATGTTAGAACTATCGCCAAATTTAACTCGAAATAGAGTGTATATAGGCATTAATACTGTAGATGGGAAAACATTATTTTATGGAGTTGTAAATAGTTTTCAGAAAGATGAAAGCATAAGAAAATATAAATTAGAAGCATTTTCAATTTCAAAATTGATAGACAGATTTCCCCAATATATTGATTTTAAAACAGGATATTCAATAGAATTTTTCTTAAAAAAATTTCAAAGTAAAGTAAAAAAGTATTTATTAAATGAAGCTGATAATATAAAAGAAAAATCAGAATTTTCAACAATTTCTTTTGATATAAAAAATGAAAGATTTCCATTTTTGAATATAAAAAAATATAATCCTATTCTTATGTTAAATACAACATATTGGGAATTTTTAAAAAAAATTATGTATTTTGAAAGTTTTAAAATACCAGTTTATGTAAAAGGGAAAAGTATTGTAATTGGATTTTCTAAAAAATCAGAAGAAGAAGAAAATATTATAGAGAAAATTAAATTAAATTTTGAAACAAAGAACCAAATTAGAGAAATTAGGGAAATTGGAGATTACTATGCTGGATATTGTATTTATAAAAGTAAAATAGTGATAAAAGATACAACTGGAACAGAATATTATTATGCAAGTGCAACTTTAGATGAAATAGTAAATGAATTAAAAGTAACACAACAGGAAGTTGATGCAATACAATTAGTTGGAAAAGTTGAAAGTGTTGAAAATATGGAAAAGGTTGATGAAATTATTGAAGAAAAAAAACAGTTTCTAATTAATTTTGATAAGGAATTAGAAAAAAGGAAATTAGAGTTGAAACAAGAAGAACATGATTTATTATCAAAAGAACAGAACATAAATATAAGTTCTTCAAAGGTTCCTCAAAAAGAAATAGAAGAAAAGAGAAAACAATTAAGTAAAAGATTAGAAAATATAGAAAAAATGATTGAAACAAATAAAAAAACTATTGAATCAAAAGTTGAAAAAACTAAATATATTGGTGTAAGAGTTAATTTTGATGATTTTTTAAAAAATTTGGGGGTTAAATTTACTAATAAGGAGTACAGGCAAGATATAGAGGGTGCAGAAAATGGTGTTTATACAGCTGAAATGGCAGGAGAAAAATCTTCAAAAACAGTAGAAGTTAATGATACTGACAAAGTAAATGAAACAGTTAAAGTTGAAAATGAATATTTTTATGGATTTGAAATATTATCTAATAGTGGATATTCCAAAGGAAATTCTCTTACGATAAAACCACAAATTGGTGAGGAAGTAGTAGTTAATATTACAAAAACTTTATCATATGTAAATGGGACTTTAGAAAATGCTAATAAAGATAATATAATGAATGAAATAATTAAATTTAATGCTACTAAGATGAATATTCAGATGGATGAAGAGATGGAAGCAAAAGCAGCAAATATAGTATATGAAATAGAAGAATAGAGGAATTTTATGTTTATGAAAAACAAAGTGGTCAAAAATTCAATGGTTTAAATTTAAAATATAAATTTTGATATTAGGAGAGGAGTATATAGTATTTAATAAATTAATATTAATATTTATATAAAAAAATATGAAAGATACAACAGATATTATAAAACGTCAAATCTTGGAATTTGAAAGTGAAGCTTTGCAAAAATTTTTCAAGGAAAATATTTTAGAAAGTTTTGAAGAAATTGAAAAGTATTTAGAACAAAGAATAAATATAATTGAAAAAAAAGTGGAAGAAACATTGAATACAGAAAAAAAGAAACTTGATATATGTATGACTGTAATGAGCGAAGAAGAATATAGATTAAATGATGGAGTTTTTTCTCCTGTAGATATGGTTGACTTTTCAGATAAAACTAAAAAAGGAATAAATATAAGAAATATCATTACAAAAAAAAATATGGTTGTGCAAACTGTATATATGGAACTTTCTGATGAAGAAATTAAAAATTTAGAAAATAGAAAATTTAACAGTTATATTGAAAAAAATGGTGAAAAATTTCCTGTCAAAATAAGAATTGAAAAAAATAAAAAATATAATGAAAAAATTCAAGAATTATATTATCTTTTTCAAAAAAATGGAAGAGAATGGAAAACTATAAATTCGTTTTATAATGATAATTTTTATGATATTATTTTAGATGAATTTGAAAAAGAATATATTGATTTGCAAGATATTCAAAATTTTGAATATGATTTGGAAGAAATGGAAATTAAGGCAAAAAAGAATGTATTTTTAGTTTGGAATATTAATAGAATAAGTGTTCAGTCCGAAGATTTTGTTCAACCTGATGAAGAAAGAATAGTTTATAAATATAGACTGGATTATAATCAAAATAGAAATATTTTAATAAATTCAAGTAACAATAAACCATTTTTTTTAGTATATAGAGATGAAGCAGAAAATATAAATGTTTTATCGAATGAAAAACAGGATCTAATATGGGAAGTATGGGAATTTATGGATTTTTCAAATATAAAATACGAAAAAGAATTGGATTTTAAAATTTATTCAAATGCACAAATTAATGAAAGAATAGTAAATTTAAATAATAAAATACGGACAAAAGTGGAATTAAACAGATTCTTAAATTCTTACAGAATATTTGAAGGCTTAAAAGTAGATAAAATTTATCCTGAAATATTTAATGGAACCAAGTATTTAAAATTGAAAAAGTTGAATGAGTTTATAAAATTTGATTTTGATTTGGACGAGAGATTAAAGCAGGGAGTAACTCTGAAAATAAAAAATAATAATATTCCCAAAGAAGAGTTTGTAAAACTAATGTCATTTTTTGTAAGCGAACTAGAATATTCTTATCCACAATATAATTTTAAAGTAGTTGATGAATATGTTGAATAAAAAAGAAAATTATAAATATATATGGAGCATATTGCAAGACTATTTTGAAGATGATGAAAAAAGGAAACAGATAAACTTTTTTGTTCCAGAAAGCAGGATAGGGGCATATTTTGAAGTTAATAATGATGTTATTTCAAACAATAAAACTGTGGATAATAAAGTTCCTGTTAATCCATATTTGAGATTTGAAGGGTTAATTATTGAAAAATCAGAAAATGATAAAAACAAGGAAATAATATTAAAAGAAAGTTTGAATAATTTATATTTTCATCTATTTGGAAATGTAGATTTGATGGAAGGGCTGAATGCTTATGATATTATCTTAAACTTTATTATAAATGATGTTCAAAATGGTAAATTTGGTGAAGAAGTTCAAAATTATTTTAAATATTTGAATAAAAAGGAAAAAAGGATTATAGCTAAATATATAAAAAAATATTATGAGGAGGATAGCAGTTTTAATATTTTTTTGCGAGCATTTAAGGAAATATTTAGCGATTCTATTGTTTATAGGGATAAAACTAAATTAAGAAATTTTCTTTTATATATAAATTCAGAAAAAACAAAAAATAATCGAATGAAAGTAAAAGTATTATCAAGTTTCTTTATTCCTTTTGAATACAAAGTTAGAGTAATGTGGAAATATCACGTAGGAGTAATTGGAGTAGAAGAAACATTGCAAATAGAGGAGATGTTAATAATATAGAGAGGAGAAATCATATGAAGGCATTAGTGTTCTTTAGTCCAGTAACTGACAGGATGAATTCAGAAACTTTTATGAAAGAGTTGAAAAAATTTAGAGATGATGCTTTTGGAGAGTTAGAAAAAGCACTGAAATCAAATGAGAAAGCATCACATAGTAAAATACTTCTTTTGCCTGTATATATAACAGGGATACAATTTTTAAAAGGAAGTACAGAAATTACATCCATAATGTTAATGGATAAGGAAAATGCAAGTTGGAGAGAAAACAGGTTCGCATATTTCCAATTTAAAGACGGGGAGTATATAAAAGTATTAGGAGATATTGTTTCACTGGATATAGATAAGAAACCGGGGGAAGATGGAGTGGCAGAAAGCATAACAAAATATGGTGAAATGGGGGCAAGCGAGAAAAAAAGGTTCAGGCAGAAAGCAGGAAAGAAATTAATCCAGTACCTGTCTAATCTGACAGTTATCAATCAGATGAATAACTGGGCAAGTGTAAATGACGCGGCAGAAGGGAAAGAAAATGTAGGAAACAGAGAGCCGTCAACTCCAATAAATGTATATTCAAAAGTAACCAAAAATATGTGGATAGTATATTTTAATGAAATGGATCCCCTTTTAGATGAAAAAAATGCCAAAAACTGGGATGAAATAAGCGACGCAGACAGGGAGTACAGATACCAAGAAACAAATAAGAGGCTGGAAGCATTGGACACACAGATAAATGCCTTGGATGACAATATAAAAAAGGAACTGGACGATATTGAAACAAGAAGAGTAACTAAGCAAAAGATGTTAGCAGTATATGGGGATGAAAATTCTATGAAGTTAAGGCTGAACAGCATTAAGGAAGAAAAGGAAAAGATAGCAACAACAAAGACAAGGGAAGAAGCCAAAAAGACAGCGTTACCATCAAGTGCAACTGATTTGGAAAAGAAAATGATAGACTTGGAAATAGACAGGCTGAATTCGCAGAATGCAATGCTGGCAGCTGAGGATGAGGAAATAAGAGATGCGTTAGAAAACGATGTTTTGGACAAAACTTCACTGGAGAAGATGAAAAGGTGGAAGGAAGAGCAGAAAAAGCTGATAGAATCAAGAAAGGAAGTAAAAAAAAGCCAAGTAAAAAGCAAGTCAGAATACGAAGCAGAGCTTGAAATGGAAAAAAGAAAGCACTGGGCAGAAAGCCTGATAGGGATAAAGGAAGGAATCCCGCTAAGATATATGTATGTACCTGAAGTGGAAATAGTGTCGTATTCAGAAGTAGCGGAACTAGGAGAAAAAGCGGGAGGAAAGTTTGAAATAATAGTAAAGCAGGTAATAAGGGATGGGAAATATGCGACAGTAGGAGATCCAATATCGTTGGGGTTAAGAGGTATAGGAAGAATAAAAGATGAGATTGGTAAAATTATTGGTGTGGGAGGGGTGAGTCATGCAGATGATAAAAATTAAAATGACACTTGTATTTTTTGTAAATTTTTTTATAATAAATAATTTAATTTTTGGAATGAAATTATCAGAAATTTCTGGAATAGAAAAATTAGTTGATTACAATAAAATAAAAAATATTGAAGTTGAAAGAGTAATAGAAAAAAAAGCAGGTACTTCAGGTCCACTAAGTAGAAAAGAAAATATTTTGTACGTAAATGGAGAAAAAGATAAATTTACTGGTGCAGTGATTTCTAGAGAAAATAATTATATAACTGCAATATACACATATATAAATGGTAAAAATAATGGAATAGGAATACAGTATTATAAAAATGGAAAAATAGACTCCACAAAAATTTATAAAAATGATATTCCAATAGAAATAACAGATTATTATGAAAATGGAAATATTAGACAAAGCTATAAACAAATGGAAGAAATGAAAAGAGGAGTTAAAATTACTTATTACAAAGATAAGAATAAAATATCTTCTAAACAAGAAGTAATATTAGATGACAGTAAAGTAAAAGTAGTAGACTACATAAAAAATGGAAAAACAACAGTATATGAAAAAAATGGAAACATACTAGGAGAACTTAACTTTAATAATGGAAGTTTACTGGGAGAAAGACAGAAGCTGTATAAAAATGGGAAAGTGAAATATGACTTTATAGGAGGAGCAAAAGACATAAAGGATTTAAAGGCAATACGAAGCTATATAGAGTATTTTGATAACAGCGATACTATGAAATATAGCTGTAATGAAGTGTCAACAGGAAATTGGAAATGTAAAGAATATAGCAAGGATGGAAGTTTCAAGCAGGAAGTAGATGGAAGAAAATACGTGTCTGTGAATAATAATCATCACGGAAACATTTGGATAAACATGTTTTTAGGTGCCTGGAACATATTGAATCCTTAGTATTTTAAAAGGGAATAATAAAATCAATAAAAAATGGAGGAGGACAAACTAGATGAAAGCTGCAATATTACTAAGTCCAGTCAATAAGGATGGAGTAAATATAGGATTTTTCAATAAAGTGATGAGGAATTTCATAAAAAATCCGGTTTCATTGGGAGAAGTTATGAATGGCAATGCAGGAGTGAGCGAGATATTGCTGCTTCCTGTATATGTAGATACAGTTGAGTATTCAAAGTATGATTCACAAAATGGAGCAAATGGGCCAACGCAATTAATGATGGCAAAGAAGGCGGGAAGTATTTTTGAAGGGCAGTACGACTATTTAAAGTTTCCAGAAAATTCAGTAGTAAAGATAGGCGGAAGAATAGTATTCTTGAGCCTTGACAAGAAAGCAAAAGCGGCAGAAGGAGCAACAGGAAACACGGTAGAGGAGAAGGACTTGACTAATGGAATAAAAGAGTATTCAAAGATGGGTAAGGAGGAGCAGAAGAGATTCAGGCAGAAAACAGGCAAGAAACTGATAGAGTACGTATCAAACCTGACGGCAATAAATCAGTTATCGGAATGGGCAATATCAAATGATACACCGCCGACAGAAGCGGAGCAGAAGAAGGGGCAGAACCCTGAGAAAAGGGATCCCTCACAGCCAGCGGATGCATACAGGGGGATAACGAAAAGCCTGACGATAGTGTACTTTAAGGACGACAAGCCAATGGAGAAAAAAGACAGTGCAAGCAAGTGGGACAGTGAAAAGGATGCTGAAAAGGAATATGAGTATGCTGAAATACAGAAGCGGCTAGATGCGATAGAAAAAGAAATAAGCAGTCTTGATGCAAAGATAAAGAATGAACTATATGCAAAAGAGGACAGGGACTTAAAGAAAAGAGCGTTGATAAGCAAATATGGAAATGAAAATGATATGAAGTCAAGGCTTAACACATTGAAAACAGAAATGGATGCGGCAGGTAAAAACAAGGATTTGCTGAACAATGAAAAAACTCGGTTAACAGCGGCAAATGCCAAAGAATCAGATTTAGAGAATGTGGAACTAAAGATAAAAGAGGCAGAAGAGCAGGAAGAATTGCTGAAAACAGAAAAACAGGACATTGAGGGAGTGCTAAAAAATGATATGGAAGATGAAAAGACATTAGCGGAGCTGAAAAAATATAGAGCTCAGCAAAACAAGCTGATAGAAGAAAAAGAAGGAATAAAGAAGGACAAACTCAAGGGACAGGCAAACTATGAGGCATACAAGGAACAGGAAGACTTAAAGAACTGGACAGAAAGCCTGCTGGGAGTGGAACTGGAAGTACCATTAAGATACATGTATATTCCAGAAGTGGAACTGGTATCCTACAGCGAGGAGATGAACTTATCAGAATCAGAAGGAAGGTTTGAAGTGCTATTGAAGCAGTCGTTCAAGCGAGAACAGTATGTGGAGGTAGGAGATCCGCTGAGCTTAGGAAAGAAGGGGTTAGGCAAGCTGATAGGAGGCATTAGTAAGATTTTTGGAGGAAGTAATAGCGAAAGAGGAGATAAAGGGGGAAATAATGGTTAAAAAAATCTGTTATTTTATTATTTTAGTAATTATTAATGTATTGTCATACTCAGTTTCATTATCAACAGTAAATAGAATTGATAAATTAAGTAATTATGATGAAATTAAAAATATCAATGTAAGCAGAATATATGAAAAAATAGGAACGAATCCTGTATTTGATAAAGAAAAAGGAATTACTTATATAAAAGGAGAAACAAAACCCTTCGATGGAATAATGATAGCAAGAACAAATGGACAAAATATAACAGGGATTTATCAATATTCCAATGGAAAGAATGAGGGAATAACTTATGATTATTATGAAAATGGACAATTGTATATAAAAGCTCACAGTAAAAATGATAAAGGAGAAGGAGAAGGCTTTGAATATTATCCAAATGGAAAGTTGAAAGATAAGAGATTTTATAAAAATGACATTATAATTGAAGCTACAGATTATTATCAAAATGGAAAATTAAGTAGAATATTCAAGGCAACTGAAGGATTAAGAGGAATTATTACAGGTTACTATGAAGATGGAATACATAAAAGCTCTGAAATGAGTGTAATACAGGATTATAGCACAAAAGGTAAAATAAAGTATATTATGGATGGAGAATCCACAGCATATGACAAAAAAGGACAAATTATGGGAATATTGAACTATAAGGACGGCAAGTTGACAGGATTGGAACAGAAAGTGTTTAAAAATGGGAAACTTAAATATGACTATATTTCAGCCTCAGAAAAGCCGGAAGAAAATGTCAAGGCAAAGGATTTTTTTATAGAGTATTTTGATAACAGTGAGCAGAAAAAACTGGACTGCAAGGAACTGGCAAGCAATAACTGGCGATGTAAGGAATACAGTAAAAATGGTAAATTTAAAAGGGAATTTGATTCACCGACATTTGAGAAGCCAAGGGACTGGAGCTTTGGGATAAATGCATTACTAGGGATACTTAATATATTGTTTTAGAGAAAAGAGAGGGATTTGAAAGGAGTTGTAATAAATTGGTTAAAAAAAATAATAAAGAACTGGACAGAAAGTCTATTGGGAGTGGAACTAGAAGTCCCATTGAGATATATGTATATTCCCGAAGTGGAACTGGTATCATATAGTGAAGAGATGAACTTAGCAGAATCGGAAGGAAGATTTGAAGTTTTATTAAAGCAGTCATTCAAGAGGGAACAGTATGTGGAAGTAGGAGATCCGTTGAGCTTAGGTAAGAAGGGACTAGGTAAGCTGATAGGAGGTATTAGTAAGATTTTTGGGGATGGAGCTAATAAAGCGAAAGGGGAAGAAGGAAGTGAAATTTAAGAGAATAATTACTGTATTATTGTTATTATTACATTTCTCAATATTTGGAATAAAACTTTCAAAAGTAGAAGAGTTAAAAAGATTAAGCAACTATGAGGAGTTAAAAAATATTGAAGTGTTGACAATATTAAAAAGTAATAAAGATGGTGAAAGAAAAAATGGAATTGTATATGAAAATGGCAAAGAAGAACCTTTTACTGGTATGTTAATTACAAGAAAAAATGGAATAAATATTACAGGAATATACTTTTATGAAAAAGGAAAACTTCAAGGAGACTATAATAATTATTATGAAAACGGACAGTTAAAATTAAAAGTGAAGAAGATTAATGATAAAACAGAAGGAAAAGGCGTTGTTTATCATGAAGATGGTAAATTGGAAGAAGAAAGAGTTTATAAAAATGGAGTTGTAATAGAATCGACAAGTTATCGCAAAAATGGTAAATTATGGAGGACATTAAAATCTACAGGAGGATTAAGAGCAATCATAACAGGATATTATGAAGATGGGATACATAAGAATTCTGAAATGAGTGTAATACAAGACTACAGTAAAAAAGGGGAAATAAATTATATAATGGATGGGGAATCCATAGCCTATGATAAAAAAGGACAAGTCTTGGGGATAATAAACTACAAGGATAACAAGACAACAGGATTAAAACAGCAAGCATTTAAAAATGGCAAGTTGAAATATGAGTATATTTCGGCTTCAGATAAGCTTGAGGATTTAAAGATGCAGGATTATTATATAGAATACTTTGACAATAGCGAACAGATAAAACTGAATTGTAATGAGCTATCAAAGGGAAACTGGCGATGTAAGGAATACAGCAAGAATGGAAATTTTAAAAGAGAATTTGACTCACCTACGTTTAGAAGTCCAAATGACTGGAGCTTTGGGATAAATGCGTTGTTAGGGATAATTAATATATTGTTTTAGAAAAAAGTAACAAATAACTGAATAGAAGACTTTATAAAAATATAGAAAAGGATTTCAGGAAATTAAATAAAGGAAGTGATAAAATGGAAGAATTAAAACGAGAGGTAAGTGCTGTAACGATAAACAGAAGAATAAAAAAAGGTAATAACGAGTTACTAGGGAAAGTTCAGGTGTATGTAGTTAATAAAAAAAATAATAGAACATACCTTCTATTTAAAAATTTTGAAATAATAGTGAAAAATTCTATGTTTAATCATTCTATACTTGAAATGACATTTCAAGTTGCGATAAAAGATGAATTTACAGTAAAAAAAATGGAAAATATTAAATCAGCTTCTGAGGGAAATAATTTGTTATATCAAGATAAACAATACATAGGTGTTGATTTGAATTCAGGAAAAACATTATTTTATGGTATTATTGAAAAAATTGATTATAATGAAAAAAGTAGAATTTACAAATTAAAAGCAAGTTCAATTTCAAAACTGCTTGATAGAATACCTCAGTTTGTTGATTTTAAGACAGGATATTCATTAGATTTCTTTTTAAAAAAAATGCAGGCAAAAATACATAGATATTTATCAAATGATGCTACAAATCAAAGAGAAGAAATTGCACTTTCCAGGATTGATTTTGACATAAAAGATGAAGAATTGGAATTTAATAGCATAATGAAATATGGTTATATTATTATGTATAATGAAACATATTGGGAATTTTTAAAAAGAATTTTATTTACAGAGACAGTGAAAATACCAATATATATGAAAGGTAAAAGAGTTACTATAGGATTTGCAATAGATAAAAACGAAAATAAGGATAAAAACAAAAAAACGAAATTAAGTGGGATAAAAAATGAAGTTTATGAGTATCTTGAAATAGGAGATTATAATAACGGATTTTGCTTATATGAGAGTGAGATAAGAATAAGCAATCTTTATGGGACGGAATATTATTATAAAAGTGAAACTCCTGAAGAGATAAAAAAATTTACAGTTAATATAAAAGAAATTTATCCTTTTGTTTTGGAAGGAAAAGTTATAAGAACCGTAGATATTGAAAAAATGGACTATTGGCAAAAAGAGCAAATAGAATATGCAAAAAATGAAAATAAGAAATTGGATAAAAAAAGAAAAGACTTAATTGATGAAAAAAATAAACTGGAAGAACATAGAACAGAGGTGGATAAAAAATTAGAAGAATTGTTGGAGAAAGAAAGGTTAACAGAAGCTCAAAAAAGTGAAAAAAAAGCATTGGAAGAGAAACTAAAAAATTTGGATAAAAGATTAGGAACAAGCAAGATAACTTATCATTCCTCTGAAATTGAAACCTGGGAAGGAGATTATAAAGAAATAGTTGAAGAAGGAGAAATGATTAAAGAAATAGATAAAATTGATACCCAAATTAAAAAAAATGATATAGTTTTAGGTCAAGAAATAGAACAATCAAAAAGAGGAACATTATTGGGAACAGGTAGAATATTCTATCATCCTTCTGAAATTGAAACTTTGGAAGGAGATTTTGAGGAAGTGATAGATGGGGAGATACCAAAAAGAATAGAAAATATTGATATAATAATTAATAAAAACGATGAAATTATAAATAAAACAATAGAGGAAAGTAAGAATATAGGTGTGGAAGTTGATTTTGATGAAGATTTAAAAAAACAAGGACAAATGAAACGGGATATGTATCCTGAATTTATTGAAACTGTTGAAGGTATTGAGAACGGAGTATATTCTGCTGAAATGATGGGAGAAAATGGTGTAAAAATAAGTTCAACTGATACTAGTCAAACAACTTCAGATGAAAATATTGAGAAAAAAAATGATGAAACAAAAGAAGAAGTCATGGATAATAATCAAATAAGTTCAGAAAAGACAAATGATAGTAGTGATGAAAAAAGCTCAGATGATGCTGATAAACAAAATACAGAAAATAATGATAATTCATCTGAAAAAGAAATGACAGTAAAAAATGAATATTTTTATGCTTATGAGATACTTAGCAATTCGGGATATTCTAAAGGTAATTCAACAACACTACTTCCAAAACCAGGAGAAAAAATTTTAATTGCATTTTTTTCTAACCGAAATTTCTCTTTTGGAACGTTGTCCAATGAAAATAAAGAAAATATAAAAAATGAAATTATTAAGTTTAATACAAATCAAATGAAAATGCAAGCGGATAAAAATATTGATGTGAATGCAAAAGAAAAAGTTTCATTTGAATCGTCATTAATAGATTATAAAACAGAGAATTAAGTGTAAGGAGTGTTACGATATGAAACAAAGTGATATGTTAAAAAATGGTGATAATTTAATATGTAATGCTGGAAGTCAACCAAGTAAATTTCAAATAACAAGAAAAAAGTTTACAGTCAATGGAGAAATTGTAGCAACGGTAGAAGACAATGTTGCAGGTGTAAATGTTCAAAGTTTTGGTTCATGTAAATTTGCAGAAACTTGTAAATTAAATTCAGAATTATATGGTTCGAAATTAACATGGACAAATTATGTTGAAAAAATAAGAATACTTGGTGAATATAAAATAAATGACAATTCTATTTGTCAATGTCCACTTGGTGGAATGATAAAAAAAATGAAATAAAAGAGGCAGAAGAGTAGGAAGAACTACTTAGTCTAATCAATTAAGAAAAGTATAAATATGGGGTAATTGGAGTAGAAGAAACATTGAAAATTGAGGAGATGTTAATAATATAGAGAGGAGAAATCATATGAAGGCATTAGTGTTCTTTAGTCCAGTAACTGACAGGATGAATTCAGAAACTTTTATGAAAGAGTTGAAAAAATTTAGAGATGATGCTTTTGGAGAGTTAGAAAAAGCACTGAAATCAAATGAGAAAGCATCACATAGTAAAATACTTCTTTTGCCTGTATATATAACAGGGATACAATTTTTAAAAGGAAGTACAGAAATTACATCCATAATGTTAATGGATAAGGAAAATGCAAGTTGGAGAGAAAACAGGTTCGCATATTTCCAATTTAAAGACGGGGAGTATATAAAAGTATTAGGAGATATTGTTTCACTGGATATAGATAAGAAACCGGGGGAAGATGGAGTGGCAGAAAGCATAACAAAATATGGTGAAATGGGGGCAAGCGAGAAAAAAAGGTTCAGGCAGAAAGCAGGAAAGAAATTAATCCAGTACCTGTCTAATCTGACAGTTATCAATCAGATGAATAACTGGGCAAGTGTAAATGACGCGGCAGAAGGGAAAGAAAATGTAGGAAACAGAGAGCCGTCAACTCCAATAAATGTATATTCAAAAGTAACCAAAAATATGTGGATAGTATATTTTAATGAAATGGATCCCCTTTTAGATGAAAAAAATGCCAAAAACTGGGATGAAATAAGCGACGCAGACAGGGAGTACAGATACCAAGAAACAAATAAGAGGCTGGAAGCATTGGACACACAGATAAATGCCTTGGATGACAATATAAAAAAGGAACTGGACGATATTGAAACAAGAAGAGTAACTAAGCAAAAGATGTTAGCAGTATATGGGGATGAAAATTCTATGAAGTTAAGGCTGAACAGCATTAAGGAAGAAAAGGAAAAGATAGCAACAACAAAGGCAAGGGAAGAAGCCAAAAAGACAGCGTTACCATCAAGTGCAACTGATTTGGAAAAGAAAATGATAGACTTGGAAATAGACAGGCTGAATTCGCAGAATGCAATGCTGGCAGCTGAGGATGAGGAAATAAGAGATGCGTTAGAAAACGATGTTTTGGACAAAACTTCACTGGAGAAGATGAAAAGGTGGAAGGAAGAGCAGAAAAAGCTGATAGAATCAAGAAAGGAAGTAAAAAAAAGCCAAGTAAAAAGCAAGTCAGAATACGAAGCAGAGCTTGAAATGGAAAAAAGAAAGCACTGGGCAGAAAGCCTGATAGGGATAAAGGAAGGAATCCCATTAAGATACATGTATGTACCTGAAGTAGAAATAGTATCATATTCAGAAGTAGCAGAATTAAGTGAGAAAGCGGGAGGAAAATTTGAAATAATAGTAAAGCAGGTAATAAGGGATGGGAAATATGCAACGGTAGGAGATCCAGTATCATTAGGAATGAGGGGGATAGGAAGAATAGCGGATAAGATTGGTGAGATTGTTAAGGGATTAGGTGGAAAACATGGTAGGAGATAAATTAAAAAATTATATATTATTATTTTTATTATTCAGTAATTTGATATTTTCTATGACATTGTCTGATGTAAAAGGTGCAGAAAATTTAAAAAATTATGATTTAATTAAAAATATAAGAATTGAAAGGATAGCAGAAGCAGAATATTATGGTTCAAATTCACAAATAAAAAGGCGAGGAGGGATAGCGTATTTTAAAGGAGAAACCAAGCCTTATAAAGGAGTCTTAATTTCTAAAGATAATGGAAAAATATTAGCTATTTATTTTTATGAAAATGGAAAGGTAGAAGGTAATGGATTTGAATATTATAGTAATGGGAAATTACGTTGTAATTCAAAAATAAAAAATGATATGGATATTTTTAATGAATGCTATAATGAAAATGGAAGTAAAAAGTATACATTTAAAGGAAATGGTGGAAAAGAAGGTATAGTGATAGTATATTATGAAAAATCAAATAATAAATCACATATATCAGAAGTTATCCAAGAATATGATTTTGAAAAGGGTGAATTTGATTATATACGAAATGGAAAAACAACAGTATATGAAAGAAATGGAAGCATACTAGGAGAACTTAACTTTAATAATGGAAGTTTGCTGGGAGAAAGACAGAAGTTATATAAAAATGGGAAAGTGAAGTATGATTTCATAGGAGGGACAAAAGATATAAAAGGATTGAAGGCTATGCGAAGCTACATTGAATATTATGACAACAGTGATATTATGAAATACAGCTGCGATGAAGTGTCAAAAGACAACTGGAAATGCAAGGAATACAGTAAGGATGGAAGTTTCAAGCAGGAAGTAGATGGAAGAAAATACGTGTCTGTGAATAATAATCATCACGGAAATATTTGGGTAAACATATTTTTAGGTGCCTGGAACATATTGAATCCTTAGTATTTTAAAAGGGAATAATAAAATCAATAAAAAATGGAGGAGGACAAACTAGATGAAAGCTGCAATATTACTAAGTCCAGTCAATAAGGATGGAGTAAATATAGGATTTTTCAATAAAGTGATGAGGAATTTCATAAAAAATCCGGTTCCATTGGGAGAAGTTATGAAGGGCAATGCAGGAGTGAGCGAGATATTGCTGCTTCCTGTATATGTAGATACAGTTGAGTATTCAAAGTATGATTCACAAAATGGAGCAAATGGGCCAACGCAATTAATGATGGCAAAGAAGGCGGGAAGTATTTTTGAAGGGCAGTACGACTATTTAAAGTTTCCAGAAAATTCAGTAGTAAAGATAGGCGGAAAAATAGTATTCTTGAGCCTTGACAAGAAAGCAAAAGCGGCAGAAGGAGCAACAGGAAACACGGTAGAGGAGAAGGACTTGACTAATGGAATAAAAGAGTATTCAAAGATGGGTAAGGAGGAGCAGAAGAGATTCAGGCAGAAAACAGGCAAGAAACTGATAGAGTACGTATCAAACCTGACGGCAATAAATCAGTTATCGGAATGGGCAATATCAAATGATACACCGCCGACAGAAGCGGAGCAGAAGAAGGGGCAGAACCCTGAGAAAAGGGATCCCTCACAGCCAGCGGATGCATACAGGGGGATAACGAAAAGCCTGACGATAGTGTACTTTAAGGACGACAAGCCAATGGAGAAAAAAGACAGTGCAAGCAAGTGGGACAGTGAAAAGGATGCTGAAAAGGAATATGAGTATGCTGAAATACAGAAGTGGCTAGATGCGATAGAAAAAGAAATAAGCAGTCTTGATGCAAAGATAAAGAATGAACTATATGCAAAAGAGGACAGGGACTTAAAGAAAAGAGCGTTGATAAGCAAATATGGAAATGAAAATGATATGAAGTCAAGGCTTAACACATTGAAAACAGAAATGGATGCGGCAGGTAAAAACAAGGATTTGCTGAACAATGAAAAAACTCGGTTAACAGCGGCAAATGCCAAAGAATCAGATTTAGAGAATGTGGAACTAAAGATAAAAGAGGCAGAAGAGCAGGAAGAATTACTAAAAACAGAAAAGCAGGACATTGAGGGAGTGCTAAAAAATGATATGGAAGATGAAAAGACATTAGCGGAGCTGAAAAAATACAGAGCTCAGCAGAACAAGCTGATAGAGGAAAAGGAAGGGATAAAGAAGGACAAACTCAAGGGACAGGCAAACTATGAGGCATACAAGGAACAGGAAGACTTAAAGAACTGGACAGAAAGCCTGCTGGGAGTGGAACTGGAAGTACCATTAAGATATATGTATATTCCAGAAGTGGAGCTGGTATCCTACAGCGAGGAGATGAACTTATCAGAATCAGAAGGAAGGTTTGAAGTGCTATTGAAGCAGTCGTTCAAGCGAGAACAGTATGTGGAGGTAGGAGATCCGCTGAGCTTAGGAAAGAAGGGGTTAGGCAAGCTGATAGGAGGTATTAGTAAGATTTTTGGTAAGAAAGATTCTATTAGTGGAGGTAAAGATGGAAAGTAAAAAATATATATTTATACCTCTTATTTTGTTTTTTGGTATTGTTTTAAATGGGATGAAGTTATCAGAAATAGAAGGATTAAAAAGTTTAAGCAATTATGATGAGATTAAAGATATTAATGTAGAAAGAATAGTAGATTATGATAATTATGAAAGAAACAAAGAAAAAGATAGAGTTTATGTAAATGGAGAAGATAAACCTTTTACTGGAGCAGCAATTAGAAAAAAAAATGGTAGAATAATAGGAATATACACTTATATAAATGGTAAATCAGAAGGAAAACATTACAAATATTTTGATAACGGACAGTTATCTTTAGAAACACAAGAAAAAAATGATAAAGCTCAAGGAGAAGGATTTGAATACTATCCAAATGGCAAATTGAAAGAAAAAAAATTTTATAAGGATAATATTGTATCAGAATTTATAGGTTATCTTCAAAATGGTAAACTGGATAGAACGTTTAAGGCAACGGAAGGCTTGAGAGGGATTATAACAGGATATTATGAAGATGGAGTACATAAAAATTCTGAAATGAGCGTAATACAAGACTACAGTAAGAAAGGGGAAATTAGTTATATTATGGATGGAGAATCCACAGCATATGACAAAAAAGGACAAATTATGGGAATATTGAACTATAAGGATGGTAAGTTGACAGGATTGGAACAGAAAGTGTTTAAAAATGGGAAACTTAAATATGACTATATTTCAGCCTCGGAAAAGCCGGAAGAAAATGTCAAGGCAAAGGATTTTTTTATAGAGTATTTTGATAACAGTGAGCAGAAAAAGCTAGATTGCAAGGAACTGGCAAGCAATAACTGGCGATGTAAGGAATACAGTAAAAATGGTAAATTTAAAAGAGAGTTTGATTCACCGACATTTGAGAAACCAAGAGACTGGAGTTTTGGGATAAATGCGTTATTAGGGATACTTAATATATTGTTTTAGAAGAAAAAATTAATTTAAAATTAACAAAAAATCAAAAAATATTAAAAATTATTTTTTAGATTGAATTATCACTTAATATGTGTAATAATATCTTTATATAAATTTAGATGTATTAGATAACTTTAAAAAATAAATCAAAAATAAAATTAATATTTTTTGATAATTATTAAGAAAAGTTATAATTTAAGAGTATTAAAGGATATAAATTTTATTAAATTTGTAAATTATTATGGAGGTCTATAATGGCAGAATTAAAAAGATGTAAAAATGGACATATATACGATACTTCAAAATATTCTTCATGTCCATATTGTAAAGCAGAGGGATTAGAAACGGAAGTAAAAGAAGATAAGATTAATTTAGTTGAAGAAATGAATGATGATGATAAAACAATGGCATACTGGGCAAAGGATTCAAGAATTGATCCTGTGGTTGGATGGCTTGTTTGTATAGAAGGTGCAGATAAAGGAAAAGATTTTAGAATTGTAAGTGAAAGAAATTTTATTGGTCGTGGTGATGAGATGGATATACAAATAAAAGGCGATATGACAATTTCGAGAAAGAATCACTGTTCAATTAGTTACAATCCTAAAGGGCGTATTTTTGTAATTACACCAGGAGATGCTAACGGTCTAATTTATATAAATAATGAAGCATTATACAATACAAAAGAATTAGGAAGTTTTGATATGATTGAAATGGGAGAAAGTAAATTTGTATTTGTAAATTTATGTGGGAAAAATTTTGATTGGAATAAAGAAAAATCTCAAGTTGAGAAATAAAGAATTATTACATATATAAATGAGCTAGAATAGTTTGTTTTAGGTTATATTTTAACATTTAGAAGGAGATTTTAATGAGAAAGGACGAAGCTAAGTTCGTAACTAATTTTTTCAGTGAAGCAGGAACAAGATCTCAAAATAACGATTACTTTGGCTACGTACAGTTAGATAACTATGCTATTTGGGTAATTTCTGATGGATACGATTCAGAAGAAGGGGCAGCCATTGCTGCAAAATTAGCAGTTGAATCAGCAGTTGAGTATTTTATGTTACGTCCAAGATTTAATGTGGCTGTTATTAAGGAAATGATGGATTATGCCAATTTAAAAGTTAAAGAAAGACAAGAAGAAACAGAAAGATACTCGTTAATGCACACTTCTCTTTTAATAGTAATTAGTAATTATAATGCAATATTGTATGGAAATGTAGGAAATACACGTCTTTATCATATGAGAGGTGGATATATTATTTCTCAGAGTAGAGATGACAGTATTGCACAATTATTAGTGGATGAGGGGGCATTAGATACTAGAGATATAAAATTTCATCGTCAAAGAAATGATTTATTACAAGCAATTGGAGATTTTGGGAAAATAAAACCTAATATAATAAGAACTCCAATTACATTACAGGAAAATGATATTCTCTGTTTAACTACGATAGGGTTTTGGGAAAATGTTGATGAAAGAGAACTTGAAGTGGAGTTATCTCGACAGCCAGATCAGAAAAGTTGGATGGATTCTTTGGAAAAAAGTGTAATTGCAACATTACGGGATGAAGTAGAAAATTATACAATGGCTGCAGTAAAGGTAGAAAAGGTTGCTTCTCCAGAGCCAATTGAAAAAGATCAAAAAAGTTTTTGGATAAAGATAGGACTTATAAGTTTGGGAATATTGCTAATTATTTTAGTTTTAACTTTTTGGAATATAAACAAAAGGAACAACATAATGAAAAGGGCTTCAAACTATGAACAACAGGCAGATGATGAATTAGTTAAGAAAAATTTTAATAATTCAGTAGATGATTTAAAACTTGTTATTGGGGAATATGAAAAATTAAAGCCAAAAAGTAAAGGAATATTTGGTTTTTTTGTTAATGCTAATGCAAGACGGGAAAAAATTCAAGATATGATTAATAATGTAAAAAATAGAATTGTACAAACAGAAAAATTGGCAATGGCATTCCAAAATATAAATCAAGGAAATGAATTATTTAATAATGGCAGGTATGATGATGCTACTCAAAGTTATCAATCAGCAAAATTTGCTTTATCTGAAAACTCATACAAAAGAGATGAATTAAATACAAATGAAATCTTAACAACACTAGATTCAAGAATACAATCCGCTTCAAAATTAAAAGAAGCACAGGCAATAGAAACTGCTGGAAATCAAGCCTTTTCTGCAGGAAATTTTAATTTAGCAAAAGAAAATTACAAAACAGCATCAGAAATATATTTAACAAATGGTAGGGCAGATTATGTATCAAGTATTGAAAGAAAAATTGATGAAATTAATGAAAAAGAAAAAACAGCATATAATGGAGCAATGTTAACAGAAAATAGAGGTGATCTGTTATCAGCATCAGATGCTAATAAATCAAGAGAAGCCTATTATCAGGCAAGACAGATGTATCAAGCTTTGGGAGATACTGTGAAAACACAGGAAATAGATAATAAGATACAGGAATTAAATTCAAAGCAGATGTCTAATATTCAAACGGCAAATAATTTAGTTCAAGAAGGACTTAATCATATAACTGATAATAAACCAGCTGAAGCAATAACGTTGCTAAGTAAAGCAAAAACAATTTATCAGGAATTGGGAGATGCTAATAATGTAGCAAATGTAAATAAATTTATAGCACAAGCACAGGACTATATAAAACTTGAAAGTCAAAAAGATAAACAATTAAAGGATGTCGAGAAAAGATTATCAGATCAATTAAAAGAACAACAAATAAAATCGGCACAACAATTACAAAAGGAAAAAGTACAGTCAGATCAAAGAATTAGAGCAAAAGAAGCAGAAATTGAAGCTCAGAGAGTTGCGATTGAACAAGAAAAACAAAGAAGAGAAAAAATTGCAGAAAATATTCAAAATGCTACAAATTTAGAAATACAAGCAGAGCAGCTGTTTAATTTAAAAAGATACACGGAAAGTATAGCAAAATATACTGAATCAAAACAAATTTTTGAAACATTAAAATCTTCAGGAGATTTTGATGATCAAACAAATAAGATTGAATATTTATCACAAAAAATATCTAAAGTAGAAGGATATTTATATGAACAACAAGGAGATGAAGAGTATAAGAAAAAAAATTGGCAAGAAAGTATGAAAAAATATCAAATGTCATTAGATGATATGAAATTAGTAGGAGAATCTAATGAAATTCAAAAAAGATTAGAGAAAAAATTGAAAAAAGCAACTTCAAAAGCTAATAAAAAATGGTGGCAATTCTGGAAATAACAAAATATACAAATTTTAACTACAATTATTAGTTTAAAATGTTTATCTTACATTTGAAAGGAGGGATTAATTTGGACGAAAAAAAAAGTAAATATATCACATATTTTTTTAAAAATTATGCAGGAATTGCAGAGAAAAATACTTATTCAACATACATTCCAGAAAGAGAAAGAGGATTTTGGTGTTTAATCGTAGATAACGATATGAATGAAAATTTTGCAAAAATAGGAGTTGAAGAAGCTGTCAGATATTTTTTTGAAAATAATGAATTTTCACAAGAAAATGCGACAAATATTTTAAATGCTGCATATAAAAAAATCATAGAAAGAAAGCTGAAAAAAAATAGAGAAAATGGTGAAATTTCTATTTTAGTTGTTCTTATAAATGAAAATAAAATGATGATTAGTAATATCGGAAATACAAGATTAAAACTATTCCGTGAGAATATGATTGTTGAAGATATAATTCGTGATGAAAATAAAACAATTCAGTTGTTAAAAGATGATTATGCTTTGTTGGGGACACCAAAGTTTTGGAAAGTTATAAATGACAATAATATATCAGATGCTTTAATTCGTTGGAATAGTAAAATTGAAATTGAAAAGAATATTAGTGAAAAAATAGAGGAAATTGAAAAATTAGAAAGAATGACAATACCATTTATGTCTATTTTTGCTGAAAGAATAGTTGAAAAAGAGGAAATCATTATTGTAGAAAGACAAGAACAAAAAAATCCTTTAAAATATCTTCTTTTAATGCTTATATTTTCTTTTACATTTATAGCTATCAACAAAACATTAGTTTTAAAAAAATATGAAAATGAAGCACAAAAACATTTTGATATAGCAGACAAATATTATAAAGAAGAAGATTATAGTAATTCTGTTAAAGAAATTAATATGGCACTTGATTTTTATTCTAAAATTAAACCTCAAAATAAAAAAATTACTAAAAAAATTGAAGAATTAATATATAAAAAGAAATTAGCAAATATTAATGAACAAAAACTATTTGAAAAAATTGAACAACCAAAGATAATTGAACAACCTGAACCAGTTATAAAAACTGCAGATATTGTTATAACTCCTGAAGAAAAAGTAACACCAAGTTTGGAAATAAATGAACAAGATAAAGAGGTTTATAAACCTAAAACCATAAGAAAAAGAGTAAAAACCCAAAAAAAATTACATAAGAAAACAAAAAGTACTATACATAAGAAAAGAAAAAAATATAAAAAAACTTTAGTAACAAATGATGATTTAAATCAGGAAATTAAAAGAAATTGGAAAATACTTGGAAGAGATGATAATGGAAATAAAGTTTAGAGGGAGAATAAAATGGATTTTTTACCATTAGAATATAAATTAAATAGAAAATATAAAATTGAGAGTTACGTTTCTAAGACGGATTTTTCTAATGTGTACTTATCTTCTTATGGAAATAAACAATACATCGTAAAGGAATGTTTTCCTTCAAAATTTGTTATTAGAGATAATAATGTTGTTTTTACTGACAGGTATCAAAAAAATTTTAAAATGCTTAGAGAAAGTTTTAATAGAGAAGCTGATGTATTGAAAAGATTTAATAATGACAGTATTATTAAATTAAATGAATACTTTGAAGAAAATGGAACGATATATTTAATAATGGAATATTTTAAAGGGAGAACTTTGAAAAAATATATATTAGAAAATGATGTTTTAGAAGAAGACATTGTAAAAATATTTCTTAATATTTTAAAAACAGTAAAAGAAATACATAATAAAAATGTCGTACATCGTGATATAAAGCCATCAAATATTTTAATTAATGGGAAACATAAAATTAAAATTATTGATTTTGGTTCAAGCATTATAGATAATGAAAAGAATGGAACGTATATAAAAGTAACAGATTGCTACTCTCCTCTTGAAATGTATTCTTTAAAAGCAGAAAATGATGTAAGGACAGACATATATAGTTTATGTGCATTACTTTATTTTATGTTAAATAAACAAAAACCAATGGATGTATTAAAAAGATTTTATTATCCTGAATTACTTTATGAAAAAGAAATAGACGAACTGCTAAAACAAATAATTTCCAAAGGACTATCTATTGATAAAAATGAGCGGTATTCTAGTTGTGAAGAATTGCTTGAAGAATTAGAAAAAGTAAAAATATAAGTTTATAATAAAATCATTTTAAAATTAAAAATTTTGATTTTATTATTTAATGTTAGATTTGTCTAATTTTTATTAAAATTTATTTTGGTGAATTTGAAAGTATTGTAGACTTTAAAGAAAGGAAATTTAATGAAACTATTTTACGAAGAAGAATTAAGAAGAAAATCATATTATGAGATGTATCAAATTGCTATTGAAGAAAAATTGGTAGAAGCAAGAGTTGATACGCCTACTAGAGAAGAGTTGATAAAGATTATACTAAAATATCGTGGAGCTAAACCAGATTACTGTATCAATAAGTATAATGAAAATGGATTGGTAAATGTTCAGGAATTATTTGATGAAGAATTAAGAAATAAAATTCATCATGAAAACAGCATTAGGGTACCACATAAAATTATTTTTTATAAGGAATTAAATTTAACTAGAGAAGATAATTATAAAATAGTATTGCCCGATCATATAAGTCATGCAAATGCCTTTTTAATAAATGCAAATAATTATTTGTGTGGAATTTTTCAATTGGAAAAAGATTTGAGTTCAAAAGATGCTTATTATTTAACAAGCAAAAAGGAATTTTTTAGAGTAGATGATTTAACCAATAATAAATTTTCATTGTTATTTTTTGAAGAAAACGATTTGAAATTTATTTATAAATTTTATAACCATAAAGATAGTGATATATATCCAGTATATCCATATAAACTTGATTATTACAAGGTTGAACTTGAAAATTTTGAAGTAAGGGAACTTGAATACACAAATGCAACTTTATGTATTGATTTTGGAACAGTAAATACAGCAGTTGGAGCATATTTAGATAGAAATTATGTAAAAAGTTTACCAACTAATGACATTTTAAATGGAAATATTAAGATTAATGAAATTAATTATGTTAAATTTAATGATGGCGA
Source organism: Leptotrichia sp. oral taxon 417 (assembly GCF_013394865.1). NCBI lineage: Bacteria > Fusobacteriati > Fusobacteriota > Fusobacteriia > Fusobacteriales > Leptotrichiaceae > Leptotrichia > Leptotrichia sp. oral taxon 417. The sequence continues at coordinate 2,098,629 of NZ_JABXYV010000001.1, read as the reverse complement.
AAGAAATTATCGAGAAATATTTCCAACCTTAGCTTATGTTGAAGATTGTAATGATAGAAGCAATATTGAGTACTCTTTTGGATACGATGTATTAAGAAAATTGGAAATGAATGATTATGTTGTAACTGGTTCATTATTTTATGGATTGAAAAAATGGGTTCATGATCATCAGGTGGAAGAAAAAATTAATGATGAATTTGGAAATATAACTTATGTAAAAAGAAAAGAAGTTATAAAAGCCTATTTAAAATATGTTGTTGATAGAGCTGAATATACCTTTAAATGTAAATTTAAAAAAATACATGCTTCAAGTCCAGTAAAATTAAAGGAACAATTTTTAAGTATGTTTCAGGAAATTTTTACAAATGAAAAAGATGGAGTAAAAGAATACGAATATGAAATTATTCGTGAAAATGCAATGGATGAAGCGATTGCTGTGTTATACAACACGATTGAGATACAAATCCGTAATGGAAATTATAGGGAAAAAGAGAAATATAATGCACTAGTTATTGATTGTGGTGGTGGAACAACAGACTTAGCTGCTTGTAGGTATGTAATTGAAAATGGAAGAGTATCTTATTATTTGGATATTAAAACAAGTTTTGAAAATGGTGATGAAAACTTTGGTGGAAATAATTTAACATATAGAATTATGCAATTTTTAAAAATAGTATTAGGAGCAAGTTATTCAAACAATAAAATTTTATCTATAAATGATTTAATAGAATATGATAATGATATGATTTATAAGGTAATTGATGAATTTGGTGTAGAAAAGATTTTTGAAAAAATGCAACAAGAGTATGATAAGTATGAAAAAATAATTCCCACTAAATTTTCAAAATTTGAAAACAAGATGAGTGATGAATATAGAAAAATTAGAAATAATTTTTATATGTTATGGGAAGCTGCTGAAAATCTGAAGAAGGAATTTTTTACTACTGATGGTAGAATCAGAACTCGCTTTGATGTAACAGATAAGTATGAAACAGGAAATGATATACATATTACAAAATTAAAAGCATGGAAATTACATATTTATGAAAATGATATTTTTAAAACAATTATTGAATACCCAGAAATAATTTTTACAATTAAAGAAATTGAAAAAATTGTGAAAGCTGATATTTATGGAATGCTTAGAAAATTTTTGAATACATATTATAAAGAAGGGGTATTATTTGAATATTCATTAATCAAATTAAGTGGGCAATCAACTAAAATTAGCACTTTTCAGGAAGTGTTAAAAGAATTTGTGCCAGGAAAAATGATAGAATACAAAGAACTTAGCCATCGTGATGATTATGAATTAAAATTGAACTGTCTTGATGGTGCAATAAAATATTTAGACTATAAACGTTTTGGGCATATGGATGTAAAAATAGAAAATGAGGTTCCACTTGTTCCTTATTCTGTTTGGGTTGAAAAATATAATGGTGAGTTAATTGAAATGTTAAGAACTTCTAGAAAAGCTAAAATATTAAGAGGGGATATTGATAAATCAGTTACTGCTGAAGAGCTAAAAATTTACGTTCATAATGCTGAAGGTGAATTGAAAAAAGAGTTAATTTACAAAAATGAGGAAGATTATGTCGAAAAAGATGCAGAGGTTATTTTACCAGAATTTGAAGGAATAATTACACAAGATGACACAGATACAATTAAAAATAATACTGTAAGATTTTTTATATACACTGATTTAAATAATTGGGGATTTTTTGTGTTTCCAATACAACGTAAAAATGATCAATTATACTTAGGGCGTAAACAATATTTCCCATACGAAGATAATTTAAATGAAATTTCATATTTTGATGGAGAACATTAATGAAAAAAAATGATAATGTTATATGGCTATTACCAACAATATTAATATTTGTAGTTCTTTTGATGATAAAGTTTTGTACTCCAAGACTTAATGACAAGTTTATTGTTGAACCAATTAAACGAGAAAATTTAGAGCTCTTTATTGACACACAAGGTAAAACTGAAGCAAAAGACTTTGTTACAATAGGATTAAACATACAATTAGGAGTTGACAAAGTTTATTTTAAAGAAGGGGATAAAGTTAGTAAAGGTGATGTAATAATTCGCTTTAGTGAATATAAAGAAAAAGAGTTAGATAATAAATTAAATGACAGACGTGAAGCTCTAGCTGTAAAACAATCTCAATTAAGATATTTAATAGAACAAGAAAAACAAAAAGTAGATGTAAGTCAACAAATGCAGCAACTTAGAGGAGAAGTAGAAGCATTACAAATTGAAGCAGCAAAACTTCTTCAGGAAAAACAATTAGTTCAAAGGGTAGTTTTTAGTCCAATTGATGGATATATTGTAAAAATAAATGTATTAGAAGGTGGTGTAACAGACACATCTGCTCCTGTTTTGATATTGGCTAAAAGTTATGATTTAAAAATTACAAGTGATCCTGTTAAGTCAGAAAAGTTAAAATACATTACTATTGGAAATGAAGCAAAAATGCAGTCAACAAGTTTAAAAAATTCAAAAGATAATCGAGATGGAAATTCTAACACATTCAATGCTACACTATATAAAATTAATGATATTGGTGTGGATAACTTAAAAACTTTAGAATTTTTAACAAATTCATTTCAGAATCTTGTTTTAAATGAAAAACTAAATATTCGTCTTTACTATCAAAAAAGAGAAAATGTTTTAACAGTTCCTTTAACGGCAATTGTAAAGAAAAACTCTAAAGCTGGAATAAAATGTTATGTTTATTTTATTGATAAAGACAATAAAGTAACGGAACAAGAAGTTCAAATAGGTATTAATAATGGTGAAAAAATAGAAATTTATGGTAATGGAATAAAAGAAGGGCAGGAAATCATTGTTAATCCAAATGAAAAATTACAAAATAATATAATCGTTCAACGTCGTAGCCTAGCAGATGAAAAGCGGGAAAGAGAAAAAAGATTATCAAAATTAGAAAAAGATGATAAGAAAAAAAAGGAAGAAATAGAAGAAATTGAACGAGAGATTATTAGACTGAAAAAAGAAAAATAAGAGCTAGGATAAGATTTTTAAGAATTTAAACAAATAGCATTAATTAAAAAATATTCTAAAATAATAGTGGAGGTTTAAATGTCTGAAAATACAAATAAAGACAAAATTGAAAATTTAGATTCATTAATGGTAGAAAGAAGTAACTTTAATATAATTAATGTCATTATACACAAAGAAATGAAATTATTTATTCAAATATTATTATTTCTATTATTTCTATTATTTCTAACAATTCCTATTCTAAGAAATATTAAATTTTTGAGATATATTACAATAAATAATTATACAGCAATTCTAATATCAATACTTTTTTTGCTAGGCTATTTTATAAATTTAAGGATAATAGATTTGAAAATGGATAAAATTTTGAAAGAAGCTAAAGTAAAAATAGAAGGAGAGTTAGAAATAAACTGGTTGTTTTGGATTTTTTTAAATCCTTTTAAAGAAAGCTATAAATTGAATAAAAAAATAAATATGGCTTTTGAAAAAAAAATAAAAAAGGATTATAATATTACTTTTGACAAAAAAGAAGCCGAAGAAGAATTGAAAAAAAGAATAAAAAAAACTTTATCAAGAAAAACGATAACATTTGCATTGTCATTAAAAAATGGTGGAATTTTATTAATAGCAACAAGTTTTTTAGGATTAATAAACAACTACTATTCAAATATAATGACATTAACTGTTAATAGTAAAGGTAATTATGATGAAGCATATGGAGCTGTTATTAGAAAATTAACAGAAATATTTTTAGAAAATTCCCAAATTTATCTAATAATAGCAATGTTAATATTTTTATTTGTAATTTGTCATAGAATTTTTACGAATAATATACTGTATTCTGATGAATTAGCAAAATTATATGATGTTGAAGATTTTTTGAATACTTTATAAAATTAAATATATAAATTTTTTTAATTGATGCTATTTGTATAAATTTTATAGTTGTATTCTTTTTTATTATATTTTATATAAAATATATTGATATAAAAAGTATTTTTAGATTATAAATTTAGAATTTGCTTAAAAATTATTAAAATAACCAGTAATATATTTATTAAAAGTTTTTAGTTTTTTGACAATTTAATAACTATACGCTAGGCTGTCTTGTAAGTACGAGATAGTCTTTTTTTATATTATTTCCCTTTGAATAGTGGATTTATTATGAATTTTAAATTGCATAACTATTTATCAAAGGGGGACTGTAGAAATTAATAAAAAATATAAATTGGATAAATTAAAAAAAAGTTGTATAATATAAACATTTAAAAGTTTATAAAAGACAGAGAAAAGAGGTAAAAATGAAAGACTTTGATAAAGTGATGAAAAAAGAGATGTTGGATTTTAAAAATGATATGTTAAGACATTTTTTTAGAGATAATTTTTATGATAACTTTAATGACTTGAAAGAATATATTGAAAATAGAATTAATGAAATAGAAAATAGGGAAAGAGAAACTTCAAATGAAATTAAAAATAATCATTTTATCTGTATGACGGTTATGAATGAAAAGGAATATAAACTTAATGATAATTTATTTACAGTAATTTTTAGTGAGGATTTTATAGAAAAAGATATAAAAAATTTAAATATGAAGGATATAATGCTAAAAAGAAATAGAATTTTTCAAACGATATATATGGAATTGACAGAAAATGAAGAAAAGGAACTAAAAGATAGAAAATTTCAAGGATATATTGATGACTATAATAAAAAAATACCAATTACTTTTAGATTAGAAAAGTCTTCTAAATATGATAAAATTATTGAAAATCTATACTATATTTTTCAAAAAAATGGATTAGAATGGAAAACAGTTAATTCATATTATAATGATAATTTTTATAATTTAATAATTGATGAATACAACAGGGAATTTTTGAATATGGATGAAATATATGATATGAATTATGATTTGGAAGAATTTGAAGAAAAAGCTAAAAAAGATTGTTTTTTAGTATGGAATATAAATAGAAAAAAAGTAAATTCTTGGGACTATGTATTACCATATGAAAATAATATTGTATATAGATATAAGCTGGATTATAAGGGAAATAATAATATTTTAGTAAATCATAAAAGAGGCGGGGAATATTTTTCTATATACAGAGGAAATGATGAAAATATAAATGTTCTTTCTGATGAATCTCTTGATGATGATTGGGAAATATGGGAATTTTTGGATATAAATGGTATTAAGAGAAAAGAAAGTGAATTAAAATTTAAAATCCATTCTAATATACAAAAAAACAATGAAATAACAATTTTAAAAAGAATTAGGACAAGAGCAGAAATTAATAGATTATTTTCATCATATGAAACACTAGATAATATAGTGCTTAAAGATATAGGTATTGAAACATTGAAAAACAGAAAATATTTAAAACTGAAAAAATTAAACCATTTTATAAAATACGATTTTGACTTGGATAAAAATTTAAAGCAGGAAATTATACTAAAAATAGAAAAAGATAATATTGATAAAAGAGAAATGATAAAAAAAATGGAATATTTAGTAAGTGAACTTGAATACATATATCCAGAATATATATTTAAGGTGGTTGATGATTATGATGAATAGAAAAGAAGAGTATAAATATATTTGGAAAGTGATACAAGATATACGAAATAACTCTCAAAAAACAGAAAATATAAAATTTTTGATACCAAAAGAAAAAATATCTTCCTATATGGAATTAAATGATGGTAAATTAAACGCAATAGAGATTGATAAAAATGAAATTGAAGTAAATCCGTATGTGAGATTTAATAGCATTTTTAATAGTTTAAACGACTATTTAATAGAAGAAGAGGAAATATTGGAAAAAGCGATAAACAATATTATGTTTCATCTGTTGGCAGAGGTTGATTTGCAAGAGGGAATAAACTATAAATATATTATTTTAAAAAAGTATATAGAATTAATGGAAAATGGATATTTTGGTGAGTTTGTAAAAAATAATATAAAGTATTTTTCTAAAACGGAAAAAATGAAAATTGCTAGATATTTAAAAGTTTCTTATGAAACAGATGATTCATTATATGTTTTTTGCAAAATTCTTAAAATAATATTTAAAGACAGTATATTTTATAGGTATAGATATGAAAAGAAAAAATATTTGTTTTATATAAATGCAAAAAAGAATAAAGCTAATAAAAGAAAAGTAAAAGTTCTTGCAGAGTTGTTTTTACCAATGGAGTATTTTCCAAAAGTAATGTGGGAATATCATATTGGGGTAATTGGTGTAGAAGAAACATTGAAAATTGGAGAAATGTTAATAATGTAATTTTAAAATTAATAAAAATAAAATTAGAAGGAGGAAACTAAATGCCAGAAATTGAAAATAATGAAACAAATGTTGTAACTGAAAATGCAGGTATGGGAACAAATGGAGATTTTGGAGATAATGCAGGTGGTGATTCTACTTCTGTTAATTCTAATAGTAGTGGGATAAAACCGATTACAATTGAAAATAAAGTAAGTGCAGGAGATACTAAGTATATGTCAGTTGCAAATAGAGTTCAGATATTTATTGGGAGCAAAAAAGAAGAAAGAGGGTATGTCCAATTACAAAATTTTAAGATAAAAATAACAAATAAAATGATGGAACATTCAATAATGGAAGCGGAAATGAAAATTGATAAATTTGATAAATTTACGAGAGAAAAAATTGATGAACTTCTCATTCCTGAAAATAAAGACTTTATGTTTAATACTAAATATTTTATTGGTGTTGATTTGGGAAATGAGAAAAATGAAGTTGAAAAAACATATTTTTATGGATTAATTACAAAAGTTGAAGGTACAATATGGGATACAATAACAATAACTGCTGTATCAATAACTAAACTAATGGATAGAGTTCCAATGTTCATAGATTATAAAACTGACTTTACAATAAAAGATTTTTTAGATTCCTTTAAAGAAAAAATCCATAATTATTATGGAAATGAAGCAAATGTTTCAACTGAGTTAAGAGGGTATCTAAATTTTAAATGGAATATTATAGAGAATAATGAGCCATTTTTAAATTATAAGAAAAAAAGATTTGTACTGCAGTATAATGAAACATTTTGGCAATTTTTGATAAGATTTTTATACTATGAACTTAAAATCCCGGTATATATACAGGGAAGAAATTTGGTAATAGGCTTTGAAGCGCAGAAAGAAAGTTCTAATAAGAAAGAAGAGCCTATTAGATTAAATAAAAATATGCCAATTTCAGAATATTTGGAATTAGGAACATATTATAAAGGATATTGTATAAGTGAAAGCGAAATTGTTATAAATAGTTTGACAAAAACACAGTATTTTTATGAGAGTAAGACTATCTCAGAGATTAAAACAATTTCTGAAAAAATAAAAGTGGAATTTCCAAATAGTCTGGAAGGGAAAGTTAAAGATGCTGTAAATATAGTAGTGTCAGATGAAAAAATACAGGAAGAATACTTACAAAATCAAGAAAAACTGAAGGAGATTGAAAATGCGGAAACGAATTTAAAAAATGATATTATAAATTTACAGGATAGTATAGAAAATGAAACGGAAACAGAAGAAAAAGTAAAGAGAAAGCGAGAAGAACTTTTAAAATTAGAAAAGAGCAAAGAGAAGTATTCTAATAGAGGAAATGGGGAACTTGATGAAAATGAAAATAAATTTATATCAGAGAAACGGCAAGAATTGAAAAAAAAGCAAAAAGAAGTTGCAATGTTAGAAGCTGATAAAAAATTCCATCAGGAAAGAACTGAAAAAATAATTGAAAAAGGGGAAAGGATAGGAGTATACGTTGATTTTTCACAAATATTGATAGATGAAGGGAAGGAGGCTTTAAACTATCGTGAAGAGGTTGAAGGGAAGGAAAATGGAACAGTAATTATGAAGAATAATCAAACTGAAATAAACAGCTACTATCCATTTCCCATATTAATAAATACAGGATATTTAAGTGGGACATCAACAGTTGTAATACCAAGTGAAAAGGAAAATGTAGTAGTGGAGTTTAGAAATATACGTGATGGCTATGTAATTGGAGCATTGGCAAATGATACTAGAAAAGATATAGAAAAAAGAAAAGTAGTGCTTCAAGTGGCAAAAGTGGAAATGAATGCTCCACAAGTAAATGTGGAGGCAACAAAAGTAGAAATGAATGCAAATGATATAGATTATAATTTGAAGGGAGAATAAGTATATGAGAGCATATGTAATGTTTAGTGAATTTAAAGGAGAACAAACTAATAATGTAAATTACGATATGGACAACATAGGTGAAACATTAAAAGAAATTGGAAAAGGATTGATAACAACCAATCCGCTTCATAGCAGGATAGAAATATTTCCAGTATTTGTAAATGAAGTAGAATTTTCAAAGGCAGAAGCAGCATCTAACTTACCATTGATGGTTTTAATGAGTGGAAAAAACACAATGTTTGAAAATAGATTTAATGACTTGCAGTTCATAGACGGGACAGTAATAAGAATCAAAGGGAAAATAACTTCACTTGACTTAGACAAGGAAAAAAATGGAATAGAATTACCAAAGGAAGAAAAAAAGGGATTGGTTGAAGATTTACTAAGTTACGATAAATTAGGTTCAAATGGTAAAAAAAGATTTAGACAGCTAGCGGGAAAAAAGATAATAGAATATATGTCAAATTTACAAGTGATAAATAAGCTGAACAAATGGGCAACAGGTGAAATCCCAAAAGAACCAACAAAATCAATGCCTAAAGCACTGCCTTTAGCTGCAAATTCCCAAACTCAGTCAAGCATACCAAAACCTGCATTGTCAAAAATAAGAAAAAATATGTTAATAGTATATTTTAATGAAACAAAACCAGTAAAAAAGGAACTTTCAGATAAAGTAGATGAATGGAAGGATGAAGGACAAGCGGCAGAAGGACTAAAAAGACAGGAAATAAATGCAAAAATAACAGATATAAATGCAAAACTTCAGGAACTAAACAAAAATATGGCAGCAGAATTCAAAAATGCAACAGACAGATCATCAGAAAGAAAACTGGCACTCTCAAAATATAAGGATGAAGCGGGAATAAGAGTGGAAATGGAGAAACTGAAAGAGGAATATAGAAAAAAATACATAGAATTAGCACCATTAGATCTTGAAATACAAGGTTTAGCAAATGAGTTAAATGGGCTCACTCCTTTAACAACACCATTGACAGAAAAAGAAAAAGAAAAAAAGGCAAAGGAAATACAAGATAAAACAGCATTAAAAAATAAATTGACAAACGAAACGGATAGTATAGATAGTCAAATAAAGAATTATGAAACAATACTAAACTATGAAGCAGAAAATGAGAAAACCCTAAAAGAAATAGAAGAATACAAAAGAAAACAAAAGGAACTAATAAAAGAAAAAGAAGGCTTAAAAGAGGAAGTAGACAAAATAAATCGTGAAAACAAGGCCAAAGACAACCTAGAAAGTCCAAAAGAGTTTGCAGAAAGCGTATTTGGAGTAAGTTTTGGAATCCCAGTAAGATACGTGCGAATCCCCGAAGTAGAAGTAGTAAGCTACAATGAGAAACTAATATTAAGCGAATCATCAGAAGGAGAGTTCGAGCTAGTAGTTAAGCAAAGCCCAAATTCAGTAAATAGAGTAGAAGTAGGAGATCCAATATACTTCTTAGGAAAGCAGTTTAAGAATGTGCTTTCGGATAGTGTTCCAAGTGGAGGGGGGAGCGATAAAAATGTTGGTAAATAAAAAATTAATATTGTGCTATATTGTTGCAGTAAGCATTTTTCTAAATGCAATGAAACTATCAGAAATCCCTCAACTAAATAAATTAGAGAATTATAATGAAATAAAAAATGTCGAAGTAGAACGAGTAGTAGATTATGATAATTATGACAGAAATGGTAAATATGTATATGTACATGGTGAAACAATTCCATTTTCAGGTGTAGCAATAAAAAGGAATAAAAGCAATATAATAGGATTGTACTTTTATGAAAACGGTAAAGCTGAAGGTCCAGCATACGTGTATTATCCAAATGGTAAATTTAATTTTGATAGATTTTATAAAGATGATATAACACAAACAAGCGTTGAATATAGACAAAATGGAACAAAATTCAGAACATATAAAGCAGTAGATGGTTTAAATGGAATAAGAACAGTATATTATGAAAATGGAAAAGATATAAAAACAGTTCTTGAGGTAACGCAAGATTACAGCCAACAAGGAATGATAAACTATATCTTAAATGGTAAATTAAAAGTATACAATAAGCAAGGGCAACTACAAGGTATTTTTAATTTTAAAAATAATTCAATGGCAGGACTTTCTCAGGAGATTTATTATCCAAATGGAAAGGTAAAATATTATGCGATAGCCAAAGACAATAATCAGAAAAATCCAACATTTACCCAAAAAGCCATTTCATACTATGATAATGGACAGGAAAAGGAAAACTGTGATGAAGTTGATAGTGGAATGTGGATGTGTAAGAAATATGATAAGAATGGAAAATTTAAAGGGGAAGTGCAGAAAGGTGGGCAACCTATAGAAACAAGTAATTTTTGGGCTAATTTCTTTATGGGGGTATTGAATATATTATTTCAGTAGGGCTTTTTGGCTCTGCTGAATGTTGAGGTTTTGAGTGAAAGGAGTGGAAGAAGAATGATATTAGAAAACAAGGTAAAAGACAACCTAGAAAGTCCAAAAGAGTTTGCAGAAAGCGTATTTGGAGTAAGTTTTGGAATACCAGTAAGATACGTGCGAATCCCCGAAGTAGAAGTAGTAAGCTATAATGAGAAACTAATATTGAGTGAATCATCAGAAGGAGAGTTCGAGCTAGTAGTTAAACAAAGTCCAAATTCAGTGAACAGAGTGGAAGTAGGAGATCCGATATATTTCTTAGAGAAACAGTTTAAGAATGTGCTTTCAGATAGTGTTCCTTTGCAGACTGGAGGGCAAAAAAGTAATGAAATTAAATAAAAAAATAATAATATTTTTTATTTTGGTTAGCAACTATTTAAGTGCTGTAAAATTATCAGAAATCCCTCAATTAAATAAATTAGAGAATTATAATGAATTAAAAAATATTGAAGTGGAACAGACAGTAGATTATGATAATTATGATAGAAATGGTAAATATGTGTATGTGCATGGTGAAACAATTCCATTTTCGGGCGTAGCAATAAAAAGGAATAAAAACAGTATAACAGGATTATATTTTTATAAAAAAGGAAAGGCAGAAGGTATTATATATGAATATCATGATAATGGGAAACTTCGATTGATACAAAAATATGTAGACGATAGTGCTGAAGGAAAAGCAATAGAGTATTATTATAGTGGAAAAATACAATCAGATAGATTTTATAAAGACAATGTATTGCAAATAAGTACAGAATATAAACAAAATGGGACAATATTCAGAACATATAAAGTAATAGATGGATTAAATGGAATAAGAACAGTATATTATGAAAATGGTAAGGATATAAGTTCAATTGCAGAAGTAACACAAGATTACAGTCAGAAAAAAATGATAAACTATCGATTAAACGGGAAGCTAAAAGCATATGACAAACAAGGCCATTTAAAAGCCATCTTAAATTTCAAGAATGACTCAATAGCGGGACTTCCTCAAGAAATGTACTATCCAAATGGTAAATTAAAATACTATGCAATAGCAAAGGACAATAATCAAAAAAATCCAACGTTTACAGAAAAAGCAATTTCATATTATGATAACGGACAGGAAAAAGAAAATTGTGATGAAGTTGACAGAGGAGTGTGGATGTGTAAAAAGTATGATAAAAATGGTAAATTTAAGGGAGAAGTACAGAAAGGGGGACAGCCAATAGAAACAAGTAATTTTTGGGCTAATTTCTTTATGGGGGTATTGAATATATTATTGCAGTAGGGCTTTTTGGCTCTGCTGATTGTTGAGGTTCTGAGTGAAAGGAGTGGAAAGAAGAATGATATTAGAAAACAAGGCCAAAGACAACCTAGAAAGTCCAAAAGAGTTTGCAGAAAGCGTATTTGGAGTAAGTTTTGGAATCCCAGTAAGATACGTGCGAATCCCCGAAGTAGAAGTAGTAAGCTACAATGAGAAACTAATATTGAGTGAATCATCAGAAGGAGAATTTGAGCTAGTAGTTAAACAAAGTCCAAATTCAGTGAACAGAGTAGAAGTAGGAGATCCAATATATTTCTTAGAGAAACAGTTTAAGAATGTGCTTTCGGATAGTGTTCCAAGTGGGAAAGGAGGGGAAGGAGTTGTTCCAAATAAAGAATAGTGTAGGAATTTTGGTTATTTTATTATCAAGTTTTCTTGAATCAGCATATTTAAATGAAATAAATGGTATAAAAAAATTGAGTAATTATGATGAATTGAAAACTATTGAAGTTGAAAAAATAGTGGATAGAAGTAAAATAAAAAGAAATAAAATTGAAGATAAAGTATATGTAATAGGAGAGAACAAACCATTTACTGGTGTTGCAATTATGGGATTAGATAGTAACAAAAATATAGAAGGAATATTTTTTTATAAAGATGGACACACTGAAAAAATGGCATATGAATATTATCCAAATAGTCAATTAAAATTAAAAGTTCCTCAGGAAGATGACAAGAATGAGGGAAAAGGATATTATTATTATTCTAATGGAAGATTACAATCAGAAAAATTTTTTAAAAATGATGTAATGCAAATAAGCACAGAATACAGACAAAATGGAACAACATTCAGAACATATAAAGCAGTGGATGGCTCAAATGGAATAAGAACAGTGTATTATGAAAATGGAAAAGATATAAAGACAGTCCTTGAGGTAATACAGGATTACAGCCAAAAAGGAATGGTAAACTATATCTTGAATGGTAAATTAAAATCATACGATAAACAGGGAAGATTACAAGCTATTTTTAATTTCAAAAATGACTCAATGGCAGGACTTCCTCAAGAATTATACTATCCAAATGGAAAGGTAAAATATTATGCGATAGCCAAAGACAATAATCAGAAAAATCCAACATTTACCCAAAAAGCTATTTCATACTATGATAATGGGCAGGAAAAGGAAAACTGTGATGAAGTTGATAGTGGAATGTGGATGTGTAAAAAGTATGATAAGAATGGGAAGTTTAAAGGAGAAGTTCAGAAGGGAGGACAGCCAATAGAAACAAGTAATTTTTGGGCTAATTTCTTTATGGGGGTATTGAATATATTGTTGCAGTAGGGCTATTGCCCTGCTGTTTGGTAAAAAATTTTAGAAAAAGGAGTGAGGAAAAACTATGGTTAAATTAGAATTTGCAGAAAGCGTATTTGGAGTAAGTTTTGGAATCCCAGTAAGATACGTGCGAATCCCCGAAGTAGAAGTAGTAAGCTACAATGAGAAACTAATATTAAGCGAATCATCAGAAGGAGAATTTGAATTAGTGGTTAAGCAAAGTCCAAATTCAGTGAACAGAGTTGAAGTAGGAGATCCAATATATTTCTTAGAGAAACAGTTTAAGAATGTGCTTTCGGATAGTATTCCAAGTGGAGGGGGGACTGGAAATGCTTCAATTAAAAAATAAAACTTTATTATTATTTCTTTTATCATCGAGTTTTCTTAAATCAGCATATTTAGGCGAAATAAATGAAATTAAAAAATTAAGTAATTATGAGGAATTAAAAAATATTGAGGTAGAAAGAGTTGTAGATTGGGATAACATTGAAAGAAATAAATCTAAAGATAAAGTATATGTGTTAGGAGAAACTGAGCCATTTACAGGTTCTGCAATTAAAGGTTTGAAAAACAAAAAAAATGTAGAAGGAATTTTATTTTATAGAAATGGACATTCAGAAAAAGAAGTATATGAATATTACCCAAATAATCAATTGAAAATAAAAATTTCTCAAAAAAATGACAAAAATGAAGGTAAGGGGTTAGAATATTATTCTAACGGAAAATTGCAATCAGATAGATTTTATAAAGATGACATAATGATATTATGTAATGAATATAGGCAAAATGGAACTTTGTCTTCAACTTATAAGGTAACAAATGGATTAAATGGAATAAAAACAGTATACTATGAAAATGGAAAAGATGTGAAGACAGTGATAGAGATAACTCAAGATTATAGTCAGAAAGGAAGGATAAATGATATATTAAATGGTAAACTAAAAAGATACGATAAGCAAGGACGATTACAAGGCGTGTTTACTTTTAAAAATAATTCACTAGCAGGACTTCCACAGGAACTATATTATCCAAACGGAAAAGTAAGATATTACAGCATAGCAAAGAATAACGATGTGAACCACCTGCAATTTACACAGAAAGCAATCGAATATTATGATAATGGACAAGAAAAGCAGGATTGCGATGAGGTTGATAGTGGAATATGGATGTGCAAGAAATACGACAAAAATGGTAAATTTAAAGGAGAGGTACAAAAGGGAGGACAGCCAATAGAAACAAGTAATTTTTGGGCTAATTTCTTTATGGGGGTATTGAATATATTGTTGCAGTAGGGTTGTTTTTGTATTAAAAATATAAAATTGATAGTTATAAAATTTATTATAAGAAAGGGAAAAAATGGGAAATATTTTAAAGAAAAAAGAATTAATAAAAGTTATTGAACAAGCATTAGAGAGCGGTGAATTAGCAATTTTTGCTGGAGCAGGGCTTTCAATTGATGCGGGGTATTGTTCTTGGCAAGATTTACTATCTGAAGCAGCTAAAGAGATTGACTTGGATATAGAAAGAGAAAGTCATGATTTAATTTCGTTAGCTCAGTTTTATTGTAATGTTAAAAAAAGAAATGCAATTGATGAGTTGTTAACAACTAAATTTCCAACAAATGTGAAACCAACGGAAAATCATAAATTATTGTCACAACTTCCAATCTCAACTTATTGGACGACAAATTACGATACTTTAATTGAAGATGCTTTAAAAAATAATAATAAAAAAGTATCTGTTAGAAAAAGTGATAAGGATTTACAATTGTCATTTAAGAATTATGATTCTATAGTGTATAAAATGCATGGAGATATTCATAGTCCTGCTAAAGCTGTAATAACAAAAGATGACTACGAAGAATACGGAATTAATAGCAGGAAATTATTTAGGGATGTTTTAGAAGGTAATTTGTTAACAAAAACATTTTTATTTTTAGGATTTAGTTTTAGTGATCCAAATTTTAATTTTGTGATAAGTAAAATGCGAGTATTATTAGGAGATAGTAGTAGAGCACATTATTGTATATTAAAAAAAATTTCTAAGCCAAATAGAGATGACTATAGTGAACAAGAAAAATATAAAATTGCTATTAGAGATTACGAGTACTCTTTGATAAAGCAAGATTTACAAATAAATGATTTAAATAGATATGGTATAAAAGTATATTTAATTGATAATTATAGTGAGATAACAGATATATTAAGAACATTGTTAAATAAATATAGGAGAAAAACAGTTTTTATTTCAGGTAGTGCAGAAAAATACATTCCAATGGATGAAAAAAAAGCTCAAGATTTCATTCGAAAATTATCATTTGAATTGGTAAAAAATGGATATAAAATTGTTAATGGATATGGTTTAGGAGTAGGAACTTATGTCATAAATGGAATTACTGAGTATTGTTATGATCACAGAGAAATAAATATTGAAAATCGTTTAAAATTAATGCCATTTCCATTAAGTGCAATTGATAATAAAAATTTAAAAGATACTTGGGAAAAATATAGGAAAGAAATGATTTCTCAATGTGGAATTGCAATTTATATATTTGGAAATAAGAAAAAAAATGGAAAAATTTTAAATGCAGATGGTGTAGAAAAAGAATACGCTATTGCGGAATCTTATGAAATAGTGAATATACCTTTAGCATTTACAGGTTATATGGCTGAAGAATTATATTTTAAAAATAGTGATAAGATTAATAGTGTAATAGGTAAAGAAAAAACGAAATATATTACTGAATTTTTTGATGGAGATACTAATGTTGAGGAAATAATAAAAATAATAAATAAACTTAATAATAAGGAGGAGATTAACTAATCCACAGTATCATAATAATAGTATATTACAAGATTCTTGAAGAGGGATGTAAAAAACTACAAATATATTATATGAGGAGTATGATGTTACTATTAAAATTAAGAGGAAGAAGAGAATAATTAAATTTTTAGATTAGTTGAGAAAGCAAATAGATAAATAGAATAAAAAGGAAATAAAAAATTTTGATTATACAATAATTAGACAGTAAGGAAAAGAGAATTTCTCTCTTCCTCTTTCATCAATTTTACCAAGTTGAAGGTTTATTCTTAATGCAATCTTCAATTAAATTTTCAATGTTATTTTTTATATCATTGTATACATCTTTACTAAAAGGATAAATTGAATCAAAACATTTGACGTATTTAGAAAGTTTTTCATCATTTTTATTTAATGGAATATAATCAAAAGGATTATTTCCTTTTTTATCTTGTATACCTGAAGAGTTTTCTAGTTTATGAATATAAATACCAACAATTCCTTTGTTCAATTCATAAGCTCTTTTAATTTCGTAATTTATCCATTTTCTGTTTGCGGTTTTTTGTCCTATTAAAACAACTAAACAAGAACGTAGATTTAGTTGTTTGTCAATCCATTCTTTAATTTTATTGTCCGTTTTTTCTTTTACTTCCTCCCAATCATTATCTGAAAAAGTAGAACTTCTATCTACTTTTCCCATATTACGAATTTGTCCTGCTCTCCAATTATCATTAGTGTAATGAAAACTAAAAAAAACTTGTCTTTTTGACATAAAAATCCTCCTTAATTTGATAATTATAAAATTTTATATTTTCTTAATTATAGCATATTTATAAATTTTTTTCATTTAAATAATAGAATCTACAGGACAAACGCAAGAAATAATTATAAAATTTTAAATACATTGTATTGATTTTTATTCAAAAAAATAATTTTATTATATCTATTTTTATGCTTTTATAATTATTTATATTTATTATTAATTTGTAATATTTATCACATATTTTTATATATTTTTAAAATTTTCATAAGTTTGTTGTTTAGAAATCTGTAATTAGTCTTTTACTAAAATATTTGAAATTACGTTGTAATTTAGAATAATTTTATTTTTATTTTGAAATAAAATATAACTTAAAATTTTAAAATAGATTTACTATAAAAAATTTAAATTATAGTAAGAATTTGAAGTTTTTATGAAAAAAAATTTTAAAAAAGTAACTGAATATTACTGGCAACTTACTGACAACTTTTATCTTTCAAATATCCATTTTTAGCGGAATAACTATGCGTGGGCACCATTAGAATAGTTAAAAATGTGATATATAGTGCAAATCAGTGTTTATGCTGAATTGCACTTTTTTCTTTTATTTATAGTACTTTGCAGTTTTATCCTGTCTTAATCTGTTTCTATTTATTTCAATACATTAAAAATTTATTGGCAATTTACTGGCAACTATTTTAATGGAAATGTTGTTAGTGCAGGAGGCTCAGCCGTAGGAGGGATTACATCTTTATTGGGAAGTACGGCAGTTGGCGGACTGGGTGCCGAAGCTGGGGGTGTCTACTGGAGGAGCAGGAGCAATAGCAGGTATGAAGACAGGTGCAAAAATAGGCTCTAAAATAGGGAAATATCCTGGAAATCTGACTAGTTCGGCTGCTGAAAATGCAGGAAAAGTAATAAAAGTAATGACAATGGACTTTGATCCGATTGCTTCAGGCAGAAAAGTAAAAAATATAGCCAGCGATGGAATTAAAAAATTTATGGGCAATAAAAAAAAATGATACGAAAGATACCGAAGAAAATAAATCACAAGAAACAGAAAATACAAAAATACAAGAAACTAAGAATAGTAACAGTGAAACTTTTTCAGAATCTGAAATGAGGAGAGAAAAGGACAGCAAGGAATAAAATATGTAAGGACAATGACAATAGAATATTAATCTAGTCTTAAAAAATTCAGATTGAAAAAACTATTAGATGTGATATAATATTATTGTAAAAATAGAAATTTAAAAGAGATGATAAGAATGGCAACTTCAAGTTTTACAACAGAATTAAAATTTGATACAGAGGAAAAAGTTTCATCATTTTTAGAAGCTATTGAAAATGCAAAAAATAATAAACCGCTAGATATAGATGTAGAATATGAATTTATTAAGGGGAATGATATTAAAAAATTTTTTGAAGAAACTTCTGAAAAGAAAGGAGAATAATGAAATTTACTACGTTTTCTTTAAAAATTGCGTATGAGTTATTGTTAGAAATTAGACAGAAAATTAGAGTAAAATTTATTTGGATTGAATGTCAAAATAATGAAAAAATCTTGAATTTTTACCAAAATTTTGGATTTTCTAAAATAGATAATTTTATTTCTGAAAGTGGCTATAATGTAATGATAATGGAATTAAAATAGTTATCATAAAGAATAGGAGAATAATGAAATTATATGAAAGAATAATACTAAAAAATTCTTCAACAAGTTATATATCTGGATGGGAAGCATTGAATATTCCTGATGAAAATAGAAATACTGCTGACTGGCATCCAAGGACTTATTTATTTTCTTATGATAAAGGCAAGGCAATAAATCTGTATAACACGACAAATGTTTTAGGAAATTCTGGAATAAAGAAAAGAATAATAGATTATCCAAGCAAAAGGGAAGTGTATATTGCTAATTTTCCAAGAGCAATTGCAGATTTGGTATTAACAATGAAAGATTACCAGTTATCTTCGCTTCATAACTGTTGCAATGATTTTTTAAATGAGGATGAAACAGAACATCTTTATCAATATCTTAGAAGTATAAAGAATAATCCAAGAGTGGATGAGTTTCTTAAATATGAATTTACTGTAAGATATTTTAATGATAAAAAATTATAATTGAATATTGTAAAAATAAAAATTTATAAAGAGATGAAATGTCGCAATTAATATTGCAATTTATGATATTTTAGAATGTAACTTATTTAGATTAAATAATTTTTAAGTGTTGTCCTTTTCTTTTTTTGTTGTATATTATAGTATGTTTTATTGTTTCTTTTTTTTGGATTTAATCGTTTTTTGTTTACTAAGAAAGGAAAAAATTTATGAATAAAAAGGCAGTTCCAGTAGGGGTAGAAAACTTTGAAAGAATAATAAAAGATGGATATTATTATGTGGATAAATCATTATTAATAGAAAAAATGCTTGAAAATAGAACTCCTGTAACACTTTTTACAAGACCAAGAAGATTTGGAAAAACGCTTAATATGTCAATGATTAAATATTTTTTTGATTTCAAAAATAAAGATGAGAATAAAACACTTTTTGAAAATTTAAAAATATCTGATAGTAAATATATGAGTGAACAAGGAAAATATCCTGTAATATTTATTTCGTTAAAGGATTTGAAAGCGGATACCTGGGAAATGTGTCGTTTAGAAATAAAAAAAGTAATTTCAAAACTTTATCGTGAATTTCAATATATTACAGACAAGATGGATGAAGATGATAAAGAGATATATAATTCCATTAAAAATAGAAAAAATGATATTGATCTCAATACTTCACTGGAACTTTTGTCTGATTTTCTTTGTGAATATTATGGGAAAAAAGTAATAGTTTTGATAGATGAGTATGATTCTCCAATAATAAATGCTTTTGATAAAGGTTATTACAATGAAGCGATAGAATTTTTTCAAGTATTTTATAGTTCTGCATTAAAGACAAATGATTCATTGAAATATGGCATTCTTACGGGAATAACAAGGATTATAAAGGAAGGAATTTTTTCAGGCTTAAACAATCTTTATGTGAATACTGTACTTAGCAAAAATTATGCAGAATACTTTGGGCTTTTGGAAAGCGAAGTAATTGAAATGCTTGATTACTTTAATATGAAATATAAAATTGAAGAAGTAAGAAGCTGGTACAATGGATATCTTTTTGGAAATGAGCAAATATACAATCCATGGTCTATTGTCAATTATTTAAGAGAAAAAGAAATAAAATCATACTGGGCAAATGTTTCTGGAAATATGCTTTTGGGAAATATGCTTGATAATGTTGGAGAAAGTGTTTATACTGATTTAAAGAAATTTACTGACGGAGAAAGCATTGAAAAATATATTTCGGATGGGACTACAATAAAAAGTCTTTTGAGTAATGATGATGAGATTTGGCAGTTATTTTTATATAGTGGATATTTGACAAAAGCTGAAAAACAGGCAGAAAGAATAGAATCCAAAAATACTTATAATTTAAAAATACCGAACAGAGAAATAAGAAGTTATTTTGGAGATTTATTTTTGAATAGATTTTTTGGAACAGAAGTAAAGACAAATACTTTAATAAAAGCTCTTGAAAATGGAGATATTAGAAAATTTGAGAAAACATTGAGTGAAATAATGATAAACATGTTAAGCCATTTTGATTTGGACAGTGAAATGGAAAAAATTTATCAGGTATTTATGATAGGGCTTGTAGGATTTCTTATGGGAAGATATGAAATTATCTCAAATAATGAGAGCGGATATGGAAGATATGATTTAGCGATGATACCAATAAAAAGCAATGAGAAGGCATATCTTATGGAATTTAAAATTTCAAAGACTGAAAAAGGAATGAGAGCAAAGGCAGAAGAGGCTTTGAAGCAGATAGATAAGAAAAAGTATGATACAAGGTTGAAGGCTAGAGGGATAAAGAATATTTTGAAGATTGGGATAGCGTTTTATGGTAAAAGTGTGAAGGTTGTTAGTAAATAAAAGTTAGAAATTAAAATCAAATTTCAAAAATTTGCAATTTAGAACGTAAAAGGACAAGGAGAAGAAATTTTATTAGAAAAGGAAAACATCTTGGATGTTAAATTTCTTTCAGAATCACCTTATGATTCAAATGCAAGGACAACTGATTTAGGAATTATTCTTGAAATCAAAGGGGAAATTTTGGCAGTTACAAATGGAGATGCTGAAGACGATACAAGAAAAGTTGCTCAATGGTCATTAGTACCTGCTGAGTCAAGCGATGCATACAGAACTGTATCATTAGAGGTAATATCCGCAGGACAAATGGTGAGAAAAATTGATATGACAAATGCGTTTGTTGTCGATTACGAAGAGGTCTATGGAAATCAGGCAGGAACTGGAACATTCTCATTGAAAATCAAACAGAAAAAAGAGAAAGTTAAAGAAGTTGCAATTGAAGGTGGATATGCTGCTCAGGAAGCATAATGTAACACAAGGAGGTAGACAATCCCGTCTATCTCCTTTTATTTTTATAGGAAGAAATTACAAAAATAATGTTTATAAATAAATATCCAGTTTTTAAAAAAGGAAATGTGCTGGAAAAAGAAAATTTGGATTTATTAAGGGATAACCCGCTTGAAGTGTTAAGCTTGATGTATTCTGATAAAAGTAATGGAATAATAAAAGGATTTGACTTAATACCTAATTATAGTGAAAGAATAGTTATAATTACAAAGGGAATGGCAAAATGCAATGGGGAACTTTTTTGGATGAAGGAAGATTATATATTTGATATGCCAAAACAAGAGGAACGGTATATATTAAAACTTAAATTAGTGTCAGATATAGAAGAAAGAAAATATTATGTAAGGGAAGGACGTTTTGTGCTGGAGCTTGGTGAAAATGTTAATGAAGATGAAATTGAGATAACAAGATTTATTACAAGAGAAGGGGCTGAATTGAGAAATGATTATCAAAATTTCAGGGATTTGAGAAGAGATTTTAACTTGATGGAGATTATAAATACAAAATATTCCTCAGCACATAAATGGGGAACTTTTCATCCACATGTATTAAAACTATGGGGAAAGGAAGTTTCAAAAAAGGAAAATCTTGATATTTTTGATATAAATTTCTATGTAACTTGTTTACAGCAAGAGGTTATAGAACGTGATGTTATAACTTCATATATAAATGCAAAACTTAATTTGACAGATGAAAATTATACAAATGAACAAATGTTCAGACATTTATTGACAATATTAGATAATTTAGGAACAGAAAGAAAAAAAGTTGAGAAAAAACGAATAATACCTAGAAAAATAATAGTAGAATAAAAATTTAAATAAAAAATAAAGAGGAGGAAAAATTGTGAAATTTAGAGTAAGTATAGCTGGAGGAAATAACAATACATCAAATAATCCGTTTGGAGGTTTAGGTAACGTTTCAGTTCCAAGTGTTGCAATGAACTTTGTATCAAATGGAGAAAATAAAAATCCAATTTCAAGTGCAATGGGAGGACTGACACAGCAAGGTGGGGTAATTCTTTCAAGTGATGAAATACTAGAAGTGTCTTACAGCACAAATCCAATATATGGTGAAACAATGAGTGCTTCTCAAAGTCAAGTAACATTAAGAATTGTAGGAAGATTACTTCCCACAGCTTCAGAAAACAATAGTCCTGAAGATGAAGGTGAAGGGATAGTCAGCGGGATAATGGGAACACTTGGTATGGGAACATTATTTAACCAATATAAAAGTGTAAAACACTTATTTGACAAAGATAATGAAGCAGGAGAAGAACTTCCAGAAGTCTCATTAAGCAGCAACCTCTTATCATCAAGCGGAATTACTGAATCAGTCGAAAAAAAAACAAAAGAAAGCAGTAAAAGCAAACTTGTTTCTCAAGTATTAGGAGTAAGTTCAGCACTTCCAATGACAAATTCGTTTACAAATGGAATAGGAAATAGCCTGAAAGGAATGTTTGGAGGACTTGGAAATTTCGGAGAAAGCAATTCATATGATCAAAATAAGCAGAATGTGAAAGAGCTATCATTGTGGGCAATGACTTATGGAGATGAAAAATCAACTAGGGATGTAATGGTGCAGACAGATTTGGGAGGAGGAAAGACGTTTGAGCTTTATTTTCCTAAAATGTATGTTTCTGGTTTTGATCAAAGATTTAATACTAGAGCTGGAGAAGGATATTTTGAATTAGAATTAAAACAGACAGCTTTCAATGAAAGTGATATAAATTTAAATTAAAAGGAAGTTATAGCATATGAATAGAAAAGGTAAAATAACAGCAATAGAAATTAATGAAATAAAAAATGCTTTAAAGTATGGTTATATACATTATAGAGAATTAGATAGTTTTTTTAGAAATAATCTTTTAGGCTCAGATCCATTAATGATAAGGACTTATGTTGAAGAAATTACATTTAAAGTAGTAAAAACTATAGAAGATAATATAAACCCAACTAAACTTCCTTATAATGCTACGAGAAATTATTATTATAAACTATACCAATATATTAAAAGATCAGGTACAATTTTTAGAATCATAGATGATGATGATAAATTAAGAGAAGTAAGAAACGGTCGAGAAGTTTATGAACATTTATCTTATTTATTGGCAGAAGGGAAATATAATAAAGAAGTTAGAAAGAGTAATAAAATAACCAAAATTATTCAAAGCATTATAGAAAAAGGTTTACAAGAAATGCAAAAAAAAGTTTCTTCATTTGTTTTTGGGCTTTTAGAAATAAAAGAAGTAGAAAACCAAAGAGATTTATTAATAATTTATGTATTATCTACTTTATCAGTTGATCAAAAAGAGATAGAAAGAATAATAAAAGAACTAGATTCAGAATTAAGAAAAGGAAAAGATGCTAATAACAATAATAAATATTTATTTTAAAGACGGATTCTTATAAAAATATTAGATATATATAAAAATTTTTTGAATTAAGAGGAAATATAATATGAAAAAATGTATAACTATAGTATTAATTTTTTTCTCATTAATTATTGTATTTATAATTAGAGAAAAACAAAATAATATAAAATGTAAAATAAATTCATTAGAAGAAGAAAAAGAATATTACTTTAATTCGTATCAAGAACTTAAAAAGAAAAATATAAAGTTATACAAGTTAGACGATAACCAAAATTTGGTGGAAGTAAAAAGTAGCTGGGATATCATAGTTTCTTTAGGAATGATTCTAAGTTATGGTGAAAGTAAACGAAATTTTTTTGATTCTAAAAAAGTTGTTTTAAGTAAAATGTTGGGGTTAGAAAAAAATGAAAAAAATATTTTAATTTATATTCCAAAAGAAAAAGAAAAAGATATACTTTCTAAAGCTTCGAAATATCAAAAAATGAATGCATGTAGTCTAATGGAAATATTAAAAAACTAAAAGAGGAAATCAACTATGAATAAATTTTTTAAATTAACATTATTGTTTGTTTCCATTATTGTGGTTATCTTACTTTATAAAAATCATTCAAAAAGAGTAAAAGTAAATGTGTCCGATTGTCCAAATAATCGCTATATGGCAAACAGAAAAGAATACTACCAAAAAAATTATAAAATTTTTAAGGAAAGGAACATAAAATTTTATATAGATGATGAAAATGGAAAAATGCGAGAAATTACTAATCAAGATGAGTTTTTTACTTCATTAAGAGAAGCCAAAGATTATGCTTATGAAATAGTTGGGGAAAAATGGTTTTATACAAAAAGAAAGTTATTTGGGATAGCATTTGGAATTGATAGGGAAGCAAAAATAAAATATATTTTAGTACCAGAAGAAGAAAAGAAAAATATATTAGAAAATATAGACAAATATCCTAAAAAGAATATAGAAGATAGATGTGTATTAGTAGAAGTGTTAAAAGGTAATTATTAAGAATATTAGAACTAAAATTAACTTTGGATTTTAAGTTAAAAAGTAAAAATGAAATATTAAAACTGAAAAGGGAGAATATATGACAGATTATTATAAAATACTAGGTGTTTCAGAAGATGCTGATGCAGCAGTAAAAGCAAACTTGTTTCTCAAGTATTAGGAGTAAGCTCAACATTGCCAATGACAAATTCGTTTACAAATGGAATAGGAAATAGCCTAAAAGGAATGTTTGGAGGACTCGGAAATTTTGGAGAAAACAATTTATATGATCAAAATAAAGAAAATGTGAAAGAACTGTCAATGTGGGCGATGACTTACGGAGATGAAAAATCAACTAGAGATGTAATGGTGCAGACAGATTTAGGGGGAGGAAAGACGTTTGAGTTGTATTTTCCTAAGATGTATGTAGATAGTTTTAATCAGGATTTTAGTGTTGGAAGTGGAGAAGGTTTTTTTATTTTAAAGTTAAAACAAACAGGATTTAATGAAGATAATAATACTTTAAAATAAAAATTATAAAAGTAATGGAGATAAGTGATGAAAATTAGAAAAATATTAATAAAAAATAGAATTATAATATTATTTATTTTAATTTTTTTTATTAATTGTACTAAAAAAATAAATAATAAGAATTTAGAAAAAAGAAATAGCACAGTAGATTTAAAAGAAAAGTATTTAAATTATGGAATAGATTTAGAAAATGTAAAAGATAATTTAGTGATATTAAAAAAAATAAATAATAATTATTTTATAAATTTTAAAGATCCTATTTTAGTAACTTGTAAATATAATAATAATAATAATATTGAAAAAATTTTTTTTGAAAATGTTAATTTAAACGAAATTTATAATATTGATTGCATTTCAAATTACGATAAAAATAAAGAATATTTAAAATGGTTTATTAATTTAAAAAGTATGGAAAATTATGAATCTAAAGATTTAAAAAATTTACCTCCTAAACTAAAAAAACAAATAGAAACAATATCAATTGATGAGTTTTATAGAGGAGATACCTTTGATATTAATGAAATTATTGAGTTTAAAAATTTAAAAAATATTACAGTGGTAGATAAAAAATTAAAAAACTTTAATAAAATGGAAAATTTTTTAGAAATAGAAGAAATTAATTTAGATTCTGTAGAAATAGTAGATAGTGATTTAAGTATTTTTGATAATAAGTTAAATAATTTTACTAAATTGATGAAGTTTAAAATTTTTGATGTGAAAGAATTTAAAAATATAAACATATTAAATAATTCCCCTAATTTAAAAATTTTAAACATTGCTGGAGTTGAGAACATCAAAAATATAGATATTTTAAAAAATTTTAAAAATTTAGAAGAAGTTGATATTTCCAATAATAAAATAAGTGATATTTCTCCATTAAAAAATTCTAAAAATATTAGAATACTATCAATAAGTAATAATTTAGTTAAGGATATTG
Organism: Leptotrichia sp. oral taxon 417; assembly: GCF_013394865.1. Classification (NCBI taxonomy): domain Bacteria; kingdom Fusobacteriati; phylum Fusobacteriota; class Fusobacteriia; order Fusobacteriales; family Leptotrichiaceae; genus Leptotrichia; species Leptotrichia sp. oral taxon 417. Next base: position 2,072,513 of record NZ_JABXYV010000001.1, on the reverse strand, counting down.
AGGTAATAAAAAATTTTAAAAATTTAAAAGAAATTTATATTCCTCACAATAAAATAAAAGATTTAACTCCCTTGAAATCTTTAGAATTTTTAGAATACATTCTTTTAGATGATAAAACAAGTATAACAGAAATTAAAAAAATTTTACCTAAAAGATTATATAAAAATGCAAAAATATACACAGATGATGCTGCCTATTTAGGATTAATAGAAGTGTCTTATGAAAAAGGAGAAAATTAAAAATGTATAATATAGTAAAAAATTATCCAAGATATGAGACTATTAATAGTAAAGATTTAGTAAAAAAACTATTTAATTCAAGAAGATTACTAGATTTATCAGCCCCTAATACATGTGCAATAAGAGTATCAGAGGCTTTAAATAAAGCAGGAGTTACAATAGACGGTACTATTTTATCTGAAAATGAATATGAAAAAGGGAAAAATGGTAAATTGTATGTATTAACAGCTATGGGAATGAAAAGATATTTAGAAAAAAAATATGGAGGGCTTGCTAGATATTCTGTTAATACTCCTGAATTATATAGAAGATTTCGTCAATTACTAGGATCAGGAATTGTTATATTACAGCCAAATTCTAAAAGCTTTACAGGACATGCTGATATATGGTTTGAAGAAAAATTTGTTGGAAAGAATTATATACATAATAAATGGGTTAAAGAAGTTTATATTCTTCCAAGCTTTAAACTAAAAAAATAAATTTAATATTGCAAACTATAAATAAAATAAAAAACTAGATGATAGTAGCAATATATTTTAATTGTGAATAACTTTTTTATTTGATTGTCTATTAATTTATAGATAGAAGTTTTAATCTTTCAAATTTTAAAAAATGGAAAGGAGAGGAGTTTTATTTGGAAAATTATTATAAAACACTAGGTGTTTCAGAAGATGCTGATGCAAAAGAGATAAAGGCAAAATAAGAAAACTAGCGATGAAATATCATCCAGACAGGAATCCTGATGGTAAGAAAACTGAAGAAATTTTAAGACAATCAGCGAGGCGTATGAGATACTTGGAGATGAGAATAAAAGAAAAGAATACGATGAGAAGAGGAATAATAAGGGAAATGCTGGAAGTCAAAGATTTGGTGAGAAGAAATCAAGCAGGGCAGAACAGAATAGTGAATCAGCTAAAAGGGGGGCTGAGGCATTTTTCCGTAATTTTTCAGCAAATCCAAATGATATAAAGAATATGTTTGAAAGTGCTAAGGATGGTTTAAAGGAAGGGGTGAAACCAGAAAAAAATATATTTAGAGAAGTGTCAAGCGAATTAAAACCTAAAAAAGTAGGATGGAATATAATAAAAGAAAAATTAAAGAAAGCAACAGTGAATTATGAAGTGTACGATTATATAAATCATCATGTCCCAGAACACAGAAACTTTTTAAAATTTTTTTATCCTAGTAATAATCGATATAGACGGAGTATAGAGTATATGAAAAATAACAAGTATCTTATTATGACTGAAAAAGACAATACTAAACCATTGTTCTAAATAAACATCATAAAGTAAAATTTAATATTATTTTGTAGGAGAAAAATTATAATGAAAAAATTTATTTTGATAATCTTTTTTTGTATATTAATGAGTTGTGGAAATCGAGAAAAAGAAGTAATAATAGAAGATATTGATGATGTTTCTTTTCATCAGGAAAACAAAAAAAATCCTCAAAAAGCTCAATTAATGGCAAGAATTGCCTATGAATTGAACAGAGAAAACTATAAAGAAGCAGAAAAGTATTTTTTAAAAGTGGCAAAATATGACAAAACTGCTTATGTTTCAATTGCAGATATGTATTATGAACATATTGATGAAAATGAAGGGAAAAAGAGGTATGAGATAGCTTTTGAAAAAGGAAATAAAAAGGCAGGTACAATTTTAGGTATGATTGCTGAGGATAATAATGATTATAAAAAGGCGGAAGAATGGTACAAAAAATCATTGGATAAAGAGAATGTATTAGGATATAAATCTTTTGCTACGTTTTTATATAAAACAAATAGGAAAAATGAGGCTGAGAAATATTTTATAGAAGCTGGAAATCGCAAAGATGCGGATTCGATGTTATACTTAATAAAAATATATTATATGAAAAAAGATAATGAAAAATTGAAATACTGGCAAGATAAAATATTAAATACAAAAGAAATTTTTAGATTTGATGATGAAGCAAATGATTTACTGGAATACAGTTTATCAAAAGATAGAATGGATAAAGAGTTCTTTGAGTTGTATATAAAAGGAGAGGAAAGTATTTTAAAAAAAGATTATGATACAGCAGAAAAATATTTTTTACAAATGGAGAAGTTAAAAAAAGAAGGAATTTTGTATACAGCTGATTTTTATTATCGTTTTAAGGATGAAAAAGAAAAAGGGATGGAAAAATATAAAAAAGCATATGAAAATGGTTTAAAGAAAGCTGCTGTTTTTATAGGAATTATTGAGCATAGAAATAGAAATATTGATGAAGCAAAAAAATGGTATAGGATAGCAGCGAATGCAGAATACACTGATTCACAAATATATTTAGCACAAATTTTGGAAGAAGAAGGTTATAAACTCGAATCTTTTGATTTGTACTTAAAAGCAGCTGAGCTAAAAGATTATAGAGCAATTGATTATTTGTTAAAATATTATTATAGAGAGAAAAATTTGAAAGAAATAAAAAAATGGGTAGATGTAGTTAAAAAATCAAATGGATTAAAAAATTATAGTGAAGCCTATAGTGGAAGAATAAAGGAATATGAAAAATTTTTAAATAAAAATAATTAAAATTTATAGTTAGAAAAGTTATAATTGCAAATCAATTTTAATTTAAAATAAAAAATATAAAAGGTAGGTTAAAAAATGGAGAATAATTTAAATAATCAAGAGCCTGTAGAATTTTTTTCAGCTGAAAGAATAAAGGTAGAAATTGATGGACAGCAGATACTTTGGAGAGATATGAATCTTGAAATAGATTCAAAGATAGGGGAACATACAATTGGGAAAATAAAATAATGGCATCACCAAACCAGTTAAGTTTATACGATGCCCTGATAGATAAAAAAGGCGACAAGACAATAGTAGTTACAGGAAGAAGCAACATATCGGATGAAGCAGGAAATGCTACAGATAAAATATTCTTAAATGGAGCTATAAGCAAACTTAGGATAAAGGAAACAAAGGCAGGAGCGTTGGCAGTTGAATTATTGTGCAGTTCAAAGAGCATACTTCTTGACAGAATACCAAGATACCGTTCATTTCAGGATCCGACACTTACATATATAGATATAGCACAGGAAGTGAATAAAAATTATAATGATGGAGAAACATTGGTAAATGTAGGGGAAGATATGAAAGAAGTCTCAAGAATGACAATCCAGTATAACGAAACAGACTGGGAATATATAAAAAGACTGGCTTCATATACAGGACAGCCAGTAATCCCTTATTATGATAAAGTGCTAGTTGGATTCTTGAAAAATCAGGCTGTGCAGACACCGAATACAACATATTCCCAATATGGAAAAAGCAAGAAAAATAAAAGGACAATGTATAAAATAACAGGAACAGAAGTATATCCCGTTTCAGCCCCAATAAAATTAAAGACTAGAAACAGGGCAGGCGGAGAAGAAACTGAAAACGACTATTACGTTATAGAAACCAGAATATACAACGAAGGAAATATGTTAAAATGTGAATACACACTTGGAAAACAGACAGACTACGATACCACACGAAAAGATAAGAGGAGCAGTAATAGAGGCGAGAACAGTACATATTGCAAGAACAGATGAGAGCAAGAGTGAGCATGGAAGAACTGATGGGAGTTCAGATAATCTTGAAGGCAGAACAATTGGAGCAAAGCCACTTAATAAGTATATAGAAAAAGCTGAAAATCAAAATGCAAACGTAAAAGAAAGAGTTAAAGCAAGTGATATAGCTGTAATGATATTAGATTTAACGGAAGGATTTCTAAAATTGGGAGAAAATGGGCAGTCTTTTGAAGATAAGTATGCAGGAAAGAGTTATTTTCCATATGTAACTCCGTATAGTCAAAGTAATACAGGGTTTACACCAGCACCAGAAGCAAATGACAGAGTGGCACTCTATTTTCCGAATGGAAATGAAACACATGCAATAGTTTTAGGAGCGGTTAATAATGATGGAAATGGTAGATTTACTGATGTGGCTAACAGGAATTATCATGTTGGAGATTCGGACTTTAATATGGTGCTTGCGACTAATAGTTTGTCAACAATGGCGGCAAGTTCAATTTCACAGACTGCTAGCAGTATATCGGAAAGTGCGGACAGTATTTCTGAGAGTGCGGGGAATATAAACAATATAGCTAATAGTTATTCTGAAATTATTAAAAACGAAAAAGCAATTTTAGCAAAAAATATTGTACAAGTTGCTCAAGAAAATATTGATATGCAATCAAATGGAGATACAATTGTGAATTCAGATGGATTTTCTGTAGTAAATGGTGGAGCAAATGTATTTATAAATAAATCTTAGTATAGAGGTGATATAAATGAAAAAATTTTTTTTAATTGTTATTTTAAGTTTATTTTTATTAAACTGTTCTAATGATACAAGAAAAGGAGAAAAAGAAAAATTAATTCAGGCAAAATCAGAAATAAAAAAAATAGGGAAAAATCCCTCAAAAGAAGAAATTAATAAAATTTATGTGAAAGGTTTAGAATTAAATAAAATATATCCTGAAATTTCAAAAAAATATTTTGAAAGTATAGAAAAATATGATGCAAGAGCAGGTTATCAAATAGCATTATACTATCAATTTAAAAATAAAAATATTTATCTAGAAAAATTAAAAAAGGCTTCAGATAGAGGCATTGAAGAGGCAAGTAGAAAATTAGGAGAATACTATTTTACAAATAAAGAATATAATTTAGCAGAAGAGTATCGATTAAAAACTTTAGAACAAGGAAATTATTCCTATGAAAATTTTGATCAAGCATTATTTTATTTGACTTTTACTTCAAATCCAATAAGTTATACCAATAAAATAGAAAATTTTTTAAAAAAAAATGAAGATAATATAAATATTAAATTATTAAAAGCTAGATACTTAGTAAATCAAAAAAAATATGTAGAGGCTGAAATTTTATATAAAGAATTAATACAAGAAAGTTTTAAAGACAATGAATATGTTGCAGAAGAATTATTAGGGAAATTTTATATAGAAACAGAACAATATGAAAAGTCAGAAGAATATTTATTAAAAACATTAAAAAAATATGGAAATCGTAAAAAAACAATCGATATTTTATTTAATTTGTATATTAGGACAAATTCTAATAGTAAAATAAAAAAATTAATTCTTAATTTATCAGAACCTGAAAGAGAAAAATATTTGTTTAAATTAGCAGGATATTATAAAAATAAAAAAAAATATAATGAAGCTAAGAAAATTTATGCAGAATTAGTTAAAAAAGATAAGAAATATGATAAATATTTAAAAAAATTAGAATATTTGATAAAGGATTTGGGTAAAAATGAGTAAAAAAAATATATTTATTAAAATGTGGAATGGTTTTCTTACAACTTTAAATGATTTTGCTCATTGGAAAGAAAATGAAAAAAAGCAAGAAAAACAGCAGAAGAAGCAGAACTTATATTTTTAGATAAAAAATGGAATGGAAGTTATATAACCTTTGGTGCAAGATTATGGTGTTCTAAACAGGAAGCTTCCGTTTATGAAGAAACTGGAAATAGCATAATGTTTACCCCAACACATGCTAGTGCTTTTTATAAATTAAATGAAAATAGTAGAATGGGTACAACAGTAGACAAAGATCCAGAAATTTTTTATATACAAGGTACCATAAAATGTACAAAGAGTGGAAATTGTATAATAAATAATTGTGGTGCAGATGAGTGGGAGGAAACGTCAGATGTTATGATAGAAGAAGGAAGAAAAAGCAGGAAATTTTGAAAAGGCGGAAAAATGGTACAAACGAGGTGTAAAGAATAACAAAGGATTATCTGCATATGCATTAACAATGTTTTATTACAATAGAAATGATAAGGAAAAATCTAAAATATATTTAAGGCAGGCTGCTAATAAAAAAGAAGGCCAAGCAATTTATTTTCTTGCAAAAATGTACTATAAAGAAAAAAATTGGGAAGAACTAAAAAAATGTCAAAAACAAATACTAGAAGAAAAAGAAATTTATCGTGTTAAAGATTATATGAAAAAAGACATTGAATACATGCTTGGGACGGAAAAAGAAAAGCAGTATTTTGATTTAACAGAGGAAGCAAATAAATTTGTTGAAAAAAAAGATTATGAAAAAGCTGAAAAAATATTTTTAGAAGCTGCAAAACTTAATAATGAAGGTTATTATGAAATAGCAAAAATGTATGTAGATATATCAAATGAAAAAGCCGTTGAAAAGTATAAAATTGCTTATGAAAAAGGAGTTGCAAGAGCAGCAGGAGATGTTGGATCATATTACTATGATGAGAAAAAAGATGTGGAAACGGCTAAAAAATGGATTCAAATGGCAATTGATGGGGGAGATGTTGATTCTAATTTTTATTTGGGCGAGATTTATGAAGATGCAGGAGATTTAAGACAGGCATTAAAATATTACTCTATTCCTGCTAATAATAAAAAAGCAATAGCAATGTCGATAGCAAGAAGTTTAGCTTCTGAATTGGGTGATAAAAAATTAGCTGACTACTGGTATAATAAAATATTTTCTGAGCCAGGTATAGAACAATTGAGTGAACAATTAGTTATAGGACTGGGTAAATAAAAAAATTTTAAGTATAATTGGAGAAGTGTTTATGAAGTTAGGAAAAATAGAAAAATATAAACTTAAAATATTATTAACATATAAATTATGTCAAAATTCAATGAAAAAAGAAAGTATTTTAAAAAGTCAAAAAATAAATATTCAAAATATTACTGATGAAATAACAGGAATAGAATTTTTTAAAAATGATGAAAACTATAATACAAATCTTGAATTACAAATTTTAAAGGAAATAAAAGAAGATAATAATGTTTTCATAATTGATTTTTCCAATAAAAATAATCCTCAAATTTTAAATAAGGAGTTAATTGTTGAAAATATAGATAAAAATTTATTTAAATATTTTAAGGACAGAAATGAATTTGCCAACAGAATTCATCTTACGATTTTCAATTATAAAAAGTTAATTAGTTCAGATTATTTTGGAAGGCTTCTGTTTACTGAAACTCCACTTTCATTTTTATTTTTAGATATTTATGATAAACAAATTAATGATGAGAATGAATTTGAGGTGGAATATATTATTCAGTCAATACCAATAGATGAAAAAATACCTGTTAAACTAATATTCAAGTTGGATGAAGAAGAAAAAAATAATATAAAATTGAATTTCAGGATGGACTATTATGATAACAGGATGAGCAGGAATGTACTTGTTTCAAAGGTTCGGGATTTGTTAAAAAAGGAAATCTTTGAAAAGATGGATTTTGATCTGGGTTTATCAGGATATTATATTTTGGACAAGGAAAATTTTAAGATAAAGGGAATAAAAGCGGAACAGAAAATTAAAATAGATGATAAATTATACAAAAGGAAATTTTTTATAAAAGAAGAAATTGAAAATGAAGAGTCAGAGATAAAATCAAATGAAGAAATTACTGAAAAAGATAGTTTGTTGCAAGTCAAAACCCAAAAAGTTGAAAAACTAAATGAAAATAAATTGACTGAATTAGAAAAAACTTCATTTAAAAAGCCTAAAAAACCCAAAGAACAAACTTACGACAATATCCGCAACAGGCTACTTCCACTTCTAAGAGAAGATGATAAAATAATATTTCCAAAAGAAGAGTTTTTAGAAAGAGTGAAACTTTTTGATGAAGCTGAAAAAATGAGGACATTTAATGTGATAAAGTCGGCTGTTGAACATGATAATTATTGTGTGAAATTTGAAAAAGGCAAGACAATAAGGAAATATGAAGTTATAAAGGCTTTTGGAGAAATGCTGGGAATTGCTATTGGAGAGGAAGTTGTGGAAAATGTGGAAGAAACAGAAGTAGAAGAAGAAAAGAAATTTACGCCACAGCAGTTGAGGAAGAAATATTTTCTCAAAAGAATGAAAGGGGAAGACAAATAGAAATAAGAAAATTAAGGATTTTTAAAAAAAGAGGTTTTGAAGGTTTTTGAAGAAATTTTTGATGTGTAGTTTTAATTTAAATTAAGGGGTTGATGATAGAATGAGGAAAATTTTGTTATAAAAACTGAATTGATGAAGAAAGGAAAAAATAAAAATGAGATTATTTTATGAAGACGAATTGAGAAGAAAGTCGTATAACGAGATGTACCAGATTGCAGTAGAGGAAAAACTTGTGGATATATATTTGGAGAATCCTACCAGGGAGGAACTGATAAATATTCTGTTAAAATTTAGAGGGGCAAGGCCAGATTACAGTATTAATAAATATAATGAAAATGGGCTTCCTATGGTTCAAGCTCTGTTTGATGACAAGTTAAGTGTTAGGATTCACCACGAAAATGAGATAAAGATACCGCACAAGATAATTTTGTATAAGGATTTGAATTTAACAAGGGAAGATAACTATAAGATAATTATTCCTGATAAAATTGGGAATGCAAATGTATTTTTGGTAAATGCAAATAACTATGTCTGTGGAATATTTAATCTTGAGAAGGATCTTGAAAAAAATGATGAATACTATTTGACGTGCAAGACAGAGTTTTTAAGGGTAGAAAAGTTAAGAAATAATAAATTTTCATTTTTATTCTTTAAGTCAGATGACCTGAAATATATAGACTTTGAAGGACTTTTGAATGTTCCAATGAGAAACTAATATTGAGTGAATTATCAGAAGGAGAGTTTGAGTTGGTAGTTAAACAAAGTCCAAATTCAGTGAATAGAATGGAAGTGGGCAAAATGAGGTTTAATTTTGTGGTTTTATTTTTACTGTTAACCGCTATTGCTAGTGCAATTCCTCTAAATGAAGTTAGCGGAATAAAGAAATTGAGTAACTGCAATGAATGATAGATTGTATAATAAAATGCAACAAATTTTAAAATAAAATAGAACTCATGATAATTTCGTGTTAAAATGTTAGTAACCACAAAAACATTAACGAAAGGAAATATATCATGAGTCATAAATATTTTACCATAAATGAAAGAAATAAACTAGAGGTTTTGCTAAAAGAAAATTACAAAATAGCTAGAATTACTGAAATTCTTGAAAAAGATAGGACTACTATTTATCGAGAAATTAAGAGAGTTAAAGGTGAATACTGTGCTGAAAAAGCTCAAATAAATGCCAATTAAAAAAGGTAGAAATTACAAAATCACTTCTGAATTAAAGAATTTGATAGAGTCTAAACTTTGTGAAAGGTGGTCGCCAGAACAAATTGTAGGACCAGAACTAAAAGGAAAATTATCTTTTAAAACTATTTACAACTGGCTGTATAAGAATTTTTTTGATGTATCAAGAAAAGGAAAAACAGCGAAAACTAAAGAAACGAGAGGAAAATTTAATATTGGAAAGTCAATTAGTGAAAGACCAGAAGAAGTCAAAAAAAAGAAGTTTTTGAACATTGGGAGTTGGATTCCGTAGTTTCGTCAAGAGGAGAGAGCAAAGCTTGTTTTGCAACATTTGTGGAGTTAAAGACGAGATTTTATGTAGCAATAAAAATGCCAGATAGAAGTAAAAATTCGATGTTGGAAGCAATAAAGCAGTTAACATCAAATATTCCGAAAGAAGTTTACATCAGATAGAGGAAAAGAATTTTCATGATGGAAAAAAGTAGAGGAAATGGGAATAGATTTCTATTTTGCAGATCCTTATTGCTCATGGCAGAGAGGATGCAATGAAAATAGTAACGGTCTTCTAAGAGAATTTTAACCAAAGAAGACCGATATATCAAAAGTAGAAACAGAAGACTTGCTAAGAACCTTAATGCTAATAAATTCAAGACCTAGAAAATGTTTAAACTATGCAACACCATTTGAAAAATTTTTACATGAAATTAAATTTGAGGAAATTTGAAAAATGTTGCATTTAATATTACAATTTAGGGTGAGAATTTGAAATTTTATGAAAAGAAATTTTAAAAAAGTAACTGAAATTTTACTGGCAACTTACTGACAACTTTTATCTTTCAAATACACATTTTTAGCTAAATAACTATGCGTGGGCACCATTTAAACAAAAAAATAAATATAGTATTTATATTAACATAAAGATTCATAAAGTTATTGTGGATGATTTATGTTTTTTTTTATTAAAATTTCAATTTCTTGTTATGATGAAGCTGGAAATGAATTGGGGAAGACAGGAAGATACAGTTGATAATGCTGGGATAAATGAGAAATGGGAATTTAAAGCTGCATTTATAGGAACTAAACTCGAAAGATGTGATGTTGACAATAGTATTAGGATTTTAAAAAAATAAAAATTAAATAAAAACTGCACTTAAATAAATAAGAAATGCAGTTTTTTTAGTTTATTTTTAAAAGGAAAAATAACTTTTAATTTTCGTTATTCTTCAATTTCAGCAGATAACCATTTATAACAAAGGGCTGCTAATGCTCCACCAATTAGAGGTGCTACAATAAATACCCAAACTGATGTTAATGCATCTCCACCCATAAATAATGCTGGGCCAAAACTTCTTGCTGGATTTACAGATGTTCCTGTAAAGTGAATTCCAAAAATATGAATTAAAGTTAATGACAAACCGATTACTAATCCTGCAACCGCTCCATTTGAGACTTTTGAAGTGACTCCTAAAATTGCGATTACAAATACAAATGTTAAAATAATTTCAATTAATAATGATTTTCCAATACTTGCATCAAATAATCCGTTTGTACCTAATCCATGTTCTTTTCCAATCAATGACATTAAGATAAATGCTCCAAAGATTCCTCCTAAAAATTGAGCAATAACATATCCAATAAAGTCTTTAATGCTCATTTTTCCTGATAATAAAACTCCGATCGAAACTGCAGGGTTGATATGGCATCCTGATATGTTTCCGATTGAGTAGGCCATTGCTACGATTGATAATCCAAATGCAAAGGCTGTTGCTAAGTAGGCGACATTGACTTCGCTACCTTTTGTACCTAAAACTGCTGCAGTTCCACAACCGAATAGAACTAGGACAGCTGTACCAATAAATTCTGCTACATACTTTTTCATTGTACTTTTCCTTCCTTTTTTTAATTTTTTGAATTAATTAATATTATACTTTAAAATAATGTGATTTTTGTTATTATTCTATTATAATATTCTTGTTTTTAGGAATATATTCAAATTCTTTTGATATTAGTATTTGATATATTTGATAACTTAAGTTTTTTACCTGCTTCAGGATATTTGTTTTACTAAATTTTAAGTTTACATAGTTATCAAAGGTTTATTGTTCTCAATATTAAATTTCATTAAATTAAAATTATATTTTATTTATTGACAAAAGTCTTTAATCTTTGTAAGTAAATCTGGTATCAAAGGGAATAATAAAAAAATACTCCAATTAATTTAAATCAGAGTATTTTTATTTAAATATAGTATAATTTTTATCAATCTTTATTTTTATGATTGCCAGAATTTTCAATTTTCAAATTTACTGAAAAATCTTTTTATTTTGTCTTTAAATGAATGAGCTTTTTTATAATTTTTCTTATTGTCAAGCGAACCGTCAAATTCACGTAAAATTTCCTTTTGCTTGTCAGTAAGATTTGTTGGAGTTTCTACTTTTATTTCTACAATTTCATCTCCTCTGTTTTCACTTCGGCTATATTTTATTCCTTCATTTTTCAATCTAAAGATTTTTCCGTTTTGAGTTCCTTCTGGAATTACAATTTTTTTCTTACCATTAAGTGTAGGTACTTCTACTTCGCCACCTAAAATAGCTGTTGTCATTTTTAAAGGAACTTCACAACGAATGTCATATTCACTTATTCTATCAAAAATATCATGTTTTGCAACAGTTATATATACTCTTAAATCTCCAAAGATTCCACCGTTTGCTCCTGCATCTCCACATCCTCTTACTATTAATTTTTGTCCAGTTTGAAGACCTGACGGGAATCTTACCTTTTTCGTAAATGTTTCTCTTTCCAAACCTGTTCCATGACAAGTATGACATTCTTTTTCAGGTATTTTTCCAGTTCCGTGACACTTATCACATTCTTGTATTCCGCTTGCCATTCCAAATAATGTTCTTTGCTGAACTTTTATATGTCCCGAACCATTACATTTATCACATGTTTTTGTACCGTGTCCAGGTTCAGCACCGCTTCCATGACAAGTGTGACATTGTCCATTTCTTTTATATTTTAATTCTTTTTCTACACCAAAAGCCACTTCTTCAAGAGTTAATACCAAGTTGTATCTTAAATCATCTCCTCTATGCACTTTTGGTCCTTGACTTTGAGCTTGACCTCTTCCACCAAAAAAACTTCCAAAGCTTCCAAAAATATCTCCTAAATCTTCAAAATCAAATCCGCCAGCACCGCCAAAACCTTGTCCACCGAAGCCTTGTCCACCAAAGCCACCTGCTCCAGCTCCTCCATTTTCAAATGCCGCATGTCCATACTGGTCATAAGCCGCTCTTTTTTGCGGATCGCTTAATACTTCATTTGCTTCCTGTACTTCCTTAAATTTGGCTTCAGCTTCAGGATTATCCTTATTTCTATCTGGATGATATTTTTTCGCCATACTCCTATACGCTTTTTTTATATCCTGTTCCGAAGCGTTTTTAGGTACGCCAAGCACTTCATAATAATCTTTTTTTGCCATTTTCTATCTTTTATCCTTTCCGCTTCTGCAAATTTTATTTTATCTATTTATGTTTTTTATTTTTTATAAATTATAATTATTTATTCAAAAACTTTAATTTTATTTTTGGTACAATAAATTTAAATACTTCCAATTAAACTTATTAATCCAAACAATATTAACATTTCGTTAGTTATATTTTCTACACCTCTAAAGTACAATATAGAACCTGGATTTTTATAAAATACAAATAGTACTGTTAAGGCAATTAATAAATATAAAATCCCTGTAATGGAATCCTTTCCTTTTCTAGACTCTCTTATTTTATTAAAAATTGAACTAATTGAAATAAATATGGCAACTCCATATAAAAATGATTTAAAACTTATATTCAATTGAAATATATGAATTAAAACTAATAAAAAAGTTTCAACAATCGCATTTCCAAATCCTATTTTTAGTGATTTGCTAACGAAAAAACAAATTCCTAACATGATTATAAAATATATAATTATATGTAAATTAAAGAAATTAATGCCATAATTATAAAATAATCTTCCAAACGAAAATGCACCTACAAAAATTGAAAACTTTTTTAAATTATTTTTTAGTACATCTAACATTTTCACTTCCTTCTATTATAATTCCATAAAAATATTGTCAACTAATGGAACTTATAATTTTTTAGTCTACATTAAACCTTAAATATCATACTAAAAATATAATTGTTTAATAATCAGTTTTAAAGTTAATTGAATATATTATAACTTAATTTTCCAATAAATCCAATATAAAATTTAAATTTTTGTTTATTTTTTTCCTTCAATAACTAATTTTGCAAAAAATTCCTCTCCAGCTTCCAATTTCAAAATTCCAATTTTTTCTTCTAATTTCCCGCTCGTATTCTCAAAATCAGAAATTCCATACCAAGGCTCTATGCACACAAACGGAGCTTTCGATTTGCTCCAAAATGCAACATAATGAAAACCTTTATATTTAACACTTAACTCTTTTGAATTTTTACTATTTTTTATCACAACCTTTTCTGATTTCAAGTCTTCAAAAATTATCGCATCATCATCAAACACTGTTTCAGTAATATGCAATTTATTTTCATTATTCAAGCAATCAGCTTTTTCATCTAAAACAAGCCCTTTTTCATTCAATTTATATTTCTTTGAAGTCTCATTTTTCTCAAATTCCAAATAATAATCACTCAATTTTATGTCATCATTTACATCAAGTGCAAATGCAGGATGTGTTCCAAGCGAAAAATATATATCAGAATCATTTTTATTCACAACATTATACCCGATCTCCAGAGTATTTCCAACAATTGTATAAGTTATAAACAATTCAAACTCAAACGGATACTTCTCCAAAGTTTCCTTATTAGAAGAAAACCTAAACTTCAAAAAGTTTTCAGACTTCTCAACCAGTTCAAAATCCTCAGTCCGAGCAAACCCATGCCGTGTAGAAATTTCATACTTTTCCCCATCAAAACTATAAGCCCCATTTTTTATAGTTCCAACAAACGGAAACAGCACAGGCGAAGTAGCAGCCCAAAACTCAGGCTTTCTGTCCCACATAAACTCTTCTCCATCCACTTTATAACTTCTTAATTCCGCTCCTCTATCTGCAACTGCAATTTCAACATTCCCATATTTTAGGGTATTTATTGTACTTTCCATCTTTAACACATCCTTTTTTAAAGATTTTCTCAAATTTTTATACATCATTTTATCATCCTATTTGTTTAAATTACATTTCAGTCTCAAGTAAGGCTCTATATTTTTCTAATTTGTTTACTTCTTCTTCAGAAAATAAACAACATCTTCTATCTTTATGTAATTTAGCCATTTTTTTTAATTCATCATATGCTATTTTCTTTCTGTCTGATTTTAGTTTATTTTTATCATACTTTTCAATAAAAGAAGAAAGCACGTTTAATCTTTCAATTAATTCTATTTTTTCTTCTATTTTAAGCTGTTCTTTATACAATATCATACAAGATATTAATAAAAATAAACTTTCAGGGGTATTTTTTAAATCTAACAAATTTATTTCATTTCCATTTTTTAAGTAATGTACTACTGTGAATAATACGGTGATCAAACTTATTACTATTAAAATTATTTCCATTAAGTAAAATTCTGTATCAGAATCTTTTCCGAATTTTATATACCCAAGTTTACCATGTATTGCTAAAAATAAAACGAAGAATATAAAAAAACCACCAAAAACTGCTATATATAATAATATAGAATTTGCCCCCTTTTCTAATGACAATTTTCCTACGAATATGCCAAAAAAAATAGCTCCAAGTAGAATTGAAAATTTTTCTATCACTTTTAAAAGTAAAGGTCCCATTGTTTTCCTTTCTTGATTGTATAAAATAAATTTCTACAATCTTTTTTATTTTAATTATATAAGAAAATGAAACAATATTCAAATTTTTTTATTTACAGAATCGATTGAGTTCATTGAGATTCATTGAATTTATTATTTTTTATAATAATTTTATTTTAACAATTATTTTTTGCAAAAGAAGGAGAACTAATTCCCCTTCTCATTCCTATTTTTCACTTTAAATTTCTATTTCTTAATTAATCCACAACTTCTGCATCTTCCACATCATCAGAACCAGAATTATTGTTATCTCCAGCTGTTTCTCCACCTTGTGCTTGTTGTTGAGCCGCTGCTGCTTCTTGGTACATTCTAGTTGCAAATCCTTGAGATACTTTCGACAATTCTTCGATTCCTTTTCTGATTGCTTCGATGTCGTCTCCATCTTTTACTTTCTTCAATTCTTCGATTGCTTTTTCGATGTCTTCTTTTTCAGTTCCTTGCAATTTAGATTCATTTTCTTTTATAGTTTTTTCAGTTGCAATTACTAATTGGTCAGCTTGGTTTCTAGCTTCTACTAATTCTTTAAATTTAGCATCTTCAGCTTCATTTGCTTCAGCATCTTTTTTCATTTTTTCGATGTCTTCTTTAGATAAATTAGATGAACCAGAAATTGTTACTGTGTTTTCTTTTCCTGTTCCTAAATCTTTAGCAGATACATGCACGATACCATTTGCATCAATATCAAATGTTACTTCGATTTGAGGTACTCCTCTTGGTGCAGGTGGGATGTCGTTCAAGTTAAATTCTCCTAATTTATGGTTGTCAGCCGCTCTAGCTCTTTCCCCTTGCAATACAACGATTGATACTGCTGGTTGATTATCTGCTGCTGTTGAGAATACTTGTGATTTTTTAACTGGCACAGTAGTATTTCTATCAATGATCTTAGTAAATACTCCACCCATTGTTTCAATTCCTAATGACAATGGAGTTACATCTAATAACAATACGTCTTTAACGTCTCCCATTAATACTCCACCTTGAATAGATGCTCCTGCTGCTACAACTTCATCAGGGTTAATTGATTTATTAGGTTCTTTTCCAAAGAATGATTTAACCCATTCTTGAACTGCTGGGATTCTTGTTGATCCACCAACTAATAAGATTTCATCAATTCCACTTGGATCTAAGTTTGCATCTTCTAACGCTTGTTTAACAGGCCCTTTAGTTGCTTCAACCAAGTCTTTTGTCAATTCATCAAATGCTGCTCTAGTTAATTTCTTTTCCAAATGTTTTGGTCCACTTGCATCCATTGTGATGAATGGTAATGAAATTTGTGTTTCTAATGTAGTTGACAATTTTTTCTTAGCATCTTCTGCTGCATCTTTCAATCTTTGAATTGCCATTTTATCATTTCTTAAATCAATTCCAGTTTCTTTTTTAAATTCATCAGCTAACCAGTCAATAATTTTTTGGTCAAAGTTGTCTCCACCTAAATGGTTGTTTCCTGAAGTTGAAATAACTTCTACTACTCCATCTCCAATTTCCAATACTGATACGTCAAATGTACCTCCACCTAAGTCAAATACTAGCACTTTTTCTTCTTTTTTCTTATCCAATCCATAAGATAATGCTGCTGCTGTTGGTTCATTAATAATTCTTTTTACTGTAAGTCCTGCAATTTCTCCTGCATCTTTAGTTGCTTGTCTTTGAGCATCAGTGAAGTAAGCTGGTACAGTGATTACTGCTTCTGTTACAGTTTCTCCTAAATAGCTTTCAGCATCTTTTTTCAATTTTTTCAAAATCATTGCTGAAATTTCTTGTGGTGTATAATCTTTTCCATGAATATTTACTTTATAATCTGATCCCATTTGTGTTTTAATTGAAATTACTGTTGAATCAGGATTTGTAATCGCTTGTCTTTTAGCAATTTCCCCAACTATAATTTCTCCATTATCTTTAATATTTACTACTGAAGGTGTAGTTCTTCCTCCATCACTATTTGGTATTATCGCAAAGTTTCCACCTTCCATAACTGCCACGCAGCTGTTTGTTGTCCCTAAATCTATTCCTATTATTTTACTCATATATATCATTCTCCTTAATTTTCAATTTATTTAATTTTTTTATAAAAGTATTATTTTAAAATTTATTCTTTGAATTTTCAAATTATAACTTTTACAAAATTACTTTTTATTAACTGTTACCATCGCTGGTCTAATAACTTTTCCTTTCAATTTATATCCTTTTTGGAACACTTTCACAATAACATCATTGTCTAAATCTTCCACATTTTCAGTCATCATTGCTTGATGTTCATAAGGATTAAATTTCACACCTTCCGCTGCTTCCAATTCTTCAACACCTTCTTCAGTCAAAAGATTTCTCAGATTTCTCAAAATCATATTAACTCCTTCAACCAATGCGTCAAAGTTTTTAGTTTCAGCAGAAGCTTGTTCAGCTCTTTCTAAATTATCAATATTATCTAATAATTTTGTAATAATACCTTCCGAAGCATATTTTTTCATTTCAGCAACTTCATTTTCTTTTCTTTTTGTGAAGTTTTGAAATTCAGCTAATTTTCTTGTATAAGAGCTCTTCCATTCTTCCAAGTCCGCCTCAAGTTTTGCGATTACTTCGCAAGGATTTTCTTCTTTAACTTCCTCTTTTGCAGTAGAATCAGCTTTAGCTTCTTTAGTTTCTTTATCTAGCGTTTCTTTTACTTCTTTTTCTAAATCTTTTTCAGACATTTAAAAACCCCGCTCTCTTTATTGTTTATTTTTTTGATTTAATAATTGATTTACTTCTTCTGCTACATATTCAACTAATCCAACTGTTTTTGAATATTCCATCCGCTTTGGCCCAATTACACCGATAATTCCTCTCGCATTATTTAACGTATAAACTGAAAACACGAATGAGAAGTCTTCAAGTCCTGCAATTTTCAAATCTTCTCCAAAAATTACATTTACCTCTCCATCCTTAAACTCTTCCATTTGCAAAAACTGTGAAAATATATTTCGCAAATCATTTGGGTTATTAAACAATTTTACACGATTTATAATGTTCATTACATCGGATGTATTGTTTTCAATAAGATTTGTTCCGCCTTCAAAAAATAACTTTCCTTCATCTGAAATCCCGTTGCCTTGAAAATCGCTTTGTGAAAATAAATTTGTATTTGTGAAAAAATCCTTTAAATCAGATAATGTAAAATACTGACTATTTGCAATTTTTTCATTTAAGAAATTATTTATTTTCTCAACTTCGCTTTCAGTTACAGGATTTTCCAAAAAGATATTCAAATTTTTTGTAAGGGATGAATTCATTACAACCACAGCAAGTACAGTCGTGTCATTAATATGCACCAGTTTTACTTTTTTTACACCTTCCTGCGTAAATGCCGGCTCTAAAACGACTCCAGCATATTGACTAATCTTTGACAATAACCTGGATGTTTCTTCAAATATCATATCAATTTGATTCATCCGTTTATTGTACGCCTGCATGACTTTTGCCTTTTCTTCTTGGGAAATATCCCTAATTTTCAAAAGCTCATCGACATACAGCTTATATCCTTCACTTGTCGGAATACGTCCAGAAGATGTATGTGTTTTTGCAATCAGACCCTTATCTTCCAAATCTGCCATTGTATTTCTGATAGTGGCTGAAGACACTCCAATATTATATTTCTTCTCAAGTGTCCGTGATCCCACGCTCTCGCCAAATTCCAGATAATGTTTGATAATAGCCTTTAAAATTAATTGCTCTCTATCATTCATCTCGGCACCTTCCTTATTTTTTGTTAGCACTCTCTAACTTAGGTTGCTAACTACAAATATATAATATTACATTTTTTCAAATTTGTCAACACTTTTTTTAAAAATTTTTTCATTTTTTTTAAAAAATTTTAATTAAGATCAAAAAAGTATTATAAATAGGCTATTCATAACAGTTTTAAATATTTAAATAAATAAACATTTTCAATTGATATGCTAAAAATTATAAAAAAATTTTATGATAAATTTACTGAAAAGTATCAAGTAATGTAATTGACAAAATGTTTATATTTTTGATAAAATTGAAAAAAGTATTTAAAAAAAAGGGGGAATTATTATGAAAAAAAGGAAAAAGAAATTACCGATTGGATTATCTGATTTTAAAGAAATTATAGAATACGATTACTATTATTTTGACAAAACTAAATTTATTGAAAATATTTTAGAAGATCGTTCAAAAGTAAAATTATTCACTCGTCCAAGACGATTTGGGAAAACACTGAATATATCGATGTTGAAATATTTTTTTGATGTTAAAAATAAAGATGAAAACAAAAACTTATTTGAAGGACTTAATATTTCTAAAAGTGAATATTTTAATAAACAAGGGGAGTTTCCCGTAATTTCAATTTCGTTTAAAGATTATAATGAAAAAAAGTGGGAAAGTGGATTTAGAGAAGTTAAAGGAATTATTGAAAGGCTTTATACAAAATATAAATTTTTAACTGAAAAAATGGACGAAATTGAGATTGAAAAATTTAATTCAGTAAGAAGAACTTTAGATTTAGCAGATTGGAAAAATTCTTTGTTAAATTTGTCAAAATATTTGTATGAATATTATGGGAAAAAGGTGATTGTATTAATTGATGAGTATGATCAGCCAATAATAAATTCCTATATAAATGGTTATTACAACGAAACTATTGATTTTTTCAAAAGTTTTTACGGATCTGTTTTGAAGGATAATGAATATCTTGAAATGGGTGTAATAACTGGAATTTTAAGAGTTGCGAAGGAAAATATTTTTTCAGGGTTGAATAATTTGGAAGTTCATACGATTTTGGATAGTGAATTTACGGAATATTTTGGGATTATGGAAAATGAAGTTGAAGATGCTTTGAAAGATTTTGGTTTGGAATATGAGTTGGAAGATGTTCAAAAATGGTACAATGGTTATTTGTTCGGAGATACAAAAGTGTATAATCCTTGGTCGATTATTAATTTTTTGAAAAAGGGGAAATTGCGACCTTATTGGGTAAATACAAGTGGGAATGGATTGATTCAGTTATATTTGGAAAAATTGAAGAATGAGATTTTTGATGAGTTTTCAAGACTTTTAAATAAAGAAAATATTTTTGAAACGATTAATGATAGTATGACTTTTGGAAATTTAGAAGCTAATTTTGAGAAAAATATATGGAACTTATTTTTTCATAGTGGATACTTAACTTTAGCCAAAAAAAACGATGAAGATGAAGAAGAAGTTTATTTGAAAATTCCAAATGAAGAAATTTTGAAGATGTTTTCTAAAATGTTTATAGAAGTTTATTTTAGAGATTCTAATAATTTTTCAAAATTTACTAATGCATTAAAAAGTGGAGATATTGAAAAATTTAAATTTGAACTGAATAAAATTTTATTGGAAAATACTGGAATTTTTGATGTAAATGGAAATTATAAAGAGCAATTTTATCATGGATTGATGTTGGGGTTGATTTTGAAATTAAGAAATGAATATGAAATTACATCAAATGGCTTTGCAGGAAAAGGTAGATATGACTTGCTTTTGAAACCTAAAAATATTTTAGGAGGAAGAGAAGGAATAATTTTTGAGTTAAAAATTGTGAATTTAGTTGAAAAATTAGAAAAAGATAATTTAAAAAAGAAACTTGAGAAAGAATGCGAGATTGCATTAAGACAAATTGATGAAAAAAAATATTCTTCAGTTTTGAGAAACGCTGGGGTTGAGAAAGTTTTAAAGATTGGGATTGCATTTTTGGGGAAAGAATTTGAGGTGAAATTTGATAGAGATTAGTTGAAATGAAGTGGAAAAACTATTAAATTTTAAATAAGATTAGATGTTAAAAAATAAAGGCTGTTTTGGGATTAGCAGCCTTTTTATAGTGGAAAAAATTTTTTGATTTTAAGAAATATTATTTTATTTTTAAAAATTAAATAATGAGGTATAATATTAGTGAATTAATCTTTATATAAAAAAGTCTGCCAATTATGACAGATTTTTTTATTGTTCAAATTAAAATAAAATTTTGTTATTTTTCTCTAAAATATTTTTCAATTCCATTTACAATCCCTTTTACCATCACATTTTGGAAGTCAGGAGAAGCCATTTTTCTATCTTCCTCAGGATTTGTCATGAATCCCATTTCTAGTAATGTGTTTGTAACTGTTGACCAGTTTGTTCCTGTCAGGTCATCTCTGTAGGAAACGCCTCGGCTTTTGAAGCCTGTTGCTTTTGTGTATTCTGACAGGATTGCTTTTGAGAATTTATCGCTTGATTGCTGTACGCTTTTTGTGTACGGATTTTTAGATGATGATGTAAGTACAGTTGCTCCTCTGTTACTGCTTCCTCCTGCATCTGCATGTAATCTTAAATATACATCACAGCCTTCTTTATTTGTCATTAAGGCTCTTTCTTTGTTGCTTATATTTACATCATTTTTTTCTCTTACCATAAATACTGAGTATCCTTTATCCTTTAAAGCATCTCTTAATTTTAAGCCTACTTCAAGGGCTAACTGATATTCAGGCTTTTTAGTTGCAACACCTCTTGTTCCGTAAGCTACTTTTGGTCTTCTTTTGCTTGAACCAGGCGCTATTTCTTCAGTTTGCATATTTCCTTTTGCTTGGTGTCCTGGATCAATACATACTTTTTCAGCTGCATTTGCCAATCCTGAAATGCTGCTAATTAAAATTGCTAATTTTAATAATAATTTCATAGTTGATTCCTTTCTTTTTTTATTTTTAAATTTATTTATTTTATTATTTGAGTATAAAAATTAGATTTTTAATGTTTATTGTCTGGTAAAAATAGAAATTTCTAAAATTACTAAAAAGTATTGGAAATTTTTTGACTTAGTTTGTTACAAAATAAATTTAATTGTAGAGATATTCATTTCCTGTGAAGTACAGGTTTTTATATCCATTTCCTTCAAAATATACTCTGTAAACGCTTCCATATGCAGCTGATGCAAAAGGATGACCGCTAAAATTAAATCTTTTTCCTGATTTTAAACTTACGCAAATATTATCTGACACTATTTTGCAACGTTCTACGTATCTTGAGAAACTAAGAACGCTAAATAATAAAAATATTCCTAATATTAATTTTTTCATAATTAATCACTCCTCAATATAATTTTATGGGGGGTATTACAATTAATATATTTAATAATTTTAAAATTTTGATTAATTTTTTACCAAACAATAAAAGTGTTCCTCAAATTTTAAATACATAAAAATTAAGTTGCATTATATTATATCTTTATTTTATTTGATTATCATTTTAATTTTATTATATAAAAGTTAATAAACAAAATAATTCTTATTTTATCGAATATCTCATCAAATATCGTTCAACATTGTCTCCATATTCGTTATCTAAATTATCCACTATTTTAAATCCCAATTTTTCATAAATTCTTTTCGCAGTAAAGTTATCCATATCAACAGTAAGTTCTATTTTTTTTATTCCCATTTCCTTCAAAGTTTCCATTACAAATTGAAGAAGTATTCTAGCATATCCGTTTTTTTGAAATTTTGGGACAGTAGAAACTCCATAAACATAAGCAATTTCCCTGTCAAAACTGTTTAAAACCTCAATAACCGACATTAATTCATCCTTACTGTCTTTATCATCGCTTAACATTGCAAAAACTTTTCCATATTTAGCAAACGGCTTAATATTCCAGTTCCCAACAGTTGCTTCTCCAAAAACTTCGTTTTCATGTTCTACAATTTTAAATAACAAATCTGAATCTTTTTTTGCATCCAGAATTTTTATTTTATAATTTTTTTTCATAAAACCTCTCTTTCTTTTTTTTCTTTTTTTAATAATAACTTTTTAGTAATTCACTTTATACAGATATAACCCTTCTGAAGGTGCTAAAATCTTTTTATTATCAGCATCAGGATTTTTTAGCCTTTTTATAATATAATCTTCTTTTTCTTTTCCAAAATAAACAGCAAGTGCTGAGCCAATCATAATTCTGACCATAGTTTTTAAAAATCCATTTCCGCAAATTTCAATATTTACCTGATTTTTCCCGAATTTTTTATCATAATAGCATTTTATATAAAAAATTTCTCTCACAGGATTTCTATAAGCCTTGTCCTTTTTCATAAAACTGCTGAAATCGTGTTTTCCGATAAAGGAGTCCATTATTTTCTGAAATTTTTCTACTTCCACTTTCTCTTTAAGACCAGTTATGTAATTTGACTCAAATGGCGTAATATCCTCCTCTGCTCTCATAATATATAAATAAGCCCTATTTTTAGCATCAAAACGTGCATTAAAATTTTCATTTGCTTCTGTGATATTTAAAATTTTAACCTCACCTTTCAAAGATTTATTAATTTGCCTTTTTATTGCTTCCAGAGGAATATTGCCGTCAATTAGAAAATTAGAAACTTGTTCTATTGCATGAACGCCTTTGTCAGTCCTTCCTGAAGAAATCATATTTATATTTTGGGAAAATGTTTTTAAAATTACTTTTTCAATTTCTCCTTGAACAGTTTTTATATTATTATCCTTTTGCCTTTGAAATCCCGAAAACTTGCTTCCATCATATTGATAAATGATTTTTACATTTCTTTTTTTCATATTTTTCCTTTTTATTTTTCCTTTTTCTTTTTTATATTGTATCGTTAATTTTGTCTAAAGTAAAGGTAAAAATAAAAATTTAAAAAGATTATGAAGAAAATCTATCTTGTAATTTAAAATGAAAAGGTATATAATGAATTATAAAAAAGGTTAAGGAGTCGGTTATGTTACAAAGTTTTTATGGCGTTATTCAAGTGAAACATTATCAAAATGGGCGTTTGCGGTTGCAGACAGAAGTGCTGAAGGATGACGAGGAGATAAAAAAGGAATTTTTAAATAATATTCGTAAAATAGAAGGAATAAATTCTGTGGAAGTTAATTCTGTTACTGGAAGTATTCTGATTTATTTTGATGAAAAAGTTATTGAAAGTTCTTTTTTGTATTTGGTAGTGTTGAGATTGCTTCATTTGGATGAGGAAGCCTTGAAAAATAAACCTGGGAGAATAAAAGAGTTGTTAAAACAGGTATTTGAATCAGCAGATATGGCTGTTTATAACAAGAGTAAAGGTTATTTGGATTTGAAGACATTAACTGCAGGTATTTTTATTTTTTATGGAATAAAAAAAATATGGAAAGTTCCAGGATTACCTAAAGGAGCTACATTGTTATGGTGGGCTTCTAGACTTTTATCAGATGAGAAAAGAAAATAGTAGACAAAAAATTGAAAGGGAAAAACATGTTAGAAAATTTTTTTAGAACAACATATCTGATGTTTAATCAGATAAAGGTAGTGCACAGTATTCCTGGAAGACTTAGGCTATTCGTTCCAAATTTATCAAAAGTTCCAGAGGAATTAAAAAAATATGATAATGAAGTAAAAAAACTTATTTTGTCGAAAAAAGGGATAAAAAGTGTTGAATATTCGTATATAACGAATAAAATTTTGCTTTATTATGATCCAAATTTGATTTCAGAAAAGGAAATATTGGAATGGATGAATAAAGTTTGGAAAACAGTGATTAATCATCCTGAATTGTACGAAAATAAATCCTTGAAAGAAATAGAAGATAATCTGGAAATTTTTTATGATTTGATAAAAAGACTTTAAGTTTGTGGAATAAAAAGAAAGGAAAATTTTATGGCTGGTAGAAATTATTTGCTAAATTGTGAGATTTTGCATGAAATTCGTGGGAGAATCAGAATTCGTTCAAGAGCGTTAAAATATCTTGGCGTTCACAAAGAAGAAATAACAAAGCGTTTAATGCAAGTTCATTATATAAAAAGTGTTGAAATTTCAACTATTACAGGTTCTGTACTTATTTATTTTGATAACTTTTCGCTAACTGGAGAAAATTTTGTATCTTTGCTTCAAAATACATTGAATGGGTATTTGGTGGATATTTACAAAAATGAGAAAAAACAAGCATCGAATAAATATGTGATAGAAAGACGATTACAAGAAGAATCACCAAAAGAAATTATGAAAAATATTGGAGCGGCAGTATTATTGCTTTTGCTTCCAGGTCCAAAAACGAGATTGACTGGAATTAGAAGATTATTTAATTACAAAACTATTTCAACAATTTCTTTGGCATTGCCTGTTTTAAAAAATGGAATTTTGTCATTGATTCAGAATAAGCGTCCGAATGCGGATACATTGAGTTCTACGGCGATTGTAAGTAGTATCGCTTTAGGAAGTGAGCGAACAGCTTTGACAATTATGATTTTAGAAAGAATTGCAGAACTTTTGACGGCTTATACTATGAAAAAAACTCGTGGCGTAATTAAAGATATGCTAAGTGTTGGAGAAAACTATGTTTGGAAAGCGTCTGAAGATGAAGACCAAGTGGCGAAAAAAGTTCCAATTGAAGAAATTAAAAAAGGTGATTTGATACTTGTTCAAACTGGAGAAAAAATAAGTGTCGATGGAACAATTGAAAAGGGAAGTGCGGTAATTGACCAATCGGCGATTACTGGAGAATATATGCCTGTTAAAAAAGAAACAGGACAGGAAGTTTTTGCTGGAACGCTTTTGAAAAGCGGAAATATTACTGTAAGAGCTGAAAAAGTTGGAGATGACAGAACGGCTTCAAGAATTATAAAATTGGTGGAAGATGCTTCATTTAACAAAGCGGACATTCAATCTTACGCCGATGCATTTTCTGCACAGTTGATTCCGTTAAATTTCCTTCTTGCTGGAATAGTTTATGCTTCAACTAGAAATTTACAAAAGGCGTTGAGTATGCTTGTAATTGATTATTCATGCGGAATAAGATTGTCGACAGCGACAGCATTTTCTGCTTCAATTAATACAGCTGCTAAAAACGGAATCTTGATTAAAGGAAGCAATTATTTGGAAGAACTTTCAAAGGCTGATACTGTAATATTTGATAAAACTGGAACAATTACAGAAGGAAAACCTAAAGTTCATACAGTAAAAACTTTTGCTAAAAATATGAAAGATAATAGAATGATTGCATTAGCTGCGGCTGCTGAAGAAACTTCTACACACCCTTTGGCGAGTGCGATTTTAAACGAAGTAAGAAATAGAGGATTAAAAATACCACGACATAAAGAAGATGTAATTAGAGTGGCAAGAGGAATCGAAACTTATGTAAATAAGGATATTATTCGTGTGGGAAGCAGAAGATACATGGAAGAAAACAATATTTCAGTAGAAATATCAACTGATGTGGTAAAAGGAATGCAAAATAATGGAGAAATCGTTATTTATGTGGCTAAAAATGAGAATTTAATCGGTGTAATCGGAGTTTCTGATCCACCAAGGGAAAATATCAAAAAAGCTATGAACCGTTTGAGAAATCAAGGAATAGACGATATTGTGCTACTTACGGGAGATTTGAGACAACAGGCTGAAACCATTGCAAATAGTATGTCGATGGATAGATACGAATCTGAATTGTTACCAGAAGATAAGGCGAAAGATATATTGAAATTCCGTTCAATCGGATCAAAAGTTATTATGATTGGAGATGGAATAAACGATGCTCCAGCTCTTTCTTACGCAAATGTAGGAATAGCACTTGGAAGCACTAGAACAGATGTCGCAATGGAAGCTGCCGATGTTACAATAACTTCTGACGATCCGTTGTTAATACCAGCTGTAATCGGTTTAGCTAAAAATACTGTAAAAATTATAAAACAAAATTTTGCGATGGCGATTGGAATAAACAGTTTTGCACTTGTATTAGGTGCGACAGGATTGCTACCAGCAATATATAGTTCAGTTTTACATAATTCAATAACAATTTTAGTAGTTGGAAATTCATTAAGACTTCTAAAATATGATGTCAATAAATAGAATTTTTGTGGCGTATCTGATTTTGGAGGAAATTATATGAAAAAATTAACTTTGACGGTATTGCATAAGTTACCGAATCGTGTCAGATTTAAAGTTTCACACGAAATTATTGACACAAAAAAATTTTTTGAAACAATAAAAGTTGGAGCAAAAAGTACAGCGTTACGATATAATAAAACTATAAATACATTGCTTATAACTTTTGAGCCAGAGGAAATTACGATTGATGAAGTGATTTATCGAACTGCGACAGCATTATCAGTTGAGCACGGCATGACTTCAGTAAAATTAGTGGAAGATTTTGAGGAAAAATCAATAGATTCGTTGTCTGTATATTCTGGAGCTGCGATTTTGCTTTCTTTCTTGTACGGACTTGGAAAAAGTAAAATTGAAAAATTACAATTGGATATAAATAATTTTACAGCGGGACTTACGACAGCGGCAATTATGGAACATGCCTATATGGAAACACAACGAAAAGGTTTCTTTGACATTGAAATTTTACCAGCATTGTATCTTTTAAGATCCTATATGGCGAATAGATCAGTTACAGCAATAGCACTTATGTGGCTTACAACTTTTGGACGACACCTTGTATTAAATAATGTATCGAATAAAGAAGTGAGAATTTATCGGTTAAAAGCTGAAAATGGGAAATTCCATTATGTTGTGGATGTGAAAAATGATAAAACTATTGAGAATGTAAGTGATTTAATAGATCATATATTCTTTAGCAAGAGATCAGATGAAGATTCGGATGATAAATATATAGCTTTGAAATAAATTGTGATTTAAAGTAAAAGAATTTAACAAAAGATATCAAGAAATCACCAGATTCTACAAGTAGGAGTAATTCACATAGTTATAAAAAAATATTAATATATAATTATTTGAAAAAATATAATAAATAAATTAAAAATTTGGAGGTAATAAAATGATAAAATTCGGAAGTATAAAGAAAGAGCATTTAGTGGGAGCGGCAGTTGGAGTGGGAACAGTTGCAGTTGGTTACTATTTATACAAAAAAAATCAAAGCAAAGTTGACAGTTTTTTAAGAAAACAAGGGATAAATATAAAAACATCTTCAGAAGCAACTTACGATAACATGAATCTTGAAGAATTGATGACAACAAAAGAACGTCTTGAAGATTTAATTGCTGAAAAAGAATTATCTACAAATACAGCTGTTTCAGAAACAGTTGTGGAAGTTGAAGAAAAATAGTTGATTTTTTAAGATTAAGCTGATAAAAATTAATTAAAATTAGAGTTTAAATAAATAGACCAGTTGTAATTTTTGAGTTCAATTTTAAAGCAGTTTTGCTGCAATTAAATATAAAAAAGTTTATGAAATAGTGCAAGAATACTCGGAATTTTAGTTGTGAGATGAATTGCACGAAAATTTAGTAAGCATATGGAAAAATTTTAGTAGATAAAATGTAGAATATGTAATATAATATCTTTGATTGAAGACTGTAATGGAGTATTAAATATTCTAAAGAAAAGTAAAGTTGTGGACTTAAATGTTGTCCTATACAATAGGGGTGAGCTGAACACGCCTAAAAGAATAAGGATAGTTGTTGTGCTATCAAGATTCTTAGAAAATTTTTAAATACTTTTAAAGATTTTAAAACCCTGCGACTTTAGTCGTGGGAGGTTCAGGTTTTTAAGCATAAAATGTGTAACATTAATAAAAATATTATTTTAAGGAGGAAACTTATGAAATTAGTATTAATCAGACATGGTGAAAGCCAATGGAATTTGGAAAACAAATTTACTGGTTGGAAAGATGTGGATTTGAGTCCTAAAGGAGTTGAAGAAGCAAAAGCTGGAGGAAAAGCATTAAAGGAAAAAGGATTAGTTTTTGATGTTGCTTATACTTCTTACTTAAAAAGAGCTATCAAAACTCTAAATTATGTTTTGGAAGAATTGGATGAATTGTACATTCCAGTTTACAAATCTTGGAGATTGAATGAAAGACACTATGGTGCATTACAAGGATTAAACAAAGCAGAAACTGCTAAAAAATACGGAGACGATCAAGTTCTTATTTGGAGAAGAAGTTTTGATGTTGCACCACCTGCAATTGACAAATCAAGTGAATATTATCCAAAATCAGACAGAAGATATGCTGATTTAACTGATGAAGAAGCACCACTTGGAGAAAGTTTGAAAGATACAATCGCAAGAGTGTTACCTTACTGGCATTCAGATATTTCAAAAAGCTTAAAAGAAGGTAAAAATGTTATTGTAGCAGCTCATGGAAACAGCTTGAGAGCATTAATAAAATATTTGTTAAATATTTCAGATGAAGATATCTTGAAATTAAACTTAACAACTGGAAAACCATTAATTTTTGAAATAGATGAAAACTTGAACGTTGTTTCATCACCAGATTCTTTTTAGTTAAAGCATGATATAATTTTAGCAAGGATGAATTTAAATAATCCTTGCGTTTTTTGTATTTTTTAAAAATACAAGCTTGAAACTAATGTTGTAGCAGGACTGCTTTAAAATCGAACTTGAAACAACTGGTCTATTTATTTAAACTCTAATTTTAATTAATTTTTATCAGTTTATTAGGCATATTTTTTATTTAGTAATAGATTTCTGTTGGCTTTTATTTAGCAGTATTTTAAAACTTTTTGTTATCAAATAAATAAAATATTTTTTTATTTTTAAATGGATTTTAGAATAAAAATAAATTTTAAAGGAAGGTGAAAAATATGACTTTGGAAATAACTACACCTGCAGTTCTTTTTCCTACCGTATCTTTACTTTTGCTTGCATACACAAATAGGTTTCTGGCACTTACAGCGATTGTGAGGCAGATGGATTCAAGCGGGGAAGTGGAGCATGAGTTTTATCAAGTTAAAAATTTGAGAAAAAGGCTAAATTATATAAAAAAAATGCAGTATTTTGGAGTTTCAAGTCTGTTAATGTGTGCCATTTCTATGCTATTTTTATTTCTTCAAATGGATTTTATTGGGAAAATAAGTTTTGGAATAAGTCTTGTATCGTTGATAGTTTCACTATTATTTTCACTTTTGGAAATTCAAATTTCGCTAGAAGCTTTGAGAATTCATTTGAATCATAATAGTGAGAGTGAGGAGAAAAATAAATAAAATTTTTTTATCATTTGACATAAATTAGAAAAAATTGATATAATTAGTGTGTAA
Source organism: Leptotrichia sp. oral taxon 417 (assembly GCF_013394865.1). Classification (NCBI taxonomy): domain Bacteria; kingdom Fusobacteriati; phylum Fusobacteriota; class Fusobacteriia; order Fusobacteriales; family Leptotrichiaceae; genus Leptotrichia; species Leptotrichia sp. oral taxon 417. Next base: position 2,042,314 of record NZ_JABXYV010000001.1, on the reverse strand, counting down.
AGTATAGTTTGAGTAAAAATTAAAGACAAATATTTTAATTGTTGATTATTAAATTAAGGAGGAAGGATGATTTCGGTAATTTTGGCGGCTGGAAAAGGGACTAGAATGAAGTCTGAGCAGTCTAAGGTTTTGCACAAGGTAAATGGTGTTCCGATGATTAGAAGAGTTGTGACTGTTCTTGAAAATATTGGGAATAAAAAAAATGTTTTTATTTTGGGGCATAAAAAGGAAGATGTGCTGGCTGAAATGGGAGATGTTGATTTTGTTACACAAGAGGAGCAGCTTGGGACAGGACATGCTATTTTGATTGCAAAGGATAAAATTAAGGAATATGGTGAAGATGTGCTTATCACTTGTGGAGATACGCCTCTTTTGAAGGAAGAAACGCTGAAAAAGCTAAAGGATGCTTTTGAGGAAGGAAAACTTGACTGTATTGTGCTTTCCTGCAAGGTTAAGAATCCGTTTGGATATGGACGGATTGTTAAGGAAAATGGAAAAATTTCAAATATTGTCGAAGAAAAGGAAGCAGATGAAAATGAGAAAAAAATAGATGAAATTAATACAGGAGTCTATATTTTTAAAAATGAAAGTTTGCTTTATGCAATTAAAAAAATTGACAATAACAATTCAAAAGGTGAATATTACTTGACTGATGCCATAAAAATTTTGACAAGTGAAGGATATAATGTTGACAGTTTTCAAATTGAAGATGAAGATGAAATTTTAGGAGTAAATTCTAAGGTTCAGTTGGCACAGGCAGAGAAAATTTTGAGAAATAGAAAAAATATTGAACTGATGGATAGTGGTGTAATTTTGATTGATCCAGATGCGACTTATATTGAAGATAATGTTCAAATTGGGCAAGATACTGTAATTTATCCAAATGTTACAATTCAAGGAAATACTAAAATTGGAAAAAATTGTGAAATTTTAGGAAATACTAGAATCGAAAACTCTGTAATTGCTGATAATGTTAGAATAGAAGCCTCTGTTGTAGAAAAGTCAACTCTTGAAGAAGGAGTAACTGTAGGGCCGTTTGCACATTTACGACCAAAGGCATACTTAAAAGAAACTGTGCATGTTGGAAACTTTGTGGAAATAAAAAACTCTACTCTTGAAAAGGGTGTAAAAACAGGGCATTTGACTTATATTGGAGATGCTGAAATTGGGCAAGATACAAATGTTGGCGCAGGAACTATTACTTGCAATTATGACGGGAAGAATAAACATAGGACAAAAATTGGAAAGAATGCATTTATTGGAAGCAATTCAATAATTGTAGCACCTGTGGAAATAGGAAATGAAGTTTTGACAGCTGCAGGTTCGGTTATAACAGAGGATATTCCTGATGAAGCGCTTGCTTTTGGAAGGGCAAAACAGGTAAATAAGGAGAAAAAAAATAAATAATTAGAAATAGGGAAATGTCAGAAAATAAAAAGTTAATAAAAATAAAAAATATTAATGAGAGAAAGGGAAATAAAATGATAACATTAACCAAAGAAGACAAAGACAAAATTAGAGTATTTGCAGGAACATCAAGTGAAAAATTGGCAGAAAAGATTGTAAAATACTTGGATATGGATTTATCAGCTGCTGAAATTGTAAAATTTGCTGATGGAGAAACTTTTGCAAAGGCGAAGAAAAGTGTACGTGGCTGTAAAGTATTTATTGTTCAGTCTACTTCAAAACCTGTAAATGAAAGCCTTATGGAACTTTTAGTCTTTATTGATGCAATTAAAAGATCTTCAGCCAAGGAAATTATCGCTGTAATTCCTTATTATGGATATGCAAGACAAGATAGAAAGGCAAGTCCAAGAGAGCCGATTACATCAAAACTTGTTGCAAATTTGCTGACAGTTGCAGGAGCTACAAGAGTAATTACAATGGACTTGCATGCAAGACAAATTCAAGGATTTTTTGACATTCCAGTGGATCACATGGAAGCATTGCCAATTTTGGCAAAACACTTTATAAAATACGGATTTAGCCCAGAAGATACAGTTGTTGTATCGCCTGATGTTGGTGGAGTAAAAAGAGCTAGAGGACTTGCAAACTGGCTGCATACACCGCTTGCAATAATTGATAAAAGACGTGCCAAGGCAAATGTTTCAGAAGTTATGAATATTATTGGTGATGTAAAAGGTAAAAAGGCTATTTTGATTGACGATATGATTGATACAGCCGGAACAATTTGCAATGCTGCTCAAGCTTTAATTGACAAGGGTGCTTTGGAAGTTTACGGATGTGCAACACATGCTGTTTTCTCTGATCCTGCAGTTGAAAGATTAAAAAAATCAGCATTTACTGAAATTGTAGTAACAGATACTATTCAATTGCCTGAAGATAAAAAATTCGATAAATTAAAAATATTGACAACAAGTAAAATGTTTGCAGAAATAATAACTAGAATAGCTACAAATAATCCAATAAGCGGTTTATTTGAAATGCCAGTTGATGATGGAAATGATGACTAAGATTGATAAAGATAAAAAAAGTAAAATTGAAAAAGCTATAAAAATTTTAAAAAATGGAGGAGTTGCTGTATTTCCTACAGATACTGTCTATGGAATTGGCTCTCTTCCTGAAAAGAAAGCTGTTGAAAAAATTTATAAAATAAAAAAACGTGATTTTTCTAAAAAAATAATCGCATTAATTAGTAATAAGGAAATTTTGAAGGATCTGGTAAATGAAACTGAAGAAAATATGGAAAAAATTTCTAAAATTCTCAATGAATACTGGCCAGGAGAACTGACGGTCATTTTTCGTGCAAATTGTAATTTTACAAGGAAATTTGATGAAAATATGGAAACTGTTGGGATTCGGATTCCAAAAAATAAAATTGCTTTGGAAATAATAAAAGAATCTGGAGGAATATTATTGACTTCAAGCGCTAATATTTCAGGTGAAAGTTCGGTTAAAAAAATTGAGGATTTAAGTGAAGAATTGCTAAAAAATGTGGATATTGTTATTCCAAATGAAGAATCAGAATTGACAGGGAAGCCGTCTACAATTGTAAAATTTGAAAATGGAGAGATTACGTTATTACGAGAAGGTAATATTTTATTTGAGGAAATAGTAAAAAAATTAAAATGATAAAAAAAGAAAGGAGAATTTATGGCAAAAATGGTAAATCCAAATACTGTTAGCAATATGGATTTAATAAATGCAAAATCACAGGCTAAAATGCAGCAGCTTGTGCAAAAAATTGGAAAAGGGAAAAGAAAAGTCAATGTTACATTTTCAAAAATGTCAAGAAGTTATTTGGCAAAAATGATTGAGGAAATGAGAAAAATGATGAGCCAATATGAAAAACAGCTGCCAAATGTATTTAGTTTCTTTAAATATTTGGAAAATGAAGTTAAAATTACAAAGGCAAATAAAAAGGAAAAAACTAAAAATGTAAAATTGTCTTACGAAGAAGTTGACTTTTTTAAACTGCAGCTAAAGGAAACATTAAAAGGGATTGATGCTCAACGTGCGACTTTGAAGTGGTACAATCTGATTAAAAAGGGATTGTTTAAAACATTGAAAAAACAGACAGAATTGGTGCTGGAGGAATTTAGCAGCGGAACTGTGAAAAAGAAATAATTGAAAATATAAAAGCGGGAAGGGAAAATTGAGGACAATGAATGAAAAAATAATTGAAAAGGCAAAACTAAAGGATGTTGTCGATAATAAAAAGAATAGTTTTTTATCAAAAGATACTGTTTCTTATTTAAATGAAATTGTAAAGACTGGATTTAAGGAGCGGGCTAGTGATATTCACGTGAAATTTGACCTGCTGGAAGGAATGGAAATAAAATACCGGGTTGACGGCTATCTGAAAGAAAGCCAGAAATTGTATGAAGCAGTGAATAGAAAAGTTCTTGAAAAAAATATTACAGAAATTATTGCCAGAATGAAAATTTTGGCTGGAATGAACGTTGCAGAGAAAAGAAAGCCACAAGATGGCAGCTTTTCTTTTTTATTAAATGCAAAAAATACAAATAAACGTTATGATATAAGGGCTGCCTATATGCCGACAGCTGGCGGGGAGACTATGGTTTTACGTATTTTGGAAAATTATTTAAAGGATATAAAACTTGAAACATTGGGATTTTCAAGTCAAAGCATTAAAATGTTAAATGAAACTTTAGATAGAAAATATGGAATGATTCTCGTAAGCGGGCCTACAGGTTCTGGGAAATCTACAACATTAAAATCCCTAATAAATATGCTAAATAATGGAAGAAAAAAAATCATAACCGTAGAAGATCCAGTTGAAAGCAAAATTAATGGGACTGTTCAAATACAGATAAATCAAGAAATTGGAGTAACATTTTCTGAAGTTTTGAAAGCCACATTGAGAAATGATCCTGATATTATCGTAATTTCTGAAATTAGAGATGAAATTACTGCAGAAATAGCTGTAAGAGCTGCATTGACAGGACATCTTGTAATTTCCACAATTCACACAAATGATGCTGTTTCTACGTTAATTAGGCTAGTGGATATGGGAATTCCGAAATATTTGATACTAGATTCATTAATTGGAGTTATTGGACAGAGGCTAGTTGGAAAAAGATGTCAGAAGTGCATGGGAGAAGGCTGTGATGAATGTTCTAGCGGATATAGCGGAAGAATTTCAATAAATGAAATACTCGTGTTAAATCAAGATGTACGGAATATTTTGAAGGAGGACAATCACCTTGGATCTGAAACTAAAAATAAATTGAAGACTCTAAACCAAAAATATGAAAATCAGAAGTGTTTTATTGATTTTATGGAAGATGCTAATGAAAAAATTGAAAAGAAATTGATTTTTGAAAGAGAAAAGGGAACTATTATTTTTTAAAAATTATTAATCAGTATTATAAAATTTTTTGAAATTATATTTGTTTTGCTCAAACTCCAGATTGATTATATTTTAAAGGGGTTTGAGCATATTTTATAAAACTGGATTTTAGTTAAATTTAGAAATATGTAAAAAAAATTCAAAAAAAGTGTTGACATTAATTTGAAATTATGATATTATATTCCTTGTCCGAGAGTGATTGATGAAAATGAAAAAATCACTTGTTGAAGGGACGGTGTATAGCGCAGTTCGGTAGCGCACCTGCCTTGGGAGCAGGGGGTCGCAGGTTCAAATCCTGCTACACCGACCATTTTAGAAGTTTTGCGGGAGTAGCTCAGTTGGTAGAGCGTCAGCCTTCCAAGCTGAATGTCGCGAGTTCGACCCTCGTCTCCCGCTCCATTTTATTTAGAAAGAAAAATTCATATATATGGTGATCGTAGTTCAGTTGGTAGAGCGCCAGTTTGTGGCACTGGTTGTCGCGGGTTCAAGTCCCGTCGATCACCCCATAATATGAGCCATTAGCTCAGTCGGTAGAGCACTTGACTTTTAATCAAGGTGTCACTGGTTCGATCCCAGTATGGCTCACCATTTGTTAAAATAAAATTTTTTTTGCGAGAGTGGCGAAATTGGTATACGCACTAGACTTAGGATCTAGCGTCTTCGACATGTGGGTTCGAGTCCCACCTTTCGCACCATAAAAGCCCACACGAAATAGTGGATTAGTTCAGTAGTATCAGCACTTTTAAAAGGTTGATATTTTTTTTTGCAAATATTTGCCCTTTAAAATTTTCAACTCATCTCATAAAATTATTCAACTGGTTATTTTTTATAAATTATGCTAAAATAGTTTTGGTAAATTTAAAATAAAAAATTAAATTGCAAATGGAGGAAAGACATTGGATATTTTAAAAAATGTGGCAAGTGAGCTAAAATTTGGCGAGTCACAAGTGGAAAATACAATAAAACTTTTTGATGAAGGGGCAACTGTGCCGTTTATTGCTCGTTATAGAAAAGAAGTTACGGGAAATTTGGACGAGGAGCAAATTAGGGATGTAATTGAGAAAGTTACTTATTATAGAAATTTGGAAAAGAGAAAAGAAGAAGTTTTAAGACTTATAGAAGAGCAGGGAAAATTGACTGATGAACTGAAAAATAGCATAACTTGTGCAACAAAACTTCAGGAAGTGGAAGATCTTTATTTACCTTACAAAAAGAAGAAAAAAACGAAGGCGGATATTGCGAAAGAGCAAGGGCTAGAACCTTTGACAGAATTTGCGTTGATGCCGACAACTACTTTTGAGATGTTAGAGAAAGAAGCGGAAAAATATTTGAGTGAAGAAGTTTTGTCGATTGAAGATGCGATTAATGGAGTGCATTTGATTATTGCACAAAATATTTCAGAAGATGTGAAAATAAGGGAATTCTTGAGAGATAAAATTTCAGAATTTGGAATTTTGGCTTCTAAAGTTGTGGAGAAAAATAAGGAAAATGATGAAAAAGGGGTTTATCAGGATTACTATGATTATTCGGAGCTTGTTAAAAAAGCGGCTTCTAATAGAATTTTGGCGATAAATCGTGGGGAAAAAGAAAAAATATTAAAAGTTGACATTGAAATTGACGAAAAAACTGAAAAATTTATAATGGACTTTATTTTGGATACTTTTGAAAATAAAAATTTAGTTGAATTTTTGAGTGAAGTTATAAAAGATTCACTGGATAGACTGGCTTATCCGTCGATAAAAAATGAAGTGAGAAATATTTATACTGAAAAAGCTGAGGAAGAAGCGATTAATATTTTTTCTGAAAATTTAGAAAAACTTCTTTTACAACCGCCTTTGAGTAAAAAAACATTGATGGGCCTTGATCCTGGTTATAGAACAGGTTGCAAACTGGTAATTATTAATAAAGACGGTTTTTATGAAACAAACGATGTGCTTTTCTTGGTTGAAGGAGTGCATAATCCAAAACAGCTTGAAACGGCAAAGAAAAAAATATTGGATTACATAAAAAAATACGATGTTGATATTATTGCAATTGGAAATGGGACAGCTTCTCGTGAAACTGAAAGTTTTGTGGCAAATGTTATAAAAGAGGCATCAAAACCTGTTTCATACTTGATTGTAAGTGAGGCAGGAGCTTCAGTTTATTCAGCTTCAAAAATTGCGATTGAGGAGTTTCCTGATTTGGATGTAACGGCGAGAGGAGCGATTTCGATTGCTAGAAGAATTCAAGATCCGATGGCTGAGCTTGTAAAAATTGATCCAAAATCAATTGGAGTTGGAATGTATCAGCACGATGTAAATCAAAAAAAATTGAATGAAACATTGGAACAAACGATTGAGCATGTTGTAAATAATGTTGGAGTCAATATTAATACGGCTTCTTGGGCATTACTTAGTTTTGTTTCAGGAATTAAGAAAAATGTAGCAAAAAATCTTGTAGACTATAGACATGAAAATGGAGATTTTAAGGATAGGAAAGAATTGAAAAAGGTAAAAGGGCTTGGAACGAAGGCGTTTGAACAAATGGCAGGATTCGTTGTAGTGCCTAATAGTAAAAATCCTTTGGATAATACGATAATCCATCCAGAATCGTATCATATCGCTGAAACTATTTTGAAGGAAGCAAATTGTAAGGTTGACGATTTAAAATCTGATTTGGATGAAGTTAGACAGAAATTGAAAACAGTGGATTTGGACAAAATTATAAAAGAAAATGATTTTGGACCACAAACTGCAAAAGATGTTTACGAAGCGTTGTTAAAAGATAGAAGAGACCCAAGAGATGAGTTTGAAAAACCGTTATTGAGATCGGATATTTTAAATATGGATGATTTACAAGAAGGAATGGTTTTGGAAGGAACTGTGAGAAATGTCGCTAAATTTGGGGCTTTTGTGGATATAGGACTAAAAGGGGATGCACTGCTTCATATTTCTGAAATTTCTGACAAATTTGTTAAAGATGCAACAAAAGAGTTATCTGTGGGGCAAATTATTAAAGTTAAAATATTGTCGCTGGATAAAGAGCGTGGAAGAGTGGGACTTACGAGAAAAGGATTATAAAAAAATTTAAAAAATATTAAAAAAGTGCAGATATTATAAAAAAATAAAAAATTTTTAAAAAAATATTTGTACTTTTTTGAAAAATTTGATAATATATAAGTGAGAAATTTGGGTTATTAAAAAGTTATAAATATTATTTTAAATTATAAACTTCTAATTCTTGCAATAGAAATGTTTAGAAACTTATGATTTTATTTATATCAAGTAGACAAGTCTCTTTGTCAAATGATCATAGTAAAATAGTTTATGTAGTTGTCAAGCAAGTCTAAAAAAATATAACCTAAAAAAATTTAAAGAATTTTTAAAAAACCAAATTAATTTTAAAAAGTAAAATATTTTATGTATTTTAAATTTTAAAAGAAATTTTTCTTTTTAAAACTTTTTTAAAAAAAATATAGAGAAGGAAGGTTCGGAAATGGGATTATTTTTAATCGGATTAGTGCCAATAGTTGTATTTTTGATACTATTAACTTTTTTGAAAAAATCAGCTATGTTTAGTGCGTATGCCAGTTTAGTAGTGGCAATTATTTTAAACTTTATTGTTCCTGGATGGCAAATGCCAGTTCAAGGGGTTATCGCTTCAATTATTGAAGGATTTGCAACAGCGTGGATGCCTATCGGTTTTGTAGTATTTGCTGCATTGTTTGCTTATGATTTATCAGTAAAAACTGGTAAAATTGAAACAATCAAATCAATGTTAGGAAGCATTTCAACAGATAAAAGAGCTCAAGCATTGATATTAGCTTGGGGATTTGGTGGATTTATAGAAGGTATTGCAGGATATGGAACAGCAGTTGCGATTCCAGCAGCAATCATGGTTTCATTAGGATTCACTCCACTAAGTGCAGCTTTAATTTGTCTTATTGCAAACTCAACACCAACAGCGTTTGGAACAGTTGGACTACCAGTTACAACAATGATTTCAAACTTTAAATTGAATGCTGGAGAAACAGCATTTTACACATCATTATTATTATTGTTATTGACATGTATTATACCATTTATCTTGGTAATAATGGCTAATAAAGAAATTGATGGTGGAAAAAATGCAGCATTTGGAAGAGGAATTTTACCTGTAGTTATTGCTTCGATTATTGGTTATTTAACACAACCATTTATCGCAAAAGCAATGGGTGCAGAATTACCAACAATTTTATCAAGTTTATTTGCAATGATCTTAATGATAGTTGCTACTAAAATCTTTATTAAAGAAGATGAAAGTGCAAAATCTAATAAAGGTCAAGCTATTACTGGAAAAGATGCATTTATGGCTTGGATTCCATATATTTTGATGATAATCTTAATTATTGGAACAAGTCCAGTTGTAGAAGCTGTTCATAAAGCGTTAGAACCAACAACTACACATTTCAATTTTGCTTTAGGACATGAAGCTACATGGTTTAAGGATAAAGGAGATCCAAGCGTAATATTCAAATGGATTTTAGCACCAGCTGCACCATTATTTGTTGCAACTGTTATAGCAGGATTCATTCAAGGTGTAAAACCAAAAGTTATGGCTGAAACATTAAAAGAAACAATTTTAAGTAAATTACCTTCAGTTGTGGTAATTATGGGAATTGTGGCATTATCAGTAGTAATGAAACATAGTGGAATGATTGAAAGTATAGCAAAAGGATTTGCTGCAACAGGTAAATTCTTCCCAGTAATTTCGCCGTTCCTAGGAACTATCGGTACATTCGTAACAGGAAGTGACTTGGCATCTAACTTATTATTCGGTGGAGTTCAAGTAAATATAGCAGGATCGCATGATGCATTGAAAGCATTGTATATTGCCGCTGGTACAGGTGGAGCAACAGGAGGAAAAATGATTTCTCCGCAAAATATTGCAATTGCCGCTTCAACAGTTGGATTGATGGGTAAAGAAGGAGATATGCTTAAATTCACTGTTAAATATTCAATAGCTTATGCAGCTGTTTTAGGTATTTTAACATTCATCGGAGCAGGAATACTTCATTAAAAACTTAAAACTAAGAATTATGAAGTTTTAAAAAAATAAATGCAATAAATAGTTAATAAAAAGGAGAATACTGAAGTTATAAAAATTTTAGTATCTCCTTATTTATTTAAAAAATTAAATTTTGCTGCCAAATAAAATATTATTTTATTTTTTAAGCGGGATTTAGTGAGAGTTATTTAAAAATGTATAAAATTGTGATATAATAAAAGACATAAAAACAGTAAAAAAAATAATTTTAAATAAAAGTAGGAGGAAGTAATGTCAGAAAACAACAATCCAGAAAAAGTGGATTATGCAAAAACGCTTAATTTGCCAAAGACAAGTTTTAAAATGAAAGCTAATTTGGCACAAAAAGAACCTTTGACATTAAGGGACTGGAAAAAAGCTGAAATTTATGAAAAATCATTGAAAGAAGGAGCACCATTTTTTGTGCTTCACGATGGACCGCCTTATGCGAATGGAGATATTCACATTGGACATGCGTTAAATAAAATACTGAAGGATATTATCTTAAAATATAAGAGATTAAGAGGTTATAATGCACCGTATATTCCAGGATGGGATACTCACGGACTTCCTATTGAGTGGAAAATAATGGAAGAACTTGGGGAAAAAGCAAAAAATATGACTCCACTGCAAATTAGACAAGAATGTAAAAAATATGCATTAAAATGGGTGGAAAAACAAAAAGAAGGATTTAAAAGACTTGGAATTTTAGGAAACTGGGATAATCCTTATATCACTTTAAGACCTGAATATGAAGCAGAACAATTAAAAGTATTTAAACAAATTTATGAAAATGGATATATTTATAAAGGGTTAAAACCAGTATACTGGTCGCCAACTACTGAAACTGCACTTGCAGAAGCAGAAATTGAGTATAAAGATGTAACTTCTCATTCAATTTATGTAAAATTTGAAGGGGAAAAAGATTTGACTGATAAATTAGGTGTGGATGAAGCAAGTATTTTAATTTGGACAACAACACCTTGGACATTGCCAGCAAACTTGGGAGTATTCTTACATCCTGAATTTGATTACGGATTGTATAAAACTGAAAAAGGTAATCTTGTAGTTGCAAAGGACTTGGCTGAAGATGTGTTTAAAACATTGGACTTGTCGTATGAATTATTAAAAGAATTTAAAGGGACAGAATTGGAATATACTCATTATCAACATCCGTTCTTAGATAGAAAAGGGTTAGTAATGAATGCTGATTATGTAACAATAGATGCAGGTACAGGAGCAGTTCATACAGCGCCTGGACATGGGGCAGATGACTATAATTATTCATTGAAATATAACATTGGAATTTTGTCGCCAGTAGATGATAAAGGGCATATGACTAAAGAAGCTGGAAAATATGAAGGAATGTTCTATGCAAAAGCAAGTAAAGCGATTGTTGAAGACTTGACCGAAAGCGGACATATGTTATATCACACAACTTTTGTTCACTCGTATCCACATGATTGGAGAAGTAAAAAACCAGTTATTTTCAGAGCAACTGAACAATGGTTCATTAGCATTGACGAAAGCGATATTAGGGAAAATGCATTAAAGGCATTGGAAAATGTTGAATTTGTGCCATCTTGGGGTAAAAATAGAATTGGTTCAATGTTAGAAACTCGTCCTGACTGGACTATTTCAAGACAAAGAGTCTGGGGAGTGCCAATACCATTATTTTACAATAGAGCGACTGATGAAGTTATTTATGAGCCAGAAATTATGGATAGAATAATTGAATTGGTTAAAAAAGAAGGAACTGATATTTGGTGGAAATATGAAGCCAAAGAAATTATTGGGGATGAACTTTTAGAAAAATATAATTTAAAAGATGTGGATATTAGAAAAGAAAGAAGTATAATGGATGTCTGGTTTGATTCTGGAGTTTCGCATAGAAGTGTGCTAGTGCCAAGAAACTTGCCAAGACCAGCAGATTTATATCTTGAAGGAAGTGACCAGCACAGAGGTTGGTTCCAATCTTCACTATTGACATCAATTGCAAGTACAAAAGATGCACCTTACAAGAGAATATTAACTCACGGATTTACAATGGACGGACAAGGTAGAAAAATGTCTAAATCACTTGGAAATACAATACTTCCAAAAGATATTACAGAAAAATACGGAGCAGATATTTTAAGACTTTGGGTATCATCAGTAGATTACAGAGAAGATGTGAGAATTTCTGAAAACATTTTACAACAAATGTCAGATGCATACAGAAGAATTAGAAATACAGCAAGATTCTTGATGGGTAACTTAAATAACTTTGACTATGCAAATGATAAAGTTGACTATAAAGATATGTTTGAAATTGACAAATGGGCAATGCACAAACTGGAAGAATTAAAAGAAAAAACAACTGAATATTATGATAAATACGAATTTTACAGTTTATTCCAAGAAATTACATATTTCTGCTCAATGGAAATGTCTTCATTCTATCTTGACATCGTAAAAGACAGACTTTACTGTGAAGGTACAACTTCAATCGAAAGAAGAAGTGCTCAAACTGTGCTGACAGAAGTTCTAAAAGTGTTAGTAAGAATTATTTCACCAGTATTGTCGTTTACTGCTGATGAAATTTGGGAAAGAATTCCAGAAGCGTTAAAAGAAGAAGAAAGTGTGCATTTATCAAAATGGATTGAAGCAAATCCTGAATACTTAAATGAAGAGTTGGCTAAAAAATGGGATAAAATCGCACGTCTAAGAAGAGAAGTGAACAAAAAGCTGGAAGCAGAAAGACAGACTGGATTAATAGGACATTCTCTTGATGCAAGAGTTCTTTTAAATATTGCCAATGATGAATATTCATTTATAAAAGATTATACAGAAAATGAAGTTTCTGATTTATTTATCGTATCTCAAGTTAAATTTGTAAATGATAATTTAGCAGAAAGTGAAATCGAAGGAATAAGTATAAGTGTGGAAAAAGCGTCTGGAGAAAAATGTGAAAGATGCTGGAAGTATGATGAAGAAGTTGGGCACGATCACAATCATTCAGATGTTTGTCCGAGATGTGCAAGCGTTTTGGAAAAAATGTAACATAAAATTTATTTTGTAAAATAGGACTAAATACAGCTAAATAAAAATAACTTATTTAGTTCGTTTTTTACAAACATGTGTTAATAAAAAATGTGAGGAGAAAAGAATGCCTTATATAATTATTATTTTGGTTTTAGCTGCATTAGATCAAATTACAAAGCAGTTAATGTACAATGTAGCAGGTGGAATACAAGGTTTTTCAATACCATTAATAAAAAGATTTTTTCATTTGACTTATGTTGAAAATCACGGTGGAGTTTTTGGACTTTTGCAGGGTAAAATCAACCTTTTTACGATAGCAAGTACGGTTCTGATTATATATGTAGTCGCTATGGAATATAAGAATTTTAAAAATTATAGCAAATGGACTAAAATAGGAGTGGCAGTAATTGCTGCTGGAGCTTTGGGGAATATGATTGATAGAATTTTTCGGGGATATGTAATTGATATGATTGATTTTCGGGGAATTTGGGTTTTTGTATTCAATGTGGCGGATATGTATGTACATATTGGTATTTATATTATTATAATTGATTATTTGGTGAGAAAATATTTGAAAAAAAATAGGTGATAATATATGTTTGGAGCAGTATATTTGGCAATGATGCTATTTCGGGTTTTAGTTGTGATTATTGCTGTTATGGCTATTATTATTTCGGTTTCTAAAAATAAGTTAAGAACAATATTTGGAATAGATATTGCGATATTGATTTTTACAGTTTTGTTTTTCTTTGTGTGGTTTCCAGTTAAGGAAAATACAGTTTTGAATTTAAAAAACGGATATTCAGTGAGTACAGAGTATAACGAAGCGATTCCAGAAGTGAACTATTATTTGTCAAATATAGGATATTTGGGGAAATTAGGAAAAATAAAAGGTAGTTGGGTAGGATATGTGTACAATGCCAACGAAGCGATTGCTGAAGTTTTTTATGTAAATGCAGATTTTGACTTAATGGAAGATGAAAAAAACAAACAGGAAGAAATGAAGGAAATTGATAAAAAATCAGGATATTTTATTATTAATTCAAAAGAACAGACACTGCATTTAACAGAAGAACAAGTAAAAGAAAAACTGAAAATAAAAAAAGTTAATCTGAAAAATCCAAAAAAAATTATAAGAAAATATGGAGAAAAGAAAGAATTATCAACTTTCTATAAAATAGCAGAGGATTATTTTTTGCCAAAGAAAATAGGTGCTACAGCATTTAATGTTATCAAATACGTTATTATTTCACTGCTGATTTTAGTAGCAGTGTATTTAAAAAAACGTTTGAATAAGAAAAAATAGTAAAATATAGAGAAAGGATAGAGAAAAATGACTTTTCAGGAAATTATATTAACTCTTCAAAAATTTTGGGGAGATAAAGGATGTATAATATCAAATCCGTATGATATTGAAACAGGTGCAGGAACATTTAATCCAGATACTTTTTTGATGTCATTAGGGCCTGAACCTTGGAATGTTGCCTATGTTGAGCCATCACGTCGTCCAAAAGATGGAAGATATGGTGAAAACCCTAACAGAGTGTACCAACATCATCAATTTCAGGTAATTATGAAACCATCACCAGAAAATATTCAAGAACTTTATTTAGAAAGTTTGGTTGCACTAGGAATTGATCCGAAGGAGCACGATATAAGATTTGTAGAGGATAACTGGGAAAGCCCTACACTTGGAGCGTGGGGATTAGGATGGGAAGTTTGGCTAGATGGAATGGAAATTACGCAGTTCACGTATTTTCAGCAAGTTGGAGGACTGGAAGTGAAAATCGTTCCATCAGAAATAACTTACGGACTTGAAAGAATTGCACTTTATTTACAAAATAAAGATGATGTAAAAGATTTAGAATGGACAAAAGGTGTAAAATACGGAGAAAGAAGATTCCAGTTTGAGTATGAGTTATCAAAGTACAGTTTTGAAGTAGCAGACGTTCCAATGCATTTCCAACTTTTTGATATGTACGAAAAGGAATCTAAAAATTGTCTAAACAACGATTTAGTATTCCCAGCTTATGAATATGTTCTAAAATGCTCACATACATTTAATAACCTTGATGCAAGAGGGGCAATTAGTACAACAGAAAGAATGTCTTATATTTTAAGAATTAGAGATTTGGCCAAGGGATGTGCAGAAAAATTTGTAGAAGCTAGGGAAAGATTGGGATTCCCATTGCTGAATAAAAATAAATAGACATAAAAGAGGGGGATTCTTCTTTTGAAAGGAGGGCTGTTGAATGAAATTGTCGATAAGAAATGTTGGGAAACTGAAGGAAGCTGATGTTGAGATAAATGGGATAACTGTTATTGCGGGAGAGAATAATACAGGAAAAAGTACAATAGGGAAAGTTTTGTTTTCAATATTTCAAAGTCTGTATAAGCTGGATGATCAAATTATAAGAGAAAAAAGAAACACTATTAAACATAATTTAGAATTACTTTATGTTCATGCTACAGGTTCGTTTTTTTATAATGTTGAGTTCAAAGAAATTATTGATGAAATTTTGATTGAAGGATCAAAATACGATATTGAAATATTAAAAAATAAAATTTTAGAATTTATCTCAAATAATAGTGAGAAAACAAAAAATGAGATACCTGAAGAACCTGTAAAAAGAATATTTGATTTGCTGAAAATTCCTAAAAAATCATTTGTTTTAGCAATATTAAATAGAAATTTTAGTAATGAATTCAATAATCAAATAACGAATATATATACAGAATTAGTTGGAAATATAAAATTAAAAATACAAGATAAAGAAAGTTTCTTAAGTATTGAAAATAATATAATAAAAGAAATAAAAAATGAACACTTTTTAAATACAGAAATAGTTTATATTGATGATCCTTTTATACTAGATGATTTAACAGATGAATTGTTTGTAAGAAATGCAATAAAAAATACTGATTATAATACTATTTATAATCATAAAAATTATTTGAAATATAAATTAATACAAAAAAAAGGTAGTTTAGTAGATGAAATTATATTAAATTCTAAATTAGAAAAATTCTATCTGAAATTGAATGAATTATTTGAAGGGGATATTATTTTAAGTAATAGGGGAAATTATGTTTACAGGAGAAAAAATAAAGGGAATGAACTTAATTTAATAAATTTATCAGCAGGATTAAAATCTTTTGCTGTTTTAAAAATGTTATTTATTAATAATACACTTCAGGAAAATGGTACTATAATTTTAGATGAACCTGAAATACATCTTCATCCTGAATGGCAAATAAAATTTGCAGAATTAATTGTATTGTTGCAGAAAGAGTTTAAAATGCACATTTTACTAACAACACACAGTCCTTATTTTCTTAAGGCTATTCAAGTTTACTCAAAAAAGTATAAAATATCAAATAAATGTAAATATTATATGAGTGAATTGGATGGAGAACAAGCAATTTTAGTTGACAAGACTAACAAAACAGATGATTTATTTTATAAGTTAGCTATTTCTTTTGAAAATTTGATGAATGAGGAAGAATTGTATGAAGATTAGTGATTTGAGAATAGAATGTAAGTCAACTTTGAAAAAAACTTCAAAGGATGATAGCAATAATTATATGACAAATTCTGATTTGCAAGTAATTGATTTTGATTGTTTAAAAGATAAATATACAGGGAAGATAGAGTTTAAGGGAGTAGGTATTAAATCAAATGATGCTTTGTTTATTCAAGATGAAAATTATGTCTTTATTGAATTTAAAAATGGAGAAATGAAAAATATCAAAGAATTTGAACTTCATAAAAAGATATATGACAGTGTGCTTATATTTTGTGATATTTTTGATAAAACATTGAAAGATACTAGAAAAGAATTGGATTATATTTTAGTTGCTAATTTTTCAAATTCTGAAAGAAATGATAAAAAATTGTTAGATAACTTGTTAAAGACTGTAAAAATTGAGGAAAGGTTGAGAGCTGGGTTAAGAAATTTTAAAGGTTACTGCTTCAAAAATGTACACACCTACTCAAAAGAGGAATTTGAGGAAAAATTTGTAAGAAAATATGAGAAATAAATAAAAAATGAAAAAAGATGAACAGAGTACCGAAAGGAGTGAAAAAATTGAATTTTCTTTTTGAAATAGGATTGGAAGAATTGCCTGCACAATATGTGGATAAGGCGGAAAAGGATCTGAAAAAAATAATAGAAAATGAATTAAAATCTGAAAGAATCAAGTTTTCAGAAATTGAATCGTTTAGTACGCCTAGAAGGGTTACAGCGATTATAAAGGATTTGGCTGAAAAACAGGATGACTTGGATAAGAAAAGTGTAGGGCCTTCAGTTGAGATTGCTTATAAGGATGGACAACTTACGAAAGCTGGTGAGGGATTTGTGAGATCTCAGGGTGCTACGGCTGATGATATAAAGATTATTGAAAATGAAAAAGGGAAGTATATTTCGATTGAAAAGTTTATTGCAGGGAAGGATACTAGGGAGATTTTACCTGAAATATTGAAAAATGCGATAAAGAAAATAGAGTTTGAAAAATCTATGAAATGGGCGGATAGAACATTTAGATTTGTAAGACCGATTAAATGGTTTGTGACTTTATTTGATAATGGGGAAATTTTACCTTTTGAGTTTGAAGGGCTAAAAGGTGGGAATAAGACTCGTGGAATGAGATATTTTGCTTCTCAGGACATTGAGATTAATAATCCGCTTGATTATGAAAAGATATTGCTTGAAAATTTTGTTATTGTGAATGGTGAAAAAAGAAGAGAAGAAATTTTGAAAAGCATAAAAGAAAATGGTGAAAAGGATGGAGATACTGCGATAATCAATAAATATTTATTGGATGAAGTGGTTAATGTGGTAGAATATCCTTATGCAATAAAGGGTGAATTTAACAAGGATTATTTGCAGCTTCCTGAAGATATTATAACAATTACATTGGAAACTCACCAAAGATATTTTCCAGTAAAAGATAAGAATGGGAAATTGTCAAATAAATTTATTGTTATAAGAAATGCGCCTGAATATTCAGAAACTGTTAAAAAAGGGAATGAAAAGGTTGTAGAGCCAAGACTTGCCGATGCGAAATTTTTCTTTGATGAAGATTTAAAAGGTAAATTTGCAGATAATGTGGAAAAACTGAAGGAAGTTACTTTCCAAAAGGATATGGGAACAATTTTTGAAAAAGTTAAAAGAAGTGAAAAAATTGCTGAATATCTGATTTCAGAGTTAAACTTGACTGATAAGAAGGAAAATATCATAAGAACTGTAGATTTGGCAAAAGCAGATCTTGTTTCAAATGTAATTGGAGAAAAGGAATTTACTAAGTTACAAGGATTTATGGGTTCCGTTTATGCTCAAAAGCAAGGTGAGGATAAAGATGTAGCACTTGGAATTTTTGAACATTATTTGCCACGTTATCAAGGGGATAAATTGCCTACGACTGTGGAAGGTGCAATTGCTGGAATTGCTGACAAGATGGATACAATAATTGGATGTTTTGCAGTTGGATTAAAACCTACAAGTTCTAAAGATCCTTACGCTTTGAGACGTGCTACACAAGGAATTATTCAAGTTGTATTAAATTCAAAATTGTCTTTTGATTATAAGGAATTAATTGAAAAAGCTTATGAAATTTTCTCGGCAGATAAAAAAGTATTGGAAAAGAATGTCGTGAAGGATGTAACGGAATTTTTCAAACAAAGAATAATTAATGTGCTTTCTGAAAAATACAAGAAAGAACTTATAAATTATGAAATAAATCTTGAAAACAATGTTGTAGAATTGGATAAGAAATTATCTGAACTTCTAAAATTATCACAAACTGAAAATTTTGAGATTTTAATAAATCTTTTAAAACGTGTAAAAAATATTGTTAAAGATGAAAAAAATGTAAATCTAAATATTGACAGCGCATTATTTGAATCAGATGAAGAAAAAGCATTATACAATTTTGCAAATCAGTTGGAAAGTATTGAAAATGCAGATTTTTCAAGTTATATTGAAACATTATTAAATAATGCCGATACAATTAATCAATTTTTTGATAATGTAATTATTAATGCTGATGATGAAAAATTAAGAAATAATCGTATTGCATTATTGAAAAAACTAGAAAATTCTATTGATAAAATGATAAACATATAACTTAAATTTTGGCAATTTACACAGAAATAACACTTTGAAATCAAACTAAAAAGTAATAGTTATTCTGATTAAATCTAAAGTTTAATCTAATTTTATACAGTTTGAATTAATTATTTGGCTAATATAATAGTTTATAGGAAAATAAAAAAAATGAAATTTTAAAGTGACTAATAAGTCAATAAAATTAGGTTATTTTATAGGAAATAGTAGTAAACATAATACTTAAAATAGAATATTGGTTAATTTTTTTATTGACTTTTTGTTAAAAAAGTGATATTATAACTTGTAAACGGAAAGTTTTAACTATAATAATAAATTAATTAGTAAAAACATTGATTTTTCTCTTAAAATATTGTATAATCTAAAAGAGGATTAGGAGAAAGAAGTACTAATTTAAAAAGTTAGAGTAAAAAATAAAATTCGGGAGGAATTAAAATGAAAAAATTAGTTATTTTAGGAACAGCTTTATTGGCTTTAAATGCTGTAGCATCTGAAGTACAAGTTAAAAGTGGATATGATTTCTACAGAAAATTTAAAGCAGGTTCAAGTGATCTTAGTGATGATTATGAACTTAAACATGGACCAACACTTGGTTTAGAATATATTGTTGATAACCAAGGTGAATTTGAATGGGGATTAGGAGCAGAATACAAATTATCTGCTAATTCTGGAAAATTAATTAGAAAAGATGACAAAGCTAAATTAATGAGAAGTGTTCCAGTTTACGCATTAGGTAAATTCAACTTAATCACAACAAACAATGGAAATGATGCTTTATATGTATTAGGAAGAGCAGGATATAACTTCGCTCACGGAACTAAAAATTTAGCAGATGCTAAAGTTAAAGGTGGATTATATACTGCAGCAGGAATTGGTACTGAATTTGGGCCAGTTTCATTAGAAGCTATTTATGAAAGATCAGGTGTTAAAGTTAAAGGATTTGTAGATTCAGCAGGAAATTCTGTTGAAAGAACAAGAAACTACAATGATTCAGTAGGAGTTAGAGTAGGATATAGATTTGGACAATTGAAAAATGACAGATCACCTAAAATCATAACTCAAACAGTTGAAGTGCCTGTACCAACTCCAGTGCCTGCACCAGCTCCAGCACCAGAACCAATTGTTAAACCAAATACTGCTGTGTTACCATTTAGTTGTGAAACTGATACAAAAAAATGTGTAATCAGAGGATTTAAAGTAGATGGTAGAGTACCTAACGAAGGTGAAGCTGCTGACTTGAGAACTATCGCAGGTGTAATTAACCAATTTGCTGATGGTGGATCAATTGATTTCGTTGGACATACAGATTCAACTGGATCAGCTGCTTATAACCAAAAATTATCAGTAGCAAGAGCACAAAACGTAGCTAGATTATTAAGAGACTACGGATTGAAAAATTCTATTTCTTACGGAACAATCACTGGTCAAGGAGAAAGCAATCCAGCTGACACTAATGACACAGTTGAAGGAAGATACAATAACAGAAGAGTTGAATTATTCTTCCAAAACGTTGACTTCACTAACGTAAGATTTATTACTCAATAATCTTTAAAATAAAAGGTTTAAAATATAAATTTTCGGAGAGGCATTTAATTATGTCTCTCTTTTTTACTATACAAAAGAATTACTAATACTATGTCTTTTTATAGTAAAACTGTCTTAAAACTAAACTAATACTAAACTCCATTTGAATAACGAATATGTTGTAAATCTTTTTAGCAGATTAAACCTGATATTTATTTTCAAATAATTAAAATAAATATTTGCTTTTTAAACGGGGAATAGTATAAATATAAATTTCTCGCAAAAGAGTCAAATTAAAATATAGTTTCCATTTTTAAATGAAGTTTAGTAGAAATAGACTTAATATTTAATTTTTATTTTTACAGAAAAAAATTAGATAAATATTGATTTTTAATCTAATAAATGATATTATTTAAATAGGTTTTAAGAGTTGCGAATATATTTTGAGGTGGTGTTATGGATTTATCAAAAATTAAGCTGGTCGTAATAATTCAATGTGAAATTGCAAAAAGACGTTGCAGCGGATATCATTGCAGCCAGTCATTTTACGAGAGAAGTGGTGGATTTTCAAAATATCCTATGGAGCAGGATATGAGAGTTTTGATGTTTCAATGTGGAGGATGTAATGGGAAAGGAGTTAATTCTCTTTTATCAAATGTGAATAAATGCCTGAAAAAGGAAGGGAAGATTACGCCAGAAGAAGTGGCTATACACTTTGCTTCTTGTGTTACGCTTGATAATCATCATTCTTCCAGATGCATGTTTTTAAATTATATGAAACAGCAAGTTTCTAAAACTCCATTTAAGGATTCAATTATTTTGGAAGACACCTGGCATTCTAAAACTGCTACTAGAAGACGTGCAGAAGGGATTTACAAAACAAATAAAAACTAGGAAATATCAGGAAAGGAAAGCTATGAAGGAAATTATTGTAGAAATAAAAAACGATCAGGGAGTCCATGCACGGCCATCGGGGCAGATTGTGAATATTGCCAAAAAGTATGATGTGGCTTTGGAAATAGAAAAAGTTTTTGAAAATGAACAGGCAGAAAATAACAAAGAAGAAAATGAAAAAATTGATGGAAAAAATGTATTTGGAGTTATGATGCTTGGAGCAGGAAAGGAAGAAAAATTGAGACTTAGGGCAATTTCAGAAAATGGAGGGAATCCAGAAGAAGAGATTAAATTGCTGGAAGAGTTAAGACAATTAATAGAAATTAATAAATTTTTTGAATAAATATAAAGAAGGGAGAAGGACTGGCTAATTTTAGGCAGTTCTGAAGTACAAAATGAGCGAAAAAGAATTTGAGACATTATTGGAGGATTATTTACCTGAGGAAAAAAAATCGGGAGATGTAGTTGAAGGAATTATTACAAGAAAAGAATTGGACTATGGATTTCTTGATTTGAATGCAAAAAAAGAAGGAAGAATTTATGCTAGTGAAGTTAAAGACTTTGAAATTGGAGATAAAATTGAAGTGAAAGTTTTGAGGGAAGATGAGGATAACATCATTGTTTCAAAATTTGTGCTAGATAGAGCTAAGGAATTGGCATCATTTAATGTTGATGATATTGTGACTGGAGAAATTGTTAAGAAAATCAAAGGGGGATATACTGTAAGAATTGGGAAAAATGAGGCATTTTTACCATTTTCTCTGGCTAGATTTGAGAAAGATAAGGATTATACAGGACAAAAATTTAAATTTATTATAAAAGAAAAAAACAGAAGCAATATAACTATTTCAAGAATTGACTTGATAAAAATCGAAGAGGAAAAATATTTTGAAAGTGTTAATGTTGGAGATGTAGTTACAGGAAAAGTTAAGGAAATATTTGATTTTGGAATTATATTGGATTTAGGGGCTGCAAGCGGATTTGTTCATATTTCTGAAGTTTCTTGGGATCAAGTGGATAATTTGCATGAAAGATATAAAATTGGAGATGAAGTAACTGCTAAAATTATTGAAAAGGATGTTGAAAAAAATAGATTAAAGTTAAGCATAAAGCAGTTATCAGAAGATCCTTGGGTTGCATTTGAAAATAGCCATAATGTTGGAGATGTGGTTGAGGCTGTTGTTAAAGATGTTCTTGATTTTGGGATAGTTGTAACTGTTGATAGGAATTCTGGATTTGTACATGTTTCAGAGCTTGCTTGGCACAATGGATCTAAAGAATTGAAAAATTATAAAGCGGGAGATAAATTTTCTGCAAAAATTATTCAAATTGAAAATGAAAAGAAAAATGTTAAATTAAGTGTAAAACAACTTTCAGAAAATCCTTGGAATACAGTAAAGGAAAAATATCATATAGGAGATATTATTGAAAAGCCAATAACAGAAGTATTTGATTTTGGATTATTAATCTCGCTTGAAAAGGATATTGACGGACTTTTACATGTTTCTGACTTGTCATATAAGAGAGAATCTAATCTAACTTCAAAATATAAGGCTGGAGATTTGATTAAATTTAAAGTAGTTGACTTTAATGATGAGAAAAATAGAGTTACTTTAAGTGCAAAAGCACTGCTTGATGATAAATGGGATGTTCTTGAAGAAACTTATGACTTTGATAAATCATATAAGGGAAAAGTTATGAATGTTCAAGATTATGGAATTTTTGTTGAACTTGAAAAGGGAATAGAAGTGTTTATCCATAAAAATGAATTTTCTTGGGATAAAAGAGAACATAAGGAATACAAAGTTGGCGATGAAGTTGAATTTAAAGTGATCGTAATTGACAAAATTGAGAAAAAATTATCTGGAAGTATTAAGCAATTGGAAAAATCGCCTTGGAAGGAAGTTACTGAAAAATATAAAAAGGGAAATATTGTAAATACTGAAATTGTGGAAATTCAGGAGAATTTTGCGCTTGTTAAATTAACAGACAGATTTAATGGAATTGTACCAAAAAGAGAATTGACAGAGGACTTTTTGAAGGATATTTCTGAAAAATTCTCAGTTGGAGATAAAGTTGAGGCTGTTATTACAGATATAAATGAAAAGAGAAAATCTATTGCATTATCTTTGAAAAAAGTTCAAGAAATGGAAGAAAAGAAAGAAATGGATGAGCTTATGAAAGTTTATGGAGTTTAATTTTGCCAAACTTAACAATAACTGAAAAAATACTATTTGCAAGGGGGATTCCCCCTTGTTGCTTATATAATTTTAAAGATTTTAGAACCCTGCGACTTTAGTCGTGGGAAGTTCAGAAAGCATAAATTGGATATATAGTTATGTATAAAAAATAAATTTTACATAATTTAAAAAAAGTGCTAAAATATAATAGTAAATATTAGAACATTGAAATTATATGGAGGTAAATTTAATGGCAGGTAAAACTGAATTTATGAAATATGCATATTTCGATAAAGAAATAGTAGAATTTGAGAAAGCGACAGTAAGTATTGCAACTCATAGTTTACAATATGGAACAACTTGTTTCGGTGGAGTTAGAGGATACTACAGAAATGGGAAAGTAGCAATTTTTAGATTGGAAGATCACTATAAAAGACTTATGACAGCTTCAAAAATGTTAGGTTTTGAATTTTTCATGGAATGGGATGAATTCAAAAATATCGTAACTGAATTAGTTAAAAAGAACGATATTAAAGAAGATTTCTATATGAGACCGTTCATTTTCTGTAAAGAACCAAGATTATCACCTAAAAAAGCAGGACTTGATTTTGATTTAGCAATTTATATGTTGCCACTTGCAGATTATGTAAGTACAAAAGGTGGATTAAGATTGATGAGTTCAACTTATAGAAAATATAACGATTCATCTATCCCAACTAAAGCAAAAGCAGGTGGATCTTACATCAATTCATTCCTAGCTACAAGTGACGCTCAAAGAAATGGTTACGATGATGCGTTAATGTTTGATGATGCAGGAAATGTAGTAGAAGTTTCTGTTGCAAATATTGTATTAATCTACAGAGATCAAGTAATTATTCCTGATACAGGAAATGCAGCACTTGAAGGAATTACAGTAAGATCAGCATTAGAATTATTAGAATACAACGGATACAAAATCAACCGTGGAAAAATTGACAGATCAATGGTATTTACAGCAGATGAATTGTTAGTAACAGGAACAGCAATGAAAATCACTTATGCTGAATCATTAGACCAAAGACCAATTGGACAATTAGACTTCCATGCTGAACCAAAACCTGGTAAATTCTATGAATTGTTAAAAGGTGAATATGAAAAAGTTATTAATGGAGATCACGAATTATCTAAAGAATGGTTATTTGTTGTTGAATAATAAATTTCTTTAAATTTAAAATAAAAAATAGAATATAATGAAATAAAAATACACTGAAAGTGCTATAAAAAGTATTGAAGGTGTATTTTTTTATTATAAACTTGTTTTTTTTATTTTAAAAAAAACTTGTAATTGGAAAAAATTAGGAGTACAATATAATTAAAGAGGAAAGAAAACAATGGTTTAAATAAAGTTTGGACAATAATTAGAAATGGATAAAAAGGATATAATTATTGGGAAATTAAATAGTAATGTAAAATTTGGGAAGAGAGATGGTTGATCATAATCATCTCTCTTTTGAAGTTATGAAGATTTTTTAATTTTAAAAATTTTTAACAAAAAGATAGCAAGAAGTCGTAGGCTTTCTATAAGTGGGAGATGAATTGCTTTTTTTGTAAAAAAAATTGAAAAAAGGATACACCTATGATACAATTTTTGTATAAAATATCGAAGAAAAGTCATTAATGATAAAATCTCTAAAGAAATAATTAAAAATAATATTCAAAATCAAAAGGAGGTGTAATTTTATGAAATATAATTTGGCATTCAAATACAGAATTTATCCAAATAAAGATCAGGAATTATTGATAAATAAGACTTTTGGATGTGTTCGTTTTGTTTACAATACGATTTTGTATACTGCGAATAAATTTTATGAAGAAACTGGAAAAAATAAAATAATTACACCTGCTAGTTTGAAAAGTGAAAATCAATTTCTAAAAGAAGTAGACAGTCTAGCACTTTCAAATGCTCAATTGAATGTAAAACGATCGTTTACGAATTTCTTTCAAAAGAGGGCAAAATTTCCAAGATTCAAATCTAAAAAGAATAATGTTAAAAGTTACACGACAAATTGTGTGAATAATTCAATACGAATTGAGGAAAACAAATATTTGGTTTTGCCAAAATTGAAAAAAGTTAAATTAAAATATCATAGAGAAATACCGAAGGATTACAAGATAAAGTCAGTAACATTGACAAACAGTAATGGAAATTACTATGTTTCTGTTTTGACAGAATTTGAAAAAGAAATTCAAAAAATGTCAAGTAATGATAAAGTGATTGGACTTGATTTTTCGATGTCTGAATTATTTGTCAGTTCTGAAAACCAAAGGGCTGATTATCCAAGATATTTTAGGATGTTGGAGAAAAAATTGAAAAAATTACAAAAATCATTATCGAGAAAAGTGAGATTTTCTAAAAATTGGTATAAACAAAAAATGAAAATATCAAAATTGCATGAATATATCAAAAATTGTCGAAGAGATTTTCTACATAAATTATCAAAAAAATTGTCTGAAACATATAATGCTGTGGTTGTTGAGGATTTGAATATGAAAGGGATGAGCCAGGCATTAAATTTTGGGAAAAGTGTAGGAGATAATGGATGGGGAATGTTTTTGAGAATGCTTGAGTATAAACTGATGTTTTTAGGGAAACAATTTTTGAAGATAGATAAGTGGTTTCCATCGTCGAAAACTTGCAGTAGATGTGGAAATGTTAAAGAGAAACTGGAATTATCAGAAAGAAGTTATAAATGTGAGTGCTGCGGGATTGAAATTGATAGAGATTACAATGCGGCACTGAATATAAAAAACATTGGAAAAGCGATGTTGGAATATTAAGAAAATAAAAGAAAACAGGGCAGGGACTGCCCGAAGAGCTTGGTAAATATATTTGGCTAATAAAAGCAGATACTTCCCAAGAAGCTCCCGCTTCTAAAAGCGGGAGTAGTTCACTGAAATAAATTCTGTTTTACACGCTCCATTTATAAGTGGAGGAATTCCAACTGATGGAGAAGTAAAACCAACTAAACAAGAATTGTACCAAGCTGTCCACAATGAATTAGTAGCTTCTGCATTAGTCACAAAAGTTGGACATGAAATTAATCCAGATTTTAAAATAGGATGTATGATTTTATCAATGCCAGCTTATCCAATGACATCACATCCGCTTGATATATTAGCTGCAAGAGAATTTGAAAGAGAAAATTATTTATTTGCTGATGTGCATGTAAGAGGGAAATATCCAGCTTATGCGAAAAGATATTTTAAAGAAAATAATATAAATATTGAATTTGCTGAAGGTGATGAAAAATTATTAGCTGAAAATCCAGTTGATTTTGTATCGTTCTCGTATTATGTGAGTGTTGCTGCAGCACATAATCCGCAAGATTATCAAGTTGGAAAAGGTAACTTGCTAGGTGGATTGAAAAATCCATATTTAGAATCAAGTGAATGGGGTTGGCAAGTTGATCCAGTTGGACTTAGAATTGTATTGAATGATTTTTATGACAGATACCAAATTCCATTATTTATCGTAGAAAACGGACTTGGAGCAAAAGATGTTTTAGTTGATGGACCTAATGGCCCAACAGTTGAAGATGATTATAGAATTGATTATTTGAGAAGACATTTGGAACAAGTGAGAGAAGCGATTGAAGACGGAGTAGAAGTGCTAGGATATACTTCTTGGGGTTGTATTGATTTAGTTTCTGCATCAACAGCTCAAATGAGTAAAAGATACGGATATATTTATGTAGACAGAAATGATGATGGAACTGGTTCATTAAATCGTTATAAAAAGAAATCTTTTGACTGGTACAAAAAGGTAATTGCAAGTAATGGAGAAGATTTAGATTAATGTTTTGAGTAATTTTATACTATTTCCCATTTGAATGGGTCTTAGGATTAATAAAAATAAAATTGGTGCTATTTATTTTTTGAAAAATTAACAAATTTTTAGCACCAAATATTTTTTATTTAACTTAAATTATTTTTTTTAATTTTTTAAAAACTTCTCCAATACTTTCATGTATAACTAAATTTGCAAAATGATCCTGTTCGGTTTTAGATTTATTTATTAAAACAAGATTTTTTCCTTGAAAGTATTGAACTAAGGAAGCGGCTGGATATACAACAAGCGAAGTTCCGCCTATAATTAGCGTATCAGCTCTTGATATTTCATTTATTGCATTTCTAAAAGTGTCTGGATCTGGCACTTCTTCATATAAAGTGACATCTGGCTTTATAGTTCCTTTACATTTTGGACAATGCGGAATGCTTTTAGTTTTGCAGATTTCTAAAAATTCTTCTAAATTATATTTATTGCCACAAATGACACAAGTATTTTTATCAACTGTTCCGTGCAGTTTTAAGACATTTTTACTGCCAGCCATTTCGTGAAGGCAATCAATATTTTGAGTTACTATAGCCGTTAATTTTCCATTTTCTTCTAATTTTGCCAAGTATTTATGGGCAAAGTTGGGTTTTGCTTCTGGATAAACAAGATGTTTTTTGTAAAAGTCGTAAAATTCTTCTGGGTATTTTTCGTACATTGTGTGGGAAACAAGCTCTTCTGGAGAAAAATTTCTGTCCAGTTTTAAGTTATAAACTCCATTTGCACTTCTAAAATCGGGAATTCCTGATTCTGTAGAAACTCCCGCACCTCCAAAAAAAACGATTCTTTTACTTTCATCAATTATTTTTTGAAGTAAACTTATTTTATCCATTTCTTTATCACCTTGCTTTGTATTTTTTGTTTTATTTTTATTATTTTAATTTAAAAAATTATAAATATTTCAATTTTCCTTTAAAGTCCTCAATAGTTTTATATCCCTTTTTATCCATAATAGCCTTTAATTCATTAGTTATTCTTTCAAAGGCAGAAGGTCCTTCCTTATGTAAAGTAGTTCCAAGCTGAACCATGCTTGCTCCACATAAAATATGTTCAAAAGCATCCTGCCCTGTAAGAACTCCTCCTGTTCCAATAATTTGAATAGATGGATTTAATCTTTTATAAAATGCGTGAACATTGGCAAGAGCTGTAGGCTTTATGTATTCTCCTCCAATTCCTCCAAATCCATTTTTAGGCTTTATTACAACGCTTTCATCTTCAATTACAAGTCCATTTCCAATACTGTTTACACAGTTTATAAATGTCAATGGAAATTTGTTAAATACTGCGGCTGCCTGGTCAAAATGAACTATATCAAAATATGGAGGCAATTTTACTCCAAGTGGTTTTTTAAAGTATGAGAAAATATCTGCCAGTAAATTTTCTGTAGTTTCCATATCATAGGCAATTTGCGGCTTTCCTGGTACATTTGGACAAGATAAGTTAAGTTCTGTAATTCCGTTAAAATCACTTTCTTGAACTTTTTTTAATAATGTGTGGGTATCTTCAGTCGACATTCCAACAAGTGAGAAAAAGAAAGTTCTATCTGGATGTGATTTTTGTAATTCTAATAGATAATCTAAATAATAATCGAATCCTAAATTTGGAAGTCCCATTGAATTTATACTTCCTAGAGTCGTGTCATGATATCTAGGTTCAGGATTTCCTGGTCTTGATTGCAATGTAGCAGTTTTAGTAACAAATGTTCCAGCTGCGGAATTTATTACTTGTTCAAGTTCGTTTTTATCGTAGCAGTAGACACCTGCTGCATTCATAAAGCAATTTTCAAATTCAAAATTACCTATTTTTGTTTTTGTAGTTGCCATTTTTTCCTCCTAAATTATTTTTTTATTTATAAGATTTTATTTATAGACTTGTCTGATAAATTAACTTTTACTGACAAGGGGTCAATTCCCCTTGTTTCATAATATTTATTTCAGATATATGTTCATATTTAAGTTTTTATTGAAATTATACATGCAAAGCTGATTTGTAGTATTGAATAGCTATTTTCAGCTGTTCAGCTTCTTCATAAAGTTTCGCAACTTCAATGACGTTATCTGAAACTTTTAGATAGCTGTTATCTTTCAGATTTCTTTCGGCCTCTTCAAATTTACCTAATTTTATGCAGCATTTTCCAAAATTAAATTTAAGTTTTTCCTCATCAATTTTTTTCATATCAACTTTTGCATTTGAACGTTTCTTTCCTTCAAAAAAATGAGTATAGTTTGTATAAGCAAGATTATAATTTTTTTCATCAGAAAATATGTTTCCAAGCAATACAAATGACTCTAGATGATTTTCATCTGCAAGCAATGTTAAGTAATGTTTTTCAAGCGTTAAATTATTATTGTCGGCATAAAGTTTGTAAAGAACTTCCTGAGCTCTTCTATTATCATAAATATCTGCAGCTGTTCTAAGATGCTTTTCAGCAGTTTCAATATCCTGTTTTTCTCCATACAGCTTTCCAAGCAAGTAATAGGCCTCTCCATTGTCTTTTGCCTTATATAGATATTCTTGAGCCATATCTACCTGACCGTTATCATAGAAAATTTTAGCAAGTAGAACTTGTGCTTCCTGATCTCTTTCATCAGCAGCAGGTTTTAAGTAATTTACTGCAAGATTTTTTTTGTTAAATTGGTAATATAAATTTCCTAAGTTATATCTAGATTTTTGATAGCCGTTATTTATAGCCAGCTTGTAATAGTATTCAGCAAGTTCAAAATTAGATTTTCTCTTGTAGACAGTTCCAAGTTTATCTTGCAGCTGAAAATCTCCGCCATCGGCAATTTTCTTCAAATATTTTTCTGCTAAATTTAATTTGTCGTGTTTTAGATAAATATCTGTAAGTATAAGAACTGCATTTCTATTTCCGCATTTAGCAGCTTCCTTTAAATACTTTTCTGCCAATGTTTCAGAACCGTTATCAAAATAATTTTTTCCCATTTGGTACAGTCGTTCAGAATCATTGCTGTCAATATTATCAAATTCCATATTTTCCATAAAAATAGACCTCCTATATTTTGTTTTTTATTTTTTCAAATATTTTAACCTTAAAAAATTAAATCATCATTACATTATACTATATTTTTTTATATTTGTCATAATATTTTGAAAAAATAACAAGATTTTTATATTAACTAATTTAAAAAAAAAACCTTAATAAAATTTATCAGAAAATTATTTTACTGCTTTTTTTGTATATTAATAATTTTTTTAATTAACTTGATTTTTTCAAATTTCAAGTTAAAATTTAATATAGGGTATTTTAAAAAGATAAATAAAAAAGTAGAAATATATAGGGAGGAACTGTTATGAGAATATATGACAGCAGCAACATAAGAAACATTGGAATTCTAGGACATAGTGGATCTGGAAAGAGTAATATGGTAGAAGGATTGGAGTTTACAGCAGGGCTTACTAATCGGATTGTGGGGAATGAAAATGATACTAAAATTACGAGTTCTTTGAGTCTTCATGCAGTGGAATATCAAGGGGCTAAGTATAATTTTGTGGATATTCCTGGATATGGTGATTTTTTTGGAGAAGTTGAATCAGGACTTGCGGCAGTTGATGGGGCGATTATTATTGTTGATGGAACTACAGATTTGACAGTTGGGACTGAAACGGCTTTGGAATTGACTGATAGCAGAAATATTCCGAGAATAATTTTTGTGAATAAAATTGATAATGAAAAGGCTGATTATGAAAAAATTCTTTCACAATTAAGGGAAAAATATGGGAAACGGATTGCACCATTTCATGTACCTTGGGGAACTGGAGAAAATTTTAGAGGACATATCAATGTAGTTGACATGTTTGCAAGAGAGTTTGATAAGAGTAAAAATGAGTGTAAAACAGTAGAAATGCCAACTGATATGGATAATGAAATAAATTCTGTACGTGAAATGCTTTTGGAAGCAGTTGCAGAAACTGATGAAGAATTAATGGATAAATATTTTAATGGAGTTGAATTTACGACAGCTGAAATTCATCGTGGTCTTAGACAAGGAGTGCTTGATTGTTCAGTAATTCCAGTAATTTGCGGTTCAACTTTGAAAAATATTGGACTTCATACAACTTTTGATGTAGTGAAGGATTTCTTGCCATCGCCTGATGATAATGAAAAAGTACAGCCTGAAAAAAATAGTTTTGTATGCCAAATTTTTAAAACAACAATTGATTCTTTTTTAGGAAAAGTTTCTTATGCAAAAATTTATTCTGGCGAAATTAAGCAAGATATGGAAGTTTTTAACTTGAATAGAAAAACGAAGGAAAAAATTGGGAAAATTAATACGTTTGTGAATAATAAAATGGATGAGGTTCAAAAGGGGATTGCAGGGGATATTGTTGTATTTTCAAAATTTAATAGTACGAAAACTTCTGATACACTTTCGACTAGTGAAAAGGAAGTGCCATTAAAAGATATAACTTTTCCAAAACCGCAATTATTTGTGGCAATAGAGCCATTGAATAAAAATGATGATGAAAAAATGTCGTCTGGATTGAATCGTTTGATGGAAGAAGATCCGTCATTTACTTGGCATAGAAATCTTGAAACAAGTCAAACAGTTCTTGGAGTACAAGGAGAACTTCATTGTGCAACAGTTATAGAAAAATTGAAGGCAAAATTTGGAATAACAATAAAAACTGTGGAATTGAAAGTGCCTTACAGGGAAACAATTAAAGGAACTTCAGATGTTCAAGGAAAATACAAGAAACAATCTGGAGGACATGGACAATATGGAGATGTTTTAATTAAATTTTCACATGTAAATGAAGATTTTGTATTTGAAGAAATAATTACAGGTGGAAGTGTTCCAAAATCATATATTCCAGCGGTTGAAAAAGGATTGAGGGAATCATTAAAAGAAGGAGTTCTTGCAGGATATCCAGTGACTAATGTAAAGGCTGTTTTATACGATGGTTCTTATCACGATGTAGATTCTTCTGAATTAGCATTCAAAATTGCAGCAAATTTAGCTTTCAAAAAAGGGATGCTTGAAGCAAATCCAATATTGCTTGAACCAATCATGGAACTTACGATTATTGTTCCAGAAGAATATATTGGGGATATAATGGGGGATATTAATAAAAAGCGTGGACGTGTTTTAGGAATGGAAGCTCACAAAGGTACAAAACAAAAAATTATTGCTGAAGCTCCAATGTCTGAAACTTTCAAATATGCGAATGAATTGAAGGCAATTACACAAGGTCGTGGATATTTTGAAATGAAACTTGTAAGATATGAAGAATTGATGGGAGATTTAGCACAAAAAGTAATTGAAAAGAGACAAAAGAAAAAATAGTTAAAAAAATTTTTAAATAAGATTTAATATAAATAAGAATTCCTGATAAGTAATAATTATTGGGAATTTTTTTATAAAAAATACAAGGAGCTTAAAATTAGTCAGCCCCTTGCAATAAGGAAAGAAATTTATTTTAGAATTTTATCAAAGACAATAAGAGATTATATTCTTTGTTCAGTTCTTGAAATAATATCATTTTGTGTAGTTCTGTCAAGTGTAACAAATTGAGCGCAATATCCGGCAACTCTTACGATAATGTCCCTATGCTTTTCAGGTTCAATTTGAGCCTGTTTCAATGTTTTTCCTGAAATAATGTTAAATTGAATATGCCATCCTTTTGAGCTTATAAATGATTTTATTATATTTACAAATTTTTCAAACTGTTCTGGAGTATTTACCAATTCTGGTGAATATTTTTGATTTAATAATTGTCCACCTGTAATCATCAGAGTCGGCAATTTATTTACAGAATTTAATACTGCTGTTGGACCGTTTGTGTCAGTTCCTTGAGTTGGAGAACCTCCTTCAGCTGCAGGAGTATAAGCGTATCTTCCGTCTGGAGTTGCACCGCTCACTGTTCCCATTGGCACATTTGAAGAGATTCCAGATGTTGAAACCCCATAACCGCCGTTAATTGGGCCTCTTCCATATCTTGTATTATGATATTTCTGAATCTCATCAATGTATGTCCAGTAGATGTTTGTAGCAAATTCATCCACTTCATCAATATCATTTCCGTATTTAGGAACTTCTAACAATATTTTTCTGATTCTTTCTCCATTTTCACCTTCATAATTTGTCTGAAGTGCATTGTAAACTTCTTCTTTTGTCAAGATTTTTTTATCAAAAACAGTTGTTTTTAGAGCATATAGTGAATTTGCAGCATTTGCAATTCCAACTTGGAGTCCTGAAATAATGTCATAAACAGCTCCGCCTTCTTTTGCAGAAAGTCCTCTGCCAATACAGTCATCAACTAGACTTGATAATAAAATATCAGGAAAATCTTCCAAATGTGTATCAGCCAGCACATCAAGAGCAACTGATAATTTTGTATAATGTTTCATATATTTTTTCCATGCTTCCCATAAATCATCATAAGTCTCATAGTCAGTCAATTTCCCGGCTTTTAATAATTGAAGCCCAGTTCTGGCATCATAACCATCATTTAATACAAGTTCAGTAGCCTTTACAAAGTTTAAAAATGTCATTCCAGTACATCTGTATCCCCATTTTCCAGGAACAGCCACTTCAACACATCCAACCATTGAGTAATTATAGGCATCTTCGATTTTTACGCCTTTATTTAATAATGCAGGAACTATTATTTCATCTGTGTGCATTGCAGGCATTCCATAACCTGTTGCAGCTACTTCAGCACATTTTCTAATAAATTTTTCTGGAGAATTTATATGAAATCTTGCAGATAAATTTGGCTGTGTAAGTTTGTTTTCTGCAACACTTTCTAAAATTAAGTAGCTCAATTCATTTGTAGAATCTTTTCCGCTTGGAGTTGAACCTCCAATTGTAACATTCTGATAAGTTGGGTAACCTGCGCCGTAACCAGAATGTGAAGTTGAACGGACTTTTATTACAGAGTAAAGTTTTACCCATAGACATTGCAGCATTTCCTTTGCAAATTCCCTGTCTAAATCTCCTTCCAGCACATCTTTTTTATAAAGTGGATATAAATATTGATCCACTCTTCCAAGTGAAGCCGAATGACCATTACTTTCAATCTGAATTACTAGATGGATAAACCAGATTGCCTGTACTCCTTCCCAGAATGTCTGAGCAGGATTTTCAGGGACATTCAAGCAATTTTTCTGAATTTGAAGCAATTCTTCTTTTCTTTGCGGATCAGTTTCCTTTTCAGCAAGTTCTTTTGCCAAATTTGCAAATCTATGAGCAAAATCAATAGTTGCCTGAGCCACAATTTGTACAGCTTTTAGAAAGTCAATTTTATTGTATCCTCCATAAACTGTAATATCCACTTTTTCCATAGAAGCTTTAGCTTCTTCAATTACACCCTTCAGACCTTTTGTCAGAACTTTTTTGAAGTCAGGAACAATGTGGCCGTCACCAGAAGTCATATTTCCTTCTCCATGAATAATTTTCACAATTCCAGCTTCTTTTATTTCTTGCGGCATCTGAGCGTGAGCTTTATCTTTTAGTGTTTTTCCTCGCCACCATTCACATATTTCCAAAAGTTCAGGAATTTCTTCTTCAGGGATTCTGAACTTATCTCCATCACGGTGATCAAAGTTTCCTTTTGCATTAATTTCATCTACAATCCAGTCTACTGCATATTCTGGGAAAAGAGGCGCTGTTCTTTCATCTACGGACTGATTTCCTGCAATAAGTTCCCCATCTTTTATGTAAATTGTCATATTTTCCAGAATTTCTTTAACTGCATAAGCACGAACCATATATTTTGATTCCCCTTCATGTTCCTTATATGCCTTTGTTAAAAGCCTGCCTCTTTCGACACTGACATCAGGGAATTTTGATAAAGCCGATTCTCTTAATTTTTTCACTCTTTCACTTTTTAAAACAAATTCTCTCATTGCTTTTCCCTCCAATATATTTTATTATTTATCTTTAATTTTTGTATTATCCATTCAGTTTTGCCTTTAAACCATAACTTTTCATTATTTGTAAAGCATTATCAAGTTCTTCCTGTGTATGTTTTTCAAGTGTTTTCATCGGATACTGCATTCTTAGTTTTCTATATTTTTCAAGTCCCATTGTATGATAAGGAAGAATATTTATTTCCAGCAAATTTAATTTTTTCAAGAACTTTGCTGTTTCATGAATATTTTTTTCATCATCATTTACCCTTTTTATAAATGGGAATCTCATAATAATTTTTTTATGCCATTTAGAAAGTTTTGTAAGATTTTCTAAAATTATTTCATTTGAAACAGCGGTATATTTTTTATGTTTTCCACTATCCATATGCTTTATGTCAAATAAAATTGTATCTGTCAATTTTGCCAATTTTTCAAGCTCTCTGTAACTTCCATATCCAGTAGTTTCTATCGCTGTATTAACATACTCGTCTTTTAATTTTTCAAAGAGTTTTATCGCAAATGCCGAATTTACAAGCACTTCTCCGCCACTTAATGTAACTCCTCCTCCAGAATTTCTATAAAAATTTTCATCCTTCATCACAATTGTAAACACTTCTTCCAGAGTCATATCTTTCGCAACTTGTTTTAATGTACTTGTGGCGATACAGTCAGAACACGAAGTTCTATTTCCTTTATAAAGAGAGCCTTCATAATCCCAAAATTCATTTTCCAGCTTCTGTGTTTCAGGATTGGAACACCACAGACATCTAAGCGGACATCCTTTGAAATATACAACTGTTCTGATCCCAGGCCCATCAAATGTAGCTCCTCTTTCAATGTCCGTAACTAATGTTCTCATACGTTTCACCCTTCTTTTTTTCTTTAAAAATATCTTTTTATTTCATTTTGTTTCTTTATATTTCGATTTTACATTATTTTTTAAAATTTGTCAATAGTTTTTGAAAAAAATTTATAAAAAAACCTGCAATAAATAATAATTGCAGGGAAAAAATTATTTTTTCATTTTGGGGTGTTATCTTCTACTTAGGATGTAGTAAATAACCACAAGTTGAACTAATATAAAAACTATATCCCGTTCCATTTGGACATCACCCCCAATCATAATATGAATTAGGCAACGAACCCAAAAATATTATAGCAAAACTTAATACAAAAAGCTAGTTCAATTTGAACTAGCCCTTGTCGTTGTTTTTTTCATATTATGATTGTTTCTTTGCATGTTAATTATAACATAAAGAAAGTAATTATTCAATCAAAATTTTTAGAAAAGTTGAAAAAAAGCATTGACATTTTTTAAATTATATATTAAAATAATATCGAAATAAAACGAAACTAATTAAAATATTAAATTATTATTTCAATAAAAAAAGAGAGAGGATGATGAGAGTGCAATATTTTATTGATACAGCGAATTTGAAGAGTATAAAAAAAATTAGTGATATTTTTCCGATAGCAGGGGTTACTACAAATCCTACTATTATTGCGAAGGAAAAAAGAGATTTTAAAGAGATTATAAATGATATTTTTGATATTATTGGAAAAGATAAAATTGTGCATGCGCAGGCTGTGGGAAGCACAGCTGAAATAATGGTAAAGGAAGTGCAGCTTTTGCATGATACGTTCGGAGAAAATTTTTATACAAAAATTCCTGTAACGCCTGAAGGGATAAAAGCTATGAAAATTTTGGCAAAGGATGGGCATAAAATAACTGCAACTGGAATTTTGTCACCACAACAGATAATTATGGCGGCGGAAGCAGGGGCAGAATATATGGCTCCATATATTAACCGTTCTGACAATATTGGGGAAAATGGAATTGAAATTGTTAAAGATGCCTATAAAATTCTTGAAATGAATAAAAAAACGGATGAAGAAAAATTGGCGCAGTATAAAAGAATTTTTGAGCCTAAAATATTAGGTGCTTCGTTTAAGAATGTAAGACAAGTTCATGAAACAATTTTGGCTGGTTCCAAATCGGTAACTGTAGCTCCAGATGTTTTTGAAAAGTTAATTTATCATCCTTATACAGACTGGAGCATGGATACTTTTAATTCAGATTGGGAAAAAGTTTATGGAAATAAGACATTGCTTGATTTATTATAGAAAAATATTTAGAAGTCTTTAGTTCTAAAAAATTACAAAAAAAAGAGAATAAAAGTTTAAATTGAATTTAAAATTTTAATATTTAAAAAAAATACAAATACTTGACAAAATAAAATGTATAAGTTATAAATTATTAAAAAGATATTTTATAGCATATAATTGGAGGTTTTTTAATGAATGAGGAATTTTTGATAAAAGGATTTGTAGAACTTATAAAAAATGCACCAGATGTGGTTGATAAATTAAATGAGTTAGATGTGTCTTTTCCAAATATTCCATTTCCAACGATGGGTGGAAAAGTTTTTTGGTTAACTCTAAAAGAATTTAATGGATGGAAATTACAAAGAAATTCATTTACACAACATTACAGAATTTTAGATTCAAATGATATAAGGCAAGCATGGGGAAATGAAAAAGCTATGTTAAGACTATTTAGTCAATTTAATCATATAAAATAATATTTTTGAAAAAAAAATATAAATTTTGAAATATTAAATGAATTTTGGTATAATCTAGGTAACTATAAAAAAGCATTGGAGATTTGGTATGTTTTTGGATGAAAGACTGGAAAAAATATTAGAAATTTTAGAAAATGAAAAGAAAGTAAAAGTTACTAATTTGGCAGAAAAATTTAATGTTTCAGAAGTTATTATAAGAAAAAATTTGAAAAGGCTAGAGCAGGAAGGAAAATTGAAAAGAACTCATGGAGGTGCAATTTTACTAAAGGAACTGGTACATTCAAGCACTCTTGAGGAAAGAATTATAAATAGAACAAGGCAAAAGGAAACTGTTGCAAGAAAAATTATAGAAAATATTGAAAATGGGGAAACAATATTTTTTGACATTACAAGTATAAATTATATTGCGGCAGAATATCTTGCAAATTCTGAAAAGGAAATAACTCTTATTACAAATATGCCTAGTATCACCACACATTTTAATAAAAATTCTAAAGTGGATATTATTATGATAGGCGGGGAGTATAATAAAAAAGTAGGTGGCAATGTTGGAAGTGAAGCGATTAATTATATAAAAAGATATAATGTTGACAAGGCTTTTATTGGAAGTGCCGGGATAGATCTGGAAGCTGAAAAGGTTATGAATTTTGAATTAAATGATGGGAATACAAAAAAAGAAATAATGAAAATTTCTAAAAAAATATTTTTAGTGACTGAATATAAGAAATTAGGAATATTAGGAAGTTATAAATTCAGCAATTTGTCTGATTTTGATGTTTTTATTTGTGAAAAGGACAAAAAGGATTATTTGGAAAGTTATAAAAAAATTTTTGATGAATGTGAAGTTAAAATTATATAGACTTAGGGTTTGAGTAAAATAGTCATACTTTTTGAGTTCGGCTTTAAATCAGTTTTACTATAAAATGAATTGTGAAATTATAAAATAAAAAATGTACCAATAGACTTTAATGTTTAAAGGTACATTTTTTTGAAAAGAGAATCTAGTTTAAATTGAATAAATTTAGTTAATATCTAAAATAATTTATAATAACCATAAAAATAACAACTATAAAAATTAGAAAAATAATTTTTTTGGTAATATTTATAAGAATTTTAAATAATAATATGAATACAATTAATGCAATTAAAAATTTTAGATCCATTTATAACGCCCCCTTTTTATAAAAGAATAATTTATTTTTTTATTATTTCAATTACTTCTGACATTGATTTTAAATTATTTGCCAATCTTTCAAAATCTTCACGGCTTCTTATTGTTATTCTTAAATGTATAAGTATTCGTCTGTTTCCGTTTTCTTTAAAAGTATTTGTATTTACATTTAAAAGGCTCATTTTATATTCGTTTAAAATTCGGATTATATCTAGAAGCAATCCATTTCGATCTGAAGCTTTTATTGTGAAGTTAAATTCGTATGTTGTATTGGCAGATATTGCAGATTTATCCCAGTAAACGTCAACTTCCCTTTCAGGTTCCCTTTCCATAAGGGAAATAAAGTTTTCGCAGTCAGAGCGATGTATTGCAATTCCACGTCCTCGTGTCACATAACCTCTTATTTCATCGCCTGGAAGCGGACTGCAGCATTTTGCAAAACGGTACATTGTGTTTTCAGTTCCAGATATTTTAATACCGCCATTATTTTTTTCCTTTTGCTTATTCGCCTTTTCTGTTTCTTCTTCAAGCACTTCTTCCAGAGCCTTTTTTTCCTTTTTCTCAAATTTATTTAAAAATCCGTCAAGTGACAAATCTCCAATGGCGAATCTGTAAAATAACGTCTTGTTATCAGGAATATTGAATTTTTTCATATAAAGGAAAACCCGCTCATCTTCAAGCATATCCTTTAATTTTAATCCAAGCCGTTCAAATTCCTTTTCTAAAATTTGTTCCCCTTCTTTAGACTTTTCTTCAAATTCCTTATCTTTGAACCATTTTCTGATTTTTACACGTGAACTATGGTTATTTACCATTTCAATCCAGTCTTTTCCAGGTCCCTTATTAATGTTTTTAGAAGTCATAATTTCGACTTTATCTCCATTTTTAAGCACTTGGTTAAGCTGCGTAATTCTTCCATTTACCTTTACTCCAATTGTTCTATACCCAATTTGTGTATGAACTTGGAATGCAAAGTCAAGGGCAGTTGAATTTCTAGGCATTTCCACAACATCATCTTTAGGCGTAAATACAAATATTGTCTGTTTAAGCACATCTCCAGTAACTTCCTGAGCAAATCCCTTTTGC
This sequence comes from Leptotrichia sp. oral taxon 417, assembly GCF_013394865.1. NCBI lineage: Bacteria > Fusobacteriati > Fusobacteriota > Fusobacteriia > Fusobacteriales > Leptotrichiaceae > Leptotrichia > Leptotrichia sp. oral taxon 417. The sequence continues at coordinate 2,002,101 of NZ_JABXYV010000001.1, read as the reverse complement.
TCCTTTTCATCCATTTTTCTTTGAACTGAATCTGTCAATTTTTTTGCATCTGCATAAAATTTTTCATTTTTAGATTTTGCTTTTTTATCTTTGTATTTCCAATGTGCTGCAACTCCTTCTTCTGCAATTTCATGCATTTTTCTTGTTCTAATTTGAATCTCTACATTTTGGTCATTCGGTCCTTTTACTGTTGTATGAATGGACTGATAGCCATTTGGCTTTGGCTGTGAAATATAGTCCTTGAAACGTTTAAATACTGGAATAAATAAATCATGAATTATTCCAAGTACATTGTAGCATTCATTTTTCTTTTCAACGGTAATTCTTATTGCAATTAAATCATGCAAGTCAACAAATTTTTTTTCCTTTTCGTGCATTTTTCGGTAAATGCTGTATAGGTGCTTTGGACGTCCTGTAACTTCTCCCTTTATATTATTTTTTTCAAGATCTTCCCTTATTTTTTCAATAAATTTTGCAGTGTATTCTTCACGTTCTTTCCTTTTGGAATTAACAAGATCTTTAATTTCATAATAGTCATCTGGATACAAAAATCTAAAACTTATGTCCTCCAGTTCCCATTTTATTCTAGCCATCCCGATTCTATGGGCAATTGGCGCATAAATTTCAAGAGTTTCTTTAGATTTTTCCAGCTGTTTTTCAGGCGTCATATATTTCAATGTTCTCATATTATGAAGTCTATCTGCCAGTTTTATAACTACAACCCGAATATCTTCCGACATTGCAACAACCATTTTTCGTATATTTTCCAATTTTTTACTATTTGTTCTCGGCAAATTTCTAAGTTTTGTAACGCCATCCACAAGTTTTTTTACATCTGTTCCAAAGTTATACTCTATATCCGACAAAGAAATAAGCGTATCCTCAACTACATCATGAAGCAGCCCAGCCACAATCGTATCTGTGTCCATACGCATATCAACTAATATTTCTGCCACTTCAACTGGATGTAAAATATAATCTTCCCCACTTTTTCTCTTTTGCCCAATATGCGACTCGTAAGCAAGCATAAAAGCCTCTGAAATCTTATTCATATCCACATCTAGATTATTTTTTCTAATTGCATCTGTCAATTGCTGGTGCAGTTCATCATAGCTTTTATTTATTATTACAGGAACATTTGTATTTCCCATTTCCTCATCTGTCATTTTCCAGTCGTTTTTTAATTTGCTTTTTTCATCCATTTCGTTCACTCTCCTTGTGTCAAAGAAAATTCATTTTATAATAAAAAATTCGCTATTTAAATAGGGAATGATATTATATAGTTTTTGTTGAAATAATAAATTTATTGTAGATTTTGAATAACTATTATTTATTACATTCTTCTTGAAATCATTTTACTATATATTTAAAAAAAAATCTATTATAAAGTTTTATATTGCTAATTATTTTTGTTTTGAAAGTCTAAATTATTGAAAAAATGTAAAAAATTAATATTTGTAAAGATATTTAATTTGATAAACAAATAAATTTATGATAAAATTAGTTTAGGAATTAAATTTAAAAATAAAATGCAAATTGCTAAATATACTTTATTCAATTCTTGGAAGATTTGTTCGTGTAGCCGTATCATAATATTTAAACAAAATAAAAAAATAGGTTATCGAACATATTTAGTTTATAAAATTTATGAGAATTTGGATATGTTTATAAAATTTTTTTGGAGGTAAAATTAACATGAGTTTATTAGAATTAAAAAATGTAAAATCGGAAGTAGAAGGAAAGGAAATCCTGAAAGGATTAAATTTAACTATAAACAAAGGGGAAGTTCACGTAATTATGGGGCCTAATGGAGCTGGAAAATCTACGCTTGCAAGTATTCTTGTGGGACATCCAAAACATGAACTGGTTTCTGGGGACATTATTTTAGATGGAGAAAATATTAATGATGCTGCTGTAGATGAAAGGGCTAAAAAGGGGATTTTCCTGTCATTCCAATATCCAGAGGAAATACCAGGGCTTACTGTGGAGGATTTCTTGAGAACAGCAAAAGAGGCTGTTACTGGAGAAAAACAATATTTGATGCAATTTCATAATGAATTGGTGGAAAAGATGGAAAAACTTCATATAAATCCTGAATATGCAGATAGACATTTAAATGTTGGATTCTCTGGTGGAGAAAAGAAAAAGAATGAAATTTTGCAAATGGCAGTTTTAGAGCCAAAATTGGCTATTCTGGATGAAACTGATTCTGGGCTTGACATTGATGCGACAAAGATTGTATTTGAAGGAGTTCAAAAGTTAAAGACTAAGGATACAGCTTTGCTTATAATTACTCACTATGATAAAGTTCTTGACTATTTGAAGCCTGATTTTGTTCATATTTTGATGAATGGAAAGATTGTAAAGACAGGCGGACAAGAATTGGTGGAAAGAATTGAAAAAGAAGGTTATGCTAAAATAAAAGAAGAATTAGGATTATAAAAATTTTAATACAGAATGGAAAGTGTGGGAATAATGGAAAATAGAAAAAAAACATATATTGCAGATATTGAGCGTGGTGTTTATGATATAAAGGATGAAGAGCATTATAGATATAAAGTTGAAAAAGGGCTTACTCCAGAAATTATTAAAAAAATTTCAGAAAGAAAAAATGAGCCTGAATGGATGAGGGAATTTAGATTAAAGGCATTGGAAGTTTATAATTCAAAGCCAATGACTGATTGGGGTCCAGATTTATCAGACCTTGACATGAATGACATTGTACATTATTTAGAGCCTGATTCGGCACCAATGAATGAAAATTGGGATGATGTGCCAAGCTATATAAGGGATACATTTGACAGGCTTGGTATTCCAGAAGCTGAGAAGCAGTCACTTGCGGGAGTAGGAGCACAGTATGACTCTGAAGTGGTTTATCACAGCGTTCATAAGGAACTGGAAGAACAAGGGGTAATTTATACAGATATTGAAACAGCAATTGTAAAATATGGAGATATGCTAAAGGAATATTTTATGACATTAATTACAGTCAATGACCATAAATTCGCAGCATTGCACGGAGCAGTATGGTCTGGAGGATCATTTATTTATGTTCCAAAAGGAGTAAAGGTAAAAATGCCGTTACAGTCATATTTTAGGCTAAATGCGCCAGAAGCTGGACAATTTGAACATACCCTTATAATTGTTGATGAAGGGGCAGATTTACATTTTATCGAAGGATGTTCAGCGCCTAAATATCAAAAAAATGCATTGCATGCTGGAGCAGTGGAACTTTTTGTCAGAAAAGGGGCACGATTAAGATATTCTACAATTGAAAACTGGTCAAGAAATATGTATAACTTAAATACAAAAAGAGCATTGGTGGAAGAAGATGGAGTAATAGAATGGGTGTCAGGATCATTTGGATCAAGAGTTTCTATGCTTTATCCAATGAGTATTTTAAAGGGAGATCGTTCAAGATGTGAATTTACAGGAGTTACATTTGCTGCAGCTGGGCAATATTTAGACACAGGATGTAAAATTATTCATCAGGGAAAAAATACAAGCTCGACAGTTCATTCAAAATCTATTTCAAAAAATGGAGGAACAGCTTTTTACAGGGGGCTTTTAAAAGTTCTGCCAGAAGCAACGGGAACAAGGTCAACTGTAGAATGTGAATCATTAATGCTGGATAATGAATCAACTTCAGATACAATACCAATAATTGATATAAATAACGACAGTGTGGATATTGGACATGAAGCAAAAATTGGAAGAATAAGTGACGAAGCAATATTTTATTTGATGTCAAGGGGTATTAGCGAAGATGAGGCAAAGGCGATGATTGTAAGAGGATTCGTTGAGCCAATTTCAAAGGAATTGCCACTTGAATATGCAGTTGAATTGAATAAGCTGATTGAATTGGAACTAGAAGGGACAATTGGATAATTAAAAAACTTTAGATTTGTTTGATAATTATACGGATTTAAAATTGTGTAAAATATACATTGATTATTTATCAAAAAAATTAAATTATCAAATACATTTATGGCTTAAAAAATGAGAGGAGAGAAAATGTTAGAAAAATCAAGCATACAGAATCTTGATAACAGCGATTACAGATTAAAAATCTTTGAAGAATATAAAACGCTTGAAAAGGTTAATTGGAAAAGAGTAGGCTATCAGTATGAAGAACCTGAAGCATTTAAAGAATTTAATAATTTGGAAATAAAAAATGAAAATCAGGATGGAGTTGTTATAAAAAATATAAGTGAATCGTTAGAAGAATTGGAAAAATTGAAAAATGAGAATGATTATGGATTAGGAGATTTTTTCAAAAAACAAAATTTCGCTTTTTATAACGAAGGGAAATATTTGAAAATTGGAGAAAGAAAAAAAATTGATAAGCCAATTTATTTAAATTATCATACAAATAAGGAAAATAACTTTTTAGTTGACTATAATGTAATTGAAGTGGAAGATTTTGCAAAAGTTACAGTAATTATTAATTATGATTCACTAGATGAAACACCAGTTTATCATAATGGAATTATCAAAGTGGTTACTGGAAGAAATTCAGAAGTAAAAATTATAAAAATACAGACACTAAATACAAAAAGCTCTAACTTTGAATCATCGAAAATTGAAACAATGGGACAAGGAAAAACAGAATATTATAGCGTTGAATTAGGTGGGAAAATTAATGCGATAAGCCATAAATCATATCTTGAAGAAGATTCATCAGAAGTTTATGTATGGCCTGCATATCTTGCTGATGAAGACAGAAAGCTGGACTTGGAATATTCGGTAGTATTTCGTGGACGTAGAACGATTGGGGAGCTTCAGGCAAGGGGAGCTGTAAAAGATACTGCTAAAAAGGTATTTCGTGGAAATCTTTACTTTAAGCAAGGTTCTAGCAAGTCTGAAGGGCGTGAAGGAGAATTTGCGATTTTATTAAATGATGAAATTAAAGCTGATTCGATTCCAACGTTATTTTGCAGTGAAGATGACGTTATTGGAGAACATGCCGCTTCTGTTGGAAAAGTTGACGAGGCTAAATTATTTTATTTAATGAGCCGTGGACTCTCTGAAAGCAGGGCAAAAAAATTAATAGTTGAATCTTCATTCCGTCCAATAATGGATAATATTGATGATGAAAAATTGAGAGATAAATTATTTGATGAATTGGAAAGAAGAATTTAAAAAGGAAGTTAAGAAGTAAGAATATTAAGTTTGAAAAAATACCCGCAAAGTGATATAATTTTGTATTGCTTGTGGGTAAAATTATGATTAAGGAGAGCAGTAGATGCATTTAAAGAACATATTAAATACTATTATAAAGGGAGATACAGTTGAAGAATTAAAAAAAATCCCAACTGAATCGGTAGACTTTATTTTTGCAGATCCTCCTTATTTTATGCAAACTGAAGGAGAGTTACTAAGAACTGATGGAACAAAGTTTAACGGTGTAGAGGATGAATGGGATAAATTTGATTCATTTTATGAGTATGATAATTTTTGTAATAATTGGTTAAAAGAATGTAAAAGGATATTAAAGAAAGATGGAAGTATTTGTATTATAGGATCTTTTCAAAATATATTTAGAATTGGATATTTAATGCAAAATTTAGAATTTTGGATTATAAATGATATTATTTGGAATAAATCAAATCCGGTTCCTAATTTTTCTGGCACAAGATTATGTAATTCACACGAAACAATGATTTGGTGCAGTAAAAATAAAAAAAGTAAAATAACATTTAACTATAAAACAATGAAATATTTAAATGATGGAAAACAAGAGAAAAGTGTGTGGAATATACCTGTTTGTAATGGAAATGAAAGATTAAAAGATACAAATGGAAATAAGCTGCATTCAACTCAAAAACCAGAAAAACTATTGTATAAAATTATTCTAGCAGCAACAAAACCAAATGATGTAATACTAGATCCTTTTTTTGGAACTGGGACAACTGGAGCAGTAGCAAAAGAATTGGGAAGAAATTATATAGGAATTGAAAGAGAAGAAAAATATATAGAAGGAGCAAAAATCAGAATAAATGCAAAAAAAGTAATAATTGATAAAATTTCTAATTTAGAATTAGAAACAAAACCTCCAAAAGTTCCTATGAAAAAATTATTGGAAAATGGCTATATTCAAAAAGGACAAAAGCTGTATTCAAAAGATAAAAGACAATTTTGTGAAATTCTTGAAAATGGAAATGTTTTTGATGGGACAGAAGAATTATCTATACATAAAATGAGTGCAAAATTTTTAAATAAAAAAAATAATAATGGTTGGAATTACTTTTTTTTAAATTATAATGGAGAATATATAGAGCTGGATAAATTAAGATATTTATATGTGGAGGAAAATGATGCAAAACAAACTAGATGAATTAATAAATAGCTCAATTATAGAAATAATAAATCATTCAAAAAACAGTAAAAAATTAAAAGAATTGAAAAATAAACATCTAAAAAAATTACATTTTATTCCGCAAAGATATAGAATATTTGGCGGAATACTTCAAAGCATGAATATTCAGTTTGGAAATTTTATAGAGATCTTGATGACTAAATTGATAGAAAATGAGGGAAAATATGAAATAATAGAAAAATATAGTGGTAAAAGAAATAATAAATTTCAAATTTTATCTGCAAAAGATAGTTTAATTGATGAATATATAACAAGATGTCAAACTGAAGAAATAATACTAGAAGATGAGTTTTATAAATTGAAAAAAAGATTAAGTAAAAAATATTTTAATGGAACAATGATACAAGTGAAACATGATATTGATTTAGTATTTAAAGATAGAAAAACAGGGATTATTTATTATGTAGAGATAAAATATAATGATGATCACGATACAGGAAAATTTGTAGATATTAATAGAAAATTTATAAAAACTTATGCATATTTATTAACTGAATTTAATATAGAAGATCCTTTAAAAATAGTTCCTATCTTATTTTATTTTAATAATAAAAAAATGAAAGGTAATAATTATATTCCAGAAAAAACTAATATAAGAAGAGGAAAAAGATTTTTTGATGAGTTTTTATCACTTTCTTATGAAATCCTTGAAAACTATTTACTAGAACTATCTGAAAAACCAGAAAATATAAAAAAATTTGATGACTTATATAAATTTGTTATGGCAGAAAATTATTAAGGAGGGAAAGATGGATTATAGAAAAGAATTTCCAATATTTAAAAATAGAAATAACCATTATCTAGATACAGCGGCAACTTCACAAAAGCCAAAAAGAGTCCTAGATAAAATTATGGAATATTATGAAAAATATAATGGAAATCCAGGACGTGGTTCACATACATTGTCCATGGAAGCCTCAAATTTGATGGCAAATGCACGTAAAACTGTACAAAAGTTTATTAATGCAAAATATCCTGAAGAAGTGATTTTTACAAAAAATACGACAGAATCAATTAATTTGATAGCTTATTCCTATGGAATGGAATTTATAAATGAGAATGATGAAATAATACTGGGAGTTTCCAATCATCATGCAAATATTGTGCCGTGGCAATTTGTGGCTAAAAAGAAAAATGCTAAGATAAAATTTGTATATCTTACTGAAAATGGACAGTTTGATATTGAAGATTTTAAAAGTAAATTGTCTGATAAAACGAAACTTGTGGCGATTTCTGCCGTGGTAAATGTTACAGGAGTTATTCAGCCGATAAAAGAGATTATTGAAATCACACGTAATAAAAATAAAAATGCACTTGTTCTTGTGGATGCTGCACAGTCAATGCTGCACTTTAGACACGATGTTCAAGATTTAGATGCAGATTTTCTTGTATTTTCAGGGCATAAACTGTTTACACCGATGGGAATCGGAGTTATGTATGGGAAAAAGGAGCTTCTTGAGAAAATGCCGCCTTTTTTGTATGGTGGAGATATGATTGAGTTTGTAACGGAGCAGGAATCGACATTTGCACAGCTTCCTAACAAGTTTGAAGGCGGGACTCAAAATGTGGAAGGCGCTGTAACTTTGGAGGAAGCGATTAATTTTATTGAAGAAATAAGTTATGAAAAAATCAATGAAATTGAAAATTCGCTTACAAAAAATGCTTTGGAGAAATTGAAAAAATTAGATTTTGTGGAAACATATTTTATAAAGAATGTTGAACATGCTGGAATTATCGCTTTTAACGTGAAAAATGTACATTCCCACGATGTGGCATTTATATTGGATTCCTATGATGTGGCAGTTCGTTCAGGGCATCATTGCGCTCAGCCTTTGATGAGCTACTTGGGAATACCATCGTGCTGCCGTGCTAGTTTTAGCATTTACAATAACGAAGAGGATATTGATAAATTGATAGAAGGACTTTTAAAAGTAAAAGAAGTTTTTGGATTGTAGAAAAAAATAAAAAATAAAAATTTGAAAAGAAGGTTATTATGAATTTAGAGAAAATTTATCAGCAGACAATATTAGAATACAGTAGACGTAGAGAATTAAACCGTGAAATTGAAAATCCGACATTTGCTGAAAGAGGGCATAATCCAAACTGTGGAGATGACTTAACTTTGGAAATAAAAACTGATGAAAATGACATAATAGCAGATGCCGCATTTATCGGTTCTGGATGTGCCATTTCAACAGCTTCTATGGCTATGCTGATTGACTTGATAAAAGGAAAGTCGATGGAAGAGGCAAAAGAAAAGGTAGATTTATTTTTTAAAATGATGAAGCAAGAGGAAAAGCTGACAAGTGAAGAAAGTAAAAAGCTAGGAGATGCAGTACTTATGGAGTATGTAGCTCAAATGCCTGCAAGAGTCAAATGCGCTACGTTAAGCTGGCATTCGTTAAAAGTAATTGTAGAAAAGAGTGGAAAATAAAAAAATAAATAAATAATAATAAAAAAGCTGTATCATAAATATCTATGAAGCAGCTTATTTTTTTATCTTTTTTTACTAAATTTTATTAAACATCCCAATTTTTACTTAAATTAAATTTAAAATCTCCAAATTTATTTATTCTTTCTGAAGGTTTTACAGTAAATTCACCTAAAATATCATACCTGAGATTAAAATAAGAAAGAAATATATCAGGTTTACATTGGAGATTTAAAAAATTCCAAAAGTCAAGGGCTGAAATTTTAAGATTCCCATTAATGCTATATTTTCCTGAGGAAACAAATTTTTGTAAATCAAACTTATCTTCTATTCTTAAATTTTCTGCAATTTCTTCAGATGCAGGATTTTCCGAATTATTAGAAATTAATTCTGTATCTGTATTTTCTGTTGCCAGTTGTTCATTTGAAATATTTTTTTCATCTGAAGCAGTTTCGGTTTCAGGAGTATTTACTGATAATATCAGATTTTCAAAATTTTGCGGCAAATTGCCTGGAACATTTGGAATATCAGTTGCTATCATTATAAAGCCTGCATTCCGTTCTTTAGACAGTTTTAGCAAGGTTTCGTATTGTTCAGGCGTTGCCGAATGAATAACATGGACAATACGGTTTGCATTTTTAGGATCGTTTTCAAAGTTATAAGTTCTTGGTGTCCAGTGGTTGATGTAATTATCGGCTGATTGTTCGCTTGTTAGCCATAAATCAGAGTATTTAGACATTGCATCGGTTATTGTGCCGCCAGGATTTGCAACTACGATTGAGTTGGGATACTTGTTTTTTATATAATTATATATTTGTTCCATATAGTCGACTTCCAGTGGATTTGTTCCTGACGAGATTTCATCAATAAAAAATCCAGAAATATTGTTTGAGCCGTAAAACTGTATGTATTTATCAATTTCAGAAGTTACTTTTTTTATACTTTTTGTATATTCATCTGTTGTGACATATCCTAAATTTTTGATTCCCATTTCCTTATTTTTTCTAATTTGAACAACATATTCATATTCTGCCTTGTCAGAAGGTCCATTTTCAGGATTAATAATAACATAAGGAACTGTTGTTTCAGTTTTGGTGGAATCTTTTTCATTAATTTTTTCAGGCTCCGAAAAAGAATTATCAATTGGACTCTTATGAAACCCATTTGAATATCCAAAATCTACTTTAAATTCATCTTCATTTTTCAAGTTATTTTTTATAATATCATAAATTTCTTCATTTTTTGAAAATTTAATATTTTTTTTATTTGATAAATTTCTTTTATTTCGAGATAATTTCTCATTTGAAATATTTATGGATGGAGCATTATTTGATTCCACTTTTTCTCCAAATCCTAAACCTGTCATTCCTGCTAAAAAAGATGGGATCAAAAAATTATTATTTTTTAACTTTTTCTTCATATAGACCTCCTTCCTGAAATTCACTTCTTTTAATTTTATACTAAATCCCATTTAAAAATAGGAATTATTATTTGATAACAAGAGATTTTAGTCTCTTGCAAGAAAATTTATAGCCAGTTCACTGTTTAAATGGGAAATAGCGTTAAAAGAATTTTTTGACCAATAGAAATTATAAAATAATAAATTCGGACTGTTGAATTTGCTTTGTAGTCCGAATTAGAATATACTCGAACCCCATTAATACTGATCTAATTAATAGTGAATAAACTTTTGGGGATTTTTATTAAAATATTTTGTTTATTTTAGCAATATATAATATCATTTTTTTTTTATAATTTCAAGAAAAAATTTTTTTTAATTTTTATTTTCCATAGTTTTCCAAGAATTATAAAACTTCGCTTTCATTAATGACAAGATCCAAAGTTATATCATGCCCTTCAATCGGCACTTCCTCAATCATTTGAAAATCATAGCAAACTCCGATAAACAAAGTATTCTTATTTTTTCCCCTAACCTTATTCAGAAAAGTGTCATAATATCCGCCACCAAATCCAATCCGATTTTTACTGAAATCAAATGCAAGTGCTGGAACAATCACAATATCCAGAATTTTTTCATCATAAAAATCATCAGAAGAAGATTCGTAATACCCAAATTTATGCAAAACAAGCTCATTTTCATTATATTTGTTAATTTTCATTTCTCTGTTTTTGCTATTTACAATTTTTGAAATAAAAAAATTTTTTTTAGGGTAAAATTCTAATAATTTTGTAATTCTAACTTCATTTTTCATATCCATAAAAATCATTATATTTTGAGCATTTTTTAGATATGGAGATAAATTTTTTATAATTAATTCACTTTTTTTGTCTACTTCTTCAAGAGAAAGATTGCTTCTCTTTTCTAAAATCTGTTTTCTAATTTCATCTTTTTTTATTTGTAAATCTGTTTTTTGTTTTTTCATATTAAAATGTTCTCCTTTATTTTACCTTGTTTTTTATCATTTGTAAAAGTCTGTAAAATCTGATTAATACTAAATTTCATTTGAAAAATAAAAAGTATATTTTATTTATTTTATTTTCATTGGAATCCCGGAAACTACAAGATACACTTCATCTGCTGTTTCAGCTACAATTTGATTCATTTTCCCGGCAATCTCACGAAAATACCTTCCCAGCGGATAGCTTGGCACAAGTCCCATTCCCAGCTCATTTGAGACAATTATAGCATTTTCAAATTGATCTGCAACATTTAGCAGTTCAATTACTGAATGTTCCACATCTTTATTTAGTTTTTCTAAAGTTTGAATATACAATTTTTTTTCAAAATTATCCCAGTCAATGTTCTGATTTTCAAAAATTATATTAGTAATCATATTTGTAAGGCAGTCTACAAGCATATTGTTTTTTATTTTATCATTATTTTCAAAAAAATTACTTAATTCATTTTCAAAATTTTTGTAAGCCTCTACTGTAAACCATTCATCTTTTCTTCTTTTTTTGTGCAAACGCACCTTTTCCTTCATTTCTTCATCAAATACAAGCGATGTTGCCAAATATATATTTTTCTGCTTTCCATTATTTAATTTTAAAAGCATCTCTTCAGCAAATTTGCTTTTCCCGCTTTTAGCACCGCCAGTAACAAAAATTAATCCCATTTTTTCTCCTGTTTTATATCATTTTTTTTATTTCAATAGACCTGTTCAATAACCATGCAAACCTGAAATTTAATAAAATAAATATCCTGAAGCAAGGAGTCTTGCCCTCCCTTGTAAAAATAAAAAAACTTAGATTATATAGTGAACCCTATTTAGATTAAACTGCTAAAAATTATAAAAATTTAAGGTTTGAGTAAATTAGTCATAACTTCGAGTTTAGTTTTAAAGCAGTTTTACTATAAAATGCATCTAAATAAAACTAAAAATTTTTATTTTTCTGCCAGTCATAGTAGCTTTGATTCAGGCTATATGCCTGAAAACCGTTATCATTTAACAATTTGGAAGCCAAATTTGCATAGGCGCAGTTTCTTCCACGACAGTAAACAATGATTTTCTTATCTTTTGGCAAATTTTTAATATTTTCTTCAAGATGTTTCATTGGAATATTAATTGCATTTTCTATATGGCTTGAATTAAATTCATCTTCAGGCCGTAAATCTATTATTAATGTTTCATTTTGTTCAGCCATTTCATAAGCCTGTTCTAATGTAATAGGGCGGATTTTCATACAGCTGTCATTAAATTCATTATGTATTCGCTGAATATCTGCCAGCTGTTTTTCCCCCACTCCAATTAAAAGGTATACCAAGTCAATTATCTGCGTATTTGCAATTTCATAAACAACATAATTTCCCTTTTTTTCATTAATGACTAGGTTTCCATCCTTTAAAATCTGCAAATGCCTAGAAGTATTTGCAATGCTCATGCCTGTTTCATTTGAAATGCTTTCCACAGTTTTTGCCCCTTGCACAAGCAGATCCAGTATTTCAATCCTTTTTTCGCTAGACAGGCATTTTCCAATTTTCGATAATCCAGAATACAGGCTATTTTTATAATTTTCACATATTTTATCCATTTATTTATCTTCCTTTTTAATTATAATAGTAAAATTTTAAATAAAAGTATTGACAATTTTTTTTAAATATGATACTATTCAATTACTTAATTGAATAGTTGATTTTCTAAAAATAGTATAACACAAATTTTTTAAAAAATAAACTATAAATTTACTAACTTAAATAAAGAAAAAAATAAAAAAAGAAAGAGGATGATGTAAAATGGCATTAAATTTAAACAAAGATAATTTTGAAAAAAGTATTGCAAATGGAGTGGCTCTAGTAGATTTTTGGGCTAGCTGGTGCGGACCTTGTAAAATGCAGCTTCCTATTATTGAAGAATTTTCAGGAGAAATGGAAGGAAAAGCTACAGTTGGAAAAGTAAATGTAGATGAAGAATTGGAGTTGGCACAATCTTTTGGAATCCAAAGTATCCCTACATTAATTTTATTCAAAGATGGAAAACCTGTTAAAAAATTAGTTGGATTACATTCAAAAGAAGCGCTTTATGAAGAAGTAAATCAAGTATTATAATTGTAAATCAGGTAAAATAGGTTGTTAAAGAAATATTTATTTATAGGACAAGTCTAGTGGTTATTTTTTCTGCTAGACTTTAATTATAGTATTTAATTTCATAGAAAAACAGAGTAATGTTTTATTCATTTAACAGTAAATTTTAAAAAAGAATTTATACAGATTATTATTTGAATAAAAAATGATATAAAAAATAAAAAAGGAATGGTGAAAATATGTACGATTCAGTAATTATCGGATCAGGACCGGCAGGACTTACAGCCGCAATTTATTTAAGCCGTGCTGGACTAAAAAATATCGTAATAAATGGAATGGAGCCAGGCGGACAGCTTATAACAACAACAGAAGTTGAAAACTTTCCGGGATTTCCACAAGGAATCTCAGGACCACAATTAATGGAAGATATAAAATCTCAATCCCAAAATTTTGGGACTGAATTTTTGCAAGCGGTGGTAAAGGATATTAAAGATGTTGAAAATAATGGGAAAAAGACATTTGAATTACATTTAGATAATGGAAATGTTGTAGAAACAAAGACAATAATTTTATCAACAGGGGCAAGTGCAAAATATCTTGGAATTGAAAATGAAAGGGAAAATATTGGAAAAGGAGTCAGCGCCTGTGCTACTTGTGATGGATTTTTCTATCGTGGAAAAGAAGTGGTTGTAATTGGCGGGGGAGATACTGCAATGGAAGAGGCTTTATTTTTAACAAAATTTGTAAATAAAGTTACTATTATTAATAGAAGGGAATTTTTACGCGCTTCTGCAATTATGCAAAAAAGAGCAAGAGATAATGAAAAAATCGAGTGGAAGCTGGATTACGCACCTAAAAAAGTATTGGCAGATGAAAAAGTTACAGGAATTGAACTTCTAAATAATAAAACCGGAGAAATCGAAACTTTTAAAACAGATGGAATTTTTGTGGCAATTGGAAGAACTCCAAATACAAAATTTCTTGAAGGAAAAGTTGAAATTGATGACAGAGGCTACATTATGACAAAGGGAAAATCTTCTAAAACAAGCACTTCTGGAATTTTTGCAGCAGGAGATGTTCAAGATAGTAAATATCAGCAGGCGATTGTTGCGGCAGGAAGTGGAGCAATTGCGGCACTTGATGTGGAAGAATATTTGAGGGAAAATAATTTATAATTTTTTAGATTGAAAATATATTTGAAGAAACTGTCTTAAATTAGATAGTTTCTTTTTTGTTTTTTTAAATATATATTCAAACTTATTTAAAATTAAACTATTAAAGATCATATAAATTCAGGGTTTGAGTAAAATAATCATAATTTTTGAGTTCAGTTTTTAAAGCAGTTTTACTATAAATATTCTGAGGCAAGGAGTTTTGAGCCTTTGTGAAATAAAAAATTAAGTTGTCAAACAGGTCTGTAATAAAAAGTGAAAATTAAGAATTGAAAAAAATATTTATCATTGAAGTTTTAGTGGCGATATGATAAAATTTTAAATGAAATCATAGTAAAACTAATTTAGAAAAAACTATGGATATTTATTCAATCCCATGTTTGATTTGAAACAGATTGATATTAAAAGGATTTGAGTATAAAAGAAAAAAATGAAAATAGAGGTAAATTGATGAAAAGTAGTAATCTTATAAAAGAAGATAGAATTGGATTTTTAATATTTCATATGTTTGTTATTGCATTTGTGCTATTTTTAAAAAGTGTGGTGACTTTTCCAAATGATGCATTGGAAATGAAATTTTTAGAATATCTGCTTATGGGAGTGTATATTTATACATTTTTTACGGCAAAAATTTATTTAGAGTGGTTAAATTCGTATATGATTTTTTTGTATACGCTGTTTTTGTTTAATTTTACAAGGATATTTCTGGATATTGTGAATTATAAGGAATTTGGATGGGCTACGAAGTTTGCTAACTTTTACTTTTATTATGATGTGAGAAATGAGATAATAACAGTTTTTTTACTTGTCTTATTGTTTACACATTTGGGATTTTTTATTGGAATTTCAAATGAAAAAATTAGTGAAATAAGAAGCAGCATAACGCTTGAAAGCAGAAGAATGTTTACAGATATTGGAATGGCTTTATTTATAATCTCATTGCCTGCTTTAGCCTACAAAATGTTCATACAGTTAAGAGTAATATTACATGCTGGATATGAGGCTTATTATACTGGAATTTTAAAGGGTGTCGATTATCCTGCATTTACAAAAGGTTCTGGAACAGTAATGACAATCGGATTTTTAATATTTTTAATTTCTATTCCATCCAAAAGAAAATTTTTGACAATTTCTTCCCTTTATCTTATGGTAAAACTGCTGGATTCATTCAAGGGGGCAAGAGCAATATTTTTGACACAGCTGCTTTTTATAATGTGGTATTATGCAAAAGTCTATGGAATCAGGATAAAAGCCAAGACAATGGTAAAATTAGTAGGATTTACAGTGATTTTCTCACAAATTCTAGTATCTATCCGAAGTAAAAAAATATTCAGTTTAGATTTAATAAACACAATTTATAATTTCCTGTTTTCTCAAGGTGTAAGCTACCTTGTCCTAGGCTACACAATTAACTTCAAGCATAACATTGTCGGACATGGAAGCTATCCGTACATTTTGCAGGGACTGTTAGGATTCCAACCACAGTCGCTTGAAACTCTTGAAACAACAAATTCACTTGCAGACAGATTAACATATTACCTAAATTCAGGAGCTTATTTAAAAGGTGAAGGAATCGGTTCAAATTACATCGCTGAAATGTATGATTTAGGATATATCTGGTTAATTATAATTTCAATTTTACTTGGAATTGCAATTATAAAGTATGAAAAATATGTTGTAAAAAATAGATTTTTATTATTAACAAGTTATTACTTTATCCCAAATTTATTTTACATCCCAAGAGGTTCATTCTTTGGAGAAGGATTAATAAAAAATATGGCAATGCTAATTGCAGTTTACGTTCTAGTCTTTAGCTTTGACTATATGTACAGGAAGATTGAGGAAAAGAAGGAACTGATTTGATTTTTTAGGGAGTTGAGTGAAGTTGGGCAAAAAAGAGCAAGTATTTAAAGTTCATTGGGTAGAAGAATTGAAAATATTATGTAGAATAGTTTGTGTTCCGGCAATAATTATTTATCAAGGAATAATAATATCTTCTCAGTTTTTAACTTCAAAAAAAGAAATATTTTTAGGATATTTTTTAATTGCTTTGCTTTCAATTATAGCATTTATAATTTTGTCTATTTATATTTTTAATAAAAAAGTTGTAATATCTAATGGTATTTTGACATATTATAGAGGAAAGAAAGTTTGGAGCAGAAAGATAGAAAAAGATAAGATTAGAGTATTTAATGGCAGTAGCTGGTTTTATGAAAATATTAAATATTTAGAGATAGATTGTTGTAATATTCCAATTTATTTGTTTGGAAAGAAAAATTGTTCAGAACTTGAAAAAATTATTTATGAATTTCAACTTGAAAAAAAGGAAATTGAAGATACAGTATTTGAAATTCCAAAAAAGGAATTACTTCTAGAAAAATTCAAAGATATTTTTAAAAATAATGCTATTGGGGTAATTTTTACTTTGATAATAGTTAAAATGCTCTCTTCTGATTCTATTTTTTGGAAATATTTTTTGATAATTATTACTTTTGGTGCTATTATTTTGGAGATTATTTCTTTAATTAGGATGAAAATTTATACACCGAAAGTTATAAAAATATTTAATAATTTTATAAGTATTGATGATGAAAAATATAGTAAGTATGATATAAAAAAGTTGATGATTACAAGTCCGAATACAAAAAGTGGAACAATAGATTTTGGATACAGAATGTTAAAAATTTTTGGAAATAATGAAAAAAAGATTTATACACTAATTACTTCTAAAAATTCAGAGTTTAAAAATGAGGATTATGAAACTTTTTATGGAGAAATAGTGAAATTTTGTATTGTTAATGGAATTGAGTATGAGTTGGTGTAGAAAAATAGGAGTTCAACGTTGATGGAAGTAGAAAATATAAAAATAATAAACGGAATAAATGACAATAATAAAAATGATATAGTCAAATGGACTAATGAAAAGGGAAAGGATTTTCTTGAGCAATGGGCTGGAAAAAGCCTTGATTTTCCGCTTACAGAAAGCCAAATTGATGATTTGAAGGATATTTACTCGATTTTTTGTGAAAATGAATTTGTGGGGATTATTCAGAAAATACGAAAAGAAATGAATAATATTCATATTGGGCGATTTTTGATTAATCCTGAACTTGCTGGAAAAGGACTTGGAAAAAGGGCTTTGTTGGAATTTATAAGTTTGATTTTTCAAGAAAAGAATGTAAATTCTATTACGTTAAATGTGTTTGATTATAATGTGGGGGCAAAGAAATTGTATGAGAAAGTGGGATTTAAAGTTGTGAATATTACTAAAAATCCGATGAAAAAGTATATGATGATTAGAAAAAAGTTGAAAAATAGGAGAAAATGATGATAGAAAAAAAATATATTATGTCTGGGTTGGAAATGCCAAAAAGCCTGATATTTTCTATAAATGTTTGGAATCTTGGAAAAAGAATTTGCCTGATTTTGAAATTATAGAGATAAATGAGAAAAATTTTGACATGGAAAAACATCTTGCGAAAAATAGATTTTTCCGTGAATGTTATGAAAGAAGGCTTTGGGCTTATGTTTCAGATTATATGAGAGTGCATTTTATGTATGAAAATTCGGGAATTTATGTTGATACAGATATGGAAATAATTAAAAATTTGACACCGATTTTAGAAGAAAAAGATTCTTTTTTTAAAAATCCAGAAAATGAGAAATTAAAAAAAATGGATTTTTTTATTAAATAAAGCAAGAACACTCGCGACTTTTAGTCGTGAGATGAATTGCACGAAAATTTTAGTAAGCATATAGGGAAACTTGTATGTAGACACGGAGCAAAACCGTGCAACAAAGAAACTGAATTGCTAGGAACTCTTAAAGCTAGTATAACCACAACATAATGCTTAAGTGAGAATATGGTATAAGTGTGATGGTGGCGAAAGCAGAAAAAATATACTAGATGGTGCAAGGTTAAATCCTAAACATTATGATAATAGACAATCAGCAGCTAAGCCTGAAAAGGAAAGTTCAACGACTATCCCTCGTGAGGGGAGTACAATACAAGCGATTGGTATTGGAAGTGGTTTCGCCTAAGGTGTTGAGATACACTATGGATAAGATATAGTCTGTGCTTGTTAGAGATAACAAGAAGTTCATAAGGGAACTGCGTAAGTAGTAGCGTACTTATGTGAACGACGCTTCCCACTGTTGTGGGGTTTTAAAAACTTTAAAAATATTTAAAAATAAATAAAAAATATTACTTTTTTGACAGATAAAATGTAGAATACATGATATAATATCTCTGATGAAAAGGAGGTGATATCTATGTATTTGACATTAAAACAACAAGTAAAACATCTTAGTAAAAAAGAATTTAAAATTTTGAAATATTTGTGCCATATAGCTAAGAATTTAAAGAATCAAGTTATATATAATGTTAGACAATACTATTTTGAAAATAAAAAGTATTTAAGTTATAATGAAAACTATAAAATGCTTAAAAATAGTGAGAACTATAAGAAATTAAATTCTAATATGGCTCAACAAATTCTAAAAGAAGTAGACGGAAGTTTCAAATCATTTTTTGGACTTTTAAAACTTGCTAAGAATGGTCAATATAATTTTAAAGATATAAAATTACCTAAATATCTTGCTAAAGATGGATTTACAACTCTTGTTATAGGTTTTGTTAGATTAAAAGATGGTATGCTGATAGTTCCTTATTCAAATTCATTTAGAAAGACACATAAGGAAATCGCAGTAAAACTACCACCAGTATTAAAAGACAGGAAGATAAAAGAGATTAGAATAATACCAAAACAACATTCTAGGTACTTTGAAATTCAATATACTTATGAGGTAGAAGAAGTTCAAAGGGAATTAAATGAAAACAATGCACTAGGAATTGATTTAGGCATAAATAATCTTTGTACTTGTGTTACAAATACTGGAGCTTCATTCATAATAGATGGTAGAAAATTAAAATCAATAAATCAATACTATAACAAGACAAATGCAAAATTACAAAGTATAAAAGATAAGCAAAAGATCTCCCGCACAACATTAAGACAAAAGAGAATAGCTAGAAAGAGAAATAATCGCATAAATGATTATCTTTCAAAAGCAGCAAGAATAATAATTAATTATTGTCTTAATAATGATATAGGAAAACTAGTTCTAGGATATAATGAAGATTTTCAAAGAAATTCAAATATTGGAAGTATAAATAATCAAAACTTTGTAAATATACCATATGGAAAATTAAGAGATAAATTAATATATCTATGTAAACTATATGGAATAGAATTTAAACTGCAAGAAGAAAGTTATACATCAAAAGCAAGTTTCTTTGATGGAGATGAAATTCCAATATATGATAAAGAAAATCAAAAAGAATATATATTCATTGGAAAAAGGATAAAAAGAGGACTATATCAAACAAGTGCAGGTAAACTCATAAATGCAGATTGTAACGGAGCATTAAACATATTAAGGAAAAGTAAAGTTGTGGATTTAAGCGTCCTATACAATAGAGGTGAGCTGAACACACCTAAAAGAATAAGGGTAGTGTAAAGCTATCAAACTTCTTAGAAAATTTTTAAATGTTTTTAAAGATTTTAGAACCCTGCGACTTTAGTCGTGGGAGGTTCAGAGGTTATGAAGATGAAAAGCATATAAGTGTTGGGATTTTTGGGACAACGAAGCATAATGAAGTGCTGAAGGATATTAAAGAGTTTTATGAAAAAGAGATTTGGGAAAAGCCAGTTTGGACGATTCCCAAAATATTTACGTATGTTTTTGAGAAAAAATATAATTTGAGCGAGAAAAGAGAAAATTTATTGGAAGATGGGAAAATAGTGATTTTTCCGAAAGAATATTTTTATCCTTACGGGTTTCATGAAAAATATGCAGATGACTGCATAAAATCTGAAACTTATGGGATACATTGGTGGAATGACAGCTGGAGCAGCTTGAAGGCAAGGCTGTTTTTGGAAGCGAAGCATTTGTCGGGAGTAAAAAAGTTAATGAAGAGGGCTAGGATAATTGCTAGGTATTATTTGAAGGAAAAACATAAATAAAATACAAAGGAAAAAATAAAGTTGGTAGATACTTAAAAAAGTGATATAATGGAATGAAATATTTATACAATAAACAAAGGATTAGGAGAAACAAGAGAAAAATGAGCAAATTAAAAAAAGTATTATTGTCGCTTATGATTTGTGGGGCGACTGTTAGTTGGGCAAAAGAATTTAAGATGATGACATATAATATTTATGGGGCAAGGCTTACAAACGGACAGAAATTGGGAGAAAGCATAAAGCCGTATGCACCTGATTTTATATCGCTTCAGGAAGTTGATAAATTTACAAAGAGAAGCAATTTTAAGGATGTGACATCTGATATTGCAAAAGTTTTGGGATATGATTATTACTTTTTTAAAAAATCTAGAGATTATGATGGCGGAGAATATGGAATTTCATTTATTTCAAAATATCCGCTTGAAAAAATATATACTTATGAATTGCCATCGGAAGGCGTGGAAAAAAGACAGCTTATTGTTGCGGAACTTTCTAAAAAGACTTTTGGAGAAAAAGTTCTGGTGATGAATACGCATTTGGACTTTAAGCCAAATATAAAGCCTGAAGAAATGGCATCAATTGATTTGCTTACGAAATTTTTTGATAAAAATGATGTAAAATTCATAAGTGGAGATTTTAATTTTTTGCCATCAACAAAATATTATAGCCAAATGACAAAGGACTGGAGAGATACATATATGGAAGCTAATTTTAGCGGTGTGAGATCGCTTTCAGATCCAAGAATTGACTATATTTTTGGAAACCAGTCTAAAAAATGGAAGGTAAAATCTAGCTATTTTATTAACGATGCAACTCAAGACTGGACAAAATTATCGGATCATCTTCCATATATAACAACTGTGGATATAAAATAAAAAATTAAAAAAAATAAAAGGAGATATAAAATATGAAGGTTTCCCTTGTAATGCCGACAATTAATGTCACAACTGAACTTGAATTGTTTTTGAAAAGTCTGAAAACACAGACTTATAGGGATTTTGAACTAATTGTGGTGGATCAGAATGAAGGAAATGAAGTTTTTGAAATTGTAAAAAATTATGAAGAGGAATTTAAGATAAAATATGCGAAAAGTGATGAAAAAGGGCTTAGTTTAAACAGGAATAGAGGGCTTGTGCTTATGGAAGGGGAAATTGTGGGATTTCCTGATGATGACTGTGAGTATCAGCCTGACACATTGGAAAAAGTTGTTGCTTTTTTTGAAAAAAAGAAAGATTATCGAATTTATTCATGCCGTACACTTGAACGTGGGAAAACTTATGGAACAGGTGTTATGGAAAAAAAAGATATGGAAATAGCCAAGAATAATGTGGATAAAACTGTGAAGTCTATAACTTTTTTTGTGAATTATAAAAAAGATGACATTATTTTATTTGATGAAAGTTTAGGAGTTGGTGCAACTTTTGGAAGTGGGGAAGAGACTGACTATGTGTTGACATTGCTTCATAAGGGCTACAAGGGAAGATATTTTGCAAACGACATAATTTTTCATCCAGCTAAAAAAGGAAATTACAGTGACCTTGAACGTGCCTATAAATATGCTTTGGGATTTGGAGCATTGGTAAAAAAGGAAGTAAAGGGCAGAAAAAACAAATTTTACATTCTGAAATACTGGAAACGGCAATTTAGAAGTTTTGTCGGAACGATTATTACAAAAAATAAAAAATATCATAAAGTTGTGATGAAAGGCAGAAAAGTTGGATATACAAAATATGAAATTTAAAAAATAGGAGAAGAATATGGATAAGGTAAAATGCTTGATAAATATGATAATAGCTTATCTTATTTATCCATTTAACAAAGGCAAGTTCAAAAATAGAAATATTTGGCTTGTGGGCGGAAATGCAGGAGAGCTTTTTGTGGATAATGGACGTGCGATGTATGAATATTTACGGTCAAAACAGCAGGAGGAAGTATACTGGGTAATAAATAAAAATGCTAAAATTGCTAAAAAAATTCCAGGAGAAAAACTGATAAAAGGAAGTGTAAAGAGCTACCTTTATTTTATGAATGCAAAAGTTGCGTTATTTTCCCATTCAATTTCTGCAGATATTGCCCCGTACCTTTTTGTAGTGCCGTTAATAAACAAATTTCACAAAAAAATATTTAAAGTATTTCTAAATCACGGAACAGTAGGCTTTAAAGTACGTCAGGCGATGAATCCAAAGACGGCAAAAGTGGCAGAAGCCCTTGTAAAATCCTATGATTTAAATATCTGTGACTCAGAATTTGAAAGAAAAGTGAAAACAGAAGTCTGGTGGGAAGTGCCGAAAGAAACAGCAGTTATAACAGGTTATCCAAGATATGACAAATTATATAACTTGGAAATCGCTGAAAAACAAATATTTTTTATGCCAACTTGGCGAAACTGGCTAAAATCAGAAAATCAAAAATTTGAAGATACAAAATATTTTCAGAATATCTCAAATTTAATTACAGATAAAAAATTAAATGATTATCTGGAAAGAAATAATATTAAATTAAATGTCTACATTCATCAATTAATGCAGGATCATTTAAAAAATTTTGGAAATATAAAACTTGGAAAAAATATAAGAATACTTCCAAAAGAAGTAAATATAACTGAGGAACTTCAAAAATCAAAGTTATTAATAACAGATTATTCAAGCGTAGCCTACGACTTTTATTATCTAAACAAGCCAATTATCTTCTTCCAGTTTGATAAACGTGAATATGAAGAAAAAGTTGGATCTTATGTGGATTTAGATAAGGATTTGTTTGGAAAGCAGGCTAAAACTGTGGAAAAATGTGTAGAGGAAATTATTGAGATTTCTGAAAATAATTTTCATTATGATAAGGATATGAAACAGAAATCTGATAAATTACGAGAGAAGTTCTTGAAGTATGTGGATAAAGGAAATTGTGAAAGAGTTTATAGTGAAATTTTAAAAAGGATAAATTGAAAATTGATATAAAAAAATAAGTATAATAAATTTAAAAAATAAAGATAGAACAGAGGTAAAATAACGATGGCAGATACACCGCTTATGAAGCAATATAAGGAGATAAAATCTAATTTTGAGGATTCTATATTGTTTTTTAGATTGGGTGATTTTTATTAAATAGTGCAAGAACACTCGCAACTTTAGTCGTGAGATGAACTGCACGAAAATTTTAGTAAGCATATAGGGAAACTTGTATGTAGACACGGAGCAAAACCGTGCAACAAAGAAACTGAATTGCTGGGAACTCTTAAAGCTGGTATAACCACAACATAATACCTAGGTAATAATATATGGTATAAGTGTGATGGTGGCGAAAGCAGAAAAAATATACTAGATGGTGCAAGGTTAAATCCTAAACATTATGATAATAGACAATCAGCAGCTAATCCTGAAAAGGAAAGTTCAACGACTATCCCTCGTGAGGGGAGTACAATACAAGCGATAGGTATTGGAAGTGGTTTCGCCTAAGTCCTTGAAACAGGATATGGATAAGATATAGTCTGTGCTTGTTAGAGATAACAAGAAGTTCATAAGAGAACTGCGTAAGTAGTAGCGTACTTATGTGAACGACGCTTCCCACTGTTGTGGGGTTTTAAAAACTTTAAAAATATTTAAAAAATATTACTTTTTTGACAGATAAAATGTAGAATACATGGTATAATATCTCTGATGAAAAGGAGGTGATTATATATGTATTTAACATTAAAACAGCAGGTAAAACATCTTAGTAAAAAAGAGTTTAGGAATTTAAAATATTTATCTCATATAGCTAAGAACTTAACTAATGAAGCTATATATAATATTAGACAGTATTATTTTAATAAGAAAAAGTATTTAAGTTATAATGAAAACTATAAAATGCTTAAAAATAGTGAGAACTATAAGAAATTAAATTCTAATATGGCTCAACAAATTCTAAAAGAAGCAGACGGAAGTTTCAAATCATTTTTTGGACTTTTAAAACTTGCTAAGAATGGTCAATATAATTTTAAAGATATAAAATTACCTAAATATCTTGATAAAGATGGATTTACAACTCTTGTTATAGGTTTTGTAAGATTAAAAGATGATATGCTGATAGTTCCTTATTCAAATTCGTTTAAGAAAACTCATCAGGAAGTTAAAATTAAGCTGCCACCAGTATTAAAAGGCAAGAAGATAAAAGAAATTAGAATAATACCCAAACAGCACTCTAGGTACTTTGAAATTCAATATACTTACGAAGTAAAAGAAGTTCAAAGGGAATTAAATGAAAACAATGCACTAGGGATTGATTTAGGTATAGATAATCTTTGTACTTGTGTAACTAATAATGGAGCATCATTCATAATAGATGGTAGAAAATTAAAATCAATAAATCAATACTATAATAAGATAAATGCAAAATTACAAAGTATAAAAGATAAGCAAAAGACCTCCCGAACAACATTAAGACAAAAAAGAATAACTAGAAAGAGAAATAATCGTATAAATGATTATCTTTCAAAAGCAGCAAGAATAATAATAAATTATTGTCTTAATAATGATATAGGGAAAATAGTTCTAGGATATAATGAAGATTTTCAAAGAAATTCAAATATAGGAAGTATAAATAATCAAAACTTTGTAAATATACCATATGGAAAATTAAGAGGTAAATTAATATATCTATGTAAACTATATGGAATAGAATTTAAACTGCAAGAAGAAAGTTATACATCGAAAGCAAGTTTCTTTGATGGAGATGAGATTCCAATATATGATAAAGAAAATCAAAAAGAATATATATTCAGTGGAAAAAGGATAAAAAGAGGACTATATCAGACAAGTAAAGGCTATCAATTAAATGCAGATTGTAATGGAGCATTAAATATATTAAGAAAAAGTAAAGTTGTGGATTTAAGTATCCTATACAATAGAGGTGAGCTGAACACACCTAAAAGAATAAGGGTAGTGTAAAGCTATCAAACTTCTTAGAAAATTTTTGAATATTTTTAAAGATTTTAGAACCCTGTGACTTTAATCGTGGGAGGTTCAGGAGATGTTTTTTGAGGATGCGGTAAAGGCGTCGAAGGAGTTGGGACTTACCCTTACTTCGAGAAATAAGGAAAAAAATGCAGATGTTCCGCTTGCGGGGATTCCGTTTCATTCGGCAGATTCATATATAACAAAACTTGTTTCAAAAGGGTATAAAGTTGCGATTTGTGAGCAGACAGAAGATCCGAAGATGGCAAAAGGAATTGTAAAACGGGAAGTTGTGAAGATTATAACGCCAGGGACAGTTGTGGATGTGGAGGCACTTGATGCCAAGAGCAATAATTACTTGATGAGTATTTTGAAAGTTGAAAATAAACTTGGAGTTGCGTATATTGATATAACGACTGGGGAGTTTAAGGTAACGGAAGTTGAAAAGGATGATGATTTTGTAAAATTATTTAATGAAGTCAATAAGATTGAGCCTAAGGAAGTGCTTGTAACAGAGGATTTTTATGGGGAAATTAAGGAAAAGTTAGATGATTTTTTACAAAAAAATGATTCTGTTGTGACTTTTGTGAATAAAGTTCGGGATAGTGCTAAATATCTTATGGAGTATTTTGAGATTGTGTCGCTGGAAAGTTATGGAATTAAGGATAAAAAAGGGATAATTGGAGCTGCTGCAATGGCGCTTGATTATGTGGCTACTATGCAGGTTGAGCATGAATTGACTGTGGAGAAAATTGAGTTTGTTAATATTTCCAATTATGCTGAAATAAATGCGATTACAAGCAGAAATTTGGAACTTTTGAAAAATCAGAGAGAAAAAACTGTGTATGGGTCGCTTTTGTGGGTTCTGGATGAGTGTAAAACTTCGATGGGAACACGGCTATTAAAGAGATTTATAAATAATCCGCTTTTGAATATTGATAAAATAAAGAAAAGGCAGGAGGATGTTCAGTATTTTATTGATAATATCTTGATTCGTGAAGATTTGAGGGAGAAACTTGAAGATATTTATGATCTGGAGCGGCTTCTGGGGAAAATAATCTTTGGGAGTGAAAATGGGAAAGATTTGACGGCATTGAAAAAGACAATAAAATCCGCTGTTGAAATAATGAAAATTTTGGAAAATACTGATTTTTTTAAGAGTATAGATGTAAATATTTTGTTTGAGTGTTATAAAATAATTGATGACAGTATAAATGAAGATGCACCGTTTTCTGTGAGGGAAGGCGGAATTATAAAATCTGGGTACAGTCAGGAATTGGATGAAATTAGAAATATTATGAATTCCGGGAAGGACTTTTTGCTGGATATTGAGCAAAGGGAAAGAGAAGCGACTGGAATTAGAAATATGAAAATAAAATTCAACAAAGTTTTTGGTTATTTTATTGAAATTACGAAGTCAAATCTGAATATGGTGCCAGAGCATTACATAAGAAAGCAGACACTTTCAAATTCAGAACGGTATATTACGCCTGAGCTGAAAAAATATGAGGATACGATAATAAATTCTAAAGCAAAAATCGAAGATTTGGAATATCATTTATTTAAGGAAGTTAGCAGGAAAGTAAAAGAGCATCGGAAAATTTTGTCAAAATTAGCGGAAAGGCTGGCATATATTGATGTGATGGTGTCTTTTGCAGTGAATGCCATTGAAAATGATTATGTGAAACCTGAAATGAGTGAAGAATATTCCTTTGAAATTGTGGATGGAAGGCATCCGGTTGTGGAAAAATTAATTGGAAGGACAGATTATGTTTCAAATGATACGATTTTTACTGAAAAAGAAAGCTTTGTCGTGCTGACAGGGCCTAATATGTCAGGAAAATCAACGTATATGAAGCAAATTGCACTAATTTCCATAATGGCTCAAATCGGTTCGTTTGTGCCTGCTGGAAAGGCGAGGTTGTCGATTATAGATAAGTATTTGACGCGAATTGGGGCTTCTGATGATATTTTGACTGGGCAGAGTACGTTTATGGTGGAAATGAGCGAGGTTTCCAACATTTTGAACAATGCGACTGAAAAAAGTCTTATTATATTAGATGAAGTTGGACGTGGAACTTCCACAACCGATGGAGTTTCCATAGCGACTGCCATTTCAATGTATATTCACGATAAAATCGGTGCTAAGACAGTTTTTGCAACACATTATCATGAACTTACTGATTTGGAAAATAAATTTTCACATATTGTAAATTACCGGATAGAAGTGGATGAAAAACAGGGAAAAGTAATGTTTTTACGAAATATTGTGAAAGGTGGAGCGGATAAGTCTTATGGGATTGAAGTGGCAAAATTGGCTGGACTTCCAAAGGAGATACTTGTTGAAAGCAGGAAAATTTTAAAAAGGCTGGAGCAGAAGAAGGAGCTTATTGAGAAAACTGTGGATGTTCGCCAGCTTTCGCTTTTTGGTGAAAATTTAGAATTTGAAGATGATTTTGAGGAAACTGAAAAGGATTCTGAAAATATTGAAAATAATCAGTTCTATGAGGAAAAATTGTTGCAAATTGAAAAAGAGAAGGAAAGTTTGCAAGAAATTGTGAATAAGATAGAAGATTATGATATAAATAATATTACGCCGATGGATGCGATGAAATTTTTGTTTGAACTGAAGGAAAATATGAAAAAAGATAATTAAAATAGGAGAAAAAAATAATGTGGAAGAAAATAGGTTATGGAGGGCTTATATTAATACTGATATATTTTATATATGCGGTATTCTTTAAAAAAATTCCGGCACCGCTTGATCAGATGCAAAAGGATATGAAGGCTAAAAAGGTTGTGTACAGGTTAAGGGATGAAGCGATTGTTTATGCTGATGAGCAAATTGGATCTGAAGGAGATGAAGTCATCAGGTTTAAAAATGTAATCGTGGATCTTGTAAAAAAACAGATGGTAATTTCCGGGAAAGAAGGGATTGTAAATACCAAGACGCTTGATGTTTCATTGATGAAAAAAGTTGTTGGTACAACAAAGGACAGAAAGTGGGAAATTTATACAGAACGGGTAGATTATAAAAAACAGGGAGATCAGCTAATTTCACCAGTAAAAACAAAACTGGTAAATACCTTTGACGATACTTTTTCTGAAGCGGATAAAGTTGAAACGACAACGAAGTTTGAAACGATTGTAGCGACAGGGCATGCAAAATATAATAATAAAAAAGACAAAAAAACTATGACAGCAGATAAGATTACGTATAATGATCCGACAAAGGTAAGTTTTGCAGAAGGTCATGTTGTCTATAAGGAAGAAAAAACTAAAAGAATGCTTACAGCAGATAAGATGCGATATGATGACATTAATAAAATAGGAAATGCAGAAGGTCATGTGCATTACACTTCTCCTGAAAGCAAGCTGGATGCTCAAAAGGCGGATTATTATATGAATGGTGATGATGAAAGAGTAGAAGGTTTTGGAAATGTTGTTTATACAGGGAAAGAAAGTGTAATTACAGCAGACAGTGCCGTATATTTCATCAAGAAAAAACAAATTAATGGAAATGGACATGTTGTTTATAAGAGCAAGGAAAGTGTAATTACAGGAGACAGCGCTGTTTATCTTGTTGACAAGAAACAAGTTGATGGAAGAGGACATGTTAGATATACGGGAAAAACTATGATAATTACAGGAGATCATGTTTTTTATGATAAAGTTGCCAATATAATAACTGGTGATGGAAATGGTACTTATAATTACTTGCCGAGAAGAACGACAGGAACTTATAGAAGTGGAGTTTATGATTTGAAAACGCACACTATGACTACAAGTGATTATTATACTGCTAATTATGATGATTATAAAATGGATGGAACAGGGCTTGTGTATGTTTTTCCTACAGGAAATGCTACTATGAATGGACCTTTTAATGTAAAGAAACAAAACTTTAATGTTCATGGTGCAAACGGAAAAATGAATACAATTTCAAAAGATATTTTTGCAAATAAAATGGAAATGACAAGTGTTCAAGGGGACAAAATTTCATCTGATGTTGGACAGGGAAGTTTTGAGAGAAAGGAATTTAGGTTTGATGGACATGTAAAAGGAAAAATTAGAGGTAATGTAAAGGATTTGATACATGATCCAAGACCGCTTGTGGAATCAGAAGCAGTACATTTTGTCGGAAATACTGCAAAAGTTTATTTTGTTTCCCATAAAAATGGAAGTAATATGAGTATTACACGTAGTGAAATTAAGGAAAATGTACGTATGACATATAAAGATATTACTTTGGATTCCCAATATAATGAAATGGATTCAAGAAGAAACCTCATACTTGCAAGAGATAAAGTTATGGTTGACTTTAAGAATAATACTAAAATGACTGCAAATTATTTGTATATGGATATGAATAAGCAGGAAGGATATGCTAGAAATAATGTAAAGATCGTAAGTACATTGCCGCAATTTAAGACAATTAATACAAGTGCTGATAAGGCTACAATTTATCTGAAGGACAAAAAGATAAAATTAAATGGAAATGTAGTAACTTATCAAGGTAAAAATCAGATTTCATCTAAAAATGCAATATACGATATGGATAAAAAAATTCTTGAAAATGAAGGAAATATCCAAATGCGATATGAAGTTCAGAATAATGATGGTAATAATAGCATTAACGGTAATAGCAATGAAATTCCAGGAAGATCGGATCCTAGAAATTCTGAAGCGGTTCAAGAAGTGATAGGCAAGCTGTCAGTTTCTGAAGGAGGTCGCCTTCCGAAATCAATGACTGCCTCAAATGGCGTTCCAGTTACAATAAGATGGCATTCTTCAAATTCAAGCTTATATTCAGTGTCAGGAAGAGTCAATAAGCAATTTTATGGTGGTGGAAGTAAAGGGGCAACATTAACTGCAACTGCAACAGCTGGATCAAATACAGCGGAAAAAACCTTTAGTGTAAGTGTTCCGACAGAATCAGCCCATGAAATGCTGGTAAGGGCAGCAAGCAATATTTATGTTCCAGAAGATGGAGAAAATCTGCCTTCATCAGTTAGAGTAAATGTAAATAAAGGAACAATAGATATACCAATATCTTGGAGCAAAAATGGAGACAGAAATGTGGCAACGCTAAGATACGGTGGTGCTTCCTATCGTCAACAATTTTAAATGATTTTTATTAAAAGTGAGTCAAATAAAAAAACTCACTTTTTTAATTTTTTAAAATACAAAAAAAATATAATAATAATCAGATTTTTAGTTGAATATAATTAAAACATCTGTTATAATAAATTATGAGAATAATTTTACTTATGAAATAAAAAACTACAAGTATTTCAGAATTAATTATGTTTTATTTAATTTTAAAAAAGTTAGATTGTATATTACTGTAAATAACTTTAAAATTATATAAAATGTTTTTGTATTTAAGGGGGAAAATATGAATAAAAAAACTAAAAAAAATATATTAAATGAAATACATAAACAGGCAGAAAATTTTTCACACGGGGAAGAAATTGCTAATTTTGTAAGTCATACTGTAGGAGCAGGGTTAGCAATTCTGGCTTTTTTAATATTGACAATACGTGCTAGCTGGACACGTGATGCTGGAACGATAATATCCTTTATGGCATTTGGCTTTGGATTGATAGTTTTGTATACAATGTCGGCTATATATCACGGATTAAAGCCAGGAACAGCCAAATCAATATTTGAAATTTTTGATCATTCGGCAATTTATATTTTAATAGCGGCTTCTTATACTCCATTTCTATATTTAGTTGTCAATTCTCCAATGAATAAAATTATATTGACAATTCAATGGGTAGTCTGTATTTTGGGAATTGTGTTTAAAGTATTTTTTACCGGTAAATTCAAATTGTTTTCAACATTGCTTTATTTAATAATGGGCTGGATGATTGTATTTGCCTGGAATGATTTAATAAATAATATAAATAGAGTTTCATTAATCTATTTGATTTTAGGCGGAGTTTTGTATTCGCTTGGAACAATTTTCTATTCGTGGAAAATCTGTAAGTTTAATCATATGATATGGCATATTTTTGTAATTCTGGGAAGTATTTCACATTTTCTAGCTGTGTATTATTTAATATAATTAAAAAAATAAAAAATAAAGGATGTATATTTTATTTTAGAAAGGGTAATTTAATGGGAAGAAAATCAAAAGTATCTAATGAACTAAAAATTGAACTCGTAAAAATGATATTGGAAGGGAAAGGGACTATTCAAGGATTGTCAAAGGAATACAATGTTGCGAAGTCATCATTAATGACATGGAAGAAAAAATATCTTGAAATAGGTGAAGAAAGTATAAAAGTTGAAGATAAAAATAGACATTACTCTCGTGAAACTAAAGATAAAGCTGTTAAAAGCTACTTAAATAATGAAGGTTCGTTATTTGAAATTTGTAAAAAATACGATATTGCTTCTGTAAGTGTGCTAAATTACTGGATTAGAGATTATAGAAGAAGTATTGATGAAAATGGAAAAGTATCATCATTAAAGAAACACGTAAGAAAGACTATCGAAGCTAAAGTTGAAGCTGTTCAATTTTGTCAAAATAATAATCATGACTATAATTTAACTATCCGTAAATTTGGAATTTCATATCAGCAAATTTATTCATGGGTAAAGAAATATGAAAAGGGCGGAATTGATGCATTGGCTGACAACCGTGGGAAAAGACATTCTGAAACTAAAAAAGAATCTGATGAAGCAAAGAAATAATATTAAATATCTAAAAAAATAACTGTCAAATTCATTGATAAAGGTGAAAATGACAGTTTTTTATTTATATTATTCTATTTTATGAAATTTAGTATAATTTATTATTTTTCTTCACTTTTAACAGGTACAAATTTTCTTTCTGGACTGCTAAAGAATTTTATTCCAATAATTGCAACAATAATCATAGCTATACTTATTAAATATGGAAGTCTTATTCCAAAAATTAATAAGTCTTCTGCTCTAAATGTACTTACGAATGTTCTTATAATCGCATACATAATTAAATAAATCATTGATAAAACTCCAGGATTATATTCTTTTTTTCTAAAATAAAACCAAAGAATTATAAATCCGATTAAATTTAAAAATGCTTCGTAAAGCATAGCAGGATGTAACGGCAAATTTGGAAATTCTGAACCAGCTGGCGTATTTAATGGAAAAACTAATCCCCAAGGTACAACCTGCTTAAATTGGGCTTGTGCTGCAGTGCTCATTGACTGGTATTTTATCCACCATTCATTGAATCTTCCTGAAAAAATTACGCTAAGCGGAGTAAATGTAGGAACTCCGTGAACTTCACCATTTGCCAAGTTTCCAAATCTTCCTAAAAATTGTCCAAATAATAAAGGTCCAACAGCCATATCTGTAAGTACCCATAAGTTCATTTTATTTTTTTTAGCATAATAGCAGGCACCTATAAATGCTCCAATAATTCCGCCGTGAATTGCAAGGCCGCCTTCCCAGATATAAAATATGGATAAAGGATTTCCAATATAATCGGCAAATTTAAAAATAACATAATATAATCTTGCTCCAATCAATCCCGATACTATCGTTGTAAATGCAAAATCTTCAATAATTTTTCGATCATCAACTCCTCTTTTTTCAGCAACATCATCTGCAAGTGCGATAAACATTCCAAAAAGAAAGGCCAAAATATACATTAAGCTGTAAATTCTAAGTTCAAAGCCTCCAATTTTAAATAAATATGGTCTCATCTACGCTCCTTTTCAATATTATGTAATAAGGGCTTCTAATTTTTTTTAAAACAAGCCCCTATTTTTTTAATTTTATAATTGTTTTTTTAATTCTTCTTCAAAAATAACAAAGAAGTCATCAATCTGTTCTTTGGAAATTTGTCCTAAAATACCAATTCTCATAAGGCTTTCAGCGTATTTACCCTTTCCGCCTGTAACTGTGTAACCCTTTTCTTCAAGAGCATCAATAATTGATTTTATTATGATTCCTTCTCTGTAAACAGAAATTAATGTATTTGTTCTATTTTCTTCGTTTTTAACTAATAATTTAAATCCAAGTTTTTCTGCTTTTTCTTCCACATACTTTCTCAAGTCGTGTTTTTGTTTTATTGTGTTTTCAATTCCATTTTTGACTAAATCCTTCAATGATTGATTTAATGCTAGAATTAGTGCGATTGCTGGAGTATAAGGTGTTTCTCCTTTTTCTTCAAAATATTTTACATATTGCTTCAAATCAAAGTAATATTTTGGCAGATCAGAAGTTTCCATCGCTTTTTTCGCCTTGTCGCTAATTGCTACAAAAGCTAAACCTGGAGGTATTAAAAATGCCTTTTGGCTTCCTGCAATTGCAACGTCAACATGCCATTCATCAAAGTTGAACTCATTTACTACAAGTCCGCTGATTGTGTCAACTACTAATAAAATTTCAGTGTTTTTAGTCAAATCTCCAAGTGATTTTATGTCATTTAAAATTCCAACTGAAGTTTCACTATGAGTAGCTAAAATTCCCTTTAAATCAGGATTTTCTGAAATAACTTTTTTAACATCTTCTAATTTATAGCTTTCTCCAAATTCATATTGTAAATTAATTACATTCAAGCCATAAATTTCTGCAATTTTTCTAAATCTGTCACCGAAATATCCAGTATTTACAGCTAAAACTTTATCTCCCTTTGAGAAAAAGTTTACAATGGCAGTTTCCATTGAACCTGTTCCAGAAGAAGTTAGAACAGCAACATCATTTTGTGTTGTCTTGAATACTTTTTTCAAGTTTTCATTGTTTTCCTTCATAATTCTTCTAAATTCAGGTGTTCTGTGATGAATAATGTCACTTCCTAAAATTTCTAGATATTCTTCTGGTATATTTGTTGGTCCAGGTGTTAATAATAATTTTGAACTCATAAATTTTCCTCCTAAAGTTTATATTTTTTATTTTTTTATAATTCTTTTGTTAATTTATCATATTTTAAAAGTTTTGTTAAAATTTCTTCAACATTATCTAATTTTAGCATGTTTGGCCCGTCAGATAGTCCTTTGTCGGGATCAGGATGTACTTCTGCAAAAATTCCGTCAACTCCTACAGATACAGCCGCCCTTGCAAGTGGATAAACATAAGCTCGGTTACCGCCTGAAGTTTCTCCCTGACCGCCTGGAATTTGTACCGAATGTGTTGCATCAAATACAACTGGATATCCAAATTTTCTCATTTCCAAAAGTCCACGCATATCTACAACAAGATTATTGTATCCAAATGAAGCTCCACGTTCGCAAAGCATTATATTGTCGTTTCCAACTTCTTGAAATTTCTTGACAACATTTTTCATGTCCCAAGGTGCTAAAAATTGTCCTTTTTTAATATTTACAGCTTTTCCAGTTTCAGCTGCTGCAATAAGCAAGTCAGTTTGCCGCGATAAAAAAGCCGGAATTTGCAAAAGATCAATTACTTTGGCAGCTTCTTTACATTGATAAGGTTCATGAATATCAGTTGCAAGGGCAACGCCATATTTAGACTTGACTCTTGATAAAATTTCGAGCCCTTTTTCAAGTCCAGGTCCTCTAAAGGATGAAATTGAAGACCGGTTAGCCTTGTCAAATGAAGCCTTAAAAACATATTGAATACCCAATTTATCCGTAATTTCTTTCATTTTCCCAGCCACTTCCATAACCAGATCCTCCGATTCAATCACGCAAGGTCCTGCAATCAAAAAAATCTTATCATTGCCAATTGTAATATCATCAGTAATTTTAACTTTTTTTACTTTATCTATTAGCATAATCTGAATCCTTTCTAAAAAGTTTTTCATATAATTTATTTTATCACAATATTACTTTTTTTGCTAATTTTTTTCTAAATAATTCCTTTTGATAAAACAAATAAATTATGTTATACTTTTATTTGAAAAACAACTGGATTTACTATGATATTTATATAAATCAATTATTTGATTTCTTGTCATAAATTTATGATTAATTGTAAATGATTAGGCAATGGTACAAATTAACGAAAAGAATAGGAGAAAAATATGGATAAAGTAGCTTTAATTATGGCTGGAGGAAGTGGAACAAGATTTTGGCCGCTATCTACAAATGACAAGCCGAAGCAATTTTTGGATCTGGTGTCGGAAAAGACAATGATTAAGGAAACTGTTGACAGAATAAAGGAAATTATTCCAGCAGAAAAAATATTTATTTCTACAAATATTAAGTATTTTGACATAATAAAAAAAGAATTGCCAGAAATTGCCGACAGAAATATAATTTTTGAGCCAATGGCACGAGATACGGCGGCTTGTATCGGATATGCGGCCTGTATTATTAGAAAAATTTATAAAAATAGCATTATGACAGTTTTGCCGTCAGATCATTTGATAAAAAAAGAAAAGGAATTTTTGGAAAGTCTGAAATTTGCATTTTGTGAGGCTGAAAAGAATAAGATTGTTACGCTTGGGGTTAAGCCAACTTATGCTGAAACTGGATACGGATATATCGAGTATATTGATAGAAAAAATAAAAAAAATGATTGTGAAAAGAATGGAATTAAAGAAAAATTTGAATCGTATAAAGTGAAAAAATTTAGAGAAAAGCCAAATAAGGAGTTGGCTGAAAAATATATTGAGCAGGGGAATTATCTTTGGAACAGCGGAATGTTCGTATGGAAAACGGAATTTATTTTAAGCGAAATAAAAAAACACATGGAAACACATAAAGTGATTTTGGAAAATATTGTTATTGTAAATACAAAGGATGCCTTGCTTGTTTGTCATAAGGATAAAAGTCAGGAAGTAAAGAAAATCTTAAATAAAATTGAATTAAATAAAAAAAATTAAATTATTTAACAGATATTATTCAAAAAAGGAGAAAAATAAAAAATGGAAATAGATATTATAAAAGAAGCTAGAAATGTATTTGATATTGAAATTGCAGAACTTGAAAAATTGAAAAGTAAATTGGGAGATACTTTTCAAAAATTAGTTCAGATGATTTTAGAATTAAAAAATAATAATAAAGTTATTATTACAGGAATTGGAAAATCTGGAATAATTGGGAAAAAAATTGCGGCGACACTTGCTTCGACTGGGACAACAGCAGTATTTATAAATGCGGCAGAAGCGCTTCACGGCGATTTGGGAATGGTCAGTAATGGAGATGTGGTAATCGCCATTTCAAATAGCGGGAATTCTGATGAAGTATTGAGCATTTTAGCACCAATAAGAAAAATTGGAGGAAAAATTATTGCATTTACTGGAAATCCTAATTCTACGTTGGGAAAATATGCAGAACTTACGGTTAATGTTGGAATTGAAAAGGAAGCATGTCCGCTGGGGCAAGCACCAATGAGTTCAACTACGGCAACGCTTGTAACAGGAGATGCCCTTGCAGCCTGTCTTATGAAGCTGAAAGACTTTACTGAAAATGACTTTGCAAAGTATCATCCAGGTGGAAGCCTTGGAAAACGTTTGTTGCTTCACGTTTCAGATTTAATGCATATTGGAGATGAATTGCCAGTTGTAAGGAAGGATGAAAAAATTGAAAATGTGCTGATGGTGCTTACTAAGAAAAAGTTAGGGGCTGTGTGTATTTCAGATACAGGTCTTGAAAATGGAAAGTTGCTTGGAATTATAACAGAAGGAGATATTCGGCGTGCATTGGAGCATAAGGACAAATTTTTTGATTATGCGGCTTCTGATATTATGATTTCTAATCCAGTAACGATTGAAAAAAACGCAATGGCTCTTGATGCGCTTCATCTGATGGAAAATAGAAAAAGCCAGATTAATGTGCTGCCAGTTGTAGAAAATGGGAATATTGTGGGGCTTATAAGAATTCACGATTTAATAGGATTGAGATAAGAATAAAAAATAGAAAGAGAGAGAAAATGGAAAAAATAATAGGAATAAATCCAGTAATAGAAGTATTAAAATCAGATAAAAATATTGAGAAACTGGAAGTTTATAAAAAAATAAAGAAAGAAACAATAAAAGAAATATTGAATTTGGCGAGCAAAAGAAACATAAAGATTTTTTATACTGATAGACGGACTGAAAATTCTCAAGGGGTTGTGGCACTTGTTTCAGAATTTGACTATTATGTTGACTTTGCCGAGTTTCTGGAAAAACTTTTAAGAAAAGAAAAATCAATAGTTGTTGTACTGGATCAAATTCAAGATCCGAGAAATTTTGGGGCAATTATAAGAAGTGCAGAATGTTTTGGAGTGGATGGAATTATTATCCAGGACAGAAATAGCGTAAAAGTTACAGAAACCGTTGTAAAATCATCGACAGGAGCGATTGAGCATGTAGATATTGTAAAAGTTACAAATATTTCTGATACGATTGATAAATTAAAAAAATACGGATATACAGTTTACGGTGCAGAAGCTGATGGGCAAAATTATTATTATGAAGAAAATTATCCAGAAAAAACGTGCCTTGTGCTTGGAAGCGAAGGAAATGGTATGAGAAAAAAAGTGAAGGAACATTGCGACAAAATTGTAAAAATACACTTGAAGGGGCAAATAAACTCACTGAATGTATCTGTAGCTGGAGGAATAATATTGTCGGAGATATCGAAATAATAAATTTAAAATTTTCTCATTTGTAAAAAATATTTAGGAGATTATAAAAGTGATAAAGAACGAGTAACAGCAGTATTTATAGTCACAAAGAGTCAAGACTGCTTGTTAGTGAGTGAAGCAAAACAAAAAACTCAAGCATAAAAGAGACAGTATTTATCGGATTTTTAGATTTTTGAAAATAGCTAAAGAAATATTTTATGGGAGGGAAATTAAATGGGAAAACAAAAGTATATTTTAAATAATACTTATGGAATTAATGGGATAGAAAAAATATCTTTAAAGGAGATAATGAAGATTTTTTCTGTTCCTGAAGAAATAGAAATGAAATTGAGTGATGATAAAATAACGATATCAATAGATTTAATATACAAAGGTTTGAAAATATACTATTCATTAAGTTACTTTGTTGAAAATCTTACAAAACCAGAAACTCAATTTTTAACTTTTTGTATGGAAAAGTTGTATTTAAACAATAGAGAAAGTATAAAAGTAGGAGATGAAATAAAGACAGTTCTTCCTAAAATAAGAAAATATCTTAAGAGAAACAATAAAAATGTTAAATTTGAATATGAGGAAGATAAGTATGCAGGGAGATATTTATTTGATAATGGAGAGATTGATATATTTTTTGAAAAATTTGGGAGTAAAAAAGTAATGGATGGTATAATGATAAGTTTGCCTTATGAAGATATATTGCCAGAAAATAAGGAAGTTTTGGCAGAAATTAGTAAAATAATGGAGATAAAAAATAAAATAGATGGATTATTTTGGGAAAAATACAAGAGAGTTGATTAATTGTGAAATTCAAAAAGTATAATAAAAAAGAGGAAATGTATAAAATAAAAAAACTTGAAAATAATATAAAAGAGATTATTGATTTTTGGGATCCAATCAAGTTATTGTCTTTTGCTCCACAGGATGAATACGATTTTGAAATTAAGCAAATTAAGAATAAAATGCTTATAAATAAAGATATTAAAACTGACGAATTGGCTCTTGTGATACAGACTGTATTTAAAAATGCTTTTGGAGAAGATGTATATTATTCTGATGAAAATATAGAGTTTGATATTGCAAAGAAAATTTTGAAGAAATGTATTTAAATATTTTCAAAATACAAAAAAATAGAATCTTATATATTTCATCTAAATTTTACTATATGGAGACTTGAAAAATAAAGAAAAATATGGTATTATTATATGAAATATTGAAAATAATTAT
The DNA here is from genome assembly GCF_013394865.1 of Leptotrichia sp. oral taxon 417. Lineage (NCBI taxonomy): Bacteria > Fusobacteriati > Fusobacteriota > Fusobacteriia > Fusobacteriales > Leptotrichiaceae > Leptotrichia > Leptotrichia sp. oral taxon 417. The sequence goes on along the minus strand of NZ_JABXYV010000001.1, from coordinate 1,962,924 downwards.
AGTTATAAATAGAAAGGAGCATAGGCAATTATGAAAAAAGATTTACATCCATCATACGGATTTGTAGTATTTGAAGATACAAGTAACGGAGAAAAATTTTTAGGAAAATCAACTAAAACTTCTAAAGAAACAACAACTTTTGAAGGGCAAGAATATCCGGTAATAAAAGTTGCAACAAGTTCAACTTCTCACCCATTCTATACTGGAAAATCTAAATTTGTTGATGAAACTGGAAGAGTTGATAAATTTAAGAAAAAATACAACTTATAATTTTAAAATATTGGAAACAGGGATAAATTATTCTCTGTTTTTATTTTTATTAAATTTTAATAGTTGACAATACATTTAATATTTGTTATTATATAATAAATCATTTTAAAATTGAATCGAAGGATAATGGATAATTTTTTTAAATTAAAATTTATAGTTTGATTTTAAAGGATTTGGGAAAATAATTTAGTAGGATAGTAGGGTAGAAGAAATTTAAATTTATAGAAGAATAGAAGATAATTTAGTAGTTTAGAAAAAATGTAGCATTGAAGTTTAGAAGGAAATTGTAAAAAAGTGGGAATTTACGGGTAATTAATTTTGAAAAATATTTAATATTGTATATTTAAAATTATAAAATTGAATAATTTTTTAGATTAATTCAATTATAATTGATGGATGTAGAGTTTAGAATAGGATAACTGTTTAGAGTATTTTATAAATTAATTTAGTTGGCGTAAATTTTAGCTGTAGCAAATGAACTATTAGAGTATTGTAAAATGTGTAAATAAGTATTGATATATAGATATTTAATTTTATCCTCTCCTAAAGTTATTTTAAGAGAGTTTTTTTTATAAAAAAATTAAAGAAATGAGGTAGGTAAGGATGGTTATTACAACTACGAATGAAGTCCAGGATAAAAAAATTGTGGAATACAAGGGAATTGTCTTTGGAGAAGTTATTTCGGGAGTTAATATGTTTAAGGATTTGGGAGCAAATTTGAGAAACATATTTGGAGGAAGATCTAAAGGATATGAAAATGAACTTTTGGCTGCTAGAACAAATGCTTTGGAGGAAATGGAGAGCAGAGCGGCGGCTATGGATGCAAATGCTGTTATTGGCGTAAAAATGGATTATGAAGTTTTGGGAGCGGATAACGGAATGCTTATGGTAACTTGCAGTGGTACAGCTGTAGTTGTAGATTAATTTATAAAAAATAAAAAAAATAAAAAAATAAAAGAAGAACAGGAGAAAAAATGATGATTATTAAAGTAGACGGTGGAATTGATGAAAAAATTTTGGAGAAAATGATAAATAGATTGGAAACAGAAAATAACGTAAGTGTAAAATTAATTACTGGAAAAGATTACTCGATTTTAGGATTAGTTGGAGATATTAGTACAATTGATATTAAACATATTCAATCGCTTGACTATGTATTAGATGTTCAAAGAGTTCAAGAACCTTATAAAAGAGCAAGCAGAAAATTCAAACCAGAAGATACAATTGTAAAAGTTGGAAATGTTGAAATTGGTGGAAATAATCTTGTGATGATGGCAGGGCCTTGCTCAGTGGAAAATGAAAAACAAATTATTGATACTGCAAAAGCTGTTAAAGCCGCAGGAGCAACTATTTTAAGAGGAGGAGTAGTGAAACCTAGAACATCTCCTTATGCATTCCAAGGACTTGGGATGGAAGGTGTTAAACTTATGGAAAAGGCAAAAGCGGAAACAGGACTTCCAATAATATGTGAAATTATGTCAATTTCTCAACTTCATGAATTTGGTCCGCATGTTGATATGATTCAGCTTGGGGCAAGAAATATGCAAAACTTTGACTTGTTAAAAGAAGTTGGAAAAACAAATATTCCAGTGCTTTTAAAAAGAGGACTTAGTGCGACAATAGAAGAATGGCTTATGTCAGCAGAATATATTTTAGCTGGTGGAAATGAAAATGTGGTTCTTTGTGAAAGAGGAATAAGAACTTATGAAACAGCTTACAGAAACGTATTAGATTTAAATGCAGTGCCAATGATTAAAAAATTAACACATTTACCAATAATTGTAGATTCAGCTCATGCGACTGGAAAATATTGGATGGTAAAACCGCTTGCAATGGCAGGAATTGCTGCTGGAGCAGATGGACTGATGGTAGAAGTGCATCCTGAGCCAGACAAGGCGTTGTCAGATGGACCTCAATCATTGAAATTTAATGTATTTGAAGATTTGATGCAAGATGTGGAAAAAATTGCAAATGTGTTGGGAAAAACTTTTAAATAAATTTTTAGAAGGTTGTAAAAAATGAAAAGAAAATGGCTATTATTATTAATTATAATTTCTTCAATTAATTCTTTTGCTAAAGAAACTTACACTAAAGAAGAAAAACAATATTTAAAGCAAATTGAAAAAGGCGATAAGGATTCACTGTTAAAATTAAGTGATTATTATTTTCGAAATAGAAAATTTGAAGAATCTGAGAAGTTATTATTGAAATATGAAAAAGAAAATAACAGTTTAGAAAATAGTAGAGAAATAAAAGAAAAAATTATTTTATTTTACAGATATTGGAGAGATTCAATAGAACGTTCGGTTTTAAAAGTAAATATAGAAAAAACTAAAGAATTGGAAGAAAAAATTATTGAACGGTATAATGACTTAATAAAATCTGGTGATATAAAAGCATTGAATGATCTAGGAGAATTTTATATTTGGATAAAACAGGATGAAAAAGGAAATAAATTATTGAAAGAAGCTGCTGATAAAGGATATAAACCAGCTCAAGAAACTTTAGAAAGAAAGAGTAAGGATAACAGTTTTGGTGAACAGAAATTGCAAGAATATCAGAATAATTATAAAGAAACAGGTGATATTCGGATTTTAAGAACATTGGCAAGTTTTTACGTAAGTTTGAAAAAATATGATTTAGCAGAAAAAACTTATTTACAGTTAATTGAATTAGAGAACTATCAGCCTGATTATGCTTCATTAGCTCAAATGTACGATTATAAAACCCAAAATTATGAAAATGCAATAAAGTATTATAAATTGGCAATAGAAAAAATATCTAATAAAACTCAAAAATTTGATGCCCGAGATTATTGGGTTAGAATAGGAGATATGTATTTTTTGCAAAATAATTTTGTTGAAGCTGAAAAGGCATATAAAAATTCTATGGCATTTAAACATCCAACGGATGGTAAAACATACGAGCGAAATATGCTAATAGAAATTTATAAGTCACAAGGAAGAACGGAAGAAATGAAAAAATTGGAAAAGCAGAATAAAAGCTGGTGGAATAATTAATAGTTATGTTCAGAAACTGCACTAATAAAGCAAATATTATGAACCAAGGAGTCTTGATTCTTTGTCAAGTTCAAAAGAATTGGACTGGTGAACAATTTAATAAAAATTTTCATATTTTGTGTACAGTATTTGGCTATAGTAATTATTTATAAGAAAAATTGTTAGCTGGTTATAAAAGTGAAAGCAATAAATAGTGAACAACAGCATTATAATCACAGAGGATCAAGACCCTTTGACAGATAATGAAGAAAAATAATAAAGCTAAAAATATAAAAATACTGTTTTATTGAAAGTTTTTACTTTTTCAAATGGCTAAAAAATTTGTAAAAAGAGGTGTTTACAATTTTGAAAAAAATAGAAGATTTAACGGTAACGATAGTAGGACTTGGAGTAATTGGAGCAGCTTTTGCGCAAAGTTTTAAGGAAATCGGTATCAAAACTGTTTATGGGATTGATATTGATGAGGAAACTTTGAAAAAGGCAGAGGAGAAAAATATGATAAATAAAGGGTTTCTTGAAACTAAGGACCCTTTGGAAAAATCAGATTTTGTTGTAATTACTCTTTATCCTAACTTGATGAAATCGTTTTTTGTGAATAATATTGATAATTTTAAGGAAAATGCTATAATTGCTGATGTTGTGGGTATTAAGGAGAAAATTATTGGAGATATTGATCCGATTATTGAGGAAAGTAATAAAAAGAATGGGAAAAATATTGACTTTATTTTTGGGCATCCGATGGCAGGGCGTGAAAAAAGAGGAATTGATTTTGCGGATAACCGTGTTTTTCAAAATGCAAATTATATAATTATTAAGGATGAAAAAAATAAAAAGGAAAATTTGGAATTACTTTCGGAAATTGTAAGATTGATGGGATTCAAGAAGGTTAGTTTTCTTACGGCACAGGAACATGATGAGATTATTGCGTTTACGAGTCAGCTTACTCATGCGATTGCGGTTTCGCTTGTGAATAGTGATAATCAAAAATATGATACGAATAGATTTATTGGAGATTCTTTCAGAGATTTGACAAGAATTGCCAAAATTAATGAAGACTTGTGGTCAGAGTTGTTTTTGGGAAATAAGGAAAATTTGCTGAAAATGATTCAGCAGTTTGAAAATGAACTAGATATAATAAAAAATGCTTTGAAAAATGATGATATTGGTACATTAAAAGAGCAGTTTATAATTTCCACAAGAAGAAGGGAAAAAATAGACTGAAAAATTTTTATTAAAAATAAGAAAACAAAAAAATATAAAAAGTAAAAAATAGTGAGTGCTTTCACAAAAAAAATTTTGTAGTTAAAGCCTCACTTTTGAATTATAAAAATATAAATATTTAGGAGAAAAAATTATGGAAAAATTACATGTTGGATTGGGAAAAAATTCTTATGATATTATGATTGGGGAAAATTTTTTTGAGGAATTTCCAAAATATATTGGAGAAGTTTATACTGGGAAAAAATTGTTTGTAATTACAGACTCAAATGTTCATGAGATTTATGAAGAAAAGTATAAAGAAATGTTTAAAGGATTTAATTATAGCATATTTGTACTACAAGCTGGTGAAAAACATAAGCATATTGGGATAATGCCTTCGATTTATTCGGCTATGGTGAATGAAGGGCTTACGAGAAAGGATATGGTTGTTGCATTTGGTGGCGGAGTTGTTGGAGATATTGCTGGATTTGCAGCGGCTAGTTATATGCGTGGGATTGGGTTTATTCAAATTCCTACGACAATTGTTTCGCAAGTTGACAGTAGTGTTGGTGGAAAAGTTGGAGTTGATTTGCCTGAGGGGAAAAATCTTGTTGGGGCATTTCATCAGCCAAAACTTGTTTTAATTGATAATTATTTTTTAAATACATTAACTGATAGATATTTTTACGATGGATTTGGGGAAATTGTGAAATATGGATGTATTTATGACAAGAATTTTTTTGATAGACTTGTGGAAATTGTGGAAAAAGTTGGGGTTTCGCAAGATGATGAAAATTATATACAAAAATTGCGTGAACATTTGATGAAGTATGTGAATGAGCTTGTTTATCGTTCTTGTGAGATAAAGAAGGAAGTTGTGGAAAAAGATGAAAAGGAAAGCAACTTGAGAATGATATTGAATTTTGGGCATACGATTGGTCATGCGATTGAGCAGTTTACAAATTATGAAAAATATTCGCACGGAGAGGCAATTTCTGCTGGAATGGTGGATATTACAAAAATTGGAGAGAAAAAAGGATTTACTAAAGAAGGGGAAGATGTGAAAATTGCAAAATTGCTTAAAGCATTGAATTTGCCAACTGAAATTGAGTATCCGAAAGATGAGATTGCTAAGATTATGAAAAGGGATAAGAAAAGTACGAATGACGGGATTAATTTTGTGATTTTGAAAGAGATTGGGCAAGTTGAGATTATGAAGATTGGGGCGGAAGAGATTTTTGAGTAAACATTTGAAATTGTGGAAATAGAAATGTGTGATTATATTGGAAAATTGAAAAGGTTAGGCGGTGTCTGATAAAGTTATTAAAATCTTGAATTGGAAAAGAATAAAATGGAGGAATAAGATGGATAATAAAATTATTAAAGATGAAATTTTTGGAGAAATAAAAAATTTTGAAACTGAAGTTGAGTGGCTTGGGAGAAAAATAAGTGTGAGTTTTGATGGTGGAATTGGGCATAATTGGAGTGAAGATAAAAAAGTAGAAGAAGTTAAAGGAGCAATTGAACAATTTAAAATTATGTATCTTAATCAAAAAGAATGGGATGAGAGAATAAGGGATAGAATTGTGGAAGATTTGATGGAAGTGGCAGAAGATTGGTTTTCATCTATAAACGAAGAAGATTTAGATGAAATGATAGCTGTACTTGAAAAAAATTTAAATTCTAAATTTACGGAAAAAGAAAAGGAAGAGTTAAAAGAACAAAAAGTTTCAAAAGAAGTTTTTAAAAATGGGATTTATCTTGAAGGGTTGCATATAACTTCTGATGGAGATTTTACGGTGTACTATTATGATGATGAAGTATTTTTTGCAGGGCATGGGATTGAATTAATGGGGAATATTAACGGGGAATTTAGAGGTGAAGCGGATATTGTAGGATAATTTTAATTTTATGAAATAAAAAAAATAATAAAATGGAGGATTAGTGTGTGTAAAGCAATTATAGATGAAATTTTTGGAGAAATAAAAAATTTTGAAACTGAAGTTGATTGGCTTGGGAGAAAAATAGACGTGAGTTTTGATGGTGGAATTGAGAGTGATTGGAGTGAAGAGAAAAAAGTAGAAGAAATTAAAAGGGTAATTGAACAATTTAAAATTATGTATCTCAATCAAGAAGAATGGGACACAAAAATGAAGGATTTGGTAAGTGATTATGGGAAAGACGGAGTTATGGATTGGCTTCGTGTTGACGATGAAGAAGAATTGGAAGAATTTATTGAGAATATTCATGAAAATTCAGAGATTGAATTATCAGAGGAAGAAATTGAAGAATTGAAGAGAGAAATAATTCCTGAAAGAGTATTTAGAAATTGTATTTATTTGCAATGTTTATGGGTAACTGCTGATGGAGATTTTACAGCATTTTATTATGACAATGACATATTTTTTCTTGGACATGCTATTATGTTAAGTGGAAATGTTAATGGAGAGTTGAATTGTGATGGTGAAGTAGGATAAAATTTTTAAAGTAGAATGAATAAAAAGGAGAAAAATTTATGAAAATAAAAATAAAACCAAGTACATTAAATGGAAAAATAGAAATACCACCGTCAAAAAGTTATTCTCATAGAGCGGTGATTGCAGCGGCATTAGCTGAAAGTGAGAAGAAGTCGATGATTGATAATTTAAAGTTTTCTGTGGATATTACTACAACAACGGATATTATGGAAAATTGGGGAGCGAAAATTAAAAGATTTGAAAGTGCTCTTGAGATTGTCGGGAATGATGGGAGAGTTGTTCCGAAGGATAAATATGTGCAATGTAATGAGTCGGGGTCGACTATTAGATTCTTGATTCCTGTTGGGATTACGAGCGAGAATGAATTGATTTTTGATGGGAAAGGGAAATTGGTGGATAGACCGCTGGATTCGTATTATAAAATTTTTGAGGAGCAAGGGTTGAAGTATGAGACAACTGGTGGGAAATTGCCACTTACGGTTAATGGAAAATTGAAGGCTGGGAATTATGAGATTGACGGAAATATTAGTTCGCAGTTTATTACTGGGCTTTTGTATGCTTTACCACTTCTTGATGGGGATTCTAAGCTGACTATTAATAAAAATTTGGAGTCGAAGGGGTACATTGATTTGACGCTGGAAATTTTGCAGTTGGCTGGAATTGAGATAAAAAATAATGATTATAAATCGTTTGAGATAAAAGGTAATCAGAGTTATAAGCCTTTTGATTATACTGTTGAAGGGGATTATTCGCAAGTGGCGTTTTGGATTGTTGCGGGGATAATTTCGGCAAATCGTGATAATGAAGTGAAATGTTTGCATGTGAATAAAAATTCGTTGCAAGGAGATAGGGAAATTATTGAGATTGTTACTAGAATGGGTGCAAATCTTGAGATTTTTGATGATTATGTGATTGTGAAGCCATCTAAAACAAAAGGAACTGTGATTGATATTTCTCAATGTCCTGATATTGCACCGATTTTGACTGTGCTTGCTGCATTGAGTGAAGGGGAGACTCGAATTATTAATGGAGAAAGACTTAGAATTAAGGAGTCAGATAGAATTATTTCAATAAAAACTGAGCTTAATAAACTTGGTGCGAATGTGGCTGAGGAAGGGGATAGCTTGATTATTCAAGGTGTACAAGGATTTACTGGTGGAGTTACGGTAAGTGCTTGGAATGACCATAGAATTGCGATGTCTTTGGCAGTTGCGTCATCTCGATGTGAGAAAGAGATTGTTTTGGAAGAGGCTGAAAGTGTCAGAAAATCTTATCCGCATTTTTGGGATGATTTTGTGAAAATGGGTGGAGAGATTGAAATTGTTGAGAAGTAAAAAATTACAAATTAGTTAAGAATATCTTTTGCTTTTTATATAAAGTTTGTTTATACAAATGATACTGAATAAATGATTGGAGAAAGGAAAGTTTATGAAATTAGATTGTAAAAAGAAAATATATTTTGGAATGATGGCTTTATTTTTGACAGGAATGGCATTTAGTACAGTTTCTTTTGCAAAAACTGTGAATAAAAGTAAAATTATAAAATCGGTTTCGGCTGATAATGCGATTGTTGATGTCAAATCTTATGGTTTTGTTGATTTAGAAGGTGCTAAAACTTCGGCAATTATTGTTGAGTATAATCAGAATATTAAAGCTGATTCTGTAAATAAAAATGATTATGAAATTACAGATTATGCGATTTACAACGAGAAAAAAGATGGTTTTGAGAAGACTGTGGAAATTGATAGGGATAATACAAAAGGGAATGAAGGGCAAATCACAAAAGTTTATGTTAACGATAAGCCAGAAATTTCTAAAAATGGTGGTACTAAAGAAGGAAAATATGTAATTATTGAAGTGAATACAGATTATATGCTTACTGGACAAAATTTATCCTATACAAGTACAATGATGGCTGGTGTGAAACAAATTGGAGAAGTTGTTGGTAAGAATGGAAAAATTGCTGCTGGAACGAGGGAAATTTCAAATTATACTTTGGAAGATAAAACGCAAACTAGACCAACAGGTGAAACAGTTAAGCAAACTGTTATTAAAGCAGATAAAAATAAAATTATTTTGCCAGAGTTTGACAAAAATAGTGGGTGGAAAATAAATTATATTGGAAATGGTGGATTTAAAGCAACTAAGGCATATAGTGAATATACTGGGAAATATGAAAATTTTGAGTTACCTTATGCAATTTATGTTCCAAATAAAGAGGTTTTAGAAAAGAATAAAGGAAATATCTCGGTTGTACTTCATATGGAACACGCAGGAGCAAATGACATTGATCCAATGGCTTCGCTTACTTCTACAAAAGCGGCTACAAAAATGGCAAGTAAAGAACTTCAAGAGAAAAATCCAGCAATAATCATTGTTCCACAAGTTGAAGAAAGTCGTCGTTCTACAAATGATGTTGTTTCTTCAAGTGAAGCAAATACAGCAATTTGGGAACTTCTGGATTCTGTTTTGAAGGAATATAAAGGATATATTAATGAAAGCCGTATTTATGGAACTGGTCAATCTATGGGAGGAATGCTTCTTTTAGATATGGCAGCACAAAGAGATAATTTTTTTGCAGGAGTAGCAATTTTAGGATCTCAATGGTCTAATAATTATAATAAAGATTTTCAAAATAATGGTGCAGCAGCTCGTTCGCCACAAAATGATCTGATTAGTTTTAATGGATTTGGACTTGATAAAAAGAATTATCAGAATTGGTATTATATGATTTCTGATGATAATATATTGGTTCATACGGCTGCAGATGATTTGATGGCAACAAGTTTGTGGAAAACAATTCAGGAATATTTTAAGGCTACAGGAGTTGAAATTTCACACAACGAATGGGATCCTTATCTTTCTGTTGAAGAGCAAAATAAAATTGATAAAAAAATGACAACTCATGATAATACAAAACCAGGTACAGGAATAAACTGGGGAGAATTTAGTAGAGGTTCTCATATGTCGACTTGGAAATATGGATATCAAATAGATTATCCATTTGAATGGTTATTTGAACAAAGACGTGAAACTGCTCAAGCTCGTGGAAAAGTGGAACAACTAAAAAATAAATGGATTGGTCGTGACAAAAATGGAAATATTAAAAAGGGTTCAGGAACTGCTGGATTGAACACGGCTCAATATACACCTAATGGAAAAAATGATACCTATATAGAAGATTGGAAACCTTATGTTATTGTAAGTAAATTGATAAGTGATATTCCAAATGCAGAAAAAATAGTATTGAATAATAGAACTGGCGAAAAATATACGAAAAAATCATATTTAGAAATGGTTCGTAAATTGTATAATTTACTTTCAAAAGAGGATAAAAAGAAAGTTAAAAATTATGATGAATTGGTAAAAGCAGAAAAATAGAATTTTAAATTTAAAAAAGAGAAGGAGCTAGAAAATGGGAGCAAATTTTGGAAAAAATTATAGAATTTCATTGTTTGGAGAATCGCATGGAACGGCATTGGGAGTGAATATTGACGGAATTCCAGCGGGAACTGAACTGGATTTAGAATTTATCTCGCAGGAAATGAAAAGAAGAGCACCTGGAAGATCAAAATTGACAACGCCTAGAGTGGAAAAAGATGAATTTGAGATTTTGAGTGGATTTTTTGATGGAAGAACGACTGGAACGCCACTTGCGATGATTGTTAGAAATTCTAATCAGCGGTCAAAAGATTACAGTGAATTGAAGAGAAAACCTAGACCAGGGCATGCAGACTGGAGTGGATTTAACAGATATAATGGGTTCAATGATATTAGGGGAAGTGGGCATTTCTCAGGACGGATAACGGCTTCACTTGTATTTGCTGGGGCGATTGCAAAGCAGATTTTGAAGGAGCATGGAATTTTGGTTGCGGCACATATTAAATCGGCGAAGGATATTGAAGATAGGGATTTTTTAGAAAGTGATATTACACAGGAAAATATTGATAAATTGAGAAATATGACTTTGCCTGTGTTGAATGAGGAAATTGTGGAAAGAATTGAGAAGGCTGTGGAAAAAGCTAGGGAAGAAAAGGATTCGCTTGGTGGAATTGTAGAAATTATGGTTACAGGACTTCCAGCAGGAATAGGAGATCCGTATTTTGAGTCGATGGAAAGTGAACTTTCGAGAATGATTTTTTCCGTCCCAGCTACAAAGGGAATAGAGTTTGGGGCAGGTTTTGGAATTACAGAAATGACTGGATATGAAGCAAATGATGAGATGTATTTTGATGAAAATGGAGAAATAAAATCATTTACAAATAATAATGGTGGAATTATAGGGGGAATAACGACTGGAATGCCAATTTCATTTAAAGTGGCGATAAAGCCGACAGCTTCGATTGAAAAAGCTCAAAAAACTGTAAATCTTGAAACAAAACAGAATGATATTTTGGAAGTGCATGGAAGACATGATCCAATAATAGTGCCGAGAGCAGTGCCAGTATTGGAGGCGGCTACGGCGATTGTGATTTTAGACAGAGTTTTGGAAGCTAAAAAACGTTCATTGTAAATAAAAAAATATAATAAATAAGCAAGAGATTTAATGTCCCTTGCTCTTTTCGCCTTATTTTCTTTTTACCTTTTTTAAGTCCGCTTTTTTTAAATTTTTGTCATTTTTAGCTTTATCTATTATTTTTTCATTTTTATGCAAATCATCTTTTTTTTCTAAAAATATACTCTTATCTCTAAATCCAATATCATAGCCTTTTGGTTCAAACCATTCTGTTTTAGCCGCTTCAGTTTGTATCTTTATTTCTTGTTTTGTCATTTGATTTCCATTTTTTATTTTAAAGTACATTTCTGGATCGACTCTGTTTGTAAGTCCTCTTCCACGCATTTCAAAAGCTATTTCAAAATGAACATGAGGAGCATGAGTTCCGCTCGCATTTCCAGTTGTCCCTGTCTTGGCAATCACTTGTCCAGCTTTTACTGTATCTCCAATTTTTACATTCACTTTACTCAAATGGCAATATCTAATATATTTTATCTGCATTGTACCTGGGTTATAATTACTGCTGTAATCCATTTCTCTGGCACTTAATTTCGGTTTATAATTCTTTCTTTTTATTTTTTCAAGTTCCTTTGGATCAACTTCCAAATAAAGATTTAACCCATATCCTTTCTTATCTACATACATGTCCACAATTTTACCATCTAGCACAGCATAAACATCCGTTCCCGGCAATGCAAAAATGTCAATTCCTTGATGCCCTCTTGCTCCATTGCTTCGAGTAAGCCCAAATTTAGCCCAGTCAGGATAAACTTCTCCACGAAAATTGTAATACGTAACTTGTGGATCTTTTACTGGATTAATTCTAAAAATTTTATCATCTTCATCTTCAGTCGCAATATTTCCAAAATTAATGTTTTTTCTGCCAAATATCATCCCCAAAATTATAATTCCTAAAATCAATAAAGCCGTTATTCCTAAAATTATTCCTGTTTTTTTTCTAGATTTTGAATTTTTCTTTTCTAGATTTTCTTTCTTTTCATTCAAAACTCTATTTACATTTTTCTTTTCATTATCCATAACATTAATTCGCTAAATTTGTATAGCCACTCCTTCTTTTATTTATTTTTTTCCAATTCACAAATAATCTCATTTAAAATATCATAAGCCAACTCAATCTTACTTTTCTGACTAATTTCCACCGAAGTCCTATCTTTTTTAATAATCTCAATCACATTTTCATCGCTGCCCATTACAGACGCATTATTTGCCACTATAATATCTAAATTTTTCTTTTCCAGTTTTTTCAAGGCATTTTCCCTTATATCGTTAGTTTCTGCCGCAAATCCAACTAATAGCTGTTTTTCTTTCTTCTTGCTCATCTCTAGCAAAATATCAGGATTTCTAATCAATTCTATAACAAGATCCGCATCAGATTTCTTTATTTTTTCCTTTTTGTATTCCTTTGGTCTATAATCAGCAACTGCCGCACAAGCTATGAAAATATCGGTATTTTTAAAATATTCATCCACTTTCTCATACATTTCCAGCGCCGATTCCACAGAAATAAAGTTTTCAAGTCCATTTGGAACTTTCAAATCCGTAGGACCGCTAATTAACGTTACTTCCGCTCCCAAATCAACAGCCGCCTGAGCAAGTGAATATCCCATTTTTCCACTTGAATTATTTGACAAGTATCTTACAGGATCAATATTTTCCTTTGTTCTTCCGCTTGTTATAAGAATTTTTTTGCCTTTTAGTGCAGTATCAAAATTTTTTATTTTTGAAAAAATACTGTATCTTTCTATTTCATCGACAATATCTTCTGGCTCGCTCATTCTTCCTTTTGCACTATAATTGCAAGCAAGTAAGCCTTCTTCTGCATCAATAAACCTATAACCAAAAGATTTTAACTTATTAATATTTTCTTTTAAAATCGGATTTTCATACATATTCACATTCATTGCCAAAGCAAAAAATACTGGCTTTCTTACTGAAACAGCAGAAATAACTGTTGTAAGCATATCATCTGCAATCCCATTTGCTACCTTTCCAATTATATTATAAGTCGCAGGTGCAATCAAAACAACATCCGCCCAATCCGCAAGTGAAATATGCTCCACCTCATAATGCGGATTACTGTCCCACATATCCACATAAATCCTATTTCTTGATAAAGTTTCAAGAGTCAAAGGTCCAATGATTTTCGTAGCATTCTCAGTCATCACAACTTTCACATTATATCCCTTCTTTTTCAAAAGCGACACAATCCCAGCTGACTTATATGCTGCAATTCCACCTGTAACTCCTACTAAAATATTTTTCATATTTTTCCTCATTTTTCCAAAATTTTTCAGATTCTATTCAAATTCAATCTCAAATTACACAAAGTCATAATCTGTCGTTCCATCACGATTATCCTTAATTTCCACTCCAAGTCCCTTCAATTCATCCCGAATTTCATCAGATAATTTGAAATTTTTCTCGCTTCTTGCCTCACTTCGTAATTTTATCAGCAATTCAATTAATTTTTTAGTCAATTCCATATTTTCTCCATCTTCTTCCTTTGCAGAATTTTCCATTTCAATTTCTATTCCAAAAACATTTCCTATTTTTCTTTTTAAAGATTCATAAGATTTTTCTATTTCAGCATAAATTGTAGAAAGTTCATCTTTATTTACAGAAATAAATTTATTCGTTTCCCTGATCTGATCAAAAATAGTCGCCAATGCCTGTGGTGTATTCATATCCTCATCCATCGCCTCTTCAAATTTTTTATCAAACTCATCAATTTTTTGAGAAAAATCCAAATTCTTAATATCTGCTGTTTTTTCATTCTTATATTTTTCAACAATGCCTTCAAATTTATTCATTGATTTCACAATATTTTGCAATGCCTTTTTTGTATCTTCCATATTCTCGAATGAAAAGTTAATCGGCTTTCTATAATGCGTGCTTAAAATAAAAAGCCTTACTACATTCCCGGAAAATTTTTCAAGTATTTCACGAAGCAAAAAGAAATTTCCTAGTGATTTTGACATCTTGTCGCCATTTATCTGAATAAATCCGTTATGAAGCCAGTAATTTGCAAAATTTCCATGATAAGCGCACTTGCTTTGGGCAATCTCATTTTCATGATGTGGAAAAACCAAATCCTGTCCACCACCATGAATATCAAACGTGTCCCCAAGATATTTCTTTGCCATCGCACTACATTCTATATGCCACCCAGGACGTCCTTCACCCCAAGGCGACACCCAAAATGGCTCTCCATCTTTTTTCTTTTTCCAAAGTGCAAAATCCATCGGATTTTTCTTTATTTCTGATACATCAATCCTAGCCCCAAGTTCCAGCTCCTCAATTTTCTGATTCGACAATTTCCCATAATCCTTATACTTCTTCACCTCAAAATAAACATCCCCATCTTTCTCATAAGCAAACCCATTATCAATCAATTTTTGAATAATCTCAATAATTTCTGCCATATTCTCAGTAACCTTAGGTCTTTTCACACTTTCAAGAATATTCAGCCTGTTAATATCTTCAAAAAAACACTTTATATATTTTTCTGAAACTTCACTTGCAGAAATTCCTTCTTCAATTGATTTGTTTATAATCTTATCGTCCACATCCGTAAAATTCTGCACATAATCAACTTCCATCCCTTTATATTTAAAATATCGTGCCAACGTATCAAAAACCACAATCGGACGTGCATTCCCCAAATGTATGTAATTATAGACAGTAGGTCCGCAAACATACATTTTTACCTTATTTTCTTCTATTGTCTTAAATTCTTCAATTTTATTTGTCATTGTATTGTAAAGTTTCATTTTTTATTCTCCCTGCTTTTGAAAACTTTTAATTTATTTTAGCTCATTTAATTTTAGTTATTCCGATTTTTCTTTTATTAAATCACTAGGATAAAAAATAATAGCTGGATCAAATGTCATTATCAAATTTTTCCTTTTATATTTCTTACCTTTTCGCTCAAAAAAATATACTTCCCTTATATCTTTTGTATTTTTTAATATTAACTGAATGTTATCTTTTTTCTCACCATAACTGACAATCAATGATATTTTTTTATTTTCCTTATAAAAATATCGATTTTTATAATAATTAATATACTCATCTTCTAAATAGCATTCTCTAAGAGCATCATCATTTACTTCCTTAAATTCCCCATACCGTTCCCCATTCTCATCCAAATGCCCAATAAAAGACTGTCCATTTAATTCCCATCCAATTTTCCTTACTTTTTTATCAGGAATACATTCATATTTTTCATTTTTTTCGATAGTTCGTATTATTTTTTCTTTTGGATAATTTTCTGAAAAAAGCAATGTTCCAAATAATAAAAATATCATAGTTATTTTCCCCATAATTAAACCTCGATTTTTAATAATTTGTATTATTTTCAAATCATTTCTTCTAAAATTTTAATGTTTCCTATTAAAAACTTTTTTAATGTTGGAAGTTCATCAAAATAATTTATAATTTCTATTTTTTCATCATTATTTCTTGAGTTTTTAATGCTATTTAATATCTGATTTATATAACTTTTTCTATAATCACATAATTTATTTTCATTTAAATTTAAAATTTCAATTGTCTTTATTGCCTTCTCGTATTCAAGTCCAGTTTCTTTTTTTGGAATAATTTTACCTGTTCTTATACTATATGAAAAATATTCTTCTGGATTTTCTTCAACTGGATTTATAAATAATTTATTATCCCAAGTAGATTGTTTTTTATGCCCACATGTTTTGTTTTCTGAACAGGATGTTAAAAAATTTCTGTAATCAAAAGTGAGATTGGCAAATTTACTTTTTGGTTTTATATGTTCTATATGGCTTTTTTTATCTTCTTTTAAATCATTATCTTCAAAAAACAGTATCATTTCACAATAAGGACAGTAACTTTTATCTCCTATTTTTTGTTCATTTTTTAACATATAAGATTTTAACTCTGGTTTTATATGAAGATTCTCTGGTTTATTAAGAACATCCCAGTGTTTAGGATTTTTCTTTCTTTTGAACTCTGAAAAAAATTCTGGTTCATCCTTTTTATTTACTTTCAACATTTTTCAAACCTCGTTTTTTTCTAATTTGAATATCCATATCCATTAAAAGCAAATCCTCATCCTTATTACCTAATATTTCTCGTAATTTTTTATATTTAGTTTTAAATTCTTCACTCTCATATTCATTTTTATCCACTAACTCCCCAGCCTCTTCCAACAACTTAAACACTTTAGGATTTCTAGTAGTTTCCAAGCCCATAATATCCTTCAACACTCTATCCGTCGGCTGTCCATAAGAATCATACAACTCATCCCCAGTCCTAACCACAATTTTCCCTTCATCATCCTTATCCAGCAACATAATATTCTCTTTTCTCGCACTCCCCAAAATATGTGGCGAATGTGTTGCAATAATTATCTGATTATTTTTCCCAATTTTTCTATAGACATCAACAATTCTTTGTTGCCACTTCGGATGCAATGAAAGTTCTGGCTCGTCAATCAAAATAATAGAATTTTCAGGATTTAACATTCTTATAGCTAAAGTACGTAAAAATAACTGCTTTTCCCCAGAAGACAATTCATTTATATCAAATTTATCTCCTGAAGAATTTGTGAAAATCGGTATACTTTTTGCATTTTTAGAAATTCCTGAAATTTTTATATCTAAATCCAATATTTCAAAAATCTCATTTATTTCTTTGAATACAGCTGTCCTTATTTCTTGCATTGGAGTATCTTCCTGATCATTAGCCATTTCTATAATTTTTGTCGCTATGTAGGAAGGCACATCTTTTATTAATTCCGTATCTACAATGTTTAAAAACTTATATTCTCTAACTAACATAGGAGAAGCGATTTCTACTTTTTGAAAATTTGTCTCTGTTGGCACATAAATTATTTTGGGGAAAACTTTTAAATTTTCTTCAACAACCTTACGTCCTCTTTCAACATTATTTTCATCATTATAATAATTTAATATTAAGTACAACATGTTTGAATCATAACCTTGGTTTAGACAATTTTGTTCATCTGTTTCAAAAAATACCCCTGCTACATTTTTATTTTCTGTATGATTTACAATTTTTTGAAAATAATCTAATATACTTTCTAATATTCTAGTTTTCCCACTTCCATTTGAACCTGCTAAAACTACTAAATCTAACGGCTTATCATTTTTTTCAAAATTTATAGATATATCTCTCAATCCTTTAAATTCTTTTATATGAAGATTTTTGATTTTCATAAATTTTCATTCTCCTTTAAATCAAATGTCCTACTTCAAAGTAACTACCGTACACCCAACTCCCCCTTCATTCTGATTAGCATCCTTAAATTCTGCCACATATTTTGAAGTTCTTAAATATTCATGAATCTTCTTTCTTAAAACCATTGTTCCTTTTCCGTGAATTATATAGATTTCATGATACCCTGTGAGCATTGCTCTATCCATATAAGTTTCAAGTTCTGCGATTGCTTCATCGGCGTTCATTCCACGTAGGTCGATTTCTCCTCGGACTTGGGAAGTTCGTTTTAGTGAGGCGAAGTTTTTAAATTTATTTGTTTTTTTCTTTTGAATTTTTACAATGTCATCAGTTGATACAACCAGCTTTAATATTCCAGTTTGCACTTGAATGCGGTTATCTGGCATTAATTTCAAGATTTTTCCATTTTGATTCATTGTTTTTACAAGCACTTCTTCCCCAATGGCAAAATCTACATTTTGAGTGATAATTTTCTTTTCCTTTACATTTTTCTTTTTGTCTGTAATGAATGATTCACGTAGCATATTCAGGCTTCTTTGAGCATTTTTGGCATCTTCTTTTTTAGATTCCTCGCTGTTAATTTTGTCAATCAGATTTTTGGCTTTTGCCTGCATATTTTTCAGGTAATTGTCGGCTTCTTCGTAGGCACGTTTTATAATTTCATTTTTTTCATTTTCGAGTTTTACCATTTTTTGCTCGTAAATGTTTTTCTGTTTATCAAGTTCGGCTCTTGTTGCCTCCAATTGCGCATGCATCATTTCCAATTTATCATTTTTTTCCTTTATGGATTTTAACATTTCCTCAACTCGCTGATTATCTTCACTTATATAACTTTTTGCATTTTCAATAATTTCTTCGCTAATCCCATATTTTCTTGCAATTATAAGAGCGTTGCTTTCTCCAGGTATTCCTTCCAGTAATCTGTATGTTGGTGACAATGTTTCCACATTAAATTCCATTGAGGCGCTTTTAATTCCTGTTGTGTTAAAGGCATAGGCTTTTACTTCGCTGTAATGGGTTGTAATTATTGAAGTTACGTGCTTCTTGTTCAAATAATCAATGATTGCCATTGCAAAAGCCGCTCCTTCCATTGGGTCAGTTCCGCTTCCTAATTCATCCATTAATACAAGTGATTTACTGCTTGCATGTTCAATTATATCTTTTATTTTGCTAACATGCCCTGAAAATGAGGATAAATTTTGCTCCAGACTTTGTTCATCCCCAATATCCGCTAATACATTGTGAAAATATCCAACTTCAGTTTTTTCATTTGCGGGAATTGGAATACCAGATAGTGCCATAATTGTAAGAAGTCCAGCCACTTTCAATGTTACCGTTTTTCCACCAGTATTAGGTCCTGTTATAAGCATTATATTTTCAGGGTTTCCAAGCTCAAAATTAATTGGTACAACTGTATTTTCATCAATTAACGGATGTCTTGCCTCAACCAGTTTCAAATATTCCTTGTTAATAATTTTTGGAACGATACATTTTTTATTAACTGAATAAGTCGTTTTGGCATCAATAAAGTCCAGTCTTTCCAGAATTTCCTTGATTTCCAGAATTTCTTCCTTTTTAGTTTTTATAATTTCTGTAATTCTAAGCAATATTTTCCTGATTTCCTCACGTTCACGAGCTTCATATTCACGTAATTTATTATTCAACGAAACAATGTTTAAAGGTTCAATGTAAACTGTGCTTCCAGTTGCAGACCTATCGTGCTCTATCCCTTTTACAAGGCCTTTAAAATCAGTTTTTACAGCAATTACGTATCTGTCGTTTCTTTGGGTTACTATTCTTTCCTGAATTGCATTTTGTGTATTTTTATTGGAAATCAGCTCATCAAATTTTTCCTTGATATTCGCATTGATATTTTGTTTCTGTCTTCTGACATCTCGAAGTCCAATCGAAGCATCATCTTTTAAAATACCTTCATCATTAATTGCTTCTGAAATAAAATTTTCAATTTCCCTAACTTCCTCAACATCACTAAATAAATTCCAAATTGTCTTATATTTATCCCTCACATTTTTAGCCCGGCTTTTAGAAATCCTAAAAATTGTCAAATTCTTCTTCAAAGTCGCCAAATCCTCAACACTCAAATAAGATCCAATAATATCAATAGAATTCATCATTTTAGTAATATCCGCAAGCCCCGCAAGTTCCAGTCCGTCATCATACTTATAAAAGTCAATCATCTCCTTCATAAGCATAAGTTCCCTGTCTAAAATCGACTTTTCCTTTATAATGTCAATATCTAAAAACTTCTCCTTAGTCTTTTCCAATCTTGATAAATCAATAAGTTCATTAATTATTTTATAAAATTCCAATACATCATAATTTTTTTTCATTTTTCCTCTTTTCCAATATCATTAAATTATTTATCTAAAAAGCTATTTTTAACTAAATAATAGTTTTTTCAATTATATTTGTAATTTTTTTAACGCAAGAGCATTAGAGGCCATATTCTTACTTGACCTTTTTTACTAAAATTATAGCATATTTTTCAATAATTTAAAATTGCTATTTAACAAAAAGATAGTAAGAGCTTTCTACAAGCAGGAGATGAATTGCTTTTTTTTATTGAAAAAAGGATACATCCATGATATAATTTTTGTATAAAATATCGAAGAGAAGTTATAAATGTGAGTGCTGCGGAATTGAAATTGATAGAGATTACAATGCAGCATTGAATATAAGAGGTGTTAGAAAAGAAATGTTGAAATATTAGGAAATAAAAAAACAGGGCAGGGACTGCCCGAAGAGCTTGGTAAATATATTTGGCTAACAAAAGCAGATACTTCCCAAGAAGCTTCCGCTTCTAAAAGCGGGAGTAGTTCACAAATTAATTAAATATACAAAAGTACTACAAAAGAAAGAGAGTGTGAAATAAATGGATTTAAAGAATTTACCAATAACTCCTTTACCGTCAGTAAAACTGGATAAGCATCAGGAGGATCTGCTCCTTCATAATGAGCTGTTTTCCAATTTGCTTGGAGAAACGATTTTTAGGTATGCAGGATTGCATATTTATGAAGTTACTGAGAAGTTAAAGGAGGCTTCGAGTAAATATTATAAGACACAAAAACAAGAGGCTAGAAAAAATTTATCGTCTTTTTGTTCAGACCTTACTGATGTAGAAATTTTAAGAGTGATAAGAAGTTTCTCGATTTTTTCGGCTCTTGCCAATATTGCTGAAGATGTGTATCAAACTCATGAACAGCGATATGCAAAGATTTCCAATAAGCTGCAAATTGGGTCGCTTGAGAAATCATTAAAAAATTTGAAAAGTAAGGGAATTAGTCAAGATAAAATATTAAAGGCTATGGAAAAGGTTTCGATTGTTCCTGTATTGACAGCGCATCCGACTCAAGTACAAAGAAAAAGTATCTTGGATTTGACAAAAAAATTAACGGATATTCTGGATAAATATGAAAATGTAAAATTACATCAAATTGATGAAAATGAATGGCTAAATGACTTGAGCCGTGGTATTCAAATCTGGTGGCAAACTGCAATGCTGCGGGCTACAAAACTACGTGTTACAGATGAAATAAGCAATGCTTTAAGTTATTATAACATCACATTTTTCAATGAAGTTCCACGATTGATGAATAAATTTCAGGAAATTTCAAAAAAATTAGGAAATTCTGAAATGAAATCCCAAGCATTGATTCCACTTACAATGGGAATGTGGATTGGTGGAGACAGGGATGGAAATCCTTATGTTACAGTAAATACACTTGAAACATCGGCACAAGAGCAGGCTATCAAATTATTCCAGCACTATTTAGATGTAGTCCGTGAAATTTATAGGGATTTGTCAATGTCAATTGCCATGACAAATGTTACTAAAGAATTGCAAAAGTTAGCCGATGCTTCTGGAGAAGTTTCGCCTCACCGTACACGTGAGCCATACCGTCGTGCTTTAACAGCAATAACAGACAGATTGCTTGCCACAGCTTACAATTTGTGCGATTATAACTGTGATTTATTGCCTCCAAGAAGAAAAAATGGAATTGACATACCTTATAAATCAGCAAGCGAATTTACGAAAGACCTGGTAATTGTGGCAGAATCGCTTAAAAAGAACAATAGTGAGTTTTTGATACAAGGAAAATTAAATAATTTGATCAGCGCTACGAAAATATTTGGATTCCATCTTGCAACAATTGATTTAAGACAGGATTCAAGTGTTCATGAAGTGTGTGTTGCAGAACTTTTAAAAAGTGCAAATATTTTAGGAGATTATTTAAGTTTGTCAGAAGATGCAAGATGTGAAATTTTATTAAGGGAATTAGAGTATGATCCTAGAATTTTAAGTGATCCGACAATTCCGCAAAGTGAAACATTAGCTTCAGAACTTGCAATTTACAGAAAAGCAAAATCATTAAGAGATCGTTTTGGAGATAAGATCATTGAAAAAAATTTGATTTCCCATGCAACGAGTGTTTCGGATATGCTTGAAATAGCTATTTTATTAAAGGAAGCTAATCTTGCAAAAGGAAACGAAGGAAATGAATTTTGTGATTTGCAAATTGTGCCACTTTTTGAAACAGTTGAAGATTTAGTTGCAGCTCCTGATATTTTGAGAAAATGGTTTAATTTGCCATTAGTGAAAAAATGGATGGATAAAAAGGGAAGAAAACAGGAAGTTATGCTAGGATATTCAGACAGTAACAAAGATGGAGGATATCTAAGTTCAAGCTGGTCATTATATAAGGCGCAAAAGGAATTGACTGCAATTGGACGTGAATTTGATGTGGAAATTTCATTCTTCCATGGACGTGGCGGAACAGTCGGACGTGGTGGAGGTCCAAGTTACGAAGCCATTTTAGCGCAGCCTGAAGGAAGTACAGATGGAACAATCAGACTTACAGAACAAGGGGAAGTAATCGGTGCAAAATATGGAAATCCAGATTTAGGGTTGAAAAACTTGGAAGCATTAGTTTCAGCAGCCCTTGAATCAAGTGCATTGACAGTAGAAGATGCAAATTGGGAAGAATATGAAAAAATAATAGAAGATGTTTCAGAGTTGAGTTATCATGCTTATCGAGACTTAGTTTACAATACAGATGGATTTTCAGATTTCTTTTTTGAAGTTACTCCAATAAACTTCATTGCCGGGTTAAATATCGGTTCAAGACCATCTTCACGTAAGAAAACACAGTCATTAGAAAGTTTAAGAGCAATTCCGTGGGTATTTTCTTGGTCGCAAGCTAGAATAATGCTTCCAGGATGGTACGGTGTCGGAACAGCATTTACAAAATGGATTAACAATAATGACAAAAACTTGGAAATTTTACAGAAAATGTATAAGGAATGGCCATTTTTCCGTTCTACAATTTCAAATGTAGATATGGTTTTGTCAAAATCTGATTTATCAATTTTTTCTGAATATGTAAAATTAGCAAGTGATCAGGAAACTGCACAAAAAATCTTTAAGGAAATTGCAAAAGAATGGATTTTGACAATTGACGTTCTGAAAAAAATTACAGGAAACGACGTTTTACTTGCAGATAACCCAGAATTAGTAAGCAGTTTGCGAAACCGTCTGCCATATTTTGATTCAATGAATTATTTGCAAATTGAATTAATAAAACGTTCAAGAGCTGGAGATGATTCAGAAGAACTTAAAAAAGCCATCCACATTTCAATAAATGGACTTGCAACAGGACTTCGTAACAGTGGATAATTTTGTAAAAATTAAGTAATAAAGATATTTAAAAATAAAGAAACTATTTCTAGAATAAAAATTGGAATAGTTTCTTTTTTTGCAAAAAATAAATATTAATATTAAATTTCATTTAAAAAATTATACTTTATATTATGCTGACAAAAGCTCTTAATAATTTTCAAAAAAACTTATAACTATTCCACTAAAAATAGCATAAAATTAAAAAGTGAAAAAAAAAACTTGAGTTTTTTTAGAAAATAGAGTATTATTATAGTATAAATGGAATTATAAAATACATGCTTTATTTTAGGAGGAAAAATGGCAATAGTTAAGGATTTAGAGAGTTTGAAGGATCTTATTCAAAGGGTTAGAAAGGCTCAGGAGGAATTTGCAACATTTGATCAGGAAAGAGTCGATAAGATTTTTAGAAAAGTAGCTCAAAAAATGAATGATGAAAGAATTACACTGGCAAATTTGGCAGTGGCAGAAACTGGAATGGGAATTGTGGAAGATAAAGTTATAAAAAATCACTTTGCTTCTGAATATATTTACAATAAATACAAAGATGAAAAAACTTGTGGAGTTTTGGAAGATGACAGATCTTATGGAGTAAAAAAAATTGCAACTCCAATAGGAATTATCGCAGGAATTGTACCTACAACAAACCCAACTTCTACAGCAATGTTTAAAACATTAATTTCATTGAAAACAAGAAATGCAATAATATTTTCACCGCACCCAAGAGCAAAGCAGGCAACAATTGAAACAGCTAGAATTGCCTTGGAAACAGCAGTAAAATATGGAGCGCCAAAAGATATCATCGGATGGATTGATGAACCAAGCGTAGAATTGTCAAGAGAACTTATGGCAAATGCCGACTTGATACTTGCAACAGGTGGGCCTGGAATGGTTAAGGCCGCTTATTCATCTGGAACTCCTGCGATTGGAGTTGGAGCTGGAAATACGCCAGTTGTAATAGACAAATCAGCAGATATAAAAATGACGGCAAACTATATTTTAATGTCTAAAACATTTGATAATGGAGTAATTTGTGCAACAGAACAATCTGTAATTATAGACAAGGAAATTTATGACAAAGTTAAAAATGAGTTTTTAAATAGAGGAGCTTATATCTTAAATGAAGAGGAATTGGATAAAGTGAGGGAAGTATTATTTAAAAATGGAAGCCTGAATGCGGATATAGTTGGTAAAAGCGCCTATATTATCGCAAGTATGGCAGGATTTGAAATTCCAAAAAGTTCAAAAGTGCTAATTGGAGAAGTAACTTCAACTGGAATGGAAGAACCTTTTGCGCACGAAAAATTATCTCCAGTGCTTGCAATGTATAAGTCTGAAGATTTTGAAGATGGGCTTAGAAAAGCTGATGAATTGGTAAAACTTGGAGGATTGGGACATACTTCTTCATTGTATATCAATTTAGCAGAAAAAGAAAAAATAGATAAATTTGGAAGATTGATGAAAACAGGGCGTACATTAATTAATATGCCAGCTTCACTTGGAGCAATCGGAGATGTATTTAACTTTAAATTAGAGCCGTCATTAACACTTGGATGTGGTTCGTGGGGAGGAAATTCCGTGTCAGAAAACGTAGGAGTAAAACATTTGTTAAATGTAAAGACAATCGCAGAAAGAAGAGAAAATATGTTATGGTTCAGAGTTCCTGAAAAAGTTTATTTCAAATATGGTTCATTGCCAACTGCTTTGGAAGAATTAAAAGGAAAACATAAAAAAGCATTTATTGTAACAGATAAAGTATTAGCAGAATTAGGTTATGCAGAACATATTACAAAAGTATTAGACAGCTTGAATATTGATTACAGAATATTCTCTGAAGTAAAGGAAGATCCAACATTAAGTTCAGCTCAATCTGGTGCAAAGGCTATGCTTGAATATAATCCAGATGTTATTATAGCCCTTGGTGGAGGTTCTGCAATGGATGCCGCTAAAATTATGTGGGTACTATATGAACATCCAACATTAAGATTTAGAGATCTTGCAATGAGATTTATGGACATTAGAAAGAGAATCGTTGAATTCCCTGAAATGGGTAAAAAAGCTAAATTTATCGCAGTTGCAACTTCAGCAGGAACTGGTTCAGAAGTAACTCCATTTTCTGTAATTACAGATGATGAAACAGGAATTAAATATCCGCTTGCAGATTATGCATTGACACCAAATGTAGCAATTAACGATCCTGAACTTATGCTTACAATGCCAAAAGGACTTACAGTAGCTTCTGGAATTGATGTATTTACGCATGCGCTTGAATCTTATGTTTCAGTTATGGCGACAGAATACACAAAACCATATTCAAAAGAAGCGGCAAGACTTGTATTCAAATACTTGCCAGAATCAGTGGAATTAGGTGCAAGAGCAATTAAGGCAAAGGAAAAAATGGCAAATGCATCTTGTCTTGCTGGAATGGCTTTCGCAAATGCATTTTTAGGAATAAATCACTCGCTTGCACATAAACTTGGAGGAAAATTCCATATTCCTCACGGTATAGCAAATGCAATAATTCTTGAAGAAGTAATCCGTTATAATGCAGCTGAAGCTCCAACAAAAATGGGATTATTCCCGCAATACAGATATCCTGATGCAATGCAAAGATATGCTGAAATGGGAGAACATTTAGGATTTGGTGGAAATACTAAAGAAGAAAAGTTAGAAAATTTAATTAAAGGAATTAACGAATTAAATAAAAAAATTGGTATTCCTGCCACTATTAAAGAATGGGGAATCCCAGAAAAGGATTTCTTGGAAGCAGTAGATGAAATGTCGCTGGAAGCCTTTGATGACCAATGTACATCGGCTAACCCAAGATACCCATTGATAGAAGAATTAAGAGAAATTTACTTAAAATCTTACTATGGAAAAGAATGGGAAAACGAAAAGGAAAGAGTAGCAAAAATTTTAAATTTTTAATTAAAGAAGGGATTTTCTCAATTTGAGATTATCCCTTTTTAAAATTAATATTCATATTTTTTTTCATATCCTCTAGGTGTAATCATTTTTCCATTTTTTACATAAGTATTTGAATTTCCAATTAACACAATTGTAAGCATATTTATTTCAAAATCAAGCATATTTTCAAGTGTTGTAATTTCATATTCTTCGTTTTCACGTCCTGCATTTCTTACAATCGCAACTGGAGTATCTTTTGACTTATATTTTAGCATAATTTGCTGTGCTTTCACAATTTGTGTTGTTCGCCCTTTACTTTTTGGATTATATAAACTTACGATAAAATCACCTTGCGCTGCCAATTCTAGACGTCTTTTTATCAATTCCCAGTCTGTTAAAAGATTGCTTAGGCTAATTGTTACATAATCGTGCATAATTGGGGCTCCAACAATTGCGGCTGCGGCATTTGTCGCTGTAACTCCTGCGATTACTTCAACTTCTACATCATCATTTTCATCAATTACTTCATACATAATTCCAGCCATTCCATAAACTCCAGCATCTCCGCTACTAATCAAAGCTACATTTTTCCCATCTTTTGCAAGTTCTAAGACTTCTATACATCTGTCAACTTCCTTCATCATACTGGAACTTTTAATTTCAGTACTTGGAAAATATTTTTTAACCAAATCAGTATAGGTTTTATATCCTACGATAATGTCGCTATTTTCCATCGCTTCATAAGCCTTAAAAGTCATATCTGCCTTTTTTCCAGGTCCAATTCCTACTACATAAATTTTTCCGTTTTTACTCATTCTATCTCCTTGTTTTTATTTTTATTTA
Source organism: Leptotrichia sp. oral taxon 417 (assembly GCF_013394865.1). Classification (NCBI taxonomy): domain Bacteria; kingdom Fusobacteriati; phylum Fusobacteriota; class Fusobacteriia; order Fusobacteriales; family Leptotrichiaceae; genus Leptotrichia; species Leptotrichia sp. oral taxon 417. The sequence goes on along the minus strand of NZ_JABXYV010000001.1, from coordinate 1,935,768 downwards.
CAGCTTAAAAAGAAAGTCAAGAATAAATCCTAACTTTCTTATCTTCATATTTTTTATTTATAAATTAATTTTTTAAAGCCTGAATTGGAGGCGCTACTTTTCCACCACGGTTTATTAATACTGAACAATCTAAATTATTTATATTTATTATATCAGCTTCTCCAAGAAGTCCGCCAAATACCACTCTATCTCCAGCTTTTTTACCTGGAACTGGGATTACTCTGACTGCAGTAGTTTTTGTATTTACCATTCCAATTGCCATTTCATCAGCTATTATTCCAGAAATTACAGCTTCTGAAGTATCTCCTGGAATAGCGATCATATCAAGTCCAACAGAGCATACACAAGTCATTGCTTCTAATTTTTCAAGTGTTAAATAACCTTTACTTGTAGCTTCTATCATTCCCTGATCTTCACTTACTGGGATAAATGCTCCTGTTAAGCCTCCAACACGAGTTGCAGCCATTGCTCCGCCTTTTTTCACAGCATCATTTAATATTGCAAGTGCAAGTGTTGTTCCATAAGCTCCAACTGATTCTAATCCAAATTCTTCCAGAACATTTCCAACACTGTCTCCCACAGCTGGAGTCGGTGCAAGTGATAAATCGATTATTCCAAATTCAACTCCAAGTCTTTCGGCAACTTCCTTTCCGATTAGTTCTCCCATTCTTGTAATTTTGAAACTTACTTTTTTAATTGCTTCTGTTATTTCATCAATTTTTGCAGTTTTTGAAATATTTGCAAGTGTATGTCTTACAACTCCAGGTCCGCTGATCCCGACATTTAGCACAACATCTGGATTTTCCACTCCGTGAAATGCTCCTGCCATAAATGGATTGTCAGGAACTGCATTTGTAAATACAACAAATTTTGCTGCCGCTAATCCATCATTATCCTTTGAAAGTTCAGCCAAGTCTTTTACAGTTTTTCCCATCATTTTTACTGCATCCAAATTAATTCCAGATTTTGTAGAACCTACGTTTACAGATGAGCAGACTCTGTCAGTTTCTGAAAGAGCTTTTGGAATGCTGTTTATAAGATTAATATCGCCTTTTGTAAAGCCTTTGTCAACAAGAGCTGAAAACCCTCCAATAAAGTCAATTCCAATTTCCTTTGCCGCTTTATCAAGAGCTTTTGCAAAAATTGTGTAATCTTGTGCATCTGTTGCATTTCCAATTATTGAAATTGGAGTAACTGAAACTCTTTTGTTTATGATTGGCATATTGTATTTGCTTGCCACTTCATTGGCGATTTTTACCAAGTCTTTTCCATTTTTTATAATTTTGTTATAGATATTTTCTGCTGTTTTTTCTGCACTTGCGTTAATGCAGTCAAGCAGGCTTATTCCCATTGTTACAGTTCTTACATCAAGATGCTGCATTTCAACCATATCTATCGTTTCCAGTATCTCATCAGGTAATAAATTCATTTTTTCCTCCTAAGTTTTAATAACAAACTATATTCTGTGCATAGTTTTAAAAATATTTTCATGTTGCAGGAAAACTCTTACGCCTATTTTATCTTCAAAAACTTTAAATTCTTCTTGAAGTTTTTTAATATCTGTATTTTTAGGCGCTTCTACAAGCATAATCATCGCAAAAATATCATCTTCAAAAACCTTTTGCGTAATATCGATAATATTTAAACTCAATTCACTTAATTTTGTTGAAACATTTGCAACAATTCCTGTTTTATCCGCTCCAATAACTGTAATAACAATTCTGTCGTTCATTTTCAGTCCTCCATTTTCAAATTTAAATTTTTTATATTTATATGTTAAATTATCGCATAATTTTAGATATTTAGCAAGCAGAAAATTTATTGATATTTATTTTGTAAAGTGATATAATTTGTCATACTTATGGCTATGCATAAAATAGATGATTGTAAAAATAAAAGTGATAGAATATAAAGGAAAATTCAAATTTTAACAAAACTTTTTAAACTTTTACAAATTATAAATTATTAAATCACATAGATGCAAGGAGGAAAATAAAAATGAAATTTTGGGATTTTTTCAAAAAGTTTTTAATATTTACAGGAAAAGAAATATATTCATTTTTTTTAAAACTTTCATTGTCAATACTAATAATTTTTATTATCGGAATGTCAATAATTGCTATTGTCAGTTCAAAAAATAAAAATGAAAATGCGAAAAAAAGCTATGAATATATACTTTTCAATGTTTCTGACGTTACTGAGGATAAAGTTATAGGCTCAGATTTTCTTTCAGATAGAGAAAATTTATCCTATATGGATGTTTTAAATAGTTTGGATGATATAAAGAAAAATAATCAGGTAAAAGGAGTTATCATTGCTTTAGATACAGTAAATCTGTCATCTGCAAAAGTGGAGGAATTATCAAAGAAATTTGAAGAATTGAAGGCAAATAATAAAAAAATATATGCTTTTGGAGCTTATATTACAAATGCCAATTATAAATTAGCTTCCATTGCAAATGAAGTTGTAATGATTCCATCTGCTTCAGCAAGTTTGGATTTGACAGGTTATCATTATTCAGATATGTATTATAAAGGTCTTTTTGATAAGCTAGGAGTAAATATGGAAGTTGTCCGTATTGGAAATTACAAGTCTTATGGGGAAAATTATACTGGAAATGAGATGACTCCTGAATTACGTTCTGAACTTACAAGAATCTTGGAAAATAGATATGGCAAATTTATTGAAGATATTTCTAAAAATCGTAAAATTGACAAGAATACGCTAAATGATGATATTGTGAATGGAAATGATACTAATTTGACACCATTTGCCGCACGTGATAAAAATTTAGTTGACAAGCTGGAACAATTTTCTGATTTTACAAAACGTTTGAATATTCGTGAAGACAATGTTGCAGATATTACTGACTATTATGAAAAAAGGGTAAAGGATGAAAAAATCGGAAATCCTAGAAATGGTACTATTGCTGTAATTTATGCCGAAGGTTCGATTATGTATGATCCAGATGGAGCTACAGAAGGTGTCATAACTCCAGACAATATTTTAGAAAAAGTTGAAAAGGCAATGAAAACTAAAAATTTAAGAGGTATCGTGCTTCGTGTAAATTCAGGCGGAGGTTCAGCTCTAGCTTCTGAAGTAATCTATCAGGAATTGACAAAGTTAAATATTCCAATTTATGTTTCAATGTCAGATACTGCAGCTTCTGGAGGTTACTACATCTCAATGGCAGGAAATAAGGTATTTGCCAACAGTGCCACAATTACAGGCTCAATCGGCGTAGTTTCAATGATTCCGAAATTCTACAATGCACAAGAAAAATTTGGAGTTCATTCAAATTCAATATCAAAGGGTAAATATTCAGACATTAATGATAGTTTTGCACCATTATCTCAAGAATCTCGTGATAAAATCACCCAATCAATGCAGGAAACATACAGCGAATTTAAGTCACGTGTTTCTAAAAGCCGTAAAATTGATGAAAATACTCTTGAAAATTATGCACAAGGTAAAATATGGCTTGGTGATGAAGCTAAAAATATAAATTTAGTTGATGGAATTGCAAGTCTTGATGAGGTTATAAAAATAATGGCAAGAGATTTGGGATTACGTAATAATTATGCTGTGGAAAATATTTATTTGGAAGAAGATCTTTCTAAAAAGTTAAAAGCTCTTACAAAAATGATTGCTGAAAAATTCAGTTTATCTGCACAACTTCAAAAAAATATTCCACAAGCCAAAAATGCATTCAATGAATATGATTTCGCAGTGCAGAATCAAAACAAACCATTATATTATTTAACATATAAATTGAATCTATATTAATAAGTAAATTTAAGCGAAGCGAAAAAAAGAATAGTATTTTAAAGTAGCTTCGTTTTTTTATTTTATAATCGAACTCATTTAAAATAAAGCTATTAAAGCAGCTATTAAAGATTATATAAATTTAAGTTTTGAGTGAAATAATTATAGTTTTCAAGTTCAGTTTTAAGACAGTTTTACTGTATTTATCTTTTTTTATTTTTTGGTGAAAGGAGCATTTTATGAATAAAAAAACAATTTTTAAATTAATCAAGGAATATTTTTTAATCGGATTAGGAACTCTTTTTCTTGCAATGGGATTGCAGTTTTTCTTTTTCCCAAATAAAATAGCAAGTGGAGGAGTAACAGGGCTAGCCCTGGTTATAAACAGCTTATTCGGCTTTCCCACAGGGCTTTTTGTCGCTATTAGCAATTTAATTTTATTCGCTTTAGCTTTTATTGTAATTAGCGGACAATTTGGATTTAAGAGCATTTATGCAACTGTGCTTTTATCTTTTTTTCTTTCTTTTTTTGAAAAATTTTATCCCAATTACACTATTACTAAAGACATATTTCTAGCCACAGTTTTTGGAAGTGCAATTTGTGCCTTAGGAATAACAATTATTTATTTATATGAGTCTTCCACAGGCGGAACTTCAATAATTGCGAGAATTATTAACAAGTATTGCCACATTGGCTATGGAATGTCCAGCTTCATTGTTGACGCTATCGTTACTCTTTTGGCGATTTTTGCATTTGGTGTGGAATTGGGGCTTGTGGGACTGTTAAGTGTTTATGTGACAGGATTCATTACAGATAAATTTATAGAGGGATTTAATTCACGTAAACAGATTATGATTATTACTTCCAATAAGGATGTTGTGTTAAATTATATTTTAAGGGACTTTGATAGGGGATGTACGATTTTAAAGGGAGTTGGAGGATATTCTGGAGCTGAAAAGGATATTTTGCTTACAATTATTGAGAGAAGGCAGTTTATACAGCTAAGAAAATTTTTAAAGGCACATGATCCTACTGCTTTTGTTACAGTTACAGATACTACAAAAGTCTTTGGTGAAGGATTTGACCAGCTGCATTAGCGTTGAAAAAAAGAATTTTGAAATAAAATCAAAGGTTATAAAATAAAATGGTGAACTACTCTCGCTTTTAGAAGCGGGAGCTTCTTGGGAAGTACCTGCTTTTACTAGCCAAATATATTTACCAAGCTCTTCGGACAGTCCCTGCCCTGTTTTCTTTTACTTTCTTAATATTTCAACATTGATTTTCCAATATTTTTTATATTTAATGCCGCATTATAATCTCTATCAATTTCAATCCCACAGCACTCACATTTATAACTTCTTTCCGATAATTTCAGTTCCTCTTTAACGTTTCCACATTTATTACAAGTTTTTGACGATGGAAACCACTTATCTATCTTCAAAAATTGTTTCCCTAAAAACATCAACTTATACTCAAGCATTTTCAAAAACATTTCCCATCCATTATCTCCTACACTTTTTCCAAAATTTAATGCCTGACTCATCCCTTTCATATTCAAATCCTCAACAACCACAGCATTATATTCTTCAGACAATTTTTTCGATAATTTATGCAAAAAATCTCTTCGACAATTTTTGATATACTCATGCAATTTTGATATTTTCGCTTTTTGCTTATACCAATTTTTAGAAAATTTCACTTTTCTTGACAATGATTTCTGTAATTTTTTCAATTTTTTCTCCAGCATTCTAAAATATTTTGGATAATCAGCCCTTTGGTTTTCAGAACTGACAAATAATTCAGACATTGAAAAATCAAGTCCAATCACTTTATCATTACTTGACATTTTTTGAATTTCTTTTTCAAATTCTGTCAAAACAGAAACATAATAATTTCCATTGCTGTTTGTCAATGTTACCGACTTTATTTTATAATCCTTTGGTATTTCTCTATGATATTTCAATTTTACTTTTTTCAATTTTGGCAAAATCAAATATTTACCTTTCTCAATTCGTATCGAATTATTCACACAATTTGTCGTATAACTTTTAACATTATTCTTTTTAGATTTAAACCTTGGAAATTTTGCCCTCTTTTGAAAGAAATTCATAAACGATCGTTTTACATTCAATTGAGCATTTGAAAGTGCCAAACTGTCTACTTCTTTTAAAAATTGATTTTCACTTTTCAAACTGGCAGGTGTAATTATTTTATTTTTTCCAGTTTCTTCATAAATTTTATTAGCGATACACAAAATCGTATTGTAAACAAAACGAACACATCCAAAAGTCTTATTTATCAATAATTCCTGCTCCTTATTTGGATAAATTCTGTATTTGAATGCTAAATTATATTTCATAAAATTACACCTCCTTTTGATTTTGAATATTATTTCTAATTATTCCTTTAGAAATTTTATTATTTATAACTTCTCTTCGATATTTTATACAAAAATTATATCATGGATGTATCCTTTTTTCAATAAAAAAAAAGCAATTCATCTCCCACTTGTAGAAGTTGGAGACTTCTTGCTATCTTTTTGTTAAAAAATATTTGACAAATTTCTATTTTATGATATAATGTAACTAAGAAATAATTGTAATCATTTCAAATTAAAAATAATAATATTAATAATTAGGAGGAAATTATGTCACTAATAGGAAAAAAAATTGAAAACTTTACAGCACAAGCTTACCAAAATGAAGAATTTAGAGAAGTAAGTTTTGAAAAGGACTTTTTAGGAAAATGGAATGTTGTGGTTTTTTACCCAGCTGATTTCACTTTCGTATGTCCTACAGAATTGGAAGATTTGGAAGATCATAGGGAAGAATTGGAAAAAATAGGATTTAATGTTTATTCAGTAAGTACTGATACTCATTTTACACACAAGGCTTGGCACGATCACTCTGAAGCAATCGGAAAAGTTAAATTTACAATGATCGGAGATCCAACAAAAGCTATTTCAAGAGAATTTGAAGTATTAAATGAAGAAAGCGGACTTGCCTACAGAGGAACATTTATTATAAATCCAGAAGGAAAAATCGTTGCTTATGAAGTAAATGACGAAGGAATCGGAAGAGATGCCTCAGAACTTGTAAGAAGAGCAAAAGCTGCAAAATTCGTAGCTGATAATCCAGGGTTAGTTTGTCCAGCAAAATGGAAAGAAGGAGAAGCTACTTTAAAACCAGGATTAGATCTAGTAGGTAAAATCTAAAAATTTTATGATAATTATAAAAAAATAAATTGTAAAAAATTACTTAGAAGGAGGGAAAATGGCTTTATTAGATAGTAATATTGTAGAGCAGTTAAAAGGTTATTTTGATAAAATCAGCACAAATATTGAATTAGCTGCATTTTTAGATGATAGTGAAAAATCAAAGGAATTAGATAGTTTTTTACAGGAAGTTGATGCAATTTCTGAAAAAGTAAACTATGTGAAAAAATCGTTTGAAAATGATAAGGCTGATTTGGATAAAGCGAATATCACTCGTCCAATATCTTTTACACTTTTAAAGGATGGAGAAAATACTGGAATTAATTTTTCAGGAATTCCTGGCGGACACGAGTTTAACAGCTTTATTCTGGCAATTTTAGGATTGGCTGGACTTGGGAAAAAGTTAGAAGGAGATCAGCTTTCAAAAGTTGAATCTGTTAATAAGCCTTTAAATGTTGAGACGTTTGTTTCATTATCTTGTACACATTGTCCAGATGTAGTTCAAGCTTTAAATCTTATTTCAACATACAATAAGAATATTACAGTAACAATGGTTGACAGTGCAGTATTCTTTGAAGAAGCGAAGGAAAAGGATATTCAGGCAGTACCAGTTGTATTTATAAATGGAGAGCAAAAATCAGTTGGTGCTAAAACTATTGAAGAGTTGATAAATCTTATTGTTAATGCCTAAAATAAGATTAAAGAATCAAAATTGGTTTATCTGAAAGAATAGAATTTTTAAAAAGAGAAAATAAAAAACTTGTGAAATCATAAAACTAAAAATGTACCAATAGACTTAATGTTTAAAGGTACATTTTTTTATAAAAAAAATTGAAAAAAGGATATGCTTATGATACAATTTTTGTATAAAATATCGAATAGAAATAATTAAAAATAATATTCAAAATCAAAAGGAGGTGTAATTTTATGAAATATAATTTAGCATTCAAATACAGAATTTATCCAAATAAAGAGCAGGAATTATTGATAAATAAGACTTTTGGATGTGTTCGCTTTGTTTACAATATGATTTTGTATACTACGAATAAATTTTATGAAGAAACTGGAAAAAATAAAATAATTACACCTGCCAGTTTGAAGAGTGAAAATCAATTTCTAAAAGAAGTAGACAGTCTAGCACTTTCAAATGCTCAATTGAATGTAAAACGATCGTTTACGAATTTTTTTCAGAAGAGAGCGAAATTTCCAAGGTTCAAATCTAAAAAGAATAATGTTAAAAGTTATACAACAAATTGTGTGAATAATTCGATACGAATTGAGGAGAATAAATATTTGGTCTTGCCAAAATTGAAAAGAATAAAATTAAAATATCATAGAGAAATACCAAAGAATTATAGAATAAAGTCGGTAACATTGACAAATAGTAATGGAAATTACTATGTTTCTATTTTGACAGAATTTGAAAAAGAAATTCAAAAAATGCCAAGTAATGATAAAGTGATTGGACTTGATTTTTCAATGTCTGAATTATTTGTCAGCTCTGAAAACCAAAGGGCTGATTATCCAAGATATTTTAGGATGTTGGAAGAAGAATTGAAAAAATTACAGAAATCATTATCGAGAAAAGTAAAATTTTCTAAAAATTGGTATAAGCAAAAAGCGAAAATATCAAAGTTATATGAGTATATTAAAAATTGTCGAAAAGATTTTCTGCATAAATTATCAAAAAAATTGTCTGAAGCGTATAATGCTGTGGTTGTTGAGGATTTGAATATGAAAGGGATGAGCCAGTCATTAAATTTTGGTAAAAGTGTAGGAGATAATGGATGGGGAATGTTTTTGAGGATGCTTGAGTATAAACTGATGTTTTTAGGGAAACAATTTTTGAAGATAGATAAATGGTTTCCGTCATCGAAAACATGTAGTAAATGTGGAAATATTAAAGAGGAACTGAAATTATCAGAAAGAAGTTATAAATGTGAGTGCTGTGGGATTGAAATTGATAGAGATTACAATGCGGCATTGAATATAAAAAACATTGGAAAATTGATGTTGGAATATTAGGAAAATAAAAAAAACAGGGTAGGAACTACCCGAAGAGCTTGGTAAATATATTTGGCTAACAAAAACAGATACTTCCCAAGAAGCTCCCGCTTCTAAAAGCGGGAGTAGTTCACTAAATTAAAGAGACTTAATTCATTTGAAAAAAGTCTCTAAAAAACAATTTAAATATTAGTTTCCTTGGTTAAAGAATGAACCAGTATTATTTAAATTTGGTGTTTCAGTTTCATTATTTGATACACCTGCTGTATTGTCATTAGTAGTTTCTGTATTTGTTGATGATGACGGCAATCCAAATACAGATGGATGTAATCTATCTTCAGGTATTTGATAATTAGTTATTTTTTTAATAGTCATAACTTTGTTTTTATTAGAAGCAGTACCTTCAATGTCTAAAACGACAACATCAGTATCTGTAACTCCATATTTTTGACCAATGAAATTATAGATTTGATCTAGTAATCCAGAATCATCTTTTACTGTATAGTTAATTGTCTTATTTGGGAATACCAGATTATCTTTTACATAAGTAAAAGTATTTGTTGATCTTACATATTGCCCTTCAAAAGACTTATTTAAAGTTTTTTTAGCAGCTGTCCCAATAACAGACATTACAAGCATCATTATTAGTAATAGTAATTTTTTCATAAAATCTCCTTGATTAATATTATTTATGGAAACCTAAATCAGCTGGATTGACATCTCCAGAGATTTTTTTTACAGTTCCTCCTCTTTTCTCAAACTCATTTCTCATCAGAGCAGTTTTTTTTATAAGTTCAACTGTATCACTTTCGAGGTTGGAACTGTTATATCGCCCTTTAGTCCAGTATTCGATAACCAGCGAACTATCTCCACAAATTATTTTTGTACCATATTTTTTTGCATAGACAAAAGCTGTATAAATACCAACTAATTCACCAAAATTGTTTGTTCTGGTGTTGGCAACATAATAATTTCCAAATTCATTGATATTTTTTTCATTCATAATTTTATAAAGCAGCGAATTGCCATCAAAATCAGTTAATCTGACTTCTACGCCATTGCCTCGTCCTGTTCCCGCATCAAAGTAAATTGCCTCCCGTTCCAGTTCAGAGTACAGTTTTGTTAAATCCTTTTTTTCTTTTTTTTCATAATTTGCTCCAGAATTTAACCATTCTTGTGCTTCTAAAAGGTTTTTAAACGATTTATAACGGGCTTTTTTTCCGCTTACTTTTTTTTGACATTCCACCCAATTTTCAAGTATTCCATTTTCATTTGTATTTATAATGAAATAGGCATAAAATTTTTGATTTCTTGACATTTCAGATTATAAGTTTAATCCTCCGTCAACTCTTAATACTTGTCCTGTAACGAATTTAGACATGTCACTTGCTAGATACAATGCCGCATTTGCTACATCTTCAGCATCACCCATTTTTCTAAGTGGAGTGTTTGCAAGTACATTTTCTACAATTTTTTCAGGTAATACGTGAGTCATATTTGTTTCGATGAAACCTGGCGCAATTGCATTTGCTCTAAGATTTTTTCTACCAAATTCCTTTGCCCAAGTTTTTGCCATAGCAATTACTCCACCTTTAGTAGCGGCATAGTTAGTTTGCCCTGCATTTCCATCAATTCCGACAACAGAAGCCATATTAATTACGCTTGAGGCTTTACTTTTTAATAGTAGTGAAACAAATCCTTGCATTACGTTATAAACACCTTTTAAGTTAATGTCAATTACCAAATCCCAGTCAGCTTCCTTCATTCTTTGAAGCAATGCATCTCTTGTAATTCCTGCATTATTTACAAGAATATCTAGTCTTCCATATTTTTCCTTGATTTCCTTTGCAGCTTCCTTGATATTTTCTCTATCTGTAACATTTAATTTTATATGTGAAACATTTTCATGGCTGTAATCAGGATCAATTAAATCCCCAGAAATAACTGTAGCTCCATTTTCTGCAAATTTTAATGCAATTTCCTTCCCAATTCCTCTTGAACCACCTGTAATTAATGCAATTTTACCATTTAACACTATACTTCCACCTTCCTATTTTTAATTTTTCTAATTTCTAATTTTTTGGCTTTGAATTTTTAATTAATACTATTTCCCATTTAAATAGTAAATTAATTATGAGTTTTTTGCAATAGGAGCAAATAACATAAAATTTAATTTCTGTTTTTTAAATGGGATTTAGTATAAATTATTTAGAACTTCTAATTTTACATTTGTAAGCCCTTTTCCTGGACTTTCAATTTTTGAAAAAGCTCCGTAGCTTAAATCTATTACACGTCCTTTTGCAAAAGGACCTCTATCATTTATTTTTACAATAACTTCCTTACCGTTACTTAAATTTGTAACTTTAACTTTTGTTCCAAATGGTAAACTTCTATGGGCAGCTACCATTTCATTTGAATTGTGTCTTTCTCCACTTGCTGTTCTGCTTCCATGTAATTTTTTACCATAATATGAAGCAATTCCTTTTTGTGAATGTTTGGAAGTTTTTGATTTTGCGGCTTCAGAAGTTTCATCTTTTTTGGAAACAGTTAAATCTGTTACATTATCTACATCATCAGCTGCCTTCATCATTTCTTTTTTTATGTAAATTATATTTGTTCCATCTGTTTTTGTTTCTGAAACTAATGACAATGAAACCATCAGACCCGCAAACATAGTAATTATTTTTCTCATTTTAATATTTGCTACTAAAAATATATAAAAACATATTCTCCAATTTGATATTTATTAGTAGACTCTCCTTTTATTACCTATTTTGAGAATATTTAACTTAATTATACCATATTATTAAAGTCAATTTACTTTTTTTTTTCTTATTTTATAATTATTTTATTTCAGGCTGTTTAACATGTTGGATTCTAGGGCTGTTTACATTTAACGTTTCAAATGTATATCCTGCCTTTTTATACCCGTCTATAATTTGCTGTAAAGCCTGAACAGTAGTTTTCTTAGCATTTGTATCGTGCATTAGGACATTAATGTCAGGATGAGTTGTACAAACACCATATTTTACTAATTTTGCTACAGGAACATTATTTCCAGAAGCATCTGTACTGTCACAGTTCCAATCAAAATAAACAAACCCTTCTCTTGTCAATCTGTTAATGATAGCAGTTTTTAAAGCCTTTGAAGCAATAGCATTGCTAGAACCTCCAGGGAATCTTATAATTTTAACATCTTGCCCGGTTGTAGATTTTACAGCATCACGTATTTGATAAAATTCTTTAAAGAAACTGTCTTCATTTGCATAAACTTTTTTATATTCATGTGTAAAGCTGTGTAGCCCAATAGAATGTCCCTGATCAGTTATTTTTTTGTAGTCTTTAAAGTTTTTTCCAATTCCGATTACAAAAAATGTAGCTTTTATATTATTTCTTTTCAGGATTTCAAGAATTTGATCAGTGTGTCCTGAAGGTCCGTCATCAAATGTCAAATAAACTGTTTTAATTTTTTTGTCAGCTTTTAACTTTTGATATTGTGCTTTTACATCATCATTTTTCTTAATAACCGCAGCTAAATCTGCAGTTTTTGTGTTTTTTTCATGTGTTAATTTTTTTATGCTTGATTCTAAGCTATGGTGTTCAATAAATTTTGCAGTTGTACCAAAAATATGCACTCCTGAATATAGGAATCCAATTATAGCCACTATTATACCAATGACTGAAAATGTTTTTTTCATTTTTTATTACCTCTCATTTCTTATTTATATTTGTTAATTAACGCTTCAACTTTTTTGTAGCTGTCTTCACCGTGTTTTATATTTCCGTTAAGAACTTCAACTTCCTTTTCCAATTTTTGCTTGTTTTCCTTCAATGCTGGAATTTCTTGTTTAAATTTTTCACCTTGTTTAATTAGCACAAAATGTGAAAAAAGAAATAGCAATATAGAAATAACAAGTAAAATAATTGCATTTCTTGCTAATTTTTTGTTATTTTCTTCATTATGATCATCTCTATAATCATAAATAAATTCGTGTTGTTTTGACATTTTTTTTCCTCTCTTTTCTTTTTTTATTTTGTTGTTATTAATTTAATAAAATTATTTAAATATGTTTGAACCCTCTGATACCAAATTCTTAAATCAAGTAAATTTTAGAATATAAAATGAAAAAAGACCTCTTAAAAAAGAGGTCTCATAAAAGGGGGGGTTAATTGAGGTTTCAGATCTTTTAATCGATCTGAGTATAGTATACACTATAACAATTAAACCACCATTAAATCAAAATTGTTTTTTGATTAATTTTCTTCTCTTTTTTAATTGACAATGTATTATTATTGATTTTAAGGGCTGAAACTATACATTTCAAATTTTATTGACAATTTAAATTTTTTTATTTACATTCTATTTACTGTATTTATTCCAAGCAGGCTAAGTCCTTCTTTTAATACAAATGCAGTTTTTCTTGCCAGTAAAATTCTTGCATCCATTACTTTTTTATCTTCCTCCTTCAAGATAGAACTTGAATTATAGAAGTTATTAAATAATTTTGCTGTGTCAAATAAATAATCTGCAATTATATTTGGACGGTAGTTTTCATAGGCTTTTACCACGGCTTGAGGAAATCTTAATAATTCAACTGCAAGCTCACGTTCGATTCCATTCATATCATCCAAAATAACATCGTTATTTTTAACTTCGATATTTTCTTCCTTCAATTTTCTAAAAATTGACATAATCCGAACGTAGGTATATTGCAGGTAAGGTCCTGTATTTCCTTCAAAACTAAGCACTTTATCCCAAGTAAATGTTATATCAGAAGTTCTATTTTGACTCAAATCAAAATATTTTATAGCTCCGCTTCCTACAATTTCAGCAATTTTGTCCTTTTCATCTTCTGGAATATCTGGATTTTTTTCATCAATTACTTTTTTTACTTGAGCTTTTGCTTCATCTAGCAAATCCACAAGCCTTATTGTGTTTCCGCTTCTAGAAGAGAAAATTATTCCATTACCAAGTCTCATAATTCCAAATACAATGTGAGTCTTTTTATAATTGTAAGGCTCGCCTAACATTCTTCCAATTTCAAAAACCTGCTTAAAGTGATTTTGCTGTCTGTCGTCAGTTAAATAAACTGCTTCATCGACTTTTAACTCATCTTTTCTAAACTTCATTGTAGCAAGATCCGAAGTCGTATACAAAAAACTTCCATCTTTCTTTTGAACAATTGCAGGCGGCAATCTATTATTTTCAAAAAATACTACTAGTGCACCTTGATCTTCTTTTGCGATACCTTTTTGCTTTAATTCTTCAAGAACCGATGGCATCATATCATTGTAAAATGACTCACCAAAATAGTAATCGAAGTTTACATTAAGTCTATCATAAACTTTATTGTATTCTTTTAGTGAAATATCAATAAATTCTTTCCATAATTTTTGGTTATTTTTATCTCCAAGCTGTAATTTCTTCAATTCTTCTCGTGCTTCATCTTCCAAAGCAGGATTTATTTTAGCTTCATCTGAAAATTTTACATAGATTTTTTCCAGTTCTCCAATGGGATCTTTTTCATAAGCCTTTTTATCCAGCCAGTTCTTATAAGCCACAATAAGTTTTCCAAATTGTGTTCCCCAGTCACCAATATGGTTATCGGCAAGTGTATGAAATCCCAGAAATTGTAAAATTCTCTTGATGGAATCTCCAATAATCGTGCTTCTCAAGTGTCCAATGTGCATTCTTTTTGCAATATTTGGAGAAGAGTAGTCGATAATTACAGTTTTATCGGTATTTAAAAATGAAAAGTCATATTTTTCATTTTCCACTTTTTTTATTTCCTCATTTAAAAAACCGTTTTTAAGATAAATATTGATAAATCCAGGTCCTGCAATTTCCAACTTTTGAATGATGTCATTTTCTGAAAAATTTTCCACAAGAGTACTCGCAATTTCACGGGGATTTTTTCCAATTAATTTTGAGCTGACCATTGCAAAATTTGTTTGAAAATCCCCAAATTCCTTTTTAGTAGAATTTTGAATATCAATTTTTTCCGCATAATCAGCACCAAAAATATTATTTATATTTTCTGAAAACAACTTTTTTAATTTTATTGTCAGCAATTCCATTATTTTAAATTTTTTCCTTTCTTTCAAAATTTACGTTAATTTTAGGATAACGCATAATCCTTTTTTTCCAAAAACATTATACTATAACTAAAGACTTTTTTCAAATTTTTTATAAATAAAAAAAAAACATCATTTTTCTTAACTCAAAGAGAATATTTTAGCAGTATTTAATTTATAGTAAAACTTATTTAAAATCGAACTCAAAAGCTATGACTATTTTGTTCAGACCCTAAGTTTATATGATTTTTAATAGTTCAATTTTAAACAAATTCGAGCATACATTTAAAATAGAGAATTGACATATAAAATTAAAAATGTTACTATAATTATAAATTTTACATACAAATTTCATAAAAAAATAAAAGAGGTGAACATAAAGAATGAAAAAAATATTAGTTTTTTTAATAATTTTATCTAATTTATCTTTTGCAGCACAAAATTTACCTGTAAATTCAAAAGAATTGGACAAGATTCTCGATCAAGCTTTTGAAAATATTGATAGAGGAAATACTCAAAAAGGTGTGTTAATATTAAAAAAGAAAATATCGGAAGATCCTACAGAAATTATATATAAAGCGATATTAGGATCAATTTATGATGGAGCTGGAAGAAAAAATGAAGCTGAAAAGGAGTTTGACGAGGCTGTAAGATTGCAGGAAAAATATCCTTTTATTGCTGGAGATGGTAAAAAATACGACATACGATTTATGATTGGAATGTTTTATGGTTTTACAGAAGATTATACAAGTGCATTAAAATGGTTAAATCAAGTTGATGAAAAAGAATATAATGAGATGTTTAAAGATGAACCGGAGTTAAAGGATTTTCTTTTTGGAATTTTTAATTATAATGATAATAATCCAGAAGAAGCGAAAAAGTATCTTTTTAAGTCATCTGTTTATGATAAAGATGGAGTGTCGGAAAATATTCTAGGAATGATTTATTTGGATGAAGGAAATCAAAAGGAAGCAAAAAAATGGCTATTGGCTTCTGCAAATAAGGGATGTCTAGGAGGCCAGTTTAATTTAGGCGATCTCTATTATCAGCTGGGAGATAAAAAAATGGCATTGGAATGGCTTCAAAAAGCCTTTGAAACAGCAAAAAAAGAAAAAAATAGTGAAAAAATGAAGGAAATACAGGAAACTATAGAAGAAGTTAAAAATAGTCAAAAATAATATTTTTATCTTAGGAAAGGAAAGTTTTGATATGAGAAAATATTTGATTTTATTAGTATTAATTGCGAATTTAGGGTTGGGGATTCAAAGTTTCTCAGCAATGACAAGACAGGAAAGAGAAAATTTGGAAAAACAGATAAGTGAGGCTTATGATAGGGATGATCAGAAGAAATTATTGCCTTTAGTTTCTAAATATGTGAATGAGTTTCCGAATAACGCGGATTATTTGAATAAACTGGGAGTTTTATATGATAATTTGGATAATTATTCAGAAGCTGAAAAATACTATTTGAAGGCTATAGAAAGAGGAAATTATAATGCAATTTCAAATTTGGCTTATGTTTATTATGAAAAGGAAGATTATGAGAAGGCTATAAAATATTATAAGGAATATCAGAAAATAGCAGATAATACTGATAATTATTTTTGGATTGGAGCATCTTATGAAGAATTGGAAGATTACAAAAATGCGAAGGAATGGTTTTTGAAAGTTACGAAATTTGAAAAGGATGGATCTTCAGAAAATAGATTAGGATTAATTGCTGAAAATGAAGGAAATCAAAAGGAAGCAATAAAATGGTATCTGGTATCAATACAAAAGGGCAATTTGTGGGCTTACGATAATTTGGCAGTTTTGTATATTGATTTGGGAGATTATGATAATGCAGAAAAATTAGCAAAAAAAGGGATGAATTTGGCTAAAAATTCAGATGATGAGGATTTGAAAAAGGAATTCAATGAAACACTTGACATTATTCGAGCAAAAAGATAAATTTTATAATTAACTAAATTTTTTTCAATAGAAGATTCATTATATTTTTTTGTAGAGATTTACAATTTTATGCTAATAAATATTGAAGCATAACCTTATTTTTAAATGAAATTGTGAGTGTATAAAAATTTTTGTGTAAATAGAACATATGAATATTTAATTTGCTAGATTTTCTATTAGTTTACACAAAATTATAGACATCTCGAAATTGTTAATAACAGTTAATTTTTCAAAGATTAATAAAATAGATAGATTATATATATAATATATATTTTACAAAATTAATGATTTTTGCTATAATAATTTCATGAAAATAAAGTAAAAAATTGAAATACTGGAGGAAATTATGTCATTATTAATTTTAGTCTTATCATTATTACTGATTATTGAAATTTTAGAAATTAAAGTCGTGCAAAGTGGAAAATATGTTGCCTTGAAAGTTTCTAGCAGTGATTTTATTGGATTGGTAAATGATGGAAGAGTAATGGCTAGTTTTACTGAAAGATAATTGATAGAATCATAATAATAAAAAAACTATTTTTGTTTTTATAACTTTGAGGCGATTTATATTTAAATCGTCTTTTATTTTTTATAAAAAAAAATAGGTAAAAATTTTGTGAGATATGTGATAAAATATATTCAAATAACTTTAAGTAATTATTTTTTAATTTTTAAAGTTGGCTGATGTTTATTTATATAAAAAAATTTAGGAGAGTGAAAATCAATGGATGGAAAAAAAAGAAGTAATAACTTGACAGAAGGTGCGGCTAGAGCGCCACATAGATCGTTATTAAAAGGATTGGGTTTCATAAATGACGAAATGGAAAAACCAATAATTGGGATTGCGAACTCATTTAATGAAATAATACCAGGGCATGTTCATTTGAAAAACTTGGTTCAATCGGTAAAAGATGGAATTAGAATGGCTGGAGGAGTTCCAATGGAATTTAATACAATTGGAATTTGTGATGGACTTGCGATGAATCATATTGGGATGAAATATTCGTTGGTTACGAGAAATATAATTGCAGATTCGATTGAAGCGGTTGCTATGGCTACTCCATTTGATGCGATTGTGTTTATGCCAAGCTGTGATAAAGTAGTGCCTGGAATGTTGATTGCTGCGGCAAGATTGAATATACCTTCAATATTTGTAAGTGGAGGAGCAATGCTTGCAGGAGTTTATAAAGGTAAAAAAATTGGATTAAGTAATGTATTTGAAGCGGTTGGAGCTTATAACACTGGGCAAATTACTAGAAAAGAATTAAATTCTGTAGAAGAAATGGCTTGTCCGACTTGTGGATCATGTGCAGGAATGTATACTGCAAATACTATGAACTGCTTAACAGAAGCACTTGGAATGGGACTTCCAGGAAATGGAACTGTTCCAGCTGTATTTTCAGAAAGAGCAAGACTTGCTAAAAAAGCGGGAATGCAAATTATGGAAGTTTTAAAAGCAGATTTAAGACCAAGCGATATTTTAACAAGAGAAGCATTTGAAAATGCGGTTGCAGTAGATATGGCACTTGGAGGATCTTCTAATACAGCGTTACATTTACCTGCGATTGCTCATGAAGCTGGAATTGACTTGACTTTAAGTGACTTTAATGAAATTGCACAAAAAACTCGTCAAATTTGTAAATTGTCACCATCTGGAGAATATTTCATTGAAGACTTGTATAGAGCGGGTGGAGTTACTGGAGTTATGAAGAGATTGCTTGAAAATGAAAGATTGCATGGAGATGCGAAAACTGTAGCATTGCAAACACAAGGAGAATTGGCAAAAGATGCATTCATTAATGATGACGATGTAATCAAACCTTGGGATAAACCAGCTTACAAAACTGGAGGAATTGCTGTATTGAAAGGTAACTTGGCACCAAATGGATGTGTTGTTAAAGAAGGTGCGGTAGATCCAGAAATGTTGCAACATACAGGACCTGCGAAAGTATTTAATAGTGAAGAAGAAGCCGTTAAAGCGATTGTTGGTGGAGAAATTGTAGCAGGAGATGTTGTAATTATTAGATATGAAGGACCAAAAGGTGGACCAGGAATGAGAGAAATGTTATCACCAACAGCTATGATTGCAGGAATGGGTCTTGATAAAGATGTTGCGTTAATTACAGATGGAAGATTCTCTGGAGCTACGAGAGGTGCTTCGATTGGACACGTTTCGCCAGAAGCTGCTTCAGGTGGAAATATTGCGATTATTCAAAATGGAGATATTGTGGAAATTGATATTCCGAACAGATCAATTAATATTAAAATCTCTGATGAAGAAATTGAAGCTAGAAAAGCTAAATTAGAACCATTTAAACTTCAAGTAAAAGGATACTTGAAAAAATATGCTATGCATGTGTCTTCTGCAGATAGAGGAGCAATTGAAATTTTAGATTAGTAAATACCACATTACTGTTCGTCAGAAAATAAACATTAGATGGAATTTGATATTGCTAACTTTAATCGTAATTATTAGGAAAATTTCAGAGGAGAAAAATCAAATGGTAAATGATAATGAAAGTGAAATTCTAAATGTTAAATTGACACAAGAAAAAATAAAATCAATAGTAAATGTTACTTATTCACAGCCAGTTAGCTATTTTAGGAAAAATATAAAATTAGAAATGGATATTTTAAAGCCTAATAGAGAGGGGAAATATCCAACAGTATTATTTGTGCCAGGAGGGTCTTTTGCACACAGCTATAAGGAAAATTATTTGCAACAAAGATTGGAAATAGCTAAAGCAGGTTATGTAGTTGCAAGTATGGAATATAGGACTATTCCTGATGGAGTTTTTCCGCAAAGTCTGGAAGATGTGAAGGCAGCAATAAGATTTTTAAAGGCTAATGCTGATGAGTATGGAATTGATAAGGGGAAAATAGCATTGATGGGTGAATCTGCTGGAGGTTATCTGGTAGCAATGGCAGGAGTTACAAGCGGAACTACGAATTTTGACAGGGGGGAGAATTTATCTGAAAATAGTGATGTGCAAGCAGTTATAGATATTTATGGCGTAACAGATTTTGGAGAGGTTGATTTTGATATTCCTGAAGATGTAGAAGAAGGTTATAGGGCGATACTTATGTCAGTAAAGTTCTGGCTAAATGATGTAAGGAATAATATTGAATCTACAAATCCTATATCTTATATTTCACAAAAAACGCCTCCATTTCTATTAATGCATGGAGATGCAGATACATTGGTTCTTCCGAATCAGACAGAAATGCTTCATAAGGCGTTGATTGAAAAGGGTGTGGACTCAAAAAGATACATAGTTCCAGGAGCAGGACATTCAGATGAATATTGGTTTCAGTCTGAAGTTACAGAATTGATAATAGATTTCTTGAATAAAAAAATAAAAAATATTTAAAATAAGACAGGGAGTGCCTAATAAATCAGAAGTAATTTTATTGGCATTAGTTGAAAGATGACAATGTTTAGTGTAAATTATTTTTATTTGATTTATGAGATAACTCCTTGTAAAAAACTGAAAGAAAATTAGGGAAATAAAAAAATTGGAGAAGGTGAAAAAATTGCATAAATTATATGATTTTATGGAAGCTAGAGAACGATTGGGGACAGTTATTGAAAAGACGAAATTGATTCATAGCAATATTTTTTCTGATGAATCAGGAAACGATGTTTATATTAAACCAGAAAATTTGCAAAGAACAGGTGCATTTAAAATAAGAGGTGCTTATAATAAAATTGCGAAATTGACGGAAGAAGAGAAAAAAAGAGGAGTAATTGCAGCATCGGCTGGAAATCATGCACAAGGTGTGGCATTAGCTGCTCAAAAATTGGGAATTAAGGCTGTAATTGTTATGCCTAAACATACGCCGCTTATTAAGGTTGAAGCGACTAGAAGATATGGTGCGGAAGTTATTTTGACTGGGGAAGTTTATGATGAGGCTTATGAGTATGCAAAAAAATTGCAGGAAAAAGAAGGGTACACTTTTGTGCATCCGTTTAATGACGAAGATGTAATTGAAGGGCAAGGGACTATTGCTTTGGAAGTTTTGGAGGAATTGCCTGACGCTGATATTATTTTGGTGCCAATTGGTGGAGGAGGACTTATTTCAGGAATTGCTTCAGCTGCGAAATTAAAAAATCCATTGATAAAAATAATTGGTGTTGAGCCAGAAGGTGCAGCGAGTGCATTGGAGGCTAGAAAAAGTCATCATGTGGTTGAACTTGATGAAGCAAACACAATTGCAGATGGAACAGCTGTTAAAAAAATTGGTGACATTACATTTGACTATATTGAAAAATATGTAGATGACATAGTTACTGTATCTGATTATGAGTTAATGGCGGCATTTTTGGTTTTGGTTGAAAAACATAAAATTGTTGCGGAAAATTCAGGAATTTTGGCTGTGGCAGGATTGAAAAAATTGAATGTTACAGGGAAAAAGATAATTTCAATAATAAGTGGTGGTAATATAGATGTATTAACTATTTCATCTATGATTAATAAAGGATTAGTAGCTAGAGGAAGAATTTTTACATTTGCGGTTGATTTGCCTGACAAACCAGGACAATTGGTGGCTGTATCGCAAATTCTTTCGGAACAAAATGCGAATGTAATTAGACTTGAACATAATCAGTTTAAGAATTTAGACAGATTCCATGAAGTTGAATTACAAGTTACAGTTGAAACAAATGGAGAAGAACATATTAATAAAATAACTCAAGAATTTGAGAAAAAAGGATATATAATTAGAAGATTGAATGCACAAGCAATGATTGATGATTAGAAAATAAAAAATTAAGAAAAGGTGGTTGAAACAATGAGTGAAACTAAGATGATAAACGGTGGTAGAATTTTACTAGAATCGCTACACAGATTAGGAATAACAGATATTTTTGGATATCCGGGAGGAGCGGTAATTCCAATATTTGATGAAATTTATAGTTATGACAAAATAAATTACTATTTTGCAAGACATGAGCAAGGATTGTCACATGCGGCAGATGGTTATGCGAGAGTTTCTGGAAAAGTGGGAGTTTGTCTTGCGACTTCAGGGCCTGGTGCGACAAATATGGTTACAGGAATAATGACAGCACATATGGATTCTGTACCAATGATTGCGATAACTGGACAAGTTAGATCAAATTTATTGGGAAGAGATGCTTTCCAAGAAACTGATACAGTTGGAATTACAATGCCAATTACAAAATGTAATTATTTGATTCAAAATATAAAAGAAATACCTAGAGTTGTAAAAGAGGCTTACTACATTGCGACAACAGGTAGACCAGGACCAGTTCTTATTGATATTCCAAACGATATTCAAGTTCATCAAATTCCATATGAAGAATTTGAGAGATTATTTGATGAAAAAATTGAATTGGAAGGATATTCGCCAACTTATGAAGGACATCAAGGTCAAATTAAAAGAGCAATTAAATTGATAAAAGAAGCGAAAAAACCGTTGATAATTGCAGGAGCGGGAGTTTTGAAATCGAAAGCGTCGAAAGAATTGTTTGACTATGCTGAAAAGACACAAACACCTGTGGCTACGACATTACTTGGATTGGGAGCATTTCCTGAATCGCATGAATTATCTCTTGGAATGTTAGGAATGCACGGAACTGTACCAGCGAATTATGCGACAGATGAGGCAGATTTAGTAATTGCGGCTGGAATTAGATTTGATGACAGAATTGCTGGAAATCCTAATAAATTTATTGAAAATGCAAAAGTTATTCACATTGACATTGATCCAGCTGAAATTGATAAGAATAAAAGAGCTGATGTGCCAATTGTTGGGGATTTAAAATATGTATTGACTGATATTAATGCTGAAATTGAGCCACAAACTCACGAGGAATGGGTTAAAAAAGTTGTTGAATGGAAAAAAGAATATCCATTAGGACATAGAGAAGTTGGAGAAGATAAATTGCTTCCACAAGAAGTTCTAAAAGCGATTGACGATATCTTGCAAGGGGACACAATTGTAGTAACTGATGTTGGTCAACATCAAATGTGGGCTGCTCAATATTTTACTTACAAAAATCCTGATTCAATCGTAACTTCAGGAGGAGCTGGAACAATGGGATTTGGACTTCCTGCGGCAATTGGAGCACAAATAGGAGCACCTGATAAAAAAGTTGTTTTAATCGTTGGAGATGGTGGTTTCCAAATGACATTGCAAGAATTAATGATGATTAAACAATACAATTTACCAGTAAAAGTTGTTATTTTGAACAATTCTTACTTGGGAATGGTTAGACAATGGCAAGAATTGTTTAAAGATAGAAGATATTCATTCGTTGATTTAGAAATAAATCCAGATTTCATTAAAATTGCAGAAGCGTATGGAATTAAAAATGCAAAACTTACAAACAAAGAAGATTTGAGAACAAAATTGAAAGATTTAATATTATCTGATGAAGGTGTGTTAATCGAATGTGTTGTTGAAAAAGAAGAAAATGTATTCCCGATGATTCCAGCAGGAAAAACTGTAAGTCAAATGATCGGAAAGAAAGGTGTGTTAGAAAATGAATAGAGAGCATGAAATTTTAATAATTGCAAAAAATACTGATGGAATTGTGTCGAGAATAATGTCTTTATTCAATAGAAGAGGATATTCTGTTTTAAAAATGACAGCAGGAGTTACAAATAAACCTGGTTATGCGAGATTGACAATGACAGTAGAAGGAGATGACAAAACATTAAATCAAATTCAAAAACAAGTTTATAAAATTGTGGATGTTGTAAAAGTAAAAGTTTTCCCAGTTGAAAATGTTATTAGAAGAGAATTGATGTTAATAAAAGTGAAATCTGATCCAGAAACTAGAGCACAAATCGTTCAAGTTGCGGATATTTATAGAGGAAAAGTTTTAGATGTATCACCAACTTCATTAGTTATTGAACTTACAGGAGATGTGAAAAAATTGCGTGGATTTGTGGAAATTATGCACAATTATGGAGTTTTGGAAATTGCAAAAACTGGGGTTGTAGCGATGAGTCGTGGAGAAAAATTGTAGAATTTTAGAAATTTTGAAGTGAATTTTGGGATTTTAGGATTGAGTATCAATGAATATAAATATTGATTATTTTGTTAAAAATAGAGAAATATTGTAATAGCACAGAAAGAAGGTACAGAAAATGAGTGTGAGTCAGCATTGGGAAAAGGAAAAGTATGAAAAAAATGCACGGTTTGTTTCGGATTATGGAAAGGAACTGATTGAATGGCTGAATCCGAAAAAGGATGAATATATTTTGGATTTAGGCTGTGGAGATGGTGTATTGACTAAGGAAATTTCAAAATATGGGTGCAAAGTTTTGGGACTAGATGGAAGTCAGAAATTTGTTGAAGCAACTAGAAAATTGGGAGTTGATGCGATACAAGGCGATGCACAGAATATGAATTTTGAAAACGAATTTGATGCAATTTTTTCCAATGCGGCACTTCATTGGATGACAAATCCTGATAAAGTTTTGGAAGGTGTGGCAAAAGCACTCAAAAAAGGTGGACGATTTGTGGTCGAAATGGGTTGCAAAGGAAATGTGGAAAAAATAGAAAATGCAATGTTTGAAGTTGCAAGAAGACATAATTTTAAAGCTGTAAAATGCTGGTTTTTTCCGACAGAAAAAGAAGAAACAGAATTACTTAATAAATATGGCTTAAAAGTGAAAAGAATGATAAGTTTTTCTCGTCCAACTTTACTTCCTACAGGGATAAAAGGATGGCTACAAACCTTTTCTGCACCTGCTTTTGTGAATATTCCGAAAGAAATGCACGAAAAATTGATTGATGAAATAGCTGAAAAAGTGGAAAAAGAGCTTGAAAAAAATGAAAATGGACAAATTATAGCTGATTATGTAAGATTGAGATTTGAAGCTGAGAAGAAATAGTAAATTTTTGTTTTTAAAGTGAACTTTTTTTAGAGTGAATATTTTGAAAGAAATTTTTGAATTTGATAAATTGAGGTATAGAAAATAAAAAAGCGAAACAAGAAAATTAATTTACAAGGAGAATAAGACAATGAAAACGCATATTAAAATATTCGATACAACACTAAGAGATGGAGAACAAACACCAAGAGTTAATCTTAATGCTGAAGAAAAATTAAGAATTGCAAAACAATTGGAAAGTTTGGGAGTGGATATAATTGAAGCTGGGTTTGCTGTGGCATCGCCTGGAGATTTTGAAGCTGTAAAAATGATTGCTGAAAATGTAAAAAATTCAACAGTTTGTAGTTTGTCAAGAGCTGTGAAAAAAGATATTGAAGCAGCAGGGGAGGCTCTAAAAGGTGCGGCAAAACCTAGAATTCATACATTTATTGCAACTTCGCCTATTCACAGAGAGTTTAAGCTGAAAATGACAAAAGAGCAAATTCTTGAAAGAGTAAAAGAAATGGTAGAACTTGCAAAATCATTTGTTGATGATGTTGAATTTTCTTCAGAAGATGCGACCAGAACAGAAAAAGAATTTTTGGTAGAGGTGTATGAAACAGCTATAAAAGCTGGAGCTACTACATTAAATGTGCCTGATACTGTGGGTTACAGAACTCCAAATGAAATGTTTGAACTTATAACTTATTTGAGAAAAAATGTAAAAGGAATTGAAAATGTTGATATTTCTGTGCATTGTCACGATGATTTGGGACTTTCTGTAGCAAATTCGGTTGCAGCGATTCAAGCTGGAGCAACTCAAATTGAATGTACAATTAACGGACTTGGAGAAAGAGCCGGAAATACTTCACTTGAAGAAATTGCAATGATTTTGAAAACAAGAAAAGATTTATTTGAAGAATATTACACAAACATTGATTCAAAGCAAATTTATCCAACAAGTAAATTAGTAAGCCTTTTGACAGGAGTTGCAACACAGCCAAATAAAGCAATTGTTGGAGCAAATGCATTTGCACACGAATCAGGAATTCATCAACACGGAGTTTTAGCAAATCCTGAAACTTACGAAATTATGAGTCCAGAATCTGTAGGAAGAAATCCAGACAGCTTGGTACTTGGAAAACATTCAGGAAAACACGCTTTTATACAAAAGTTGGAATCTTTAGGATTTGACCATGTTGGAAGTGACAGAGTGGAAGAATTATTTGTACAATTTAAAAAATTGGCAGACAAGAAAAAATATGTTTTAGATGAAGATATTATCGCATTAGTTGCTGGAGATGCGGCAAAAATCGAAGGAAGAATCAAATTGTCTCACTTTGAAATTTCAAGACAAGAAGGTAAAAAACCAAAAGCTACAGTTACAATTGACTTAGATGGAGAAAAATTAGTCAAAGAAGCTCTTGGAGATGGACCAGTTGATGCAGCTTACAATGCAGTAAATTTAGCAGTGAGTGACACTTTTGTCTTAGAAGAATATAAATTGGAAGCGATTACAGGGGATACGGATGCACAAGCACAAGTTGTTGTTGTAATTGAAAAAGATGGAAATAGATTTATTGGTAGAGGACAAAGTACGGATGTAGTTGAAGCTAGTATAAAGGCTTATATTAATGGGATAAATAGACTTTATAATAAGTAATTTTAAAAGGGAGGGGATTTTGATGGAAATATCAAATAATTACATTAATGAAATAAAGAGAATACTTAAAAATGCTAGACAAAAAGCATATACCGCTGTAAATTCGGCGATGGTGGAAGCATATTGGGAAATTGGAAGAAGAATTGTAGAAGAAGAACAGAACGGGAAAGAAACAGCTGAATATGGGAAAGAAATATTACAAAATTTATCTAAGGAACTTACAGAAGAATTTGGAAAAGGATATAGTTATAGAACATTAAGAGAAATAAGACAATTCTATCTTATGTTTTCAGATTTTGAAAAATGGCGAACAGTGTCCGCCAAATTGACATGGTCTCATTTTCAAAAAGTTTTAAGAATTTCCGATAAGAAAGCCAGAATATTTTATTTGACGGAAGCAGCAGAAAATATGTGGTCTGTAAGAACTTTGGATAGGAATATATCTACACTTTTGCAAGTAAATATATAAATTATCTGCCTAGCGAAGAGGAATTAATAAATGAAATAGAAAGGCAGAAGACATTGTTTGAAAGTAGAAATAATAATGAAGTGGGATATTAATTAGAAAATTGATTACAGAGAGAAGGAAATTTACAAATGAAAACAATAATTTTTTCACACCCATGGAATGGAAGTTTTAATAAAGCAATTTTAGATAAAGTAGTGGAAAAGTTGGAAGAAACAAAAGAAAAATATACGATTATAGATTTGAATAAGGATGGATTCAATCCTGTGATGACTGAAAAAGATTTGGAATTGTATTCGCAAGGAAAAAGTGCTGATCCTTTAGTTCTGAAATATCAGGAAATTTTGAAAAATACAGATGAGCTAATATTGATTTTTCCGATTTGGTGGATGTCGTTACCTGCGATATTAAAAGGATTCTTTGATAAAGTTATGTTGAGAGGATTTGCTTATGAAAGTGGGAAATATGGAATAAAAGGACTTTTACCAATAAAATCGGCTAAATTGATTACAACGGCTGAAGCACCAAAGTTTTTATTAAATATAATGGGATTTGGAATGACGATGAGAAAAGCGAATCTCGGTGGAGTTGGAATAAAAAACACAAAATGGATTCATTATAGTTTAAGAGCAAAAGGAAAAGCTGAAGACAGGAAGAAATTTCTTGAAAAAGTTGGTAAATTTGTTGGGAATTAAGAAGAAAAGTAGAAAATACTCTTAATTTAAAGCGAATAAAAAACAAGGAGTTTTATATTATGAAAAAGAAATTGTACAAATCAGTAAAAGATAGAAAATTTACAGGCGTATGCGGAGGAATTGAAGAATATTTTGATATTGATTCAAGTATTGTGAATAGTATGGCTTGTTTTGATTTTTTGTGTAGGAATGGGTCTACTGGCTTATATTATTTGTGCGATAGTTCTATCCTAATGAATAAAATATTTTTGAAAAAACGAATTTAATTTTTGAAATTCTTAAATAGTTAAATAAAAATTAGGTGGAGAATGAAAATGAAAAAAGTATTTTTTTGGTTATCCTACTTGTTGTTTTTAATATTTTTTGACATTGTTTTAGCGATTATAAGGTTTAATAATAATATTTATAATAGTATTTACGAATTTTTTATAAATCTGAATATAAAAAATGAGTGGATTTTAGAAAAATTATTTTCATTAATAGAGATTATTTTTATTATAATTTGTTTAACTTTTGCTTACTTAATTTCAAAAATAAGAGTCAGTAAAAAAAGTTTGTTAATTCCACCATTAGTTATAATGGTGATAAAAGTAATAATATTTTTTTGCATATTTGGATTTTTTATATTGAGTCCTGAACCAGAAGATGCGGGAGAAGGATCATTTCTTTTATATCTTATATTACTAGGCTTTGGAGCTTATATGGGAATGATGAATTTATACTTCTATTTGGGGTTATTGTTTATTTTATTTAAAAGGAGAAAAAATGAAGGCAAAAAATTGGATTATTAAATTTCTGTTGGTTTTTGTAGGATTAATTGTGATATTTTTAATTTATGCTCATTATGAGTACAGGCATATTAAAATTAGGACAATTGAGATAAAGTCAAAAGATATTCCAAAAGAATTTGATGGAAAGAGAGTGCTATTTGTGGCGGATTTTCAATATGATACGATGACACGGTTTAATAGAAAGCAGCAGAAAAAGGCAATTGAACTGATTAATGCACAAAAAAAGGATATGATTCTTTTAGGTGGAGATTATGCGACTTGGGAGAAAAATATTCCTAAGTTTTATGAAGATGCTAAAAATATTAAAATTCCTGAACTTGGAGTATATGCGATTTATGGAAATCATGAGTATCCAGGTGAAAAGGAAACTGCTGAAAATATGAAAAAACTTGGGTTTAATCTGCTTACAAATGAAAATAGAAAAGTAATGATAAATAATGAGAAAATATACATCGCTGGAGTGACTGACTTGTGGCATGGAAAACCTGATGCGAAAAAAGCTCTTGAAGGTACGAAAAAAGAAGACTTTGTGTTATTTTTAACTCATAATCCTGAATATTTTGAGCAAATGTCGGAAACTGAAAAGGAAAAAACTGATATGATTTTAGCAGGACACACCCACGCTGGACAGGTTACTTTTTTTGGAAAAATTATTGTGTCGGCAGTGAAGGATAAGAAAAAATATGGCTACGGAATGAAAGAGTATGGCGGACATAAAATTTATATTACTTCTGGAGTTGGTGGTGCTTTTCTTGAGATGTTTATTCGATTTTTCGCACAGCCTGAAATTGTGATTTTTGAGTTGAAGAGAATTAATTAAAATTTGGAAGTGGTGTGATATGGAAGATAAAGAATTAAAGAAGTTGGCAAAAGAGATTTTTGAAAAAATTAAAAAAAAGTATTATGAAACAGCAAAAGAAATGATAGTTGCAAATGCTTCAGTCAATACTTCAAAGGAAATAAAAATAACAGACAGTAAAATTGAAGGAATTCCATATATTCCAAAAGGGAGTAAAATTCCAACAAATTCAGAAGGGAAACAGTTTATGTTTCTTGCACAGATAAATTGTGCTGACTTAAAAGGTCTAGAAAATTTTCCAAAAGAAGGAATTTTACAATTTTGGGTTTTGGGAGATGACTTGATGGGATTAGATTTTGACAACAGTACAAATCGGAATGGTTTTGATGTAATTTATTATGAGAAAATTGAAGATTACTATTTGGAAGATGAGTTTAAGAAAATGTATAATCCTTGCAAATATGACCCAGCATGGGATTTTTTGATAGCACATCATCCTTGCAAAATGGAATTTTCTTTGGGAAAACAAAAAGAGAATTTAGACTATGATTTTTTAGATATTTTATTTGAAAAAGTATGGGAAGAAGAAAATTTTAAATTTGATGAAAAAGATAAATTGTCTGAAGAAGTGGAAGAAATTTATGGATATGAATTTTATGAAGAAAATATTGGTACAAAATGTAATGGATTTCCATTTTTCACACAATCTGAACCAAGAAAAGGTGAGGAAATGAATGAATACGATACTTTATTATTTCAAATTAATAGTGGAAAAGAAATAATGATTGGAGATTGTGGAGTGATGAATTTCTTTATTAATCGTGAAAAGTTGAAAAATAGGGACTTTTCAGATGTTTTTTACAATTGGGATTGTTATTAATTTTATTGAATAGATAGAAAAATAGAAAGTTGGGAAAATGGATATAAAAACTATAAATTATGAATATTTTTTAGATTTATCAGTAAGAATGACGCATCATTCAAATGCAATTGAAGGAAATACATTGACACTAAATGAAACTGCTACAATTATTTTAGATAGTACAATACCTGGAAGTAAGAGTGTTCGTGAGGTTTTTGAAGTTTTGAATCATAAAAGGGCGATTGACTATATGTTGACTGAACTTGCGAATGACCAAAAATTGGATATCTATGTGATTAAAAATATAAATAAGGAAATTTTAGACAGGTTGAATGATAATGCGGGAAATTTTAAAAATAGCAGTAATGCAATAATTGGTGCAGATTTTGAAACTTCTACACCAAGTCAGGCACCAGCTCTTACAAAAAATTGGATTGAAAACTTGAATTATAGGTTGGAATTGTGTAAAACTGATGATGAAAAGTTGTCAGAAATATTAAATTCTCATATAGAATTTGAGAGAATTCATCCTTTTAGCGATGGAAATGGACGAACAGGAAGGCTGATTATGCTGTATTTGTGTTTTCAGGAAAATATAAGTCCGTTTGTGATTGAAAAAAATGATAGAGCATTGTATATGAACTATTTAAGGGAACAAAATGCAGATATTATTTTAGATAAAGTGAAGGAATTGCAAGAATTTGAAAAGAAACGAATGGAACAATTTTAAATAGGTTAATAAATAAAAAAATATAAATAAAAAATTTGGAGAGAAAATCGGAGGAGAAAAAATGTCAGAAATTAAAAATAAAGAGAAAAACCCAAAAACTTTGTTTGATAAAGTTTGGGAAAAACATGTGATTACAGGAGAACCTGGAGAAGCACAACTTTTGTATATTGATTTGCACTTGATTCATGAAGTTACTTCGCCACAAGCGTTTTCAGGATTGAGAATTGCAGGGAGAAAGGTTAGAAGACCTGACTTGACATTTGGAACAATGGATCACAATACGCCAACAATTATGGCTGACAGAATGAATATTAAAGATAAAGTTTCAAAGGCACAATTGGATGCGTTGTCAGCTAACTGTAAAGAATTTGGAATTGAATTGGTTGATATGTTTAATGAAAATAACGGAATTGTGCATATGGTTGGACCTGAACAAGGATTGACACAGCCTGGAAAAACTGTAGTTTGTGGAGATAGCCATACTGCGACTCATGGAGCTTTTGGAGCTTTGGCATTTGGAATTGGAACAAGTGAAGTGGAACATGTTTTGGCGACACAGACAATTTGGCAAAAGAAACCAAAAACAATGGGAATTGAAATAACTGGTGAATTGCAAAAAGGTGTTTATGCGAAGGATATAATTTTACATATTATTAAAACTTACGGAATTGGTCTAGGAAATGGGTATGCATTTGAATTTTTTGGAGATACAATTAGAAATATGTCAATGGAAGGAAGAATGACTATTTGTAACATGGCAATTGAAGGAGGAGGAAAATCAGGAATTATCGCACCTGACGAAACTACTTTTGAATATGTAAGAGGAAGAAGATTTGCACCAAAAGGCGAAGAATTTGATAAAAAAGTGGCTGAATGGAAAGAATTGTACACAGATTCTGTAGATGCATTTGACAAATACATAAAAGTTGATGTTTCAAACCTTGAACCACAAGTAACTTGGGGAACAAACCCTGAAATGGGAATTGGAATAAGTGAAAGATTCCCTGAAATTAAAGATGTAAACTACGAAAGAGCGTACAACTACATGGGACTTACACCAGGAGGATCACCTTACGACATTCCATTAAAACATGTATTTATCGGATCTTGCACAAATGGAAGATTAGCAGACTTAGAAATTGCAGCAAAAATTGTAAAAGGGAAGAAAGTTGCTCCAAACATTACAGCAGTAGTCGTTCCAGGATCACAACTTGTTAAAAAAGCAGCCGAAGAAAACGGAATCGCACAAATATTCAAAGACGCAGGATTTGAGTGGAGAGAAGCTGGATGCTCAACTTGCTTAGGAATGAACCCAGACTTAATTCCAAGCGGAGAACACTGTGCGTCAACTTCAAACAGAAACTTTGAAGGAAGACAAGGAAAAGGAGCAAGAACTCACTTAGTAAGTCCAGCAATGGCTGCGGCTGCTGCAATTTATGGAAAATTTGTGGATGTAAGGGAATTGGATGAAGTGAAATAGGAATTTTAGTATAAAGGAAACGATATATCATGAAAGTAAAATTGATGAATTTTAGCAAGATATTAATTTTTATTATATTATGTTTAATATTGATTCTTTACAATTTTGCTATTTTTACCAGTATAATGCTAATTTTAATTTATTCAATTTTAAATTCAATTAATATTTTTGATAACAAAATGAAAATAGATTATGAAAAATTGGTATTTCAAAGTGCAACAGGATTATATCTTCAAAGAGATCTTCTTTTTTTGGATAAGGAAAATTTTTTAACAGTTAAAATTTTATCAATATTATTCATAATTTTGGTATTCTACATTATAAAAATGAATTTAAAAAATAAGAACCTAAAAAAATATTTTGATATTCTTTTATTAATTTCTGCTATAAAGTACATATATTTAAAATTTTTTATGTTTAATTTTATTATTTATTCATTATTTTATATGTTTTCATTTATAGTAAAAGTATATTTTATTGATATTATAATAATAATATTTTTTTTAAGGAAAATATGCAATTTAAAAATAAGAAGTAATTATTATATTTATTTGTTTATTATTTTGTGTATAATTATTAGAATAAAAGTAATTTTTTAGGAGATATGCAATGGGAAAAATAAAAAATAGTATAGAAAATATTAAAAATATCGTTTCCAATACAGAAAAGAAGTGATCACCATTTTTTTAAATCAAAAGGAATAGGTACTTATGATCTTGTAGTTGAAACTTCTGCATTGAAAAAATGGGAAGAAAATAAATTGGTAGCACCATTTTTAAATTTTATTGTATATACTTCAGAAGAAAAAGTTTATAGTAAAACAAGATACCTTAGACCATAAAAATCAAAATAAAAAAAACAAGGAGAATAAAATATGAAACCATTTACAAAATATGAAGGAACAATTGTTCCAATAATGAATAATAACATAGATACAGATCAATTAATTCCAAAACAATACTTGAAAAGTATTGAAAAAACAGGATTTGGAAAACATGTTTTCGATGAGTGGAGATATAACGAAGACGGATCTGACAATATGGATTTTAATTTGAATAAGCCAGAATACAAAAATGGAACAATTTTGATTACTGGAGAAAATTTTGGTTGTGGATCGAGTAGAGAACACGCTGCTTGGGCATTGCAAGACTATGGAATCCATGTAATCGTGGCGGGAGGATATTCGGGAATTTTTTACATGAATTGGTTAAATAACGGACATTTGCCAATAACATTGCCAGAAGCAGATAGAATCGAATTATCAAAATTGCCTGGAGATGCGAAAGTTACAGTTGATTTGGAAAACAATAAATTGATTGCGAATGGGAAAGAATATGTTTTTGAGTTGGAAGAAAGCTGGAAACAGAGATTGCTTAAGGGGTTGGATTCGATTGGATTGACATTGCAGCATGAAGATGAGATTAGAAAATATGAAGAAAGTCATAGATAGTCGATAAAGATTGTGAGAATCTTAAATTTAATGGAGAAATAGAAGAATTTTTTATGGATTAAAGAATAAAATGTGTTTGGGAACTGTAAAATAATAGAAAAATTTGAAAAAAGAAAATGTAATTTTTGTAAAAGTTGTTAAATTCAATATTTTGAGTTTTCAGGCACATTTTTAAAAAAAATTGATTTTTGAATAAAAAATATAAAATCTAACAAGAAGGAGAATTTAAATTTGAAAAATAAAATTTTAAAAGAGATAAATGTTAATGAAATAATGGAGGAAATTAAAAAAAATCCAGAAGAAAATAGCGAATTCAAAGTTTTGTGGAATGGTGAGGAAATTGAAGTATACTTGGATTATTATGATTTTGAAAAAGAAGTTGATGAAGTTCGAGAAAAATTGGAGAATTTGAAAATATTGGTTGAAAATGCGAAAGAATGGGACAAGAAAATAAAAGATGCAGCGGGAGAAGATTTATTTGAAATAATAGAAGATGATAATTGGCCTAGGTCAGATTTTGAAGAAGAAGATATACCAAATTTAATTAATGATATAGAAAAATATATTGGGAAAGAAGAAGCTGATAATTTGAGAAATGGAAATTTTACAAGAGAAGCATTTAAAAATTTACTTTATGTAAGTTCAATTACGATGGATAATAATGGCTGTTTTAATGTTGGATTATTTGATATAGATTATATAATGTTTGGAGGTCATATTTTATTTATTGATGGAAATATAAATGGAGAATTTTATGGTGGAGATATGGCAGGATAAATTTTTAATAAAAATATTGATTTTTACGCTATTTTAGTAATACAATTACATTGTATAGCAAAAGTATTACAAAAAATTTAGGGAATGTCATATTCAACCTGATTGGCTCTTAATTTATAAAATTGAAAAAAATATCTTGGTTTTGACATTGTCGAGAACTGGGACACATTCGGATTTGTTTTGAGTTGGAGGAATTTGATGAAAAAAATTATTTTATTTTGTCAGTTATTACTTTTGATAAATTTATTTTCTCAAGATGGAAATATCAAAAAATTTAACGGTTTAAAAAGAAACATCTTTGGATATTCAATGGCAGATTTTGATTTTCAAGGATATTATAAAAAAATTAAAGAATTTGAAGAAAAAATTGAAAATGGCGATGTAAAAGCAATGAACAATTTAGCAAATTTTTATGCTAAAAATGACCAAATTGAACAAGCTGAAATGTATTATAAAATGGCAATTCGAAATGGTTCTAAAAAAGCTGAAAAAAATTTGAAGATTTTGGAAAAATTTCCACTTATGAGTGATCCGATGGTTATGGACGATTTGGCTTGGGATATTCCAATGGAAGATGCTAAAGGTGAGATAAAAATTGCAATTAGAGGATTTAAAGAAAATGGTAAAGATTTAAATGAGTATGAACGAAATAGAATGAAAGGCATTGTTAGAAAAATTTGGAATAAACTTTATGAAAGTGCAGATTTAGAATTTATCGGATATAATGATAATACAGAAAATAAAAAATTATCATTGGAAAGAGCTAAAAGACTTGCAGAGTTATTTCGTGAAAGTGGACTGAAAGATGAAATGCGAATTGTAAAAGTTTTTGGAAAAGGGTCAGAAAATCCGGTGGATAGTAATGATACAATAGAAGAAAGATATAATAATAGAAGAGTAGAAATTATTGTAAAAAATATAGTTGAAAAAAATTTTGATTTAAGCTTGCTTAATGAACTAAAAAATCAATTGGATGATGAGTAATTTTTATAAAATATAAATACAGTTGAAATAAAGAAAGGCAGGTAATAAATGTTAAAAAAATTTATATTTTTGATAATGATGTTAGCAGTGCAATTAGTTTTTGCAGATATAAATGATATTAAAGAATTAGGAAAAGCAATGGATGATTTGTCATTTGAGAAATCGGCAGTAAGCGGTTCTAAAACAGCATATAAAGTAGGAATAGCAAAATATACTTTTAATAGACCGTATAAAAGTGGCGAAAAACAATTAGAAGTGCATTATTTGAATGGAAAAAGAGAAGGTGAAGCGAAATTTTATTATCAAAATGGAAATTTGCTCGCAAAAGGTAATTATAAAGATGATAAAAAAGATGGGGTTTGGGAGTTTTTTAATAATGATGGTGGAAAAATTGTAGAAGTAAATTATAAAAATGGGCTTTTTGACGGAGTTGTAACAGAATATTTTGAAAACGGACAAGCAGATACGGTTTCAAATTATATTCAAGGAAGAAAAGAAGGTGAAGAAAAACAGTATTATATGTCTGGAAAATTACAGTCAGTTGGAACTTATGTAAATAATAAAACAGAAGGGAAATTTGTGATTTATTATCCTAGTGGGAAAATTTATATGACAAGTAATTTTTTGAACGATAAACATAATGGAGAAATTAATTATTTTTATGAAAATGGAAAACCTCTTTTGAAAGGAACTCTTAAAAATTCAGAGGCTGATGGAATTTGGGAATTTTATGACGAGAAAGGAAATTTAAAGTACAAAGGGGAATATAAAGAAATTAAACCGAAGTTTATTTCAGAATTTGAAAAAAATAGACAGAAAATTTTGAAAAAAAATTAAAAAAAAATATAAAAAAGTTTAAATGAATAAGAAAGGAAGTAAAAAAAATGAACTACAAAATTGCATTATTAAAAGGGGACGGAATTGGTCCAGAAATCGTTGATGAAGCGGTAAAAGTTTTGAATAAAATTGGAGAAAAATTTGGGCATAAATTTGAGTATACGCAAGGATATTTGGGAGGAGAATCTATTGATAAATATGGGATTCCTTATTCTGAAGAAACTGCGAAAATTTGTAAAGAAAGTGATTCGATTTTGTTGGGATCTGTTGGAGGGCCTAAATGGGATAATGTTGAGCCTGATAAAAGACCTGAAAAAGGGCTTCTTGCGATAAGAAAAGACTTGGGAGTTTACACAAATTTAAGACCAGCGGTTTTGTTTAAACAATTAAAAAGTGCTAGTCCATTGAAGGATGAAATAATTGGAGAAGGGCTAGATGTAATGATAGTTAGAGAGCTTACAGGAGGAATTTATTTTGGACCTAGAGAATATTCTGATGAAAAAGCTGTCGACACATTGCCATATACAAAAGGGGAAATTGAAAGAATTGCAAAAAAAGCATTTGAAATTGCAAAATTAAGAGGGAAAAAAATTACAAGTGTGGATAAACACAATGTTTTAGATACTTCAAAATTGTGGAGAAAAACAGTAAATGAACTTGCAAAAGATTATCCAGAAGTGGAAGTTTCCCACATGTATGTGGATAACGCTGCAATGCAATTAATTGCAAATCCAAGACAATTTGATGTAATTTTGACAGACAATATGTTTGGAGATATTTTATCAGATGAAGCTTCAATGCTTACAGGTTCTTTAGGAATGTTGCCATCAGCAAGTTTAGGAGACGGAAAAGTTGGACTTTATGAGCCAAGCCACGGTTCAGCACCAGACATCGCTGGACAAAACATTGCAAACCCAATCGCAACAATCTTATCAGCAGCAATGATGTTAAGATACGCATTTAACTTGACAAAAGAAGCAGATGCAGTTGAAAAAGCAATCGAAGAAGTGCTAGAAGATGGATTCAGAACAGCTGATATTTATACTGATGGAATGAAAAAAGTTGGAACGGCTGAAATGGGAACTGAAATTGCTAATAGAATATAATTTACTTTTTTAAATTTTAGAATTATACTCAAATTTATTTTAAATTAAACAGCCAAAAATTATATGAATTTAGGAATTGACTAAAATAGTCATAGTTTTTGAGTTCAGTTTTAAAGCAGTTTTACTATAGAATTGTTGATAATAATATAAATTTTGAATTTAATATTAGTAAAGTAAAACAAAGAGTCTTGATTTTTTGTGTAATTAAAAGATTTCGATTACTAAATAAGAGTTATTAAGGAAAAGTAAAAAAAGGAGGGGTTAGCATGAAAAAAAGTATGCCAATCGGAATTTCAGATTTTAAAAAAATCATCAAAGAAAATTATTATTATTTTGATAAAACAAATTTAATTGAAAAAATTTTAACAGATAATTCAGAAGTCAAATT
Organism: Leptotrichia sp. oral taxon 417; assembly: GCF_013394865.1. NCBI lineage: Bacteria > Fusobacteriati > Fusobacteriota > Fusobacteriia > Fusobacteriales > Leptotrichiaceae > Leptotrichia > Leptotrichia sp. oral taxon 417. Next base: position 1,897,888 of record NZ_JABXYV010000001.1, on the reverse strand, counting down.
ATTCACTCGTCCAAGAAGATTTGGGAAAACATTAAATATGTCAATGTTAAAATATTTTTTTGATATTAAAGAAAAAGATGAAAACCGAGAATTATTCAAAAATTTGAAAATTTCTAAAAGTAAATTTTTTGAAAAGCAAGGATCAGCTCCTGTTATCTCGATTTCTTTTAGAAATTATTCTGAAAAGAATTGGGAAAATGGGTTTAAAACGATAAAAACAACGATTGCTGATATTTATGCTGAATTTAAATTTTTAATGGATAAGTTAGATAAAAGAGAGTTAAAGAAATTTGAGAATATTTGGTTGGAAACAGATGAAGGAGATTGGAAAAATTCCTTACTAATGTTGACTAAGTATTTGTATGAATATTACGGACAGAAGGTAATAGTTTTAATAGATGAATATGATCATCCAATAATTGATTCTTATGTTAAAGGTTATTATGATGATGCAATAGATTTTTTTAAAAGTTTTTATGGTACGGTTTTGAAGGATAATAATTACTTGGAAATGGGAATCATGACAGGAATTTTACGTGTTGCAAAAGAAAATATTTTTTCAGGATTGAATAATTTAGAAGTTCATACGATTTTGGATAATGAATTTACAGAATATTTTGGAATTACAGAAAAGGAAGTTAATCAAGCTGTAAAAGATTTTGGTTTGGAATATGAGTTAGAAGATGTTCAAAAATGGTACAATGGATATTTATTTGGCGATAGAAAAGTCTATAATCCATGGTCTATTGTAAATTTCTTAAAGCGAAAAAAATTAAAGCCATATTGGGTAAATACTAGTGGGAATGAACTTATAAAATTATATTTGAGAAAATTGAAAAATGAAATTTTTGATGATTTTTCACAACTTTTAAATAAAAAGAGTATTTCCAAAAGAATAAATGATAATATGATTTTTGAAAATTTAGAAGCAAATTTTAGTAAAAATATATGGAATTTATTTTTTCATAGCGGATATTTAACTTTAGCTGAAGAGTACGACGAAAATAGAAATGATGTAAGTTTAAAAATTCCAAACGAAGAAATTTTGAGAATGTTTTCTGAAATGTTTATTGATTTGTATTTTGAAAATTATGATATATTTTTAGAAGTGACAGAGGCATTAAAAAAAGGAGACGCTGAAAAATTTAAGAGAGAACTGAATAAAATTTTATTGGAAAATGTTGGAATATTTGATGTAGGTGGAATTTACAAGGAACAATTTTATCACGGATTTATGTTGGGATTAGTTATAATGCTAAAAAATGAATATGAAATTTCTTCCAATAATTTTGCTGGAAAAGGCAGATATGATTTACTTTTGAAGCCAAAAAATCTTGAAAAAAGAAAAGAAGGAATTATTTTAGAATTGAAAATTGTAAATTCTTCTCAAAAATTGAATGAAAATGAAATTCAAAAAGAGTTAGAAAAAGAATGTGATATTGCATTAAAACAAATTGAGGAAAAGAAATATTCTTCAGTACTAAAAAATGCTGGAATTGATAATATTTTGAAAATTGGATTGGCGTTTTTTGGAAAAGAAGTAGAAGTTAAATTTGAAAAGGAAAAATAATTTTTATAAATAATAGAAAAAAGAAAGGATGGTTTTTTATGGAAGAAATTTTACATTACGAAAACATAACTTTCAGACGAGAAGGAAGAGAAATTTTAAAAGGTGTCGACTGGCACATAAATAAAGGAGAAAACTGGGCTTTATTAGGATTAAATGGTTCTGGAAAATCCACTCTTTTGGGAATGATTCCAGCTTACACTTTTCCAACTTCAGGAGAAGTGCGAGTTTTTGGTCATAAATTTGGAAATTATGCTTGGACAAAAATTCGAGATAGAGTTGGTTTTGTGAGTTCTACTTTGAATAATTTTTTGAGTACATTAAATTCGCAAAAATTAAAAGATATTGTAATTTCTGGGAAATTTAATTCGATTGGAATTTATCAAGAAGTGACGGATGAAGATAGGAAAAAAGCTGAAAAAATAATTGAAGATTTTGGGATAACTTACATTAAGGATAAATATTTTGCAACATTGTCACAAGGTGAGCAAAGACGGACATTACTTGCACGGGCATTTATGAATGAGCCAGATTTATTGATTTTAGACGAACCTTGTTCAGGATTGGATGTAAAATCTCGAGAATATTTATTGTCTGTCTTGGAAAAAAATTCTAAAAATGAAAATGCGATTCCATTTATTTATGTGACACATCAAATCGAGGAAGTGATTCCAGCGATAACTCATGTGACACTTTTAAAGGATGGTAAAGTTTTTGCAAAAGGTAGAAAAAAAGACATTTTGACAGATGAAGTTTTATCGGAAATGTTTGAGATGCCAGTAAAAGTTGTTTGGGAAAATGATAGACCTTGGTTGATTGTGAAGTAAATTCAGTAATCACTTAGAAGGAGTTGATTTATTTTAGATGGATAAAAGCAGAAAATTTATGGCAGTAATTTTAGCATTACTCGCAGCTATTTTTTATGCAATAAATACACCATTTTCTAAAATACTTTTGAATAAGATTTCGCCCACATTTATGGCATCTTTTCTATATCTAGGAGCAGGAATTGGTGTAGGTATTATGTACTTATTTCATAGAAAAGATGAGGAAAAGCATGAAAAATTAACTAAGTCAGATCTTCCATATACTATTGGAATGATTGTTCTTGATATTGCGGCACCTATATTCCTAATGATTGGTATAAATATTGGTTCAGCTTCAAATGCTTCATTGCTTGGTAATTTTGAAATTGTAGCAACAACCCTTATTGCTCTTTTAGTATTTAAGGAAAAAGTAACATCAAAGTTATGGATTGCTATTGGTTTTATTACAATATCAAGTATAGTTCTTTCATTTGAAGGAGCTGAAAGTTTCAAATTTTCTTTAGGTTCATTATTTGTAATATTAGCAACTTGCTGTTGGGGACTTGAAAATAATTGTACTAGAAAACTTTCAGATAAAAGTACTTATGAAATTGTTACTTTAAAAGGATTTTTTTCTGGTGGTGGTTCGTTTATAGTTGCTCTTATTTTAGGAGAAAGTATTCCTGAAATTAGATATATATCAATTGCTTTGTTACTTGGATTTGTAGCATATGGACTCAGTATTTTTATGTATATCAGAGCACAAAGGGATTTAGGTGCTGCAAAAACTAGTGCATATTATGCTGTAGCTCCATTTGTAGGTACTTTCTTAGCATTTATAGTAAATGGAGAAAAACTTACTTTGCTGTACTTTGTTGGACTTATTTTTATGTTAATTGGAAGTGCATTTGTTGTGTATGATACAGTGGTTAAATATCATAGTCATAGCCATTCACACATAATAGTTCATACACATGATGGGACAACACATACGCATGTTATTACTCATGAGCATGGTCATAGTCATTTTATATCAGAAGAAAGACACGAGCATAATCATGAAGACTACATGAATAGTGAAGAACATAAATTGTTACATAAAAAGGATAAAAAAATTAAAAATATATAAAATATATTAATACCTAAAAAAAATATTTGCAAATATTTTTAAAAAGTGTATAATATATACATACAAAATTTAGGAGGATTATAAAAATGGCAGGAAACATTTTAGGAACAACAGTTTATTATGACGCTGATTGCGATTTAAGTAAATTGGAAGGTAAAAAAATTACAGTTTTAGGGTATGGATCTCAAGGACATGCTCATTCATTAAACTTAAAAGAAGGTGGATTTGATGTAACTGTTGGACTTAGAAAAGGTTCTAAATCTTGGGATGCAGCTACAGAAGCTGGATTTACAGTTAAGGAAACTGCAGATGCTGTAAAAGGTGCAGATATAGTTATGATCTTAATTCCAGATGAATTACAAGCAGAAGTTTATGCAAAAGACATCGCACCAAACTTAAAAGAAGGAGCATATATTGCATTTGGACATGGATTTAACATTCACTTCAAAAAAATAGTTCCAAGAGAAGATATAAGTGTATTCATGGTTGCACCTAAAGGACCTGGACACTTAGTAAGAAGAACTTTCCAAGAAGGAAGTGGAGTACCTTGTTTAGTAGCAGTAGAAAAAGATCCAGCAGGAGATGCTATGGAAGTAGCTAAAGCTTGGGCATCAGCAATTGGTGGAGGAAGATCAGGAATTCTAGAAACTACATTCAAACAAGAAACTGAAACTGACTTATTTGGAGAACAAGTAGTATTATGTGGTGGAGTTGTAGAACTTATGAAAGTTGGATTTGAAGTATTGACAGAAGCTGGATATGACCCAGTAAATGCTTACTTTGAATGTATTCACGAAATGAAACTTATCGTAGACTTAATTTACGAAGGTGGACTTGCAACAATGAGAAATTCAATTTCAAATACAGCTGAATACGGAGACTACTTAACTGGACCAAAAATTATTACGCCTGAAACTAAAGAAGCTATGAGAGGTGTTTTAAAAGATATTCAATCAGGAAAATTTGCTGATGACTTCTTAGCTGACTACAAAGCAGGACAACCATTCTTAAAAGAAAAAAGAAAAGAATTTGCTAATCACGGCGTAGAAAAAGTTGGAGCAGAATTAAGAAAACTTATGCCTTGGATTAAAAAATAATTGTTTAATGCAATTAATTTGAAAGATAATAAATAATAAAGCACTCTAAAATTAGGGTGTTTTATTTTTTATTATTTTATACTCAGACTTATTTAAAATTAAACTACTAAAGATCATATAAATTCAGGGCTTGAGTGAAATAGTCATAATTTTTGAGTTCAGTTTTAAAGCAGTTCTACTATATATTGCTTGCTAACAAGGGTTATAAAGAAATTCATAACTATTTTTCTATTTAAATAGAAATAATAAAAAAATAAGCCCCAAAACATTTAGGGCTTAATAAGATTTTTATTTAACTAGCATTACAGTAGGAACACTAGGAACTCTGAAACCTTCCTTATGTCCTGGTGTAGAATTTCCTAACCAGTCATAAATGAATTTAATTTGATCATCATAATGTCTTATACATTTATGTGATTCTGGATAAGTTCCAATTTTTTTGGCTGTTGCAGCCTTTCTTTGTTCTCTTGTGTTTTTAGGTTCAAATAATGACGGGATACTGTGCATATAACCTCCGCCACTAAATCTTACTGCGTTTTTTGCATCTCCAACAACAGTTTTATTGTCTGAACCTGTGTATTGCATTACTGGTTTAGAATAGGCAATTAAGAATGTCCCATAAGGAGTGGCAAATGAGCTTCCACTATCTTTTCCAGTAGTTACAAATGAAGAAGTTACGACATTCCAGTTATCTCCAGTTTTTTCAATAACCATTTCATTTTGGCTGGCTCTGTCAACATAGATAAATCTAGTTATTTCCCCTGTAATTCCAGCATCTTTCAAATACTTGCCTGTAGAAGGCTTTAAATAATAAATACCGTTATCATAGGCATCTATTTTAACTTTTATATATTTGTCATTTTGTTCATCAACAACCATAATGGTTCTATCTGGAATATTTATATAATCTTTAAAAGTTTTATCTAAATATCCAAATTCGCTTTGGTTAGCACGATTTCCAAATTTATCTCGCTTTCCATTTTCACCGCCGCCAAGAGGAGTATAGTCATCCAAAACATATAATTTTTTATTTGCTGAAAGTGCTTCATTTATGAATTTATTTGTTTTTTCAACTTTATTCATCATGTCATTCCAGTCAAATTCCCTTTTTTCAGCAGCAGATTTTGGAATGTATCCAAGCTGATTGTCAAAAAATACTTCATACCATTCATCTGACTTGCTTCCCACAATACCTGTAGTTTTATATTTTTGGGAATATGATGCAGATTTTATTGTTTTAGAGCTTGAATTTGGCTCTTTTTTTATGCTTGTTGCAGTTTTTATAAAAACAAATTCATCCATATCCTTTGGAGAATGTTTGTCATATTGAAAATTAAAAGTAAGATTTTTAGGTCTTTGTGCTGAAAATTCCTTTATGTAGGAATGAGATCCTTTTGAAGGATTTGTATTTTTAGGTGTTTCTGTTTTTGCATTTCCCTTTATATCATCTTCTTTTTTATTTTTGTCAATTATAGAATCTTGAGCCTTTTCCATATTTGTTGTTTTTTGAGGTTCAGTATTATTTTTTATATTTTTTTCATTTTTTGAAGTATCATTTTGTACAGCAGTTTTTTTATTTTCTTCATTAACTTTAGTTTCTGCTGGTTTTTTGTTATTTGGTGCTTGAGTCTGAGCCTGTGTATTTGGTTTCGCAGAAATTCCTGATTTTTTAGGATACTCTGATATAAATCCTTTTATAAAAGTATCAAATTTTGCTTCAAATTCAGATTTGCTTATTACTTTTTCTACACTTTTTCCTTTTACAAACTTAGCCTTTTCGCCAAATATATACGGTGTAAACTTTAAACGGACATTATTTCCTTCTACTGCATAGTCTACATCAATCTTATCTTTAATTCCGTCTCCATCTAAATCAGGTTCTAAAGAAATTTGCTTCCATTCTGCTTTTTTAGGTTCTGCTTTTTTGGGTTCTATCTTTTTCGTTTCAACTTTCTTTATTTCCTTTGCCTTTGGTGCTGAAAAAGCATTAATTGACATTACAGAAAGTATTACTAATGCCGCTATTAAAAATTTCATTTTTGTTAAATTTATTTTTTTTGTCATAAATCTGTTCCTCCTTTTTATTTTAAAACTTATTTTATAAAACTACTGCTATTACAGGTTCTTCAGGTATTGTATTATCCCTGTCCTTAATTTTACTGTCTGCATTTATCCATTTGACAATAAATTCAATCTGATCATCAAAGTGTCTTACACATTTATGAGAATCCTTGTATGTTCCAATTTTTTGAGCAGTTCCCGTGCTTAATGTAGATCCTTTAAAATTAAGTCCCACAGGAATTCCGTGCATATAACCTCCACCACTGAATCTTACAGCATATTTTGCACTTCCTCCAATAGTTAAATCAGATCTTCCAGGAAGAGTTTTGTCTCCTTCTCTTGCATGTCTTGTAAATGTCATGTATGGTCTTGTGAATGCTATTAAAAATGCTCCGTGCGGTGTTTCATAAGAACCGCTTCCATCTCTTCCAGTTGTTACATAAGAATACGTCACAACTTCATATTTTTGTGTTTCAGGAATTCTTTGGAAAAGTACTTCAGTTTGGCTGCTTGGATCAACTGCAACAAACTTATTAACTTCTTCTTTTATATTTTCCACCTTTTGATAAGTTCCTCCTGTTTTTTCAATAAAATAAGGTCCTCCGTAAAATGGTGTCTCAATTTTTAACATATTGTTTTCTTCACCAATTATTCTAAAAATTGTCTGATCAGGAATATTAATTATTTCCCCTTCCTTTTTAGAATTTGTATATCCAACAATGCTTTGATTATTTTTATTTCCAAATTTATCCTTTTTACTTGGCTTGTCACGTGATAAAGGTGCATATTCTGTAACAATATATAATTGCTGGTTAGCTTTTATTGCTTTAACGATAAAATCATTTACAATTTCTATTTTACTAATCATTTTATCCCAATAAAATCCTCTTTTAGAAACGTTATCATCTCCGCCTGCAATAAATCCTTTAACAGTAGTTGGATTTTCTGGAATAACTTTACCATTTTTATCCTTTTTAACTTTTTTGCTCACATTAGTAGTAAGTCTTTTTGTAAATTCAGTATAGTACCATTTTTTCTGTGCATTTGGAGCATCTGACACCATATCAAACAGTATTTCAGGTTTTTCGCTAAATCCCAAGTTAGCTATTGCACTTCCGTTTGGAGCATCTAGCATACTCGATGATTTTTTTATAAATAAAAAGTTATTTGTGTTTTCAGGAGAATGGTTATTAAATTTTATTTTATCAAAAACAATGTCATTTGTTTTGTTATCTCCATAAATTGTAATATATCTAGTTTCATTTGGCTGAATATTTTTAGAATATTCAGGATAATATTCCTTCACTTTATCAAGCATTTTCTGCATAGCCTGAAGATCCATTATATCAAATTTTTTATCAAAAGTTATCTGATATGTCAAAATATCCTTTCCACCTTGATTTGTATAAATTGAAACAACGGCTCCAATTAAATTGTCAACCATATTATAAGTCACAACAACTTTTTCATCAGTTCCATCATTGTTAAAATCATAATCAAATACATCTTTTTCATACCCTTTTACTGCAATATTTTCAGAATATTCCTTAGGCAAGTTTAATGGCTCTGCATTTACATTAAATCCTACGACTGTATTAATTAAAGCTAACATTCCAATTTCTATTTTTTTTCTTTTTATCTTTTCTTTTCCAGAATTAATAATTTTATTTATTTTTTTTCTCACAATTTCCCCTCCAATACTTATTTTCTTCAAAAAATTTAAATTTATTATCAAAAAAGCTACTCACTTTTTTCATTTTTTATATTTCCATCCCTTTCCAAAATTTTTATTAGATAAAGTGTAAAAAAACTCGCACTTTTAAAGTCCTAAAATTTTGTTATGAGCAATTCACTTTTCCCGTATATTATACCATAATTCTCATAAAAAAGTAATATATAAAATTAATTTAACTTCATAATAAAACCATTTTTAAAATAAATACAAAAATTATAAATATTTTGTATCATTTTCCATTATAATAATGGAATATTATAAATTTTACTTTAACAAGGCAGCTTGATCCCTTGCCAGAAAATAAATAAAATATGCTTTCTATTTTTTTAATAGGATATAATATTCCTGGTATTATTTAATACTTTATTCAAATTTTGTCTAAAATAAGCTGGTAAAATTTACTTGCAAAATCTAGGATATTTTTCCTTAACAGCATTATAAATTCTCTCTAAAACTTCCCCAATATATCTCGTAGGCACCGCCAAATTAATTCTCTCAAATCCAGAACCAGCTTTTCCAAAAATGTATCCTTCATTAAAAAACGCATTTGCCTTTTTTGTCACAAATGCCTTTAACTCTTCATCTTTCAATCCTAAATCCCTAAAATCAAGCCATTGTAAATAAGTTCCTTCAATTAATGGAGCTTTAAATCCAATAAACTTTTCTTCAAAAAATTGTTTTACCAACTTTTGATTTTTATCCACTAATTTCAAAAACTGATTAAACCATTCTTCTGCTTCATTATACGCCAACTCACAAGCCTTAAATCCAAGTGCCGCAAACACATGTGAACCATCTTTCGTCATTTGAGCTTCAAACTGTTTTCTCAATTTCTTATTTTTAATAATAATATTCGACACTCCAATTCCAGCTAAATTAAAACTTTTAGTAGGTGCAGTACAAGTAACTGTTATCTCTGCCAATTCATCCGATAAAGTCTGCAAAACAGTATGCTTAAATCCAGGCATCAAAATATCACAATGAATCTCATCAGAAATAATTATCAAATTATTCTCCAATGCAATCTTTCCTATCTTTTCAAGCTCTTCCCTTTTCCAAACCCTTCCAACTGGATTATGTGGACTACACAAAATCAACATTTTATTATTTTCATTTTTTGCAAACTCTTCAAACTTCTCAAAATCAATTTCATAATATCCGTCAGTTTCAATTAATCCACAATCGACAATTTTTCTATTAGAAGATTTAATCGCATTATAAAAAGGATAATACACTGGCGTAAAAATAATTACACCCTCACCTTCTTGTAAATAAGCCTTCACTCCTGTATAAAGTGCCGCAACTACACCACTCGTACAAACAATCCAATCTTTTTCCACTTCAAAATTATGTCTTCTCTTCATCCAAGAAATAACCGCTTCATAATATTTGTCAGTCGCTCCAGTATAACCTAAAATCGCCTCATCAATATATTTTTTCAATCCTTCTCTTATCTCAGGAGCAATCTTTAACTCCATATCCGCCACAGAAAACGGAACAATATCATCTGATAAATTAGGCACTTCTCTGTACATTGCTTCCCATTTAAATGAACCTTGCCCTTTTCTGCTTAAAAGTGTTTCAAAATCGTAATTTTCTGACATTTTTTCACCTTCTATCGTTAATTATTTTTCAATTCTGAATTATTCTGTAATTTTTTTAATTTTGCCAATGCTTCTTGTTCTATTTTACACGTTGGGTAACCTTTCAACGAATCTAATACTTTACCATAATATTCTTTCGCAAGTTCTATATTGTTATTTTCTTCATAATAATTTCCAAGGTTGAAAAATGCTAAAGGATTACCTTTTTCAGCTGATTTCAGATAAAGTTTCATTGCTTCTTCTTTATTTCCTTCCTCACTATAAATATTAGCAAGATTATTCATAGCTGTTGTATGTCCTTTTTTAATTGCTTTTTTATACCATTTTTTAGAATCATCTATTTTATTTTGTTCGTCAGCAAAAAGTCCTAATTCATACATTGCTTCAACATTTCCTGCTTCAGCAGAATTTTTTAAATATCTATCTACTTCATTCGTATATTTCCCAGTTTCAGAATAAACAAATAATGCATAACTAAACATACATTCGTTATCTCCAAATTCAATTCCTTTCAAAATATATTCTTTGTATTTTTCTATATTTCCTTTTTGTCTATTTATTACTGCTAAATTATAATAACATTCCTTTATCCCATATTTTTCAACCAATATTTTTAAATATTTTTCAGCTTTATCAAAATCTCCACTGGTTAGATAGACATTTGCTTGACTGTTATAAACATTTATTAATTTTTCAATAGCACTTTCTTTAAGATGTGGGACTTTTTCTATCACTTCCTGAAAATACTTCTCAGCTTTTTCAAAATTTCCAATTTCATAATAAACATACCCTAAATTATATTTTGCCTCCAAAAAACCTAATTTTTCAGACTCTAAGTACCATTTTTCAGCCATTTTATAATCTTTTTTATGAAAATAAAGATTTCCTAAACTTAAAAAATCTTCACCTCTTTTAGTTTCATCTTTTTCAATTAATTCTCTAAATTTTTCTATATTTTCTGTTGTTTGATAAAGATTGAATAATTTATCCTTTGAATCAGGACTTCCATTTTCCAAAGCCATTTTATAATATTTTTCAGAATTTTCAAAATCACCTTCAACAAAATATGCATCACCTAAACAATTAGGAGCATACTTATCATCTTTCTTATTTTTTAATATTGTAAAATTTATTTCTTTCACTTTATCATAATTATCTTGAAACATATAATAATTTGACATATAGGCTAACACGTCATAATCTTCCTTATCATCAAGTTTATTGTACCATTCTAACATTTTCTCTTCATTATTATTTTTTGCATAAAATATAGCAAGACTTTTCTTTGCTATATTTTCTCCTTGATTTGCAGCCTTTAAACAATATTTTTCATACATTTCATCATCTTTATCCATATAAAAAGTAGCTAACATTGTCGAAGCATGAGGAAAATAATCTTCTATTCGTTCAAAATACAATTTTGAAACTTCTGGATAAAGTTCCCTTGTATCCATTCCTAACTTCATCATCTCTTCAATTTGCTCTTTTGTTAAATTTTCCCCTGCTTTATCAATATGCTCCTTAGCAATCTTCAAATATTTTTTCTCTTCATTATTTTTATTTCGAAATTTGTCAACTATTTTTCCAAATACACCCAATCAATTCACCATCCTTAAAACAAAAACGGAAACAGCACTAACCTTTTTCAGTCATCCTGTCCCGCCTTAATATTTCAACTTTTTAATTTTTTAGAATAACCCAGAAATAGTACCATTTTCATCAATGTCAATTAACTCCGCCGCTGGCTTTCTAGGTAATCCTGGCATATCGATGATTGTTCCTGCCATTGCTACTAGGAAACCTGCTCCTGCTGATAATCTAACTTCATTAATTGTTATTTTAAATCCTGTAGGACGTCCCAATAGATTTGGGTTATCTGACAATGATTTCTGTGTTTTTGATACACATACCGGCAATTTGTCGTAGCCGTTTTCTACGTATTTTTTAATATTGTTAAGTGCTTTTGGTGCAAAATCCACTCCATCTGCTCCGTAAATTTCTTTTGCAATTTTTTCGATTTTTTCTTGAATTGATAAGTCCAAATCGTAAAGTGGAGTATATTTTTTCTCAGATTTTTCATTTTTTTCAATGGCATTTAGAACTTTTTCTACAAGCTCTTTACCACCTTCTCCACCTTTTTCCCAAATTTCACAGTTAGCGACTTCTACATCCATTTTTGCACAAAAATCTTTTATTACTTGAATTTCAGCATTAGTATCAGTTATAAACTTATTAATCGCCACAACAACTGGTAAATTGTACTTTTGCATGCTTTCAATATGTTTTTCGAGGTTTACAAGCCCTTTTGTCAATGTTTCAATATTTTCCGATTTCAAGTCTTTGTCTCCGCCGTGATGCTTTAATGCACGAACTGTTGCAACAATTACAATAACATTTGGCTCTAGATTTCCAAGTCTGGCCTTTATATCCAAAAATTTTTCAGCTCCTAGATCAGCAGCGAATCCAGCTTCTGTAACAACATAGTCAGACAGTTTCAAAGCCATTTTTGTAGCTAGCAGAGAATTACATCCATGTGCAATATTCGCAAAAGGCCCACCGTGAATAAATACAGGTGTATTTTCCAAAGTTTGTACTAGGTTAGGCTTTATAGCATCTTTTAGCAATGCTGCAACTGCCCCTTGAATATTAAGCTGTTTAACTTTAAGCATTTCTCCTTTTCTGTTATATGCAAAAACTATTTCTCCGATTCTTTCCTTTAAGTCAGTAATTGAGTTAGCAAGACAGAAGATGGCCATAATTTCTGATGCAACTGTTATTTGAAAAGAGTTTTCACGAGGCACGCCATTTACTTTTGGTCCAAGTCCGACAACGATACTTCTTAAATTTCTGTCGTTCATATCAATAACACGTTTAAAAGTAATGTTATTCACATCAATATCAAGTTCATTTCCAAAATGTATATGATTGTCAATACAAGCAGAAATTAAGTTATGCGCAGCCGAAATTGCATGAATATCCCCTGTAAAATGCAAGTTTATTTCTTCCATTGGCACAACTTGTGACATTCCTCCACCAGCAGCTCCACCTTTCATTCCAAATACAGGCCCTAAAGACGGCTCTCTAAGCGCTGCAATTGATTTATACCCAAGTTTATTTAATGCTTGAGTCAATCCAACAGTAACAGTTGATTTTCCTTCCCCTGGAGGTGTCGGAGTAACAGCAGTCATCAAAATCAGCTTTCCATCTTTTTTCTCTGCATTTCTTTTCAGCACGTCCAAACTAACCTTAGCCTTGTATTTTCCATAAGGTTCATAATCATCCTCTGTAAGTCCAATACTTTGTGCAATTTCACCAATCTTTTTCAATTTCGCATTTTGAGCGATTTCAATATCTGTCATCTTTAAAACCTCCTATATTCTCTATTATTTAATAAAAATCGAAAAAGCCGCAAACTGCTAATTAGAAAACTTTTCCGATATTCATTTATAATTTGTTCTTTTCAACTTTCTTTCAAAAATTTTATTAAAAGACTAATCATGCCTTTTTTGTTATATGATATTATATCTTTTTGTAATTGTCAATTAATATTTATTAAATATTTTCATTTTGAATAAAACCTAAAATAATGTTTGCTGATTCGTATTTGACAATCCTTGGAAACATCCATAGTCCTTCATTAGTTCCACAATTGTCTTATTCAGTTTTGTACGTTTTACCAAATCTTCAATTGATAAAAAACTGTCTTTCTTTCGTTCAGAAACGATATTTTCAGCAACAGCATCTCCAAGTCCGTCCATTGCGATTAACGGCATTCTTATTTTTCCATCCTGTATTGTGAAAAGTTTTGCCTCTGATTTATAAATATCAATTTGTTCCAGCTCAATTTTACGATAGTGCATTTCAATTAATATTTCATATAAAAATAATTCCTGCTTTTCTTTTGCATTTAAATTCCCTTTTTTGTCCATTTCCATTTTTGCTTTTTTTAAGTCATCTATTGACCTGAACATTGCTGTCATTTTAAAGTCTCCAACTTTTCTGTTCAGGAAAGCCGTATAAAACTCAATTGGATAGTGGACTTTAAAATAGGCGATTCTGACTGCCATCATTACATAAGCCACAGCATGCCCTTTTGGGAACATGTATTTTATTTTTTCACATGAATCAATGTACCATTGCTCTACACCATGCTCCTTCATTTTTTTAGAAAATTCCTTCCATTTTTCAGGATTTTTAGTAGGCTGCCCTTTTCTAACAAATTCCATTATAGAAAATGCCAATGATTTATCCAAGCCATCATCAATCAATTTATTCATAATGTCATCCCGCACCGTGATAATCTGGCTCAAGGTTGCAATCCCGCTTTTTACATAGTCTTGTGCATTGTTCAGCCAAACATCTGTTCCATGTGAAAGCCCAGAAATTCTAACTAATTCTGCAAAAGTTTTTGGCTTTGTGTCAACGAGCATCTGTTTTACGAAAGATGTACCAAATTCAGGTATTCCCGATGTACCTGTTGGAGATCCTATTTCCTCTGGAGTTACACCAAGTGCCTCTGTACCGCTGAATAAGCTCATTACTTCCTTATCATCAAGCGGAATCGTGTAAATGTCAACACCTGTCAAATCCTGTAAAATTCTAAGTGTTGTCGGATCATCGTGTCCCAGTATATCCAGTTTTACAAGCTGTTCATCCATTACGTGGTAATCAAAGTGAGTTGTCTTGGAAGTTGACTTCATATCGTTGGCAGGCCGCTGGATTGGGCAAAAGTCGTAAATTGACTTGTCTTTTGGAACGACTATCATTCCGCCAGGATGCTGTCCAGTTGTTTTTCTCGCACCTTCACAGCCTTTCGCAATTCTCATAACTTCTGCTCTTCTTTCCTTTATTTCAGGTGTTCCTTCCACTTCTTCAAGATATTTCTTCACATATCCGAAAGCATTCTTTTCAGCAAGTGTAGAAATCGTTCCCGCACGAAAGACATTGTCGCTTCCAAACAGCTCTTCCGTATATTTATGAATTTCCCCTTGATATTCTCCAGAAAAGTTCAAGTCAATATCTGGCACTTTATCTCCATTAAATCCCATGAATACTTCAAATGGAATAGCATGCCCATCTTTTATGTATTTTGTACCACATTTTGGACAATTTTTATCAGGATAGTCAACTCCGCTTCCTTCTTCATTCATAAACTCAGTATGCTTACAGTTTGGGCATCTATAATGTGGATAAAGTCCGTTTACTTCGGTAATTCCCATAAGATAGGCGACAATTGAAGAACCGACTGAACCACGTGAACCTACAAGATAACCTGCATCTACCGATTTATGCACAAGTTTTTGTGCAATTAGATAAAGTACGGCAAATCCGTTTTGAATAATTGAATTAAGCTCCTTTTCCACTCTTTCCTTCAGGCTGTCATCAATATCTTCTCCGTAAAGCTCTTTAAGTCTTTTATAAGTCATTTCCCTTACTTCTTCTTCAGCTCCGTCAATTTTTGGGGGATAGAATCCAGTTGGAACTGGTCTTACCTGCTCAATCATATCGCTAATTTTATGGGTATTTTCCACAACAACTTCCATAGCTGCATCTTCACCCAGATAGTCAAAGGCTTTTAGCATTTCTTCAGTAGTTTTAAAATACAGTTTTCTGTCAAAAAATTCATATTCCCTGACTCCTTCTGAAATTTTAGTTTTCCACATTGTCCCGCTTCCCAAAAGCAGGACATTCCTGTTAATTGCTTCCCGTTCTTCAAGATATTGTGCATCCCCTGTTGCAACAACAATTTTATTCTGGCTTTTTCCAAGTTCGTAAAAATATTTATTCATTTCCTTGACTATATCGTAGTTTTCAATTTCCTTATTCGTTCTTTCCACCATGTCGGCATAATTTGTATGCGGCTGAATCTCGATATAGTCATAAAATCTTGCTTTTTCTTCAATGTCAGTTTTTTCTGCTCCACGTAGATAAAGATTTACAAGTTCACCTCTATTTCGTTCAGAAGCCGAAGCAGAACTTGCAATTAACAGATTTTCTCTCATGCTGTTTAACAGAGTCTTGGGAATTCTAGGTCTACGCATTCCAAAAAATTCTATATTTGAACGTGATACAAGTTCATACAGGTCACGAAGCCCAGCCTGATTTTTTACTAAAATCATTGTATTCAATGTTTCAGAATTTTGAATATTTGGCTGCAGCTCTGTATTAATTTCAGTTAGTTTCATAAGCCCTTTACTTAAAATCATATATAAAAATTTCTGAAAAACTTCTGCAGTCGCCTTCGCATCATCAACAGCCCTATGGTGTGTTTCAAGCGTAATCTCAAAATAGTCTACCAGACTGGCAAGTCCATATTTATTCAATTCTGGAAGCAGCGTTCTAGCCAAAGGCAACGTATCAATTACACTTGGAGAATATTCAAGCCCTTGATCAATAGTTTTTTGCTTTATAAATCCCACATCAAATTTTGCATTGTGGGCAACTACCGTTGTATTAGCACAAAATTCTAGAAATTTTGGCAGTACAGTTTCTATTTTTTCAGCATTTGCGACCATTTCATCAGTAATTGTTGTAAGTTCCGTTATTTTTGGCGGAATTGGAATTTCAGGATTTACAAATTCAGAAAATTCCCCGATAATTTCCTTTCCACGCATTTTTACAGCCCCAATTTCAATTATCTTATCATTAAATGGATCAAATCCAGTCGTTTCAATATCGAATACAACATAAATTTCATCTTCAATCATTTTATCCTTAGGATTCGTAATCAAGTCCTGCTCATCATCAACCATATAAGCCTCTATCCCCAAAATAACCTTAAAATCCTCATTTGCCTCCTTAAATGCAAAGGGAAAAGAATGAACTACTCCGTAATCTGTTACAGCAATCCCGCTATGTCCAAATTCTTTTGCTCTTTTCGCATAATCCTTAATTGACATAACTCCGCTCATTTCACTCATGTTTGTATGTGCATGAAGTTCTATTCTTTTTTTAGGAGCGTTATCTTCTCTTTTCACATCTTTAGAGTCAATAGCTTCAGCTTTTTGTGTTCTGACATACATTTCTCCAGTATACATGTCTGATTCAAAACTTCCAGTAACTTTTACCCATTCTCCAAGCTTTACTTGAATATCTTCACTTGTATTAAAGAAAATTCTGCAGCTGACTGAATTTGTATAATCTGTAATCATAAAGTCGCACATAAGTTTCCCGTTTTTAGTTTCTTTCATATCCAGATTAAATACTTTCCCTTCCAAAGCAACATTATCTCCAATGTTCAAGATATCAAGCATAGAAAAAGGCACAGCATCCATATCAGGAATTTTTTTCCGTCTATACCCATTATTATTTCCATTAAAATTCCCTCCATTTGAATACCCATTTCCATTCTTTACCCCAGTATTTTCATATTTAGGAAGTTCGCTAGCCTTTACCGAATTTAATTCACTTTGAGCCTTCAATTTTTCCTTGATTTCCTTAAACTCGCCATCTGTAAATTCAACTTTTATCAAATCATCAGTACATTCACAAATCTTATTTTTCAGCTCTTCCTTTACATTGGTTTTTTGAGCCTCTTCTATCAAATGACGAGATGGCAATTTCACAAATACATTATTTTCTACATTTTCCACTTCATAAGTTGCAAAAATATACTGGTATCTCTTACTTTCATCCCTATAATTCTCAATCATGAATTTTACAAATCCAGCAACATTCTTCCGTATCAATTCAGGATTAACATCTAGCTTAATTTTCAGCTTTACCCCATCTTCAAAATTTCTATAAATCATCTGTCTTAAATCCTGTATTTCCCCATGTGCAGCAAAATCATGAACCTTTACAAATATCTCCATCTCTCTCTTTTTAGAAAACAAATTAATATACTCAATCTCAAAATTTTTAATCCCGTATTTCCTGAAAAAATCATCTGATGGCTTAATCTTCAAATATTTAGCGCTCATTTTTTATTTATCCCCCTTACTTTTTTTATTTTTTATATCAAATAATCATAATTTAATATTTATTCTTAAATTTAGTTATAAAACAAATTTATTATATAATTTTTACAAAGTTTTAGCAATATAATTTTCTTGAAAACCTTGCCATTCGCAAAACTTCCAGGTATAATTAAGGTAAAGAGGTGATTTTATGAAAAATGAAAAAGAAAAAGTTATCGAATGGATAAAAAAATATTTTGAAGAAAATGGAAAAAACTGTAAAGCAGTTGTAGGAATTTCTGGTGGAACGGATTCTTCGGTTGTGGCAGCACTTTGTGTGGCAGCTCTGGGACGAGAAAATGTAATAGGAGTTCTTATGCCAAAAGGTATGCAGCATGATATTGATTATTCCAAAAAATTAGTTGAGTTTTTGAAAATAAAACATTATGAAATAAATGTGGAGAAGCCTGTGAATGACTTAAAAGAATTAATTTCACAGCAAACGGGAGTAAATCCTGATGAATTTGATGCCTACAAGACTAATCAGCCTGCCAGAATACGGATGGCTGTGCTTTATGGAATTTCTGCCATTGTTGGTGGGAGAGTGGCTAATACTTGTAATTTGTCGGAAGATTTTGTGGGTTATTCAACAAAATTTGGAGATGCTGCGGGGGATTTTTCTCCAATTTCTGATTTTACAAAAACCGAAGTGCGAAAACTTGGATCTGAACTTGGACTTCCTGAAATGTTTTTGAAAAAAGTGCCTGAAGATGGAATGAGCGGGAAATCTGATGAGGAAAAATTGGGATTTAGCTACGAAGTTTTGGATGAATATATTAGAACGGGAAACATTTCGGATTTGAGAATAAAAGAAAAAATAGACTATTTACACAAAATAAATTTACACAAAATTTTACCTATGCCATCGTATAAAAAAGGAGAAAAATAAAATGAAATTAAAACCAATTATAACATCACTGCTTGATACAGATCTTTACAAATTTAATATGAACCAGGTAATTTTTCACAAACATACTGATTTAGTCGGAGAATATCACTTTAAATGCCGTACTCCAAATATTTTCTTTACAAAAGAAATGGTTACGGAAATAAACGATCAAATTGACCATTTGTGCAGTTTACGGTTTAAAAATGAAGAATTAAACTACTTGCGTTCGATAAGATTCATAAAGCCAGACTATGTCGAGTTTTTAAGGCTTTGGCATCCGATTAAGGATTATGTGACTACGGTTCTTGAAAATGAAGAACTTAGAGTTATTGTCTCTGGACCACTTTTTAGTGCAATGCAGTTTGAGATTTACTTGCTTGAAATTATTAACGAAGTGTATTTTAGAATGAAGTTTAATTATGATGAATTGCTTGTTTCTGCAAAAGAAAAATTAGAAAAAAAGATTTTGGATTTTAAAAATAAAAAATATAATTTTAAATTTGCTGAATTCGGCTGCAGAAGACGGCTTTCAAGAGAATGGCAGGAAGAAGTAGTGAAAAAATTATCCAGCGAAACTCAAAATATGGTAGGAACTTCCAATGTATTTTTGGCAATGAAATACAATTTAGTGCCAATCGGAACTTATGCACACGAGTATGTCCAAATGTACCAAGGAATCGACTCAATACCGCTATCTTACACAAATCATTACGCATTAAAAGACTGGTATGACGAATACAAGGGAGATAACGGGACAGCACTTACCGACACAATAACGACAGACTTATTTTTAAGAGATTTTGACAGAAGTATGGTAAATAACTACACAGGAGTGCGGCATGATTCAGGTGATCCATATATTTGGGCTGAAAAAATATTGAATCACTACGAAAAATATGGAATAGATTCAAAAACAAAGATGCTTTTATTCAGCGATTCGCTAAATTTTGACGAAGCAGAAAAAATTTACAATACATTTAAAGACAAAGTTAAACTTTCTTTTGGAATTGGGACATTTGTAACTAATGACACAAAAGAAAAACCATTAAATATTGTAATCAAACTTCAGTATGTAAATGGTAGACCAGTTGCCAAATTAAGTGATGTGGAAGGAAAAGTTATGTGTGATGATGAAAAATATTTAAAATATTTGAAGGCATCAGTAAAATTTAGGCTAGAGCGGGAAAAAGAATATTAAAAAAGTTTAAATCTTTAAATAAGCAGTTATAGCAACAAGAAATCTTGACTCCTCGTAAAAATATAAAAAAATTTTGAAATTTTATATTTAATTTATAAAAAAAAACGGAGAAACTTTAATGAAAAAATATAAGACAGGCTTGGTTCTGGGAAGATTTCAGACATTTCACAAAGGACATGAATACATTATAAATAAAGCTCTTGAGATATGTGACAAAGTTTTGGTATTTATCGGTTCTAGTGATAAATCTGGAACAATAGAAAATCCTTTTTCCTATGAACTAAGGGAAAAATTGATAAAAAAAATTTATGGAAATGAAATCGTGGAAAATAAATTGATAATTTCTCCACTCGCTGACTTGGGTGCTGGAAATGTTACAAAATGGGGGGATTATTTATTTTGTGAAGCAGAAAAAATTTTGGGAAAAGTTGATTGTATTGTTTATGGAGAAGAATCTAAATGCAAGAGCTGGTTTAGTGAGAAAATAAAAAAATCTGTAAATTTTATTGTAATTTCTAGAGATGACATAAAAATAAATGCTTCCACTTTGAGAGAATATATGAGAAAAAATGATTTTGAAAGTTGGAAGAAATTTGTGAATGAAAAAAATTGGAGTGAATTTGGAAAAATGAGGGAAATTTTGATTAAAATATAAAAAAATTAATAAAAAATTTTTTCCTTGCTAAATAATGTTAAATGAAACATTAAATTATTCTTGTGTATCAATTTTTATCTTTCAACTAAAAAAACTGGCTCATTATTTTAAAACGAGCTAGTTTTTATTTGATAATTTTTAATCCTTTACAAAATAACAGTTATTTATCACATTTCCAGTATTTGATTTTATGCAGAATTATTTTACAGAAGCTTCGTAAATTTCTTTAATAGCTTCAGCCAAATCTTTGTTAAATTCATCATCACTTTGTTGTGCTGACAATCCTTCAGTTAATGCTCTTGAAAAACTTGCGATAACTCCTTTATTTTTAGCAAGAATTTCGTTTGCTTCTTTTCTTGGATAACCTCCTGATAATGCGACAACTCTTACAACTCTTGGATGTTTTGTCAAATCTTCATAAAAGTTTTCAACTGTTGGAAGTGTAACTTTTAACATAACATTTGAAGTTTCAGGCAATTTATCAAGATGTTTTTTAATTTCATTTTTCAAGATAGTTTCGCATTCTGCTTTATCAACATTGTGGATATCTACTTCTGGTTCAATAATTGGAACAAGTCCAGCTGCAATAATTTTATCTGCAACTTCAAATTGTTGATCTACAACTTTTGCAATTCCTGTTTGAGATGCTTTTTTAATAACAGAACGCATTTTTGTTCCGAAAATATGTCTTTCGTTTGCTCTTTTTAAAAGATCGTCCAATCCAGGAATAGGTTTCATAACTTGAACTCCGTCTTCCAATTCTTCTAGTCCTTTATCAACTTTTAAGAAAGGTAAAACTCCTTTTTCTTCCCACAAAAAGTCAGCTGTATATTTATCATCAATTTTTCTATCCATAGTTTGTTCAAATAAAATAGCTCCTACAATTTCCTTATCATTAAAGGCAGGACTTTTTATAATTCTAGTTCTCATTTTATGAATTAAGTCAAACATTTCTGTATCATTAGAATATTCACTTTCGTCAATTCCATACAATTTCAAGGCTTTCGGAGTACTTCCACCACTTTGATCCAATGCTGCAATAAATCCTTTTCCATTTCTCATTCTTTCTAATCTTTCTTTCATTATAATCTTCCTCCTAATTTTAAAACAAAATAATTTGATTTTCAAAA
Organism: Leptotrichia sp. oral taxon 417; assembly: GCF_013394865.1. Taxonomy (NCBI): domain Bacteria; kingdom Fusobacteriati; phylum Fusobacteriota; class Fusobacteriia; order Fusobacteriales; family Leptotrichiaceae; genus Leptotrichia; species Leptotrichia sp. oral taxon 417. Next base: position 1,876,059 of record NZ_JABXYV010000001.1, on the reverse strand, counting down.
TTTTTTTTACTTCTATATTTATAATATCACTTTTTTAAAAAATGTCAAGGATAAATATAAAATTTTTTAAAATCAAAAAATCCTTTAATTTTCCCATTGATTAGACTTTTTTTTTATGATATAATTTTACATAATCAATTTAGGAGGAAAAAATGGGAAGACATGGTACAATAGCTGGGCGTAAGGAAGCACAGGATAAAAAAAGAGCCGCATCATTTACAAAACTTGTTAGACTTATAACAGTTGCAGCAAGAGGAGGAGAAAATCCTGAATTTAACGTTGCACTAAAACACGCAATTGAAAAAGCAAAGGCGATTAATATGCCTAATGATAACATCAACAGAGCAATTAAGAAAGGAGCAGGAACTGATGGTTCAACAGCCTTTGAAACATTGAATTATGAAGGTTATGGACCTGCGGGAGTTGCTATTATTGTAGAAGCTCTTACTGATAACAAAAATAGAACTGCTTCATCTGTAAAAATGGCTTTTGATAGAAATGGTGGAAATCTTGGTGTTTCTGGGTCAGTTTCATATATGTTTGGAAGAAAAGGTGAAATTATTATTGAAAAAACAGATGACATTGATGAAGAAGCATTGATGGAAGTGGCACTTGAGGCTGGAATGGAAGATATGGAAACTTTGGAAGACAGTTTTTATATTACAACTGAAACAGCAAACTTTGATGCTGTGGCAGATGCCTTAAGAAATGCAGGATACAAATTATTGGAAGCAGACATTCAATATTTGCCATCAATTGAAGTTGAAACTCTTGAAGAAAATGATTTACAAAAATTAAGAAAATTAATTGATGTTTTGGAAAATGATGACGATGTTCAAAAAGTTCACCACAATTATGCTGGAGAATTATAAAAAATACAGATATTGCGGAATTAATTTCCGCATTTATTTTTTTATTTTAAAAAAAGGAGACATATTTTATGAAAAAAACTGGAGAAGAAACAATTACTCCAATAAAAAATATGAAAATAATTCAGCGAAATGATTTTCAAAACTTCACGCTTGATTCAGTTTTACTTTCTGATTTTGTAAAAATTAATAGGAAGACAAAAAATATTCTTGATATTGGAACTGGCTGCGGAATTATCGCTTTACTTCTAGCACAACGCTCAAAGGCACAAATTAAAGGTATTGAATTACAAAAAACAATGGCGGAAATTGCTGAAAGAAATGTTGAAAATAATAAATTTGAGAATCAAGTTAAAATAATAAATGAGGATATAAAAAATTACAAGAATATTTTTAACCGTGATGAATTTGACACAATAGTTACAAATCCGCCATATTTTGAATTTACTGGCGACATTTCACAAACCAATGACCTGGAGCAGCTGGCAAATGCAAGACATAATATAAATTTGTCACTTGAGGAAATTATAAAGATTTCTTCCTATTTATTAAAAAACATGGGCAGTTTTTCAATTGTGTTCCGAAGCGAACGGCTGGTGGAAGTTCTAGCGCTTTTACAAAAATATAATTTAGAGCCGAAAAGAATGAAGAATTGCTATACAAAATGGAATGAAAACTCAAAAATTTGCTTATTGGAAGCAATAAAAGATGCTAAGAAGGGATTTTCCGTTGAAATGCCAATTTTTGTTTATGATGAAAATGGACAAAAGAACGAATATATTGAAAATTTGTATAAAAGTTAGGACTTAAAAATTAAAAAAGAATAAAAAAATTATTATTTCCTTGCATTTTTTGCCAAATGCTTGTATAATAAAAGCCTGTAAAAATAACTATAAATGGTTGTAATAAAAAAAATATAACGATGTTTGGGATATTCCATCTATAAAAAAAACCTTTTGGAAACACATATTATTCAAAAGGATAGTATGTTTTTTTTATTGCTTAAATTATAGAAAAAAATAAAAAATAAAAATTTTTAAGGAGGAAATGAATGCTTAATTTTTTTAATCACCTGCAATTTGGAGTAAATGAATTATTATGGCTAGGATATCTAATATTGAATTTTTCAGCAGTTGCTCTGGCTTACAGATTTTGGGGAAAAGGAGGACTTCTATCAGTTGTGCCGCTATCAATCGTTCTAGCTAACATTCAAGTTGGGAAAATGATGACTTTGTTTGGTTTTGACGGAATTACAATGGGAAATATTGCTTATGGAGGAATTTATTTGGCGTCGGATATTTTGACAGAAAACGAAGGGAAACATTATTCGAGAAAAGTGGTTTCGCTAGGTTTTGCTGCAATGTTATTCACAACATTTATAATGCAAATTGTGTTAAAAGTAAAAGTTTCGCCTGATGATACAATGCAAGGTGCTTTATCAGCAGTATTTGGATTCATGCCAAGACTTGCAATTTCAAGTGTGTGCGGATTTGCAGTTTCTCAGTCGTTTGATATTTGGTCTTATCAATTTATTAGAAAATTTAGACCATCTTATAGAGATATTTGGATTAGAAACAACGCAAGTACAATGATAAGCCAAATTTTAGATAATATTGTATTTTCATTTTTGGCATTTACAGGAGTTTATCCATTTAAAACAGTAATTGGAATTATATTTTCAACATATTTATTAAAAATTGTAATTTCACTGTTGGATACACCGTTCGTGTATATTGCGACTTTATGGAAAAAACAAGGTAAAATAAGTGATTAATATTAAATAAATAAAATGAAAAAATAAAAAAGGTATAAATATATAACATGGAAAGATATAGTGTAATAAAAGAGAAAAATCCTCGTGAAATCGTATTATTAAAAGGGTTTAGCTGTGTTTATGGAAAGTGTGCTTTTTGTAATTACATTTTAGATAATACGAATGACGAAGAAGAGATGAAAAAAGTAAATTTTGAGGCTTTGAGCAGAGTTACTGGGGAATATGGAGTTCTTGAAGTTATAAACTCTGGGTCGGTGTTTGAGCTAAGTGGTGCGACATTGGAGAGAATAAGAGAAGTTTGTAAAGAGAAAAATATAAAAATACTTTATTTTGAAGCGTATTTTGGGTACTTAAATAGATTGAATGAAATTAGAGAATATTTTTCTGAACAAGAAGTAAGATTTGCATTTGGATTGGAAACTTTTGACGATGATTATAGGACTAAGGTTTTGAAGAAAAATTTTATTTTAAATGAAAGGGTTTTGGAAAAATTAAAAAGCGAATATCAAATGTGCCTATTAATGATTTGTACAAAAGGACAGACGAAAGAACAGATTTTAAGCGATATTGAGCAAGGAATGGAAAATTTTAAGGAGCTAGTTGTAAGTGTATTTGTAAATAATGGTACGGAAATTGAAAGAGATGAAGAGCTTGTAGCTTGGTTTTTGACAGAAATTTATCCTAAATATAAAGATGTTCCAAATATTGAGATTTTAGTTGACAATAAAGATTTTGGAGTGTATGTTCAATAAAATTACTCGAATTTTTAACATTGAATTTTAATAAAAAAAAGACTATGTTTTATTTATTTTATGACAAGGGGTTTTAGCCCCTTGCTAAAATTAAAAATTTATAATGGATTTATTACGTGAAAATGTGAAATAGTATGAGTTTTTAACTATTTTTTTTGGAAATGCCAATACCGTTTTCAAACATATCAATTTCATTTTCCAATTCTTTTAAATCACTCCGGACATAATGGTCGTTATCGGTTCCAAGTCTAAAGGTTCTCGCTAATGGCATATTTTTGTGATTTATTTCAAATAAGTATTCTTCTACAATCATTTTTGTCTTATTATTTTTATCATCATCTTCAAAATCTATGACAAGTGTTACATTTAAATCCGAGAGTTCATTAATGTCAATTTTCTTTTCATTTACAAAATAGTTTAAAATGCATTGCTTTATTACAAATTCTAGTTCCTCTTCGATTACTTCACGTGGCTTTTCGATATTTTGTGTTAAGTACAAAATAGCTTTATCTAAAAAAATCATTTTTTTTATTTCCTTTCTTCTTACGATTATATTTCTTTTTCAATTATATAATAAAAATATTTTAAAAACAAATTTTTTTACTAAATTAAATCATTTGTTAAATTTTTACGTAGTCAATTTTAAAAAAAAGTAGAAAAAAAAGCAAAAATGATTTATAATATATCGAAGTAATAATAATTTTAAGAATTTAAAATTATTAGGCTTGCTCGGAAACTACATGTATTTAGAATTTAATAAAACAAATGTTCTGAAGCAAGGAATTTTGATTTCTTGTAAAATAAAAAAGATAAGTTGCCGAACAGATCTATTGAAGTTAAAATAAATAAACGACATTGAAAAGAAAAAAATTAGAAAATATAAAAATGAAGGCTGTAAAATTGAATAATAGTAATATTTATAGTGGAGTGAAATTTTTGAATCTTGTAAAAAAAGGAAGAAAAATAAAAATTAGAATTTTTATAAAGGAATAGAAAAAAGAGAATAAGTAGGAGAGAATATGGCTAGAAAAATTAGTATAGAAGCCGATAGCTTGAAAAAGATATATAAAAACAGGGAAGTTGTAAAAAGTGTAAGCCTTGCGATGGAAAAGGGCGAGGTTGTGGGACTTCTTGGACCTAATGGGGCAGGAAAGACAACTACGTTTTATATGATCACAGGAATTGTAAGGCCAAATCACGGAAGAGTTATGTATAATGGGCAGGAAATTACAAACTTGCCAATGTACAAAAGAGCTAGGCTAGGGCTTGGATATTTGCCACAAGAGGCATCCGTTTTTAGAAATTTGACTGTGGAAGAAAATATAGTTTCAGTTTTGGAAATGCGTGGTGTTCCTAAAAAAGAACGTATTGCTACAATGCAAAGTTTGATCGAAGAATTTAAATTATCACATGTTGCAAAAAGTTTAGGATATGCACTTTCAGGAGGGGAACGAAGACGTGTGGAAATTGCTCGAACGATTTCTACAAATCCAGATTTTATATTGCTAGATGAACCTTTTGCGGGAGTTGATCCAATTGCAGTAGAAGATATTCAGAATATAATAATGCAGTTAAAGGAACGTGGGCTTGGAATATTAATTACAGACCATAATGTGCGTGAAACACTTAGAATTACTGAAAGAGCATATATAATGGCTGAAGGGACAATCTTGATTTCTGGAACTGGTGAGCAAATTGCGAATGATGAAACTGCCAGAAGAGTTTACCTTGGAGATAACTTCAAGCTGGATTAGGAGGTTGATTTTTTTGAAAAATATGATTTTGACATCATCTTTATACGAAAGTATAGGATTTGTAAAAGAATTTTTGGATAAAAATGCTAAAAGTAAAAAAATATTATTTATTCCGACAGCAGCTAATGTGGAAGAATATAAGAATTATATGTATCTTACAGAGAAGGCTTTTGAGGATATTGGATATGAAGTGGATAATTTTGATATTTCTGTTTTTTCAGAAAAAACAGTGAAGGAGAAATTATCGAAGGCAGAGATAATCTTTATTTCTGGTGGAAATACATTTTATTTATTACAAGAATTGAAAAGAAAAAATTTAATTTCTTATTTGAAGGAAAGAATAGAAAATGGATTGCTTTATATCGGAGAATCGGCAGGGTCTGTAATAACAGGTCCTAATATCGAATATGCTTCTCTTGCAGATGATAAAATGTTGGCAAAGGAACTGAGTGATTATACAGGAATGAATCTGATAGATTTTTATTTAGTTCCTCATTTTGGCGAAGAACCGTTTGCAGAAAGTTCTGAAAAAATAGTTGAATTGTATAAGGATAAATTAGATTTGGAATTAATAAATAATAAAGAAGCGATATTAATTAAAAATAATGATTTTAAAATATTAAAAAATAAATAAGAAGATAAATTAAGAAAGGAGAGAGGTTGTTTTTACAATCTCGGATAAATAATGACAGGAAATGAAATAAGAAAAAGTTTTGTAGATTTTTTTAAATCAAAGGAGCATAAACATTTTGAAAGTGCTTCGTTAATACCAGATGATAAAAGTTTGTTGTTGACGGTTGCTGGGATGGTGCCGTTTAAGCCATTTTTCTTGGGAGAGAAGGAAGCTCCGTTTCCAAGAATTACGACTTATCAAAAATGTATAAGAACTAATGATTTGGAAAATGTAGGAAGAACGCCTAGACACCATACATTTTTTGAAATGCTGGGAAATTTCTCGTTTGGAGATTACTTTAAAAAAGAAGCAATTGAATGGTCTTGGGAATATATAACAAAAGTTTTGAAATTGGATCCAGAAAGACTTTATGTTTCTGTTTATAAAACAGACGATGAGGCTTATGAAATTTGGAATAAGGAAATTGGAGTGCCTGAAGATAGAATTGTTAGACTTGGAGAAGAAGATAACTGGTGGGCAGCTGGACCTGTAGGTTCTTGTGGGCCTTGTAGTGAAATTTACTACGATACACAAAATATGGGTAAAAATAATGAAGAAATTAACTGTAAGCCAGGAGATGAAGGAGATAGATTCTTAGAAATTTGGAATCTTGTGTTTACTGAATGGAATAGACTTGAAGACGGTTCACTTGTGCCACTTCCAAAAAAAAATATTGATACAGGAGCAGGACTTGAAAGAATAGCTTCAGTTGTGCAAAAAAAAGATAATAACTTTGAAACTGATATATTTATGCCAATAATAAAAGGCATTGAAAAAGTTTTAGATATTAAAAAAGAAGAATTTGAAATTACGGTAAAAGTTATTGCGGATCATATTAGAGCGTCAGTATTTTTGATAGCGGATGGAGTTTTGCCATCAAATGAAGGTCGTGGATATATTTTAAGAAAAATTATAAGAAGAGCATTTGGTGCGGGAATCGTTGCGAAACAAAAATTGGATATTACGAAAGATGATTTGTTCTTGTATAAATTAGTGCCTTATGTTGTGGAAAATATGAAAGAGGCATATCCAGAATTAGTTGAAAAACAAGAATATATTGAAAAAGTTTTAAGACTTGAGCAAGAAAGATTTGCGTTGACATTGAAAAATGGAATCGAAATGCTAACTGAAGAAATTGAAAAAATGGATAAAGAGGGAATTAAAAAACTTTCTGCAGATGCTTCATTTAAATTATACGACACATTCGGGCTTCCATTTGAGTTAACAGAATTAATTTTGGAAAATCAAGGGTATGAAGTTTCTGAAGAAGAATTTAATCAAAAATTAGAAGAACAAGTAAAAAGATCAAAAAATAGTAGAGTTACGGTTTCAGATATGATAAAAGATGACTTTATTGATAAATTCTTTGAAGAACATGGAAAAACTGAATTTACAGGATATGAAAAATTTGAAGATGAAGGAAAGATTTTGCATATTGCTAAAAGTGAAGGGATTTCAGGATATGAAGTGATTTTTGATAGAACACCATTTTATGCGGAATCAGGAGGACAAGTTGCGGATACTGGAATTATTACTTCTGGAGAATTTGAAGGAAAAGTTGTAAATGTTGTGAAAAAACATGATGTGTTTATTCATCAAGTTGAGGTTAAAAAAGGAATTGCTCCAGCAGTTGGTGCAGAAGCAAAAATGAAAATTGATGCGGATCGTAGAAAAGATATCCAAAGAAACCATACTGCAACACATATTTTACATAAAGTTTTAAGAGAAAATTTAGGGACTCACGTTGAGCAATCTGGTTCGCTTGTGGATGATGAAAAATTGAGATTTGACTTTTCACATTATGAAGCAATTGAGCCAGAAATGATTGAAAAAATCGAAAAATCTGTAAATGACATTATTTTGTCTAACTTGAAAGTTAAAATTGATTTTGAAAATATTGAAGATGCGAAAAAAAGAGGAGCAATGGCACTTTTCTCTGATAAATATGGAGATGTAGTTCGTGTCGTTGAAATTGACGGATATTCAATCGAGCTTTGTGGAGGTGCACACGTTAAATCTACTGGAGAAATCGGATTATTTAATATTGAATCTGAAAGTGGAATAGCTTCAGGAACTCGTAGAATTACAGCAACAACAGGACATGCAAGTTTGAAATATGTTAATAAATTTGAAGAAAAATTAAGTAAAGTTGCTGGAATGTTGAAAACTGATGGAAAAAATGTGGTTGACGTTGTAGAGAAATATATCGCAGAAGCTAAAAATATCGTAAAAGAATATGAGCAATTACAAACTAAATTAGTAAAATATGAAATCAATGAATTACTTGAAAATGTAGATGAAATAAATGGAGTAAAAGTATTAAAAGCTGCATTTGCAAATAAAGATGTAAATGAATTAAAAGAAATCGTAGATAGAGGAAAAGAAAAACTTCAATCTGGAATTATTATTTTGGGAACAAATAATGATGGAAAAGCGATTTTTGTAGTTGGAGTTACAAAAGACTTGATTTCAAAAGTAAAAGCTGGAGAAATAGTAAAAGTTGCGGCTCAAGTTGCTGGTGGAAACGGTGGAGGAAGACCTGATTTCGCACAGGCTGGTGGAAAAGATGGAAATGCTGTAAAAGAAGCTGTTGATAAAGCATTTGAGTTTGTAAATGAAAAATTGTAATTTATATGATTGAATAAATGCCAATTAGCAAGGGGTTTATCCCCTTGTCGAAAAATTAATTCATAATTTGAATAATAAAATTTAGAAATGAGAAAAAGATGAGAAAATTTATTGGACTTGATGTCGGAGATGTGAGAATTGGGGTTGCGAAATGCGATCCTTTGGGAATTCTTGCGACTGCTCTTGAAGTGATTGATAGGACGAAAATAGATCCGATTGCAAGAATAAAAGAGATTTTAGATGATGAAGGTACGAAAAAAATTGTCGTAGGAATGCCGAAAAGTCTTGATGGTTCAAAAAAACGTCAAGTTGAAAAAGTGGAAGAATTTGTGGAAGAGTTAAAAAAAGAAATACCAGGAATTCAGATTATTTTTGTGGATGAGAGATATACGACGACAGAAGCGGAACATTATTTGAAAAATTATTCTAAAAAGAATGGTAAAGAGCGAAGAAAAGTTGTGGATATGGTGGCAGCTTCGATAATTTTACAAAAATATTTGGATACATTAGCTTAAAAAGTCTAAATATAGAGTTTTTAACAAAAAAATAGCAAGAAGTTACCGACTTCTATAGGCGGGAGTAGTTCACTTATTTGTATTAAAGATAATTGAAATTGAAAAGCAAGTTCTATTTCTCTTTTGTAAGAAAGTTTTGCGTAAAGCAAAAGGACATGGTGTTTGATATTCTTGCTTAAAGAAACTTAAAAATAAATAAAACTTAAAGAGTAATAAAAGTATATTTATTTTAAAATTTATTAAACATATTTATAAGAATAGATATTTAAATAAAATAAAAAAAGAAAGGATGAAAAAATGCAAAATAAAAAATCACATTATATTTGGCTGCTTGTAGTTATTATTGTTCCAATTGTTATTTTAGCATTGAATAAAATAAAATTGGGGCTTGATTTACGAGGTGGAACATCAGTTGTATTGCAGGCACAGGGGAAAATTGAGCCTGATACGATGAGTAAAGTTAAAAGTATTATTGAAAGAAGGGTAAACAGTATTGGGGTGGCTGAACCTGTTATTCAGCTTAGTGGAAATGATAAATTGATAGTGGAGCTTGCGGGAATAAAAGATCCTCAAAAGGCTGTTGAATTAATTGGTACGACTGCAAAACTTGAGTTTAGAATAAAAAATAGGGATGGTTCTTATGGACCTGTGCTTTTGGAAGGATCTGCCTTAAAATCTGCAGGGGTAACAAGAGATCAAATGGGAATGCCATCAGTTAGTTTTGAATTGAGTTCGCAAGGGGCAAATACCTTTGCTAAGATTACAAGAGAGAATATTGGAAAGCAGCTGGCAATAATGCTGGATAATAAAGAACAGTCGGCTCCTACGATTAACAGTGAAATTAGTGGAGGAAGTGGAGTTATAACTGGAAGATTTTCAATGGAAGAAGCAAATAACCTTGCAAATCTATTAAAATCAGGAGCGTTGCCTGTGGAAATAAAAATTGTTGAAAATAGAACGGTTGGTGCGACACTTGGAGTAGATTCGATAAAACAGACTGGAGTAGCTGGACTAATTGCTTTATGTGTAATTTCAGTATTTATGATTGCTATTTATAAAATACCTGGAATTGTGGCAGATATTGCGCTTCTTATAAATGGAGTTCTAGTTTTAGGATTGCTTAGTGGAGTTGGAGCGGCCTTGACACTTCCTGGAATTGCAGGATTTATCTTGACATTGGGAATGGCAGTCGACTCGAATGTAATTACTTATGAAAGAATAAAAGATGAACTGCGGTTTGGAGAATCGCTGCACGATGCAGTGGAAAAGGGTTATGAAAATGCTTTTCCTGCGATAATTGACGGAAATATAACAACGTTACTTGTGGCGGCTGTATTATTCTTCTTTGGAACAGGGCCAATAAAAGGCTTTGCTGTAACATTGTCACTTGGTGTGGTTGCTACGGTAATTACAGGGGTATTTGTATCAAAAATATTTTTAAGATTGTTTATACAGGTGTTTAAGATAAAAAGAGAGCAGTTGTTCTGGAAAGGAGCTTTAAATAATGAAGATTAATTTGAAAGTTATTAAAAATAGAAAACTTTATTTGGGAATTTCAACGGTAATGGTTTTAATTTCACTAATTTCACTATTTACTATAAAATTAAATTTAGGTGTTGACTTTAAAGGTGGAGAATTAATTCAACTGAAATACAGTAAAAAAATAGATCAAAATGCAGTAAATAGCACGTTAAACAGTTTAATTGGGAAAATTCCTCAAATGAAGGCAAAAAGAGTACAGTTTTCTGATACGGATAATACAGTTATTATAAGAACTGAGCAAATGAGCGGTACTCAAAAAGCAAAAGTAATGTCAGAATTAAAACAAAATACTGGAAAATTTGAAGTTGTAAAAAATGAAACTGTAGGTGCGGTAATTGGTAAGGAATTAACAGCAAATGCATTTCAAGCGTTATTGATAGGAAGTATATTGATTATTATTTATATTACAGTAAGATTTGAGTTTATTTATGCAATAGCGGGAATTGTGGCATTAATTCACGATGTTATTATTGCTTTTGGGGTTATTACAATGCTTAGATATGAAATAGATACTCCATTTATTGCGGCAATTCTTACAATTTTGGGATATTCCATTAATGATACGATTGTCGTATTTGACAGAATTAGGGAAAATATTAAGAAAAATAGATCAGGAAGAAATAAAGTTTCAATGTCATTTGGTGAAATAATAGAAAAATCTATAAATCAAGTATTTACAAGATCGATTTATACTTCATTGACTACTTTATTTTCTGTAATTGTACTTCTTATTCTTGGGGGAGATACGTTAAAGACATTTAGTATGACATTGTTTGTGGGAATGTTAGTTGGAACGTATTCATCAGTATTTGTAGCAAGTCCTTTGGTTTATATCATGAAAAAAGGTAAAGATGAGCCAAAAACTAAAGATACTACAAACCATTCAGGAAAAACAGTAAATGGATATGATGAAAAGGATAAAGTTTTAGTTTAGTTAAATTGTTTGAAAGATAGGATAAAATAAAAAATAAAATGATAAGTTTAGAAGGTGAAATGAAAAATGCGATGCTGGGCAGAAATAAATATAAATAATTTGTATAGCAATATTGATGAAATTGAGAAAATTGTGCCTAAAGAGAAAATAATAGCGGTAATAAAGGCAGATGCTTATGGGCATGGAATGTTAAAAATCTGTGACGCTTTAATAAAAAAGGGAATTAAGAATTTTGCTGTGGCGACAAGTGATGAAGCGCTGAAAATAAAGGAACTTCATAATGATATTATGGTGCTGATATTAGGACCTGTGGAAAATGAATATATGGATCTCATTGCTGACAAGAAGATTTATTTTATGGTGACAGATTTTGAAGAAATAGAATTTTTGGAAAAAACTGGAAAAGAAAACGGGAAAACTGTAGACGTGTTTATAAAGATAGATACAGGAATGGGACGTGTAGGATTTCAAGAAAGCGAAGTGGAACAATTAAATAAAATTCTTAAAAATGTAAAACATATTAATCCAATAGGAATCTTTTCGCATTTTTCATCATCTGACAGCGACAAAGAATATACAAAATTGCAGGAAAGAAAATTTAAAGCAATGTGTGAAAAAATATCAAGTGGGATACCATCAATACGATACAGACATCTGCACAACAGTTTTGGAACTTTAAAATTTCAAGAAAGCATACAGGATTTTGTGAGAGCGGGAATTATAATTTATGGAGGAGTTACAGATAAGGAAACTGCACCGTATAAATTTAAGTCTGTAATGTCTCTTTTTGCTAAAATAAGCTATATAAAAACATTAAAGGAAGACAGCTTTATAAGTTATGGAAATACTTATCTTGGAAAAGCTGGGGAAACTTATGCGACTGTTTCCATCGGGTATGCTGACGGAGTAAGGCGTGATTTGTCAAATAAAGGCTATGTTTTTTATAAAGGGCATAAATGTAAAATTGCAGGACGTGTTTGTATGGATCAGCTTATGATTTTACTTCCTGATGAATTAAAGGATGAAGCTAAAAAAGGCGATGTTGTGGAATTTTTTGGTGAAAATATAAGTGTTGTGGAAGTTGCTGAATTGTGTGGCACTATTTCGTATGAGATTTTATGTGGAATAAGTCAAAGGGTGCCTAGAATTTATGTAGAAAAATAGGAGTAAAAAAATGATACTGGATATTGGATTTGTAGTTTTGCTGATAATATTTATGTTTCTTGGGTACAGGAGAGGTTTTTCGCTGGAATTTTTTAATATGTTTAAGTATATTTTTATTATTTTTATAACAAATTATGTTTATAAATTTTTTCTGGATTCAGAGGGAATTAAGTCTCAAAATCAGTTGAAAGTATTTATTGTAATCGTTGCAATCCAATATCTTGCCTATTCTGCTATTTTGATAATTAATAAAAAATTTTTAAAGAGTATAAAAATAAATAAATTTGATAAATTGTCTGGAATGATATTTGGAATAATGAAATTGTTTTTTGTTGCAATTATTGTATACATTGTAGTAATTGCAGGCTCTCTAAAAAGTAAAAGCATAAAAAATGCAAGGAATAAAAGTATTTGCATTAAGATTATGACAAAATATGCACTAAGGTTTACGGATTCTTTTCCTGGATTTATAGAAAATGATGTGAAGAGATATGTTATAAGTCAACGGGAAAAGGAAGTAATAAATGATGTTTTACATGATTATGAAAATCCAGAACCAGATAAATTTGAAAAATCAAAAGAGATTAATTAAAATAAATAAAAAAATTTATGAAAAAAATGGAATAAAAGAAAAATAAAAAAGGAAAATTGATAAAAATGAAAATAATTGACAGGTATATTTACAATTCACTTATTTTGCCGTCATTGTTTGGAATTAGCATATTTACATTTATTATGATGTTAAATGTTGTAATGGAAGTTATGGAGCGTCTGTTTGCAAGTGATTTGCCGTTTATATCCATAATAGACTATCTATTTTATGCAATGCCAGGAGTTCTTGTGCAGACAATACCGATGGGAGCGTTTCTTGGAGTAATGCTTGTCTATGGCGGACTTTCAGAAACAAATGAGATTGTTGCAATGGAAGGTTCTGGAATAGGGCTTTTTAGAATACTTAGACCAGCATTTATTTTTGGTGTAGTGTTAACATTGATTGGATTAGGACTTGAAATTTATGTAAATCCCCGTGCCTTGGAAAATATAAATGCTCAGACAAAGCAGGTGCTTGCTTCAAAGCCTAGTTCACTGACGGAAGAAAAAGTATTTCTGACAAATGAAGAAAAGGGATTTGGTTTTTATATTGATGAGGTAAATAATGAAGCGGCAACAGCAAAAAACTTTCTAATAATAAATAAACGTGGGGATAACCATTATCCAATAGTTTTTTTGGCTGAAAATGCAAGATTTGATCCAGGAATCATAAATTTGAGCAAAGTAAAAGGGTATGCTTTTGAAAAAGATGGCAGCAATCAAGTTTCAGCTGAGTATATGGAACAGGAAATACCTATTACTACTTTTTTTAGAGAAAGCAAGAAGGAAGTGAAAAAAAGCCGTAAGGAAATGAATATAAAAGAGTTAAATAAATTTTATAAGGAAAATATAAACAAGCCTGGAGAAAAGGAAACAGCTTTAAAGGCACAGGTAGAAATTTACCAAAGGCTTATAGGCCCGCTAGCAAGTACATTTTTATGCTGGCTTGGAGTGCTTCTTTCAGTTGGGCATAGAAGAAGTGGAAGAGGAATAAGTTTTGGTGTAAGTTTAATCGTTATATTTGGTTATATAGGAATGGCAAGTTATGCAAAAATTATGGTACTGAAGAATAATGTGCCTGCAAATATTGCAATGTGGGTTCCTAATTTTGTTTTATTTATATTGTGTATATATTTCTCAATAAAGAAATATAGAGGAAAATAACGAAGGGAGGAGTATGAACAAATTAGACAAGTATATAATTTCAAATTATGTAAAAAGTTTCCTTTTGGGTATGATGATGTTTTTTTTGATTTTCTTATTAGCAGAAAGTATCAGCTTGACAGGATGGATTATGGATGGAAAGCTTAAAGGCCACGATGCCATAAAGTATCTGAGATATGGAACACCTGAAATTATAACAAATACTGCTCCTCTTGGAGTATTGCTGGGAAGCCTGCTGTGTATAAGCAAGATGGCAAAACAGCTGGAAATTGCCGCAATGAAAACAAGTGGAATAAGTTTTGCAAGAATAGTGTTATTTCCTATGATTTTTTCATTTCTTGTAAGTATGGGAGTATTTTGGATAAACTATGACATATTAGGGAAATCAAATACTAAGAAAGAAAATTTAAAGTCCCTTAAAATTGATAATAAGGAGCCTGTAAGGGCGCAAAAGAAATTCGTTTTCGTAAAAATTGATAAAAAGACAGTTCTGTATAGTGAAAATGTAAATAAAAATACTGGAACAATGGAATATATTGAAATTTTTAAATTTGAAAAGGGATTTAGTAAAATCAGCAAGATATATACTTCGCCATTTGCAAAAATTAATCCGAAAACAAATGTATGGACTTTTAAAGGTTTAAAGGAATATGACAGCAGGACTAATTTAACAAAGCCTGCGGATACAAAGAAATTCAGGTTTGTTGCAAGTATGGAAGATGTCCTGGCAAGTCCAGTAAAGGCTAAAAATTTGACAATGCCTGAATTACGTGAGAAAACAGTCTATTTTACAAGGGTCGGAGCAGATTCCTTAAATTTAAGAATAGAATTTTATTATAGAATATCTTTTGCATTGTCATCATTTGTCATGTGCTTAATTGGACTTTCACTTGGAAGTAGATATGTAAGGGGGGGAGCTGCGTTAAATATTGGATTATCTGTAATAATAGGTTATGCCTATTACGGTATCAGCACGATTTTGCGTTCAATGGCAGTTGCAGGCACAGTTCCAATTTATGCGGCTTGCTTTATTCCGTTAATTGTATTTTTTGTAGTTGGAATAAAATTATTTAGAGATTCGGAATATTAATATGTAGTATTATTTTTTTATTTAATACTGTTTCATGTGCAAACAGTGGACTCTTTGCAAAGGGTCAGAAACTATTGTTAGCATATAATATAAAATATAATTCTGTTTTTAAAATAGAGTTTAGTGTAAAATAAGGATTGAGAGAGGATTGAAATGATAGAAAAAATAAGGACAAATACTGGAATAGAAGTTATTTTTGATAAATTAGAAAGTATTTCTACTTGTTCAGTTGGTGTATTTGTAAAAACAGGATCACGGGATGAAAGTGATACAGAAGAAGGAATTTCACATGTTTTAGAGCATATGATCTTTAAGGGGACTCCTAATAGAAATTATTTTGAAATTTCAGATGAGATTGATTATCTTGGGGCGAATGTGAATGCGCATACGACAAAGGAGGAAACTGTTTTTTATATAAATGCCTTGACACAGTTTCTGGGAAAATCTGTTGATATTTTGTTTGATATTGTTATAAATTCTACGATTGATGAAAAGGAATTGGAAAAGGAAAAGGATGTAATTGTGGAAGAAATTAAAATGTATAAGGATTCGCCAGATGACCTGGTATTCGAGATGAATTATGCAGATTGCATAAATGGGCAGTATGGAAAGCCTATTATTGGGACAGAGGCAAGCGTGAAGGGATTTACAGCAGAGGAAATCAGAAAATATTACAGGGAAAGATATACTAAGGATAATATTTTAATTGTTGTTTCTGGAAATTTTGATAAGGATGAAATTATTCAGAAAGTAGATGAATATTTTGGAAAGCTGGCTGATAAGAAGGTTAATAGACGTGAGAAGACAGAGTTTTCATTTAATGCTGGAAAAAGAGTTGTTTCAAAGGATATAAATCAAGTTAATATTTGCATTTCACATCAAAGTGAAGATTATAACAGTGAAAATAAAATATATACTGATATTTTAGCAAATATTATCGGCGGTTCAATGAGTTCTAGACTTTTTCAGGAAATTCGTGAAAAAAATGGGCTTGCATATTCTGTTTACACATTTAATCAGTATTACCTTTCTGGAGGTTTGACATCAACGTATATTGGGACAAATCTGGAAAATTATGAAAAGGCAATAGAAATAACACTTGCAGAATTTAAGAAATTACGTGAAAGTGGAGTAACAGAAGATGAACTTCAAAAGGCAAAAAATAAATATATGAGCCGAATTGCATTTTCAATGGAAAATCCACGTTCAAGAATGGGAATTTTGGGAAATTACTATATTAGAAAAAATGAAATATTAGATGCAGAAAAGATAAAAAATGAAGTAAATTCAGTAAAACTTGAAGATGTGAATAATTTTGCAAAAACTGGATATTTAACAGAAAATATTACGGTTCTTGGAAATATTAAAAAGTAAGGTAAAGTTAAAAGGAATTTATGATAATTAAAAAATAGGGTTAGGAGAAGAGAATGTTTCAAAGTCAAAGAATAATTGAAGATCTGAAAAATAATATTTTTCGTATGGACAAAATGATTTTACTGATAGTTTATGCACTTGTGACAATTAGCACAGTATTTGTATATAGTGCGACAAGACAAAGCGGAATGGTTGGTAAAAATATTTTATGGATTGTTATAGGGACAATATTGATGTTTATTATAGCCGCATTTGATTATAGACATATAAAGCTGTATATTTGGCATATTTACGGAATTGGGGCAATATTGCTGCTGCTTGTACGTTTTGCAGGAAAAAAGACTCTTGGAGCGCAACGTTGGATTGCACTTGGGCCATTTCAGCTGCAGCCGTCGGAATTTGTGAAGGTGATAATTATTCTAGTTATTGCCTACTGGATTGTAGAAAAATATAAAAATGGAATTAACAACTTAAAGGATATTGTTGGTTCAATTCTGCCAGCAATGCCTCTTATATTGCTTATTTTAATACAGCCTGATCTGGGAACGACATTAATAACAATTTCTGCATTTTTATTTATGATTTTTCTGTATGAAGCAAATATGAAGCCAATCTGGATAATAGGAATTGTAGTAATGTTATCAGTTTATCCAGTTTATAGATTTGTACTTAGCAGTTATCAAAGGGATCGTGTAGAAACATTTTTACACCCTGAAAAGGATAAAAAAGGAAGCGGATGGCACGTAATCCAGTCAAAAATTTCAGTTGGAGCAGGAGGTGCATTAGGTAAGGGAGTGTTACAGGGAAGCCAAAGCAGATTGGAATTTCTTCCTGAAGCGCAGACGGATTTTATTTTTTCAGTATTATCTGAAGAAATGGGATTTTTTGGATCCACACTAGTCTTACTTCTATATTTCGGATTAATTTTGGAAATAATGAGGATTACCCGAATTATACAGGACAGTTTTGGCAGGCTTATACTGTATGGCTTGGCAGGTGTAATATTTATGCACGTAGTTGTAAATGTAGGAATGACAATTGGACTTGTGCCAGTTACAGGAAAACCCCTATTGTTCATGAGCTATGGAGGAAGTTCATTTTTAGCTTCGTTTATTATAATAGGAATAGTGGAAAGTATAAAAATTCATAACAATAAATAATTTAAAAAATGGGAGAAATTTTTGGAAAAGAATGAAATTATTGTAAATTCTGAAATGGAAGGGATGAGGCTGGATAGATACTTGAGGAAAAGTTTTAAAAATGAGCCGCTTAGCAGGATTTTTGGTGCAATAAGATCTGGAGATGTAAAAATTAATGGGAAAAAGTCGAAGGAAAATTATCGGCTGTTATTAAATGATAAAGTTATAATAAAAAATTTATCAATAGGAAATATTAAAAAAATGAGAAAGCAGAAAATAAAATAAAAAAACTGCAAATTTCTCAAAATGAGCTTGAAAAATATAAAAAAATGGTTATTTTTGAAAATGAAGATTTTTTTATTGTAAATAAGGCGGAAAAAATCCCGATGCATAAGGGAACAGGGCATAAATATGGACTCAGTGAAGTTTTTAAAAAAATTTATAAAAGTGAGAATATTAATTTTGCAAATAGAATTGATTTTGAAACGTCGGGACTTGTTATCGGATGTAAAACATTGAAGTTTTTGAGATATATTTCTGAAAAAATTAGGGAAAATGAAGTTCATAAAAAATATTTTGCGATTGTTCATAATGGAGAATTTAAAAATAAAAAAGATTTTAAAATTGAAAATTATTTGACAACGGCTGAAAATAGGGTTATTGTTTCTGAAAATCCTGTTTCAAGGGAATCTAAAAAAAGCATTACTTATTTTAAATATATAAATATTGATAAATTGAAAAATCAGAAGAAAATATTGGATTTACTGGGGAAAAATAAGGATGTTTCGCTTTTGGATATTGAGCTGATTACTGGGAGGAAGCATCAAATTAGGGCTCAGCTGGCTGATAAGGGGCTTTTCATAGTTGGAGATAAGAAGTATGGAATAAAGGATGGAAGTGACAGATTTTTTCTCTGCTGCTATTTTCTTTCGTTTGATGAATATAAGTTTTCGATTTTAGATAGAGTATTTTTTTAGGAGTGTATATTTTTTCAAATTTTATTCTAATGGAAATGATGTATGATATAATAGTATTATAACACCTGTTATTTAGGTTTATGCTCAAACTATATTAGTATCAAATAAAATTATACTATTTTTCATTTTGGTAATGAATTTATTGTGTAAGGAGTTAAGACTTCCTTGTTTCAAAGTGATAAGTATGATTTGTGTTTTTTTATCGGATTTACTGCAAATATATTTGAGTAAAGGAGTTATAATTTTTAAGTTTAATTTTAAAATAACTTTGTTATAAAAAATAAAATTTTTGAGAGGTGAAAAAAATGGGTTTGTTTTCAAGCAGAAAATCAAAAAAAAAGTATGTTACGCTTACATCTAAGTCAAAATTGACGGTGGATATTGTGGATGACAATAAGTGGAAAAAATGTAATCAATGTAATGAAATCATTTACAATGAGGATTTGAAAAATAATCTGAATGTATGTCCAAAATGTGGAAATTATTTTAGGCTTACAGCATTTGAAAGAATTGAACTTTTGATTGATGAAGGAACTTTTATAGAAGAGGATATGACGCTTAATTCTAAAAATGTGTTAAATTTTCCAGGATATGAGGAAAAATTGGAAACATCACGTGAACGAAGCCGTATGCTGGATGGAGTTATAAGCGGAACTGGGAAAATTAATGGAATAGAAGTTAGTATTGCTGCGATGGAATT
The DNA here is from genome assembly GCF_013394865.1 of Leptotrichia sp. oral taxon 417. Lineage (NCBI taxonomy): Bacteria > Fusobacteriati > Fusobacteriota > Fusobacteriia > Fusobacteriales > Leptotrichiaceae > Leptotrichia > Leptotrichia sp. oral taxon 417. The sequence goes on along the minus strand of NZ_JABXYV010000001.1, from coordinate 1,856,419 downwards.
TAGCTTTATGGGTGGAAGTATGGGTTCTGTTGTTGGAGAGAGAATTACAAGGGCAATGGAACGTGGCCTGAAAAGGAAAATACCTGTTGTGGTAGTTTCAAGTTCAGGAGGCGCTAGAATGCAGGAGGGGATTTTATCACTTATGCAGATGGCAAAAACTTCAGGAGCAGTAAAAAAATTAAATGATGCGGGGATTCCATTCATTTCTGTGCCTGTTGATCCTACTACTGGTGGAGTTACAGCTTCATTTGCAATGCTTGGAGATGTGATTATAACAGAGCCAAATGCTTTCATCGCTTTTGCAGGACCTAGAGTTATTGAGCAAACGGTAAACCAAAAATTGCCGAAGGGATTTCAAAGGGCAGAATTTTTATTGGAACACGGAATGGTTGATATAATTTCAGAAAGAAAAGACTTGAAAACAACGATTTACAGAGTATTGGAAAAATTAGTGTAAATTTAAAAATTTTTCAAATGAAAGGATAAAAAAGATGAGTATAAAAGATGAAATTAAGGAATTGGAAGAAGCAATATCGGAGTTAAAGGCATTTTCAGCTGAAAAAAACATTGATTTTTCTGCTCAGATTACAGAACTTGAAAAAAAACTGGAAGATAAATATAAGGATTTTGAGGAAAATGAAATGGATGCCTGGAATAGAATCCAAATTTCAAGAAATCCGCAAAGACCGTATACTTTAGATTATATAAATGAGCTGACACAGGATTTTGTGGAACTTCACGGTGACAGGTTATCTAAGGATGATCATGCAATTGTCGGTGGACTTGCAATGATTGATGGATACAAAATAATGGTAATCGGGCATCAAAAGGGAAGAGACATTGATTCAAACCTTTACAGAAATTTTGGTATGGCAAGTCCTGAAGGATATAGAAAGGCATTGAGATTAATGAGAATGGCAGAACGTTTTAAATTGCCGGTTTTAACATTAATTGACACAGCTGGAGCTTATCCTGGAATAGAAGCCGAAGAAAAAGGGCAAGGTGAAGCTATTGCTAAAAATCTTGAAGAAATGTTTGGACTGCGTGTGCCGATTGTGTCGGTTGTAATTGGTGAAGGTGGAAGTGGAGGAGCATTGGGAATTGGAGTTGCTGATTCTATTTTGATGCTTGAAAATAGTGTATATTCAGTTATTTCTCCTGAAGGATGCGCTTCAATCCTGTTTAATGATTCAACAAAAGCGCCAGAAGCTGCTAGAAGTTTAAAAATGGATGCAATCAGCTTAAAAAGTTTAGGGATTATAGATGGAATTATAAAGGAGCCGCTGGGAGGAGCGCACAGAAACCTTGAAGAAATGGCTCAAAACTTGAAGGCTGCAGTTGTAGAGGAATTCAAGAGAATCGATAAATATTCGTTACGTGAATTATTGAGAAAAAGATATGAAAAATATAGAAGAATAGGAGATTTTTTTGAAGAGTAATTTTTTAGAGAATTAAAGTCAGTAGATTTATTATCATACTGAACCATATTAGAAAAAAGAAGACATGTTTTATTTGTTTTATTGCAAGAGGTCAAAACTTTGTTAAACAGAGTCTATAATAAATTTACTATTCTGAGGAAATAGTGTTAGAAAGGGGTCAAGGCCCCTTATTTTAAAATAAAAAATTATTTTATTCTTTATTTTTTAAGAAAAACTTTTTTCCAAAATGATACAAAAAATACGAAAATTTAAAGTTCAAAACTCCAATGCCAGTTGCTAAAATATTTGTTAAAACGTGATTTGGGAAGTATTTTTGGCTGATTTTTCCAACAATAAACATTCCAAGGCAAAAGATTGCCATCCGCTTTAAATATTCTAAATTTCCCCGTAATTTAGGCTTGTCTTGAAAAAATAGAATTTTTTCCACGCCGTTTATAAGTAAATTTATATTTATTGCCGAAATTACTGCTCCAACTAAGTAACCGAAATAAAGTTCAGAATAATTGAAAAATATTCCTAAAAGAGGGAAAAATATCATAGTAAAAATTGAGATAATGTATGCACTTTTTATATTTTCAGGCATTTTTTCCAGCATTTCTGTATTTCCTTTCTTTCCTTTTATATTGAAATTTAGAAATTATTTTATATTATTTATTTGCTTTATAAGCGACCAGTATCCTGAAATAGCCCCTAAAATAAGAAAAATAATCAGGACAATTGGCTGATCCGTTTTAAATAAATATTTTTTCAAAAGCAAATAAAAACCGAGCATAATCAAAATTGGCAGAGCAAGAATATAAACCATATTCGTTGCAAGGGCAAAATATTTCATAATCTTATTATTTCTTTTATTTTTTACTGCCTTGTCATTGTTATGCCTTCCGAGTTTTTTTTCTATTTCAAAAAGTCTTTGTTTTCTTTTTTCTTCTTCTTTTATTCTTTCTTCTTCAGTTGAATCATTTTTTTTGTTTTCTTCATTTTCAATTTTCATAAGTTACCTTCTTTTTTATTTTATAAAATAGCCTATACTAAATTTGTTATATCTAAGTTGGGAAAATATTAGTTTTATAATTTTTTCAGGATAAAAAATATTCGGCTTTCTCCAAATTCAGGGTTTGAGGCGGTATCGAATATTTCAAAGCCTTTATTTTGGACAGTTTTTATAATCCATTCTGGGTCATAGATAAATTTTTTCTGAATTTCATTGTATTTTCTAAATAGATTGTCGTTTTCATTTTCACGGATAAATAAATCTATTTCTATCAGATGTTTTCTTTTGGATAGTTTCTCATGCCGCCAGATGCTTGTGTATTCCGGCTCTTCATCCAGAAAGATGTCATTTTCAAATATTTCTTCAAAAATATCTTCAGTTACAGCATCAAAAATTAAGAATCCATCTTTTTTTAAATTTTTATTACATTTTTCAATAAATTTCAAAAATTCCTTTTCATCCTTTAAATAATTTACCGTATCAAAATTGCAGACAATATAGTCGGCTTGATATAAACTGCCATTTTTATTATTTTCAAAATCTACAGTATTTTCAAAATTTATAATATTTTCTTTAACAAGTTTGTACTTATCTTTTCCAAATTTTTCTTTACCTAATTTTTGTCCATTTAACCTTTTTTTTTCTAATTTTTTTTCTGCAACTTCCAGCATTTTTTCAGACAAGTCCACTCCAACAACAGAAAATCCATCTTCAAGAAACCGTAAAATAAATTCTCCAGTTCCACATCCTAAATCTAAAATAGTTCCTTTTGTTTTTATAAATCTCTTTAAAAAATTATACCATCCATCGTAATCTACATATTTCATAAAAATATCATAAATTTCCGCAAATTGCTTGTGCATAGATCAGCTCCATTTCATCTTGTATTTTTTCTTTTTATATTTTAAATTTCATTTACATTATACTTTAAATAATATAATTTTACAAGTTTATAAATTTAGAGAAAAATGACTGAAGAAAAGTTTATGTTTAATTGTTTTCTTCTATAAATTTATGAGTTTTAAAAATTCTTTCCATTTCTTTTTTAAATGTTGGAGATCCGACTAAATCATATTGTTTTTGTGTAGGCTTCTTGCATACTGCCGCATAGTAAAATTCATGGATTTTATCTTTTTTGCCATTAATATCACGAAGCCCTGCTTCACCTAGCATTTCGTTAAATTGTTTAATTATATTTTGGACTTCAGTTAAAGTATGTGGCATTTTTTTGCCATCTTTTATATAGCTTTCTTCCATGATCATAGATCCAATTGGAATACATGCATCCACATCTTGTCCATCTTTATTATAAAATCTTCCCCATTCTTCTTCAGACATAAAAAGCACGCCTCTTTCATCTCTGTAAGGTTCTGCTATTCCAAAGGCTGAAAATGCCAATAATCCCAATAAAATAAGTTTTTTCATTTTAAATCTCTCCTTTTTTTATTATTTGTCAAAATTTATAAATCGCATTAATACAATATTTTTCGATTTTAATTTTACTGTGTTTTCTAAGATAATTATACTATATCTTTCCTAAAATTCCAAATATTCAGCTTTAAAAAATTTATTTTTCAAAAAACTATTGCTAAAAGTCAAAAAAAAATATACAATATAAACATTATAAATACTTTATTTAAATAAAAAAAATGAATATAGAAGGAGAAGATATGAGATTATCGAAAGCATTTTTAAAAACATATAAAGAAGCACCAAAAGAGGCAGAAGTTATAAGTCATAAATTGATGTTGAGAGCTTCTATGATTAGACAATTGACAAGAGGAGTTTATAGCTATTTGCCATTGGGATATAAGGTTTTGAAAAAAATTGAGAATATTGTTAGAGAGGAAATGGATAGAGCTGGGTCGCAGGAAATTTTAATGCCAGTGTTGCAACCGGCTTCGTTGTGGGAAGAGTCTGGAAGATGGTTTGCTTATGGTTCGGAACTTATGAGAATGAAGGATAGAAATGAGAGAGAATTTGCGTTGGGACCTACGCATGAAGAAGTTGTTACGGATATTGTTAGAAATACAATTACTTCGTATAAAGAATTGCCGTTTAACTTGTATCAAATTCAGACAAAATTTAGAGATGAAATGCGTCCAAGATTTGGTCTTATGAGAGGAAGAGAGTTCTTAATGAAAGATGCCTACAGTTTCCATTTAACAAAAGAATCGTTGGATGAAGAATTTTTGAATATGAAAAATGCATATTCTAGAATTTTGGAAAGAATGGAGTTAAAATTTAGAGCGGTTGATGCGGATTCTGGTTCGATTGGAGGAGATGCTTCAAATGAATTTATGGTACTTGCTGAAAATGGAGAAGACGATATTTTATACAGTGACTCATCAGATTATGCTGCAAATGTTGAAAAAGCTACGAGTATCATTGAATTGAAGGAAAGTTCAGAGGAAAAATTGCCAAAAGAATTGGTTGAAACGCCTAATACTAAGACAATTAAGGAATTGTCAGAATTTTTGAATATTCCAGAAGAAAAAACTGTTAAGGCGGTTATGTTGAAGGAAGTATTGGAAGATAAAGTAAATTATGTGTTGGCACTTATTCGTGGAGATCTGGATGTAAATGAAATTAAATTGAAAAATGCAGTGAATGCTTCGATGGAATTGGAAATGATGACTGAAGAAGAATGCGAAAAATTTGGGATTGTTCCTGGATTTGCGGGATCTTATGAGAAAAAAGAAGGACTTACAGTTGTTATTGATGAAACTGTAAAATATGTGAAAAATTTTGCATTGGGAGCAAATAAAAAGGATTATCATTTTATTAATGTTAATTTGGAAGATTTGCATTATGATGTAGTTGCTGATATTAGAACGGCTAGAGCGGGAGATATTTCGCCAGACGGGAAAGGTGTGCTAAAAATTGCTCGTGGAATGGAAGTTGGACATATTTTTAAATTGGGAGATAAATATTCAAAAGCGTTAGATGCAAAAGTTTTAGATGAAAATGGTAAACAGCAAGTAATCCAAATGGGATGTTACGGAATTGGTGTTTCAAGATTGATGTCGGCTGTAATTGAGCAAAAACACGATGATTTTGGAATTATTTGGCCAAAATCAATTGCACCGTATATTGCAGATGTGATTATTGCTAATGTAAAAGATGAAACACAAGTAAATGTTGCTGAAAGAATTTATGAGGCGTTGAAAAATGAAAATATAGATGTTGTTTTAGATGACAGAAATGAGAGAGCAGGATTTAAGTTTAAAGATGCTGACTTAATTGGGTTTCCACTTAAAATTGTAGTTGGAAAAGGTGCAGCTAATGGAATTGTGGAAGTTAAAGATAGAGCAACTGGAGAAAGCGTTGAAGTTAAGGTTGAGGAAGTTGTTAATTTTGTGAAAGAATTTTTGGCGAAATAATTCAAGAAGTATACTCATTTGAGTGGAATTTTATTTAAAAATTTAAAAATAATAAAAAAGATGACTTTAGATTAATCTTTCTGAAGTCATCAATTTTTTTCATATTAAGTAAAAATTATTTGCCAAAATAAGCTATTGCTTCAATTTCTACTAGTACTCCTTTTGGTAGCTTATCTACAGCAAAAGCTGATCTTGCTGGATATGGTTCAGTAAAATATTCTGCATAAATATTATTTACTGTCACAAAATCATCAATATTGTCTAATAATACAGTTGTTTTTATAACATTTCCTGTTGACAATCCATTGTTTTCTAAAATTGCTTTTAGGTTTTCAAGCACTTGTCTTGCCTGATCTTCAACTGTAACAGCTTCAACTTTCTGATTTTCAGGATTAATTGCAATTTGTCCTGAAATATACAAAAAATCTCCAGCTTTTCTAAATGCTGAATAAGGACCAACTGCTTCAGGTATTTTTTTCATTTTTTCCTCCTAAATTTTTATATTTTTAAATTTTTACAATTTCATTTTATCATATTTTTTCAATATTAAAAAGAGATTTATCAATTTTTTTGACATTAAATTATTTTATTCTGGTGAATATCCAAAATTTAATAAATATCTCCAGCTTTCTCCCGGTACTTTCGCAAATCCAAAGTAAATCGGTATTGTCAAGGCTTTTACTCCAATTCCGAATTTATAACTTTCCTTCACGTCATTGCCAAAACTGTAACTTTTTCCAGAAATATTTGCTCTTGAATAAGTTGTATCCAAATATACAAGATTTGATAAATTATATTGAGCTTTTAACTTTCCTGTAAAAATACTTCCGCCACGAATTTTGTCAGCCGGCATTCCTGCAAATTCCAATGAATTATCAGCAGTTCTTATTCCTCCCATTTTGGGCTTGTATGTTTCAGGAATGTCTTTTCCGTAAGATGTCAAATAGGCTATTCCAGGAGTAATCGTTACTTTTTCGCCAATTGGAATATTAATTTCTCCGCCTGCATACAGTGAGTTAAAGTTAGCATGCTTTGAATTTGCCAATGTGTAATTTGAAAATAGGTAAATTCCTTTTGTTGCAAAGTTAAGGCTGTCTCTTGTATCGTAATTTAGCTTTGCTTCAAAATACGGAAATGGTTTTCTCACATTTTCAGCATTATTTTCATGTTTTTCCACATCTGATATCTGATAACCTCCACCAATTGAGAATAGCAGATTTTTATACACTTCTACACCTATTCCCGTTCCAATTTTAAATTTTCTGTTTTCAAAACTGAAATATCCATTTCTATATTTTTGATTTTCAATAATATCACGTTTATATTCAAATTCTCCATAAATTATTGCCTTTGAATTTTTTCCAAGCTCTGCGGTTGCTCTTCCTTTTGCTCCATATTCATTTGCAACTGTTCCACTTACTGAATATCTGACATTTGTATTATTTATAAGCTTGCTCCCTTGGAAACCTACATTTACAGTAGCCAAATCCTCATTATTTATATTTCCTGAAAGCGTTAAATAATCGCTTGGCTTTTCCTGAACATTTATTATAAGGTCGTTATCCTTCACTTCATAATAAACAGTTGTAAAATCACCATTCTGATAAATATTATTAACAATCTTCTCCATATCCAGCCTTGTTAAAGTTCCAAGCTTTTTAGGAAAAAATTTATCAAAATATGCTCTTGTATATTTTTTATTTCCATCAATTACAATTCCGGTAATATTATATTCATCCTTCCAAGTCTGCCTAAATTCTTTTCGTTTTTCCTCTAATTTTTCATAAAGCTCAGGGTTTGATAATTTTCTGATTTCGTTTATATTTGCCCTTGCCACAGCCTCCCCAGCCGCAATAATATCTTTAACTTTTAAAAAATCATAAGCTTCAAACTTTTCCAAGTCAGGTTTCATATACAAGTCAAGCATCCGGATTTGCCGTTCAACTTCCTGTCTTCCTGCAATCGTTGTTGCATCTGAAATTACATCAATCAGATTCATTTTCGATTCATCCCTTTTTGTAAATCCATCTCCCACGTTTACTCCAATTGTATAGTCAGCTCCAAGCACCTTTACATCTTGAACTGGCAAGTTTCGCACTACTCCGCCATCAATGTAAAGTCTTTTTCCATCTCGTATCGGAGCAAAAACTGATGGAATTGACAGGCTTTCCCTTATTGCTGTTGCAATCGAACCTTTATCAATCATTACGCCTTCTCCAGATTCCAAATCAGTCGCAACTGCCGCAAATTTTCTTGGGAATTTTTTAAAATCTTCAACTCCCAGTGCACCGTAAAAAAGTTCATTTAATCTCTGGCTAGCTGTTTTTCCGCCAACAGCCCCACTTGGTAATTTTGGCATAAAGTTTTTTATCGGAATTACCGTACTATTTTTATCTTCAATCGAGTTTCTTACAGCTCCTTTATCCTTTCTTTCGATTTTATCGTTAAAAAGGCTCATCCAGTCCATGCTGACCGCTATTTCCTCAATTTCGTCCGGAGTATATCCAACACTGTACATTCCTCCAATAATACTTCCCATGCTAGTCCCTGTTACATATTCTATCGGCACCTTTTCTTCATCCAGAACTTTTAATATACCAATGTGGGCAAGCCCTTTTGCAGTTCCTCCGCTAAGTACCAGCCCAATTCTTTTGTCTTCCTGATTAATTACATTTTTTCTATTGGCATCGTTTTCTTTGTTTTCAAGATTTTTTTTAATGCCATTATTTTCATTATTTTTTAAATCCATATTTTTTTTTAATTCAGATTCTTTTTCGTTATTTCCATTATCACTTTTCAAATTCCTATTATTTTCATTTTCCAGAGCAACGTAGTTTTCAGATTTCCAGTTTTTTTCATTTTGAGTTTTTTCATTTTCAGACAATCCAAAAGCATTTACCAACAGAAAAATAATAAAAAAACAGATTGCCTTCTTCTTTCCAGTCACTGCCTAATCTCCTCCATTCTTTATTCATTTATAAGATTTCAAATAATTCTTCTAATTTTTTTACTTCATATTTTGGAACTGATCCAGTATCATTCACAATATTTTTAAAATTTACCCAGCAAGTGTCAATTCCGGCATTTTGCGCACCTTTTATATCAGCCTCCAAAGAATCGCCAATCATTATTGCAGATTTTTTATCCGATATTCCAAAATATTCCATTGCACATTCAAATATTCTTTTATCAGGCTTATTCACTCCAACTTCTTCAGAAATAACAATTTTATCAATGTATTTTGCAATTGCTGAATTTTTTATCCGTGAATGCTGAACTTCCTTTATACCATTTGTAATAACTCCAACTTTATATTTAGAATGTAAATATTCACACAGTTTTTCAGTCGCCTCAAATGGAAAAACTCCTTCTCCCAGTTTTTTTAAATACAGTTTACTTACCTCAATCGAATCATACTCCAAGCCAAATTCCTCAATTATTTTTTCAAATCTCAAAACTTTCAGTTTATCCTTATCCATTTTCCCCTTTTCCAAATCCTTCCACAACTGTAAGTTTATCTCTTTATACCGTTTCCTTATTTTCTCATAATTTTCTTCAATTTTTTCTTTTTCAATCTGATTTACTTGAAAAAATCCCATTTTTTCAAATGTTTTTCTAAATGCTGAATCTTCCGTCTTTGAATAATCAAAAAGCGTATCATCCAAATCTATCAATACGAGTTCATATTTCATTTTTATTTTCTCCTTTCATTTTTATTCCATAGTCATTTGTAGAAGTCTAAAATTTTTAATATTTTTATTGAGTATTTCTGAAATAAAGCTCTAATATTTTAAATAAAATACTGTATTTATCGAGTTTTTGTCTTATTATTTTTACAATTGCCTATTTTAATTATTTATAAAATATTATTATGTTATTTTACATTTAAATAATAAATTTGTTATAATTCCTATTTTTGATGGGGTTTAGTATTAATTATAATTTAAAATTTATTTAGAAGCGATGCTATAATTATATCACAATTTGATGAGAAACTTAATTTTAAATATTAATAAAAATTACAAAAAAGGGCAAAAATCTAACTAATGCCCTTTTTATATTTAGATTCAAAATAATTTTTTGAATTTTTTTCTATTTTAATTTATTTTTGAAAATCCTTCTAATCTTAGTCTTGAATCCATTTCTTGTGAATTCATTTCTCCATTTAGATTTGAATCTGATGTAATAGTAGCTCTAGTTGCTGAAATTATTTCATTATTACTGTTCTGCATAAGATTTGAAAGTTCCAAATAATCATATTCAACAGCTTTTCCGTCATAATACATATTTCTAGACTTTATTTTGCTGTATATCCTTAATATAGCTTGTCCATTTGAATCTTTTCCTGAATACATTCCCAAAATTTCATATAATGTTGAATAGTAATCTGTCCTTCGTCCCAATTCTGATATAAAATAGTTTTCATATAATTTTTTTATTTGCGATAAATTTTTAACTTCTGAAATATCTTTTACAGGATTAGGAAGATCACTAACTTTTATTTCAAATTTATCATTTATAACTTTGATTTTATTAAACTTTGCTAATCTTGTGTCATAAATTGCATTAACTTGTATAACATCTCCATTTTGAATAGCTTCACTTTTAGAAAGTTCAAATTTTATATTAGCTTTATCTAAAAAATTTTTTAATTTTAAATTGGAACTTTTTTTGGATTCATCCCCAGTTGCTTCTTTTGGCAAAATTTCCGCTTTAGCTTCTCCAGAAATTCCATCCACATTTACTGTATAATAATTACTTATGTCAAATTTATCAATAAATATGTAGTTTGTTGCTACATAATATCCAATTATTGCTACTACTATCCCTATAATGATAAAAATAGTTGTATTATTATTTTTTTTATTGTTATAATTATAATTTTGATTTTCATAATTTCCATTAAAATTTTGATTGTTAAAATTATTATAATAATTTTGATCATTATAGTATGGTTCATTGTAATTATTATTTCCATTATTGCCATAATTCATATCATCATTATGTTCATTATAATTATTGTATCCATTAGAGTTTCCGTTACTATAATTCATATCATAGCCTTGATTATTATAATTCTGATTTTTTTCATTCATACTTACTCCTATTTTTACAAAACTTTGTAAAACGATTATTTAATGCTTTTTATTTATCTATAATTTTGATTATTATAATCATTATTTGTGTTATTGTTCCAGTTTTCATTATTATTGTTGTTATTGTTGTTATTGTTGTTATTGTTGTTTTGGTTATAGTAATTATTATTATTTTTCATAACTTTATTTTTCATTGTTCTAAATTCTCTTTGTATATCTTGCATTTCAAATTTTTTATTTCTAAATATTAAGAAAAAATTCGTAACAACTGCGATTAATGAAAATACAAGAAGAACTATAAAACAAGTTTTTATCATAAATATGTCTGGAACAGTATTAAAAATATCTGCTGAAGCTCCTAGATCTCCCATACCTAAATTCGCTAATGAACCTGTTAATTTATCAATAAAATCTGTATATTTAATTTCAGCGATACCAGCAATACAAAATATTATTACTGATAAATAATTTATATTTTTAAATTTAAATAAATTATTTGTCTTACGGAGTTTTAGAAAGATTAATATTAGTAATACAAATAAAGCTATAAATATATATTTTAAAGTATTACGAATGGATAAAACCTCTAAAGAAGTAGTTGCTGATTTTCCTAAAAATGCTTTCAATGGAGCTGGCATTTCCGACGAAAAATATGCTGAAATATTTGAAATAAGACCACTTTTTTGTAAATCCATAAATTGCATATAAAGTGCTATTCCTTTTATTGTTATCCAAGCAACCAAACCAAATACAACCGTACTTATCCAAAACATTAATTTTAAGAATAATTTATTTTGTGGATTATCTTTTTCAAGTATTGAATCCAAAAAAGATTTTTGATTATTAAAATTATTGTTTTGATTCATATTTGGATTATAGTTTTGATTATTTTGATTCGGATTCATATTATTGTAATTAGAACTATTATGGTTATAGCTGTTTTGGTTTTGATTCATGTTATTGTAATTCTGATTTTGGTTATTTTGGTTCATAGGATTAAAATTTCCATTATTCCGATTTTGATTATTTTGGTTCATAGGATTAAAATTTCCATTATTCCGATTTTGATTATTTTGATTCATAGGATTAAAGTTTCCATTATTTCGATTTTGATTATTTTGGTTCATAGGATTAAAGTTTCCGTTATTTCGATTTTGGTTATTTTGGTTCATAGGATTAAAGTTTCCATTATTCCGATTTTGGCTATTTTGGTTCATAGGATTAAAATTTCCGTTATTTCGATTTTGATTATTTTGGTTCATAGGATTAAAATTTCCATTATTCCGATTTTGATTATTTTGATTTCCTGTTTCAAAATTATTTTTTTCCATTTTTTACTCCTTTTAATTTTTTATTTTATTCTTTTGATAATATTAATTCAGCTAATTTTTTTTCATTAGGTGTTATTATATTTTCGCTATATGAAGTTCCTTTATACCAGCTTTTTCTAGAAAAATAGTTTTTGTATTTTTCTTTTTTAAAAATATATCCTCTTTTGGCATATATTGTATTTCTAATAATAGAAAGCTGACTGCTTGAAAAATTATTTAAATAACTCTCATTTCCTTTATTAATGACTTCGTCATAGACACGATCCAATGTTGCTAGATCTTCATCAGAACTTTGATTATTACTTGTGTTATTATTCTGAGAAGGCGCAGATGTAGATGTAGATGTACTCTGATAGTTTGTCGCAGTTTCTTGAGTCATTTCATTATTTGCATTTGTATTTGTATTTGTATTTATTTGAGCATTTGAAGCACCTTGTATATCTGTAAAAATGCTTTTGAACACTTTTAACATATCTTTACTGAATCTTGGGAAGATTTCTTCTTTTTCGCCCATAAATACTAAATATCTGTAATTTTTTTTATCCCCTTTATATTGTCTTTCAGTTATAATTATATAATTGTCGTCTTCTCTTAAAGAATAATTATAAATAAATATTTCATCTTTTTTATCAACGATTATTTCATTCTTATTATTATTTTCACTTTCACTTTCAGTTTCATTGTTTAGACCATCTTTGATTTTTTTTGTACTCTCTGAGAAATTATATATTTTTCCAAATTTTTTTATTTTACCTGAAAATTTATTTGAAAAATCAAAATTATCTTCATACTCTCCATCTACATAGTTTACTTCTTTTATCAAGCCATTATTTTCATCATATATAATTTCATTTTCATAACCAGAATTTGATTTTGTTTTTACATATATAGCTTTATTTCCAGCTGTTTTTCCAATTTCTACATTACCATTTCTTTTTAGTTCATATACTCCTTCCATCACTCCGTTACTAAATGTAAAATATCCACTATAACCTTCATTTGTTGTAAATGTTACTCTTCCTGTAAAAAGTTGTTTATTATAGTATAACAGTTCATTTTCAATTGAAAAATTAACTGCATCTAAAGGAACTGTAATACCTGTGTATTCTTCATTAATTTGCTCTTTTTGTTTTTTTTCTTCATTTTCTTGTTTTTCTTTACTTTTACTATTCGTTTTGTTTTTGTTTCCAAAATTGAATATATTATTGCAAGATACAGCGAATATAAAAACAAAAATGAGGATTAATATTTTTAAAAGCTCCTTTTTTTTAGTTTTTAACATACACTTCCCTCCTTCTTTTTTATTGATTTTGTTAAATTAATTTTTGATATTTTAATTTGTCTGTTGAATATTTTTTATTTATGAAATGAGATTATGTAATATTTTGTTTTAACTTAATTTTTCTATATAATAATATCCAACTTTTTAATAAAAGTCAATACTAAAAAAGAAAAAATTAAAGTAAGAAAATAAATGAGAATATATATTGAAAATTTGTAAAAAATATACTAAAATTATAGTGAAGATTTAACATTCAGAAAGGAGATGCGAGTGAAAGCGATTTTAAGAAAAGTATCATTATTGGCAATTACAGTTTTAACGGCAGCTTCGTTGAACGCCTCTAGCATTATAATGGGGAATCGTAACAATGCGGCAAAAGTTAATAATCAGAAAGTAACAAAAAATAGGGAGTTAAGAGGTGTATGGGTAGCGAGTGTAAGCAACATCGACTGGCCATCTAAAAAAGGACTTAGTGTAGATCAGCAAAAAAGAGAATTTTTAACAATTCTTGACAATGTAAAAAAATGGAATATGAATGCAGTATTTGTACAGGTAAAACCGACATCGGATGCCTTTTATCCATCAAAATACGCACCTTGGTCTGAATATTTGACAGGAACTCAAGGGGTAAATCCTGGATATGATCCATTAAAATTCATGGTGGAAGAAGCGCATAAGAGAGGAATCGAATTTCATGCATGGTTTAATCCATACAGACTTTCGACATCTGGATCAAGAGATAAATTATCAAAGGATAATATTGGACGTAAAAAGCCTGAATGGACTGTTTCTTATGGAGGACAGCTTTATTTAAATCCAGGGATTCCTGAAGTTGATGACTATGTTGTAGACAGTATTGTTGAAGTTGTGAAAAATTATGATGTTGACGGTATTCACATGGATGACTATTTTTATCCATACAAAGTTAAGGGGCAGGAATATCCTGATTCAGCACAATATCAAAAATATGGTAAAAATTTTGCAACAGTTGGAGACTGGAGAAGAGATAATATAAATAGACTAATTGAAAAATTGCACAAAGCTATAAAAAATGAAAAAGAAAATGTGGAATTTGGAATAAGTCCATTTGGAGTATGGAGAAATGCTTCTACTGATCCGTCAAGAGGTTCTGACACAACTGCAGGTGTGCAAAATTATGATGACTTGTATGCAGATATTTTACTTTGGATGAATAAAGGATGGATAGATTACGTTGCACCTCAAATTTACTGGAATCAAGGATTCAAAGCTGCTGAATATAATACGCTTGTAAAATGGTGGAGCAAATATGCTGGACAAACGAACACAGATTTATATATTGGGCAAGCAGCTTATAAAGTAAACGACTGGAAAAATGCAAAAGAGTTAATAAATCAAGTTAATTTCAATAGAACTTATCCAGAAGTAAAAGGAAGCATATTCTTTAGCTACAAGTCATTACTGACAAACCCTAAAAATGCTACAAATAGCCTAGCTCAAGGGCCTTATGCCAATATTGAAAATCAATAATTTTTAGAAAAAGTAATTTTTTGAAAAAAGAAAATAAATTTAAAATTGAAATTTAAAAAATCAAGAAAAATCAGTATCAGAAGAGTTTTTAAAACTTAATAATGGTACTGGTTTTTTATTTTATATTTTTTATAAATTTGCACTTTCATAGGTTTTATAGTATAATAACTTATTGTGAAAAAAAAAATTAGATCGAGGTGATAATGTTTTATGGTGAAGATTAACATGGATATGATCCAGACAATCGGGTTGGCAGTTATTCTGCTTTTAATTGGAATGAAGCTTAGAAAAAAAATTCAATTTTTTGAAAAATATTGTATTCCGGCTCCTGTTATTGGTGGATTTTTATTTTCAATAATCGTTTTTATTTTTAGACAGACAAATGTAGCTCAAATTAAATTTGATGATACGCTTCAAAAGTTTTTTATGGTAATGTTTTTTACAAGTGTAGGATTTAACGCCAGTCTTAAAGTATTGAAAAAAGGTGGAAAAAAGGTTGTTATGTTTTTATTTGTTGCGGCGGGATTATGTGTTATGCAAAATGTTGTTGCAGTAGTGCTTTCAAAATTTGTGGGAATTCCTCCACTGCTTGCGTTAATGACTGGATCGACTCCAATGACTGGTGGACACGGTACTTCAGCAGCTGTTGCACCTACAATTGAAGCTCTTGGTCCAATATATAAAGGAGCAAATGCGATTGCAATTGCATCGGCAACTTTTGGGCTGATTATAGGATCTGCGATGGGAGGGCCTATTGCTAGCAGACTTATTAATAAGCATAAGTTATTGCCTGAACATTTTACGAAAGATGGAGTAAAGCACGGTGATGAAGATATAGATGAGGAAGTTTTAAAAAGACAGAAGCCTTATCTTGACGGAGAGCGTTTTTCAATGGCGTTTTTTTATATTTTAATTGCAATGGGGATCGGTTCATATTTATCAATGTTTATTGATTATCTTATGAGTTTTACAAACTTTGAAGCACATTTTCCTATTTATATCGGACCAATGATTATTGCGGCTATTATTAGAAATATTTCTGACAATGTAAAGGCTCTGAATGCTCCAATCAAGGAAATAAGCATTCTTGAAGATGTGGCACTTAGCTTGTTTCTAGCAATGGCACTGATGACTTTAAGATTGTGGGAACTTATTGACTTGGCGCTTCCAGTATTTATATTGTTAATTGCGCAAGTTGTATTAATGTATGTTTACTTGAACTTGGTAACATTTAAGGCGATGGGATCAGATTATGATGCGGCTGTAATGGTTTCTGGACATTGCGGATTTGGATTGGGTGCGACTCCAAATGGAATTTCAAATATGAAAGCCGTTACAGAAAAATACGTTTATTCTAAAATGGCATTTTTTGTAATTCCAATAGTCGGTTCATTATTTATCGATTTCGTTAATATTAGTATTATTACTGTATTTACACAGTTTTTTAAATAATAAAATGGATAGTTCACAAGATAATAAATTGCTAAATTGTAAATTTTATTTGTTTTATAAAAATAATATAATTTATGAGAGTTAATTTATTTTTGACTTGTGAACTTTTTTTAATTCTTTTCAAATTTTATTTTTTTATTTGTTATAACTGTTAATATTCTTTTTAGAAAAAAAATAAAAGTGATTTAAATAATTTGTCATTTTCTCCCAAAAAATATAAAAGATATGCGGTAAATAGCAGGTTAAATTAAATAATAATAAAATTTGCAAAAAAAATTTAATTGGAGTATAATAAATATATGTAACAAAGTTTTTTAAATCTTTACTCAAAGTTGAGGGAAAGGAGGGAAATCAATGAAAAATAAAATTTTTAAGTTTTTAGGCTTCCTATTTCTTATGATGGTTGTCGTGAATCTGATTTTGTCAGTTATTTCGACATTCTTACCAGTAAAATTTGAGTCACCAAGTTCAGTTGTAGAAGCTCCGCATTATTTTAATTTTGTTCTGGGCGGACTTAAGTTCTCACTTAGTCAAACTGTAATTAATACGTGGGTGCTTATGATTATAATTATGTTTATTGTAGGGGCTGGAACAAAAAAAGCAAGTGTTGAAAATCCAAGTAAAATGCAAATTGTGATGGAAGAGTACTATCACTTTATTGAAAACACTTTTTTAACTACATTTGGAAAGCATAAAAAAACTTATGTTCCGTTTTTCTCGGCATTATTTGCGTTTATAATGTTTTCAAACTTAAGTACATTTTTATTTCCATATATTATGATGGTAGTTAATGAAGATGGAGTTAAAATGGTAAAACCGTTTTTTAGAACGCCGACAGCAGATCCAAATACTACAATTGGATTATCGCTTGTAGTAATTGTACTTTTTCTGGCGGTATCTATAAAGCAAAAGGGATTAAGGGGATATATAAAATCACTATTTGAACCAATGTGGTTTATGTTTCCGCTAAATATTGTGGATATTTTTTCAAAAGTTTTAAATACTTCAATGCGGTTATTTGGAAATATGCTTGCGGGACTTGTAATTGTAGGGCTTTTATATAGCCTTGTTGGCAGAGGTCTGCTTCAATCATTGACACATGATATGTTGAAGGGAAGTTTCTCCTTTTCAGTTGGATGGCCGATGATTATACAGCTTTATTTGGATCTATTCATTGGTATTGTTCAAGCATTTGTGTTTACGATACTTTCATCAGTTTACATAAGTGAAGCATTGGGTGAAGAGGAATAAAATAAAAACTGCAGTCCTGAAATTCTTTTATATGTTCAAAGTTAGTATTTTGTATAAATAAGAGTATTGTAGGGCAAGATTAACTTTATCAAGCAAAAAAATAAAAATAAAAATTAGGAGGATTAAAAATGGCAGGAGTAGAATTAATTAAGGCAGCAGCTTTATTAGGAGCGGGAATTGCAGCAATAGGAGGTGTTGGAGCAGGATTAGGACAAGGGATTGCAACTGGTTATGCAGTAGAAGCAGTTTCAAGACAGCCTGAAGCTAAGCAAGACATTATGCAAACATTAATTACAGGGCTTGCGATTACAGAATCATCAGCAATTTATGCATTAGTAATAGCATTCCTATTAATTTTCTTAAAAGGATAAGACTTAAAAATAAAAAAATAATATTTGGTATTTTTAGAATTTGAATCAAAGTTAGATTTAAAGGAATAAAAAAAGAATTCTAAAAAGTGAAGAGTTATAAAAAAGAAAATAGGATTAATATGTAAAATCAGGTTAATTTCTCAAAGTTAAGGAGTAAATATGGGAGGAAAATTAATAAACATCGACTTTACGATGGCTATTGAAATAATAAACTTTATAGTATTAGTCTATTTTTTTTCACGAACTTTTTCAAAAAAAATCGGTAAAGTTCTAGAAGATAGAAAAAAACTGGCTTTATCTGAAATGGAAATTGTTGAAAATGAAAAAGAAAAACTGGAAGATCAAAAAAAATCAATTGAAAAATTGAAAAAGGAATCTAAAAGACGTGCCAATGATATTTTGATAAAAGCTGAAAGACAGGCTGATGACAGAAAAGATCAAATTATATCGCTGGCTATGAGCAATCGTGAAAGAATGATGATGAAGGCGGAAGCTGATATTGAAAAAATGCGTCAAAATGCTAAATTTGAACTTCAGAAGGAAGTCGGAGAAATGGCAGTTGAACTTGCTGAAAAAATTATCAAGGAAAACATTGACGAAAAGCAGGATAAAACTATAAACAAGTTTATTAATGAGATAGGAGATTAAAATGGCTAATGATGAGATTGCAAAAAGATATGCATCAGCAATTTACAATATAGCAAAATCTTCTGACAGTATAAATGAAGTTAGGGAAGTATTGAATATTCTTAAGGAAAATTACGCGGAGGAAGAGGAGTTCAGGAAAATTTTGGAAGATCCTCTTAAAAAGTTTCCAGAAAAGGAGAAATTTTTGGAAAAATCCTTTAGTCACGTATCTAGCGAAGCACTTGGAATAGTAAAATACATTGTAAGAAAACAGCGGTTATCGTTGATTGGCGATATAAAGGAATATTTTTTGAAACTTTATTATGAGGAAAATAATAAACTTCCAATAACTGCTATATTTGCAAAGGAGCTATCGGAAAAACAAAGGGATCTGTTAGTACAGAAACTTGAAAAAAAATATGGTAAAAAAGTCGTTCTTGACCTTAAAGTTGACAAGGGAATTATCGGTGGAGGAATTTTAAGAATCGGTAATGAGGTTATTGACGGTTCAATAAAAAATCAAATTGATGAAATAAAGAAAAATTTTTAGAAATGGAGGTGCTTTTCTTTGAGAATCAAGCCAGAGGAAATAAGTAAAATAATCCGAAGCGAAATCGAAAATTACAAAAGTTCACTGGATATTTCCAATACTGGAACGGTTTTGGAAGTGGGAGATGGAATTGCCAGAATTTACGGATTAAGTGACGCTATGGCAGGAGAGCTTTTAGAGTTTGAAAATGGAACTATCGGAATGGCACTAAACTTGGAAGAAAGTAACATCGGAGCAGTAATTTTTGGGAAAACACAAGGAATAAAAGAAGGAAGCATAGTAAAAGGATTGGGAAAAGTAGCTGAAGTTCCAGCAGGAAAAGAGCTGCTTGGAAGAGTTGTTGATGCGCTTGGAAATCCTATCGATGGAAAAGGTTCAATAACTGCTGACAAATATATGCCGATCGAAAGACAAGCATCAGGAATTATCGCAAGAAAACCTGTTACACAGCCTATGCAAACTGGAATTAAGGCAATAGATGGAATGTTCCCAATAGGAAAAGGGCAAAGGGAATTAATAATTGGGGATAGACAAACTGGTAAAACAGCAATCGCAATTGATGCAATTATAAATCAAAAAAATAACGATGTTTTATGTATTTATGTAGCAATTGGACAAAAAAGATCGACAGTTGCGCAAATTTATAAAAAATTGGAGGAAGCAGGTGCATTGGAATATACAACTATTGTTGCGGCAACTGCTTCAGAATCAGCGCCACTTCAATATTTAGCACCATATTCAGGGGTTGCTATGGGTGAATATTTTATGGATCAGGGAAAAGATGTATTGATAGTTTATGATGACTTATCAAAGCATGCCGTTTCATATCGTGAAATGTCATTATTATTGAAACGTCCACCAGGAAGGGAAGCATATCCAGGAGACGTATTCTATCTTCACTCAAGACTTCTTGAAAGAGCGGCAAAATTAAGTGATAAATTAGGTGGAGGTTCGATTACAGCGCTTCCAATTGTAGAAACACAGGCTGGAGATATTTCAGCATATATTCCGACAAATGTTATTTCAATAACAGATGGACAAATATTCTTGGAAACAGATCTGTTTAATTCTGGATTTAGACCAGCGATAAATGCAGGAGTTTCAGTATCACGGGTTGGAGGAGCAGCACAAGTTAAGGCTATGAAGCAAGTTGCTTCAAAAGTAAAACTGGAACTTGCGCAATACAATGAATTGCTGGCATTTACACAATTTGGATCAGATCTGGATAAGGCTACTAGAGATCAGCTTAACCGTGGATCTAAAATTATGGAAGTGTTAAAGCAGCCGCAATATAGTCCATACAGAGTTGAAGAACAGGTAATTTCATTTTACTGTGTAACAAATGGATATTTTGACGATGTTCCAAATGAAAAATTGAGAACATTTGAAAAGGATTTAATTGAAGCAATTAGAAATGATTCAAATATTTTAAGTGAAATTTTAGAGAAAAAATCATTAGATGATAACTTGAAGAATGAACTTGATGAATTTATAATTAATTATAAAAAAGAATATGTCTGGTAAAGCAGGTGAAAATATATGGCAGCAAATATGAAGGAAATAAAGGAACGTATTGACAGCGTAAAAAATACCAGTCAAATTACAAATGCGATGAATATTGTATCTTCTACTAAATTTAAAAGATTTCAAGTTCTTACTTTAAAATCAAGAAATTATGCACGTGCTGTAAATGAAGCCTTTGATAATCTAGTTGCAAGCCTTACAGGAAATAAATTTGTAATTTTTGATGGAAAAACTGAAGTTAAAAGGGTTGGAATTATTGTGATGACATCGGATAGAGGACTTTGTGGAAGTTTTAACTCAAATACTTTTAGAAGGCTTGAAAGCATGAAGAAGGAATTCCAAAAGGAAGGCAAGGATGTTTCAGTTATAACAATTGGAAGAAAGGCTAAAGAATATTGTAAAAATCGGGATATTAACGTGGATAGCGAATATACGCAGATGATTCCTGAGACAATGTTTGAAACTGGGAAAAAAATTAGTGAAGATGTTGTGCAGTTTTACTTAAATGATTTTTATGATGAAGTTTATATGATTTATTCAAAATTTGTATCGGCAGTTGAGTATAATATTCAAGTGGAAAAATTGCTTCCAATTGAAAAAAAGGAAGGATTGCCAACAAAGGAATATGTATTTGAGCCATCAGAGGAAGAAGTATTAAATTCATTTGTGCCGCAAGTGCTGAATATAAAGCTGTATCAATCATTGCTTGAAAATTCGGCAAGTGAACATTCGGCCAGAATGTCAGCGATGAAACAGGCTAATGACAATGCTTCTGAAATGATAAGAAACTTGGAAGTACAGTATAATCGTGAAAGACAAGGAAAAATAACACAGGAACTGACAGAAATAATAAGTGGTTCATTAGGTGTACAGTAATTTTTAAATTAATAGAAATATTAACAAAACTAAAAGAGCAGAATTTTAAGAAGGAGGTTAGACTTAACCTATGAATAAAGGTAAATTAGTTCAAGTAATTGGACCGGTTATTGACGTAAAATTTGAAAAGCAGTTGCCGGATATTTACAATGCGCTTGAAGTATATAATGAAAATGGTGAAAAACTAGTAGCTGAAGTTCATGCACACAATGGAAATAATGTTGTAAGAGCAGTTGCAATGTCTGGAACTGAGGGATTAAGACGTGGACTTGAAGTTATAGATACTGGTAAGCCAATTCAAGTTCCCGTTGGAAGATCTACACTTGGAAGAATTTTCAATGTGCTAGGAGAAACAGTTGATGATGGGGAAAAACTTGATGCAGATGTTTTAAGGGAATCTATCCATAAGGATGCTCCATCATTTGAACAGCAAGGTACTGATTCAGAAATATTGGAAACAGGAATAAAAGTAGTTGACTTATTGGCTCCTTACCTAAAAGGTGGAAAAATTGGACTATTTGGAGGAGCAGGAGTTGGAAAGACAGTATTAATTCAAGAATTAATTAATAATATTGCAAAAGGGCATGGAGGACTTTCTGTATTTGCAGGAGTTGGAGAACGTACACGTGAAGGACGTGATTTGTATAATGAAATGACTGAAAGTGGAGTTATCGACAAAACAGCGTTGGTGTATGGACAAATGAACGAACCGCCTGGTGCAAGATTAAGAGTTGGACTTACAGCGCTTACAATGGCAGAATATTTTAGAGATAAGGAAGGACAAAACGTACTTTTATTTATTGACAATATATTCAGATTTACTCAAGCAGGTTCAGAAGTATCTGCACTACTTGGAAGAATGCCGTCAGCCGTAGGATACCAGCCAAACTTGGCAACTGAAATGGGAGCATTGCAGGAAAGAATTACATCTACAAGTACAGGTTCAATTACATCAGTGCAAGCTGTATACGTACCGGCAGATGACTTGACAGATCCGGCTCCAGCAACAACATTTGCCCATTTGGATGCAACTACAGTATTATCAAGACAAATTGCATCGCTTGGAATTTATCCGGCAGTTGACCCGCTTGATTCAACATCAAGAATATTAGAGCCAGAAATTGTTGGAAATGAACATTATAAAATTGCAAGGGAAACTCAGAAAGTATTGCAAAGATATAAGGAATTGCAAGATATTATAGCAATTTTGGGAATGGATGAACTGGATGAAAGCGATAAATTGACAGTAAACCGTGCTAGAAAAATCCAAAGATTCTTCTCGCAACCATTCTCTGTAGCAGAACAGTTTACAGGAATGAAAGGAAAATATGTTCCATTAAGGGAAACAATACGTGGATTTAAGGAAATTTTAGATGGACTTCACGATGACTTGCCTGAACAAGCATTCCTATATGTTGGAACAATTGATGATGCAGTTGCAAAAGCAAGAGAATTAATGAGTGAATAATTAATTTTAAAGATTATATTAAAGAAAGCAGGGATTTAACATTCCCTGTTTTCCCATAAATTTTTTTAAATTTTTAAAAATCACTTTTAAATGGAAGGAGGCTTTATGGCAGCAGAATTTATTTTGGAAGCAGTAACTCCAGAAAGACTCGTTTTTGAAAAGCCTGTCGAATTTGTAAAATTACGTACAGAAAGTGGAGATATTGGAATACTTGCAAAGCATATTAATTATATAACAGCTATTGGTGCAGGAGAGATGCTTGTACGTGAAAAGGACAAGGAAGATGTGACATATTATCTGGAAGGTGGATTTTTAGAAGTTAGACAGGATAAAGTTGTTATTTTGGGAGTAAATATAGTTGAAACAACTAAGGCAGAAGCTGAAAGAATGGCAAGACAAGTTGCTATTGAAAAGGCAAAAAATCAAAAGTTAAAAGAAGATCGAGATATTTTAGGAACAAAAAAACGTATTCAGAGTAATTTGAGCAAAAAGTAAATTTTAAAAAATGTGTTAAAATAGTTTCAAAAAATCAAGTAAATTAAAATAAAAATATTTGAATTTCTCTTTTATTTATGATAAAATATAAACAAAGAAATAAAGTTCTTTTTATGAAGTAGTATTTGGTTTAAAAAATTTTTTAAACAAGGAATAGTAAAGAGATTCTTTAGAAAAAAAGCTAATAATAACAATTTTGTTAGATTTAGCAGTGGTATCCAGTATACCATTTATTAAGATTTAATTTTAATAATAAACTTGAAAAATATAAATTCTTATTTTTTAAGAACTGTTATAAATATTATAAATAAAAATTAAATAAATAATTAATGTAAAGGTGGAATGGGAATGGAGCAAGCAAGAAAAAATAGAAAAAGAACACATTATAGAAATTACATAAATGAAAAATTAGTTGGAAATAAAAGAAAAAGCTTTAAAAAAGTTGAAGAAATAGTTTCTTTTGAAGTTATTGAAAGAGAAATTATTGAGAGAATTTTAGTAAAATGTTTTTTAATAAAAAGAAGCAGAACGTTTTATAGAAATTTCATAAATAGAAAATTAGTTGGAAATTTTGGGAAAAAATATAAGAGAATGTTTAAATCTTTGAATTTTGACTTTGAAAAAATTTCGCCAGATCAAATAAGACGTAGATATGTAGAAACTGAAATTAACCGTTCAAAATTTGCAAAAGGTGTTGAATACGATGGAAACTCAAACCATGAGGATATTTACTTCGATAAAGCTCCATTGCCAGCAGCATATTTTGTTGATGAAATCGTGCTAATGCCAAAAAATCCTACAACATTGTTTATGTATTGGGAAATTCGTGATGATACGTATGAAAGATTATCATCAAATAATGGAGTCATTGACAATGTAGTTATAAAACTTTTCAAGAATGGACAAGAATACAGAAAAATTATAAGACATGAAAGAATAGGTTCACACTATATTACTGGCATTGATGTAAATCAAGATTATGAAGTATTTATCGGATATGAAGATCAGTACGGAAACTTTTCTGAAGTAGCTCATTCGGTACAAGCTATAACACCAAATGACAAAGTTTCAGATAATTTTGACTTAGTATGGGGAACTGTAAAATTAGATGAAAATACAAATCAATTAATAAAATATATAAATACACCAGTTTCTACTCCAGAAGGAAGAGAACTTTTAGGAATACCTGAAGGTTCTTATGTTTCAGAAGAAAATGATGAATTTATAATTGAAGTTATAGAAAGATTGACAAAAGTTGGAGCTTCAGAATCATTAATTGAAAGAAGAGTAGTAAAAGGAAAACTTCCAGGTCTTAGACTTGATATGAGTGGAGCAAGAAGTAGTTAAAATAAATTAAAATGAAAAGGAAGGGAATGAAATGGCTATTTTAAACATGTTGCATGCTTGCTTACGTGTAGAAAATTTGGAAGCGTCTATTGAATTTTATGAAAAGGCATTTGGATTTAAAGAAGATCGACGTATGGATTATCCAGAGCATAAGTTTACTATTGTTTATTTGGCTCTTCCAGGTGAACATTTTGAAATTGAGCTGACTTACAATTACGGTCACGGACCATATACGATTGGTGATGGTTTTTCACATCTTGCAATTGCTTCAGATGATTTGGAAGGTGACAATGCAAAACATAAGGCACTTGGATATGAAACAACTGATATTAAAGGCTTGCCTGGAAAGCCAGGACATTATTATTTTGTGACAGATCCAGATGGTTACCGTATGGAAGTAATTCGTGCAAAATAAAAATGTTAAGAACAGTTAAATAGAAATTTTGATAAAAACAATATAAAAAGACCGAGGTTTTCGGTCTTTTATAATAATGGTAAAAAATTGAAATTGAGATTATAAGGAGATTGTTAGATGAAAATAGTAGTTTACGGTGCTGGAGTTATGGCACAATATGTGAAAGAATCTGTAATAAATTCAGGAAATGAATTTGTTGGATTTGTTGACCCGCTTGGAAATGGAGATTTTAAAAACTTGAAGGAAAATAATGTGGATTTTGATGCAATTATAGACTTTTCACACTTCAGCCTTTTGGAAGATGTGCTGGAAGCGGGAATTAATAAAAAAGTTCCAGTGTTAATCGCTACAACTGGACATTCTGAAGCTCAAATAAAGGAAATTGAAGAAGCTTCAAAAAAAATACCAATAATTAAGGCTACAAACACTTCGGTTGGAGTAAATATTGTCAATGAAATTGTAGCATTTGCAACAAAATTATTAAAAGATTTTGATATTGAAATAGTTGAAAAGCATCATAACAGAAAAATTGACGCTCCAAGCGGTACGGCAAATACTTTGCTGGAAATTGTGAAAGAAAACTTGGATAATAATGGAAAAGATTACAGAACAGTTTATGGAAGAGAAGGGCATAGTAAACGTGCTGAAAAGGAAATAGGAGTTCATGCTATCCGTGGTGGAAATATCGTGGGAGAACACACTGTGATCTATGCTAAAAATGATGAAATAATTGAGATAAAACATGAAGCATTGTCAAGAAAAATGTTCTCAGATGGTGCAGTTAGGGCTGTGGAATTTCTTTTTGGGAAGAAAGCAGGGCTTTATACTATGAAGGATGTATTGGGATTATAGTAAAAATTATTTTGAATAATCTAAATATAAGAAAAAATGGAAAAATTAGACAAAGTGTGCTATACTATACATAGTAAAATCGCTTTAAAACCGAACTTACAAAGTTATAACTATTTTAAGGGAGATTCCGATATTATTTAATTTTATCAGTTTGATGTTAAAGAGATTCGAATATATAAAATTAGGAGGAAACTTATTATGAAAAAAAGTATTTTTGCACTATTTGCAATTTCTATGACAATGTTTGCGGCTGGAGAAAGTAAGAAAGTTCACGAAGTAACAGCAAAACTTCAAAAGGATTCTTATTGCAATGTTCCGAAGGAAGATGGTGAATTTAAAAAGGTAGACGGCAAGGATTATTCTAGAATGGATGTAAATTTTGAAAAATGTGTGTTTGATGGAGAAACTTATGAAAATGTAAAAGTTGGAGTAATAGTTAAGGATATTGAAAAGGCTAAAAAGTATTTGAAAAAATATAAATACATGCATTTGAAGGCAGGTAGAAATTTAGTCTACAATTCAAGTGATAATAGCTATTATTATACTGGTTCTTGGGCTTTTAACAATGATAAGGCATATCCAACAGTATTTGACGGAAAATAGTAAAAAAGGTTTTAAGTGCGTTAAAATATGCAACTAAAACAAATAAGAAAAGGAGAGGAATGTATGATTAGAAAAGTATCATTGTTAATGTTGTCGTTTCTGATGATAATGATGGCAGGCGTGATATCATACAGCAGGGAATATAAGATGAAAGTAAAAATTATGACTGAAAAAGGTGATATAAATATTAATTTATTGCCTGAAAAATCGCCTGTAACTGTGGCAAATTTTGTAAATTTGGCTAAAAAGGGATATTATGATGGATTAAAATTTCATAGGGTAATTGACAACTTTATGGCTCAAGGTGGAGATCCTACGGGAACTGGTGCTGGAGGACCTGGATACCAATTTGAAGATGAAGTTAATAATGGACTGAATTTTTCAAAGGCTGGGAAATTAGCTATGGCAAATGCAGGACCTGGAACAAATGGAAGTCAGTTTTTTATTACAACTGTTCCAACAGAATGGCTAAATGGCAATCATACAATTTTTGGAGAAGTTGTGTCAGATGATGATTTGAAAGTTGTAAAAAAATTGTCTAATGGAGATGTAATGAAAAAAGTTGTAGTTGAAGGAGATGTTGACACATTTTTAAAAACACAAAAAAATAGAGTTGACAGTTGGAATAAAATATTGAAACAAAATTTTCCAAACAAATTTTAATTGAATAAATCTTAAATTAGAAAGGACAAAAATATGGCAAAAGAAAAAGTAGTTTTAGCATATTCAGGTGGACTTGATACATCAATTATCATTCCTTGGCTAAAAGAACATTACGACTTAGATGTAATCGCATGTTGTGTTGATGTGGGACAAGATGATGATATGGAGGAAGTAAAGGTAAAAGCTATTGAATCAGGTGCTTCAAAAGTTTATGTGGAGGATATGAAAGCAGAATTTGTAAGAGATTATGCATTCCGTGCATTAAGAGCAGGAGCAGTTTATGAAAACAAATATCTTTTGGGGACTTCAGTTGCAAGACCTTTGATTTCTAAGGCATTGGTAGATGTGGCTCATAAGGAAGGGGCGGCATATATTTGCCATGGATGTACTGGAAAAGGGAATGACCAAGTTAGATTTGAAACTGGTGTATTTTCATTGGATCCGACATTAAAAATAATTGCACCTTGGAGAATTTGGGATATTTCTTCAAGAGAAGATGCCATTGACTATGCACAAAAAAAAGGTATAAAAATAAGTGTAACAAAGGAAAAAATTTATTCAAGAGATCAAAATTTATGGCATATTTCACATGAAGGTGGAGATATTGAAAATCTTGAAAATGAGCATAAGGAAGATGTTGTATATATGATGACAACTCCACCCGAAAAGGCACCAGATAAGCCAACTTATGTGGATATTACATTTGAACAAGGCTGGCCTGTAAAAGTAGATGGTGAAGCTCTAGAGCCTGTGGAATTATTGAGAAGATTAAATAAAGTCGCTGGAGAAAATGGTGTTGGAGTAATTGACATTGTGGAAAACAGACTAGTTGGAATGAAATCAAGAGGGATTTATGAAACTCCAGGTGGAACATTGCTAATGGAAGCATTAAAGGAACTGGAAACTTTGATTCTTGATAAAGATACTTTTGAATTTAAAAAATTAGTATCACAAAAATATGCAAGTATCGCATATTCAGGACAATGGTTTACACCGCTTAGAGAAGGGCTTGATGCATTTGTGGATGAAACTTCTAAAAATGTGACTGGTACAATAAAATTAAAATTGTATAAGGGAAGCATAAAAATTGCTGGAAGATTTACTAATTTTGCATTGTATGACGAAGAAATTTCTTCATTTGGTGCAAGTGAACTATACAGCCATAAGGATGCAGAAGGATTTATTAAATTATTCTCACTTCCAAATAGAATCAGATCTTACAAAAAACATAAATAAATTTTAGTTAAAAATTCCTGGAATTAAAAAATTCTGGGGATTTTTTTGTATTTTTCAATGTAGTTTAATACTATTTACACTTAAATAGTAAAGCTCTAACGGAAACTAGTATAAATTTAAAAATTATAACTTTTAAATTTTGCTATAACTAAAATTTATTGCAAACAAAAACTAAAAAATATAGTTTAAAAATTTACAAAATGGATTTTTTGTAGTACAATATAAGAGAATTGATAATACAAATGTAAGTGATATTATAGTAAAATTGCTTTAAAACTGAACTCAAAAGTTATAACTATTTTATTCAAATCCTAAGTTCATGTGATTTTTAATAGTTCGATTTTAAATAGAGTCGAGTATGTTTTTTATTTAATATAGTAAATTTGCTTTAAAATAAATATAAAAATAGTTGTAAAAGTAAAAAGTTTTTACAAATTAAATGATAAAAAATTTATGTAATCAGAAATTAAAAGTTTTTGTTGTGAAATTGAATAAGAATAGGAAGCATAAAATTGAAAAAGAGTGTGTTAATAGGATTTTATAAACTTTTAAAAATAATAAAAAATAATTTAAATTGGGAGGATTTATGAGAATAAAAGATTTGTTTGAGAAAAAGGAGCATCTGATTTCCTTTGAGATTTTTCCGCCAAATAAAAATTTTTCTGAAGAAAAATTAAAGGATGTAACGGCTGAATTAGTGCAATATAAGCCTGATTTTATCAGTGTTACTTATGGAGCGGGCGGAAAAACTAAAGGCGGGACTATTGAGATGGCTTCGCATATTAAAAATAATTTGAAAACGGAAGTGCTGGCTCATTTGACTTGTGTTGGAAGTAAAAAAAGTGAAATTAATGATTATTTGCAGGAGGCTAAAAAATGCAATATCAAAAATATTTTGGCACTTCGTGGGGATGTTCCGCAAGGAGAGACAGAAGATATTTATAATAGAGGGGATTATAAGTATGCTTCGGAGTTAATTAGCGACTTGAGAAAAAATAGTGAATTTAATGATTTATCAATCGGCGGTGCATTTTATCCTGAAACTCACTATGAAAATAATGATTTAGTTGACTTGTTTCACTTAAAGAATAAAGTTGAAGCTGGTACTGACTTTTTGGCTTCACAAATGTTCTTTGACAATGATGTTTTTATAAAATTTAAGGAACAGGCTGAAAAATTAGATATAAAAGTTCCGTTAATTGCAGGAATTATGCCAGTTACAAATGCAAAACAGATAAAAAGAATTATAGAATTGTCAAAATGCTCTGTGCCTGAAAAACTGGATAAGTTATTGGAAAAATATGGAGATAATCCAGAATCTATGAAAAAAGCGGGAATAATGTATGCAAGTGAGCAAATTATAGAATTACTGGCTTATGGAATTAGAGGAATTCATATTTATACGATGAATAAGCCTGAAATTGCTAAGGAAATTATGAAAAATATTGAATTTGCAAGATAATTTAATAAAAAAAAATACAAAATAGGAGGTAGCATAATGTCTATAAAAAAAGTTTTAACAATTGCAGGATCTGATACGAGTGGAGGAGCTGGAATACAGGCGGATTTAAAGACTTTTCAGGAAAGAGGAGTTTATGGGATGAGCGCCCTTACGGTTATTGTTACCATGGATCCACGAAATAGATGGGCACATAAGGTTTTCCCAGTTGAAATGAATGTTATTAAAGAGCAAATTGATACTGTTATAAATGGAATTGGAGTGGATGCATTAAAAACTGGAATGCTTCCAACAGTGGAAATTATTGAATATGTGGGATCTGTTTTAAAGGATTTGAAAAATCCGATTGTTATTGATCCTGTCATGGTTTGTAAAGTAACTAGCGGATCGACTGAAAATCTTTTTCCAGAAAATGTAGAGGCAATGAAAAAATGTTTGTTGCCTTATGCAACTGTTGTTACTCCAAATCTATTTGAAGCAGCGCAGTTAGCTGGAATGGAAAAAATAGATACAGTTGAAGAAGCGAAGGAAGCAGCTAAAAAAATATGTGACTTAGGTGCAAAAAATGTTGTAATTAAAGGAAGAAAGTTTTTTGCAGGAGATAAATCTGTAGATATTTTATATGATGGAAAAGATTTTGAATTTTTTGAATCTGAAAAAATAGATACAGAATGGAATCATGGGGCAGGATGCACATTCTCAGCTTCAGTAACTGCAGAAATCGCCAAAGGGGCGACAGTATCTCAGGCTGTTGCTACAGCTAAAAAATTAATAGCAGAAGCCTTGAAGCAATCCTTTAAATTAAATGATTATACTGGACCGTTGAACCATAAGGCATTTGCACTAAAATAATATTTTGAAGTATGAAAAACTAAAGGATAAAAATAATTTGGAGAAAATTTATTGTAATTAGATTTTACAGTTAATTTTCTCTTTTTTTATTTTAAAATTTTTAAATATGTTTTTGTAGGAACTTTATTTTTGATAATTTTTTCAAAATATAGTATAATGTAAAAGTAAATCAAATATTGAATAAAATTAGGAAATAATATAATTTTTTATGAAATAAAAAAACAAAAAATTATAAAAGTAAAGACTATGAAAATTAATCAACGTTAGTATTTATTGCAGTAGAAAATTAAGAACTTTTATTGGAAAATAATAGAATACTGTGTTAATTGGAGTTTTAGATTTTTACAAATGATTATATTGATAAAAATTGATAAGGAGGGAGAATGATTTATTTAGATAACTCTGCTAGCACAAAGCCGTATAAAGAAGTTATAGATGTGCTAGTTCAGACAATGGAGGAAAATTATGCGAATGCTGATGCGATTCATGATTTTTCTCATAAAATTCTTTTGAAAATAAAAAAGGCTAGAAAAATTGTGGCTGATTATCTAAAAGTGGAGGCTGACAGAATTTATTTTACAGCAGGAGGCGGAGATGGAAATAATCTTTTGCTGCAAGGGATTATCAATGCAAATTCCCGTATAAAAAAGCATCTGATTACGACAAAGATTGAGCATCCATCTGTTTATGAAGTATTTAGGCATTATGAAAATGCTGGATTTGAAGTTGATTATCTGGATGTTGACAAGGATGGATATATAGATTTAAAGCAATTAGAAAATTTGGTTCGTGAAGACACGATTTTGGTTTCTATGGGTGCTGTAAATAGTGAAACTGGAGCAATTCAGGATTTGGATAAGATTTCTAAGATTATTCGGAATAAAAATAAGGATACATATTTTCATACTGATTTTGTGCAAGGATTTGGGTGTACAAATATAAAATTTGATAAAATTCCTGTGGATGCGATAACGGTGAGCGGTCATAAAATTCATGCACCAAAGGGAATTGGGGCGATTTATGTAAATAAACGTGTTAAAATTGCTGATGTAGTTTTTGGTTCAAATGCAGAAAATGGGATTGTAAAAAGAACAATGCCGACAGAATTGATTCTTGCATTTGCGAAGGCTGTGGAAATTTTGTCAAAAGAGGATAAAAAAGATATGGAACATTCTCAAAATATAAAAAAAATGCTTACTGATAAAATTTGTGAAGAAATTACGGAGATTAAACTTAATTCATCGCTTGATCCTGAAAAATCGAGTCCAAAGGTTTTGAATGTTTCTTTTAAGGGGACAAAAGGTGAAGTGCTGACACATTTTTTAGGGATGTATCAGATTTATGTTTCTACAGGTTCGGCTTGCTCTTCTAAAAAAGGGAATAGCAGAATACTGGAAGCTATGGGTCTTAATCAGTCGGAACTGGATGGGGCGATAAGATTTAGCTTTTCAAGTGAAAATACAGTGGAGCAAATTGATGAAGTTGTAAAAAGGCTGAAGGAAAGTGTGGCAAGAATTAGGAAAATGAGATAGTTTTATTATAAATTTAGATAAAATATGGAAAGGAAAAAAATGAACAATTATACTGACAAAAATTTATTGAATGCAGTGGGGCTTTCTTATGGGGAGTTGTCGTTAAAGGGGAAAAATAGAGGGCAGTTTGAAAAAAAATTGCGAAATAAAATTAATAAAGTGTTGAAGGGGTTTGAATATCAATTATTTGATGATTTGTCAAAATTATATGTTTTTATAAATCCTGGGAATTTAGATGAAATAACAGATAAATTAAAAAAGGTTTTTGGAATTGTGGGGCTTAATCAGTCGGCTAAGGTTGAGAGAAACGATGAATTTATTAAGGAAAAGGTGCTGGAGTTTGCAAATTATGCTTATGAACAAGGGGCAAGGACATTTAAGATAAAAGTTAATAGAAGTAATAAGGGATTTGAGAAGAAATCTATGGATTATGCACGTGAATTGGGGGCTTATGTGCTTGTAAACAGTCCCTTTGAAAAGGTTAAGATGAAGGATCCTGATGTTATGATAAATGTCGATATTAGAAAAAATGTTTATATTTATACAGATAGAATAAAAACTTATGGTGGACTTCCACTTGGGTCAACTGGAAAAGGGCTTGTGCTTTTATCTGGAGGAATAGATAGTCCTGTTGCGTCTTTTATGATGGCAAAAAGAGGAATGCGTCTGAATTTTGTAACATTCCATAGTTTTCCATTTACAAGTCAGCAGGCTCTTGAAAAGGTGAAGGAACTGACAGATATTTTATCGCTTTATGTCGGAAAAACAAGACTTTATTCATTAAATATATTAAAAATTCAGGAAGCAATAAATACACAGACAAAAAAAGACCTGGCTACGATTCTAACAAGACGTGCTATGATGCGTCTGGCTGAGAGAATATCGAATACTATGCAATATCAGGCTTTAGTTACAGGAGAAAGCCTTGGGCAAGTTGCTTCTCAAACAATGGGAGGGCTTACTTGTACAAATGCTTCGGTAGAAAAATTGCCAGTATTTAGACCGCTTATTGGGATGGATAAAACGGAAATAATAGAAATTGCGAAGGAAATAGAGACTTATGAAAAATCTATTGAGCCGTATGAGGATTCCTGTGTAATTTTTGCTCCAAAACATCCAGTTACAAATCCTAAGTTGGAGGATGTGCTGGCTGAAGAGGCAAAAATTGAAAATTATGATGAAATTATGGATGAAATTTTTGAAGAAAGGGAATATTTTAATTTTGGATAAAAATTATAATAAAATTATTTTAGTTTAGATAATTGTAAAAATAAAGTAATGGAAAATTAAATAAAAACAGCAATTTAAAATTTTTAGAAAAAATAAGAAAAAGTATGGAAAAATTGCTATATTAGGAGAAATTTACTAATTTTTACGAATGGTTATTTAAAAAAATAATAGTGGATAAATTTATGAAAGAAAAAAAAGACTTGAAAGGAAAGAAGCAAAAAAAAGAAGCTAGATTGAAAAAAAGAATTGATGAAATCAGAAGGATAATTTATTTAATTTATAGAAATTATCGGGATGGAGAAACTCAAATACTTGCTATATCCCTGACTTATTATTCGCTTCTTGCAATTTTTCCTGTGGTTGCCCTTGTATTGGGAATCACAAAGGGATTCGGGCTAGACAAGATATTTATACAGAAATTTTTTGAACTGTGGCCTGGAAATAATAGCTTTTTAAAAGTAATTGTGGATATAGCCCAAAGACTGCTTTTATCAACTGAAAGCAGTATATTAACTGGAGTTGGAATTGTAATTTTAATTTATTCTGCGGTAAAAGTGCTCATAATGCTTGAAAATTCATTTAATAAAATATGGAAAATAAATAAAAAAAGATCACTTGCAAGAAGAATAGTTGACTATGTTGCAATTATATTTTTAGGACCGATATTTTTTGTTTTATTATCTGCATTAAATTCAGTTGTAGTTGAAGAAATGGTAAAAAAATTTCCAAATAATGTTATTTTAACAAATTTATTTATTGGATTTTTTGGGCCTGCGACTTATATTATTTTATTTAGTTATTTATTTTATGTTATTCCAAATACAAATGTGAAAGTTAAGCCAGCTGTTTTTGCTGGAGTTGTTACAACTGGACTTACTTTTGGATGGAAATTGATATTTTTGCTGTTGCAATCTTCAATTACAAAATATAACATAATTTATGGAAGTCTTGCATTAATCCCAATTTTTCTAATCTGGGTTCAGTATGTATGGGTAACAATTTTGCTTGGAGCCCAAATAGCCTTTTCAATACAGACTTCAGATGAATTTTTGTATAATGAAAAAATTGAGATGCCGATAAAGATAAAAAGGGAAGCAGGAATACTGATTTTATCGCTGATTATTAAGAATTTTGTAGAAAAAAAAGAAGCCTTCACATATCAGAAATTGACTGACAGGCTTGGAATGGAAGTGTTCTTTGTAAAGGAAGTGCTTTCAGACCTTGAAAAAATGGGATTTATAAATGAAGTATTCTATGACAAGAATTCAGATAGCCAATATCAGGTTGCTTATAGTCCAGAAGCTATAACAATTAGGGAATTTATGAAAAAATTTGATACTAAAAATATTGAATATTATGAAAATATTTTTGACAATTTAAATGAAGAAGATCGAAAATTACTTGAAAAAATACGGGAAAAACTGGCAATGAAAAAGATTGAAAATCCAGAAAGTGAAAATGGAAGTAAAAATGAGGGTGAAGATGAATTTCAAAAGCAGAAATCACCACTTCCAAAAGCAGAATATGCTGAAAATTTAGAACGTCCTGTAAAGCCAAGAAAATCAGAAGAATTAAAAATAGATTTTCAAATTTCAAAAGAGCCAAAGCAAAAGGATGAAAATATTCAAGTGAAAAAATCGCAGGAAACAGTAAAAAAAGAAATAATAAATTTTGAAGATAAAGAGCAAGAAACTGAAGAAAAAAT
Organism: Leptotrichia sp. oral taxon 417; assembly: GCF_013394865.1. NCBI lineage: Bacteria > Fusobacteriati > Fusobacteriota > Fusobacteriia > Fusobacteriales > Leptotrichiaceae > Leptotrichia > Leptotrichia sp. oral taxon 417. Next base: position 1,820,880 of record NZ_JABXYV010000001.1, on the reverse strand, counting down.
AGAAAGTCAAACTGAAGAAGTGGATGAATTAGAAGATTCTGAAAATAACAGAAAAAAAGTTAGATATGAAGATGGAACTTGGAAATTTTTCTAATAACAGTGTGAGTAATAAAAGAAGGAGAATAGCAAATGATACTGATAGCAGTGGCAGTTATTATAAATATTCTTATAATGGCTGTGATAATTGTTTTTTTGAATAAAAAAAATAATGAGAATTTGGAAAGATTAATGTTAAATCAGATTAATGAAAATAATCGACAGAATTTTGAAGAAAATAAGCGAAAATTTGATGAAATTGAAAAATCAATAAATTTAGGTACAAAAAATAGTTTGCTTGAAGGGACAGGAAATATTGGTACACTTCTGGCAGAAAATAATGAAAAAATGCTTTTGAGATTTAATGAGCTTGGGCAGAATATAAATGGGACGATAAATACGAATAATCAGCTTTTGTCTAAGAATTATACGGAAAATAGCCAACTTTTGACTGATAGTATGAATAATGCCATTCAAAAGCTGTCAACGGGATTGAGTGAAAATAATACAGTGCTGACTGGAGTTATGACTGAGAATAATAACAGGCTGACAAAAAATATAAATGAATTTAAGGATGTGCTTAATCAAAATATAAATGAGAATTTTGAGAAATTAAATCAGAAGGTGGAAAATAGGCTTGATTTGATGAATACAAAAGTGGAAGAACGTTTGTCGAAGGGTTTTGAGGAAACAACAAAAACTTTTGGAAATGTTTTGGAACGGCTTAGTAAAATTGATGAGGCACAGAAAAAAATTGAAGCATTGTCAAGTAATGTCGTTTCGCTTCAAGATGTTCTTACTGATAAGAAAAGCCGTGGGATATTTGGCGAAGTTCAGCTTTATCAAATTTTGGCATCAGTTTTTGGAGAAAAAAACGACAAACTTTACCAGAAGCAATATAAACTTTCAAACGGCACAATAGTTGACTCAATTATTTTTACACCTGAACCATTGGGAAATATCGCAGTCGATTCAAAATTTCCGCTGGAAAATTATAGAAAAATGTATAATAATGAATTGAACCAAATTGAGCGGGAAAGCGCGAGAAAAGATTTTGTAAATGACCTGAAGAAACATATAGATGCAATTTCTTCAAAATATATAATAAAAAATGAAACAAGTGAACAGGCAGTGCTATTTTTACCTGCTGAGGCAATTTTTGCTGAAATAAATGCCTATCATACTGACATAATAGAATATGCCAACAAGAAAAATGTAAGAATAGCTTCACCTACAACATTAATATCGGTATTAACCGTAATTCAAGTTATAATGACAAATATGGAACGTGATAAATATGCTAGCGTTATTCAGCAGGAACTTGAAAAATTAAATATTGAATTTGGAAGATACCAAACTCGTTGGAACAGTCTTCAAAAGGATATTGAAAAAGTTTCCAAAGATGTAAAAGACATTACAACAACTTCCAATAAAATAAGCAAACGTTTTACAGAAATTTCAAATGTAAAATTTGATAAAAAATCAGATAATTTATTTGAAACTGTTCAAAGTCAAATTACTGAAAATTAAATTAAGTAAAATATTTATTTTATCAAATAATAAAAAAATATAACTTGAAAAAATTGCAGGCAGACTAAGAATAAAAACAATAGAGATAAATAATAACAAGATTTATAACAAGGAAGCAGAAAAAAATAACAAATCTAAAAATGCTGTGTTTATTGGAATTTTATAATCTTAAAAATGGTTAAATAAAAAACAGAAAAAGGAGAAAATTTAGATGTTAAAAAATGGAATAATATTTGGAAAATTTTATCCACTTCATATTGGACACGTTGATTTCATACAGCAGGCAAGCGGTTTTGTGGAAAATTTATACGTTGTTGTCTGTAGTGATGTCGATAGAGATAAAGAACTTTTTGAAGAATCTAGGATGAAAAAAATGCCGACTATAAAGGATCGGCTTAGATTTGTTGAAAAAACCTTTAAGCATCAGAAAAATATAAAAATCATACATTTGGCAGAAGATGGAATCCCATTTTATCCAAATGGCTGGAAATTATGGAGTGAAAGAGTACAGGAAACACTTTTGAAAAATAATATAAAAGTAGATGTGATTTTTACAAATGAAACTCAAGATGTAGAAAATTACAAAAACAATTTTTTAACATTACCAAATTTTGAAAGCACATTCAATAAAAATTTAAAAATCCAAATGATAGATACAAATAGAAATAATTTTCATATAAGTGCAACAGAAATAAGAAAAAATCCTTATAAAAACTGGTTTTTTATTCCAAAATACGTAAGAGAATTTTTTGTCTTGAAAGTGGCAATAATAGGTTCACAACATTCAGGAAAAACTAATTTAACCCATAAATTAGCAAATTATTACAATACAACTTATGTAAAAGAGTATAAAAAAGAATATGTAAAAGATGAACTCCAAAATAATGTAGATAATCTTCAATATGATGATTACAGCAATATAGCCTATGAACATAACAGAAGAATAATGGATTCTATAAAAAATGCAGAAAAATTAAGTTTTATCGATACAGATTTTTATTCTTTGCAATCCTTTTCGATTCTTGAAACGGGAGAAAAACATCCAGTAGTGGAGGATTTTGTAAGACATACAAATTTTGATGTATTATTATATATAAAAAAAGATACAACTGATAAAGCTATTTTAGATCAAGATTCTGAATATGATAAAATATTACAAAATTTATTAAAAGAAAATAATCAAAAATATATTGAATTATTACATAAGTCAAATAAGAGTCTTACAGAAAATTATATAAAAAGTATTCAAATAATAGATAATTATTTAGAAAATCAAAAAAATTAAGAAATATGCTCAAACTCTTTTAATATCGAATAGGAATAGAATAGTGAAATGGAAATAAATATGGAAAATTGAAAAATTTTAAAAAAATCAAAAAAAATTTCAAAAAAGTAGTTGACAAATATTTCCTTTTATGATAATATATATCTTGTCGATACGAAAATGTATCAACGGACAATAGAGATATTAATAATGTAAAGAAGCAATTAAGTGTATAATCAATAAAGTCAAGTATCTTGAAAAAGATAACGTCAAGACTAATTAGGTGAAATTTAAATATATGTTTATATATTGAATGAAGAGTTTGATCCTGGCTCAGGATGAACGCTGACAGAATGCTTAACACATGCAAGTCTTTGGCGAAGCTGTGCTTGCACAGCCTAGCCAAGGCGGACGGGTGAGTAACGCGTAAGGAACTTGCCCTGCAGTCAGGGATAACAGACGGAAACGACTGATAAGACCTGGTAAAGTCAGGCGGACTCATGTCCAGCCTGATGAAAAGAGATGCTGCAGGAGAGCCTTGCGTCCTATTAGCTTGTTGGTGGGGTAACGGCCCACCAAGGCGATGATAGGTAGCCGGCCTGAGAGGGTGGACGGCCACAAGGGGACTGAGATACGGCCCTTACTCCTACGGGAGGCAGCAGTGGGGAATATTGGACAATGGGGGCAACCCTGATCCAGCAATTCTGTGTGCACGATGAAGGTTTTCGGATTGTAAAGTGCTTTCAGCAGGGAAGAAAAAAATGACGGTACCTGCAGAAGAAGCGACGGCTAAATACGTGCCAGCAGCCGCGGTAATACGTATGTCGCAAGCGTTATCCGGAATTATTGGGCATAAAGGGCATCTAGGCGGCCAGATAAGTCTGGGGTGAAAACTTGCGGCTCAACCGCAAGCCTGCCCTGGAAACTATGTGGCTAGAGTACTGGAGAGGTGGACGGAACTGCACGAGTAGAGGTGAAATTCGTAGATATGTGCAGGAATGCCGATGATGAAGATAGTTCACTGGACGGTAACTGACGCTGAAGTGCGAAAGCTAGGGGAGCAAACAGGATTAGATACCCTGGTAGTCCTAGCTGTAAACGATGATTACTGGGTGTGGGCATGAAGAGTGTCCGTGCCGAAGCTAATGCGATAAGTAATCCGCCTGGGGAGTACGGCCGCAAGGCTGAAACTCAAAGGAATTGACGGGGACCCGCACAAGCGGTGGAGCATGTGGTTTAATTCGACGCAACGCGAGGAACCTTACCAGATCTTGACATCCTGCGAAGGCCTGCGAGAGCAGGCTGTGCCTCCGGGAACGCAGAGACAGGTGGTGCATGGCTGTCGACAGCTCGTGTCGTGAGATGTTGGGTTAAGTCCCGCAACGAGCGCAACCCCTATTGCTAGTTGCCATCATTAGGTTGGGAACTCTAGCAAGACTGCCTGCGAAGAGCAGGAGGAAGGCGGGGATGACGTCAAGTCATCATGCCCCTTATGATCTGGGCTACACACGTGCTACAATGGCCGGTACAGAGAGCCGCAAGGCGGCAACGCCAAGCCAATCTTTAAAGCCGGTCCAAGTTCGGATTGAAGTCTGCAACTCGACTTCATGAAGCTGGAATCGCTAGTAATCGCAGATCAGCAATGCTGCGGTGAATACGTTCTCGGGTCTTGTACACACCGCCCGTCACACCACGAGAGTTGTCTGCACCTGAAGCTGCTGGTCCAACCGCAAGGAGGAAAGCATCTAAGGTGTGGATAGTGATTGGGGTGAAGTCGTAACAAGGTATCCGTACCGGAAGGTGCGGATGGATCACCTCCTTTCTAAGGAGAAACAAGCACTGCTTCTTTATATATCTTATGGGCGTGTAGCTCAGGTGGTTAGAGCACTGTGCTGATAACGCAGGGGTCGCTGGTTCGAGTCCAGCCATGCCCACCATAAGAAGTCTTGGGGATATAGCTCAGTTGGGAGAGCGCTGCCCTTGCAAGGCAGAGGTCAGCGGTTCGAACCCGCTTATCTCCACCAATATTATTATTATTTAGGACAATGGGAAATGAATAGTAGGTAAAAGATTATAACTAAACTAGAGTAAAAAGTTATTCTGGATATAAAAGCTAATAAGGGCACACGGAGGATGCCTAGGCAGCAACAGCCGACGAAGGACGTGATAAGCTGCGATAAGCCGGGAGAAGATGCACATAATCATTGATCCCCGGATTTCCGAATGGGTAAACCTGCATGCCTGGAGGGCATGCGTGAAAACGGCAAGCCTGCGAACTGAAACATCTAAGTAGCAGGAGGAAAAGAAAGTAAAAACGATTCCCCAAGTAGCGGCGAGCGAACAGGGAAAAGCCTAAACCGTGCCAGTGTCAAGCGGACAGCGTTGCTGGCACGGGGTTGCGGGACTTCCATTAACGGATTGTCATAATGTTTAATCTGTACATGTGTAAGTGGAATCAGTTGGGAAGCTGAACCAGAGAAGGTGAAAGTCCTGTAGAACATAAAGCATATATGGAGACTGGAAGCACCCGAGTAGCGTCAGGCACGAGGAATCTGGCGTGAATCAGCGTGGACCAAATCACGTAAGGCTAAATACTGTTGTTGACCGATAGTGAAGAGTACCGTGAGGGAAAGGTGAAAAGAACCCTGAGCAAGGGAGTGAAACAGAATTTGAAACCGTGTGCTTACAAACGGTAGGAGCACTTTATGTGTGACTGCGTGGATTTTGGTTAATCATCCTGCGAGTTATGGCTGGTGGCAAGGTTAATAGACGGAGCCGAAGGGAAACCAAGTCTTAATAGGGCGTCAAGTCGCCAGTCATAGACGCGAAACCTAGTGATCTAGGCCTGTCCAGGCTGAAGCTGAGGTAAGACTCAGTGGAGGGCCGAACTCACCGCCGTTGAAAAGTTGGGAGATGAGATAGGTCTAGGGGTGAAAAGCCAATCGAACTAGGAGATAGCTCGTTCTCTCCGAAATGCATTTAGGTGCAGCCTTGAACTGAGATATGTGGGGGTAGAGCTCTGTATGATCTAGGGGGCGTACTGCTTACCGAAATCAAGCAAACTGCGAATACCATATATCATGTTCAGGAGTGAGTCCGTGGATGACAAGGTCCTCGGACGAGAGGGGAACAGCCCAGACCGCCAGCTAAGGTCCCTAATTATGTCTAAGTGGGAAAGGAGGTGGACATTCATAGACAACCAGGAGGTTGGCTTAGAAGCAGCCATGCCTTGAAAGAGTGCGTAATAGCTCACTGGTCGAGAGTGCCTGCGCCGAAGATGTAACGGGGCTAAGACATAAACCGAAGCTGCGGAAGATACACCGTATCTTGGTAGGAGAGCGTTCTGTAGGCCGTCGAAGGGATGCCGCAAGGCCGTCCTGGAGGTATCAGAAGCGAGAATGCAGGAATGAGTAGCGAGAAGGCGGGCGAGAATCCCGCCGGCCGGAAGTCCAAGGTTTCCAGGGGAAGGCTTGTCCGCCCTGGGGAAGTCGGGACCTAAGCATAAGCAAAATTGTGATGGCGAATGGAAAACAGGTTAATATTCCTGTACCGCTGTTATCGCTTGAGAGACGGAGTGACGCAGGAAGGTATGCGAGAAGGCTGACGGTTTAGCCTTTCTAAGGGCCCAGCGTGGGCGTGCAGGTAAATCCGCACGCCTAAACGTGAGACCTGACGGGGAAGTGCATTTGCATAAGTCGCAGATCCTACACTGCCAAGAAAAACTTCTATCGATGAGAAGCAGCGCCCGTACTGTAAACCGACACAGGTGGACAGAGTGAGAAACTTAAGGCCGACAGGATAACTCTAGCTAAGGAACTCTGCAAAATAGCCCCGTAACTTCGGGAGAAGGGGTGCCTGACATACCTGAAGGAGAGAAGCGCTCCCAGGGGAAACAGGCCGCAGTGAAGAGTCTCAAGCAACTGTTTACCAAAAACACAGGTCTATGCTAAGCTGAAAGGCGACGTATATGGGCTGACACCTGCCCAGTGCCGGAAGGTTAAGAGGAGGAGTGAGAGCTCCGATTTGAAGCCCCGGTGAACGGCGGCCGTAACTATAACGGTCCTAAGGTAGCGAAATTCCTTGTCGGGTAAGTTCCGACCTGCACGAATGGTGAAATGATTTGAGAGCTGTCTTGGCTGGAGACCTGGTGAAGTTGTAATGCCGGTGAAGATACCGGCTACCTGCAGTAGGACGGAAAGACCCCGTGGAGCTTTACTGTAGCTTGGCATTGGGTTCTGGCAATGTGTGTATAGGATAGTTGGGAGACTGTGATGTGATGGCGTCAGCCATTGCTGAGTCGCTGTTGGAATACCAACCATATGCTGTCGGAATTCTAATCTGGCAACGGAGACAGTGCTAGGTGGGCAGTTTGACTGGGGCGGTCGCCTCCCAAAGAGTAACGGAGGCGTTCAAAGGTTCCCTCAGGCTGGATGGAAATCAGCCTAAGAGTGCAAACGCATAAGGGAGCTTGACTGCAAGACTGACGGGTCGAGCAGGTACGAAAGTAGGAGTTAGTGATCCGGCGGTTCCGTATGGAAGGACCGTCGCTCAACGGATAAAAGCTACCCCGGGGATAACAGGCTGATACTTCCCAAGAGTCCATATCGACGGAAGTGTTTGGCACCTCGATGTCGGCTCGTCTCATCCTGGGGCTGGAGAAGGTCCCAAGGGTTGGGCTGTTCGCCCATTAAAGAGGCACGCGAGCTGGGTTCAGAACGTCGTGAGACAGTTCGGTCCCTATCCACTGCAGGCGCCTGAATATTGAAAAGATCTGACCTTAGTACGAGAGGACCGGGTTGGACAGACCTCTGATGTATCAGTTGTCACGCCAGTGGCATGGCTGAGTAGTCACGTCTGGTACGGATAACCGCTGAAAGCATCTAAGCGGGAAGCCGGCTTTGAGATGAATATTCGTAGTATCCATAGAGAACATATGGTCAATAGGCTAGGGGTGTAAGTGCAGCAATGCATTTAGCTGACTAGTACTAATATTACGTCTGCTTTTAAGATAATCTTTTGCTGCTGCTATTTATTTCTCATTGTCTTAATGGACAGTATATATATCTAGTTTGGTGATGATAACGACAGGGATACACCCGGAAACATTTCGAACCCGGCAGTTAAGTCTGTTAGTGCCTAAAATACTTGGATTCGTCCTGGGAAGATAGGTAGTTGCCAAACTTTTTTAAATATGTGTGTCTCCGTAGCTCAGCCGGTTAGAGCATCTGACTGTTAATCAGAGGGTCGTTGGTTCGAGTCCAACCGGGGACGCCATTTTTTTATTTGCAGAATTGAATTTATTTTTGTCATGTCATATTCTCCTTAGCGGAGTTTTTTTTATTTATAGTAAACTACTTTAAAACTGAACTTAAAAATTATAATTATTTTGCTCAAACCTTAAATTTATATAATTTTAAATAGGTTTCACTATACTATGATAATTTTTTGATTATTTACTAGATACTATTTAAAAAAAGGTCGAGATTTTGATTTATAATAGATCTGTTATTTTAATAGGAAATAGTATAAATAGAATTTAAGTATTAGATAAATATTTGTAAATTTGTGTAATATATATTACACTTTTTTTTGTTATTTTATGTTATAATTCACTCATAATAAAATTGTTTTAAAATCAAAATAAAAAATAGAGAAATTTAGGAGAATGTAGTATGTTTAATTTAGATGATACGCTTTATGAGATTATAAAAAAATATCCTGAGGCTTTAGATTTTTTTATTGCTAATGGGTTTGAGCAGCTTAAAAATAAGCAGATGCTTGAGGTTATGGGGAAAAATATTAAGTTGCGAATGGCACTTATGTCTAAAAAGATTAATCAGGAATTGTTTGTTGAGAAATTAAAAATGTTTTTGAAAAAGGATGCGGATATTGATGTTTCTTTGGATGAAAGTAAGGCTGATGAAAATAGTGATTTAATCATTGAGGGAGTTTTGCCTTGTCCTATTAGAATACCGCTTTTGGAGGGAATTAAGGATTGGGTAAATGAGCAAAATGTGAAAAATGATTATTTTATTTCGTATAATTTGAAATCGGCGAATTTGGGACTTGACTGGGTTGTGGAAAAAGTTAAGACAGGAAATCCTGATAAGGTTTCAGATGTGCTGCTTTCGGCTGGATTTGAGCTGTTTTTTGATAAAAATTTGATGGGTCAGTATATGGAAAATGGGATTTTTGAGACGTATATTGAAGATATGAATAGTGATTTTTGTAATGAAAATATTGATTTGAGAGATCCTAAAAAGCGTTATGCAATAATGGGAGTTGTTCCAGCAATATTTTTGGTGAATAAAACTTCTTTGGGTGATAGAAAAATGCCTGAAACTTGGTCAGATTTATTAAGTGAAGAATTTGAAGATTCTGTTGCATTGCCGATGGCTGATTTAGATTTGTTTAATGCATTGCTTGCTAATCTTTATAAGGATTTTGGAATGGATGGGATTCATAAGCTGGCTCGTTCTTATAAAAAAAGTTTGCATCCAGCTCAAATGGTAAAGGCTAGAACTAGAACACCTGAAGCACCTGCAGTTAGTATAATTCCATATTTCTTTTCACAAATGGTTAATGGAACAGGAGATTTAGAAGTTGTTTGGCCTAAAGATGGGGCTTTGTTAAGTCCAATATTTATGATTACTAAAAAATCGAAGGCTGATAAAATTAAGCCGTTTATGGAGTTATTTATGTCAAATGAAATTGGAACGATTTTTTCTGCAAATGGTAAATTTCCGTCAACAAATCCAAATGTGGATAATCATTTGGAAAAATATCAAAATTTCAAATGGATTGGATGGGATTTTATCTATAGTCACGATATTGGAAAAATTATTCGTGAATGTGAAGAGGAATTTAATAATGATGTGAAAAAAAGTCTTGAACAATAAAGTAAAACATTGATAAAAATTATAAAAAATTTTGAAAAAATTTATATTTATTGAAATTTTTGGATATTTAAAAATAATTAAATTGATTAAAGATTAAAGAAATTCAGGATTTGTGGCAGTAAAGATAAAAATAGAAAGTAAAGAAAATAAATTTTTAGAAATAACTAAGAAATAAAAAAGAAATAGACAATTATGAATGTAAAGATTAGAATTAGAGATTGAAGAAATGTTGTATTGATTTAGATTTTTAATTTTTAAAAATAGAAAAAAGGAGAAGAAATTATGAATTTAATAATATTTTCAGGTCCGCCATCTTCAGGGAAAACGAGTGTTATTTTAAAAACTGTGGAAGCCTTGAAATCGCAGGGAATGTCGGTTGGAGTGGTAAAATTTGACTGCCTTTATACGGATGATGATAAATTGTATGCGAAGGCAGGGATTCCTGTAAAAAAGGGAATTTCTGGGGCTTTATGTCCAGATCACTTTTTTGTGTCTAATATTGAAGAAGTTGTGCAATGGGGGAAAAGTCTTGGGCTTTCAATATTAATTACAGAATCGGCAGGGCTTTGTAATAGATGTTCTCCGTATATTAAGGATATAAAGGGAGTCTGTGTGATTGATAATTTATCAGGAATTAATACTCCAAAGAAAATTGGACCGTTATTAAAGGCTGCGGATATTGTTATTATTACAAAGGGAGATATTGTTTCGCAAGCTGAAAGAGAAGTTTTTGCTTCACGTGTGAACTCTGTAAATCCAAAGGCTGTGACTATGCATGTTAATGGGCTTACTGGACAGGGAGCTTATGAATTGAGTACGCTTCTTTATGAGAAAAAGCTGGAAATAGACAGTGTTCAAGGAATGGAACTTAGATTTCCGATGCCATCGGCACTTTGTTCATATTGTCTGGGAGAAAAGAGAATTGGGGAAAAATATCAGATGGGTAATGTTAGAAAAATGAATTTACAGCAATAAAAAAATAATTAATAAAAAGGAAAAAATATGAAAAAAAAGATTTGATAAATAAATTAAGTATTAGTGAACTTGTTCAGAAATATCCGTTTGCAGAGAATTTTTTTACTGAAAATAACTTGCCTGTGGAAACTTTTTACAATAGTACTTTTCACGAATTTATTGTAACTTTTGCAGAAGATAAAATTGAGGATTTTGCATTAGATGTGGAAAAAATTGAGGAAAGTTTAGTTGACTATATTGAGCAAATGAAATTATTTTTGGGAATGGAAGATGAAAATTCGATTGATGTGCTTACAATTGTCGCTGGGCAAGATAAATCGGGAAATAAAGAGGGGTTTGAAAGGCTTGATATTCATAAATCAGAAATTATTTCAATTGTAGGACCTACAGGTTCTGGAAAATCAAGACTTCTTGCTGACATCGAATGGACTGCCCAGAAGGATACGCCGACAAAGCGTCAGATTCTTATAAATGGTGAATTTCCAGATAAAAAATGGCGTTATTCTTCAAATAATAAATTAGTCGCACAATTATCCCAAAATATGAATTTTGTTATGGATTTGTCAGTAAAGGAATTTCTGGAACTGCATGCACAAAGCCGAATGATTGAAAACATTGATGAAACTGTGGAAGAGATCATTAGTGCGGCAAATAAGCTGGCTGGAGAGCAATTTGACTTAACTACTGCAATTACAGCTTTAAGTGGTGGACAGTCTCGTGCCTTGATGATTGCTGATACTGCAATTTTAAGTTCATCTCCAATTGTTTTGATTGATGAAATTGAAAATGCTGGAATTGATAGGAAAAAAGCCTTGGAATTGCTTGTTTCTTCAGATAAGATTGTGTTAATGGCAACACATGATCCAACGTTGGCATTAATAGCAGATAAACGGATTATAATAAAAAATGGGGGAATTAGTAAAATTATTACAACAAGTGCTGAAGAAAAGAAAATTTTGAAAAAACTGGATGAAATGGATGATGTCATTCAGAAAATGAGAAGTGATTTAAGAAAAGGGGAAATTTTGAGAAATGAATTTTAGTCGAGAGATTTGTTTCACATCTAAACAGTAGGATAGTTATAAATTTTTTTACAAGGGGTCAAGACCCCTTGTTGTAAAATATAATTTTTATTTTTTAAATAGTTTTCTTAAACATTATTATAAATACAAAAATTAGCAAAATACAGCAAATTAATAGAGAAATTATCCCATAAATATTTACTAAAATTACACAAAGTAATGATCCGATAAGGAAAAATCCATCTAAGCCTAAATATATCCAGAAACTTTGTAAATGTGATTTGTCTTTAGTTTTGATGTATTTAACTAAGTTGTCCATTCCGCTTCGTAGGTTTCCTGTGCACATTGTAGTGGCTCCTGCAAGACCTCTGATTTTTCTGAAGCCTTGATACTGAATGGCGGCGATGAAGGACATGATTATGTTTACGATAATGTTCCAGTTTCCGCTTGGTATGAAAGAAATAAAAAACATTACTATAATCTGATAGATTATTACGATTTGCTGCCATCTGAAAATCTTATGTTTTTCAAATTTCGTTTTTATAAGTTCAGTAAATAATATGCCAAGTGCAAAAAATAAAATTGGCATAAAGTAATCAAAGGATTTTACCCATTCTCTTTTTCCTAAATTTATTGCAAGGTAGACAATGTTTCCAGTTTGTGCATTGGCAAGTACTTTTCCACGTGTAATGAATGTGTATGCATCCATAAATCCTCCAACCATACACAGCATCATTCCTAATCGAAATGTTTCAGGAGGATATTCTTCTCCGTTAAATAAAATTTTTTTTATTTTTTTACTCATTAAAAAAATCTGCTCCTTTCTTTTCTTTTTTTTCTTCAAATTAATTATTATTTTTCTAAAATATCAAATTTATACCCAACACCCCAAATTGTTTTAATATTCCATTTTTTATGCTCATAGTTGTCTAATTTTGCACGAAGCCTTTTTATATGCGTATCAACAGTACGGCTTTCTCCAAAATAATCAAATCCCCAAATTAAGTCTAACAAATTCTCCCTTGTAAAAACTTTATTCTGATTTGTTGCAAGAGTCCATAAAATTTCAATTTCTTTTTTTGTCAATGAAATTATCTCGTCATTTACCTTTACTGTAAAATTATTTAAATCAATTTCAAGATTGTCAAAAGTAAAGATTTTTTCACTTTGATCATTTTTAGGCATTATTCTACGCAAAATTGCATTTATTCTGGCAATTATTTCTCCTGGCGAGAATGGTTTTACAATATAGTCATCTGCCCCAATTTCAAGCCCCATTATTTTTTCGTAATCTTCTCCACGTGCTGTAATCATTATAATTGGAACATTTGAAAATTTTCTCGTTTCACGGCACACATCAAATCCATCTTTTTTCGGCATCATTACATCCAGCAAAACTATATCAAACTTATTTTTCTCGATTTCCTTTAATGCTTCTTCTCCATCAAAAACAGTACTTACAGTAAAATTATTTTTTTTGCAGTATTCTGAAAGTATTGACACAATTTGCTTATTATCATCTGCAATCAGTACTTTATACATATTTCCCTCACTTCTTTTCAAAACTAATATAATAAAATTTTATCATAAATTTCTTAAAATATAAACATTAATTTTTATGTTATAGTAAAACTTAACTCAAAAACTATGACTATTTTACTTAAATACTAAGTTTGTATAATCTTTAATAGTTTAATTTTGAATAGGTCTGAGTGTATGTTTAAATATTCAATTTCTTTAAAAATTAAGTTGAAAAAAATAATTGAATAAAATATTTTAGTATTTAGACTAGACTTGAGACAGTCTTTTTTATATAATATAACAAATAAAAAAGGAGAAAAGAAGAAAAAAATGAAAGAAATTATAAAAGTTTTACAAGTTTTGTATAAAATTATTGTTTCTTATATTATTTCTACAAAAGTAAAACTTATGCGAAATGAAAATAAATATTTGAAAAATGATGTTCGTTTAGAGAAGTTTAAATTTATGATGTTAAAAAAAATAGAAAATGAAATAAGGAAATTAAGAAAAGTTTGTGAAGAAAATAAGACTAAGAAAAATTTAAAAAAGCTTTATTACAAGCGAAAAAAATATTTGAAAATAAAAAATAATCAAATTAAAATAATGGATTTTTCCCAATTCTTTTTGGAAATCACGGTTTATGTAATGTTGATATTGACTTCTTTAAATATCGCCTGGCAAATTAAAGTTTTGGATTATCACATTTATTTATTGATTTTTGTGAGCTGGATAACATTTGTCATAGTTTGGATGAGTTTGGTTTTTATAAGGTGGGCAAGTCTATTTTGGGTGCAGATGACGAAAAAGTTTTATATTGGTGCTTTTTATTTGCATATTAAATGGGATAAAATAATAGTTGGAATAATTTTGCTGTTTTTGGCAAATCTTACTTTTCAGAATTATACAAAAAAACTTTTGGAGAAAAATCAGAGTTTTTTAATTTTGGAAAGCGATGATGTGGATGATATGGATTTGTTGAAAAATTCGACTATTGAAATTTTGAATGAAAATTATCACTTTAAATGGTCGGTTGATAAAGATGGGAAAATTATTGATTCGAGAAATAAAATAGAAGGAAATTATAGAGTTGAAAATTTGTTAGTCAAGGAAAATAGCAGTCTTATGCTTTATTATGAAAAAAATAGAAGTAATTTTGAAGAAGAAAATGGAAATTTGAATTCACAAAAGGGTGAATATGTTGATTTGAAAAATAATGTTGTGAAAATTTTTTCAAAAAATAAAATTTATAGCGGAAATATTATTTCAGGAAAAGTTATAAAACTTTCAAATGGAATTTATTTACCGTTAAACAGCAGTTATCGGTATTTTCAAAAAGATAAAGGGAAAGAAATTTTTATTGTGGATAAAAAATTGAAAATAAAAAAACAGATTAATTATGTGATGTTTTTGATTTCTGTAATTTTTATGTTACTTTTGACTTTAAAAAATAGATATTTTGAGCTGGAATTTATTACAAAAGAAAAAATTATGTATAAAATTTTGCAAAGAGAGGAAAAATATTCGTTTGAAATAAGAAAACTTGTACTTTCAATATTAAAAATAATCCGCATGGCAACTGCAATTTATATTCCTTTGCAAGTTTATTTGCTAAGAAATATCGTTTTTAGCCTTTTTTTGGAAAAAAGTTTGTACAAAATCAACAAAAACATAAATTTATTATTTTCATTATTATTTTCACAAACTTTTCTTTTGACAATTTTAATATTTTACGGATTGAGAAAACTTTATAAAATTTTGAGAGTTATTGCAAAAATAATTTATGAAGAAGGAAGCAATGATTTAAGAGATTTGATAGAAAATGAAAATGAAAAAGATAAAAAAAATAAATTAAATAAAATAAATTAAACTAAAAAATCCCACATCTTAAAATCTTTAGTCAATTGTGGTATAATAATTTATAAAATAAAATTGACGATATTAATTAAGAAAGGAAAAAATTATGATAACTGCCTTAAAAGGAATGAAAGATAGATATTCTGACGATGTAAAAAAATACGATGCGATTGTAGATGCTTCAAAAAAAGTTTTTGGAAAATATGGATTTGAACGAATAATTACGCCGATTTTGGAGGAAACGGAGCTTTTTAGAAGAGGTGTTGGAGATGAAACTGATGTTGTTTCAAAAGAAATGTATGATTTTAAGGATAAGGGAGAAAGAGATGTTACAATGCGTCCAGAAGGAACTGCTGGAGTTGTAAGAGCATATCTTGAAGCTGGATTTCATAAGTCTTCTCCAATAGTGAAATGGTTTTACAATGGTCCAATGTATAGATACGAAGCACCACAAAAAGGGAGAATGAGAGAATTTCATCAAACTGGAGTGGAAATGTTTGGTGTGAGAAGTGCTTATTTAGATGCGGAAATTATTAAAATGGGTTGCGATTTTCTTGAAGAACTTGGAATTACTGGCTTAGTTGTGGAGATTAATAGCTTAGGAAATGTTGAGTCGAGAAAAAAATATATTGAAGATTTGAAAAAATTTATGGTTGAAAGACTTGATAAATTGAGTGAAGATTCGCAAAAAAGATATGAGAAAAATCCTTTGAGAGCTTTGGATTCTAAGGATAAAGGTGATCAGGAAGAGTTTAAAAATGCACCAAAACTTTATGATTATTTGGATGAAGAAAGTAAAAAATATTTTGAAGATACTAAAAAATATTTGGAATTGTTGGGCGTGAATTATGTTGTAAATGATAAATTAGTTAGAGGGCTTGACTATTATTCGGACACGGTTTTTGAAATTAAATCGAGTAAATTGGGGTCACAAGCGACAGTTCTAGCGGGTGGACGATATGACAGATTGCTTGAAATATTAGGAAATGCGAAAGTTCCCGGAATTGGATTTGCCGCTGGAATGGAAAGAATTGCGATGTTAATGGATGATTCTATAATTTCTGAAAATGAAGAAAAAATTTATGTGATTTATTTCGATGATACAAAAGAATATTTTGTAAAAACCGTAAATGAACTTAGAAAAAATGGCATTAAAGTAAACTTTGACTACAATGCCAAAAGCTTTGGAGCACAAATGAAAAAGGCAAACCGTGAAAATGCTGAATATGTTTTGATTTTAGGAGAAGAAGAACGAGATGAAAATGTGATTACGGTTAAGAAATTTAGTACTGGGGAGCAGAAAAAATATAACTTTGAAGAAGTTTTGGAGATTTTGAAATAAGTTGTGTAAATTAAACTGTGGAAAGGGGAAAAATTGAAGTTTATGGAGTTGATAAAAGTATGAATATGAAAGAAATATTTTCAGATATTTTGGCAAATTACGATAGTGAAGTTATAAAATTTATTTCAGAAAAATATGGATTTAGTGAAATGGAATCAATGAGAAAATTTTTGTATTCAGAAACTTATGAAATGCTTTCAGATTTTGAATTGGAAATGTGGGAATTTAGTCCATTAGTAATTTTAGACATGTGGGAAAATGAGAAAATTACTGGAGATCCTAGAAATTCTGTGTATATCAGAGGTGAGAGCGGTGTCTGAAAAATGAAGTTTTTTGTGTATTTGCTCGAAAAATATGCAGAATGGAAAAATGAGAATGCAAAAAATATTTTAGAAAAATGGGATAAACTTCTGGTAACTGAAAAAATATTTGATATGTATGAAATGTATCATATAGAAGCGATGGAAAATGCATTTGAAGATATTGAGTTGATTTATGCTGAAAAAGAGGAATTGGATTGAAAATTCAAAAAGATTTGACTATTTTTATTGATTAAAATTAAGAATAATAAAAAAACTTAGGTTATCAAATATATCTTATAAAAAATTAAAATATAAAATCATTAAATAAAGAAAGGAAAGAAAATGTATAGAGATTATAAATTAAATGAATTAAGAATGGAAAATATTGGCGAAGAAGTGACTTTATCAGGATGGATTTCTAAAGTTAGAGATTTGGGTCACTTTGTGTTTATTGATTTGAGGGATAGATATGGGGTTACTCAAATTTTGTTGAATGAGGAAGTTTCTGGGAGTGAACTTTTTGAGGAAGCTAGAAAATATAAGAATGAATGGGTTTTGAAGGTTACAGGAGTTGTGGCTGAAAGAAGTAGTAAGAATAAAAATATTCCAACTGGGGATATTGAGATTGAAGCGAAAAAAATTGAAGTTTTAAGCCGAGCGAAACAGTTACCGTTTGAAATTAGTGAAACTGGGAATCTTAGTGAAAATATGAGATTGACTTATAGATATTTGGATATTAGAAGACCGAAAATGTTGAATAATATTATTAAAAGAAACGATATGCTGTTTTCAATTAGAAAATTTATGAATGAAAATGGATTTTTAGATGTCGATACTCCGATTTTGGCAAAGGCGACACCTGAAGGAGCGAGGGATTTTATCGTGCCAAGTAGAACTAACAAAGGTGATTTTTATGCATTGCCACAATCACCACAATTGTTTAAGCAAATACTTATGGTTTCTGGGATTGATAAATATTATCAATTAGCAAAATGTTTTAGAGATGAGGATTTGAGAGCAGATAGACAGCCTGAATTTACTCAATTAGATGTGGAAATGTCGTTTGTTGAGCAAGAAGATGTGATTTCAATGGCTGAAGAATTAACAAAGACAGTATTTAAAGATGTTACAGGAATTGAAATTACTGAAAAATTTCCAAGAATGAGCTACGATGATGCGATGAATTTTTATGGTTCAGACAAGCCAGATTTGAGATTTGATATGAAATTGATTGATTTGTCAGAAGAAACTGCTGATTGTGGATTTGGCGTTTTTGAAAATGCATTGAAAGATGGTGGGAATGTAAAAGCAATTGTTGCACCAAATGCGGAAAAATTCTCGAGAAAATACATTAAAGACTTGGAAGATTATGTGAAAACATACTTTAAAGCAAAAGGTTTGGCGTATATTAAAGTGAATGAAAATGGAGAAATAAATTCTCCAATTGCGAAATTCTTCTCAGAAGAAAAATTGGCACAAATTATTGAAAAATTGGGAATTAAAAATAATGAAGTTGCGTTAATTTTGGCTGATAAATATAAAGTTGTGCATGATGGATTGGGAGCGTTGAGATTGAAACTGGGAGAAGAGTTGGAATTAATTGACAAAAATGCGTTTAAATTCTTATGGGTAGTTGATTTTCCTATGTTTGAATGGAGTGAAGAAGAAAATAGATATAAAGCACAACACCATCCGTTTACTTCGATTAAGGAAGAAGATAGAAAGTATCTTGATACGAATGAACTTGCAAAAATTAAAACAGATTCTTACGATATTGTCTTGAATGGTTATGAAATCGGTGGAGGAAGTATCAGAATTCACGATGAAGATTTACAAGCGAAAGTTTTTGAAAAATTAGGATTTAGTCAAGAAGAATTAGAAGACAAATTTGGATTCTTCTTGGAAGTGTTGAAATATGGAGTTCCGCCACATGGAGGACTTGCTTACGGAATTGATAGATGGCTTATGGCAATGTTGAAGGAAGATTCAATAAAAGAAGTAATTCCGTTCCCTAAAACTAATAAAGGACAAGACTTGATGACTGGAGCACCTGCAGGAATTGAAGAACAAGTGCTTGAAGATGATTTGAGATTGAAATTGCTGGAAGTTGAAAAAGAAGATTAGTAATTAAAAAATTAGCAAGGGGTATTGACTCCTTGTCAAAAAATGTAAAAAATAAAGGAGAAGTATCCAAAATGATTTTAGTATTTGGAACAAAAAGAAAATTTAAAAATTTAGGATCATTGGAAAACTGCCATTGCTCAAGATGTAATAACACATCTGACTGGAATTTTATGGAATATTGTGACTGGTTTACTTTGTTTTGGATACCAGTTTTTCCAATAAGTGGTAGAAAAGAATATTTAGAATGTCCGATTTGTCGTCAGGTTTATGATGTGCCAAAGGATTAGTTATTTGAATTAATGAGTATTAGAAGATATTTTTTTGGGTTTTATACTATTTCCCGTTAAAATAATAGATTTATTATAACTTCTATTATGCAAGGGGTCAAGATCCCTTGTCAGGAAATAAATAAAATATAATTTCTATTTTTCAAATGGGATTTAGTATTAGATTAAAAGTGTGAGGAAATAAATGATTTATTTTATTGGAGGGAAAAAGCAGAGGGAATTTAAGTATTTTGAGATTCTGGAGAAAATACGGAAGGAAAATGTGGGGATTAGTGAGAGTTTTTTTGATGTGGATCTGAAGGAAAACGAGCAGTTTTTGGAGAAAATTAATATTAATTCGATATTTTTAAGTCAGGAACTGGTTGTGTTAAAAAGGGCAGAAAAACTGAAAAATATTGAGGAAATCTTGAAATACATAGCAAATCTTGAGATAGTAAATAAGGAAATTATTATTGATTATGACAAGGAAGATGGGAAATTTGGGGCAAAGTTAAAAAAGTTGCTGGATGAGCTGGAAAAAAATAGGAAAATGAAAGTCTTTTTGTTTCAGAAGGAGACTGAAGAGGAAATACGGGCCTATATTGTGAATGAACTAGGAATAAATGGCAGAGATCTGGCATTGCTTCTGGAGATGATTGGAAATAATCCGTTTAAAGTTAGAAATGAAGTGGAGAAAATTAAGGTTTTTTTGAATGGAGAGAAATTTGATATTGAAAAAATAAAAAATGTTGTGTCGGCTGAAAAGGAATATCAGATTTATGAGATGACACGGAATATATTGTTGAATAATCCAGCGGATGTAATGAGATATTTGGAGCAGAAGAAGGAATATATGGGAATTTTGTATTCTCTTTACAGTGAACTTGAAACGATGTATAAAATAAGTTCATTAAAAAAACATGGGAGAAAATTTAGCAGAAATTATAATGCTTTCAAAATGGAATTTGAAGAAATAAAGGAAGTTTTTAAATCCAATAATCGAATTCCAAATTCTTATGTGATTTTTAAAAAGCTGGAACTTGAGCAAAATTATACAAATTTAAATTTAAAAAAATTAGTTTTTAGATGCTGGGAAATTGAGAGAGATATAAAAATGGGAAAAATCGAGATGGAAACTGGAGTTAATGTGTTGATAATGGAAATATGTTCATTATTTGGGAAAAAATAATTTTCCAGTTCAATATAGAAATGGAGAAATATAGCTTGAAACAGTTAATAAAATCAGTTTGTGCAATAAAGTAATTTTATGTCGCTTCCCATTGTAAATAATAAATTTATCATAAATTTTTAGTCTTAGTAAGGGATTAAGCCTCTTAAAATAGATAAAATATAGTTTTTGTTTTTAAAACAGGATTTAAAAGATATATAAATTTAACAAAAAGATAGCAAGAAGTCGTAGGCTTTCTATAAGTGAGAGATGAATTGCTTTTTTTGTAAAAAAAATTGAAAAAAGGATACACCTATGATATAATTTTTGTATAAAATATCGAAGAGAAATAATTAAAAATAGTATTCAAAATCAAAAGGAGGTGTAATTTCATGAAATATAATTTAGCATTCAAATATAAGATTTATCCAAATAAAGATCAAGAATTGTTGATAAACAAGACTTTTGGATGTGTTCGTTTTGTTTATAATACGATTTTATATATCGCTAATAAAATTTATGAAGAAACTGGAAAAAATAAAATAATTACACCTGCCAGTTTGAAAAGTGAAAATCAATTTTTAAAAGAAGTAGATAGTCTGGCACTTTCAAATGCTCAATTGAATGTAAAACGATCATTTACGAATTTCTTTCAAAAGAGAGCAAAGTTTCCAAGATTCAAATCTAAAAAGAATAATGTTAAAAGTTACACGACAAATTGTGTGAACAATTCGATACGAATTGAGGAAAACAAATATTTGATTTTGCCAAAATTGAAAAAAGTTAAATTAAAATATCATAGAGAAATACCGAAGGATTACAAGATAAAGTCAGTAACATTGACAAACAGTAATGGAAATTACTATGTTTCTATTTTGACGGAATTTGGAAAGGAAATTCAAAAGGTAGCTAGTAATGATAAAGTAATTGGACTTGATTTTTCAATGTCTGAATTATTTATCAGTTCTGAAAACCAAAGGGCTGATTATCCAAGATATTTTAGGATATTGGAGAAAAAATTGAAAAAATTACAAAAGTCATTGTCAAGAAAAGTGAAATTTTCTAAAAATTGGTATAAACAAAAAATGAAAATATCAAGATTGCATGAGTATATCAAAAATTGCCGAAGGGATTTTTTGCATAAATTATCGAAAAAATTATCTGAAAATTATAATGCTGTGGTTGTTGAAAATTTGAATATGAAAGTGATGAGCCAGGCATTAAATTTTGGGAAAAGTGTAGGAGATAATGGATGGGGAATGTTTTTGAGGATGGTTGAGTATAAACTGATGTTTTTAGGGAAACAATTTTTGAAGATAGATAAGTGGTTTCCATCGTCGAAAACTTGCAGTAAATGTGGAAATATTAAAGAGGAACTGAAATTATCAGAAAGAAGTTATAAATGTGAGTGCTGCGGGATTGAAATTGATAGAGATTACAATGCGGCATTGAATATAAAAAACATTGGAAAAGCAATGTTGGAATATTAAGAAAATAAAAGAAAACAGGGCAGGGACTGCCCGAAGAGCTTGGTAAATATATTTGGCTAACAAAAGCAGATACTTCCCAAGAAGCTCCCGCTTCTAAAAGTGGGAGTAGTCCACTCTTAAACAGGGTGAAAAACATGGAATTGATTATACATGATTTAGATAATGAAAAATTGGAAAATTTAAAGTGGAAAATTGAAAAAAAAGAAAAAATTATAGATAAAATAAAAGAAAGTATAAATAAAAAGAAAATAATAGCTGATGAAGATATGTTTATAATTTGTGATAATAATAAAATTAAAAGCTGCATGGGGTGCTTTGAATGCTGGATTAAAACTCCTGGGAAATGTAAAATTAGGGATGGATATGAAAATTTAGCAAAATTATATTCAAAATCAGACAAAGTTGTGATTATAAGTCAATGTGTCTATGGTTCTTATAGTCCGTTTGTAAAAAATGTGCTGGATAGGACAATTCCATATTTGTTGCCATTTTTTAAATTTAAGAATAAGGAAATGCATCATATCGCACGAAATAAAACGAGATTTGATTTAAATGTATATTTTTATGGAGAAAATTTGACACAAAGTGAAAAAATGGCGGCTAAAGAAATAGTAAAGGCTAATAGTGTGAATTTAAATACAAAAAATTTTAAGGTTTTTTTTTTAGAAGATCAGGGAGAATGATAAAATATGAAAATTACTGTAATAAATGGAAGTCCAAAAGCAGTTAAAAGTAATTCTGAAATATTAGGAAACTATCTTTCGTCTTTACTTAAAGAAAATGAAATAAAAAAATATTATTCAATTTCTTTTAAGTTAAATGATAAAATGAAAAATGAAATCTACAATAGCGATGTTTTAATATTTCTTTTTCCTTTATATGTTGATGGAATTCCATCCAATTTACTAAAATTACTTGTAGAATTTGAGAAGGAAAAAGTTATAAAATCTGGAAACAAAATTTATTGCATAGTAAATAATGGATTTTATGAAGGAAAACAAAATCAGTTGGCAATTTTGCAGATGAAGAACTGGTGCGAGAAAGTTAAGGCAAAATGGGGACAAGGAATTGGTGTGGGTGGTGGAGAGTTGTTGCCATATTTGAAAAAATGTAAATTGGGTAAAGGACCTCTGAAAAATTTAGGTATAGCATTAGAAAAGTTTTCTGACAATATTTTAAATTTGAAAAGTGATGAAGATATTTATATAAATCCAAATTGGCTAAGAATTTTGTATTTTGTACAAGGATCGATTTCTTGGATTTTAAAAGCGAGAAAAAATAATTTGCGAGTAAGGGAACTTTTTAGAAAAAATGATTAAAATTGTATAATTAGTTGTTCAAAAATTATATGTATAGTAAAACTGCCTTAAAACTGAACTCAAAAGTTATAACTATTTTACTCAAACTCTAGTTTTATATAATTTTTAACGGTTATATTTTAAATGGGTTTGAGTATATAATAAAAAGACTACCTTAAAAAATGGAATAGTCTTTTTTTCATTAATCTTAAAAAAATTTTTTTAAAATCAATCAGTGGCAAAAAATTAATTTGCCAATGAATTAACTTTTAATGTAAGTCTTGATTTTTTTCTTGATGCGGCGTTTTTCTTGATAACACCTTTTGTTACAGCTTTATCTAATTCTTTGTATGCTGCGCTTAATGCTGATTTAGCTTCGTCGACATTTTTAGCTTCAACAGCGGCAAGCACTTTTTTAACGAAAGTTCTAGTTCTGCTTCTGATAGCTTGGTTTCTAGCTGCATTTCTTTCACCAATGAAAACTCTTTTTTTAGACGCTTTTGAGTGTGCCATTTATGCTTCTCCTTTCAATGATTTCTCTTTATTTAATAAAATGCCACATAATTTAAATATGTGCAAACTACATAATATATTATCATTTTTTTCAATAAAAATCAAGTCGTTTTCACTAGAATACAAAATAATTTTTATTTTTTATTTGCTTTAACAAAAGATAGCAAGAAGTCTCCGGCTTCTAAAAGCGGGAGTAGTTCACTAAGCTGCTAGTGTAAAAAATATAAAAATAAAACACATAATTTCTTGAAAATTTGTGAAAAAATTAGTATAATAAATGTAGTAAGTTAGCAAGTGAAATTTAATATATTAATTTGAAAGGACAATTAAGATGAAAAAAAGACCTGTAGTTTTAGTAATTTTAGATGGTTGGGGAATGAATCACCACGACGATCAAGTTAATGGGATTAAAATGGCAAAACCATTAAATTTTGAGAGATATAAAAAAGAATATCCTTTTACAGAACTTCGTGCTGATGGAGGACATGTTGGGCTTCCAGACGGACAATTTGGAAACTCTGAAGTTGGACATACAAATATTGGAGCAGGAAGAACAGTTTTCCAAATGCTTCCAAAAATTTCAAAAGCAATTAACGATGGTTCAATTTTAGAAAACGAAGTTTTAGCAAATGTGATGGACACAACTAAAAATAATGGTAAAGCTCTTCATATCTTAGGACTTGCATCTGATGGTGGAGTTCACTGTCACATTGACCATATTATTGGATTAGTTGACATGGCAGCTAAAAAGGGACTTACAGAAGTTTATGTTCACCCTATTACAGATGGAAGGGATACAGCGCCTGAAAGCGGAGTAAATTATTTGGCTCAGTTGCAAGAAGGCTTGGATAAAATTGGCGTTGGAAAAATCGCAACTGTAATTGGAAGATATTATGGAATGGACAGAGATAACAACTGGGACAGAGAAAAATTAGCTTACGATGCGTTGACTATCGGAGATGGAGAAGTTTACCCAACTGCTGATGAAGCAATCAAAGCGTCTTATGCAAAAGGTGTAACTGATGAATTTGTAGTTCCTGTTAAAATTGGTTCAAAAGACAATGGATTAATCAAAGATGGAGATGGAGTAATTTTTGCAAACTTCAGACCAGATAGAGCAAGACAGCTTACAAGAATATTTGTTGATCCAGAATTTAAAGGATTTGACAGAAAAGTTTATCCTAAAGTAAACTTTGTTACAATGGCTCAATATGATGCATCATTTGATTCGCCAATCGCTTTCCCGCCTGAAAAAATAGTAAACTGCTTTGGGGAAGTTGTTTCAAAAGCTGGATTAATTCAAGTAAGAACAGCAGAAACTGAAAAATATGCACATGTTACATTCTTCTTCAACGGTGGAAAAGAAGAACCTTATCCAGGAGAAATCAGATTGCTTTCTGATTCACCAAAAGTTGCAACTTATGACTTGCAGCCAGAAATGAGCGCTTACAAAGTAAAAGACAGATTAATCGAAGAATTAAATACAGGAAAAGTTGACACAGTTATCTTAAACTTTGCAAATCCTGACATGGTTGGACATACAGGAAATGTACAGGCAGTAATTGAAGCTTGTCAAGCTGTGGATAATTGCTTAGGACAAATTGTAAGAAAAGTGCTAGAAATGGACGGAGCATTATTTATAACTGCAGATCACGGAAATGCTGATTTATTAGTAAATCCAGAAACAGGAGAACCTCATACAGCTCACACTGTAAACCCTGTTCCATTCATCTTCATTTCAAACGACATGAAAGATGCTAAATTAAGAAAAGGTGGAAAATTAGCTGATATTGCACCTACAATGTTAGAACTTTTAGGATTGGAAAAACCTGCTGAAATGGATGGAAGCAGTTTGATAGAAAAATAATTTTCTCATATTTTGATTAAATCTCGCTCATAAAATCTCTCTAAATAATATATTTGGAGGGATTTTTTATTGATTTTATAATTAAAAAATAATGCAATTAATAAATAAGGCTTAATAAAATATTATAAATAAATATATTGTAATGAAAATAAAAAAATGATATAATGTAATAAGTTCAGATTAAAAGTATATTCAAATTGTAATTTATACAAAAAATAATAAAAAAAATATGGAGTTTTGCAGGTTGATTATGGTTTTATGAAATAGGTTTTGTTATAAAAATTAAAATTATAAAAAAATTAGTATACTATAAAAGCAATAAAGATTGAATAATAATCGTAATATTTGCAGAAAAATGGAAAAAACAGGGAAATTAAGCGTAAAAAATACAGTGTTTATTGAATTTTTAGGCTTTTATAAATAACTGATTAAAAAAAATAAAAAGGAGAAGTTTATGAGTAACAATTTAAGACAGGCAAAGAAAGATCTAAAAGCATTTGCCAAAAGAGCAAAAGATGTAAAATATACAGAATCATTGCTGTTTTCATACTTGATAACGGGAATGATAACTTTTTCAATTGGGTTAAATACATCTTCAAACGTGCTTTATGAGCGATTAAATAAAGAGCTGGTAATGTCGGCAGATAAGACACGTACTGCGATTAAGAAAAAGAAAAAGGCAAACGAAGAGGCGATAGAAGACTTGAACTTGGAATTAATCCAGTTAATGGAACAAGGAGATCAGGTCGTAAAATCTCCATGGCAATCATGGCAATTCGGTGCCAATACCTTTATATCAAGCAATAACGGCACTTATAAAGGAAGAGGCGACAAAGCCGAGAAATATTCGTTTAACAGCATTTATAACCGTGAAAACTGGGCAGATACTGGAATTTTGTCAAACAGAAGAAAAAGTTACATGACTTCTTCACTTAGCACTTCCACAATAGGAAAGCAGTCTTACGGATTAGCTTCATTGCTTCATGTTCAAGAGCCAGAAGTGGAAATCCAGATAATGGCAAACGTACGTCCAAAATCAGTATCAAAAGAGGAAATCGCAATAAATCCAAAAATTGATATGCCAAGGGAAGTAGTGCGTCCGAATATTAATTTGAAGGTGACTGAGCCAATAACAGCACCGACAATACTAATTCCGACACTAAAAGCTATAAACATAAACGTGCCAGACACACCAAACCCGGGTGAAGTGTCGAAAGTAGAAGCACCTTCAATTTCAATAACGTTGGCAGCACCAACAATAGGAGTGAGTATAACTCCGCCAACTCCAAAGTTGACAATTGATTCACCAACTCCAAGTGTTAATACATTGACGATTGAGGCTCCAGAAGTTTCTGAAGTTAGTGCTATTACTGTAAATAAGCCAGTTGCGCCAAGTATTACACCACCAAATCCATCAGTGAATGCAGTATCTTTTGAAGTTCCGTCTTTGACTTCGTTTGGAAATTCTCCAACGGGTGATAATTCTCTTTTTGGAGTTTTACCTACTACACAGAGTAGAGATTACAGATTAGTTTTTAGTGGAGAGCATAAAATAACTGATGGAATACCTAAAAAACAAAATTCAATTATAGAATATATGGGAAATGGACAAGAATATAAAATAGCAGAAGGTAGTATTTTGACTGTAGATGTATCACGTTCAAGAGCCGTAGCATTGGATACAGGATTTAAAAAATATTTAGGAGGAAAAGATGGAACTAGTTATGATTCAGGAATAAAATTTTCTGTAGAAAATAAAGGTACTATTGATTTAACAAGTCCAGTTACAGGTGGGATGGAAATACAGCCTGATGTTTGGGATTATGCACAAGCTACTGCAATAAATAGTGGTATAATTAAAGGAAATAGTGATAATCAGGCTGCTCTCTTAATTACAAAAGAAACGACATATCGAGATAATTTTGAAGGAACGACAAGACCGAGTAAAGGTAATAGACTTATTTTAATAAATAAAAAAAATATAGAACTAGGTGGAAAAAATTCTGCAGGATTTGCAACAGGAAATTTTCAAGATGATATGGAAATGGATAAATTTGGTATTCTTCGCCCAAAATGGTCACGAAATATAGAAGCAGTTGCAATAAATGAAAAGGATGCAATAATTACATTAACTGGTGAAAAAAGTCATGGAATGGTAGTTTCTCAAACTGATAACGAATTAGAAGAACATTCTAAATTTGAGAATAAAGGACTTATTAAAGTAAAAGGTTCAGAATCTGGAGGAATAACTTTGTTAGCTAAATTGTCTGATGGTGCAATTAATAGCGGAACAATTGAAATAACAGGTAACAACTCATTTGGACTCTATTCACAGTATTATGAGTATAATGACACAAAAACTAGTGGTACTCCCAGAGTTAAAGTGGGGGGAAATATTTCACCAGTAATTAATTCACAAAGTGGAAAGATAAACATTGAAGGTACTGCAACTAAAAGTATAGGAATAAGAGTTGGAAGTGAATCAGGAAAAGAAACAGGATTAAAAAATCTTGGAACCATAACAATAAATAGTATTGGTGGTGAAAATATTGGAATTTACTCTGGTACATCTGTAATTAACAATGATGGAACAATAGAAGTAAGAGGTAAAAAAAATATAGGGATGATGTTAAAAGAAACAAAGTCTGACACAAATAGTCCTAGTGGAAATAAGAAAAAAATAACTGTTGATGGGACTAATGGTTTTGGAGTTATGTTGATTGATAATGATAATTCAGCTGAATTTAATAATTACACTAATGCTGAAATAGTTGCTACTGGAGTTAATTCAGTTGGATTGTATACAAAAAATTCGATAGCTACAAACAAGAATGGAGCTACAATTTCAAGTACACAGTATCATGCTGTTGTTCAAAATGGGGGGACATTTACAAATTCAGGTATTGTTTCTACTGAATCGGGTGGAAAAGCAGGATTGTATTCGGAAAATGGGACATTTACAATTAAAAATGATGGAGAAGTAAAATCAAGTAATGGTGGAATTGCGGTATTTACTAGTGGATCTATAGGGACTATCGAAGGAAAGGTTACAGTTGGAGCTTCTGCTAATAGTAGTACTGGAATAGGAGTATATTCAGATGGAAGTTCCACAAGAACTACTTTTCAAGGAAATAATGCAGAATTAACTTTAGGTACTGGAACTGTCGGACTTTATTCTTCTAAGGCAAGTGATTTTGGAAATGTGTTTACAATTAATAAGTTAAAAACTTCGATTGGAGATGGAGCAGTATTTGCATATTTTGGAAATACTGGAAATACGACGGATGATACTGTAAATATAACGAATACAACTTTACAAAATTTGACGGTTTCAAGTATGGGAACAAATTCTGCTATATTTTATGGTGCAAAAAATACAACTATAAATATTAATGGAAATATTACAGCTGATAGTACAAAATTTTCTAATATTAATGATTCAGCACAATTCTTAGTTTCAGATAACGGTATTGTAAATATCAATTCTGGAAAAACTTTGACTTCTGAGTTAAAAACAACAATTTCAGGATTAAATGGAGCTACTGTAACAAATGAAGGTACACTTGCATTGACTGGAAAAGATGGAGCTGTAGGAATTTATTCAAATGCATCTACAGCAACAAATAGTGGAACTTTAACAACAAATAATCAATCTTCAATTGGAATTTATGGAAAATGGTTTTCAACGTTGACAAATAATAATGTGATAACGACTTCAGGGAATAAATCTGTAGGGATATTTGCTGAAAACAGTACAGTAGAAAATAAAGGAGCAAATGGGAAAATAACTGCTAAGGGAACACAGTCAGCAGGAATTTACGGAATGGGGTCGATAATTACAAATGAAAAGGAAATAATTACAGAAGAAACAGGTTCAGCAGGGATTTATGCAAACGACAGTGATGTTACTAATAAATCAACAGGGAAGATAACAATTCAAAAAGGCAGTTCAGCAGGAATTTATGCGACATCTACATCTATGAAGAATGTTACCAACGATGGCGATATAGAAGTGGGGCTAGCAGGATCATCTGAAATTAAAGGAGTTGGGATTTATGCAGGAGGATATCAGAATGTAGAACATAATGGGAATATAAATATTCATATGGGGAATTCAATTGGAATTTATGGAGAAGGAGAAAATGTTTCAATTGAAAATAAGAATAAAATAACGTCAGATGCTTCGGTTTCGAGTGTTATAGGAATAATGGCTGATAAAGCTAAAGTGAGCAACTTGATAGGTTCAGAGATAAAATTACAAGGAAAGGATTCTGTAGGAGTTTATGGTATAAATGAATCTGAAATTGAAAATAGTGGAAGTATTTTAATTACAAGCACAGATAATGATTCAAAATCAGTTGGAATTTTAGCAGATAAAGGGACTGCTACTAATAAAGGAACAATTAAAGTTGCTGGTGGAAAATCAGCAGGAATGCTTGGATTAAATGGAGCAACTATTACAAATGATGCTACAACTGGAGTAATTACGATAACTGGAGATGCTTCAGCAGGAATGTATGTAGAAAATTCATTGCCTTCAAATGCTGGAACTATTAATATTGAGAGTAATAAATCAGCAGGTATTTTTGCTAAAATTACAGATGCTGTTACTCGTAATATTGAAAATACAGGGACTATTAAATTAGGAGGAACTGCTAAAACTGAGTCAGTTGGAATGTATGCTGAAATTGGAAGTACAGCGACTGGAACTACAACATTGGATAATAAGAACCAGATAACTGTGGAGCAGGAAAAATCAGTTGGAATGTTTGTAAAAAATGGAACTAATGATAGAACTAAAGGAAAAGCTCTAAATAATGCTACAACAGGTAAAATTGATTTGAATGTAAAAGAGACAGTAGGAATTTACGCATATAATGCTGAAGGAGTAAATGATAATGTGATAAATGTTACAAAAGAAAATTCAGCAGGGATGTATGGAAGTACAGATTCTCATATAACTAATAATAAAGAAATAAATGTATCACATGAAAACTCAGCTGGAATGTATGCTTTAGATTCAAATGCTACAAATGCAGCAACTGGAACAATAACATTGACAGGTTCTGCTACAGCAACTAGTGGTTCGGCAGGGATGTATGGGAAATTGACTAGCAATGTTACAAAAGTAGACTATACAATACTAAATCAAGGTCAAATACAGCTTACCTCTGTTACGAAAAATGTTGGAATTTATGGGACAACTGAAGTAAATGTAACTAAAATATTGACTTTAAAAAATGAAAAAGAAATAAATATTGCTAGTGGAAGTACTCAGTCAGTAGGAATTTATGCGAAAAATGATGTTTCAAATGACAAGAATAAATTGGTAGCAGTTAATACGGCTGATGGAACAATTATTGTAGATTCAAATAAATCAATTGGGATTTCAGCAGAAAAGAGTACTGTTGACAATAGCGGAACAATTACGATGAAAAAGGCAGAATCTGCAGGAATCTATGGTAAATCTGGATCTAAAGTCACTAATAATCTTAAAATAGAAATGAAAGAAAATCAATCAGCAGGAATTTATCTTGAAAATAGTGATGCAGAAAATGCCGCAAATGGAACAATTACTGTAGATAAGGGAGCTTCAGCAGGAATTTATGGTAAATTTACAAGCGATGCAACTGCTGATAATACGATAGTAAACAATGGAACAATTACTTTGGTTGGTACAACTACAGAAAATAAGAGTGCAGGAATTTATGGAGAATTGGCGTCAAATGCATCTAAAAAATTGACTATATCTAATAATAAAAAAATTGATGTTAATATGGAAAAATCTGTTGGAATATATGCTTTAAATGAAACAAATGACAGAGCAAATTTGACTGCAGAAAATAATGCAAGTGATGGTGAAATTAATGTAAATTCTAAAAATTCTGTCGGAATGCTTGCTAATAATTCTATAGCAAATAATAAAAATAAAATAAAAGTAAATAATGAAAAAGCTACTGGAATGTATGGAGAAAATGGTTCGTTGGTAACTAACACAAGTACTGGAGAAATTGAGATTAAAGCTGCTGGTGAAAAAGGAATGGGAATTTATGCAACAGGGAAAAACACAACTACAGGAAAAGTTACAGAAGGTGTAAATGATGGAACTATTAATATAAATGGTAAAGAAGGCATAGGAATGCTTGCGACTGCTAAAGGGAAAGTAACAAATAAGAATAAGATTAATGGTTCTGGTTCAGTTGAAGGAATAATTGGAATGTATGGTTCAGATGATGGAACTAAAGTTGAAAATGCAAGTGCAGGAAAAATTGAGCTAGCTGGTAAAAAATCAACTGGAATGTTTGCTAAAGATGATGCTGTTGCAGAAAATTCTGGAAATATAAAATTAACTTCTACTTCTAAAAATTCAGTTGGAATGTTTGGATCATCAAGTGGAGCTGGTAAAAAAATTAATTTGACAAATAAAAATGGTGGTACTATTGATATAGAATCTGAAAGTTCTACAGGAATGTTTACGAAAAACCTTGGAAATTTAGCAGATTCAGTTATAAAGAATGAAGGAACTATAAATCAAAAGGCAAAAAATACAGTTGGAATTTACACACCAAAATCTGATATTCAAAAAGTTGGAAAAATAAACTTGAATGATGCTGCTGAATCTTCTGTTGCTGTATATTTATCAAATACTGCAAAAGCAGATACTTCAACAGGAGAAATTGACTTAAACAGTACTTCTCAAAATCAGGTTGCTTATTATATAAAAGGTACTGCTACTGAACCAACTGGAGCATTGTATGGAGGAAATATTGGTAAAGTAAAAGGATATGGAGTTGGAGTTTATCTTGATGGTGGAGTTTTGAATGCAACTACTTCTAAATTGGACTATACTGCTAATGGAATGAATGGAAATGGATTAATTGGAGTTTTAATGAAAGGTGCTACTGCAGATATTTCAGCTTATAATCAGGAAATAAAAGTTGGAGATTCAGCATTAGGCGGTAATTCAGGAGACTTTTATGCAATTGGAATTTATACTGATGGACAAGGAATTCCTGGAACTCCTGCTACTCAAACAACTCCTAGGGTTTTAGGAACTCCAAAAACAATATCGACTGCTATCACAACAGGAGCAAATGGAGTTGGATTATTTGCTGAAAATTCAAGTAATATCACTTACACAGGTACTATGAATATTGGAGATAATAAAGTAGCTGGAACTGGTATCTATGTTGGAAATGGTGGAACAAAAGCATCAGAAGTAACAATCGCAAGTGGTGCAACAATTAATTTGAAAGGATCAAATGGAGTTGGGGCAATTGTAACAACTGGTGCAACTGTTGATTTTCAAAGTGGAGCAAAAATTGAATTTGGCGGAGATGGAGTCGGTATCTTTGCTCAAAAAGGTGGACACATTATTGACAATGGTGGAACATTAGTTACTAATAAGCATTCTGTAGAAAGAACACGGGTTACTGAAGGAAGTTCTGAAACTGCACATGATTTGACAGTTGCAATTGGAAATGCTCTTGATACTGGAAATATTCTTTCACATGTTATAAATGGGGAAGCTATTATACAAACAGGAGTTACAGTTGAAGCAAAACCATCAACTGAAAATATCATTGGACTTATGGCAGATGGTAATAGTAATCCTGGATTGCCTTGGGTTGGAACATCTGGATATGATGCTGAAAATAGAGGAAAATTAGACTTATCAAATGCCGAAACAAGTACAGCGATGTATCTTGATTCTTCAAGAGGACTTAATTCAAAAGATATTCTTGTAGGAAATAAATCAACTGGAATTTATGGAATTTATAAAAATACAACTGCAGGCTATATTGGAGCACCTGCCGGATTTAAAAATGAAGGTATAATTACAACAACTACTGGTTCTAAAATAACAGTTGGTGATGAATCTTCTGCTATTTACTCAATCGGATTTAACAAAGTTGAAAATAAAGGAGAAATAACTGGTAAAGATAAATCAGTTGGAATTTATGCAAAAAATACACCGGTAAGCAGTAAGAAAATAGATGTGTTAAATACAGGAAATATTACATTAGGAAAAGGCTCTGCTGGAATTTATATTGCACCTGAAACTTCCAATAATCCAAATGCAACGGTTACAAATAGTGGAAATATAACAATTGGTGATTCGACATTGGATGCAAGTGGAAATGTCACTTCAACTTCAGTTGGAATTTATGCAATGAAAAAGACAAATGTTACAACTACTGGAGATGTGACTGTTGGAAATAGAGGATTTGCACTTTATGGAAACGATTCAACATTGACAGTAAATGGTGGAAATTATAACTTTGCAAATAGTGGAAGCTTGGCATATTTGGAAAATAATGCTGTGTTAAATTATAATAATACTGGAACATTGACAACTTCTTCAGAGCCAATGTTATACATTATTAACAGTAAAGCTCATATGAATAATAATGACATTGTGGTGTCTGCAGGCGGAACTGGAGTTTATATGAATGGAACATCTGCATTCAGCGGATGGAATAATATGACATTGAATAATGGCTCTACTGGAATTTATGTGGATAAATCTAGCGCTGTAATAGATGGTAACAAGATAACAGGTGTATCTAATAAGGCAAAAGGTATTGTTGCGATAGATTCTAATGTTACAAATAAGGCAAATATGGAATTTAGCAGTGATGATTCAATTGGAATTTTCTCTCAAAATAAATCAGGTGCAGCAAAAACGATTGTAAATAGCGGAAATATTGATATTACTGGAAAACGTTCAATTGCGGCATATTTGGAAGGGACATCGGATCAGACATTTGAAAATAGTGGAATAATAAATGTTGATAGAACTGCAACTTCTGTTAAAAATGATTCTACAGTTGGAATTTATGCTCAAAATGGTTCGACAATTAATGTTAAGAATAGCGGAACAATTAATGTTGGAGAGTCTTCATTTGGAATTTATTCACTTAGTGAAAATGGAAAAGTGGAAACTGCAGGAAGTTCTGTGATTAATGTTGCGGATAAGGCAATCGGAATTTATAAAAAAGGTGGAATTGCTAATGTTGGCGGTGTAATTAATGTCGCTAACCATACTGCTACGGATGCAAATAGTGAGCCTGTGGGAGTTTATGGATCTAATGGAATTACAATTACAGACACTACTTCAAGCTTTAATGTTGGGGATAAGTCTTATGGTGTAATTTTGGCAAATCCAGGATTGAGTAAGACAAATGTTTATTCAAATTCATCTTCATCAAATGTGAATTTAGGAAATGAATCAACATTCATTTATACAGAAGGTTCATCGAAAGTTACAAATAATGCGACAATTACATCTGGAACAAATGGTAAGATTATTGCCATTTACGGAAAAGATGGAGCAGATATTGTAAATAATGGAATAATTGACTTGTCACATGGAACTGGAAATCAAGGTATTCTTGTTACAGGGGCCTCTAATGCAGTAAACAGGGGAGTAATTAAAATTGGAAAGACAGACAAGTCTGATCCGAATAATATAATTTATGGAATTGGAATGGCAGCTGTAGGCGGAGCAAATATTTCAAATGAAAGGGATATTTATGTAACAGAAAACTTGGGTATCGGAATGTATGGAGATGACAGGGGAACAACATTGAGAAACTCTGGAAACATTTACTTGGATTCATCAAATGCATCAGCTTCTAATAAAGTTCAGACAATGATGGGAGTATTTGTAAATAATGGAGCAAAATTTGTAAATACAGGTAATATTACTACAACAGGTTCTTATCACGGAAATGACAACGTTCAGGGACTTGTAGGAGTTGCTGTATTAAATGGAAGTACGCTTGAAAATTACGGTAAAATAGATATTGATGCAGACAGCAGCTATGGTGTGTTAATTAAAGGGACTTCAAGTAATAAATCTATAATCAAGAACTATGGAGAAATCAATATAAGTGGACTGAAATCTTATGGAGTCAGATATGATGCAGATTCTCAAGGAGTGTCAGGCGATTTGCCGATAGGAACTGATGCAACTCCAGGAAATGTATTGCCGGCATTGAGTTCAGGAAATGGAAGAATTGCTTCTGCAAATGGGGCACAGGATTATTATGCTCCAAAAGATCCAAGCAAAACCCTTGGAGGAGTAGGAATTGTTCAGCTGCCAAACGGAAGATTGGCAATCCAAAGAAATGGAGTAATATTAAATGACAGCCAAGTTCAGACAATAAATTATTCTGCACCTAATGTAAACTATGCATTCTCGAACTTTGGAGTTTATGTGGATACATTGGGAAGAACACGTCCAATTAACGTAAATGGAGCAACTTCACTTGGAATTAACAGTGATTTATTAATCGGAACAGAATTTTCAGTGCTTACAAATTCTAAGAATGTAATTATTGGAAAACAAATATTGCAGCCGTTCCTGAATCAGATAAATGCTGGAATATTCAACTTTACTCCATATTCTGCTTCGTTAACTTGGATGGCAACGCCTGAAGTAGATCCGGCAACACAGCAGATTACACGTGTTCTTATGACAAAGATTCCTTATACGGCATTTGTTTTGCCAACCTCAAATGAATTTAACTTTACTGACGGACTGGAACAAAGATATGATGTAAATAGCCTTGACTCAAGGGAAAAAACATTATTTAACAAGTTGAATACTATTGGAAATAGTGAAGAAACTTTACTTGTTCAAGCAATTGATGAAATGATGGGACATCAATATGCAAATGTTCAGCAAAGAATTTTTGAAACTGGTAATTTATTAAATAAAGAATTTGGATATTTGAGAAACGAATGGGAAACAAAATCTAAAGATTCAAACAAAATAAAAGTATTTGGAATGAAAGGCAACTACAAGACAGATACTGCTGGAATCATTGATTATACAAATAAAGCTTATGGATTTGCATATTTAAATGAAAATGAAACTATAAAACTGGGAGAATCTTCAGGATGGTATGCAGGAGCAGTTAAGAACAAATTTGACTTTAGCGACATAGGAGGTTCAAAAGAGGAACAAACTATGGTAAAAGCTGGAGTGTATAAATCAAAACCGCTTGGAAGAGATCATAATAACGGTCTAAATTGGACTGTTGCGGCTGAAGGATTTGTAGGAACTGGTGATATGGATAGAAAATTCCTTGTTGTTGATGATATATTTGAAGCGAAGTCACAATTCCATACATACGGGCTTGGACTTAGAAATGAGCTTAGAAAGAATATCAGAACAAGTGAAAGAACAAGCATTTCACCTTATGGAAGCTTAAGAATGGAATATGGAAGATTTGGCGGAATAAAAGAAGACAACGGACAAATGCGTCTTGAAGTTAAGTCAAATGACTATTATTCTATAAAGCCTGAAGTTGGAGTAGAATTTAAATACAGACAGCCAATGGCAGTCAGAACAACTTTCATTGCAAAATTAGGACTTGCTTATGAAAATGAACTTGGAAAAGTTGGAGATGTAAATAATAAGGCAAGAGTTCGTTATACAACGGCTGACTGGTTTAATATAAGAGGTGAAAAGGATGACAGACGTGGAAACGGAAAAGTTGATTTGAACCTTGGAATTGAAAACACAAGATTTGGCGTAACTGTAAATGCAGGCTATGATACAAAAGGTGAAAATGTAAGAGGTGGAATCGGATTTAGAGCGATTTACTAATTTTGATTATTATTTAACTGTATTTTATTTAAGAAGGGGGTTTTTTCCCTTTCTTTTTTTGTTTTATACTATTTAATATTTAAATAGCAGATTCATTATGAATTTCTTTAAAAAAATTAAGTATTGTTGCTAGAAAATAAATAAAACATAATATACTCAAACCTATTCAAAATTAAACTATTAAAGATCATATAAATTCAGGGTTCGAGTAAAATAGTCATAATTTTTAAGTTTAGTTTTAAAGCAGTTTTACTATATTAAATAATAAAAATTTTAGTATGGGAAAAGCCTTTAAATATATTTGTTATATTAGTTTTTTTTTTTTTTTTTTTGATTTTTAGAAAATAATGTGATATACTAAATTGAAGAATATTAAATAAGTTATTATATTTTTATTTAATAAAATATAAATAATAGCAAAAAAAAAACAATTAAATAAAATCTTGTTTATTTTTTAAACGGATTTGATATAAAATAGTTTTACTGTAAGATGGAGGCACATAAAAATGACTGAAGAAATGATAAAGAATCTTGTCGAATCTGCTAAAATGGAATATGTTCGCAATGAGATTCGATATCTTTTGAACGGATCGATAGAAAAAGTCGTAAATATTCACAAGAGAGATTTACACTATATTAATGATCTTGAGATGAAGGAATTTATGGAAAAGGATGAATTTTTGGAAAGTGAAGCAGGAGAAATAATTATTAGATATTTTAAATATATGTATGAACATTTTCCTGATGAATTAAGTTACCAGTTTACAAATTTTCCATTAAAATACAAAATTTATAAAATTTTAGGCTTTTCCTGTGAATTTGTAAAAAGAGATTTTGAAAATAATTCAGAAATTAAAAGCAAGGAAATTTTTTGGAATAACTGTAAATATTTTCTTGATTATTTTGGAGATTTGGCAGATGAATATATTCAAAATTATAAAATGTATTCAAATAACTTTTTGATGAAATTAGGAGTATTAATAATCGTTAAAAATGTTGAGGCTATAAATAAGGGTGAAGAAAAAAGCGAAGAGGAAATAGAAGCGCTGGATAATATTTTTACAGGCTATATTGCGAGTAAAATTAATCAAACTGGCATAAATGAAATTTTTGAGAAATATTTGGATAGCGGAAATTTCAGAAGACATTTTGAAAGTATGGAAATGCTTGAATTTGGAGAAGCGAGAAAATATCTTGAAAAAAGATTTTATGAGATTATAATAGAAAATAGCAAAATTTCAGATGTTATTACTGAAGGAATCAAATTATTTGTCATGTTTTCAGGGATAGAATTTTCACCGACAAATAATAATTACAGTTATCGTAATAGAATGTTCAGAAAAATAACGGAAAATTTTGAGAAATATGATTTTTCTCAAGGACAGAAAATTTATCTTCTTGTAAATTATGGATCTAATACTGTTTTTGAAAATCTTAGAAATTCTGAGATAATGTATAAGTTGTTTCAAGATACAATTAAGGAGAATTTAGAGAATACAAAGGAAATTTTATATTATAATTTAAATGAAAATAGATTGGAATATTCGTTTTTATTACATTTTTTCATAAGAGAAAACTTGATTGGTGAAGATGAGAAAAATGAATTGCTAAGAAAATCTGAAAATATACTGGTTAACCGTCTGAAAAGACTGTTTGAAATGAAAGCATGGGAATGGAATCCGCCAAGTTTCAGAAACTTGGATTTTTTACAAAAAAATGATATTAATTGGGAGGACATTTCTGTAAGTTGCCAAGGAAACAAGGCGGCAATTATTTTAAATAAAAAGAGCAAAATAATATTTTCACTTTTAAAATATTCAAATATGTATCAAAAGATTTTTCAGCTTTTGACAAGATGTGTGAAAAGAGTAAATATATTTAAGGATATTTTTATTAAATATAGCATAGTTTATGGAATGAATGATCTAAAACAAGTAATGGATGAATTGTGGGTTTACAATTTGCCAATCAGCTTTATTAATGAAAAATATTTTGAATATATTGAGAAAACAGGGGATAATAATGAAAATAATAAAATTTGGATTGAATTTTTACATGAACATGAAAAAGAATTGTATGAAAGTTTTAAAAATGATGAGATACCAGGCAAGATTATTGAAAAGTATGTAAATATTCTATATTCAGAGAATAACGGGTTTGACTATGCGCAGCTGCCTGAGTTATTGATGAAGTCTGATAAAACTGTAAGAGATAAAATTAAAGAAATCTTGAAAAATCAAATGGATAATGAAGAAGTGAGACTTAAAATAGAAAAAATTTCTAAAAGTCAAATTGACTCTGTTGAGCATGTTGCCGGTAATCTTATTAAGCACTGGAAAAATATTAAGGCTCAGGAGGGAATAGAAGGTCTTGAAGATGCAAAGGACATTATTAAGTATGCAGATAGTCTGTGTCTTGAAAAACATGAGGAAAATGCAGTATTTAGTACAGAAGTTGACTATAACTCGATAAGAGTGAAGGATGAAGACAGGAGAATGCCATCTAGCTTGATGAAGTATTATATTTCAGAATACATATTGTCAAAGGATATAAAAAGCCTCGATATTTGCAATAAAATTGAGGAAGTGGCGCAAAAGGAAGATTTAAGAAAATTTATAGAAAAAATATTTGAAAGATGGAAGGTTCATAAATTTAATCCTAAGTATAAAAATCTTTTTGTACCGTTAATAAGAACTGCGAGCCTGGAACAGATATATGAGATGATAAATATAGTTGATATGCTTGTAAGCGAGTATAATAAAATTGCGCTTGCCGCTTATGGAATAAGAGTTTTGACCTTGCGAAAGGAAGTTAAGGAAATAGGGATACTTCTAAACGGGTTTAGTTTAAATTATAAGGACAAGAGAATTAGAATTGCCGCAGATGAGGCGTTAGGCATGATTGCAGAAAGAGAAGGGATTTCCAGAGATGAACTAAATGATATTTTAGTTCCAGATTTTGGCTTTGGAATGGACAGGACAAAAATTTTTAATTATGGGGAAAAGAAAATAAAGGCAGTGCTTGAAATTGAAGAGGAGCCTCAAAAAATTCTTCTCTGTGATGAAGCCGGGAGAACTATGAGAAGTTTTCCAAGAACAAATAAAAAAAGAAACAGCAGCAATGGTGAACTTGAAAAATGTAAGAAAGAGTTAAAATATATAAAGAAACAATTAAGGGCAATATCATTAGTTCAAAATGACAGTTTACTAAAATCTTTTTTTACTCAAAGAAGATGGGAAACTGAAAAATGGCAGGAAGTGTTTGTAAAAAATCCTGTTATGCAGAAATATGCAATACTGCTTATCTGGAAGGAAATTGACAGTGAGAATAAAATAATAAATACATTTAGATATACGGAAAACGGAACTTTTGAGACAATTAACGGAAAAGAATATAAATTAAGCGAAGGCACTTATGTAAATCTTTTATATTTTCCTGAAATACCTGATGATGAACAGGAATACTGGAAAAAATATTTTAAGAAGAATAAATATTCTCAGCCAATAAAACAAGTGGACATGCCAGTTTGTAAATTGACAGAAAAAAATCAGGAAAATATAGAAATTATAGATTATAATGGAAAGGAATTCAGCATAAAAGAATTACAAAAACAAAATTTAAAACTGAACTTTGAAATGAGCTATGGAAATGATGGATTAATATATGGAACTCATTATTATGATAAAAATGCAAATATAAAAATTGTTATTATGACAGATTCATTTTCTCCAAAAGAATATGGAAAAATATCAAAGATAGACAAGATATTATTTTTTAAAGGTAATGTTTCAATTCAATATGAGAATATTTCAGAAGGTATTCAAAATCAGAGCATAGAACCTTTAAAATTAAAGGAAATTCCTGATCGTATATTAAGTTTAGCATGTTATATGGCTGAAATTCTATAATTCAGATTAAAAAAAAGTATTAAGGAGAAGAAAATTGACTAATAAAAAAAAGATAATATTATTTTTAGGAGCAGTTTCATTAGTTGCTTTTGGAAATTATAGACAATTTATAGATAATAATAAAGGTAAAACTACGGTAGAGGGAAAGGCTAGTGAAAAAGCCACTTCGTCAGCAGGCAGAAATTCAAAAGAAAGTAAAGCGAGTGAAAAGGCGACATCATCTAAAGGAGGAAAAACTGTCGAAAAAACTGTTCCGCCAGCTAAAAATAATCAAAATAAGGCAAATCCTGAAGATAAGAAACCAGTGGCAGAAGCAAAATCTGTTCAGCAGACAAATAAGCCAGTAAATAATGCACCGCAAAAACTTTCAAATGAAACAGGAAATAAAAAGGCTGACAATAGTCAGAATAAAAAAAATAATCCTGAAAATACAAAAAAAATACAGCAAAATGAAGAAGGGCAACTGAAGATTGATAGAAATAAAGATGTTGAAAGTCAGTTTAAATTAAATATGCCAAATAAAGGTAAAGAAAGTGAAAATGCTAGTTCATCAAGTGGAAAATAGGTAAAAGATATGATGTATAAGGTTCAAGTGCGTTTTTTATTTCATTCAGATATAAAAATAAAAATACCTGAAATTTATGATGATTCAGTTTTTGATGATTTGTTTGGAATTTTGGAAGAGGTGAATAAAAGGTATAATTCCTACTCAGAAAATTCATATATTGATAAAATTAATAAAAATAGCGGGCATTTTGTAAAAGTTGATATTGAAACTGTTGAGATTTTAAGAAAAGTTATTCATTTGTCAAAAATTATTGGTGGAGAATATGATATTACAATAATGCCTCTCATAAGACTTTGGGGATTTTATAAACAAAATCCCGTTTTGCCATGTTTTGAAAAAATAAAAAAAGTAAAAAGACTTGTGGATTATAAGAAAATTATTATTGACAAAAAGAGAAATCGTGTAAAAATTGGG
Source organism: Leptotrichia sp. oral taxon 417 (assembly GCF_013394865.1). Taxonomy (NCBI): domain Bacteria; kingdom Fusobacteriati; phylum Fusobacteriota; class Fusobacteriia; order Fusobacteriales; family Leptotrichiaceae; genus Leptotrichia; species Leptotrichia sp. oral taxon 417. The sequence goes on along the minus strand of NZ_JABXYV010000001.1, from coordinate 1,778,899 downwards.
AAAAATCAGGAAATTATAACTGGCTCATTTATAAAGGCTTATGCAATTGAAAAAATGGTTGAGGAAATGAAAAAAATTGGGATAAAGGACGCAATTGTAAATGCTGGAGGGAGCAGTATTATTGCTATTGATGAATGGGGAATTATCGCTGAAAATCCTGAAGATGAAAAAGAGGTATTGAGAAATATAAATAGAATGCCTGTTAGAATAACGAAATATGAATATTCTGGAAATGGAGATAATGACTTGTTTGAAATAAAAATAAAAAATATGAGTTATTCGACTTCCAATCAGAAAAACACATATCTTATGATAAATAATGAAAAATATGGGCATATAATAAGCCCCAAAACAGGTTTTCCATCTCAAAATAAGCAAGTTGGAGTAATTACAGAAAATGCCTTTTTTGGTGATATTATTTCAACGGGGCTTTATAATCAGACACCTGAAGGATTTTATGAAATTATGGAAAAGTTGTCTTGCGAAATGGAAATTTCAGGATTTTTGATTGATAAGTCTGGGAAAATACATTATTTTAATATGGAAAAGTATTTTTAAAAAAATTTTGTTGGAAAGGAGAAAAATAAATTGGCAAAGGATATTTTACATGAATTAAGGGATATAAATTCATTGAAATCACGAAGAAATAATGTAGTGCTGATATTCCTGTGCTTTGTTGTGGGGATTTTTTCTGGGATTATTGTTGGAAGTTATACGTTAATATTAAAAAAGATGACAATTTTTAGAGAGTTTTTCACTACAAATTTGGGATTTCCTAAAATAATTATCGGAATAACAGTTTTTATATTATTGGGACTGGCTATACAGTTTATGCTTTCTAAATATCCATTAATTAGTGGAAGCGGGATTCCGCAAGTTAGCGGGCTGCTTACGAAAAAAGTAAAGTTTAAATGGCTTGGAGAGTTAATTACAAAATTTGTGGGGGGAATATTGGCGATTGGGGCTGGAATGTCAATGGGACGTGAAGGGCCTTCAGTACATTTGGGAGCTTTAGTTGGATCTGGAATAAAGAAGCTTGCAAGGCGTTCAGAAGCGGAGGAAAAATATCTTGTAACTTGTGGGGCAAGCGCTGGTATTTCTTCGACATTTAATGCTCCACTTGCGGGAGTTATATTTTCACTTGAGGAAATCCATAAATTCTTTTCTCCGCTGCTGTTAATTTGCGTTATGGTGGCAAGCGGTACCTCTAACTTTGTTTCTAGAATGATTTTAGGTTCACATACGTCTTTTCAATACAATTTCATATTGCCAAAAGATATTCCATATTACGTAATTGCACTTGTAACAGTTGTTTTTTGCATTGTAATTACAATTACTGGAAGAGCATTCAGCTATTTTTTACTGCTTATTCAAAAATATTATAGGAAAATAAATTTGAATAATTATGTGAAAATGTCAATATTTATGGTAATAGCGTATATTGTAGCTGTGTTTTTTAGTGACATTACAGGCGGCGGACATGAGCTTATTGAGGAAATGTTTGGAAAAAATGTGATGTTAAAAACAATTATTGTAATTCTAATATTAAAATTCTTTTACACAATGCTTTGCTATGCAACAAGCGCTCCAGGAGGAATTTTTCTTCCAATGCTTGTAATAGGGGCTTTGACTGGAAAAGTCTATGGCGAAGTGTTAAATCACTATTTTTCAATTCCAAATGAAATAATTGTGCATTTTATGCTGCTTGGAATGGCGGCTTATTTTACGGCAGTTGTTAGAGCTCCAATTACTGGAATTACATTGATTTTGGAAATGACGGGCAATTTTTCATATTTGTATATGTTAATAGTTGTTTGTACAATAACTTACATTTTTACAGAACTATTAAAAATGGAGCCAATTTATGAAAGGCTTTATTTGAATATGTTTCAAAAGCAGATTTTGGAAGAAAACGAAGAAAATGAAAAAATCCAAAAACATGTCAAAAGATTGGAAATATTGGAAAAATGGTGGAAAAATAAAAAATTTGGAATTGGTGTAAGACCAGATGTAAAGGATAAGATTGTAACACTTTTAATTCCGGTAGGAGCAAATTCTGAATTTGACAATAAATTAGTAAAGGATCTTAAATTACCAGAAAATTTATTAATTGTAAGTGTACGTAAGTCTGGAAAAGATACTATTGCACGTGGAGATACTCCAATTCAAAGTGGAAATCAGCTTGTAATTATAACGGATTATGAAACTGCCCGTAAATATGCTGGAGAATTGCGGGAAAGAGGAATGAAAATTATTGAATAGTTCACGAAATGTAATAGTAGAAAAAAAGTCAGGTTTGTGATAAAATATGTATATAATTTGTAAAAAAATATAAATAAAAATATCTAAAAATTTTAAAATTTAGAAATTTAAACAGGAGGATATAAATAAAATGTCAAATGAATTAAGTAAAACATATTCACCAACAGAAATAGAAGACAAATGGTACAAAATTTGGGAAGAAAAAGGATATTTTAACGCACAGCATAATAGCGAAAAACCAGGATATTCGATTGCTATTCCGCCACCAAATGTAACTGGGATTTTGCATATGGGACATATGTTGAATAATGCGATTCAAGATGCAATTATTAGATATAAAAGAATGAGTGGATTTGAAACACTTTGGATTCCTGGGATGGATCATGCTGGGATTGCGACTCAAAATAAAGTTGAGAGAATGTTAAAAGAAGAAGGAACTTCAAAAGAAGAAATTGGATACGATGAATTTTTGAGAAGAACTTGGGAATGGAAAGAAAAACATGGTGGATTAATCACTAAACAGTTGAGAAAATTGGGAGTTTCGCTTGACTGGGATAGAGAAAGATTTACGATGGATGAAGGTCTTTCAAGAGCTGTAAAAGAAGTTTTCATAAAATTGTATAATGATGGTTTAATTTATAGAGGAGAGTACATTGTAAACTGGTGTCCTCACGACAAAACGGCTTTGGCTGATGATGAAGTTAATCACATTGACAAAAAAGGGAAAATTTGGGAAATCAAATATAGAATAAAAGATACTGATGATTATGTTATTATTGCGACAACAAGACCTGAAACAATGTTAGGAGATACAGGGGTTGCAGTAAATCCAAATGATGACAGATACAAACATTTAATTGGTAAAAAAGTTATTTTACCGTTGATGAATAGAGAAATTCCAGTTGTTGCAGATGAATATGTAGATATGGAATTCGGTACAGGGGTAGTAAAAATGACACCTTCACACGATCCTAACGACTTTGAAGTAGCAAAAAGAACTGGACTTGAATTTATAAACATTTTTACTGAAGATGCGCACGTAAATTCAAATGGTGGAAAATACGAAGGATTAGAAAGATTTGCGGCTAGAAAAGCGATTTTGGCTGATTTAGAAGCTGAAGGATTACTAGTTGGGACAAAAGAACACAATCATGCTGTGGGACATTGTTACAGATGTGATTCTATTATTGAGCCAAGAGTTTCAACTCAATGGTTTGTAAAAATGGAACCACTTGCAAAAAGAGCATTGGAAGTTGTAAAAAATGGACAAATTCAAATTACTCCAAAAAGATGGGAAAAAGTTTATTACAACTGGCTTGAAAATATAAGAGACTGGACTATTTCTAGACAAATTTGGTGGGGACACAGAATTCCTGCGTACTATGCTGAAGATGGAACAGTATTTGTTGCTAGAAATATGGAAGAGGCAAAAGCTCAAGCGAAAGAAAAATTTGGAAAAGAAGTTTCATTAAGAGAAGAAACAGATGTGCTAGATACTTGGTTTTCATCAGCATTGTGGCCATTTTCAACATTAGGTTGGCCTGACAAAACTCCAGATTTGGAAAAATTCTTCCCAACAAATGCGTTAGTAACAGGAGCAGATATTTTATTCTTCTGGGTAGCGAGAATGGTTATGATGAGTTTGTACATTAATGATGAAATTCCGTTTAGTTATGTATACTTGCACGGAATCATTAGAGATGAATTAGGTAGAAAAATGTCGAAATCATTAGGAAATTCACCTGATCCATTGGATTTAATTGCAAAATATGGAGCAGATGCGATAAGATTCAGTTTCTTGTATAATACTTCGCAAGGACAAGATATTCATTTTTCTGAAAAATTATTGGAAATGGGATCTACGTTTGCAAACAAAGTTTGGAATGCTTCAAGATTCGTTTTATCTAATTTGGAAGACTTTGATAAAAATGCAGTTATTGACGAGAAGGAATTTAAGCTAGAAGATAGATGGATTTTATCTAAATTGCAAACAGCTTCAAGACAAATTAACGAATATATGGATAAATATGAATTGGATTCAGCAGCAAAAGTTGCTTATGAATTTTTCAGAGGAAATTTCTGTGACTGGTATGTGGAAATCGCAAAAACTAGAGTTTATGGACAAGAAGGTTCAGATAAAACTGTGGCACAATATGTGTTGAAAACAGTTCTTGATAAAGGATTGAGAATGCTTCATCCATTTATGCCGTTCATAACTGAAGAAATTTGGCAAAAATTAGGATTAGACGAAGAAACAATTATGTTATCAGAATTCCCAACAGAAAACAAAAAATATGTTGATTTGGCAGCTGAAAAAGAATTTGATTACTCGAAAGAAATCGTTAATGCGATTAGAAATATTAGAGGGGAAGCAAATGTTTCACCAGCGAAGAAAATCGAAGTAATCTTCAAAATCGTAAATGATGGAGAAAAAGAAATTTTAGAACATAATGCGAAAATATTAGATAAATTAGCAAATGTTGAAAAATATGAATTTAATACAGAAATTCCTGCGTTAGTTGGATTCAAATTAGTTGAAACAACAGAAATTTACGTTCCACTTGCTGATTTAATCGACAAAGAAAAAGAAATCGCAAAACTTGAAAAAGATATTCAAAAAACACAAAAAGAATTAGACAGAGTTTTAGGAAAATTATCAAATGAAAAATTCTTGTCTAAAGCACCAAAAGAAGTTATCGACAAAGAAAATGGCATAAAAGAAGAATTAGAAAACAAAATTGCTAAATTTAAAGAATCTATTAAATTGTATCAAGGATAATTGTAGATGTTCTAAGAGATAGCGATAAATATTAATTAGGAGGTCATCTTGTAAGTAAAAATAAATTTTTAAACTTATGAGATGGCTTTTTTGAAAATAATACTTGCAAGAAAGTTAATAAAATTATAAAATATAAAAGATAGCAACAAGAAAAATAAATAAATTAAAGGAGTTGGTATGAAGAAATTAATTTTGGTAATTTCATGCTATTTTCATTGACTTCGTGCATAACTGGAGGAATTGGGGTTGGAAGCGATGGAAAAGTTAGAGGGAATATTGGAGTGTCTACAGGTGGATTGATTCGAGGTGGAATCGGAATTGATACAGATGGTAGACTTTCTGGAGGAATTGGATTTTAATTATTTAATTTAATTAAAAAATAAAAAATGAAAGGAAGATAGATTATGAAAAAAATTATTATTGCAATATTGATGTTATTGGCTTTGACATCATGTTTAAGTGCTGGAATTGGAGTAGGAACAGGAGGAATCCACGGAGGAATCGGAATCGGATTTTAATGAAAAATAAAATTGGGAGGAAGAAATTATGGGAGCATTGTTTTGGGCAATTTTGTCAGGAATAATGGCAATTCTGGAAATAATTATTCCAGGGCTTGTGACAATCTGGTTTGCACTTTCAGCTTTGATTGTAATGTTTCTTTCAAATTTTATTGGAGATTCACTGATTCAATTTTTAATATTTGCTGTGCTTTCAATAATTTTCTTGATTTTTACACGTCCAGTTTTGAGAAAATATATTGAATTACAGAGGAAAACGAATTTTGATTCAAGTATGAAAGGAATGGATGTAAAAGTTGAAAGAGTAGTTGACGCTAGAAAAGCTGAAAAGGAATATGAAGTGAAATTTAAAGGATCTATTTGGACTGGAGTAAGCGAGGAAATGCTGTCAAGTGGAGAAGTTGTAAAAATTAAAGGATTTAGAGGGAATAAAATTATTTTAGAAAAGAATAAGTAACTATAAAAATAAAAAAATAGGAGGTAGAATTATGTGGGCTTTGCCAATAGTAGTAATTCTTATTGTAATTGCATTAATTTATATTTTAAAATCAATAAAAATCGTGCCTGAATCACGTGTGCTTATTGTAGAAAAATTGGGAAAATATGATAGATCTTTAAGTTCAGGACTTAGTTTTCTGAATCCATTTTTCGACAGAGTTGCAAGAAGCGTATCACTAAAGGAACAAGTTGTGGATTTTCCGCCTCAGCCAGTTATTACAAAAGACAATGCGACAATGCAAATTGATACAGTTGTTTATTTTCAAATAACTGATCCAAAATTGTATACTTATGGAGTGGAAAGACCGCTTTCTGCGATTGAAAATTTGACTGCTACAACTTTGAGAAATATTATCGGAGATATGACAGTTGATCAGACATTGACTTCAAGAGATATTATTAATACGAAAATGCGACAGGAATTAGATGATGCAACAGATCCTTGGGGAATAAAAGTAAATCGTGTGGAATTAAAGAGTATTTTGCCACCAGCCGATATTCGTGTTGCGATGGAAAAGGAAATGAAAGCCGAAAGAGAAAAGAGAGCTAATATTTTGGAAGCACAGGCTAAAAGAGAAGCAGCGATATTGGTTGCTGAAGGAGAAAAGCAGGCTGCAATTTTGAGAGCTGAAGCCAAGAAAGAGCAACAGATAAAAGAGGCTGAAGGGGAAGCAGAAGCTATTTTGTCAGTTCAAAGGGCAAAAGCGGAAGCATTGAGATTGTTAAATGAAGCATCACCAAATGAAAAAGTTTTATCTTTAAGAGGATTGGAAGCGTTTGAAAAAGTTGCCGATGGAAAAGCTACAAAGATTATTATACCAAGTAATATGCAAAATTTAGCAAGTATTGCGACAGCGTTTTCTGAATTGACTAAAAATGATAACGAGATTAAAAAATAGATTGAATGGGACTGAGTGAACTACTCAGTCTTTTTTTTGTAAATATTTAAATACTGACTATAAAAAAGTTTATTAAAAAAAGTAGAAAAATACAATTAATAGGTGTATAATAATGTAAAATAAAATTGAAAGGGATGAAAATGATGGATAAAAAAATTGGGTTAGTTCTGGAAGGTGGAGGAATGAGAGGAATCTTTACAGCAGGAGTTTTAGATTTTTTTCTGGAAAAAAATATTGAAGTAGATAATCTAATTGGGGTGTCAGCTGGAGCGGCATTGGGTGCAAGCTATGTTTCAAAGCAGTATAAAAGAGGGTTTGATGCAATCGCTGATCATATAAATAAAAGAGAATATGCAAGTTTTTATAATTTACTAAAGACGGGAGATTTTTTTGAGGAGCAGTATGCCTATCACGATATTCCTGAAAAATATAATCCGTTTGATAATGAAACTTTTAAAAATAGTAAAACGGAATTTCAAGCAGTTATTACAAACTGCGAAACTGGAGAGGCAGAATATCCCGTGGTTAAAGATGCAATAAAAGAAATTGATACTTTAAGAGCATCGGCTTCACTTCCGTTTTTGTCAAGACTTGTTAAATTAAATGGAAAAAATTATTTGGATGGAGGAGTTTCTGATCCGATTCCTTTGGATTATTCAATAAAAAAGGGGAATGTGAAAAATATCGTTGTACTGACACGAGATAAGAATTATCGTAAAAAACAAAGTAGATTAGGAACAATTTCAGCAATTAGATATAAAAAATATCCTAGATTTGTAGAACTTATGAAAACTAGATATAGTCGATATAATGCAACTTTGGATCATATTTACGATTTAGAGAAAAAGGGAGAAATTTTTGTGATTCAGCCATCAGTTCCACTGACTTTGGGAAGAATTGAGAAAAATAGAGATAAGTTACAGAAAGTTTATAACATTGGGTATGAAGAGGCAAAGAAAAATTATGAAAAATTGAAAAAATATTTAGAAAAGTAATTTTTAAGAATATTTCTAATAAAAATAGACCTGTTCGATAATTATATAAATTTAATAAAATAAATGTCCTGAAGCAAGAGATTTTGACTTCTTTTACGAATAAAAAAACTTAGGCTGTTGAACAATCTAATATGAAACTGTAAATTTATAAATGATAATAAAAAACAAGAAGGGAGGGAAAAGTGAAAAATGAAAAAATCTGGTATGAGTTAGATGCCTTTGCAAAAACGTATTCTTCAATAATTAGCGAAGGGAGAACGACATGTTTCAGGCTTTCGGCATTGTTTTCTGAAAATATTGATTTGAAAGTATTGAGAAATGTGGCAGTTTTACTTGAAAGAAAGTATCCGTTTTATAATTCAGAATTGAAAAAGGGGATTTTTTGGAATTATTTACAGCAGAAAAAGACACATTTTATGATTGAGAAGGAAAAAACTTATCCTTGTACGGATATACAAAAGGATAATCCGTTGCGAATTATTTATTTTAATAATAAATTGTCAATAGAAATCGCACATTTTTTAACAGATGGAAAGGGTGCGATGCTATTTTTTCAAGATTTAATTGAAGAATATTTGGAAGAGAAGTATTTTTCTAAAAGAAGCAGGAACAGGAATTTTGAAAATGTAGATATTATTATTGAAAATAAGGGAAAAAATAAAGATGAAGACAAAATTGAAATAAAAGATAAAGATTTGATAAAAGATAAAAAAATAATTGATTTTCCGAAAATAAATGGTGAAATTAAAAATTTTGAGAATAAGAGTTTTTTAGAAAATAAAAAAAAGATTTTAGAAAAGAACGAAGAAATATTTGGAAACGATAATGAGGAAAATGGTGCAAAGGAAAGTAAATATATTGACCTTTATGAAAAATATATGCAGAAGGTAAGCAAGGAAACTACGATAAAGTCTGCATTTCATTTACCAATAAAAATATTGGAGAAGGGGCAGTATCATATTACAACTGGCGAGATTTCTACTGATGATTTGAAAATGGAAAGCAAAAAGCATAAAACTACAATTGGAAAATATCTGCTTGCAGTTTATTTTAAAGTTTTGCTGGATAGGTATTCAAGTGCAAAAAATCTGATTGTTATTGGAGTTCCTGTTGATTTGCGAAGAATTTTTGAGGAAAAGACGTATAGGAATTTTTTTATGAATATAACTCCAAGTGTGGATGCCAGTCTTGGGGCATATTCCCTCTCTGAAATTATCACTTATCTGGATAATTATTTTGCCTTGAAAATTACAAAAAAGGAATTTTACAAAAGTATTTATAAAGCAATGAATCCGATGAGAAATATAGTTATAAAGTCCGTTCCATATTTGGTAAAGCGGATATTTTTCCCATTTATATTTGATTATTATGGAGAACGTGGCTACACAACAGGATTTTCCAATTTGGGAGTTTTTAAAATTGAGAAAAAGTACGAAAAATATTTAAAAGGATTCAGATTTTTGCCACCACCAAGCAAAAGGTGCAAAATTAAAATGGGAGTTATAAGCGATAGTAAAAAAGTTTATATAAATTTTGGAAATTTGACTGCAAATTATGATATTGAAAGAGATTTTTTTGTTTATTTACGAAAAAGAGGGATAAGATCTAAAATAATTACTAACTATTTTTAAAAATTAAGAAAATATTGTTAAAAAAAATGATAAAGAGGGAAATGAAAAATGTATTGCGTAAAATGTGGAGTAGAGTTGGAAGATGGAGTGAAAAGATGTCCGCTATGTGAAACAGCTGTTCCTGAAATAAAGGGAATGGAAGAGGAATTTGCAAAGGAATATCCGATTGTCAATATAAATTTGTATGAAATGAAGATGAAAAAAGTGAAAAAAGCTGTATTTATGTCATTTTTTACAATTTCAATTATTTCAATATTAGAAGTTTTTTTTCAAAATTTGATAATGTATGGGAAACTGGAATGGGGATATTATGCGATTCCATCTATTTTAGTCTTTGATTTGGGATTATTCGTATTTTTAGATTCCTATAGAATGAGAACAAATTTATTTTTGATATTGACTGGTCTTACGGCTTTTTTCCTTTTGCTTGATTTTGGAGATAAAAAATTGACTTGGAGTATTGGACGTGGAATTCCTATTGTTGTTGCATTTTATCTCATTAGCCTTGTTTTTTCGTATGTCTGGGATAAGCATAAAAATGATCGGTTAAAAATATTGAATTTTTTTATTTTTTTGGTTGGAATATTTCTTTTAGTTTTAGAATTAATCATAAGCAAAAAGATGACATGGAGCATATTTTCTTCGATTCCGTTATTTATTTTAAGCATAATGTTACGATATGCCTATAAATCCTATAAAGAAGAGTTTAAGCGAAGGTTGCACAGATAACAAATATCGCTTATTTAGGCATATTTATATAAATTGTAAAACTATTAAAATTATAATTGATTTAATATTAAAAACAAAGTAATCTGTAGTATACTCATATTGAAATTTGAGAGATGAAAAAGATCAAAAATTTCAAAAAATAAATATAAAAGATTGAAGAAAAGAGAGAGTGATTATTATGAGATCTACAAAAAAAATGATTCTAGCAACTTTAATTGGAGTATTGGCTATCGGTTCTATTGGTTATTCAGCTGTATCAAAAACTTCTAGAAAAAAAGCTGCAAATAAAACAGCAGTAACTTCTAAAAATTTAACAAGAAAGTTTAGCTGCAGCAGCAGAAACGTAACAGTAGAAAATCTTTCAACAAATAAAGTTAGATTGACAGATGACAGCGGAAAAGTTTACAATTTAAAATTGACAAGATCTGCTAGTGGAGAGTTATATTCAGGTAACGGAGTTTCTATTCAAATAAAAGGAAATGATGCTGTATTTACAGCAAGTGGAAATGATGAAAGCTGTAATTTAACAAGCGATTCAAATTCAAATAGCGGAAACTCAAATAAAACTGCAAGTGGAAATTTATTAAGAAAATTTAGCTGTGACGGTTACCAAGATATAACAGTAGAAAATCTTTCAACAGATAAAGTAAAATTAGCTGATGGTTACGGAAGCATCTATAATTTAAATTCTGCAGTGGCTGCAAGTGGAGAAAAGTATTCTGATGGAAATATTTCAATTCACATGAAAGGAAACGATGCTATTTACACAGAAAATGGAAAAGACAAAAGCTGTACTTTGAAAAGTACTGGTCACGGTTCTATTGAAGAATAATAGATTCGTTTAGAAAATTGTATTTAAAATTTGAAAAATAAAAATTTTAAAGCAAAGAATTTTATCTTCTTGTAAAAAATTCTAATTATTGAAAAAATTTAATATAAAAAAGCTATTTATGTAATTTTATTGATTATGCCAGGATACTTGTGACTTTAGTCATGAGATGAATGGCATATTTTTTGTTTACCAAAAACTTGAAATAGCTAAATGTACATGGTATCATAAAAGTAGTAAAATAAAACTTTTTAAAAGATGGATATAAATAGTGGAAAATAGAATACAAAGAGATTTGGATTCAGCATTTTTAATAAAAATATAAAAGAAAATTGAGAAGAAGCAGATATAGAAAAAGCTAAAAAAGGATTTAAAAATTTTGTAAAAATTAAATTAACAAATACGGTGAATCCGAAGTTTGAATAAAATTATTTTGGTTTTACTGTAAAGAAAAAGGAGTTTATAATAATGAAATGTAAAATTTTTTCTGTATTGGATATAAAAGATGATGAAAAAATTGTGGAAAGTATGTTTTTACTTATGAAAAATCATTATGAAAATATGAAAAAAGATAAATTTTTAAAAGATTTGTATGATAAAAATAATGTTTTTTTGTTATTTGAAAATGATGAATTAAAGGGGTTTTCTACAATAAAAAAAATGGAGTTAAATATTGAGAATGAAAAAGATACTGTTAATGAAAAAATAGTCGGTTTTTTTTCTGGGGATACAATTATCGAAAAGGGATTTTCTTGGGGAATCGAATTTCAGAAAGAATGGATAAAATATTGCCTTCTGGAAAGTGAAAAAAATATGAAAAATGGGCTAAAAACTTACTGGTTTCTGATTTCTAAAGGGATAAAGACATATATGTATCTTCCAACATATTTTAAAAAATTTTCTCCTAAGGCGGATTATACTGAAAATGAGATGGAGAAAAAAATAAAAGATATTTATGCTGAAAAAATATACGGAAATAGATATAATAAGGAAAATGGAATTGTAAAAAATGATGGAACAAATGATTTTTTACGGGAAAATGTCGTTGTACTTTCGGAAAAGCAGTTAAAAAATAAAAATGTGCAGTTTTTTTTAGAGAAAAATCCTAGTTATCAGAAAGGTGATGAACTGGTATGCCTTGCAGAAATTTCTTTTGAAAATTTGACAAATTTGGGAAAACGGGTTTTGAAGGAAATCTTTTAATTTTTAAAACTAAATAGTTTGATTTGAAAAGTAAAATTTACTTTAAAAAAAAATAAAATTCAATGATTTGTGTGTTAAAATATTGGAAGTTAAATAAATAAAAAAAGGTGAATTTTATGAAGATGTTGTTTATTTATCCTGGATTTGGAAAGAAAAAGGGACAGAAGTATATTTTTCAGCTGAGGACGTTTGAGCCGCTTACGTTTGCTTACTTGCGGGCATTGACTCCTTATGATATTGAATGTGAGCTGATTGATGAAAGAGTTGAGGCGATAGACTATGATAATGATGCGGATGTTGTTGTAATTACTTTGGAGACTTATACGGCACGGCACGGATATGAGATTGCTAAAAGATTTAGGGAAAAAGGAAAGAAGGTTATTATTGGGGGGACACATGCTTCGCTTGTGCCAGATGAGGCTATGAAGCATGCAGATTCTGTAGTTACAGGATATGCTGATGATATTTGGGGGAAAATTATTGAGGATTATAGGAATGGGACAGAAAAGAAACTGTATATTGGTGGACTTAGCAATAAGTTTTTAATACCAGACAGAAGTATCTTTAAGAAAAAATATTTAATTTCAGTTGTAGAAACTGGACGTGGATGTCCTCATCACTGTGAATTTTGTGCAATTTCGGCAGTTAATAAGAAACGGTATGCTAAAAGGCCCGTTGATAGTGTAATTGAGGAATTGAAGCATATAAAGTCAAAATATATATTTTTTGCTGATGATAACTTTGTTGCAGATCCTAAATATGCATTGGAGCTTTGTGAGAAGATAAAGCCGTTAAAGAAAAAATGGATTTCGCAAGGGGCAATAACGATGGCAAAAAATGAGAAATTGCTTGCGGCTATGAGAGACAGTGGATGTCTTTTTATTTTAATCGGATATGAGTCGATAAATAAAGAGGCTCTTGACAATATGAAAAAGGAATGGAGCTACAAGCTGGGAGATATTGAGGAATCAACACGGATTATACATAAATACAATATTGGAATTTATGCCACATTCGTTTTTGGGTTTGAGGAAAAAATCGGCACTACGTTTGAAGATACTGTAAAATTTGCACAAAAAAACCATCTGGAATTTGTCCAGTTTAACTATCTTGTACCTTTTCCAAATACTGAACTTTATTTTAAAATGGAAAAGGAAGGAAGGCTTTTATACAAAAAGTGGTGGCTGGAGCCGCAAAAATATTCGTATTTATTTTTTGAGCCTTATGATATTTCTACAAATGAGTTTCGTGACAGGTGTATTGCAGTAAGATATGCATATCATTCTGTAAAAAATATTTTGGGAAGAACTTTTGATGTGTTAAAAAGGACAAAAAATATACCATTTTCCATTATGTATCTGTTTTTGAGCTTTGGGCAGAAGGCTGTTATAAAAAAATTTCAGGATTTGCCAATTGGAGATAATTTAGATGAAAAAATTCGGTAAAAAAAGTAAATTTTATGAAGTAAAAAATTTAAAATATGTGATTTTAAACAGATTATTCATATTTTTTTGTAAAAAATCCTACAAAGATTTTGTTTTCAATATAAAAAGTAAAAGTAAAATTCGGGAAACACAAGTAAAAATACTTTTGGAAATATTGAAAACTAATAAAAATACAGAATATTTAAAAACTTTTGAAACAGAAAAGCAAATTTTAAGTGCAGAAAATGAAAAAGAATTAATAGAAAAGTTTCAGAATAAAATTCCGATTGTGAATTATGAGAATGTTAAGGAGTTTGTGGAAAGAGAGAAAAGTGGGGAAAGTAATGTTCTTTTGAGTGATAAAATTAAGCTGTTTGAACTTACGAGCGGAAGTACGTCTGATGTCAAATATATTCCGTATACAGAAAATTTTTTGAAAAGTTATATGAACGGAGTTTTTTCATGGATCTATGACTTGTATAAAAATAATAAAAATCTTTTTCTTGGAAGTTCCTACTGGTCTGTTTCTCCAATTTTAAAGCGAGAAGCTGTAACTAGCGGAGGAATCCATGTGGGAATCGAAGATGATACTTCGTATTTTGATAAAATTTCTGCATTTTTTTTAAATAAACTGTTTACAGTTCCAAAAGAAATAAAAAATACCCAAAATATGGAGGATTTTTTGCTAATTACAGCAGTATTTCTGCTTTTATCAGAAAATCTTGCGATGATTTCGGTATGGAGTCCATCGTTTCTTATGATTTTGCTTGATTTTATTGAAAAAAATCATAAAGCGATTTGCAAAATTTTAAAAAGTGAGGATTTGAGTGCTGAATTTTTTGTTGAGAAAAATTTAGGAAGTAAAAAGTATTTTCAGATTATTAAGAAAAAATACAAAAAATTGTGGAAAAAAAGCAGAAGTGAATTTTTGATAAATTATTTTGAAAGAAGTGAAAATAATACTTTAAATCAAAATAGTGGAATTAAACAAAATGTTGGAAAAATAGTAAATGAAAAAATAGATTCCCAAAATAAAAAGTTAAAAAATAAAATGGAAAATAAAATTATGGAAAATTTTGTGGATTACTCTGTGATTTGGGAGAAACTTTCGCTTGTGAGTTGCTGGGCAGATAGTGATTCCTATGAAATTTTTATAAAATTGAAGGAGAAATTGAATTTTGATAAAAAAAACATGGATTTGAAATTTCAAGGAAAAGGGCTTATGTCAACAGAATGCATTGTAAGTTTTCCGCTGGAAAATGTGGAAAATGGGAGTGTTGTTGCCTATAACTCGTTTTTTTATGAATTTATTCAAGTTTCTGGTGATGAGTTAGAAAACAGCAGTCCAAAACTTTTGGATGAATTGGAGAGGGGAGAGCGTTATTGCATTGTTGTTACTACAAATGCTGGGCTTTACAGATATAATACGAATGATATTGTGAAAGTTACAGGATTTTATCATAAAATTCCTGTTGTGAAATTTGTTGGAAGAATGAATAATTTTTCTGATATTGTTGGGGAAAAGTTGGAAAATTCGTTTGTTGAAAAGCAAGTTTTAAATTTGTTGAAGGAAAATAATATTAAAGAGGAATTTTTGCTATTTTCACCAGTAAAAAATGAAAATGGAAAAATAAGTTATACATTATTTTTAGAAATAAAGAATAAAAATAAGAAACTGGATTTTGAAAAGCTGGAAAATAAAATAAAATTTGAAAATAAACTTAATGAAAAACTGTGTCAGGCATTTCATTATGAATATGCATATAAATTGGGGCAATTAGGGAAAGTAAGAATATTTTTAATAGAAAAGGATGGATTAAAAACATATACAGCTGAAAAATCAAAAAGGCAGAAAATAGGAGATATAAAATATCGAATACTGGATAAAAATTTTGGCTGGGAAAATAAATTTTTAGGAGGATTTGGAGAATGAAAGTGGCATTACTGGCACCAGCAGGGGCAATGTACAGATTTAATGGAACATTTAAGAAGGCGATTCACTATGCACCGCTCACATTATCGACACTTGCGGCATATATTCCAGAAGATATTGAAGTTGTAATTTATGATGAAACGATTGAAAAAATACCGCTTGAACTGGATGCGGATATTGTGGTTATGACTTCGATTACGGGAACCTCGGAAAGAGTGTATAAATATGCAAGATACTTTAAAAGCAAAGGAAAAAAGGTTATTTTAGGTGGACCGCATCCGACACTTTGTCCAGAAGAAGCGATACAACATTGTGATTCTGTTGTAATTGGGCGTTCTGAATGGCTTTTTACGGAAATAATGGAAGATGCGAGAAATAACAGTTTAAAGAAATTTTATGTCCAGAAGGAAAATAGCCTAGAAAATTTAAAATTACCAAAAAGGGAACTTCTGAAAAAGGAAAGATATGTTTCGATAAACAGCATTGAGGCAACTAAAGGCTGCTCTTTTGACTGTTCATTCTGTGTTGGGAAGGCTTTATATCCAACATTTTTAAAAAGACCGATTAATGAAATTATTGCAGAAATTGAGACTTTTAAGAAAAAAGAAGTTTTGTTTATAGACTTAAATTTAATTGCTGACAAAAATTATGCTAAAAAACTGTTTATTGAATTGACACCTCTAAAAAAATGGTGGTTTGGGCTGGCAACTTCCAACCTTGTTCATGATGATGAAATGATAAAGCTAATGGCAAAAAGTGGCTGTAAAGGCTTGCTTATTGGATTTGAAGCTGTCTCGAAGGAATCGCTGCGGGCTATGAATAAAGGGGTAAATGTTATGGCTGATTATCATTTGCTTATGAAAAAGCTGCATCATTATGACATTGCTGTAAACGGAACTTTTACATTCGGAGCAGATGGCGATGATAAGGATATATTCAAGCGAACTGTGGAGGAAGTAATAAAAATGAAAGTTGACTTGCCAAGATACTCTATATTAACTCCATTTCCTAAAACAAAACTTTATAATGATTTGGAAAAGCAAGGCAGAATCTTTGAAAAAAACTGGACAATGTACGATGTTCAGCACGCTGTATTCCATCCAAAAAAAATGACAGCGCAGGAACTGCAGGAAGGCGGAATTTACGCTTGGAGGGAAACTTATAAAGTAAGCTCGATTTTTAAAAGAATCGCAAGATTCAGCGTTATTGCACCAATTATGCTTAATACTAACTTGGGGTATAGGCATTATGCCGATAAACTGGAGGAATTTACTTTTGAAAAAATGACAGATAATTCTGATATTCCAAATGTAGATTAATTAGTTAACTTTAAATAAACAATTATATAAATTATTTTTTTATTAAGAAATTTTGATTAATAATAGTTTTTTCATTTATATTTATGTCTTTTTTTATATAAAGCAAAGGGGAACAGTCGCCATCCCCTTTGCAAACCCGGCTTGTCTAAGCATTTTTTGAAAACAAAAATTAAACTCGCTTCGCTCAGACAGTAATTTTTATTTCCAAAAAATCACGACATTTTAATTCAATATATACCAATTATGATACTGTTAAAAAACTTTATATAAATAAGATTTTAAATTTAATTATAATGTTTAAGATAATAAATTATTGATAAGGAGAAGAAAAATGAAAATAGCTTTTTTACGTCCAAATATGGGAGGGAAACGTTCCAATGATGCGATAGAGCCACTTGCTTTTGCGGTGCTTTCGGGGCTTACGGATAAGACTCGACATGAGCTTATGCTTTTTGATGATAGGATTGAGGATATTCCGATGGATCTTGAGGTTGATTTGGTTGTAATTTCTACGTTTACAATGACGGCTAGACGGGCTTATGAATTAGCAAAAAATTATAGGGAACGTGGAGTTTATGTGATGATCGGAGGGTATCACGCTTCGCTTATGCCTGATGAAGTGCAGGAACATGCAGATACAGTTTGTGTGGGAAGTGGAGAAGTTACTTGGAATGAATTTTTGAACGATTTGGAAAACGGGGTGCCGAAAAAGAGGTATGAATGTAGAAAATTACCAGATATTAATAATGTTGTTTATGATAGGAGCATTTACAAGGGGAAAAAATATTCTTTTGTCGTGCCAGTTCAGTTTGGGCGAGGCTGTATGCACCAATGTGAATTTTGCACGATTGGGGCAGTTCACAAAGGAGATTTTCAACATAGGGATGTTGAGAACGTGATAAATGAGGTAAAGGAAATTTTTAGAACGAATAAAAGGGCGAAAATTGTTTATTTTGTGGATGATAATATTTTTGCAAATAAGAAAAAGGCTTTGCAGCTGTTTGAAGAATTGAAAAAACTGAAAATAAAATGGGCTTGTCAAGGCAGCATCGATATTGCAAGAGATGAGAAATTGATAAAATTGATGTCAGAAGCAGGGTGCATTGAAATGCTTCTGGGATTTGAGAATATAAATATAAAAAATATTAAGAAAATGAAAAAGGTTGCAAATTATGAGTTTGACTATGAAAAAATCATTAATATCTATAAAAAATATAGAATACTTGTGCATGCAAGCTATGTGATTGGGTATGATTATGATGATAAAAACTGTTTTGATGAAATTTTGGAATTTTCTAAAAAGCATAAATTTTTTCTTGCAGGCTTTAATCCAGCATTGCCGATACCAGGAACTCCTTTTTATGAAAGATTAAAAAAAGAAGGTCGGTTGCTTTATGAACGATGGTGGCTGGATGAGAACTTTCGTTATGGGAAAGCATGCTTTGAGCCATATAATATGACGATTGAGGAATTTGAGGCTGGAATTTTGAAATGCAAGGTGGAATATAATAGACATTCGAGTATCTGGAAAAGGCTGTTTGACGGTGCTGCCAATTTTAAACATGCCCTTGTATTTCTTGCTGTGAATTATATCAACCGAAAAGAAGTTTATAACAAAAAAGGAATAAAATTATGAGAATAATGCTTGTTTTAGCAAAGGATAACATTTACAAATACAATTCGATTCACAAAAGAAAATATTATCCGCAAATTACGTTAATAACGCTGGAATCACTAATTGACAGAAAGTATAATGCTGATGTTGTTATTGTGGATGAAGGTGTGGAAAAATGGGATGCTACTTCTAAAAAATATGAAAATGAAAAATTTGACTTAATTTGTATTTCTTCGGTAATTTCAGGATCGAAAAGGGCAAAAGAGATTGCCAAGTTTTGGAAAAGTAAAGGAGCGCATACATTAATTGGCGGGCATTATGCGACTGCTTTGAAAGAAGAGGCGTTACAATATTTTGATACAGTAATTACAGGAGCTGCTGAAATTTCATTTCCGATGTTTCTTGAAGATTTTACAAATGGAACTCCAAAAAGAGAATATTTTAACCTCGTTGGAAATGATTATGAACCGAAGCCATTAAACCGAAAACTTTTGAAAAATAAAAAATATTTTAAAAATTATGGCACAATTGTCGCAAACAACGGCTGTCCCAATAAATGCTCTTATTGTTCCATCACAAAGATATATTCTGGAAAAAATCAGATAAAAAGCATAGAGTACGTGATAAATGAAATAAAAACGAATAAGCCTAAAAAATGGATATTTCTTGATCCAAACTTTTTAGGCAACAGAAATTACGCCATTCAGCTAATGGAAGAATTGAAGAAATTAAAAATAAAATGGACTGCTTCTGCAACAATAAATATCGGTAATGATAAAAAAATTCTGCAGTTAATGAAAGAGTCTGGCTGTATAGGCTTGGTTATTGGCTTGGAAAGTTTTGTTCAGGAAAATCTTGATGGAGTAAATAAAAAATTTAACAATGTCGCAGAATACAAAAAACTCGTAAAAACGATCCAGTCTTATGGAATATCAGTCCTTTCCACACTTATGATAGGAATGGAAACTGACACAGTGGAGTCAATTCGCCAAATTCCTGATATTATTGAGGAAATTGGGGTAGATGTGCCAAGATATAACATAATCACTCCGTATCCAGGAACACCTTTTTTTAATCAGTTAAAAGAAGAAGGAAGATTGCTTACAGAGGACTGGTATTACTACGATACTGAAACAGTCGTATTCAAGCCTAAAAATATGAGCTACGACACATTGCAAAAGGAATTTTATAAATTGTGGCTTGACACTTTCACTTTCAAGCGAATTTTAAGAAGAGTGAAAACTTCTAGGAATAAAGGGCTGAAATTCATTCTGGAAGTATTTTCAAGACAGCATGCACGGAAATTTAGGAAGTATGGGAAGATAAAATTTGAGAAGTAAATAGCTTTTGAATATGAACAGTTTTATTTATTTTAAAAAAAAATTACAGGGAGATAAAAATAAAATTTTAAAGAGAAAAAAGTGATATGAAATGAACAGTATCTTACAAAATCAGGAACTAGTGAAATTTTTTTCGGCAGAAAGAATAAAAATAGAAATAGATGGACAGCAAATATTGTGGAGGGATATGACTTTAAAAATAGATTCAAAAATTGGGGAGCATACTGTTGGAAAAATAAGGTACATAGCCTCTTTACAGCAGATAAATATTTATGATGCTGCAATAGACAAGGATGAGGATATTAAAATTATTATTTCTGGAAGAAGCAATATTTCAAATGAAAACGGAGTTTCAAATGATAAAATATTTTTAAATGGAATAATTGATGATATTAAACTTTCTGAAATTAAAACAGGTTCTTTGGTAGTTGAAATTACCTGCATTTCCAAAAGCGTTCTTCTTGACAGAATACCAAGATACCGTTCATTTCAGGATCCTGCACTGACTTATTCGGCAATAGTTGAAGAGATTAATAAAAATTATGGGGCAAATGGAGAAAGAATAATAAGTGTTGGGGAAGATATGAAAGAAGTACCAAGAATGACAATCCAGTACAACGAAACAGACTGGGAATATTTAAAAAGGCTAGCTTCATACACTGGCTCTCCAATAATACCTTACTATGACAAGGTTTTAGTCGGATTTTTGAAAAATCAGGTAACACAGACACCAAACACGACATATTCCCAATATGTAAAAAGCAAGCGGAATAAAAGAACAATGTACAAAATAACAGGAACAGAAGTATATGCCGTTTCAACACCGATAAAATTGAAAACTAGAAACAGGGCATCAGGAGAAGATGTTGAAAATGACTATTTTGTTATTGAAAGTAAAATATACAATGAAGGAAACACCTTAAAATGTGAATATACGCTAGGAAAACAGACAGACTACTTTGTAGATCCAATACCGCACGAAAAGATAAGAGGAGCAGTTAATAATGATGAAAATGGTAGATTTACAAATCCTGATAAAAGGAATTTTACTTTGGGAATAGTCAAAGTGGGGCGAATAATGGGAAACCGATGTATAATTTTACTTTAGACAGCGAGGAATTTAGCATAAGTGTTGGAAGAGTGATAAGATTAGAGCAGAAGAACAGATAGAAAAAGGATTAAAATCAGGAGAATGGAAACATTATTATGAAAATGGAAATATTGAAAAGATAGAAAATTGTAAATTTGGAGAATTGAATGGTATTTTTATGTATTATTATGAAACTGGAGAAATAAAGGAAAAAGGGAATTTTAAATATGATAAGAAAGAGGGTATATGGCAATCATATTTTAAAAATGGAAACATTAAAATAGAAACTTCTTATTATCTAGATAAACAGATAAATGGCATATGGAAAAAATTTTATGAAACAGGAGAATTAATGTGTGAATGTCCTGTTGTAGATAATAAATTCTTTGGAGATTATAAACAATATAATAAGTATAACGTTTTAGTTTATAAATGTTTTATGCATGATAATATGAAAAATGGTGATGAAATTTATTATGATAAACAAGGAAAGGAAATTATAAAAAGGCAATATGTAAATAATAGAGAAATAAAATAAAAAGTTAAAGGAAGCTCTGAATGGATTCAATAGCAACTTTGATTTTAAAACAATCCGAAGCAATAGGATTATCTCTGATAGAATCTTCAGAATTTCAATTCGTTGTAGATGGTGCTGAATTAGTATGTAATGGGTGTCCAGGGCAAAAAACTGTTTTGCAAGTAACAAGTCGAAATAAATTTTATATGAAAAATAAGTTAATTGCTACCAAAAAAGATAAAGAACCAATAAGAAATATAGTCCCTTTTCCAAGTTGCACTTTTATAGGAGAATGTGAGCTGATGATAGAAGGTGATTAGGGAAATTATTCCACAAATACTTTTAGTGGTGAAAATGAATGTTTAACAACAAATTCTTTTGCAAGATGTAGAAATGGTGGAATAATAAGGATAGAACATTCAGGACAATATTTATCGTCAGAACAGATAGCTAAGGATTCAGAAGAGTTATTCAAAATAACTGGAAAAACAGGAACCAGTGAAACAAAAAAGAAAGAAATGGGAGAGTATTTATCAAAAAAATATGGAGAAAAAATAGTTGTAGAAGATTTTAATTTTAAAAGAGGGAATCAAGTTCCTACACTCGATATTGTAATAAGAGGACAAGCGAAGAATAATATTTATATGAGCGAATAAAATAAAAATATATTGCATGATATTGAAAATTATAACAAAAATGGAGTATTTTTTCATGAAAGAAATAAAGTTTATGAGTATGAACAAATACAATCAAATTCCGTATATAGAGGTGTCAGAGATATAGATTTTCCAATAAAAGGAAATGTATATGAAAATTCTGCTGATTATTACAAAAAAAGAAACATTAGTCAATCAGAACTGAACAAGACAAAAGAGAATTGGAATAATAAAAGGATAGAAAGAGAAGAACGTGAACATAAAGTATTGAATGATATAAAACGAGTAAAAAATATTACTGTTTTTGATAAAAAATTTGATAGTTTTTGGCTTAATGAGTTAGATGTTGAACTTGTTGGAAGTAAGAAAGATAAAAATGGAAATACTATTTTAATAGTTAATGATTATGGAAATAACTTAAACAAAATAAAAAATCAAAATTTAATAAAAAAATACAATAAAAATGGAATAAAATTTGAAAAAAGTTTTGTAGGAAGACAAGCAAGCACACTTACTTCATTATATGAATATGAACGGTTAAAATATAACTATCCTAATGAGTATACCGATTTTTTTACAACAGCTCCATTTTATTATACATTAAAAAAAGCACAAGAAGGTATAGTAGCCTCTGCTTATATTAATGATTTCCCTACTGAAGGAAAAAAATTTATCAAATTCTAAAGAAGGGTATGTATCTAACGATAAAAAATCCTCTGGAAGTAAAATGAATAATAAAGAATTTGAAAAAATCAACAAAGAAGTTCTTGAAACAGTTGAAACAAATAAAAAAAGAAATATAAATGTAGAACTTCATAAGAAAATAAATGAGCGAGAAGAAGGTTATTACTTTAAAAAACAATTTGAAAAAATTGAATTGGATATAGAGACAAAATATAAAAATATACGTGCAGTAAATGAGATTAATAGAGGGAATTTGCCTGAAAATCCAGTGACAGAGATATCACGTTCCATAAATTCTCGGAACGCTGCTAAAGATTTTGCAATTAGGTTACTCGGTAGGAAACCGACAATGGAAGAGTGGATGAGAGGAAATAAAATAAAAATTAATGGAAAAATTTGTTATAATTGTTGGATTGCTAGTGAAAAGGGAAGAACAGTTACTTATAGACCATCAGGTTGGGCAAGTGGCAGAACTTCAGATAATGCTTCTTCAGTAGATTTAAATGATAATGGTGTATTTAAAAAATTTAAATTTGAACAGAAATAGGAGGTAAAATGAAAAAGTGGGAAAAAATAGAATTTCAAAAATTATCAAGTCTTTTTTGTACTGATAATTATCATAAACTTTCAGATAAAAAATATTGCTTTGAGAGTTATTCAATATCCTTTTTTTTAAGTTTTCGATCGAAAAATATAAAGGAATATTGGTTATTTTATGTTGAGATAATTTATAGGTTATTAAAATGTAAAATGATAGAAACTGTTGGTGGTTATGAAGAAAATAAATTAACTCTTATAGTTAATTTAGAAGATAATCCAGAATACAAAAATTTAACAATAAAGGAATTTTGTAGCATAATAGCTGAAAGATATAGATATAGAGAAATGGATTATATGTATGAACCTTCAATATACCCTATAGGAGAATATGAAAGTTTGTTGAGAAAATATGGAGATTCGATAAGTATAAATAATTTACAAGATGAAGTTGAAGAGGAAGAAACTAAAAGAAACTATCGGGTAAACGAAAAATTTATAAATGAAATTGAAAAAATATTTGATAAAAATGGAGTCCCTTGGACAGGAATTTACATTTTTGATACAGAAAGAACAGTAAATAAGAAATTAGAGATTATAAATTCTGAAGAAGAAACATTAAATCTTAAAAAACCAATAGAACAAACCTACGACAGCATTCGTGACTGGCTGCTCCCTCTTTTAAGAAAAGATGATAAAATAATATTTCCAAAAGAAGAGTTTTTAGAAAGAGTGAAACTTTTTGATGAAGCTGAAAAATTGAGAACATTTAATGTGATAAAATTGGCTGTTGAACATGATAATTATTGTGTGAAATTTGAGGAAGACAAGATAATCGAAGGATACGAGGTTATAAAAGCTTTCGGAGAAATGTTGGGAATTGCTGTTGAAGAGGAAACTGGGGAAAAGGTGGAGGAAAAAGAAGAAGAAAAGAAACTTACGCCACAACAGTTAAGAAAGAAATATTTTCTTAAAAGAATGAAAAATTCTGAATAATAAAAAATCGTAAAAGGAGAAAAAACAGTGAAAATAACATTTATACTGCCTGCCATTGGGAAGAAAAAAGGGCAGAAATATATAAAAACATGGAAAAATATGGAGCCACTTATGATTGCAGTTTTAAAATCTTTAACTCCTGAGGATGTTGAAACGAATTTTATGGATGACAGGAATGAGTTTATAAATTATGAGGAAAATACAGATTTGGTTGTGATTTCTGTAGAAACTTATACTGCCAAAAGGGCTTACGAAATAGCAAAAAAATTTCAGAAAAGAGGAACAAAGGTACTTGCAGGGGGGTATCATCCAACTGTAGAGCCTGACGAGTGTCTGGAACATTTTGATTCGATTATTTTGGGAAATGCGGAAAGCGTGTGGACAAAGATGTTGAATGATTTGAGCAAGAATAAGTTGGAAAAACGGTATTATGGGGTAACTACTTCTTTTGCAATGCCTGACAGAAGTATTTACAAGGACAGGAAATATTCACCTCTTGCACTGATTGAAACAGGGCGTGGATGTAATTTTGGGTGTGATTTCTGTGCAATTCATTCATATTATCAGAAAAAATATTTTAGACGACCTATTGAGGAAATTGTGCAGGATATAAAAAACTCTGGGAAGAAGTATGTTTTTTTTATTGATGATAATTTTGTGGCGGATCATAAACATGCGATTGAGATTTGCAAGGCAATTGAGCCGTTAAATATAAAATGGGTAACGCAAGGGGCTATTACCATTGCGAAAAATGATGAATTGCTTTACTGGATGAAAAAAAGCGGATGTAAAATGATTTTGATTGGGTATGAGTCGATGAATCCAAATATTTTAAAGGATATGGGGAAAGGAT
Organism: Leptotrichia sp. oral taxon 417; assembly: GCF_013394865.1. Taxonomy (NCBI): domain Bacteria; kingdom Fusobacteriati; phylum Fusobacteriota; class Fusobacteriia; order Fusobacteriales; family Leptotrichiaceae; genus Leptotrichia; species Leptotrichia sp. oral taxon 417. The sequence continues at coordinate 1,753,592 of NZ_JABXYV010000001.1, read as the reverse complement.
GGAGAAGTGGCGTTGGAGAAATAAATGAACTGACGGAAAAAATTCATAGTTATGGAATCGGAATTTATGCTACTTTTGTATTCGGTTATGGAAATGACACGAAGGAAACTTTTGATGAAACGGTAAAATTTGCCAAAAAACATGGATTTTATTTTGCGGCATTTAACCATCTTGTACCATTCCCAAAAACAGGCGTTTATAGAAAATTAAGAGAAGAAAAACGACTTCTTAGTGAAAAATGGTGGCTGGATGAAAATTATCCTTATGGGCGAATTTCCTTTCTTCCAAGCGATCAGACTCCCGATGAGCTTTCCAAAAAATGTGCCAATGCAAGAAAAAGCTTTTTTGGATGGCGTTCAATACTTAAAAGAGGATTTATGCAGTTAAAACGAAGCCATGATTTGGGAATGTTTGCAATATTTTTTGCACAAAACTTTAATTTGAAAAAAGAAGTTATGGGGAAATATGATTTACCGTATGCACAAAACTTGGATGAAGCTCCAAAATAATTTTCAGTAAAATAAGCCGTAAGTATTGTGAGAATAAAAAAACCTTATGTTATTGAACAGATTCAGTAAGTTTTTAAAAGATGTATTAGACCTGTTCGACAACCTAAATTTTTTATTTCCACAAGGGGTCAAGACCCCTTGTTTAAGAATATTCGTTTTATTAAATTTTAGAAGTTTCCGAACAAGTCTATTGAAAATCAAGGACAGAAAAAATAAAAATTAGATTCCATCCCGCCATCTGTCCTGAAACCAGAACCATTGTTCTGGCAGTTTTAAGATAATTTTTTCATATTCAGCTAAAATAGATTTCATTATTTCGTGTCTATTTTTGTAATTTTCAGGATGGATAATTTTGTCTATAAAAATATGGCAAATATTATTCTCATCAACTTCATTATGAATAATAACAATTGGAATATTCTCTTTCTTGGAAAAATAGGCAGGAAAGCCTGAATTAGTTGTAGGTAAGTCAAAAAATGCTATTTTATCCCCATCTGGTTTTCGTACGTCACTTAAAAGCACAAAAACGCCCTTTGAATTTTTATTTTTCAAAAAAGATTTGTAATTTTGTTCTGGAAAATAAGTCATGTTATCCTTAAAACGGATTTTATCCATATAAGATTCAATAAATTTGTTTGGAATAATTCTAATAGGAATAAACATTGTATCGTTTCTCGTTGGAAAAAGGCTGGCGTGAAAAAATCCAAAATGTGAAGTAACAAGAATAATCCGTTCATTTTCACTCTTTAATTTTTCCAGTAATTCAGAATTATATATTTTTGGTGAAAAATTTTCAAAATATTCATAAATCCAGAAGGGCAGTAAAAACGACTTTGCAGTATTTTTATAAGATTTTATTGCAATTTCCTTAATTTTTTTCTTTGAATAATTAAAACTATTTTGCTCATTTAAAATCAAATTTAAGTTACGATACGACAATTTTCTTCCTTTTGGAATGAGATAAAAAAGCAAAACACCAATAAATTCAGATATTTTTAGCCTAATTTTGGGTGAAAGAAAATTAAAGATTTTTATAAAAATATAAAAAATTGAGAATATTATAAAATCTATGGTTGTTTTCATAAAATGCTCCTTTAAATATAATCTATTTAACAAAAAGATAGCAAGAAATCTTCGAATTCTATAAGTGGGAGATGAATTGCTTTTTTGCTTGATATTTATAATAAAACACATCAGGGCAGGGACTTCCCGAAGAGCTTGGTAAATATATTTGGCTAATAAAAGCAGATACTTCTCAAGAAACTCCCGCTTCTAAAAGCAGGAGCAGTTCACTAAATTATACCACAGAAAATAAAAAAAATTAATTTTTTAGTATTGAAATTTATCTTTAGAAGTGTTATAATATTTTTGAGCAAAAACCAACAGATTGAATGTAACAAATTGTGAAAAAAAAGTCTTGTTCATTATTGAATGGGACTTTTTTTTATGTTATAATCATTTGTCAAGGCTTCACAAACCTTGATGTTATATTCGATATGTTGGGAGGTGGTCTCAATGATGAACTGGGATTTGACTGTTTTAGCAGTTATAATCGCTGCTTTTTTATTTTTTAGCAGTCAAAAATAATTAAGTAAATTCCCATTGTTCTTCCCACCTTATGCCTGTTAGTTCTATCTACTGGACTGGCAGGTTTTTCATTAAAACATCAAGGAGCTTTCTAAAAATGATAGAAAAAATAAAAATTGGTTTAAATAATTTGTATTTATTTAAAAATAAAAATGATGAATATTTATTGCTGGATACAGGAGTAAATGTGAAAAAGAAAAAAATTTTGAAGAAAATAATTCAGAAAATTGAAAATGTAAAAAAGATAAAAGTGATAGTTCTAAGCCATTCTCATTCTGATCATGTGGGAAATCTGAAAATGCTCGTTGATGAAATTGGAGATGTCAGGGTTATTGCACATAAAAATTCTGAAAATGTATTAGCAACAGGAAAAAGTGTTATTCCAAATGGATTTTATCCGTTTACAGAAAAAATTTCTAAAAAATTGAAAAGTAAAAAGAATTTTAGTAAAAATATCTTTCCAAAATTGGAGAAAACTGATATGGAAAAGGTGATTTTTATTGATTTTTTACAAAAGAAAAAAAATTTACTTTCAGAATACGGTTTTGGAAATATGGAAATTATTGAAACAAAAGGACATTCAGATGATTCGGTTTCGGTTGCAGTTTTTGATGAAAAAAATAATAAGAAATATTTATTTTGTGGAGATCTGGTTCAGAATTTATGTTTTAAAATTCCGTTAATTCCGTTATTTGGGGAGAATAAGGAAGAGTTGATTGAAAATTGGAAAAATATTATTCTGAATGGATATGATAAAATTTTTCCTGCAACTGGGAAAGAAGTTATAATACGGGATTTAATCAGAAGATTGGGGAAAGATGAAAAAAATAGAATTTAAAATTATTCAAAATAGTGATTACAGTGATGAAATAAGAAATATTCTGAATGATGAAGAAATGGAGTCGCTTGTACAGGTAACGTATGAAAAAGTGCCGAATTTATTTGAATCATTGCAAAAGGATAGTGAAAAGACACCTATTATTGTTGCAGGAATTGATGTTAAAACTGGTTATCTTGTGGGTGTTGGAGCTTGTTCAATTTTCAAAAATAATATCGGATATTTAAATTCATTTAGAATAAAAAAAGAGTATCGGAATAAAGTTAATTTTGGCAAGGCTTATGAAATGCTGATAACAGAAGCAAAAAAACTTGGGGTAAAAAACATAGTTACGACTATTTTGGAAGAAAATAAAATAGCACAAAAAATTTTGACAAAAAGGCGAAAAAGTATGCCAATTTATGAGTTTTATAAAAATATTGTATTTTTTAGCTTGAAAAATGTGAAAAAGGGTGATTTAATAGTAAAGGATGAAGAAATTTTGAAATATGGAAATTTTGAGATTCATCTGAAAAATAAGACAAATAAAAAATATGTTGTGAAAGATTACAAAAAAATTTATAAATTTTTGTATAAATTTAGGAAAGTAATAGCTTTTTTTGGATATCCAGAAATGCCTGAAATTAATAAAATTTCAAATTTTTTGTATACGGATTTTGTTTTAAAGGGAAAAAATGCAGATGAGAAAAAAAATAAAAATGAATTTAGAAAAGCTGTAAAATTTGTTCAAAATAAAGGCTATAATTGTGATTTTTTTATGATTGGAAGTTATGAAAACTCGTTTTTGGAAAAGAATTTGGATAAAATGAAGGTTTTTAAGTATAAAAGCAAAATGTATAAAGTTTTTTATGAAAAAATTGAAAATGTTGAAAGAGATAATAATTTTAGAAATGAAAATATTGAAATTTTATTTTGGAATTTGTAGAATAATTGAACCCAAAAGTTATGACTATTTTACTTGAACCATAAATTTATATAATTTTTAATAATTTGATTTTAAATAGTTCAAGTATAAATAGCGAGATGGTTATGGACTTCTTTACAAGGAGTTGACATTTCTTGTCACTAAATAATATAATTTTAAATGGAGCCTAGTACAAACAATTTGATGTTAATAAATTTTAGAGAGGAGAAGTTAAGTGTTAAAAAATATAAAAGAAAGCTATCAACATTCGTATTTTCTGTATTTAAAATTGATAATAGCGGGTATTATTATTGGTCTTATCGTTGGAATAATTGATACGATTTTTGGAAGAGGATTGCTTTTAATTGGAGATATTCGGAAGGAATATTTGTATTATTTTGTGCCTTTTCTGGCTTTGGCAGGACTTTTGATTGTTTTTATTTATCAAAAATTTGCTGGGAAGACTGGCAAGGGGATGGGACTAATTTTTGAAGTTGGTCATGGGACTGAAAAGGAAATTCCTTTGAGACTTATTCCGATTGTGACGGTTGCGACTTGGATTACGCATTTGTTTGGAGGAAGTGCTGGGCGTGAAGGAGTTGCTGTGCAGCTAGGGGCGACGCTTTCCCATAGATTTAATAAGTACTTTAATTTTCCTGATAAGTCTAAAGTCTTTTTGGTAACAGGAATGGCGGCAGGTTTTGGTGGATTGTTTCAAACACCGATTGCAGCGTTATTTTTTGGTTTAGAAGTTTTAGCATTGGGGAATTTGCAGCTATATGCTTTGCTTCCAGCAGTTGTTGCAGCATTTACTGCTAGCTGGACTTCATCTTTTTTAGGACTGGAAAAGTTTACTCACATTGTAAATACAAATTTGTCAATAACTCCAATGACATTTATAAAATTTGCAATTTTAGGAATAATTTTTGGAATTGCTGGAAATTTATTTGTTTATTTACAAAGTTTCTTGAAAAAATTTGCTGCAGAAAAAATTAAAAATCCATATTATCGAATTTTTATTATCGGAATTTTTCTTAGCATAATACTTTTATTATTGCATGAAGGTCGATATACTGGGCTTGGAACAAATTTAATTGAAAACAGTTTTTCAGGGAAACAAATTTTTGGATATGACTGGATATTAAAATTGTTATTGACAACATTGACATTGGCTGCTGGATTTCAAGGTGGAGAAGTGACGCCACTATTTTCAATTGGAGCTTCCTTGGGTGTTGTGATAGCGATTTTCTTTGGTCTGCCGATTGAATTTGTTGCAGCTGCAGGTTATATAAGTGTATTTGGAAGTGCGACAAATACTTTATTAACACCGATTTTTATTGGCGGAGAAGTTTTTGGATTTAATAATTTGCCATTTTTTGTGATAATTGTGATTTTTGCTTATTTGGTTAATCGGAAAATATCGACTTATGGATTGCAGAAAAATTATTTTGAAGAGATTGGGTAATTGATAAATAATGAAATAAAAATATGGAATTAAGGTAAAAATATAGATTAATATATATAAATTTTATATAATACTTGTAAAATATAGGAATCGTAATCGTCTACAATGATAAATTAATTTTAAGGTTATAACTGTTTATGGATAATTGTAAAAGATAAAATTATAGAAATTAAGGTTACAGGTTTCTATAAATAATACAAAAGTAAAATAATAAGGAGGAAAAATGAAAAAAGTATTTGGAATTTTATTGGTTGGATTATTATCGATGTCGTTGGAGGCACATAGCAAGGATGTAAGTAGAAAGGTGACAAAACCAGTAGGAATAAATCAGAATGTTTCTGTTAAAAATAATGAAAATAAGGATTTAAATGAAGATTTTCCTGAACAAAAAATGATTGGAATGGCTAATCCTGCTTCGGTTTATTGTGTGGAACAAGGTGGCGAGTCGATTATAAAACAGGATAAAGATGGAAGTGAATATGGAATTTGTAAATTTAAGGATGGTAAAGAAGTTGATGAATGGGAATTTTATAGAAAAAATCATGATTTGACGGAAAAGGGAGTTCCTGAAATTAATAAAAAATAAGAAAATCAATTTCTAAGTAAATAATCATTGTTGTATAAGCAATGGTTATTTTTTTGTAAAGAAAAGTTGAAAAAAAACTTTTTATATAGTAAAATCTTTAGTATAGGAGGAAAAATGAAAATTTCTGAATTTATTAATGAAAAAGCGGCAAGCGGGATGCGGTCAGAAATAAAGAGATATGGCGGGAATGAGATATTTTTTAGGGGAATTCCTGATAAGAATGGAGTTGTTTCTAAAGTTGAGGTTATTGCTAGGGGAAATGCTGGCTCTGTTGCTGCGTTGCTGAATATGATGAGAAAAAATGAGGTTATAATACATAATCATCCATCTGGAGTGCTGATTCCATCTGATGAGGATGTGAATATTTCTAGTATGTATGGAGAAGTTGGCGGAGCTTCATATATTGTAAATAATGATGTGGATGATATTTGTGTGGTTGTGCCTTTAAGGGAATTTATAAAAATTGATATTGATGATTATTTTGGAGAAAATGGGATTATTCATAAAAATTTTGGAAAGTTTGAAGTACGGCGGGAGCAGTATGAGATGGCTAAGTTTATTGAAAAAAGTATGAATGAGAATAAAAAGCTGATAGTGGAGGCTGGGACTGGAACTGGAAAAACGATTGCTTATCTTTTACCTACATTGATTTATGCCGTTGAAAATAATTTAAAAGTAATTGTTTCTACAAATACGATTAATTTGCAGGAACAGCTTATTAATAAGGATATTCCACTTTTGAAAAAAATTATTGATGAAGATTTTAATTACCAGATTGTGAAGGGAAGAGGAAATTATCTTTGTAAAAGGAAACTTTATAATTTGGAGGTTGTTGATAAGGAAACGGATACGGAAGATGAAAAAAAGGAAAAAAATATTATAAGAAATCTTATAGAATGGGATAAAAAGGTTACGAAGACAGGTGACAGGAATGAGCTGAAATATGAGATTTCAAACAGTATTTGGGAAAAAGTGAATAGTGAAGCTGATATGTGTAAAGGCGTAAAATGCCCATATTATTCAAAATGTCATTTTTTTAATGCAAGAAAAAATATTTCAGATGCGACACTTCTTATTGTGAACCATCATATGTTCTTTGCTGATTTGGCAATTAGAAATCAGACGGGATTTTATACAAATTATTCAATTTTGCCAAATTATGATATTTTAGTTTTTGATGAGGCACACAATATTGAAGATACTGCTAGAAATTATTTTACTTTTGAAACGTCAAAAATTTCCTTTGGACGGCTTATGGGAAATATTTATAATAAGCGTGTTGTAAAATCAAGCAATGGTGGGGCTCTTGTAAAACTTCTGACTTACTTGAATGAAAGTCTTTCGAGTGAAGAATACAGGGAAGTTGATGAATTGCAGGAAAATGTTGTTGAAGAGCTGAATAAATTTTATGATAAGGGAATTGATATTTTTGATAAGTTGACTTTTCTTTTTTCGGAAAATAATGACAATAGGGAAATTAAAGCAAAAATTGATAAGGAAAAAATGCAAAGCAATAAATTATTTCGTGAAACTATGGAATTAAATAGCCAGTTTAAGGAAATTTATGGAAATTTAGTTATGAAAATTAATAAATTTCTGAATAAAGTGAATAATTATAATCTTGAAGATAAAGATGGATTTTTATTTGAATTTTCAAGATATTATGAAAGGCTGAAACAATATTACAAAAAGTTTGAGTTTATTTTGGAAGGGAAAGAGGAAGGCTATGTTTACTGGGCAAATGTTACGACAGTACGTCCAAATGTGAAATTGTATGCGACACCATTTGATATTTCAGATGAACTGAATGATAATTTGTTTAATAAATTGGATAGAATGATTTTTACTTCGGCGACACTTGCTGTTGACAATAAATTTGACTATTATAAAAAAAGTGTTGGACTTGTGAAGGAAAATCCAAAAAAAATAGATGAAAAAATTGTAAAATCGCCATTTGACTATGAAAAGCAAATGAAGGTCTATATTCCAGAAGATGCACTTGATCCAACGAATACTGAATTTATGAGAGATTTGGAAGGATTTGTTGAAGAAGTGATAAAAAGTACGAAGGGACATTGCTTTTTATTATTTACTTCGTATAGTACCTTGAATTTTTTGTATAGCCGGCTAAAAACACGGTTTTCGCAAAAGGAGTATACGCTTATAAGGCAAAATGACTTTCCACGGCATGAAATGATTGAAATTTTTAAAAACTCTAAAAACCCAGTATTATTTGGGACAGACAGTTTCTGGGAAGGTGTCGATGTGCAGGGAGATCAGCTGAAATCGGTAATTATTACAAAACTGCCGTTTAAGGTGCCGAACGATCCTGTGACAGAGGCGATTATTGAAAATATAAAAAGGAATGGACAAAATCCGTTTAATGATTATCAAGTCCCGCAGGCTGTGATTAAATTTAAGCAGGGAGTTGGAAGGCTTATTAGAAGCAAGTCAGATAGCGGAAATATAATTATTCTTGATAATAGAGTAATAAAAAAAATGTATGGGAAGAAATTTTTGGCTGCTCTTCCAAGGAATAAAATAGTTGGAAGTAAAAATGAGATTTTAGAGAGAATGAAGTAAAAATTTTGAATATGATAAAAATAAAAAGGGAGGATTATAAATTTTAGGAAAGGATAGGGAAAATGAGAGTAAATATATTAGGGCGGGAATTTCTTTTTGAAGTTAAAGAAAGAAACAAAAAAAATGATGAATCCCAATCTTATATCAAAAATAGATTTATGTTCAGGTTCGTTATTTTGGCAATAACATTTATGATATTTGGAATAATTATAGAAATGTCAAGACTGAATGTAAACTACAATGTTGGAAGTATTGCAAAATCTGATATTGTGGCATATAAAAATATGTCGTATTTTGTAGATATTTTAGATGACAGCATTGAGGAAAAAATAATGAGAACAACACAGCCTGAATATGATAAAATAAAGGATGTAAACAGGGAAACGGTGATTGCTCTTAATAAATTTTTGCGGGATATACGGAATATGAACTTGTCTGATGATGCGACAATTGCAAAGTATATAAAAGATAACAAATATACATTTACAAATGCTGATATTAGAGAAATAGTGGAAAGAACAGAAAATGTGGAATATTCTGTAAATCTAAATGAAACTATGTCTGAAATTTACAGCACAGGAATTTATAAAATGGAGAATTTGCCAAAAATTATCAGAAGAAAGAATATAAAGGCTGATAATTTAGATATGAAAGTTCTTCAAAATTTTATAAAGCCAAATCTAGTCATAAATGAGGAAGCAACAAAAAAGAAAATTGCAGATAATATGATGTCATTGAGAGATAAGGAAATTAAGATTTATAAAGGGGATATTATTGTAAAAAAAGGTGAAATAATTGATTCAGATGCATTTTTAAAATTGGAAAAACTGAATTTGGTAAGAAATGGGGATAAATTTAAAAAGGCAGTTGGACTAATAACAACATTTTCATTGCTTTTAATTTTAATATATTTTCTTCTTAAAAAAAATGTAAGAAAAGTTGTGGAGTCAAATGCATTTTATCCGACATTGCTTACAATAATAGTTGTAAATATATTTTATGTTTTATTTTCAAATAATCAGTTTCTTATTTACTTGCTTCCTTTTGCAATGCTTCCGATTATTTCGACAATTATAGGAAATAAAACTTATGCGATTATTATGACGTTTTCTAATATGGTTATGCTATCTCAGGAGGAATCGTGGTTTTTTGTCACAATAGCGGTTTCGCTTGTTGCTGTTTACAAAGCGGATGACCTTGTTGGAAGAAGCGATATTATTAAATTGAGCTTCTTTTTGGGAATATTTCAGGCATTGCTGTCATTTAGCTACGGATTGGTAAATCAGTCAAATTTTGGCTTAATTATGCTGATGATAGTGTTTTCAGTATTTTCCGGGATTCTTACTGGAATGATGTCGCTTGCGGTATTGCCATATTTTGAAGATTACTTTGATATTTTGACAACGATGAAATTGCTGGAATTAAGTGATTTTTCACATACATTGCTTAAACAGCTGCTTATAAAAGCGCCAGGGACTTTTCATCATAGTATAATGGTTGGAGCGCTGGCTGAAGGAGCGGCTGAAAGTATAGGAGCAAATGCGACTTTTGCGAGAATTGCTTCGTATTATCACGATATTGGAAAAATGAAGCGTCCAGAATTTTTTGTGGAAAATCAGCGGGATGGAATTAATCCGCATAATAAGATAAAGCCATCGTTAAGTGCGTTGATATTGACTTCACACACGAAAGACGGATATATAATGGGTAAAGAAAATAAATTGCCAAAGGAAATATTGGATGTGATTTTACAGCATCATGGAACAACTTTGACTCAATATTTTTACTATAAGGCTCTGGAAAATGGAGAAAAAGTTGTGGAAAGCAACTTTAGATATAGTGGGCCTAAACCAAAGACAAAGGAATCAGGGATAATACTTTTGGCGGATACGGTGGAAGCGGCTACGAGAACGCTTGAAAATAAAAGTAAGGAAGGAATTGAGAATTTTATCCGATATTTAGTAAAATCAAAAATCGAAGACAAGCAATTAAGCGATTCTGATTTAACTTTGGGAGAATTGGAAAAAGTTATTCAATCCTTTATAAATACGTTGCAAGGTGTTTATCATGAAAGAATAAAATATCCAAAAATGGATGAAAAAATGAAAAAAATTGAGAAAAAATAAAATTATGAAAATGGAGAAAATATAAAGAATGGAAAAAGAAAAAAAATTAGAAATAGATATAACCTATAACATTGAAAAAATTGACAGTTTCTTTGATGAAGAAAAGATAAATGAATTTGTAAGCTATATTTTAAAGGATGAATACAAGAAAGATTTTGACAAAAGTGAATACTATCTTTCGCTATTGATTACGACAAATGATGAAATCCAGGAAATAAATCGTGAATATCGCCAAAAAGATGCCCCAACGGATGTAATTTCTTTTGCCTATAATGAAACAGAGAATATTGGGGCGGTCAATATGTTAGGTGACATCGTAATTTCAATTGATCGTGTGAGAGAGCAGTCTAGTGAATATGGACATTCTGATGAACGCGAATTTTACTATGTTTTATGTCACGGAATGTTGCATTTGCTGGGATATGATCATATTGAGGAAGAAGATAAGGCTGTTATGAGAAGGCGGGAAGAAGAAATTTTGAGCAAGTTTAACTATATTCGATAAATTTTTGTAAAAATTTAGGAAGGAGTGGAAATTCTAATGGGAAAAAATAAAAATGAAAATAGTGATAAAAAAAAGAAAAGATCGATATTTTCATTGTTCCATAAAAAGAATAGATATAATTGGGATATAAAAAAAGAAAGGGCAAGGGATAAAAGGCTTGTTGATAGCTTTAACTTTGCGATAGAAGGGCTAATTTCGGCATTGAAGAATGAAAAGCATATGAAAGTTCATATACTTGCGGCAATTATTATTGTGATTTTGGCGATTGTTATAAATGCGAGCAAAGTGGAAATTTTAATAATTTCCTTGTCGGTTTCATTTGTAGTAATTACAGAACTTGTAAATACTGCAGTTGAAGCAATTGTTGACTTGGTTTCTCCTGAGCGTCATCCACTTGCAAAATTGGCTAAGGATGTAGCGGCTGGAGCGGTTCTGGTTGCTGCGATTAATGCGCTTTGCGTGGGATATTTGCTATTTTATGATAAATTGCTGGATATTTTTGATGGTGCGAATAAATTGCATGTTATTGCTGGAAGAAAAGGTAATATTTCAATTTTGATATTGATTTTAGTTTCAATTTTAGTAATTGTTCTGAAAACATTTTTTAGGAAAGGCACTCCACTTGAAGGAGGTATGCCTAGTGGACATAGCGCGATAGCTTTTGCTGCTTTTGGAATACTTGTATTTATGACTTCAGATGTGAGAATACTGGTTTTGGGATTCTTTATGGCCGCATTAGTTGCTCAAAGCAGAGTTAAGTCTGGAATTCATAGTATAAGGGAAGTTCTGGCGGGTGGACTGCTTGGATTTTCAGTTGCATTTGTCATATTATTTATAATGATGCAATTTGGAATTTTATATAATTAAAAATTGAAAAAGATAAAAAAATGTGCTATAATACTTAACGTTAAAAGTTATCTAAAAAGAGTTGATTAGAAAATTTATTTTAGGTAATTAAAAAAATTAATATAAAAAGTTCAGAAATAGTTTGGATTATAAATTATTTAAATAAAATAAAGAATTTAGGAGTTGGAAAATTAATTATGTTTCAAAAATTAGACGATGTTGTTTTAAAGCATAAGGAACTTACAGAAAAGCTTATGGATCCTGAAGTTGTGTCAGATCCAAAGAAAATTATGGAGTATAATAAGGCTTTGAACAGTATTGATGAAGTTGTTAAAAAATATACATATTACAAAAGCCGTAAAGAGGAATTAGAAGGTCTGAAGGAAGACTTGAAAATTGAAAAAGATGCGGAAATGAAGGAAATGATGCATGAAGAAATTCATCTGATTGAAGAAGAAATTCCACATCTTGAAGAAGAATTAAAAGTTCTTTTACTTCCAAAGGATCCCAACGATGACAAAAATGTTATCATGGAAATCCGTGCTGGTGCGGGTGGAGATGAAGCGGCATTATTTGCAGCTGATATTTTCAGAATGTTTACAAGATATGCAGAAAGAAACCGTTGGAAAACTGAAATCATTGAAAAAAATGAAATCGGTGTTGGTGGATTAAAAGAAGTAACATTTTTGATTAAAGGACACGGAGCTTATTCAAGATTAAAATTTGAAAGTGGAGTTCACCGTGTGCAAAGAGTTCCAGCTACTGAATCTTCAGGAAGAGTTCATACATCTACAATTACAGTTGCAGTATTGCCTGAAATAGATGATGTAAGTGAAGTTGAAATTAATCCAAGTGATTTGAAAATTGATACGTACAGATCGAGCGGTGCAGGTGGACAGCACGTAAATACGACTGATTCTGCTGTAAGAATTACCCATTTGCCAACTGGACTTGTGGTCACTTCGCAAGATGGACGTTCACAAATAAAAAATAAGGAAGCTGCAATGAAAGTGCTAGTTTCTAAATTGTATGAAATGGAATGTGAAAAACAAAGAAGTGCAGTTGAAAATGAAAGACGTTCGCAAGTTGGAAGTGGAGACAGATCTGAAAAAATCAGAACTTATAATTTCCCGCAAGGAAGAGTTACAGATCACAGAATTAAATTGACGCTTCATAGGCTTGAAGGAATTTTGGATGGGGATCTGGATGAGATGATAGATGCCTTGATAGCTTATGAACAAGCTGAATTATTGAAAGAGGTTGGAAGTAACAATGAATAATTTGCTGGATATTTTAAATAAATCGGTTAATTATTTGGAAAAAAAAAATATAAAAAATGCTCGGCTAACGGCAGAAAGCATAATTGCTGAAATAATGAAAATGGAAAGAATTATGCTGTATGCTGAATTTGAGCGAGTATTATCAGAAAATGAATTAAAAAAAATTCGGGAAAAACTGAATGAAATTGTAAATAAATCAAAAGAGAAAAAAAAATCTGATAATAATGATTTTGAAAATACAGTAAAGTCTGAAAAACAATTGAAATTGCTGCTTGATAAAAGTGTTCAATATCTTGAAAAAAACGATATTCAAGAGGGGAAATTAATTGCAGAAATTGTATTTTCACACGTTTTGAATATTGATAGAATGATGCTTTTTACAAAGTACAGGGATGATGTTGAAGATGAGGAAATCGAAAAAATCAGATATTTTATTCAAAAAATTGGACGTGAAAAATTTCCAGTTCAATATTTGCTAAATGAGCAGGAATTTTATGGAAGAAAGTTTTACGTTGACAAAGGGGTTTTAATTCCACGGCAAGATACGGAAATTTTGGTTGAAAAAATGATTGATACTTTGAAAGATAAGGTTTTAAAAAATGAAATTCATCTAAAAATACTTGATATTGGTGTTGGAAGTGGTATAATAGGGATTACAGCCGCATTGGAAATAGAAAGTTCTTATGTGCTAGGTGTGGATATTTCAGACAAGGCGCTTGAAACTGCTCAAAAAAATAAAGAGATTTTAAAGGTTTCAAATATAAAATTTTTAAAATCTGATTTATTTGAAAATGTGGAATTTAGGGAGTTTGATATGATAGTGTCAAATCCGCCGTATATTTCCCTTAATGAAGTTGGTATTATGTCAGATGACACTTTATTACATGAGCCAAGCGAAGCACTTTTTGCAGAAAATGACGGATTATATTTTTATTATGAAATTTGTCAGAAGGCATCTGATTATTTGGCTGATTTTGGGTATTTGTTATTTGAGATTGGCTATAAGCAGGGAAAAAATGTTGCTAAAATTATGGCAAGTTCAGGTTTTAAAAATATTGAAGTTGTGAAGGATTTAGCGGGATTGGATAGAGTTGTTATAGGACAGAAAATTATAAATAAAATTGAAAATTAGTTAAGCATTAAATGATTTTTACTATTTAAAAATATAAAAATTATTTAATAAAAAAAAGAATGGAGATGAGTTAATGATTAGTGATAGGAAATTTTTTAAAAGAACAGGAATATTATTATTGGGTATAACATGCTCAATAGCATTATTTGGAAATGAAAATATTAAGGAGGTGTCGTTAAAAGGGAACATTGAAAGCGTAAATACGCCTAAAAAAGAACTTGTATCGGTAGCTTCAACTAAAACTAATAATTCTCAATTGGAAAAATTAATTAAAAATCAATATAATAATAAAAGCATAGATTTAAATGTAAATACAAGTTTAAAAAATATGCGTGATAGTGGAAGTTACGAACGTCCAAATGAAAATACCTACACAGCAAACAGAAAAACTCAGCAAGGAACGCCTGATATGAAATTATCAAGAGAACAATTACTTGCTGTAGCGGAGAAAATTTTCCAGAATGAAACTGGTGGAGTTAGAAATAATCTAGTTGACTGGAACGATGGAGAAAATTTTCCGTCACTTGGAATTGGACATTTCACGTGGTTTAAGGCTAGCGGTGGAAGAAGTGGATTTGGAGACAGTTTGCCTGATATGATTGCCTATTATAAGGAAAAAGGTATTGCATTGCCAAAATTGCTTGCAGAATTTAAACATTCCCCTTGGAACAGCAAATCAGAGTTAATGGCTAAAAAGGCTAACGGGGATAAGGATATTCAAGAATTAATTGCGTTTTTTGACAATACAAGAGATATTCAGGTAATGTTTATTTATGACAGGTTAAAAAGTTCGCTTGATAAAATGATACAGGCTTCTTCAAATAAGGAGAATTTAAAAAATCAATTTGATAGAATGGTAAACACTCCCAATGGGCTATATGCGTTAATTGACTATGTAAACTTTAAAGGTGAAGGATTGAAAGGTGTTTCATCGTATAACAATGTTGCTTGGGGATTGAGGCAAGTACTTGAAAATATGAAGGGAACAGCGACTGGACAAAGTGCATTGGTAGAATTTAGTAATTCTGCTAAAGATATATTGGCAAGACGTGTAAAAAATGCTCCAAGAAATGAAAGCAGATGGCTGCAAGGATGGTATAATAGAGTAGACACTTATAAAACATTTGAAATTGGAAGTGCATATTAATAGATATATTTAAAAATAAATAAAAATTGTGGAAATTGGCAGGGAATTATTAAATTCCCTGTTTCCTTTAAAATAAGAGAAAGTGAGAAAAATAAGTTAAATGAAAATTTCAGATTTTGATTTTGAATTGCCAGAAGAGCTGATAGCACAGCATGCAGTTAATCCAAGAGATCATTCAAGATTGCTAGTATTAAATAAAACAGAAAAAACATTGGAACATAAAAAATTTTATAATATAATAGATTATTTAAAAAAAGATGATGTTCTTGTAATTAATCGTACAAAAGTTATTCCTGCAAGATTGTTTGGGCATAAGGAAAATGGAGTTGTACTTGAATGTTTTCTTTTAAAAAGATATGATTTGTATACGTGGGAAGTTTTGTTAAAGCCTGCTAAAAAGTTGAAAATTGGGCAGAAAATCATATTTTTAGAAGGGGTTCTGGAGGCGGAACTTTTGGAAATTAAGGAAGATGGGAATAGAGTTGTAAAATTTAATTTTGAAGGAAGATTTGAGGAAATATTGGATAAGTTGGGGGAAATGCCGCTTCCGCCATATATTATGGAGAAATTGGAGGATAAGAACCGATATCAGACTGTATATGCAAAGGAAGGGGAATCTGTCGCTGCTCCAACTGCAGGACTTCATTTTACAAATGAACTTTTAGAAAAAATTCGTGAAAAGGGAGTTATCATTGCAGAAGTATTTTTGGATGTGGGACTTGGAACGTTTAGGCCTGTAAAAGTAGAAAATATAATGGATCATAAGATGCACAGTGAAAAATATCGAGTACCTGAAGAAACGGCTAAAATTATCAATGAGGCTAAGGAGAAGGGCAACCGTGTAATTGCAGTAGGAACAACATCGGTAAGAACATTGGAATCGGCTGTTGATGAAAGCGGAAAACTTATGGCAGCTGAAGGCAATACAAATATTTTTATTTATGGAGAATATAAATTTAAAATTGCTGATGCGATAATTACGAATTTCCATTTGCCAAAATCTACGTTAATTATGCTGATTTCAGCATTTGGCGGAAAAGAGTTTATTTTTGAAGCCTATAAAAAGGCTATTGAAGAGAAATATAGATTTTATAGCTTTGGAGATTCTATGTTTATTTATTAGACTTGTTCAATAATTACACAAATTCAGAATTTAATAAAATAAATATCTTGAAGCAAGGAGTCTTGATCCCTTGTATAGATAAAAAAAACTTAGGTTATCGAACATATCTATTAAATTTTATTTAACTTGAGGTTAAAAACCTTTTGTCAAGGAGTATTTTAATGAAAAGTGATGATTTTAGATGTAAAAATTGTGGTGGAATGATGCGGTTCGATCCGAAATCTGGGAATCTGAAATGTGAGAATTGTGAAACAGAAGAGGAATTGCCAAAAGTTTTTACGCATAAAAGACACGATATAAATGATTATGAAAAAAGGATAAAAAATAAAATAACTGAAGAAAAAACTATTGTTCAATGTAGTTCCTGCGGTGCTATGGTCGAGATGGAGCCACTTGAAACTTCAAAAAAGTGTCCCTATTGTGATACAAATATTGTATTAAGTGAAAAGGCGGTATCTGTATTAGAACCTGATGGAATAAGACCTTTTCTTGTGGATAAAAGGGAAATTGGAAATCTTTTTTCAAATTGGCTAAAAAGAAGATGGTTTGCTCCAAATGTTTTAAAAAATTTGTACCAAAGTGGAAAAGTAACTGGAATATATCTCCCATACTGGTCTTTTGATAATAGTGCAGATACTGAATATACTGCTCAGGGAGGGATTGACAGGACAGAAACTTACGAAGAGGATGGAAAGACTAGGACAAGAATAGTCACAGACTGGTATTATGTAAGTGGAGAAGTTGGGAACAAATTCAGAAATGCTATAATGAGAGCTTCCAGAACGCTAAATGACAGGCTTTTAAAAAGTCTTGGAGGATTTAATGTGGAAGATACGATAAATTTTGATTCAAGATATTTGTCAGGGTACAACTCTGAGATTTTTAAAGTTCCCATGAGGCAAGGCTATGAAGAGGCTAAAGTAAAAATGGAAGATGAAATTTACAATACAATTTCTTCAGATGTGCTAAGAAGATACGATAGAGTACGAGATATAAGATATTCCATCTATTGGAGCGATGAATATTACAGGCTTTTACTATTACCTGTATATTCAATGTCTTATTCATTTAATGGAAAATCCTATCAAATTGTTATAAATGGGGAAAACGGGAAAATAGTTGGTGAATATCCAAAATCGGCTGTGAAGATAGCCATTGCAGTTATATTGGCTGTAATAGCATTGGGATTATTATTTTACTATATGAATAAATAAAAAAAATATATTGGAGGAATTTGAAATGGCTGGTATTTTAGAAAGATTTAAAACAATAATGGCATCAAATATTAATGCGGTGCTGGATAAAATGGAAGATCCTGAAAAAATGATAGATCAGTATTTAAGGGATATGGAAAAAGATCTTGGGAGTGTAAAGGCTGAAACAGTTGCTGTAATGGCACAGGAAAGCGCAGCAAAGAGAAAAGTTTTGGAATGTGAAGATGAAATTAAAAAAATGGAAAGTTATGCGAAAAAGGCTCTTCAAGCTGGAAATGAAGCTGATGCAAGAATGTTTTTGGAAAAAAAGGAATCTATTAAAATAAAATTGGAGTCGCTTGAAAAGGAAAAAATGGTTGCAGTTGAAAACTCTTTAAAAATGAGAGAAATGCACGATAAACTTACATCAGATATACAAAAACTTAATGCCAGAAGAAATGAAATAAAGGCAAAAATCAAAATGGCAAAATCTGCTCAAAAAATTAGTAAATTATCATCTTCTACTGGCATAAGCGGAAAAATGGATGCCTTTAATTCTGTTGAAGAAAAGGCTAACAGAATGTTAGATGAAGCAAATGCAAGTATAGAACTTAATTCTCCAAAAAGAGATGAAGTAGATGACCTTATGAAAAAATATGATGATGCGGAATCTAAGGAAAATTCATCTGCGGTTGATGATGAGCTTGAAAGATTAAAAAAGGAAATGGGGATATAAAAAATAAAAATTGAAAGGAGAAATTTATAATGGGATTATTTGGAAATCAGCTTGCTAACGTTATAGAATGGGAGCAGTATAATGATGAAACTCTTTTCTGGAAATGGTCAAACAAAGAAATAAAAAAAGGGTCAAAATTGATTATAAGACCTGGACAAGATGCAATTTTTCTTTCTAATGGAAAAATAGAAGGTGTTTTTGAAGATGAAGGAAGTTACGATGTCGCTTCACAAATAGTTCCTTTCTTGTCAACATTAAAAGGATTTAAATTTGGGTTTAATTCAGGAATGAGAGCCGAAGTGCTTTTTATCAATACAAAGGAAGTTGCTGTAAAATGGGGAACTAAAAATGCCATTAATATTCCGGCGCCAGGGCTTCCAGGAGGAATGCCAATAAGAGCCTTTGGCGTAATGGCCTGTAAAGTTGATAACTACAATGTATTTATTGATAAAATTGCTGGAATTAAGCAGCAGTATAATATTGATGATGTAAAAGAAAGAGTAATCTCAATGCTGGATCAGCTTCTTATGAAATGGATAGTTAGAGAAGGAAAGGATATGTTCAATCTTCAGGCAAATTCTTATGAAATTGGAAACGGAATTAAAGAAGATATGGATTTTGAAATGAGAAAAATCGGACTTTGCATTCCAAGTTTCACTATTTCAAGTTTCAATTATCCAGAAGAAATAAAACGTATGCAGGAAAAGGCAGCAGGACAAAGTATGGTCAGCGATGTAAATAAATACACTCAAATGGCAATGGCTGATTCTATGGAAAACGGAGGAGGTGCAGGAAATATGGCTGGAAATGTTGCAGGAATGCAAATGGGAATGATGATGGGACAGCAGATGGCAAATCAGATGAATCAGCAACAAACTCCCAATAATAATCAGCAGCCATCAGAAAATAATCATCCTGCAGGAAATACTGCCGCTCCAAAATTCTGTCCAGAATGTGGAACAAAGACAAATGGAAGCAAATTTTGTCCAGAATGTGGAACAAAATTATATTAATTTTATGAATTAGAATCAGTATTAAATTTATGTACTAAATCCCTTTTGAAAGGGAGAAATCATAGTCTATTTTTTTGGCAAGGGGTCTTTTGACCCCTTGTATTATATAGTAAAACTGCTTTAAAACTAAACTCAAAAACTATGACTATTTTACTCAACTCTTAAATTTACATAATTCTAAATAGTTTTGGCTATAATAAATCTGTTATTTTAATGGAAAATAGTATAAAAAAAGGACTTAAAGCACAAAACTTTAAATCCTCATAAATTTACTAAAACTTAATAACAAATTTACTCAATGCCAAATGCTGATTTTATAGCATCATATTGCATAGTTCCACCTAAAATTTCTTGAATTTTTGAATTTTCAATTTTTATATTGTATGGAATACTGTTTACTTTGAATCCCTTCATTATTGAATCATCGGCATCGTAGTAAACTGGGAAAGTAAATTTGCTTTCTTCTGCATATTTTTTAGTTTCTGATAAATTTGTTTTTCTTCTTGTAAATACAACTACTACGTTTACATTATCCTTATTTTCTTCATAAAATTTTTGAACATCAGGCAATTCTGAACGGCAATATGGACACCATTCTGCTGCTAAAACTAATAATGTAGGCTTTCCGTTATTAAATATTTTTCTGCTATTTGTGTATTTTCCGCTGAAGTCCCTTAACTGAAAACTAGGAATTTTAGCTCCAGTTTCCATATTCACATCAAGTGCCTTTCCCTTTCCATACCCAATCATAAATACCATAAACATTGAGATAATAAGCAGTACTTTTTTCATCTTGAATCATTCTCCTTTTTTATTTAATGTTAAATTTCAGAATAATTAAATAATAAATATTTAACATCTTTAATTGTTGAATTTAGTATAGCACATATTTTAAAATTTTTCAAAAATATATTTTTTTGTTTGACATTATGTATAAAAATTATTATAATTGTACTAAGGAAGTAAAATGGATTTAAAATAAAACTCAAAGAAATTTAGATGAAAAATTGCCTGGAAATTATGTTGAATACTAGAAATTGATGGAATGATTATAACTCTTTAGATTGGGTTTTAAAATAAATTTGTTATAAATTAGAAGGAGGAGTGAAAACAATTATATGAAAAAAATAGGGATAATAGTGCTAGTTATGCTAGGAATAGTGATTTTATCAATGATGTCGGGAAAGGTAGAAAAGAAATCGTTGAGCGGAATTTCCAAAGAGCAGGAGATATTGGACAGAAATAAAGATAAATATAGTAAGCACATACGTTTTTATAATAGAATACTTAATATTGACAAGGGGCTTTTATATTATTTTGAAGATGCTGGAACAGATAAGAAGTTTAGAACTATTCAAAATGAGGATATTACAGCGGATATTGCAATTGATAAGGATTTTATTGATAAGTTGAAGGAATTGGAAACTAGCAAGGAAAGAAAAGATGAAATGGATAAAAAGGCGATTGCGATGATTCCGATACTTGAAAAAATGATGCCAATTACAGATGAAATGAGAACATATTATAAAAATAAAGAATACTTAAAAGATAATTATGAAAAGGCACAGGTTTTGCATACGCAATTACTTGCAACTTTGGATAAATATAACCAAGTTACTAAAAGTTATAAAAACGTGTTTGAAAAGAAATCTGATGAAATAAAAAAATTGATGATAAAGGATTATGATAAACGAAAACAGTTTATTACATATAATCAATTTATGTTTATTACTGAAGGTGAAAAAATTATAAAGGAAATACATAAGCAGGAATTAGATGCAAGCGACTTTATTTCAAAGGGAAATGCTAAACAATTTAAGAAGATGGAAGAAAAAATGGATAAGGCCCTTATAAAATTTGAAAAATCCTTAAAAAATACAAAACAGCTTGAAAAAGAAGGATATATGCCTGGAGATCACAGCGAATTTGTTCAAAAGGCTAATAAATTTAATCAATCTGTAAATGTATTTATTCAAAGAATAGAGAAAAAGGAAAAAGCCTCACATTCTTCAGTAAGTGACAGTTTCTTTGCACAGACAGAAGATGGAACACCTGAAAATGTACTTGCAAACTTTAATGAAGTAATAAAGGAACATAATAAATTATTGGCTAAGAAAACCAAAAAATAATACGAGTAGTATTTAAAATTAATTTAGAAAAGAAAGATTTGAATTTATCAGATTTTTCTTTTTTTTTGAAAAAATAAAAGATAAAGGAGGAAATAAGAGAGGAGTTAAGATAATTTTTACTATAGTAAAACTACTTTAAAACGGAACTCAAAAATTATGACTATTTTACTCAAATCCTGAATTTATATGATCTTTAATAGTATACTTTTAAATTAAGTAGATTTGAGTATAATGTGAAATTTAAAAATTTTTAAAGTAAATAAAAAAACTATTTTATTTTAATAAAATAGTTCAAAATTCATAATATGAGTGATATTTTTAAAGTGGTGCCGCTTGTCGGACTCGAACCAACCACCTACTGATTACAAGTCAGTTGCTCTACCAGATGAGCTAAAGCGGCAAAACTAACAAAAGTATTATACCGAATTTTTTACCTAATGTCAAGTAAAAATTTAGAAAAGGACAGAGTAAAAAATATAGGGACAGCCAAAATATGGGTGCATAAAAATTTTTGTGTAAATAGAACAGTAAAGTATTAGATTTACTGGATTTATCTATTAGTTTACACAAAATTATGGATACTCTCTAAAATATTTTTATCTGTCTTTTTTATCTGCATCTTTTCTTCATCATCATACATTTTTATTCTTGAAGTTGATAAAATTTCATATTTTTTTTTATCAAAATTTCTTATTTTCCCTATCATATTCCCTCCATTCCCTAAAAATTTTCTTCACTTACTAATTCATCTTCATGAAACTTTTGCTTTAATATTAAATTTCCTAGTTCATCATAGTATTCGGCTATTCCTTCCAGTTTATCATTCAGGTATCTTTCTATACTTTCGACTGTCTTTCCATCATCATTATATGAAATTTTTTCTCCATTTTTCTTACCGTTTATATAATCAACTTTTTTTGAAATTAAATTTCCTCCATAATCAAAATATGTAACTATTTTCCCATTTAATTCCCCATCTTTCATAAATCCTGACTGCTTAATTCTACCATTTGGATAGTAATCCGTATATTCTCCATTTAATTTATTATTTTCATATCTTTCTATGCTTTCAGGAGTTCCATCTTCATAATATCTTTTCACTATTCCTTCTAGCTTACCATTTTCCCAATTAAATTCACCCTCAATGTTCTTATTTCTATAATAAAAAATTTGATAGCCATTTAATTTGTTTTTGCTCCATTGCTCTTGTGCTTCAATCTCGCCAGTTTCAAAATATGAAATCCACTTGCCTTCCCTTTTTCCATTGATTTCTAACCCCTGATACTTTGTATTTCCATTTTCATAATATCTTCTGTATTCTCCTTCCGTTAAGCCATCCACTCTTTTATATTCTGCCTGAATATTTCCATTCTCATAGTATATTTTCACTTTCCCATTTTCAAGCCCATTTTTATAGCATGTTTCCATAAAAAGATTTCCACTTTCAAAATTTTGGATAAACTTCCCTTCCCTTCTATCTTCAATATATTCCCCTTCTACTTCAATTATTCCATTTTCATGATACCAGCACCAATGTCCTGATTTCTTTCCTTTTTTAAACTGTCCACTAAATATTTTTGAGCCATCTCTTCTGTACTCCTCATTCAGCCCATCCAGTAGTCCACTTTTATATTCATTGACTCCTTTTGGTTCTCCTGTATCAAAGAAATACTCCCATCTCCCTTCCCTTAATCCATCAATAATTTTCCCTCGTGTAATTACCACATTTTCTGAAAAAATCTCTATTTCTGCTATTACTTTTTCCCCATTCCTGCTTAAAATTTCTGTTTCGTCTACTGTTTCCACATCAAAATATTCATAAAACTTTTCATGCTCGTCTATTTTCAATACTTTCATTATTTTTTAACACTCCCTTTCCTTAACATTGTCCTATTTTCATTTTAGAATAAATAAAACCTTCCTATTCTTCCTCCCTTATCATCTCCAATATCTGATAACCATACAAATATCTTTCCTTCATCGCCCTCTTTTCACTTTCAACCTTCTTCTCGTCAATTTCTATCATGTCCAAGAATGCCTCATAACTGTCCGCTATCGGCACAAACCTTCTATTCCCCTCTTCTTCTGAATTAAAATACGTTATTCTCGGTTCTTTCAGCGTCGTATTCAGTTTTCCTCTGTAGTCAAGGCAGATGTAACGTTCATACAGGCAGTCAAATATTGGAATTAATTTCTTCGGATATGGTTTAAATTCATCCAGTAAAAATTGATAATCTTCTTTTACTTGATCTAACATCATATAAGCCCCATTTTTAAAATTCGTTTGTTCTAATTTTTCTTTATATTCTTTTTTATACTTTTCAGGATATATTCTTATTCCATTTTCATCAATTGCCTTATACAAAAAATTCAAATATTTTTCTGGAAACTTTAAACCAATCTCTTTCTGAAACTCCTCTATCTCCTCTTTTGTTGAAAATTCCTCAAATAGCCATCCTGGTTTTATCTCTTCTGGTTTGTCATCTGTTAAATATAAATAATCCAGTATTGCCAAACTATCATTTCCTAATTTTTTTTCTGTAACACTATCTTCTATATATCTATATCTTTCATAACTTTTACCAGTATCTTTAGCTTTATAAGTTATAAAAATTATTTCAGGATTATTAATATTATTTGTAAAATCATATGCAATAACAAACTCCTTTAATTCACTTGGTTGAGTTAAAAACTTAGTATTAGATATTATAGGAATGATTTTTCTATTTTCAAAATAATTTCCTGTCAGTCTATGAAAATATTTTAAATTTTCAGAAAAATATTTATATTCCAAAGTATCAAATTTTAAATAAAATTTTTCATTTTCAATATTAAAAATTACATTTACACTTTTTCCACAGTTAAAGACTTTCAAATATTTTATATCATTTTCAGGAAATTTTATTCCCAACTTCTTTTCTATTTTTTCAAAGTCTTTACTATCAACTTTAAAAATTTCTTCCCATATCATATCACCTAAATTTTTATTATTCAATTTTTCTTTTAGCATATATAAATCTCCTATCTTTACTATTTTCTTAAATTTTTTTGATTTTTAATAAAAATCCTGTATTTATGAACTTTTGCTTTGCGATATTTCCTTATTCCTTTTGGAAATCACCAGATGGAACTTGTCATAGATGTGTATGGGATTGTTCTAAGTTCTCCTACAAACCTGTCTATCCATTTTCCGCCATCAGAGTTCACAATCGGTTTCTTTTTATCCATACTGTATCTTTTTTCAAGGTAGTTAAGCACATACTCCGACACTTCCTCAACTTTTTTGACATAACTCTAAACAGTGTTTCAAAAGCCTTTACGACAAATAGTTTAAATGAATACTCAAATGAAAGTTTGAAGGAAAAAATATTTTAAAAAAAGTCTTTACAAGTGAATAAAAATTTGATATTTTGATCATAGAAGAAACCACCTTTCAATAGGATTGGGGGATTATATTGTAACTGGTTTTCTCTTTTTTGTTAATTAAAAATTTAATTAAATTTATTTGCCCCTATATTTTTTACTCTGTCAACTAAAAATTATTTATTTGAAATTATAAATAAAAAATGTTATAATGATAAGATATAAAAAAATTTATATGTTATATTTTCAGTTGGGAAATATTAAACTGACCTGATTAAAATATAATGGATAGGAGGAAAATATGAGTGAAAAGAATTTAAAAATTTTAGGATGGCTTGGAACATTACTTTCTGTAATAATGTACGTATCTTATGTTCCCCAAATTATGGGAAACTTACACGGTCACAAAACATTTTTTCTACAACCTTTGGCAGCTACTATTAACTGTGCAATATGGACAAGTTATGGACTTTTAAAAGAACAAAAGGATTATCCATTATCAGCAGCAAATTTACCAGGAGTAATTTTTGGATTTTTAGCAACAGTAACAGCGTTTTAAATAATTTAAATTTAGTGGTAAAAAAATAGCAAGAAATTTTTGACTTTTATAAGTGAAAGATGGATTGCTTTTTTTTATGATTAGTTTTCTGTTTAAATGGAAATAGTGTTTATGGATTTATTTTACAGTTTTATTTAACAGGGAATTGCAATTTTCCGTTGCTGAATACAGAAAGATTATTTTATTTTTTAAATAGAATTTAGTATAATTTTTCTAAAAAAAATTCTTGAAATTAAACTGAAAAAATGATATTATTAAATATGATATATTTATTAGAATAATCATATTTTTTTAGATGTGTCATTGTAGTTTTTATATTGAATTTAGGAGATGAATTGAGTTTATTTATTTTGAAGGTAATTGGGATAGTGACAATGTTTTTGGATCATTATCATTATGTAATTGGTGGAAGTGAGATTTTAAATGTTGCTGGAAGGATTGCGTTCCCGATATTTGCATTTACACTTAGTGAAGGGTATGTGCATACTCGGAGTTTGAAAAAGTATCTTTTAAGGTTATTTATTTTTGCTGTTAGTATTCAAATGCCATCAGTCCTGCTTGGTTACAATTATCCAATGAATATCTTTTTTACGTTATTTTTAGGGCTTTTGTCCATTTATATTTTTAGTTTGAAAAAAATAAGTATAATTTTGAAAATTATTCTGATTGGATTTATTTTATTTTTTTCGCAAAAATTTAAATTGGATTATGGAATGTATGGGATTTTACTCATTATGAATTTTAGTATTTTTAGAAATGATAAATTTAAAATTTTGATGAATTTTCTTGTATTAAATGTTTTCAATGCAATTTTTCCTGAGGTCTTTGATTTACCTGATACTCAATTTTTTTCACTAATTTCGTTAGTATTTATTTTTATGTATAACGGTGAAAAGGGAAGAAGTATGAAATACTTTTTTTATTTATTTTATCCAATACATTTTTTTATTTTAGAAGCAATAAAAAATTTTTTTTGAAATTTTGGAGAGAGAAATGACAAAAAAGGAAAGATTTAAAAAGGTATTTCCAATATTAAAGGAAAAGTTTGGAAATCCAAAAGCGGCTTTGGAATTTGAAACACCTTATCAGCTGATGGTTGCGGTGATTCTCTCGGCTCAATGTACTGATGCACGTGTCAATATTGTTACAAAGGAACTTTTTAAAGTTGTGAAGGAACCTGAGGATATAAGGCAAATGGACTTGGAAACATTGGAAAAGTACATAAAGTCAACGGGATTTTACAGAAATAAGGCTAAGAATATAAAATTGAATGCTGAAATGATATTGGAAAAGTATGATGACAAAATTCCAAAGGAACTGGAAAAGTTAGTGGAACTGCCAGGCGTAGGTCGAAAAACTGCAAATGTCGTTCTAGGTGAACTTTGGAACATTCGTGAAGGAATTGTAGTCGATACACATGTAAAAAGGCTATCCAACCGTATTGGATTTGTAAAAAGTGAGAATCCTGAAATTATCGAGAGGGAACTTATGAAATTCGTGCCTAAAAAGGACTGGTTTGTATATTCGCATTATATGATTTTACATGGGCGGGATAAGTGCATTGCTAGAAGTCCGAAATGTGATATATGTGAAATTCGGAATTATTGTAAATATAATTTAGATAATTTAAGGAAAGAGTAATATAATTTGTAAATTTTGTTTTGTGCTATTTTTTATTTAAATTAAATAAAAATTAGTGTAAGGTTGTTTTAAAGTGGTTTAGTGTAATTATTAATTTTAAATAATATGAGAAAGGAAAAGAATGGTTAAAAGAGTAAAAAGAGTTTTGGTTTTGGGAGTTGTTGCATTGCTTGCATCGTTAGTTTATGCGGAGGGTGAACAGGAAGTTGGAAGTACTGCTCCAAAAGAAAGTGTTACAGTTAGGGAAGAGAAAAAAAGTGCTCCGGCTGTAAGGGAAAACAGTGAAAGACATAGCGAGGTTGAACATCGGTCTGTAAAAAGGGAAGAACCGAGAAACGAAAAAATTGAGAAAAAGAAGAAAATTGAAAAAAGCAATGAACAGGTAAAAACTGTAAATGAAAAAAATTTAAAGGATAATAAAGCAAAAGAAGTTAATAATAATGAAAATAAATCTGTAAAAGTAGAGAATAGCAGCAGCAATAATAAGCCTGCTCCAAAAAGAAAAGTTGTAAAAGCGATAGAACATGAGCAAGAAGGCGTTTCACAATATTCTGGAGAAGTAATAAAATATATTGCAACTACAGATGGAAAAGTTTTGAAGGATAAAATGTCAAGACAAAAACATCCGATAGCATCACTTACAAAAGTTATGAATATTCTTGTTACACTTGATCAAGTGGATAGAGGAAATGCAAAACTTGATGATAAAGTATGTTTTACGCCTGAAACAGTAAATATGGGAGGAAGCTGGCTAAATGCAAAAGCTGGTGACTGTTATACATTAAGAGATTTATTGCGTGCAGAAATTATTTATTCTGCCAATAATGCTGCATATTTGGTGGCATATCACATTGGGCATGGAAATTATGATAATTTTGTAAAATTGATGAATGAGAAGGCTAAAGAACTTGGAATGAAGGATACACATTATTATACTCCAGCAGGTCTGCCATCTTCTATGACTAAGAAAAATATGGATATTTCTACAGCTTATGATATGTATCTTCTTGGAAAAAGAGCAATTAGAGATGAAAGATTAAGAGCATGGATGAAGGAATCTGAATTGGTATTGCAAAATTCTGAAGGAGAAGATGTAGTTTATAATAATAGAAATCATCTTTTGGATCAATTTGGAATTTATGGTCTAAAAACAGGATTTCATGCGCAAGCTGGATATAATATGATTGTTTCAAGCAAAATTGGAAATCTTGAAATTATTTCAGTAACATTGGGAAACAAGACAGATAGCGACAGAACTGAAGATCAGAAAAAAGAATTTACACAGCTGGAAAAAAGAATGATCCCAGTTTATAAGGCAGGACAGGAAATAGGAAGCAAATTTAAAGTAAAAAATGCTCAACAGAAGGAAATAAACGGTGTCCTTTCAAGCAATGTGTATCAAATTGACAATACAAATTACAAATTTGAAGTAAAGGATTTGCAAGTTACAGCTGAAAAACAAGGAATTTCAAAAGGAGATATAATCGGTAAGCTGGAAGTGCTGTCAAAGGATAACCAAGTTGTAGGAACTGTGGACATTTTAGCTCAAAATGATTATAAGCAGTTATCTGTGTTTGGACGTATTTTAAGATTTGTAACATTTGGAATGGCATAGGATAAAAAATATGGAGTTGTTTAAAGATTTAAATGACTCTTTTTTTTATATTTTTTATTAGTGTAAGATTATAAAATAAAATAATGTAATTTATCTTAAAATATGGTAAAATAAAGCAGATTGTTTTTGATAAAAAATAAAAAGAGATTGCAGATTTTTTAAAATTGGAGAAAATTAGATATTAGAAAATACTGTATTTGCTGAAAGTTTTAGATTTTTTCAAATGGCAGATATAAATTATAAATAGGAGAAAATAGTTATGAGAATATTAGGAGTAATACCGGCAAGATATGCGTCTAGCAGGTTTGAGGGAAAGCCGTTAAAGGATATTTGTGGACATCCTATGATTGAATGGGTTTACAAAAGAGCTAAAAATGCAGATATTGATGAGTTAGTTGTGGCGACTGATGACGAGAGAATTTTTGAAGCTGTGAAAGAATTTGGCGGAAATGTGGTTATGACTGCTGAAAATCATCAAAATGGAACTTCCAGAATAATTGAAGTTATAAATAAAGATGAGTTTAAAAATTATGATTTTGTGATAAATATTCAGGGGGATGAGCCGTTAATTGACATTGAATCAATTAATATTCTTGCAAATAATTACAGAAGTGAAAAGTCAGAAATTGTTACGTTAAAGCAGGAAATAAAATCTCGGAAGGAAATTGAAAATCCAAATCATGTAAAGGTTATTACAGACTTTAGTGACAATGCAATTTATTTTAGCCGTTCAATAATTCCTTATGAACGTAATGAAAATGAAAACTTTAAGTATTTTAGGCATATAGGGATCTACGGATATACAGTAAAATTTTTGAATGAATTGAATAGCCTGAAGGAAGGTGTGCTTGAGAAAATTGAGTCGCTTGAACAGTTGAGATTTATTGAGAATGGGTATAAAATAAAGGTTTTGGAAACTAAGTCAAATGTGATAGGAGTAGATACCGAAGAGGATTTGAGAGAAGTTATTAAGTTTGTAAAGGAAAAAGGAATAAAAATTATGTAACAATAAAAATATTGTAAAAAAGGAGGAGATTTTTTTATGGAAAATGGAGTAATGATACAGTATTTTGAATGGAATTTGCCGAATGACGGGAAACATTGGAAAAGATTGAAGGATGATGCGAAACATTTAAGTGAAATTGGAGTTAGTGGAGTTTGGATTCCACCTGCATATAAAGGAACTTCTCAAGCGGATGTTGGTTATGGATCTTATGATTTGTGGGATCTGGGAGAGTTTGATCAGAAGGGGACTGTCAGAACGAAATATGGAACGAAGCAGGAATTGATTGAGGCGATTGAGGAGCTTCATAAATATAATATAAATGTGTATCTGGATGCGGTTTTGAATCATAAGGGAGGAGCTGATGAAACGGAGAATTTTTTGGTGATTGAAGTTGATCCGGAAGATAGAACTGTGGAAATATCAGAGCCTTTTGAAATAGAAGGATGGACAAAATTTACTTTTCCTGGGAGAAATGGTAAATATTCCGCATTTAAGTGGAACTATAATCTTTTTAATGGTGTGGATTTTGACAATAAGACAGGGAGAACTGCAATTTATAAAATTGTTGGAGAAAATAAGGACTGGGATGAGGGAGTTGATTCTGAACTTGGAAATTATGACTATTTGATGAATGCTGATATTGATTTTTCTCATCCTGAAGTGCGTGAGGAAGTAATCCGATGGGGAAAATGGGTTGTAAATGAACTAAAAATTGATGGATTCAGGATGGATGCGGTGAAACATATAAAAGATGAGTTTATAGCAGAATTTTTAACACAAGTAAGGGCAGTTTATGGAGAAAAATTTTATTCTGTGGGAGAATACTGGAGAAATGACTTGGAAAAATTGAAGGAATATTTGGATAATGTTGGCTATAAAACTGATTTATTTGATGTTGGACTTCACTTTAATATGTATGACGCTTCTAAAAAGAAACAAGATTATGACTTGCGAGAAATTTTTGAACATACAATAGTTGCAACAAATCCAATGGCAGCTGTAACATTTGTGGATAATCATGATTCACAAAAGGGAAGCGCTTTAGAATCACAGGTAGAAAACTGGTTTATTCCACATTCCTATGCTATAATTTTATTATCCAGGGATGGTTATCCTTGTCTGTTTTATGGAGATTATTATGGTGTAGGCGGAGAAAATAGCCCGCATCAATGGATAATTGACAAACTTCTGGAAGTCAGAAGCCTGCATGCCTATGGTGATCAAATAAATCACTTTGAAGATCCAAATATAATTGCAATTCAAAGAACAGGAAGAGATGAATGGACTGGATGTGTGGCTGTGCTTTCAAATTTAGATGAAGAAGGAGAAATTCAGGTTGAAGTTGGAAAGGAACGGGCTGGTCAGGTTTGGCAGGAAGTTACAGGAAGCGGATTTGAGGATGTTATAATTGATGAAGAAGGAAATGGTAATTTTAAAGTTGAGGCTGAAAAAATTTCTGTTTGGATACGTAAAAACTAAGAAATTATAATAGAATGTAAAAATCTAAAAAAATTAAATTGAGAGGTTAGGAAAGATGAAAAGAGTTAAAATTATAGGAGCAGTAATTGCATTGATGTTGAGTTTGAGTTCTTGTACAGCAGTAGCATTGGGGGCTGGAGCTGTTGCAGGTGGGTATACTTGTGTAAATACAAATCTTTGCAATAGATTGAAAAAATAAAAATAAAATATAGAAAAGGGGAATAAAAGAGATGAAAAATAATAATAGGAGAGAAGAAATATTAGAGAATGTTCAAAGAGTCGTTGTAAAAGTGGGAACATCGACCCTTACGACTGAGGATGGACGTTTAAATATCGATAAAATAAAAAAAATTGTAATGGAATTGAGTAATTTGCAAAATAAGGGATATGACGTGATACTGGTAACTTCTGGAGCAGTTGGTGCTGGGATGGGACTTCTTAATATAAATGAAAAACCTAAAACATTGGCAGAAAAACAGATGTTATCAGCTGTTGGTCAGGTTTCGCTTATGCAGATTTATCAGACGCTTTTTAAAGAACATAACAAAATAATTGGGCAACTTTTATTGACAAAAGAGGAATTTTCAAATAGAAAAAGATATTTGAATATGAGAAACGTTTGTAACGCATTTTTGAAAAGAAAGATTATTCCAATTATAAATGAAAATGATGCGATTGTATCAAATGCTTTAAAAATACAGGTTGGTGATAATGATACGATGTCAGCACTTGTTTCAGGATTGATTGATGCTGATTTATTGATTATTTTGTCGGATATTGATGGGCTTTATAACAAAAATCCTAGAAAATATGAGGATGCTAATCTAATTAATATGGTTGGAGATATCAATGAAGACATAAAAAATATGGCAGGAGCAGAAGGTTCAAAATTTGGGACTGGTGGAATGATTACAAAAATTGTTGCTGCAGAGATGGTAACAAAAATAGGAACAAGTTTAGTTATTGCAAGTGGAGACGACCCTAGAAACATAACTAGAATTGTTGAAAAAGAAAATATTGGAACACTTTTTGTGAAGAAAAATAAAAAAATCAGCTTGAAAAAATATTGGCTTGCTTACGGTCCTAATAAAGAAGGTGTAGTAACAATTGATAATGGTGCAAAAACAGCCTTGAAAAATGGTAAGAGCCTATTATCTGTTGGAATAAAATCAGTTGAAGGAAATTTTGATAAAGGAGCTGTTATTGAAATCGAAAGTCTAGAGGGAAAAGTTATCGCAACAGGAATTTCAAATTATTCGGCAGAAGAAATTAATCTTATAAAAGGCGTTAAAAGTGAAAATATTGAAGAAATTTTAGGTTATAAATATGATGATGCAGTGATTCATATTGATAATGTTGTAGTAAAAAAATAAAAAAATATATATAAATTAAAAAATGAGAAATGAGGGAAAATATGAGTTATATAGAAGAACTTGGAGAAAAAGCAAAAATTGCATCAAGGGAGCTTTTGAAAATCGGAACTAAAACTAAAAATGATGTTTTGCTTGCAATTGCAGATGAACTTATAAATAAAAAAGAGGAAATAAAAGCAGCGAATAAAATAGATTTGGAAAAAGGGGAAAAAAATGGGCTTTCTTTTGCTTTGCTAGATAGAATGACATTGACTGATAGCAGAATTGAAGGGATGGCCCAGAGTTTACGAGAAATGGCTGCGTTCCCAGATCCAATTGGAGAAGTCGTTACAGGATGGAATCATAAAAATGGAATGAGCATTACTAAAAAGAGAGTTCCCCTTGGAGTAATCGGAATGATTTACGAATCACGTCCAAATGTTACAGTCGATGCGGCAGGACTTGCGATAAAATCTTCAAATGCGATAATTTTACGTGGTTCAGAGGATGCTCTAAATTCAAATATTTATTTAAATAATTTGTTAAATAGAGTTGCAGATGCTCATGGATTGCCAAAAAATACAGTTCAGCTTGTGGAAAAGCCAGATAGGGAATTGGTAAAGGATTTAATTCGTGCAGATAAATATATTGATGTAATTATCCCGAGAGGTGGAAAAGGGCTAAAAAGACTTATCATTGAAAATGCAACAATTCCAATGATAGAAACTGGTGCAGGAATTTGTCATATTTTCGTAGATGAAACAGCTGATATAAAACAAGCATTGCCAATTATTGAAAATGCTAAAGTTCAACGTCCAAGCGTCTGTAATGCCATTGAAACAACGTTAATTCATGAAAATATTGCAAAAGAAATTTTGCCTGAATTGACAGAAATGCTTTTGAAGGATGGAGTAGAGTTAAGATATAGTAAGGAAGCATTGGAAATAGTAGGAAATAGATCGGATGTAAAATTGGCAGCTGAAGAAGATTTCGGATCAGAATATTTAGATTTGATAATGTCATTAAAATTAGTTAAAAACGTAGATGAAGCAATAGAATACATAAATAATCACGGAACTCATCATTCCGACTCAATCTTGACAAAATCTATAGAAAATGCTGAAAAATTCTTAAATGAAGTAGATTCAGCCAATGTTTATTTAAATGCTTCAACAAGATTTTCTGACGGAGGAGAATTTGGCTTTGGTGGAGAAATTGGAATTTCCACACAAAAACTGCATGCTCGTGGGCCTATGGGAATTAGGGAATTGACTACGACAAAGTATGTGATTAGAGGAGAAGGACAAATTAGAGAATAAATTTTTTCAATATTATATTTTGGTTTAGAAAGGATAAAATATTTAAAAGGAGGATAGTGTGAATAATAGATATTTAAAAATTTTAATTTTATTAAGTTTTTTTGTATTAAGTTTTGGGATTTTAGCTGAAGATCAGGAAGAAATTATGAGAGTTACACGACAGGAACTGAAAGAATTGAAGATAAACGATAAATCAATTGAAAAAACTTTTGAGGGAATAAAAATGCAAGGAATAGATTTTTCTAAATCAAAAAAACCATTTGAAGAAGCTGTTCAGCTAGATAATAAAAATTATCTTGCCATGTTTTATATTGGAACATACGAAAGAGTGTTTAACAAAGATACAAAAAAAGCAATTGAATATTATCAAAAAGCAATAAATTTAAATCCGAAAAATCCAAGACCATATAACAATCTTGCAATTGCTTACGGATATTTAGGTGATACTAAAAAATCTGATGAAACTATAAAACAGATAATGTCATTATTTCCCGAATATCCAGAGGGATACTATCAATGGGCTTTAAAGTTATTAGATAATAAAAAATATTCTGAAAGCACAGAGTATATGAAAAAAGCAATTGAAAAATATAACAAGATAAAAAAAATTGATTACTGGTATATAACTCAAGATATGAAAAAAAGTTTTATAATAGATGCCCAAAAAATAATAATTAATAACTATGTAAAACAGGAAAAATTAGCAGAGGCAATAGAGTTTTTTGAAGATTCCTATATTAATATGAAACA
Organism: Leptotrichia sp. oral taxon 417; assembly: GCF_013394865.1. Taxonomy (NCBI): domain Bacteria; kingdom Fusobacteriati; phylum Fusobacteriota; class Fusobacteriia; order Fusobacteriales; family Leptotrichiaceae; genus Leptotrichia; species Leptotrichia sp. oral taxon 417. The sequence goes on along the minus strand of NZ_JABXYV010000001.1, from coordinate 1,718,806 downwards.
GGATAATTCTTCTGTTGTAAATGAATTAATGGAGCTATTGTATTATAAAAATCAAGAATTGTATGAAAATAAAAATTCTAAATTGTACAAAGAAAATTTTGATAAATTGAAATCTATTGAGTTTCTTGGACTTTTAATGGAGGCAAATGATCATTTAAAAGGTAAAAATAAAGGAAAATAGTTAAAAAAATTTAAAAGATGATAAAGAGCAGTAAAATCGTTTAATATCATCTTTTTTATTTTATAAAAATTTGTAATTTATTAAAAAAATTAAAAAATAGATATACAAACATTTCAAAAAATATTATAATTTTAGCAATCCTTGAGAAAGGAGGTAATACTATAATGAGAGTGTTATTGATAAAAATCTTAGTTGTAATTTTATTACAAATAGTAATAATTTTAATTCAAGAATTTTGGAAATAACTAAAAAAGAGAGCTTACTTTGGGGGTTAGCTCTCTTTTGATTTGTAACACTACAACGAGAATTTTTATTCTTTTACATTCTTATTATAACATTTTATAATAAAAAAATCAACTCAATTCAAAATAAATTTTTTAATTTTTTATAAATAAATAGTTAATAAAAAAAATTAAGAAATTTCTGTAACATCCTTCACTTTATAATGTCCAGCACCATTTACCACATCTGCTATTAGCAAGTCGTCAACTTCTTCATTTAAAGTAACTTTTGCATTTTTATCAGAAAGATTTACTTCCACATCTTCTACTTCTGGCAATCCGAATAAAGCATTTTTCACTTTTTTTGCACAGTTTTCGCAGTGCAGCCCTTCTATTTCAATAAGTTTTTTAATCATTTTAAAGACCTCCATAAAAATTTATTTTTATTAGGGCACAAAATTATTTTGTGTCAAAAATATTATATAAAAAAATTGGATAAAATGCAAGGAATTTTGTATGTGCAAAAAAATAAATATGTGGTATGAGCGGTAAAATATGGTATAATGGTATGAAATTAAAAAAATTATGAAAAACAAAAATTTAAGAGGTGAAATAGGATGAGTCATTATTTTTCAGAAAAGCAGGAAGTTAAATCAGACAGAAAAATAATAAGATATGAGATAGAAAATAGAAATTTTGAATTTGTGACAGATAATGGGGTATTTTCAAAGACAAAGGTGGATTTTGGGACAGATGTTATGCTGAAGGTGTTTTTACGGGAAAATTCAAATAAAAAAAATCAAAAATTTGATGTGCTGGATATTGGCTGTGGATATGGAGTTGTATCGGTTGTTGTAAAATCTTTTTTTAAAAATGCGAGAACTGTTTCATCAGATGTGAACGAGCGGGCTTTGGAGCTTACGAGGGAAAATCTTTTTAAAAATGGAGTTGTAAAAAGTAATGATTCTGAGGATAATGATTTTGGAAATAGTGACTTTAAAGTGATAAAATCTTTTGCATTTGATAATATTTCTGAAAAGTTTGATGTGATTTTGTCCAATCCGCCGATTCGGGCTGGAAAACAGACTATTTTTCAGATTTATGAAAAAAGTTTTGAGCATTTGAATGAAAATGGGGAATTTTATTGTGTGATTCAGACAAAACATGGGGCGAAAAGTACACAGAAAAAACTGGAGGAGATTTTTGGGAATTGTGAAACGCTGGAAATTAATGCTGGGTACAGGATTTTTAGAAGTGTTAAAAAATAGAAGATTTTCTGTAAAATAAAAATAATTGACAAAATGTGATAAATACTGTATTATGATATAGTAAATAAAAAATGTAAATTGTTTTTTGAGATTTTATCAAAATTAAATATTGAAAAAAACTGGACATTTATTTATTTTTTTGTTATAATAAAAAGGATCCGAGGTGATTATTTATGGCAAAACAGGATGTTCTTGAGCTGGAAGGTGAAATAATCGAGGCATTGCCTAATGCGATGTTTCAAGTAAGGCTTGAAAATGGGCACGAAGTTTTAGGACATATCTCAGGGAAAATGAGAATGAACTATATAAAAATTTTACCAGGAGATAAAGTTACAGTGGAAGTTTCTCCATATGACTTGTCAAGAGGTAGAATTGTATATAGAAAAAAATAACAGTTGGAAGGAGGGTTTTTAGTGAAAGTAAAAGCTTCAGTAAAACCTATTTGTGACAAATGTAAAATCGTTAAACGTCACGGAAAAGTAAGAGTAATATGCGAAAACCCTAAACACAAGCAAATACAAGGATAATCTTAAAATATTTTTTATTTTAAAAAACAGATTAATAAACCTGAAAAAAATTTTTATTAAAATATATATAGACTGAAGGAAATTGAGATTACTATGGATATTGAAATAAAGATTGTAAAGGTATGTTTGGCTGTAGAGCTTATTCCTTATATTGTGTATGTGAGGGCATATTGAAGAAGATTAAAATATCAAAAATGAGGAGGAAAAAATTTGGCTAGAATAGCAGGAGTAGATATTCCAAGAAATAAAAGAGTAGAAGTTTCTTTAACTTACATTTTTGGAATCGGTAGAAGTACTTCAAACAAAATTTTAGGAGCAACTGGTATCGACAGAGATACTAAAGTAAAAGATTTAACGGAAGAACAAGTAGCAAAATTAAGAGCTGCTGTAGAAGAGTACAAAATTGAAGGAGAGTTAAGAAAAGAAATTAGACTTAACATCAAACGTCTGCTTGACATCAAGAGTTACAGAGGATTAAGACATAGAAATGGATTACCTGTAAGAGGACAAAAAACTAAAACAAATGCAAGAACTAGAAAAGGGCCAGTTAGAATGGCAATTGCTAAGAAAAAATAATAGACTATTAAGTTAAAGGAGGAAACCATAAGTGGCAAAAAGACCAGCAACTTCAAAAAAGAAAAAATTAAAAAATATTCCTAATGGAATCGCATATATACATTCTACTTTTAATAATACTGTTGTAACTATTACAGATGCAGAAGGAAAAGTAGTAATCTGGAAATCAGGAGGAACTTCAGGGTTCAAAGGAACTAAAAAGGGAACTCCATTCGCAGCTCAAATAGCAGCTGAACAAGCAGCTCAAGTTGCAATTGAAAATGGAATGAAACAAATCGAAATTAAAATAAAAGGACCTGGATCTGGAAGAGAAGCTTCTATAAGATCAATACAGGCTACTGGATTAGAAGTAACAAGAATAGTTGATATAACTCCAGTACCTCATAATGGTGCAAGACCACCTAAAAAGAGAAGACCGTAATTTTATAAACTAAGGAGGAAAAAGATAAATGGCAAGAGATAGACAGCCTGTGTTAAAAAGATGTAGAAATCTTGGTTTAGATCCTATTGTTTTAGGGGTAAACAAAAAATCAAACAGAAATATTAGACCAAACGCAAATAGAAAATTAACTGAATATGGAACACAACAAAGAGAAAAACAAAAAGTAAAATTTGTTTATGGAGTAATGGAAAAACAATTCTATAAACTATATGAAGAAGCAACAAGAAAAGAAGGAGTAACAGGGGAACTATTACTTCAATATCTTGAAAGAAGATTAGATAACGTAATTTACAGATTAGGATTTGGTGCTACAAGAAGACAAGCAAGACAAATTGTAAGTCACGGACATATCTTAATAAATGGAAAAAGAGTAAACATTGCATCATACAGAGTAAAACAAGGTGATGTAATTACAGTTAAGGAAGATTCTAAAGAATTAGCTTTAATTAAGGAATCTGTTGGGCAAAAAGCAATTCCAGGATGGTTGTCACTTGAAGAAAACACTTTAAAAGCTCAAGTGCTTGAAAATCCAGGAAGAGACGCAGTTGACTTTGAGGTTGACGAAGCGATGATTATCGAGTTCTACTCTAGATAATAATATTTTAATCAGAGGAGATGAATTAGCTTGTTAAATATTGAAAAAATAGCTAAAAATGTAAGATTGACTGAAGAAAAAGAAGATAATTATACAGCAAAATATACATTGGAGCCTTTATATAGAGGATATGGAAATACTATTGGAAATGCGCTTAGAAGAATATTATTATCATCAATTCCAGGAACTGCAATAAAGGGAATCAAAATTGAAGGTGTATTAAATGAATTTTCTACAATTGAAGGTGTAAAAGAAGCAGTTACAGATATTATTTTGAATATTAAAGAAATAGTAGTTGAAGCTGATGAACCTGGTGAAAAGAAAATGACACTTTCAGTAAAAGGACCAGCTGTGATTACAGCGGCTGATATTCACGTAGAACCAGGACTAAAAGTTATAAATCCAGAACAAGTCATTATGACAGTTACAACTGACAGACAGATTGATATTGAATTTCTTGTGGATTCAGGGGAAGGATTTGTAATTTCTGATGAAATTAATACTGATGGATGGCCAATAGGATATTTAGCAGTTGATGCGATTTATACGCCTATCAAAAGAGTAAATTATAGTGTTGAAGATACTATGGTTGGACGTGTTACAAATTATGACAAGTTAATTTTGGAAATTGCAACAGATGGAAGTATCGAAATTAAAGATGCCTTGTCTTATGCGGTAGAATTACTAACTTGGCATTTGGAACCATTTACAAATATTGGAAACAGTATGAGTAAATATAGAGATAGTGAAGAAGAATTGACAGAAACTGAAGAAGAAAACGAAAATAACATTGAAGATATGAAAATTGAAGAACTTGACTTTACAGTACGTTCATATAACTGCTTGAAGAAGGCAGGAGTAAATACAATTTCAGACTTAACTTCAATGACTTATAATGAATTATTGAAAATTAAGAATTTAGGGAAAAAATCACTAAATGAAATTATCGATAAAATGAAAGAACTTGGTTACGATTTAGGCGATAACGTAGGCAGTGAAGAGTAATCATAAAAAAAATTAAACTAGGATATAGAATAAAATCTTAAACGAGGAGGGAAAATGAATCATAATAAATCATACAGAAAATTAGGTAGAAGAACAGACCATAGATTAGCTATGCTTAAAAATATGACAATTTCTTTAGTGAAACATGAGCAAATCGAAACAACTGTAACTCGTGCTAAAGAATTAAGAAAATTTGCTGAAAAAGCAATTACTTTAGGGAAAAAATACAATAATTCAACTGATACTGCAAGAAGAATACATTTAAGAAGACAGGCTTTTGCATTTTTAAGAAATGAAGAAGCAGTTGTTAAAATCTTTAATGAAATTGCACCTAAATATGCTGAAAGAAATGGTGGATATACAAGAATCATTAAAACTGCTGTAAGACGTGGAGATTCAGCTGAATTGGCAATTATTGAATTAGTATAATAATTATAATAGTTAAAAGGCATAGGTTTTATACTTATGTCCTTTTTTTATATTTTTATTTAAAAACTGAATGATATTTTATTTAAGTAAAACTGCTTTAAAACTGAACTCAAAAACTACGACTATTTTACTCAATTCCTAAATTTATATAATTTTTAGCAATTAATTTTAAATAGGTTTGAGCATAATAACAAGAAATTTTAGTAAATTGTTAAAAAGTATAAAAAAATAGAAATTAAAAAACTTAGGTTATCGAACATATCTATTTCATAAAAATAAAAGGAGATCAACTATGAAGAAAAAATTGATTGTAATGAGTTTATTAATTTCAGTTTTTTTAATGGCTACTGATAATGAAAGATTAACAGATTCTAGCAAATATCAGAAAAATGCTGAAGTAAATAAAAATGAAGATAAAAAAACACAAATGGGAGCACCTATGAATAAAAAAGTAATAACCGAAGATATGATAACAAATAAAACAGAAAATGGTTACAACTTAAATTTTGATGCAAATAAAATTTATACAACAAAAACAGCGACTGTTAATGGAAAAACTGTTACTTATCGTGCCTATGAAAATATAGTTTATGTAGCAAAACCAGTTGATATTGCATATCAAACTATAAATATCTATATTCCAGAAGAATATTTTAAAAATAAATTAGTTGGAAAATACAATGCAAAAAGCGCACCGATATTTTTCCCAAATACAGTTGGAGGATATATGCCTGGAGCAGCTGGAGTGCCTGGAAATGGAAGAGATGGGAAACCTAATGCTTCATTAGTTGCATTATCAAATGGATATGTTGTGGCAAGTCCTGGAGCTAGAGGTAGAACTTTGGAAAAAGATGGGAAATATACAGGAAAGGCACCTGCTGTAATTGTAGATTTGAAAGCGGCTGTGAGATATTTACGTTATAATGATAATAAAATGCCTGGTAGAGCTGACAGAATTATTTCTAATGGGACAAGTGCTGGAGGAGCAGTTTCAGCTCTGTTAGGTGCGACTGGGAATAGTAAGGATTACGAGCCTTATTTGAAGGAAATCGGAGCATTGAAGGCTAGAGATGATATTTATGCAGTTTCAGCTTATTGTCCAATAACTAATTTAGAAAATGCAAATACAGCTTATGAGTGGATGTTTAATGATGTGAAAACATATAAAAAGATAGAAATTTCAATGCTAGATTACAATGTGGAAAGAAAATACACTGAGGGTACGTTGACTGATGATGAAATTTTACGTTCAAATGATTTGAAAAAAATGTTTCCTGATTATGTGAATAGTTTAAAGTTAAAGGACAAAAATGGTAAACTTTTAACGTTGGATAAAGATGGAAATGGAAGCTTTAAAAATCAAATTAAGCAGTATTACATTGATTCTGCAAATGTGGCTTTGAAAAAAGGAACTGATTTATCAGAATTTGACTTTTTAACAATAAAAAATGGAAAAGTTGTAGATTTGGATTACGATAAATATATTGCTTACATGGGTAGACAAAAAACGCCTGGAGCCTTTGATAATGTGGATTTATCAACAGGAGAAAATAATGAATTTGGAGATGAAACTACAGATAATAAGCATTTTACAGAATATATGCTAGAACATTCGACAGTAAATGGAACAATGGCTGATAAGAAAATTATAAAAATGATGAATCCGATGAATTATATTGGAAATTCAAAAGTGAAATATTGGAGAATAAGACACGGTGCAGTTGACAAAGATACTTCACTTGCAATACCTGCGATACTTGCCATAAAATTGGAAAATCTTGGGAAAAAAGTTGATTTTGCATCACCTTGGGCGACACCGCATTCAGGGGATTATGATTTGACAGAGTTGTTTAGTTGGATGGATAAGGTTGTGGCTGAAGGAAAGTAAGGTGAAATTAATTAAAAAAGCGCAAAATGTTAGATTTAGGAATAAAATAGCTATAAAGTTGCTGTCGTATTTTGGAGTATCACTTTTTTTATTTTCAATTGTAATTGGAAGTATTTTTGGGTATATCTATATTCAGAATACAGTTGCAATGCATAAAAAAGATTTAGAGGAAAGGGCTTGTAAGATTTCAGAAACTTTGTCTAAAGTATGGTTTGAGAATGAAAAAAGTCCAGATAGGGATTTGAGTGCGGATGGAAAAAGAAGAACTGGAAATCCTGAAGAAGATAGAAATAAATTTCCGCATAGAAAAAATGCTGAGATTGTAGGAAATATAAAGGGGAAAATTTTTGAAAATAATATTATTGAAGATATACGAAAAGATGAAGATGAAAGAAAGCCTGAAGAAAGACATAAAATTTTAGAAAATAAATTGAGAAAAAGGGAAGATAGTAGAAATATAGAAGATGAAAAAGATAATATTCCACCTGAAGAAAGACGTTTTCATAGGCATAGAATTGTAGATGAAAAAGATAACAATGTTAAAATTTTTAGAAGTATGAAAATGATTGAAAATCTTGCAATGGGAGAAGTTTGGATAGTTGATGCGAAAACAGGAAATATTGTCCAAGGAAGAAGTGAGAGAACCCAGTCGCTCTCTTATTTAAAGTTGCCGCCAAATGCTGAAAATACTATAAAAAGGGCACTCGCTGGAGAGACAACTACAACAGAAAATTTTAATGAATATTTAAATGAAAATTCAATTACTGTGGCAGTTCCAATAAAAAATGGTAAAATCATCGAAGGAGCAGTTTTGCTTCATTCTCCAGTAAAATATATGTCATCTGCCTTAAAAAGCGGAATTTATACGCTTATTTTCAGTATTTTAGCAGCTCTTGCAATAGCAAGCATCAGTGCAATATGGCTTTCTATAAGTTTTACAAGGCCACTTAACAAGATTAGAAATGCTACGCTTAAATTGGCACAGGGAGATTATGAGGTGACAACAGATGTGGATCAAGGGGATGAAATTGGAGAACTTGCAGAAAGTATTGATAAATTGGCAGTTCAGCTTGATAAAAGCTCTAAGGAAAGTGAGCGGTTTGAAAAAATGCGGCAAAATTTTATTGTGAATATTTCTCATGAGCTGCGGACACCGATTACTGTGATTCGAGGTTCGATGGAAGCCATTTGTGACGGGATTATTAGTGATCCTGAGCAGTTAAAAGAATATAATAGGCAGATTTTATCAGATAGTATTCATTTACAAAGGCTAGTCAATGATCTGATCGATTTGACAAAACTTCAGAACACGGATTTTTCCATTGATAAAAGTATAATTGATTTATCTGAAATTGTGAATGATGCGGTTAGAAGCATGAAGCAGATTTCAACCAAAAAGAATATAAAAATTAATTTTTTTGGAAATAAAGTAAATCAAAAAAAGGAAAATTATCTTTTTACTGGAGATTATCAGCGAATTAGGCAAATGATAATAATTATCTTGGATAATGCAATAAAATTTTCAAGTGAAAATCAGAAAATTGACATTTATTTAAGAAAAGTAAATAAAAAATACGAACTTAAAATTTGTGATTACGGAAAAGGAATAGATCCTGAAAATATCGGAGAAATTTTTAATCGTTACCACAAGTCAAATACAGAAGAAAATAAGAATGGAATGGGGCTAGGCCTTGCAATTGCAAAGGAAATTGCGATACGGCATAATATTGAAATTTTGGCGGAAAGTGAACTAGATGTGCAAACGGTTTTTACTTTTTTGATTCCTTTTGATAAATAATAGAATTGTTTGGAAAAATTAAAATTGAAAAATATTTTATTTATGAGTTTACTTTTAAAATGGATTTATTGTTGTATTGAAAAAAAATAAATTTTGATAATAAAAATAAATAAAGGTGTTGACAAAACTTAGAAAAAGGTATAAAATTGTAATGGATACAAGGAAAAGCAAATATAAATAACTTAATAGTAATAGGAGGAAAAATGCAAATAGAAAACGTTGGTGAATATTTGAAAAAAAATGGGATTAAGCCATCAATACAAAGAATGAGAATATTTCAATATCTAATGGATAATCATACACATCCAACAGTTGATGATATTTTTCAGAATTTATCTCCTGAAATGCCTACTTTGTCCAAAACTACAGTATATAACACATTAAATACGTTTGTCAGAAGTAACATTATTCAAGAGATAATAATCGAAGAAAATGAAGTGAGATATGATGTAGTGACGGAAAATCACGGACATTTCAAATGCAAGACTTGTGGAGAAATAATGGACTTCGATGTGGATTTATCAAAAATTGATTTATCAAAATTGGGTAATGTGGAAATTGATGAAATACACTTTTATATAAAAGGTGTTTGTGAAAAATGTTTAGAAAAACATAACTAAAAATAAAAATATAAAAAATAAAGATTGGAGTAAAAATGAAATTAAATAAAGAATTGGAATTATTATTAAATGATCAAATAAATATGGAACTTGCAGCTTCTTACCAATATCAAGCAATGGCAGCATATTTTGATGAAAGAGCATTGGAAGGATTCTCAAAATGGATGAGCAAACAATCAAAGGAAGAAGTTGAACATTCAAATGAATTCTATAATTACGTATTAAAAAGAAATGGGAAAGTAGAATTTTTTGCACTAGATAAACCTAGAATGGACTTTAAATCAGTAAAAGAAGTATTTGAAGCTACACTTGCACACGAAGAAGCAGTAACTGCAGCTATTGAAAAAATTCATAAACTTGCAAGAGAATTGGGAGATTATGGAGCTGAAGTGTTCTTAAACAAATTTGCTGAAGAACAAGAAGAAGAAGAAGAACAAGTTCAAAAAATAATTGATAAAATAGTTTCTTTAGATATTGATAATAATAGTGCTACACTTTATCTATTAGATAAAGAAATGGGAGCAAGAGAATAAGTAATTTTATTTGTATAATTAAATAAGATAATAAAGTGGTTTTTTAAAAATGGCTAGGTATGCACGATTTAGGAGGGCACGGCAAAAGTATTTAGCTGTTTTTCATAAAAAAGCACATAAAATTTAGTTCTAAAAAAGAACCTATTACTAAAGTTTTTCATATTTAGTAAATAGGTTTTTATTTTTTTATTTATCAAAATTATTAAGACTTATGTTATTTTTCTTTAGAGCATATGTATTATTTGCAAAAAAAGTTTGTAACCAGCTCGCTGTTTAAATAATATCTTCAGCTATATAAAACTATCTGCAATTTCCTGTAATTGAGAATTGTCAGCACCATCTAAATAAGCCTTTATAATATCTTTACAAGCTAAATATCTTTTTTCATAACTGTTGGATTTTACTGTAATATAGGGAATATTATATTCTTTGTACAGCTGTTTTAGTAAATTTTGAAATTTTTCCCGCCTGTCATTGTCTCCAATTGAACGAAGCCCATCATTTACCCATGCCACATTATTTTCCAGTAAAATTGTCAAATCAAATTTATAATTTTGAACAAATTCACGGACAATTGGATTATCTCTTTTTTCATAAGTTAGGCAAAAAGCAAGAGTAGCAATATAGTCTGTGTCGATTAATGCAAACTTATTAGCATTTCTTGCGGCATAGAGTACATTTGACTGGTGTCCAAAGACAATTTTTTCATAATCAGAATACTGAAGGGATTCTTCATCGCCGCCTAGTTTTTCAAATACATATTCACGTCCATATTCCCAAGCTGAAGTTGTATTAAATACATTTGCAAGTTTATCAATCATTACACTTTTTCCGCTGCTTTCTCCACCACAAATTGTAATAATCGGGATTAAATGCTCCCTCACTTCACGTGGCAAAAAATCCCAGTATTTACTTGGATTTTCACGTATCTGCTTGGAATTGACGTTGTATTCAATGTAATTTTTGTCTATGGATCTAGTTTCTGAACCAAAATGTTTTAAGTTATACTCCTTGTCTTCATCACGGTTGCTTATGAAAATAACATTGTTTTTCCAGTCTATTTCTGTTTCATTTTCCAGCTTTTCCCTTTTTTCAATTTCTTTCTTTAAAGTGTTAGCCCATTCTTCCCAATTTTCACCTTGTTGGGAAAAATGATTTTCATCTAGCAAAAAAGATGAAATATTTGGCTGATTTTTAAATGTCTGTTTTACAAAACGTAATCTGTCTTTTGGGGTAATTTCCTTTACAAAACGGGAATTGGATGTAAGCAGGTCATCTGCATCGTCAGAATATGAGATGACAACGTACAGTCTGTCTACAATACCGCTGGCTCTCTGAATGAAATTTACATGTCCGATGTGAAGCGGGAAAAATTTCCCGATAATTATTCCTATTTTTTTCATTAATTTTTTCCTTTCTAATAATATAATTGCTTGATTAGATCTGTTCAACAACTTTTTTTACAAAAGATTGAGACTATTTGCTTTAGAACATTTGTTTATTTACAGATGGTTTATGAACAAATCTATTATATAAATTTTAAGTAAAAATTTCACTAGATTATTTAAAAAAAACTCCCATATTCAAAAATATAGAAGTTTTTTATATAACCTATTTTAAAATGAATTTAGAAGTTACTCTTTCCTTCTTTAATATTTTTTACTAATCTTGCAAGAATTCCATTTAAAAATTCTTTCGTATCATTGTAGGAATATTTTTTTGAAATTTCTAAAACTTCATTAATTGCAATTTCGTATCCGATTTTTTTTATTGTGATTTCATAAAAGGATATTTTTAATAAAACTTTCTCGATTGTTCCAAGACGTTCGTAAGTCCAGCCTTCCAAAACATCTTTTATTCTTTCAATCAAAATATCTTCATTTGCAATTATGTCAGTTACATAACTTCTTAAGAAATCAATTTCATCTTCTTTTTTCAAATGTTCTTCTTCAATTACATCATTTATTCTTTTTTCAATATTATTATCAATTAGTTCGTATTCAAAAAGTAATTTAAATATTTCTTCTCTAATCTCTCTTCGTGTCATTAATTTTCCTTTCCAGATGGGGAAGTTTTGCTATTTTCTTTATTTTTTAAATTTTCGTCATTGTTAATTTTACTTGCTTCAACTTCTAATTTTTTCTTCTCTTCTTCTTTTTCAATTTCCTCTTGAACAGCTGGAGAATCAATGACTTTTTTTTCAACAATTGTTTTGCCTAAAACTTTTTTTAACTTAACTTTACTTTTTTTTACGGTAATTCCAGTAGAATGGAAAATGTAATCGGATAATTTGTTTTGAATATCTGCTAATTTTTCATTTAAGTTATCAACGTTGTAGGTATCAACAGTAGCTTCAATAATAACTGATCTTCCTTTTGGATATGACTTTACTTTTGAATTTTTTATAATTTCCATTGAACTTAAAAAACTTTTTGATGTTTCATTTATTGTTTTAATGGAAACTTCGATTTCTCCATTTTTATTTTTTACTTTTCTATTTTGAGAATATTTTGTAAGTTTGTTAATGTAAGAAAGTAAAAATATAACTAAATAAATTATTGATAACAGCCCGATTAAAATTTTAAAATTTAGGCTGCTTAAATCTATAAAACTGTCAAGCTGCCCCAAGTAATCGGTTCTGAACAAAGTATCTGATATACTTGAAAATGCAATACCGATAAATCCAAGTATCACAGATAATCTTGCTAAAAATCCCAATATTGCAATCATTAATTTTGTAAACTAGCAAAAATACACCATATTTGTTTTATCATAACTTGTCTGCATAGCTTCTAACTGAATCTCCCACGACTAAAGCTGCGAGTGTTCCTGCACTATTTCATAAACTATTTTTTATTTTAAAAATTAATAATAGTAAATTATGGTGTATCTCTGTCAGTTTCTCCTTTCTTTTTTCTTACTCTTCGATTTCAGCTGTTTCTGCTACAGCAGCTGGAACTACATCTTTCTTTTCATCTTTTACAATTTTTTGAATGTAGACATTAACTTCCTGTACTTTTAATCCTGTCATTTCAGTAATTGCTTTTACTACTTTTGTTTGGATTTCTCCAGCTAATGCTGGTAATTTGTATCCCATTTTTGCTACAATGTAAAGATCTAATGTACATTCAGTTTCGCCAACTTCCACTTCGATTCCTTTTCCGCCTGAAGATACATTTTGGAAAAATTTAACAATTTCATTTTTTGAAGTTCCACCAACAAGGCTGTTTACTCCTTCAATTTCTGATATTACTGATTCTGCGATTGTTGCTACCACTTCCTGTGATATATTTACATTTCCTAATTCGTTCATTTTGATTCCTCCTAATTTTTAATTAATTTATTTATTTAATGGCAAGGGATTTTGTCCCTTGTTAAATAACATCTTAAATATAATTTAAACCTGTGTAGTTTGAATAGGTTTATTATTTCCCAAGAACTTCCTTAAAGTGAGTTTCAATAAAGTTTGTATAGACAGTTCCCTTTTTAAAGTCCTCATTGTCAAGCACTTTCAAGTGGAAAGGAATAGTTGTATCTACACCTTCTATAATAAATTCCCTCAAGGCACGTTTCATACGTGAAATAGCTTCTTCCCGATTTTTTCCCTTTACGATAAGTTTTGCTATCATTGAATCGTAGTAAGGCGGGATTTCATAATTTTGGTAGGAATGTGAGTCAATTCTTACTCCAATTCCTCCAGATGGAATATATGTTTCTAAAGTTCCTGATGACGGCAAGAATCCATTTTCAGAATCTTCTGCATTTATTCTGCATTCAATTACATGTCCATTAATATGTATATCTTTTTGAGAAATACTTAACTTTTCTCCTGCAGCCACTCTTATTTGTTCTTTTACCAGGTCAACTCCAGTAATTTCTTCACTTATTGTATGCTCAACCTGAATTCTTGTATTCATTTCCATAAAATAGAAATTCATGCTCTTGTCAACAAGAAATTCCAATGTTCCAACACTGTCGTAACCGATACCTTTTGCAAGTTTTGCAGCGAATTTACCCATTTTTTCACGTGTTTTTGAATCAATTCCTGCTGATGGAGATTCTTCGATTAATTTTTGGTGTCTTCTTTGAATTGTACAATCTCTTTCACCAAGATGGACTACGTTTCCAAATTTATCTCCTATAATCTGAATTTCAACGTGTCTTGGCTCTTCAACATATTTTTCAATATAAACATCTGGATTTCCAAAATTTGCTTTTGCTTCGTTTTGTGCAACAATATAATTTTCAGCCAATTCTTTTTCATCACGTGCAATTCTCATTCCTTTTCCGCCACCACCGGCAGTAGCCTTGATCATAACAGGATAAGTTATCCATTCTGCAACTTTTTTAGCTTCTTCCAAAGTTGGCACAATTCCATCTGATCCCTTTGTTATCGGAACTTTATGCTTGATGGCAGTTTCCCTTGCAGTTGCCTTATCTCCCATCATACTTATCAGTTCAGGTTTTGGACCAATAAATACAATTCCATTTTTATCGCATATTTCAGCAAATCTTTGATTTTCAGATAAAAATCCATATCCTGGATGGATTGCTTCACTTTGTGTAATTTGAGCCGCTGAAATAATATTTGGTATTTTTAAATATGAATCTGCGCTGCTGGCAGTTCCAATACAAATGGCTTCATCAGCTAATCTTACGTGAAGCGAATCTTTATCAGCTTCTGAATAAACTGCAACTGTTGCAATTCCCAATTCTCTTGCTGCCCTGATTATCCTAACAGCAATTTCCCCTCTATTTGCTATTAATATTTTTTTGAACATTAATATTCAGTCCTCCTAAAAGATTTTCTGTTTCTAAAAAAAATTATTAACTATTTAAATTTAAATTTTTTCTAAATTAGTTTATTAATTAACTTCAATTTTAAATAATTCCTTTGCAAAATCAACTGCTGAGCCATCTGCTACAAGCACTTCCTTTAAAGTACCGTTCACAGTAGCCTTTACATCATTGTCAATTCCCATTGTTTTAATTTTGGCAAGAATTTGCCCTTTTTTCACCAAAGTTCCAGTTTTTGGACTTAACAGCTTTATTTTACCTACATTGCTAGATTTAACAATTTCTTCCGCTGGCAATACCGCTTTAGCGATTTTTTTCTCTTTTGTAACTTTAGGCAATGCTGCTGCAGTGTTTACAATTTTTGTATTTTCAGAATTTGTTAAAGTAAGTTTTACTTTTCCGTATCTTACTTTTAGTTCCGCTATGTCTTCTTTTTTCAGAACTTTCATTAATTCCTGAATATCCTTAAGTTCCATAGTCCCTCCTTAATTTTGAGTTAAATATTTTATTTCAATAAATTTTTTATAATTTTTTTAAAATTTCATATTATAATTTTACCATATTAAAAGTATTTTTTCAATTTTTTCTTTTTTTAGAACAAAATAAATTTGTTAG
This sequence comes from Leptotrichia sp. oral taxon 417, assembly GCF_013394865.1. Lineage (NCBI taxonomy): Bacteria > Fusobacteriati > Fusobacteriota > Fusobacteriia > Fusobacteriales > Leptotrichiaceae > Leptotrichia > Leptotrichia sp. oral taxon 417. The sequence continues at coordinate 1,703,311 of NZ_JABXYV010000001.1, read as the reverse complement.
AAGTCTCTTGTTTTTTTATTTTAAAAAATTATTGCAAATAAATGAAAAAAGGTATAAAATATATCATAATCTTTTTTGTAGAAATAAATTATTTTTGGAAAGGAAAATAAATAATGGTTATCGGACTTACAGGAGGGATTGGAACGGGGAAGAGCACTGTTAGCCAGATTTTGAAGGATAGAGGATTTCCTGTGATTGATTTGGATGTGATTTCACATGAAGTTATTGAATTTTCATCGGTTGTGGAAAAAATTGTACAAAATTTTGGAAGAGAAGTTCTGGATGAGGATGAAGCTGGAAATTGTACTATTTCACGGGAAAAGCTGGGGAAAATTATTTTTTCCGATAAGAAAAAAAGACTTGCTTTAAATTCTATTATGCACCCTGAAATTTTAAAAGTTATGCATAAAAAAATTTTGGAATGTGAATTGGGAAAAAATAAAAAGAAAAATAAAATTATTTTTGTGGAAGTTCAGCTGCTTTTTGAAGTCCAATGGGAAAAGGAATTTGATTATATACTGCTAGTTGCTGCAAAAAGGGATATGCAAGTTAGGCGTGTTTTGGAAAGGGATAAGCGTAGTGAAGAAGAAGCCTGGAATATTATAAATTCTCAGATGTCTTTGGATGAGAAAAGGGAAAAAAGTGATTTTGTCATTGAAAATGATGGAAATATGGATGATTTAAATAAAAAAGTTGATAAATTTTTAAAAAATTTAGAACGACAGTAATTTCAAAAAAATTAAAATACATAAGAGGTAAAAAAATGAAAAAAATATTTTTAATATTGGGAATATTCCTGATAGCATTTATTGGATGGCTTTCTATACCGTTTAATATTCTTGTGATAGGAGTCGATGCTTATGCTAATCAGCCTACGGAAGGGTCTAGAAGTGACGGGCTTATTGTTATAAGAGTTGTTCCGTATTTGGCACAGGTGAAAATGATTTCAATTCCACGTGATACTTATGCGGAAATTCCGTGTGAAAATTATAAGCAGGATAAAATTACACATTCACACCATTTTGGAGGAGTGCAATGTACGATTGACGCTGTGGAAAATTTACTTGAAACTAAAATTAATTATCACGTAAGATTTAGATTTGAAGATGTTATGAATATAACGACTTTAATTGGAGGAGTTAATGTTGTTTCAAATCATACGTTTAATCAGGACTATTTTGATCAGGAAGTGTTTCACTTTAATCAAGGGCAAGTTTATAATTTACAAGGAAGAATGGCGCTTGCATATACAAGACATAGAAAAAGTGACACGGCTTTTAAGCGTGATGAACGTCAAAGACAGGTTATTCAAGGAATTGCTAAAAAGTTAGTTGCCCCATCTGGATGGAAATATGTGCCACAAGTATATAATTATTCAAAACAGCATATGGATATTGCAGTAAATCCGATTAAAGCATTGTCAGTATTGCCAGCATTTCTTATGCATCAGTCAAATATTGATCAATATGAAATTACTGGAGATGGAAAAATGATAAACGGAATTTGGTATTTTATGCCTGATGAGGCATCGCTGGAACAAGCAAGGGAAGAATTTAAAAATTAAAAAAAGAGGTGAAATATGGAAATAAATAAGTCAGAATTTGTAAAATCGGCAGTCGTGGAAAAGGATTATCCAAAATTTAATAATGTTGTAGAATTTTCATTTATTGGAAGATCAAATGTTGGAAAGTCTTCGCTTATAAATTCTCTTACAAAGAGAAAAAATCTTGCAAGAACAAGTAAAACCCCAGGAAGAACACAGCTTATAAATTATTTTTTGATAAATAATGCAATTCATTTTGTAGACTTGCCAGGATATGGGTTTGCGAAAGTACCTGATTCAGTAAAGAAAAACTGGGGAAAAACAATTGAAGGCTATCTTATGTCAGATCGTGAAAAAGTTGTATTTCTTTTGCTGGATTTGCGTAGAATCCCAACGGGCGAAGATATGGAAATGTTAAAGTGGCTGGAACATTTTGGAATTGAATATTATATAATTTTTACAAAGGCTGATAAATTGTCTAATAATGAAAAATTTAAGCAGTTAAAGGAAATTAAGAAAAAACTTGTGTTTAAAAATGAAGATGTGTTTTTTTATTCTTCCTTAAAAAATACTGGAAGAAAAGAATTGCTTGATTTTATTGGGGAAAGAGTTAATGAAAAAAAATAAAAATGTCTATTGATTTTCAAATTAATTTTCAAAAAAGCAAAAGTTATTTTAACAAGGGGTCAGAGCCCCTTGTAATTAAATAAGTAAATAAAATAGTTTTTTTAAACTGTGTCTTTTAAGGGATTTTAAGTCCCTTATTTTTATTATGAATAAGTAATCTCCATAAATATTCAAATCTATTTTAAATTAGACTGCTAAAAATTTTATAAATTTAATTTTTTATTAATCAGGATTTATAATGAATCTATAACATCAATGAAAAATATCAGTAATAGCAATTTTTCATAAGTTTTTTAGCAAATTGCTGCCAAATAAAAAATTACTGTTTTTTTCGATAATTCAGGGCTTCTAATAAATGTTCTTTTTTTATATTTTCCTGACCATCTAAATCTGCTATTGTTCTTGAGATTTTTAATATTTTGTCGAACATTCTGACTGACAATTTTAGATTGTCGATGGCGGCCTTCATAATTTCTTGGCTTTCCTTGTCAATTTTGCAATATTTGTTTAATTGCTTTTTGTTCATATCTCTGTTTAGCGTATTTGAATTAAATCGATGTTTTTGGATCTCTCTGGCTTTTATTACTCTTTCTTGGATGTCTTTTGATTTTTCTGAAAGGGATTCATCAAAAATTTCATCTTTTTTTAGCTGATGCATTTCAACGTAAAGGTCCATTCGGTCAAGAAGAGGTCCTGAAAATTTTTTTTGATAGCGTTTTATTTCTTTCAGACTGTCGCTGCATAGCGGATTATCGGGAAAGTAGCCGCTTGGAGTCGGATTTGAAGCCGTTATCGTGATATTTTTTACAGGATAAGTTACGCTGAAATTTGCTCTGGAAATGACAATTTTTCCATCTTCCAGAGGCTGTCGGAGCGCTTCTAGCGTTTTTCCCTCAAATTCTCCAATTTCATCCAGAAAAAATACTCCGTTTAGTGCTAATGTTATTTCTCCGACTCTGTTTGCACCGCCTACAAGTGCCACTTGTGTTGCAGAATAATGGGGTGCTCTGAATGGTCTTTTGCGGATTATTGGTTCTTTTTGGCTAAGCATTCCTGAAATGCTGTAAATTTTGGTTGTTTCGATTATTTCTTCCTCTAGCATGTCAGGCAAAATTGTATTAAATCTTTTGGCAAGCATTGACTTTCCTGAACCTGGGTCGCCTATTAGAAACACGTTGTGTCCACCAGCTGCTGCGATTTCTAAAGCTCTTTTTGCCATAAGCTGCCCTTTTACATCTGAAAAGTCAATGGCTTCTTCTGGCTTCTTATCCTTTTCAATTTTTGAAGTATCCATTTCAACGGCTTTTTTGCACAAAGTTTCCACATCAATTTTTCCATCTAGAAAGTCCAGAAGTTCACTAATTTCATCAACTGGAATAATTTCTGCTCCTGAAATCAGCTTTGCTTCGTTATAGTTTTCCATTGGAACGATAACTCCTTTAAAGTCGGTTTCTTTTGCTAAGATTGTGGCATTTATTGCTCCATTTATTGATTTTATTTTTCCATTTAGGGAAATTTCTCCCAAAATTAGGTATTTTTTTAGTATTTCTATATTTGAAATATGTCCTGTGTTGGCAAGGATGCCTAAAAATATGCTTAAATCAAAATGGCTTCCTTTTTTTCTAATATTTGCAGGCGATAAATTTACTAGCACACGCCTGACCGGGAACTCAAATCCCACATTTTTAAAGCAGCTTCTAATTCGCTCCTTGCTTTCTGAAATGGCTTGATCTCCCATTCCAACTATATTAAAAACAGGCAGTCCTCTGGAAAGGTCGACTTCCACCTCTACAACGTAGGTATCAACTCCCAAATAACTGCAGCTAAATAAACTTATTGCCATAACTCCCACCCTTTAATCTTTAATTAATAATTAATTATAACATTTTTTAATGAAAAATGCAACTGGAAAATAAAAAAGAGAAAATCTATAAAAAGACTTTCTCCCTAAAGTATATATAATAGGCAATTTTAATAATTTTGTAAAGTTTTGTCTATTTTTAAAGATTTATTTTAAGTATGCGTTTAACATCCATAAATCTTTTTCATAAGTGCTGATATATTCATCAACCATTGCAGATGTTCCGTAATCGTTTTCTGAGTCTGCAGTTTCTTTAACTTCTTTTACTAATTTTAACATTGCTTCAAATTCTTTTTTAACGTCAGCAACTGCATCAGCAATAGAAATTTCTTTGTTTTCAGCTTCTTTAATAGTAGTAACTGCTAAGTAGTCTTTTAATGTTCCTAAAGGACGACCACCGATTGAAAGGATTCTTTCAGCTACATCATCAATTTGTTCATTTAATGCATCATAGTATTCTTCCAATTTTGCATGAACAGAAAAGAAACCTGCACCAACAATATTCCAGTGGTAATTTTGAACCTTTCTGTATAATACGTTTAAATTTGCTAAATAAAGATTTAATTTTTCAACTGTTTTTGACATATTTATCACTCCTTAAATTATAATTTGTACTTATCTCAAATACAAACTAATTATATCAAAAATAATTCAAATTGTCAACGATTTTTATAATTATTGACAGAGTAAAAAATATAGGGGCAAATAAATTTAATCAAATTTTTAATTAACAAAAAAGAGGAAACCAGTTACAATATAATCCCTCAATCCTATTGAAAGGTGGTTTCCTCTATGATTAGAATATCAGATTTTTATTCAATTGTAAAGACTTTTTTTAAAAATATTTTTTCCTTCAAACTTTCGTTTGAGCAACAATTTAAACTATTTATCATAAAGGCTTTTGAAATACTGTTTAGAGTTTATGTTAAAAAAGTTGATGACAACTTTTTTTATTCCAATGAAAGAAAGAATAGATTTAAAAGTAAAGGGTTTGTCAAAAGAACTGTCACTACTGCTTTTGGATATGTAACTTTTGAACGTCGAAAATATGTAGATAAGAAAACAGGCGTTTACTACTACATTGATGAAAAAATTGGACTTAAACGGTACAGACGGCTTTCTGAGGAGCTGATTTTTACCATACTTTTTGAATATCAGCATACTGCAGCTTCATTTGTTGCAAAGACTTATGCTGTTTCAAAAGCTACCGTGTATAATCTTGTCAATTCTTTTGAAATGCCAAAACTTGATATTGGAAGGTTTGAAAAGGATGATGATTCGCCAGTATATATGGAAATTGATGAAGACCATATGAAATGCAGAAGAAGCAGAAATACATATATGAGGATGGTTGCTATACATCGTGGAATTGAGAAAGTCTGCAAGGACAGGAACAAGCTCATTGACAAGCATACAGTAATGTTCCCTACATCTGTATCGCTTGAGGAAGTGTCGGAGTATGTGCTTAACTATCTTGAAAAAAGATACAGTATGGATAAGAAAAAACTGATTGTGAACTCTGATGGCGGAAAATGGATAGACAGCTTCGTAGGAGAGCTTAGAATTTACAAGCCGGTACATATTTATGACAAGTTTCATCTGGTAAAAGCCATAGGCGAGATTTCCAAAAGGGATAAGGAAATATCAAAAAACCTTTACAAATGGCTTGAGAAAGATAATTTTACAGAACTTGAAAACTTTTATGAAACTTTTAAGGAAAAAGAAAATATAAGCCAGAGAAGAAAAGATCAAATGAAGATGCTGCTTAACCAGTATGAGAAGATAAGAAGAATCTATACAGAAAAAGATTACATAGGGTCAAGGACAGAAGCTCTTGTATCCCATGAATGCTCAAGATTCCTTTCAAGCAGACCAAAAGCCTTTTCAAGAAAAAGGATAAAGAGAAGAGCAATGTACCAAACTTTCTTTGCAAACTATGGCAAGGACAGGGACAAGGCTCACAAACTGTATTTTAATGGGACAAGAGTGGGTTCAATGGAAAAAGTAATAGAAACAAGTTGTTTGCCAGATATCATTAGCGAAGCAGGAAAAGGGACAAACATTCCATATTTAAGAGGAGGAGAAAGTTTGATAAGGGAAGCTCTGAAGGAAATATCACAAAGCAGAATGATTTAAAAAAGACAGCCCAAAATTTTTATTATGTTATTTTGGCTGCCCCTATATTTTTTACTCTGTCTTATAATTATTTTAAAAATAAAATTATTACAATTTTAAAACTAAAATTATTATGGGCATATTTAAAAAAAGATTGATTTTTTTTTGCTTTATGATATAATACCTTGTAAGATTTAAAATAATAGAAATATAAGAAGAAAAAAGGAGAGAAAAAAGATGACTAACAATTTGAGAAAGGCAAAGAAGGATTTGTGTGCTTTTGCAAAAAAGTGTAAAGACTTTAAATACACGGATTCTGCATTAATTACATTTTTGATTACAGGAGCGGTGAATATTTCAAATAATTTATTTTCTGCTGAAACAAATAAAAATATAGATAATCAAAAGCAGGCAATCCACACATCAATTAAGGATATACATCAAGAAGTTCAGAAAACCAGGGAAGAAAACAACAAACTTTTGAAAAAAACAAATCTGGAATTAATTCAGTTAATGGAGCAAGGAGATCACGTGGTCAAATCTCCATGGAGCAGCTGGCAGTATGGAATTAACGGATTTTATAACAATTGGGGAGGGACATACAAAGGAAGAGGAGATAAATCTGAAAAATATCCTTATGAAGGAAAATTTGAAAGAAGCCAAAACAGATTCGAGAGAAATATATCTCCCTTGAGTTCAAACTATGATTTGTTAAGTAAATCAAGAAACCCAAGATCAGCCACAACAAGCGGAAGATTCGGCTATGAAAAAGGATATGGAATTTCGAGTACGGAAAAAAGACAGGAGCCAGTGGCAAGTCTAAATATAGATGCCTCAATTAAACCTAAAGATGTACATAAAAGTCCTGTTGCTGCACCAAATGTTAATGTGAGTGCACCAGTATTGGCACCCTTGAGTATACCAACAGTGATTCCGCCTACTTTGACAATACCTACTCCTAATCCACCTGTGGTTAAGGTAAAAATACCTGAAGTTAATGCAAAACCATTTTTAGATTTTTCTTTTACTAATGGTGCAATAAGTAAATGGTATGTTGTAAATACAGTTGATGATCAAGCAACATATACAGCTAGTCCTACTAAATTTACTGATGGTGAAAATCATTCTTTTTGGTCAGGATATAATCCAACTACTGGAACATTAGTTCCAAAGTCTGGAATAGATGGAACACCTTCAAATATAGGATACATAAATGCAATTAGTTCTAGAGCTGTTACTCCTAGAGATTCAGTTTTGTTTTATTTTGGAAGTCAGTTTTCAGGAGGTAATTCAGATATCAATAAGAGAAAATTTCATATTAAAAATATGAATTTATATCTTGCTGGAGATGTAGGAGCTGCAGGACTGACAGATGGTGGTAAACAAGGGGCTTTAGGAATACATACTGTATGGAATGGAAAATTATCAAATGTTACAGCAAATATGTATGGAAAATCAGCGTTTTTATCACTTGAAACATGGTGGACTGGAAAAATAGAATTTGATGAAACTCCAGGAAATAAAGTAAAAGTAAATATAACAAAAGGACATTTAACAGCTCCAGGAGCTGGAGATGAGAATACAATATTTTTAATATTTCCAGGAACATATCCTGTAGTACAGGACTGGAGTATCAGTCGTAATGGAATACCTTTACAACGTGGAGGATTTATAGGTAAAGTTGATGCTGATATAGAAACTAATAAGAATATAGTTTATTCAGTAGTAGGGACTCAAGGATCATTTGAAATAAATAGTAAAGGAAAATATAACATTACGGGAGATGAAAATATAGTTTATTCAGGATTTGGATACGTTCCTAACTGGAATAACTTTGTAGGAAAAGCTGATGTCGATGGAACGATGCCAGGAGGTACTGCAAGAATAAAGGATACAAATCATACTGGAATGACGCCAACTGTAAAACTTACAGAAGCTCCTATTGTAAACGGAAACAGAAATATATTACTATTATTTAATGACAAGATGCCTGATGCAGAATCTTCAAGATTATCTGTATGGGATCAAACTAATAATCCAGATTGGAAAAAATCAGTTATTGGAATATATCAAGGACAAATTGATGCAAGAGGAAGAATAGGGACAACAAGTGCTACAACGATTGCTACAAATAATATAGGAATTTATTCTAAATCGGGTCAAAGAGGAGAAGAAATTATAAATGGACAGACTGCAAAGATAAAAACAAAAGAAGATTTGGGAGCTAATGTTAATGTTAAGATTAATTATGAAAATGACCCAATACATTCTCTACAAATAAATAATATTGATATAACATTTGGTAAAAATTCTAAAGATGGTATAATGATAGCATCTGAAAGAGGAACAGTTATTGATGTAGCAAAATCTACAAATGAACACGGTAAAGCTATAAAAGATACGAGTGGAAATGATATCTCAGGGAAATCAGATTCTACAACAGTAGATATTATGACTACACCTATAAAAGATTATACTTTAGATGGTACAGCGACTTCACTTGTTGCTTCTGCAGATGATACTAAAAATGAAGTAGCCACTGGAACAATTATTGCATATGCTGAAGGAACATGGAAAAATAGCGACCATGTAATGACATCTAATGAAGCAAAAAGATTTGAAGGAAAAGGAAGTCAAGTAAATCTTGGACAAGATGTTGTGATGAGTGCAAGATATAAAGACGATACTCCTTTAGGATCAACAACAAAAGTGGAATCTTTTCCAATAGCATATGTTGCTAAAAATGGTGGAGAAATAACGGCTGAAAAGACTACAGACGCAAAAGGATTTGGATCAATAATTGCATACGCAGACAATAGTGCGAAAATTACTTTAGATGGTGCAGTTACAGCGGTTGATGAATGGGCTGCAAATGATGCTGATACAAAACCATATTTATACAAAAATATTGGTGGATACGCAAAAGCAGGGACAACTACTGGAAGTGGAAGTACTATAACATTTAAAGATGATGTTAAAATTCATGGTATGGGAGGATTTGCTCAAGGGAGCGGTTCGTTAATTAAATTTGAAGGTACTAAAAATGAAATTTATTCTGCAAAAGAAGGAGGTCTTGTAGCTTGGGATGGCGGTAAGATTGACTTTAAAGGTGGAAAGATTGATACTAGAAAAAGAAATTCTACAGATGATTATAGTGGAGTTGTGCCGTTTTTGGCTGATGCTGGGTCGAATATAAATTTCTCAGGACATACTGATGTAACGATTTCCGATGGAATTCTTATGCCTGGAACGGCTGCTGACTATGATGGTAATGATGTATCAATCGCACCAGCTGGGAAAAAATACACTGGTATGAGTAATATGGATGTTACTGTTGATGGTACTGGAGTTATTTTGCGGATTACAGAAGGTGGAACAACGGCGGATAATAAATGGACAGGGCCTGGTGGACTATTAACTGGTATAAAAAATGATATGCATTTGAATAAATTGACTGTAAATCCAGGGGCGGATTATAAAGTATTTTATAAAGATGGGCAATATTCTATAGAACAAAGTATTGATTTGGATAATGCTACTGAATTTGACAGAATAAAATTCTTGAATGAAAAGATTTTTATAGCACCTTCTACTAGTATTACTTCTACATCTGGAAAAGGTATGATAGTGGGATCTTACGATTCTACCAATGCACCTTCTAATGCATCTACTGGGTATGTAAATAACGGAACAGTTGATATAAGTGGAGGAAAGGCTTCGACTACTGCTTTGAGTACAAGTTATGGAAGTATAGAAAACAACAGTTCAATTAAACTTGATAAAGGTGTTGCAGTTTACGGAATTAATGGAAGTAAACTTGTAAATGAAACAAAGGGAACTATTGAACTTTCGGATAAAGGTGTTGGAATGGCGGCATTTACTTCTGGAAATAATTTACAAAGTTATGGAACTGATAAAAAGATTGCTGCTGGGACACTTGGAAGTACTGAAAAAACGCTTGAAATAGAAAATAAAGGGCTTATAAAATCTAATGCTAATGGATCTGTTGGAATTTATGGAGAGTTAAATACTGTGACTGGAGCACATTCGAGCATTGAAGTTGGAAAGGCTGGGACAAGTCATGGAAGTATTAGAAATGCTGGAAAAATTGTGTTGACAGGAGATAATTCAGTTGGAATTGTGTCGAAAGTAACACCACCTGCTGGAGCTGCTGATCCTTTACAATTTGGTGGGCCTGAAGTGAAACTTAACGGAACTGGAAGTTCGGATATTGTGACTACTGGAAATGATGGAATTGGTGTTTATGCGGATAATACGAAGGTTACATTTGAAACAGATTATGGAGTGGAAGTTAAGGATAGAGGAACTGGTATTTTTGTTGAGGGAAATAATCCTTCATTGAATGACAGTAAAAACTTTGAACTAAAATATTCTGGAGCACCTACAGCATCTGCGGTTGCATTCTTTATGAATAATAAATCAACATTGCCTACATCTAGTATGACAAACAAGATGAATATTACTCTTAATGATACAGTTAACAATACAGAAGGTCTTGTTGGAATATTGGCAAAAGGGACTGCAGGAGATATTAACAATCAAGGAAATATTACTGGAAATGCGGGATATGGAATTATTTCTGAAGGTGTAGAAGTTAGAAATAGTGGAAATATCACTTTACCAAATCCGTTGGATGCTGCTAATAAAAAAGCTAGTGTTGGGATTTATGTTAAAAATGGGAACAAAATTACAAATAGCGGAGATATTACTATAGGAAAATATTCTGTTGGAATTTATGGACATCAAGTTGAAAACAGTGGAAATATTAATGTTGGCGATGCGGGAACTGGAATATTCAGTACTGCTGGAAATGTTGACTTGATTGCTGGAACAATAAATGTTGGAACGGATCAGGCTGCAGGAATTTATGTGAATGGAGATAATCAAATTGTAACTGCACATTCTGGAGCAAATATGACGATTGCTGATAATTCGTTTGGAATTATTTCTGAAAAAGGAACAGGTTCTGCTGGAAACAAAATTGTAAGTAACATTGGAAGCATTAATAATCTTGGAAATGACACTGTTTATATTTATTCAAATGACAACAGAGCCGGAGCACAAGTTACAAATAATACAAACTTGACTTCTACAGGTTCTTACAATTATGGTGTTTATTCTGCTGGAGAAGTTGTAAATAACGGAAACATTAATTTTGGTTCAGGATATGGAAATGTGGGAGTTTACAGTACTCTTGGCGGAACTGCTACGAATAATGCTTCGATTACGGTTGGAGAATCGTATTTTGATCCAATTAGTTCATTAAATAATCGTTATGCTATAGGAATGGCTGCTGGATATACTCCAACGGCTGCTGAAATTGCTGCAGGAAAAGTGGGATATACTGGAAATATTGTAAATAATGGCGTTATTAATGTTACAGGAAAAGGAAGTATTGGAATGTACGGAACTGGAGCGGGAACAACGGTTTACAACGGTACTGCTTCAAATCGTAATGCTGTGATAAACTTGAATTCGAGTGAAACTACTGGAATTTACTTGGATAACGGAGCTTACGGATACAATTATGGAACGATTAAATCGAATGGTTCTGGATTGAAAAAAGTTGTCGGAGTTGTAGTAAAAAATGGTTCGACAATTGAAAATCACGGAAATATTGATATTACTGCAGAAGATGCAAGAGGAATTCTATCGAAAGGGAATGCTTCAGGAGCTAATCTTGGAATAGTTAAAAACTATGGAACATTCAATATTAATGGTGTAACAGATTCGACTGATGCGACAGTTATTGGAGTGGATGCTGCGAGTGACTTGACAAAAACAGTATCTGGAATAAAAATTGATGTTCCTAGAGGATCTTCAGTTGGAACAATAACAGTAAATGGAAATCCAGTAATACCTGAATTAGCAACAACATCAGCAGAAGAATTTCAGCCAATGGAATTATCAAAAATAGGAATGTATATTGACACTTCAAATAAAGTGTACACAAATCCTATTACAGGACTTAGTTCTTTGACAGGATTGAAAAAAGCTGACTTAATTGTGGGAGCTGAAGCTGCTCAAAATACGACTGCAAAATATATTCAAGTGGATTCAAAAATAACTGATCCATACAATGCAACAATTAGAGCTAATCCACAAATTGAAAAATGGAACATTTATTCAGGATCATTAACTTGGATGGCAACAGTTGCACAAAATTCAAACGATGGAACAATAGAAAATGCCTACCTTGCTAAAATACCATATACATACTGGGCAGGAAATGAAGCATCACCTGTAAATCCTACAGATACATACAATTTCTTGGATGGATTAGAACAAAGATATGGTGTAGAAGCACTTGGAAGCAGAGAAAATCAATTATTCCAAAAATTAAATGGAATTGGAAATAATGAAGAAGTATTATTATATCAAGCGATGGATGAAATGATGGGACACCAATATGGAAATATTCAGCAAAGAATCAATGCAACTGGAAACACTTTAGACAAAGAATTTAATCATCTACAAAAAAATTGGCAAAATCCATCTAAACAAAACAATAAAATCAAAGTATTCGGAATGAAAGATGAATATAAAACTGATACAGCAGGAATCATTGATTATACAAACAATGCTTACGGAGTGGCTTATGTTCACGAAAATGAAACAGTTAAATTAGGAAATTCAAGCGGATGGTATGCTGGAGCTGTGACAAACAGATTTAAATTCAAGGACATCGGACATTCAAGTGAAGATCAGACAATGCTTAAAGCTGGATTATTTAAGACAATGTCGCCTAAGAAGGACTATAATGGAGCATTGCAATGGACAATCGGCGGAGATGTATTTGCCGGAATTAACAATATGAAGCGTAAGTTCCTAGTTGTTGATGATGTATTTGAAGCCAAGTCAAATTATAATTCCTACGGTGCTGCACTGAAAACAGATTTAGGATACGACATAAGAATGAGTGAGAGAACACATTTAAGACCTTATGGGATGTTAAAAATGGAATATGGAAGATTTAACAGCATAAAGGAAGATTCAGGACAAATGAGACTAGAAGTGAAAGGAAACGACTATTTCTCTGTTAAGCCTGAAGCTGGAGTAGAGTTTAAATATGTACAGCCGTTGGCAGTAAGAACTAATTTGACAGTTGGATTGACAGCCGCTTATGAAAATGAACTTGGAAAAGTTGGAGATGTCAATAACGAAGCGAGAGTTAGATATACGAATGCTGACTGGTTTGGAATTAGAGGGGAAAAGGAAGATAGAAGAGGGAACGGTAAATTTGATCTAAATATTGGAGTTGATAATACTAGATTTGGTGTTACAGTGAATGCTGGATACGATACTAAGGGAAGTAATGTTCGTGGAGGTATTGGATTTAGAGCGATTTACTAAAACTTTTAAAATAAAAGAAAGAGCAGTGAAATTTAAGTTTTGCTGTTCTCTTTTTATTTTATAATGAATCCATTGCTTTGAGAGAATTATGATATTTTTAGAATTTGTAAAAAAATTAAAAATTTAAAAATTTTTTTGAAAAATCTTTTTTTTATGTTATAATAATTAATGGCATGAAATATAATTATTTCACTTTTTTTATGACAAAAAATCAAATAAAAACTAATAAAAAAGGAGTAATATAAGTCATTTAATAAAAAACTAAAATTTAATTAAAAGGAGAGAATTGAAAATGACTAATAATTTAAGAAAAGTAAAAAAAGATCTATGTTCATTTGCAAAAAGATGTCAGGAATTTAGGTACACTGATTCAGCGCTTATAACATTTTTAATAACAGGAACAGTAAACATTTCAAATAACCTATTTTCTGCTGAATCCAATACAACTATCGAAAAGCAAAAGCAAGTAATTTCTACATCAATTAAAGATATACATCAAAAAGTTCAAGAAACTCGAAAAGAAAATGACAAACTTTTGAAAAAAACAAATTTAGAATTAATTCAACTTATGGAACAGGGGGATCATGTTGTAAAATCGCCTTGGAGTAGCTGGCAATTTGGGACTAACGGATTTTTCAACAAATGGGGAGGAACTTATAAAGGAAGAGGAGATAAAGCAGAAAAATATTCCTATGAAGGGATTTTTGAAAGAAGTTCGAATATTTATGAAAGAAGTACATCTCCACTTAGTGAAAATTATGCTTTAGTAGGGAAATCTGGTAAATTAGCTCATGCTTCAGGAGGAGCAAATAGATATGGATTGACAAGTACAACTTTGGCAACAGAACCATTGATAAGTTTTGAAGTAAGTGCAGGAATAAATCCAAGAAGTATTAATAAATCTACTATTACAATATCAGAAAAAACAGCAATTACACCTACATTACCATCAACAATCAGTTTTACACCACCAAAACCATTAATAACATTACCAGTATTACCAGAGTTACCTACACCACCATCTTTTAACATAAAATTGGGGTCTTTTTGTAATAGTATGAGTGGCCATGGTTGTAGAAATGGTGATGTTCAGAATAACCCTGTTAATGGAGGTCAATATGGCTATGGAACTTCAAAAGCTATAGGAACTCCAAGGTCACTTCTTATTGGGGGTATATTTATAGGATATGTAAATAATGTAACACTTAATACTAATGATCCTTCTTTAACACATGGATGGGCAAATAATACGGGAGGAAACAGTGCATTATTCTATGCTTATTTTGATGCAACTGATGGAAATAAGGGACCAAATTCAAGTGTAATATTAAATGGAAATTTGACTATTACTTCGATTAACCCGGTACAAGCTGATACTAGTTTAAGTTCATATAACAGACAGAAATTTCTTGTTGGTGGTTCAAGAATAGGAACATTAGATAATGCAAGGGATGCTACTTTAAGAAATAATGCAATAATAAATTTAGTTGGTCCTTTAACTACAGGTTTTGAAGTACAGTCAGATAAACGTTTTGCTGCTAATGCAGGAGCAAGAATATTGGAAAATGCAGGAATAATAACAGATGAAGCTGAGAAAACTAATACAGAATTAGATGGAATACTGGCAAAAGGATCAGCACCTATGATGCTTGATTTGGCACCTGGATTAGGTGGCCCTGCTCAAATTAAAGTTTCGAGAACATCGGAAGGTTATACAGGTTATAAGGTAGGATTAATTATGACTTTCGAGGAAATAGATACATTTCCAAATAGTAATTATATATTAAAAAATACCAATAAAATCAGCTTTGGTGGGGAAAAATCAATAGGAATCCAAGTATTTGCACCAACATCACCCTCTCGTGTTGAAGTATCGAATACTGCTACTGGGAATATAACTTTAGGAGGAATAGAAAGTTATGGTATGAAATGGTCAACACGTGTAGCGAATAACAGCACAATGGATAATAGTGGAACTATTGAAATATCAGGAGATGCAGGAACTGAAATTCTTCCGGATGGGACAACAAAAGTAATAAATTCATTATCTTCAGGACTTGCAGTCATAGAAGATAGTAGTAGCGGAAGTGGGACTTCTGCAATAAGAGCATATCAAGGAAAAGTTACAAACTCTGGAATAGTTAATGTTTCAGGCGGTAAGGGAAATACTGGAATGGTTCTTGTTGTAGATGCACCAGATGATATAACAAATACAGCCAATGGAACAATTAATGTTAAAAGTACAGCTGGTAAACAAAATATAGCCATGAGAGTAGACAAAGGAAATGTAGCAACAGATATTTCTGGAACACCGAAAGCAATAAATGACGGAAACATTTATTTAGATGGGGATTCATCTATAGGAATGGTTGGAACAAATGCTGATGTTGAAAATAAACTTAATAAAAAAATTGTAACAAAAGCAGGTTCAACAATTATTAATGGAATTGGAATGGTAACTCGTGGTGGAAATCTTGAAAATGCAGGTGAAATTGATTTAGAAGGGACAGGAACTTCAACAAATATTGGTATCTATATGGCAAAAGGAATTAACAGTCCGACAGGAACATTTGCCGCAACAAGCAAAGTTACAGTAAAGGGAGATGACTCAACAGGGGTATTGGTGTCTAATGGTGCATTGAATTATGGAGGAAATATCACTGTTGAAGGAAATGGAGTTTCTGGATTAATTGTTGGAGATAATGATTCCAGTGTTACTAATGCAACAATAACAAATAATGGAACAATAACTGTAAATAATGGAGCAACAACAGCTGCTGGAATTTATGAATATACGAATGGTACAAATAGAATAAAAAAAGGTTCTTACGGTATTGTTGTTGGTAAAAATTCAAAATTTGTAAGCGATGGAACTCATGATGCTAATGTAAATATAAATGTTAAAGGAACAGAATCAATAGGACTGTATGCCGGAGAAAATGCTGAACTTGAAGTTAAAAATTATACTATAAATGCTGACAATGGAGCAGTAAATTATGATGCTGATAAAAATTCAATTTTAAAATTAAAAGGAACTGGAACGGCATATACAGGTAAAAAATCATTGTTATTTTATCTTGGTGAAGATGGGACAGGTAAAGTTTCAATAGGAAATACTATGAATGCAACTATTGAAGGAGGAACAAGTCCTGCTGACAGAGGGACTGCATTTTACTATGTTGGAAATGGATCGTCTGTTGGAATAACTGACATTCAAAACTGGGCAAAAAATAATTTCGGAGATGGTGTAAATTCAACTTTAAGTAATTTGAATTTAACTATGAATCCAGGGTCAAGACTATTTATAGCACAAAATACTGGAATGAATTTATCTGATACAACAGGAACAGCTATTTCAAGTGCAACTGGAGCTAATATAACTGGAACTGGTTACAAAACATTTATGTTGTATTTGAGTAAACTGACAATTAATCAGGATGTAAATCTAAATAATATTGCAGATACATACAACCAGCTTGAAATTGTAAATTCATCAATAGCAAATGCAAATAATAAAACAATGACAGGAACACAAATTAATGATATTGCCATGGCTCAGGAAAATGATAAAACCTTATATCCAAGAAATAAAGTTACATTGGGAAATGAGGGGAAAATTAATTTAAGTGGTACAAATTCCACAGGAATGTATGCAAAGTATGGAGAACTTTATAACAGGGCAACAGGTGTTATAACAATGTCTGATACTTCAACTGCCATGTATGGAATTGATGATTCGATTCTTGAAAATGCAGGTGAAATAACAATAGGAAAAAATGCAATTGCAATGTATTCAGAAGGTTCTATAACGCAAGGTATGAAAAATACTGGAACTATTAAGCTTCCTCAAACTGACTCAGTTGCAATGTCTTATAACCCTGATTCAGCACTCGCAGCAGGAGTAGTAGTTGAAAATACTGGAAATATAGAATTGTCAGGAGATAAAAATACAGCAATATATTCTACAGGAACACCTGTATATAAAGTTAAAAATAGTGGAACTGTAATATTATCAGATTCAGCTACGATTAATAATCCTAATGTTGCATTGTACACTAATAATAGCAATGTAACTTCAAAAAATACCGGAATAATAGTTGCAGGAAATAACACAATCGGAATTTATGGATATGAAACAGAAAACAATGGAGATATTAAAGTTGGAAATTCAGGAATTGGAATTTATTCTAAAAATGGAAATGTAACTTTAACTGGAGGAAAAATTAAGACTGGAACAGGTGAAGCTGTGGGAGTTTATACTGTTGGAAGTGGACAGAATATAACAAATACAGGAACTGAATTTGAAATGGGTGATAATTCGTTTGGATTTGTAAATGTAGGAAATAACAATACAATAACTTCTAGTTTTGCAAATATAGGACTGAATAATAAAAATGTATACGTTTATTCAAATGATGTTAATAGTTCTGTTATAAATTCTTCCAATATTATATCCACAGGAAAAGAAAATTATGGAATCTACTCAGCAGGAACTGTTGAGAATTATGGAACCATTGATTTGTCAAGTGGAGAAGGAAGTGTAGCAATTTATAGTATCAAAGGAGGAACTGCAACAAACCATACGTCTGGTATAATAAATGTTGGAGCATCAAATGTTACAAATAGTAAATATTCAATTGGTATGGGAGCAGGATATACAACAGTAGATACAGGAAATATTATAAATAAAGGAACTATTAATGTAAATGGTAAAAGTGGTTTTGGGATGTATGCGACTGGATCAGGAAGTACAGCCAGAAATGAGGGGAATATCACATTAAATGCTGATAATACTACAGGTATTTATGTTACAGATGGAGCAGTAGCTATAAATACTGGAACTATTACAACAGGAGCAGGAAATTATCGTAATGTAGTTGGAGTTTACCTAGGAGAAGGTTCAACTCTTAATAATACAGGAATAATAAATATAAATGCTAAAAATGCTAAAGGAGTTTATCTAAAAGGTGGAACAATAATAAATTATGGAAGTATAACAGTAAATGGAGAAACAGATAGATATAGAACTGTAATCCCATTTACAACGCCTGACACAGGTAAAGAATTGGGTGGAGTGGTAATTAAAGCACCTGTTGGAGCTTCAACTGCTACAATTACAGTGAATGGAGTTCCACAAACGCCAGTGGTAATTAATACTAAAGCAAGAAATCCAATATCAGTATCAGCTTCAAGTGTTGGAATGTATGTAAATACTTCAGGAATAAACTTCACAAATGCAATAAATGGTTTAGAAAATTTAACAAATGAAGCAGATTTAATTGTTGGAACAGAAGTAACAGAAGTAACAAATGAAAAATACATTTTAATAAATGATCCTAGAATTTTGGGTACATACATGAATGCAATGGCAAGTGCACCTAATATAAAATGGAATATCTATTCAAGTTCATTAACATGGATGGCTACTCCAACTTTGGAATTGGGAACTAATAGAATAACAGGATTATATATGACAAAAGTTCCATACACAACATGGGCAGGAGCAGATGAAACACCTGTAGATAAAACAGACACGTATAACTTTGCAGATGGACTGGAACAGAGATATGGAGTGGAAGCACTTGGAAGTAGGGAAAATCAATTGTTCCAGAAATTAAACAGCATTGGAAATAATGAAGAAGTTTTACTATACCAGGCATTTGATGAAATGATGGGACATCAATACGCAAATACTCAAATGAGAATAAATGCAACTGGAAATATGCTTGACAAAGAGTTTAGATATTTGAAGCACGACTGGAGAAATCCTTCAAAACAAAACAATAAAATAAAAGTATTTGGAATGAGAGATCAATATAAAACTGATACAGCAGGAATCATTGACTATACAAGCAATGCCTGGGGAGTTGCCTATGTTCACGAAGATGAAAAAATTAAAATGGGTAATTCAGATGGATGGTATGCCGGAGTTGTAACAAATAGATTTAAGTTCAGCGACATCGGGCATTCTAAAGAAGATCAGACAATGCTTAAAGCTGGATTATTTAAGACAATGTCGCCTAAAAATGATTATAACGGAGCATTGCAATGGACAATCGGCGGAGATGTGTTTGCTGGAATTAACAACATGAAACGTAAATTTTTAGTTGTTGATGATGTATTTGAAGCCAAGTCAAATTATAATTCCTACGGTGCTGCACTGAAAACAGATTTAGGATATGACATAAGAATGAGTGAGAGAACACATTTAAGACCTTATGGAGCATTGAAAATGGAATATGGAAGATTTAATAACATCAAGGAAGATTCAGGACAAATGAGACTGGAAGTTAAAGGAAACGACTACTTCTCAGTTAAGCCTGAAGCTGGAGTAGAGTTTAAATATGTACAGCCGTTGGCAGTAAGGACTAATTTGACAGTTGGATTGACAGCCGCTTATGAAAATGAACTTGGAAAAGTTGGAGATGTCAATAATGAAGCTAGAGTTAGATATACGAATGCTGACTGGTTTGGAATTAGAGGAGAAAAAGAAGATAGAAGAGGGAACGGTAAATTTGATCTAAATATTGGAGTTGACAATACTAGATTTGGTGTTACAGTAAATGCTGGATACGATACTAAAGGAAGTAATGTTCGTGGAGGTATTGGATTTAGGGCAATTTACTAAAATTTTAAAATTTGTTAAACTAATTTTTGAGAAGGAACATTGAAACTTAGGTTTTGGTGTTCTTTTTTGTAAAAAAAATGAAAAAATAAAATTTTTATGATATAATTTATTAAATCATAAGTTTGTTTTTGGAGGTAAGTATGAAAAAAGTAATTTTAAGTTTGTCAATATTATTAAGTTTATCAAGTTTTGCACAAGAAAAATATCAGGTGGAAGTAGAACCAGCTGTAAAACTTAACCAAAGTATCCTTTCAGATTACAATTCTCAAATTGAAAAGGAAGTTAGCAGAATTTATTCAAAAGAGGAAATGTTTGGAATGATGAATAAAATGATGAATGGAGTTTTTACTGGAAGTCAAAAAGATGGGTCAAATCAGATGAAAGAAATGATGGGTTCTTTTTTTGGAGAGGATTATTTTTCTAAAATGATAGATACAATGTATAAATATTACAAGATTGATATAGAAAAAATAGATTATATCAATGGAGAAAAAGCATATGTAAAAGTTAAATTGGGATTTCCTGTAAATACAGATGAAATGAGCATGGATAAGATGATTGAAAGATCTGGAGAAATGGCTGAAAAAATGGACGAAGCCTTTAAGAAAAAAACAGGAAAAACAATGGAGAAATATCAAAAATCAATTTCACAAAATGATAAAAAAGCTACGGAAAAATATTTTAAAATAATAGGTGAAATTCAATTAGAAATGATGGATCAAGAATTAGAACGAATTACAAAAAATGGAAAATATGTAGGAAGAAAAGAAATTTTAGAAGCTAATAAAAAGAATGGAAAATGGGTTATTGAAAATCCAAGTTTTGGGTATTAGCAGATTGAAATAGATTACTTATTGAAAGGGAAATAGGGAATTATGCATAGGGAAATAGAAAAAATATACGAACAATTTAAAAAATTTATGGAAGAATATCCGACTGAAGAAATGAGCGAAAGTGAAATTCAAAAACTAATAGATGAATTTGAAAGACAATATAATGAAAGTACAATGAAAGGTGAAGAGGATAATTCTTTTGATGAAAGTGATTCTGAAAAGATTTATGACTATTTAGAAATGGCATTTGAAACAGAGGATGATAGTAAAAGGCTAAAATATGCAAAAGAAGTATTAAAAATGGATAAGGATAATTTGGATGCCGAATATTTGATAGCTAGTACAGATGCAAAAGATTCAATTGATATGTTAAATAGATTGGAAAAAATATTGAAGCATGGAAATGAAATAGTGGAGCGGGAAGGTTTCATGGATGAAGAAAATATTGGAGAGTTCTGGGAAATAGTTGAAACTCGGCCATATATGAGGATAAAACAAAGCTATGCAGAAATTTTGGCAGAAAATGGAATGATGAAAAAAGCCGTTAAAGAATATGAAGAAATACTAAAATTAAATGAAAATGACAATCTGGGAGTCCGATTTAGATTGATGTCACTTTATGCTTTTTTTGAAGATGAAGAAAATGCATTAAAACTTTACAAAAAATATAATGGACAAAATTCAGTACAGATGTTGCTTCCAATTTCAGTTCTTTATTTTAAAAAGGGAGAATTTACCAAATCATTAAATTATTTGAAAAAAATTGAGAAAAATGTAAAAGGATTGAAAAAATTCTTTAAAGATATGATGAATGAAAGAGGAGAATTTTATCTTAATCAATTAAGCAGTATGGGATATAGACCATTTTCAACTGATGAACTTATATTATCAATGACAGAGAATGATTATTTATTTTTGACTGCAAGTTCGTTTGTTGAATGGGCTTATGAGAAATTAGGGAAGAAAACTGGAGGGAAATCGAAAAAGGTTGTGAAGTTGAAGAAGTAAATTGGTTGAATGATAAATAGAGTTTAGGAAAAAGATAGATTTTATTAGATTTTGTTGTTTTATGCGAAGAGGAAATAATATTTATAGGATCTCTAGAAATATTATGAAACAAAAATAATTGTCAAAAATTCCAAAATATAGTACAATTATTAAGTAAAAAATATATAATGATTTAAATTTCAAACAATCGTTATATTGTTTAATAATCTAGAAGGAAAAATTATGAAATGGCTTGAGATTGCAGTAATTGTATTATGTACTGTAAAAACAATAGAATTTAGTTACAGATTTATAAAATGGATAAAAAAATAAAATTTATAAATACTGAAAAAATGGAGGAGAAAAAATAATGATTAAGGAATATAATCCTAATGAAATTGAGAAAAAATGGCAAGATAAATGGGCTGAAAAAGATGTTTTTAAGTCTGAAAATAAAGCCGATGGAAAAGAGAATTATTATGTGCTTGAGATGTTTGCATATCCATCAGGGAAATTGCATGTTGGGCATTTGAGAAATTATGCGATTGGTGATGCGATTGCTAGATATAAGAAAATGAAAGGGTTTAATGTGTTGCATCCGTTTGGATGGGATAGTTTTGGGCTACCTGCGGAAAATGCGGCGATTGATCATGGGGCTCATCCTGGAAAATGGACTAAAGCGAACATTGACAATATGAGAAGACAGTTGAAACTTATGGGTCTTTCTTATGATTGGGATAGAGAACTTAGCACTTACACTCCAGAGTATTACAAATGGAATCAAAAATTCTTTATTGAAATGTACAAAAAAGGATTGGTTTATAAGAAAAAATCTTTTGTAAACTGGTGTCCTGATTGTAATACGGTTTTGGCGAATGAGCAAGTTGAAGATGGGAAATGCTGGAGACATAGTAAAACTGATGTTATTCAAAAGGAATTGTCGCAATGGTATTTTAAAATAACTGATTATGCTGAAGAATTGCTGCAAGGGCATGAAGAACTTAGAGGACATTGGCCTGAACAAGTTTTAACTATGCAAAAAAACTGGATTGGAAAATCAACTGGATCTGAAGTTGACTTTATTTTAGATTACAAATTTGAAAATAATGGACATACGCATTTGAAATTGAATGACAAGGGAGAAGTTGTAATTTCTGTGTTTACAACAAGACCTGATACACTTTATGGAGTTACTTATGCAACTGTTGCACCAGAACATCCATTAGTTGAGGAAGTTATTTTAAAGGAAAATCCTAGTATTAGAGAAAAAGTTGAAGCGATGAGAAATGAGGATAAAATCGCTCGTACAGCGGAAGATAAGGAAAAAGAAGGAGTATTTTCTGGACTTTATGTGATTAATCCTGTAAATGGAGAAAAAGTGCAATTGTGGGTTGCAAATTATGTGTTGATGGATTATGGGACAGGAGCTGTTATGGCGGTGCCTGCACATGATGAAAGAGATTTTCAATTTGCTAAGAAATATAACTTGGATTTGAAAATTGTTGTAAATCCTGTTGACAAAAATGGAAATTTAGAAGAAGTTTCTGTTGAAAAATTGGAAAATGCTTTAACAGTTCCAGGAATACTGGTAAATTCAGAAGAATTTAACGGATTAAATAGTAATGAAGCAAAAGAGAAAATTACTGAAAAATTGGAAAAAATTGGGCTTGGTAAGAAAACGGTAAATTATAGACTTCATGATTGGTTGATTAGTAGACAAAGATATTGGGGAACTCCGATTCCTGTAATTTATGATGAAGATGGGAATATTTACTTGGAAGAAGAAGAAAACTTGCCTGTGAAACTTCCTACTGATATTGAATTTAATGGGAAAGGGAATCCGCTTGAAACTTCAGAAGAGTTTAAGGATGTGATTTTGCCGAATGGGAAAAAAGGTAGAAGAGAAACTGATACGATGGATACTTTCGTTGACTCGTCTTGGTACTATTTGAGATATTTGGATTCTCATAATGCGGATAAGCCATTTGAAAAAGCGGACGCAGATGCTTGGACACCTGTAAATCAATATATTGGTGGAATTGAACATGCGGTAATGCACTTGCTTTATGCGAGATTTTTTCACAAATCACTTAGAGATTTAGGATATATTGATACAAATGAGCCATTTAAAAAATTGTTGACGCAAGGAATGGTTTTAGGGCCTTCATTCTATTCGCAAAACGAGAGAAGATACTTATTTCCAAGAGAAGCTGAATTTAAAGATGGAAAAGCGTTCTCGATTGAAACAGGGGAAGAATTAGTTACAAAAGTAGAAAAAATGAGTAAATCGAAAAATAATGGAGTTGATCCTGAAGAAATCGTGAAAGAATATGGAGCTGACTCTTCAAGAGTGTTTACATTATTTGCTGCACCGCCTGAAAAAGAATTGGAATGGAACATGAACGGACTTGCAGGGGCATACAGATTTATAAACAGATTGTATTTGTTAGTTTCTGGAACTGCAGAATTTTCTGACCATAATGCGAAATCAGCAAATCACTATGGAGTTGAATTAAAAAATAGAAATCAAAAAGATGAAGAAATTCAAAAGAAATTGCATCAAACAGTTAAAAAAGTTACAGAAAGCATCGAAGATGATTTCCACTTCAATACCGCAATTGCAGCTGTTATGGAATTGTTAAACGACATGACGACTTACAAGCAAGAAGTAATTGATAAAGACAATATATCTTCAGAAAGCAAAAAAATCTGGCGTGAAGTATTGGAAAAAACAATCTTGTTAATCACACCATTTGCACCACATGTAGCTGATGAATTGTGGGCTTATTTAGGAAATAAAACATTTACTTTTGAAGAAGAATGGCCAAAATATGACGAAGAATTGACAAAAGATCATACTTTCAATTTGGTAATCCAAGTAAACGGAAAAGTGAGAGACATGGTTTCAGCTCAAATTGGTATTTCAAAAGATGATGCTGAAAAACTTGCGTTTGAATCAGAAAAAGCTAAGAAATTTATTGATGGAAAAGAAGTTGTGAAAGTGATTGTTGTACCAAATAAATTGGTTAATGTTGTTGTAAAAGGGTAAATAATTTTTATAAAAGGTGGGGGATTTTTTTTTAAATTAAGAAAATCTCAATGGATATTTTGTTTGAAAAAATAGAAGAAAATAAAGAAGTATTTATTAGATTACGTGATAAATTGAGAATAAGAGGCGATATTAAAATGACAAGAATAGCAGTAACTGGAGTGACAGGACATTTAGGTGGAATTGTTTCAAAATTATGTAAGAAAAATGGAATAGAAGTTAGAAACTTGGCTAGAAATAAAGAAAAGGCTGAAAAAATGGGATTTTCTAATGTTTTTAAGTCGAGTTATGATAAATCAGAAGAAACTGTGAAAGCGCTAGAGGGAATTGATGTTCTTTTTATGGTGTCTGGTTCGGAAAATCCTAACCGTGTTCAGCAACATAAAGATTTTATTGATGCGGCTAAAATGGCAAAAGTTTCGCACATTGTGTATCTTTCGTTTTACAATGCTTCAAAAAATTCTGTATTTACATTGGGAAGAGATCATTATGCAACTGAAGAGTATATTAAAGAAAAAGGGTTTAAATATACATTTTTGAGAGATAATTTTTATGCGGATTTCTTTGTGGATATGTGTAGAGAATATGGAGAAATAAAAGGACCTGCGGGGAATGGGAAAGTCTCTGTTGTAGTTCGTTCAGATGTTTCGGAAGTTGTTGCTAAAATTTTGGAAAATCCAAAAAAATGGGAAAATCAAACTTTGAATATGACAGGGCCTGAAGAACTTACAATGAATGAAATTGTAAAAATTGTGAGCGAATATTTTGGAAAAGAAATTAAGTATATTGATGAAACTGTGGAAGAAGCTTACGAAAGTCGTAAAATTTGGAAGGCTGAGCAATGGGAATATGATTCTTGGGTTTCGACTTATACTGCGATCGCTCAAGGTGAACAATCTGGAATTTCTAATGACATTGAGAAAGTTTTAGGGCGTAAAGCTACTTCGCTTTTGGAATATTTGGAAAAATTATAAGGGAAATATGAAATTATTTAATGAATTTAACAAGGGGTTCTTGACTCTTTGTTATAGAATAAATATTTTTTTGACAAAATAAAGAGTCGGCATTGAAGCTGGCTTTTTATTATATTATAAAATTTATTTTATAATATTAAATAAAAGAAAGAAATTATATTTTATATTATTTTCTAATAGAGTATTTTAATCTCTTGCAAAGAAATTTATAACCAATTTGTAGTTTAAATGGGAATAATTTAGGGTAAAAAATTATGGAAGAAAAATTATGGAAGGAGAAAAAAATGACATTACAGCAGTTAAAATATGTAGTTACAGTCGCTGAAAAAGGGACATTGAGTGATGCTGCAAAAGAGCTTTTTGTTTCTCAACCAGCACTGACCAAGGCTATAAAAGAATTGGAAGATGAAATGAATGTGTCAATTTTTAACAGAACAAATAAGGGAGTGATTGTTTCTCTTGAGGGAGATAGATTTTTGGGGTATGCAAGGCAGGTTTTGGAGCAGACAGATTTATTGGAGGAAGAGTATAAGAAAGGGAATAAGATAACTCGGCATTTTTCAGTATCTACACAGCATTATTCGTTTGCGGTGAATGCTTTTGTGGATGTGATTAAAAAGTTTGGGGAAAATAAATATGATTTTACGCTTAGGGAAACTCAGACTAATGAAATTATTGAAGATGTGAGCAAGAGAAAAAGTGAAATTGGGATTTTGTATACTTCAGGGGCAAATAAAACTGTGATTGAGAAAATGATAAAAAGAAATAATTTGAAATTTATTGAATTATTTACTGCGAAGCCGCATGTTTTTATTAGTTTCAATCATCCTTTGGCAAAAAAAGAAAGCATTAGTCTTGAAGATTTGAAGGAATATCCATATTTGTCGTTTGAGCAGGGGGATTACAATTCATTTTATTTTTCGGAAGAAATACTTAGCACGATTGACAGGGATAAAAATATAAAAGTTAGAGACAGGGCGACTTTGTTTAATTTGGCAGTTGGGCTTAATGGGTATACTGTGAGTACAGGGATAATCAGTAAAGAGCTGAATGGGGAAAATATTATTGCAAGACCGCTGGAAGTTGATGAGTATATGAAAGTGGGGATTATAATGCAGAAAAATATTAAACTTAGTGTTTATGGGAAAGTTTATGTTGAGGCTTTGAAGGAGCATTTGAAATATACGGAAATTTTGTAAAATTTATAAAAATTATTTTGAGATATTATTGAAAAAACTGAAATAAAAAGAAATAAAAAAGACTGAATTAGAATTGTAAATTTTAGTGCAGTTTTTTTTATAAAAAAAAATGATATAAATAAAAGTTATAGCAAACCAAAAAATAAATATATTTTACAGAAATAATATATTTGTATATAATAATTTTATCAAAAATAATTAGAGATATTACTAGTGTAACAAATAGATAAAGGAGATAAATTATGAAAACGGCGATTATTGGATACCCTAGAATTGGGGAGAATAGAGAATTAAAATTTGCGATAGAAAAATATTGGAGAAATGAAATTACAGAGAATGAACTTTTGGAAATAGCGGAAAAGCTTAGAAAAGACCAGTGGTTAAAACAGAAAGAAGAGAAAATTTCATTTATTCCAGGAAATACATTTTCATTTTATGATGGAATGCTGGATACAATAATTTTATTGAATGCGATTCCAAAACATTATAAAGATTTAGGATTGAATGAACTGAATACATATTTTGCAATTGCGAGAGGTTATCAAGGGGAAAAAGGAGATGTAAAAGCTCTTTCAATGAGAAAATGGTACAATACCAATTATCATTATATGGTTCCTGAACTAGATGATTATGCAGAGATTAAATTAAATGCAGATAAGATATTTAATGAACTTGAGGAAGCTAAAAAATTAGGAGTGAGTACTCATCCGTCAGTAATTGGACCATTTACATTTTATAAATTGGCTAAAACAACTGGAAATAAAGAGAAAAAAGAATATTTAACTGATATTGTAAATGTTTATGTGGAATTGCTGAAAAAATGTAATGAAAAAAATATCGATTGGATTCAAATTGAAGAACCGCAATTAGTAACAGATCAGACAGAGGAAGATATAAAATTGTTTGAAGAAATTTATACAGAAATTTTGAAGAATAAGAAAGATGTAAAAGTATTGCTTCAAACATATTTTGGAGATGTGAGAGATTGCTACAAGACAATAACAAAACTTGATTTTGATGGGATAGGTCTTGATTTTGCTGAAGGAAGACAAACTGAGAAATTAATAACTGAAAAGGGATTTCCAAAAGATAAAATATTATTTGCAGGAATTGTAAATGGGAAAAATATTTGGAAATGTGACTATAAAAAAGTTTTAAATATATTGAATAATTTAAAAGGAAAAGTTGAAAATATAGTAATAACGACATCTTGTTCACTGCTTCATGTGCCTTATACTTTGAGAAATGAAAAAAAATTATCAGAAAATATATTAAGATATTTCTCGTTTGCTGAGGAAAAATTATCAGAATTAAAAGAGTTGGGAGAATTGAGTCAAGTTCTTTGGAAAAATTCGCTGGAAAAAGTGCAGGAAAATGAATTTTATGTAAAAAACCAAAAAATTATAACTTCTGAAAAAGGAATGGAAGATAAGGAAGTTAGAGATACGGTTAAAAAATTGAAAGATAGTGATTTTGTAAGAGAGGGAGCAAGAAAGGAAAGACAGAAAATTCAAAGGGAAGAGTTGAATATTCCTTTACTTGCAACAACTACAATAGGTTCTTTTCCGCAAACAAAGGAAGTGAAGCTAAATAGAAGCAAATTTAGAAAAGGTGAAATTAGCAAAGAAGAATATGATAAAAATGTATTTAACTTCATAAAAGAATGTATTGAATTGCAGGAAAAAATTGGACTTGATGTACTTGTGCATGGAGAGTATGAAAGAAATGACATGGTTGAATTTTTTGGAGAAAATCTGGCAGGATATATATTTACAGAAAAAGCGTGGGTTCAGTCTTATGGAACAAGATGTGTAAAACCGCCAATAATTTTTGGAGATGTGAAAAGAACAAAACCAATTTCAGTTCTGTATTCTGAATATGCTCAGAAATTAACTAAAAAGCCTGTTAAAGGAATGCTTACAGGGCCTGTAACAATATTAAACTGGTCATTTCCAAGAGAAGATATTTCATTAAGCGAAATGGCATTTCAAATTGGACTTGCCATACGAGAAGAAGTATTGGATTTAGAAAAAGCAGGAATAAAAATAATTCAGATAGATGAAGCTGCACTTAGGGAAAAATTACCGTTAAGAAAAGAAGATTGGCATAAAGAATACCTTGATTGGGGATTGAAGGCATTTAGACTTTGCCATAGTGGAGTAAAAGTGGATACGCAGATTCATACACATATGTGCTACAGCCAATTTGAAGATATAATAAAAGACATTGACAATATGGATGCCGATGTTATAACATTTGAAGCTTCAAGATCAAAATTGACAATTCTTGATTTCCTAAAAGAAAATAACTTTGAAACAGAGGTAGGTCCTGGAGTTTATGATATTCATTCTCCTAGAGTACCTTCAGTTGAAGAAATTGTAGCAGCTTTAGAAATAATGGTTAAAAAAATTGGAAAAGAAAAATTATGGGTAAATCCTGATTGCGGATTAAAGACAAGAGGAATTACAGAAACTGTAAAAAGTTTGGAAAATCTTGTTGAAGCTACAAAAATTGTGAAAAGTAGATTATAGAAATATTATTAAAAAAAAATAAAAAAATGCAAAAAATATAATAAATTTATAAATAAATAATAAATAAAGGAGCTGATAAATATGTGTACAATAAATGCACCTCATAGACATGATACGGTAGGAAGCTTTTTAAGACCTGAAAGATTGAAAAAGGCTAGAAATGATTTTGAAAAGGGGAAAATTGACAAGGAAGAATTGACAAAAATTGAGAATGAAGAAATTAAAAAAATTGTGGATAAGCAAATTGAACTTGGATATACAAGTGTTACTGATGGAGAGTTTAGACGAAGTTACTGGCATTTGGATTTCTTCTGGGGATTTAATGGAATTGGACATATTCACGCTGATAAGGGATATGAATTTAATGGAGTTGTAACTCGTGATGATACTGCGATTGTTACTGGAAAAATTAGCGGGGAAAATCATCCATTTGTAAAGCATTTTATATTTTTGCGAGATTTGGTAAAAGATAAAAAAGGTGTGGAAGCTAGATTTACGATACCAGCTCCAGCACAGTTTTATGCGGAATTAGTAAGGGAAGATAAGCATGTTGAGGCACTTCTTAAAGTTTATCCTAATTTTGAAGGTTTGGAAGATGATATTGTAAATGCTTACAAAACAGTAATAAATGATTTGTATAATGAAGGGCTTAGAACTTTGCAGATTGATGACTGTACTTGGGGATGTCTTGTTGATGACAACTTTATTGCTTCATTTATTGAAAAAAGTGATAGGGATAAGGAAGTTATTAGGCGTGAATTTGCAGAAAGATTTTTGAATATAAATAATAGAGTTTTCCAAAATAATCCAGAAGATTTGGTAATTAATACACATGTTTGCCGTGGAAATTATGCTTCGACCTGGTTTGGGCAAGGTGGATATGATAAAATTGCTGATGAACTTTTTGGAAAAGAAGATGTGAACGCTTATTATTTGGAATTTGATACAGAAAGAGCTGGAACTTTTGAATCACTTGCAAAAGTTTCTGGGGATAAAAAAGTTGTATTGGGGCTTATAACTTCTAAAAATCCGACTTTAGAGGAAAAGGAAACTGTGATTGCTCGTATAAAAGAAGCATCAAAATATGTTCCGCTAGATAGACTTTATTTAAGTCCACAGTGTGGATTTGCTTCAACAGAGGAGGGAAATCATCTTACAGAAGAACAGCAATGGGCAAAGCTTAGATTTATTAAGGAAGTTGCTGATGAAGTATGGGGAAAAAAATAATAAAAGAAAATTATTTAGAAAAGTGTGCTATTTGTCACACTTTTTTTAGTGAAAATATGATAAAATAATTTTGTTAATCAAAATATTTTGTTTGATAAAAAAGAAAATAAGGAGTCAAAAAAATGAAAGAGGAATTTAAGAGCAAGTATAATTTGAGTGGAAAAACTGTAATAGGAGATGTTATTAAGAAATATCCTTATATTAAGGAATATATGCCGATGATTTCTCCAGAATACAAAAAACTTCTGGATCCTGTTCAATATATGATGATGTCTAAAATAGCAAATCTTAATATGATAGCAGAACGTGGGGAATTGGAACTTGATTATTTGATTATGCTGATGGAAGCTAAGATTGATGAAGAAGAAAATAAAAAGAAATAAATTTTTAAAATAAGAAAGCATCTGTTTTGATGAAAATCATTCAGATGTTTTTTTATAAAAAAATGGTGCGAGTGACGGGAGTCGAACCCGTACGGCTACTGCCACTACCCTCTGAAAATAGCATGTCTACCAATTCCATCACACTCGCATAGAATATTAAATTTTTATAAATATTATTATAATGGTGCGAATGACGGGATTTGAACCCGTACGACCAGGAGTCACTACCCCCTCAAGATAGCGTGTCTACCAGTTCCACCACACTCGCATATTAAAAATTTTTTAATTTAAATTATTAAACTCTAAAAGCATTATACATTCAAAATTTAAAAATGTCAATTATAAATTAAAAAAAATGAGTAAAAAATTTGATTTTGTGCTACAATATGGATATGAAATAAATTTAAAAAAAGTTTTTGAAGGAGATGAATATGGAGAAAGCTGAAACGTTAATAGAAATTAACAATCTTATTACGAGTTTTCGGATAAAAGATGAATATTTTCCAGCTGTTGACAATGTTTCATTGAAACTTGGAAGAAATGAAATACTGGCAATAGTTGGAGAATCGGGATGTGGGAAAAGTACGCTTGCTACTTCCATTATTGGACTACATAATCCGAATAACACTAAGCTGGAGGGAGAAATAAATTTTGAAGGTAGAAATCTTTTGAAAATTGGGGAGGAGGAATATAACAAGATTCGTGGGAATAAAATTGGGATGATATTTCAGGATCCATTGTCGGCTCTTAATCCGCTTATGAGGATTGGAGATCAGATTGAAGAGGGGATGATTTATCATACTAAACTATCTAAGAAGGAAAGGGAAGAACGTGTACTTGAGCTGTTAAATCACGTTGGAATAAAAAATGCTGAACGTATAGCAAGACAATTTCCACATGAATTATCGGGAGGAATGCGGCAAAGGGTTATAATTGCAATAGCGCTTTCATGTAAGCCTGAAGTTATTATAGCTGATGAGCCAACAACGGCACTAGATGTTACAATTCAGGCACAGATACTGGATTTGCTAAAAACTTTGCAAAGTGAGATAAATGCTGGGATTATATTAATTACTCATGATCTGGGTGTAGTTGCAGAAATGGCAGACAGAGTGGCGGTTATGTATGCTGGAGAAATTGTAGAAATTGCCAATGTGAAAGAATTGTTTGACAATCCAAAGCATCCTTATACAAGATCACTTTTAAGTTCAATTCCACAACTTGACAGTGAACACGAAAAGTTGCATGTAATTAAGGGAATTGTTCCATCAATAACTAAGATGGAGAGAACAGGCTGCCGATTTTCTAAAAGAATTCCTTGGATAAAGGAAAATGAACATGAAAAAAATCCAAAGCTGCATGAAGTTGAAGAAGGGCATTTTGTAAGATGTACCTGCTGGAAAAATTTTCATTTTGAAAAGTAAATTTTAAAAATTTAGAGAGGAAAAAATAGAAGTATGAGTTTTATTGAAGTAAAAGACTTAAAAGTTCATTATCCTATTCGTGGAGGATTTTTTAATAAGATAATTGATTATGTTTATGCTGTAGATGGAGTCAGTTTTACTATTGAAAAAGGAAAGACTTATGGACTTGTGGGAGAATCGGGATCTGGAAAGTCTACAATTGGAAAGGCGATAATTGGGCTGGAAAAAATAAAAAGTGGAAAGATTATTTATGAGGGAAGGGAAATTGACAGAAAATTTAGAAATAGAAGAAGTGAATATAATAGAAATGTGCAAATGATATTTCAAGATTCGTTATCCAGCTTAAATCCTAAAAAAAGAGTAATTGATTTAATTTCAGAACCTTTGAGAAATTTTGAAAATTTGACGCTAGATGAAGAAAAAAGGAAAGTATCGGAACTGCTGGAAATTGTAGGAATGAACAGAGAAGATATTTTTAAATATCCGCATGAATTTTCTGGCGGGCAAAGACAAAGGCTAGGGATTGCACGGGCTGTTGCGACAAAGCCTAAGCTGATTATTGCAGATGAGCCTGTGTCAGCACTTGATTTGTCAGTCCAGGCGCAAGTATTGAATTATATGAAGGATATTCAGGAGCAGTTTGGGCTTAGCTATCTTTTTATTTCCCATGATTTAGGAGTTGTAAAGCATATGTGTGACTATATGTTTATAATGTATCACGGAAGATTTGTGGAAACTGGAGAGAAAAATGATATTTACAAAAATCCTGAACATTTTTATACAAAACGGCTAATTGCAGCGATTCCAGAAATACATCCAGAAAAACGGGCAGAAAATAAAAGAAGACGGTTAAAAATCGAAAAAGAATATTTAGCAAATGAAAAAAAATATTATGATGAAAATGGACGTGTCTTTGATCTAAAAAAATTAACAGATACACATTTTGTTGCTTTTAAAGATAAAAATCTGAGAAATAATGGAAATAGTGAAAAAGGAGGCAAATAATCAATGTGGAAAACAGTTTTAAGAAGAATACTTGTTATGATACCGCAATTATTCATACTTAGTGTATTAATCTTCATTTTGGCAAAACTTATGCCAGGAGATCCGTTTACTGGGCTAATTACACCGCAAACTGATCCTGCGGCACTTGAAGAATTGCGAAGAAAGGCAGGGTTGCTCGATCCTTGGCATATTCAGTATGTAAGATGGCTAAAAAATGCTTTTTCCGGTAACTTGGGAATGAGCTATACTTATAACGTTCCTGTAAAGACGCTTATTGGAGAACGTGCAGTAAATACTTTTATTTTGTCGCTGCTTAGCCTTATTCTGACATATTGCATTGCAATACCGCTTGGAATGCTTGCTGGACGTTATCAAAACTCAATGCTTGATAAATGTGTTACATTTTATAACTATGTGAGCTATGCGATACCGACTTTTGTGCTTTCGCTTATAATGATCTGGTTTTTTGGATATACGCTTGGGTGGTTTCCGACAACTGGTTCAGTGACGGCTGGGCTTCATACTGGAACTTTTGGTCAGATTCTTGACAGGATTTATCATATAATATTGCCTGCAATTACATATGCATTGCTGGGAACAACTTGGATTGTGCAGTATTTGAGAAATGAAGTGATTGATGCTAAAAATCTGGATTATGTAAAAACGGCGAAAAGTAAGGGAGTGCCTGAAAATAAGGTTTATTCTAGACATATTTTCAGAAATTCGATTTTACCAATTGCAGCGTTTTTTGGCTATTCGATAACAGGACTTCTGGGAGGTTCGATTTTTATTGAAAAAATATTCAGTTATCCTGGAATGGGAGGACTGTTTGTAAATTCTATAATAACACGGGATTACAGCGTTGTTACTGCATTAATATTGCTTTTTGGATTTTTAACATTGCTTGGAAGTTTGCTTTCAGATATTATTCTTAGTATTGTTGATCCTAGAATTAGAATAGAGTAGGTGGTGAAGGAATGTCTAATAATGAAATTTTAAAGGGAAATAATAGAAAAACAGAAGATTTTAAAAATATTAAGAAAAGTGATAACAAGCCAACTGGAATTAGTGTTATTACAAGGGAAATATTAAAGGATAAACTGGCACTTGCTTCGCTTATTATTCTTGTAATCCTTTTTGGAATAATTTTTATTGGATCGCTTTTTGCAAATCAGGATGAAATTATGAAAATAAGTCTGCTTGATAAGTATGCCATTCCAATGAAAGAGGGATTTTGGCTAGGTTCTGACTCTGGAGGACGTTCGATATTAGGACAGCTTATATTAGGAGCAAGAAATTCGATTATTATTGGTTTTGCAATAACTATTCTAACTTCAGGAATTGGGATATTTCTAGGTTTAATAGCAGGATATTATGGAAAATGGGTGGATAATGTAATAATGAGAATTATTGACTTTATCACAATTTTACCGACACTTATGATAATTATTGTATTTGTTACAATTGTTCCAAAATATACAATTACAACTTTTGTTCTTATAATGAGTGCATTTTACTGGGTTGGATCAGCACGTCTTATTAGAAGTAAGGCACTTTCAGAAAGTAAAAAAGACTATGTTTTAGCTTCAAAAACTATGGGAACAAAGGATTTGACAATAATTTTCAGAGAAATACTGCCTAATTTAAGTTCAATTATAATTGTGGAATTGACATTGGGATTTGCTGGAAATATTGGGATTGAAACAGGGCTTAGTTTTCTAGGATTTGGATTGCCGCTTTCTACACCGAGTCTTGGGACATTAGTTGGTTATGCAGCAGATCCCGAAGTGCTGTCGACAAAATTGTGGATATGGCTTCCAGCTTCAATATTAATTTTGATTATGATGCTTTGCATAAATTATGTTGGTCAGGCTTTAAATAGGGCAGCTGATGCAAAACAAAGAAGAGGATAAAAATTTTAGGAAAAGGAGAATTAAGTATGAAAAAATGGAAGTTGATAATAACGTTTTTAGTATTAATATTCGCAATGTCGTGCAGTCCAGGTAAAAAGAGAAGTGAAATGCCTGGCGCAAAACTGAATTTATCATTATTTCCAATAAAAACATCAAATAATGAACCTGCAATAGAAGGTGGAACTTTACAAGTGGCGATGGTAAAGGATGATCCGCTTGTTGGAGTTTTTAATGAAGTGCTTTATACAGATGGCTATGACGGCGATATTATTTCAACATTTTTAAGTTCAGGAATATTTGAGGTAGATGGGAATTTTGAAATAACAGATACTGGAGCTGCCACTCTTAAAGTTGATGCTCAAAATAAAAAAGCTACAATAAAAATAAAAGATGGAATAAAATGGTCGGATGGACAGCCTTTGACTGCCGATGATGTAATTTATGCCTATGAAGTTGTGGGAAATAAGGATTATCCAGGTGTCAGATATACAGAGGAAAGTCAAAAAATCGTTGGAATGAAGGAATATCATAGCGGAAGTGCAAAAAATATTTCAGGAATAAAAAAAATAGATGATAAAACAGTAGAAATTTCATTCTCGCAGTTAGGACAAAGTATCTATGCAGTTGGAAATGGTTTAATTGGAAATGCATTACCAAAGCATTATTTAAAAGATATTCCAATAAAAGATTTAATTTCATCGGATAAAATTAGAGTAAAACCAGTAACATTAGGTCCATATAATCTTACAAAAGTTTCACGTGGAGAAAGCCTGGAATTTACTGCAAATCCATATTATTACAGAGGAAAACCTAAAATTAACAAGGCAATATTACAAGTGGTAAACTCACAATCTATAGTAGCGGCATTAAAGACTGGGAAATATGACTATGTAATGAGTATGCCTGATTCTCTGTATAATAATTATAAGGATTTGAAAAATATTGAAACTTTGGGGCAACAGGATTTGTATTATTCGTATTTGTCGTTTAAATTAGGGCATTACGACAAGGCAAAAGGGGAAAATATAACAGATCCGAACGCCAAGATGGCAGATGTGAGATTGCGTCAAGCTCTTGCTTACGGTATAAATGTTGAAGAAATAGCGCAGGCATTTTATTTTGGATTAAGACAGGAAGCAACTTCATCAATTCCGCCTGTTTTTAAAAAATATTTTCCAAAGGATTTAAAGGGTTATCCGTATAATCCTGAAAAGGCAAAGCAACTACTGGATGAAGCGGGATATAAGGATGTAAATGGAGATGGATACCGTGAAGATAAAAATGGGAAACCTTTTGAAATAAAGATGGCATTTATGGCTGGTGGAGATGTGGCAGAGCCGCTTGCGCAAAATTATATTCAAAGTTGGAAAAAAATAGGAATAAAAGCCGTTCTTACATCAGGAAGATTACTGGCTTTCCAAAATTTTTATGAAAAAGTGGAAGGAGATTCTAAAGATATAGATGTATTTTTTGGAGCATGGGGAGTTGGGACAACCCTAGATCCAACTAGTTCAGCAGGAAGAAAGTCTCAACTTAATTATTCACGTTTCGTATCGGAAGAAAACGATAGACTAATGGCAGAAATATTAGGTGAAAAATCATTGACAGTTCCAAATTATAAAGCAGAAGCATTTAAAAACTGGCAAAAATATTATATTGGACAGGCGGTGGAAGTTCCGCTAATGTACAGATATAAACTTACTCCAGTAAATAAACGGCTAAAAAATGTATATATTGGCTATGATGCAGCATTAAAGGATGAAGGAATTTATAAGTGGGAACTTACGGCAATTAATCCGATGAGATAAGTATTTTGATATACAAAATTAAAAAAATAGATAAATGTAATTAAATTTGTCAAAAACTATTGAAATAATGCTAAAAAAGTGGTAAAGTGAAAATGGTAAATAAAAAAATATTTAGGAGGAGATATGGAAATTAATAAAGCTGAATTGAAGGACAGTATTCTTAGGGAACTGAGAAGGCAATACGGAAAAACTCTTGAAGAAGCTCATGAATTTGAGTTATATAATGCGGTTTCAAAAGTAGCGTTGGATTACGCAATGGAAAAATGGTACAATACTAAAAAGACTTATGCTAAAAAACAGGTAAAGCAAATGTACTACTTTTCAGCAGAATTCCTAATGGGAAGATTTATGGGAAACAACCTAATCAACTTGCAAATCAATGACGTTATTAGAGAAACATTAAATGAATTGGGCGTAGATATTAATAAAATTGAAGATCGTGAAATGGATGCAGGACTTGGAAATGGAGGACTTGGAAGACTTGCAGCCTGCTTTTTAGATTCACTTGCAACATTATCATTACCGGGGCATGGATATGGGCTTAGATACAAATATGGAATGTTTGAGCAAAAAATTGAAAATGGATTCCAAGTAGAATATCCAGATGACTGGACAAAATATGGCGACCCTTGGTCAATTAAAAGAATGGACAGAGTATTTGAAGTAAAATTTGGAGGACAAATCGAAGTTCATCGTGATGAATTTGGAAAAGAATACTTTAAACGTGTAAATACTGAAACAGTTCATGCCGTGGCTTATGATGTGCCAGTTATCGGTTATGGAAATGACACAGTAAATACATTGAGATTGTGGGAAGCCAGATCACCTGAAGGATTTGACCTAAAATTATTTAATGATCAAACTTATTTACAAGCTTCTGCAAAAGCAGTTCAAGCAGAAGATATTTCAAGAGTATTATATCCAAACGATACTGAAAAAGATGGAAAACTGTTAAGATTGAAACAGCAATTTTTCTTTACGTCAGCTTCATTGCAAGATATTATCAGAAGGTATAAATCTGTATTTGGAAATGATTTTTCTAAATTTGCAGAAAAAGTGGCAATTCAGTTAAATGATACTCACCCAGTAGTTGCAATTCCTGAATTAATGAGAATTTTCCTGGATAAGGAAAAATTAGGATGGGATGAAGCTTGGAACATTTGTAAAAATGTATTTGCTTACACAAACCATACAATCTTGTCAGAAGCATTGGAAAAATGGGATATTTCACTATTCCAGCCATTATTGCCAAGAATTTACCAAATTATCGAAGAAATTAATAGAAGATTTGTTGCAGAATTACAGGAAAAATATCCTGGAGACTGGGAAAGAATCAATAAAATGTCGATTATTGGAAATGGGCAAGTTAGAATGGCATGGCTTGCAATCGTAGGTTCGCACAAAGTAAACGGAGTTGCTGAATTACATACAGAAATTCTTAAAAATACTGAATTAAAAGAATGGAATGAATTATATCCTGAAAAATTCCTAAATAAAACAAACGGAATTACTCAAAGAAGATGGCTATTAAAATCAAATCCAGAATTAGCGGCATTAATTACAGAATTAATTGGAGATAAATGGATTACAGACTTGTATGAACTTAAAAAATTGGAACAATATTTAGATGATGATAATGTTTTAAACAGAGTTTCTGAAATTAAGCTGCATAATAAGGAAAAATTGGCTAAATATATAAAAGATACTACAGGAATTGAAGTAGATCCTCATTCTATCTTTGATATTCAAGTTAAGAGACTGCATGAATATAAGAGACAGTTATTAAATGTGCTTCATATTATGGATCTTTATAATAAATTAAAAGAAAATCCATATTTAGACGTTGAACCAAGAACATTTATCTTTGGAGCAAAATCAGCCGCTGGATATAGACGTGCTAAAGGAATTATTAAATTAATTAATTCTGTTGCTGAAAAAGTAAATAACGATTCTGAAATTAATGGAAAAATTAAAGTTGTATTCCTTGAAAACTACAGAGTTTCACTTGCAGAAAAAATATTCCCATCAGCAGATGTATCAGAACAAATCTCTACAGCAAGTAAAGAAGCATCTGGAACTGGTAATATGAAATTTATGTTAAATGGTGCATTAACTCTTGGAACAATGGATGGAGCAAATGTGGAAATTGTTGAAGAAGTTGGACTTGAAAATGCATTTATCTTTGGACTTTCTGCACAAGAAGTTGAAAGTTATCAAGAACGTGGAGGATACAATCCATTTGATGAATATAATAATGTGGAAGGACTTAAAAAAGTTATCGATCAATTAGGTGACGGAACTTATGATGATAATCATACAGGAATCTTTAAAGAATTACAAAATTCATTATTATATGGAGTAGATGGTTCACGTCCAGACGTGTATTTCCTATTAAAAGATTTCGCATCATACAGGGAAGCGCAAGACAGACTTCAAAAACAATTTAAAGATAAAAGAGAATGGACTAGAAAAGCGCTTAAAAATATTGCAAATGCTGGAAAATTCAGTTCAGACAGAACTATTGCCGAATATGCAAAAGAAATCTGGAATATTGAACCTGTTGAAGTTGAAGATTATATTGTTGAAGATTATATTGAAAAATAATTTTGATTTAAGCAATATAATAGCAGGATACAAAAAAAATTTAATTACAATTTTAAAATAAAATAAAAAAGGGAGTTATTTTTAATTAATAATTAATAATAGTTCCCTTTTTTGTATTAATTTTAAACTATTCTTGCTTTTTTTTACTGATTTTAGTATAATTTACTTATCAAAGAAATATTTATGATAATTTTATTTCTAAAGTAATCTAAAGAAAAATTAAAAAAGTTATGGTATAATAAAATGACTTGTTTTTAAATAAAAAATAAAAAGGAAAGACAGATGAATACAAATAAAAATTTAGATTTGGGAAAAATTCGGGAAAAGATTGATAAATTAGACAGCCAGCTGGTGGAATTGCTGGAGGAAAGACTGGAAATTGTGCAGGAAGTGGCGCAGTTTAAGAAGCAGACTGGGAAAAGAATCTTTGATGAGGAACGGGAAAAGGAAGTTGTTCAAAAAAATTTGAAAAGAGTGAAAAATAAGGAACTCAATCATTATATTGAACTAATTTTGAAGGATATTATGGATTCAAGCAAGGAATATCAAAAATTTAAAATAGGAATTTCAACTAAATATGTAAATGATTTGGACTTGAAGGATAAAAAGTTAGGATATACTGGAGTTCCAGGGTCGTATGCCTATGAAGTGCTTATGAATATTTTGAAAAATAATAAAAATTTAGATGTAGACAGCATTGAGGAAAATAAAAATATTTTTCATTTTAATTCACATAAGGAACTGGTGGAAGCTGTTCATACAAAAAAAATAGATATTGGGATATTGCCAATAGAAAATTCTATTGTAGGAGAAGTCAGGGACAGCATTGATTTGATTAATACGAAAAATATTCATATAATTGGGGAAGTTAGGCATAAAATTTCACATAATCTTTTAGGTGTGAAGGGGAGCAGAATTGAAGATATAAGGAATATTTATTCGCATGACCAGGCTTTTATGCAATGCTCACAGTTTTTATCAAAGCATGAATGGCATCTTAACCGTATGACAAATACTGCAATTAGCGGGAAGTATATTGCAGCAGAAGGTAAAAAGGAAAATGCCTGCATTGCTAATATGAAAACTAAAGAAGTTTACGGACTTGAATTACTGAAGAAAAATATTAATAACGAAGAGGAGAATTATACGAGATTTTTTATTATTTCAAATGAAAAAGCTGTAATTGACGGAAGTGATAAAATAAGCATTGTGACAAGTGCGAATAATGAATCAGGAGCATTAATTGGATTATTGCAGATTTTTTACAAATATGGGCTGAATATGGTAAATTTAAAATCACGTCCAAGAGCAAATAAGCCTTGGGAATATTATTTTTACATTGATTTTGAAGGAAATATGTCTAGTGAAAAGGTAAGGATGGCGCTTGAGGAAATGCGGGAAAAATCAAATTATCTACAGATTTTAGGCAATTATAAACTGTATAATTTGGAAATATATTCAAATTAACGGGATTTTATAAATAAAAAATAAAAAGAAAGAAAGAGTTTAGATGAGATTAGATAAATTTTTAGCAAATTCGGGGATTGGGACGAGAAAAGAAGTTAAGGAAATCATAAAAAAGAAAAAAATTAGTGTCAATGGTGTTTTTGTAAATGATGGAAAAATTCATATTGATGAAAATAAAGATGTTATAAAATATGAAAATAAAGTTGTCGGTTACAAGCCGTTTGTCTATATTATGATGAACAAGCCTGCTGGAGTTATTTCTGCAACAGAGGATAACTGCCATAAAACTGTTATTGATCTATTAAATGATGAATACAGGACTTATGATATTTTTCCTGCCGGAAGGCTGGATATTGACACTGAAGGCTTGCTTTTGCTTACAAATGATGGAATTTTGTCGCATAATTTACTTTCTCCTAAAAAGCATGTGGATAAGAAATATTATGTAAAAATTGCCAAGCCGCTTAGTGAAAATGATGTAAAAACCTTGGAAAACGGGATA
The DNA here is from genome assembly GCF_013394865.1 of Leptotrichia sp. oral taxon 417. NCBI lineage: Bacteria > Fusobacteriati > Fusobacteriota > Fusobacteriia > Fusobacteriales > Leptotrichiaceae > Leptotrichia > Leptotrichia sp. oral taxon 417. The sequence goes on along the minus strand of NZ_JABXYV010000001.1, from coordinate 1,661,257 downwards.
AAGCTGGAGGAAAATTTTGTAACGAAAAAGGCGAAAGTTGAAGTAATTTCTAAAAATTTGCATGAAAATGGTGATAATCAAGTTTATATAACAATTTCTGAAGGGAAGTTTCATCAGGTGAAGAGAATGTTTAAGGCGGTTAATAATGAAGTTCTTTATTTGAAGCGAGTAAAAATGGGAAATCTTTCGCTGGATGAAAATTTGAAGCTGGGAGAATATAGGGAATTGACAGAAGAAGAGCTGGATGGATTAAAATTTTGAAATAAATTTGTTTGACAGCTTATCTGGCAGGATGTCTTGAGAAAAAGATAAAAATAAAAAATTAGATTATCAAATAGGGTTATGAATAATGATACTACAAAAATTAATATTTAAGAATGCAGGAAGGAAAATAGGAAAATGGAAAAATTTGGATTATTGGGAGAAAAATTGGGACATAGCTATTCAAAGGAAATTCATGAGATATTTTTTGAATTGACTGGGAAAAAAGCGAGTTATGAAATGATTGAAAGGGAAATAGGAGAAATTGAGGAACTGATGAAAAATATAAGAAATGGGAAGTTTAATGGAATTAATGTTACAATTCCTTATAAACTGGAAGTTATTAAGTATCTTGATGAAGTGTCGGAAATTGCTAAAAAAATTGGAGCGGTAAATACGGTAACTTTTAGAGATGGAAAACTTGTTGGAGATAATTCAGATTATTTTGGTTTTCTTAAAACGTTGGAATTAAATGGAATTGATGTTGCTGGTAAAAAAGTGCTTGTTTTGGGAACTGGCGGTGCTTCTAAAGCCATTTACAATGGATTGGTTGACAGCGGGGCTGAAAGTGTTTTTCTTGCGACAATTATAGAACATGATCCTTTTAAAGTGAGAAATCAGGACAGACTGATTCATTATTCATCAATCGCAGGACTTAGAAATATTGAATTAATCGTAAACTGCACACCAGTTGGAATGTATCCTGCAGTTGATAATTGCCCGCTTGAGGATAAGAATTTAATTGATGTAAATGCAGTCGTGGATATTGTTTACAATCCTGAAGAAACTGTGCTTATGAAAAAGTATAAATTAAAAGGGACAAAGGTGGCAAATGGACTTATGATGCTTATTTCACAAGCAATTAAATCTGAAGAAATATGGCATAATGAAGTGTATGGAGCAGAAATTATTGAGGAAATTCATAAAAGATTATCAGAAAAATTATATAAATAAAAATATTTGTACTTTAAAGAAAATTTGATTATAAAAAATAAAAAAGAGTTAAGAAGAGAGGAAGATTTTATGTTAAAAAAAATAATGATAGGAATAATTGTTGTTGCAGCTATTGGTTTTGCAAAGACAAATAAGGAGATAATTGATGAGGGAAATGCAAGGCAGAAGACAATTTTTGATAAGTATTTTACGTCAGCTGCCTTGAAAAGTGGAGAAGCTGTTGGAAATTCTGCATATTCTGAAGTAATGAAGACTTTATATAATGAAAATCGTTCATATTTTGACAGGGAATTTGCTAGGCTTTCGGGAAATAGAAAATCTAATTTTAGATCAATGTATGCATATTATAGCGATTATGTTGTAGAATATCCAAAATTTTTAAAAAGTGCATTTGGAAGTTTTTTAGAAGATATAGGGGATTTTCAGTCGTATTCTTATACAAATACTTATTTACTGCTGGAAACATTTAACTTGAATATGAATACATATTTGGAAGCTGAAAAGGATGGAAAAACTGTAGATGAAAATATTAATGACATTTATGATTATTTGTACAGCAGCGGAGATAAAATCTCAAAAGAGGAGTATAAAAAAATGTCGGCAACACGAATGAAAGAACTTGTGAATGAAGAATACGACAAATTGGAAGGAGTTTTAGAGGCTAGGGGAAATGAAGGGAAAGATAAGAAAAAAGCTGCCTCTTCAGCAAAATCAAGTTTAAAAAAATTGAGAAAGCTATATGGAAATTATGATAAATGGTTTGACAGCTATATAGATACTTCAGCATTATCTTATGAAAATAAGGAAAAATTAAAAAAATTAGTAAAATTTGAAAATATTTCAAATATTAAATTTATAATTCAGGCGATTGAAAATAAACAGGTGAAATAATAGGATTTTACTTCTTGATAAAGTCAGAATTAAATAATTGAAATAATAAAAAAGGATTATGCGTTATCCTTTATTAACGTAAATTTACTATGTGGGAGTCAAAATGAGTAATAGTGAAAATTCAAATGAAAAAAAACAAGAAGAAATAAAAGATGAAAAAATTAGTGAAACTGAAATTAATGAAGATAAAAATTTAAAAACTAGAAAAAAAGTCAGCAAAAATGACATGTTAAATCATATTGACCTGTCAATTTATAATGAACTTGATGATTTTGCTGCGGAAGTGCTGGATACTGATAACTTTTTGAAATATGTGGAGGCTAGAAGGGAATATTTGTTTGAAGCGGAAGAAGCTGTAAAAAAATATTTTGGAGAAGAGTTCTTAAATGACGGAGAAAACAAAATCAGTACATTTTCGGATTTTTATTATCAATATTTGGTAAAATATTCTGATAGCTATCTTTATAAATTTATGGCAAAAGGCTATACAGATGGATTTAGGGAACTGCTTGGGAAAAAGGGTATAAATCCTGACGGTTTAAATGTTGACTGGGAAAGCATACGACTGAAGGAGCTGGAATATGATGAATCTCTTGTGGATATTCTATATTCGATTGTAAATTATGAGCTGGAACATCGTAGATATTCTATTTTTGGAATAAATATGGGATATGAATCAACTTTATATTTTGTTGTTCCAGAAAAGACTTTTTTTAGAATTGATAATGAGCCTGAACTGTTTACTGTTTTTGATATTGGATTTTTGGAAACTATTTATAATGAAATTTATGAAGTTACAGGTGATCTTGGAACTGAAAATGTTAGAGTTGGAGATTTTCTAGAAAAACGTGGAAATGAATATTACACTTTATTTGATGATTTAAGTAAAAATGTTGTAATTGAAAATATTGATGAAAATGATGAATCAAAAGTAAAAATAATTTTATAAAAATAGAGAAGGAGATGAAATGATAAATTTTGAAACTAAAGATATAATGCTGCTTTATAGTCTTGTAAATATGAAATTACGTGATGAATTTTCAGATTTGGATGATTTGGTAAATTATTATGGTGTTGATAAGGATAGTTTATTAAATAGATTTTCAGAAGCTGGATATGAATATTCAGAAAGTGAAAATCAGTTTAAGAAAATATAATTTACTATTTTGTAAGTATTACCTAAATAAATATTATTTTAAATAAAATTCAGTATAAATTATAAAATTTGAGCAGAGTAAAGGAAACAAAAAACTTTATTTTATTAGGAAAGTAGATGATTTATGAAAAATATAGTATTAATTGGAATGCCTGCTTGCGGGAAAAGTACGATTGGATATTGGCTATCACAAAAAACTAATTATCCCTTTTTTGATGCTGATAAACATTTGGAAGAAAAGGAAAATAGAATTATTTCAGATATTTTTGCAAACGAAGGGGAAGAGTATTTTAGAGATTTGGAAACGAAATATTTAAAAGAATTGTCTGAAAGACAGGGAATTATTATTTCAACTGGCGGAGGAGCTGTTAAGAAAAAGGAAAATATTGATATTTTGAAGCAAAATGGGATTATTATATTTCTTGACAGAACGATTGAGGATATTTCAAGAGAAAACCATGAAAACAGACCTCTTTTGCAAAATATTGAAAATCTTTGGAAATTATATGATGAAAGAATAAATTTATATAGAAAATATGCTGATATTATAATAAAAAATGATGATGACATGGATGTAGTTACTGAGAGAATAATTACAACTTTAAAGGGAAAACTTTAGATTGAAAAATAAGGATGTGTAAAAATGAAGAAAATAATGATTATAAATGGGCCTAATCTAAATTTCTTGGGAATTAGGGAAAAGAGTATCTATGGAAATGATGACTATGAAAGTATTTGCAGTTACATAAAAGGAAAATTTTCAGATAAAAAAGTCAGAATAGATATTCTGCAGTCAAATTCTGAAGGAAAAATTATAGATTTCCTGCAGTCGGCATATTTTAGAAATTTTGATGGAATTGTAATAAATCCAGGAGCTTACACTCATTACAGCTATGCAATTTTAGATGCAATAAAATCAATATCTATACCAACGGTGGAAGTTCATTTGAGCAATATTCACGAGAGAGAGGAATTTAGAAAAACTTCAGTTACAGCTGCAGCCTGTATTGCTCAAATTTATGGAAAAGGCAAAGATGGATATGTGGAAGCAATTAAACTTCTTTTAAGGGGAGAAAATTGTTAAAAAGACGAAAAATGAGGATTTTAAAATGGAAGAAAATAATAAAAGTGTGGAAATATGCAGAATAGCATTAAAAATGTCGATTTCTTCACGAGATGAAGAACGAAAGCTAATGAAGGAATATAAGGAAAAAGGAATAAGAACAGCGGCAGTAAATGTTGGTGGAGCAATGCCTCAATCACGTTTTAAATTTATAGAAAGCGCATTAATGGCGGCAAAAAGAAATAATCTTATTCAAGATGTGCATGCTCACGATGGTGCGGTAATTGGTGCGATGCGGGAAGCAATGAGTCAAATTGAGGCAATTATAAATGGACTTAGTGTCGGTGGTAAAATTGGGCTGGCAAGAGATGGGGAACATCTGGCTGTGGCAATATTTTTAAGTGTTGGAATATTGCAGTTTAATGAAGTGATAACTTCTGTTGCCCATCGTTCGGTTTCGATACTTGACAGTGAAAAATAATTTTAAAAAAAATAAGGAGAAACTTGTAATGGGAAAGAAATTTTTTGAAGAAATTGAATTATTTTTGTTTGATATGGATGGATTGCTATTTGACACGGAAACCATTTATGTTGGATATGGGCATGAAGTGGCTAAAAAAATGGGATATACAATAACAAAGGATATTGTGGAAAAGACAACAGGTGTTACAAATGATAAGGCGAGAATATTATTTAAAGAGTCATTGGGGCAGGACTTTCCTTATGATGAAATGATGGGGACAGTAAAGGATCATATATTAGAATTGGCTAAAAAAAGTGAAGTGCCTTTAAAACCAGGTGCGTTGGAACTTTTAGAATTTTTGAGGGAAAATAATAAAGAAATGATTCTGGCGACTTCTTCGGATTTTTTTATGGCAGAAGCTTTAATTAATGGAAAAGATCTAAAAAAATATTTTTCTTATTTTGTAACGGCAGAAGATGTAGTTCATGGTAAGCCCGATCCTGAAGTATTTTTGATAGGAGCAAAAAAAGCGGGAGTATCTCCAGAGAAAACTGCAGTATTTGAAGATTCCTTTAATGGAATAAGAGCGGCACATGCAGCGGGAACATTTCCAATTATGGTACCAGATAAATTGAAACCGACAGAAGAAATTGAAAAATTAGTTTATAAGAAGTTTAATAGCCTGGTTGAAGTGCTTGATTATTTTAAGGGGAATAATTAAAATAAAAAATAAAGAAAGAAGGAAAAATTAATGTTTTTCGATATGCACGCAGATGTGTGGACAGATAATTTTTGGGAATATAAAAAGGGGAATAAAGATGTCATAAGAAATAAATATAAGGAAAAATTTTTGAAGGGAGGACTTTCTGGAGGAATTTTTGTAATTTATTTGAATGTAAATAAAGTAGAAAATGCTGAGGAATATTTTTTTCAGATTTAAGGGCAATGACTGAAGAATTGCATTATGCAAGGGATTTGATAAAAATAATAAAAGAGCCATCTGATTTTAAAATGATGGAAAAAAGTTTGAATGAAAAGGATAAAAAATTTGGAGTTGTGCTTGGAATTGAAGGGCTTCCTGGAATTGGGGATAAGCTTGACTATATTTATTTGCTGTATCAGCTTGGTGTGCGACATATTGGAATGACTTGGAATGAAACAAATGCTTTTGCGACAGGGCAAAGCGGGGATAAAAACAGAGGACTTACGCCACTTGGAATTGATGCTGTAAAAATAATTAATGAACTTGGAATCCTGCTTGATGTTTCACATGCAAATGATAAGACTTTCTGGGATATTGCAAAACATTCTAAAAAGCCATTTTTTGCTTCCCATTCAAATGCGAGAAGTCTTTGTCCATCAATGAGAAACTTGACTGATGATCAGATTTTGTGTATTGGTGAACGTGGTGGAATAGTTGGAATGAATAGTTATCATAATTTTGTCAGTCAAAATGAAAGTGATAAAAATTTGGAAATGCTTTTAAATCATCTGGAATATGTGGCTGAAAAAATTGGGCTGGATAAAGTTGGATTTGGGCTTGATTTTGCAGAATATTATACGCCAGAAGGGGAAGAAGTTTCTGGACTTTCAGGATTGCACGATGTTACAGAACTGGGAAATGTGGAAAAAGCCTTGAAAAAGAGAGGGTATTCTCAAAATGAAATTGAGATGGTAACTTATAAGAATTTTATTGACTTTTTTGGAAGAGTGAGAAATTTTAAATAAGAAAAAGTAAAGAAGGGAATTGCGGAAATGAATAACAAAAGAAAACCATTAATAGGAATCACAACTTCGCTGGAATTAAATCCGAACAGATTAAATGACCACAAAACAATAGTTTCAGTAGATTATAGCAAAGCCGTCATAAATGCTGGAGGAATTCCGTTTATTTTGCCAATAACTGAAAATCTTGAAGTTATAAAGGAACAGATACAAGTTTTAGATGGACTTTTACTTTCGGGCGGGGGAGATCCTGATCCAGTTTTATATGGAGAAGACTGTCTGCAGGAGGTTGGAAGCATTACACCGCAGCGTGATGAATTTGAGCTTGTAATTTTAGATGAATTTATGAAAACTGGAAAACCTGTTTTTGGAATTTGCCGTGGACTTCAAATTGCAAATGTTTATTTTGGCGGAAGTCTGTATCAAGATGTAAAATATATAGATACAACAATTAACCATATGCAAAAATGGCTTCCAGATTTGCCAACACACGATATAAACATTGAAAAGGACAATATTTTATTTGAAATTTTTGGAGAAAAAGCAAGGGTAAATTCCTATCATCATCAAATGATAAAAGATTTAGGAAATGGATTAACTTCGATTGCAAAGGCAAATGATGGAATAATAGAGGCTTTCCAAAATAAAAATCACAAATTCTTTTATGCTGTTCAATGGCATCCTGAAATGATGGCAGTTCGTGGTAATGAAAAAATGCAAAGAATCTTTGATAAATTTATTGAAAGCTGCAGGAAATAATTTAAACTTATTAATAAAGGCTGGCTAATTGCTGGCTTTTTATTTTATAAAAATATATTTAAACTATTGCAGAATATAATTTTGTGTGGTAAACTTTTATTAAGTAATAAATTTAAAAATGAAATCTATTCAAATAATAGAAAATTAGTTAAATAATTAAATAATTATATTAGCAAGGTATCAAAAAAAATATAAAAAACTTTACAAATAACTAAAAAAATTAGTATAAAGGAGAAATTTAAAATGTTAAATGAATTTGAAAAAAAAATTAGAATAAATGAATTGACAAATTTAAGAAAGGAACTTATGCAGCAGGGGAATGTTGTGGAGGAAGTCAAGGTGCTAAAGGAATTGGCAGAAATTACACAAGAGGTTTTTGGGGAAGAAAGTGATGAGAATATTAAGATTTTAAATGAAATCGGAGGGACGCTTAAATACGTTGGAGAATTTGATACGGCACAAAACGCTTTATTGAAAGCTCAGGGATTTATTGAGAAAAAATATGGGAAAAATAGTGTTCCGTATGCGACTTGCAGTTTGAATTTGGCGGAAGTTTATAGATTTATGAAAAAGTATGATGAAACTGAAGATATTTACCTTAATACTATGAAGATTTATGAGGATAATAATCTTCAGAATGATTATGTTTATGCGAGCGTATGCAATAATTTGGCTCTTTTTTATCAGGAGCTTGGAAGATTTGAAGAGGCGATTGAATTACAGGAAAGAAGTTTGAAAGTATTGGAAAAAGTTGGGGAAAATCCAATTCAGTATGCGATTACATTGAGTAATCTTGTACAGCCTTATTTGAAAGCAAAAAATATTGAAAAGGCTGAAGAATATTTACAAAAATCGTTAAAATTAATTGAAAAGGAAGTTGGGAAATCTCACAATTTATATGCGGCAGTTTTGAATAATATGGCAACTTTTTATTTTGAAGAGAATGAATACGAAAAGGCATTGGAATTATTTGAGGAAAGTGCAGAAATTTGTGAAAAGACTTTTGGAAAAGAAAGTAATAATTATAAGAATATTTTGGAAAATATCGAAATTGTAAAAGAAAAAATGGTTTAGATTTTTTGAAAAAGGAGAAAAAATGATTAAAGGATTGGAGCTTTCAAAAAAATATTTTGAAGAAATTTATCTGCCAGTTATAAAAAGTGAGTTTCCAGAAGTTTTTGAAAAAATGGCGGCTGGACTTGCGGGAGAAGGTTCAGAATGTTTTGGGTTTGATGATGAGATTTCGCAGGATCACGATTTTGGACCATCTTGCTGTATTTGGCTAACTTCGGAAGATTATGAGAAATATGGGCTGAATTTGCAAAAAAGACTTAGTGAATTGCCGAAGGAATTTTTAGGATTTGAAGCATTAAATGTTAGTGAATTTGGAGATGGACGACGTGGAGTCCTGAATATGGATGACTGGTTTTTTAAGTTTTTGGGGGATGTGAAGGTACCTGAAAATTTGTATGATTGGAGATTAATTCCAGAAGAATTGCTTGCAACGGCAGTTAATGGAGAAATTTTTATGGATAATTTGGGGAAATTTACAAAAATTAGAAGTGATTTGGAAAAATATTTTCCAGAAGATATACGGCTTAATAAAATAGCCACAAGATGTATGAAAATGGCACAATCTGGGCAGTATAACTATTTGCGGTGTATGAGAAGAAATGAGATTGTGGCGGCAAGGCTGGCGGAAACTGAGTTTATAAGCGAGGCAATTCATATAATTTTTTTATTAAATAAAAAGTATAAGCTGTTTTATAAATGGATGCCAAAAGCCTTGAAAAATTTGAAAATTTTAGGAGAAAAAACGTATTTTCTAATTGAGGAATTGGTAAAATTGCCAGTTGGCGCAGTAAACCGGAAATTTCAAATTATTGAAGAAATAAGTGCCAATGTAATTTTAGAATTAAAATATCAAAGCATTGTTCCACGACAATTAACGAGTGATTTCTTACAGGATTACGGGCCTTTTGTGCAAAATAAAATAGAAGACGAAAAGTTAAGAAACTGGAATCCTGCGATGGATTAATGTAAAAAATATTAGATCTATTCAATAACTATACAAATTTAGGATTTAATAAATAAAATATCCTGAAGCAAGGGGTCTTGACCCCTTGTAAAGACAAAAAAACTTAGTTTATCGAACATATATCTATTATATTTTATAAAATAATTATGGATTTAAAAATAGGAGAATCAAAAATGGAAATAGAAGTTAGTAAAAAAGAAAGTTTTATTAGACAAATTTTAAAAAGAGAATGGGAATTTTTTCAAAGTGTGCATCATACAGAAGGAAGAGCAGAATGTCAAGATAACCCGCAGGAATTTGAAATTATGAGAAGAAGCCAATGGGAAACATTACCTGATGAAATCTTGGAAAGTTATCTGGAAGACTTGATTTTAGCAAAACACCGTGGCGAAAACATCGTTCAGGATAAATATGCCAGAATGATGAAATATAGTGCCCCAAAAGAATATAAAGTAATCAAAAACTATTTACCTGAAATTCCCCAGGAAAAAAAAGAATTAATCAAAAAAATAGTAAAAATTTACTTACATTGGGAAGAGGAAATAATAGAAAAATATCCAAAACTTACCGCAAAAGGTCGTCCTTTACACTCAAAATACGATACTCCAAACTATACTTCAATTGAAACTTATTTAAAGGGAGAATTGTCTTCATATTCAATAAAAACTTTAAAATTATATTACGAATATATCCAAAACTGCGTTTCAAATAATATAAATTTAGCAGAAAATAATTTGGAAAATATTGTGTTAGAGAAAGGATATAAAACAATTGAAGAAGCGGAAGAAAGTTTGTAAAAAATAACTAGTTTAAATTTTTTTTGATTAGTAAATTTATCTTATTTAACAAGGGGGTAAAAATCCCCTTGTTATGAAAATGAGAATTAAATTAATATTAGACCTGTTCGACAACCTAAATTTTTTATTTCCACAAGGGGTCAAGACCCCTTGTTTCAGAATATTCGTTTTATTAAATTTTAGAAGTTTCCGAACAAGTCTATTATAGATTTATTTGATAACTACACAAACTCAGAATTTATCAAGATAAATATACTAAAACTCGAGATAAAAAACTTAGTTTATCAAACACATATTTTATAGACCATGTTCTTCTAATATCAATATAGTATTATATTCTGCTTCCGCTTCTCGTGAACCTCTATCCATTGCCATTTTATAATACTTTTTAGCATTGCTATAATCTTTTTCATCTCGATAGATTGCTCCCACATTTATCATCGCATCTACTTTACCTTTTTGAGCAAACGGTATCAAATATTTTTTAGCTTGTGCAAATTTCCCTTGAACTTTATATAAAATTCCTAAATTATATTCAGGATCATCGTTATTTCCAAGTTCTATTGCCTTCAAAAAATACTTTTCTGCTTCATCGTATTTTTTTTGATAGTAGCAAGAAACTCCTAAATTATAGAAAACTTCGCTTTCTTGATATTTTTCTTTCAATAATCGATTATAAAGTTCATCAACTTTCTGATAATTTCCTTCTTGCGTGTAAATAATTGCCAACTGAAATATTGCATCATTTTGATTTTTTGCAGCCAATCTTTCTAAATAAAATTTCTCTTTATCATAATTCTTTTGTCTATCATAAAACATTGCTAAATTAAACATCGCATCATCATATCCCATATCAGCAGCCATTTTATAATACTTTTCGCCTTCGATTATTTTCCCTTGCTCCATATAAAGATAACCTAAATTATATATCGCATGAACATCTTTCTTTTTAGCCAATTCCAAATATATCTTTTCAGCTTTGACATATTCTTTCTGCTCCAAATATGATTTTGCCAATTTAAATTTTTCACTAGAATTTGGATTTGAATTTGAAAAAACATTAAAAGAAAGTATAAAAATTGAAAAAATTAATAATATTTTACTTTTCATTACTTCGCTCCTTAAATTTTTGGATATTTCTTATTTTTCTCTGCAACTTCCATCTGAACTGAAATGTCTTTTTCTTCATAATTAAAGACTCTTTCGATTCTATCCTTCAAAATTTTCAAATATTTTTCCTTATATTCTTCATTTCGTTGCATTTTATTAATTTCACATTCCCAAATCGTAATCACACTAATATCCATCTCAAAAAGTTTCTCATAAACCTCAATATCCCTCTCCACATTTCTTTTGAACTTCTTTTCCCAATACTCCGTGTTTGTCTTAGGAAAAGTTGCAATTTTACAATTTTTATGCCTATGCCAGAAACACCCATTTACAAATATTGCTGTATTATATTTCAGAATAAAAATATCAGGTGTTCCTGGAAGCTGTGAATAGTTCACTCTGTACCTATATCCCATTTTATAAAGTAATTTACGGATATAGATTTCAGGTTTTGTATTTTTGGATTTTATTCTTGCCATGTTCTGGCTTCTTGTGAGGGGTTTTTTCTTTTTCATTTTTCCACATCCTTACGGACATTTACCCAGTATCAACTATACATACTCTTCCTATTAGTGCTGTAAGTGCTAATATCGCTGTTTCCAGTATTACTGCACAAAAACTTAACATTATAATGCAAAATATCAATAAAAATAGAAATTACTATTTTTTTATAAATTTCATAAAATCACCTTTTACTTATTTTTTAATTGCATCTAAAAACTCATCAAAACTATCAGAAATTGCACAAAAAAAGAATAATTCATAAATATTAATATACACTTCTCCAGTTCTTCTTTCAATGAATAACATAAATTCTTCATCTTCTGCAATTGGAATCAGATCTTCTTTTTTAAACTCTTCAATTTCTGTTTCTCCAAATAACATTTTATACATTTGAAACCAATGTTTCTGCTCATTTTTTACTTCTTCATCTTCAAAAAACAATTTATTTGGAATGTCTATTTCCATTTCATCAATATTGTATTTCTCATTTAACAGTTCACCAACTACTTCCTTTTCCATCCCTGTAAGTATTGGCAAATATGAAAAACAGTAATCCTTTATTTCATCAATTGTTTTTTTAGAAATTTTATATTTTGCACGATTTTTTATAGCTAAAGCATCAAATTTTTCAATTTCATCTTTATATTTTTTAATATTTATTTTATTCAAAAATTCTGAATTAAAATATTCTCTTTCTTCATTTTTCCTTTTCCAAGAATTTTCATAATCAATTATATTATTTTTCATTAAACCCTCAATTCCTCCCTATCTTCCACAATCTCATCCTTATACTTATCCAAAATCGGATCAATCTCATTCTTAACGAAATCTTCAGTTTGTTGTCCAGCAAATCCAGTATAATTAGCAGAAACCAAGATTCCTTCCATATCTTCTGCTTTAAGTCCTAATCTACCATCTTTTATAATTCTGTCAATTAGTCTGTTAGGATTTCCATTCAATTTAATTTCCTTTGTTTCTTCCATCGAAAGTTCTCTAATAATTTCGTGAACTTCTTGTCTGTCCATTCCTTTTTTAACTGATTCCATGATAATATTTTCAGTCGCCATAAATGGTAATTCCTTTTGGATATTAGCTTCAATTACTTTTGGATAAACAACAACTCCATCCATAATGTTAAGCCAAATAATTAAGATTGCATCAACTGCCAAGAATGCTTGTGGAATAGACAATCTCTTACTTGCAGAATCATCCAATGTTCTTTCAAACCATTGTGTTGCAAAAACTAACGCACCTGTTTGTGAGCTTGAAATTACATATTTTGCAAGTGATGAAATTCTTTCACTTCTCATTGGATTTCTCTTGTATGCCATCGCACTTGACCCAATTTGATTTTTTTCAAATGGTTCTTCCAATTCTTTCAAATGTTGCAGCAATCTAAAATCATTTGTAAATTTGTGAGAAGATTGAGCAATATTTGACAATAAATTCAAGATTTGTGCGTCCACTTTTCTATCGTAAGTTTGTCCTGAAACACCTTGTTTTTTACCAAATCCAGCTTTTGAAGTAACTAATTCATCCAACTGTTTTACTTTTTCAAAACCTCCTTCAAACAATTCTTTAAAACTAGCCTGAGTCCCAGTAGTCCCTTTAACTCCTCTAAATCTCAAGTTTTCTAATCTAAATTCCAATTCTTCAAAATCAAGAAGTAACGAATGAAGCCATAAAGTCGCTCTTTTTCCAACAGTAGTAAGCTGTGCTGCTTGAAAATGAGTAAATCCTAAAGTTGGCAAATCTTTGTATTGTAATGCAAAATCTCTCATTTTTTCAATTAAGACAAGTAGTCTTTTTCTAATAATTAAAAGCCCTTCCTTAATTTGAATCAAATCAGTATTATCTCCTACATACGCACTTGTCGCTCCCAAATGAATAATTTTTCTTGCATTTTTAGCTTGTTCTCCATAAGTATGCACATGAGCCATAACATCATGTCTCAATTTTTTCTCGAATTCAGCCGCAACTTCAAAGTCAACATCATCTTTATATTTTTTTAGTTCCTCAATTTGTTCATCAGTAATAAAATCAAGCCCAAGCTCTTTTTCAGCCTCCGCCAAATTTATCCACAATTTTCTCCAAGTTCTAAATTTAAACTCTGGTGAAAAAATATGCAACATTTCCTTACTAGAATATCTCTCCGCCAACGGATTTGAATATATGCTCATATCTGCCATTTCTAATTCCTCCTAATTATTTTTTATTTTTTGTAAATTTATACTCTGAATCTAAATTCCAGTTAAATTCAATCCCTAATTTGTCCTAATCATAATTTTTATTTTTAGATTTTAAGAATAACAATTTTCACAACAAGTCCATTATTTTAACTTCAAAAGAATATGATAATATTTCTAAAACCAAAAATAATATAATTATAACTTTATTCATACTTGTCTTTTTCTGCATAAATCACTTTTCACAAAACTTCCTAACTAATTATCCCAAATATAAATTGCTCCATCCTTAAAATAAATCTTTTTCACTTCATCTTTCTTTATGCTAAAACTAAAATCAAACGGTTTATACTCCATTCCTTCATTATTTTCATAAAATCTTGTTATGACTATTTCATCGTCACTTTCAATAAAATTTTCTATCATTTTTTTTGAAATTACTTTATTTGTAATAATTTTAGGATTTTTACCATTTATCTGAAAGTTTTTTTCCGTATACACTTTTTTATTTTTTCCAATTGCCTTAAAATTTTCATATTCCAATTCTATTTTATCTTTGTCAGTGTCCAACAGTTTGGTACCCTTTAATTTTATTGTAATTGTACTAAAAGGCACTTTTTTATTTGAAAAATTATTAATTTTAGATTTTTTACCATTTTGTGCCAAAGCTGAAAACGAAACAACCCCAATAACTAACATTAACATTACTAATATTTTTTTCATTGCTCATTCCCTTCTTATTCAAAATACAGTATTTTTTCTTTTACATCTTTAAATACTACATTTGTTATTTCACAACTTCCCCATTCCAATCTTTTATTCCGCCAAAATCAATCACGTTTGTATAACCTTTTTCAATCAATTTTAATGCTGCTTCCCTGCTTCGTCTTCCGCTTCTGCAATAAACTAAAATTAAATCGTCTTTATTTTTCAATTTTGCTTCTGCCTCATTTTCAATAGTTTCCAATGGAACAGAAATCGCATTTGGAATATGCCCTTCGTTATATTCTTCCAAAGTTCTAACATCTACAACTATAACTTTTTGAGTTTCCATCATCTTTTTAGCTTCATCTGAAGTTACTTTTTTATACTCTGTTTTTTTTCTATTTTTTACTTCTTTTGACATTGTTAAACTTTGTTTTTCATTTCCTGTTTTACTACAAGAAAATCCAAATACAGAAAATAATCCAATCATTGTCAGCAACATTATTTTTCTTATTTTCATTTTATCTTCTCCATTTCACTATTCAAATTTTTTCTCAAATTCAATATCTTGATTTTCTTTTATAAAATTCTTATTCCTATCCAAAAGTCTTTTTCTAAATTTCAAAACCTTACTCTCATAATTTTCTACATTAGCAAGATACAGCAACAATTCTAAACTATCTGTATCCAGTTCAAAAAAACTTCCTCTTTTTCTTAAATTAACAAGTAGAGAATTGTTTTTTCCATCATAAAAAGTTAGATTTAATTTATCTTCACTATGCTTAACAATACTCCCTTTTGGAATAAAAAATTTATATTTCTCATTTTTTTCGTTATAATTGAATTCATAAAAATCTTCTTCTAAAATAAATTTTTCCAGTCTTGTTTTAAGTTCTCCTTCTATTCCCGAACAATGATTACAATTTTTTAATTGTCGTTCAAAAGATGACAAATCAATAGTTGAAGCACTAAAATAACTAAAGATATTTATAAAAATCAAAATTAGCAAAATTTTCTTTTTCATAATTCAATACTCCTTATCAAATTTCTGTTCTATTTCACAAAATCTCCCAAATTATATCTATAAATATTCTGAGTTCTTTCAGGTCCAACTGAAATCATTGAAACACGGCATTTCAATTTATTTTCGATATATTCAATATATTTTTTACAATTTTCTGGCAAATCTTCGTAATTTTTTATTTGAGTAATATCTTCGTTCCATCCGTCCAATTCTTCGTAAATTACTTTCAAGTCTTTAGATTTTCTCAAGTTTCCAGGATATGAATAACAAACTTTTCCATCAATTTCATAACCAACTGCAACTTTAATTTTTTCAAATCCAGTCAATACATCTAATTTTGTCAACACGATGTCTGTCAATCCGTCAATTAGAACCGCATATTTCCCGATTACTAAATCAAGCCATCCACATCTTCTAGGGCGCCCAGTTGTAGCACCAAATTCATGTCCAACTTTTCTCAAAGTTTCTCCATCTTCATTTTCCAATTCTGTAGGGAAAGGTCCTTCTCCGACTCTTGTTGTGTAGGCTTTCATAACTCCAAGCACTCTTGAGATTTTTGTCGGTGCAACCCCAGTTCCTACTGTTACTCCACCAGATGTTGGCGATGATGAAGTTACATAAGGATAAGTTCCATAATCAATATCAAGCATTAACGCTTGTGCCCCTTCAAAAAGTACAACTTTTCCTTCTTCAATCCCTTCATTAATTTCCACAACTGCATCAATAATTCTAAATTTAATCTTTTCAGCAAGTTTCATAAATTTATCATAAAGTTCTTCCAAATTGAAAGTTCCTTTACCGTATCTAACTAACATATCATTTTTTTCATTTACATTCCAAGTAAGTTTATCTCTAAATCTTTCTGGCTCCAATAAATCTCCAATTCTAATTCCATTTCTAGCAATTTTATCAATGTAGCAAGGTCCAATCCCTCTTTGAGTAGTACCAATCTTATTTTCACCCATCGCTTCTTCCTTCGCCTTGTCAATCTCAATATGATAAGGCATTATCACATGAGCTCTTTCATCAATAAATAAATTATCCAATTTTTTCCCTCTTTTTTCTAATTCATCTATTTCTTGCAGCAAAACTTCAATATCAACTACAACTCCAGCACCAATTATACATTTTCCAGCTGAATTAATAATCCCAGATGGCAATAAATGTAAAATAAATTTTTCATCATTTACAACAACTGTATGTCCTGCATTATTTCCTCCTTGAAATCTAACCACATAGTCTGCTTTTGGAGATAAGACATCGATTATTTTCCCTTTTCCTTCATCTCCCCATTGTGTCCCCACAATTACAAAAGTATTGTTTTCCATAATTCATTCCTCCCAAATTTTTAGAATAATTCTCTTACTTATTTTTGTTGAAATGTAAAAAATCAAAAAAAATTTATATGTTTTTATCTAAATCAAAATTTTTATCTTTTACTATTTATTTTACTATATTTATTAGTTTTTTTCAACACTGTCTTTTCTTTATTTTCAAAATAAGAAACTTTTTCTATCAAACTATTTTATTAGACCTGTTCAATATAACATAAGAACGTTTGAAATTTTAATATTTTTCCAAAAAAAATAGGCAGTCTTAGCCTATTTTCATGTTTTTTTATCTTTTAAAATTTATTATTTAACAGTTTTATTTTCAATCATTTTTTCAACTAAATTTCTAGCATGATCTCCGATTCTCGTAAAATGTGACACAACATCTATATAGTAAAGTCCAGATTTTACATCGCATTCCTGCTTGCTCACACGTTTTATATGGGCTTTTCTTACTTCTTTTTCTTTTGCATAAAGTTTATTATGTAAATCAACTACTGCAAAGGCTTTTTCTGTGTCATCATTTTTAAGTGCTTCTTCAGCTGTTTCTATTATTTCTTTTGAAATTAAAAATAATTTTTGCACTTCTTTATGAGCTGTTTCAGTAAATACCAATTTTTTCTTAATTTCATATCTGACATCTCTTACAATTCCAATCGCATGATCTCCAATACGTTCCACATCACGGCACATATCTAGATACATGCTGATTTCTTCCCCATCTTTTTCAGTTATATGTTCCTGTGATAATGTTGTCAAATATTTTGTAATTTCCTGATCAATATTATTTATTGCCTCTTCTGTTTTTTCCACCTTTTCAGCAACTTTTTCATTATGTTCATGGAAAAAATCAATTGATCTGCTAAGATTTTTTACTGCAATTGAAATCATTGATAACATTTCCTGTTTTACTTGTCCCAATGCAATCGCTGGTGTATGAATTAGCGCTGCATCCAAAAATCGTGGCTGATGTTCTACAACATCTTCATCTTTTTCTTTAATCAATCTTACGACAATATATTCTAGAAGACCAATAAATGGAAATAGTAAAATTGTTGTTATGATATTAAACGAACCGTGTGCGAATGCAATTGTAACTTTTGGATTCAAATGAAGAATTTGTGACATTTTTTCTACAAAAATTGAAAATGGCGATAACATAATCATAAAGAATATTGTTCCCATGACATTAAACATTGTGTGCGACAATGCAAGCCTTTTTGCTGAAGTATTGGCACCAATTGCTGCAAGTATAGCTGTTATTGTTGTTCCTATATTATCTCCGTAAAGTACAGGCAATGCAGCTTTTAATGTTATAAGATGTTCTTGATAGACATTTTGTAAAATACTGATTGTAGCACTTGAAGCTTGAACAAGCATTGTAATCATTGTTCCGATGAATACTCCCAAAACTGGGCTATGACTAAGCCTTACTGTCAATTCTGTAAATGCTGGCAAATGTTTAAGCGGTTCCATTGCTTTAGACATCAAAGTCAATGCAAAGAATATTCCTCCAAAACCAAATAAAATTCTCCCTAAATTATTTATAAAATTGTTTTTTACAAAAAACAGGCATGCTGCTCCTAAAAATAATATTGGCAATGCATATTCGGTAATGTTAAATCCAATAATAAACGTTGTGATTGTCGTACCAATATTGGCACCCATAATAATTCCAATAGCTTGCCGTAAATTTAAAAGTCCCGCCCCGACCAGTCCAATTGTAATAACTGATGTACCTGAACTCGACTGAATTAATGCTGTCACAAGTATTCCAACTAAAACTCCTAAAAACGGTGAAGTTGTATATTTGTCCAAAATATATCTAAGCCTATCTCCAGCTGCCATTTGCAGCCCATCTCCCATATATTTCATACAGAACAGAAACATTCCTAATCCACCTAAGAATCCAAATATCATCTGCTGATAATTAATCGCATTCATCAAATCAATCCTCTCTTCATTTTTAATTTTTTATTTTAGTTTAAAAAATTCTATCACGTTGTATTTATACCATATTTTTTTTCAATTTTCTACTTTTTTTTACTAGAATTTCAAATAAAAAATAGTATGTGATTCAAAATTTATAAAATTTATTTGGTAAATTCTATTAAATAACTTGATACTTTTCTACATACTTTAATTTATGATTTATCCAATATTCCAGCTGATTTTGAGCCTGATTTATTTTGAATTCAACATTATATTTTGCCATTTCAACAAACAAGGAATTATCTTTTTGATAAATTGACATATAATGTTTTCCTTTTTTATCTGCAACTTCAATTTTTTCATTTTCTATTGAAAAAGTATACTGAATACTGTTATAATCACGATTTGGACTCCATACAAGATTTCTATCATTATTTATTTTTATATAAAATGCTGAATTTGTCGGAATAAATGCTAAATTCAGCCAATTTAATCCTTTACTGTCAATCCCGCCAGAAATTCCTTTGTTTCCGTAAGCAGTTATTTTATATTCGCCTGCACCGACATTTTTTACGCCTGCAAATACCATTCCCATTGATTTCATTTCAGATTTTTCAGAATCTGTATTTTCTGTATAATTAGAAAAAAAATCATTTGGCGAATATTTTATAATTTTTGACTCATTCGTTGTTTTTCCCTTTTTATTTATTTTTATAATTTTAAAATCTTTTTTCAAAGTATCGGATAAAAATTCATAAACATTGATTGCCGCATATCTTGAAGGCATAAAAGCCAGATAATTTCCAACATTCAGCTGAACAGGATATTTATTTCCGTTTCCTGAAATTATCGCATAACTGATATAATCTGGATTATTTGACATTCTGGCTGAAAACTTTTCAAAATTATTAAAATTTTCCTTATTTCCAGCATTTAAAGCAAAACTAAATAAAAGCCCCATTAATATTATAAATTTTGATAATATGTTTTTTCTCATAAAAACCTCCTGAATAGAAATTTATTTATACTAAACCCCATTTAAAAATAGAAGCCATATTTCATTATTTGCTAATAAGGAATTATACAACTAGTTTTCTGTTTGAATGGCAAATAGCATAAATTCATTATTTAAAGAAAATAAATTAAGTAAAAATATAATTAGAAGCAGAAAAAAAGGAGCTAATTCAAAACTCAATTTGAAAAAACTCCTAAAAAATTTTCAATTATTTTTGATTTGCAATTATAGCAATTTCAACTCTTCTGTTTTGAGCTCTTCCAGCTAATGTTGCGTTACTTGCAACTGGTTGTTTACTTCCGTAACCACGTGAAGTTATTCTTGAAGTTGAAATCCCTTGTGATTCAAGGTAAGATGCTACTGAACTTGCACGATTTACAGAAAGTGGATTGTTGATTGCATCAGTTCCTGTCGTATCTGTATGTCCTGAAACTACAATTGTTGAATCAGGATAAGTATTTAATACAGTTGCTACTGAATCCAATGTCTTTCTAAATTGTGGTTTAACCACATAACTGTTTGTATCAAAAGTAATATTTTCAGGTGCTGTCAATTTAATTTCACCTTCACCTGTTCTTTTTACATCTACACCAGTTCCTTGTAATTTATCTTTTAACTCTTTTTCCTGTCTATCAAAAATGTTTCCAATAGCCGCACCAACTGCAGCTCCTCCAGCCGTACCAATCAATGTACCTTTTGTATCTTTCCCAATAACTTGCCCAATAGCAGCTCCCGCAGCCGCACCAATTCCAGCACCAATTCCAGTTTTACTAATTTTCTTAGTTCCATCAGCAGCAGTTGTACAAGAAACCAATGCCAATGCTGATAACATAGTAATTGCCAATACTTTTTTCATTTTGACTCCTCCTTAAAATTTACTCTTTTTAACTTTCAGTTGGATTATACAATATTTTTATATTATTTTAATTTTTTTTGGCTTTGAAAATGTTGTGTTTTAAAAATTTAAAGTATTTATTTCAATATATCAACTAATCTAGACTATAAAGATAAAATTTAAAGAGATTCCAAAAACTTTCTAAATAATTAAAGAGAACAATAAAAAAAGTGACTTTATATTATAAATTTTAGATTCGTTAAAGGGAAAAAATAAAAAATTAGGCTGTTCGGGTAAAATTAATAGTTGTCATTTTTTATATCATCTAGTAAGTCTTTGTGTTTTTTTAATAAATCTTTTAAAAGTAGTTGATTTATAATTTTATAAATTTTTTTTATATCTGAATTATATGATTTTTCTAACTTAGAATATTCTTTTAATATTTGTTTTATTTCAGTTATATCATCTTTTATTTCTTTTTGATTTTTCAAAATATCATTTAATTTTTGGGTTATTTTTTTACCTTCATTTTTTGAAAAAAATAAAAAATTTCCAATTAATTCTTTTCTGTTTTTCATTTATTTACCACCTAAATTTAAAATTTTTCCTAGTAAATTTATTTCATCCAATAAATTTTTATAATAATTTTTTAATTGTATTCTTTCATTATCATCTTTTTTCAAACTTGCTAATATTTTTTCTGTTTCATTTTTAGAAGTAATCAAAGTATTTTTTCTATTTGTCATATATTCTGAAAGTTTTTCAGAAATAAAATTTTGCTGTTCTTTTGTAAAGTCAGATAATTCACATAATAATGTATTATTTGCCTTTGTAACAGTATTTACTGCTAAATCTCTCAATTTATCATTTTTTTTATTTCCTTTATCAAGTTTAAGAATATCTAGCAATTTATTATTGTTTAATGAAAAAGTATTGGATATTTGTTTTGAGTATATCTTATCTAGGCTTTTATTTATATTTTTAGCATTATTTTTAAAGCTCTCGAAGACAAAATTATCAATTATCGGTGTATCAGATGCATTGTTAATTTCAGAAAGTTTTCCTTCTATTGTACGAAAATTATCTTTTATAATGTTTTGAGCTAATTTATCGTATTCTTCGGCTTCTCTACTATATCCCTTTATACATTTTTCTAAAAGTTCATTAACTTTTTTAGTTTCATCAACAGTTGCTGTGCTTGAATTGTAACTAGGGGTATCACCTAAACTGAAAATTTTTTCGGCTACCCAGGTAATTACCCTTGCTGGAGTAAATATCACACTTCCAATTGCTTTAAGAACTCCTCCAATTGCAGACCAAAATCCCATAATTTCTCCTCCTTATTTATCTATTTTAATTTTTTTGATACCTTTTTCTAATTCTTTAAAATTATTTTCAAGTTTTCCAAAATCTAAATTGAAGCTGTCTGTTGTTTCTTTTATTTTTTGTTCAAGGCTGGCATTTATTTTTTCAAGTTCTTCAATTTTACGTCTTTCTTCTTCCACTTTTTTATTCAGTTCTTCAGAAGTTCTTTCTAAGTCGTCTTTTTTCTCAGTTAAAATATTTTTGTAATTATTTCTAAAATTATTTATTTCTTCTACTAAAATTTTATATTGTTCAACAAAATCTGTAATCATTGAGTTATTAAAATCTTGAAGTAATTCCTTTTGTATAATTTTATTAACTTTTTCAATTTGTGAAAAGTTGATAATTCTTTTTTTCAATTCTGCCAGCATTTCTTCTGTATATTTATTTTCTGATATCAAATCAATAATTTTTCCTGCTTCATCAAAATTTATTAATTTTTCATGTGTCAATTTTAAAACAGTTTCACGATTAAAAATACTATTTAATCTTGATGCTTCTGAATAAGCAAAAGAACTTATACCCAACAAATGATTAATTGCTGTTGATGCATTTCCGTAGCATTCTTCCTTTTTTAGAATATCGAGCCACAATGCTCTTTGTTCTTGCCAATCTTCAGCAGAGTTCATTATATCAATCTGAGTTCCTAAAATATAAACTTTATCTTTTTTGTATCTTGCTTTTGAAAATACTTTTGTAATTGTTAAAAATTCTTCATTTCGTAATGTTTTTGCGTTTACACATACAATTACGGCATTCGCATTACTGATATAATCTCTTGTTATTTTTGAACGGTAATCTATGACATCATTTAATCCAGGGGTATCTACCAGACATATTTGAGTTGGCAACTTTAAATCGTCTATACCAATTTCAAGTTCTTTAACAAAATAATGTTCTTTAGATCTTGAAGAAGTCCAACGTGAAATTTCTTTTTTCATTTCTTCGATACTATCAAATTCTTGATATACATCTTTTTTATTAAGTAATAGGTTTTTAACTTCATCAGCATTTAACTGCTTATATCCTTCGATAAATGTTGTAGCTTTTTTTTCAGTAGCATCAGACCAAATTTTGTCCCAATCATTTTTAGTATAAAATTTTATTTTTAAGCAATTTTTTTCAGAATATTTAAACTTTGTTAATGTTGCAGTTTCTGGAGTTACGTTTGTGCTAGCAAGCTCATGCCCAATAAGAGCATTTATTAAAGTTGATTTTCCTGCTTTTATTGCTCCGACAATTGCTATTTGATAATTTGGATTTTTTATATTTTCAATATAATCGTTTATTCTCCGATTAATTGATTCAAAAAAATTAGATTCTTCTTTAAAAAATTCTTCTTTACTCAAATTATTAAGGACAATTTGTGCTAAAACAATATTTTTAGCATAGTCATTAAGTATGTCATTCCAATGTATTTGTACCAATTTGTCACTATTGTCTTTTATAAATTTTTCTAATTCCAATATTTATCACCCTTTCTTAGTAATCTATTATATTTCTTTATCTTTTATTATATCATAATTTTTTTACAAAGTCATATACAATATATATATATATATATATATATATATTATTAATATATTTTATAAATGATTAAAATTTAAAGTGACAAAAAAAGCGAACATTTCCATGCCGCTTTATAAATTTTCTATTCAAAATAAAACTAAATCGTTCTAGTCTTCCTCATCATATTCATAATAGTAATAATAATCTCCATCATCATCGTTGTCATCTTCATCATAATAGTCGTTATCATTATCTTCATCTTCATCTTTATCTTCATCTTCATCATAGTAATAATAGTCATCATCTTCATCGTCATAACTGTCATAGTAAGCATTAGCATAATTATTGTTGCTGTCGTAAATATTTTGAGAACTGATTCCTTTTATTTCATCTGAAATTTTATTATTGTATTTTGCTTCTCCAGCATTCGCACTTATTGATATTAATACTAATATTCCTAACATAAAAATTTTATTTTTCATTTTGTTGCTTTTCCCTTCTGAAAAAGATTATTAATCCATATTATCATATATTCTTGCAAATTCAAATAATCTGTCTTTTGTAAATTCTTGATAAGTCATTATTTCCACATTTCCAGCTGCTCTTCCACCCATCATAGAATTTCCATCTTCATCATTGTTTGAATTTTCTACTTTTCTTTTTCTTATTTTTAGCCATTGTCTTTGTTCATTTCTAAGTTTTATTTTTCTTTCTTCTGGTAATCTTTCCATAATTAAATTGTAAACTTTAGTAAGCTCATCATCTAATTTTTCGTTAAGAGCTTCATTTGCTTGAGTTTCTTCAACACTCCATCCATTTTCATCGCTTATTTTATCTCTTTTGGCTTCGTAGTTTGAAATTCTGTTTTCTAATTTTCCTTCATAATTTAAAATTTTTTTAGGTTTTGAAGGTATTTCTGCCTTTTTTTCTTTTTTTATTTCATTTGTCTTGATACTTACTAAATTTTGCTGCTCTTGCTGCCTTTTAGCCAATTCAGCATTTTGCTTTTCTAAATTTGCAATTTTCTTTTCCAATTCAGTATTTTTATTTTTACAGGCGACACTTCCAAATAATAGTAAAATAACACCTAGTTTAATAATTAGTTTTTTTATTCTCATAATTTTCTCCTTTTATAATAAATTTAGAAAACTTTGAATTATATTGAATTTTTTTTATTTCGTTATAAGTATACTATAACTTTTTTGAAAGTCAATAATCAATATTATAAAATCTAAAAATGCTTTAAAGATAAAATTAAAAAAATTAATTTGATTTTTGAGGAAATTGAATATATAATAAAAGCGGATAAATAATTGTAAAAGCAAAAATTAATAGAAATAAGAGTTTATACTAAAACTGCTTAGACTTAGAATTTAATAAAATAAATATCCTGAAATAAGGGATTTTAACTCCTTGTATAGTTAAAAGATTTAGGTTATTGAAAATATCTATTAAAAAAATTAGGAATTTTTGGCAAAATTGGAAAATGAAAAATTAATTGGATTTTACATGCTTTTACAAATGGCCAAAGAAGAATAAAGTTAGAGAAGAATAGGATTTGGGAGAATTTATGAAAATATATGTTGCTCCGATGGCGGGCGTTACTGATTATTCTTTTAGGAAGATACTTGAAAAGTTTGAGCCTGATTTTTTGTTTACTGAAATGGTAAATGCTAATTTATTGAATCGTGAAGATGAAATTACTGTAAATGAGCTTTTGAAATGTGATGATAAGGAAAAAACAGGGACTCAAATTTTTGGTGGGGATAAAAATGAGCTGGTTTCTGGAATTTTGAAATTGAAGGATTTTGGATTTAGAAAAATTAATATAAATATGGGGTGTCCGCAGCCTAAGATTATAAAAAATGGGGCAGGATCGGCACTTTTAGAGAATTTTGAAGTGGTTGAGAAGGTGCTTTTGGAAACTAAGGGCATCGAGGCTGATATTTCTTTAAAAATTCGTGTTGGATATAAGGATTTTCAAAATCCTGAGATTTTTCTGGAACTGGCAAATAAATATAATCTTGATTTTATCTGTGTTCATGGGCGGACTCAAAAACAGATGTATTCTGGAACTGCAAATTGGGAAATTGTTGAAAGATTAAGCAAGATGCCAAGAAATATAGAGTTTTTTGGAAATGGGGATTTATTTGAGCCTATTGAAATAAAGCAGAAAATATCTTCATGCAATCTTGACGGCATAATACTTTCACGTGGAATAATTGGAAATCCTTGGCTTATTTCACAAACAAGGGAGTTTTTAAAATTTGGAAAAATAAATACGATTCAAACTTTTGATGGAACAAAATTGCTTGTTTTAGAACATTTGGAAAATATTTGGAAAAATAAAGGAGAAATAAAAGCCGTGCTTGAAATAAATAAGTTTTTGCGACCATATTTTAAAAGATTTTGGGAGAAAAATTTGAATAAAAATAGTAAAATTGTTACGGTTGAGGATTTTTATGATGAAAATTTGAAAGGCAAAATTGATAAAATTATTTTGGAAAAAGAGATTTTAGAAAAAATAAAAATGATAATACAGCTGTAATTTTAAAAATACTGGATTAATTGTGTTCAATAATTACACAAACTTAGAATTTAATAAGATAAATATTTTGAAGTAAGGAATCTAGACTCCTTAAAGATAAAAAAATTTAGATTATTGAACATATCTTTTGATTTTATCGACTTTTACAAATATGCTTGAATCTGTTCAAATTAGCTATTAAGAATCATATAATTAGGGTTTTAGTAAACATAGCCACAACTTTTGAGTTCAATTTTAAATCAGTTTTGCTATAATTAAAAATAACTGGAGAAAGGGATAAAAATGACAAGAAATAATGAAAAAATTTCGTTACTGATAGAAAAATTGAAATCTATAAATGAGAATATTTTTTTTGATTTGTTGGTCGATAATTTTAATAATGAGCTGTTGGAAAAGAAATTTGGTAAACCGTTTAATAAGAATTCAATTTTTTTTGAGAGAGAAATTGATATTATTGGGAAAATTGATGAGTCAAATAAAGATTTTTTGAGAAAAATTGTAGAAACAAATAATTCTTATGTTGAAAAGAAATGTTTGAATTTTGTGAAAGAAGACTATTTGAGGGAATTTCAGAGGGATAAAATTTTAAGGGTAAACGGAAGAGGATTGAATCCAGAGCAAATGATAATGTATGTTTTAAGTACGAATAAACTGGTTGAATTTTTAGATTTTTTCAAGGAAGAATATTTTAAATATATTGAGAAATTGAAAGAGAATAAGCAGGAAATATTGGGGAAAGAGACATTTTTGAAAGAAGCTATGGAAGAACTGGAAAATGAGGATTTTGAGAAGGAATTTCAAGAGAGTATAAGTGCAAAATATATAAATGTTAAGAAGAGAAATTTGGAAAAATTATCACAAAAATATGGTTTGGAATTTGATGAAGAAAATAGAAAATTTAATGTTTCAGCAGAATTTATCAGCTTTTTTGATGAAAAAATGAAGGAATATTTTTTGATGAGAAAAAATTTTAAGAGAGGATTTGAGTTTTTTAATATAAATTCGTATAAGGTTAGTGAAAAAGAAAGGGATTTGGAAGAGATAATTACTGATATTGAGGGAATTGAGCAGGAAAATAAATTTTTAAATTCTATTTGTGATAAACTTGAAGAAGAAAATAAAAAGTTGAAGGAAGATTTGAGAAAGCACAGGAATAAAGAGGCTGAAAAGACTATTGAAAAACAGAAAAAAGAAATTGAAAAATTGAATATTCGGATAAAAAGTCTTGAAAAAGAAATTGAAAATATGGAACAGGATGAGAATATTGAAGTAGTTGAAAATGTGAATATAAAAGAGTTGTCAGAAGAAAAGACGATAGACTTGACGAATCAGAATGTAAAAGTAGTTGGTGGTAGATGGAGTCAAAAAGTTATTGAAAAAGCTGAAAAATATGCGAAGGAAAAAGGATTTAAGATAGAATTTATTCATGCTACAGCCGTATTTAGAAACTCGGATAAATTAAAAAATTCAGATATCGTAATATTTGATACATCTTACAACTCTCATTCGGCATATTACAAGCTAAAAAGCTGTGGATTGAAAATATACAGGATTTCAACTTCAAATTTGGATAGAATTAAAAATCTTTCTAAATAATTTTTTTGTAATTTTATGTTTTACAGGAAAATAGTGCTATATTTATTGGAATTTTTAAATTTTTACAAATACTTGTTCGATAATCATAGAAATTTAGAATTTAATAAAATAAATATCTTAAAGCAAAGGGTCTTGAATCCTTGTAAAGATAAAAAAGTCTTAGGTTATTGAAAATATCTAATGACTAAAAAAAATGAAGAAAAGGAGAAAATAAAATGATTTTTACAAATATAAATGACAAATTGCAAAACAGCAGCCTGACAAAGGATATTCAATTTTGTATTGATTATGCTGGAAAAAATAGGGAGAAGATCTTGTCGCTGGAAAATGGAAGCTATGATGTTGATTATAATGGAATTAAGATGAATGTAGGGAAATATTTTACGAAGAAGGAGAATGATAAATTTTGGGAAAGCCATAAGAGATATTTGGATGTGCAAATTATGATTGATGGAAGTGAAAGGGTTGCATTTAACGATATTCATAATATGAAGGAAAAAAGTTTTGACCCTGAAAGAGATTTGGTTATTTTAGAAGGGAATAAATTGTTTGATATTATTATTGAAAATGGAGATGTGCTTGTGTTTTTTCCAAATGATGTGCATAAACCTGAACTTGATATTCTGGATTCTGAAAATGAAGAAGAATGTGAAAATAAAAAGAAAATTGTTACAAAAGTTGTCTTTAAAATTAAAATATAATTTTAGAAAATTATAAAAGTAAAAGATATAAAGACTATCTATAATCACAAGAGGTCAAAATCCCTTGTTAGAGAGTAGATTAAGATTAAGAAATTGAACTATTAAAAATTATATAAACTTAAGGTTTGGGTTAAATAGTCATAATTTTTGAGTTCGATTTTAATTTAATAAGGAGTGTGAAGATGAATTTTCCAGAACCATTAAAACGAGGAGATAAAGTATTTTTAGTCTGTACTTCTTCGCCTATTCTAGGGGAAGATATTGAGAAATGTAAGGAAGTTGTAAAAAAGTTGGGATTTGAGCCTGTGCTGGGGGAGAGCCTTTTTGAAGATATTGGTGGATATATGGCGGGAACACCTGAAATTAGAGTAAAGGATTTGCATAGAGCTTTTTCTGATGATGAGATTAAGGGGATTTTTTGCGTGAAAGGTGGGTTTAGTGCTTCACAGCTTTTGGATAAGCTGGATTATGAATTGATAAAAAATAATCCGAAGGTTTTTGTAGGATATAGCGATGTTACTAATTTGAATATTGTTTTTAATCAGAAGTGTAATTTGGGAACTTTTCATGGACCGATGGTAAAATCGAATATGTTTGATGATTTCAGTGATTTTACGAAAAAATCTTTTTTGGATGTATTAGATAAGAAAAAAGGAGAAAAATGGAAATTTGAAAATCCGATAGATGAAGAAAGTGGAATGGAAAAGAAAATTTTACTCTTAAATAAGAAAGATTTTGAAAATAAAAAAATAAGCGGTGAAATAGTTGGAGGGAATTTATCAATAATTGTTACAACTTTGGGAACTGATTATGAAATTGATACAAAGGGGAAAATACTTTTTATTGAGGAAATTGAGGAGGAAATAAGCAGAATTGATAGAATGATGACTCATTTGAAATATGCTGGGAAATTTGATGATTGTAATGGAGTTTTATTTGGAAATTTTGCAGGATGTGAGAATACTTATGGGGAAAATTATGAGCTGATGGATCTTTTGAAGAATTTTTTTAAAGATTACGAAAAACCTGTAATTTATGGGCTTGAAAGCGGACATGAAAAGCCTGATCTAGTTACGGTTCCGCTTGGGGCTAAATGCAGCGTAGAAATTGGGGAAGATGAGAATGAGATTTATTTTAAAAAATAGTTTCTAACTAAATGATCACTATTGTAAAAATGGTGATTATTTTTTAGTGAAAAAAAAACACAATTTTGTCAAAAATAAATGGTAAAATAAGACAAAAATGTTATAATTTTTTAACTTAAATCTGAGAAAAGATAAGTAACTAAAAAGAAAGGAGAGTAAATGGTAAAAATAAATAGAAAGTTTCAAGTTTTATTTGTTTCATTTATTTTAGGACTGAGGAGTTTTGCAGTCAGTGTAGATGACTTAATTGCAGAATATGAAAAAAATTCATATACTACAAAAATAAATGAGAAAAATATGAAAAAGTATGATATTAAAGAAAAAGCTTTAAAAAATGGTGATTGGAATGAAGTCAGTGTAAATTCAGATGAGAATTATTCGTTGCATGGTCAGGCTAATGGATTGACGATGGATAATAATGTGAAGTATGGAAATTTTTATTATAAAAATAGTTATAATTTTAGGACTAAGGAACTTACAGAAAATAAAATTGGAATTTCTAAAACTTTGAATGATTATTTTGGATATAGTGATAATAGTTATAATAAAAAAACAAATCAAATTTCTCGTGATATTCAAAAAATTACAAATGAAACTACTAAAAATGGAGAGATCCGTGATTTGATTGATTTGTATAAAAATTATAAAAATAAGCAGAAGGAGATTGAGCAGGAAGCACTTACGGTGGATGATACAAAAAAAGATTATGCGATTCAAACTAAAAAATATGAGGTTGGAACAGCGTCTCAATATGACTATGAGTTGGCAAAAACAGAGTATGAAAATTCGCAGTTGAAGTATGATAATCTTGGTAGAGAATTAAAGATTTTGGGAGAGCAGTTTATGATTTACAATGTTAAATTGCCTGAAAAAGAAAAATTGGATGATTTAAAGAAGGAGGAATTGAAAAAAGAAGACTTTTATGAGCTTAGATTATCTGAAGCAGAAGCAATAGAATTAAATACGAAACTTAATGAAGAGCAAATTAAAAAAGAGAATATTGATTATAAATATCCAAAATTAACAGGAGATTTGGGGTATTCGTTAAAGGATCATTCGGTTGTTGCGGGACTTTCTGTTTCTAAAACTTTTAAAAGATATAACGATACGATTGAAGATTTGAAAAATGAAAAAGAAAAATTAGAATTACAGTATGAACAGAAGAAAAATGAATTGGTATCAAATGTTGGACAGCAGATGATAACTTATACAACTTATCAGACGAATGAATTAACTGCAGAAAATACGATGAATATTAAGAAGAAAGAGTATGAAATTTATGCGAAAAGATATGAATTGGGAGTTGATACTTATTCAAATTATGTAGAAAAACGAAATAATTATAAAAAGGCTGTAATTGATTATGAAACGGCTAAAAATGAATTGGCGGCATTTACGAAAAAAATAAAATATTATAAATAATATTATATCTAAATTTTATAAAAAAATTAAAAATTATATTTTAGTTATTTAACGACAAGGAGTTTGGAGATTTTATGAAGAAGAATTTATAATAAGTTTACTTTTAAATAAAGAATAGCATAAAAAGAGAAAAAATAAAAAGAGGTGATTTTGTGAAGAAAAATTATATTTTAAAAGATAAAAAAAATATTGCAAAAATATTTTCGATTTTTGTTGTTTTATTATTTTGTCTAATCAGCTGTGGAAAAAAGGAAGAAGGAATAGAATATGAAGTAACAAAAGTTGGTATGGGAGATATTTCATTATCAGTTTCAAAGACAGGGCAAGTTGTATCGGATAATGTAGTGTCAGTTTATACGAGTTCCAGCCAAAGAGTAAAAGATGTATTTTTTAAAACGGGTGATAATGTAAAAAAGGGAGATGTAGTTGTTACATTTTATCCAGCTGATAAAAATGAAACTTTAAGAAAAATACAGATGAAAAATTTGGAAATTCAAAAATATGAAAGAAATTTAGCTAGTGCTCAAAGTTCCCTTAGAAGAAAAAAAGAAACTAAAAGTTTGGAAATTCAGCAAAAGTCACGAGATTTGCATAACGCTGAAGAGCTTTACAAAGTTGGAGGGGAAACTAGGGTTAATGTGGATGATGCAAGAAAAGCATTAAGAACTTCTAAGCTAGAATCAGACACCGTTGATAGCGAAGAAAGAACTAACATAGAAGACGCAAGAACAGCACTAAAAACTGCAAAATTAGAATTGGCGACATTACAGGAGGATATGACGCTTATAAAAAATGAAATAACAAGTCCAGTAGATGGAGTTATTACAGAAATGACTGCTGATGAAAACTATAAAGTAAATACAGAATCAACTTTATTTAAAGTATCAGATTCTAAAAATATGAAAGTTGAAGTGAGTCTTTCTGACACGCAGGTAAAGAATATAGAAGTAGGGCAAAGAGTGGAAATCACATCGGATGCACTGCCTAAGGGAGAAAAAGTGGAAGGATATGTGTCACAAATTGCGGGAGTGGCAAAGAAAAGTGAGAATTTAGATGAAAGTGACACGACTGTTACTATAAAAATGAATGATACTAAAAATTTAAGACCAGGAACTACAATAAGTGCCACAATTTTTTATGAAGAGAAAAGAAATGTTGTAAAAGTTCCATATAGTGCAGTAATGAATGAAAATGGAAAATACTTCGTATTTACAGTTGGGAAAGATAAAAAAATTACAAAAAAAGAAGTAAAAGTAGGAGTTAGTGATGAAAGCAACTATGAAATAACTTCAGGTTTAAACATGGGAGAAAGTATAATTTCTGTTGTTGATGAAACACTGAAGGATGGTCAAAAGATAAAAATTGCAGATCCTAAAAAGCCTAAAAAAGATAATAAAAAAATAATAAAATCACAAGATGTAGAGAGTGTACCAGCAGGCGAGGCAGCACCAGGAGGTCCTGGGCCTATGTAAAATTGTGTGAAAAATTTAAAATTTGATAAAGGAATTATAAATTTATGATAGATGTAAAAAATATTGTGAAAACGTATAAAAATGGGAATTTGGAATTAACTGTATTAAAGGGGCTTAATCTATCAGTTAAAAAAGGAGAACTTGTTGCATTTATGGGTCCAAGTGGAAGTGGAAAATCCACTCTTATGAACATTTTGGGGTGTCTTGACAGCCTGACTTCAGGAACATATATTTTAGATGGTCAAGATGTTTCCAGAATAAAGGGCGATGCACTGGCAAAAGTGAGAAACGAAAAAATTGGGTTTGTATTTCAGACTTTTAATTTGCTTCCTAAAATGAATGCTGTTGAAAATGTTGCACTTCCAGCACTTTATGCAGGAGTGAAAAAGTCTGAAAGAACAAAAAGAGCAATAGAAGCACTTGAGAGTGTGGGACTTGGGGATAGAATCCACCATAAGCCGAATGAGATGTCTGGAGGACAAAGGCAAAGAGTTGCAATTGCAAGAGCCATCATTAATAATCCAAGTATACTTTTGGCAGATGAGCCAACTGGAAATTTAGATTCCAAATCAACTGAGGAAATTTTGGAAATCTTTAAAAAACTGAATGATAAAGGAACAACGATTGTAATGGTAACTCATGAAGAAGATGTGGCCGAGCATTGTAAAAGAATTATTAGATTAAAAGACGGCGTGATTGAAAAAGATGAAATTGTTGTAAATCGGAGAGGAGGCTAAATGGATTTTTTAGAGTCGTTAAAGTTGTCTTTGTCCAACTTGCTTAGCTATAAAGTGAGGTCATTTTTGACGATGTTAGGTATAATAATTGGAATTGGAGCAGTTATTATGATGTCATCGTTAGGAGCTGGAATGAAGCAAAATATAACAGGGGACTTGAATAAGCTGGGAGTGGGAAATTTCAATGTTTCAATTGACACTTCTCCTGGACAAACTTATAAAACTGAAGATTTGATGACGGAAAAAGATATTGAAAATATAAAAAAAATAGAAG
The DNA here is from genome assembly GCF_013394865.1 of Leptotrichia sp. oral taxon 417. Taxonomy (NCBI): domain Bacteria; kingdom Fusobacteriati; phylum Fusobacteriota; class Fusobacteriia; order Fusobacteriales; family Leptotrichiaceae; genus Leptotrichia; species Leptotrichia sp. oral taxon 417. The sequence goes on along the minus strand of NZ_JABXYV010000001.1, from coordinate 1,627,739 downwards.
AAGTTGAAGCAGTCAGTCCAACTTCCAGTGCCTTTGCTAGAATTGAAATCGAAGGAAATACAAAAATGTTTATGGGAACGGGAGTTACACAAGATTATTTTAAAATATCAAATTTTACTATAGTAAAAGGAAGAAAATTTTTACCAAGTGAGTATAAAAAAGATGGAAGGTTCATAATAATTGACAGTTCTACAGCAGAGCAGCTTTATCCAGATGAAAACCCGATAGGAAAAAAGGTAACTCTAAACTTTAAAAAGAACAGATATGAATTAGTCATTGTTGGAGTGTATAAAGATCCCTATTCAAGTCTAAATTTTGGAGGTGGAGGAGGTGCTCCATCAAGCGGACTTATACCAAATCAGTTTTTAGTATTTATTAACGGAGGAGAACAGAATAAATTTGAAGAATTGCAAGTAAAGGCAACTTCTGCAAATTCTTTAAATATTGCAATGGCGGAAGTTAAAGATTTAATGTCAAGAAGAGGAAGTTCTTCTGATAAGTATAATGTGAGATCAGAAAGTTCGGGATTAGATCAATTTAATAATATTTTAAATATGGTAACTTTATTTATCAGTGGAGTCGCTGGAATTTCATTATTTGTTGGTGGAATTGGAGTTATGAATATTATGCTTGTCAGTGTTACAGAAAGAATAAGGGAAGTTGGTCTAAGGAAAGCGTTGGGGGCTAGAACAAAGGACATTCTTGTGCAGTTTTTGATTGAAGCGGTAATTTTAACATTTTTTGGAGGTATAATTGGAGTTGCAATTGGATATTCTTTGGCACTTCTAATCGGTATATTTATTAAGACATCTCCAATATTAAGCCCAGGTGTAGTACTTGTATGTATATTTGTTTCTACAATTATTGGACTTTTATTTGGAGTTTATCCAGCTAAAAAGGCAGCGGCATTAGAACCAATGGAGGCGTTAAGGACTGATTAATGCTTGATTACAGTTTAAAATTTAAATAATTATTAAATAAATTTAGTAAAAATAAAAATTGATTATTCTAAAAGTTAATTAGGATAATCTTTTTTTTAATTTTTGAAGAAAATATGATATAATGTATTTGGATTTTTTTTAAGTAAATTGATAGTTTTATTTTTTTTTACTATATTAATATTGTTTATACTAAACCCTATTAAAAAATAGTATTATTTTAAAAGATTATAAAAAATAAAAAAATAAAAATTGAGAAATATTGTAATAAAATTTTATAGAATTTAAAAAAGAGTTAAGAATATAAAAGGAGATGATAAAAATGCCAAAAAATAAATATATTGATATGGATATAACAAATTTGCCAACACCAGCGTTTATAGTAGATGAGAGATTGCTTAAAAGAAATCTTGAAATTCTAAAAAGTGTAATTGACAGGACAGGATGTAAAATATTACTTGCACAAAAGGGATTTTCAATGTTTTATTTTTATCCGCTAATTGGGAAATATTTGAATGGAACTACGGCAAGTTCGCTGTTTGAAGCAAGACTTGGGTATGAGGAAATGGAATTGAAAAATACGGAAAGAAAACTGGAAACACATATTTTTAATCCATCTTACAGGGAAGATGAATTTGATGAAATTATGGAAATTACAAATCATATTGTGTTTAATTCCTTTAATCAATGGAGAAAATTTAAAGATAAAGTAAGGGAATTTGAAGAAAAAAATGGTAAAAAAATTAGTTGCGGGCTTAGATTGAATCCAGAATTTTCTGAAGTTGAAACAGAAATTTATAATCCAGCGGGAAGATTTTCCAGATTTGGAGTGACGCTTGAAAATTTTAGGGAAGATGAGCTTGAAGGATTAGATGGATTTCATTTTCATGCGCTTTGTGAGCAAAATTCAGATGCCTTGGAAAATGTGCTGAAGATTTTTGAAAAAAAATTCGGGAAATATTTGTATGATATGAAATGGCTGAATTTTGGGGGTGGACATCATATTACAAGGGCGGATTATGATGTTGAAAAACTTATAAAATGGATAAATTATATTAAAGAAAAATATGATGTTGAAGTTTATTTGGAGCCTGGTGAAGCAGTTGCACTAAATACAGGATTTTTGGTTTCAGAAGTTTTGGATATTACAAAAAATGAGATGGATATTTTGTTGATGGATACTTCAGCTTCTTGTCACATGCCAGATGTAATTGAAATGCCGTATCGTCCATTTATTTTTGGTTCAGGAATGCCAGGAGAAAAAAAATATACTTATAGATTGGGAGGGCCTACTTGCCTTGCTGGAGATATAATTGGTGATTATTCCTTTGATGAGCCGGTAAAAGTGGGAGATAAGCTGATTTTTACTGATATGGCACATTACAGTATGGTAAAGACAAATACTTTTAATGGGATAAATTTGCCTGCGATTGCGGTTTATACTGAAAAAGGCGGAGTTGAGGTTATTAGAAGATTTACGTATGAGGATTTTAGAAATAGATTGTCGTAATTTTTAAGTTAAATAATTAAAATTAAATATAAAAAATATTAAATATAAGTACAATAGACAAAAGGCATAATAAATGATATAATAAGTAAATTTTGACTAAAATATATAACTTAATTTAGAGGAATAAAAAATAATAATGAAAAAGATGATTATAGATAGAAGAAAAAGTATAATGCTTGTGATGACTTGTATTATTTTTATGATGACTTATTCAAGTTTGATAGGAACGCCTAGTTTTAGCCATAAATTGAGTGTTTTTGTAAATGAGAACAATTTGAGCCATGAAGATATTAGGGATCTGATTGTGAAGATTAATCAGTTTAAGAGCAGGGATAATAGGCGCTTTACACAAGAACTGGAAAAGATTGGGAAAAGGAAGGAAAAGGAAAAAAATAATAATAACTTGTTTTTTTTGTTTAAAGGGAATCAGGATATTATTTATTTTGTAAATAAAAATTATCAGGATGATGGTAAAATTTCTGGAGGTTCCCAAGATATTTATGCTTTTTTTAGTAAAAAGAATGAGAATAATTTGAGAATACGTGAATAAAAACTGAATATTTTGTAATAAATGGATTTAATATATAATTTGAAAAATTTAATATGAGAAAGGAAAAATTATAAAATATGTTAAAAAAATTAGGAGAAAAAATATTTGGTACATCAGATGATAGAGAAATAAAAAAAATGCAGAAATTAGTAAATAAAATTAATGAAATTGAACCGATTTTTGAAAAACTGACAGATGAGCAGCTGCAGCATAAAACTGTGGAATTTAAAGAAAGACTGGCAAAGGAGTCACTTGATGACATATTGGTGGAAGCATTTGCGACAGTGAGAGAAACTGCTAAAAGACTATTAGGAATGCGTCATTATGATGTTCAGCTTATTGGTGGAATGATTCTGCATAAGGGAAGTATTGCGGAAATGAAGACAGGGGAAGGAAAAACCCTTATGTCAACACTTGCAATTTATTTAAACGCATTGCCAGGAAAAGGAGTTCATGTTGTAACGGTTAATGATTATCTTGCAAAGCGGGATAGAGATATTATGGCGGGACTTTTTGAGTTTTTAGGGCTAACTTCAGGAGTTGTTGTTGGAAATATTACGCCAGAACAAAGAAAAAATGCATATAACTGTGATATTACTTATGGAACTAACAATGAATTTGGATTTGACTATCTGAGAGATAATATGGTTGGAGAACTTGATGAGAAGGTTCAACGTGGGCATAATTATGTTATTGTCGATGAAATAGATTCGATTTTGATTGATGAAGCGAGAACGCCGCTTATTATTTCGGGAGCTGCTGAAGAAACTACAGAGTGGTATAACACTTTTGCAGAAGTTGCTAAAAAACTTAAAAGAAGTTACAAGACTGAAGAAATTAAAGATAAGAAAAATACAGTTATCCCTGATGAAGACTGGGAAGACTATGAAGTTGATGAAAAGTCGCATACGGTTACGATTACTGATAAAGGGATTAAAAATGTTGAAAGAATATTGAAAATTGAAAATTTGTATTCGCCAGAATATGTTGAACTGACACATTTTTTGACACAGGCATTGAAAGCAAAGGAATTATTTAAACTAGATAGAGATTATATTATTAACGATGATAATGAAGTTATTATAGTTGATGAATTTACTGGGCGTCTTATGGAAGGAAGACGTTATTCAGATGGGCTGCATCAGGCTATAGAAGCTAAGGAAAAATTGGAAGTTGCAGGAGAAAATCAGACACTTGCGACAATTACACTGCAAAACTATTTTAGAATGTATGAAAAACTTTCTGGAATGACAGGGACTGCAAAAACAGAAGAAGATGAATTTAAACAAATTTATAAGTTAAAAGTTATTGTAGTGCCTACAAATAGACCTGTAGCCAGAGTTGACCTGCCAGATGTAATCTATATGAATAAAAATGCTAAATATAAAGCAATTGCAAGAAAAATAGAAGAGCTTTATGAAAAGGGACAGCCAGTTCTTGTCGGTACAGCTTCAATACAACATTCTGAAGAAGTATCAGCACTTCTTAAAAAGGCAAAAATTCCGCATGAAATATTAAATGCAAAACATCACGAAAGAGAAGCGGAAATCATAGCACAGGCTGGACGTTTTAAAACAGTAACGATTGCGACAAATATGGCAGGACGTGGAACAGATATAAAACTTGGTGGAGATGCAGAGTCTTTTGCTACAAAAGTTGCAGTTAAGGGAACACCAGAATATGAAGATGTTTATAAAACTTATGCGAAGGAATGTGAAGAGGACAAAAAACGGGTTATCGAAGCTGGAGGGCTGTTTATTTTAGGAACTGAAAGACACGAAAGCAGACGTATTGACAATCAGTTAAGAGGACGTGCTGGACGTCAAGGAGATCCAGGAACATCTGAATTTTATTTGTCGCTAGATGATGACTTGATGAGATTGTTTGGTGGAGATAAGTTAAAAGCAATGATGAAAATGTTAAAAATTGACGAAGATGAGGAAATTCGTCATAAACAAATCAGTAAATCTGTAGAAAATGCGCAAAAACGTATTGAAAGCAGAAACTTTTCATCAAGAAAAAGCCTTATTGAATATGATGATGTAAACAATACTCAAAGGGAAGTTGTCTATGAACAAAGAGATGCCATTTTGAAAAATGAAAATCTTAAGGAGTTGATTACTGGAATGATTTCAGATACAGTGGACGATATTGTAAATTCAGCTTACGTTGGTGAAGGCAATGGAGAAAAGGACTTTAATTTATTGGCAGACAAACTTCAAGAAACATTTGAATATGAAATTTCAGAAGATTTACAAGATGCAAGCGCTGAAGAAATTTCTGACAAAGTTTATGATGACTTGATAAAAGTTTATGATGAAAAGGAAGAAGCTGTTGGAAGTGAAGTATTTAGAAGAATCGAAAGATATATTATGTTAGAAGTGCTAGATTCCAAATGGCGACAACATTTGAAGGATTTGACAGAACTGCGTGAAGGAATAAGATTGCGTTCTTATGGACAAAGAAATCCAATTCACGATTATAAAATCGTAGCTTTTGATGTTTATAATGAAATGATAGATGCAATAAAACGTGAAACAAGTTCATTTATCCTTAAACTAAGAGTTCGTAGCGAAGAAGATACAAATAATTTGACACATGAAGAAGTTTCAAATGTAAAATACGAACATAATGAAAATGAAATGATTGGTGACGATGTTTCAAATGATGCGGCAAACGAACCAAGACGTCCGCTTTCACGAAGAGAAAGAAGAGAACGTGAAAGAAGAAATGTATAAAAATAAAAGTATTTGATTAATAAAAACTACACTTAATACTAAACCTATTTAAAAGACAGAGATTATATACGCTAACAAGGGGTTTTGACCTCCTTGCAAAAAAATTTATGATTAATCTGCTATTTAAATGGAAAATAGTATAGAGTGTAGTTTTTTTATTCAATTATTTCTAAAATAGCTTCTGGTTTTTCAACTTTTTCTTTAGTCAGTTCAAAAGCCTCCAAGACCATATTTTGAGATTCGATTATATTTTTATTGTCGTTATAGTAAATTTCAGCAATTTTTTCATTTTTCGCAATTTTTTCTCCTGCTTTCTTAAAAATATTTATTCCCGCTGAATGATCGATTTCATCTCCTTTTTTAGCACGTCCAGCCCCAATAATCATTGCAGCCTTCCCAATTTTTTCTGTTTTTATTCTTTTTATATATCCTGCACTTTCAGAAAAAATTTCCATTTTATATTTGGCTTCTGGAAGCAAATCGTAATTATTTACAAGTTCCTTATTTCCGCCGCTTTCTCCAATAAATTCACCTAATATCCGTAATGCGCTTCCATTTTTTATAACTTTGTCTATTTTTTCATAAGCCTCGCAAAGTTCTGATATTTCACCTTTTTCCTTTAATGCAAGAACTGCGATTGTATAGACAACTTTTTTCACATCATCAGCACAGTTTCCCTTTAAAAATTCTATCGCCTCAATAATTTCATTCGCATTTCCAACTGCATATCCCAGCGGCTCATCCATATTGCTAAGTACAACCTTAACTTTTCTGCCTGCTCCTTTGCCAATTTCCATCATTCGTTCTGCTAATTTTTTAGCTTGATACAAATTTTTCATAAAAGCTCCATCTCCAACTTTTACATCAAGAATTATAACATCTGAATGAATTGCCAGTTTTTTGCTCATAATACTGCTTGCAATTAGCGGAATACTTGGAACAGTTGCCGTAACATCACGTAAAGAGTATAATTTTTTGTCAAGAGGGACAATTTTATTGCTGTAGCCCATAAGACCAATTCCAGTTTTGTTGGCAATTTTTGTAATTTCTTCTTTTGTCGTTGAAAATTTAAAGCCTTGAATTGATTCAAATTTGTCAATTGTTCCGCCAGTATGTCCAAGACCCTTTCCAGATAGCTTTACATTTGCCATTCCAAGTGCCGATAAAATAGGAGAAAGAATAACTGTAACTTTATCGCCAACCCCGCCAGTACTGTGCTTGTCCACAAGAAACCTATTTATTTCCTCAAATTTTATAGTATCTCCAGAATCTCGCATTAACATTGTAAATTTTAACAATTCATTTTTTGTCATATCGTTGAAATAAACAGCCATAAGAAATGCCGCCATCTGATAATCGGGTATATTTCCCGATAAATACCCATTTAATAAAAATTCAATTTCCGTTTCTGAAAGTTCGTTATTATCACGCTTTTTTTGAATTATGTCGACTGCTCTCATAAAATCATCTCCTATTTAATTTTAAATTTTCTAATAAAGAAAAGGCTGTAAAAGAATGATATTTAATTTTTATATCAATTCTAAAACAGCCGTTGGTAATTTTTTGAATTTAAAGAAATATTATCTAATATAGATGTCAAATAATTATATTTATTGCTTTGAAATTATATTGAAGGTTTTACTACAATTTTTCCATCTTTAATATCTTGTTTAATTTGTTCAAGACGTTTGATGTTTTCTTCACCAATTTTATCCTTTGTAAATTCAAAGTCTGTAGTTCCTACTCCATTTTCCTTGATTCCGAAAGTTTGGACTTTTGCTTGGAATTTTCCTTCAACAGTAGATTTTATAACATCAAATACTGCATTGTCAACATATTTCATCATAGAAGTTAAGATTGTTCCAGGATACAGGGAATCTTGGTTAGAATCTACACCAATTCCATAAACATTTTTTTCTTTAACTGCTTGGAATACTCCAAGTCCGCTTGCTCCAGCTGCGTGATAAATTACATCTGCACCTTGTTGAATTAATGTTTCTGTTTTTGCTTTAGCTGATGCCTGGTCATTGAAAGAATTGCTTCCTCCGATATAAACAGGTAAAACTTTGATACTAGGTTTTACATATCTTGCACCTTGTGCATATCCAGCATAAAATCTGTTAATTAGTTCAGATTCATTTGCTCCGACAAATCCAATAGTTCCTGTCTTGTCCATCATTCCGGCTAATGCACCTACAAGGAATGATCCTTCATGTTCTTTAAACAAGATAGAAGTAACATTTGGAAGGCCAGTTACAGTTTCGTCAATTATTGCAAATTTTTGATCAGGGAATGCTTTTGCTACTGCAACTAACGAATCTTTCATTGTATAACCAACTGCGATAATCAAGTCAAATTCTCCAGTTTCTGCAAATTGTGTCAAAGCATTCTTTGCTTCTGTCGCTGGATCTTTTGGCTCATATTCTTTAAAAGAAATCCCAAGTTCCTTCTGAGCCTTTTGCAATCCTCTAAAAGTTGCATCATTAAATGATTTGTCACCTTTTCCACCTGTAGAGTAAACTACTGCAACAGATTTTTTAGAATTTGTTGAGTCAGTAAAAGTTTTTCCATCTTTTACCTGCTCTCCAGTAGCTGGCTTATTTCCACAAGATGCGATTAACATTAGTGCAAAAATTACACTAAAAATTGTTACAATTCTTTTCATTTTCTCCTCCTAAAAATTTTATATTTTTTTCTATAATTAATTATACCCTATTTTTTAGAATTTTTAAATGATTTTTTTAAAAATTTTTTTATTCCAAAAAGTTTTTTCATATACAGCAAGCAAGGGACTAATATCCCTTGTTAAACTTAAAATTAATAAATTGCTCTAAATCCAATTCCACCTCGAATATTATTTCCCTTAGTATCATATCCAGCGTTCACTGTAACACCAAATCTAGTATTGTCAACTCCGATATTCAAGTCAAATTTACCATTTCCATGCTTATCTTCCTTTTCCTTTTCAAGATTGTACCAGTCTGCCGTTGTGTATCTTACTCTCGCCTGATTTCTATTTTGCAGTTTTCCAAGCTCATTTTCATAAGCAGCTGTAACTCCTACTGTCAAATTTGTTCTTACTGCAAGTGGCTGAATATATTTAAACTCTAATCCAGCTTCTGGTTTTACTGAGAAATAGTCATTTCCTTTTACTTCTAATCTAACTTCTCCATCATTTTCCTTGATGTTGCTAAATCTTCCATATTCCATTTTCAAGGCCCCGTATGGTCTTAAATGTGTTCTCTCGCTCATTCTTATGTCATAGCCAAGCTCATTTTTAAGAGCCGCTCCATAAGTATGGTATGTAGATTTGGCTTCAAATGTATCATCAACTATCCAGAATTTACGCTTCATGTTATTAATTCCTGCAAATACATCTCCTGCAACTGTCCATTGCAGTGCTCCGTTATAATCCTTTTTAGGTGACATTGTCTTAAATATTCCAGCTTTTATCATTGTCTGGTCTTCTGTCGAATGTCCTAGATCCTTGAATCTAAACCTGTTTGTTACAGCTCCTGCATACCATCCGCTAGAATTTCCCATCTTAATCTTTTCATCCTCATGAACATAAGCTACCCCGTAGGCATTGCTCTTATAGTCAATGATTCCAGGTGTATCAGTATTATATTCATCCCTTAAACCAAATGCTTTTATTTTGTTATTTTGCTTAGTTGGATTTCTCCATTCGTCCTTTAAGTATTTGAACTCGCTGTCAAGAGAATTTCCTGTAGCATTTGTTCTTTGCTGAATATTTGCATATTGGTGTCCTTTCATCTCATCAAATGCCTGAGCCAAGATATGCCCTTCTCCGCCATTTAGGCTGCTTATCTTATCAAACAGCAATTTTTCTCTTGTTCCCAGTCCTTCTACTCCATACCGTTGTTCAAGTCCGTCCAAGAAGTTATATGTATTTCTGTCATTCTTTTCTGCATACACTGTATAAGGAACCTTAATCAAGTATAGCTTGTCAAGAAGTTCTGTCACAGGATTCTTGGTAGGTTGTGCCATCCATGTCAAGCTTGACGATATTACATTTAATGTTGTTCCTCCTGTTACAACACCTTTCAAAGCATCATTATAAGGTTTTAAAATGTTATCTCCAACTTCAATTGCTTTTGCAGTGGTATATCTTGTAGCCTCTGCCCCGAACAGCAAGTTAATATCAGTCAATCCTGTTAGGTAATTCAATCCTTGAATAGGATTTGTATAATTAACTCCTGAAGTATCTACATACATTCCTATACTTGAGATTTCTGAAGATGATGGAAAATTCATATAGTAGTCGCTTGCTGAAAGATTTATCGGTGTAACTCCTGATGGTGATTTTATTATCACTTCAGCAGGTTGTGGTATTGCAGCATCTGTATCTAGTTTATATATTGGAATTATATTTCCTTGTGCATCTGCCACGGTAGGAACTGCAGCTTTAGGCGGAACTTTTACTACTATTCCTCCCATTTCCTTCATGTCACTTGCTGTAGCCACTTTCATTCTTGGTGTTGAAGTTCCTGTCTGGCTTGTCAAAGTTACAGGATTTATTCCATTTGCATTTTCTTCGGCGTGATCTGCATTATCTGTCCAAATTCCTGCACTTTGGCTATCTGAAGCCGCAATATTTATCACTCCGTAATTCTTGATATAACCTCCATTAGCTACATAGACTCCTTTTGCTGATGTAAGTCCGCTTGCCGTTGTCTGGATAGTTCCCCAGTTTTCTCCAACTGCTCCTCTGTCAATGTACATTCCAACAGTCTTGCTTCCCATAAGATTAATGTTTCCGTAATTGACTGCCTTAGATCCAGATCCTACTGCATACATACCTATTGTATCAGGCTTGCTTACTTCGATAGTTCCGTGATTTATAATTGTTCCTTGGTTGAAAATTTGTCTGTATGTTGGTGACAATGGGTTGTCATCATAATATCCTGTTGCCATACCTACACCGTATTCTTTTCTGTTAGTATCAGAATCTCCAACTTTTATTATTCCTCCAGTAAGGTTTGTCGCAGTTCCGCCGGTAGTTGCATACATTCCTACACTTCCAATACCATTTGAAAAGTCAATTACTCCATCATTGTATATGCTTCCATTTCCGTAAAGGCCGTAATTTCTATCTCCTGCAGATGTCAATGGAGTGTGATTAATCACAGTTCCTTTATTATCGTTCTGATAAATATAAACTGCATCTGTTCTCAAAGTTACTGGATTTGCTGTATTAGATGCTATAGTATTTCCTGCTCCAAGATTTACAATTCCAAATGAATTATCTCCAATTGTCATGCTAGATCCTGCATTTGCATTAATGTGCTGATTAGCTCCAACTGCATAAATGCCTACAGCTTGATCTTTTCCTACTGTAATTTTAGAATTTGCATTCAAGTTTACTGTACCATCTCCTTGAGTATAGATTGCAACTCCATTATCCCCAGCCTTAATGCTTCCTGTATTGTTGTTAATATTATATCCATAAATTCCTATTGCATTATCTCCAACAGTAATTTTACCATCATTAGTTATCGTATTTTTAGTTTTTGCATAAATGCCGACATTTGCATTTTCCTGTAATGCTGCATTTCCTAATGTTATATTTCCTTTATTAATTATATCTGCTCCATCTGATACAATACCAAATTCAAGCGCTGCCGATGAACCAGTAATATCTCCATTATTTGTAAGGGTATTTCCTGTCCCGGCTGTTGTATAAACTCCAATCATTCCGCCTGTTGTATTTGTAGCATTTGTAAGTTTTACATTTGCATTATTAGTATGCGATGCTACTCCTGCTTGGTCATAAATGATACCCATTCCTGTTCCTGTTGTGCTTCCATTGTATTTATATTCAAGAGTTCCAGTTACATTTGTATTTTTTGAGGCAAAGATACCAATACCTTTTTCAGGTGTTTCAATCATGTAATTTCCAGTTAAAGTAATATCAGAATTTTGAGCATAGATCCCTTTTCCGTTTACTCCTGTTTTAATATCAGGTCCTGTTCCTGCTGCAGTTACCGTAATTGTACCACCTTCATCAGAAGTTCCATGATTAACTAACATTAGTGCAGGTGTAGCCGAAACTACTGCAATTCCTACTCCATCTGTTCCAACGGTTAGTTGTTTATCGCTTGATACAGTTACATTGGCTTTAGGTGCATTCGTATTATTTTCAGCATAAATTCCTATTGAACCTGTTCCTGCTGCATTTATTGTTCCGTGATTTTCTATTTCTACTGTTTTAGTTCCTCCTAATGATGCGGAAGTTTTAACATCTGTTCCATATTCTTGCTTTGTACGGCCTGTTCCAATTCCGGCTATTCCTGCTCCAGAAGCAACGGTAATTTTTCCATTATTTACAAGTTTACTTCCGTTAGTTCCGTAAAGTCCAGCACCATTATCAATTGTTACTGAAGCGCTTGACCCTGCAGATGTTCCGTTGTTAATTGTTCCATAACTTACATTCATTCCAGCAATACCAGAAGTTGCTGTTCCTCCTGTAACATTTATTGTTCCTTCATTATTAAATCCTGTTGTTGCATTTGAAGTAGCTGTTTTTAGAGATCCCATTGAAAGCCCTTGACCTTTTATAGCAGCTGAAGATACATTTCCTGTAACATTTGTTGTGCTTCCAATTGTTACAACTTCATTTGCCATTTGTATTTTATTGTACTGGTCTGCAGCACTATCCAGCTCAATTTTTGTTGAAGTAACATTTAATTTTCCATCCGTCAAAATACTCTTGTATGAATGATTATTTGTAGTTATAGTATGTCCGTGGAATTTAGAAATTCCAGGTAGTCCATCTATGTATGTGTGGCCCGCATCTGTCTGGCTATTCCAATTTAAATTATTCAATCCGCTAAATGCTCCGATTGTAACATTGTCACTTTGTAAGTTTACAGATACATTTCCTAGCCCTCTATACATTTCTGTACCTGTAGTTGATGAATTATAATCAGTTTCTTGTCCTGTAATTAGTACTCCATCATACATATCCAAAGTTGTTGTTCCTGTAAATACAATTGATCCATTAGAACTATCTCCTTTAGCATAAAACGGTGTCGTATTATCATGGTCGTTAACTGATGTTCCTAAAGTTCCATTATTTTTATGAGTTATTGTTCCGCCTTCATATTCTACTTTACCACCGTTTAAAGCAAGCAATCCGCCGCTTGTACCTGTGTTAATATTAGTTGTTCCTCTTAAAACAACTTCTCCGTTATCATCAGCTAATGCCCCTATTCCATAAATAGTTGATGTTGTTGGTGCTGGAGTTATTATTGCCTTAGATTTACTGTTTTCATCTCCATCATAAGTTGATACTGTTACTTTTGAAGTTGTTGAATTTGAACCTAAAGTTACTTTACTTCCAGGACCTGTAGCATATCCTCCTATATTTGTGTAATGGTATTTTTTAGTTTCGTCATCATGTGATGCCGCATCATCTGTTGCAGTAACAGATCCATAGTTAGTCACTTCTCCTTCACCAGAAGCATATCCAATTATAGAACCATATCCATGAGCTGTTGTATTTTTGTAAGCATTTACTTTACCTTTATCCATTGCAGCAAAAGCTATTGGATATGATTTTGACTTATTGCCGTTATCATCTGTAACTTCTCTGTATCTTGCTGACAACTCAACATCTTTTCCTATGTTGATTTCACTTCCTTTTCCTTGTAATGCTTGAGCACTAGACGATTGCATTTGATTTTTATGATCAATTGCACTTGTATAATAATTTCCTGTATCCCATGTTCCTTTAGAATAAGCAATTATTGTTCCTGTTGCCGCTTTATTATTAGCATCATTATAAGAAGAGGTTGGAGCAGTTGTGCCAGAATAATCTTTAACAGATGATCCCATTTTTGTTACAATCGTAGGATTAGTCGGCATCAAGACATCCATAACAGTTCCATTTTCTGAAGCTAGCATAATTCCATCTTTAGAGTATTTTCCAAATGTTATTTCAGCATTGTTTATTTGTAAATTGTGTATTAAATCATTATCAAATTTGGCACCATTAGTTTTACTAGTTTCAGCTCCTAAATTTTCAGATGGCTTAATACCGTCTCTTTGTCCAGATTTTGCATAAACTCCCACATTCTTTTCAACATAATGCTCATTGCCTTCTGTATCACCATCAGTTGTTTGAGTAGTTTGTTTTGAATCTATCCGTGCCTGATTACCTATATTAGCTCTTGCTTCTATTTCACCTTGATAAATACCTATTGTTGTTTTATTCCAGTTATCTCTTTCAATACGAGCTTGCGCTGGATTGTGAGTAGGTAAGTCAGATAGCCATGGATTTTGACTAGTTGATGAAGATAAAGTATTGTTAAAGAATAAGATTACATTATTATCTCCATAAGATTCCACAGGTTGTGTTAATTTTATAAATGGTTTCCAATAAGTTGCTGGCTGATTTTTTCTTATCAATCCTGTTTCAGAAAATTTAGAGAAATCTGCTGAATATCCTAAACCTGCATAAACTAAGTTACCTGCACCTTCTAATTTATAAGTTCCGGTACTATCTATTCCATAACTTCCTGAAGCCCCTAGTATAGAATATATTATATTATTTTTGGAAGCTATATCAGCATTAAAATTTCCCTCAAATCCTCCTCTTTGATAATATGCACCTCGATTGTTTCGTGTTATCTCTTGGTATATTGTTGGAAAAATAAAAAATACTGTATTCTTCTCTCTTGTTACATCTAACTTAACATCTGTTAATGTTGTTTTTCCAGCCCACCAAGTTTCAAGTGAAATAAATGCAGCTTGACCATACAAATATCCATGCACATTTTCTATTGTTCCATTAGCAACTGTATGTATTCCAATTTCACCAGTTACATTTCCTCTATTATTATGAGGGCCACCAGCTACGTGTATATCAAAATTGCTCAATTTAAATTGTCTGTTTAAAGTATAGCCATCACCATGAGCATAAATTATATTAGGTGTTATACCTTCAAAAACAATTGGCAACCCAGTATATTGCTTTGAAGTGGTATTATAAATACCACTTGCATTTGTAGAATTTCCAGTTCCTAAAAAATTTATACCATTGTAATTGGGTTTATATCCAGCAAAAAAAACATTATTACTCCCATCAAATTCTTTTGGTAGTTGACCTTCCAAAATATCCGCACCCGCAGGTTTACCTTGGTATGCCCGATCGAAATAATAATCAGTAAATACATCTGTATTTACCACAGGTGGTGTCACAGTAATTTCAGGAACATTAACTTTTATTTCATCTATTTTAGCAGGTTCCGATACACTTATATTCAAATTTGGCTTTTGTGGTGGCTCGATTATTGGCAGGTTAAGATTTAAAGGAGTTTTGTGAATGTCCTTTGGTCTTACTGCGGCATTTACTGGTATAGTTGAAACAGGCTCTATTACGTTTCTTTTCAAAGTTGTAACTCCGTATTTTCCTCCAGAATAAGTTCCAAACTTGTCATCTGGGTTTCTTGTGTACTTCGTGTTTCCTGCTTTGCCTCCATAGCCTTTGTATGTGCCGTGCCAGTCGTTATAAAAATTATTGACTCCATATTGCCAGCTTGACCAAGGTGACTTAACTACATGATCTCCTTGTTCCATTAGCTTGATTAGTTCCATATTTGATTTTTTTAGAAGTCTGTCGTTTTCTTTTCGGACTTCCGTGAATTGATTGTGTATGTCCTTTATTGATGTAGTGATGACTTGTTTTTGATTTTCGATGCTTTTGCCCGTTTCAGCAGAAAACAAGTTGTTTGCAATGCTTATAGCACCTGTAATCAAAAATATAATTAATGCTGAATCTGTATACTTAAAATCTTTGCATTTTTTAGCAAATGAGCATAAGTCTTTTTTTGCCTTTCTTAAATTGTTTGTCATTTCTAATCTCCTTTTTCTAAATTTTGATAGTTATTTGTAAAAGTAGAAGACTTTTAATAAATACAATATGTTTTAATGCTTGTCTTTGCTATCTTTTCGCTTTCTGGCAAGCAGTTTTGACATAAATAATTTATTTGCTTTTACAATAACTTACTAAATTTTGATACTAAAACTATTTGAAAAATAGACAAAGATCTTTTTTATTCTTTGAAAAACCTATGATTCTAACAGGGAAATAGTATCGCTTGTTTATTTTGGAATCTAAATTCATATTTTATAGCTCCAAAAATCAGCTCTGGTTATCATTTTTTAAAATCAAATTAATAAAAATCAACCAAAGTTAAGTTCAAAATAACCTCTCATCTCCTTTAAATCCAGCTTTAAAGCACATTTAATATGAAAACAATCCAAAAATATTTCTGTTTCATTGTATTATATCATAATGGCAAATATTTTTCAAACATTTTATATTAATTTTTAATGAATATTAATCATTATTTAAATTTAAAAGCGGGAGAGTTCATAAAATGTTTTGACAATATTGTCAAGCGATAATATAATTAAATCGATCTAAAATTGACTTTTTAAAGATAAAAAAACTTAGGTTGTCAAACATATTTATCAATGAAAATTATATTAAAATTTTTATTCTGTCAAAGTAGAAAAATAAATTGGAAAAAAATAGCAAATTTGCTATAATATAAAAAATGAAAAAATTTGGGAAAATGGAGAGAAAATTAAGTTGAAACAGGAAATGGATTTTGGAAAAAATAAAAAAATGAATATTTTGGCACCAGCAGGAAATTATGAAAAATTAGTTGCTGCAGTAAAAGCTGGAGCCAACGAAGTTTTTTTTGGATTAAAAGGATTTGGAGCAAGAAGAAATAATGAGAATTTGGCTATGCAGGAGGTATTTGACGGGATTGACTATGCTCACTCACGTGGGGTTAAGACGCTTATGACTTTGAATACGATTTTGAAGGACAGCGAAATTAACAGTATGTACAATAATGTTAAAAGAGTTTATGAACACGGAATTGATGCCGTCATTGTACAGGATCTTGGATTTGTGAAGTTTCTAAAGGAAAATTTTCCAAACTTAAAAATTCACGGAAGTACACAGATGACTGTGGCAAATCATGTAGAAGCCAATAAATTAAAGGAACTGGGCCTAACTCGTGTCTGTCTTGCGAGAGAACTTTCCTTTGAAGAAATAAAAAAAATTCGTGAAAAAACTGATATAGAGCTGGAAATCTTTGTTTCAGGTTCACTTTGCATTTCCTACTCTGGAAATTGCTATATAAGCAGTTTTATTGGGGGAAGAAGTGGAAATCGTGGACTTTGTGCATATTCCTGCCGTAAAAAGTTTATAGATGAAAATGGAAAAAGTGCATATTTTTTAAGTCCAAATGACCAGCTTCTGCAGGAAAAGGAAATTAATTTGTTAAAAAGCATTGGAATTGATGCGATAAAAGTTGAAGGGCGGAAAAAATCGAGCGAATATGTTTATGAAACTGTGAGTTATTACGATAATATTTTAAAAGGGACTCCACGGCCGACAGAAAGCTACAAGCTGTTTAACCGTGGATATTCAAAGGGATACTTTTATTTGGATGGCAAACTTATGAACTTTAAATATTCTTCAAATTTTGGATATTTTCTGGGAGCGAGAATTGGAGAGTCAAATAACTTTAAAATTGATGATGAATTAATTTTAGGAGATGGAGTTCAATTTGTAGATGAAAATTTTGAACAAATTGGCGGAGAATATGTAAATAAAATTAGGATTATTGAAGCTTATGAGAATGGAAATAACGAGAATAGGGAGTTTGGAAAAAAAGATTCTGAAAAGAAAAATAAAAAACAGAACCCAAAAAGTAAAGGTAAGGAAAATGAAGATAAAAAAGCTGAAGAAAAAACTTCAAAAGCTGATAAATACGATATTATTTCCATTGGAAAGTTGCCAAAAGGGACAAAGTACATTTATAAAAATTATTCTAAAGAGATTAACGACAGAATTATTCATAATATAAAGGTTTCCAAAAGATATGCGGCTGTTAATGCAAAATTGCTGGCAAAAAAAGGGCAGGAAATTGAACTTACACTGGAAATTGAAAACTTGAAAAATGAGATAATTTCTGTTACGAAAAAAGGGAATATTATCGAGCAGGATGCCAGAAAATTAATTACAAAGGAGCAAATTGCCGAAAAAATTGGAGAGTTAGGGGATACAACTTTTGAACTTGGAAAAATTCAGATTGACTATGATGGAACTTCGTTTATTCCCTTTAGTGAACTGAAAAATTTGAAAAGGGAATGTGTTTCAGAACTTTTGGAAAAATTGCTGGAATCATATAAAAGAACAGCTGCTGAGCGAAAAAAATATGATTTTGAATTAAATAAAAATTCTGAAAGCAAGGAAAATGAAAATACAGAAAATAAGAAAAGGCCTGTTATTTCAGCACTTGTTGCGAATGATGAGCAGGAAAAAGCCTGTCGTGAAATGGGAATAACAAAAATTTATCGAAAACAGTTTGATGTTGCCAAAGAAAAGAACTTGTCCAAAACAGATAAAATAAAAATTGAAACAAATTTAGTTTCTAATCTTTATCAGGCAATCATGGGAGAAAAAACTGGAGCAAGAGGGCAGTCCTTAGATTGGAACTTAAACGTTTTCAATAATCATACAATTGAAATGTTTTCTAACTTTAAAAATTTAGAAACCGTATTTTTATCGCCAGAATTAAGCTATCGACAGTTAAAAAACATAAAATCTGATAAATTGAAAAAGGGTCTTGTGATTTACGGTTATCTAAAGGGAATGTATATTGAACATAAAATTTTTGATGAGAATTACAAAGAATTGGAAGGAGAATTTTATGATAAGTATAAAATTGTGAAAAATGAATTGGATAATATTGAGCTTTATTTGGATAAGCCGATGAATTTGATTCCAAGGCTAGATGAGATTTATGAACTGGATTTGGATGAATTGAGGCTGGATTTTACGTTTGAAAATGCTGATGAAGTAAGAAAAATTATAAAAAGCGTTGATACGAAAAGTGGAAAATATACTCCTTATGCTTTTGAGCAGGGAGTTTTATAAATTTTTAAAATTAAAGGAGGAACCTTGGAAATTGAGAAAAGACAGAAATATCTGGAAAAGTTATATTTACTTTTAGGTGCATCGATTTTTGTGCATTATGCTCTAGTTATTTTATTTAGCATTTTAATATTAGTAAATATTTTTACAACTGGCGAATATAAAAAGATATTTAAAGATAAATCGCTTATTACTGTGGGAATTGTTCTTGGATTTTCCCTTATAACATCTGCCTTTTACAAAAATATTCTGGGATTAATGGCAATTCCAATATTTTTGTGCATTATAGTCGGGCGCTATTATACATTGATTGTAGATGTGGAATTTAAAAAAAATAATCTGGAATGGATGGCAAAATTTTCTGGAATATCGCTTTTCATTGGAATTGGTGAATTTCTGTTCACGCATAACAGAGTAGGATATTTTGCATATTTTAATCCAAATTATCTTGGAAGCATTATGATGATGTCGGCAATTATAAATTTATATTTTACTTTTGAAAAAAGGTCAAAAATTAATTTTGCCGTATTTATTATGAATATTTTAACAATCCTGATAACAGGCTCAAGGTCATCGCTAATTGCAGTAATTCTTGGAGTATTTGTACTTTTTTTCTATTTTTTGAAAAGAAGATATTTTGCAGGATTAATTTTAATGCTATTGTCATATATTTTAGGAGTAATTTCAGGAGTTTTTCCATTTTTGCGAGAAAGCACGCTAATAGAATATTTTTGGCTAAGAGTAGAAATTATTGATATGGCAATTAGAATTTTCAAAAGAACGAATCTTTTATACGGACACGGAAACTTTTTTTACTATAAATTTACGAATTACGTGTATCCACATTCGCATAATGCATTGGTAGAATTGCTTTTAAGCTATGGATTAATTGGAACAATAGCTTTACTTACTGTATTTTTACGATATTTATACGATATTTTAAGAAACGACAGAAATAATGTCTTAAAAATTGCTTTAATTGCTGGGATTGTAGTTCATAATTTTACTGATTTTGCGATTTTTTGGGTACAGACTGTACTTTTATTCATTATGGCTCTGGCTTATAAGGAAAAAAATGAAAAAATACGTGGCTATAGACAAATACGAAATAAATAAAAAATCAAAAACAAGAAAGGAACAAAAAAATGAGAGATAACATATATGTGGGACTTGTCCACTATCCTGTATACAATAAAAATAACGCAGTTGTAGCGACTTCCGTTACAAACTTTGATATACACGACATTTCCAGAACATGCAGAACTTATGATATAAAAAAATATTTCATAATTACTCCAGTTGATGCCCAGAAGGAGCTGACAGGCAGAATAATCGGCTACTGGACTGAAGGAAACGGAATAGAATTTAACAAAAATCGAAATGAAGCCTTTGAAAATACAGAACTTGAAGATTCTGTCCAAAGTGCAGTAGAAACAATTGAGAAAATCGAAGGAAAAAAGCCAAAAATCATTACAACTTCAGCAAAAATTTTCCCAAATACTGTAGGATATGCTGATTTAGGCAGGGAAATAGTCGAAGATGACACTCCATACTTAATTTTATTTGGAACTGGATGGGGACTTACAAGTGAAATTATGGATTTGTCCTACAAAATTTTAGAGCCAATCCGTGGAAAAACCCAATATAATCATTTGTGTGTCAGAAGTGCTGTCTCAATAGTTTTAGATAGGCTGCTAGGTGAAAATTAAATTAATAAAAAATATATAGAAAATCTGGAAGGAGAGAATGAACAGAAATATGGAAGCAAAAAATAAAGGATTAGTAGGAATTGTAGTAGTCAGCCACAGTAATACACTTGCAGAAGAAGTTATTAACTTTGTAAAAGTGTTCAAGCAAGAGGATTTTGCCTTGGAAAATGGAGGAAATGCGAAAAGGGAAGTTTATGGAACAAATGTTGAAAATGTAAAGCAGGCTATAATCCGTGCTGACAAGGGAGCAGGAGTGCTTGTCTTTGTCGATATGGGAAGTTCTGTATTTAATGCAGTTAAGGCAATAAAGGAATTGGAAGGGCAAGTTGAAGCTAAAATTGCAGATGCTCCGTTTTTGGAAGGGGTAATTTCAGCAGTTGCAGGTAATTTTGAAGGAATTGACCTGGATGATCTGAAAATAATTGCTGAAGATAGCAGAAAATTTACAAAATTAAAAAAGGAAATCTAATTAAAATAAAAAATTAAGAAAGTGAGAAATAATAGTAAATAATGGAAAACTTAGTAAATATAGGAACAATTGTTGGAACACACCATTTACGGGGAAGTGTCAAAATTAACTCAATTTTTGAAAACATCGAACTTATCCAAAATGAGCGTGTTCTTCTTGAAAAAGATGACAAAAAAAGATTGCTTACTGTAAAAAATGTAAAAAGACTAAATGAAAAAAAAGCAATTTTAGATTTTGAAGAAATTGGCAATGTCGATAGTGCAAAGGAACTAAATGGCTATAAAGTTAAAATTAGACGTGATTTATTGCCAGAAAAAAGTGAAGATGACTTTTATATAAAGGATTTATTTGGACTAGAAGTATTTTCTGAAAATAATAAAATCGGTGAAATTGTTGATGTAATGGAAACCGCTGCCCATAACATTTTAATTATCGAAGATATTGATACCAAAAAAGAAATCATGATCCCGCTAATTGATGAATTTGTAACAAAAATTGACTTTCCAAATGGGAAAATCGAAGTAACTCTAATTGATGGAATGCGAGAATAATAAAATCTAATATAATTTTATTAGATGTGTCATTAAATTCTATTTTTTAAAATTATTATAAAAGGAGTAAAATCAATGAAATTTAGCGTACTCACATTATTTCCAGAATTATTTGAGCAATATTTATCACAAACAATCCTAAAAAGAGCAAGTGATAAGGACATCATCAATTTTAATATCGTAAACATCAGAGATTATGCCAGAAATAAACATAGCCAGATGGATGACATCCCTTTTGGCGGCGGTGCAGGAATGGTTCTAAAGCCAGAAGCCTACTGGAACTTCTTTTACGAAAACTACGAATTTTACAGCAATGAAAATAATGAAAATTCAGAAAAGCCTTACGTAATTTTCTTATCTCCGCAAGGGAAACAGCTGACCCATAAAAAAGTTACAGAACTTTCAGAAAAAGAGGAAATTGTCCTCATTTCAGGGCGTTACGAAGGATTAGACCAAAGAGTAATTGATAAATTTGTAGATGAAGAAATTTCCATTGGTGATTATGTGCTGAGTAGCGGAGATTTGCCATCTCTTGTAATCATGGATTCTGTAATCCGTATAAAAGAAGGCGTAATAAAAAAGGAATCCTTTGAAACTGACTCATTTTATAACGGGCTTTTGGGATTTCCGCAGTATACAAGACCTGTGGAAATTGATGGCTATACTGTTCCAGAAGTCTTGCGAAGCGGAAATCATGCTAAGATTGATGAATATCGGTTAACAAAGTCTATTGAAAAAACTATTCAAAATCGGAAGGATCTGTTTGAGAAAAAGTTGTCTGAAGATAAAGAATTTTTGAAATTTTATGAAAAATATAAAAAGATCTAAATAAAAAAATAGAGAATAGGGTATTCTAAATTTAATTCTCTATTTTTAAATTGTTAAAATTTTAATGCTTTAAAACTTTCATAATTAACACCATTAATTTCTTGATTAGTTATCCAAGCACCATTGTATTCGTAAAATTTACCATCAACTTGATTAATAACATTATCTGGATCAAAAAAAGTAAATTCAAGGTTTCTTAGTGAATTAAATTTTTCCTGTGTTAAATTAGAAAATTTTATAGTTAGCCATAAATATTCATCTTTAGGATCTCCAACATCATTTTTTAAATTGTCTGGATTAAAAACACATCTTGTATATTTAATTTTACCAATTCCTGTAGTTTCATCAAAATATCCTTCTACTGGAGCTCTACAATTGGGTATATGTGGATAATCTGCTCCCCATGATGGATATTCATCTAAATTAATTGTACTTTGATATTTTTCTTCAGCAGTCGTATTTGTATCTTCATTTACAGTTTCAGTTTCATCATTTTTTGGAGTTTCTGTATTTCCTTTTATAGTTTCAGTAGTTGTATTCTCTATTTTTTTATTATTACTATTTTTATTGTTGTTTAAAAATAATAATAAAATCATTAAAAGTAAAATTATTGTAGATACTGAAAAAAAATAAATTTAAAAAAATTTATTTTTTGGTTTATTTTCTAATTCTTCTATTTTTTTCTTTAGTTTTATGATTTCTTCGTCTTTTTTATCATCTGTCATTTTAATTTCCCTTCTAAATCAATTGTAATTCATTTTTATTAATAATTTTTCTTTATTATTTTCCAATCATGTTTTTTATTTGGTGATTTAGGACAACTATTTCCTTTAGGTGGTTCACCTTGTGTTCCCATTCTTATTTTACAATAATTACATTCATATTTAATTCTTTCATTCATTTTTATTACCTCCTATTAATTTATTCATAACTTTTAACTATATCTATAAATGTTTTTTCATCAGAAGAAAGTGAAATTTGATTTTCATCGGAAGTATACCCTTTATACCATGATTTATTTAAAAAATATTTTTTTAAATCTTTATTTTTGAAGATATATCCTTTTTTCGCATATATTGTATTTCTAATGATTTTTAACTCATCTGATGAATATTGATTTAATATTTCTTCATTTCCATTTAAAATTTGATTCATTATTTCATAAACATTTTCTGAAATATCTAATTTAGAATTATTATTTTGGTTAGATTCTTCACACAACTCCCCTGTATTAAGATGATAACATTCATATGCTGGAGTATAATCTAATTCACCATACCCTCTTTTTGGATCAAAATCCCAATATGTGTAAGTATTAACTGCAAATAAGATAAATATTAACATGCTAAAAAATTTCAAATTTTTTATATATTTTTTTTGATGAAAACATAAAATATTGTACACTCCTTCTTTTAGAATAAAGATTGTATTATTCTATTATTTTTGATTCAATATACACAATTTTTTATAAAGTAATCTTTTTATTTTATTACAAAAGAACTATTTATACTAGTATTGTACCCCCCCCCGAATTATTTTAAACTTATTTTAAGATTAAAATTAATTTAATTTTTTAAAATGTGATTTAAAAATTTTTCTAAATTAATTGATCATATAAA
This sequence comes from Leptotrichia sp. oral taxon 417, assembly GCF_013394865.1. NCBI lineage: Bacteria > Fusobacteriati > Fusobacteriota > Fusobacteriia > Fusobacteriales > Leptotrichiaceae > Leptotrichia > Leptotrichia sp. oral taxon 417. The sequence continues at coordinate 1,603,848 of NZ_JABXYV010000001.1, read as the reverse complement.
GAATTATACTCAAACCTATTTAAAATCAAACTACTAAAATTGTATAAATGTAAGTAGCCATAATTTTTGAGTTTAGTTTTAAAGCAGTTTTACTATATTATAGAAATTAAAATAATTTTACAATAAAAAAGAATTTAGTAACTTAAACTAAATTCTTTAATTTTTTTTAAATTTATTCAAATGAAATTACTAATTTTTTACCAAATGCAGCAGCCAGTTTTTTTAATGTTTTCAATGAAGGATTGGCATTTCCATTTTCTATTTTGCTTATATCTCCTTGCGTTATCCCAGTTAAGTCTGACAATTCCTTTTGTGTGATATTTTTATCTTTTCTTGCTTCAATAATTTCTTTTATAATTTGAAATTCTGCTTCAAGACTTTCATATTCTTTTCTAAACTCTTCATCTTTTAATTGCTCGTTTAAGGAATCTCTAAAATATCTACTCATATTTCTCACCCCTTTTCATATATTCTGAACGAAATTTTTTAGCTTTATTTATCTCTGACTTTGGTGTTTTTTGAGTTTTTTTATAAATCCATTAGTTAAAATAATCTTTTTATTTACTACAAAAAAATATAAAACTCTCCCAATATTATTCCCTTGTCGTACCCTTACTTCATAAATACCATCTCCTAAAAACTTGGAATAAGGTTCTCTAATATTGTTTCCAGCTGTTTCTAGTACAGCTAATGTACGATATAATCTAGACTTCATTTTTAAGTCTTGAGATAAAATAAACTCTTCTGCTGGATAAGTTCCATCAGATTTTTCAAAAAATTCTACAATAAATTTACTCATATTTTCCCCTCCCTTTTATATTTTATATGATATAACATATATTGTCAAGAATTTTTTAATAATTTTTCTTCAAAAGCCCAACTACATCCCTAACTTCATCCATCTTGGCAGTCGCAATACTTCTAGCCTTAACTGCACCTTCATGTAAGATTTCATAAACATAATCCATATTATTTTCCAGCTCTTCACGTTTTTTCTGGAATGGTGCGAAATAATCCATGAATTTGTCAAATAATTCATTTTTGGCATGTCCATATCCAAAGTTTCCTGCTCTGAATTTTTCTTTCAATGCCTCTACTTCTGCTTCTGTTGCAAAAAGGGCATATAATTTTGTAATGTTATTGTCAGGATCTTTTGGCTCTTCTAAAGGCGTTGAATCTGTTACAATGCTCATGATCTGTTTTTTCAATGCTTTTTTTGAACCAAACATATTTATTACGTTTCCATAGGATTTACTCATTTTATCGCCATCTGTTCCTGGCACAGTTGCTACGTTTTCAACGATTTTTTCCTTTGGTAATTTAAAAATTTCCTTTTCGTAAGTTTCATTAAATTTAATGGCAATATCACGAGTTATTTCCACGTGCTGCTTTTGATCTTTCCCAACAGGCACAATATCAGGTGAGTACATTAAAATATCAGCCGCCATAAGTATTGGATAAGTAAATAATCCTACATTTGGCTTAATTCCTTTTGCGATTTTATCTTTATAAGAATGAGCTCTTTCCAATAGCCCCATTGGAGAAATATTTGATAAAATCCAAGATAATTCTGTATGTTCAGGCACATCCGACTGTAAAAATAATGTGGATTTTTTAGGATCTAGACCCAAAGCCAAATAATCTAAAATTACGTTTATTGTGTTAGATTTTAAATCTTCCCCTTTTGGCGAAGATGTCAGAGCGTGATAATTTGCTAAAAAATAGAAACCTTCATATTCATCCTGCAATTCCACAAATTGCTTAATTGCTCCAAAATAATTCCCAATATGTAAAATACCGCTGGGTTGAATACCAGACAAACTTCTCATAAAAACCTCCATAATTTGTTTAAATATTTTTATTCTAAAACTTAATTAATTTAATTTTAAAAAAGTTAAAATATGTTTTAATAATATGTCAATATTATATCACTAAAAAAATTTTTTGTAAAACATTAAAATATAGTTCATTCTATTGATTTTAAAATATAACTTTGATATAATATGCTCAAATTGAGATATGAAAAGGAGAAGTTTATAAAATGAACAGAAATAGATTAACAAAAATATTGTTGCTTATTGTTATTGTACTATTTGGACTTGGAAAAATGTATTTTGGAAGAAACAGTAATAAAATAAAAAATGATTTTTCAAAAGGATTTGTTGCACAAGATGAAAAAAGCAGAAAATTTGCCAAATGGGAAAATAATAAAAAAAATGAGAATAAGAAAAATAGTGCTGAAAAACAATATAAAAGTGATGAAAAATTAGAAAATAAAAAATATAAAATTGATTATGAACATGTGATTGGCGGGGATGAGAATTCGCAAGGGAAAGTTACGGGAGGACATTCGCTTTTACGTGGAGATGTCAGAATTGTGAAAAAGATTGGAAGTCCAGCTAAAAATGGGGTATATCGGGCAAGCATTGAAGTAAAGAAAAAAGATGGAACTTGGCAAGTAAAAACATCTAATGGTGGAGTAAATACGATGTTTCCAGAAAATTGGGATGAAGCTAGAATTATTGATGAAATAAATTCAGCCTGGGAAAATAGAAAAGATTTAAAGGGCAGAGATAGCAATATGTGGCAAGGGATCAGCAAAAGCGGAGTTTTAATTCGAGGTTATAAAAGTCCTAGAATAACAGCTTATCCAGTTTATGAAAATCGTTAAAAATTAGTTTGAAGAAAGGAAAAGCGTAATGATTATAAAATTTAGCTATTATGATGATGAAGATTTTGGGCTGATTGCATTTCCAGAAATAAAATTTTCTGAAGTAGAAATAGAAAAAAATAATAAAAAAAATAGATCTTTGGAAAAAAAGAAAAAAGAATATACAAAATATTTAATAACTGGAATAATGGAAGATTTTCCAGATACAGAAATAATTGATATCCTATTGCCTAAATTGGAACAAGTTGAAAGTGGGGAATTACGTGAAATTACTTGGGATGGACAGGCTTTTCAGCATAAAATTAATAAAAATAGAGTAGAATTTGAGCATACGATTTTTGGGATTTGTGAGGAATATCCGCTGTGGAGCTGTAAGTTTGAGGAGTATAAAAAAGTTTTGGAAAGCTGGAAAAGGTTTTTGGGGATGGAATTCGATTTAAAAAGCGAAATTGTGGTGGAGATTTAATAAAAAATCTTTATTACAATTTAAAAATTTTATGGTATAATATATTTACTAAGAGGAAAACCTTGTAGGGTATAAATTGTGACTAAAAAAAATAGCGATGGAAAGACTAGATTTTTCTAGTCTTTTTTGTTACGTTAAAAAAAATAAAAAAGACTATCAAAAGAATTAAATTTTTTCTAAAAGATAGTCTAATTATTTTATTTATTTCTAAATTATATTTTATCAGGTTGTTAAAATTAAGGTCTTAATTTTGCCAATTCTTCTAAATCAAGATCAGCATCGTAATCTACGTTGTCAAAGTCAAATCCGTTTAATTGCATGAATTCTTCCCTTGCTCCAGCGTAATCACTTATTTCCTTAAAGTTTTCTGGAGTTACTTTGTCCCAAAGTGTTTCTACTTCAGCTTGAACGTCTTCACGCATTTCCCAGTTATCTGGACGTAATCTTCTTTCTTCGTCAATTACTGGATGATTTCCATAAACCATTTGAGTTAATAATCTATGTTTTTGCTGAATTGTACCTTCGTGAATACCTTTTTCCTTCATTACTTTATAAAGCAATGCCGCATATAATGGGAAAATAGGGATAACTGCACTTGCTTTTGTCATTAATGCCTTACTTAATGAAACATAAGCCTCTCCATTATATTTTTCCTTCAAAAAGTCATTTAAAATATCAGAAGTATGTTCCAAATCTCTTTTTGCCGCTCCAATTGTACCTTCCTTGTAAATTCCGTAAGTTACTTTTGGACCTAAATATGAGTAAGCAACTGTTTTAAAGCCTTCAGAAAGAACGCCACCTTTATCAAGTGCTTCAATCCATAATTTCCAGTCTTCTCCACCCATAACTTTTATAGTACTTTTAATTTCTTCAGGAGTTGCAACACCCATTGTTGTCTCTTCCATAGTTTCCTTTTCAAAATTGATAGTTGGGCCTGTAATTTCTTTTGTAGTAGATTTTAATGCTGAACGGTAAGTTACGCCATCAATAGGATCAGTTCTAACTCCACTTGCTAAACTGTAAATTAACAAATCAATTTTTCCACCAAATTCTTCTTTAATAAATTTTATTACATCATCTTTCATTTCAAATGAAAAAGCATCACCAATGAAATTCTTATATTTTAATCCTTCCTTTTCAGCAGCTTCATCAAATGCAATTGTGTTCCACCATCCAGCAGATCCAGTTCTTTTCCCTTCTATACCTTTTTCAAATGCCACTCCAATAGTTTCAGCTCCAGCACCAAAAGCAAGGGAAATTCTTGTTGCAAGCCCATAGCCAGAAGAAGAACCAATAATTAGTACTTTTTTTGGACCTTCATACTTATCTTGAGATTTTACATAATCAATTTGTCTTTTTACAAATTCCTTTGCTCCAATTGGGTGGTTTGTAAGTGCTAAACCACCTTTTAATCTAGGTTTTATAACCATTTATTTTTTCCTCCTAAAATTATTTATTATATCATTTTTTATTTTTTAAAATACATATATTTAAAATGATAACATATTTTAAGCCACGTTTTCAAGAAATATTTTAAATTAAGTAAAAATAAATAACTTTGATTATCAAAATATTTTTAAAAATATTGACTAAAATAAATTATGTGGTAAACTAATAAAGAAGATAGAAGTATCAAAAAAATTTAAAAATAATATGGAGATGAGTAAAATGGGAATGACTATTGATTTTACAGGAAAAACAGTTTTAGTGACAGGAGCAGCAAAAGGTTTAGGAAAAGATATGGCATTACTTTTTGCATCTTGTGGAGCAAATGTTCATATTGGTGATTTTAATACAGAAGAAGCTGAAAAAACAGTTGCTGAACTTAAAAATTTTGGAGTAAAAGCAGATTTTACAAAATGTGATGTTTCAAATGAAGAAGAAGTTCAAAAAATGGTAGAAGATGCAAAAGCGTTAGGAAACGGGAAATTAGATGCGGTAGTAAATGCAGCTGGAGTAATTTCTATACAAGACTTGCTTTATACAAATGCAAAAGAAATGCAAAGAGTACTGAATATTAATGTTGTAGGATCTGCATTAGTTTTGAAACATTCTTTGGAAATTATGATGAAGCAAAAATCTGGAAATATAATACTGGTGTCATCAATTGCTGGTAGAGAAGGAATGGATATGCTGCAAATTTACTGTGCTTCAAAAGCAGGAGTTACTTCATTGGTACAAAGTGGAGCAAGAAGAGGAGCACCGTATAATGTCCGTGTAAACGGTATCTTGCCAGGAATTATCCGTACATCAATGTGGGAAGAAATATTAGATGGAATGTCACATAACTGGGATCCTAACAATAAAGAAGAAGTATCACCAGAAGTTCGTGAAGAATTGTGGAAAAAATCTGTAGAATCACTAATACCTTTAGGTCATGCTCAAAGTGGAAAAGACATAGCATACGCAACTGCTTTTTTAGCTTCTGATTTTGCAAAGGAAATCACAAGTGAATGCTTGTCAATTGATGGTGGAACTACTGTTGGAAGATAGGAAACTTCATAAATAGTAAATTTTATTAAGTGTGTTAGAACACTCGTTGTTTAGCCATGAGATGAGTAACACCAACATTGAAAATGTTGCTTTAAAATTTGCAATATTACTAATATATTTGGGTTTAAAATATAATATACAGATAAAAAGTAGCAGTGTAGACATAATGTCTTATCTAGTAGTGGCTATTGTGGACTAGCCAAAAAGAATAAGGATTTTAAAATCAAACTTCTTAGAAGATAACTTACTTTTTCAGTTATCTTATGAAGTTCTCGACTTTTAGTCGTGAGTAGTTCACAAAATAGCACAAGGAAACTCGGAATTGAAAATATGGGAGGAATTGTGCTATTTTTAAATTGGAAAAATATAAAAAGGAGAAGTAAAAATTGGACGATAAAAAATTAATGATTTTGGAAGAAAAGTTAAAAAATGAGTTGTCAGAAGATAAAATAAATTATATAAACAAATATAAATTAAAATTAAATGATAAAAGGCAATGGATGACGACTAAAAATAATGTTCCAGAAAGAGTCTATTTTTCGCATAATTTTATCTTGAAAAATACGATATTAGAAGTTATTTTTAGAAAATATCAACTATGTTATGCAAAATTAAAATACTTCAGAGAAAACCTTGATAAATTTTCATATTTTAAATATGATCCAAAATTAGGATTTATTGAAACAGAATTTTGGGATATTGAGTTTTTTTATCATAAAAAATCTGGAAAATATATTGACTTGAGATATTTGCAACAAATAACAGAGATAGAGGTGTTTTTAGAATTTGTAAATTGGCTAGAGAATTTATAGTGGAGGAGAGTTATTTAGAAATTAGAAAAATATTTTGAAAAATTGAAATAGATCCCATTTTTTGATATAATTTATTCATTAAAGTAAAAATTTTAAGAATAATCGAGGAGGGTTGTTATGATAAAAAGAATAGATACAAAAAGTGGGAAAACAATTTCATATGTATATAATTTAAAAGATGAAGATTATAGAATTGTATCTGAAAGATTGGAAATGGATGAAGATAAAATAAAAAATGTTATTGATGAAGAAACTTTCACTCCAAGAATTTCAAAATCAGACTGGGAAATTTATAAGCTGTATTATCCGACTGTGAAGAAACCTGTGATAGATAAAGAGATTACATCTTACGAGATTAATCCAATTGTAATTTGTATGAGAGAGGATAGGGTTGTCATTTTAGATGATGACTATTTTGAAGATTTTTATGATTTTGTTGAAGAATATGCTGAATTAAGAGATGATGTTCTTGAGGAAAATCGTTTTTTTCTAAATATGCTTCATAAAATTTCTCAAAGTCTTTATAAATATGTGCGACTTTTGATTGGTGAGCACGATAATATTGAAACAGTTTTAAGGGAACAGCAAAGCAATGAAAAATTGATTTCATTATCGGAAGTGGAGCAAGGCTTTTATGTTTACAATATTGCAATGAGAAACTTGGATTATGTCGTTGAGAATTTGAAAGAGGATGAGCAATTTGATCAATATGAAGAATATATGACAAGAATTTTACAAGAGATAAACTTTACACTTGATTTGTCGTCTTCATACTGTGAAATCTGTAAAACAACACGAGAAACATATTCATCATACATTGGCAATAATATGAATATTACAATGAAAGTTTTAGCAGCGGCGACAATACTAATTACAGTTCCAAATATGATTTTTGGATTTTATGGAATGAATGTGAAGTTACCGCTTCAAGACACAGGATTTTGGGCATTAGTCATAATTTTTGTGATAATGGTAGCTTTGATGGTTGTATTGTGGAAGTATTTGAAAGATAAGGTTTTGTAGAACGATATTATAATATTGTAATTTATAAATTTAATAAATTTTGAAGGATTAGTTTTTATGAAAAGTGAAGGCTAATCTTTTTTATTTTCGTATTTATTTGCTAAGTTATAACTTATAAAATTGTAAAAAATATATTTTTGTAAGTTATAACTGATAAAAATATTGATTTTTAATTTTTTGTAAGTTATAATTGAAAAGAGGTGATAAGATGTTAAAAAGAGATGAGTATATAAAACAAATAGTACCTTTTATTGATAAAGATGTGATAAAGGTTTTGACAGGAATAAGGAGAAGTGGAAAATCGGTTATGTTAAAACTTTTAATGGAGGAATTGAAAAATAGAGGAATAAATGAAAATCAGTTTATTTATATTAATTTTGAAAATTTGAAATATAGAAATCTAAAAAATTATGAGAGATTATATGATTTTATTTTAAATAAAGTTGATGATAAATATAAGAGCTACTATATTTTTTTAGATGAGATTCAAGAAGTGGAAGAATGGGAAAGATGTGTGAACTCTTTGAGGGTGGATGAAGACTTTAATTTTGATATTTATATCACAGGTTCAAATGCTAAGCTTCTTTCAGGAGAACTTTCGACATATCTGTCTGGGAGATATATTGAATTTGTTGTGTATTCGTTTTCATTTAAAGAGTTTTTTGAAATTATGAAAGAGAAAAATAAAGAAATAGATTTAAAAGAAGCATTTCAAAAATATGTAAAATTTGGAGGAATGCCATTTCTTCATAATTTGGATTATAATTTTGAAGCAAGTATGCAATATTTACAGGATTTGTATGCTTCCATTATATTAAAGGATATTACCCAGAGAAATAATATTAGAGATACAGATTTGCTTGAAAGAATAATAAATTATGTTATTATGAATATTGGAAATACATTTTCAGCGACATCAATTTCTAAATTTTTTAAAAGCGAGAATAGAAAAGTGGCAACAGAAACAATACTAAACTATATAAAGGCATGTGAAGAGGCATTTTTAGTTTACCGAGTTGCTAGAAATGATTTATTAGGAAAAAAGATACTGAATGTGAATGAAAAATATTACATAGCTGATCATGGGATAAGAGAAGCTATAATGGAAAATAATCAGAAAAATATAAATCAAGTACTGGAAAATATTGTGTATTTTGAAATGCTAAGAAGAGGATATAATATAAAAATTGGAAAGGTAGATAATCTTGAAGTAGATTTTGTCTGTAAAAAAAATGATGAAACGATATATATTCAAGTAAGTTATTTATTAGCTTCAGAAGATACAAAAGAAAGAGAATTTTCAGTTTTAGAAAATATTAAAGACAATTATCCAAAATATGTGCTGTCGATGGATGAATTTGATATGTCAAGAAATGGGATAAAGCATGTAAATTTGATAAAATTTTTAGTAAAATAAGCTAACTGCAAAAATTGAATAATTATAAAGAACAATATTGATTAAAAATAATATTTTTCAGTATTTTTTGTTATATAAAATACTGTTGCTAAAAGAAAAAAAGTAGGTATACTTATAGTAGAATAAAAACAATAAATAAAAAATCAAAGAAAGGAATGGTAATGATGAAAATAAACAAATTTATTGATCACACAATTTTGAAGGCGAGTGCTACGAGAGAAGATATAAAAAAATTATGCGATGAAGCAAAAGAATATGGATTTTATTCAGTTTGTGTAAATGGGGCAAATGTTGAGTATGCTTTTAGTCAAGTTAAGGATAGTGATGTAAAGGTTGCAGCAGTAGTTGGGTTTCCTTTGGGGGCTATGGCGACGGATGTAAAGGTATTCGAGGCGAAAAAGGCGATTAAAGATGGAGCTTCAGAAATTGACATGGTTATTAATGTTGGAGCATTGAAAGATAAGGATTATGAATTGGTGGAAAACGAAATTAGAAGAATTAAGGAAGCGATTGGAAAAAATATCTTGAAAGTGATTATTGAAACTTGCTATTTGACTGATGAGGAAAAAGTGAAGGCTTGTGAATTGGCTGTTAATGCTAATGCTGATTTTGTGAAAACTTCGACAGGTTTTGGAACAGGAGGGGCTACATTTGAAGATGTGGAACTTATGAAAAAAACAGTTGGAGATAAGGCTAAGGTTAAGGCAAGTGGTGGAGTGAGAGACTTTGAAACTGCGAAAAAATATATTGAATTGGGTGCTGAAAGATTGGGAACAAGTTCTGGGATTGCGATTGTGACTGGGGATGAAAACAAAAGTTCTGGATATTAAATTTTGAAAAAATATTTTTTTCTTTGAATAAAAAAAATTATGATAGCAAGGGGTCAATGCCCCTTGTCAAAAAATTATAATTTTTACAAATAATAAATTTTCTAAAAATAGGTGGGAAAGATGAAATTTAAAAATTATTTATTTTTTGTATTTTTGCTATTAATTTCTGTAGTTGGTTTTGGGAAAAATACGAATGCTCAAGAAATTTTATTGACTGATAACGGTGTAATTTTAAATTTAAGAGGGATTTTTAAGATGGATTGGGATAAAAGTGATCCAGATGTTCCTTGTTTTGCGACAGGATATGGTGAAATGCTATTTTATCCTGAAAATAAGGATATTGTGAATGGGAAACCGCTAGTTTTGAGGTTTAGAAATTTTGACTATAATAATCCAGATATGAATGTGGATTATGAAAAAGAAGCGTCTAAGGAAGAGAAAATTATTACTGAAACATTGAAGAAAAATTTTCCAGAAGAATATCAAAAAATGCAAAAAATTCGTAAAGGGAAATTTGAAGTTCCAGCGACAGTTAAGATAAAAAAAGTTTTGCCATATACTGAATGTGATTTTACGACTGTTTATGCTTATGCTACAGAATTAAAGAGAGTTGATGGTGCGAAATCGAAAATTACTGAAATAAAAACAAAAAAATCGAAGGATTCTGAAGAAGAATTTTCGGATCCGAATGAACCTTTTGATTTGAAAAAATATGAAGTGAGTTCGAAGGATGGATATGCGAATTTGCGTGAAAAACCGACAACAAACTCGAAAATTATTTCAAAAATGGATAACGGAACTGTTGTGAAATATATTACAAAATCTGGCGACTGGTATTATGTTTTTGATGTTGAGTATCCTGATGAAAGTAATAAACTCTCAAAAACAAAGGAATATCGAGGTTTTATTCATAAAAGCCAGTTGAAAAAATATGTTGATTAAAAATTTGAAAATATAAGAATTTCATACAAAAATTTTATACTAAATATCATTTGAAAAATAGGAAAATATTTTATTTATTTTTTGATAAGGAGTTTTGATTTCTCATTAAATAAGATTTATATCTAATGGGAAATAGTATGAAAATATAGAAAAAGGAAGAGAAAAAATGACTTTTGAAGAAATAGAGAAATTTTACAAGAAAGACACGATTACGGTAGCAAAGGAGTTACTTGGAAAAATTTTGATTTCAAAAAGTGAAAATGAGATATTTGCTGGATACATTGTTGAAACAGAGGCGTATTTGGGTGAATTTGACAGAGCGGCTCACGGTTATGGGAAAAAACGGACTCCAAAAGTAGAAGCGTTATTTGAAAAAGCTGGAACTGTCTATATTCACTCAATACACTCTCATAAAATGCTAAATATTGTGACTTGTGAAAAAGAAAATCCGCAAAGTGTATTAATTAGAGCAATAGAGCCAATTTTGAATGTCAAAAGAATGGAAGAAAATCGTGGAAAAAGTGGAATTTTAGTGAGTAATGGTCCAGGAAAATTTACAAAGGCATTTGGGATTGACGACAGATTTTATAAGACGGAAATTCAGATTGTTGAGAAAAATATGTTTGAAATTGAAAATTTTTCTGAAAAATTAGAAAATAAAAATTTTAAAATTAAATATGACATTTCTAAAATAAATGAGAAATATTTGTATCTTGATTTTGAAAATGCTAAAATTCCTAAGAAAATAGGTACTTCTGCGAGAATTGGGGTTCCGAATAAAGGTGTTTGGACTGAGAAAAAGTTGAGATTTTTTGTGGAAGGAAATAGGTTTGTTTCTGGGATGAGGAAAGCGGATATGAAAGATGATGTTTGGGAGTGAGATGTTTTATTGTAATTTTTGTTTGAAAAGAAATTTATAAAATTGAATTTGAATCGAAAGGAGAATATGTGAAGAAAAATATCTTAAAAGTATTGTTATTTCTAGTTTTGGGAAATGTGGGATTTGGAGATGCTGCTCAAATTTTAGGAGATTATTATTCGATAGACAAAGGAAAGGTTTATTATGGAAACAAAATTTTGGAAGGAGCAAATCCGAAAACTGCTGAGTTGATAGGATTTTCTCTTTTAAAAGATGATGAGAATGTTTATTACATGGGTGAAAAAATAAAAGATGTAAAAATTAAAAATTTTGAAAAATTAGGTAAAAATTATTGGAAAAATGATAATAAAATTTATTATCGGGATGAAAAAATAGAAAATGCTGATATTATGAGTTTTAAAGTTTTAAATGAATATTTTGCGAAAGATAAAAATCATATTTATAGAGGAAGTGAAGCAATAGATTCTTCATTATCTGGAAAAATTAAAGATCCTAAAACATTTGAATTTTTGCCAAATGGAATAATAAATGCTACATTGTATGGAAAAGATAAATATAATGTATATTATATTGAAAATAAAATGATAAATTGTTTTGATACATACTATTCTATTTATGAAGTAAAAGGAATTAATAAAGATAAAGTAGAACTTTTGAATGATTGGTTTATAAAAGATGATAAAAATATTTATTTTAAGGGAAAAATTTTAGAAGGTGCAGATTATAATACATTTGAAGTGCTTCCAAATGGAAATGGAAAAGATAAAAATCGAAGTTATGAATATTTGACTAAAGATGAATGGAAATGGTTTTAATCAAGAAAAAATTAATTATTTATAAAAATAAAAAAGATAGGAAACAAAAATGGAATTTAGAATTATAACATACAATATTTTTGGGGCAAGACTTACCAATGGAAGGGAACTTGCTCGGAGCTTGAAAAAATATAATCCAGATTTTATCGGACTTCAGGAAGTTGATAGAAATACGAAGAGAAGCAAATTTCGGGATGTTGTACAGGAAATGGCACAGGAATTGGGTTATCATTATCATTATTTTCAGAAAACGATGGATTTTGATAAAGGTGAGTTTGGAATTGCGTTTATTTCAAAGTATGATGTGAAAAATATTTACATTCATCAGCTACCTGGAAAAAGCAAGGAAAAAAGGCAAGTTTTGGCAGCTAGATTGAATACTTCAAAATTTAAAAAGAAAATTTTAGTTGTGAATACACATCTTGATAACAGTTTGGACAATAAAAATGAGGAATTGGATGATTTATTTACTGCAATTGAGAGATTTAAGGGCGATGTGAAGTTTTTGTGTGGAGATTTTAATCTTTTACCAACGACAGAATATTATGCGAAAATCAGGAAAGATTGGAATGACAGCTATTTTCAAGGTAGAGATTTGGAAAATAAGAAAAACTCAGAAAATAGGGAGATTGAAACAGCTAGAATTGATTATGTGATGGTGAAAAAAGGGACAGATTACAAAGTAAAAAAGAGTTTTTATATTAACGATGATTCAAGGAATTGGACGAAATTGTCGGATCATCTGCCGTATATGGCGGTTTTTGAGGTGGAGTAAGTTTGTTGGGAATGATTTTGAGATTTTTGAAATAGAGTAAAATTTTGAAATAATGAAGTATTGTTGTAATTTTTGTTGATGTGTGGAAAATAATATTAACAAGAAATAGAAAAAATGACTGATATTTTGACTGATAAAATGACTGATAAAGAGCTACAAAGGCTGAAAATATTGGAAATGTATTTTGAGAAAAATAATTATATTGATAGTAGTGAGGCTCAAAAGATTTTGAATGTTTCGGATTCTACGGCGAGAAGATTTTTGAATAAACTTGTGAAAGGTGGGATTTTGGAAGCGGTTGGAGAGAAGAAAGGGATAAAATATAGGAAGAAATAATAAAATATGGAGATAAATTGAATGAAAATAAGATATTCAAAATTTGAAATTAATATGTGGGATATATTTTTTCTAGTAATATATTTAAGTCATTTATTAGGAGGAATTGATATTTTATTTAATAAAAAAGAAAAGGTTGGAATAATTTTTTTGGTTATTGGAATAAGTTATTTTGTTTATAGATTTCTTTTGGTAATGATTATTAAAAGTAAGATGAAATTTGATTTTTTTGATTATGAAGTGAAAATAAAAGGTCTATTTTTTGAGAAAACTATTGAATATAGTGATATAAAAAAATTGATAGTGAGAAAAAATATACTAGGTTCTTATGATATTCTTTTGAATTTTGACAGTACAATAAGTGTTTATAAGTATTTATGCAATTTGATAACTGATGTTTCAATAGAAAATAATCATGAGAAAAGTTATGTTTTTTGTGATATAAAAAATAAAGATGAAATTTTGGAATATTTGTTGGGGAAAATAGGTTATCCAAAAAAAGAAATTCGTGAAAAAGTGAATGGAGAAAAATTATATGTGAAATATTCAATTTTTGAAAGATTTCATATGTTGTGCTGTTCAATATTTAGCATAGTATCAATTTTTTCGGTTGGAGTTGCTTGGGGGGATTTAGAATTAATGATTGAACTATTTGTAATAATAATATTATTACTAGTGATGATTATGATAAAATTTTTTAGAAAAGATTATATTATGAAAAGATATAGTAATTATAGTATATCAATATTTGAAAGGAAAAAAGGAATTTATATTGTAGACAGTTTTTTGGAAACAGATGAAAAAGTAGTGATTAATTATGAAAATTATTTTTATAAAAGGGATTATTATTATTTTCAGAATAATGTTATGCCTAAAAATTATAAAAAATATGATAATTGAAATTATAAAAATAACGATTTACAGGAATGAACGAAATTATTAGATTATTTATCATATTTAAATGGCTATGGATGGGCGGCTTTAATTGAAAGTTATTTGGAAAATAATTATCCAGAACTTTATGAAGATTATGATTCTGATCCTGAAGCTGGGGGATATGTTGGACGCTATTTTGGAAATACTAAGGAAAATTAGGAAAAAATACGGAAAGTGGCTGAAATAGTTGAGGATTTGATTGAAAATGAAGATAAAATTTATAAGTATATTAAAGAAAATGGAGATGATATTTTCTGGGATTCATTCTAGGTAAAAAAATAGAAATGAGGGAAAATGAAGATGGCGTTTAATGTAAATGATAATGGCGATATTGAGGATTTTGAAGTTGATTGGCTTGGGAAAAAAGTGTATGTGTCAATGGAAGAAGCTGAAATTTATGATAAGGAACTGGAAAAACAGATATCTTTTATTTTTAATAACATAAAAGAATGGGATGTTAAAATAAAAAATAGCATTGTAAAAAAATATTTAGGTATGGCAAACAGCCGTTTAAGAGAGAATAAATTGTCTGTTCCATTGGAGAACGTTATTCAAAAGTTGGGAAATAGTCTAACTAAATACGATGTAGAAAATGCTAGAAATGGAATTATTACAGAAAACTTTTTCTTTCAAAATTTAACAATTGATGAAATAATGCCATATTCTATTAGTCAATTTAGTGTGTGGGCTTACGATGAAGTACTTTTTGATGGATATATGTTTATAACTGATGCTGAGATTTATGAGAAAGTTGTTTTTGACGATTTGACAAATATTTATAAAAAATCATAATTTTGAAAAGGAATTATCACAATGAAGAATAAGGATTGCATTGAAGGATTTATTAAAGGTGTCTCAATGTGTTGGATAATGGGATGAAGATTTATCCTGAATATACAGCAATATATATTTATACATTTTTTATTGATAATGATAAAAATAATGATTTGAATGAAATAATAAAGAAAAAATTATTGCAATATTATGAAAATATTTCATTTGAGAAAAAAGACGATAATATTAGAAAAAAATTGGAAAAATTGAATATTGTTTTCAAAAAAAATAGAAAATACGAAAAGCTGATAAAACAAAATGAAACAAAAACTGGTTACGATAGAATTTCTGAATTTATTAAATTGCAAACAGAATTTACTGTTGAGGAAATAATTGAAAATTTAGAAAATAAAGCAGATAAAAAGGAACAATACTGGAATGTAAGACATTTTTTTTATCAAATAACACATTGGTTTGGTGAGCCTGTAAATTTTTATTTAGCGATAAAGAAATATGAAGATATTTTAAGTGAATTTTATGCATATAATGTTTTTTCAGCTGGAATAATACGGTACAAAGAACATTTATTAATGATTGTTTATGGTTCTGATGAATAAAAAAATCTTAAAATCAATTGCTTTTAAAACAGATAAAAGATATAATTAAATAAAAAAGAAAGGAAGATAAAAAATGAAAAAAATAGAAAGAATAACAATAATAGTTTTAGACAGTGTTGGAGCAGGAGAATTGCCTGATGCGAATTTGTTTGATGATTGCGGATCAAATACTTTAGGGAATATGGCGAAAGCTCATGGTGGAATGAGTTTGCCTAATATGGGTAAATTAGGACTTGGAAATATTACTGAGATTGAAGGAACTCCAGCTGTGGAAAGTGCTGAAGGGGCCTATGGAAGAGCGATTGAGGTGTCGCATGGAAAAGATTCTACGACTGGACATTGGGAAATTGCTGGTGTGCCATTGGAAAGACCGTTTCCAAACTATCAAAATGGATTTTCAGATGAAGTTATAAAGGAATTTGAAGAAAAAACTGGAAGAAAAGCTATGTTGAATAAGCCAATTTCAGGGACTGTAGCGATTGATCAATATGGAGAAGAACAAATTAAAACTGGAAATTGGATAGTTTACGGTTCGGCAGATCCTGTGTTTCAGATTGCTGCGAATGAAGAAATTATACCATTGGAAGAACTTTACAAAGCGTGTGAAATTGCACTTGAAATTTGTAATGAAAAATCGCCTGTGGCAAGGGTAATTGCAAGACCTTATGTTGGTAAAAAAGTTGGAGAATTTAAAAGAACTGCAAACAGACACGACTTTTCGATTGATCCGCCAAAAGAAACAATGCTTGAAAGATTGGAAAAAGCTGGACTTGATGTAGTTGGAATTGGAAAAACGAGCGACTTGTTCAATGGAAAAGGAATTACAGACAATAGAAAAGCTAATCAGGATAATTTAGATGGAATTAAGAAAACAATTGCAGCATTGAAGGAAGATACAAAAGGATTGATTTTTACTAACTTGGTTGACTTTGATGCTGTTTATGGGCATAGAAGAAATGTGGAAGGTTATGTAAATGCTTTGATTGAATTTGACAATTGGTTGCCTGAAATCGAAAAGAACTTGAAAGATGATGAAATCTTGATTATCACTGCCGATCACGGAAATGACCCTACTTATAAAGGGACTGACCACACAAGAGAGTACATTCCAATATTGATTTACGGTAAAAATGTTAAAAAGAATGTAAATATTGGAACTAGAAAAACTTTTGCTGATATTGCGGCAACTGTTGAGGAAATTTTGTTGGGGACTGAAAAAGAAGGAAGTTTTGCGAAAGAGATTTTGGAAGACTAGGAAATAGGTAAATGTGGGTTAACAAAAAGATAGCAAGAAGTCTCCGACTTTTGTAAGTGGGAGATAAATTGCTTTTTTTGTAAAAAAATTAAAAAAAAATATACATATGGATACAATATCAAAAGGAGGTGTAATTTTATGAAATATAATTTAGCATTCAAATACAGAATTTATCCAAGTAAGGAGCAAGAATTATTGATAAATAAGACTTTTGGATGTGTTCGTTTTGTTTACAATACGATTTTGTATATTGCTAATAAAATTTATGAAGAAACTGGGAAAAATAAAATAATTACACCTGCTAGTTTGAAGAGTGAAAATCAATTTCTAAAAGAAGTAGACAGTCTGGCACTTTCAAATGCTCAATTAAATGTAAAACTATCATTTACGAATTTCTTTCAAAAGAGAGCAAAGTTTCCAAGATTCAAATCTAAAAAGAATACTGTTAAAAGTTACACGACAAATTGTGTGAACAATTCGATACGAATTGAGGAAAACAAATATTTGATTTTGCCAAAATTGAAAAAAGTAAAATTGAAATATCATAGAGAAATACCAAAGGATTACAAGATAAAGTCAGTAACATTGATAAATAGTAATGGAAATTATTATGTTTCTATTTTGACGGAATTTGGAAAGGAAATTCAAAAGGTAGCTAGTAATGATAAAGTAATTGGACTTGATTTCTCAATACCTGAATTATTTGTCAGTTCTGAAAACCAAAGAGCTGATTATCCAAGATATTTTAGGATGTTGGAGAAAAAATTGAAGAAATTACAGAAATCGTTATCAAGAAAAGTGAAATTTTCTAAAAATTGGTATAAACAAAAAATGAAAATATCAAGATTGCATGAGTATATCAAAAATTGCCGAAGGGATTTTTTGCATAAATTATCGAAAAAATTGTCTGAAGAATACAATGCCGTGGTTGTTGAGGATTTGAATATGAAGGGGATGAGCCAGGCATTAAATTTTGGGAAAAGTGTAGGAGATAATGGATGGGGAATGTTTTTGAGAATGCTTGAGTATAAACTGATGTTTTTAGGGAAACAATTTTTGAAGATAGATAAGTGGTTTCCATCGTCGAAAACTTGCAGTAAATGTGGAAATGTTAAAGAGAAACTGGAATTATCAAAAAGAAGTTATAAATGTGAGTGCTGCGGGATTGAAATTGATAGAGATTACAATGCGGCATTGAATATAAAAAACATTGGAAAAGCGATGTTGGAATATTAAGAAAATAAAAGAAAACAGGGCAGGGACTGCCCGAAGAGCTTGGTAAATATATTTGGCTAACAAAAGCAGATACTTCCCAAGAAGCTCCCGCTTCTAAAAGTGGGAGTAGTTCACAGATAGGGATAGCATTTTATGGGAAGAAAGTAAAAGTTTTTAGTAAATAAATTAGATTAAGAAGCATTAAGTAGGCGATAGATATGAAACCAAAAAAATTTTCAATAAATTTTATTCATAGACCAGAATTTTTTTATGCAGCTTTTGAATTGGAATTAAAAATTGAAGGAAAAAATATTTGTGAATTTACAGTTGATGGGAAAATAGAAAAGGATACAGCAAATTTAATATTTTTATCGGATTGGTTTGAGAATAATTTAAAATTTATTTTGAGTGAAGAAGATAAGTTTCCGTATAAAATAAAAGGAAATTGTGGAATTGAAATAATAGAAAAAGCATATGAAATGGGAAATAAGAATCATGAAGAGATAGAATGGTTTGAAAAAATTCATGAATGGAGTGAACGGCATTTATGGACTTTTTCAGGACTCGAAATGGTGTATCCTGATGTAATGTTTAGAAAAATTAATGATAAAATAGAAGTTTCTTGGGATAGTACAAATAAATATAGAGATAATATGACATATAAAATTGAATTTACTAATTTAAAAGGAAAATCTTTTATTAAAATCGAAGAGTTTAAAAAGGAAATATTGAAATTTATTGAAAAAATAAAAAATATTTATAAAATTATAACAGATAAAATGAAATCAATTTTTTATGGAGAGTATTTTAATAGTGAATATTTATACAAGAGAGAAGAAACAAATAATTTACAGGAAAATTTTTTAAAAGAAATAAATAATTTAGGTTATAATTTTAATACAATTTATGACTTAATTCTTTTAGAAAAAAAACATAAAAATGTGATTCCAATTTTTAAAAAATATTTAAAATTATTTGATTTAGATACAAGAAAAAATTTAGTTAGATTTTTAGGTGTAAAGGGATTTGATGAAATAATTCCGCTTTTGGAAAATGAATTTTTGGAAAATGTAGATAAAGAATATAGAATATCAATAGTAAACAGTCTAAGATTAATAGAAAATGATGAGATGGCAAAGGATTATTTAAAAAAATTGATGAAGATATAAATTTTAAAAATAAAAAAAATTTATTAATTTATATTCCTGATTAATGATTTCATCATGATTTTCTAAATTAAATTTTTATAATGTAGGCTAATATTGAAGAATAATAATTAATTAATAACTTTAAAACAGTAGGTGATAATTATGAATAAAAATGAAGAAGAAGAACAAAAGTGGCTAAATTGGGCAATTGAACTGCAAAGTCTAGCACAAGCAGGACTTGCATATGGAAAAGATAAATTTGATATTGAACGATTTGAGAGAATTAGGGAGATTTCGGCAGAAATGGTGGCACACAAAACTGAGATTTCGGTGGAAAAGGTAAAGGATTTATTTTGTAATGAAGTTGGATATCAGACGCCTAAGATTGATGTGAGAGGTGTGATTTTTGAAGATGATAAAATTCTTTTAATTCAGGAAAGTAATGGAAAATGGGCATTGCCAGGTGGATGGGCGGATGTTTATCTTTCTGTGAAGGAAAATGTGTTGAAGGAAGTTAAGGAAGAAGCTGGGATTGAGGCTAGTGCTGAGATGATTATAGCTTTGCTTGATGTTACAAAAAATCAAGGTAAAAAGATACCGTATGGCATAACAAAAGTTTTTGTTTTGTGTGAATATTTGAGTGGAAAATTTGAAAAAAATATTGAAACGATTGACAGCAGATATTTTGGGATTAATGAATTGCCTGAACTGGAAACAAAGAAAATTACAGCTGAGCAAATAAAAATGTGCTTTGAGGCGAATAGAAATAGGGATAAATGGAAGGTTGTCTTTGATTAAGAGAGTATCCATAATTTTGTGTAAACTCAAAATATAATACATGGTAAAGAATGTCAGGGATTAGTTGAAATTTCATAAGTTGAAATTTTTTAGAAACAGGAATATTGTTTATTCTAATTGCTCTAGAAAGTAAAAAAATAGATTATTTTTATTAGTTTTGAGAGTATTCAATTTTTTTAAAAACTGTAAATCATCTAAATAAACAAATTAATTATTTTATTATACAAAAATTTGTACTCTCTTAATTTTGAAAATTTATAAAAAATTAGAAAAGGAAAAATAAAAAATGAAAATTAGAAAAGCAACAATTAATGATTTAGAAGAATTGACAAGAATTGAAGCAGAGTGTTTTCCTGCTGCGGAGGCGGCAACGGAAGAGAGTTTTCGTGGGAGATTGGAAGTTTATCCAGATTTTTTTTGGATTTTGGAAAATGAGGGTGGTAAAATTGTTTCGTTTGTAAATGGGATGGCTACGGATGATGAAATTTTGACTGATGAAATGTTTGAAAATCCTAATTTGCATGATGAAAATGGCGATTGGCAGATGATTTTTGGAGTGAATACGCTTCCAGAATTTAGACGGAGAGGCTATGCTGAGAAAGTTTTGAGAAAAGTTGTGGAAGATGCAAAAAATTTTGGAAGAAAGGGTGTTGTATTGACTTGCAAAGATAGGCTTGTTCCGTTTTATGGGAAGATTGGGTTTGTGAATGAAGGAGTATCAGAGTCGACTCATGGGGGTGCGGTTTGGTATAATATGAGGATTGTTTTTTAAAAAAATGAGAAATGAAAAAGTAGTATCGCTAAAAAATAGTTAATGTGATATAATAGGTTATAAATTAAAATCAAAAAGAACGGAGATGAGAAATGACAACAGGTGGAATAGAAACTTTTATAACGTTTGGAATATATTTAATATTTTTAATGGCGATAGGAGTATATTTTTATGTGAAAACGGATACTCACGAGGAATATATTTTAGGTGGAAGAGGTGTAGGTTACTGGGTAACAGCAATGTCAGCTCAAGCGAGTGACATGAGTGGATGGCTATTGCTAGGATTGCCAGGAGCCGTTTACTTATCAGGATTAAAGCAAGTCTGGGTTATAATAGGATTAATAATAGGAACTTATATAAATTGGAAAATAGTAGCACCAAGATTGAGAATGCAGACAGAAGAACACGAAGCATTGACAATTCCAACATTTATATCAAAAAAATCAAATGATACGAAAGGTTATGTAAAAACCTTTTCAGCAATTGTAATTTTATTTTTCTTTACAATTTATTCGGCATCAGGATTGGTTTCAAATGGGAAATTATTTGAATCGTTATTGGGAATTGATTACAAATTAGGAGTATTAGTAGGTGGAGGAACTATAATATTTTATACATTTTTAGGTGGATATTTGGCAGGAGTTTGGACGGATTTTTTTCAAGGAATATTGATGTTTTTTGCAATTATAATTGTTCCAGTTGCAGCGTATTTTGTAGTTGGAGGAAGTAGCGCTATTGATGTTGCAATGACTCAAAAGCATATTTCACTTAACTTGTTGAAATATCCAGAAGCACTTAGCGTACCAGTAATTATTTCTGGATTAGGTTGGGGACTTGGATATTTTGGACAGCCACACATAATTGTAAAGTTTATGAGTATAAACAGTGTAAATGAACTTTGGAAAGCTAGATTAATCGCAATGGTATGGGTTATAATTTCATTGGTTTGTTCTATCGCAATTGGTATTACGGGAATTGCTCTTTTCAAAAATGTTCAAGATCCAGAAAAAATCTTCATTTACATGATAGGAAAATTATTCAATCCTTGGATAGCTGGTATTTTATATGCAGCAATTTTATCAGCAATAATGTCAACAATTTCAGCACAATTGCTAGTTGCTTCAAATACTTTGACTGAAGATTTCTATAAATACATTGTTAAAAGAGAAAAAACGAATAAAGAACTTATTTGGGTTGGAAGAATTTGTATTATAATCATTTTTATAATTGCAACATCGTTATCAATGAATCCAAATTCAGAAGTATTGTCGTTAGTTTCATACGCATGGGCAGGTTTTGGAGCTGTATTTTCTCCAGTAATTTTATTTATTTTGTACAAAAAAGAAATGAACTGGAAAAATATTTTGATTTCAATGATTGTCGCTACAATTACAGTAATTTTCTGGAATCAAAGCGGACTTGGTAAAATAATTTATGAAATTGTACCAGGATTTTTAGTAAATATGTTTTGTTTGTATATTTTGGAAAAATTTAATAAGAGTAAAGAGTAAAAAATAAAAAATATAAAAAAGACTGATTTTAAAATTTAAAATTCTAAAATAGTCTTTTTTTATATATTAAAGTTCTTTTATTCTTAAAATATTAAATGCTTTTTATAAATTAAGATTGACGAGTACCTTTTTTGTTGTGGTCTTTTTGTTTTTCTTTATATTTTCTAACTTGTCTTTCCAATCTGTCGGATAGATCATCAATTGCTGCATATAAGTCTTTATTTTCAGCTTCTATTTTTATTTTTGTACCACTTGCGTAAACTAATCCATCAGCTTTGTGAACTGGACCTTCAGATTTTGTATCTTCGACAGTCAGAACAACATCGACTTCTGTGATAGCATCTGAATACTTGGAAATTCTGCTTATTTTTTCTTCAGTATAAGTTTTAATTGCATCTGTGACTTTAAGTTGTTTTCCGCTAATAATGATTTTCATAAATCATCACATCCTTTCATCTATGTCAATAATATTGTACCTTGAAAATTCAAAATGTCAATAGCGAAAATAAAATAATTAAAATTTTTTAGTAAAATATTGTAAAATTTTATTAAATTAAAGAAAAATAGGAAATGGAGATTTAAGAAATATTGGGAAAGTATACTATGAAGAAAGAAACTTATTTTGGCACAGAAATAATTTTTTTGGTATTGAAAAAATAGTAAAATTTTGTTATACTTTTAATAGGTAGGAATTTTACAGCAATACAAGATTTTTTAAGGGAAATATTTTATTGGAGGAAAGATGAAAAAAAGATTTTTTGTCAGAAGAGCATTCAGGATATTTTTTACTAGACAAATTGTAAAATTGTCTACTTTGTTATATAAAAAATATAAAAAATTAAATATACAAATATATGAAAAATCTGGGTAATCTTTTTTGCTTGGATTTTTATTTTTTATAAAATATAAAATATAGAAGGAGAGATAAAGATGAATTATAGAATCTTTGTGGAAAAAAAGAAAGATTTTAGAGTAGAAGCACAGAACTTGTTCAGCGACTTGAAGGAAAATGTTGGAATAAGTGGACTTAGCGATGTAAGAGTTCTGAATATTTATGATGTGTTTAACTTGGGTGAAAATGATTTGGAAAAATTGGAAAGAACGGTGTTTTCAGAAATAAATGCTGACAATGTTTTTAGATCGTTGGATGAAGTATTTGAAGAAAAAAATTCAGAAAATGTATATTTTTCAGTGGAATTTTTGCCAGGGCAATATGATCAAAGAGCAGATTCTGCAATTCAATGTGTAAATTTATTAATTGATAAAAACAATAATATTAACGTAAAAAGTGGGAAATTGATAATTTTATACGGAAAAATTTCTCCTGAAGAACTTGCTAAAGTAAAAAAATACTATATAAATGAAGTTGAAGCAAGAGAAAAGGATTTGAATGTTTTAAGTGAAAATGTTGAAAATGAAAATAAAGATGATGTTATTGTTTACGATGGATTTACTGAAAAAACAAAAGAAGAAATTGCAGATTTAAAAGATAAATTGGAACTGGCAATGACAGTAAATGACTTGCTATTCATTCAGGAATATTTTAAAAATGAGGAAAAAAGAAATCCTACAGAAACTGAAATTCGTGTTCTTGACACTTACTGGAGTGACCACTGCCGACATACAACTTTTGAAACAATCATTGATGACATTAAAATTGAAAATGAAACTTATAAAAATATCATTGAAAAGGCTATTAGCGAGTATTTAGAAAGCAGAAAATATGTTCATGCCGACAGAATTTCTAAAAAGCCTATGACTCTTATGGATCTTGCTACAATTTTTGGAAAAGAGCAGAGAAAAAATGGAAACTTGCCAGATCTGGAAGTTTCAGATGAAATAAATGCCTGCTCGATTTATATTGATGTGCCAATTGAAAGAATTGGTGAAGATGGGGAAAAGAGCATAACTACAGAAAAATGGATTTTGCAGTTTAAAAATGAAACTCATAATCACCCAACAGAAATTGAGCCATTTGGTGGGGCTTCTACTTGTATTGGTGGAGCAATTCGTGATCCGTTATCTGGAAGAACTTATGTTTATCAGGCTGTAAGAATTAGCGGTTCTGCTGATCCAACTGAAAAAATTGCAGATACAATGGCTGGAAAATTGCCGCAAAAGGTTATTACACAAGTGGCAGCACACGGATTTTCATCTTATGGAAACCAAATTGGACTTGCGACAACTCATGTAAATGAAATTTATGATGAAGGCTACAAAGCTAAAAGAATGGAATTGGGACTTGTTGTAGGAGCAGCGCCTGCTGAAAATATTATCCGTGAAAAGCCTAAAAATGGAGATGTTGTAATTTTACTTGGTGGAAGAACTGGAAGGGATGGAATTGGTGGAGCAACTGGTTCATCTAAGGAGCATACAACAGAATCTTCTGAAAAATCAAGTGCAGAAGTGCAAAAAGGAAATGCAATTGTAGAAAGAAAAATTCAAAGACTTTTCAGAAACAGAAATGTTACAAAATTAATTAAAAAATGTAACGATTTTGGAGCTGGAGGAGTTTCAGTCGCAATTGGGGAACTTGCTGATGGACTTGAAATTGACTTGAATAAAGTAAGAGTGAAATATATCGGGTTAAATGGAACGGAACTGGCTATTTCAGAGTCACAGGAAAGAATGGCAGTTGTTATTGAAAAACAAAATTTAGATAAATTTATAGAATTTGCAAATGAGGAAAATTTGGAAGCATATCAAGTGGCTGAAATTAATGATTCAAATAGACTTATTATGAAATACAATGGAAAAGCGATTGTTGATATTTCAAGAGATTTCTTAAATACAAATGGAGCTGCTTCAAACATTAATATTACAATTGAAAATACGCCAAAATTGAGCTTGAACAGAGAAATTGAAGGAAATGACTTTAGAAGCAAATTTGTAAATAATTTGAAGGATTTAAATGTAGCTTCACAAAGAGGACTAGTTGAAACTTTTGATTCAACAATTGGAGCAACTACTGTATTAATGCCATTTGGTGGAAAATATCAATTAACTCCTGCAGAAGTTTCGGTGCAAAAAGTATCAGTAATCAATGCAGAAACTGATGTCGCTTCAATGGTCGGATATGGATACAATCCTTATGTGGCAAAACAAAGTACGTTCCACGGTGGTGCTTACGCTGTAATTGAATCGATGGCAAAAGTTGTCGCTGGTGGAGGAAATTACAAAAATATCAGATTTACGTTCCAGGAATATTTTGAAAGATTGGGACAAGATTCTAAAAAGTGGGGAAGACCATTATCAGCATTATTAGGAGCATTGCACATACAAAAAGCCTTTGGATTACCTTCAATTGGTGGAAAAGATTCGATGAGCGGAACATTTAATGATATTTCTGTACCGCCAACATTGGTATCGTTTGCAGTAAGTGTTACAGATGCGGAAAATGTAATTTCTAGCGAATTTAAAAAGGCTGGAAACAACGTTTACTTGATTACAACTCCAAATGATGAAGATGATTTGCCAAAACTTGATGAATTAAAGGCAAACTTTGACTTTGTGACTGAAAATATTAGAAATAAAAAGATTGTTTCCGCTATGGCTGTTAAAAATGGTGGAATTGCTGAAAGCATTGCAAAAATGGCATTTGGAAATAAACTTGGTGTAGATGTTGCAGCAGATCTTTCTGAAAATGAATGGTTTAAAGTAAATTATGGAGCATTTATTGTAGAAACTGCTGGAAGTATTGAAAATAAAAATGCTGTTTTACTTGGAAAAGTTACGGATAATGCGAAAATTTCTATAAATAATATAACTTTTGACTTGGATGAATTAATTGGAACTTGGGAAAGTAAACTTGAAAGAATATTCCCAACTAAAAAAGAAGTTGAGGAAGAACATAAAATTGCACATTGCAAAGGTGTAAAATATGAAAAAATCGAAAAGATTGAAACTCAAAATATAATTAGCAATATTTCAAACGCTTATGCGAAACCAAGAGTATTTATTCCAGTATTCCCTGGAACAAACTCAGAATATGACTTGGAAAGAGCATTTAATAGAGAAGGTGGACTTGCAAAAATTGGTGTATTTAATAACTTGTCACATAGCAATATTTTAAGTTCAATCGATAATTTTGTTAAAGAAATTAATAATTCGCAAATATTGATGTTGCCTGGAGGATTTAGTGCGGGAGATGAACCAGATGGATCGGCTAAATTTATGGTTGCTGTATTGAAGAATAAAAAAGTTAAAGAAGCAGTGGAAAATCTATTGAAGAGAGATGGATTAATTTTAGGAATTTGTAATGGATTCCAAGCATTGATTAAATCAGGATTGTTACCTTACGGAGAAATTCGTGAATTAAATGAAACTTCGCCAACATTGACATTTAATACAATTGACAAACATATGTCGAAAATTGTGCAAACAAAAATTATTACAAATAATTCACCTTGGTTAGCTAATATGAAAGAAGGAGATATTCATTCAGTAGCAATTTCTCACGGAGAAGGAAGAATTGTTATTACAGAAGAAGAATACAAAAAATTATTTAAAAATAATCAAATTGCAACTAAATATGTTGATTTGGATGGAAATTCGACAATGGATTCACAATTTAATCCAAATGGTTCGTATTATGCGATTGAAGGAATGTTGGCTTATAATGGTAGAATCTTTGGTAAAATGGGACATTCTGAAAGAAAAGGTAAAAATGTTTATAAAAATATTTATGGAGATAAAGAACAAAATATCTTTAGAAATGGAATTAAATTCTTTAAATAGAGAAAAGGAGAAAGTAGAAAATGAAAGTAGCAATATTTTTTGGAAGTCAGTCAGATACTGACAAAATGAGAGGTGCAGCAAATTGTTTGAGAGAATTTGGGATTGAGTTTGAGGCTTATGTATTGTCGGCTCACAGAGTTCCTGAAAAATTGGAAGAAGTTTTGGCTGATGTTGAAAAAAGAGGTGCAGAAGTGATTATTGCTGGTGCTGGACTTGCGGCACATTTACCTGGAGTTATTGCTTCAAAAACAATACTGCCAGTAGTTGGAGTTCCTTTAAATGGAGCACTTGAAGGATTGGACGCACTTTATTCGATTGTTCAAATGCCAAAATCTATTCCAGTAGCAACTGTTGGAATTAATAATTCATACAATTCAGGAATGTTGGCAGTACAAATTCTTGCAATAAAATATCCTGAAATTAGAGAAAAATTGGTTACATTTAGAAAAGAAATGAAAGCTAAATTTATTGCTGATAATGATAAGAAAGTTGAGTTATAATTTGTAATAGACTTATTCAAAAATTATATGTATTTATAATTTAATAAAACAAATATTTTGAAGCAAGAGGCATTGATATTGATCCCTTGTGGAAATAAAAAAAATTCAAGTTATTGAACAATATAATATTTATTTGATATGATTTAAAAATAAAAAATGGAGGAAATAAAAATGGAAAAAAGAGAACAAATTTATGAAGGAAAAGCAAAATCAATTTTTGCAACAGATAATGCGGATGAAATAATTATGTATTTTAAAGATGATGCGACTGCATTTAATGGAGTTAAAAAAGATCAATTGGAAGATAAAGGAATTTTGAATAATAAAATTTCTACATTACTTTATGGATATTTGATTAAACATGGTGTAAAAACTCACTGGATTAAAACTTTGAATGAAAGAGAACAACTTTGTAAAAAAGTGGAAATTGTGCCTTTGGAAGTAATTATTAGAAATAGAGCAACTGGAAGTTTTGTAAAAAGATATGCGGCTGAAGAAGGAAAAATCTTTAAAAGACCTACATTTGAATTGTCTTACAAAAATGATGATTTAGGAGATCCATTATTGAATGATGATCATGCTTTAGCATTAGAATTGGTTACTGAAGAAGAATTGGCTGAAATTAAAAAACAAACTTTCTTAATTAATGATTTGTTGTCTGCATTATTTGATAAAATGAACTTGATTTTAGTAGATTATAAAATTGAGTTTGGAAGAGATAAAGATGGAAATATTTTACTTGCAGATGAAATTAGTCCAGATTCAATGAGACTTTGGGATAAAGATACACTTAAAAAATTGGATAAAGATAGATTTAGACAAGATTTAGGAGACGTAATGGGTGCTTATCGTGAAGTTCTTCGTCGTATGGAAGAAGTTTTAAAATAAATTAAAAAAATAAATTTCTGAAATCATATATTAGCAAGGGGTCTTGACCCCTTGTCATTTAAATAAAATAAAAAATATTGATAAAGTATAAACTAAACTGTTTATAACAAAATGGAGGAAAACTACAAATGATTAAGAGCTTGAATGAAGAATGTGGAGTTTTTGGAGTTTTTGGACACCACGAAGCGGCAAGACTTACTTATTATGGATTGCATAGTTTGCAACATAGAGGGCAAGAAGCAGCAGGAATTGTAGTAAGTGACGGTAAGCGTGTGAATGGTCATCGTGGGCCTGGACTTGTGTCGGAAGTATTTAACGATGATAGAATTTTTAACCGTTTGCAAGGAAATTGTGCTATTGGGCATGTTAGATATGCGACTTCTGGAAGCAGCAGTGGTCGTAATATTCAGCCATTCTTGTTCCAATTTTTTGACGGAAGTATCGCTTTGGCACACAACGGAAATTTGATTAATGCGAAAAAATTGAAAAGAGAATTGGAAAAACACGGTGCAATTTTTCATTCTACATCAGATACAGAAGTGTTGGTTCATTTGATTAGAAGAAGTAAAGAAAAAGATTTTTTGAGCCAATTGAAAGATGCATTAAGACAAGTAAAAGGTGGATTTTCTTTCTTAGTTCAAACTCAGACAGAATTGTACGGTGCAGTTGACCCTTTTGAATTTCGTCCTTTAATTTTAGGAAAAACAAAAAATGGAGCGTATATTTTGGCGAGTGAAACTTGTGCGTTGGAAATTGTTGGAGCGGAATTTGTTAGAAATATTAGATCTGGAGAAGTTGTAATCATTGATAAAGATGGATACAGAATTGAAAAATATACTGACGATACTTCGACTGCGATTGCGGCGATGGAATATGTGTATTTTGCAAGACCTGATTCGGATATTTCAGGAATAAATGTACATTCAGCTCGTAAAAGATGCGGAAGAAGATTGGCACAAGAAGCACCTGTTGAAAATGCAGATATTATAATTGGAGTTCCAAATTCGTCATTGTCGGCAGCGAGTGGTTATGCAGAAGAAAGCGGAAAACCTTATGAAATGGGATTAATCAAAAACCAATATGTAGCGAGAACATTTATTCAGCCAACTCAAGAATTGAGAGAACAAGGTGTCAGAATGAAACTTTCTGCTGTAAAAGGTGTCGTAAAAGACAAAGTTGTAGTTATGATTGACGATTCAATAGTTCGTGGAACTACTTCAAGCCGTATTGTTCAGTTATTGAAGGAAGCTGGAGCAAAAGAAGTTCATGTAAGAATTGCATCACCAGAATTTAAGTTTCCTATTTTTTACGGAATTGATGTGTCAAATTCATCAGAATTGATTTCGGCAAATAAAACTGTTGAAGAAGTGAGAGACTACATCGGTGCAGATTCATTGGCTTTCTTGAGTATTGATGGATTAATTGATTCGATTGGATTAAATTTTGATGCACCATATACAGGACTTTGCATGGAATGCTTTAATGGAGATTATCCAGCTGGATTGGGAGATTACGAGGAAGAATTTTATGCTTCGTTGACACCAATTCAAAAAGAGGCTTTGAAAAAATTGGAAAAATAAGGTGAAAAAATGTATATAGTAAGTTTAAATTATGTAAAAGCAGTAAGTGAAGTTGAAAAATATTTAGAAGAACATATAAAATTTTTGGAAAAATATTATGAAATGGGAAAATTTATTTGTTCAGGAAGAAAAAATCCTAGAACAGGTGGTATAATTTTGCTAAATGCAGAAAACTTGGAAGAAGTTAAGAAAATAATTTCAGAAGATCCGTTTAATATAAATGGAATTGCAGAATATGAAATTACAGAATTTTTCCCTACAAAATATGCAGAAGATTTTGCAAACTTTGTAAAATAAAAAATAGAGATTTAATTTAAAACAGGAGGATAAAGAATGTCAATTTCTTATAAAGATTCAGGAGTAGATAAAGAAGAAGGATACAGAAGTGTTGAGAAAATAAAAGAAAGAGTAAAAGCAACTTACAACAAAAATGTTATGAACGAATTGGGAAGTTTTGGAGCTTTATACAAATTAGGAGAATATAAAAAACCAATTTTAGTGTCTGGAACTGATGGAGTTGGAACAAAATTAAAAGTTGCATTTGAAACAAATAAATATGACACAGTTGGAATTGACTGTGTTGCAATGTGTGTAAATGATATTTTGTGTCACGGAGCACAACCATTATTTTTCTTAGATTACCTAGCTTGTGGAAAATTGGACTCAAATGTTTCTTCTGAAATAATTAAAGGTGTTGTAGAAGGTTGTCTTCAAGGAGATTCAGCTTTAGTAGGTGGAGAAACTGCTGAAATGCCAGGATTTTATGCAGATGGAGAATATGACATTGCAGGATTTGCAGTTGGTGTAGTTGAAGAAGAAAAAATGGTCAATGGAAGTAAAGTTCAAGAAGGAGATGTAATTGTTGCAATTCCATCGAGTGGAGCTCACAGTAACGGATTCTCATTGTTAAGAAAATTATTTACTGATTTTAGCGAAGAATTCAATGGAAAAACAATTGGAGAACATTTATTGACACCAACAAAAATTTATGTAAAACCAATTCAAAAAGTTATGGAAAAAGTGCAAGTGAACGGAATGGCTCACATAACTGGTGGAGGACTTATCGAAAATGTTCCAAGAACTATACCAGATGGACTTTGTGCAAACATCGAAAAAGCAAAAGTAAAAGTTCATCCGTTGTTTAAACACGAAGCATTCTCAAGAGTTCCAGAAGAAGAAATGTGGGGAACATTCAACATGGGAGTTGGATTTGTTGTTATCGTAAATAAAAATGATGCTCAAACAGTTATTGATATTTTAGCTGAAAATGGAGAAGAAGCCTATGAATTAGGAACTATTGTTAAAGGTGACGAAAAAATTAATTTGTATTAAAAATAAAGATGATAAAAATAAATTTAAAGAGAGTGAAAAAATGTCTAATAAAAATAAAAAAAGAATAGCAGTTTTAGTTTCTGGTGGAGGGTCGAACTTACAGTCAATTATTAACAATATTGAGCAAGGAAACTTAAATTGCGAAATTTCTTATGTAATTGCAGATAGAGAGTGCTATGGATTGGAAAGAGCAGAAAAACATGGCATAAAAAATATTTTGCTTGACAGAAAAGTATTAAAAGAAAAATTGTCTGATGAAATTAGCAATGTTCTTGAAAATGATGACGAAAAAACAGATTACATCGTATTAGCAGGATATTTGTCGATTTTATCGCCAGAATTTATAAAAAAATGGTCAAGAAAAATTATAAATATCCATCCATCATTGCTTCCAAAATTTGGTGGAAAAGGAATGTATGGAATGAATGTTCACAGAGCAGTTATCGAAGCAAAAGAAACTGAAAGTGGATGTACAATTCATTTTGTTGATACAGGAGTTGACACAGGTAAAATAATTTTACAAATAAAAGTTCCTGTACTAAGTGACGATACACCTGAAATTTTGCAAAAGAGGGTGCTAGAGAAAGAGCATATTTTGTTAATTGAAGGAATTAAGAAGTTAATTGAAAATTAAAAAATCTTAATTATTTGGAAAGTTAAAGTAAAAATGGACAAAACATGGATATACAAAGAAATATTATAGTTTCTTTCTCTTAAAAAAATTATATTTTATTTATAGGTAAGGGGTCTTGCCCCCTTGCTAACAAAATTCATAATAAATTCACTATTTAAATGGGAGACAGCATAAGCTATTTATGTTATACAAAAAATTAAAAAAAATTTTGAAAAATCAGAAAAATATGGTAAAATAAGACTGTGGAAAAAATTCCTACCACTATAAGAAATGAAAAATAAGAAGAAAAATCCACTCAAAGTCAATAAAAATGAGCATTAGGAGTTACGGAAAATGATAAAAAAACAGCAAAAAATAATAAAAATTAAGCAAAAAAATGTGATTTTAATGTCTGAAAAAATCGCTGTAACACTAATAAATAAAGGATTTTCTCAAAAAGATGGGTTAAAGTAGAGTATCCATTAAAATAAGGATTGAAACAAGAGTTCTGTATAATGAGTACAACTTGGTATGGGAAGTTAAAGTAGAGTATCCATTAAAACAAGGATTGAAACCGTCAATTAATAATAAATTAATCATATATTTCCTCCTAAAGTTAAAGTAGAGTATCCATTAAAACAAGGATTGAAACATTCATGTAATCAATTTCTTCTTCTGTCAGACTTTCATAGTTAAAGTAGAGTATCCATTAAAACAAGGATTGAAACCCCATATCTAAAATATCGTCCAGTACTTTATCAGTGTCGTTAAAGTAGAGTATCCATTAAAACAAGGATTGAAACATTATATCTGGAATTCCAGACCTTGTTATTTAGATATTGTTAAAGTAGAGTATCCATTAAAACAAGGATTGAAACGACAACTTAAATACATCGCATTCGTTTTGTGTTAACTCAAGTTAAAGTAGAGTATCCATTAAAACAAGGATTGAAACATGGTGGTAAAATGTTCTTTTATGAAGAGATAACAAATGTTAAAGTAGAGTATCCATTAAAACAAGGATTGAAACCAAATCTACTTTTCATTTCTATACCTCCGTATTTATTGTTAAAGTAGAGTATCCATTAAAACAAGGATTGAAACCTTTATCCCCCATTTCTGTAGCGATTCTTGATACTTCCGTTAAAGTAGAGTATCCATTAAAACAAGGATTGAAACTTGATCATTCACAAATACAAAGACTTAAACCAGTTCGTTAAAGTAGAGTATCCATTAAAACAAGGATTGAAACCTTTATCCCCCATTTCTGTAGCGATTCTTGATACTTCCGTTAAAGTAGAGTATCCATTAAAACAAGGATTGAAACTTTCCTGCCCCAGCTCTGTTAGCACGTTTTTCAAATCTTGTTAAAGTAGAGTATCCATTAAAACAAGGATTGAAACAAGAAGGAGCTTGTAAGAAGCTCCGTTCTGGGTGGTGTTAAAGTAGAGTATCCATTAAAACAAGGATTGAAACTTTGTACCAGATACAATTCTTTACTAAATCCTCATCAAAGTTAAAGTAGAGTATCCATTAAAACAAGGGTGAAAACAACTTTTTTATAAGGTTGTTTTTTTGTTATTGTCAAATATGAGAATAAAAAGCAAAAAAAAATAGAGAGTCAATACAAATTTTGTATATTCTCTCTATTTTATTTATCATAAATTGTATAATTTCAAAAAAGATTTTCAAAAACTATCTTGAGTAAACTTTTGTTAATTTAGCAATTCTTTCTGCTAGTTCATCAGTTAATATGCCTTCTTTCAATCTCCATTGCCAGTTTCCGCTAGCAAGTCCAGGAGTATTGATTCTAGCTTCACTTCCTAATCCTAAGAAATCTTGGATTGGAACGATTGCCATGCTTGCGACAGAGCTCCATGCACCTCTTATTGCATCCCAATGAATTTCATCATCAGATCTTGAGTTTAAATAGTCTCTTGCAAATTGCTTATCGTCTTCATTGGCTTTTGTGAACCATCCGATTAATGTGTCATTATCGTGAGTTCCTGTATAAACTACACAGTTTTTTGTGTAAGTATGAGGCAAGTAGTCGTTTTCTTCTTTAGAATCAAATGCAAATCCTAAAATTTTCATTCCAGGGAATCCAGTTGCTTCTCTCAAATCAATAACACCTTGCGTCATTGTTCCTAAATCTTCAGCAATTATAGGTAATTCTCCAAGTTCATTTTTGATGGCGTTAAATAAGTCCATTCTAGGTCCTGGACACCAAGTACCATTTTCAGCTGTTTTATCTCCATAAGGAACAGCCCAGTATTCATCAAATCCTCTAAAGTGGTCAATTCTTATGATGTCACAAGTGGAAAGGTTGGCTTTAACTCTGTCAATCCACCATTTGTAGTTTAATTCTTTTAATTTATCCCAGTTGTATAATGGATTTCCCCAAAGTTGTCCAGTAGCACTGAAATAATCAGGCGGAACTCCTGCAACTTTAACTGGTTTTCTTTCTTCATCAAATAGGAAAATTTCTGGATTTGCCCATGCGTCAGAGCTATCAGCAGCTACGAAAATAGGGATGTCTCCAATTATTTTTACACCATTTTCATTAGCATATTTTTTTACAGCATTCCATTGTTTGAAGAATAAAAATTGAATAAATTTTTGATATTCAACTTCTTCTTTAACTGTTTCATAATATTTTTCCATTGCTTCAGGCTGTCTAGATTTAATATCTTCTGGCCATTCATTCCAAGGCAATCCGTTAAAATGATTTTTTAAAGAGATGTACATTGCAAAATCATTTAACCAGCTTTGGTTATGAGCTTTAAATTCTTCAAATAAATGTTTTAGTTCTTCTCTTTCTTTATTTTCTTTAGTGTTTTTGTAATTTTCGTATGCTTTTCTCAATAAAGGATATTTTTGATTGTAAATAGCACCATAATCAATATTTTCAGGATTTTCTCCAAATGAAATTCCTTCTAAGTCAGATTGTGACAATAAATTTTCTTCAACTAGCAAATCAAAATCAATAAGATATGGATTACCAGCAAAAGTAGAGAATGATTGGTATGGAGAGTCACCATATCCTGTCGGCCCTAACGGGAATATTTGCCATAATTTTTGATTAGATTTTTTCAAAAAATCTACGAATGCAAAAGCTTCTTTTCCTAAAGTTCCAATTCCATATTTCCCTGGAAGTGAAGTAGGATGTAATAAAATACCTGAACTTCTTTCGAACATTTTTATGTCCTCCTTAAAATTATTAATAAAATTAAATTTTTATTTCTCACTTTAAATATACTATATTTTATTTGAATTGTCAACATATACGTAAATGTAAATTTTTAAAATTGTTAAAAATATTGAAAATAAAGGATTTTTAGTCATTTAAATATTTGGATGAAATAAAAAATTAATGAAATTTAAGGATGAATGTGGTATAATATATTTAATAAAACAGTTTTAAAAAATAAATTAAATAAATAAAATTGTAAGGAAAGGTTGTAATTATGAAAATATTGACAATAAATGTACATGCGTGGTTGGAAAAAAACCAAATGGAAAAAATCGACATTTTAGCAAAGGCTATTGCTGAAAAGCAGTATGATGTGATAGCAATGCAGGAAGTGAATCAGCTTATGAATAATCCTGTAATTTTTGATGACATAAGACAGGAAAATTATGGATGGGTTCTTCTGGAAAAATTACAAGAATATACAGATACAGATTATTATTATCATTGGAGTAATTCACATATTGGATATGGAAAATACAATGAAGGAGTTGCAATAATTACAAGACATAAAATAAAAGAAGAAGATGAGTTTTACTGCACTTTTGCTCAATCGGTAAGAACAATTTCTTCAAGAAGAATTGTAAGTATAACAATTGATTATAATGGACAGGAAATTGAATTTTACAGTTGCCACATGAATCTTCCAAACTGTGAAACTGAAGATATGGGAAAAAGTATTCAAAATATCTTAACAAGAACTAAAAATGATAATTTGAAAATATTAATGGGTGACTTTAATACAGATGCCATTGGAAGTTCTGAAGATTATAAAAATATCATATCTCAAGGATTGTTTGACACATATACTTTAGCTGAGAAAAAAGATAGTGGAATAACAGTTGATAAAAGTATTGATGGATGGGCTAATGATAAATCTCAAAAAAGAATTGACTACATATTTAGTAATAAGGAAATAAAAGTAAAAGAAAGTAAAGTTATTTTTAATAATGAAAATAAAAAAATTGTTTCAGATCATTTTGGAGTAGAAGTAGAAATAGAACTTTAACAAAAAGATAGCAAGAAGTCTCCGACTTCTATAAGTGGGAGATGAATTGCTTTTTTTGTAAAAAAAATTGAAAAAAGGATATGCCTATGATACAATTTTTGTATAAAATATCGAAGAGAAATAATTAAAAATAATATTCAAAATCAAAAGGAGGTGTAATTTATGAAATATAATTTAGCATTCAAATACAGAATTTATCCAAATAAAGAGCAGGAATTATTGATAAATAAGACTTTCGGATGTGTTCGTTTTGTCTACAATACGATTTTGTATACTGCTAATAAAATTTATGAAGAAACTGGAAAAAATAAAATAATTACACCTGCCAGTTTGAAAAGTGAAAATCAATTTCTAAAAGAAGTAGACAGTTTGGCACTTTCAAATGCTCAGTTAAATGTAAGACGATCGTTTACGAACTTTTTTCAGAAGAGAGCGAAATTTCCAAGGTTCAAATCTAAAAAGAATAATGTTAAAAGTTATACAACAAATTGTGTGAACAATTCGATACGAATTGAGGAGAATAAATATTTGGTCTTGCCAAAATTGAAAAGAATAAAATTAAAATATCATAGAGAAATACCAAAGAATTATAGAATAAAGTCGGTAACATTGACAAACAGTAATGGAAATTACTATGTTTCTGTTTTGACAGAATTTGAAAAAGAAATTCAAAAAAATCCAAGTAATGATAAAGTGATTGGACTTGATTTTTCAATGTCTGAATTATTTGTCAGCTCTGAAAACCAAAGGGCTGATTATCCAAAATATTTTAGAATGTTGGAAGAAGAATTGAAAAAATTACAGAAATCGTTATCAAGAAAAGTGAAATTTTCTAAAAATTGGTATAAACAAAAAATGAAAATATCAAGATTGCATGAGTATATCAAAAATTGCCGAAGGGATTTTTTGCATAAATTATCGAAAAAATTGTCTGAAACATATAATGCTGTGATTGTTGAGGATTTGAATATGAAAGGGATGAGCCAGGCATTAAATTTTGGAAAAAGTGTAGGAGATAATGGATGGGGAATGTTTTTGAGGATGGTTGAGTATAAACTGATGTTTTTAGGAAAGCAATTTTTGAAGATAGATAAGTGGTTTCCGTCATCGAAAACTTGTAGTAAATGTGGAAATATTAAAGAGGAACTTAAATTATCAGAAAGAAGTTATAGATGTGAGTGCTGTGGAATTGAGATTGATAGAGATTACAATGCGGCACTGAATATAAAAAACATTGGAAAATTGATGTTGGAATATTAGGAAAATAAAAAAAGACAGGGTAGGAACTACCCGAAGAGCTTGGTAAATATATTTGGCTAACAAAAGCAGACACTTCCCAAGAAGCTCCCACTTCTAAAAGCGGGAGTAGTTCACTTTATTTATAAAAAATATACATATTCAAAATCTAATAAAACAAAAAATTTAGATTATTATAAAAATTTAAAATGAAATAATAATAAGTTTGATAAAAATATAAAAAAATTCAATAAAATAAAAACTTATAAAAAACCAGTAATAATCGCTATTTTTTATGTAGCGATTATTTTTTTTTGAAAAAAAATGAAAAAAGATATACGTAAATGTATTGACAAATCAAAAAAGTGTGGTATATTTAAAATAAGGGAAAAATAAATTAAATATATAAATTTTTAGGAGGTACTCAATCATGATGAAAAAAATTCAGCGATTTGGTGGAGCAATGATGGCGCCAGTTCTATTATTCGCATTCACAGGGATAGTCGTAGGAATAGCATCACTATTTACGAATCCACAAGTAATGGGTTCAATTGCAAATGAAGGGACAAACTGGTATAAATTCTGGTTTGTAATAAGTGAAGGTGGTTGGACAGTATTTAGACAAATGCCGTTATTATTCGCAATCGGATTACCAATCAGCCTTGCAACTAAAACAAATGCAAGAGCATGTCTTGAAGCTTTTGCTTTATATACAACTTATAATTATCTTGTAGCAGCAATGCTTACACAATGGAGTTTCTTTGGTGTTGACATGAGTCAAGAAGCTGGAGGAACAAGTGGACTTGCAATAATTGCTGGAGTAAAAACACTTGATACAAACTTATTTGGTGCAATTATAATTTCTGCAATAGTAGTTTATTTACATAATAAATATTTTGATAAAAAGTTACCAGACTTTTTAGGAGTATTCCAAGGAACAGTATTTGTTTATATTATTGGTTTCTTAGTAATGCTTCCATGTGCTTTCATAACTGCACTTTGTTGGCCAAAAGTTCAAATTGGAATTAATAACTTACAACAATTATTAAAAGTTTCAGGACCAATTGGAGTATGGATTTATACATTCCTTGAAAGAGCATTGATTCCAACAGGATTACACCACTTTGTATATACACCATTTATATTTGGACCAGCGGCAGTTCCAGGTGGAATTCAAACTTACTGGGTTCAACATATAAGTCAATTTGCTCAATCTACAAAACCTTTAAAAGAAATGTTCCCACAAGGTGGATTTGCATTACACGGTAACTCAAAAATCTTTGGTTCAGTAGGTATCGCACTTGCAATGTATTCAACTGCTAAACCTGAAAACAAGAAAAAAGTAGCAGGATTGTTATTACCAGTTTTATTAACTGCAATAGTTTCAGGAATTACAGAACCACTTGAATTTACATTCTTATTTATAGCACCAGTATTATTTGGATTACACGCAGTATTAGCTGCAACAATGTCAACATTGATGTATATGTTCGGAGTTGTAGGAAACTTCGGTGGAGGATTCTTAGACTTTATGTTCTTAAACTGGATTCCAATGTTTAAAAACCACAGTGGAACAGTAATTACTCAAATTGTAATTGGATTAATCTTCACATGTATTTATTTCGTATTATTCAGATTCTTAATTTTAAAAATGGATTTAAAAACTCCAGGTAGAGAAGATGATGATGAAGAAATGAAACTTTATACAAAAGCTGACTATAGAGCTAAACATGGTGAAGGTGGAGCACAAGGTGCAGCAGCCGTAGCTGGTGGAGATGAATATGCTCAAAAAGGTGCAATCATTCTTGAAGCATTAGGTGGAAGAGAAAATATTGAAGAACTTAATAACTGTGCAACTAGACTTAGAGTAAGTGTAAAAGATGCAAGTAAATTATTACCAGATGCAGCGTTTAAAGCAGCAGGAGCTCATGGTGTAGTTAGAAAAGGAACAGCTATTCAAGTAATCATCGGATTGTCAGTACCTCAAGTAAGAGAAAGAATTGAAGACATGATGAAAAAAGGGTAAAACAATAGTTTTTTGAAAATTATCTAAAGTTTATAAAAAAAAATAAGTTTGTGTAACTTTTTGCTTGACTTTTTAAAAAATGATGCATAATTTATTGAAAAAAGTAAAAATATTCTGGATAAACTTGTATTCACCCAAGAGAGTGGAGCAAGTCATTTTACGGAATTATAATAAGTAACACATTTTGGAATTGATAAAGACTTACATATAAGTGAAATTCCGAAATGTTAGGATAACTGTACATCCTTTAATATATTTTATATTATAAAAGCAATCTTGAATATCTTGATTAAGTTTTCAAGTTACGGTAAAAATAAAATTTGATAAATAATTGAAATTAAATTTTATAAAAAAATTAAGAAAGAATTTTCAAAAGTTAAAAATTTTAAGTATAAAATTATAAAACTTGTGAAAGTTCTTTTTTTTCGATATAATAAGTTTATGTTATTTTTTATTTTAATACTATTCCCCGTTTAAAAAGCGAATGTTTATTTTAATTATCTGAAAATAAATATCAGGTTTAATCTGCTAAAAAGATTTACAACATATTCGTTATTCAAATGGGGTTTAGTATAAATAGTAGATTTATTATAATTTTTTTATTAAAGAATTAAGAAAATATCTAAAAAATAATTTTTTTTAAATAAAGTTTAGTATTAATGTAAATTTTGATATGAAAAGGAGATAAAGAAAATGAAAAATATAGTTTTTGTAATTTTAGATGAATTTGCAGATTGGGAAGCAGCTTTTTTATCTTCAGCATTGAATGATAAGAATATAACAAAAAATTATACAACTAACTTTGCTTCGATTGATAAAAATTTAAAAAAGTCAATGGGAAATTTAAAAGTGTTACCTGATTTGACATTGAAAGAGATTGATGAAAATGATGTAGATGGATTAGTTTTAATTGGTGGTAGAACTTGGAGAAGTCAAATAGAAGAAACAAATACTAAGATTGTTGAGCTTGTGAAAAAATTTAAAAATAATCCTAATAAAGTTGTAGGTGCTATTTGTGATGCTGCATATTTTCTTGCGACAAATGGATTATTGAATGATCGAAAACATACGGTAAATAGCTTTGATGAAATAAAAGATAATTCGAATTATACGAATTCTAAAAATTTTGTAGAAATGGAGTCAGTAATTGATGGAAACTTGGTAACTGCAAAAGGAGATAGTCCTATACATTTTGCAAAAAATGTGATGATGGCGTTAGGTGATATTCCTGAAAAAAATGTAAATTTATTTTTTGATATTTATACGATTGGATTTGTTAAAGCATTTGAAAAAATTTCAAAATAAAAGAAAAAGAGGTTGCTTCAAAAATGATATAACCTCTTTTTTTGTATAAAAATTATCTTTTTGCAATAGCGGTAAAGTAAATTTCTCAGGATGATGAATTATTGTTTCATACTGAAAAAGAGTTCCGTTTGATAAATAGGCATGAGTTTCAATGACAACAACCATATTTATATCTTTCAATTTAAAATATTTTTGCTCTTCAGAAGTAATTTTTCTAAATTTTATTTCTCTACGAGAGTAGGAAATTTTTAATTTTAAGTCTTTTTCTAAATATTCGTAAATAGAATTTTTTGCAATTTCCTCATTTAGAAATGGAACAATTCTTCTATCAAAAAAGGAAGTAGAATAATTCAGCACTTCACCATTTAATGAAGTGGTCCTAACAACCTTATAAAAATCAGCATTTTCAGAAACTTGGAATTTATCCATGAGTTCCTTTACCCCTTGCACAATATAAAGACTTATTAATTCTTTTTCAAGATGGAGATTTTGAATTTTATTAAGTTCTTGTGTAGTTTGGATAGAAGTCAAAGAAATATTTTCTAAATTTTTTTTCTCTAAAACAATTGACTTTTTTCCTTTCACTTTTTGAATGTGCCCCTCTGTTTCTAACATTGAAAGAGCTTTTCTCACAGTAAGTTTTGAAAAATTATACTCTTCTGCCAAATCATCTTCTTTTTTTAAAAAATCACCAGGTTTAAGCTCTCCATTTTTTATTTTTTCTTTTATATCTTGATAAACTTTTTCATATTTTTTCATTCGTTTATATAAACCTTTCATAGAATTATTATTTCACTCAAATTTTTAGGTATTAAATAATTAAATTTAATAAAGATAAATAAATTGAGTAAAATAGATAAATTTCACTAAATCAAATATAATTTTATTATACAATAAATTACATAAAATATCAACTCATATCAAAAGGTATATATATAAATAAAAAAAAATAAAAAAGATTTATATAAATCTATTGACTTTTAAAAAAATCATGTTATAATAATTAATGAAATAAGAAAGCAAAAAATATATAACTAATAAATTATAGGAGATGATTATTTATGAAAAAATTTTCAATCGTAGTAGCTGGTGGAGGGAGTACATTTACTCCAGGGATTGTTTTGATGTTGTTAGAAAACTTGGATAAATTTCCAATTAGACAGATTAAATTTTATGATAATGACGCTGAAAGACAAGAAGTTATTGCAAAAGCGTGTGACATTATAATAAAAGAAAAAGCACCTGATATTAATTTTGTTTATACCACTGATCCCGAAACAGCATTTACAGATGTTGACTTTGTTATGGCACATATAAGAGTTGGAAAATATGCAATGCGTGAAAAAGATGAAAAAATACCTTTAAAACATGGAGTATTAGGACAAGAAACTTGCGGACCAGGAGGAATTGCTTATGGAATGCGTTCAATTGGTGGAGTTATTGAATTAGTTGATTTTATGGAAAAATATTCGCCAAATGCTTGGATGTTGAACTATTCAAATCCTGCAGCAATTGTAGCAGAAGCAACTAGAAGATTACGTCCAAATTCTAAAATATTGAATATCTGTGATATGCCAATTGGAATTGAAATAAGAATGGCTGAAATGCTTGGATTGAAATCAAGAAAAGATATGGTTATTAGATACTTTGGATTAAATCACTTCGGATGGTGGACAGATATTAGAGATAAACATGGAAAAGACTTAATGCCTGCATTAAAGGAAAAAGTTGCAAAAATAGGGTATAATGTAGAAATTGAAGGAGAAAACACTGAAGCAAGTTGGAATGATACATTTACAAAAGCAAGAGATGTATTTGCAGTTGATCCTACAACAATGCCTAACACTTACTTAAAATACTATTTCTTCCCAGACTATGTAGTAGAACACTCAGATCCTAATCATACAAGAGCGAATGAAGTAATGGAAGGAAGAGAAAAATTTGTATTTGGTGAATGTAGAACAATTGCTGAAAAAGGGACTGCAAAAGATAGTAAACTTCATGTAGACGATCATGCTTCATACATAGTTGACTTGGCAAGAGCAATTGCTTATGATACAAAAGAAAGAATGTTATTAATCGTAGAAAATGACGGAGCAATCTCAAACTTTGATTCAACTGCAATGGTTGAAGTACCTTGTATAGTAGGTTCAAATGGTCCTGAAAAAATTGTTCAAGGTAAAATTCCTCAATTCCAAAAAGGATTAATGGAACAACAAGTTTCTGTTGAAAAATTAACAGTAGAAGCATGGATTGAAGGTTCATACCAAAAATTATGGCAGGCAATTACATTGTCAAGAACTGTGCCAAGTGCAAAAGTTGCAAAAGCTATTTTGGATGACTTGATCGAGGCTAATAAAGATTTCTGGCCAGTTTTGAAATAACGGATTTGAAATAAATAATTTTTAGTGCTTGAAATGTTAATTAATTATGATATAATTATTTAAAAAAATAACCATTCAGCGTGGTATAGTAAAATAAATTGCAAAAATAAAGGCACTACTATTGAAGTAGTGTCTTTTTTTATGATATAATTACTTATAAAGTATTTTTTATTAATCAATTGTAAAAGTAAATTTTTAAAGGTTAAATAATGTCAATATTCATTAATCAAAAAAGAAAAAAGTTATATTAATAAAAGTTTATAAATTATTTATAAATTAAATATGAAGGAGAAAAAATGGATATAAAAAAATTAGATAAAAAATGGTGGAAAAAAGAAGT
Source organism: Leptotrichia sp. oral taxon 417 (assembly GCF_013394865.1). NCBI lineage: Bacteria > Fusobacteriati > Fusobacteriota > Fusobacteriia > Fusobacteriales > Leptotrichiaceae > Leptotrichia > Leptotrichia sp. oral taxon 417. The sequence goes on along the minus strand of NZ_JABXYV010000001.1, from coordinate 1,560,162 downwards.
TGGATATCAAATTTATCCAAGAAGTTTTTATGATAGCAATAACGATGGAATTGGAGATTTGAATGGAATTACAGAGAAATTAGATTATTTGAAGAATTTGGGGATAATGCTTATTTGGGTTTGTCCAATTTTTAAGTCGCCAATGGATGACAATGGATATGATATTTCAGATTATTATGATGTGAATCCTGAATTCGGGACAAAGGAAGATTTGGAAAAATTGATTGCAGAGACCGAAAAAAGAGGGATAAAAGTAATTTTAGATTTGGTAATTAATCATACTTCTGATGAGCACGAGTGGTTTTTGGAAGCATTGAAAAATCCTGAAAGCAAGTACAGAAATTACTATATTTTCAAAAGAGGAGAAAATGGATTGCCACCAACAAACTGGAGATCACATTTTGGAGGTTCTGCTTGGGAAAAAGTTGAAGGGGAAGCTGATGAAAATGGAAATGAAATGTACTATTTGCATTTATTTACAAAAAAACAGCCTGACTTAAACTGGGAAAATCCTGAAGTTAGAAAAGAGCTTTACGAAATGGTAAATTATTGGCTTGAAAAGGGAATTGCTGGATTTAGAGTTGATGCGATTAATTCGATAAAAAAAGATGCAAGATATTTGGATTTGCCAGTTGATGGAGCGGATGGAATGGCATACAATGTGGAATATACTTTGAATCAGCCTGGAATTGAAGAGTTTTTAAGCGAATTGGCAAAAGAAACTTTCAAAAAATATAATGCGATGACTGTTGCGGAAACTCCAATGCTTGAGTATGAAAGATACAATGATTTCATTGGAGATGATGGATTTTTTACAATGATTTTTGATTTTAGCTATACGGATTTAGATATGACAAAAGGCGGATTTTATTATTCATTGAGAGATATTCCAACAATAGAGCTTAGGGATGCTATTTTTGAAAGTCAGTTGACTCAGCAAAAATATGGATGGGGAGCACCATTTTTAGAAAATCACGATTTGCCAAGAAGTTTGAATAAATTTTTTGGTGAAAAAGCGAATGAAACAAATGCAAAATTGTTAGCAAATGTATTTTTCTTCTTGCGAGGAACACCGTTTATTTATCAAGGTCAAGAAATTGGGATGGATAATTTTGTGAGAAATGATATTTCTGAATTTGATGATATTGCAAGTAAAGACCAATATCAACGGGCTTTAGGAGAAGGATTTTCATCTGAAGAAGCATTATATTTTGTAAATAAACGAAGCCGTGACAATTCAAGAACGCCTATGCAATGGGACAACAGCAAAAACGCTGGTTTTTCAAAAGATGAAAACTCAAAATCATGGATAAAATTAACAGGAAGCCAAGCCATAACAAATGTAGCAGACCAAATAAATGACAAAGATTCAATTTTTTCATATTACAAAAAAATGATTGATTTGAGACAAAATGGGAAATATTCAGATTGCTTGACTTTTGGTGATTTTATTTCTGTTCCGTTGGAGAATGAAAAAATTATTGCTTATGTGAGAAAATATAAAAATCAAAAAGTTCTTTGTATTAGTAATTTTTCTGAGTTGAAACAAGAAGTTAAATTAAGTGAAATTGCAAAAGCTCTTGGAGAAAAAGAAATTAAAATTGGAGAAATTTTGATTAATAATTTTGATGGGTTTGAAAAAGATGGAGAGAAAGTTGTTTTTGAAGGCTTTCAAAGTTTGTTAGTTGAAATTTAAAGAATTTTTGTTAAAAATGGATTTGTTTTATAAGCTGTGAAATAAGATAATTTAAATAATTCGTAAATAAAAAAACTGCCTTTTATTTTTAAAAATAGAAATATTAGACAGTTTTTTGTGTTTAATGCTCAATTTAACCCAATAATTTAAAATTCAATTCAATTTATTTTAATCCCTTCCAATTCCAACAAAAATCGCTTAATATGAAGTCCCCCGCCATAACCAACCAATTTTCCATCTGCACCAATCACACGATGACAAGGAATAAAAATAGCAATTTTATTTCGATTATTCGCCATTCCAACTGCACGGACAGCTTTTGGATTGTTAATTGCGATTGCAATATCTTTGTAAGAACGAGTTTCGCCATAAGGAATTTTTTCAAGAGCATTCCAAACAGAAATTTGAAATGGTGTTCCTTCTTTCAAAAGTGGCAAATCAAAATTTTTTCGTTTTTTTTCAAAATATTCAAAAAGTTGTTTTTTCGCTTGTTTAATCAGTTCAGTTTCACAAATTTGAAAATCATTTTCTTTTATTAAATTTTCAAAATCAGATTCCCAAGTCAAATCTGTAATGTGAGAGTCATCTTCTGTTGTAGCAATCCCAATTTTTCCAATCGGAGTGTTTGTCTCATAAAAATAGATGTTCTTTTTCATTGTTTTTACCTCTTAATTTTCATTTATAAAACTACTTTAAAACTAAACTCAAAAGTTATGTCTACTTATTCAAAATCCAAATTTATACAATTTTAGTAGTTTGGTTTTAAACAAGTTCAAACATATAATTAATTAAAAAAATTAACTTCAAATTACAAAAAATTTTTCATGAATTATTCTCTCTTAAATTTTACTTCAAACTCTTTTCCAAAAAACGCAATTCCAATTTTTAAAATATTGTCAATTCCAGCATTTTTCAAAATTGAAGTATACTCTTTTTCTTCAATTTGATTTAGTGCAACCTCACATTCATTTAACAATTTTTCGTGAATCTTTTCCAAATCTAATTTCAAATTATCTATATTTATTGCTTTTAATTCAATGATAATTCCTTCTTTTCTTTCAAAAATATTTTTAGGTTTCAAAAGTAAATCATATCGACCTTTTCCAGCGAAATTATTTGATGAAAGTTCATATTCATTTTTTAATTTTAAAATTAATCCGAGTATTAATCCATGATAAAATTGCTCTTTATAGATTCCAGATACATCAAAAATACTTGTATTTTCTAACAAAATTTTATTCAATTCAATTTTAAAATTTTCGATATTTCCATTTTTTAATGCATTGGTTAATTTTGAAAAATTATTAGAATTTCCAAAATATACTTCAATAAACATATTTGAGAACATTTTTAAAATTTCTTCATTTGGAATTTTTAAATATGTTTCTTCACTATTTTCATTATATTTTCTAGATAATGTTAAATAACCGCTATGGAAAAAGAGATTCCAAATATTTTTCTCAAAATTAGCTTCTAAATTTCCAAAAGTCATGCTATCGTTAATTATTTCAAAAATTTCTTCTTTATTCAAAAGTTTTGAAAAATCATCAAAAATTTCTTTTTTCATTTTTTGTAAATATAGTTTTATAAATCCATTCTCACTTGTATTTACCCAATAAGGCTTCAATTTTTCATTTTTTAAAAAATTAATAATCGACCAAGGATTATAAACTTTTTTTTCGCCAAATAAATATCCATTGTACCACTTCTGGACATCATTTAATTCATATTTTAAGTCAAAATCTTCAAGAGATTTTTCAACTTCATTTTCCATAATTCCAAAGTATTCTGTAAATTCATCATCTAAAATTGTGTGAACTTCCAAATTATTCAATCCCGAAAAGACATTTTCCTTTGCAACTCGTAATATTCCAGTTAAAATTCCCATTTCCAAATAATTATTATCTTTCAAAACTTTTCCATAAAATGCTTTAAAAAACGCAATACATTTCTCATAATTTCCTTTTATATAGGAATCAATTATTGGCTGGTCGTATTCATCTATCAAAACAACAACTTTTTTTCCAGAGATTTCATACAAATATCTAGTCAAATTAAATAAAGAATTAATCCAGTCAGCATTATTTTTTTTCAGCCAAATAGCATCAAAATCTGCCAAGTCACTTTGATTTAAATTATCTCTTATCAAATAAAATTCGTTATACAGCAATTTTATTTCATTTTTAATCGTATTAAATCCACTTTCCCAGCTTTCTGCATCATAATTTTTGAAAGAAATAGAGATGACAAAGAAATTTCCTTGCTTTTCAAAATATTCACTTTTAGAAATTTCTAAATTTTCGAATAATTTTTTGTTTTCGTCTTTATTTTTAATGTCAAAAAAGTACTTTAACATCGAAATATTTAAAGTTTTTCCAAATCTTCTCGGACGAGTAAATAATTTAACTTTAGAGCCATCTTCTAAAATATTTTCTATAAATTTTGTTTTATCAAAATAGTAGTAGTTATTTTCGATAATCTCTTTAAAATCAGATATTCCAATTGGTAATTTCTTTCTTTTGCGATTTCCCGTCTTCATTCGCCCTCCTTTTTATTTATAAATAATTTTATTGTTTTAACTAAGTGAATATATTATAATATGAATTGTAGAAAAAGTAAATTATTTGATTATTACAAAATAGTTTTGAATTTGTAAAATAGATTGTATAGTAAAATACAATAATTTTAGAATAAAAGTGTTTTATTTAATTATTGTAATATGAAAAATAAAAGGGAGTAAAGAAATGAATTTATTTGATGAAGTATATGAAAATAAGAAGCCACTTGCATTTAGATATCGTCCGAAAAGTTTGGATGATTTTTATGGTCAGGAAAAATTGGTTGGGAAAAATGGAATTTTGAGGAAGATTATTGAGCGTGGAAATTTCATGAATGCGATTTTTTGGGGAGCACCTGGGACGGGGAAGACGACTCTTGCGGAAATTGTTGCTGAAAAAATGAATTATCATTATGAATATTTGAATGCGATAAAGGCGTCTGTGACTGATATAAAGGACATTTCTGATAAGGCACACAACAGATTTCATACGAATGGACAGCAGACACTTTTGTTTTTGGATGAGATTCATAGATTTAATAAGTTGCAGCAGGATTCGCTTTTGCAGGATTTGGAAAATGGGAATATTATTTTAATTGGTGCTACGACTGAAAATCCTTATTATAATTTGAATAATGCGTTGTTGTCACGATGTATGGCATTTGAATTTAAAAAATTGAGTGAAAAAGATTTGCTTAAAATTTTAAAAAATATTAATGAAAAAGAGAAAATTGGAATTTCAGATGAGATTTTAAAATATATTTCAGAAATTATTGAAGGAGATGCGAGACAGGCTATAAATATTTTGGAATTGATTGCGAATGTTGGGGTGGATTTTACTCTTGATGAAGTGAAGGAAGTGTTGAATACGAAAAAGTCTTATCACAAGACGGAAGACAAGTATAATACGGTTTCTGCGATGATAAAAAGTATTCGTGGGAGTGACCCTGATGCGGCGGTTTATTGGATGGCAAAAATGCTTTCTGGTGGTGAAGATATTTTGTATATCGCTAGAAGACTTGTAATTTTGGCTTCTGAAGATATTGGACTTGCAAATCCACAGGCGTTACCAATTGCGGTGTCTGGACTTAATGCGGTAAAGGAGATTGGAATGCCAGAAGCAAGAATAATTCTTTCGGAAGTTGCAATTTATTTGGCAATTTCTCCAAAGAGTAATTCAGCTTATAATGCGATAAATTCAGCACTTAGCCATATTGAGAATGAAAAAATTCAAGATGTGCCAACTCATCTTACAAAAGTTGGGAAAAAAGATTATAAATATCCTCATAACTATGAAAATCATTATGTTAATCAGGTTTACATGAATGAAAAAATCAAGTTTTATAAGTTTGGAGAGAATAAGTTTGAGAGAGCGGCTAAGGAGTATTTTAAGAAAATAAAAAAGAGTGAAAAGTAAATTTGTCTATTAAATTTTATTTATTATAACAAAATATTTAAAAAGTACTTAATATAAAAAATACTCAAACAATGATATAGTTTATTGCAAGAGTATTTTTTTTATATTTAATAACAAGCTGAAGGATCATAACTTTGTATAAAATTTCTTGCAGTATCACGTCCGCAGTCGTATTTTACTGCTGAATCATGGCCAGCTAATTTATAATCTATTAATTCTTTATTCAAATTGTAACTATAAATGTCTGAACCAGGATGATGAAGAATTAAACCATATTCCATTTCAACTCCATTATTAACGCCAGTTGCCGCCCAAGTGCTGCCAATTAATGATCTTAAGGCAGAATTAGTTATATTTTTGAAACCTTTTAAATTAATATATCCTCTTTTACCTTTATTATTTCCTTCCAAAACACGGACTAAAACTTTATTCCCATCTTCTACACCTTTAATTTCTACAAGTGTGTCATTCATATCAGAAGCCGTAAATCTTCTTTCATACGGATCAACTTCTTTAGTTTCAGTTTTAGCTTCATTGGTTTTGGTTTCACTCGATTTATTATTTTCTTTAGTTTGAGTTTGTACTGAAGCCATCATTTGATTTTCCAACTGTCGTTTTTCCTGCTCCTTTTGGACTTTTTCCATCTCGCTTATCTTATTTTTCATACTTATAAATTGATAAATACCACCACCTATGATGATAAATCCTATAACCAGAACAAGAGCAATTATTATTCCAATTAGAATTTTTACTAAATTTTTATTTTCAACATCTTCAGTTTTCATTATTTTTACTCCAATCTTTTAAAATATATATTTTTTATCAAAGTAAATTTAAAAAGAATTAATGAATTTCATAAAAAAACACTTAAAAATATTAAATTAACTTTTCGGTTTAATTATACCTTGCTTTTTATTTTTTTCAACACGTTTGAAAATTAATTTATAATTAAATTTAAAGAGATTGCTAAATAACAAATAAAAAGTTGGAATAGATCAAAATAAATTATTTGTTAGCAATACTTAGATTAAGCAAATTACAAGCCTTGATAAAAACTAGGCATTGTGGTAAAATATAGTAATGAAAATTTAACTGGAGGAGAATGATACCTAATGAAAAAAAGAGCATTAATAAGCGTTTTTGATAAGACAGGAATTTTAGAATTTGCACAGTTTTTGGATAAAAAAGGTGTGGAAATTATTTCGACAGGAGGGACTTACAGATATTTGAAGGAAAATGGTCTTTCTGTGATTGATGTTTCAGAAGTTACAAATTTTAAAGAAATGCTGGATGGGAGAGTAAAAACTTTGCATCCAAATATTCATGGTGGAATTTTGGCGATTAGAGATAATAAAGAGCACATGGATACGATTGCAAAAGAAGGAATTGAAACAATTGATTATGTTGTTGTTAATCTTTATCCGTTCTTTAGAGAAGTTCAAACTGACAAAACTTTTGATGAAAAAATCGAATTTATTGATATAGGTGGACCTACAATGCTTCGTTCAGCTGCAAAATCTTTTAAAGATGTTACAGTTATTTGCGAAACTGAAGACTATTCAGTAGTTATGGAAGAAATGGAAAAAGATGGACAAGTTTCTTATGAAACTAAGAAAAGATTGGCTGGGAAAGTATTTAACTTGACATCAGCTTATGATGCGGCAATTTCTGCGTTCTTGTTAGAAGAAGATTATCCTAAATATTTGAATGTTTCTTATGAGAAAAAATTTGACTTGAGATACGGGGAAAATCCTCATCAATCTTCAGCTTATTATGTTTCAACTACTGAAAATGGAAGCATGAAAGATATTAAGCAATTGAATGGAAAAGAATTGTCATTTAACAATATTAGAGATATGGATATTGCTTGGAAAGTGGTTGGAGAATTTGATGGTCCAGCAGCTTGTGCGATAAAACACTCAACTCCTTGTGGTGTGGCTGTTGCAGATGATATTTTCATAGCGTACAAAAAAGCTCACGATTGTGATCCAGTATCAATTTTTGGTGGAATTGTGGCACTTAACAGAGAAGTTAACAAAGAAACTGCTGAAGAATTGAAAAAAATCTTCTTGGAAATTGTAATTGCACCTTCATTTACAGATGAAGCGTTGGAAATCTTGAAAACTAAGAAAAACTTGAGAGTTATCGAATGTAAAACTCCAAAACCTCAAGATAAATTCGATTATGTAAAAGTTGATGGTGGAATTTTGGTTCAAGGAACAAATAATAAAATGATTGATGAAATGAATGTTGTTACTGAAAAACAACCTACTGAAAAAGAAAAAGCTGATATGGAATTAGGAATGAAAGTTGTAAAATATGTAAAATCAAATGCAATTGTAGTTGTTAAAGATGGAATGGCAATTGGTGTAGGAACTGGTCAAACTAACAGAATTTGGTCAACAGAACACGCATTGCAACATGCTCAGGAAAAAGTTGGAAAAGACTTGACAGGAGCAGTATTAGCTTCAGATGCTTTCTTCCCATTCAGAGATTGCGTAGATACAGCTGCAAAAACAGGAATTAAAGCGATTGTACAACCTGGTGGATCAATGAGAGATCAAGAATCTATCGATGCTTGTAACGAACATGGTATTACAATGGTATTTACTGGAATTAGACATTTTAAACATTAATTTTTTAACAGAAAAATAAGATTGAATGTGCTACACTAATAGTTTTAGAGATTAAAATTTAGGTGTGGCATTTTTATATTAAACTCTATTTGAATAACGAATGCATTATAAATCTTTTTATTAGATTAAATTTTAAATAATTAAAATAAATATTTACTTTTTAAACGGAGAATAGTATTAAGTATAAGTGGATTTGAAATTGCAATAAAAAAATTAAGAGTAGAAAAAAATTCTACTCTGCAATTCATTAATTAGCATTGTGTTGTAACCAATCTAAATATATTTTTGTATTTTTTTCTGTTTCAGAATTAAGCCTTTTTGCATTTTTAGATTTTAATAAAGCATTTAATTCATTTTCTGAAAGCATTTGGAAGTCAGTTCTTTCGTATTTATTACCTTTTTTTATTTCTGTTCCAGTATTAATTACTCCAAATTCAACCCTAATTTCATACGAATCCGTAACTGGTGTATTTTGATTTTTTTTGCTATTTACATAATATTTTTTTTTAATTTTATAATTTAATATTGGATATTTTTCTTTATTATAAGATTTTACATTGTCAAATGGTGTGTATGAAACTCTATATTTGTTTCCAATTGAAACTACATTAATAAAATAATTAAGTTTTTCCCATATTATTTCATCATTATCTGATGCTGGATCCATACCTGAAAACCAATCTTTTTGATTTGAAACATAAATTTGTGCTTTTGGGGTGAAAAAACTTTCTACTTCACTAGTTGTAATTTCAGAAAAAGTAAATGTTCCCAAAACAAACACTAACATTAAAATAAATTTTTTCATAATTTTAAACCTTCTTTCTTTTTATGACTTGTCTATCATCTCCATAATTTTATAAAACCTCATTTAATAGGTATTATACTTTTATTATAGCATATTTTTATAAATTCGTATATCCCAATATTTTATCATCTTGATTATGCAATCACTCAATACACCTTTTTAAAATTTATAAAATTAAAGTCTTGACAAATATATGATATTATGATATTATAATTGTGTTGTTAAAAAAGTTATAAACAATCCGGGACCGTAGCTCAACTGGTCAGAGCAACCGACTCTTAATCGGTAGGTTGTGGGTTCGATCCCCACCGGTCCCACCATTATAAAAGTTATGTTTTACAAGAGTTTTTAAACTCTTTTTTTTTATTATAATTGACAATATATTAATAATGTGATATAAATTACATTGATGAGATTAAATTTAGAATATTCTCAAATTAAAATTTTTACAGGTAGAAAAGAAGGATTAATATGATTTTAAAAAATGATGAAACTGAAGTAAAATTAAAGATTTGGAAAGAAGGATTTGTTGATGAAATCTTTTTTGATAAAAATTCGACAGTGGAAAATCTTCCAAGACTAGAGAAATTATTAGATGTGCAAGAAAGTGATTTTTTAAGTTTATTTCAAGAGGAAAACGAAGTTGTAATCGAAGGCAATATCATTGCGATGATGAATGGAAATGAAATAATCAAATATGATTTTAAGAAAAAATATGAATTTATGGATAATAATGGAAATATTTTAAATATGGTAAATGAAGAACAACTAGAATTGATAGAAACTGCAGAAAATATGTTTGAAAAAGCGATGATTTATATTTCTGATAAAACAAAATGGATTGCTGAAGCATTTAAACTTTTTTCGATTTCATTAAAGATATTGAAAGAAAAAGATGAATATAATAAACAAGAACTTATCAGTTATCTGAGAGAAAATAGATAATTTTGTAAAAAAATTAAGTTGTTGAACAGATCTATTATAAGGAGAGATTGTGGAAAATAGAAGTTATTTTGATGGGGGACTGTTAAGTTATATTGGCTGGATCATTTTAGGAAGTCTTTTAACTTCGTGTACATTTGGAATTTGTTATCCTTGGGCTTTGTGCATGATTTATGGTTGGAAAATAAATCACACTGTTATAGAAGGAAGAAGGCTGCAATTTAATGGAACTGCAGTAGGACTATTTGGAAATTGGATAAAATGGCTATTATTAATAGTGGTGACATTGGGAATATACAGTTTTTGGGTTCATATTAAATTGGAACAGTGGAGAGTTAAAAATACAACATTTTTAAATTAATTTTTGATAGAAGGCTGATTATTTCAGTCTTTTTGTATTTATTAAATTTGTATTTGTTAAATGATTTTTGATGAAGGAGAATGGTGTTTATGAAAAAATTTTTTAGAATGTTAGGATTAATTATTTTAACAAAAAGATAGCAAGAAGTCGTAGGCTTTCTATAAGTGGGAGATGAATTGCTTTTTTTTAAAAATTTGAAAAAAGGATACACTTATGATACAATTTTTGTATAAAATATTGAAGAGAAGTCATTAAAAATAATATTCAAAATTAAAAGGAGGTGTAATTTTGTGAAATATAATTTAGCATTCAAATACAGAATTTATCCAAATAAAGAGCAAGAATTGTTGATAAACAAGACTTTTGGATGTGTTCGTTTTGTTTACAATACAATTTTGTACACTGCAAATAAATTTTATGAAGAAACTGGAAAAAATAAAATAATTACACCTGCTAGTTTGAAAAGTGAAAATCAATTTCTAAAAGAAGTAGACAGTCTAGCACTTTCAAATGCTCAATTGAATGTAAAACGATCGTTTACGAATTTCTTTCAAAAGAGAGCGAAGTTTCCAAAGTTCAAATCTAAAAAGAAAAGTGTTAAAAGTTACACGACAAATTGTGTGAATAATTCAATACGAATTGAGGAAAATAAATATTTAGTTTTGCCAAAATTGAAAAGAATAAAATTAAAATATCATAGAGAAATACCAAAGAATTATAGAATAAAGTCGGTAACATTGACAAACAGTAATGGAAATTACTATGTTTCCATCTTGACAGAATTTGAAAAAGAAATCCAAAAGGTAACTAGTAATGATAAAGTAATAGGACTTGATTTTTCAATGTCTGAATTATTTGTCAGTTCTGAAAACCAAAGAGCTGATTATCCAAGATATTTTAGGATGTTGGAAGAAGAATTGAAAAAATTACAGAAATCATTATCGAGAAAAGTGAAGTTTTCTAAAAATTGGTATAAGCAAAAAATGAAAATATCAAAATTGCATGAGTATATCAAGAATTGTCGAAGAGATTTTTTGCATAAATTATCGAAAAAATTGTCTGAAACATATAATGCTGTGGTTGTTGAGGATTTGAATATAAGAGGGATGAGCCAGGCATTAAATTTTGGAAAAAGTGTAGGAGATAATGGATGGGGAATGTTTTTGAGGATGCTTGAGTATAAACTGATGTTTTTAGGGAAACAATTTTTGAAGATAGATAAGTGGTTTCCGTCATCGAAAACTTGTAGTAGATGTGGAAATGTTAAAGATGAACTGAAATTATCAGAAAGAAGTTATAAATGTGAGTGCTGTGGAATTGAGATTGATAGGGATTATAATGCGGCACTGAATATAAAAAACATTGGAAAAGAGATTTTGAAATATTAGGAAATAAAAAGACAGGGTAGGAACTACCCAAAGAGCTTGGTAAATATATTTGGCTAGCAAAAGCAGATACTTCCCAAGAAGCTCCCGCTTCTAAAAGCGGGAGTAGTTCACTGAAATATAAAAATAAAAGAAAGAGAGTTGGTAGTCATGAAAAAAATCAGAATACTGCTATTATTTGCTCTAGTTATGATTTTTGGTGCGAACTTATTGGCGAATGACTGGGAATTTGGGTCGGAAGGTGGGCATATCGTACCGATGAATGTGTCGAATGTTTCGATAAAGAGTGAGAGGCTTCGTTTTAAATTGGAAAAATTTAGGTCGGAGTATGGGACGATAGACAATGAAATGGTGGTAACTGTTAGATTTGTGTTTGATAGTCCTGAAGCTGGGGAGAGATACATTGGATTTATTACGCCTGAAGGTGGGAATGAAGCATGGGATGAAAGAGATCATTTCAAGGATTTTAAGACTTCTGTCAATGGACAAAGTGTGAGTACAAAAGCGTATAGATTGACTGATTTTGCACCGAAAGATGTAAAACAACTGGAAGAAGTTAAAAAATATTTTAAGGAATATGATGAAGAAAAGATACTAAAAGAATATGAATATTACAAAAAGAGTTATGTTTACTATTTTAAGGCTAATTTTAAAAAGGGAGAAAATGTAGTTGAGCACAGTTATCATTATGATGGAAGTAGTGGTGTTGGAACCGTTGATTTCAACTATGTTTGGTCGACTATTTCAAAATGGAAAAATCAGAAGGTGGATGATTTTGAAGTGATTGTTGAGCCAGGAGATGCTCTTATTGCGATGCCTGTGGTAAAGACAAAAGATGGAAAAGAGATAAAATGGCAATTGGCTGGAGAAGGAAATGTTGATTATGCTTACAAAGAAAACTATGAAACAAATGAGCCATACAAAGTTCTTTATGCAAAATTAAAAAAAGGTTATTTATATTTTAAAACAAATAATTTCAAGCCTAAAGAAGAATTTGAATTGACAGAAATAAAAGGTTTGAGAGTTAATTATATATTTCCTGATAAAACAGAAAAAGGTTTTAAATTTAAAGATGATTTGACAGACGATGCCTATGCGATAAAATATTTAGATAAAGATGAAATAAAAGATATTTCAGATGAGGAATTGAAAATAATGAGAAATTATCCTTATGCGATGGCAGGTTATGATTTTTCGGACAAAAAATTGAAAGACTATTTTTCAAAATTTTTGTGGTATGTGCCAACTGGAAAAGATGTGAAATTGGGAGAAGCTGATTATGAGTATGTTAAAGATGTGGATAAAGTTATAAATAATAGGAAGAATGGAAGTAGATAATTTGAAGATAGAAAAAGGTTACGGGATTTTATTGTAGCCTTTTTTATTTTAACATTTGGTGATAGATGAAAGTTGAAATAAAAATTTGAAGAGATTCTAGAAAATTACTAAAATCTCTTCTCCATTATTCCAATTTTCTTAACAAAATAAACATTCCCATCTTCCCTATATTCCAAAAGCATCGGATAAATTTCAACGCCATTTTCTATCGCTTCATAAAAAGTTTCAGAAAATTCTCTGTCAATAATATGTTCGGGTGCGAAAATTTCAGATTTTCTAAATATCAAAATAAAAACTGCTGTCCGAAAACCTTCTTTTTTAAGTTCCATAAGTTCTCTCAAATGTTTTAAGGCACGAATTGAAGGAGAGCCAGGAAATTGAGCAATTTTTTCGTTTACTAAAGTACAACCTTTTACTTCAATAAAAATTTTTTCTTTTTCAGTTTCTAAATAGAAATCTAGTTTACTATTATTATGCTTAATTTCAGGTTTTATATACGAAGGTTCTCCAAATGGAGAAATTTCATTATCGTAAAATATGGCTTCTGTAATATATCGATGAAAAGCCGTATTTATAAGAATAATTTCCCCATGAACTTTTACTGCGATAATATCCCATTTAGTTTTACGATTTTCATTATTTGCCTTTTTTATCAACAATTCTGCACCATCAATCAATAATTCTGTCAATCTTCCAGTATCGTGCAAATGAGCAAAGTCTTCTCCTGAATATTCTTCATTTTCAGAATCTTTAAATTCAAATCTAACAGTAAAACGAGTTACTCTTTCCTTAAAATTTACAATTTTGTCATAGTTTATCGTATAAAGAATTTTGTTTTTTTTCATATATTTTTCCTTTTTTTAGTATTTTTGATTTTAGGATAACATATTTGAAGTTAGGGAGCAAGAAAATTTTATAAAATTGTAAATATTGATTTAAAAATAGGAAAAATTTATTTTTTAGATTTAATATTGCAAGAAAATATGATAAAATATATTTATAAGAAAGATATAAAGTAAATCAGAAATATAAATATTCAAGGAGGAAACAAGGAAATGAAAGTATTAATCGTAGGAGCAGGTGGAAGAGAACATGCAATTGCTTGGAAAATATCTCAAAATGAAAAGGTAGAGAAAATATTTATAGCACCAGGAAATGCAGGAGCTGAGTTGTTGCCAAAAGCTGAAAATGTGAATTTATCGAATAATATAGACGAGTATGTTAAATTTGCTAAGGAAAATAATATTGATTTGACATTTGTTGGAAGTGAAGAATTATTAGTAGCTGGTATTGTTGATGAATTTCATAAAAATGGATTGAAAATTTTTGGGCCTAATAAACAAGCGGCAATTCTTGAAGGAAGCAAGGCTTATTCTAAAGATTTTATGAAAAAATATGGGATAAAAACTGCTGTTTATGAAATTTTTGATAATGCTGAAAAAGCAAAAGAATTTTTGAATAATTGGAAAGATTTTCCTGTAGTTGTAAAAGCTAGTGGTCTTGCGGCTGGGAAAGGTGTAATTATTGCTCAAAATCTTGATGAGGCGATAAAAGCGGTTGACGATATAATGATTGATGAAAAATTTGGAGATGCTGGAAATCAAGTTGTAATTGAAGAATTTTTGGATGGAGTAGAAGCTTCAATACTTTCATTTACAGATAGCAAAGTTATTGTACCGTTGTTATCAGCAAAAGATCACAAAAAAATTGGGGAGAATGAAACTGGATTAAATACAGGTGGAATGGGAGTTATAAGTCCTAATCCTTATGTGACAGATGAAGTTTTTGAAAGTTTTAAAAATGACATTATGAATCCAACTTTAAAGGGAATGCAAGCTGAAGGAATGGATTTTGAAGGTGTAATTTTCTTTGGACTAATGATTACGGCAAAAGGTGTTTACTTGCTTGAATACAATATGAGATTGGGAGATCCTGAAACTCAAGCAGTTCTACCATTGTTGGAAAATGATTTGTTAGAATTGGTAGAATATTCATTTGACAAAAAATTATCGGAATTAAATGTTACTTGGAAACCACTTCATTCTTGTTGTGTTGTAGGAGCTGCAGGAGGATACCCAGAAAGTTACAAAAAAGGTGATGTTATAACTGGAATTGAAAATGCTGCAGATGATGAATTAGTATTTATCGCAGGAGCAAAATTTGAAGATGGAAAATTCAAAACTAATGGTGGAAGAGTATTAAATGCTGTTGCATTTGGAAAGACATTGGACGAAGCTAAGGAAAATGCTTATAAATTATTGAATAAAATTAAATTTGATGGAATGTACTTTAGAAAAGATATAGGTAGAATTAAGTAAAATAATCGGGAAGAAAAAACTGTTTTAATTTTAGGACAGTTTTTTTGTTATATAAACAATTATTAAACAGCGGACTAATATAAAATATAATTTTTATTTTTTAAATTAGATTTAGTGGAAAATTCCATTGTTACCAAATAAATAAATATAATAAAAGCCAGTATTTGAGATTAAGTCTTGTAAATTGGAAAATATAATATAAAATATTTAATTTGAAATTTGAAAAATGTGTGATATAATTGAAAAAACTGGAATAATAAAACTAAAATTTGGAGAAAATATTGTAGCCTTAGGATTTGAAATTTATTCTTTTTCTATTTGAATTTTAGTAAGGGAATTGATTTTCTAAATGTAAAAATATTTATCTCAAAAAGGATTTAGTATAAAGAAGTTTTATTATAATAAAAAAATGAAAAAAAGGTGAATACTTTGGATAAGCAGAAATTTAATCAATATAGGAAAGTAAAATTTTACATCGCAGTCTGTTTCTGGATATTTTCATTGTCAATGTTTGCTGGCGGGAGCAGAAAAGCTGTTAGTGAAAATAAAAGTGGCGAAAAGAAAATTAGTGGAAATAGAGTTGAAGATGAGGCGATAAAGATTGATATTATTATTAATAAAGATAGTAATACTGATTTTGAAAATGAAAATGAAGATTTGAAAAAAACAGATGATGAAGATGGGGATTTGATTTATTTGGATCGGATTCAGGATGAGGAAGAGGAAAAACAGCAGAAAAAGTTGAAAAAAACTAATAGAATTGAACGATTTATAAAAAAAATAGATGATAAAGTTAATCCAATTATAAAATTTCAAACAGCAAAGAGTTATGGAACGTGGTATTTAATAAAAACAGATGATAATTTAGAGAAAAAATTGAAAAATGTAAGATATGATTTTTTGCAGGAGGAAAATGGATATCGTATAATTAAAAGCTATTTTGATCCGCAGACTGATAAATGGAATGAAGAAATGCAGAGAGGGTGGATCGAAGAAAAAAAAGGGAATGTATATTTGGATATTGAAAAGAAATATTTTAAAAATAATAGGAATGAAATTGTATTCTTTGATAAAAATTATCGCTATATGATTATAAGATATTATAATGGAGTTACAAGAGTTCTTTCACGTTATCCGAATAATAATAAAATTTCGCTTGAAAATGATGAATTGGATGAGTTTGAAAAAATTGTGGATAATAAAAGTAATCTTAAGAATCTTGATTATGATGTAAATATGAAAAGTATTCGGGAACTTGAGAATGAAAGGAAAAAAGCTGAATTAAAAAATAGAACGGATGATTTGGAAAGAAGATTGAGTGAAAATCCTGCAAGTGTGTTTCAAATTGATACAATTGGTGCAAAAAGGGAATTTGAGAGAAGAATGAGAAAAGAGGGAATGACAAGGTTTGAAACTAAGGATGGAACTAAAAGTGTAGAAGTTATTGAGCTTAATGATGAGGATTTAAAAAATAAAAATTTAAAAAATAAAAATAAAATAGAAAATAATGGTAAAGATACAAAAAAATGAAAAAATTAATTGAAAAAGTTCACATTAATTGAAATTTGTAGGCTTTTACAAATAAAAATACTGAATATTTGGGAGAAAAAAATGAAAAATACATTGAAAATTACTTATGTCATAATATTTTTAATATTGTTTATGTGTCTGTCACTCTTTTTTAACTTCTTTTTTGCAAAAAGGGAGTATAAAAATGTTAATGTAAATGTAAAAAAAGGAACAAATTTTATACAAATTTATAAAGACTTAAAATTGAATTATGGAATTATGGATAGAATATATCTAAAATTAAATGGTGGAAATATAAAGTTAAAAGTGGGAACTTATAAATTTAATGGAAAATATTCAAAATATGAAATTATAAAAAAAATAAAGAATAGTGAAACTAATGGAATAAGACTTACAATTCCTGAAGGATTTACATCAAAGCAAGTGTTTGCTCGGATGGAAGCGCTTGAATTGGGAAATGCTGAGGAAATTAATAAAGCTTTGAGCGAGGTTGATTTTCCATATCCGCATGAAAATAATAATTTTGAAGGATATTTCTATCCTGAAACTTATATTTTTTCTGAAAATGTTACAACAAAACAAGTTATTAGAACTATTCTTGATGAGTTTTTGAAAAAATTTCCACCTGAAAAATATCCTGACAAGAAGAAATTTTACGATGATTTAAAATTGGCTTCTATTGTGGAAGCAGAAGTGCCTGATGAAGCGGATAAGCCTAAAGTTGCCGGAATATTTTTGAAAAGATTGGAAATTGGGATGAAGCTGGAATCAGATGCTACGTTAAAATATGAGTTGGGAAGACAGGCTACGAGAAATGATTTGAAATTACAGAATACAGCATATAATTCGTATAAAGTCAAAGGATTGCCTCCAACACCAATTGGAAATCCTCCGATTGAAACTTTTAAGGCTGTGTTAAATGCTGAGAAGACAGATGATTTATTTTTCTTTACATATAAGGGGAAAACATATTATTCAAAGACGCATGAGGAACATTTGAAAAAACGTCGTGAAAGCGGGCAATTAAAATAAATCTAATTAGATTAAAATTATAGTTAAATTAAGTAGTATAAAACAAGGAGTTTGGCTATTTGTAAGAGTAAAAATATTGGATATATAGATTTAATGGAAAAAAATAAAAAATTGGGAATAAATTTAATGGAAAAAGTAAAAAAAATAGAAAAGAAAATATTGAAGAGATCAATAGAAGTTATTGAAAAAAAATTGATTTCTGAAGGAGATAAAGTTCTTATTGCATTTTCTGGAGGGCCTGATTCAGTTTTTCTTTATAATTTTTTAAAATTTTTAAAAAGTCGAATTTTGATGGAAATTTCACTTGTTTATGTCAATCATAATTTGCGAACTGATGTTGAGAATGATTTGGAATTTGTAAAAAAGTTTGCGTCTGAAAACGATGTTGACTGTTATATTCAAAGTGTGGATGTGAAAAAATATTCAAAAGAAAATAAGAAATCATTGGAATTGGCGGCTAGGGAATTACGGTATGAAGCGATTGAGGAAGTTAGGAAAAATATTGGGTATAATAAAATTGCAACAGGTCATAATATGGATGACAATGTGGAAACTTTTATTTTTCGGCTTTTGCGTGGAACGTCTATGAATGGGTTAAAGGGTATTCCAGAAGTGCGTGAGAATATAGTAAGACCAATTTTAGGATTTGAAAAAAGTGAAATTTTGTATTTTCTGAAAAGTCAGAATTGGGAATATTTAGTTGATTATACAAATAATGAAAATGATTATACGAGAAATTTTATTAGAAATGAAATTTTCCCATGCTTTGAAAGGGTTAATCCAGATTTTAGAAGAAAAGTGGAATCTTTGATTGTGGAAATTAATGAAAGAAATTTTGCTGGAGCGGAAAAATTTGAAAATGAGAAAAATTTAGAAGAGAAAAGTTTTAAAATTCTAAAGAAAAATGAGGTTAATCAAAAGGATGAATTGAGTTTTTTTCTGAAAAAAAATAATGTGCAAGTTTCAAGGGAAAAGATTGATCAGATTTTTAGGAGTTTTTTTAATAAAAATGGAGAATTGAAAAATGCAGGGACAAAGGAATTTTATTTAGGAGAAAATAAAATTTTGCAAAATGTTTATGGGAAATTGAAAATTGTAAAAATTTTAAATAGAAATACAAAAGAAAATCTAGAAAGTGATAAAAATAGAATATTATCTGATAAAACCATAATTTTAAAGGAAAATCAAAGTATTAAATGGTATAATTACAAAATAACCCTATATGAAAATATTGAAAATTTTAAAAAGGATGAAAATGCAGAATATGCTATTTTTAAAATTGATGATAGAATAGAAAATGGGGAATTTTTTGTCAGAAATAGAAAAGATGGAGATAGAATTTCTTTGAAAAATTTAGGACATAAAAAGGTGAAGAAAATCTTGATTGATGAAAAAGTTCCAAAGGGGGAAAGAGATTTTGTTCCGATTGTAGGAGTTAAGGTTTCTGGAGTTCAAAATAATTTAGAGTTTTCAAGTGATGATGTAAAATTGGGAAATGGAAATACTAATGAAATGACAGAAATTTTAGCGATTTCGGATATAAAATTTTCAAAATTTTTGGAAAAAATTCAGGAAAATGAGATAGAAAAAGAAATAAAAAAATTAGGAAACGGGAGTAAAAGTAAATTATTAGTAATTGGGAGGAAAAATGGCAGAGAAAGATAAAAACGATATTAGAAAGCGGTTGGAAGAATTGCGGAAGGATAACAATAGAAAAAATAATAGACAGGATGATGGAAATAAATCTCCATTTTCAGGATTTCTGTTCTTTATTTTCGTAGTGTTGCTATTCACTTTTACAGCGATATTCCATCAGGATATACAAACTTATTTTCAAGCTAAAAAGGAAATTTCATATACAGAATTTGTAAATAGGACACAAGCTGGGGAATTTGCTGAAATAAATGAAAAAGATGATAAATTGATTGCACAGTCTCATGAAAATGGAAAAGATACCCTTTATTTCACAAAGAAAATAACAGATAGAGTCGGAAATGAACCGATTATCATTAATGCGATTGAACGTAAGAAAGTGAAGTTAAATTCATTGCAGCCATCGGGAGGAAGTTTCTTCTTGCTGCTTTTAGGGCAATTTTTACCGATGATTATAATGATTGCACTTATGGTTTATTTAGCTAAGAAAATGGTTGGAGGATCACAAGGTGGAGGACCTGGAAACATTTTCGGATTTGGAAAATCTAGAGTTAATAAAATTGATAAAAAGCCTGATGTAAAATTTGATGATGTTGCAGGTGTTGATGGAGCGAAAGAAGAATTACGGGAAGTTGTTGACTTTTTAAAAAATCCTGAAAAATATACAAAAGCTGGGGCAAGAGTGCCGAAAGGCGTGCTTTTGTTAGGAAGACCTGGAACAGGGAAAACATTGCTTGCAAAGGCGGTTGCTGGTGAATCTGGAGCTTCGTTCTTTAGCATTTCAGGTTCAGAATTTGTGGAAATGTTTGTTGGGGTTGGTGCTTCACGTGTAAGGGACTTGTTTGAAAAAGCTAAGGAATCTAGTCCGTCAATTATATTTATTGATGAAATTGATGCTATTGGTAGAAGAAGAAGTGTCGGAAAAAATAGTGGAAGCAATGATGAAAGAGAACAAACATTGAATCAGCTGCTTGTTGAAATGGATGGATTTGAAACTGATACAAAAGTTATCGTGCTTGCAGCAACGAATAGGGAAGATGTTCTTGACCCTGCGTTATTACGTGCTGGACGTTTTGATAGACGTGTGACAGTTGATGCGCCTGATTTACAAGGACGTATTGCAATATTGAAAGTTCATTCGAGAAATAAAAAGCTTGCTAAAGATGTAAGACTTGAGGATATTGCTAAAATAACTCCAGGATTTGTCGGGGCTGATTTGGCTAACTTGTTAAATGAAGCGGCTATTTTGGCGGCAAGAAGAGCCAGTGATACGATAAAAATGGCTGATCTGGATGAAGCTGTAGATAAAATTGGAATGGGACTTGGACAAAAAGGTAAAATTATTAAACCTGAAGAAAAGAAATTGCTGGCTTATCACGAAGCTGGACATGCTATTATGACTGAATTAACGCCAGGAGCTGATCCTGTTCATAAGGTTACAATAATTCCTAGAGGTGAAGCTGGTGGATTTATGATGCCGCTTCCTGAAGAAAAATTAGTAACTACAAGTAAACAGATGCTAGCTGAAATAAAAGTGCTGTTTGGTGGGCGTGCCGCTGAAGAAATCGGATTGGAAGATATAAGTACAGGTGCTTATTCTGATATAAAGCGTGCTACAAAAGTCGCAAGAGCTTATGTTGAAAGTGTCGGAATGAGTAAAAAATTAGGACCAATTAACTTTGAAAATTCAGATGATGAATATTCATTTGCTCCAAACAAAAGTGATGAAACAGTTAGGGAAATTGATCTTGAAATAAGAAAAATACTAACTGAAGAATATTTAAATACTTTAAATACTTTACAGGATAACTGGAGCAAATTAGAAGAAGTAGTGGCATTATTGCTGAAAAAGGAAACTATTACTGGAGATGAAGTTAGACGAATCATTAAAGGTGAAACAGCTGAGCAAATTTTGAAGGAATCTGAAAATTCTGACAAAGATGAAAAAACTCAAAGCTTTAAAACAGAAGAAGTTAAAAATAAAGAAATTCAAAAATCTGAGAGCGAAAAAGCAGCAGAAGATGCTAAGCAGGAATTAGAACTTGAAAATGAAACAGAAAATAAAGTGGAAGAAGATGCTAAAAAGCTGGAAGAAAAAAATAAAACTAAAAAACTAGCTGAAGCTGTAAGAGAAATTACTGGAAAATCAGACTGGTCATCGGAAGGTGATTCTGATTCAGAAGAAACAGAAAATAGTAAAAATGATGATGAAAATAAAGACAAAGACAAAAAAGATAAAGATAATAATAATTCTGATGATTCTTCTGATAACAATAGCGGTTCTGGAAGTGATGGAAATAAAGATGAAAATGATGATTCTTCAAATCAGGCAGGTAATAATAAAAAGAAAAAAAATAATTTTAAATTGCCTAGTTTTATGGAGTAGAATATAAAAATTTAAAATATTGGGAAATAACATTGATAAACTTTGTTATTTCTCTTTTTTTTGTTTAAAATATATAGTATAATACAAATATGTAAGGAGGTAATTTTAAAGATGAAAAAGATAATCTTAATAATAGCAGTTTTAGCATTAGGAATAATGAATTGTTCAAAGTATGGAAAAGAAAATAAAAAAAGTAAAAAGCCAAATACAGTAACAGTTTCAAAAAAGCCAGATATTTTAAAGATCAGTTATGAAGATTATATGAAGCAAAGAATGGAAGATACGAGAAGAGATGCCTTGCCTGTGGATGTAGATGGACAAATGATAGAAGCATGGAAATCAGAAGTTGCAAAACTTTATAATTTACTTTTAGGAGAGTTATCTGACAAGGAAAGGGAAAAGTTGCGTTTGAATCAGAAGGAATGGGATACGAAAGTAAATACTGAATCTAAAGAGAAAAAATTAGAAAATATAGAAAAAAAGGCAATAGAAATGGCAAAACGATATGATAAGATACGGAAAAAATAAATTTTTTTAAAAGAATTTATAAATATAGATATTAAAGTATTTTCATCAGTAGAAAAAATACAAAAATTAAATCAGGAAAAGCATCCAATAAATACGTGATAAACTGATTGAATAAATGAAAAAATAATAATACTAGAGATAAAAGCAGAATTTTATTTATTTGAAAATGGGCAGTTTTGCAATTGACAGAGTATAAGAATAATAAAAATATAAAAAAATTATGAAAATTTGGAAAAAAAATTTGCACTTTTAAAATGATATGGTATAATACTATTAGTGAGGTATAAAAAGTGAGTAAGTTTTTTTTATTTAAAAGGAATAAAATGATCTTGGGTATAATTTTATTGTTTTTTAGTCAAATAATGTTTCCAATAACTTTTAAATATGACACTGGAGAAAATCTGGTAACGAAGAAAAAGGAAGAGGATACGAAGGAAAGGCAGATAAAATCATTGCTTGATGCTATTCGAAAACATAATAACAAATATGTTCAGTTTTATCTTGCAATTGAAAAAAATATTAAGAACCGTAAAGGATTACTAGAAGAATATATAAATAGACCTGCAGGAGTATATGGAGTAGATTTGAACGAATCATCGCTAATTGCCGGTGGAGGAGCTGAATTAGTCGATGTCAACTCTAAAAGCAAGGATGGGTATACTCCGATTATTGTTGCTATTGAAGCAAGAAATCAGGAAATACTGAAACTTCTGATTGAAAATGGGGCAAATTTATATGAAAGACATCCAATTTTTAATAGAACGACTGTGGGAACGGCTGCATACTATGGAAATGAAGAAGCAGTGGAAACATTGTTAAAAAAGGATTCCAGGCTTGCTAATATTGGAAGTACGGTGGATGGCTGGACTCCGCTTGAAGATGCAACATTGAAGGCAAATGTGGAAATTGTAAAGATGCTGTTAAAATATGGAGCTAATCCGACACTTACTGATAAGCATGGCGGTACTCCAATGGATATGGCGACAAAGTTTGGAAAGGGAGAAATTGTTAAAGTTTTGAGGGATCATATAAAGGCTAATAGAAGTAAGTATTATAAGTAAATTTATGTTTATTAAGTTTAAAGTTAGTTTAATTTTAAAAAAATTGCATTAAAATTTGTTTGTAAAAAAAAATTATATATATAGAGGAGAAAAACATGAAAAGAATGACAGGAATTGGTGCTTCTGAAGGAGTATCTATAGGTAAAGTATTACTTTTTATAACAGAGGAAATTGTTGTGCCGGAAACTAAGGATGAAAATTCAACAATTGAAGCTGAACTTGCAAAATTGGAAAATGGATTGAAAAAATCTAAAATGCAGTTAATTGCAATTAGAGAAAAAGTAAAAGACAAAATGGGAGAAGATAAAGCAGCAATTTTTGATGGTCATATTATGCTTCTTGAAGATGATGATTTAATTTCGGAAGTTGAAGATAAAATTAAAGGAGATGGGCTTCCAGCCGCAAAAGCATTACACGATGGAATTAATGAATATCGTGATATGATTTCACAATTGGATGATCCATATTTAAGAGAAAGAGCTGCTGATTTAAAAGATATAGGTGAAAGATGGCTTAAAAACTTGCTAGGTATGAAAATTCATGACTTGAGCAACTTGGAACCAGGGACAATTGTTGTAACTGAAGACTTGACTCCGTCTGATACTGCTCAATTGGATTTGGAAAACTGTATTGGATTTATTACAGAAGTTGGAGGAAAAACAGCCCATTCTGCAATTATGGCAAGATCGCTTGAATTACCGGCAGTAGTTGGAGTAAAAGGAATTTTGACAGAAGTTAAAGATGGAGAACTTGTTGTTATGGATGGAGAAACTGGGGAATTATATCTGGAACCATCTGAAGAATTGATTAGCGAATATGTTAAAAAACAAGAAGCATTAAGAAAGGAAAAAGAAGAATTAAGAAAATTAATTCATGAAGATGCAGTTACTGTTGATGGAAGAAAAGTCGACATTTGGGGAAATATTGGAAGTCCTAATGATGTTGATGCTGTAATCGAATCTGGAGCAACTGGAATTGGATTATATAGAACAGAATTCCTATTTATGAACTCTGATCACTTCCCAACAGAAGAAGAACAATATCAAGCATATAGAGTAGTTGCTGAAAAAATGCAAGGAAAACCTGTAACAATAAGAACAATGGACATTGGTGGAGATAAAGAATTACCATACTTAGACTTGCCAAAAGAATTAAATCCATTCTTGGGATATAGAGCAATCAGAATTTCATTGGAAAATAAAGATATGTTCAAAACTCAATTGAGAGCAATCTTAAGAGCATCTCAATATGGACAAATTAAAATTATGTATCCAATGATAAGTTCAATTAATGAAATTAGAAAAGCAAATGCTATTTTGGAAGAATGTAAAAAAGAACTTGATGAAATTGGAAAAATTTATGATAGAAATATAAAAGTAGGAATAATGGTTGAAACTCCTTCAACAGCTATTGTTGCTTATAAATTTGCAAAAGAAGTTGACTTTTTCTCAATCGGAACAAATGACTTGACACAATACTTCTTAGCAGTAGATAGAGGAAATGAAATGGTTTCAACTTTATATAATTCATTTAACCCTGCTGTATTGGAAGCTATTCAAAAGGTAATTGATGCTGCACATGGTGCTCACATTAGTGTAAGTATGTGTGGAGAGTTTGCAGGAGATAAGAGAGCTACTAAGTTGCTTTTAGGAATGGGACTTGATTCATTTAGTATGAGCGCTTCATCTGGTTTAACTGTTAAGAAAATAATTAGAAATAGCAGTTATGCTGATGCTCAAAAATTTAGAGATTTAATTTTGCAACAAGATACACCTGAAGATGTTATAGCAAAATTAGTTTAATAAATTAAAAAAAGGCTAGTGATATTACTTATTAGCCTTTTTTGTCTTTATAATTTTATGATAAATTCTATTTTGGAAATGAAAACTATATTTTATTTATTTTCTGACAAGGATCGAGATTCTTTGTTAAATAGGATTTATAAATATCTTACTCTAATGGGAAGTAATATTGCTTATTTTTAATATAAATTTTTTTGGCAAAGAGTGGAATTTTTTGTCATTAATTAAATTAAATAACACAATAAAGGAGTGGAAAATATTATGAAAGAAAAAAAAGTTGCAGTATTTTTGGCAGATGGATTTGAAGAAGTTGAGGCGATAACGCCGGTTGATTTGCTTCAAAGGGCTGGAATTACTGTGGATACGGTTTCAATTACAGATGATAATCTTGTGAAAAGTGCAAGAAAAGTGAAAATATTGACTGATAAAGTTATTGGAGAAATTGATTTTTCAGAATATGATATGCTTGTAATGCCTGGTGGACCAGGGACAGGCAATTATTTTAAATCACAGCTTCTTTTGGATAATGTTTTGAAATTTTCAAAAGATACTGAAAATAAAAGAGTTGCCACTATTTGCGCTGCTCCAACAGTATTGGCAAGTCTTGGGATTCTAGAAGGGAAAAATGCGGTTTGCTTTCCAGCCTGTGAAGATGATTTGCTGAAGGGAAAGGCAATATTAAAGAAGGAAAGAGCTGTTGTGGATGGGAATATTATAACTAGCAGAAGCGCTGGAACTGCAATGGACTTTTCACTTGCGATTATTGGTGAACTTTTAGGAAAAGAAGCGGCTGAGAGAATTGCAAAGGAAATTGTGCTTTAAAAAAATTGAAAAATAAAAAATAAAAAATTTAAAAAGTTATATGGAAAAAATAAGAAAAGTGTGGTAAAATATCTCAGTAATTGTAAAAGAAATAAAATAATCTGATAATTAATTAGACTGTAAATTACTAATTTAATTGTGATACGTAAAAAATTTGAAATTTAAAAATATTAGAAAGGAGAAATTTATGGAATATCATAAACCTGTGCTGTTTGATGAAGTGATGGACAATATAATAACAGATGGGGATGCGGTTTATGTTGATTGTACGCTTGGCGGCGGTGGACATACACAAGGTATTCTGGAAAATTCTTCTGAAAATTCAGATGTTATTGCAATTGATCAGGATATTCAGGCTATTGAATTTGCAAAGAAAAGGCTGGAGAAATTTGGTAACAAGCTTCAAATATTTCAGGATAATTTTAGAAATATTGATACGGCTGTTTATCTTGCAGGATTTGAAAAGGTGGATCGAATACTGATGGATATAGGAGTTTCTTCAAATCAGCTAGATAATGCTAAAAGAGGTTTTTCATATAGATTTGAGGCAAGGCTGGATATGCGGATGGACAGTAATTTGAAAATAAGCGCTTATGAAGTTGTCAATGATTTTTCTGAAAAAGAGATTGCTGATATTATTTACAAATATGGTGAAGAGCCAAAATCTCGAAAGATTGCAAAGAAAATTTTGGAATATAGGAAAAATAAACCTATTGAAACTACGACAGAACTTGCAGATATTGTTATACGGTCGATAGGGAAAAGTATGAAAAGACATCCTGCTAAAAGAACGTTTCAGGCTATTAGAATATTTGTAAATAAAGAACTTGAAGTATTGAGTGAAACGTTGGATAAGGCGGTAAAATTGCTTAATAAAAACGGCAGACTTTTGGTAATTACTTTTCATTCTTTGGAAGATAGGATTGTAAAGGAAAAATTTCGTGAATATGAAGATCCTTGCACTTGTCCAAAGGATATACCGATTTGCGTGTGTAACAAGAAAAGTTTAGGAAAGATAATTACAAGAAAGCCAATTGTTGCTAAAACATCAGAGCTGGAAGAGAATAACAGGGCACATTCGGCAAAATTGAGAATTTTTGAAAGGAGTGAATAAAAGGAGTATGAATAGTGTATCTAAAAATAAAAAAATGCAAATGGAAATATTAGATGTTCCCAAAATTACAAATACAGCAAGATCACACGAAGAGGCAAGAAGAAAAAAAGTAGTAGCTCCTACAGAAGTTAGAAGAAAACTTTCCAGAACTGCAGGGCTAGATAAAAAACTTATAAAAACGGTTATGTTTTATATTGTGATTATAACGTCAGTGGCATTATTAAGATCTTTTGTTGGATATGATGTTGCAAGTTTAGGGAAAAAAATACAAAAAGAAGAGAATAAATTAAAAGAATTAAAAAAAGATGTTGCAAGATTAGATAATGAATTTATTAATAGTGATAATTTAAAAATTCAGGAACAAAAAGCAAAGGAACAAGGTTTTTCTTTTCCAAGTGATCCTACATATATAGATTTGGGAAAATAGTGCTAAAAAAATATAGCATAATTAATTGTGTTATATTTTTTTTATTTAAGGAAGTAGTATAAATATAGGAATAAAAACTTGACAATAATTAAAAAAATTGGTAACATAATAGATATAATGACTAATCAGTCAACTTGAAAAATCTTATCTATTAATGGGTATTATGATTAGTTAAAAAAATAATTTGTGAAGGAGGTTATATCTTGGCAAAAGAAGTTTTGGAAAAGATTAAAAGTGCTGAAGTGGAGTCAGATCAGATTATTGCTGATGCAAATGAAAAAGCAAAGAATATTTTGAAGGATGTTGATCAGAAGATAAAAGATGATGGCGATAAAATAATTTCTGAAGCTAAAATTGAAGCACAAAATCTGGAAAAACATTCAATAGAAGAAGCTGAAAAAAAAGTAAACTCTCTTTTAAGTAGTGAAAAAGAGAATATTAACAGTATTCTGAATATTGATGAGAAAAAAATAGATGAAGTTGTCAATTTGTTGGCAGAGAGGATTGTGAAATAATGGCAATAGTTAAAATGAGCAAATTTGAATTGGTTGTTTTCGCAGAACAGAGAGCTAAAGTATTAAAGGCACTTCAAAAATTTAAGGAAGTAAATTTTGTAGACATTAAGTTGCATGATGAAAATGGAGAAATAGATAAGGATGCGGTTGAAGGTGTTTCAAAATATGTAAATAATGAAGAATTGACACATATCGATGAAAGACTTTATCAGTTAAGCAGCGCAATTTCTCTTATTAAGAAGTATGATGAAAGAAAGACACGTTTAAGGGATATTATTCATGGAAATGAAAATTATACTTTTGATACATTGTCTAAAAAAGTACTGACTTATGACTGGAAAAAAGTTACTTCAGAATTAAATTCAATTGGAGTGAAGTATTCACAAATAAAATCTGAAATTTCTAAAAAATATGCACGATATGATGAGATTGATTTGTGGGAACGGCTAGATGTAAATCCTATGGAATTAAAGAAATTGAAAAAGGTAAATACATTTCTTGGAACGATACCGTTAAAATTAAAGGGTGAATTTATTGAAGGCATTTCTAAACTTGATAAAACTTATTATGAAGAACTTAAAATAGTAAAAGATGAAGTTTATTATCTTGTAATTTCAAGTATAGATGAAAGTGAAAAGGAAAAATTGTCTGAAGTTTTTAGAAATAGCAGTTTTGGTGTGGAAAATCTTGATATTGATGCAGTTCCGCAAGACTATAAAAATGAATTGCAAAAGGAAATAGGTGAGCTGAAAAAGCAAAAACGTAAACTGAAGGCTCAAATTAAGACTTATAGTGAAGATTTGACTGATTTACAGGCGGTTTATGAATATATGCAAAATAAAAAACTGCGTATTGTGGAATCAGAAAAATTGGCACAAACTGAAAATACTGTTTTAATAAAGGGATGGATTCCTACGGAAAAAGTTCAGGAATTTGAAAAAGTTGTAAAAGGTGAAACTGGAAGCAGTTATTATTTGACGTTTGAAGAAGCGGAAAGAGATGATGCGACAGTGCCAATAAAATTGAAAAATGGAAAAGTTGCGAGTGTATTTGAAAATTTAACAGGGATGTATGCTTATCCTAGATATAATGAAATTGATCCGACACCGCTGTTTACACCATTTTATATCTTGTTTTTTGGAATGATGGGAGCAGATGTAGGATATGGACTCGTTTTGCTGCTTGCAACAATGTTTGTCTTGAAAGTGGTAAACTTAAGTTCACAAATGAGAAAATCGGTTAAATTTTTCTTTTATCTAAGTTTTTCAGTTATTTTCTGGGGAATTTTATATGGTTCATATTTTGGAGCAGAAATACCTGGAATGTGGCGGCTTATAAATCCATCAAAAGAATATAATACTTTATTAATTGGTTCGATTGTATTTGGAGTAGTTCATATATTTATTGGATTGGCAATAAAGGCGTATATGCTTATTAGAGATGGTAAGGCATTGGATGCTGTTTATGACGTGTTATTCTGGTATATGGCACTTATGGGCGGAATGGCTTATTTAGTATTTAAAATGAAAAATTTATCGCCTGCTGTAACAAGTGTGTCAATGTGGATTATGATTATTGGAATGGTTGGAATCGTACTTACTGGTGGACGTGATGCTAAGGGAGTTGGAGCAAAACTTGGAGGAGGGCTTTATAGCCTTTACGGAATCTCAAGTTATGTTGGAGATTTTGTGTCTTATTCAAGACTTATGGCTTTGGGACTTTCTGGTGGATTTATTGCGTCGGCTATAAATATGATCGCTGGAATGATTAGCGGAAGCTGGGTTGGAATGATATTTATTCCAGTAATATTGCTAGGTGGACATTTATTTAATATGTTCTTGTCTTTCCTTGGAGCTTATGTTCATACTTCAAGACTTATGTATGTTGAATATTTTGGTAAGTTTTATGAAGGCGGAGGAAAGCCGTTTAAAGATTTTAGAACAGAAAATAAATATATAAATCTTGATGATTAGTTTTTTGATTTTCAAGAAAATTAAGTTTAATAAAATTATTAATAAATAAAAAAATTAGGAGGAAATAAAATGAATTTTTCACAGTTTTTAGTACAAAATGGAGGAATCGTAATGGCGACATTAGGTGCGGCATTAGCGACATTATTAGCAGGAATTGGATCAGCAAAAGGTGTAGGAATCGTTGGGGAAGTAGCATCAGGACTTATGAGTGAAGAACCTGAAAAGTTTGGTAAATCGTTAGTATTGCAATTATTGCCAGGTACACAAGGATTATATGGATTTGTTATCGGACTTATGGTGTTAGGAAAATTAAAACCTGAAATGCCAATACAAACTGGATTAGGAATTTTAATGGCTTGTTTACCAATCGCATTTGCAGGATATGGATCAGCTATTGCACAAGGTAGAGTTGCAGCTTCTGGTATTAGCTTACTTGCTAAAAATGAAGAACAAAATACAAAAGGTATTATTTATGCGGTAATGGTTGAAACTTATGCATTGTTAGCATTCGTTGTTTCAATTATGTTATTGGCAAAATTCTAGTTTTATTTTATAAAAGAAATAAAAAGAATTAAATATGGCATAAAAAGCAAAGAAGGAGTAAATATGTCTAATTTAGATAATTTAACATCAAAAATATTAGCTGATGCTAAAGCACAGGCAGACAAAATTGTAAAAGATGCACAGGAAAAGGCGCAACATAAATATGATCTTGAAATAAAAAAAATTAATGCAAAAAAAGAAACTGTTCTTGAAAATGCAAGAAGAGATCGTGAACTTCTTTCTGAAAGAATTAAGTCAAGCGCTAATTTAAAGGCTAGAAATAAAAAACTGGAAGCAAAGCAGGCTGTAATTGATAAAGTTATAGATAAATTAAAAACAAAACTTGTTAATATGGATGAAAAAAAATATATTAATTATTTGAATAAAAATATTGATAAAAAAACTATAACTGGGAAAGAGCTAATTGTAAAAAAAGAATTTGTGGGAAAAGTTAAAAAGGAATTTCCAGGTGCAAAAGTAAAGGGAAATGAGTTTGTAACTTCAGGATTTATTATTGAAGAAAATGGGATTCAGGAAAATTACACTTTTGAAGTGAAATTGGACTTTATGAGGGATGAACTGGAAGTTGAAATTTCAAAACTTTTATTTTCATAACAGGTTTATTTTATAACTAGAAAGCTGAATAATAAAAAATTAATATTTTTAGTATAAATTAAAAAATAGGTCTAACATAAAAATAAATTGAGAGTTAATTGTAAAAGTAAAAATTAAAAAGCTGAAAAATAATAACATTTAAATGATAAAAAAATAAAAAATTAAATGCTGTATCAGTAAAAATTATAACTTTGTACATGCGACTAAAAAATGAATCAGTAAAGGGAGAAAAAGATGGATAGAATGGATTACGGACAGAGTGTCGTAACTATTAGGGTACTGGAAAAGAGGCTTTTAACTAGAAATAGACTGGAAAGAATGATAGAAGCCGAAACTCCCGAAGAAGTGCTAAAATTATTGGGAGAAACAGAATATTCTCAAGATATGGCTGATATTCATGGTAGTCAAGATTATGAAACAATACTGAAAAGGGAAACAGAGCGGGTATTTTCAATTGTGAGAAAAATGGTTAAAAATACTGCGATTGTTGATATTTTATCTTTGAAGTATGATTATCATAATTTGAAAGTATTACTAAAAAGTAAAATAACAGGAAAAGATTTTTCAAATTTGCTTATGCATGCGGGAACAATTGATGCTGGAAAATTTAAAACAAAATTTGAGCTGCAAAGTAATGATTTGCCAAGGGAAATAATAGAGGCAATTGTTGAAGTTCAAAAAGATTTTGAAGAAAATCATAATCCGCAAAGAATTGATATACTTGTAGACAAGCATTACTTTAGAAATTTATCACGTTTAGCAAAAGAAATTGATGTAAAAGTTATTACTGATTATGTTGAAGGATTGATTGACTTTCAGAATATGATAACTTTGCTTAGAGTTCAAAAGCAAAACCGTGATGCGAGATTCTTGGAAACTGTTATTTTTGAAGGTGGGACAATTTCAAAAAGTAAAATTGTCGCTTCAATAAATGATAATATAGATACTATTTTGAATAAGTTCAAGAAAGAAAAATTGGGAATGTATCTGGCAAAAGGGTTAGAAACATTTAGTGAAACAAAAAGATTATCGGAACTTGAGAAAATTTCTGATAATTATTTAATGGAATTAAATAAAGAATCAAAATATGTTGTATTTGGACCAGAACCGTTATTTACATATCTAGTTGCAAAAGAGCGTGAAATTAATGCAGTCAGAATGATAATGGTAAGCAAGATTAACAACATAAGTTCGGATAAAATAAGGGAAAGGTTGCGTGAAACTTATGCATAAAATAGGTGTAGTTGGAGATAAGGATTCTATTTTATCATTTAAGGCATTGGGAATTGATGTGTATCCAGTCATTACAAAGGAAGAAGCCAGAAGTACAATTGATGAAATGGCAAGCAATGACTATGGCATTATCTTTGTAACAGAGCAAATTGCCACATTAGTTGAAAATACTATTGAAAGATACAATCGTGAAGTGCTTCCAGCTGTTATTTTGATTCCGAATAATCAGGGAAGTCTAGGAATTGGACTTAAAAAGATAGACGAATACGTTGAAAAGGCAATAGGATCGAACATATTTTAGATGAAAGGAGAAATTCATTGAAAACAGGAAAAATAATAAAAGTATCTGGGCCTCTTGTTGTTGCAGAAGGTATGGAAAATGCCAATGTGTATGACGTGGTAAGAGTTTCAGAGAAAAAATTGATAGGTGAAATTATTGAAATGAGAGGCGACCAGGCTTCTATTCAAGTATATGAAGAAACATCGGGAATTGGACCAGGAGAAGAGGTTTTCACAACTGGAGAGCCTTTAAGTGTTGAATTGGGACCTGGGCTTATTGAAGCGATGTTTGACGGGATTCAACGTCCGTTAAAGGAATATCAGGAAATAGCAGGGGACTTTTTGGATAAAGGAGTAGAAGTTAAACCTTTAGACAGAAAGAAAAAATGGGAATTTGAACCTGTTTTATCTGCTGGAGCAACTGTTGAAACTGGAGATGTTTTGGGAACTGTTCAGGAAACTTCTGTTGTAAATCATAAAATTATGGTGCCGACTGGAATTAAAGGGACTTTGAAAACTATTAAAAGTGGAAGTTACACAGTAGTTGACACAATTGCAATTATTAAAACTGAAAAAGGTGATGTAGAAGTTCAAATGATGCAAAAATGGCCAGTAAGACGTGGAAGAAAATATAAACAGAAATTAAATCCAGAAGCACCATTAATTACAGGACAAAGGGTAATTGATACATTTTTCCCTGTAACTAAAGGTGGGACTGCTTGTGTGCCAGGACCTTTTGGATCTGGAAAAACAGTTGTGCAACATCAAATGGCTAAATGGGCAGATGCTGAAATTATAGTTTATGTAGGGTGTGGAGAACGTGGAAATGAGATGACAGACGTTCTTATGGAATTTCCAGAAATAATTGACCCAAAAACTGGACAATCATTAATGAAAAGAACTGTGCTTATAGCAAATACTTCAAATATGCCGGTTGCAGCCAGAGAGGCAAGTATTTATACAGGGATTACAATTGCAGAATATTTTAGAGATATGGGATATTCTGTGGCAATAATGGCTGATTCTACTTCAAGATGGGCGGAAGCACTTAGGGAAATGTCTGGACGGCTTGAAGAAATGCCAGGAGATGAAGGATACCCAGCTTATTTAGGTTCAAGAGCCGCAGAATTTTATGAAAGAGCAGGAAAAGTAATTTGTCTTGGACAAGATGGAAGAGAAGGAGCATTGACAGTTATTGGAGCAGTTTCACCTCCAGGTGGGGATATTTCAGAGCCGGTATCACAGGCTACACTTCGTATTGTTAAGGTGTTCTGGGGATTAGATGCGAATTTAGCATATAGACGTCATTTCCCTGCGATTAACTGGTTAAATTCTTATTCATTGTATCAAGCAAAAGTTGATAATTGGATGAATCAAAATGTAGGACCTGAGTTTTCTAGAAATAGAGCCCGTGCAATGTCATTGCTGCAAGAGGAAAACAGTTTGCAGGAAATTGTTAGATTAGTTGGTAAAGATACTTTATCAGAAAAGGATCAGCTTAAACTGGAAGTTGCAAAATCAATAAGAGAAGATTATTTGCAGCAAAATGCGTTTATGGAATCAGATACTTATACTTCGCTTGAAAAACAGGATAAAATGCTTGATTTAGTATTGAAATTTTATGATGAAGGGTTAAGAGGGCTTGAAAATGGCGCTTATTTAAATGAAATTGTAGCAATGCCAGTGAGAGAAAGAATTGCGAGAGCAAAATATTTGCCTGAAGCTGAATTAAATAAAATTGATGAAGTGGCAAAGGAATTGGAAAAAGGAATAGATGAACTTGTAAATAAAGGAGGTGTAGCAAATGCTTAAGGAATATAAAACTATTAAGGAAGTTGTAGGACCATTGATGATGGTTGAAGGTGTTGAAGGAATCAAATATGAAGAACTTGTTGAAATTGAAACTCAAAAGGGAGAACTTCGTCGTGGGCGTGTGCTTGAAGTAAATGGAGATAAGGCTGTCGTTCAATTATTTGAAAATTCAGCTGGAATTAACCTGAAAGATTCAAAAGTTAGATTTCTTGGTAGACCACTTTCACTTGGAGTGTCTGAAGATATGATTGGACGTGTATTTGATGGACTTGGACGTCCAAAAGACAATGGACCAAAAATTATTCCTGAAAAGACATTGGATATTAACGGAACAGCTATAAATCCAGTTGCCCGTGATTATCCGTCAGAATTTATCCAAACTGGAGTTTCTGCAATTGATGGGCTAAATACTCTTGTTAGAGGACAAAAATTACCAATATTCTCTGGTTCAGGACTTCCACATGCAGAATTAGCACTGCAAATCGCGAGACAGGCAAAAGTTTTGGGAACAGATTCTAAATTTGCGGTAGTATTTGGAGCGATTGGGATTACATTTGAAGAAGCTCAAACATTTACGGAAGATTTTATAAAAACTGGGGCAATAGATAGAGCAGTATTGTTTATGAATTTGGCTAATGATCCAGCAATTGAGCGTCTGTCTACACCAAAAATGGCACTTACTTGTGCAGAATATTTGGCATTTGAAAAAGGAATGCATGTACTTGTAATTTTGACTGACTTGACTAACTATTGTGAAGCATTGCGTGAAGTGTCGGCGGCAAGAAAAGAGGTTCCAGGAAGAAGAGGATATCCAGGATACTTATATACTGACTTGTCAACAATTTATGAAAGAGCGGGAAGAATTAAAGGGCGTGAAGGATCAATTACGCAAATACCTATTTTAACAATGCCTGAAGATGATAAGACTCACCCAATTCCAGATTTGACTGGATATATTACGGAAGGGCAAATAATCTTATCAAGAGATTTATATAAACAAAATTTGATGCCTCCAATTGATGTTTTGCCGTCACTTTCAAGATTGAAGGATAAAGGAATTGGAAAAGGGAAGACAAGGGAAGATCATGCGGACACAATGAACCAATTATTTGCGGCTTATGCAGCTGGTAAAGAAGCTAAAGAATTGGCTGTAATTTTGGGAGAATCAGCATTGTCTGAAACTGATAAGGCATTTGTTAAATTTACGACTGCATTTGAGGAACAATATGTGGCTCAAGGGTTTGATAATAACAGAACTATTGAAGATACATTAAATTTAGGATGGGATTTACTAAAAATATTACCAAGAACAGAGTTGAAAAGAATTAGAGATGAATATTTGGAAAAATATTTACCTGCAGGAGATGAATAGACTATGGCAAGATTAAATGTAAATCCTACAAGAATGGAGTTAAGCCGTTTAAAGACACGTCTAAAAACTGCTAAAAGTGGACATAAACTGTTAAAGGACAAGCAAGATGAACTTATGCGGCAATTTATTATTTTGGTAAAACAAAATAGAAAGTTACGTGTAGAAGTTGAAGGAAAGTTACAAGATTCATTTAAGGATTTTCTTCTTGCAAGGGGAGTAATGTCTGATGAAATGCTGGAAAATGCCATTGCCTATTCAGAAGATAAACTTTCTGTAAATATAGAAACTAAAAATGTAATGAGTGTAATTGTGCCTCAAATGACTTTTAATAAGGATATGGAAAGTAGGGAAGTAAACTATCCTTATGGATATGCTCAAACTTCTGCTGACCTAGATGACGCTGTTGACGGCTTAAATCAAGTAATGAAAGATTTGCTTGAACTGGCGGAAATAGAAAAGGCTTGTCAGCTTATGGCAGATGAAGTGGAAAAGACAAGACGTCGTGTAAATGCACTGGAATATATGACAATTCCACAGCTTGAAGAAACAATCCGTTATATCCAGATGAAACTTGATGAAAATGAAAGATCAAGTATCACAAGGCTTATGAAGGTTAAGGATATGATGGCTGAAAAAGCATAAATTTAATAATACTTATTTAAATAATAGATTTTTTAGCAAGGGGTTAAGCCCCTTGTTATATAATATTTCAAAAAAAATAGAGCCGTTTAAATTACGACTCTTTTTATATTTAATATTATTTTTTCAATAATTTTCAATCTAAACATTGGATTTATTGAATAATTAATTAATATTTTATTTTAAATCTTTTATATATTTTTTTACAAAATCCTGAATATCAGCCTTATCAATCACATCTGAAAATCTAATTTCAGAATTTCTAACTTCAGTCAATTTTTCGGGAAATTTCACTCCAGTAATTTCTGAAACTTCATCCAAAATTGTATATGGCTCTTTTGTGTCATCCAATCCTAGTGCTTTTGCAATTGGAGTCGGGAATTTAAATGGATGGGCTGTTGACATTACTACTGTGTGAATATTTTTATCTAAATGTTTTTCGTCTAATTTTTCATAAACAGAATAAGCAACTGCCGTATGTGGATCCATCAAATAGTGATAGTTTTCATAAATTTCTTTAATTGCACTTACAGTTTCTTCATCATTTGCAAATTCTCCGTAAAATTCAGTTTGAATATTTTTTAGTTCTTCATCGCTTACCGACAATTCTTCGCCCGAAAGCAAGTTTTTAATTAATTCGCTTACTCTCTTGCTATCTTCATTTAACGCATAATATAAATATCTTTCAAAATTTGATGAAAGAAGAATGTCCATTGATGGCGAATTTGTTGCATAAAAGTCTCTGTTTTTGTTATATGTTCCTGTTTGGAAAAAGTCAGCTAAAACTTTGTTTTTGTTTGAAGCTGAAATAAATTTTTTGATTGGTATTCCAAGTTTTTTTGCAATAAACCCTGCTAAAATATTTCCAAAATTTCCAGTTGGAACTACTACATTAAATTCTTCCCCAGCTTTAATTGTCCCAGCATTTACCAAATTTACATAAGTTGACACATAATATATAACTTGCGGGAATAGTCTTCCAATATTTATTGAATTTGCACTTGAAAACATAACATCGTGTTCATTTGCATATTTTTTAAATTCTTCACTTGAAAAAATTACTTTTATGGCGCTTTGAGCATCGTCAAAATTTCCGTTAATTGCAACGATTTCCACATTGTTTCCAAGCTGTTTTCTCATTTGTTCTTCTTGCATTGGACTAACTCCATTTTTTGGATAAAAAACGACAATGTTAATTCCATCAACATCTTTAAATCCTTCAAGTGCTGCTTTTCCAGTATCTCCAGAAGTTGCTGCCAAAATTAAGATTTTTTTGTCTTCTTTTTGTTTTTCCTTACTCAAAAGAAGTAAATATGGGAAAAGTGATAAAGCCAAATCTTTAAACGCCAATGTTCTTCCGTGAAATAATTCTCCAAAGCTCACTTTATCATTTAATTTGTGAACTGGAACAATGTTTTTATTGTTAAAAGTTGTGCTGTTGTAGGCATTATTTATAGCAGTTTTTATTTCTTCGTCTGAAAATTCTGTAAAAAATAATTTTATAATTTTTTCTGAAATTTCTTGATAAGATAAGTTTTTTAATTCATCATAAGTCAATTTTACATCTGGCAATTTTTCTGGAATATACAATCCTCCATCTTCACAAAGTCCATGAAGTGCCGCAAAAGTGGAACTTTTTACATTACTGGGATTAATTTCTCTTGTACTTTTATAGTTCATAATATACCTCTTTCTATTTTTCTTTTTTTATCATTTTTTATATAGAGTAATTATACTATTATTTTTTATAATATGCAAGATTAGTGAAGAAAAAACATAAGATTCTCATTTTCTTTTAATAAATTTATTGTATAATTTAAATGAAAGATAGAATAAGTATTTATTAAATTAAGATGGAAGGGTGTGTTTTTTATGAAAAAAATATTTTTAATTTTATTGTTGTTATTTTCCGTTGTGGCATGTGAATTAGAAGATGCACAAAGGGCATATAATAATGGAGAATATATAAAAAGTGTATCTCTTACTTTAAGTTATTTTGAGAAACATCCAAACAAAGTTGAAAAAATTAAACCGAATGTTAAAAATGAAATTATGGAAAAATTTTCTAATATTGTAAATCGTTATAAGACAGAAGCTGGAAGTAGTGATTTGAGGGAAAAACAAGATGGTTATGAAGGACTTTATGGAATTTATGTGTTGTTTGATACTTATTCTCAATCTTCAAATTTTACTGATTTTTTGTCAAAATATGATGGCGATGAGCTTTTAAGTGAAATTTATAAAATTATAGATAAACGTATAGAATCAAGAAACTTGGAAAGTAAAGATTTTGGAGATATTATTTCAACACTTGATAAATACTATGGTAATATTATTAATTATACTAAAAATTTAAATAAAATAAAAAATGTATCTAAAAGCAAAATATTAAAATATGAATCTGTATTAAAAAAAATATCTCAAGTTAAAGCTGATAAATTTATAGAATATGCTAATACAAAAGAAAAAGTTGGAGAATATCGTGATGCGCAAAAATTAAATGAAGCAGCACAAAAAGTTTATGGAAAATATGAAAGAAATTACAAAAACGTATATACAAAAGCTATAGAATTAAAGGAAAAGGCTGATTATCAAGAAGCAAATGAACTTTATCAAAGTGCTTTAGTTAAAATTTCTTACGCTCGAACTAAAAAGGATTATAGGGAAGCAATATATACTTTTAGGAAAGCACAAAAAATTGTACCTAATTTTAGAGATACAGAAAGCAAAATTAAAGAATATTTTGGGGAAGCCTATGTAAAATATCATATTTTTGGCTGTAATGATACTAAAGTTTATAGTTATTTAAATGATTATTTATCAGGAATTGGAGTTCTTACAAATTCTAGTGAAGCTGAAGTCAAAATAAATTGTAGAGTTACAGATAATTACCAAGTTTTCACATATCCTAGCCAAATAAGAAATTTATCTGAAGTAAAAAACATTATAAATAATGATGCGCAAATAGTGAGAAAAGAATTTAAATTTCAAGAAAGTATAACTAAGTCGGTTGAAAAACTAAATTTAAGTTATGAAATAGAACTTTTTGGACTCGTAAATAAAAGTTATTCAAGCAGTTCAAATAAGCAGCATGAAATAAATTCTTTGCAATATTTAGGAGATGTGCCGTCTGATTATTTAAACAAAGATAAAATTGAAAAACTTTGGGGAGAAAGTGAAATGAGAAAAAAAGCCTATGAAAATTCTTCACTTTATAATGATCTTAAAAATATAGCTAAAGAATTAGAAAGATTATGATTATTGATAAATTCAAAAATAAATTTTTAATCTTTTTGTTTTTAACTTTATTGATTATTAAAAAAATTATTTAATATTTTCGAGATTTCAAAATTGGAAAATTTTATTTTTATGTAATGCTTGTATTTTTCTCTTGAAAATGGTATTATAATAATAAAACTAGTTTAAGATTGAATTTAAATGGAATAATGTATTTAAATATTAATATCATTTAATTTATTGGATGATTTAAAATTCGATGAGGAGGGAAGTCAGAATTGAAAAGCAGGATTGAAGAACAAAATGGAAGAGTGATAAATAGAAATGTAGCTTCCAGTAGGGTAAAAAAGGATGTGGAATTAAATAAAGATAATTTGGAAAATGAATCTAAAGTTAAAAAAGAAGAAGTATTAAAAAATATGCTAAAAAATGTGGATGATGAGATGAAAAGGGAAGAAATCATACATATGCTGCTGGAACAAAAAGTTTCAAAAGTTATAAAGGAAGAAGAAAGTGAGAAGAAACAGTTTTCATATAAAGTTTTAAATTTTGTAGGAAGTGGAAAATTCATTGCTTTTATGGGGATATTTTTGTTGGCGTGGACTTTAATAGATGTTATTTTTCTTTTAGCAGATAAGTTTAATCCATATTCATTTGTTATAATGAATGTGATTTTGTCGTTTGTAGTATTGATTTTTTGTTCACTTATTGTTTTTAATCAAAATAAAAAAAAGAAAATGGATAGAAGAAAATCTGAAAATGATTATAAAGTTAATTTAAAAAATGAAATTATAATTGAAGATTTACATTATAAACTGGATGACTTGATTGAAAAACAAGATAAGATAGCAAAACGTGTTTTGGAGCTGGAAAAGAAGAAAAAGGCTGTAGCTGCAAAGGGTAACAAGGAATATAAATTTATTGATATTTCAGAAGGTGAAAAGAAAAATAAATAGGTTAATTCATTTAAGTTATATTTAAGAAAGTCAAATTTTTTATCGTAAATTTTTAAAATAAGGTTTTATGTAAAAGGGGGAGAAATAAATGGGGACAAGTGAAATAAATGAAATTGAAAATGGAAATAAAATGGAAAAGATAAATATTTTTGATTTAAAGGATTTATCTGAGAGAAAAGAAGTTGTAAAAATTTTGACTGAAAATGAGAATGTGAAAATTGAGAAAATTATTTCGACTGGACAAGTGACAGGTTGGCAGGAATCTGATAAAAATGAATTTGTAATTTTGATTCAGGGGAATGCTGAAATTGAATATTATAGAAATAGAAGCTGTGAAGATAAAAATTTTAATGCAAATGAAAATATA
Source organism: Leptotrichia sp. oral taxon 417 (assembly GCF_013394865.1). Lineage (NCBI taxonomy): Bacteria > Fusobacteriati > Fusobacteriota > Fusobacteriia > Fusobacteriales > Leptotrichiaceae > Leptotrichia > Leptotrichia sp. oral taxon 417. The sequence continues at coordinate 1,518,811 of NZ_JABXYV010000001.1, read as the reverse complement.
ATAAAAAACATAAAAAATACTAATGATATGAAACTACAATTAGGAAAAGGAGATACAGTGCTAATAAAAAAGGGAGAAAGGCATAGAGTCAGTTATACAAGCAAGAACCCTTGCTGTATATGGATTTGTATCTTTTTTGATTAAAAATCTTAAATTTAATAATATTCTTCATTTAAATAAAGTAGAATTGTCATAAATGTTTTTAACAAAAGAATGATTTTTTTGGTAAATAAATAAAAATATAGTTAAATGGAGTTTAGTATAAAAAATTTAAAAAAAAGTAAAAGAAGGAGCAGTTATGATGTTATTTGTAATATTTGCATTAGTTGTCGTTATTGCGACAGGAATTCCTTATGTGAAAAAGGGAATTGAAAATAGGAAATTGATGAAAGAATATATGGAAGAACAAGGACTTGGGAAAAATGAGGCTATTGGAAAAGTAAGAGATGCCAAAACGACGAATGATAAAGTTATTGAAGGCTTGTTTTATTTATCACTTATAGCTCTTTTAGGAGGAGGATTTTATAATATTTATTTATATAATAATGAAAATTCAGATAATATGAGCGCTCAACAGCAATCTGAAGGGACAATGGCAAATATAACAACTGATCAGAATCAAAACCAAAACCAAAATCAGGATCAAAACCAGCAGGATCAGAATCGACAAAATCAAGGAACACCAGTTATTCAAAATAACATAATTTCAAACCCGAATGATGCGCAAGTTCAGGAAAATGTAAAAAGGGAGCAAGCTAGAATTGATAAAATGTTTGCAGATAGTGAAAGAAATACATCAAGCTTGATGGATATGTTAAAGAAAAGTTTTGAAAAAAAGGATACAGGCGAAGGAATTAGAAATGGCGAAAAGGCTTTGGACAATGTAAAAAAATCTAGTAACTTATTTAAAAATACAAAATGTAATCCAACTGGAGATGCGACATTTGACAAGGAATGTCCAAAATTACTTCAAAAGGGTAAAGAATTGTATTCTTCAAAACAAATTGATGTTGAAAAAATGCTTAGTGCATTGAAGGGCATTGAAAAGAGCATAAATGATGTTAAAAACAGCGAATTGGGACAACAGGCAGTTCAAGAAGGAAATAAATTATGGGACAGTCTTATGAAAAAAGTCGATGAGTTTCAAAAAAAGTAAAATAGACTTGTTTAGTTTATAATTTATAAAATTATTTCATATAATAAATTTTAAATATTAAAGTCTTAATAACTAAAATGATAAAAGGAATTTATTTTAACTGGTTTAAGGTAATTCCTTTTATTTTATAATAAAATTTTTGATTCTCTGTAAAATACTGGGAAATTAAAAGGTTTTTTTAGGAAAAAAAACAAAATTTTGACAAAAATGTGATGTATAATAGAAAAATAAATTAATAAGGTAATTAAATATAAAATATTTTAAGAATAGGAGGAAACGTTATGAAAATGAAAAGTTTAGGAAATGCAGTGCTTGGAGCTTTGATTATGCTAGTTGGGCTTGTGATATTGACAGAAAGTAAGGATAATCATATTGATATAAAAATTGCAGACAAGGGAAATCTGAGTGTAAATAATGTAAAAAATGTAACGACAGTAACTGAGAACAAAGGTTCAGGTAAAAAAGTAAAAGCTGTAGTTATTGAATTTGATAAGTCCATCAAAAATGAAAAATTGTCAAAAAATGCAGTTACAGTTACCCAAAAAAATATTTCTAAAAAAAATACAGAAGATAAAAATGATGAACCAATCGTTAATACAACTGAAACAAAAGTAAATAGAGAAGTTTCTAAAATATATACAAGTGATAAGATAGATGATGAAAATGTGGAAGCGAAAGATGGAAAATATTTGTATTTGGAATTAGCTGAAGATAAAGATTCTGATAATAAGACAGCTCAAAATGATATGGAAGATTTGAAAATCTCAGTTTCACAAAATAAAAAAAATTATTTTACAAATAATAGCAAAAGTTTTAATGTAAATAATAAATCTTAATTTCAAATATTAAATTGTAAAATAAAAAATATTTATTAAAATGGTGATTAAATGAAAAGTAAAAAAATGTTATTGATTTTAGCAGCAATTATATTTGTATTAAGCTGTTCCAATGAAAATAGTATCGAAAAGAGCAATATAAAAAAACAGAGTGCTGCTGAAAATATAAAAAATTCAAAAACAGAAAAGGAATATTTAAAAAGCATAAATTATTCAAATATAGCAGATAAGATGGCTCAGGATGAGATTAAGGAAAGCTTGGAAAATGCAGGGGTTGATTCTAATAATATAGATCTTTTTTTTGAAAGTGTAAATTACTATAATGAAGCGACTGAAAATAAAGATTTGATAAAGTCAGGATTTATTAATTCTAAAAATATAAATCCAATTTATGATGAAGTGGCGATACAGAAAATTTGGGACAAAAAGAATAAAAATTTTCCTGGATTTAACTGTCGGATAACAGCATTCACATTGATGAAAAATTATATAAAAATGGAAAAGCCAGTTGTAAAAACTGGGGAAATGCTTTTTATGGATATAGAATCATTGAAGAATATGCCGTTTAAGCTGTTTTCTCAAAATGAAGAGAATAAATTTATTAATTTATTTTCAGAAATTCCGACAAAGATGACTAAGGATGTGAGAGTTCATGCTGAAAATGTGAAAAATGCCTGGAAAGAGCGGGGAATTAAGTTTGATAAAAATAGTAAAATATCAATGATTTCTGTATTTTTCCATTTTAATGATGATCCTGAAGAAAATATCCTGTTTATAGGGCATGTTGGGATTTTAATTCCTGAAAAGGATGGAAAGTTATTGTTCGTTGAAAAATTGGCATTTCAACAGCCTTATCAGGTTTTAAAATTTAACAATCGGACAGAACTTAACGACTATTTGATGAATAAATATGATACTGCATGGGGACAGCCTGTGGCTAAGCCGTTTATTATGGAAAATGATGAATTGCTGAAGGAATACAGGACTAATCCAAATAATGGAAATTAGTAAAAGTAATTTAAATATTTAGAAAAAATAAAAAACTCGGAAAATAAGTTTATCTTCTGAGTTTTTTTGTTTTTTATATTATTTTTTTACTTTTCTTGTTTTTTTATCTTTTTTACCTTTAGAAGATTTATCTGATTTTTTACCAGATTTACCAGATTTTTTGTCAGAAGATTTTTTTCTTCCCTTTCTGTCTCTTCTTCTGTCTGATTTTTTACCAGATTTTTCTCCACCGCCGTTTCTACTTCCAGTAGCTTCTTCAACAAGCGGTTTTGCATCTTTTTTGGAATTCAAAGCTCTCATTATGTATTCTGCTTCTTGTAATGGCACTGTTATGAAAGAGTATTTATCCATAATTTTTACATCTTTTACTTTTCTTCCTGGAGTTTTTGCCTTTTTGTTTAATAAGTCAAGCAATCTTCCAACATTATAGCCGTCTTTACTTCCAAGAGCAATAAATAATCTTGTCTTATCATCAATTTTAACTTTTACATCTGTTATTTCATTATAGTTTTCAGGCAAGAATTCATCTTCATAAACGTGTCTTAATACAGAGGCTAGAACCTGCTTGGCATCTCTTCCATCCATAAGCCTTTGGGCAAGTTCTGAATATGTGTCAAAGTCGTTTTCCATTATAATTTCATCCACATAAGCAAGCAGCGCTTCTTTTTTAGCTTCTAAAATTTCTTCAACATTTGGAATATGTTCTCTTTTGATTTCTGTTTTTGTAATACGTTTAATTTGAGCAAGTTTGCTTGCTTCTCTTGGAGTTACGAAAGTTATTGCTACACCTTTTTGTCCAGCACGTCCTGTTCTTCCAATTCTGTGAACGTAAGATTCAGCTTCTTGCGGGATAGAGTAGTTTATAACATGTGTCAGGTTGCTTACATCAATTCCACGTGCAGCAACATCTGTCGCAACTAATATTGTCAATATTTTTTTCTTGAATAAATCAAGAGCTTTTTGTCTAAGAGCTTGAGTAATATCTCCGTGAATACATTCAGCATCATAGTTTCTAGCTTTCAATTTATTTGTAACATCATCAACTTCTGATTTTGTACGGCAGAATACAATTCCATAAAAATCTTGTTCATAATCTAAAACTCTGCACAATGCTTCAAACTTATCTTCTTGTTTAACTTCATAATAAATTTGTTCAGTCAAATTAGTTGTAAGTTCTTTTTTGGCAACTTTTAATAATTTATGTTCTGGCATAAATTTTTTAGCAATAGCCATAATTGCTTTTGGAATTGTAGCGGAAAAGAATAGCATTTTTTTCTCATCATTAGTTTTTTCCAAAATTGCTTCAATATCTTCTAAAAATCCCATGTTAAGCATTTCATCAGCTTCATCTAGAACAAAATAGTCTAGTTGATCAACTTTTAAGATTTTCTTTCTCATTAAGTCCATAACACGCCCAGGTGTTCCAACGACAATGTCAACTCCAGACTTTAATTTTTTTATTTGATTTTCAATAGAAGCTCCACCATAAACTGCAAGAACCTTTAAGTCCTTTTCACCCTTTAATGAATAAATTTCATCAGCAACTTGATTGGCAAGTTCTCTTGTCGGTGCTAAAATTAAGGCTCTAACTGTTTTATCCGCTTCAATTGTTTCTAAAATTGGGATACCAAATGCGGCAGTCTTTCCTGTTCCTGTTTGCGCCTGTCCTATTAAATGTGTTCTTTCCTTTAGTAATTCAGGGATTACCAGTTTTTGTATTTCACTTGGCTCCTCAAATCCTTTTTTACTCAAAGCATTAAGCATTTCTATACTTAATCCAAAATCTTCAAATTTTTGCATTATTTTTTATTTTACCTTCCTTTACTTTTATATTTTAATTTATACTTATTATTTAAAAAAATTTTTGTATATATTATTATACCATACTTTTACAGTTTTTGTACTTATTTTTAAAAATTATTTTTTATATAAAGTAACAGGAGAATTCTTTGTGGATATTTTAAGCAAAAAATTAAAAATTTTTTTAATAGTTTCAGGAATTATGGGCATTTTATTATAAAATACAAAATAAAAATAAAAATTTTAAAAAAAAGGCTTGCAAAATCTTCAAAAATGTATTATTATATTGTTAGCACTTAAAGTTATAGAGTGCTAAAATTTTCAAAATATAAATTCGGAAATTTTTATTTAAAAAAATATAAAAAGATGAAAATAAATGACTTTAGGAGGACAAAATGATAATTAAACCATTGGGAGAAAGAGTTTTAATAAAACAGACAGAACAGGAAGAAGTTACAAAAAGTGGAATCGTGTTGCCAGGGACTGCTTCTAAGGAAAAGCCGATAATAGGAGAAGTTTTGGCGATTGGGGCAAAAGTTGAGGATATTAAAGTTGGGAATAAAGTAATTTTTGAAAAATATTCTGGAACAGAAGTTAAAGATGGAGATGAAAGTTACTTGATTTTAGAAAAAGATAATGTTTTAGCAATTGTTGAATAATGAATTTGGTAAATCTAAAAATATAAATAATAAATTTCATAATAAAAAATTTACAAAATTTAGAAGGAGAAATTAAAAATGGGAAAAATAATAAAATTTAATGAAGATGCGAGAAAATCGCTTGAAGTTGGAGTAGATACATTGGCTGATGCCGTGAAAATTACACTTGGACCAAAAGGTAGAAATGTAGTGCTAGATAGAGGATTTGGAGCACCGATGATTACAAATGACGGTGTTACAATCGCAAAGGAAATTGAGCTTAAAGATCCGATTGAAAATCTTGGTGCGCAAATTGTGAAGGAAGTGGCTACAAAGTCTAATGACGTGGCTGGAGATGGAACAACTACTGCGACTGTACTGGCACAGGCTTTAATTAAGGAAGGGCTAAAAATGGTAGCTTCTGGAGCAAATCCTGTATTTATAAGACGTGGAATGGAAGTTGCTTCTAAAAAGGTAATTGAAGAACTTACAAAAAGAGCTAAAAAGGTTGAATCAAATGAAGAAATTGCACAAGTTGGGGCGATTTCAGCAGGAGATGTGGAAATTGGTCAATTAATCGCGCAAGCTATGGAAAAAGTTGGAGAATCTGGAGTTATTACTGTGGAAGAAGCTCGTTCTTTGGATACGACTTTAGAAGTTGTGGAAGGAATGCAGTTTGACAATGGATACTTATCACCTTATATGGTTTCAGATTCTGAAAGAATGGTTGTGGAAATGGATAATCCATTTATCTTGATTACAGATAAAAAGATTGCAAATATGAAAGAATTATTGCCAGTTTTGGAAAAGACAGTTGAAACTGGAAGACCGATGTTGATAATTGCAGAAGATGTGGAAGGTGAAGCACTTGCGACTCTTGTTGTAAATAAACTTCGTGGAACATTGAATGTGGCCGCTGTAAAAGCTCCTGCATTTGGAGATAGAAGAAAGGCTATGTTACAGGATATTGCAATTTTGACTGGTGGAGAAGTTATTTCTGAAGAAAAGGGAATAAAACTTGAAAATGCTGATATTAATTTATTAGGACAAGCTAAAAAGGTTAGAATTACTAAAGATAATACAGTTATCGTAGATGGATTGGGAGCAAAAGAAGAAATTCAAGCAAGAGTTGGGCAAATTAAGAATGCGATTGCTGAAACAACTTCTGATTATGACAAGGAAAAATTGCAGGAAAGACTTGCAAAATTATCTGGCGGAGTAGCTGTAATAAAAGTTGGGGCTGCGACTGAAACTGAAATGAAGGAAAGAAAATTGAGAATTGAAGATGCCTTAAATGCGACAAAAGCCGCTGTGGAAGAAGGAATCGTGCCAGGAGGAGGAACAATCTTAATTCAAATTGCAAAAGATATTGAAGACTTTAAATTGGAAGGCGAAGAAGGGCTTGGAGTGGAAATTGTGAAAAAAGCGCTATCTGCACCTCTTAGACAAATTGTTATCAATGCAGGAATTGATGCAGGCGTTGTAATTGAAAAAGTAAGAAATTCTGAAAATGGAATAGGATTTGACGCAGCAAAAGAAGAATATGTAGATATGGTAAAAGCTGGAATTATTGATCCAGCCAAAGTAACACGTTCTGCAATCCAAAATGCAGTTTCAGTATCTTCAGTATTATTGACAACAGAAGTTGCAGTTGGAAATGAAAAGGAAGAAGCACCAGCTGGTGGAATGCCAGGTGGAATGGGAATGCCAGGAATGATGTAATAATTTAGGTTATAATATTAAAAAATTGAGGTAGCGATTAAACTACCTCTTTCTTTTTTTACTTATTTTATTTTTTCCAAAATTTCCTTTACATTTTCCAAATTAATGCTTTTTCCGCTTTCCAAAAGTCTTTCTACGGCAATGTCAATTTCCTTTCCTTTAGCACCAGCAAGCAATGCCAGAGAACGAGCTTGCAATTTCATATGTCCATGCTGTATTCCAGTTGTAACGAGTGCCTTTATTGCAGCAAAATTTTGAGCAAGTCCAACAGAAGTGATAATACTTGCCAAAGTTTTCGCATTGGGATTCCCCAAAATATTAAATGCAGCTTTTACACTTGGATTTAGCCCTATTGAGCCGCCTACACTTGCAATCGGCATTGGAAGAGTAAGTTCGCCCTTTAATTTATTTTCGCTTTCATCAAAAGTCCAAGTTGTAAGTCCTTCATATTTGCTATTTTTTGCAGCAAAGGCATTTCCGCCAGCTTCAATCGCACGCCAGTCATTTCCAGTTGCAATTACCACAGCGTCAATTCCATTGAAAATTCCTTTATTATGAGTTGCTGCACGGTAAACATCAAGTTTTGCAAATTTGCTTGCAAGTTCGATTTTTTTTGCAGTTTCGATAGATGTTTCCATTGAGCTGCTAAGAAGTTTTATATTTACTTCACATTTAGCTTTTACGAGAGATTCAGTCGCATAATTTGATAAAATTGCCATTAGGCTTTTTCCATTCGTAATGTTTTCAAGCGGAGTTTTTATAGCCTCAAGCATTGTATTTAAAATATTCGCCCCCATAGCCTCCTTCACATCGGCAATCAGATAAACAACCAAAAATTCATCAATATTTCTAACTTCAATATCAATTGCACCGCCGCCACGTGCCACAATTGACGGATAAGCTTCATTTGCAATTTTCAAAAGTTCATTTTTATTTTTTAAAACTATTGAAATCGCATTGTCAAAGTCCAGAATCTCATACAATGCAACTTGCCCAATCATTTTTCTGTTCAAAATTTCTGTCGTAAAACCGCCAGATTTTCCAATAATTTTAGCTGCATAACTGCATCCGGCTACAACAGAAGGCTCTTCTGTAACCATCGGAACAGCATAGTCTTTTCCATCAACGATAAAATTTGGAGCAATGCTAAACGGTAAAGCAAATGTTCCAATTCCATTTTCAGCCATCTGATTTGAAGTTTCAAGCGGCAAGTTTTCGTTCTTTTTCAAAATTTGTTCAAATTCATCACTTAAAAAGCCATTTTCCTTTAACATCTGTATTCTTTCAAGCCGTTCCTTTTTTTGAAATCCAAGCCAGTTTAATTTTTTTATTTTTTCTTTATTTTCATTTTTCATAGTTTAAGATTAATTCCTTTCAGTCGCTTCATAATAATTTTAATTTATTCATTTAATTTTTTATAAACTCTTTTATGATTTTCAATTTTTGCAAGAACAAATGAATTATCACTTTCCTGAATAAATTTATTATTTGAAAAATCACAGTTTCCTTCCTCATCTAAAACTATTTTTTCAAAAAACATATTCTCATATTCTTCCATTGACAATTGTTTTCTATTTTCAAAGTCATTTAACCTATCACATCGCAAGTGATTTTTAAATCCCTCTACAAGAGTTAGATTAAAAAATTCACAAACAGCGCCACTTCCATAACTGTACATCCCAATTTTGTCACCACCATTTAAATTCACGCAATTTTCAAGCAATGACAGCAAACTTAGATAAAGAGAGCCAGTATAGATATTTCCAACTCGTTTTCCATAGATTATTGAAGCGTGAAATTTTTCTAGAAAGTCATTTTTTATTTCTTTTTCAATGTTTTTCTCTAAAATTGAATTAATTGCCTTTAATCCAAGTTTTGGAAATGGAAGATGAAAACAGAAGGCATCAAAATCATCTAAACTCTGACTATACCTTTTTTTATATTCTTCAAATGTCGTTGTAAGGCAGTCAAGATACTGCTTTGTTGAAAAATGTCCATCTACGTATGGAAAATCCGAGTAGTTTGGACGCCAAAAGTCCATTATGTCACGTGTCTGACATACGTTTTCATCATTTATTACGGCAATTGCTGGATCTTTTTTTATTAACATTGCTACACTTCCTGCACCTTGTGTAGATTCCCCAGGAGTGTCAATTCCATATCTTGCAATATCTGAAGCAATTACAAGAACGGAAGCATCATTATTTTTTTCAATATAATTTTTTGCAAAACTCAGTGCGGCAGTTGCACCATAGCAGGCTTCCTTAATTTCGATACATCGTGCAAATGGCTGAATATTCAATAAATGATGAATAAAAACAGCAGATGCCTTGCTTTGATCAACTCCAGATTCTGTCCCAACAATAACCATATCAATATTTTTTTTATCTTCTTCATCAAGAATCTGTGCAGCGGCAGAAGCCCCAAGAGATACAATATCCTCTGTAACTGTTGAAATGCTCATTTCACTTTGCATAAGCCCCTTTACAAACTTATTTTCATTTTCATTCCGTCCAAGTGCCAGATCCCGTATATCGAGAAAATATTTTGGCATTGCAAAACCAATTTTATCTATTCCAATTTTGATTTTTTCTTTTATTTCCTTAATTTTCATAAAATTTAGCCCTTTCTTTTTAATATTTTTTGAAAGAATCATTAAGTTTTATTATTAAATATAACTCTCATATATTGTACTATAAAAAAATTGAAATATCAACGGGTTATAAAAAAATATAACCTTAAAACTTTTATGACTAACTGTTTTTTGGTTATATTATATTCATAATTTTTATTTTAATTTCTTTTTTAATGAAATTTATTTTATTATAATTCTAATATTAATTTGAATTGTTCAAGGCATATTTTCTAATTGCTTTTGCTACGCCATCATTTTCATTGCTGTCAGTTTGATACTTTGCAGCCTTTTTGGCAAGTTCTGTACCATTTTCCATTGCAACACTGTAATTTGCATATTCAAACATTTCAATATCGTTATTTCCATCTCCAATTGCCATTATTTCTTCCTGCTTAATTCCCAGTTTTTTCGCAAGTTTTTTCAATCCAGTTCCTTTATTATTTCCCTTTGGCAGTATTTCATAAACATAAGGCTGGCTTAGCACACTGCTATATTTATCTTTTAAAATATTTTCATTTTCTTTTTGAAAATCTGCCATTATGTTAGGATTTCCAAGGAACATTATTTTTATTATTTTATGTTTTCCATTTTTTGCTTCTTTAAGACTTATATTTGTAATATCTGAAAAAACAAATCCAGCATCTGTAATAAGCTCATCTGTAGGTTTTCTGCCTATGTTGAAATAATAATAGTCATTTACCAAAGTAAAATTTATATCATAACCTTCAGAGAATTTATGTAAATAATCAATATCATCAGAAGTGAAATTTACTTGGTCAATCAGTTCCCAGTCTTTTGTTTTATGAATAGAGCAGCCGTTATTTAAAATAACATATCCTTCTGAATCAAGTTCTGATAATCCAAGTTCCTCATAAAATGGCAAAATTCCATATAAAGGTCTGCCAGTGCAAAGTACAATCTTTATTCCTGCTTCTACCGCTTCGTGAATAGCTTCCTTTTGTGCCTTGTCAATGTGTTTTTTTTCATTTAGCAAAGTTCCATCCATGTCAATTGCAATTAATTTTATCATTATTTATCCCTTCTTTCAAAAAAATATGCTTATCTAGCTTCTTAAAGTTATTAGTAAAACAGTTATGATTTATAAATTTAGTTTTTAAAATAATTTTATCATATACTCGAACCTATTTAAAATAGGACTGTTATTTAGGGTTTGAGTAAAATAGTCATAGCTTGAGTTCAGTTTTAAGGCAACTTTATTATAGTATATCTTAATTTAAAAAAATATTCAATAGCTTTAATAAAATTTCGTAAAATAAAAACCCCTGAAAACCAATGTTTCCAAGGGTATATAAAATAATACAAATACAATTATCTTTTTGAGAATTGTGGACTTCTTCTTGCTTTCTTTTTCCCGTATTTCTTTCTTTCAACCATTCTTGAATCTCTTGTTAAGAATCCTGCTTCTTTTAAAGCACCTCTTAATTCAGCGTCAGCTTCTAATAATGCTCTTGAAACACCGTGTCTGATAGCTCCTGCTTGACCTGTATTTCCTCCACCGTTTACATTAACTTTTACTCCAAATTTGTTTAAAGTTTCTGTTAATTCTAATGGTTGTTCTACGATTTTAGCTAAGATTTCTCTTCCACCAAAATATTCTCTCATATCTTTTCCGTTAATTGTCACTCCAGTTTCACCTGGTACTAATCTTACTCTTGCTACTGAAGTTTTTCTTCTTCCAGTTCCTAAATATTGAATTTTTTCTGCCACGAAAATTTACCTCCTATAACTCTATTCTTTCTGGTTTTTGTGCTGTATGTGCATGTTCAGATCCTGTGAATAATCTCAATCTGTTAATCATTTGGCTTCCTAATTTGTTTTTAGGTAACATTCTTTCTACAGCTTTTCTGATTACTTCAGTAGGTTGTTTTTGTAACATTTCTTCTAAACTTCTTACTTTCAATCCACCTGGATATCCACTATGTCTGTAATATTTCTTGTCTAATAATTTATTTCCAGTTACAGCGATTTTATCAGCGTTTAATACGATAACAAAATCTCCTCCGTCAACGTGCGGTGTGTAGCTTGGTTTATGTTTACCCATTAATCTTACTGCGATTTCAGTAGCTAATTTTCCAAGTACTTTTCCTTCTGCATCTATCTCATACCAGTTTCTTACAACTTCTTCTTTTTTTTGCATTACAGTGTATTTACTCACTTTGTTTCCTCCTGTTTTTATTCTCTAATATTTATAGAATAACGGTCCTTTGTGGGAAAGGCTCATATTAGTTAATTATATATTATTTTATCACACTTGTCAAGTGAATTTCCTTGATTTTTTACATAATTTTTCCTGCAATAAAGTAATTTATGTTATTTCTTACTTATAATAAAACTAACTTATAAACAAAACTTAAAGGCTATGGCTAGTTTACTAAAATCCTGAATTTATATAATTTTTTTATATTTTTTTTAAATAGGTTCGAGTATTAAGTAATAAATTTATTATAATAATTATAACTAAAACACATAGTGAGTTATGAGAAAAAAGTATTTGAAATTATAAAAGAGATTTGCTACAATTCTATCAGAAAGTTTTTAAAAAAATTAATTGAATAAATGTAGGAGGGAAAAATGGCATTAGAGAAAGTAAATTCTCCAAAAGATTTAAAAAAATTAAAAAGAGAAGAATTGATTGAATTAGTGGCTGATATAAGAAAAGCGTTATTAAATAGATTGACAAATTATTCTAAAGGAGGACATGTAGGTCCTAATTTTGGTGTGGTTGAAATAACAATTGCTTTGCATTATGTGTTTAATTCACCAATTGATAAAATTGTGTTTGATGTGTCGCATCAGGCTTATCCGCATAAAATTTTAACAGGGAGAAAAGATGGATTTCTTTATGAGGATAAATTTAAAACTGTTAATGGGTATACTGACCAAGATGAAAGTGAGCATGATTTCTTTAGAGTTGGACATACTTCAACATCGGTTAGTTTGGCGACAGGACTTGCAAAAGCTAGAGATTTGAGAGGTGCTAAAGAAAATATAATTGCATTGATTGGAGATGGTTCGTTAAGTGGAGGACTTGCTTATGAAGGATTGAGTAATGCTGCTGAACAAGGAGGAAATCTGATAATTATTGCGAATGATAATGATCAGTCAATTGCGGAAAATCATGGTGGATTGTATAAAAATTTAAGGGAATTGAGAGAAAGTAACGGTGAGGCACCAAACAATTTCTTTAAATCACTTGGTTTGGATTATAGATATGTGGCCGATGGACATGATATTAATAAATTGATTGAAGTATTTGAAGAAGTGAGAGATATTGATCATCCAATAGTTTTACATATTCATACAATAAAAGGAAAAGGATTGCCATATGCTGAAAAAGATAGAGAACCTTGGCATTATAATTCAAATTTTGATCCAAAAACAGGTGAACCAAAAACTAAACCTGAACCAAAAGAGGACTTTGGAACAATAACATTTGATTTCTTGACAGATAAAATGGAAAAAGATCCGACAGTTACATTTATTAATGCTGGTGTTCCTATGGGATTTGGATTTACAAAAGACAGAAGAGAAAAATTGGATAAATTGAGAAAACAATATGTTGATGTTGGAATTGCTGAAGAACATGCGACAACTTTTTCATCAGGAATGGCGACAAATGGTGCAAAACCAGTATTTGGTGTAATTAGTACTTTTATTCAAAGAACTTACGACCAAATATCTCATGATATTGCAATAAATAAAGCACCAACAGTTACTTTAGTATTTGGTGGAACATTAAAAGGTATGAACGATGTAACACATTTGGGATACTTTGACATACCAATGATTTCAAATATACCGAATATCGTGTATTTGGCACCAACTACAAAAGAAGAATACTTAGCAATGCTTGACTGGGCGATTGATCAAAATGAAAATCCAGTATTTATAAAAGTGCCTGGTGGAGCGGTTCAACATTCTGAAACTGATGTGGATAAAGATTATTCTAACTTGAATGGCTACAAAGTTGTGGAAAAAGGAAAAGATGTGGCGATTGTCGGATTGGGAGAATTTTTTGCGTTAGGTAAAGAAGTGAAGGAATTGTTGAAAGAAAAAGCTGGAATTGACGCAACATTAATAAATCCTAGATTTATAAGTGGTCTTGATGAAAATTTATTGAATGAATTGAAACAAAATCATAAATTAGTAGTTACATTGGAAAGTGGTCAAAAAGAAGGTGGATTTGGAACGAAAATTTCTAGTTTCTACGGTACTTCTGATGTGAAAGTACTTAATGTAGGTGCTAAAAAAGAATTTACTGATGAAGTTCCTTATGATGTATTTTTTGAGGAAAATAGACTTACAAAAGAGCAAATTGTTGAGGATATTTTAATGGCTATTAAATAATTTGAAATTTAAATAAGATAAAATAAAATCAGGAGTACATTTGATAATATTCCTGATTTTTTTGACTTTATTTTATTTAATAAGTGTAACTTTCTTCGCTAACTGGATAAAGATATGTTTCCCATTCTTCAAGGTTAGGATTCATAAGATTTTTCCTTTTCAATTATTTTTATTTCATAATTCTCAATACAAGTTTTTCTTTAGCATCTTTCAAAATTTCGTTAATTTCATTTTTTGAAAGATTATCTGCCAAGATAATGTAGTAATTTTCAATTTGATTTATTAGTTCAAATGGTGAATTTTCTATGTCAAAATCATCTGAAACTCTAACATAGTAAGAATCTTTTACTGTGTTTGAATCTACAATTTCAAATACTTTTGTAGAATTGAAGAAGTAATCTGATTCAATATGGTTTCTAGTTACAATTTTTACAATATCAGCCACTACTGCTGAAGCAGTTGGATCCATTCCAGCACCTTTTCCATAAAATAAAGTCTTATCTGTGTATGAACCTGTTGTTTCAATTGCATTGTAGACATCATCAACCTTTGCTAAGATTTCACTGCTTGGAATTAATGTCGGTTCAACTGAAATTTGTGCTGATTTTTCAGATAATAATTTTGAACTTGCGATTAACTTTATAGTCAAATTTAGTTTGTTTGCAGAGAAAATGTCAACTGTGCTAATATCTCTAATTCCTGATAACTGCATATCTTTGAATTTAATTGAACCTCCATAGGCAAGTGAAGCCAAAATGTTGATTTTATGTCCTGCATCAATTCCATCTACGTCAAATGTAGGATCAGCTTCTGCATATCCTTTTTCAGAGGCAATTTTTAATGCTTCGTCAAACGATAAGTTATCTTCTTTCATTTTTGTCAAAATGTAATTTGAAGTTCCGTTCATAATTCCACGGATTTCAGTAATTGTATTTGCAACTAAACTTTCCATTAAAGGCGTAACAATAGGGATTCCTCCACCTACAGCCGCTTCAAATAAGAATGATACGCCATTTTCTTTTGCAATTTGAAATAATTCAACTCCAAATTTTGCAATTAGTGCCTTGTTTGCTGTAACGACACTTTTTTTAGCTTGAAATGCTTCAATGATTATTTTTTTTGCGATAGTTTCTCCACCGATGAGTTCTACAACGATTTTGATTTCAGGATCGTTTAACACCTTTTTATAGTCATTTGTAAGAATAGATTTATCAAAATCAAATGAAAATTCACGATCTATATTTAAATCACATGCATATTTTACTTCAATGTCAGCTCTTGATTTTTCAAAAATGCTTTCTTTTTCTTTTGTTAGCACTTTGAGAACTCCTTCACCAACAGTTCCCAATCCAATAATTCCTATTTTCATATTTTCTAAAGTCCTTTCTTTCAATAAATATTATTAATTTGTTTTTAGTTTAGTTATTTAAATAATATGTTTGACAATCTTTTTTACTTTAACAAATAGTCTGAACCTCCCACGACTAAAATTGCGAGTGTTCTTGCACTATTTCATAAATTTATGTATTTTGATTATCTTTAATAAAACTCATAAAAACAACGCTTTCTAATTTTTAAAAATATAAAATATTTATCTATCAAATTCTAAATTATAATTTTTTAATTAATCTTCATTTTCAATAAATCTTTTATGTAGCGCATTTACTGCTTTATTTACATCATCTTCGTGAATAATGCAAGAAACATTAATTTCTGAGCAGGAAATCATATCAATGTTTATTCCATTTTCAGCAAGTGTATCAAAAATTTCGGCAGTAGTTTCGTAATGACTCTTAAGACCGATTCCAACAACGGAAACTTTTGCAATTTTTTCTTTGTAAGAAACTCCTTCAGCTCCGATTTTTTCCTTAATTTGCTCTGAAATAGCCACAGCTTCCTTTAAATCATCAATTTTTACAGTAAATGAAATATTATTTAATTCTTTGTTAATGCTTGAACTTTGTAAAATTATATCAGTGCTTATTTTTTCTTTTGCAAGTCTAGAAAATACCTTTGCGGCAATTCCTGGCTTGTCAGGCACTCCAAAAAGCGTGATTTTTCCTTCATTTTTAGAAGATGTGATACCTGCGATTTTTACTTTTTCCATAGCTTCTCCTTCTGTGTCAACATTTTGATTTTTCAATTTTTCAAATTCCTCATCCTTTTGAACAATTGTTCCGGTAGAATCGTCAAATGATGAACGTAAATGTATTTTTATGCCATATTTTGCGGCAATTTCAACTGATCTTGGATGTAGAACTTTTGCTCCGGAAGCAGCCAGCTCCAGCATTTCCTGGTAAGAGATAGTCTTTAATTTTCTTGCATTTTTAACAATTCTTGGATCTGCAGTGTAAACTCCGTCAACATCAGTATAAATTTCCACTTCATCAGCCTCAAGCGCCGCTCCCAAAGCAACAGCAGTCGTATCAGAACCGCCACGTCCAAGCGTAGTAATTTCATTATTTTCAGTAATTCCTTGAAATCCTGCAAATACTACTACATTTC
Organism: Leptotrichia sp. oral taxon 417; assembly: GCF_013394865.1. Lineage (NCBI taxonomy): Bacteria > Fusobacteriati > Fusobacteriota > Fusobacteriia > Fusobacteriales > Leptotrichiaceae > Leptotrichia > Leptotrichia sp. oral taxon 417. The sequence goes on along the minus strand of NZ_JABXYV010000001.1, from coordinate 1,502,143 downwards.
CTTCATCTAATTTTTCCTGTATAATCTGTGTATCAATGTTAATTATTTTTGCCTTTGTATGTACAGGCGTTGTTTTAAAATTAACTTGAAACGCATTTAGTGAAACAGCCTTTTCTCCCAGTTCCTCAACTGCAATCGCAAGAGATGCAATAGAAATTTGCTCTCCAGAAGTTAAAAGCATATCAAGTTCACGTTTATTCGGTGTATCTGAAAGTTCATAAGCTCTTTTTACCAATGCATCAGTTCTTCCAGCTGGCGCAGATACAACGACAATTACATCATGTCCAGCCTTTTTATACCTTACAACCCGTTTAGCCACTTCCTTTACACGTTCTGCATCAGCAACGGAAGTTCCACCATATTTCTGTATAATTAAAGCCATATTGCCTCCTATTTTTCTCTAAAATTTCTTCACTTTATTAATATACTATTTTTTTTAATAAATTTCAATGTTTTACTAGCAAAGAATATCATATTCTAGGCAAAAAAGCAAGGTAATTTGCACATTTGATTTAATAAAAAAATTATTTAGCTTGATATTTAAGATTTTTTATTTCAAAAATTTTTAGATTAATATTAATAAAAACCTGTGTAGTTACGTTACAGTATGCTGTTTTTTATTTTGATTCTATCAATTATATTTTTTTAAGTTTTGAGATACAAATATATTAAAAATAGTATTAAAAAAATACTAAGTAAAAATAAATTGAAAAGATAAAGAAATTATGGTATTATAAACGTGGAATAATATTTAAGGTTTTTTGTGATTTATATAACAAATAACACTTAAAATATGTTCAATTTTAATTTTTAAGGTCAAATTAGGAGGAAAATTATGAAAAACAAAAAAAAATTAATAATTATAACATCAATTCTGGCGGTGGGGATTCCGTTATTTGCGATTAGCACACAGACTATATTGAAAAAAGCAAGAGATGACTACTATAAAGTGCAAAAGCAGCAGATTGAGGCTGAAAAGGCTAAGGAGAGAGCTGAAAAAGAACAAAGATTAGCTCAGGAAAAAGCAGAAAGAGAAAAACAAATTCAACAGGAAAAGGAAGAAAAGGAAAAACGTATAACTGAAGAAAGAAATGAAAGAAGACAAAAAGCTGCAGAACAAAAGCTGCAAAGGGATCAGGATAAACAGGACAGACAGGATAAAAGAGAAAAAGTTAAAATTACTAATGCGGCACCAGTTTCAGTTTCTGAGCCAGAAGTTACAGCTCCAGCGCCAGTTTCAGAAAAACGTGAATTAACGCCGGAAGAAATTAGAAGAGCAAAGAACGCATTAAAGGAAGCAAGAGCAAGTTATCTTAGCGGAAACAAAGCGGCAAAACCGGCTAAAACTCCAAAGAACACAGATAAAGTCATAATAAAATCTGACAGTAAAGGAAATGTGGAAGCAATAAGACATACCAAGGAAGAAAGTGAAAAGGCGCAACGAATTTTAAAGGAAATAAGAGACAGCTACTATAAAAATAATAAAAGATAGGGCGGTTAAATGACTCAGAAATGAGTCATTTTTTGTTTTTTTGAATAACAATAGTAAAATCACTATTTTAAGTGGAAGAATAGTGTAAAAAATGAATAAAATATTTTTTTATTTTTAGGGAATAAGTTAGATTAAATAAAAAATAAGAAAATATTGCAAAACTATTTGACTTAATCTATTTTTTTTTGCTATAATGAACGTAGAAAGATAATAATAAATTTTAGGAGGAATATGAAATGAAAATTGTAGTTTTCGATGCAAAACCTTATGATATCGAATTTTTTGACAAATGGAATGAAACTTTTGGAGCTAATATTACTTATTTTGAGGAAAAATTAAGCTTGAAAAATGTAATGCTTACAAAATATCAAGATGTTGTATGTACATTCGTAAATGATGACTTAAATGCGAAAGTATTGGATATACTTTCAAAAAATGGAGTTAGAGTAATTGCGGCAAGATGTGCTGGTTACAACAATATTGATTTAAAAGCTGCCCGTGAAAACAGAATTACCGTTTTAAGAGTTCCTGCATACTCACCGTATGCTGTTGCTGAACATGCGTTAGCACTTCTTATGTCAGTAAATAGAAAAACTCACAAGGCTTATAACAGAACAAGAGAAGGAAACTTCAGCCTAGCAGGATTAACTGGAATGGACTTGAATGGTAAGACAGCTGGAATTATAGGAACTGGTAGAATAGCAAGAATTTTCATAAGAATTTTAAATGGATTAGGAATGAAAGTTATTGGTTATGATAAATTCCCTAATGAACAAGCTGCAAAAGAAGAAAATTTCACTTATGTGACATTAGATGAAGTATTTGCAAAATCTGATGTAATTTCATTGCATTGTCCATTATTCCCTGAAACAAGACATACAATTAACAAAGATACTATTGCTAAGATGAAAGACGGTGTTATTATCATTAATGCTGCCAGAGGTGGATTAATCGATACAGAAGCATTAGTTGAAGGATTAAAAGATAAAAAAATTGGTGGAGCTGGACTTGATGTTTATGAAAATGAAAGCAGCTACTTCTTTGAAGATGAATCAGCAAGTGTGCTAGAAGATGATTTATTAGCTAGATTGTTATCATTTAACAATGTTGTGCTGACTTCTCACCAAGCATTCCTAACAACAGAAGCATTGGATAACATCGCTGAAGCAACATTCAATAACATCTTGTCTTATGTTAAAGAAGAACCATTGAAAAATGAAGTTTGGTATAACGAAGAAACTGGTAAAGTTGTTGAAGGTTTAAGAAAATAATTATTATCTAAAATATAAAAAAGTTTTTATTTTCCAAAAACTTAAAGAGAGGCTGTTTTTTAGAGCAGCTTCTTTTAATATTTATATTTTCCTAAAATTTTGAAAAAAAAGAGAATTTTGAAAAAGAAAAAAATAAAAAGAAAGAGGCAAAAAATATGGATTTATTTGAAATAAAAAAACAAAATGAAATAAATGAAGTTAATATTGAAGAAATCAGGAGGCATCTTTGACATTGAAAATTTAAAAAATGAAATTAATGAATTGGAAAAAAGGACATTTGAGGCAGACTTTTGGAATACGGATAACAGTCAGGAAATATTGAAAAATATTAGCGCAAAGAAAAAATTACTTGAAGAGTATGATAAGTTAAATGGGCTATTTGAAGATGTTTCTACAATTATTGAGTTTATTGAAATGGGAGATAATTCGTTTGAAAATGAGCTTGAACAGAAGTCACAGGATTTGAAAAATGAAATTGACAATTTTAAGACAAAATTGCTTCTGGATGAAGAATATGATACGAATAATGCGATTCTTACGATAAATTCAGGGGCTGGAGGGACAGAGGCATGTGACTGGGCTGAAATGCTTTACAGAATGTATGACAGATGGGCAAATCAGCATAATTTCAAGGTTGAAGTGCTTGACAGCCTGGCTGGGGAAGAAGCTGGAATTAAAAGCATTACGCTAAATATAAAGGGAAACTACGCTTATGGCTATTTAAAAGGGGAAAAAGGAGTTCACAGACTTGTCAGAATTTCACCATTTGATTCAAATGCCAGACGGCATACTTCATTTGCAGCAGTGAATGTTACACCTGAAATAGAAGATGACGTTGAAATTGATATTCGTCCAGAAGACTTGAAAATTGATACTTATAGGGCAAGTGGCGCTGGAGGGCAGCATGTAAATACAACAGATTCAGCCGTTAGAATTACTCACATCCCAACAAATACCGTAGTTACCTGCCAAAATGAGCGTTCACAGCTGAAAAACCGTGAAACTGCAATGAAAATATTAAAATCTAAATTATTTGAATTGGAACTGGAAAAACGTGAAAAGGAAATGGCCGAATTAAAGGGAACTGAATCTAAAATCGAATGGGGAAGTCAAATACGTTCTTATGTTTTTCAGCCTTATAAAATGGTTAAGGATCATAGGACAAAGGCTGAAGAGGGAAATGTTGAAAAAGTTATGGATGGAGATATTGATTTATTTATAAATGAATATCTGAAATATGCTAAGTCTTAATTTGTTATTTGAGAGTATAAAAATTTTTGTGTAAATAGAATAGCAAAGTACTGAATTTGCTGGATTTATCTGTTAGTTTACACAAATTCTCTATTATTTAAACAGTAAATTTATTATGAAATTTTTTAGCAAGGGATCAAGATCCCTTGTTTTATAATATTTATTTTGATTATAATTTTCTATGACAGATTTTAAGAAGTTAAATACTTCTATTTTCTGATAAAGGTTCAAGATTCCCTTGTTAAATAGAATTTATAATAAATCCGTTACTTTCAATGGAAAAAAATATAAGTTCACATATCCTTCTCATTTATTTTTTTTACCGCTTCTTCAAACTGTTCCCGTGAAATGTTAAATGAATTAAGGGCCTTTAAAAGCTGTTTTGCATTATAATAGCCGATTTTTAACAAGTCTCCCAGCATTATTCTACGTTCTTTTGAATTATTTCCAGAAACAAATCCATTATCAATCAAGTCACTGATATTGAATCTGTTTTCAACATTTTGATGAGCCGTAATAACATTTTTTAACGCATCTAAAATCGCTTCATCATTGGCATTTTCCACTCCGATATTATCATTTCTAGTCGCATCCTTTTGACTGACAAAGGCATGCTTTATATTTGGAATATATCTTTTTAACGTATCTCGAATTTTTTTCCCTGCAAAATCAGGATCTGTAAACAAAATTAAATCGTTATTTCGGGATAATTCAACCATTTTATTTATTGTTTTTTTGGATAATGCAGAAAAGCCGTTTAAGGCGATAATATGTGCATCTACAACTCTTTTTATGGCTGTTATATCATCTCGCCCTTCGACTACTATAATTTCCTTTATTTTTATTTTTTTATTTTGTGTATTTGGCTTTTTTTCCATTTAATATTTCCTTTTTTCTATTTTAAAAAATTTTTTATTTTTTATATTATAATCTTCCATAGCTTTTAGAAGTAATTCCCAAGTTTTTCCAACAGAATCTATTTCCATTCTTTCTTCAGGTGTATGAGCACCGTAAATATTAGGCCCAATTGAAACAATATCAACATTTTCCATATTATTATCAAAAACTCCACATTCTAGTCCAGCATGAATTGCCTTGATTTCAGGATCTTTCCCTGTTATTTTCTTAAATGAATTTACCACAATGTCACGGATTTTTGAATCTTTTCGATATTCCCAAGATGGATATGGCGAATTTGTTTTTACAGCCACTTCATATTTTTCAGAAAGTTCCTTCACATCGTTCAATAATTTTTCAAGCGATTTATTTACCGAACTTCTAGGCAATGATTGAACTTTTATATTAATTTTCCCATCTTTATTTTCAGTTTTTATAACTCCTAAATTTATTGAAGTTTCCACAAGCCCTTCAATATCCTTGCTCATTGCAATAACTCCATTTGGAAATTCATGGAAAAACGAAATAACGGCATTTGTATTGGAAATTGACATTTTTCCTTGATTTTTCAATTCTTCTTTTTTTATTTCTTTAACTTCAATAACAGGATTCTTATCAATTATTTTAAAATCTTTTGTCACGTTTTCAAAAGCTAATTTTGCCAATTTTTCAAAATCGCTGACGTTTTCATCTTCAAGTTTCACAGCAAGTAATGCCACAGCCTCTCGAGGTATCGCATTAGTCTTTTCTCCACCATCAATATCCATTATTGAAAGCGTATATTTTTTATTCAAATGATTCAAAACTTCTGTTAAAATTTTATTAGAATTCCCAAGCCCCAAATGAATTTCAGCTCCAGAATGTCCTCCAAGAAGCCCCTTCACATCAACACTTATCACAGTATCGTCATCTTCAAGTTTTTCAGCATCAAAGTTAAATTCGTTAAAAATTCTTGCTCCACCTGCACTGCTTACATAAACTTGACCATATTCTTCAGTATCCAAGTTTATAAGAGTCTTTCCAGAAAAAATCCCAAAGTCAAGATTATTAACTCCGCTCATTCCATCTTCTTCATCAGTTGTAAGAATTATTTCAAGTTCTGGATGTTTCAAGTCATCACTGTCAAGTATCGCAAGCGCATAAGCCACTGCAATTCCGTTATCTGCCCCAAGCGTAGTTCCTTTTGCCTTTAAAAATCCATCTTCTGCAACAAGTTCAATTCCTTGTGTTTCAAAATCAAACTGTGTATTTTTATTTTTTTCCCAGACCATATCCATATGCCCTTGCAGAATAAGTGGCGAATATTCTTCATATCCAGCTGTTGCAGGCTTTCTTATGAACACATTGAACGCCTTGTCCTGAACAACTTCTAAATTTCTTTCTTTTGCAAATTCCACAATCCAGTCACTAATTTTTTTTTCTTTATTTGAACCTCTCGGTATTTTAGAAATTTCACTAAAATAGTGAAAAACCTTTTCAGGATATAAATTCTCTATTTTCATTTTATCTTTCCTTTCATTAAACCTGTTTGATAATCAAGTTTTTTTATTTTTACAAGGAGTCAAAACCCCTTGCTTTAGAACAATTCTATTTATCAAGTTCTAAATATATATAATTTCCGAACAAGTATACTTTGAAATTGTAAAAAATAAACCTGTTATAAAATATGCTCTAATAATTCTTCCAGTTCAGCCATTTCCCTTTGAGTCAAGTCATAACCGCTTTTTAACTTTTTCAGAATTCTGTTATCAGAACCAACTGAACTGCGTTCCAAAATTTTTATAATCAGTCTTTTATAAAACTCCATTTTCCCTCCTTAAAGCGATATAGCAGTTTCAAGCGCAACTTCAATCATTTCGTTAAAAGTAGTCTGTCTTTCTTCGGCACTTGTAACTTCGTGAGTTATAAACGAATCACTTATTGTAAGTAAAGTTAATGCATTTGCTCCCAATTTAGCCGCAGTTGTATAAAGCTGAGCTGTTTCCATTTCTACACATAAAACTCCAAATTTTGCCCATTTTTTCCAAGCATTTGGGTCATCTCCGTAAAAAGTGTCACTTGTAAATACATTTCCAGCTTTTACATTAAGTCCTTTTTGTTTAGCGATTTCGTGTGCTTTAAAAAGCATTTCGGCATTTGCAGTCGGTGCATAATCTGCTCCGTTAAATCTAAGTTTGTTAATAGCTGAATCAGTTGAAGCTGACATGGCAAGTACAACATCTCTTATTTTTACATTTTCCTGATAAGAACCAGCAGTTCCAATTCTAATCAAATTTTTTACTCCGAATTCTGCAATTAATTCATGTGCATAAATTCCAATTGAAGGAACTCCCATTCCAGTTCCTTGAACAGATACTTTTTTTCCTTTATAAGTCCCTGTAAATCCCAACATTCCACGAACATTGTTATATTGAACGACATTCTCCAAAAAAGTTTCTGCAATATATTTTGCTCTAAGCGGATCTCCTGGCAGTAATATAGTTTCTGCAATATCTCCTTTGTTTGCTCCGATATGTGGTGTAGCCATTGTTTTTACCTCCTGAATTTTTTTGTTTTTCTGAAAAGTTTTTCACTTAAGTATATTTTACTTTAATTTATGAAAATGTTCAAGATATTTATTTTATTTTTTGATATTTTAAATATGTATTTTAAAAAATTTGTAAAAATTTAGAAAAAATGGTATAATTATAGAAATTTTAAGAAGGTATTTTGAGTAAGTAATTGTAAAGTTTTTTATTAATTTGAATAGTAAATCAGGTAAGTAAAGAACTTTACTATTATTTGCTCCCTTCTTAAAAAATAAAAAATTTTAGGAGGAAAAATGTTTGATGAAAAGACTTACGGTTTTAATTTAGGAAACCGGCAAATTAAAATAAGTACTGGAAAAATTGCACGTCAGGCTGGGGGATCAGTTATTGTGCAATGTGGGGGAACTGTGCTTTTAGTTACAGCGACTAGAAGTAAGGATGTCAAGGAAGGGCAGGATTTTTTCCCGCTTACAGTTGATTATATTGAAAAATTCTATGCGTCTGGAAAATTTCCAGGAGGATTTATAAAAAGGGAAACTAAGCCAGGAACGGATGAAATCTTGATTTCAAGATTGATTGACAGACCGATAAGACCGTTATTTCCAGAAGGATTTTTAAATGCTGTTCATATTGTAATTACAGTTCTTTCTTATGATGAAGTGAACTATCCTGAAAATCTAGCTACAATCGGAGTTTCTGCCGCATTGGGACTATCAGATATTCCATTTGCGGGAACTGTGGCTGGAGTTACAGTTGGATATGTTAATGGGGAATATATCTTGAATCCGACGGGGGAACAGCTTCTGGAAAGCGAAATTCAACTGTCAGTTGCAGGTACAAAGGATGCTGTAACGATGGTAGAAGCTGGAGCTAAGGAAGTTTCAGAGGAAGTAATGCTGGAAGCTATTATGTTTGGGCATGAAAGAATTAAGGAAATTTGTGCAGAGCAGGATAAATTTTTGGCACAATTTGACGTACAAAAATATGAATTTGAAAAAAAGGAAGTAGAGCCTGAAATTAAAGAGTTTATTGATAGCTTTGAAAATGAAGTTGAAAATGCGATTATGACACCTGGTAAATTGGAAAAATATGAAGCAATTGACAATTTAGAAATAGAACTTTTTGAAAGATATATTGAAAAACTTGAAAACGAAGAAAGAGAAATTGATGAAGATCTTGAAAAGGAATTTAAAAAATATTACAGAGATGTGGAAAAAAGACTTGTGAGAGATGCTATTTTGTACAAGCAATATCGGGCTGATGGAAGAAAAACTACTGAAATCCGTCCAATTGATGTGGAAATAGATACACTTCCAGTACCACACGGTTCAGCATTGTTTACACGTGGAGAAACTCAGGCATTGGTTGTTGCGACACTTGGAAGTAAAGAAGATGAGCAAATTATTGATGGAATGGAAGATGAAACACGTAAAAAATTCTTCCTGCACTATAATTTCCCACCATATTCAGTTGGAGAAGCTGGATTTATGAGAGCGCCTGGAAGACGTGAACTGGGACATGGAAATTTAGCTGAAAGAGCATTAAAGCATGTTATGCCAGATCAAGATAAATTTCCGTATACAGTAAGGCTTGTTTCTGAAATTACAGAATCCAACGGATCTTCATCACAGGCTACAATCTGTGGAGGATCGCTTGCTTTAATGGCAGCTGGAGTTCCTATAAAATCAACAGTTGCAGGAATTGCGATGGGGCTTATAAAAGAAGGGGATACATTTACTGTACTTACTGATATTCAAGGACTTGAAGATCATCTTGGAGATATGGACTTTAAAGTTGCAGGTACAAAAGATGGAATTACTGCAATTCAAATGGATATAAAAATTGAAGGAATTACAAGAGAAATAATGGAAATTGCTTTAAAACAGGCTTTGGAAGGAAGAATGTTCATTATTGATAAAATGGAAGCTGTAATAAGCGAACCTAGGGCTGAAGTTTCTGAAAATGCGCCAAAAATTGAGGTTCTTAAAATTAATCCTGATAAAATTGCGGGACTTATTGGGCCTGGAGGAAAAGTTATTAGAGCGATTATTGATGAAACTGGAGTTTCAATAGATATTGATGATGATGGAACTGTTTCAATTTTTGGAAAAGATTCTGAAAATATGAAAAAAGCATTGGAACTTGTAAAAAATCAGACACAGTCTGTTGAGTTAAATGGAATTTATGAAGGAAAAGTTACAAAATTGATGAAATTTGGTGCATTTGTGGAAGTATTACCAGGAAAGGAAGGGCTTTTACATATTTCAGAAATAAGCAACAAGAGAGTTGAAAAGACTGAAGATGCACTAAAAGAAGGTCAAATTGTAAGAGTTAAAGTAATTTCGATGGAAAATGAAGATAAATTTAACTTAAGCATGAAGGCATTGCTGTAATAGATTTGAATGTAATTAAAATAAATATTCTGCTGCAAGGAGATTCAACCTTGTCAAAATAATTAAATGTATTTGAATATTAAAAAAGTAAAAATAATAAATTTAGGCAATTGTCGAAGTAAAAAATATAAAGATTGAATAATAGCAGTATTTATAATCACAAGGGGTCTTGGCCCCTTGTCAGAAACATAAAAAAATACAATGCTTGTCGTAATTTTTAGAATTTTACAAATGATTAAAAATAATTATAAAGGAGTGTGGAAGTGATGAAAATGAATTTACCCAACAAATTAGCAACGTTGAGAATCATTTTGGTTATTCCGTTTGTGATTTTCTTGAGTTTAGCTTTGGAGTTTTCAGAAAATACGGGGATTACTATAATGTTAAGAATACTTGCAACGATTATTTTCGTAGGAGCGGCAATTACAGATTATTATGATGGAAAAATTGCAAGAAAATACAATATGATTACAAATTTAGGAAAGCTGCTGGATCCATTAGCTGATAAAATTCTTGTTATTTCAGCTTTAGTTACACTTGCAAAGTTTAATCAAGTTAGCTTGTGGTTCGTAATAATTATAATTTTTAGGGAATTGCTAATAACAGGGCTTCGTTCAATCGTAGCGGCTGAAGGAGCTGTAATTGCGGCAGATAGACTTGGAAAATGGAAAACTGCAACTCAAATGGTAGCACTTACGTTAATAATTTTGATACCTTTCAGTTTTACAATAAATAATATTTTGTTGCTTATTCCACTGATATTGACTGTAGTTTCAGGAATTGAATACATTGTAAAATGTAAAAATATATTGAATAAATAATAAAAAAACCTTTTAAATTTTTGGAGGAAAATTTTGGAAATTATTATAGAATTAATATTGAAAATATTTGATTTATATGCTCTTCTTATTTTAGTAAATATTTTGGGAACGTGGATTGATCCATATAATCAAATAATAATTTTTCAATGGGTAAGAAAAATTACAGAACCGTATTTAAGAATATTTAGAATAGTAATTCCGATCGGGAATATGAATTTTGATATTTCTGCAATTTTGGGACTTATGGTTATAGAGATGATAAAGAAAATGTTTGTAAGAGCTGTTTTATTAGGCATGTTTTAAATTTTAATCCTGATTAAAAAAATATTTTTTGGAAAGGCAGTTTTGCTCTTTATTAAATAAAAATTTATAAAATCTAAGAATAAAAAAATGAGAATATTATTTTTTCTAAGAAAAGGGGAGTAAAATAATTAACATTAAATAGTTTTTGAAATATAAATTTTACAAAAAAGGAGATTTTAAATATGAAATTAAAAAAAATTATAACTACATCATTTATGGCGGCTGCCCTAACAGCAACTGCAGCAGTAAATAAGACAGATTTTTTACAAAATAAGCAAATCGTTCAAAATACAAATGTTACAGGAGATATGTACAGCGCTCAAGATGCTTTTGCTTCTGTTTATGATAAAGCTAAAGACTCTGTTGTAAATATAAGAACAAAAAAGACAATTGTCGTAGAAACTTATAATCCGCTTGAGGCATTTTTATTTGGAACTTCTGGAGTAAGACAACAAAGACGTGAGTCTGGAAGTTTGGGATCAGGATTTATAATTTCAAGTGATGGATATATGATGACAAATAATCACGTTATTGAGGGTGCTGATGAAATTTACGTAAAATTAGCTGATGGACACGAATATTTGGCAAAATTAGTTGGAACATCGCCAGAAGTCGATATTGCGATTTTAAAAGTAAATGCTAACAGAACATTTAAGCCATTGAAATTTGCAAATTCAGATAATATAAAAATAGGACATTGGGCTATTGCCTTTGGAAATCCATTAGGACTTAACAGCTCGATGACTGTTGGTGTAATTGGAGCTTCTGGAAGAAGTTCACTTGGAATTGAGCAAGTTGAAAACTTTATTCAGACAGATGCTTCTATTAATCAAGGGAATAGTGGTGGACCGCTTCTTAACATCAATGGAGATGTAATTGGTGTAAATACTGCCATTTATTCTCCGAATGGTGGAAGTGTAGGATTAAGTTTTGCAATTCCTTCAAATTTGGCTGAAAATGTAAGAGATTCAATTATAAGAAGTGGAAAATATGAACGACCATATATTGGAATTTCAGTACTTGATTTAAGTTCAGAATTGAAGAAAGAAAGAAGAATTTCTTATTCAACTGGTATTTTAGTTCAACAAGTTTATCCAAATTCGCCAGCAGCAAAATATGGACTTAAAGCTAATGACATAATTCTTGAAATTAACGGAAAACCTGTAACATCAGCTGGTTCATTTATTGGGGAACTTGCAGCTAAGAAAATTGGAGAAACAGTTAATTTGAAAGTTGCATCAAATGGAAAAGAAAAAAATATTTCAATGAAATTAGAATCATTCAATTATCAACAACAAACAAGACAGCAAAGAAGATAAAAAAGTAAAAAAATAGGCTTTCTCAAAAATCTTGAGATTGCCTTTTTTTATTTTTATTCTTCAATTTCAATTTTTTTAAATTCCATTCTCACATCAACTCCGTCTTTCCTATTTTCCAAATAAATTTCTCCATCATTTAATAAAATAATATCTCGTATAATAGAAAGTCCAAGCCCTGCTCCTTTTTTAGCATTTTTACCTTGAAAATTACGATTAAATATTTTTTTCTTTTCTTCTTCAGGAATTCCTTCTCCATAATTTCTTACAATAATTTCAACTACTTCACTTTCTTTCGCAATTAATTCAATATTTCCAATAGAATATTTTATGCTATTGTCAATCAATCCACGCAAAACTTCTGAAATCAAGTTTTTATCGACAAAGATGTTCGCATTGTCATCAGATTTTACTAAAATTTCCCTTTTGATATTCAAAAGTTCATAATCTTTTTTTATTTTTTCAAAAAGTTGTTTTACATCAATAACTTCTTTTTTAATAGTAATTTTTTCAAGATTGGAACTTAAAAACAGTGTATTTATAATTCTTTCAAGATTTTTTACTTCAATATCCATATTTTCAATGGCTTCTTCTAATAATTTTTCATCATCTTTCCCCCATTTTAAAACATCTAAATAACCTTTCATTATGGCAAGTGGCGTTTTCAATTCATGTGACACATCAGAAGAAAATGTTTTCTGACTTTTTATAATTTCCTCTTTTTTCTTAAAAGTTTTGTTTAATACATCAATTAATTCTCCAATTTCATCATCTCTTGTTTTTGTCAATTGTGCATCAATATTGTGTTCATTCATTTCCTTACTTTGGAAAATTATGTTTGTCAAAGGATTTAACACATTTTCAGCAACAATTTTTGAAATTACGATAATCGAAATTGTGATTAAAACAAACATTAAAAGCATGACATACAAAATTTCATGTGCTTCCATAAATTCAAAATTTCTTATTGCATAATATTTTGTATTATTCACAGTGTAAATTCTTTTGTAGACAAATCTGTCCCATTTTGTTTCAAGTTTGTTCTCTTCAATTTTCTTAAAATCTGAATGATTTTCATCATCTGTCAAATAAATAAAATTCCCATTTTTTTCAACCGCAAGAGAAATATATTGTTTATCGGCATAATCGTAATTTTTGTAAGTCTCTTTCAATTTATCAGTCGGAACATTATTTAATTTTTCAATGGCAGATAAGACAAGTTTATCCATTTCTTTAGTTTCAGCTTCAACAGCTTTATGAATTAAAAATATAGTCATTCCCAATATAATTATAAATGAGATAAAAACTAGACTTATCGTATTTGCAAAAATTATTTTGTCTTTTATCTTTTTCAATTTTATTTTTTTCATATTTTTAAAATATACCCAATTCCTCTCACAGTTTTAATTTTTTCTTTTCCCAATTTTTGCCTAATTTTTTTTATCGTACTGTCAAGCAGATTATCACTAGCTTCCCAACCCCATATTTTTTCAACAATTCTATCTCGTGAAACAATTTCCTCTTTATTCTCAATCAAAAGCTTAACCAGTTCAAATTCCGTTTTTGTCAATAAAACAGGTTTTTCTTCCAAATAAACAGAATAATTTTCCGTATTTAACTTTAATGTTTTATAAATAATTTCAGAAATTTTCTCTTTTCTAATATTTATGTCAATTCTTGCATCAAGCTCAAGAAAATCAAAAGGTTTCGTAACATAATCACTAGCTCCCGATTTCAATAAGTCAACTTTTTCTTCAATGTTATTTTTTGCAGAAACAACGATTATTGGAACTTCTGATATTTTTCTAACATTTTTGCAAACATCATTTCCTTCCATCAAAGGCAGTCCCAAATCTAAAAGCATCAAATCATAAAAATCCCTCTTTTTATCAATCTCATTCAAAGCATCAATACCATTTTCAATTACCGTAATTTCATGATTTTTCCGCTCCAGCTGTAATTTCAAAATTCTAGATATTTTTTTATCATCTTCAACAACCAATATCTTTCCCATTTTTCTTTTATTTTTCCTCTCCAAAATTTATTCAGTTTAAATTCATTTTAAAATTTATTTTTTATGTTAATATTACTTATCTTAAAAATATTATATCTTAATTTTAGAAAAATAAAAAGATATAAATAATAATTTTTTCATTACTAAACCTAATAATTGGGAGCCTCAAAAACTCCTGTTTTTTATTGGGTAAATATTTATTTTTTATTTATTCAGTTTAAATTCATTTTAAAATTTAATTTTTGTGTTAATATTACTTATCTTAAAAATATTATATTTTAATTTTAGAAAAATAAAAAAACATAAATCAAATAACTAATAATTTTTTCATTTAAATAGAGAAGGAGAAGTGATACAATTGAAACCAATAAATTATATTTTTTCTGTAGATAAATTCTTTTTTAAGCATTTATCATATATTTCAGATTCGAGTATTTTTCGTCATTCAGAAAGTACTGAAAAATTTTTTCATTTTATTACTAAATTTGGAGAAGGATATTTTGAATTGTTGTTGACAGTTGTGTTATTATCGTTCTTTTTGATAAATAAAAAGAAATACAATTATTTAAAAAAATATATTTTAGCAATAATTTTTACTTTGCTTTCGACTCAAATTACAGTGAATATAATGAAAGTATTATTCGCAAGAGCGAGACCGTCAATAACTATAAATCCTGATAAATTTTATGGAATCATGACTATGATTAAAGACAGCTCGTTTTGGAAAGGAAGTTATGTATCTTTTCCATCAGGACATACAATTACTATTTGGGGAACAATTTGGATTTTATCTTTTATTATAAAAAGTAAAGCAATAAAAATACCGTTATTTATCTTAGGAATTTTAGTAGGAATGAGCCGTGTTTATTTGGTTCGTCATTGGAGCAGTGATGTTGTTGCAAGTATTATTCTTTCATATTTTATCGCAAAATTTGTGCATAAAAAAATATTCGGAAATAAAGTTAAAAAAGCAAGACCAGTTTTTGTTCCATTTTATAGAAAACTTAATATTGGAATTTTTAAAAGAAAAGTTGCTTAATTTATAATACTTTTAATAAAAAGATAGCAAGAAGTCTCCTACTTCTACAAGTGGGAGATGAATTGCTTTTTTTTTATTGAAAAAAGGATACATCCATGATATAATTTTTGTATAAAATATCGAAGAGAAGTTATAAATAATAAAATTTCTAAAGAAATAATTAGAAATAATATTCAAAATCAAAAGGAGGTGTAATTTTATGAAATATAATTTAGCATTCAAATATAGAATTTATCCAAATAAAGAGCAAGAATTATTGATAAATAAGACTTTTGGATGTGTTCGCTTTGTTTACAATACAATTTTGTATATTGCTAATAAAATTTATGAAGAAACTGGGAAAAATAAAATAATTACACCTGCCAGTTTGAAAAGTGAAAATAAATTTTTAAAAGAAGTAGACAGTCTGGCACTTTCAAATGCTCAATTGAATGTAAAACGATCGTTTACGAATTTCTTTCAAAAGAGGGCAAAATTTCCAAGGTTCAAATCTAAAAAGAATAATGTTAAAAGTTACACGACAAATTGTGTGAACAATTCGATACGAATTGAGGAGAATAAATATTTGGTCTTGCCAAAATTGAAAAGAATAAAATTAAAATATCATAGAGAAATACCAAAGAATTATAGAATAAAGTCGGTAACATTGACAAACAGTAATGGAAATTATTATGTTTCTGTTTTGACGGAATTTGAAAAAGAAACTCAAAAAATTCCAAGCAATGATAAAGTAATTGGACTTGATTTTTCAATGTCTGAATTATTTGTCAGTTCTGAAAACCAAAGGGCTGATTATCCAAGATATTTTAGGATGCTGGAGAAAAAATTGAAAAAATTACAGAAATCATTATCAAGAAAAGTGAAATTTTCTAAGAATTGGTATAGACAAAAAGAGAAAATATCAAGATTGCATGAGTATATCAAAAATTGCCGAAGGGATTTTTTGCATAAATTATCGAAAAAATTATCTGAAGATTATAATGCTGTGGTTGTTGAAAATTTGAATATGAAAGGGATGAGCCGGGCATTAAATTTTGGGAAAAGTGTAGGAGATAATGGATGGGGAATGTTTTTGAGGATGCTTGAGTATAAACTGATGTTTTTAGGGAAACAATTTTTGAAGATAGATAAGTGGTTTCCATCATCGAAAACTTGTAGTAAATGTGGAAACGTTAAAGAGAAATTGAAATTATCAGAAAGAAACTATAAATGTGAGTGCTGCGGGATTGAAATTGATAGAGATTACAATGCGGCATTGAATATAAAAAAAATTGGGAAATTGATGTTGGAATATTAGGAAAATAAAAAAAGACAGGGCAGGGACTGCCCGAAGAGCTTGGTAAATATATTTGGCTAGCAAAAGCAGATACTTCCCAAGAAGCTCCTGCTTCTAAAAGCGGGAGTAGTTCACTAAAGTATAACTTAATTTACTTAATTTTTCAAGATTTAAAAAAATGAAAATTAAATATATTGATTAAAATTTAACTAATTTTTTCAAATTATAAAGAATTATTTAGAAAATAAATTTTTTAATTTAATTTATTATTAAATATTTTTAAATCCAATTTGTTTGATATACAAATGAAAAAAATTTATATAGGATAAATAACTCTGATAATACAAAAAGTCAATATTTATTGGCTTTTTTTAAATTATATATAATATATATGCAATCATAAAAAAAATATATATTATATATCGTTGACACAATTTACGATTGGTATTATAATTAATACATAGTTGAAAATTAAATTAGAGGAAATTATGTTTGGAGGACAAAAAATGGGTATAAGTTTAACGTACAAGATTTTGAAAAAAAATCTTCTAAAAGGAGAATTAAAAGCAGGCAACGAAATCGCCGTAAGAGTTAATCAAACACTTACACAAGATTCCACGGGAACGATGGCGTATTTACAACTAAATGCAATGAATGTTGACAAAGTAGCAACGGAAATTTCTGTGGCTTATGTCGATCACAATATGTTACAATCGAGTTTTGAAAATGCAGATGATCATGAATTTATTAAAACATCAGCTGAAAAGCATAATATTGTTTTTTCAAAACCTGGAAATGGGATTTGTCATAGATTGCATTTGGAAAGATTTGGTAAACCAGGAAAAATATTGATTGGTTCAGACAGCCACACACCTACTGGTGGAGGTCTTGGAATGCTTGCAATTGGAGCAGGTGGACTTGATGTTGCGATTGGTATGGCAAGAGGACTTTATTATTTAAAAGTTCCAAAAATTTATAACATTGAACTTAGAGGGAAATTACAACCTTGGGTATCAGCTAAGGATATAATTTTATATGTTTTAAAAGAATTGACAGTAAAAGGTGGAGTTGGATTTGTAATGGAATATACTGGAGAAGGTATAAAATCACTATCTGTTGAGGATAGAGCCACTATTACAAATATGGGAGCTGAATTAGGAGCTACAACTTCAATTTTCCCAAGTGATGAAAATACTAATACTTTCTTGGAAAAACAATCACGTGGAGAAGATTTTGTAGAATTATTACCTGATGAGGATGCAGTTTATGATGAAAAATTAGTTGTTAATTTGGATGAATTAGTGCCACTTGCAGCTTTTCCTCATAGTCCTGATAATGTGCATGAAATTCCAAAAGACAAAAAATTGAAAGTTGATCAAATTGCAATTGGTTCATGTACAAATTCATCTTATTCAGATTTTATGAAACTTGCAGCAATTTTAGATGGGAAAAAAGTTCACCCAGATGTGAGTCTTGTTTTATCGCCAGGTTCAAGTAATATTATGAAAATGATTTCAGAAAATGGAGCATTGGCTAAATTTATAGCGGCTGGAGCAAGATTACTAGAAGCTGCATGTGGACCTTGTATCGGAATGGGACAAGCACCAAAAACAAATGGGATCTCACTTAGAACATTTAACAGAAACTTCAAGGGAAGATGCGGAACAATGAGTGCTGGAGTTTACTTAGTTAGTACAGAAACAGCTGCTGCATCAGCAATTACAGGATATTTAACAGATCCAAGAGAATTGGGGGCAGAAATTATCATTGATGAGCCAGAAAAATTTGAAGTTTCAGATAATTATTTCATTTTCCCAAATCCTAATGAAGATGAGGCGAAAAAAGAAAGAGAATCTGTAAAAATTGTTATGGGGCCTAATATTAAGCCATTCCCAATTGGAGAAGAATTAAAAGACAGCTTTACTAAAAAAGTTATTTTAAAAACAGGAGATAACATTACAACAGATGATATTTGTCCATCGAATGCTGCATTATTGCCATTCCGTTCAAATATTCCTAAATTATCTGAACACTGTTTTGAAACAATTATTCCAGATTTCAAAGAAAGATCTGAAAAAAATGATGGTGGAATTGTTGTCGGTGGAGAAAATTATGGACAAGGTTCTAGCCGTGAACATGCTGCATTATTGCCACTTTATCTTGGTATAAAAGCTGTTATCGCAAAATCATTTGCAAGAATTCACAAAGCAAACTTGATTAACAGTGGAATTATACCATTAGAATTTGAAAATGTAGAAGATTACAACAATATAGATGAATATGACGAATTACAATTATCAGATATTCCAAATTCATTGATAAATGGAAGATTTATTGTTAAAAATCTTACTAAGAATATCGAATTCCCTGCTAAATTCAATGGTTCAGAAAGAGAACTTAAAATATTGAAATTTGGTGGATATTTGAAATTTGCTACAAGTGATGAATTTTTGAGTTAAAACGTGAATAACAGTAGTTCTAATTTGATTTTGAGTTAAAGAATTTCGAATAAATTAGCTCTTTATTTAAACTAGAATTACTGTAATTTATATAAAAAATAATTTAGAAAGAGTGGAAGATAATATGAAAAAAATTACATTAATACCTGGAGATGGAATTGGATATGAAATCTCTGAAAGTTTAGTAAAAATCTTTGATGCAGCGAAAGTTCCTGTGGAATTTGAAACTGAAAATGCTGGATCGGATGTTTATGAAAAAACTGGAGAACTTATACCTGAAAGTCTTTATGAAAGCGTTGAAAGAAACAAAATTGCAATAAAGGGGCCTATTACTACACCAATTGGAAAAGGTTTTAGAAGTATAAATGTGTATCTTAGAAAAAAATACGATTTGTACACAAATTTTAGACCTTCTAGAAATTTGCCTGGAATTGAAACTCGATATGATAATATTGATTTGGCTATTTTCCGTGAAAATACTGAAGGAATCTATATTGGTGAAGAAAAATATGAAAATGAAGAAAAAACTAGTGCAATTGCTGTGAAAAGAATTACGAGAAAAAGAAGCGAAAGAATTATTAAAAGTGCTTTTGAATATGCAAAGAATAATGGAATTTCGAAAGTTACAGTTGTTCATAAAGCAAATATTTTAAAATTCACTGATGGAATGTTTTTGGATATTGCAAGAGAAATTTCAAAAAAATATGAAAATATTGAGCTAGAAGAACTTATTATTGACAATATGTGTATGCAACTTGTTACAAATCCTGAAAGATTCAAAGTAATTGTTACAATGAATTTATACGGAGATATTTTATCTGATTTAGTAGCTGGACTTGTTGGAGGACTTGGAGTTGCACCTGGGGCTAATATTGGAGATGATATCGCTATTTTTGAGGCAGTACATGGATCAGCACCAGACATTGCAGGACAAAATAAAGCAAATCCGCTTGCATTGCTACTTTCTTCAATCGAAATGTTAAAATATTTAAAACTTGATGATTTTGCTAAAAATATTGAAAAAGCTATTTTAAAAACATTAACTGACGGTTGTAAAACAGCAGATTTAGGTGGAAATGCTACAACTACTGAATTTACAGATAAAATTATTGAAAATCTGAAATAAGGAGTTGGTGAAAACATGAAAACTGATTTTATTAATGAGCTGGGAGTTATGTTTACCGAGAATAATTCTATTTCAGACGATATTTATAATAAATTAAATGTAAAAAGAGGTCTTAGGAATAAAAATGGGACAGGAGTTCTTGTTGGATTAACAAAAATTGGTTCTGTTTTAGGATACTCAATCGATAAGGACGGAAAAAAAATTCCAGCAGACGGAAAACTTTATTATCGTGGTATTCCTATTGAAAAACTTGTAGCTCTATTTAAAAAGGAAAAAACTTTTTGCTTTGAAAAAACAATATTTTTATTGCTTTTTGGTAAAGTCCCTTCTAATTTTGAATTAAAAATGTTTATCAGTACTTTGAAAGAATACCAGCATTTACCAGATGAATTTATCGAAGATTTTATATTGAGAAAACCGAGTACAGATATAATGAATCAGCTTCAACGTTCTGTCTTATGTCTTTATACTTTAGATGAAAATCCAGATGATGTTAGTCTTTCAAACTTGATTGATCAATCTTTAAACTTGATTGCAAAATTTCCTAGCCTTCTTGTTTATTGTTATCAAGCGTGTAATTACAAGCATTTTAATAAGAGTTTGATTATTCATAATCCAGTGGAAGAATATAGCATTGCACAAAATGTTCTTCACATGCTTAGAAGCGACAATCAATTTACAGAATTGGAAGCTGAGGTTTTAGACTTGATTTTAGTTATCCATGCAGAACACGGAGGAGGAAACAACTCAACTTTTACTTCTCATGTTGTTTCTTCGACTAGAACTGATACATATTCGTCAATTTCTGCCTCGATTGGAGCCTTGAAAGGACCTATGCACGGTGGAGCAAATTCGATGGTTACAAAAATGGTGGAAGACATTAAGAAAAATACTAATCCATATGATGAAGTTAAATTAAAAGAATATTTGAAAAAAATATTTAATAAAGAGGTATTTGATAAAAAAGGTAGAATTTATGGTATGGGACATGCTGTCTACACAATTTCGGATCCTCGTGCTGTATTATTAAAGAAAAAGGCTTATGAATTAGCAAAAGAAAAAAATGCACTTGAAGAATTCGAGTTATTTTCAAATATTGAAAAACTTACAAAAGAAATTGGAAAAGAAACTAAAGGAAAAAATTTCGAAATTTGTGCAAATGTTGATTTATATTCAGGATTTGTATATAAACTTTTAAATATTCCACAAAATATTTTTACCCCACTTTTTGCTCTTGCTAGAATTGCTAGCTGGAATGCGCATAGAATGGAACAAATTTTAGTTGATAAGAAATTAATCAGACCAGCTTATAAGGCAATCGATGAAGATGGGAATGTTTTGTTATAAATTTTTAAATAGCAGAATAATTATTAATTTTTTTACAAGGGTAATATAAAATAGAATTTTTATTTTTTAAGCGGGTTTAGTATAAGATGGGGAGAAAGTTTTGTTCTCCTTGTTTTTTTATTATAAATTGATTTTTATTTATCCGAGCCATTGTTATTTTTCAATTTTTGAGATATAATAAAAATGATGTTTCTTGAAAGGAGATATGTCTGTGAGCAAATATAAAGAGGTTTATAATGATATAAGGGAAAAAATTACAAACGGAACGTTCAAGGCAAGAGAATTTTTAGAAAGTGAGTCTGAACTGGCACGTAAATATTCGTATTCTAAAGATACAATAAGAAAAGCGCTTTCTATGCTTGAATTGGATGGATATATTCAAAAAATTAAAGGGAAAAATTCAATGGTCTTGGAAAATGGACGGTTTAAAAACAGCTTATCAAATCTTAGGACTTCAAAGGAACTTAACAAAATTGAAAATATTGATATTGCTACTAATTTGGTTGAATTGGATGTTGTTAGTGGAATTAAGGAAATTATGGATATTTTTGAAGTATCTGAAGAAGTTTCGTTTTATAAGGTTTCACGTATTCGTATTTTGGATGGGGAAGCTCTTGAGTATGAAACAACTTATTTTGATAGAAGGATTGTTCCGTTTCTGGATAAAAAAATTGCAGAAAATTCAACTTATGATTATCTTGAAAAAAAATTACATCTAAAAATATCCCATTCACGACGTGAAATAAAATTTAGATATGCAACTGAAGATGAACAGAAATATATGGATTTAAAGGATTTTAATGCGGTTATCGTAATTGAAAGCCACACTTACTTGTCTAATGGAACATTATTTCAATATGGAGTAAATTCCTACAGACCAGACAAGTTTGTATTTTCAACAGTGGCGAAAAGATAGGTTGGTGAAAATTTGTGAGAATTTTAGTAGTTGAAGATGAACAAAATTTGAATGATATAATTGTTAAAAGATTAATTTTGGAAAAATATGGTGTTGACACTTGCTTTAATGGAAATGATGCGCTTGAATATATTTTTTCAACTGAGTATGATGTTATTGTATCGGATATTATGCTGCCTGGAATAGATGGATTTGAGATTTTAAAGAGAATAAGAGAAAAAGGGATAAAAACGCCAGTTTTACTGCTTACTGCATTAGATGGAATTGAAGACAGGGTAAAAGGGCTTGATTATGGAGCTGATGACTATTTGGTAAAACCATTTGCATTTGATGAACTGATGGCTAGAATAAGAGTGCTTTTACGAAGAAATTCAACAAACGGAAATTCCAATGCAAGTAATATATTTTCAATTGCAAATTTAACGGTAAACTGTAATTCTCACGATGTTTTTCGTGATGATGTCCCAATAAAACTCTCAACAAGGGAATTTACAATTTTGGAATATATGATAAGAAATAAGGAAAGAGTATTATCTAGGGAGCAAATTGAACAGCATATATGGAATTATGACTATGAAGGCGGTACAAATGTTATTGATGTCTACATTAGATATTTAAGAAAAAAAATTGATAAGGATTTTGAGCCTAAATTAATTCATACGGTTCGTGGGATTGGCTATGTTCTGAAAGTTGAGTAAATTAAAAGTTAAATCAATTTATTATTTAGAATAAAAAATAAAAAATTTAAAATAGGAAAGTAAAGGTATGAAGAGATTTGTTAATAGTAATTGGATACAGTTAAAAATAGGTCTGTGGTATATGGGAATTATGATTCTGCTTGTAATTTCTTCGTTGTATATTGTATTTTATATAAGTGAAAATATTATTCATTCAAGCGTGCGAACTTATTTAAAGGATGTTGTAATTCATAGGCTGGACTATTTAACGATAAAAAATGGAGAAATTATAATTGACAGTAATTTTGATACAATGATTCAGAATGTAGAAATTTCCATTTATGATAAGGATTTTAAATTTCTTTATGGAAATTCTCCAAATGGATTTGAGATGGATAATAAAAAGTCGAAGGATGATAAAATTATAATTGTAAGAAGTCATAATCAAAAGTGGTATGTTTACAATAAAATGATTAATCTTGGAAGTTATGGAAAAGTATGGATTCGAGGAGTAATGCCTAATATTGGACAGTCTAGTGCCATTGAAACGGTCATTCATATTTCTTTTATAATTTTGCCGTTTTTTCTTATACTTTCAGCAATTGGAGGATATATTATTACAAAAAATGCCTTTACGCCAATTAAAAAAATTAGAAAAATTGCAGAAGAAATTAATGAGGGGAATGACTTGTCACAGCGGATTGACCTTGGAAAAGGCGATGATGAACTTCACACTCTTGCAAATACTTTTGACGTGATGTTTGACAGGCTTCAGACATCTTTTGAAAATGAAGTGCAGTTTACTTCAGATGTTTCCCACGAATTGAGAACTCCGATTACAGTTATACTGACACAGTCGGAATATGGAAAAAATCATATAAAATCAATTGAAGAAGCACAAAGATCCTTTGGAATCATTGAAAAGGAAGGGCAAAAAATGTCAAAACTGGTGTCACAGTTACTGACTCTGGCACGTATGGAACGTGGAAAACAGAAATTGAATCTGGAAAATATCAATTTAAGTGAGCTGCTGGAAATGACTGTGGAAACTCAAATTTGCGCTGCAAAAGTTAAAAATATAAAATTTGTCACAAAAATTGTTCCAGAAATTTATGCAAAGATTGATGAAATGATGATTATACGAGTTTTTACAAATTTGATTTCAAATGCAATTTCCTATGGAAAGCAAAATGGAACAGTTATCGTTGAATTATTTTTAGATGAAAATAAAAATAAAATTATTAGCAGAATTTCTGATGATGGAATAGGAATTCCAAAAAATGAACTGGATAAAATATGGCTGCGATTTTATCAAGTAGATCCATCCAAAAGTGGCGATAATTCAGGACTTGGACTTTCTATGGTAAAAAAAATTATAGAGCTGCATAATGGAGAAATTTTTGTGGAAAGTAAATTTGGCTTGGGAACAACTTTTACAGTAATTTTGTAAATAAAAACTAAAAAAACAGGGAAGAGTTAGTTGACAAAAATAACAAAAAAATTTATTACTCTGAAATGCCAATTAACAGATTAATAGATATATAGAACTAAAAAAATGAAAAGTTCTCATTTTTCTTTAATGTTTATATGGTATTATTAAACTGTCAGAAAGAATGATACATAGCTCAACTTAAAGTATCAGACTTATTTACTCGAGTAAAGCAGTTTAAATAATTAATGTAAAAATGAAAAAAATATACTAGTATTATGAGAAATATAGAAATTTTAGTAACTGTATATCTATGAGGAAAAATGTAAAATTATAGATAAATGGACTGTAGGAATTATTTAAAACAGAAGGGAGGCAGGCTTGTGAAAATCAGATTTTTAAAAATGACATTACTTGGAATGTTATTAGCCAGTTTACTAGTTTTTCCGATTGGAAAGGAAAGAAAAAAAGTGAATGTAATCAAGGCAAAGCAGATTGCTCTAGCCAAAGTTCCCGGAGCGACATTTGCGAATGTTCTTGAATTTGATACGGAAGATAATGGATTTTATAAGGGTAAAATTAATTATCGAAATGTTGCTTATAATTTTGAAATAGATATTTACACTGGAAAAATAATTAATTGGAGTGAAGAAAAAAGTAGTAATAAATAAAAAAGAGTTTATGGAGAAAATGATATGATAAATAGAATAATAAAAAAAGGAAGTTTTAACTATATAGTTACTTTAGCAATATTTCTTATTTCTGTCAGTTTTTTGACAAGGGGAAGTGTTATTGATCAAAGAAATGAAATAAAACTGGTGCCGAAAATTAATATAAAAACTTCTGATACACAAATAACACCAAATAGAGCAAAGGAAATTGCATTGGCACATGCTGGAGTTTCAGAAGCGGCCGCTAATTTTAAAAAAATTAAATTGGATAATAAAAATGGAAAATCTGTTTATGAAATAGAATTTATTGCAAACAATGCTAGATATGAATTTATTATTGATGCAAAAAGCGGTTCAATAATAAAATTTGAAAAAAGATAGTTAAAGTAAATTGAAAAAAATTAAAATAAAAAAATAAATTAGAAAATATAGATTAAAATGTGAAAAAAATGAAAAAATTAAACAGTAAAAAAATAAAGACTATTTAAAATTTTAAAAATAGTCTTTTTTTGTTAAGAAAATAATACTAAATCCCTTTTAAAAATAGAAACTAGATTTTATATTAATTGCTAACAGCGGGATCTTTATCCCTTGCAAATAGGATTTATAACTAGTCTTATATTTAAATGGGAAATAGTATAAGTTATTTATTATTACATTATTCCAAGATAAGCAGCACCTAAAATTCCTGCATCATTTCCAAGAGTAGCTGTGGCAAGTTTTAAATTTTCAAGAGTTGATGGGAATGCAACATCTTTTAATTTTTCTTTTACACGGTCAAATAAAATATCTCCAGAAAGTGCAACTCCACCACCAATTACAACAATTTCAGGATCTAATGTGCTGAGCAAGTTTCCAATACCGAAAGCCAATTTTTCAGCTTCGTAATCTACAATTTCAAGTGAAAATTTATCATTTTCTTTAGCGGCATCAAATACATCTTTTGCTTCCAATTCTCTGCCTTTTGTCATTTCATAAAGTAAATTTTGCTTGTTTACTGCAAGACGGCTGTTTGCTTCACGGATTATTCCAGTAGCAGAAGCATAGGCTTCCCAGCATCCCTTTTGTCCGCATCCGCATAATTTTCCATTTAGTTCAATTTTTATATGTCCAACTTCTCCACCAGCTCCGTTTTCTCCACTGACAAGTTTTCCATCTACAATAATTCCGCCACCAATTCCAGTTCCGATAGCAAGTCCTAATACATTTTTATATCCTTGAGCAGCACCTTTCCACATTTCTCCAAGTGTGATAACGTTGACATCATTATCAACTTTTACTGGTTTTCCAAGATTTTTTTCAAATTCTAATGCAAGGTCAACTCCATTTTTCCAAGGGAAATTTGCCCAGAATTTAACAATTCTAGAATTTAGCACAGGACCTGGAACTCCTACACCAACTGATAAAACATCATCAAAGCTGATGTTGCTTCCTTCAATTTGAGTAAGCAAAATTTTTGACAATCTTTGAATTGTTTCTGAAAATCCTTCCATTGAATCGGTTTTTACAATAGTTTTAAAAATAATATTACCTTTTTCATCTACAAGTCCAATTTTTGTGTTAGTTCCTCCTAGATCAATTCCTACGTAGTATTTCATAAGTCCTCCTAATTAATTATAATTTTTTTATATATTTTTTATTTTATTTAAAATTAAATAAATTATTATATTAATATTAGTCTACCCCATTTATTTGGCATTGTCAATATTAGGGCCTTACTTTTGTGCCATTTCTTTTGATTTTTCTGTACAGGCTTTAACTGCTTCCATTACAGTTCCTCTAAATTTACCATCTTCTAATACTTTTAGAGCAGCAATTGTAGTTCCGCCAGGAGAAGTCACCTCATCTTTTAAAATACCTGGATGTTTTTTTGTTTCAAGCATCATTTTAGCAGAACCTAAAACAGCTTGAGCAATAATTTCATAAGCCTTATCTCTAGGCATTCCTTCTAAAACTCCGCCATCAGCAAGAGCTTCTATAAACACATAGACATATGCTGGAAGAGAACCGCTAATTCCAGTATAAACATGCATAAGTTTTTCATCGATTTCTATACTTTTTCCAAAACTGTTCAGCAATTTAAAAATAACTTTCTTCTCATTTTCTTCAATGTTTGAATTAAAGGAAACAGCCGTCATTCCTTCCATAACCTGAGCAGGCGTATTTGGCATAGTTCTTACCACTTTTTTATCACTTCCAATAATTTTTTCAATAAAGTCAATACTAATTCCAGCTGCAATTGACAAAATTATAGTATTTTCATCCAGTTTATCTTTAATCTTTTTCAAAACTATCGGAACAATATTCGGTTTTACCGAAAGAATAATAATATTACTTTTTTCCACAAGTTCATTTTCAGTTTCAGCCCTTTTCACGCCATATTCCTTCACTAATTTTTCAACTTTTTCTTTATTTAAGTCAAAAACAGCTACATCATCACTTAAAAGAAAATTAGAAGTTGTAACACCTTTTAATATCGAGCTTCCCATATTTCCAGCTCCAATAATTCCTAATTCCATTTTGAATCAGCTCCTTTTTTATTTTTTCTATCTCATTTTTTTCTTTTCAATCTTTTGCTTTGAAAATTTTCTTACTTTTTTTATAGACAGTTTCATTAACTCCCAATTTTAAATTCACAAGGCATGCAATCACAAAAAAATAATCTGAAAGTCTATTTATATATTGAAATCCAATTTTGTTTATATCTTCGCCTGCTTCAATTACAGCGGCCATTTTTCTCTCAAGATTCCGTGTACTTGCCCGAATTGAATGAAACATGCTTGAAATCTTGCTTCCGCCTGGAATTATAAAATATTCTAGTTTAGGAAGCAAGGGGATATATTCATCCATCCTTTGCTCAAGCCATTTCACATCATCAATTTTTTGCTTATATTCTCGCAGTCTGTCAGGTGTTGCAAGATCACTTCCACAGTCAAATAACTGCTGCTGAATATTTTCACATTCCTTGCGGATTTCTCCTAAAATTTTATTTAATTTATCATTTTCACGAATTTCAGCCACAATTACCCCAAGCAACGAGCAAACTTCATCCATCTTTCCATACGCTTTTACCCTAACGTGAGTCTTGCTGACCCGTTTTCCGCCATAAAGCCTTGTAAATCCTTCATCGCCGTATTTTGTGTATATTTTCATAAATTCTCAACTTTCTTTATACGAAATTTTTAGTTTCCAAGTTTTTCCAGCAGTCCGACAACTTCAATATGTGCGGTTTGCGGGAACATATCCACAGGCGTAATTTTCTTCAATACATACCCATTTTCAGTCAAAATCTTTACATCCCGTGCAAAAGTCGCAGGATTGCAGGAAATATAGACAATTTTTTCAATTTTATTTTTTATGACACTTTTTAAGGCAATTTCTTCAATTCCACGTCTTGGCGGGTCAAAAACGATCGCTCCAATATTTTCTCTTTTTAGAATTTTTGGAAGTTCCTTTTCAACTTTTCCATTTACAAATTCCACATTTTGAATGGAATTTTCGTAGGATGTTAATTTTGCTGCAAGAGTAGAACTTTCAACACTTTCAATTCCAATAACTTTTTTTATGTTTTTAGAAAGCATCATTGCAATTGTTCCTGTTCCAGAAAATGCGTCAATTACTGTTTTTTCATAAATTTTGCCATTATTTTTGTTATTTTTTTCTTCATTTAAAAATTCAATCGCTGTGTCATAAAGTTTAAGTGCCTGTTTTTTATTAATTTGGAAAAATGAATTTGGATAAATTTTAAATTTTAATTCTTCCATTTCCTCTTCCAAATACTGGCTTCCAAATAAATGAATATTTTTTCCTAAAAT
The DNA here is from genome assembly GCF_013394865.1 of Leptotrichia sp. oral taxon 417. Taxonomy (NCBI): domain Bacteria; kingdom Fusobacteriati; phylum Fusobacteriota; class Fusobacteriia; order Fusobacteriales; family Leptotrichiaceae; genus Leptotrichia; species Leptotrichia sp. oral taxon 417. The sequence continues at coordinate 1,473,102 of NZ_JABXYV010000001.1, read as the reverse complement.
CACGTTATTTTGTTCAGTTTTTACGGAAATATAAACTGACTTTATGCACTCATTTTCATCATACATTTCTTCCAGTACTTTTGAAAGCTGATTATATTGGGAATTTTTATTTACAATAACAATTATCATAACTTCATTCTTTTCATTGTTTCTAACCATTATTTGCTTCAAAAATCCAGTGTTATTAATTTCATTAAAAACTTTAAATTCTTTTTTTGTACCTGAAAAACTATTTACTTTTTGTAAAAATTTATCAATAATCATTTTTGCAATTTCTGATTTTAAGAGGTTTTCTTTAGCCAGAAAAACATTGTGGGATTTTCTAGAATAAAATCCTGTTTGAATAATCCCATCCTTTTTAAAAAATGGCTCAGCCGTTTTATTTCGATAATTAACCTTTTCATCACTTCCAATAATTTTCCCAACTTGTACATTCTCCAAATCAATTCCTGAAATTTTTGTGAGAACTTCTTCAAGCATTTTATCCTTATACTCAAGCTGTTTTTCATACTTTAACATTCCAAAGTCACAGCCATCGAAATCTTCAAAACTAACTTTGGATAAATCTTCAATCCTATCTTTTGACGGCTCAATTATTCTAGTTATCAGCCCTCTAGCATAAGACTTTTTCACAGAAATAATATCAATTTCCAGTTTATCTCCTGGTACGCTCATTGGCACAAATACAGTAAACCCATCAACTCTTCCAAGACCTTCGCCGCCAAATACTATTTTTTCTATTTCAATTTCCAGCTTTTGCCCAACTTCATAATTATTTTTTATTTTATTCATCTTATTCCTTTTTTATTTTAAATATTCTAAAATATTTTTCAATTGTAATCCCATTCCAATTTTTAAACTTTCTTCATCAATATTAAATTTAGGATGGTGTAAATCGTAAATTAATCCCTTTTCTTCCACTCGTGTTCCCAGTCTGAAAAAACATCCAGGAATTTCATTTAAAAAGTAGCTTACATCTTCAACATCCATTCTAGGCTGCTTTATTAGTTCCAAAGCATTTTTACCATACAAATCAACAATGTTATTTTCCACTCTTTCTGTCATTTCATCATTATTAATTACAGGTGCATAACCACGTACAATATCAACATTTGCTGTTCCGCCTAATGCTTCTACAAATTTAGGCAAGTCTCTTTCCAATGTTTCAATTATAAATGTTCGTGTTTCTTCAGACATTGTTCTGGCTGTTCCCTTCATTTCTACTTTGTCACAGACAACATTATCAGCAAAACCTCCATTAAATGCCCCAATTGTAATTACAGCCTCTTCTCTTGGGTCAATTCTTCTGCTGACAATAGATTGAAGATATTCCATAACTTTTGCACCGATTAAAATTGCATCAATTCCCTTATGAGGCAATGCGGCATGAGCTGAAACTCCATTTATTGTAAGATGTATTCTTGCTGATGAAGCGTGTGCCTTTCCATATTTTAATCCAATTTTCCCAAGTTCTATTTCTGGAGCCATGTGCAATGCAAAAAAAGCATCTATTTTTCTATCTTTTTCCTTTTCAAATTCCAATGCCCCAGCTTTTATCATTCTATCTGATCCCCCAGAAGTTTCCTCTGCAGGCTGAAAGAAAAATCTTACAGTTCCATGCCATTTATCCTTATTTTCTGCCAAAACTTTAGCTACTCCAAGCTGAATAGTTGTATGTGCATCATGTCCACAAGCATGCATTTTTCCAGTATTTTTAGATTTATAGTCAACATCATTTTCTTCAAAAATCGGCAATGCATCAATATCCGCACGAGTCGCAACGGTTTTATTTTCCATATTTTCCTTATCATTATAAATAGTCGCAACAACTCCTGTATTTATAACTTCAAAAAATTCAATACCATTTTCTGTCAAAAATCTTTTTATCAATTTACTTGTTTCAAATTCTTCATCTCCAAGTTCAGGATTTTCATGAATAGTTCTTCTAACTTTTACCATTTCATCATAAATTTTATCAACATTTTCCTTTATAAATTTATTTATCTCTTGTGAATCCATTTTTTATCACTCACTTTCTAAAAAATTATGTAACTTAATTATATCAAAAAATATTGGCTTTGTAAATTTTTGAAAAATAAATGAATGAGAAAATAAAAGGGTGTGTAAAAATTTTTGTGTAAACCTCTAAATAATATATGGTAAAATAACTATATAATATTTGGAGGTTTTTGTTATGGCTAAAAAGAAAATTGACAACGAAATTTTTAAAACACTGATTGAGGATTACAATATTAAAGATACTAATGATATTAAGGATTTGCTTTCGGGTACTATTCAAACTATGCTTGAAGCTGAAATTGAGCATGAACTGGGGTATGCTAAACATTCTATGAAAGATAAGACTACTTCTAATGCTAGAAATGGACATTCCAAGAAAACTGTTAGAAGTGAGTATGGCAATATTGACTTAGATATTCCTAGAGATAGAAATGCTGAGTTTGAACCTCAAATCATCCCTAAATATCAAAGAGAAATTACTGGTATTGAAGGACAGATTCTTTCTCTTTATGCTAAAGGAATGAGCAACAGAGATATCGAGGACCATCTCAATAATCTTTATGGAATTGATGTTTCGCCATCTATGATCAGTAAAATTACAGATAAAATTATACCTGAAATTAGGGAATGGCAGTCTAGACAGCTTGAGGATGTATATCCAATAGTTTTTATGGACGCTATCCATTACAGTGTAAGAAAAGATGGAGTTGTTGTTAAAAAGGCGGTATATTTAGCTATAGGAATAGATAAGGAAGGAAGAAAGGAGGTTTTAGGATTTTGGATAGGAGAAAATGAATCAAGCAAGTACTGGCTAAATGTTTTAAATGAATTGAAAAACAGAGGAGTTCAGGATATACTAATTATGTCTGTTGACAATTTAGGGTTCAGCGAAGCAATATCTTCAGTGTTTCCAAAGACAGAAATTCAAAAATGTGTAGTTCATCAAATTAGAAACAGCATAGATATATATCTTACAAAGATACAAGGGAATTTACATCAGACTTAAAAGAAATGTATAATGCACCAACACTGGAACAGGCAGAGTTTAAACTGGATGAATTAGAAGAAAAATGGAGTAAAAAGTATATGGCAGTAATTAATTCCTGGAGAAGTAACTGGAATGAGTTGACAACATACTTTAAATATGATACAAAGATAAGAAAGCTGATATATACGACAAACCCGATAGAAAGCTTAAACAGACAATTAAGAAAGTATACAAAGACAAAATCACTTTATCCGACAGATGAAGCATTAATGAAATCAGTATACCTAAGCTTAAAGGAAGCAACAAAGAAATGGACTGGAAGAATACCAGGCTGGGGAGAAATATATTCACAGTTAAGTATTTATTTTGAAGGAAGAATTTAAAAACAGGATGATAAAACTACCATCCTGTACCATATATTATATTTTGAGTTTACACAAAATTCTGTACACTCTCAAATTTAAAAAATGTTGCATTTAATATTACAATTTATGATAAATTTAAAACTATTTAATTTTATCTCTTAAAGTTTCTAGTGAGTTTTGAATATGTTCTAAATCTATAAAATAAATATTTACAGTTGTTCCATCACCGGAATTAAATGAAATTTCCGAATGTTCTTTCATTTCATCATTCAAAGGATATAAAAGCCATATTTCTGAGGATGTATATTTTTTTGAATAAGCGTACATTTGATACATATCACTTTGAGAAATACCATAGTTAATACGTTCGTTATTAACGAGTTTCTTCCATTTGGTATCCATAATGATAGTTCGTTTTCCATATTTGCAAACAATATCAGGTCTTAAAGCAAATTGTAGTCTTGGCTCAGTAAATAAGTAGTAACTTTTATCTTGAATTGATACTTCCCAACCAACTTCTTCTAGTATTTTTTTCAAATATTTAGCTACATAGCTTTCATATACTTTTTCCATTGGAAACAGTAATGCTCTAGAATTATTGTTTCCAGAAAAAGTTGTAAAAGATTTGTTTAGTAAAAATACTTTTGACCATTGCATAATCATTTCATAATCTCTATTGTTTCTATTTATTCTAATCTTTGAAAAATCTGCTATATAATTAATAGAAGTATCTATCATTTCAAAGGAAGTTAATAATTGTCTTATTTCTTTAGAATTTTCTGAACTTGTTGTAAGTTTTTGTAATTTTAATAGTGTAGCCTTAACTAGCTTATTTTCAACTCTATTAGGATTAAATTCATCATAGGTGACATAAAAACGTTCCTTATGTACTATATTTGTTTTAAAATGCTGTGATGTTAATAGTTTCCCTTTATAATAGTTTAAATTATCTTCTTTAAAAATATAATATGATTTAATTCCTATTTTTATTAATCGCCTTATTTCTTGTAAATACATATTAATAAATATTTCATAAAGATTCATACGCTCAACTTGAATATTGGAGTTATTAAATACTTTACTTGGAAAATCTCTCATACTTCTTAACATATTGAGAAAAATTTTTTTAGTATTCCTATTTTCTGAATCATCACTATTTGTAAAACTTATTTTAGGGAGAATTTGTATTTGATATCCATTTTTCATTTGAATTAAGCCTACATAGTTTTTAATTGATACAACATTTCCAATATTACGTTTATATGAAATTCTCATGAAATCAAGTACATCTGCAACTTGTTCATTTGCAGTAAACTGATGAATAAATTCAATTAGATTTCCAAAAGTTACAGTATCTAAATATTTGTATTTTTTATCATTTTCAAAATTAGGATTTCCAGTGATTATGTCAAACTCTTTTACTTCTAAAAGTTTATTCATTAAATCACCACTTTCTAAAGAATCTGTTTATAACTTTCAATATTTAAAAAGGCTTTTTTATTAATAGTATATTTTTTTTCTGGAAGATCCATAATATCATTTGCATCACCTTTAAAGATTTCCGCTACTTTAACTTCTTCATCTTTAATAAATTTTGTTGAAACATCTACTTTGTGATTATCACCTAAAACTAACTGTATTTTTTGATAATCTTCATAGAAATATTCTTGTAAAAGTGGAATTATAGATCTTTCAAAAATAGAACCTAATGTATTAATATTAGGCGACCCAATAAGTTTTATAAAAAATGCATGCCCAATTGTATGTTCTCTATCATATAAAAATGTTATTCTCTCGTTAATTTTTTTAAGTATCGGAGCAATTTCAACTCCCTCAACTGTAACATTTTTTAATATATCTGTATCAGGCATCATTTCAACAAACTGAAATCTTCTACGAAGAGCTGTATCCATCAGAGCGATTGAACGGTCGGCAGTAAACATTAGAGGGTACACTAAAAAGTTCACCTGAGTATGGTAGAACAGCTGACGCTTGTTCCATTTTTCCCTCACGCTTTGTATCTTCAATTAATGTAATCATCTCACCAAAAATCTTTGAAATATTGCCTCTATTGATTTCATCTATTACAAACACAAATGGCTTCATCACTTCTTTGGGATTGTTTACAAGATTTAGTATTTTGTCAGATGAAATTCTACCTAATTGATATACTGTTTTTCTATCCAGTTGTATTCCATCATTCAGTTCAGTAATATCAATTTCAGTACCTGTCATAAGCCATTTTACTTTACGTTTTCTAGGCCATTCTCCATCTTCTTTATCATACTCATAATCACCTATAACAACGCCTATTCCATCAATTGTTTTGGCATTTCTTTCTGTTACAATAACATCTCCAATCTCCATCTCATCTTGGAAATTTAAAAGAATGCGTTGAGCCTTATCACTTAACCCCTTTGCATCATCTGTAATGATTTCCGATTGCTCGTACCATCCAATACGAATGTTCCCTTCTTCAAAACATTTTTTCTTTAAGTCAGATACTCCTCCTTTATCAAGGAGTACACACCACACCTTTGCATTACTTACATCTGGCATATCTTCAGTGGCTATAATTGCTTTTTTGGCAGCTGTAATGCAAAACTTTTTAAAAATACCTGCTTCGATTGTATATCCAATCTCTTTCTTTTCATCACCAACAATTGGTTTAATTCCTTCAATAAATTCTTCATAACCGAATGATTGATGAAATGTAGTAAATGCAATACGACCTTCTTTTTTCAATTCATTATACCTATGCAATACTTTTTCATACTCTTCGGATTGTACATCTTCAATATTTTTATTTTCGCATATTGCCACTGCGTAATTAACAGTGTTATAAGTTTTTCCAGTCCCTGGAGGACCATATAAAATTGTATTTAGTTCAGGCTTTATCTTTTTCATTTCTTCCTCCACATTTTTTGATAACCTTAATTCTCGTTCACTAAGAATATATTCATAAAATGGAACTAATTCTTTAGCAGCTTCGATAGAATCTTTTATTATCTTTGATGCGTTACTTTTTTCATATGGACCAATTATATCTCTTACAACTTTTAGTTTTTTTATTTTTTCTAATTCAATTGTATTATTATCAAAACGTCTGCATGTTCCATTCAATAAATCAGTTTGATAATAAATTTTTGAATCTTTCTTTATTGGAACATCAATTATTTTATTATGAATTTTATAGTCTAAATCTTCACAAGCATTATCTTTAGCTTCAACTTTAAAAGAAAGAGTAATAGGTCCATTAATATCATGTTCAGGATGTATATTTATTGAAATAGAAATACTATGTGGAAGCTTAAGTGCTTCATTTTTCTTTAATTCAATCCAAAAATATGTACATGCTATTTGTGATTGGTATATCCAACCCGAACATTTACCTGCTTTATAGTCGAGTGATTCTGCTATATAGTTAGCATAAGCTATGAACTCTTCCCTTGCTTTTTTACCAGCTTCCTTGAACTTTTCCATCTCATTCATTCGATTTCCTGCTTTTTTTGGGTCTTCGTATTTTTTCCCAGAATAATCTCTTAAATAGGAAGTAATTCTTTCAAAATCAAATGCAATATTATTAGTAATCATATTTTATCCCTTCCTTAAATTTTTCACTAATTTTTTTAAAATATGAGTAGTTTCTTTAATTAGCTATTTCAAATATTCTAAAATATTTTCTAATTGTAATCCCATTTCAATTTTTAAATTTTTTTAATTAATATTGAATTTCGAATGATGAAAATTATAAATCATTTTTTTCACCCATATTTCCATTCTGATTTTATCATTCACTTTCTAAAAAATCATGTAATTTAATTATATCAAAAAATATTATCTTTGTAAATTTTGAAAAATAAAGCAAATAATAGCCATATTTATAAAATAAATGAATGATGAATAAGAGAAACAAGAAGAATCTAATGAAAATCTTCATTTCCCAAAATAAAATCCCTAACCTTTTCAGCAACTTCTTTTTTAGCAAAAAATAATTTCTCAGATTTAAAAGATTTAGTAAAAATAAAAGTTAAAGATGAATAACTTCCTCCACGATTATAAACTCTATCAATTGTTATATCAGAAATCCAAGAATAAGGAATTATGTATGCTGGATAGACAGAAAATAAATATCTGCTTCCAATTTTTAAGTCACTTTGTGCGACCATTCCAGTTTTAACTATTTTCTCAGAGTTGATAAAATCTTCTTTTGCATAATTTAAAAATCTGTATTTTTCTAAGTTATCTAGCATTTTGGCTAATCTTTTATTCTCTTTCTTTTTCATAAATAAGGCAAATAATAATAGAAAAAGTACAATAAACCATAAAAAAATAGGAATACCGAATTTAATAAATACAAATGACATAGGATTTATTGGAAAATCAGGAAACTCTTGTGCAAATTTCAATTCTTTTAGATATTCAGCATACCCACCGAATAAGATATAAATGGTATCTATTGTCAACAAAAAAATTTCTGCAAAGTAAACTGGTTTTGCTGTTCTTTCCATTTTTAATAAATTATAAAAAATTCTCGTGGTTTTAAGTCTTTTAAGTCGTCACTAATTTCAGCAGATATAATTTTTTGCATGTTTCTTTTTCTTAATGTTAAAGAAAAAAATATTGATAGAATAAATAAAAATGGTATAAACATTGTTCCTATAATTATTTCATATATTCCCATTTAAAACACTTCCTTTTTAGTATAAGATTTGTTATTTTTAATAAATATAATTAAATTTTTTAAAATTCTATAACTACAACATTCGAAGTTTAATTATAATTAATAGTATATGGTATCGAATATTCCTTCAAAATAGGTGTCAATTTATTAATTTCATCTAAAACCATTTGTTCAGTAACAAAAAATGTAAATTTACTTGTTTGAAAAAATCGTTTGACTACTTTTGAATTTATCGTATGAATCTTTATCAATCCTCTGCAACTGTTACGAAAACGACTGCAATAAAATTCTATGTAATCAATATCAGAAAGTGGAATCTTTTTTGTAGGCATAGAGTTTAGGCATAAAATTTCATTTTCTATGTAAAAACATTCCATTGTATTTTTTCTTGTTATTAAATAGATAATAGTTGTGATACTAATAATAAGTACTACTAATTGCAATATCAACATAAAAATAAACATTATATTTTTCTCCTTATTTTTTAATTTTGTAATTAAAAAAATTTTTATTTCTAAAATCGTATAGACTCTTAGAAATAATCATATAAATCATCAATCATCACATTATATTTTGTAAAATATTTTTTCATCAAATAATAATCAGTTGGCTTGATAGACATTTCAACAAATTTTTTCTCTTCTTTATCAAAAATTTGAAAAGTGGGATTTCTTTCTTTTCTGCCTTTTCCAGCATTAGCCGCATAAAATTTGGCATAACGGATATTATCAATTTCTATAAATTCTATTTCATTGTTTTCATATAATAATTTTATAATTCTTCCACTTATAATTAAAGAATATTTTCTTTTTTTGAGATTTTCCAAAAAAAAGCTAAAATTGACGGCAATCGTTATAATCATAAAAATAACGAAAAAAATATCTTTTGATGTAAAATTTTTTAACAATTCATTTAATTTAAAATAGAGTATTGTAATAAACATAATAAATAATACAATACACAAAAAAATATATGAATTATCTTTTAGTGGATGAATTTCAAATTCATATGGCAATGTCATTTCTTCAAGTTGTTTCAATTTTCTTTCGATGAAAGAAATATTTACTTTTATAACAATAGCCAAAAATAAAAGAAAAAAAACTGAACCTCCACTATAAATCAAAAATATTATTTGTTTTGGGGAAGTTTTATCTAAAAAATATAATTGCATTAGAGCAATGATAAAAAATAGTAACGATAAAATCAAAAATATTTTTACAAATTTTTTCTGTCTTGGAATATTAGGAATCAACATATCTAATTTTTCATCAAAGATATAACCCCATCTTTTACGATTTTTATCCATTTTATGCCTCCTAATTTTAGTATTTTAAAGTCATTTTATTCTAATTAACAGATATTTCTAAAAATCCTAAAATTTCTTCTTTACTTAACGGCTCAACAAGAATGTATGAAGCGTCAATAAAACGATACTTATCTTTTGGTAATTTTTTTATAAAATCATTATAATCTAATTGACCAATAACTTGATAACTGTTTGGATCATTTTCATCTCCATTAATAGTAACGAAACCTATATTCCAAAAAGCTATATCATCATTTTTAACGATATCTAAATTATGAAATTCAACACTAGGTTTATAAGGAAGAATTGTTCTAACATTTTCTGTCAGACTATAAGCTCCCATAATTCTTTCATCTTCATCATTTTTATAAAAACGTTGATTTGCCGAATAAGCATCTAAATTTTGAATGTTTCTTACTATTCTTGAAAAAGTATCTATAGGATTATTTGAATTATTTATTTCATCTACCATTTCTTCATTGAAAGAAACAGGTCTAGTTGTACCAAAAATAACATAAGTATCTGATTCTCCACTTTTTATATTTTCTGTAATTACTTTTATTCCATAAAGTATATCTGATTCATAGTCAAATTTATCAATGTTACCAGCAGTATAAACTTCACCTCTCTCATTCAAAATCTCCGAATCAAATTCTTTAGCCAACGCTTTTATATATTCCAACGCCAAAAGCCAATCTTCCCTAGATGATGGCGTAAAAATCCTCACGATATAATTATTATATTGTGTGTCGTAAGATAGCTCAAATCCTCTTGAACTTTCCTTATCATCTCCTATTAAAAGACACTGATAATTAGAAACTGGAGATAACAGCAAATCATTAATATCAACATTTCCAGTATTGTAGGTATAAAGCTCCTTATCAAGTAAACTCAATGCAGTTTCAACATTTAAAACGGCTTTATAACCTAAAAATTTTTTCTTGTTTTTCACATAAAAACTTATACTCATTTCTTTATCCTCCATATTTTTTGATTTACTAATTTGTTTTTTAATTTTATTCAAATTTATAAAAAGATATAATGTATTATTTTACTAATTTATTTAATTTTTCTTTCAATTCATCATCAACTTCAATTTTTTCTAAATTTTTTGTTATCATTAATTTTTTTATTAGAAAAATAATTGTTACTACAACTACAACAATAAGTGTATCTTTTTGAAAAAATTCCATAAATCCTTCATTATAATTTTACTATATTTTACCACTCATTTACAGAATATAAAAGAGCAAGCCTAATTTGTGTCAAAAGTTCTTCCGTAAGACTGTCATATTCACTTTCAAGCCCTTTTTCGTGTGCATAATAAGGAGGGCTGTCATTCCAGGAACTCATTCCACCAAAAACATTAGAAATTTTGGCGGAATAAAAAAGTCTTGCATTTATTTTAGGTATTTTAAAAAGAGTTTGTCCATAAAAAGTATTTCTTATATTTTCAAAACTTTCCCCATTTAAAATGCTAAAAGCTTTTCTAAAGATATTTCCAAAATTTGAAAAATTAATTTTATCAGCCAAAATTGCTATTTTACTTAATACATTTTTAAAATCTTCTGTATTATCATAAAATTTAAGTTTTTCATTGATAGAATTTTCGTATTTGTGAGCAGTATAAGTAACATTCCATCCACCACTTGTTTTCTTCCATTTTGGTGTAAAATAAAGAATCAAATTGTTTTTAAAATAGCAAATAAGTTTAATCTTATTTGAATTTAAATCGTTGGGAATATTTAAATTTTTAGATGAAACAGGTAATAAAATTTTTATATCTTCTAATCCTAAATTTAAACAATAATCAAACCATTCTTCAATATTTTCAGCTTTGTAGCTATTTTCTAAAAAATCCACTTTGTTTTTAGAGAATAGAAATTCAATATTTTTTTCATATTCAAAAGGAAAATATTCGATTTTAGTTTTTGTTTTTAAGGCAAATTTTACGGCTAATGTAATATCACAAATTTGTACAATTTCTATATTCATAAAAATAACCTCCATTTGAATATTTTTTATATATTTTGAACACTTCAACAATTTTATCTTATTATATGCTCATCTAACTGAATAAAGCAAACGATTTTTTTATTTTTCAGTTCCTCTATACTTGGTAATATATCGTTTTCCTCGTCATCTTCCAGTCCCACCTGAGCAATTAAATGGTCGGAAAATTCATCTTCATAAATATCACAGGTAATAAACGGAACACCTTTAATACACAGAGCATCCTGCACATCTACATAATAGATTGTATTTCTAAATACATCAAGGGTTGATTCATTAATAATAATTTTAACTTTTCTAACATAAAAAATTTCTTTTTTCCTTCTAAACATTTCATTATCCTCTCTATAAATATTTTTTTGTTGATAGAGTTTACAAAAATTCCAGATTTTATCAAATATTTTAGTTTATTTTACCATAATTTAAAAAAAAATTAAATATATTTAATCAAAGAAAAAAATTATAAAAATAGTATAAATAAATTGAATAAAATTTTTAAAAACATATGCTATAATTAATTATATTAATCAAAATTTATTCAAAATAAATTCAATATTCAAAAAATATTAAAAAGGAGTAAATATGAAAAAATTAAATTTCAAAATAGAAGAAAAAGAATGTGTTTTATATACAAATGAAAATAAAAAGACAGAATATATTTTAATACAGCCTGTTGATGAGCATGATATGAAACTTTTAGACAATGAAGTGAAATATATTTCTGAAAATACAGATAAAAGTTTTAGCTTGGCAGCTTTCAAAATAGAAGACTGGAATAGTGAGTTGACACCTTGGGAAATGCCACTTCTTCGTGGAAAAGGAAATTTTGGCGATGGAGCTGATAAAACATTAGAGTTTATAAAGGAAAAATTGATTCCAAATTTGGTAAAACTTGTGAATGAAAATAATGTGAAATATATTTTAGGAGGATATTCACTTGCGGGATTGTTTTCGTTGTGGTGCGGGTATCAGACAGATATTTTTGCAGGAGTTGTTGGAGCTTCACCGTCGGTTTGGTATAAGGATTGGATTAAGTTTGTGAAAAATAATGAGATTTTGGCAAAAAATGTTTATTTAAGTCTTGGAGATTTGGAGGAAAAGACTAAACATCAGGTTTTATCGAAGATTGGTGATAATATAAGAGAATATTTTGAGATTTTGAGAAATTCTGAAGATTTGGAAAAATGTGTCTTGGAATGGAATGAGGGGAATCATTTTAGGGATTCGGATGTGCGAATGGGAAAAGGATTTGTCTGGATTACAAAAAATTGTTAATTTTAATAATTTAAATAATTTAACTCCCCCTAAGGTTAGAGGCAGAGGTGAAATTCGATATTTTTCGACTATCTAGTCAGTCTGTAAACAATATACATAATAACCAGAAGTCTAATAAGTTCATCGCTGTTCACTGCTCTAAACCTCCTTTGTATTAAAGTATGAGTTATTGGAACTCATTAAAATTATTATAACAAAAAAAACTGGAAAACTCCAGTTTAATTTGCCAATATTTTTTTACTTTAATACAAAGTTTTTTCCCTTAGGGTTTTTAACAATTTAATTATATCATATTTTCAAAAAAAGTCAATTGCAAAAAAATATCATTTTTTTGTTTTATACACTTTTTTCTTATCCCTTATTTTGTACCCGTTATCATTTTCATTATAATGTTTATCAAGAGTTTTTACATCTGCTTCCTTAAAAATTTTACCTTTGTAATAGACATTATTCTTATCTTTTGCATAATCATCATCAAGAATTTGAAAAGTATCAATATCGACATTTTTACTTTCTAATGGAACAAATTTTGTGTTATTATTTCCATCTTCAGTAAAATAGTACAAATCTTCATTTTGCTTTACTAAAGAATAGTCTATTACTTCAAAGTTTTTAGGTTTGAATATTTCTAACTTTTTATTTTTATAATAAACATTATTTTTATCCTTAAAAAAATCATTTTTCAAAACTTCAAAGCTATTTACATCCACTCCATTTACTTTACGAGTTTCATAATATACTCCCATTTTATCTTTTCCAATAGAATACCCTTCAGGTTCAAAAGTTTTTATATCAGCACCTTCTATTTTTTTGAAATGATAATAAACGTTATTTTTATCTTTTGAATATTCAGAATAATTTTCGATAGGTTGTAAAGTTTTTAAATCAATTTCTGGAGAAATTTCAACTTTTTCAACAACAACTTCATTTTCTTTTTGATAAAAGGAATATATTCCATTTTTATCTTTTACATGTGTATAATTTACGAATGGCTCAAAAGATTTTGAATCAATCCCTTTCATTAGCATTCCTTCGTAGTAAACTCCATTTTTATCTTTGTAAAAATCTCCGTTCAAATCTTCAAATGTCACAGGGTCTAAGCCCTTTATCATCTTCCCTCTGTCATAAACAGCATTTTTATCTCTTCCCAATGCATAGCCTTCTATTGCTTCAAAAGTTTTTGCATCTGCCCCTTTAACTCTTTTTACATCACCATCATAATTATCATAGTAAAAAACATTATTTTTATCTCGATAATACTCTTTCGATACTTCTTCAAAAGTATTTAAATCAGCATTTTGGATTTTTTTCACTTCTTCTCTTCCAAGATAATAAACCCCTTTATCATCTTTGATAATAAGTTTATTTGATCCAATAACTTTAAAAGTTTTAGGATTTACCCCTGTTATTTTTTTGTTAAAAAAATATAAATTCTTTTTATCTTTTCCATATATAGAATCTATTTCAAAACTATTACTGTCAACTCCTTCTAATTTTTTTATTTCAATATCAATACTATAGTTATCATTCTCAGTTTCTTCTGCATTTTCGATATCAGTATCTAAAATTTTTTGTTCACTTTCTTTATAATTAATAAAATAGACATTATTTTTATCTTTTAAATACAAAAGCATCGCCATATTCTCTCCATCAACAACATTCAAAGTATCCATATCTATTTCTGCAGGTTTTATTGATTTTATCGTAATTTCTCCATTTTCATATTTATCAAAAGTATAAATACCATTTTTATTAATTAGTATAGTTGGTACGTAAAACTGAACAATAACTTTACTTTTTTCTGGACTAAATCCTTTAATTTTTATAATTTCATTATTTGTAATATAAAAAACATTATCTTTATCTTTTACAATAAAAGGATTTTCAATCTGAAAAGAATTCACATCTACATTTTCCAGCTTTTTATTCTTATAGTAAACATTATCCTTGTCTTTCGCAAAATTATCATTCTCTTCAAAAATTTTAAAAGTCCTAAAATCAATATTTTTCACAACTTCTTTTTTCTCAGAATCTTCTATTGTATCAATAAAATAAATTTTATTTTTCTCTTTAAAATACCCTGCATTCGCAACACTCCCTACCAAAACAAGCAAAATCAGAATTTTTAACAAATATCTTTTAATGTTCACAATAACTCTCCTTTTTTATTCCAAAATTTAGCAATTCAAACAAAGCAATTCCTATTATTTAATCTCCATCTCCTCCTCAAACTTCTTCGGATTCTCCCCTTCCATTTTCTTCCCTTCAAAATAAACATTATTCCTATCTTTTCCATATTTTCCACTCATTGTCACTTCAAAAGTATCTATATCCGCTCCATTTATTTTCACAAATTTTTCTCCATTCAAAAAATAAACTCCATTTTTATCTTTAAAATAATTAGAACTATCCATTGGAGATTCAATTCTTTCAAGAGTTTTTAAGTCAATATTTTTGCTGTCAAGTGGAATTATTTTATCTTTTTGATTTTCATTTTCCAGCAATTTGTAAGCTCCATTTTTGTCAACCAAAATTTTATCATACGAAATTCCGTCATCAAAAATATTAAAATTGTCAGGACTGATATTTCTTAATTTTTTTCCTTCATAAAAGACACTATTTTTATCTTTTATACACATTCCATTTATTACTTCGATACTGTTCATATCTATTCCTTCTACTTTTTCTCCATCATAATAAACGTTGTTTTTATCTTTAAAAAAACCAGTATATTCTATTCGTTCAAATGAATTCACATCAGCATTATCTAATTTCTTGAAATCATTTTCATCAAAATAATAAATATTTTTATCATCGCCAAAATACTTCCAATCTAATTCCTTAAGATTTTTAAAATCTATTTTTGCATTAATTGGAGTTATTTTTAGATCTTGTTCATTTTCACCTTCTTCAAATTTATAAATTCCATTTTTATCTTTTATAAAATAACTTTGTATCTGCTCAAAATCATTAGGAACAATTCCATCCAATTTTTTCCCATTATAATAAACATTATTTTTATCTTTCGCAAAATAAACAGAACTGCTGTAAGGTGAAGTTAAAACTTCAAATGTTTGTAAATCAGCATTTTTTATTTTATAAAGATTGCCACTCAATCCATAGTAAATATTATTTTTATCTTTAAAATAACCGTTATCTAATTTCTTTAATGTCTTCAAGTCAATTCCATCTGCTTTCAAGCTTTTTACCTTTATTTCAGTTTCATTAGAATCTATTAAAATATGTAAACCATTTTTATCTTTTATAATATCATAACCAACTTCTTCAAAAGTTTTCGCATCTACTCCAATCACTTTTTTATTAAAGAAATAAACATTTTTATCATCTCTTGCAAAATAATCGTCAACAATTTCAAATGTTTTCGGATTCGCACCAGCCAATTTTTCAAATTCCATTTTATCATCTTTATCATTCAAAAAATAAATATTGTTTTTATCTCTGTAATATTTGTTATAAGAATCTCCAAGAAATTCAAGACTTGGAATATCAATTCCTTTTGTATCTAAAACTTTTACTTTATAAGTAATTCCATCACTTTCTCTATCCAAATAGTAAACATTCTTATAATCTTTCACAAAATTAAATGTATCATCCAATACTTCAAACCCTTTAGAACTCACGCCTTCCAACTTTTGATTTCCAATAAAAACACTATTTTTATCTTTTGAAATAATTCCAAACTCAAATGTAGCCGGATCTGCTCCTTTTAATATTTTCAAAGAAATATCTCCATCGTTATCTTCATAATAAACGGAATTTTTATCTTTGTAATTTAATCCGCCGAAAATATCTTCAAAAGTTGCCACATCAATATTAAGATTTTTAATCGGTTTTACTTTCACTTTATCATTATCATTTACAGAAATTTCATAAACATTTTTCTTATCTTTCAAATAACCCTCATTAAAAATTTTAAGTCCATCTAATCCTACAAAATCCAATTTTTCTCCCAAATAATAAACATTTTTACTATCCACTCCATAATTTCCGTTTACAACTTTAAATGTGTTTTTATCAACATTTTTCACAATTTTTATTTTCCCATCTTCATCATTTACAAAGTAAACATTTTTCCCATCTCTCAAATAACTACTAAAAACAGAATTTCCATCATCCAAATATTCCAAATTATTTACATCAATTTTCAAATTAATTTTCTCAAGTTTTCCATCAGAAAAATGATAAATATTATTTTTGTCCTTTATAAAATCACGCAACTCAATCATTTTTTCAGCACTTTTAATATCAATTCCACTTTTAATTTTTTTTAAGTCATTATCTGAATGATAATAAAAATTATTTTTATCTTTATACAAATCGTACATTTCAAAATATTTAAATGTGTCATAATCAATATTCAAACCATTTATTTTCTTTATTTTAAATTTTTCTTTTGTATTATCATCTGATTTGTCATATGAATTTCCTTCATTTACAGTCACCAAGTAATGATCATTGCCACTTTGAAAAATATAATCGTAATCTCCTAATTCTTCAACAACTTTAGCATTATTCGAAGAAATTCCATCTATTTTTTCTCCAAAATAATAAACTCCATTTTTATCCTTTCCAATTTCCTTACTCAAAGTATTAAAACTATTTCTATCAATATTTTTCAACATTTCCAAATCATAAGGATTGTAATCCTTTAAACCAAAGATATTATTTTTATCTCTAAAATAATAACTTTCTCCCATTCTTTCAAAAGTTTTCGCATCTACTCCTGTAACATCTTTATTATCCTCAATGTAAAAAACTCTGTTCTTATCTTTTGCTAGCCCATCTTCAAAATATTTAAAGCTTTTAATATCTATATTTCCTAGCTTTTCCCCTTTAGAATAAACATTATTTTTATCTCTGGCAATATATTCCTCCAAAATTTCAAAAGAATTTTTATCCGCTCCAGTTATTTTTCTCAAATCATCTTTATGAAAATAAATGCTATTTTTATCTGTATAATAGTCTGTTAAAGAAGCTTTTTTATTTTCCAAAACTTTAAAACTTTTCACATCAAGTCCATCAATCGATACTTTTTTCGGTGTTATTTCATCAATTGAGAAAAAAGAAAGTGAATCAGTTTTAAGATTATACAAATTTTTGTAATCCTTCACATACTTTTCATCCAAAATTTCAAATTTTTTAGTTGAAACATCTTTTAATTTTTTCCCAAGAAAATAAACATTTTTGCTATCTTTTCCAAAATAGCCGATAATTTTCATCTTATCTTCTCCCAAATTTTCAAAAGTCTTCGCATCCGCACCTTTCACTTTCAACTTAATTTCAAGATATGGCATTTCATAATAAACTTCTCCATCTTTTTTCGAATATTCAGCATTTGCAATAGTTCCCGCTAAAATAAATAAAACCAATATTTTTAGTAAACTTTTTCTTTTCATATTTTACTCCTTATTTTTAATTTTTCGTTTTAATGTTAGATTTATCTAAATCCTTTTTGATAAATGCTCATAATTCCCTTGTCATTCAAAAATATTAACCACATTGAACATCAACAAAAATATCTGAAAAATCTTTATTTTTCAATTTTTCACTATTAATAAAAAAGTTCACAAATCCAGCATCGAAAATTAAAGCTCTCCAATCTCCATCTTTAGACAAATCACTTCCTAACTGAAAAAGAACCGTATCGTATTTTTCTTTTTCTCCTTCCTTTTCTCTAGGGTCATATCCTTGAAAAAAATCAGGATATCCGCCACAATGCGTTCTTGAATCAATTCCACACGCCTTTTCATCTACTATTTCCATATTTTTGTCAATATACTCATTCCATTTAAAATTATAGAATATGTCATCTTCTACCTTTAAAAATATATCTTCCTTTTCTTTTTCCGACAATTCCAAATTCATTTTTTTCAAAGTTGTCTCAAGATATTTTTTCTGTTTTTCTTCACTTATTTCTGAAATATTGTACATCGAAGAAAATTCCAATGCATACCCAATTTCTCTTCCAAGCGTTTCTCCAAAAGGAAAATCTCCATAATCAAATTTTGGATTATAAATATCTTTTAATTCTTCTTCACTGTAATGTTCCCCAATATTTTCATAATAAATCACTTTTAAGTCATTTTCATCACAAACTTCAAAATCTGTATCTCCTTGCAGATAAATTTGAATAAGCCCCTTTTCAGGAAAATTTTCAAGCCCTTTTAAATCCTCACAATTAATTTGAGCAAACAAAGCCATTGTTTCATTTCTCTCCTCTTCATCTTCACGATCTGAAAATTTATCATAAAACATCGGTGCTCTTTCTCCAATCGGAATATACGGAAATCCTCCTACTTTACTCTCTGTCAAGGAAATTTCTTCTCTATCCAAAAGTTTTGCATGACAAAGTGGTTTAATATTAAGTTCCACATTATTTTCTCTAATTTCTTGCAAAAAATCCCCTTTTATTCTTTCTAAAATCTCATTAACAATTTCTTTATTCAAATTTGACATTTTTATTACTCCCTCTTTTTAAATATTTTTATTTTTTCTTAATATATTTTACCTCATTTTTCATAATTTCAAAATCATTAAAATTTAAATATTTAATTATTTTTCTTCATAATTAAGAATTGTTTTTTAATTCCAAAATTCTAGTTCATCTTCTTCTTTCATATCTTCCTCTTCCGTTTCATCTTCAAAATCTTTAAAAATATCTTCTATATTCATATCATTAATTTCAGGATCAATTTTATCAAGAAACTGTGAGAAACTTTTTTTCGCCTTTTGAATACGGATTCTATCGCCTGTTACTACAACCATTTGATAATTTTCTAAATAATCAGAAATATGATTTCTTATTTAAGTATTCTTGCTATCTTTTCCAAAAAAGCCAGCTATTTCCATATTATCTTCTCCAACATTTTCCAAAGTCTTCGCATCCGCACCTTTCACTTTCGACTTGATTTCAAAATATGGCATTTCATAATAAACTTCTCCATCTTTTTTCAAATACTCGGCATTTGCGATAGTTCCCGCTAAAATAAATAAAACCAATATTTTTAGTAAACTTTTTCTTTTCATAATATTTGCTCCTTTTTTATTTTATCAACTTTTTATTCTCTTTCCATTTTTATAAGATTCATATTTTCATCAATTTTATAAAATTCATTATTATATTTTATCTCATTGTCTACAATTTTAAAGTAATTTGGATTAACATTATTTAACTTTTTTCCTTGATAATAAACATTGTTTTTATCCTTTGCATATAAGTATTCAATAACTTGAAAAGTTTTATAATCAGCATTTTCTATCTTTTTTATTTCTACATTTTCTTCATCCACATAATAGACATTCTTTTCATCTTTTATATATTCATTACTTTTTTCGCCATTTTTTCCCTTCAAAAATTTAAGTGTTTTTATATCAGCTTCATTTTTAAATTTAATAAGTGTTTTTCCCTTTTTTATATCATCAGTATCATCATAATAATAAAAATTATTTTTATCTTTATAAACTCTCATGGAAAAACTTTCAAAAGTATCCCTGTCAATTGGGAAATCCATTTTTTTCGCATATATTTTTTCATTCGAATTATTTTCATAAACAAGATAAAAATCATTTCCGCTTTTAATGATATTGTCAGGAACACTGCTTAACAAAGTCAAAAAATTAAAATTGTTTGGACTTACACCTTTCACTTTTTGTCCATAAAAATACAGATTATTCTTATCTTTAGCATAAAAATAGTCCAAATAAATAAATGTCTCCAAATCAACTTTTTCATCAATTTTTTTCATATCAAAATAAGCATTGTTCTTATCTTTAAAATAATAATCTCCAACTGATTTAAGCGTTTTTGTATCCACATCTTTCAATTCCTTTTTTTCATAAGCATCAAAAACAATTTTCTCATCCTTTACAAAATGACTTCCAAATATTTTAGCACTTTTAGGATCTATCTTTTCAATCTTTTCCCCTTGATAATAAATATTATTCTTATCTTTTGCAAAATCATTTTCCAATATTTCAAATGATTTTTTATCTATATTTTTTAATATTCTTGGCTTTTCTTCGCTCCATTCACGATAATAAATTTCTCCATTTCTTTTTATATATTCTGCATTTGCAAGACTTCCTACTAAAATAAATAAAATCAATATTTTTAGTAAACTTTTTCTTTTCATATTTTGCTCCTTGTCATTTTTAATTTTTCGTTTTAATGTTAGATTTATCTAAATCCTTTTTAATAAATGCTCATATTTCCCTTGCCATTCATTTAAAAAATATTAACCACATTGAACATCAACAAAAATATCTGAAAAATCTTTATTTCTCAATTTTTCACTATTAATAAAAAAGTTTACAAATCCAGCATCAAAAATTAAAGCTCTCCAATCTCCATCTTTAGACAAATCACTTCCTAACTGAAAAAGAACCGTATCGTATTTTTCTTTTTCTCCTTCCTTTTCTCTAGGGTCGTATCCTTGAAAAAAATCAGGATATCCACCACAATGCGTTCTTGAATCAATTCCACACGCCTTTTCATCTACTATTTCCATATTTTTGTCAATATACTCATTCCATTTAAAATTATAGAATATGTCATCTTCTACCTTTAAAAATATATCTTCCTTTTCTTTTTCTGACAATTTTAAATTCATTTTTTTCAAAGTTGTCTCAAGATATTTTTTCTGTTTTTCTTCACTTATCTCTGAAATATTATACATCGAAGAAAATTCCAATGCATACCCAATTTCTCTTCCAAGCGTTTCTCCAAAAGGAAAATCTCCACAATCAAATTTTGGATTATAAATCTCCTTCAATTCTTCTTCGCTATAATGTTCCCCAATATTTTCATAATAAATCACTTTCAAGTCATCTTCATTGTAAACTTCAAAATCTGTATCCCCTTGCATATAAATTTGAATAAGCCCTTTTTCAGGAAAATTTTCAAGTCCTTTTAAATCCTCACAATTAATTTGAGCAAACAGAGCCATTGTTTCATTTCCATCTTCATCGTCATCCTCATCATCTTCACAATCTGAAAACGCATCATAAAACATCGGTGCTCTTTCTCCAATCGGAATATACGGAAATCCTCCCACTTTACTCTCTGTTAAAGAAATTTCTTCTCTATCCAAAAGTTTTGCATGACGAAGTGGCTTAATATTAAGTTCCACATTATTTTCTCTGATTTCTTGCAAAAAATCCCCTTTTATTCTTTCTAAAATCTCATTAACAATTTCTTTATTCAAATTTGACATTTTTATTACTCCCTCTTTTTAAATATTTTTATTTTTTCTTAATATATTTTACCTCATTTTTTGTAATTTCAAAATTGTTAAAATTTAAATACTTAATTATTTTTCTTCATACTTAAGAATCATTTTTTAATTCCAAAATCCCAGTTCATCTTCTTCTTTCATATCTTCCTCTTCCATTTCATCTTCGAAATCTTTCAAAATATCTTCTATATTCATGTCATTAATTTCAGGATCAATTTTATCAAGAAACTGTGAGAAACTTTCTTTCGCCTTTTGAATACGGATTCTATCGCCTGTTGCTACAACCATTTTATAATTTTCTAAATAATCAGAAATATGATTTCTTATTTCTGTATTTACTATCTCAGCATAAATTCTATTTACTCTCTCAAGCAGCAGTTTATCCTTGTTTTTATTTTCAGACTGAATTTTTATTTCTTCCAGCATTTTTATTTTCTCGTTTTTTTCTTCTTCAGATAAATCTCCATTTACAATCAATTTACTTTTTTTAAGTCCTGTACTCACAACTTTTGCTTCTACTTCCAAAATACCATTTATATCGTAAGTAAATCTTACATTTATGGCTTCTTTTCCTGCTAAGTTTTGTGGCACATCTAGTAAAAATTCTCCCAAAAATAAGTTATCATCTATGTTCAAACTTTCTCCTTGATAAATTCCGACAGTTACTTGACTTTGATAGTCTTCTATTGTGTAAAAATATTCAGATCTACTTGTGGGAACTGTGGTATTTCTAGGAATAATCGGTGCGAATCGTCTTCCTACGATTTCTGTTCCTAGAGTAAATGGGCACACATCAGTCAGAATTCTCTCTTTAAATACTTTGTTTCTTTCCTTCATTCCAACTGCGATTCCAACACCATAAGCCACAACTGTATCGGGATCTGCTGCTATTGATACTAGTTTATTATTTTCAATAAAATCATCGTTATTAAAATAGATTTTTTCTCCACGCATTTTATGAAAATATTTTTCCACAAATTCTTCAATAATTCCTAATTTTACTGCTCCTCCAACTAAAATAACTTTTTCAATTTCCCTAGCATCTGTATTTCCATCTTGCAGAGCCTTATCAATAGCAACTTTCATTTTTACAAGCAATGGTTTTACAGTCTCTCTAAAATTCTCTTGTGTAATTTCTGATTTATATTTTTTTCCTTTAATTTCCATCTCGATTTCTACATTCTTCAAGCTTATTAATTTTTTTGCTCTATCTGCTTTTGTGTATAATTTCGTTCTTTCATCACGACTCAAATCTACTATTGATAACTTGATATTTTTCAAAAAAATTTCACAAATTTTAGTGGTGAAATCCTCTCCTCCAAGCATTGTATCTCCACTTATTGACAGCACTTCCATAATATTTTCAAATGTTTCGAGCAAAGTAACATCAAATGTTCCTCCGCCCAAGTCGAGCACAATAAATTTTAAATTCTGATCTAAAATATGACTTCCAAGTGACAATGCCGCAGCTGTTGGTTCATTTATAAGTCTTTCTACTGTAAGTCCTGCCAATTCTGCTGCCATTTTTGTATCTCTGCGTTGTTTATCATTAAAATATGCCGGTACACTTATTATCGCTCTATTTATTTTTTCATTTAACTGTTTTTCAGCATTTTCCTTTAAATGTTTCAAAACAAATGAAGATAACATTTGTGCATCAAAAGTTCTATTTTTAACTTTAATTTTTGCATCTGTTCCCATTCTTCTTTTAAAATTACTCGCAGTTTCCCCAGCATTCATCATTCTTCTTTCTTTTGCTAATTCCCCTACAATAATATCATCATTTTCATCAATTCCCACAACAGACGGAATTAAAATATTTCCATACTCATTTTTTACAAACTCTATTTTCCCATTATCGTCAATATATGTAGCTAGGCTATTCGTTGTTCCCAGATCAATTCCAATCATTCTTACCATTTTTATTTTTCTCCTTTAATAATATTTTGGTCATTTATAAAAGTTTAGAAAATTTTCTAATATAGCATTTTTCAATTTTTATTTTTTATATTTTATTACTTTTTGATAAATAGTCTCAATTCTTTGATTTTTAATTATATATTCTATCTAAAATTTTTTTTGCATAATTTTTCAATCTTAAATATTTTATTCTATTTACAATTATTAATTTTATAAGCATCCATATTAATATTCCAAACAATAGAAAATCTTTAATTTTATAATTAAAATAAATCGAAATTAAATAACTTCCAAGCAAAATTATCTGTATATTCAACATGCTTGCCATATTTAAATTGTTTCCACGTTTTGCAAGTGAAAAATCTAAATAAATTCTTGTAACTGTAAGTACAATCCAATAAATTCTCACTAATTCAAAACTTTTCACGACATTTCTATAATCTATTTCCTTTGTATTTATTATTGCTGGTAAACTAAATATGCAAATAAAAATTAGCGCAATACAACTAAGAAGAAATATTAGAGTGTGTATAAAAGCGTCATCTTCTCCAATATCGTCTTCGCAAGTGATTTCCAAATGATAAAATCTATTTTTTATTTTCTTATAACTGTAAACTATTCTTTTAAAAAAGAAATTATTTGCTAAATTAAAAAACAAATTGTGAATTTTTTTATTTATTTTTATATCAAGATATTTATAATTTCCAAAATAAATATTCAAAAATAAAAAAAATCCAAAAATATTCAACTTTTTCACATTAAAATATCTTTCTACAAAATTTTCTAGAGCCTTGTCATTATCTTTTTTCTCTTTACTGTTATAAAGCTCCTTTATTTCCCAAAATTCATTTTTATTATTTGATAAACAGGAAATAATGTATTCTTTTTCAAATTCAAAAAGATTCTCTGATTTTAAAATCAAATTATCTTCAAAATCATTATTTTCCAATCCTAAAATATCTCTGATTCTAGACTTTTCATCATCTGAAAACTTATTAAATCTTTTCAAAAAAACTTTTAAGTAAATAAAAGAAACTTTTTCGCCATTTAAAATCCTACGAATTTCTTTTATCCAAGATTTGAAATTTTTTTCCATCCATTCATATTTCCCATTAAAAATAT
Organism: Leptotrichia sp. oral taxon 417; assembly: GCF_013394865.1. Classification (NCBI taxonomy): domain Bacteria; kingdom Fusobacteriati; phylum Fusobacteriota; class Fusobacteriia; order Fusobacteriales; family Leptotrichiaceae; genus Leptotrichia; species Leptotrichia sp. oral taxon 417. The sequence goes on along the minus strand of NZ_JABXYV010000001.1, from coordinate 1,448,156 downwards.
CAGAAAATTCTTCATTTTCAATCTCTGGCTTTTGAATATCATTTCCAAAATAAACTTCCTCATATCTATCTTTTTCCAACTTTTGTTCAATTTCAAAAAAATTTTTATTTTTAAAATTCACCTTATTAAAATTAATTTCATTAAAATCAAATTTTTCAAACTCCAAAGCAACCCTATACGCTTCATTAATCTTCATAAACATCTCAGGAAACTCCTCAGGATGATATTTTTTCAACATTTTAGAATATGCAATTTTTATTTTCTTCTTATCAGATGTCGGCTCTATTTCCAGTATTTTAAACGCTTCGTCAAAATTCAAAATTATCACTCCTTACTTTTTTAAATAAACACATCTAAAACTTTCTTTGAAAAATTTTTCAATCGTTTATATCTCAAACACGAAATTGCTATTGTTTTAAAAAATATCATTAAATTTAAAATCATATACTGATATACAAGTTCAAATCTAAAAGACATCGTATAAATATATATTACTGTAATTAGAAAAAACATTAAAAAACTCGATTCATTATTCTTATTCCATTCAAAATTTTTTTCTTTTAGCAACACATTTATATATTCTGATATTATGAAAAATATAAAAAGTATCCACATAATCATAATTTCATTAAAAAATAAATATAAAATACAACCAAAGATCAACGCACCAACATATAAGCAACCATACAATTTCAATGCAATACTATCTTTTGAAAATTTTATATCAAAAATATACATCAAATTATTAATTACATTAAATTCATTTTTTAACCTGTATGTCATTAATTTGATTATTCTCTTTAATATATTTGAATTTTCCACATCTTTTTTAGAATACAAAGTTATATTTTTTCCAAACAGCTTAAAAATTTTAATATCCAAAAAATTTTCAATAAATTTTTCATACCCTTTTTCATTATCTTCTTCCTTTTTACTTTTAATTTTTTCAGAAATTTCAATTAAATCCTTAGCTTCATCAGGTAAATAATTTGACATGTTTTCTATTTCACTCAGATTATTTAAGTTATACTTTAATAGTTTCTTTTCAAAATCCGTTAAATTATAAGTGTGATTAAATATTCCATCTTCATTCATAAATTTAATAATCATTCTTTTTTCATTTGCATTGAAATTAAGGTGAAAATTTTTTAAAAATCTGTCATATTTTTCTAACGGACGAACTTCATATGAAAGAAAATTAGTAAATTCCAATATCCAATTATACATTTTATCAAAATCCGAAATCATTTTCTTCCTAAATCTCCTTTGTTTTCAAATAAAACGGTATTAACAATTCAAATCCCTTCAAAAATTCCTCAACAAGCTCATCCAAACTCTCAAATCTTTCAATCTCTTCCACATCAAACTTAACCAAAACTTTCCTGATTTCCCCATTTTCCAAATTTTTAAGAAATTTCTCTCTATTTTTTTCATTTCCTTCAAATCTATCCAAAGCACAGTTTTCCTTACTTTTCGCAAATTGCACAAAATAATAAAGCGGTTCATTAATCGGAACTTCCAAAACTTTATTCTGATTTTCAAGCGTATTTTCCCCAATTTTTCTTTCAACAAAACTCACTTCAAGCGAAATCCCAATTTTCTTAGTCTTCCCGTTTTTAAAAACTCTCAAAGCAATCCCTGATTCAGTATCACTATCCCCATCTTGTCGCAAAAACACCCAAAGATAAGGTCTTGCAATCTGAGCCTGATTCATCCAGCTACTAACTTTCTGCAAATGAAATCCATCTGTCTTTTCTTCCAAAGCCTTTGCAATTTCCGTAAAAACTTTTCTAGCATTTTGTCCATTTTTTCTAAAAAGTTCCATATCTTCTTTTAAATCTCCAGCTTTTTCAGGTTTTACATATTTTTTCCCTTCATAATTTGTATATTCAATTAATGGTTTGTAGTTAAATTTTTTTGTCATATTGATCATCCCTTTTCTTTATAAAATATTTTTATTTTAACAAATTTTTTCAAAATTTTAATATTAAACGATTTTATTCTTTAATCTAAATTCCAATCCAAAAACTATTTTAACAAGAAATAATATAAATGCAGTTTAAATTCAATTTTAAAATAAGTTTTCTGTAAAATTATAGCATATTTTTCAAAATTTCTAAAAAGTTTTAAGTTAAGTTTTAGATTATTTTTGATTTCAAATTTTTAATTATATATTAAATTAATAAAATTTTAAAAATAATTTGATTTTTTGGAAAAATATTGTATAATATAATTAAAAATAGGTTAATCAATTTAGGGGGAAGAAAGATGAGAAAAAAAGGGGATAGCAATGGGTTTACGCTTATTGAGGTTTTGCTGTACATTTCGATTATGGCGATTTTGTTTATGGTTATTTCTGTGAATTTGCAGAAGCAGAGGCAAAATCAGGAGTTTGCAATTCAGAAGAGGAATATTAGCCAGTTTATTAGGAAAATTCAGCAGTATGCACAGCATAATAGGAAGGAATATGTGCTGGATTTTAAGATATCTGAAAAGATGGCTTATTTTTTAGATGAAAAAAATGGGCAAAAGGATATTGTTGATAAAATGGAGATTTCCAAAAACTTATCTTATATGACAAATAATTCCAATAAAAATGCTGATTTTAGGAGAAAAACTACAAATGAGGGAAATTTTGAAAGGGGATTTTCTGTTTATTTGCTGGATAAAAAGGGGGAAAAGATTTATTATAGAATTTCCACAAATACAATAAATGCGGCAAAATATCCGATTATAAGTATTTATCGGGCTAAAAAGCCGATTAATCTTTCGGATGACTATTTAAAGGCTAATTTGTGGGAGGAGGAAATTTAAGATGAAAAAATGGGGAAATATTTGGGATAATGGAATAGTAGAGGAAAGTAATAAAAAAAGAGATTTTAAAAATGTAAGTTTTCGTAGAATAGTGAAAAAATCAAATAAAAATGAAAATTTTAGGGATGTTGAAAATATAAAGATTAATAGAAATAAAAAAGTCAATGAAAATTTAAAAAATAAGGAAAGTAAAAAAAATAAAGAAAATAGAAAAAATAATGAACATTCAAATAAATTTGAAAATAGTGAATTTGATAAATATATTTTAGAAATGAAGAAGCAGCGGGAAAAAACGGCGAGGAAAAAATATATAAAATCTGAACTTTTGCGAAGAGGGCAAAATTTAAAAAAGTTTTTTTGTATGGAAATTGGAATTGAAGAAGTAAAAAGAGCTTGGCAATTCGGGATATTGATTTTGGCAGGTATTGTTTTATTTTTATTTTATCTAAATTTTATTACTTTTAAAGGAGAGCTTGCTGGGGAAAAAGTGCTTTATGTTAAAATTGATGGGAATCGTGGGAGTGTTCTAAAAGTTAATAATAAATATTTGAAAAGTCAGGCGAGCATTGAGAATAAAAAGGGCCTGGAATATGGATTTTATCTTATGCGGTACAAGATTAGGAAGGTTATAAGTAAAAATGGAAATGTTAAAATTGATGGGAAAATTTTGGGATATAAAGAATCACGGCTGAATGGAGTTCGGAAATATATCTTGAATATTTTTGATGAATTGTTTATAACTGATGAAAATTTGTATGCTTTTTCACGTGCTGCAGTTTTAGGGGAAAAAGCAGAAGTTTCTAAAGATATGAAAGACAAGTTTAAATACACAGGGCTGGCTCATTTAATTGTAATTTCTGGAACTCATATAAGTCTTGTTGTAATTGGAATTGTAAAAATTCTGGATGGGTTGTCGTTAGGATACAGGTTTAAGTATTTAATGGCACTTGTGGCACTTACTTTTTATTGTGCATTAATTGGATTTTCACCAGGGATTTTACGTGCTTATATTATGGGAGCGATGATGATTTTAGCAAGAATCCTTTTTGAGCAGGAGGAAAGTAAAAAATCTCTGCTAGTGTCGTTTATTGTCATAATTGTGTTAAATCCCTACTCACTTTTTGATATTTCAATGCAGCTTTCCTATGCCGCAGTTGTAGCGATAATCTTTGTAAATCCTGAATTTAAGAAATTTTATCAGGAAAAAGTTTTAGATAAAATAAAAAATGAAGTTTTAAGAAATACTGTAGATTTGATATTTTTAAGCCTGACAATCCAAATCACAAGTATTCCGCTATTTTTATATTATTTTGAAAAATTGCCGTTATTCTCGTTTTTACTGAACATTGTAGGAATTCCAATTGGAACAGTTGTTATCCAGTGCCTATTTTTTGCCGTACTTTTAAATATTTTTAAATTATCATTATTTAATGGCATAGTTGTTTTTGTAACAGAAATTATTTTTAAAGCATTTGAAGGATTTATTTATGCTGGAAGCAAAATATCGCTTTTACAGATTAATATTAACGGAAAAGCTCCTTTGTGGACGGTTTTTTTGTATTATGGAGTATTATTTTTCATAACGCTTTTTATAATGCCTTTATTTACTGAAAAAATTAATATAAATGAAAATTAAGATAAAGATTATAAGTTGAAAATAAAAATAATAAATATGTTTTCTAACTCTTCATTTCGTGATATAATAATAAATAACTATGAAAATTTGAAAGGATGATAAAATATGAGTTTACCAAAATGTCCAAAATGTGGATCAGAATACGTTTATGAGGATGGAAATATGCTAGTTTGCCCAGAATGTTTTTACGAATGGGCAGAAACTGAAGAAGAAAGCAGTGATGAATCTATAGTAAAAGATGCAAACGGAAATATCTTGCAAAATGGAGATAATGTTACGATTATAAAGGATTTAAAAGTAAAAGGTGCTTCATCAGATTTAAAGAGAGGGACAAAAGTTAAAAATATTAGATTAATTGATGATGGGATTCATAATATTGATTGTAAAATAGATGGTTTTGGTGCAATGAAACTAAAATCGGAATTTGTGAAAAAAATATAAAAAATAGATTTTTTTGATAACTTATTTTATAAGTTTTTTCCTTAAATATTTAACTGGATAATATTCATTTGAATTTTAATTTTTTTGGCTAACAAATATTTTTTTGATAACTTTTATGTTTTTTCTTTGTTTTAGAGCAAAGGGGAACAATCGCCATCCCCTTTGCAATCCCCGCTTGTCTAAGCATTTTTTGAAAACAAAATCGAAACTCGCTACGTAAAACTTCGCTCAAACAGTCAATTTTATTTCCAAAAAATCAAGACATTCTTGGTTTAATTATAAATAGTTATGCTAATAAAAAATATTAGTTGAAATAGTATGAAAAATGATTAATTTAAATATTTAAGAATTGAGATTTTTAAACAAAATTATTATCATAATTAAAATAGAATTGGAGAAGGAATGAAATCAGGATTTATAACAATTGTTGGACGTCCGAATGTTGGGAAGTCTACGCTTATGAATAAGCTTGTGAAGGAAAAGGTTGCGATTGTGTCGGATAAGGCTGGGACGACTCGGGATCAGATAAAGGGGATTGTGAATATTGGACAAGATCAGTTTATATTTGTGGATACGCCAGGGATTCATAAACCTAAGCATTTGCTTGGAGAGCATATGACTAATGTGGCATTGGAAGCGCTTGAAAATGTGGATTTAGTAATGTTTATGCTGGATGGAACACAGGAAATATCGACTGGGGATATTTTTGTCAATGAAAATGTGAGAAGTGTGAAAACACCGATTGTTCTTGTTATTAATAAAATTGATAAAATGTCGGATGAGGAAATTGAGGAGAAGAAAAAGGAAATTCGTGAAAAATTGGGAGAGTTTGATGAAATAATAACTCTTACGGCGGAATATGCGATTGGGATTCATAAAATATTTGAAGTTGCCAAGAAATATTTATCAAATGATGTATGGTTTTATCCAGAGGACTATTATACAGATTTGCCAGTAAATAAGATTGTTGTGGAAACAGTAAGAGAAAAAATTTTACATCATACGAAAGATGAGATTCCGCATAGTGTGGCTGTGGAAATTATTAATGTGGAAACGAAGCCGACAATTAGAAAATATGATATTAATATTTATGTTGAAAGAGATAGCCAGAAAGGAATTATTATCGGAAAAGATGGGGCTATGCTGAAGAAAATTGGGATAGAGGCTAGACGGGAAATTGAGCATCTGATTGATTTGAAAGTTAATTTAAAATTATGGGTAAAAGTTAAGAAGAAGTGGAGAAAAAATAAGAAATTTCTTGATGAAATGGGTTATAAAATAAAATAATTTTTGATTTTCTTAGATTAGTGATTGTTTTTATTGCTTATTTATATTAAAATTTCTTAACATAGAGCATCACAATAAAACTTATTTATAAAGAAAAATTAAAGACATAGAATTATTTAGTTATTTTGATAACAAGTTTAATGTTTTACAACAAAAAAACTTTTGAAAGGAGGAAAAATAGAGATGGATTTTAAAATACATTCAAAATTTCAGCCAACTGGGGATCAGCCTCAGGCTATCCAAAAAATCGTGGAAAACTTGGAAGATGGTATTACGGATCAGATTCTGCTTGGGGTTACGGGATCAGGAAAGACATTTACAGTTGCGAATGTTATTGAAAAAATAAATCGTCCAGCGTTGATAATGGCACCGAATAAAACGCTTGCAGCACAGCTTTATAATGAATACAAGCAGTTTTTTCCTGAAAATGCTGTTGAATATTTTGTATCTTACTATGATTATTACCAGCCTGAAGCGTATATTATGCAAACTGACACGTATATTGAAAAGGACTCTTCGATTAATGATGAGATTGATAAATTGCGGCATGCGGCGACAGCGGCGCTTTTGAACAGAAGAGACGTTATTATTGTAGCTTCAGTTTCGGCAATTTATGGATTGGGATCACCAGAGGCTTATAAAGAGAGAGCAATTCCGATTGATGTGGAAACTGGATTTGAGAGAAATGAGCTTATAAAAAGGCTGATTTCACTTAGGTATGAGAGAAATGATATTGCTTTTGAGCGTGGGAAATTTCGTGTGAAAGGAGATATTCTTGATTTACATCCATCTTACCAGGATACAGGATACCGTTTTGAATTTTTTGGAGATGATTTGGAAAGCATTTCGGAAATTAATACGCTTACCGGGCAGAAAATTAGAAATATAAAAAGAATTACAATAATGCCTGCAACGCATTATTTAACTACTGAAGATACAAAAAAAATGATTGAATCAATAAAAAAAGAAATGGAAGAAAGAGTGCATTTTTTCAAAAAGGAAGGAAAACTGCTGGAAGCGCAGCGGATTGAGCAAAGGACAAAATATGATCTGGAAATGATTGAAGAAATCGGATATTGTAAAGGAATAGAAAATTATTCTAGATATTTAACTGGAAAAGGTGAAGGAGAAGCGCCTGACACGTTAATTGACTATTTTCCAGAAGATTTAGTCGTATTTTTAGATGAGTCGCATATTTCAGTTCCACAGATAAATGGGATGTACAAGGGAGATAGAGCGAGAAAAAAATCATTAATTGACAATGGCTTCAGATTGCCAAGCGCTTATGATAACCGTCCGCTAAAATTTGAGGAATTTTTTGGAAAAATCCCGCAAGTTGTGTATATTTCAGCCACTCCAAGCGATTACGAGCTGGAACATTCAAATGGAGAAATTGTAGAGCAGCTTGTCCGTCCAACAGGAATTGTAGAGCCAAGCATTGACATTCGTGAAACGAAAAATCAGATTGATGACTTGATGGATGAAATAAAAACGAGAACAGCAAGAAAAGAACGGATTTTAGTTACAACCTTGACAAAAAAAATGGCAGAAGAGTTGACAGATTACTATTTGGAATATGGAATAAAAGTAAAATATATGCACTCTGATATTGATACATTAGAAAGAACAGAGATAATAAGAGGCTTGAGAAAAGGTGAATTTGATGTTCTGGTTGGAATAAATTTGCTGAGGGAAGGGCTGGATATTCCAGAAGTTTCATTAGTGGCAATTTTGGAAGCAGACAAGGAAGGATATTTGCGTTCCAGAAGATCGCTGATTCAGACAATGGGACGTGCTGCAAGAAATATAGAAGGGCACGTTATTTTGTATGCAGACAGAATGACAGGCTCTATGAAAGAAGCTATTGATGAAGTAAATAGACGTCGTGAAGTTCAGGAAAAATACAATCTAGAAAACAATATCAATCCAAAATCAATCGTAAGAGAAATTGCAGAGTCAATCGTAGACTATGAAATTGAAAAAGAAAATGAAGCAAATAAAGCAATTAAGCAGTATAAAAGTGAAAAAGACGTGGAAAAGGAAATTAAGAAACTCGATAAGCAAATTAAAAAACTGGCTGAGGAGCTTAATTTTGAGGAAGCTATTAAGTTGAGGGATAAAATGAATGAATTAAAGAAGTTGTTAATTGAGTTATAATTATTAGGAAATATAAATTAGACTTTGTACTATAAAAGTAACTCTGAACTGTAGGAAGTTTGAGGAGTAAAGGAGTAAAATTAAAATGAGAAATAGAATATTGAGTTTTTTATTGAAAGGATTAGTTGCTATTATTTTAATATTAGGATATGTATTAATTCAAGAGTTTTTAAATCCTCTAATGCTAACAAGAATTGCATTGATTTTTGCAATAGTAATACATCCATCTGGATATATTGTTTTTGCATTAATGTTAATTTTGGCTTTAATATTAATATTTTATTTGGGATTTTTGCTACAAAGAATATTTAAATATCCTAAAATTAATATAGTTGTAATGATAATGGCATTTGCATATTTTGTTATGAAGTATGTTTTTGCTGATAGTAATAGTACATTTTTTGCTCCGACTGAAAAGGAAAGATATATATTTATTATAGTGAGTCATATATTTTTTTCAGCAGGATTATTGTGGAAGAAAAAATAAAGATGCTAATTTGAAAAAAGTCGACAGTTTGTTGACCAGTTTGAAAATATATAGATAAATTAAAAAAATTATGAAAGGAAATAAAAACATGAATAAAGTATATTGCTACCCAAGATGCACAACTTGTAAAAAGGCTGTAAAATGGCTGGAGGAAAATGGGATTGAGTATGAGTATAAGCATATTGTAGAGGAAACTCCGTCGAAGGAGGAAATAAAAAAATACTATGAAAAAAGTGGATTGCCTTTAAAAAAGTTTTTTAATACGAGCGGGAATGTTTATAAACAAATGAATTTAAAGGAAAAATTGGCAGAGATGTCGGAAGATGAACAGTTTGAGCTGCTTGTAAGCAATGGGATGGTGTTGAAAAGACCGCTTTTTGTGGGAAAGGATTTTGTATTGGTTGGATTTAAGGAAGCTGAGTGGGCTGAAAAGTTGAAGTAATTTAAAAAATTTTAAAAAAGTGAAAAAAATTTTCGTAATTGTATTGAAAATTGATTCAAAATATGGTAAACTTAATAAGTTATTGAATAAATGGATATTCCGCTTTTATTGTTGCTACCAGTTTTATGAAAGATTTAATAACAAAAAAAGTTCTTAAATTGGTGAAATTGGTATAGATAAAAAGAATGTCTTAGAAAGAAGGGAGTGAATTTCTTGAAAGAGAAATTAATCGAATTAGTAGAAAAAAATTACTTGAAAGCTGACGTACCTCAATTTAAAGCAGGGGATACAGTTGCTGTTCACTACAAAGTAAAAGAAGGAAACAAAGAAAGAATACAGATTTTTGAAGGTGTAGTTATTAGAGTTTCTGGTGGAAGCGTTGCTAAAAACTTCACAGTTAGAAAAGTATCGCAAGGAATCGGTGTAGAAAGAATCATTCCTTTAAATTCTCCATTAGTAGAAAAAATCGAAGTTAAGAGAATTGGTAAAGTAAGAAGATCTAAATTATACTACTTGAGAGACTTATCAGGAAAAGCTGCTAGAATTAAAGAAATTAGAAAGTAGCTTCAAGGCTAGCAAAATGCTAGCTTTTTCTTTTTTATAAAACAAAGATAAAAATTTAAAATTAGTATTTAATAAAAAAAATGATTTTTTACTATATTAAATACATTTCAGGCAAATAAAAATTTTAGGAAAAATGAAGTTTGATTATGTATTTTTTTAAAATAAACGGAGTTATTATAATTGATTTGTTTTAAAAAATTTTAAAATTTAAATTAGGAGAGGGAAAAATTATGAATATATTATTATGGGGAGCTTTTTATATTATTGCGACACTGTTTTTGCTATATTTCTTTATTAGAGAGAAGCAGGTTATTCAGTGGATAAGAATGAAAGAGGATGAAACATTGGAAAAAGTTTCGCTTGAGAGAAGTGATAGGAATTTTATGGCTGGAAATGTGCTTACAATAGTTGCATTGGTTGTTGCAGCAGTATTTTTTGTGATTGTAGATAAAAGCAAGGATCCAAATATATGGATAAAAGTTTGGGGAATTTATGGAGTATTTGGTGTAAATATTATAGTTTATGTGCTTAGAAAACAGCATGAATGGGTATTTTTACTAAATCTTATTATGTTGTTTCTAGGAAAATTGATGTTTAATATTTTAGATCCGAATTTTTATATTTATTTGATAATAAATGTTGTAATTTCATTGATTCTTATTTATTTATTCAGAGATTCATCAGTGGAAAAAATTACAGAACAGTCAATTTTAAAAGAAGCTGTACAAGGTAATGAAGAATTAGAAAAAATTGTTACAGAGTCAAAGATAAGAAATGAAGATATTTCAGAAACATTTAAGAAAATATTTCCAAATGACAGTCTTTCTGTGGAAGAAAGAATTGCTAAGGAAAAAAGAAAGAAAAGTACATTTGGAAAGGCATTGACAAGAATTGACAATGCACTGCTTGCGGTTATTTTAGTGGCAGTTATTCAAATGTTCTATATTGGAAATTATGTTATTCCAACTGGATCAATGGAGCCTACGATATTAGTTAAAGACAGAGTTTTTACAAATATGGTAAAATATCACTTTTCAAGTCCAAAAGTTGGACAGATAATTGCATTTAAAGAGCCGATGACTGATAAGGTGATGTATACGAAAAGAATAGTTGGAGAGCCAGGAACAACGCTTCAGATTGAAAAAGGGAAAATGACTACCAATGAATTTGAAATTGCAAATGTTGATAAAGATCCAAAATATCCAACTACAGCCAATAGCAGAAAAGAATTTAATGAAGAAATGAAGAAATACGATGAAGCTATGAATAAATTTAATTCTGAGAAAGTTAAGGCTGTTGGTGGAGCAATAATGCTAAATGATAAAAAATCAGAAGTTTTGGAAAGATTGACACCGCAAAAATTTTATCTTCCTGAAGGACTGCTTATGAATAATAAGATTTATATTCCTAAAAAAGGAGATAAAGTGAAACTGGATAAAGTCGTTGTGATTGATAAAATATTTGGACAAACGACTGACGGCACTTTAGTTGGGCAAGTTGACTGGGAAAGTTATTATGATGGAAAAGGTTTTAAAAATATTACAGGAAAAGAATTTTTAGAATTGATAAAAACAGATAAGAACTTTAAGGATATAATTGGAAATGATGATGAATTTACTGCTGATCCAAGAAATACATTGACAAATAAATATTATACGTTCACTTTAAAAGTGGAAGGCAGAAATGAAATGGTTATGCCGATTATGGATTTCAAGTATAATGATGAATTATTTAAAAAATTGTTAAATGGAGAAACTGTAACACTTGATAAAAACTATTATATGGCTATGGGAGATAATACTTCAAACAGTAAGGATACCAGATATTTTGGACTTGTGGCTGAGCCTAGAATTAAAGGGGAATTGCTTGTAAGATGGTGGCCGTTAAATAGAATAGGAATATTATAATATAATGTTATTTAGAAATTTAGTAAGTGATTATTATTAGATTATTGAACAGTTCAAATATAGGAAAGAACAGTAAAATAATAAAAAATGGAGAACAAAATGGGAAATATTGCCGATGAATTGGTAAAAATTCATAATGAAAACTTTAAAAATAAAGTTGGAGATAAATATTTTTCTGAAATGATGTTGGGTGAGCAGTATGAAATATACTGCTTATTTAATTTTGGAGAGGAAAATATTTTTGTGAAAAAATTAGAAAATAAGAGCGGAAAAGAAAATAAAAATTTGGGAGAAAATCAAAAAGAGGAAATAAATTTTGATAAAAATAGGGAAAATGAAAAAAATGTGTTGGGATATATTGTATTTTATGGTACAATAGAGAGCACGGATATTTTTGAGATAGCAATAAAAAAAGAATATCAAGGGCGAGGTTTTGGTGAAAGGCTGATGACTGAAAGCATGGAAAAATTGTTAGAAGATAGGAAAAATTTGGAAGGAAATAATATTTTGGAAAATGAGGGAACAGATTTTTCTGAAAATAAATTTTTGCTGGAGGTTAATGAAAAAAATGCAAGGGCACTGAAACTTTATAAAAAAATTGGATTTGAGAAAATTTCCATAAGGAAAAATTACTATGGGAAAGATGAGAATGCAGTAATAATGGTAAAATGTTATTAAGTTTGAGTATATAAATAAAAGCAAGGGAGAAAAATGGGACAAAAGAGTATTTCGTTAGAATTAAAAAAACAAATTACACCGAGTATTTTTGTAATTGGGCAGGAATATTACAATGAAAGTCTGGGAAATATAACTGCACTTTTTGCTGACGGGAATTTTATGACAGTGGAAGGAGAATATAAGGAAAATAGTTTGTGCAAGACTTCTATTACAGTTGAACAGAAAAAAGGTGAATTTATAGAGGCAAACTGCGACTGTATGTTTTTTAAAAACAATAAAAAGAATTGCTGTAAACATGTTGTGACACTTGGGATGATGGCAGATCATTCAGAAAAGATTTCAAAGGTTATTGGGACTGATGAGATTGAAATGATGTTTGAGGATGATTTTGAAGAGGATAATAAAAAACTGGCTCAAATCAAGGAAGAACGGAAAAAAGAAAAGGAAAAGGCTGCAAAGAGTGTTAAAAGGAAGGAAACTGAAGATGATGGAAAAAATAAATCACGTCAGAGAGTTAAACTTCGTGAAGAAAAACTTAATGCGGTAAGTTTTGCTAAATCAGAAGGAACTTCTGTGGAGGCGGATAATCTTGTTAATAATGAAAATTTGGAAAATATTGATTTAAAAAATAAAAATGAGAAAGTTAGATTTGAAGTTTTTGGAGAAGGTGGAGAAAAGGCTGGGAATGTTGAGTTTTTAGAGAAAAATGGAACGGCTGATCTTCAAGAGATGGAAAATAATGAGGAAATATTGGAAAATGTGGAAAATATTTCTGAAAAGATTAACGAAATTTATAATCTTCATCTGGAAAGTGAAAATATAGATGATGAGGAAAAGCAGGAAATGCGGCTTGAAGTGGAAATTGATGAAGGAAGTTACAGCGACTATAAATACGGGTATGACTATAATCAGGAAAATAATGTGCCAGATTATATTTTGCGGATAAAGGCAGGATTTAAGAAAATATATTATGTGAAGGATATTTTGAAATTTATTGAGGCCATTGTGAAGGAAAAAGAGTATGAAGTTACTTCTAAAATTACATATAGTCCGAAAAACTGCTTTTTCAATGAAACTAATCAGAAAATAATCAATGCGATTTATGAATACAGCAAAGAGATTCAAAGTGTAATAAACAGCGGAATTAAAGATAAAAAAGGCTTAAAAGTCTATGAAATGCTTTTAAATAAACTGCTTACAGCTATGGAAAAAGGGAAAAATCTGGTTTTACTGGGAGAAACTAAACAGATAATGAATAGTTACGAGCCTTTGTTTGTTGTGGAAAATGACAGAATTGCAATGAGAAATATTGAAAAAATTTCTGAGAACAGTCCGTTTTATACATTTGCAAATGATACGACAAAAGTTTTTAAAATGGATGAAAATGAAGAAAGATTTTTTGGGAAATTTGATTTTCTGGATACAGAGCTGTTTAATCAGCTTTCAGATGAGGATAATAGAAAATTATGTGCAGTTTTAGGATATGAGAATGTTAATATTGCAGAATATGTTGAAGAGGACGGGTGTATTGATATATTTGTATCGGAAACTGATGAGAAGGAAGTTGTAAAGGTAAATTTATCAAATACTGTTTGTGCAATAGAGAAAAATGGGAAGTATTTTATTCCTAGAAAAAATGCAAAAATATTTGAAGAGTTGAAAAAACTTGTGGAAGGTTATTCGATTACAAATGTGGAAATGATTGAAGGAACTTATAATGTAAATTATGAAGGGCTGGGGAAAATTTCAGAGTATATTGATAAAAAATATGCAGATAGAGTGAAAATTCATTTGGAAAATAAAATAAAAAATGCACGAAATATTGATGTTCATATTGGAATAAAAAAAGTTGAAAATAACTTCTTGAATGTCAGTTTTGATATTGAAGGAATAAAGACTGAAGATGTGGAAATTGTGATGGAAGCTATAAAAAATGAACAAAAGTACATAACTCTTTCAAGCGGGGAACTGGTAAAAATTGCCAATAAAAGTATTGAGGAATTAGTTGGAATTGTGGATTCTATTTCTAATTTGAAGGTTGGAGAAAATAAGATTTCCAAAATAAAGGCTCTTCAGCTTGCTCAAATTTCTAAAAATATTCAGGAAGACCTTGTAAAAATAGATGAATTTAAGGATTTGTTTCATAAAATAAAAAATCGTGAAGAAATTGAGCCAAATAATATAAAGGTAAATTTATTTCCTTATCAAAAATTAGGATTTAACTGGCTGAAGAATATGTATGACATTGGATTTGGAGGGGTTCTTGCTGATGACATGGGGCTTGGTAAGACTTTGCAGACAATTTCGTTATTAAATGAAATCTATCAGGAAAACCGAAATTTCACTGCATTAATTATTGTGCCAAGTTCACTGCTTTATAACTGGAAGGAAGAAATTATTAAGTTTACTGGAATAACTCCAACTTTAGTTGAGGGAACAGCGAGTCAAAGAAGAGAAATTATTTCAAGAGGATCGAAGGGATTCCTTATAACAACGTACCAGGCTTTGAGAAATGATATTGAAGAATATAAAAATAGGGAATTTGATGTGGTAGTGCTGGATGAGGCTCAAAACATAAAAACAACAACTTCTCAAATAAAGAAGGCTGTTATGAAAATTAACAGCAAGGTAAATTTTGCATTGACAGGAACACCAGTTGAAAACAATATTTTGGAATTATGGTCAATTTTTGACTTCGTAATACCTGGCTATCTTGATAACTTGACAAAATTTAAGAAAACTTATAAAGAAGCCATCGTAAATCCAAATTCTTCTAAAATAAACAATTTGCGTGAAATTATTGCTCCATTTCTGTTAAGAAGAACAAAGAAGGAAGTGCTGACTGAATTGCCTGATAAAATTGAATCGAATATGGTTGTAACGCTAAGTACAGAGCAGAAACAATTGTATATGTCTTATATTAAGCAGGCTAAGAGTGAAATGAAGAAATTTAACGAAAATGATAATAATCGAATGAAAATACTTGCAATTTTGACAAAACTGCGTCAAATTTGTAATTCTCCAACTTTATTTAAGGAAGATTATAAGGGGGAAGTTGCAAAACTGGAAGTGTTACGTGATATTTTGCCGGATATAACCGAAAATGGGCATAGATTATTGATATTTTCACAGTTTGTCGGTACTTTGAAGGAAATTGAGAAGGAACTTGCAGATATGGGAATTGAGTATTTTTATATTGATGGAAATGTGAAGTCTAAAGAAAGAGTTGATATTTGTAATAAATTTAATGCTGGAGAGCGGCAAGTGGTGCTAATTTCGTTAAAAGCAGGTGGAACTGGACTAAATCTTGTCGGGGCAGATGTTGTAATTCATTATGATCCTTGGTGGAATATCGCTGTGGAAAATCAGGCGAGCGACAGGGCGTATAGAATTGGACAGAAAAAAAGTGTGCAGGTTATAAAACTTGTGACAGAAGGTACGATTGAAGAAAAAATTATAAAAATTCAGGAAAGCAAACGTCAATTGAGTGAAAATCTGCTGGAAAGCAAAGATGGAGAAAAGATTCTGTTTGAAATGAGTGACAAGGAATTGATGGAACTTCTAAGTTAAATTTGTATCTAAAAATTTATATTTGTAAAATTTTTGAAATAGGAGTATAATGTATATGTGAAAAAAATCTTCTTATAATGAAAGGATGGAATTTTATGAAAAACGAAAGATATGAATTGAACAAAAATCTGGCACAAATGTTAAAAGGTGGAGTTATAATGGATGTTTCCACTCCTGAACAGGCAAAAATAGCTGAAGCGGCTGGAGCGGCGGCGGTTATGGCACTTGAAAGAATTCCAGCTGATATCAGAGCTGTGGGTGGAGTTTCAAGAATGAGTGACCCTAAAATGATTAAAGGTATTCAGGAAGTCGTTTCAATTCCAGTAATGGCAAAAGTTAGAATTGGACATTTTGTGGAAGCACAAATTTTAGAAGCGATAGAAATTGACTACATAGATGAAAGTGAAGTATTGTCACCTGCCGATGATAAATTTCATGTAGATAAGAAAAAATTTAAAGTTCCTTTTGTATGTGGAGCAAAAGATTTGGGAGAAGCTCTTAGAAGAATAGCTGAAGGAGCTTCAATGATAAGAACTAAAGGTGAGCCAGGAACTGGGGATGTTGTACAGGCAGTAAGACATATGAGAATGATGAATCAGGAAATAAGAAGAATACAAAATATGAGAGAAGATGAACTTTATTTTACAGCTAAAGAATTGCAAGTTCCTTTTGATTTAGTAAAATATGTTCACGAAAATGGTAAATTGCCAGTGGTAAATTTTGCAGCAGGTGGTGTTGCGACTCCTGCAGATGCCGCACTAATGATGCAGCTTGGAGCTGAAGGAGTATTTGTCGGATCAGGAATATTCAAATCAGGGGATCCTGTAAAAAGAGCACAGGCAATAGTTAAGGCTGTCACTAACTACAACGATCCAAAAGTGTTAGCTGAAATTTCTGAAGATTTGGGAGAAGCTATGGTTGGAATCAATGAAAATGAAATTAAGTTACTTATGGCTGAAAGAGGTAAATAATGAAAATCGGTGTATTGGCTTTACAGGGAGCTTTTGCAGAACATAGAAAAATGCTGGAGAAACTTGGGATTGAATCATTTGAAATAAGAAAAAAATCTGATTTAAGTGCTGCTGTTAATAATAATGATATTGACGGGTTAATTATTCCAGGTGGAGAAAGTACAGTTATTGGAAAGCTGCTTTATGACCTTGATTTATTTGATGACATAAAAAAACTTATTTTGGAAGGATTACCTGTATTTGGTACTTGCGCAGGATTAATTCTTTTGGCAAAGGAAATTGAAAATGACAGTCGGACTTATTTGGGAGCAATGGATATAAAAGTTAGAAGAAATGCTTATGGAAGACAGCTTGGAAGTTTTTTTACCGAAAGTGAGTTTAAAGGAGTTGGAGTTATTCCAATGACATTTATTCGAGCGCCATATATTTCAAGTGTGGGAAAAAATGTGGAAATTCTTTCAGAAGTCGACGGAAATGTTGTCGCAGCTAAGGAAAATAACATTCTTGTAACTTCGTATCATCCTGAGTTAAATGATAATCTTAAAGTACATGAGTTTTTTGTTGAGATGTGCAAAAGGGCTAATAAATAAAAAAATAATATAATAATGTATATACAAATAAAAAAAGTTAAAATAATACTTAAATATTAGTGAATTTTTGTTGCATTTTTTAAATTCATTTGGTATAATAATTTTAGAAAATAAATATGGAGGTGGCATTATAATGCTAGATAAAATTAAATCAATAGTTGTAGATCAATTAGGTGTAGATGAAGATCAAGTAACTGAAGATGCATCTTTTGTTGATGATTTAGGAGCTGATTCATTGGATACAGTTGAATTAATCATGGCTTTTGAAGAAGAATTCGATATTGAAATTCCTGATGAAGATGCACAAAAAATTAAAACTGTTAAAGATGTAATGGAATACATCGAAGCTAAACAATAAGACATAAAACTTTTTGGGGGATCTTCCCCCTTTTTTATTGAAAAAAAAATGAAAAAATGTTAAAATAAATTTATTGTTACAAAATTGAATTGATTAAAAATAAATTTAGTATTAGGAATTAATACTAAACTCCATTTAAAATGCAGAAATCATAATTTAAATGGGAGAAATATAAATTTAAATTATAAAAAAATAAAGATGAGAGGTGTATTAATGAGAAGAGTAGTTATTACAGGAATAGGATTAGTAACTCCATTGGGAACTGGAAAAGATAAGGCTTGGAAAAATTTATTGGCAGGGGAATGTGGAATTGATAAAATTACTCAATTTGACAGTTCAGAGCATCCAGTGCATATTGCAGCAGAAGTAAAGGATTTTGTGCCTGAAAATTATATTGAAAAGAAAGAATTGAAGAAAATAGCAAGATTTTCACAATTTGCAATTGCGGCATCAAAAGAGGCTTTGGAAGATGCTAAATTAGAGATTACTGATGAAAATGCAGATAGAATCGGAGTAATTATCGGTTCTGGAATTGGCGGGCTGGATGTAATTGAGCAGGAAGTGGAAAAACTTGTTACAAGAGGGCCAAGAAGAGTGTCGCCATTTTATATTCCAGCGGCAATCTTAAATATGGCTTCTGGAAATACTTCAATTTATACTGGAGCAAAAGGGCCTAATAAAACAGTTGTTACAGCCTGCGCTTCAGGGACAAATTCAATTGGAGATGCTTTTCAGGCGATTTTATTAGGAAAAGCTGATGCGATGATTGCTGGAGGAACAGAAGCTACAGTAACTCCATCTGGAATAGCAGGATTTGCAAATTTAAAGGCATTGTCAACTAATCCTGATCCTAAGAAGGCATCACGTCCATTTACAGCTGACAGGGATGGATTTGTTCTTGGAGAAGGTGCTGGGGTATTAATACTTGAAGAATTGGAACATGCTAAAAAACGTGGAGCGAAAATTTATGCGGAAGTTGTAGGATATGGAGAAACTGGAGATGCTTATCACATGACAGCTCCAGCTGATGGTGGAGAAGGTGCTGCAAGAGCATTCAGAATGGCTTTGGAACAAGGAAATATCAAACCTGAAGAAGTTGGATATATAAATGCGCACGGAACTTCTACGCCTGCAAATGATAAAAATGAAACTCAGGCAATAAAATCAGCATTTGGAGAACACGCCTATAAATTGGCTGTAAGTTCTACAAAAGGTGCAACTGGGCATTTATTAGGTGGAGCTGGAGGAATTGAAGCTGGATTTTTAGCACTTGCAATTTCAGAAGGAATTATGCCGCCAACTATAAATTATGAAAATCCTGATCCGTTATGTGATTTGGACTATGTGCCAAATAAACCTGTAAAAAGAGATATTGAAGTAGGAATGTCAAGTTCTCTTGGATTTGGTGGGCATAATGCTGTGCTGGCGTTTAGAAAATATAAGTAATAAATTTATAAAAAAACTTGATATGTATAACTGTAATAAAGTAAATGTTATGAGGCAAGGGGTTTTTAACCCCTTGTAATAATAAAAAATAGATTATTGTTAAATTATAATTTATTATGCATAAATTTTTTATTTCTTTGTAAAAAAAATTATAGTTAAAGGAATAACAAAAAATAAATTAGGTGGAATTATAAGAATAAAATATTAAAATAAATAACTGTAAAAATTATAATAATTTATTTGTTGCTGGAAAATAATAAAAATATGGAGGTGAAATGAATGGAAAATAATGGAAATAGAGATGTAAGTGAATTAATAAAAAAAATAGGGTATGAGTTTAAAAATGAAGAATATTTGCATGAAGCATTAACACATAGGTCGTATGCCAATGAAATTGAAAAGGGCAGAAGGTTTAACAATGAGAAGCTTGAATTTTTGGGAGATGCAATTTTGAATCTTATAACGACTGAGTATATTTATGATCTTTATGAAAAGAAGACGGAAGGGGAACTTGCAAAACTAAAAAGTCAAATTATAAGTGAGCCTGTATTTTCAACTATTGCGAGCGAGCTTGAACTGGGAGAGTATCTGTACTTGAGCAACGGGGAAGTTATGTCTGGAGGAAGACATAGAAGATCTATTTTAGGAGATGCTTTTGAGGCATTGATTGGTGCGATTTTTAAAGATTCAGATTATTATACTGCAAAAAATATTGCATTGAAATTTTTACTTGGAAAAATAAAT
Source organism: Leptotrichia sp. oral taxon 417 (assembly GCF_013394865.1). Lineage (NCBI taxonomy): Bacteria > Fusobacteriati > Fusobacteriota > Fusobacteriia > Fusobacteriales > Leptotrichiaceae > Leptotrichia > Leptotrichia sp. oral taxon 417. Next base: position 1,428,064 of record NZ_JABXYV010000001.1, on the reverse strand, counting down.
AAATTGGAAGAAATAGAAGGAACAGGGGATTATAAGACAGTTCTGCAGGAATTTGTACAAGGAAAATATAGAAAGATGCCTGAATATAATTTAATTAAAACTAGCGGTCCTGACCACGATAAAGTTTTTGAAATGTCTGTAAGCTGGAATAATGAGATTCACGGAATAGGAATTGGAAAAAGTAAAAAAGAAGCTGAAAAGCATGCGGCAAAGGAAGCTCTTTCAAAATTAAAAAAATAGAAAAGTAAAAATAAAATGCGATGGTAAAATAAAAAAATAAAAACAGGAGAACAATATGGGGAAAATAGCATTGTATCCAGGGAGTTTTGATCCAATAACAAGAGGTCATATTGATATTATAAAGCGTTCTTCAAACTTATTTGACAAATTAATAATAGGTATTTTTAAAAATTCTACGAAATCAAAAGCCTGGTTTTCTGATGAGGAAAAAGTTGAAATGATACAGGAAATATTAAAAAAAGAAGGTATAGAAGCTGAAATAAAGATTTTTAATGGATTACTGGTTGACTTTATGTATAAGGAAAATGTGAATATTTTGATAAGAGGATTACGTGCATTGTCAGATTATGAATATGAGCTGCAGTTTACACTTACAAATAAGACGCTTGCTAAAAGTGAATTTGAGACAGTATTTTTGACTGCTTCAAGGGAATATTTGTATTTAAGTTCCAGCCTTGTAAAGGAAGTTGCCTTAAATAAAGGGGATCTGAGTTTTTTTGTAACAGAAAATGTAGAACGTAGATTAATTGACAAAGTTAAAAAATAAGAGGGGAATCTAAAAATGGCTGCAAAAAAGGGAAAATCTAAATATATATGTTCAGAATGTGGTTACAGTTCGTTGAAATGGCTTGGGAAATGTCCTAATTGCGATTCCTGGGGAACATTTGAAGAGGAAATTGATATAAAAAGAACCTTTAAGGATGTGGAGTCACAGGATGTTTCCATTAGCAAGATAACAGAAATTGAAATTGAAAAGGAATTTCGGATGGTAACGCCTTTTGAGGAGTTTGACAGAGTACTGGGTGGCGGGCTGATAAAGGGGGAAGTTGTGCTAATTACAGGAAGTCCTGGGATTGGAAAATCGACTTTTCTGCTTCAGTTGTCGCAGGAGTATGCAAAGATTGGAAATGTATTCTATGTTTCAGGGGAAGAGTCGCCACGGCAAATAAAACAGCGTGCAGAACGTGTTAATGTAAAAAGTGAAAATTTGTATATTTTAAATGATACAAATATTGAAAAAATTGAAAGTGTAATTTTGAGAGATAAGCCAAAAGTTGTTGTAGTTGATTCAATTCAGACGCTTTATTCTGAAAATGTAAATTCTATTCCTGGGAGTGTGACGCAAATTCGGGAAACAACTTTAAAAATCATTGAAATTGCTAAAAAAAATGAAATTGCATTTTATATTGTAGGGCACGTTACGAAGGATGGGAAACTGGCGGGTCCGAAATTGCTGGAGCATATGGTTGATGCAGTTTTGCAGATTGAAGGCGAGGAAAATAATTATTATAGAATCATCCGTTCAATAAAGAACCGTTATGGCTCTACAAATGAAATTTCAATTTTTGATATGAAGGAAAATGGAATTAGCGAAGTGAAGAATCCATCTGAATTTTTCATAAGCGACAGAGATGAAAAAAATATTGGAAGCATTATTGTGCCAATTTTTGAAGGAAGCCGTGTATTTTTATTTGAAGTGCAGTCGTTATTGGGGACACCGAATTTTGGAATGCCAAGAAGAACAGTGGAAGGATATGATAAAAATCGGGTGGAAATATTAAGTGCAGTTTTATCACGTTCTTTAAAAGTAGATGTAAATTCAAAGGACATTTATATAAATATTCCAGGAGGAATTGATTTAAATGACAGGAGTTCTGACTTGGCAGTAATTTTTTCACTTCTATCTTCGGTAAAAGGCGTGCCGATAAGTCAGAAAATAGCGGCTATTGGCGAGCTGGGATTACGTGGGGAAGTGAGAAAAGTTTCATTTATCAAAAATAGGGTAAATGAGCTGGAAAAAATGGGATTTGCAGGGGTGTACCTGCCAAAAAGCCATCAGGCTGATTTTAAAAAGGAAAAAACAAAAATAAAATTGAATTATATAAGTAACATAAGTGAACTTGTCGAGAGGATAAAGTAAGCCAGCAGAGAAAAAAGGGCGAAAGGATGAAATATGGGAAAAAAGGCAGTTAATAAGAAGAAAATATTGGAGCATATATTTGACAGGGTAGCACCTGGAACAGCATTGAGAGAAGCAATAGATAAAATTCAGGAGGCAAAACTGGGAGCATTGATTGTACTGGGAAATCCTAATGATTTAAAAGATGTGATGGGAGGCGGATTTGAATTAAATACGGTATATTCGCCACAAAAAGTTTATGAGCTGTCTAAAATGGATGGCGGAATTATTTTGTCGGAGGATATAAAGACAATTTATGGGGCAAATATTCAGCTGCAGCCTAATTATTCGATAGAAACAGATGAGAGCGGGACAAGACATCAGGCAGCACATAGAATTGCACAGCAAAAGGGGAATTTGGTTGTGGCGGTTTCTGAAAGAAGAAATAAAATAACGGTATATTATGGGAAATTTAGATATTTGCTGAACGAAATTGGGGATTTATTGACTAAATCTTCGCAGGCGATAACTGCTCTTGAGAAATATTCCCTTGCGATTGAGAAAAATCATGTAAATTTGTCTATTTTAGAATTTGACAATATGGTAACGCTTTATGATATTGTGGAATGTGTGAGAATGTACGGACTTCTTTTCAGAATGTCAGAGGAATTAATCGAGTATATGGCAGAACTTGGAAGCGAAGGACGGCTTATAAAGATCCAGTATGAAGAAATAATGCTGAATAAAAATGAGAGTTTTGACGCTCTCATAAAGGATTATAAGATAAGCAATGAAACGGCTGAAAAAATTGGATTAAGAGTAAAATCTTTGACAAAAGAGGAATTGCTGGATGATGAAAAAATTGTTTGTCTGCTTGGATTTGATACAAATATCATAAATCTGGATGAAAAGATAGAGCCACGTGGATATGGACTTTTGAGCAACATAACAAAAATAAGTAAAAAAGATAGGGAAATTCTTGTAAGGGAATTTTCAAATGTTCAGTCAATTTTGATGTCGACTGCTTCGGATATTGCAAAAATAAAGGGAGTTAGTAAATATAAGGCTGAGCATATTAATAAATCATTAAAAAGAATAAAAAATAGAGCAGTAATTGATAGAGAATAAATTAAAAATAAATTTTATTGATAGATTTATATGTTAAAATTTTTAGAAAATTGATAAATTGGGAATTTCAAACAAGTTTAACATAATGAATTAGAAAATATGAAGAAAGCAGGTAAAAATGAGAGATAAAAAAGTAACTGTTGGAGGACAGGCTGTTGTGGAAGGGGTTATGATGAGAGGGCCTAAAGCAATTGCAACAGCGGTTCGTAAGCAGGATGGAAGTATTGTTTATAAAAAGATAGCGTTAACTGAAAAAAGTAACAGATGGCTGAAGGTACCTTTCGTAAGGGGGGTTATAGCGCTTTATGATGCGATGGTTGTTGGGACAAAGGAGCTTATTTTTGCTTCAAATCAGGCTGGGCATGAGGAGGAAAAATTGACAGACAAGCAGGTTGGATTTACTGTTATGACTTCGGTTTTATTGGGAATTGCTGTGTTTATGTGGCTGCCATCGGCTATTGGAGGATTTTTCTTTAAAGATAGCGTTTTAAAGGCTAATATTGTAGAAGCAATTATAAAATTGGTACTTTTCTTGGGATATATTTATGGAATTTCGTTTTTAAAGGATATTCAGAGAGTTTTTGAGTATCATGGGGCAGAGCATAAAAGTATTATGAATTATGAAATGGAAAAGGAACTGTCACCTAAAAATGCAAAAGTATGTACAAGATTTCACCCAAGATGTGGTACAAGTTTTCTTCTGCTTGTAATGTTTATAAGTATTCTAGTGTTTTCAACAGTAGATTTATTTTTTAAAGTTCCAACTGGACATTTTTCAATGATAATTTACAAGTTAGTAACAAGAGTTCTATTTGTTCCCTTCGTTGCTGGACTTTCTTATGAAATACAACGTTGGACAAGTTACCATTTGGATAATGTCTTTGCTAAAATGATTGCAGTTCCAGGAATGTGGCTGCAAAAGATTACTACAAGAGAACCTGATGAAAGCCAGCTGGAAGTAGCAATAGTGGCTTTAAATGTGGCTTTAGGAAATGAAGTTCCGAATGCTACAGAAGTTTTTGAATAAGATTTATATGAAATTGTAAAAATAAAAGCGATAAAGATTGAATAACATCAGTATTTATAAAAAAATTTCTTGTCATCAAATAAATAGAATACGATATTTAAAAAGCACTCTTTGGAGTGTTTTTTATTTTATCCATTAAGTGAGAAATGCAGATAATTTATAGTAAAACTTTTTTAAAACTGAACTCAAAAACTATAACTATTTTACTCGACTTTTAAATTCATATAATTTTTAGTAGTTTAAAACCCCATTTGAATTGTAAATCTTTTTAGCAGATTAAACCTGATATTTATTTTCAAATAATTAAAATAAATATTCGCTTTTTAAACGGGGAATAGTATTAGTCTGAGTATACATAAAATTTTTTCAAAATAAATTATCGGACATATTTGTTTTTTTTCAATAATACAATAATATAATGTAAAACTGAACTTAAAAGTTATGACTGTTTTACTTGTATATAAATAAAATATAATTTCTATTTTTTAAATATGATTTAGAAATAGATTATTTAGAATGGCAAATTATTTGATTTATTGGAGGAAATAGGGTAAAATATAGCATAATGTGTAAAATGCATTGATGACAAATAAATTTAATTAGGGGGAATGGAAATGAAAGAAAGTAAAAATAAAAATGTGGCGGCATTTTTTGATATTGATGGGACGATTTATCGGGATTCGCTGTTAATTGAGCATTTTAAGATGCTTGTGCAGTATGAGTATATTGATATGATGACTTGGGAAGGGAAAGTTAAGGAGAAGTTTTCCAAGTGGGAAAATAGGACTGGGGATTATGATGATTATTTGGATGAGCTTGTGCAGACTTATATGGAGGCATTGAAAAATTTTAGCAAGGAGGATATGGATTTTATTGCTAAAAGAGTGATGAAGTTAAAAGGGGACAAAGTTTACCGGTATACACGGGAAAGGCTGAAATACCATAAGGAGAAGAAGCATAAGGTTATAATTATTTCAGGAAGTCCAGATTTTCTTGTAAGCAAGATGGCAGAAAGATATGGTGTTGAAGATTACAGGGCTTCTATTTATGAAGTTGATGAGAATGGGATTTTTACAGGGAATGTCATTCCAATGTGGGATGCTAAAAGTAAGCAGAAGGCAATAACGGATTTTTGTAAAAAGTATGACATTGATTTGAAAAAATCGTATGCCTATGGGGATACAACAGGAGATCTTACGATGTTTAAGAATGTAGGCAATGCTATTGCTATAAATCCAGCAAAAAAATTATTGCAAAAAATAAAGAGGGATAAGGAATTGAAGGAAAAAGTTATGATTGTTGTGGAAAGAAAGGATGTTATTTATAAATTGAAGGCAGATGTCAGCATTATATAGTATATTTGTTTTAATAAAAAATTAAAAAGAGAGATGATATTTATGGAAAAAAATTTAAAAATAGTGTATTTGGATAGGGTTACGGCTGGACCGATTGATTTAAGGGAAAAGTTTGATAAATATGGTGAATATATTGAATATGAAGATACTGAAGTTGGAGAAATTGATGAAAGAATAGAAGATGTGGATGTTGTAATAACGACTAGGATAAGACTTGGGAAAAAGCAGTTTGAGAAGGCTAAAAAACTTAAACTGATACTTATCACAGCGACTGGATTTAATCATATTGATGTAAAAAGTGCGAATGAATTTGGAATAAAGGTGGCAAATGTTTCAGGCTATTCGACTAACTCTGTTGCACAGCTGGCAATTACTTTTCTTTTAAATGAATTAACGCCTGTTAATAAATATTTTGAGGAAGTAAAAAATGGTAAATGGATTGATATTGATGTTCCTGATTATCAGAAATATCCGATTGATGATGTGGAAGGGAAAATTTTAGGAATTGTAGGATTTGGAAATATTGGGAAAAAAGTTGCTCAGATGGCAGAAGCATTGGGAATGGAAGTGATGGTTGCTAAAAGTGCTGGGAAAAATTATAAAAAAGTTGAAGAGGATGAAATTTTACGGCATGACTTGGATGAGGTGCTTGAAAAATGTGATGTTCTGACGCTTCATGTTCCATTGACTGATTCAACGAGAAATCTTATAGATCTTGAAAAAATGAAAAAAATGAAAAGAAGTGCCAGAATTTTAAATTTAGCACGAGGACCGGTTATAAATCAGGATGATTTGTATTTTGCATTAAAAAATAAAATAATAAAATCAGCGGCTGTTGATGTAACGAGTGTTGAGCCGATTGAAAAAAATTCTAAATTATTTGAATTGGATAATATTGTGATTACTCCACATATTGCATGGAAATCTGAAAAAAGTATGGTAACACTTATGAATGATGTTGAAAAAAATTTGAAATTATTTATTGAAGGAAAGTTGGAAGGACTGAAATAAGGAATAAGAAGGTACAATAAAAGAGGTGAAAGAAATGCTGGTAAGTAATTTTAATGGGATAAAACTTGAATTTGATGGGCTTTATTATGGGGGAAATTATGAAATTGAGGTTTTTGGGGATGGGAGATTTTATTATTCGTATATTGAGAATACATCGGTTGAGCTGAAAAAGGGATCATTTCAGATTAACCAGAAGGAAATTATGATTTTTGAAGAAATGATGGAATATTTTGAACTTTTGAAAAATCAGAGAAATTATATGATAAACGAGTTTAATTTTGGAAATGGAGTGCTTGTTATTCAAAAGGATAATGGAAGGGAAGAAAAGATTAAGCTGGGGAAGGAAATGATGTTTGAATATGCAAAGACATTAATTGACAAATATACAAAGAAGTCGAGAAGACTGTTTTTGCTGGATACTTATTTAGAAGGAGTTAAATATATTAGAAATTTTGCGATTAAGATTAAAGATGAAGTTCAGCTGGATTTATTTCGTGAATTTAATGGTATTTCCTTGAATGCAGTCGCTGTCTATAATTCTAGGAAGGAAAAAGTTGGATATTTGCCAAAAAGTCAGAGTGAAATTATTGCCAGAATGATTGATGCAGGGAAAAAATTTGTCGCTGTGCCGATTCCGTTTGATGAAGAAATTGCCCTTAAAGTTTATCTTGTAGATTAATTAATAAAAAATTAAAAATAAGGTTGACAAATGACTATTTTTGTTGTAAAATAATAACAGATAATTAAAATTAAATTAATTTAAAAAATAGCGCTATTATTTAATTGTCAAAAATAAAATGGGGGGAATAATTTATGGGATTCAGATTGAGCGTTAAAGGACAGGAAAATGAAATTTTGCTAGACAAGGAAAGTATCCTGGATGTAAAATATATTTCTGAAACGCCTGATGATTCAAATGCGAGAGCAACAGATCTAGGAGTAATTTTGGAAATCAGGGGGAAAATACTGGCTGCAGCAAGCGGAGATACAGAAGATGACACAAGAAAAGTTGCACAATGGTCATTAGTTCCATCAGAAGCAAGCGACGCCTACAGACAAGCAAGCCTTGAAATCATTTCAGCAGGGCAGATGGTAAGAAAAATCGACATGACAAACGTATTTGTAGTTGATTATATTGAAGAATACGGAAATCAGGCTGGAACAGGGACTTTTTCATTAAAAATTAAGCAGAAGAAGGAAAAAGTGAAGGAAGTTGCAATCGAAGGCGGATATGCGGCACAGGAAGCATAAACTGGTTAATTTTATGGAATTAAAATCTGAAATACTTAAATTTACAATTAAAAAAAGAAATAATGATAAATTATTTTTGAACTTTGGGAAATTTTTTAAATAAATTAAAAAATAATCTCTATTCTAGGCCAATATCTTAGAAAGAGATTATTTTTTTTTGAGATATTGATTTTTTTTGAAATTATGATATAATAAGTTGCAATTATATTAATAAATTATCTTATGCTATTTCCTGTTTAAATAGCGGGCTGGTTTTTGGGGATATAATTATGGAAATATTCTTTTTAAGATAATAAATCAATTTTGAGTATGGAAAAATAATCATCACTTAAATTATTATAAAAATCACTGTTTTTTCATATTTAAATTGAATATTTCTTTCAAGGAAAAATTTAAAATGATGATCTGGACTGTAAAATTTAGATTATCAAAAAATTAAAAATAAGCAATTACAAAAGTGAAAGTCTATGAAAATTGAATAACAGCAATATTTTCGGTAAAGATTTTTTTTAGAAAGGGGGAAAAATCAAAACCTAGAAATATTAAACTTGCTGGAATTTTCAAACTTTTACAAATAACTAAAAAAAATAAAAGGAGATAACAATGACAAACAACTTATTAAATTTAAAAAAGGATTTGAAATCGTTTGCGAAAAGATGTAAAGACTTTAAGTACACTGATTCGGCTTTGCTTGCATTTTTATTAAGTGGAATGTTAATTTCAACTGGACAAGTGTTTGCAGAAACTGTGACAAACTCACAGATTAATAATCAAGTTAGTCAGATTAACACTTCAATAAATCAGATGCAGACAGATTTTAAACGTGCAAGAGCTGAAAATAACAAGCTGATTAAAGATACAAACTTGGAATTAACTCAGTTAATGGAACAAGGAGATCACGTTACAAAATCTCCATGGAGCAGCTGGCAATTTGGAGTCAATGGTTTTTACAGCGACTGGCATGGAACTTATAAAGGTAAAGGAAACAAAATCAGCAACATCATTTACAAAAGAGATCAAACTTTAAACAAATACATCGCAAAACCAGTAAGTGAAAAAAATGCCAATAACACAACACTCTTAGGATTTGCCTACGAGCCAAATGCTGAAATACCAATAAGTGCATCAATAACACCAAAATCAATATCAAAAGTAAATCCGAATATTCAAAAGAATGTAACGATTGCTGGGTTGCCATCGTTTGAACCAAGGGTAGTGAAAGAGCCATTAGCTCCTAGTGCTCCAAAGGCACCTAGTATTGGTTCGTTTAGTTTTAATTTAACAGGTCAATCAAACGGTAATGGATCAAGTTACACTGCTTTTTCTAGTACATTGCTTAATGGTGCTATTGAAAGTGTTGCTTCAGGAGATGGGAATTTTAATATTATTAGAAATTCTAATGGAACAATGCAGTATGAATTTAATACATATAGTGGAACATCTCCATGGGGAAGTCTTAGTGGAGATATTACAACCACTCCTTGGATAAATAAATCAGGAACTGGAACAACAAGAAGTTTTCTTGGATTTCAAAAACTTGTTATCGGAACAGGTTTGACAAATACAAATAATGTCCTTACAAATATTCATAGTTTTATTGATGGAACAAATCCAGTTGTTAAAGAATTTGTCCATATGGATCATCATGGTCATACATCAAATGGAACAGTAGCAATTGCAGGTTTGACTTCAGCAACTTTAGATCCAACTTGGAATACAAATGTAACTAGTGGATCAACTCAAATAGCAATTTTGAAGGCTTATAAGGATGTTGTAAATAATGTAAATGGAACAACTATTCAAAATAATAAAAAAACTACTTCTAATTCGGGATTGTTTGCTTGGATAAATAGTGGTAGAATAGTAATGGAAGGAAGAAATAATGCGGTAACTAATAACTATGATCATAATAATGCAGAAGATTCAAAGTCAGTCGCAATAAATACTGGAGAAATATTAATCCAACCATATTATGACGGAACAAATTATATTGAAACTCAAAATGCTATTTTTAGTTTATCAAATGATAGTAATGATAGAACTCTAGAAAGACATCACGCAATTTCTTATAATGGAAGTACAGGAACTATTGATTTGTGGACTAATAAATCAGCATATTTTATAAATGCTGCAGGTAATGGTGGAACTTGGCAAATGAATGGTCAAACAGTTGGAAATAATGTACCTGTAAGTTTAGTTAATAGAGGAATTATTAATTTATATGGAGAAGGTAGTGTAGGGACATTTTTCTTGTATCCTACAAGAACTGATTTACAATTTGTAGAAGAAGGATTTACTTTTGATGCGGTAAATAATAAACCAAATGACAAAACACCAGGAACACCATACCAATATAAACCATTAACTATTTATGGAGATTCAAGTGTTGGTTATTACGAAAGTAGTACAGTTGGACAGAATCAATATTCAAAAACAGAAGGGAATCTTGCGATTAATATAGGAGCCTCTGGAGTAGGTAATCAGAATTTTGTAACGAAAAATACGACTTCTGTACCTACATCAAGTGGAAAGGAAACAAATGGAGTTGAAATTACTGCTGCTATGAATCATGATGTAAACCCAACAGATACTGTACTTAATCCTTATAATTCAGATCCTGAGTTAAATAAACATCCTGAATATATTAGAAATAGTTTTGGTATTCTTTCAAATTCTGCAATTAATTTGACGAGTCATCAAATTGAAATCTTTGATAAAACAGAATCTAATGTTGGGGTAATGCCAAATGCAAATGTTTTACTTGATTTAGGTGGAGGAAATATAGAACTTAAAGGTGGAAATAGTAATATAGGAATTTATGTTGTAGATAAATATACAAATGGAGGGACAACTGTTACTCCAGGAGGAGCTGTAAAATCTACAGGAGATGTTAAATTAGATGGAGGAAAAGGAAACTTGGCAATTTATGCTAAAGGTTCAAATCGTCCTTCAGTAGTTTCAGAAACTGTAAGTGTAAGAAAAGTAACATCAAATAATACTGAAAATTCAGTTGCTATTTTTGCATCCGATGATCAAGGAGTATCAGATGGTTCAATAGTGAAAGTAACAGGTGGAATTGAAGTTAAAAATGCTACAGTTTCAGCAAATCCAACAATAGCAGGACAAGAAAATGCAGGAGCTGTTTATGCAACTGGTAAAGATACATCTGTAAATATAGATATGCCAGCTATTTCACCAGCAACAACGCCTGCAACACCAACAACACCTAATATTGAAGTAAAAGGGAAAGAAATTGTAACAATTGATCCTGTGACAGGTGCAATTACAGGAACAGGTAATTATACAGGATTTGGATTATATGCTGGAAGAGGAGCACAAATTAGTGCAAAATATAATAATATTAAAGTTGAAGATGGAGGAACTGCAGTTGCATCAGTAGGAAGCGATGGAACAAATGCTTCTAATATTGATTTATCAGGAACTGCTACTAATCCAGGAAGTACAGTAGAATATAAAGGTAAAGGGTATGCATTATTTTCTAAAGATGGAGGAAAGATTGATTTATCTTATGGTACTTTAACATTAAGAGGAGAAGCTACTGGATATTCAAGAGATGTAACAGCCGCAACACCTTTAATTACTTTGACTGATACTAAACTTAATGTATTTTCAAATGATGTAATTGTAGCAAATTTAACAGGTGTAAATACGTTTAATACAAATAATTCATATATAAATGGTAATCCATCAAATACAATAGGAACTTATATACCAATAACAAAAATTACTAATACAGAAGGTGGAACAACTTATAATGGATATAAATATACTGTATTTGATGATATTGATGTAAATGTTGACAGTAATATTGATAAGGCAGATACAACAGGAGCAGGAGGAACAACTCCATCAGACAGTTATATTTTTACAAGAAGATTGCAATTGCAAAATTCTAGAATAAATGTACTTTCAGGAAATACTGTAAAAGCTCATCTTAATACAACAGAGATTAATGATATAAACTCTAAATTAACAGTACCTGTAGGGCTTGATATAAGTGCCAGCGGAAATTCTAAAAATAATACAACAACAGCTATAAATGTTCAGAATGGTTCCACAATTTCAGTTGATAGAACAGACAGTGGAAATGGTGGAGTTGGAGCTTATGTAAACTACGGAAAAGTACATAATGAAGGAAAGATTGAAGTTGAAAAGACAACGCCAAATGATCATGCAGTGGGGATTTATGCTACAAATGGAACAGAAGTGAATAATGACACTACTGGAACAGTTGAAGTTGGTGGTAAAGACAGTATTGGTATTCTTGGGCTTTCTTATAGAATAGATAGTAAAGGTAATGTTGTATATGAAAAATTTGGAACAACAGGAACTACAAAACCAGCATTAATTAGTGATAAAATTGGACTTGTTGATGTTAAGAATAGTGGTAAGATTACTCTTGATGGGGATAATTCTTTAGGGATTTATGCTAAGAATAATTCGCTTGATGCTGCTGGAACAAATGCAGATTATTTGAGAGATAGCATTACTTATACAAATGCTGCTAATGATGGTGAAATTACTATGACAGGCAAGAATGCTATTGGTATGATTATTGAAGGTGGAATTGCAACTAATGATACGAAAGGTAAGATTACTATAAGCGGGCAAGAAGGTGTTGCGATGTATGGAACTGCTATTACAGGAGCAGGAATGGCAGGTCATACTCCAGGTAAAATACATTCAGAACTTAATAATAAAGGAACGATTGATCTTGCAGATACAACAACATCTACACCGATAATTGGTATGTTTACGAATGATGCAGATACTGACATATATACATCAGGAACAATCAATGTTGGTAAGAAATCTTATGGGATTTATGGAGCTTCAAACAAGGTAGAGATGTCAAATGGCACAATAAATGTTGGAGATGATGGAGTAGGAATATTTGCTACAGGTTCATCTGATTCAGAAGCAGGATCAATACATTCAGATGTAAATCTTACAGGCGGAACAATTAATGTTGGTAATAATCAGGCAGTAGGGGTATTTATTGCAGATGATGCGACAAATCCTTTGAAAACAACTGTTTATAATACTGGAACTAATATGACTGTTGGAACTAATGCATTTGGTTATGTTGTGGATTCAAAGACTGGAACAGAACTTAACCTTGGAGCAAATTCATCAGGGGCTACAAATACATTGACTGCTTCAATTGGAACAGATTCAGTATATGCTTATACAAATGATAAAACTGGATCGGTATTCAGTAATACTAATATTACAACAACTGGTGGAAAATCTTATGGGATTTATGCGGCTGGAGAAGCTGTGAATTATGGAACGATTGACTTGACTGGCGGTACTGGAAATGTTGGTATTTATTCAACAGGAACAAGCGCATCAGGAGCTGGTGCAACTAACCGTGGGGTAATCAATGTTGGTTCAACTAATGTGGCTAGCAAGGAATACGGAATTGGTATGGCAACAGGATATTATAATGAAACTACAGGAGCTATTTCAAATGAAGGGCTTATTGAAAATAGAGGAACTATTAATGTGCTTCATGAAAACTCAATAGGTATGTATGCTGTTGGAAGCGGTTCAAAGGCAATAAACCATGCAGGCGCAACAATTGATATTTCTGGTAAAAATGCGACTGGTATGTATATTGACCAAGGAGCTGAAGGTATTAACTACGGAACTATTAAGTCGACAGGATCGGCTAAAGGAATTAAAGGGGTTGCTACTGTAAACGGAGGATATATTAAGAACTATGGAACTATTTCGATTACTTCACCTGATGGTATAGGAATTTATCAAGATGCAGCATCTGCACTTTCACAAAAGAATGTTCCAGGAAATGTAAGCGGAACAAAAGCAAATGTATATTCTGCAACTTCTACTGATCAGAAATACATAGTTACTCCTAAAGGAACTCTGCTTATTCAAAATCCGCCAAAAACTCCAAGATTGACAGTTAATGGAAGAGAAGTGGAACTTACAGGACTTGATACAAATACAGCTAGTCCGACACCATCGTATGTAACGGCAGGAGCAACAACACTTGACTTGTCATTGCCGCAATTTGCAGACTTCAAAAATTCTGTTTCAAATGCACAGGCAACAGAGTTAGGAATGTATGTCGATACTTCAGGAGTAAACTACACACATCCTATTGAAGGATTGAGTAATTTAGTTGGTCTTGATAACATAAACTTGATTATTGGTACAGAAGCATCTAAATATACTGATGCTAAAGCAATAGAAATAGGTTCAAATATAATCAAGCCATATAACGATGTAATATCTTCGCTTACTACGACAGGAACAACATTGAATATTAATTCTGCAGGATTAACTTGGCTTGCTCAGCCTTTACAAGGAACATCAACACCAATTGAAAAATTGTATATGATAAAGATACCTTATACTTTCTTTACAAGTGAAAAGGATGAAAATTCATATAATTTCCTAGATGGACTTGAACAAAGATACGGAGTGGAAGGTTTAGGAACAAGAGAAAGACAAATATTTGATAAACTTAATGGAATAGGTAAAGGTGAAACTGAATTATTCACACAGGCAGTTGACGAAATGAAAGGTCATCAATATTCAAATATTCAACAAAGAATAAATGCTACTGGAAATGCCTTGGATAAGGAATTTAGATATTTGAGACACGAATGGAGAAATCCTTCTAAGCAAAATAACAAGATTAAAGCATTTGGATTGAGAGATGAGTACAATACTGATACGGCAGGAGTTATTGACTATACAAGCAATGCCTATGGTGTGGCTTATGTTCATGAAGATGAAAAAATCAGAATGGGTAACTCAAGCGGATGGTATGCTGGAGCTGTAACAAACAGATTTAGATTCAAAGATATTGGAAAATCAAGAGAACAGCAAACAATGCTGAAACTTGGAGTATTCAAGACAATGTCGCCAAAAGGAGATCATAACGGAGCATTGCAATGGACAATCGGTGGAGATGTATTTGCTGGAATTAATAACATGAAACGTAAATTCTGGGTAGTTGATGATACATTTGAAGCGAAATCTACATACCATACTTATGGAGCCGCTCTTAAAAATGAACTTGGCTATGACATAAGAATGAGCGAAAGAACTCATTTGAGACCTTATGGAGCATTGAAGATGGAATATGGA
Source organism: Leptotrichia sp. oral taxon 417 (assembly GCF_013394865.1). Taxonomy (NCBI): domain Bacteria; kingdom Fusobacteriati; phylum Fusobacteriota; class Fusobacteriia; order Fusobacteriales; family Leptotrichiaceae; genus Leptotrichia; species Leptotrichia sp. oral taxon 417. Next base: position 1,413,009 of record NZ_JABXYV010000001.1, on the reverse strand, counting down.
AGATTTGACGATGTAAAGGAAGATTCAGGACAAATGAGATTGGAAGTTAAAGGAAACGACTACTTCTCAGTTAAGCCTGAAGCAGGTTTAGAATTTAAATATGTTCAGCCATTGGCAGTAAGAACTAATTTGACAGTTGGGCTTACAGCGGCTTATGAAAATGAGCTTGGAAAACTGCAAAATGGAAATCAGGCAAGAGTAAGATACACAACAGCAGGATGGTATAACCTCGAAAAAGAAAAAGAGGATAGAAGAGGAAACGGTAAATTTGATCTTAACATTGGAATTGACAATACAAGATTTGGTGTTACGGTAAATGCTAGATATGACACTAAAGGAAGCAATATTAGAGGTGGAATTGGATTTAGAGCGATTTACTAGTAGTTTTCAAAATTTGTTAAATTGTAAGTAATAAAAAAATCGGAAGAGAAATTGACTTCCGGTTTTTTTTTCTTCTTTGTTTTGTTGCTAACAATAGATATGTTCGATAACTTGAGATTTTTTATTAATACGCAATTAATAAAACATTATTTTTTAAATAAATTTTTAAAAAACACTTGTTTTTTTTTTTTTTTTTGATATAATGTAATAAGGAAGTATTCTTTTTGAAGTAATAAATAAATTTTGAACATGGAAAAATAATCATCGCTTAAATCATTAGAGAAATCACTATTTTTTTGTGTTTAAATTGAATATTGCTTTCAAAAAAACTTTTAGATGATGATCTGAAATATAAAATTTAGATTGTCAAAAAAATTAAAAATAGGCAATTACAAAAGTGAAAGGCTATGAAAATTGGATAACAGCAGTATTTGCGGTAAAGATTTTTTTTGCTGGAAAGGGAGAAAAATAAAAACCTGGAAATATTATGCTTTTTGGAATTTTAAAACTTTTGTGAATGTCTAAAAAACAAAAGGAGATAGTAATGACAAACAATTTATTGAATTTGAAAAAAGATTTAAAATCATTTGCAAAAAAATGTAAAGATTTTAAATATACTGATTCAGCTTTACTTACATTTTTATTAAATGGAATGTTAATTTCAACTGGGGAAATGTTTGCAGAAACTGTAACAAAATCGCAGATTAATAATCAAGTTAGTCAGATTAATACCTCAATAAACCAGATGCGGACAGATTTTAAGCGTGCAAGAGCTGAAAATAACAAACTGATTAAAGATACAAACTTGGAATTAACTCAGTTAATGGAACAAGGGGATCATGTGACAAAATCTCCATGGAGCAGTTGGCAATTTGGAATCAATGATTTTTATAACGATTGGCATGGGACTTATAAAGGAAAGGGCGACAAGAAAGCCAGTTATGTTTTTGAAAGAGATAAATCATTAGTAAACAGAAGCAGCTACCCAGGAAGAATCGAAACCCAATACGGAGCAACAACATTAGGATTAGTAAGAGAGCCAAACGCCGCAATGGATGTATCTGCAGGATTGACTCCAAAAAGTGTAAACAAAATTGCACCTAGGTTCACAGTCCAAGGAGCAGGAGGAGGAGTTCCTAATTTTACAACTAGAACGGTAAAGGCACCAGATGCACCAGATACTCCAGTAAGTCCTAGTATAACTGTAAATCAAGCACCAGTAATAACGTTTCAGGCAGAAGGATTTGGGCAAGATAGACAAGCAATGTTGCATGGTTCGCAAGGTATACACCTAATGAACTTTTCTAGCTATGCGGCTACAGGAACTGCAACTTTTGATGTAGCAGATAATAGTTCAATTCTTAGTTCAGGGTCAGTAGCTTATGATCCTGGAAATTTAGGAACATTAACTATGAGTCCAGGAGTTACTGCATTTCCCCATCCAGTAATACCTGCTGGAACAATAACAGCTGGAGATACTACGAATTATTTTATGAATGCAGTTTTTAGTCATGTAGTTCCCACGAATGCTACTATGACAGGAAATTATGTTGTAAATTCAACAGCAAGTCATAATATATTATTCATAAGTGTAAATCCTTATGATTATTATGAAACACCAGGAGATAAAACTTTTAGTTTTCAAGGAAATGTAACATTAAATAGTGGAAGAAGTTCATTAGTTGGTATAGAACATCAATTACTAAATGGAGATGGTGGAGGTACTAGCAATCCTGTTAATCAAGTTGTTTCGACTGTAGAAAATAATGGTACTATAACATTAGGTAATGGACAGAATATGATAGGTATGATGCTGGATACAGAATATTATGGAAGTCCAGCAAATTATAAATTTGCTCAACCGCCTCAAACTAATAATAATGGAACAATAATTATCAGCAGTAATGCTTCAAATAGTGTTGGGTTTGATTATGGATATTATGTTCCAACAGCAAGTGGAGTAGGTCCAAACGGTACTGTTAAAATTGGAAACATAGTAGTAAATGGAAGTAGTAATTATGGATACAGACAAAAAGATTACAAAACATCAAATAATGCTACTCCATACTATGATGATATGGGAACAGTTAGAAGTGGTGGTGGAACGATAACTGTAAATGGAAACGATAATGTAGGAATGGCTATTTTCCAAGGAAAAACTTCTGGTGATCCTATAAGTAATTTTCAAAATATAAATATTACAGTAAATGGAAGTAACAACGTAGGATTTTTAAGAGGAGCTTCAGGGGATCCAAATACTAACGAAATAACTTTGGATTCTACAAAACTTGGAACAATAAAATTTGGAGGAGATCTTACTCATGGTTCGGCAGATATTGCTGTAGGAACTAATAATGCCTTAATTAGAAGTGAAAAAAATAAAATAAAATTGGATACAGCAATTACTACAGGAACTTTAGATCCTACCCCTGCTTCATCTACTCCACCTGCAGCTGCACAAAACTCAATATTACAGGCTGTTAAAGATGCTCAAGTTGAAACTACTGCAAATGGTAAGATAACAGTTACTAAAGGATATAAGGTGTATGGAGTTACTGCTGGATTTGATGCAGGAGGTAGTGGAGCTAGTTTAACTACTGCTGGAGATATTGATATGAATGCTAGAGAAAGTATTGGACTTGCGGTAAGCATTGGTAGTATAGGAACTAATACTGCGACAAATGTAAAATTAACAGGTAAGAAGAATACTGCTATTTATAACTTAGGAACATTTAACCAAAAAGGAAATATTACTGTTGATGGGGAAAAATCTAACGGTATCTTTAATAAAGGATCGTTTACTTTAACAGGTAATACCACTATCGCAGCAATTAATGGAGCAAATGGGCTTTATAACTCAACTGGAGGAAGTTTTGCAAATCCAGATAAATTGACAATAAATGTAACGGATACGACTAAAAAAGGAGTTGGAGTTTTCTCGGATTCAGATGTTACACTTAATGGTATCAAGGTTAACGTAACTGGTGGAGCTTCAGCAGTTGTTGCGGATACAAAAAAAATAACTTTGAATAATAATTCAAAAATTTCTTATGATGGTGAAGGTTATGCACTTTATACGTTAAATGGCGGTAAAATTGATATGACTGGCTCTAATTTGAAACTTTCTGGAAAAGCAGTTGGATTTTCTGTTGATGGGTCAACTGGAAGTTATGTATCAGGGGTAACATTTGGAACAGGTTCAACAGTTGATATTCTTTCAGATGATGTGATTCTTATGGGTGTAAGAAATCCTTTATCATTGAATTTAAGTAACTTTGACACTACATTGTTTGGTGCTGCTGGCGGGTTGACAAGTGCTATGATTAATGCGACTACTGCTCCAAATTATAAATTGGCTGTAATTGACGGGTTGAATGGAGGAAAATCATTTACTTTAGACAGTGACCCTTCAAGTTCAGATGGAAGTTATGATAAGAGCTTGGCTGTAAGTACGCCTGCCTCACAAAGTTATAAGTATGCTAGAAACTTGCTGATTCAAAAGAGTATTTTGGATGTAAATACTGATGTGAAGGCTGTATTAAATTCAGCAGATGCAAATACTGTTAAGGGAGTTGCTTCAGGTGCACCAGTTATTGGGCTTGATATTAGTTCAAGTTCTGGAGCCGCATCTAATGCAGAAACAGGAATTAATGTAAATGGAAAGACTATAACGGCTGATAGAACTGATTCAGGTAATGGTGCGATTGGGCTATATACAAACTTTGGTAAGATTAATATTAATAACGGTACTTTGAATGTTGAAACTGATACTACTAATACTGTTAATGATCAGGCTGTTGGAGTTTATGCTGTAAATGGATCAGAAGTTAATAATAATGGCGGAAATATTAATGTTGGCGGTAAAAATTCTATTGGTATCTTAGGGCTTGCATATAGGGAAGACTCTGCAGGAACTGTAATTGGTAATGAATTTGGATCTGCTAATGAAGGAAAAGCGACTATAAATAACAATGGAAATATTACAATGGACGGAAAAGAAGCCAAGGGAGTATTTATTAAGAATAACGGTACTTCATCTGTAGCTGACAATGTTGCTAATAACTTATCAAATGGTGTAATTACAATGTCTGGAGCAGATTCGGTTGGAATGTATGCTGACAAGGCTACGCTTAATAATCATGGTAAAATTGATTTGCAGGCAGGAACTAATGGTAAGATAGGTATGTATGGAATTAATGGATCTGATATTACGAACCATTCAGATGGGCAAATTATAGTTGGAGATTCTGCTATTTCAGCAGCAACTGATGTTCCTAATATTGGTATGTATACATCTGAAAGCAATTTGCTGAAAAACTATGGAACTATAGATATTAAAGAAAATTCTTATGGAATTTATGGAGAAAATATTCAAGCCTTTGGTACTTCTAAGATTAAGGTTGGTAAAAATGGAGTAGGAATATTTGCTAAAGGGACATCTGGAACAGGAACAGTAACATTGGATGCAGGTTCTGAAATTACAACAAGCGCAAGTGCAAAAGATAAGGAAGCAGTTGGAGTATTTACAGCAGGAACGAATCCAGTAAATATTAATGACAATGGTTCAAAAATGGATCTTAAGGACTGGACATTTGGATATGTTATAAAAGCGCCAGGAACATTGACTACAAATGGAAGTTCAACTGTAACATTGGATAATGAAGCTGTTTATGCATATTCTGACAATGATTCTTCAGTAATTAATAACTATGCTCCAATTAAAGCGACTGGAGATAGAAACTATGGAATTTATTCATCAGGTACAGTTGACAACTATGGAAATATGGATCTGAAATCTGGAAATGGTGTAGGTAATATCGGTATTTATTCAACAAAAGGAGTTGCAACAAACTGGGCAACTATTGATACTGGTAAAACTAATAAAACTACAAAATCGTATGGAATTGGTATGGCAACTGGTTATTACGATGGAGCAGTTTCTAGAAACCAAGGAACTGTTATAAATAAGGGAACAATCAATGTTACTGAAGATAACAGCATTGGAATGTATGCTGTTGGAGCTGGTTCAAAAGCGATAAACGATCATGGAGCGACAATTAACCTTAGCGGTAAAAATACAATTGGTATGTATATAGATCAAGGTGCTGAAGGTGAAAATTACGGAACAATTGTAGGAAATGGTGACAGTATAAAAGGGGTTGTTGCAGCGAACCAAGGTAAATTTAAAAACTATGGAACAATTCAAATTACTGGAAATAGAGGTATTGGTATTTATACTGATAAAGGTGTAGTGTCTGCAGATGGTGTAGATGGGCCTGGCGCTTCAAATACAGGTTCGTTTAAAGCTGTATATGAATCTTCTCCAACTGATGAAAAAGTTGAAGGTGGAGTAACTATAAAGGTTCCGCCAAAGGCAACACCTGTGACAGTTACAATAAATGGAAAAGCAGTTGAAATAACAGGAGTTGATACAAATGCAACACCATCATCTGTAAATGCAACTGAAGCGACAGTTACATCACCTTCAGGAGTCACAGTATTAGACCTTGCAAAATCAGGATTCTTGAATTTTGAATCAAATCCTTCTGCAACAAGTATCGGAATGTATGTTGATACATCTGGAATAAAATATACAAATCCTATTCAAGGATTAAGCAATCTTGCAGGACTTACAGATATTAACATGTACTTTGGAACAGAAGCTGCCAGATACACAAATGCAAGAGCAATAGAATTAGGAGATAATATTATAAAACCGTATAATGATGCGCTTGCAACAGTAGTTTCCACAGGAACTGTATTAAATACTAATTCAAGCAGCTTAACTTGGCTGGCAATACCAACAAAATCATCAGTTACAGGACTTTATGATAAGGTTTACCTAGTAAAAGTTCCATATACAGATTTTGTAAGTGCAAAAGATCCAAATACGTATAATTTCCTAGATGGGCTTGAACAAAGATACGGTGTTGAAGGACTTGGCACTAGAGAAAAGGAACTGTTTAACAAATTAAATGATCTTGGAAAAGGTGAACAGCATATTTTCACACAGGCAGTTGATGAAATGAAAGGTCATCAATATGCTAATATTCAACAAAGAACCAATGCTACTGGAAATGCCTTGGATAAGGAATTTAGCTATTTGAGAAACGAATGGAGAAATCCGACTAAGCAAAATAACAAGATTAAAGCATTTGGATTAAGAGATGAATATAATACTGACACAGCTGGAATTATCGATTATAAGAGCAATGCCTACGGAGTGGCTTATGTTCACGAGGATGAAAAAGTTAGAATGGGTAACTCAAGCGGATGGTATGCTGGGGCTGTAACAAACAGATTTAGATTCAAGGATTTAGGAAAATCTAAAGAAGATCAGACAATGGTTAAACTTGGAGTATTCAAGACAATGTCGCCAAAAGGAGATCACAATGGAGCATTGCAATGGACAATCGGCGGAGATGTATTTGCTGGAATTAATAACATGAAACGTAAATTCTGGGTAGTTGATGATACATTTGAAGCGAAATCTACATACCATACTTATGGAGCCGCTCTTAAAAATGAACTTGGCTATGACATAAGAATGAGCGAAAGAACCCATTTAAGACCTTATGGAGCATTGAAGATGGAATATGGAAGATTTAACGATGTGAAGGAAGATTCAGGACAAATGAGATTGGAAGTTAAAGGAAACGACTACTTCTCAGTTAAGCCTGAAGCAGGTTTAGAATTTAAATATGTTCAGCCATTGGCAGTAAGAACTAATTTGACAGTTGGGCTTACAGCGGCTTATGAAAATGAACTTGGAAAACTGCAAAATGGAAATCAGGCAAGAGTAAGATACACAACAGCAGGATGGTATAATCTTGAAAAAGAAAAAGAAGATAGAAGAGGAAACGGTAAATTTGACCTTAATATCGGAGTTGACAACACAAGATTTGGTGTAACGGTAAATGCTGGATATGACACTAAAGGAAGCAACATTAGAGGTGGAATCGGATTTAGAGCGATTTACTAGTAGTTTTCAAAATTTATTAAATTGTAAGTAATAAAAAAATCGGAAGAGAAATTGACTTCCGGTTTTTTTTCTTCTTTGTTTTGTTGCTAACAATAGATATGTTCGATAACTTGAGATTTTTTATTAATACGCAATTAATAAAATATTATTTTTTGAATAATTTTATGGAAAGTACTTGCTTTTTTTTTTTTGATATAATACAATAAAGAAATGTTCTTTTTGAGATAATAAATCAAGTTTAAATATGGAAAAATAATCATCGCTTAAATCATTAGAAAAATCACTATTTTTTTGTGTTTAAATTGAATATTGCTTTCAAAAAAACTTTTAGATGATGATCTGAAATGTAAAATTTAGATTGTCAAGAAAATTAAAAATAGGCAATTGCAAAAGTGAAAGGCTATGAAAATTGGATAACGGCAGTATTTTTGGTAAAGATTTTTTTGCTGGAAAGGGAGAAAAATAAAAACCTGGAGATATTATGCTTTTGGAATTTTAAAACTTTTGTGAATGGCTAAAAAACAAAAGGAGATAGTAATGACAAACAATTTATTGAATTTGAAAAAAGATTTAAAATCATTTGCAAAAAAATGTAAAGATTTTAAATATACTGATTCAGCTTTACTTACATTTTTATTAAATGGAATGTTAATTTCAACTGGGGAAATGTTTGCAGAAACTGTAACAAAATCGCAGATTAATAATCAAGTTAGTCAGATTAACACCTCAATAAACCAGATGCGGACAGATTTTAAGCATGCAAGAGCTGAAAATAACAAGCTGATTAGAGATACAAACTTGGAATTGACTCAGTTAATGGAACAAGGGGATCATGTGACAAAATCTCCATGGAGCAGCTGGCAAATCGGGGCAAACGATTTTTACAATGACTGGCATGGGGCTTATAAGGGTAGAGGTGACAAACAGACAAAATATCCGTATGAGGGGATATTTAATAGATATGGCAGTGAAACATTAGGTTCTCAAAAACGGATTTTAAGATATATTAAACCGGAAAAATTGGATTATTATAATACATCTGTAATATCAGCGGACAGTGATAGTGCATCAGCATTAACAACTAATAGAGTGAATGTAAATGGCTATGGATTAATAAGTAATAACCCAGTAACTACTACTGCAGCGCAAATACAATTAAATGCTTCAATAACACCTAGAACGATTGACAAAACATCACCATTATCTGCACCGCAAGGGACAAATTTATTAACTCCAGATTTTAATCCTCCGGTTATTACACCACCGAATATAAGTATGAGTCCAATAACAATAAGTGTGAATGTTCCAACAGTAACAATACCGGCAGTAAATCCTCCAACAATAAGTGCACCATCAACAGGAAATGGAGATGAATCTTGGATTCAAGACTCTTCTGGAAATTATATAAAATCAGATTATAGTAGTGGTAGTTATGCAGCTATTTCGCAACAAAAAATAGATAATGGAAGTATGACTGTAACTGCTAGTCCAACTGGGTTTGACCTTACTACAAATGGAACAACATTCACGGGTATATATGGTCCATCACATCAAGAAGTAAATCCTCAAACATTAAATTTAAGTCAAACTGGTTATAATATTAATAATTCCTTTTATGAAGCTATGAAATTAATTGGAGGACATGAAATTCAGATTAATGGAGTTGCAATAAATTTTAGCGGTACAGGTTCAGGGAACTATGATAACTGGCTATTCCATACAGATGGACATAATGACTATGGAGAATCTACTTGGGTGTTAAATAATGGTACGAGTGTAAATGTAACAGGAAATAAACTAATTATGTATACATCTCAATATCACTGGGGAACACCTTATGCTAATATTGGATTTGTTAATGAAGGAACTATTAGTTTCAGTGGTACTAATAATATTGGGTGGGTAGCACTTGATGAAGATGGTGATCGTGAAAGACAGCAATATTTTCATAATAAAGGAACAGTAAATTTTTTGGGAAATAATAATATAATTGCTTATATTAATTCACCATATTCTCCTACAAATAGTGGTTGGAGTTTTATAAATGACGGGACAATGACGCTAGGCGGGACTGGTCAATTCGGTATTATAACAGGAAGTGCATACCCTGCATCTGAAATTTTATTAAACAAAAAAATGGAAATTAGTGGAAATAATAATGTTGGAGCAGTTTTTAGATTTGATACAGATTTAGACGGAGGGGAAGCTTTTAGTCAAAGTACAGCAGATAATATAGTCACAATTTTACCAGCAATATCAAGAGCCTCTGTATTAAATTTTGATATTTCTGGAACTTCAAATACAGGAATGTATTTTAAGTCTAGTAGTGATTCAACTCCTTCTGATCCAAGTATATTTAATATTAAAAAATCTGAAATTGGAATGATGGGTAATAGTGGAGTAGGTTTGTTAGCTGAAAAAGCAATAATTAATTATGGAGATGCAAGCAACACCCCTAAAATTAAAATATCTGGCGGATCTAACAATGTAGGGATTGCAGTTTCATCAGCTTTCACACATGCTGGTAAGAATGAAATTAATTCTTATGCAAATATAAAATTATCTGGTGGAACAAATAATCTTGGAATTGCAGCAACAACTGATGCTAAGTTTGCAAACTATGGAAAAGTAGAAGTTACAGCAACTGGTAATACTGGAATAGTTGCAAATGGAAACCAGACAGCCGGTTTAGTTACTGGTAGCGGGGCGACAGCTTCAATAGATTCAAGAGTGCAAAATGGGGATGGAACTATTAAGGGAATCATTGAAGTAGGAGCAGGAAATAGTGCAGGAATGGCAGCTGTAAACAATGGGGCTATAAAAAATACTTCAACAGGAACAATAAATGTAACAGCAGGTGCAGGAATGTATACAGATAGTAATTCACTCGCAGTAAATTATGGTACAATAAAAGCACACCCAGCTTCTACAGGTACTGGAACAGTTGGAGTTTATAATTTAGGAACGTTTAATAATTTTGGAACTAATTTAGAAGCTGATGGAAAAGGCTCTGCTTCTATTTATAGTAGCGGAACTGTAAACTTAGGAAATAGCTCTAATGAAATTACAGCTAAAAATAAAGCTGCTGGACTTTATTTAACTGGAGGAACTGTAAATACAAATGGAGCTAAAATAAATATAAGCGGAGGTTCAGCAGGTATTTTTGCGGGAAGCGGAACTCCTACAGTAAGTAGTGGCGGAATACTTCAAGTTATAGGAGATGGAGCAGCGGCTATGGCTGATGGAGGAAATCTTAATTTAACTGGTGTAGATTTAAGATATACTGGAACTGGTTCAGGTGGATTTGGATTTTATGTAAATAAAAATGCATCAGGAGTTACAAACGGATCAATTAACTTTACTAATGGAACTTTGACATTAATGGGAAATAGTGTTGCTGGAATGGAATATAAACTTGGAACTGGTCCAGTTGGAGTAAATTTAAGTGGAGCAACAATAAATGTATTTTCAGATTCAGGGGTAGCGTTCTTGTTTGACAGGAATGCAACAATGTCATTACAATTAAACGGTTTAACATCTACATTGTTTGGTGGAGGAGGAATACCTACTGTAAATTATACAGATACAGCTGGAATAGCAGGAACAGCAGGTAAAATTTATGCTGGTAAATTAGGAGTAATTGATGGAATAACATCCGGTACACTTACTATTGGAAACGGTAAAGTTTTAGATAAAACAAATACATCAGATATTGATATAGTAAATTTTGGAAGATTATTAATACAAAGAGCAAAGGTTAATATTAATGATGATATAAAAGCAGAAATGACGCAAGATCAGGCAATTTCTTTTGGAGATCCGAGTGTTGTTGGCTATGCAATATCATCGAGTAATGGTGCATCGAGTAATGCAGATACAAAAATTACTGTTCAAAATGGCTCAACAATTTCAGCCGATAATACTGGCAATACTGGAAATTCGGCAGTAGGATTATATATCAATTATGGTCAAATTGAAAATAATGGTACTATTAATGTAGAAAAAACTGGAACAGGAACTACTACTGGTGGAACAGGAATTTTTGCCGTGAATAGTTCAGAAGTAACGAATAAAAATATTATTTCTGTTGGTGGGCAAAATTCTATAGGTATTTATGGAGCAAGTTATAGAAATAATCCATCTACAGGAACACCATTAATAAATGAATTTGTAGATTCCACAGGTACTGTATTAACAGATCAAGGAAAAGTAGATATAATTAATGATACTAACGGATTAATTGAACTGGATGGAGCAAATTCTGTTGGAATTTATGCTGAGGATAATAGTGTGACAGGACAACAGGTAAAAGCAGTAAATAAGGGTAAAATTAATATGACTGGAACATCTGGAACAGGAATGGCTGGGAAAAATTTCTCTATTATAGAAAATGCAAATAGCGGAACAATTAATGTTGAAGTTGATAATGGTGTCGGAATGTTTGGAGAAGGTACATTAAATGGAACTGTATTGAATAGCGGAACAATTAATCTTGGTGCTTCATCAAGTGATACTACCTTGAGAACGGGTATGTTTACGAAATCTGATACTATACTATTAAATAATACTGGGACAATTAATGCAAAAAGTAATGGAAGTAGCGGAGCTAAGACATACGGAATTTATAATGGTTCAAATAATGGTATTGTAAAACTTAATGGAAATTCTAATATAATTGTAGGAGATGAAGGAGTAGGAGTTTATTCAACAAGTGGAAATGTTCAAATTGATTCTGGAAAAATAAAAGTTGGAAATAATAATGCTGTTGGAGTATTTATAGAAAGAGCAACTAATGGAGTACTTGGAAACTCTTCTTCGGGAGATGCTTCAGGAGACATAGAAATTGGAAACAGTTCTTACGGTTATGTTGCTAAAGGTACTACTGGCCAAAAAATGAATCTTAATAATACAAATGTAAAACTTGGAGATAACTCAGTATACACTTACACTAATGATACGACAAGCATAATAAATAATTCTTCTAATTTAACTTCAACTGGAAATACTACTTATGGAATTTATTCAGCAGGAGAAGTTAATAATAGCGGAACAATTAATTTTGAAACTGGAATAGGAAATGTTGGTATTTATTCAACAAATGCTTCTCAGCTTGCTTCAAATACTGGAACAATTATAGTAGGACAAACTGATGAATACACAAAAAGATACGCAATAGGAATGGCTGCTGGATATAATGGTCAAAATGGAGGTTCTCCATTTACGGGAAATATTGAAAATAAATTAGGTGGAACAATTACTGTAAAAGGTAAAAAGAGTATCGGTATGTACGGAACTCAAGCAGGAACTACTGTAACTAATAGTGGAACAATTAATCTTGCAGAAGACAATGCAATAGGAATGTATCTTGATAATGGTGCAACAGGAATAAATCAGGCTAGTGGAGTAATTCAAACTGTTGCAAAATCAGATGGAAGTATGCCGATTGGTGCAATTGGAGTAGTTCTTAAAAATGGATCTGTAATAAAAAACTATGGACAAATTATTATTAATTCTGCAGGAGGATCTGCAATCTATAATGATAAAGGTGATTTAACTAATTCAACAACAGGTACTACGACAGTATCTGGAGGAGCCAAGGCAGTTGATGAATATGTAGCATTACCTACATCAGTAGGTTCAAGCGGTCCTAGTGGAACACAATTAGAAGCACCAGCTGGAGTATCAGCGCCAACAGTATTAATAGGTGGAATAGTACAGCCTATTACAGCAACTAATATCACAACGCCACAAGGAACTACAGATATGCTATATATGAATGGTGTTGGAATTTATATAGATACTTTAGGGGCAACTAATCCAATTGTTGGCTTAGGTAACTTAGGACTTGAAAAAGTAAACTTAATAATTGGTGCTGAAGCTGCAAAAGCCACAACGAATAAATATATTCATGTATCTGACGAAATTATGAAGCCTTATTTACAATCAATTGCTGGAATTAAAAATTTTAATGTAACATCTGGAGCATTACATTGGGTTGCAACAACAACGAATAATAATAATGATGTATGGTTATTAAAGTTACCTTATACAGATTGGGCAGGTAATGAAGCAACACCAACAGCTACAAAAGATACATATAATTTCCTAGACGGATTAGAACAAAGATACGGAGTGGAAGCATTAGGAACAAGAGAAAATCAATTATTCCAAAAATTAAATGGAATTGGAAGTAATGAAGCAATATTATTCTATCAAGCAGCAGATGAAATGATGGGACACCAATATGGAAATACTCAATTGAGAATAAATGCAACTGGAAACTTGCTTGATAAAGAGTTTAAATACTTGAAACACGACTGGAGAAATCCATCTAAACAAAATAATAAGATCAAGGCATTTGGAATGAGAGATGAATATAAAACTGATACAGCAGGAATCATTGACTATACAAGCAATGCCTACGGAGTGGCTTATGTTCATGAAGATGAAAAAGTTAAGATGGGTAACTCAAGCGGATGGTATGCTGGAGCTGTAACAAACAGATTTAAATTTAAGGACATCGGACATTCGAGAGAAGATCAGACAATGGTTAAATTGGGAATATTCAAGACAATGTCACCTAAGAAAGACTATAATGGATCATTGCAATGGACAATTGGCGGAGATGTATTTGCTGGAGTCAATAATATGAAACGTAAGTTCCTAGTTGTTGATGATGTATTTGAAGCTAAGTCAAATTATAATTCTTATGGTGCTGCACTTAAAACAGATTTAGGTTACGACATAAGAATGAGCGAAAGAACGCATTTAAGACCTTATGGTGGATTAAAGATGGAATATGGAAGATTTAATAACATCAAGGAAGATTCAGGACAAATGAGACTGGAAGTTAAAGGAAATGACTACTTCTCAGTTAAACCTGAAGCTGGAGTAGAATTTAAATATATTCAGCCATTGGCAGTAAGAACTAATTTGACTGTTGGGCTTACAGCCGCTTATGAAAATGAACTTGGAAAAGTTGGAGATGTGAAGAATGAAGGAAGAGTAAGATACACTACAGCTGACTGGTTTGGAATAAGAGGTGAAAAGGAAGACAGAAGAGGAAACGGTAAATTTGACCTTAATATCGGAGTTGACAACACAAGATTTGGTGTTACGGTAAATGCTGGATATGACACTAAAGGAAGCAATATTAGAGGTGGAATCGGATTTAGAGCGATTTACTAGTAGTTTTCAAAATTTGTTGAAATTGTAAGTAATAAAAAAATCGGAAGAGAAATTGACTTCCGGTTTTTTCTTTTTCTTTAATTTTGTTACTATACTCAAATCTATTTAAAATTTATAAATTTAGGTCTTGAGTAAAGCAGCTGCAGTTTTCAAGTTCAGCTTTAAGACAGATTTGCTATAATAATAGACATAGTTTGATTGTTTAAATGTCTTTTCTTATATGTTTTTCAGCAATTTCAATTACTTTGTCAACCCTGCTTGTATATCTTTTTTCATTTATTAAGTAATCAGTAGTCATCCATGTTTTTACAATTTCTTGTGCGATGGCAGAACCAATAATTTTTCCACCAAGGCAAAGCACGTTTGTATTTGAGTGGGAACGGGCTAGACCTGCACAAAATGGATCTTGGCAGACAGCAGCGTAAACACCGTAAATTTTATTTGCAATTAAGGCACTTCCATAACCAACACCATCTATAAAGATTCCCCTGTCAACTTCTAGCTTACTTACTGCAAGTGAAGCAGGATAAATAAAATCAGGCAAGTCACAAGATTCTTCATTAAAAGGTCCGAAATCTATAACTTCATGTCCTTGTGATTCCAGCAATTCCTTAATTTCCTTTTTTAAATTAAATCCAGCATGATCTCCAGCCATTGCTATTTTCATAAAATCATCTCCTAATATTTTTATATATTTTCATTTTACTTTAAAAAGTTAAAAAAATCAACAAGCTAATTAAAGTTTTTTGTATTCAGGAATCCATTTTGTATTTTCAATCACTTCTTTCAAATTATCAACAGGTTCTCTATTTAATTTTTGTTCTAATACACTTTCTCCTACTGCAAGTGCCACTGTTTCAGAAAATTCTGTTAATTTTGATACAGGTGGAAGTACTGCAGCACCAGGTTTGTTTGTATCAATAATTCCCCCTAATGAATGAGCTGCTGCTGAAATTATCTTGTTATTTACAAGTCTTGATTTTGTTGCAATAATTCCAAGTCCTAATCCAGGATAAATTAATGCGTTATTAGCTTGTCCAATTTCATAAACAGTTCCTTTATATTCTATTGGATCTGATGGAATTCCTGTTGCAATAAGTGCTCTTCCATCTGTCCATTTAATAAGATCCTTCGCAGATGCTTCTGCTAATTTTGTAGGATTGCTTAATGGAAAAATTATAGGTCTTTTGGTATGCTTTGCCATTTCTTGTATGATTTCTTTTGTAAAAGTTTTTGGTACCGTTGAAGTTCCTACTAAAATTGTTGGTTTTATAGCTTTAACCGCTGCTTCTAAAGTTATTAGTTCATCAGAATTTTCAAATTCATCACGCTTTCTCACAAAAGGAATTTGTTCTGGTGTCAATCCTTCTGTATCTTCAAACAATAATCCTTGCTTATCAACTAAATAAAAATGCTTTTTTGCTTCGGTTTCAGAAAGTCCTTGTTCAATCATTTCATCAAAAATTCTTTTGGCAATTCCAGCTCCAGCAGTTCCTGCACCAAAACACATATAAACTTGGTCTGTAAGTTTTTCACCAGAAATTTTTAATGCTCCTAAAATTCCAGCTAAAGTAATAATTCCTGTTCCCTGTATGTCATCATTAAAAGTTGAAATTTCATTTTCATATTTTTTTAAAATATTAGCAGCATTTAATCTTCCAAAGTCTTCCCAATGAAGATATAAATCTGGAAAAATTTTCTCAGCTGTTTTTACAAATTTATCAATAAAGTTATAATATTCGTCACCTCTAACTCTTTCAAATTTATTTCCCAAATAAAATTCATTTTCCAACAATTCTTTTCTATTCGTACCTGCATCAATCACAACTGGAAGAACTGTAGAAGGATCAATTCCAGCTGCAGCAGTATAAACCATTAACTTTCCAACTGAAATATCCACTCCATTAGTCCCCCAATCTCCAATTCCTAAAATTCCTTCAGCATCAGTAACAACTATCAATCGAACGTTTCTATCACTTGATGCATTTTTTAAAGTTATTTCTATATTTTCTGGTTCTTTTACTGACAAATAAGCCGCATTCTGAGGATTTACAAATAATTCGCTGTAATTTTCTATACTTTCTGCAATTACAGGATCATAAACAATAGGCATAAACTCAACAACGTGTTCATTAAATAAATAATAAAATAATGTTCTATTTGTGTTAAAAATTTCCATCAAAAAATGTCTTTTTTCTATTAATTTATCTTTCGCTTGAAATTGTTTGTAAACTTGTTTCGCTTGAGTTTCTATCGTTTGGAATTGTGCTGGCAATAGTCCCAATAATCCATATTTTTCTCTTTCTTCTTTTGTAAATGCTGTTCCTTTGTTAAGAAAAGGATCATTCAAAATTTCATAACCTGATTTCATAAATAATCACCTCTAACATAAATAATCACCTCTAAATTTTTAAAATAATTTTGATAAGTCAAGTATAACATGGAATAATAGAGAAATTGATTTTTTTTTACTTTAAATTAAAGGAGAATACCTATACATTTATTGGAGAAAATGATAAAATATATTCAATTATAATTGAATAAATAATAAAGTAATTTTGAATTATGAAAAATTTAGATTGGAAAATATGTTAGGGAAATTTATAAAGTAAAGAAATAAAAAATGGAGAGATAATAGTGAATAAATTAATAAGGGATTTTGAGAATACAAAATATTTTGGATACATGTTTTTTATAGAATATAATGGAGAAAAGTTTGACTCTTTTGATGAAAATCCGAATAAAAAAAGTATAAAAGCAGAATTTAGAAAAATTTTGGAAAGTAACAAAATCAAAATATTCAAAGGAATTCAGCAGGCTGGAAGGACTGATGCGAATGTGAGTGCAAAGGAAAATATTCTTTATATAAATTCCAAAGATGTTATTGATTTTTTTAAATTAAAATTTTTGGAAATAGAAGGGCTGAAAATTAATAAAATAGTAAGAACATTGCCATTTTTAGAATTTCCACAGATGATTCAAAAAAGATATTATATTTATAAATATCCAAAACATCTTGTAAAAAATAATGAAGAGAGAATAAATCAGATTTGTGAGAAAGTGTCTGGGAAAAGGGATTTTTACGAATTTACTTCAGAAAAGGGGAAAAAATTAAAGAATCATATAAGGGAAGTTTTTGTGAAATATGAAAATGGCAGGCTATATTTTGTGGGAGATGGATTTTTGCCGCAGCAGGTGCGAATTATGAGTAATTTCATTTTAAATAACACAAAGCTTGATATTGAAAAATTAAACAATAAAAACTTTGAAAATAGAAAATTAGGGATAAAAGCCAAGGCGCTTGACGGGAAATATTTGACATTGGAGAAAGTTGGATTTTCAGAGGAATTGGAGAAAATCAGTTTTTTTGATGTGGAAAATATTGAAGAACTGATGGCTTTAGAAAATGAGAATTATGGAAAAGATTTTGTGAAATTAAATGAAAAAAGTTTAGAAGCAGAAAATTCTGCAAGTAAAATAAATGGCTTGAATGAGGAATTAAAAAATATTGGTGGAATTGCTAAAATTAAAAAAATTGAGAGAAATGTCTATTTTACAGTATTTTTTGTTGAAAAGAAGGATAAAGGGGAATTTATTGGGAAAAATGGGAAAAACATCAGGAAGTTGAAGAAATTTTTTGGAGATATAGTTGTGAAGGAAATGTAGAAACTGAGAAAAATAGAGAATATATTTCATCTATTTCCTGGCAAGGAATCTCAGGATATTCATTAAATTTTAAGTTTGTGTGGCTATTGAGAATGTCTAGCAATAAAATTAGATATAAATTAAAAATATGTAAAAGAGGTTGGAAAAATGTATATTATTAGGAAAGCGATAGAGTATTTTAAGCCGAAGATTAATAGGGCTTATATGAATGAGGCTTTGAAAAGGCTGTCAGAGAATGAAAAAAAAATATTTTTGGAAATGTCAGATTATGATAAGTTTCATTCGCTTGAAGTTTATAAAAAAGTGAGAAAAACAGACTTGAAAAATGATGAGAAGTATTTGAAATTAGCACTTCTGCACGACTGCGGGAAGGGGAATGTGTCGATTGTAACGAGAGTTCTGCATAAATTGGGATTTAAGACAGAATTGCAAAATCATGCACAAAGAAGTTTTGAAAAGTTGGAAAAAATTGATGAGGAAGTAGCAATTTTGGCTAAGAACCATCATAATCGAGGGTATTCAGAGGAAATGGATATTTTTCAGAAATGTGATGATGAGAGTTAAGAAATTGATGAAAAATTTTTAGAAAAGAGTGAATTTATGGAAGACAAGTATAAAATGACATTGGAGGAAAATATTTTTGTTGCAAAAAGGAATATAGTAGATTCTATTTGGAAATCAGCAAATTTGGAAGGAATAGCTGTGACTTATTCTCAGACTGAAACGATTTTTCAAGGGCTGGGAATTCAAAATATGAAAGTTAAGGATATAAATGCCATTGTTAATTTGAAACATTCGTGGGAATTTATTTTGGAAAATATTGAATATCTAGTTGATTTAAATTATATCTGTAAAATAAATCAACTTATTGGAGAGGCAAATGTAAATCCTTTCCCAGGACAATTGAGATTTTCTGATGTCAGTATGGGTGGAACAGATTGGAAGCCTGAAATTCCTGATAAAGAAAAAGTGAATGACAGTTTGAACAAGATTTTAGAAAGTGAAAATTCTGCAACAGAAAAAGCAATAAACTTAATGCTATATTTAATGAGAAGCCAGCTTTTTTATGATGGAAATAAAAGGACAAGCATGATGGCGGCAAATCAGGTGATGATTCAAAATGGTGCAGGGATTATTTCAGTTCCTATAAAATATCAGGAGGAATTTTTGGAATTGCTTGTGAAATTTTATGAAACTAATAATATGGATGAAATTAAGGAATTAATTTATAATCATTGTATTGACGGGATAAATTTTAAAAGGGAATGAAATTTTGGGAAATAAAAAATTATAAAAGAAAGAAAAATAGATAATTATGAATGAAAAGAAAGAAAAATATGAAATTGAAAGTGAATTTGAAGATGAAATTGATACTGAAAATAGTGAGAATGATCAAAATATCGTTATTTTAAGTGAAGAGGCTGGGAGCAGGATTGATAAATTTTTATCAGAAAGGCTGGAGTTGACACGGACACGGATTCAGCAGCTTATAAAAGATGAAAATATTTTAGTAAATGGGAAAAAGACAAAGCCAGCTTATAAAATTGAAGAAAATGATATGGTAAAAGTCGTAATTCCAGAGTTGGAAACAGTTGAGATTAAGCCTGAAAATATTGATATTGAAATAATTTATGAGGACAATGATTTGGCAGTTATTAATAAAAGGGCTGGAATTGTTGTTCATCCTGCAAATGGGCATTATTCGGGAACGCTTGTAAATGCAATTTTATATCACATCAAGGATTTATCAGGGATAAATGGGGAAATCCGTCCTGGTATTGTGCATAGGCTGGATAAGGATACGAGCGGACTTTTGATAATTGCAAAGAATGACAAGGCACATCTGAAATTGTCGCAAATGTTTCATGATAAAACTGTGAAAAAAACTTATCTTGCAATTTTGAAGGGAAAATTGAATCAAAAAAGCGGGAGAATTGTAACACAAATCGGACGTGATAAAAACGACAGAAAGAAAATGGCTGTAATAAATGATTTAAATTCAGGAAAAACTGCAATTACCAATTATGAAGTAATTTCACAGGCGGAAAAGTTTACACTTGTTAAAGTTCATATTGAAACTGGAAGAACTCACCAAATCAGAGTTCACATGAAACATCTGGGATACCCAATTTTGGGCGATAGTGTTTATGGAAGGCCAGACAGTGAAAAACGGCAAATGCTTCATGCCTATAAACTGGAATTTCAACATCCAATTACAGAAGAGAATATGGAATTTATTGCAGAATTGCCGGAAGATTTTAAAAAGGCGCTGAAAAAATGTGGGCTGGAGCTTGAAAATTTTTAATAAATTTACAAAAAATAGAGGAAAAAACTTATGGATGAAAAAAAATTAGAAAATAAAAAAAACGAACTACTAGAATTTGATAAAAAATATAATAAAATTGTTGTTGGGGTTGATGAGGCTGGGAGAGGGCCTTTGGCTGGGCCAGTTGTGGCTGGGGCGGTTATTGTAAATCAGGATTTTCCAGAGCTGCAGGAAATTAATGATTCAAAGAAATTGACTGAAAAGAAAAGGGAGAGATTGTTTGAGGCAATAGAAAAAAATTGCATTGTGGGAATTGGGATTGCTTCAGAAAAGGAAATTGATGAGATGAATATTTTGAATGCAACATTTCTGGCAATGCGGCGTGCGATTAGCCAAGTGGCGGGAAAATCTGGATTTGATATAGTTCTAGTTGATGGTAATCATTTGATTCGTGAGTATGAAGGAGAGCAGGAGTGCATTGTGAAAGGAGATGGAAAGTCGATTGCAATTGCGGCAGCTTCGATTGTGGCAAAGGTTACGAGGGATAGAATACTTTGTGAAATCGCAAAGGAATTTCCTGAATATGAGTTTGAGAAGCATAAAGGGTATGGAACTAAGAAACATAGAGAGATTTTGGTTAAAAAAGGGGCTTGCAGGTATCATAGGAAGACATTTTTGAAGAAGATATTGGATGGAAGTGAGAAAATATTTAAAGAAAGCGGAGTAGAGTGAAAAGATAAGGAAAAATTTTTGGGAAAAGAGAAAATAATAAAATAAGAATACAAATCTTAAAAAATAGTATTTTTTAAAAAGGAAGTTTAGAAAATAGGAGAACAGTTATGATTTTGTGGAAATTAAAAAAATTTTATAGTAAATATTTGCTAACTATTTTATTTTTATGGTTATTAAGTTTTACTATAATAAGTTGCTCTAAACCCGCAAATAGAGTTAAAAATGAGGATAAAAAATATCTGGAATTAATATCTTTAGGAGATGTAGAAAGAGATGAAGGTAATTATAAAAATTCTGAAAAATATTATGAGGAAGCAAAAAAATATTTGTTAAAAGTAGAAGATGGAAATGATGCCGAAGGAATATATTATCTTATGACGATTTATTACAGAGGAAAAATAAGAGTAAGATTCATAGCTTAAAGGAAAAAATGTTTGGAAAAAATAAAATGAATGGAATAGATGATGAAATAATGTTAAAAATAGACTTGATGTTAGGAAATGAGAATGAAAATAAAAAATTTGAATTAATTGATGAAGTAGATTCCTTGATAAGAAAATAAATACGAAGAAGCAAAGAAAAAATATTTTTTTAAAAGGATGAAAGGTCTTGAACAATAATAAAAGGAGATCAGCTATGATTATGAATAGAAAATCTAGAGGTTTTTATATTATTTTTTTTATTATAATATTATTATGTTCATTTTTTTATATAAAAATAGCAGAAAAAAAAGAAAATGACAATAAAAAATTTGAAGAACTAATTGAAAAGGCTAATGAGCATATAGAAGCAGAGGATTATAAAAATGCAGAAAAAATTACAAAAGAAAGTTTAAAATATAGCAAAGTTAAAGGTTACTACTATTTAGGAGCATTGTATGCAAATTATTTTAATGATAAGGAAAAAGCGAAAGAAGCATACATGGTGGCATATAAGAAAAAGAATTTTGAAGCAGCTTCTATGATAGGATTTATAGAAGAAGATAAAGGAAATTTTAAAGAAGCGGAGAAATGGTATAAAGAAGGAATAAAAAGTAATTTGGAGTATTCTTTTTATCTTATAGGGAATTTTTATTATAATCAAAATAATATGGAAAATGCAAAAAAATATTTAGAAAAATCTGCAGAACGAAAAAGAGGGGAGGCAATTTATATTCTTGCAAAAATTTATTATAAAGAAAAAAATAGGGAAGGAATAAAAAAATACCAAAAACAATTGTTAGAAGAAGTTCAATTAAAAGATGTTTCAAATGAAATGAAAAAAAATATTGAGTATATGCTTGGAAATGAAAATGAGAATAAATATTTTGATTTAGTAGAAAAAGCTAACGAACATATTTACAAAGAGGAATATGAGAAAGCAGAAGAAATTTTGTTGGAAGCTTCAAAATTAAATAAAGAAGGATATTATCAAATTGCAGAAATGTATAGATATATTTCAATAGAAGAAGCAATAAAGAAATATGAAGTTGCTTATGAAAAAGGCATAGCGAAAGCAGCAAGTAATATAGGATCATATTATTATATAAACAAAGATACAGAAAAAGCTAAAATATGGATACAGAAAGCAATTGATGGAGGAGATGTTGATTCGAATTTTTATATGGGTGAATTATACGATAATGCAAGAGATTTAAAAAAAGCATATGAATATTATTCAAAATCAGCAAATAATAAGAATGCAGTTGCAATGTTTTCTGCAGGTGAAATTGCTTTTGAGTTAGGAGAAGAAAAACTAGGAAAATATTGGTATAATAGGATACTTACAGAACCAGGAATAGAAAATTTAACATCTCAAATCTTAAAAAATATAAATAGATAAGAAAATCAGAATTTCTTAAAATAGCTGAAATAAATTTGAAAAAAATTTTAAAATATACTGAAAATCAAATATTTAGGAGTTACTCGTTATGAGAAATAAAAAATATATAATTGCTGTATCAGGAATATTATTAATACTAGTGTTAATAGCATTAATTTATTTTAAAAATAAAGACTCTAATTATACAAATAATGAAATGTTTGACGAATTACTTTTAAATTCGGAATATTATAAAGCCTCTGGAGATTACTTAAAATCAGAAGAAATTTTAAAAGAAAGTCTGAAATATAATAAATCAGAAGGATATTATTATTTAGGTATGCTATATGCTGGAAGAATGAACGATAAAAAAAGAGCAAAAGAAGCCTATATCATGGCATATAAATATAAAAATGTTGAAGCAGCAACATATATAGGAATGATTGAAGAAGAAAATGGTAAATTAAAAGAGGCAGAAAAATGGTATAAAAAAGGAATAGTAAATAATTCAGAAAATTCTTTATACAGGTTAGGGAAATTTTATTATGAGAAAAATGAAACAGAAAAGGCTAGAAAATATTTGGAAAAGGCTGCTAATAAAAAGGAAGGACGTTCAATTTATATTCTTGCAAAAATGTACTATAAAGAAAAAAATTGGGAAGAACTAAAAAGATGTCAAAAACAAATACTAGAAGAAACAGAAATTTATCATGTTGAGTATTATATGAAAAAAAATATTGAATATATGCTTGGAACAGAAAAAGAAAAGCAATATTTTAATTTAACAGAGGAAGCAAATAAATTTATTGAAAAAAAGGATTATGAAAAAGCTGAAAAAATATTTTTAGAAGCTGCAAAACTTAATAATGAAGGTTATTATGAAATAGCAAAAATGTATTCAGATATATCAAATGAAAAAGCTGTTGAAAAATATAAAATTGCTTATGAAAAAGGAGTTTCAAGAGCAGCAGGAGATGTTGGATCATATTACTATGATGAGAAAAAAGATGTGGAAACGGCTAAAAAATGGATTCAAATGGCAATTGATGGGGGAGATGTTGATTCTAATTTTTATTTGGGCGAGATTTATGAAGATGCAGGAGATTTAAGACAGGCATTAAAATATTACTCTATTCCTGCTAATAATAAAAAAGCAATAGCAATGTCGATAGCAAGAAGTTTAGCTTCTGAATTGGGTGATAAAAAATTAGCTGACTACTGGTATAATAAAATATTTTCTGAGCCAGGTATAGAACAATTGAGTGAACAATTAGTTATAGGACTGGGTAAATAAAAAAATTTTAAGTATAATTGGAGAAGTGTTTATGAAGTTAAGAAAAATAGAAAAATATAAACTTAAAATATTATTAACATATAAATTATGTCAAAATTCAATGAAAAAAGAAAGTATTTTAAAAAGTTAAAAAATAAATATTCAAAATATTACTGATGAAATAACAGGAATAGAATTTTATAAAGATGTCAAATTATATGAAAGAGAAAGAGACTATATTTCTTTTGATATAGACAGATGATGAAATTAAAAATTTTAAAATAAATAAAATTGAGGAAATATTTAAAGAAAGTGGATTAGGGTGGAAAGATAAGGAAAAAAATTAAAAGAATTAAATAATAAAAAAAGAAGAGAAAATTTTCCAGTCTTGAAAAAAAAGTAAAAAATTGGTATTATATTAAAAGAATAAATATAGATATTTGTGGTATAATATCAAAAAAGGGGGAAAAGAGAGTTAGAATGAATAAAAGGGAAGTTGGGTTTAAGTATGAGAATGTAGCGAAGGAATATTTGATTTTGCAGGGGCTTGTGTTTGTTGAGAGTAATTTTTATACTAAATTTGGGGAGATTGATCTGATTTTTTTTGAGAAGAGTAGCCAGACGCTTGTGTTTGTGGAAGTTAAGTATCGAAGAAATGACTTTTTTGGATCGGCGATTGAGATGGTAACGGAGGAGAAGCAGAACAGGATTCTTGCCAGTTCGCAGGTTTATCTTTTGAAAAAAAATTGGGATAGGAATGTGAGGTATGATGTTGTTGGAGTAAGTAAGGACTCTGGAAATATTGAATGGTTAAAAAATGCGTTTTGAGGTGGTTATATGAGAAATGATGAAAAATGCTGTAAATGCGGAATGGATATATTTGAAATAAAAAAGGTGGCTATTCCTACAAAAAAGGCTGTTGGAGCAAAGATAGCCATTGATACATTTTATTTGAAAATATGTAAAAACTGTGGATATACGGAAATGTACTCAACCAAGATAATTCAGAAGGTTGAAGATCCAGTCTAAAGTTTTTGGGAAAATAATATTTAATTTTAAAGGAATTTTGTTTAGGAATCGGGATATAATTTCTGGGGAGGAACTGGTTGAGTGTGATATTGTGTCAAAGGATACAAGAAATATTTTGAACAGCTTAAAAAAATTGCGGAAATTAAATAATATTTACTATGTATGGGATTATAACAGGGAATTTAAGAGATTGATTTATTCCTATAAATATAATCATAGGAAGATTATGGCAAAATTGATTGCTGAATTGGTAAAAGAGGAGTTTTATTATGTTTTAAAAAGGGAAAAAATAGATGTTGTTGTGAGTGTGCCTGTCAGCAGGAAAAGGAAGAATGAGAGAGGATATAATCAAGTTGATGAAATTTTGAATTTTTTAAAGGTTAATTATGTTCAGCTTGAACGGATTAAGAATACGAAAAAGATGGCTGAAATTTTAAATGAGGAAGACAGGAATAAAAATATAAAAGGAGCTTTTAAAATTTCTGGAAATATTGATTTTAGGAATAAAAATATTCTGATACTTGATGATATTGTAACGACTGGGGCTACGCTTAGGGAAATTAAGAATAGTATTTTAGAGCAGTTTGACAATGGAAAAAATACCAGGAATATAAGAATAACTGTTTTTTGTCTGGCTGCGGCTAGGGAAATTAAGATGAATAGAGGAGAAATATGAGTTTTAAATTAAAGATGAAACTTTTGCTGTTTTTAGTAAGTTCAGTTATTTCATTTTCAGCTTCTGTACAGAATGAGAATTTTCACGAAAATGTAAATGATACTGTGAATATTCAGGAGAATTACTTGATTAGTGCGGCAAAAAGAAATAATAAAAAAAATAGTGAAAATTTGGAAGAAAATGAAAAAGTTGATGATAATGATAAAACTGATGCGGCAGATGAAAATGCAGATGTTTCTAAATCAAATGAATCATTGAAATATAGTCAGAGAAATGATGGGATTATTGACTTAAATTCGTTAGTTCACAAAGAGGATACTGAATTTAGGGTGCTTAATGGGAATAATGTGAAAATTATGTTAAGAACAAAAAATAATGATGTTTATTCTGCGGAAGTTGTCTATGATGGCGGGAAAAAGCTGATGCGTGGAATTGGAAACTATGGTGGAAATGAAATTTTTATGGCTGAAATCCCAAGCAGTGTGTCAAGTTATTATTTTGTGCTGACAGATGACAAGACAAAATATTATATGGGAAGAAATATTTCAAAAAATCTAAAGGACATAGAAAGATTTGAGTTTTCACGTTCAAATAAATTAACAACGATTCCAGAATGGGCTAGAGGTTCTGTAGGATACCAGATTTACATTGATTCATTTAGAAATGGAGATGTGGATAATGATGCGATTTTTAACGAATTTGGGACAGATGACTTTGCTGAGCCTACTGGGGAAATTCGTTCAGGAAGATCAAAAAAAGATTTAGTTTTGGCGTATTGGGGTGGAAATGAGAAGCCACAATTTTCGCTAAATGAATGGAATAGTAATTATGAGGAAAAGAATGAGTGGGAAGAAAATACGTTAAATGATGTTCAAAATTACACACGTTATTATGGCGGAGACTTAGAAGGAATAATTGAAAAACTTGATTATATTAAAGATCTTGGTGTAGAATATATAATTTTATCATCGCCATTTTATTCGCTTTCTAACCATAAATACGACACAATTTACTTTAATCACGTTGATCCGTATTTTGGCTACATAGAGCAGACTGGAACATCTAAAGGGCTTGACATAAAGTCAAAAGTTCATAATAACAATGGGGATATGGAATTGAATTTGCTTATTTTTAATCCTGAAACTGATAAAAACTTGCTTGATGAAGACTTGCTAGATCCAAAAACATGGGTTTGGACTGATTCTGACTTAAAACTGGCTAGTCTTGTGAAAAAGGCCCATCAGAAAGGGCTGAAAGTGGTTCTGGAAGTGGCTGCTGACACTACATCGAACAGATTTTTTGCGATAAATAATAAGGAATTTTCAAACTGGTATTTGAAGGATACTGTGCTTGACTTAAAAAATCCCGAAGTTAGAAATTATATTGAAAATGCAATGAAAAAATGGATTTTAGGGCCTGACGGGACATTTAAGAAGGAAATTTATGATGACGGGATTGATGGGATAAGATATGTTTACTATGATAATGCGAATAAGGAATATATTGCAAATATTACAGAAAATTTGAAAAAGTATAAGCCAGACTTGCTGATTACAGGGGAAGTTTCAAATAGCATTACAAAAGATATTGAAGATGGAATTTATGATAGTGGAGCAGATTATAATATTATTAACAATATTATAAAATATACTGTAAATACTAATCCAAATTTCCGTATTGGCGGAGTTGAATTTGCAACAAAATTAAATGAAATTTATAACAGATATTCAAGCAATCGCTTTAATATGACACAAGTGTTTATCGGATCGCTTGATACAGACAGAATTTTTAGCGGAATGATAAATCCAAACAGGGTTTATGATAGAAATAACCAGTCGGATCAAGGATATTTAAATATCCGTCCAGATCTTTACGATGGAACTGCTGTAAATAAATTAAAAAGAGTAGTTGCAATGCAAATGATGCTGCCTGCCACGCCAATTATATATTATGGAGATGAAAAGGGAATGTGGGGAGCAGATTCGCCTAGAAATAGAAAGCCTATGTTATGGGAGGATTATGAACCCTATGACAATGAAACTGACAATATTATCAAATATAAAGACAGGCTTAGAAGTTTGCCGAGCGTTGTGGAAGTAAATGAAGTTCAAAAGTGGATTTCATATCCTGTAAAAAGCAATCCTGATATTGAAAATCATTACAGGGCATTGTTAAAAGTACGGAAAGAGCATAAAAACTTATTTAAAAACGGGAAATTAAGAATACTTGAAGTTTATAGCGATCCAAAGACAAAAGGACGTATTGACTCAGAAATTACAGCTTATCTAGATGACCAGAAAAGACGGGCAAAATTATATCAAGGACGTGATATAAATCCTGCAAGACCAAATACAGACTTTATTTCCTATGAAATATCAGATGGAGATGAGTCAATGATAATAGTGGTAAATAACGGGTCAGATGAGTATCCATTATCGTTGCAAGTACCAAAATTATTTGGATTTTACAGAAATCAGCTGAATTTAAAGGAAAATTATGCAATTTCTGACAAAAAAATTCAAGTTAACGTAAAGCCTTATGAAGTTAAGGTTTTATACAGCAATGCGAAAAATATGTTTGATTCATTTAGACAAAATAAAAAATAAGAGAATCTGAATTAAAGGTATGTAAGGGGCAAAAGCCCCTTTTTAAAACGTAATTTATTTAAATATTCAATAATAAAAAAAGAGGAAAGATAAAATGATACAAAATTCTAAAATTGGAACATTGGAAGTCGTTACTGGAAGCATGTATTCAGGGAAAAGCGAGGAGCTTATAAGACGGCTTAGACGTGCAGAGTATGCAAAACAGAAAATAGTTGCATTTAAACATGCGATTGACAATAGATATGGGGAAAATGGAGTATTTTCACATGAAAATAACAGTTTCAGGGCCTATCCTGTGAGCGATGTTTCCCAGATGGAAGAAATTATGGAAAAAAATGTTGATGCTGAAGTGATTGGCATTGATGAAGTACAGTTTTTTGGGGAAAAGATTGTTGATTTTTGCAAGAAGTATGTGGAATATGGGAAAAGAGTGATTGTCGCAGGTCTTGATATGAGCTTCAGGGCAGAGCCTTATGAGCCTGTACCGAAACTGATGAGCATTGCCGATCAGGTGGATAAGCTTCATGCAATTTGCATGGTTTGCGGAAAACCTGCTTATGCGAGCCAGCGTCTTATCAATGGAGAGCCTGCATATTATGACGATCCGCTGGTTATGGTTGGGGCAAGTGAAAATTATGAGGCAAGATGTCGCAGACACCATATTGTAAGGTATAGAGATGATAAAAAAGGAAAAATATATTTTATTGTTGGAACGGAAATTAACGTTGGCAAGAAATTTGTTGAAAAAATGTATGAGGAGCAATTTGTTGATGATAAAAA
Source organism: Leptotrichia sp. oral taxon 417 (assembly GCF_013394865.1). Lineage (NCBI taxonomy): Bacteria > Fusobacteriati > Fusobacteriota > Fusobacteriia > Fusobacteriales > Leptotrichiaceae > Leptotrichia > Leptotrichia sp. oral taxon 417. The sequence continues at coordinate 1,383,630 of NZ_JABXYV010000001.1, read as the reverse complement.
AATAAAAACGATTGTTGTAAATGGGCAAATGAGTGGAAATGAAAAAACTGATTTGAAAAATTTACGTGAAAAAATAAACTTGGCATTAATTGAAAATGACTATATTTTTGTCAGAATTACTGGAGGGCTTTTGTTAAAACTGGAAGGAAGCTACAGTATTCTGGACTTTATGTGTGAATTTAGAAAAAATTCGGAAGTTATTATTGTTTCAAAAAATAAAAAAGGTGTGCTTAATCAGATTTTATTGACAGTTGATTTATTAAAAAAATCAGACTTAAATTTAAAAGAAATTGTCTATAAAAATGGGAATAGTCATGCTGGGGAAGAAAAGGAAGAAAATGGTGTTATTGAGAAAATATCGAAGATAACGGAAGTTAAGTATCGGGAGTTGTAGGATTTTAACAAAAGATAGCAAGAAGTCTCCGACTTCTATAAGTGGGAGATGAATTGCTTTTTTTGTAAAAAAAATTGAAAAAAGGATATGCCTATGATACAATTTTTGTATAAAATATCGAAGAGAAATAATTAAAAATAATATTCAAAATCAAAAGGAGGTGTAATTTCATGAAATATAATTTAGCATTCAAATATAGAATTTATCCAAATAAAGATCAAGAATTGTTGATAAACAAGACTTTTGGATGTGTTCGTTTTGTCTACAATACGATTTTGTATACTGCGAATAAAATTTATGAAGAAACTGGAAAAAATAAAATAATTACACCTGCCAGTTTGAAAAGTGAAAATCAATTTTTAAAAGAAGTAGATAGTCTGGCACTTTCAAATGCTCAATTAAATGTAAGACGATCATTTACGAATTTTTTTCAGAAAAGAGCGAAGTTTCCAAAGTTCAAATCTAAAAAGAATAATGTTAAAAGTTACACGACAAATTGTGTGAACAATTCGATACGAATTGAGGAAAAAAAATATTTAGTTTTGCCAAAATTGAAAAGAATAAAATTGAAATATCATAGAGAAATACCAAAGAATTATAGAATAAAGTCGGTAACATTGACAAACAGTAATGGAAATTACTATGTTTCTGTTTTGACGGAATTTGAAAAAGAAATTCAAAAAATGCCAAGTAATGATAAAGTGATTGGACTTGATTTTTCAATGTCTGAGTTATTTGTCAGTTCTGAAAACCAAAGAGCTGATTATCCAAGATATTTTAGGATGTTGGAGAAAAAATTGAAAAAATTACAGAAATCATTGTCCAGAAAAGTGAAATTTTCTAAAAATTGGTATAAGCAAAAAGGGAAAATATCAAAATTGCATGAGTATATCAAGAATTGTCGAAGAGATTTTCTACATAAATTGTCGAAAAAATTGTCTGAAACATATAATGCTGTGGTTGTTGAGGATTTGAATATGAAAGGGATGAGCCAGTCATTAAATTTTGGTAAAAGTGTAGGAGATAATGGATGGGGAATGTTTTTGAAAATGCTTGAGTATAAGTTGATGTTTTCAGGAAAACAATTTTTGAAGATAGATAAGTGGTTTCCATCGTCGAAAACTTGCAGTAAATGTGGAAACGTTAAAGAGGAACTGAAATTATCAGAAAGAAGTTATAAATGTGAGTGCTGTGGAATTGAGATTGATAGGGATTACAATGCGGCATTGAATATAAAAAACATTGGAAAAGCGATGTTGGAATATTAGGAAAATAAAAAAAGACAGGGTAGGAACTACCCGAAGAGCTTGGTAAACATATTTGGCTAACAAAAGCAGATACTTCCCAAGAAGCTCCCGCTTCTAAAAGCGGGAGTAGTTCACTTTGAGAATGTGAATTAATAGTAAAATTTAAAGGAGAAAATTTGAGGATGAAAAAATTATTGATTGTTATTTTGTTTTGTTTTTGTGTAATTGCTTGTGGGAAGAAAAGCCAGGGAACTGGAAATATAAATAAAAAAAATCGTATTCCCGATGTCCAATTAGAAACTAAAACAACGGAAGATGAAATTAAGGAAATGGTAAATATTTGGAATAAAGCTTCTAGTAATGGGGATTTTGATACTTTAGAAAAAATATTGGCAGATAAAATTGAATATTATCAGACAACAGTATCAAAGGATTATTATATTAGGGATCAAAAGAAATTTTTTGAGAAAAATCCAGTTTATGGACAGGTTTTAAAGGGCAATATTGAAGTGGAAAAAATATCAGATAGACAAGTAAAAGCAGAGTTTGTGAAGGAAGTTACGACAAAGGAAGGAATAAAAGATTATCCATCATATTTAGTATTTGAAAAAATTAATGGTGAATGGAAAATTGTTTTAGAAAGTGATTTAGTTTCTGATGGAAATATAAGAAAACAAAAAAATGCAAAAATTAAGTTAATAGGTAATTCAGCGGAAGCATATCAATTAGTGAAAAAATCAATAATTAAACATAATTTAGCTAATGTTAATTGTATAATGGCTTCAGATGGACAAGATGAAAATTATTATTATTTTGATATTCGCAGTGATAATGAAAAATGTGGTGGAGATCCAAGTGTGGCGCCACGATTATTCAGTTATCAAGTAAATAAGAAAACAGGTGAATTAAAAACAGATTCAATGGATTGGGCTGAAAAAGTTGGTAAAGATCCTGGAGCGATGGAATATAATAGAATTGATTAAAATAAAAGATATATAAAAAAGTTGAACAGAAAGTGATAATGAAAAAAAGGAGAAATATGAGTATTTTAGATGAACTAAATAAGGAGCAGAGAAAAGCTGCAGAAAAAATAGAAGGGCCTGTATTGATACTGGCTGGAGCGGGAAGCGGGAAAACACGGACAGTTACCTATAGAATTGCACATATGGTAAAAGAGATAGGAATTTCGCCACTTAATATTCTGGCACTTACTTTTACGAATAAGGCGGCAAGGGAGATGAAGGAAAGGGCTACGGCTCTTATTGGGCATGAGGCGAATAATCTTGTTGTTTCTACGTTTCACTCGTTTTCGGTGAGATTGCTTAAAACTTATTCTGAGAGAATTGGGTATGGACGGAATTTTAATATTTATGATGTAGATGACCAGAAGTCGATTATTACAAAAATAAAAAAAGAAATGGGAATTAAGGATAGTGATGGCATTCAGCCAGGAAAACTTGCAAATAAGATTAGTAAATTGAAGGAGCAGGGTATAGGGATTAAGGAGCTGGAGCGGGAAATTGATATGAGAATTCCTGCAAATAGGCTTTTTGGCGAGATTTATCAGAAATATAATGAAGTTTTGAAGGCAAATAATGCGATGGATTTTTCAGATTTGCTTTTAAATGCGAGAAAGCTGCTGGATGATGCTTTTGTGCTGGAAAAAATACAGGAAAGATATAGATATATTGTGGTGGATGAGTATCAGGATACTAATGATATCCAGTATGAAATGATAAATTTAATTGCGGCCAAGTATAGAAATATTTGTGTTGTGGGAGATGAAGACCAGAGTATTTATGCATTTCGTGGGGCAAATATCAATAATATACTAAATTTTGAGAGGGATTACAAGGAAGCATTTACAGTAAAACTTGAAAGAAATTATCGTTCTACTAAGAAGATACTGGATACAGCTAATGAACTTATTAAAAATAACAAAAGTTCAAAGGGGAAAACTCTTTGGACAGATGGCTCGGATGGTGAAAAAATTAAGATTTATAATGCAGCGACTGTTTTTGATGAGGCGGATTTTATTATAACGGAAATGAAAAAAAAGAAAAAAGATGGCGCTGAGTATAAGGATATGACGATTTTGTATAGAACGAATGCACAGTCGAGAGTGCTGGAGGAAAAACTTCTGGCTGCAAATATTCCGTATAAAATTTATGGAGGGATGCAATTCTTTCAACGTAAGGAAATAAAGGATATTTTAGCATATTTAAGCCTTTTGAATAATAAAAATGACAACCATAATTTTTATCGTGTAGTTAATGTTCCAAAACGTTCTGTGGGGGAAAAGACGCTGGAAAAAATACAGGAAGTCGCAAATGAAAGAAATATTTCCATGCTGGAAGCGCTTCGCTACATTGATGAAATTCCAGTAAGAACTGCTACAAAATTGGCATTACGAGAATTTTACAATATGATGCAGAATATTTATTCAAATCTTGATGAGATGTCAATTAAGGAAATATTTGATGAAATATTGATTAAAACACATTATATTGATTCAATTGAAGACAATAAGGAAGACAGGGTTAGAAACATTGAAGAATTGTTAAACAGTATTACAGAACTTGAAAAGCAGAAGCCAAATATGACTTTAAATGAGTATCTTGATATGATTTCATTAAGTTCGGCAACTGATGAAATGGAAGAAGATGAAAATTATGTAAAACTTATGACAATTCACAGTTCAAAAGGATTGGAATTTGATTATGTCTTTTTAGCTGGAATGGAGGACGGACTGTTCCCATCAATTTCCTTTGATACACCAGAAGAAGAACTGGAAGAAGAACGTAGACTTTGCTATGTGGCGATAACCCGTGCAAAAAAGGAATTATTTATTTCATATTCATCTTCTAGAAAAATCTGGGGAAAAGATGATAACGCACGCCGGCCATCAAGATTTATCTATGAAATGAAACAGGAAAATCTGGAATATGTTGGAAGAAAATATGGAAGTAAATCGCAAACTTCGAGAAGTTTTACACCTAAAGTAGAGAATTTCAATCCATTTTCTAAAAATAAAATTGGAACATTTGGTAAAAAATCAAGCAGTTCTCAAGCTGCTTTAAGTGCCAATTCTAAATATAAAGTTGGAGATGTGGTTAAGCATAAAAAATTTGGACGTGGGAAAATAAAAAAAGTGGATATGAAAAGTATGATTGTGGAATTTATGGTGGGGGAAAAGAAGATAGCATTAGTGCTGGCAGATAAAATTTTAGAAAAATAAATAATGATTTTATTGCAGTAAAAGCCTTTTTGTTTTATTCAAAGAGGTTTTACTGTATTTTTAGTATATTTTCAAAGGATAAAGGATTATAATTGAATATACAAACAAAAAAAGTATAGGGAAGGAGAGTATGATTTTTACATAATTTGTAATTATCATACAAAATAAAAATGAAAAATTTAATATTATCGACAGATTCATATAAAATTACTCATCCATTTCAATATCCAGAAAATATGACATATATGCACGATTATATCGAGAGTCGTGGTGGCTTATACGGATATGTGAAATTTTTTGGACTGCAATATTACTTAATGGAGTATTTGACAAAAAGAATTACAAATGAAATGATAGATGAAGCCAAGGAAATTTGTGAATTACATGGATTGCCATTTTTTGAAGAAGGATGGAGATATATCGTAGAAAAGTTGGATGGGAAGTTGCCACTTAGAATTAGAGCTGTGCCAGAAGGAAGTATTGTGAAAAATCATAATGTGCTGGTTACAGTTGAATCAACTGACAAAAATGTGCCTTGGATTGTGGGCTGGGCGGAAACATTACTGTTAAAAGTATGGTATCCAATTACAGTTGCTACATTTTCATACAAGGCAAAACAAATTATAAAACACTTTTTGGAAGAAACAGGTGACAATGTGGAAGCAGAATTGAAGTTTAAATTTCATGATTTTGGTTATCGTGGCGTTTCTAGCGAGGAAAGTGCTGGAATTGGCGGAATGGCCCATCTTACAAATTTTTATGGAACAGATACCTTAAATGCACTTGTCTTTGCCCGTAAATATTATAATGAAAAAATAGCCGCTTATAGCGTGCCTGCTTCAGAACATAGCACAATGACTTCATGGACTCAAAAATATGAAAAAGAGGCATACGAAAACATGCTTGATAAATTTCCTAAAGGAATTGTTTCAATTGTGCTTGACAGCTATAACTTTTTTAATGCGGTAGAAAATATTATCGGAAAAGATTTGCGTAAAAAAATACTTGCAAGAGATGGAATGGTTACAATACGTCCAGATAGCGGAGATGCAATTACGAATATTTTATTTGCACTTGAAAGTCTGGAAAAGAATTTTGGCTATACTATAAACTCCAAAGGATATAAAGTGATTAACAAAGTTCGTATTTTACAAGGTGATGGAATTAATGAAGATACAATCTGGGATATTTATAAATCTTTAAAAGATAATAAATATTCTGCTGAAAATGTTACTTTGGGCTGTGGAGGATCACTTTTGCAAGGAAATGAAAAATCTAGCATTAACAGGGATACCCATAAATTTGCTATGAAATGCAGCTGTATAAAAATCGGTGATGAAGTTAGGGATGTTTACAAAAATCCTATTACCGATAAAGGAAAAGTGAGTAAAAAAGGACGGCTTGACTTGATAAAAAATAAAAATGGAGAATTTGAAACAGTAAATATTTCAGATTTACCTGAAAATCAATATCATAAAGATTCTGTGATGGAATGTGTTTTTGAAAATGGGAAAATTTTGAAAACATATACTTTTGAAAAAGTAAGAGGAAATGAAGATTTATTATATAAGCCAACTTTGATAAGAGAAGTATCAAAGTAAAAGTAAATAATAAAAAATAATGATTAATCTGCTATTCAAATGGGAAATAATATAGGATTACGAAAGAAGGAAATAAATGAAAAAAATATTATTATTAGGAGCGGTTGCAATATTGGCAGTCGCTTGTGGAAACAAAGTAAAAACAGAAAATAAAACTGGACAAAATGCAGAATATACGCAATATTTAGACAGCTTGAAAGCTGATAACAATTTAAAAATCACAATGGGAAAAGTTCCAGTAACAATTGTCGGAAAAGAATTAAAAGTTGGAGATAAAATAAAGGAAGTGCCTTTGGTTGTAAATTCAAAACTGGATGAAAAAAATATATTTGAAGATAAAAATATAAAAGTGATTTACACAGCGCCGTCGCTTGATACAAAGGTTTGTTCGTTGCAAACTAAACAGCTGAATGAAGCTGCAAAAAAATATCCAAATGTAAAATTTTACTCGGTAACAGTTGATACTCCGTTTGCTCAGGAAAGATTTTGTACAGCTAATGAAATTAATGGGCTAAAAGCAGTTTCTGATTTTAAATATCATCAATTTGGTATACAAAATGGATTTTTTGTAAAGGAAAAAGGTCTTTTGACAAGAGCGCTCACAATTCTTGATGAAAATAATACTGTAAAATATATTGAATATGTTTCTGAAGAAGGAAAAGAAGCTGATGTTGAGAAAGCATTGAAGTTCTTGGAAAATAATTTGATAAAAAAATAAAATTTTGAAAATCTGAAAAAATAGGGTATAATTAATTATAATAAACTTTCTGGAGGGAAAATGAAAAAAATAAAATTATTACTTCTAATTTCAGTTTCAGCAATGATTTTTACATCTTGTGGAAATAAATACAGCATTGGAAATTTGAAAAAGAATGACAAATTACTAAAAGAAACAGCTATAAAATGTAAACAGAAGAAAGATGAAAAGATTTGCAGAAATGTGGAGCAGGCACAAAATGAACTGGCGCAAGAATGGTGGAAAAAAGTAAAGCCTGAAGTTTCTAAAAAGGTTGACAAAATTTCAAAGGATGCACTGGCTGGAGATGCAAGCTCTAGTATGGAAAGCGCGCCTGAAAAACTTTGGGAATGGGAAGCGAAACATCTTTCTACAACACCGCAAAAGGCTAAGGAAATGACCTTTCAGCTGTTAAAGGATGCTGCGCAAAAAATAAAATTTGAAAAATTTGAATATGATTTGGAAAATGTAAAGACAGGGCAGACAAGCGCTGGAAGAAATTATGCTATTATACCTGCAAAAAGTATAATTTCAGCTCAAGGTCAAAAAATGGAATTAGATCAAAAAACTTTGGTATTTGAAGATAAAAATAAATGGTATTTAGTAAATATCGATGACAAAACAAAAATTATCCTAAAAGAATTGTATTCGGATCTTGCAGATGTAAAAACAGAATAATAAAAAAATAGGGAATAAAAAATACTGGGGAGCAAAATTTTGCTGAGAATTAAACCCATATAACCTGATACAGGTAATGCTGTCGGAGGGAGTATTTTATATAAAATAGAAAATAATTTTAAAGTTATTTTTATTTATCTTTTTAAATTATTTTAGAAAATTTATAGAAATATAGAATCTCCTTACAATAAGGGGATTTTTTGTTTGAAAAAATTTTAATTAAAAATTCAATTAAGGAAAGGAATGGTAAATCATGGGAAAAAAAGAAATTAATGCAAGTGTTGCAATTCAAGTGCTACCTAATGTTGTGGGAAATGAAGAAATTGTAAGAGTTGTCGATGAAGTTATTGCATTTATTAAAAGCAAAGGGTTAAAAATGAATGTTGCTCCATTTGAAACAACGATAGAGGGAGATTTTGACGAACTTATGGAAATTGTGAAGGAATGTCAGATTGTGGCTGTGAAGGCAGGAGCAGAAGGCGTAATGTCTTATGTAAAAATAAATTATAAACCGAAGGGAGATATTTTAAAGATTGATGAAAAAATTTCAAAATATAACAGATAAAATTGCACCAAGTATTATTATTGTAATATTGCTAATAATTTGGCAAACTTTATCAATGGTTAATATTATTCCAAAATTTATGCTGCCATCACCGATTGAAGTTGTAAGAGCGTTTATTTCAGATTTTCCACTGCTTATGGAGCATACAGAAATTACTCTTATTGAGGCATTTTTAGGACTTGGATTGGGAATAATTCTGGGATTTGCTGTGGCGGTTATTATGGATAGGTTTGAATACGCCTATAAAATGATTTATCCTGTTCTGGTTATAACGCAGACGATACCGACAGTTGCGATTGCACCGCTTTTGGTGCTCTGGATGGGATATGGAATATTGCCTAAAATTATGCTTATTTTACTGACTTCATTCTTTCCGATTACGATTGGGCTGCTGGATGGATTTCGTTCGGTTGACAAGGATATGTTGAATTTGCTAAAAACAATGGGGGCGACATCATTTCAGAATTTTATTCACTTGAAGCTGCCGAGTTCGCTTGGATATTTTTTTGCAGGTCTTAGAATCTCGGTTTCATATTCGATAATTGGGGCAGTTGTGGCTGAATGGCTGGGCGGTTATGACGGACTTGGAGTTTATATGACAAGAGTTAGAAAATCATATTCCTTTGACAAGATGTTTGCTGTGATTTTTTTGATTTCCGGGATAAGTTTGCTGCTTATGTATTTTGTAAAAAAAATTCAGAGATGGTGTATGATTTGGGAAAAATAACTATAAAAATAAAAAAAGTATTAATTAAATTTGTAAATTTTATAATAATTTAGAAAAATATAAAAAAGTTATAAAAATTGAAAAGAGGTAAAAAATGAGAAAAGTATCAAAAATCTTAATTTTATGTTTAATCTTAATTCTTATTGTTTCGTGCGGAAAATCTAAAGATAATAAAAAAATAAGAATTGTGCTAGATTGGGTGCCAAATACTAATCATACAGGACTTTATGTGGCAAAAGACCTGGGATATTTTAAAGAGGAAGGAGTGGATGTGGAAATTGTGCAGCCGCCTGAAGGAAGTACGACAGCGCTTATCGGAGCTGGTGGGGCAGAATTTGGGATAAGTTTTCAGGATACGCTGGCAAAATCATTTGCAAAGGAAAATCCTGTGCCAGTAACGGCTGTTGCGGCAATTCTTCAGCATAATACATCTGGAATTATCTCATTGAAGGAAAAAGGGATAGATTCTCCAAAAAAACTGGAAGGTAAAAGATATGCCACTTGGGAAGATGATATTGAGCAGGCTATTTTGAAGAAATTAGTAACTGATAATGGCGGGGATTTTTCCAAAGTAAAATTAATTCCCTATACAGTAACAAACGTTGTTGCCAGTTTAAAGACAGATATTGATGCCATCTGGGTTTATTATGCCTGGGACGGAATTGCAACAGAAAGGGCAGGACTAAAGACAAACTTTTTAAAATTACGTGACTATGGAAAGGAACTTGATTATTATAGCCCAGTAATTATTGCAAATAACGATTACTTAAAAGCGAATCCTGAAATTGCGAAAAAAGTTTTGAGGGCAATAAAAAAGGGGTATGAATATGCGGCCAAAAACCCTGAAGAATCAGCAAAAATCTTGGTAAAAAATTCTCCGGAACTGGATATAAATTTAGTAACAGCTAGTCAGAAATGGATTTCTAAAGAATATCAGGCAGATGCCAAGGAATGGGGAATAATTGATGGAAACCGATGGAATGGATTTTATGAATGGCTTTACAAAAATAAGGCTGTGGAACGTGAAATACCAAAGGATTTTGGGTATAGTAACGAATATCTGAAATAGAAAAATATCAAGGGAATCAAGACCTCTTGTCAGATAGTGGAGAAAAATAATAAAGCTGAAAATTTAAAAATGTTGTGCTTATTGGAATTTTTAGGTTTTTACGAATAACTAAAATATGTTATATTAAGGAGATATTAAGTGAAGAAAGACAAAAAGCTGGAAATAAAAGATATTTCCATTTCTTTTGAAAATAAAAAAGTTTTAGAAAATGTTTCAATTGATTTGTATGAAAATGAGCTGGTTTGTATTTTGGGAGTGAGCGGAGCTGGAAAAACTACATTATTTAATATTGTTGCAGGACTTTTAGAGCCTAATGGCGGAAACGTGGAAATGGATGGAGAGAATATAAATGGAAAATGCGGGAAAGTAAGTTATATGCTGCAAAAGGATTTGCTTCTGCCGCATAAGAGAATTATTGACAATGTAGCGCTTCCGCTTGTTATAAAAGGTGAAAATAAAAAAAAGGCACGAGAAATTGCAAAGCCATATTTTAAGGATTTTGGTCTGGAGGGTACGGAAAATTTGTATCCAAGCAAGCTGTCGGGGGGGATGAGACAAAGGGCGGCTTTACTTAGAACGTATCTGTCTTCCGGAAAAGTTGCTCTTCTTGATGAGCCTTTCAGTGCATTGGATGCAATAACGAAGAATAAAATTCACGGCTGGTATTTAAATATAATGAACAAAATTAAGATGTCAACTTTGTTTATTACCCATGATATTGATGAGGCGATACTGCTTTCCGATAGAATTTATATTTTGGCAGGAAGTCCAGGTAAAATTGTTGCACAAATAAATGTTGACTTGAAAAATAGTCAGAACAAAGGCTATAATAATGAAGAAGTTATAATGTCTGAAAAATTTATTAAATATAAGCGTGAGATATTGAAATATTTGTAAATTTTTTAAATTTGATTTTGAAACGATTTTACTATATAATAGAATAAAATATTGAAAGGAAGTTTGAAAAATGGAAATAAGACATGTAGTAAATGAAGGATTTTTCATCTTTGGAGAAAATGGAGATGAACTTGCAAAATTAACTTACAGAAAAGAAGGAGAAAAATTATTTTTTGAGTCAACTGTAGTTTCACCTGAATTAAGAGGACAAGGAATCGCAGGGAAATTATTTGAAGCAGGTGTAAAATATGCAAGAGAGAATAATTATAAAATTGTGCCAGTTTGCAGTTATATTGTGAAAAAATTTGAAAGCGGGAAGTACGATGATTTAAAGGCATAATTTAGGGATTATGCAGATTTGGAATTGAAAAAAATATTTTAAAATAAATTTATTTATTAGAATAAAAGAATAAGTTTCAAGTAAAATATGAAGAAAGAAGGGATTTTTTATGAAACTGGGAATTGTTGGATCAGGGATGATTGTTCAGGAGTTCTTGCCTAGCCTTGTGAAGCTGGAAGGGCTGGAAATTATGGGTATGCAAGGGACAAAGGCAAGTATTGGCAAAGTTGAGGAAATTTGCATAAAATATGGGATTCCAAACTTTACAGATGATTTTGATGAACTTTGTGAATTTGGAATTGATACTGTTTATATTGCTGTTCCAAATTTCCTGCATTTTGAATTTTGTAAAAAAGCGCTTGAAAAAGGGCTGAATGTTATTGTTGAAAAGCCGATGACAACTAATTATAAGGAAGCTGAAAAATTATCAGGTTTGGCAAAAGAGAAAAAACTGTTTTTATTTGAAGCAATAACGACACTTTATTTTGAAAATTATAAAAAAATAAAAGGCTGGATTGGGAAAATTGGAGATGTGAAACTTGTTCAAAGCCAGTATAGCCAGTATTCCAGCAGATATGACGCTTTTAAGAGAGGAGAAATTCTGCCTGTATTTGATCCGAAAAAAGCTGGTGGAGCATTGATGGATTTAGGACTTTATAATTTACATTATGTTTTAGGACTTTTTGGAAAGCCTGAAAATGTGAAATATTATGCAAATCTTGAGAGAAAGATTGATACAAGCGGAGTTCTTATGATGGAGTATGAAAACTTTAATGCTATGTGTGTATGTGCAAAAGATAGTGAAGGTGAGAGAATAGGCGTAATTCAGGGAAGCAAAGGAAAAATTATAAGTGAAGAAGCTCCAGGACTTGTTGGAAAAGTTACGTTAAAACTGTATGATGGAACGACAGAAAGCTTTGATGACGGATTTTCAAAGGACAGAGCTGTACCTGAATTTAAGGCGTTTATTCGTGCAGTAAATGAAAATGACTTGGAATTTTGCTATAAACAGTTGGAAAAAAGTCTGCTGGTAAGTGAAGTGCAGACAAAGGCTAGAATTGAGGCTGGGATTAAGTTTCCACAGGACTAGAAAATCTTAAAATTAGGAGAGAAAATGGAAAAAGAAAAAGTTTCAATAATTGTGCCAATGTATAATGCAGAAAAATTTATTGGAAAAACAATAGAATCGGTACTTTCACAGACTTATGAAAATTGGGAAATGCTTATTATGAACGATGTTTCAACAGATAACAGTCTTGCAGTTGTAAGTGAATTTGTGAAAAAGGATAAAAGAATAAAAATTGTAAATACTGAAAAAAATGTGGGAGTAGTAAAGGGAAGAAATTTTCTGATTGAATTGGCTAGCGGAAAATATATTGCATTTTTAGATTCTGATGATTATTGGCATAGTGAAAAGTTGGAAAAGCAGATAAAATTTATGAAGGAAAAAAATGCAAGCATCAGTTGTACGGAATATACGAGGGTTAGGGAAAATGGTGAAAAAATAAATGAAGTTATTATAAAACCTGAAATTTCCTATACGGATATGTTAAAGAATAACTATTTGGGATGCCTGACAGTTATGTATGATGTGGAAAAAATTGGGAAGCGGTATTTTAAAGAACTTGAAAAAAATGAAGATTATGTACTTTGGCTGGAAATTGTGAAGGATGTGAAAACAATTTATGGATTAAGGGAAAATTTGGCATATTATCGAGTGCTTGATAATTCACGTTCAAGCAATAAAGTTAAAACAGCGAAAGTGCGTTGGGAAATTTACCGAAAAATTGAAAAATTACCGCTTTTAAAATCAATCTATTATTTTATGCACTATGCAGTTAGAGCGGTATTGAAAAGTAAATAAATTTATAAATGAAAAAAGGGAATATAAATGAAAAATTATATACTGGAAACTTTGCTTGAAGAAAAAAATAATAATTTAAAAGGAATGTTGTATCATAATCTTCAAATTAAATTTGCTTATAATAGTAATCATATTGAAGGAAGTACATTGACAGAAGATCAGACAAGACATATTTTTGAAACAAATAGTTTTTTTGCGGAAAATGAAACAGTGAAAGTTAAAGATGTGATTGAAACTTTAAATCATTTTAAATGTTTTGACTTTATTATTGAACATGCAAATGAAAAACTTTCTGAAAAATATATAAAAAAACTTCATTTTCTGCTTAAAAGTAATACGAGTGATTCACAAATTGAATGGTTTAAGGTTGGCGAGTATAAGCAAAAGCCAAACACGGTTGGTGGAAATAGGACTGCGAATCCAAAACAAGTTGAGGCAAAGATGAAAAAGCTTTTGGAAAATTATAATAGCCAAACTGAAATAACTGTTGAAAAAATTATAGATTTCCACTATAAATTTGAAAAAATTCATCCATTTCAAGATGGAAATGGGAGAGTTGGAAGGCTTATAATGTTTAAGGAATGTCTAAAAAATGATATTGTGCCTTTTATATTGGAAGATAAGTATAAAATGTTTTATTATCGTGGGTTAAAAAATTATGAGAGTGAAAAGGGATGGCTTTATGATACTTGTCTTATGGCACAAGATGAAATGAAAAAAATGCTTGATTATTTTGAAGTGAAATATTAAGATTTGAGTTTATTAACAATATAAAAATTATTAAATAAAAAAACATCAAAAAATATTTTTTGACATACTAAAAAAAATATGATAATATGTAAAAAAGTGAATAAATTGGATGAAGGTATGAGGAGAGATTTTAATTATATTAGAAAAATATTAAAAATGTAATTGAAACACCGAAGAAGTGACTCTTTCAGGTAAAAGGACTCATAGTGGACGAACCTCTGGAGAGACGGTCTTAAATGGCTGCACCGAAGGAGCAAAGGAATATTTTCCCTAAACTCTCAGGTAAAAGAACAGAGACTAATACATATAAAATTATAATTTTATATTTCTTTTTTAGTATGAAAAGAGTTTTTAGAGGTTGTCTTTGCTTTATTTTAAAGTAGAAGATGACTTTTTTATTTAAATAAATTTGAATTATAATGTTATTTGTTTGAAATACACAGCCTAGATTCTGCATTCATTTAAAATTCAAAATATAGAAAATAGAAGGAGAGAAAATTAAATGTTGGAAATTATTAAGGATTTTAATGGATTTTTTTGGGGAGTTATTTTAATTATATTGTTGGTTGGAACGGGAATATTTTATACTTTTAGATTGAAGTTTATTCAAATTAGGGAATTTAAAACTGGACTGAAACAGCTGACAGGTGGATTTGACCTTAGTGGAGAAAAGGCAGATAGTAACGGAATGTCATCATTTCAGGCATTAGCAACAGCGATTGCCGCACAGGTTGGAACAGGAAATCTTGCAGGAGCTGCAACAGCGATTGTATCTGGAGGGCCTGGAGCAATATTCTGGATGTGGCTAAGTGCATTTTTTGGAATGGCTACTATTTATTCAGAAGCAGTATTAAGCCAAATTTTTAAACAGAAAAAAGATGGAGAAATGACAGGAGGCCCTGCCTATTATATTCAAACTTTATTTAACGGTGGAAAAGCAGCTAAATTTTTAGCAGGATTCTTTGCAGTTTCATGTATTTTAGCTTTAGGATTTATGGGAAATGCAGTTCAAGCAAACTCAGTAGGAGACGCTTTTCATAATGCTTTTCATATTCCGACAGTTGTGACAGGATTATTTTTAGCAGTTTTATCTGGGTTTATATTTTTTGGCGGAGTAAAAAGAATTGCTTCAGTTACTGAAAAAATTGTGCCAATTATGGCAATTTTATATGTTGTAACATGTGTTAGCATTATTTTGCTAAACATTGGAAATACAGGTATGGCATTTAAGGCAATTTTTGTTAATGCTTTTTCTACAAAAGCAGTTTTAGGTGGATTTGCAGGAGCTGGAATGAGAAAAGCAATAAGATTTGGAGTGGCAAGAGGATTATTCTCAAATGAAGCTGGAATGGGATCAACACCGCATGCACATGCAATTGCGAAAGTAAAAAATCCTGAAGATCAAGGGCACGTTGCAATCGTTACAGTTTTCATTGATACATTTGTAATTTTAACATTATCAGCATTAGTAATATTAATCGCAGACGGAAGAGCGAGCGGAACTGGAATTTCATTGACACAGCAAGCATTTCAAGCAGTATTGGGGCATTTTGGAGTAATATTTGTTGCAATTGCATTATTCTTTTTTGCATTTTCCACAATAATTGGATGGTATTTCTTTGGGGAAGCTAATGTAAAATATCTGTTTGGTAAAAAAGCGCTTAATATTTACAGAGCCTTGGTAATGGTTTGCATAGTGGCAGGTTCATTACAAAAAGTTGATTTAGTATGGGAACTTGCGGATATGTTTAATGGACTTATGGTAATTCCAAATTTGATAGCGTTGATTGGGCTACATAAATTGGTAGTTGAAGTTACGAAGAAGGATCCATTGTTAAAAGATTAGTAATTAGAGATATAAAAAATAAAAATATACCCAAATTTTTGATCGAAAAATTCAAGATTGGGTATATTTTATATTAAATTAATTCAAATTCTGACTGTGCCTTTTCCATTTCAGTATACATTTTGTAATATCGTCCTTTATTTTCCATAAGCTGCTTATGATTTCCAATTTCTTCGATTATCCCGTCGGACATAACTATGATTTTGTCATAATCTTTTATTGTGTTGAGTTTGTGGGCGATTGTAATTACAGTTTTATTTTTTGTAAGAATATTGAGAGATTTTCTTATTTCGTATTCATTATCAGCATCAAGTGAGGCTGTGGCTTCATCAACTAAAATAATTGGCGTATCCTTTAATAATGCTCTTGCAATTGAAATTCTCTGTTTTTCTCCACCAGACAAAGTAGAGCCGCCTTCTCCGATTATAGTGTCGTATCCATTTTCGCTTTCCATTATAAAATCATGACAATTGGCATTTTTAGCCGCATTTATTACTTCTTCCCTTGCAGCCTTAGGTTTTCCCAGCCTTATATTATTTTCAAAAGTGTCATTTACCAAGTAGACATCTTGAAAAATCATACTTATATTTGTAAGCAGTTCTTCAGGATATATTTTTTGGATATTTATTCCACCAATGGTAATTTCACCAGACTGGCAGTCCCAGAATCTTGCAATAAGGCTGGTAACAGTTGTTTTTCCAGAGCCTGACGATCCGACTAGGGCAGTTTTTGTCCCCTGTTTTGCTTCAAAAGTGATGTTTTTTAGAACAGGAGTATCTTTTTCATAAGAAAAACTTACATTCTGGAATTTTATATTATAATTTGGTAAAGTAACTTTTTCAAGTTCATAGGAAATTTCCTTTTTATTATGCACATTTATCAGTTTATCTGTGGCAAGTTTCAAGTATTGGATAAAAGTATATTGTGTAGAAAAGGCTTTTAGCACGTTTGAAAGTGAAAGTCCAATAATTATGTATGAAAAAAATTCAACTTTATTAATGGAAGAAGCCATAAAAAGCTGTGTAGATACAAGCAGAAGCAAGGCAAAGGAAATATCTGTAATAAGCTGAAAAATCATAACATAGGGGGCAAGAGCAATTTCAGTATTTATACTTTCCCTTTTCAAATCATTAAAGCTGTCCTTTAGTCTTTTAAATTTTTCCCCAGTCAGATTATATGCCTTAAAAAGTTCCATTCCGGCGATATATTCCACCATCCGTGAAACAACATTATCCATAGTATGCTTCTTTTTCAATGCTATTTTTGCACCTTTTTTCGTTCCCAGAATGACAAATATTAATCCAGTCAGCGAGATTATTAGTTGTAGTATGGCAAGCAGGGGAGAAATTGCAAATATAATTAACAGAAGATAAGTTGTCAGTATGGATAACTTTATAATTTCTGATGTGCTGTGAGTTATAACCTGCTCAAAATCCTGTAAATCATTTGTCATAATATTAATAATATTCCCAATATTGTGACTGTTAAAGTATCCCAGATTCAAGTTTCTCAAATGATCCCCCATCCTGATTCTCAAATCCTGAATAATTTTAGCCCCTTCACTTTGAATCCCAGTATATCCGATACGATTTAATATAAATCTGCAAATAATTGCAAAAATCATAATAAAAGTATAGATTATCAACTTTTTCATCGTAAAATTATTATTCATCAAATCAATAATTGTAAAATAAAACATTGCATAGTTCATCATATAAAATATAGCATCTATTGTTAGAAAAAATATTGGCTTTTTAAGATTTTTATATTTATTTCCAGCAAGAGTCTTTATATTTCTAATATCATTAATCATCGTCTGCACCCCCTAGATTTCCTTATTTTTCATCAAATCATTATCGTTATATAAATTCCATAAATGCCAGTATTCAGACTTATTTTGCAGAAGTTCCTTATGAGTACCTTGCTCGGTAATACGTCCTTTATTCATTACAACGATATTATCGGCATTTTTTATTGTGTAAAGCCTGTGAGCAATGATAATGGCAGTTTTTCCTTTTAATAAAGTACGCAAAGCCTCCTGAATTTTGGCTTCGTTTTCAATGTCGGAGTAGGAAGTAACTTCATCCAGCACGATAATTGGAGCATTTTTTAAAATGGCACGAGCTATTGAAATTCTCTGTTTTTCGCCACCGCTTAACTTAATTCCGCCTTCACCAATTACAGTTTCGTATTTTTGAGGCAAAGACATTATAAAGTTATGAATTTGTGCCTTTTTTGCAGCATTTTCCACTTCTTCCAGCGAATAATCCTTTCCCATTCTTATATTCTCAAAAATAGTATCATGAAGCATAAACGTATCCTGAAATACGAATGAAACATTATCAGCCAATCCTGTGTAAGTAAAATCCTTAATATCAGTTCCATCAATAGTTATTTTTCCGCTATTTATATCCCAGAATCTTCCAAGCAGAAGTCCTATCGTTGTTTTTCCTGAGCCAGAAGGCCCTACAAGTGCGGTTGAGGTTCCAGTCTTTATTTCCAAGGAAAAGTCATTTATAACATTTTTATTTTTATATGCAAAATTTACGTTTTCATATTTTATAAAACCTGAAAAATTAGAAGGGAAATTTGTGTTTCCAGATTTTTGCTCCTGTTCCCCATTGATTTCCATAATCTTTCCTAGCCCTTTAGTTAATGCAGAAAGATGGTGTGCCAAGTCAAATAATGCCTTTAATGAGCTTAAAAAAATTGTACTCATTAAAATAAATAAAATATACACAGATACTGAAATTTGATTATAAAACAGCATAAGTCCGCCAACAGGAATAATGAAAAGCAGCCCCGAATCAGTCAGACAGAGAAAAATTGAATAAAATGGTACACTTAGTTCTGTAAGCTCAATCCAGTAATCCGCATATTCCTGGGTAATATCCCGATAATCCTTGAAGGATTTAGCAGTAAGGTTGAATGCTTTCATAACGTTCATTGCATTTATGTATTCCATAATAGTAGCGTTTAAGTTTGCAAGAAGAGTATAATAATGTTCAACACGACTCCCATAACTTTGAAACATTTTTCCCTGCGCCATTATGCTTAGAATAATTGGAATAAATAAAACAAGTGTCAATTTCCAGTTAAAGTAAATCATAATCCCTAAAAATATTATCGGAGTTACAAGTGCTGATGACAAATCTGGAATCTGATGTGCAATAAAGATTTCCAATTTTTCAATATCCTCATTAATAATCTTTTTCAGTTTTCCAATCATATTTTTCTTAAAAAACCCCATATTCAGCTTTGACAAATGCTCAATCAAATCAATTCGAATTTTGTACAAAATCGAAAAAGCTGCAATATGTGAAAATACCCCTGATAAAATTTGCATAATTATTTTTACAATTATAAAAAATATCGCAATAAAAACACAGAATTTTATTCTTGAATAATCAATATTTGCCTTAAAAAGCTCCAGAACAATCTGATACACAAGAAGATAAGGCACAGCAGACAATGTCGTACCAATTATACTGAATATTGCTGAAAAAATCAGCTTTATTCTATGTTTACCAGATAAACTTAGCAAATATTTCAATTCTTTCATAATAATCCCTCCGTTCATTTTAGAAAAGGAAATAAATTAAAAAATAAATTTATTTTTCATAAGTATAAATTCCAAGTCTGTTATTAAAAATGTAAAAGAATGGAATAAACAATTTTTTCCATCCGGGAAGATGATGTTTCATTTCGTCAGTAAAATTAATAAGTCCAGTCTGTTTTAATTTTGGATTCAATTTTACAACTTCACTTCCATCCTTTACTCCCCAACTAAATTTTGCTTCCATATTTTTTAAGGTATCGTGTTTTTTACTCATTTTAACTGTTCCTTTGTAAAGCAAGTCAAATTGAGCTTCAAAAGAATCAAAATTATCAGTCAGTATTTCCAAAAATTGTTTAATTTGCTGTTCTTCAAAGAACATTAATACACCTTCGGAAATAATAAGCAATTTTTTCCCTTCCAGTTTAATATCTTTTGTCCATGCTGAATCAAATGCAGATTTTGCAATATCTGTAACTCGTTCATTAGGTTCAAAAAATAATTTTCTTTCTTCAATTACTTCAGGCAAATCAATGTCATACCATCGTATTTTTCCATTGTCAACTCTTAAAAATCGTGTATCAAGTCCGCTTCCAATAGATACAATTACACAATCTGGATATTTTTGAATAAATTTCTTTGTCTCATTATCCATCACTTTCGCACGTGAAAGAATCCCATAGTACGAAGCCCACGCCTTCTCAAATTTTGAAAAATCATAATCCAGCTGTGAAAGAATCTCGGAAGATTTTTTATCATTTAAAATTGGATTTTTACTTTCAGCATCTTTCGCACGTGCATGCAAAGTAATAAGCATAGTTTCTGAAATATTATTAAGTTTTATTTTCATAGTATATTCCTCCTTATAAAAATTTTGATTATCAAATTATTCAATAGAATTATACCCATATTTATTTAAAATGCAAATTTTTAATATAAAAATTTTTATCACATTATTAAAATTAAATAAATTTATAATTTGAATAGAATAATTAGTGCTTCTAAATTCATTTATATATAAAATGTATAAAGATAAAAACGATTGAAAATTAACTTGAACTGTGGTAAAATTAGTTATATTTTTATTGGAGAAAATTAGTAAATTTGGAGAACTATAAAATGATAAAAAATAAGGACAGATTTTTTAATTTTGATATTTTAAAATGTATTGCGATTATTATGGTTATTTTTATACATATTGTTGCAAGTGAGCTGTATAGTTATGGTGAAATATCTGGAAATAGATGGATGACGGCAAATATTATAGATTCTTTTAGTAGAATGTGCGTACCCATATTTGTTATGGTTAGTGGATTTTTTTTGTTGAGAAAAGATGAAGATGTAAGGATATTTTTTAAAAAGAGATTTATAAAAATTATTCCAAAATTTTTTATATGCTCTGTTATTTTTTTTATATTTACAATAATTTTTAAAGATGTGAAAGATAATGAATTATTCTCAGTTTTTTTTAGAAAATCAACTTATAAGACTATAATTTCAATTTTTTTCCAGAAAGAAAGTTACTATAATTTCTTTTCAAGTTTTTTTCAAGGTAAAGTTTACTATCATTTGTGGTACATTTATATGATATTGTCACTTTATCTGATAACGCCATTTTTACGAAAAGTTATGGTAAAAATTGAGAGAAAAAGTATTAATTATCTAGTTTTTATATGGATAATATTTATGGTTTTAGTACCATTTCTAAATGTGATTTTTAAGAAAAATATAAAAGTATATTCTCCAGTTGGGCAATACTTTGGCTACTTTTTGATTGGCTATCTGCTCACAGAAAAACCTTTGAATATGAAAAAATGGCAAAAATACACGATTTTTTTAATAACAGTTGTATTAACTGTCTTTTTAACGTATATATTTACAAAATTAAGCGGAAAGTTTTTTGACTATTTTTATGATTATCATTCAATTAGTGTATTTATATCCGCAGTTTTGCTTTATGATTTTTTTGTAAATATTTTTGATGGAGAAAAAGTTTTTCTAAAAGTAAAAAGTATTGTAAAATCTATATCAGCGAAAACTTATGATATTTATTTAATTCATCCAATTTTTTTATTTTTTTGTGAAAGAATATTAAAATCCAGAATGAATTATTTTTTATATATAATTACTGCATTTGTAATAGTATTCGCATTGTCTTTTTTTGCAAGCAAAGCATTAAAAGAACTGTCTAACTTTGTAACTGGGATAAATAGGCAATTTTACAAAAAGGTTTAATACTTATGGCAACTAGGAACATGCAGTAAAAAAGTTTAGGGAAATTGAAAATATTGCGTTAATTGAATTTTATAGATTTTTATAATCATTAGGAATCTTGATCTCTTACTAAGAAAAAGGAGAAAAATTATAATTTGGAAATTTTGTTTGTTTAATGGAACAGTTTTATTAGATAAATTTATTATTAAAGAAAAAATAAAAAAAGGAAGTGTAATTTAAGATGGCGGTACGTGGAATGAAAAAAAATTATTCTTATTTATTTGGGATATTGACGATTGTGATGTATTTAATGGGATTGCTGCTTATAAATCGTGGACTTGGATTTACGAATGTAGTTGTAATTGCTTGTTCTATGGTAATTTATTATGTGGCAAATGTTTATAATATGGCAGGAAGATATAAGTTAAGGGATATTGCGATTATAATTGCAATTAATTTTATTCTTGTGATGGTTACAAAATTTTTAAAAATATTTCTTTTGAATGAAGCTATAATTTTGTTTGGGTTAATTACAATGTTTCAAATTATATATCGCTATATTGTAATGATTGGACTGGCTGAAAAGAAAAAAATCGTATTTGTTGGGGAAAATGGATATACAAATGATCTGCTTGAGAGCATAAAAAAAGATAGCCAGTATAAATTATCGGACTTTTTGAAGGGGGAAAAAGATTTAAAAATTTTAACAAAAAAAATATTAGAACTTTGTGAAAATAAAAAAGTTGATATAATTGTGGATTTTACAAGCAATCTTTTATACGATACAAAACTCGTTGATAAGCTGCTGCAATACAAACTTAACGGGATGCAATACTATAACTACCTGGAATTTTATGAAATGTATGAAAATAAATTGCCTGTTTCAAATTTAAGTCCAAAATGGTTTTTGGAAAATACAGGTTTTGAAATTTATTATAACAGTTTCAATTTAAAGGCAAAAAGGATTCTTGACATAATTTTTGCACTTTTAATCGGAGTTTGCGTAATTCCAATCATGATTATCGCTGCGATTATAATAAAACTTGAGTCAAAAGGGCCGGTATTTTTTATTCAGGAAAGAATTGGTGAAGGGAATAAGCCGTTTAAAATAGTGAAGTTTCGTTCGATGACAACTGATGCAGAAAAAGACGGACCAAAATGGGCTACAAAAAATGACAATCGTGTTACAAAATTTGGTAAATTTATGCGGCTTACAAGAATTGATGAATTACCGCAACTGTGGAATGTGCTACGTGGAGAAATGAGCTTTGTGGGACCACGTCCAGAAAGGGAATTTTTTATAAAGCAGCTGGAAAAGGAAATTATGTACTATAATTTAAGACATACTGTAAAGCCAGGACTTACTGGATGGGCGCAAGTAATGTATCCGTATGGGGCAAGTGTTGAGGATGCCTACAGAAAGCTGCAGTATGATTTGTATTATATAAAAAATCATGACATTATTTTTGATATGAAAATATTGCTAAAAACTGTTACGATTGTTATTTTTGGAAAAGGAAGATAATAAATTTTGAATTTTTAGGAGAATAGTCGTGAATAGAGAAGTAATCTTGGAATTTAAACCTATTTTGAATAGAAGATATGAATATGTTGTTAGTATTCAGAATAAGAACATTATAGAAAAAGGTATACGTAACATTGAAACTTCTTATGATTTTTCTATGGAAGCTATAAAAAAAACTGGTGAAAATCATATTATAAAAATCGAAAAGAAGAACATGAAATATGAAGGTTTTAGAAATAAGGAAATTGTTTTTTTGTCTGAATTGGTTGATACAATTATGAATCCTGTCAATTATAAAATTAATAAGGAAATAGAAGTTTCTAGGATTGAAAATTTGGATGAATTAAAAGAAGATTTTGAATTAGTAAAAAAATATGCATGGTATTCAGATCTTGATGAAGATGATATTGAAGAATTTTTAAAAGGAATAAAGAAAATGTTTTCATCTCCAAGGTTAGTTACTGATTATATTGCTGGAAGAGATTTATCAATATTTTTATTTGTTCCTTTTTATGAAAAATATAATTTTAATAATATTGTTAGAAGAAAAGTAAAATTAAGAAATATAGGTGGTATAGATTTACCGTTGCGTTTGGAAAGTAAATTGGTAGAGGCACATGTGGGGAAAGATTTAATAAGTTTGGAGATAACTGGCAAACTAGATGATGTATACTTTGATAAAAATAAATCTATAAAAAAACTGGAAGATATATTTGGAAGAGAATTAAAAAAAATTAAAGAAGAATTTTCTTTTTGTCAAAAAATAGATTTTAGTTTAAAAACAGGAGTAATTAAGAAAAATATTACGGAAGTAGAATTAAAATTTTTAGAAAATGAAATATCAATTTATGAAAATAATTTTAAGGTAAATTTAGAAATGAGGGAATGTGATGAATAAAAAATGCGTACCTGAAGGAAGTTTTATAAAATGCAGTTTTGCTGAGGCCACAAATATAAAAAGATTAAAAGTAACTCATAATAATAATGTACTTATATATGGTAAAAAAATGGCGACAGAAGGAGATAAGGAATTTTTAGAAAATATACCTCAATTTGATAAGTGTAAAAAAGGAGAATGTAAATTCTGTGCTGTAGGAAACTGGGAGCCACTTGGAGAGAAAGCGATGATAGGAAATAATCGCCTTCTTTTAGAAAATTCAAAAATAAAATGTGAAAAAGGTGGAATTTTGAGTTTATATTTGACATTGGAAGAAATGATGGCTTCTGAAAGTTTACTTTCACTATTTAATTCAGATTTTCCAATAGGGCAAGGAATGGAGTTGGCATTATTAACTTCATTAGGAATAGGTGGTTTAGGTGTTTTACCTAGAAATTTATTTTTTAATTTTGGTATGCCAGGATTTGTAGTTTATGGTGGCAAAAATAAAAGAAATTCTCAAGAATTGTATAGAGAAGCGATAGAAGAAGGACTAAAGAATGGAAAAATAAAGAAAGTTGAAAAAAATGGAAATATATACTATGAAACTACAGAAGTGATAAATTATAAAAATTATGGGAGTAGTTGGAGCGGAAATTTTGTATTGACTGAAATTGATGGGGAAATGAAATTATTTATAATAAGAAAAAAAGTAAAAGCAATCTCAGTTCCTTTTGGAAGTTTTGATTTAAATGGTGAATCTCCATTTGATTATATAATAAAAAATAAAAAACTAGAAGATAAGAATATTATATT
The DNA here is from genome assembly GCF_013394865.1 of Leptotrichia sp. oral taxon 417. Classification (NCBI taxonomy): domain Bacteria; kingdom Fusobacteriati; phylum Fusobacteriota; class Fusobacteriia; order Fusobacteriales; family Leptotrichiaceae; genus Leptotrichia; species Leptotrichia sp. oral taxon 417. The sequence goes on along the minus strand of NZ_JABXYV010000001.1, from coordinate 1,358,690 downwards.
TGTACATAATCATTTTCAAAGTTCAGGAGAAAGTTCATATATGACAAAATCAGATATGAAAAAAGTAGCGGAATACTATGCTTATAAACCTAATTCACAAAAAATGGGAAAGAAAATTTTAAATTATTTAAGAGAAGGAGATGAACCGTTATATAAAGTTTCAAATAAATGGTCGGGTTCTGGGAATAATAGCTATACTTTTGGATCAGAAATAGAAGCTCATGCTGATTTGTTAGTTAATAAAACCAAATTAGCAAAATTTATAAAGTATGGAAGACAGATACAAAAGAAGCAAGGAGATGAATCATATTTTTATAGCGTTGGAATAGCAGACATGGCACAAGGAGATAGATGGCAGTTTGATAAAGTTCTTATGGATACATTATGGGGAAGAAGTCCGGTAGAAGATACAGACATATTGGAAAAAGAAAACTTTTATATTTATTAGGAGTTATAAAAATGAAAAAATTTATTATAATTACTTTGATTATCCTATTTATTTTATTCGTTCTGGTTTACATAATAATATTCTATGATTATAAAACTTCTGAAAAAACAAAAAAATTTATGGTGTCTCAGTATAGTGATAAAAATAAAACTATAAATACTTTTTGTACAGATTATTATCATCTTGGAAAAGTTTATATTGAAAACGGAATTGAGCATAGTGAAACATTAAATTTACGAAGAGTAGATAAAAACAAATGGATTGGAAAGTATTATAAATCAACTAATGAAATAGGGGTAGAAACAGAAATTGTATATGAAAATGAAAAATATTATGATTCTAAAACAGGAAAAGAAATAAAAGATTTTATACCGTATTTTCAAAGTGACATAATAAAATACGATGAATTGGAGACAACAGAAGAAGTAAGTATGGGAATTATATCCGATTATACCCCAAATGAAGGATATTTTCGTGGAAAATACTTAGATAAGAAATCATTCAAGGAATTTTTTAAAGATTCAGATTGGAATTTAGAAGGAGATATAAAAATAGATGTATATTATCAAAGTATAGAGCCATTATATTATCAAATGCGACTTGAAACAGAAAATGGTGAGTTGGTTTTAGGTGAAAAGTGTAGGTATATAAAATAAAATTTTAAGGAGAAGTATCAGAATGAAAAAATTTATTATAATTACTTCAATTATTTTAACAATTTTATTTATCCTACTTTACATAATAATATTCTATGATTATAAAACTTCTGAAAAAACAAAAAAATTTATAGTATCTCAATATAATGATAAAAATAAAACTATAAATACTTTTTGCAGTGATTATTATGAATTTGCAAAAGCATATAATAGAGGTAGGGATAAATATTATGAATCAATGAATTTGAGAAGAACAGGGGAAAATATATGGACTGGAAAATATTATAAATCAATCAATGAGGTAGGGATAGAAACAGAAGTCGTATATGAAAATGAAAAATATTATGATTCTAAAACAGGAAAAGAAATAAAAGATTTTACACCGTATTTTCAAAGTGACATAATAAAATATGATGAATTGGAGACAACAGAAGAAGTAAGTATGGGAATTATATCCGATTACACTCCAAACAAAGGATATTTTCGTGGAAAATATTTAGATAAGAAATCATTCAAGGAATTTTTTAAAGATTCAGATTGGAATTTAGAAGGCGATTTAAAGATGGATGTGTATTATCAAAGTAAGTGGACTCTTTATTATCAGATGGAGATAAAAACTGAAAATGAAAAATTACATTTATGGGAAAGTTGCAGATATGTAAAATAAAATTTTAAAAGGAAATGATATGAAAAAAATGATAATTTCATTGTTATTATTGATTTTAACGCTTTTTTGGCTTCAAAAGATTCGTTTTATTATAAAGATGGGATAACCGGGAAGTATATTGAACGTAAAAAGGTAAATTTTGATAATAAAGAAACAGAGTATGTTACAAAAGATACTTCAACTATTTATATACGTTATGATGTAAATGAGGGAAAAAGCAGTGTTGTAATTGAAGAAACTGGAGAAAATATTAGGGAAGAGTGTGGCTTGGGAGAGGAAAGTATGATAAAATTACATTAAATAAAAAAGAGTTAAAAAAATTAGGAGAGAAAAGATGTACTTAAAAGCATTGGAGTTGACGGGATTTAAATCGTTTGCAAATAAAACTATTGTGGAGTTTGACAGTGGAATTACTTCCATTGTTGGACCTAACGGGAGCGGAAAGAGTAATATTCTGGATGCGATTTTGTGGGTTTTGGGAGAGCAGAGCTATAAGAATATACGGGCTAAGGAGAGTTCGGATATTATTTTTTCTGGCGGGAAGAATAAAAAGCCAAAGTCTATGGCAGAGGTTAGCCTAATTATTGATAATGGAGACAGATATTTGGATATTGATTTTTCAGAAGTTAAAATTACGAGAAGAATTTTTAAGACTGGGGAAAATGAATATTTGATCAATAATAAAAAATCTAGGCTTAAAGATATTCATACTCTTTTTATGGATACTGGAATTGGAAAGCAGGCTTATTCGATAATTGGACAAGGGCGAGTGGAGAAAATTATTGGGTCTTCGCCAAAGGAATTGAAGGAAATTATAGAAGAGGCGGCTGGAGTAAAAAGAGCTAAGATTGAAAAGGATGAGTCTGAGAAAAAGCTGCAGGATTTGAAAAATGAGATTGAAAAGATTGATTATGTGGAAAAGGATTTGAAGCATCGGGTTGATTATTTGAAGATTGAGCAGGAAAAGGCAAAACTTTTTAGAGAATACAGTAAAAAGATTGATGTTCATAAATTTATGGTTTTAGAATATGGCGTTAATGAGAAAACTTCGCTGAAGTATGAATATGAGGAGAAAAGTCAGGAAGTAAGGGAAGAACTGGAAAGGGGAGAAAAAACTTTTTCTGAAAAGCAGGCTGAACTTGAAAAAACCAATGAAATTAGAGTGGAACTTCAAGAAAATTTGAAAAATAAAAAAAATGAAAGAAATAAAAATTTTGAAAATCTGGAAATGCTGAAGGAAGAATATTCAAAATTGGTAAATCAAAATTCTAATTTAGAAACCGAAGCTAATGAGAAGGCTAGAAGAAAAGGGATTTTAGAAAAGGATATTGAGGAAAAGGAGAAAATTTTAAACGATTCTAAAAGCGAACTTGAACTTATGACAAAAGATTTGGCTGAAAAGGAACGGGAAAAAAATGAATTGGAGGCTAAAGTTAAGGGCGTGAAAAGGAAAAGTGACGAAATAGCGCTTGAATTGAAGGAGCGGACACAGAAAAACTCTAATTTTGAAGTTGATAAAATAAAAGTAGCTGGGGAAAATGAAGATCTGGAGAAAAGAGTTTTTGGGGCTACGAATGAGAATAAAAGGCAAATTGCTGAAAAGATGGACCTGGAAGGTGAATTTGACAGGATAAGTCAGGAAAAGAAGGCTTACGAAGTGCAGAAATCGGAAAAGGAAAAGCAGAAATTTGAGAGGGAACAGAAAATTCAGAAACTTAATGAAAAGGTAGATGAATTGAGAAAAGAATATTCGGAAATTAATAAGAAAAAAAATGAATCTAGTTATAAACTTGAAAACTTTCAGGTTAGGCAAAAGGCTATTGCTAATGCGATTGAAAAAAATGAGACTTTTAACCAGAGCGTGAAGCATATTTTGAATGAAAAAATTGATGGAGTAATTGGGGCTTTTGTTAATCTGATTGATGTTCCAGCAGGATTTGAGGAAGCGGTTCAGACTTTATCTGGCGGAATGTTTCGGGATATTGTTGTAAGGGATAGTGAAATTGGGAAGAAGTGTATTGAGATTCTAAAAAGAAAAAAACTTGGAAGGGCTTCATTTTTACCAGTTAAAGATATTCGGGTTTCAAAGATTAATGAAAATTTGCCTGTTATTGAGAAGATTTTGCAAAAAAGTAATTTTCAAAATAGGATGCCGCAGGAGGAAATTCAGAATATTATTTCAAATACAAAGGGGAAAAATGGAATTATTGACTTTGCAAGAAATATTGTAAAAGCCGATAAAAAATTTGTAAATGAAAATATTGAAAAAGTTATTCAGTTTGTTTATGGAAACTCGATTGTTGTAGAGAATCTGGAAGTTGGGACGCAGCTTTTGAAAAAAGGGTTTAATGACAGGATTGTCACACTTGAAGGGGATATTATTACTTCTCGGGGAAGAATGACTGGTGGACATTCATTTAAGGGGAAAGATGAGATTTTGGAAAGAAAAAAAGAGCTGAAGCATCTGGAAGGTGAGATTGAGGAAAATAAAAAAAATCTTGATAAATTCGAGAAAAAATTATCGGAAATTGTTTTAGAGGCTGAGAAAGTTGGAAAAGAAAAGGAAGAAGAAGAAAAATTATTTGAGAACTTTAAAAATGATTATCAGTCATTTAATGAAAATTATGATGATTTTAGTATTAAATTTAATCGGAAACAGCGGGAAATTAATACTTTGAACTATGAAATTTCTGAAAGCAGAAAGTTTATTTTGGAGAAGGAAACGAAAATAAAGGAAAATCTGGAATTGATTCAAAATATTGAAAAGTGTATTGAAGAGAATAATTTAAAAATGGAAAATTTAAGGGAAGAATTGAAAAAACTTGAAAATATTGATGAATTTATTCAAAGACTGAATGTGGCTGATAAGGAATATGAAGTTTTGAAAGTCAGAACTGATAATAATAAAAATCGGTTTGGGGAAATTGAGGCTGATTATAGGAAACTTTTGAGGGAAAAGGCTGAATTAATTGAATTTGAGAAAAGGAAAGATTTGCTTGGAAGTGAATTAATAGGTAAAATTTCAAAATTAAAGTCTGAAATTGGGGAAAATGAAAAAAATAGGAAGAGTATTTTTGGTGAAATTCAAGAAATAGAAAAGGAAATTCAGAAGGTTGAAGGAAGTGAAAGAAAATTAATTGCAGAAATCAAGGGAATTGAGATGAATATCCTGAAATATAAAAATGAATATGAAAAAATAATTGAGAAAATTACTAGAAATAACAGCGAACTTGAGTTTCAGACTTCGGAGTTTAAGGAACTTGAAAATGATGAAATTTTGAACGATGAAGAATATTTTGAAATTGCCAGCGAAGAAGAGCTTGCGGATATAAAGAGAAAATTAGCTTCAAATGAAAGAAGCCGTATGAATATTGGAGCGGTAAATATGGCTTCGATAGAAGAATATGAGCATGAAAATGAGCGGTATCAGAGTATTGCGGCACAGAAGAAGGATCTGCTTGAAAGCAGGGAATCATTGCTTGGATTTATCAGGGAAATTGAAGAGGAAGTTACAAGTAAGTTTTTTATGGCTTATGAGCAAATAAATAAAAACTTTCAATATATGTGTGAAACAATTTTAAATGGCGCTAAAGGAATACTGAAAATGACAGATCCTGAAAATCTGCTTACAACTGGGCTGGAATTAAGTGTAAAATATAAAAATAAGCCTGAGCAGACGTTACTTTTACTTTCAGGTGGAGAAAAATCAATGCTTGCAGTGTCATTTATAATGGCAATTTTTATGTTTAAACCAAGTCCATTTACATTTTTTGATGAAATTGAAGCGGCGCTTGATGAAAAGAATACGAAGAAGATTGTTGAATTGCTGCATCAGTTTATTAATAAATCGCAGTTTATTCTTATAACTCATAATAAGGAAACGATGAAGGGATCGCATAGGCTGTATGGAGTTACGATGAATAAGGAGATTGGGGAAACTAAGATTGTTTCGGTGGATGTGTAATTTAATAAATATTTTTTTACTGGAAATTTTTTGATATTTTTGATAAAATATAAATAAATAAAAAAGTATAATTTTTGAAAATTGGAAAGGAGAAGTGTGAAAAAGTTTTCACATAGATTGGGAATATGTTAAAAAAAATATTGGGCTTGATAATGATGCTTGCATTTTCAGCTATTGGACTTGCTGAAACGGATGTATCGCAAATTGCGAGTGATTATCCATATAAGGAAAGTGCCATAATGGCGACTGTTCTTGGAACGCCTGCAGAACAGCAGTATAAATTTAAAAATCCAAAGGGGCCAAAAGTAAGGAAATTTACCACAACAAAAAAAATTCCTGAAATACTAAGAGAGTGGAAGGATTATGAATATGGCGTTTGGACTCAGAAAGACAAGAAAGCGCCGCTAATAATTTTAATTTCAGGAACAGGTTCAGTTTATAACAGCGGGATGTCACTTTATTTGGCAAATGTATTTTATGACAGAGGGTATAATGTAATTGACTTCAGTTCACCTACTACAATGCCTTATATCGTAAGTCAAAGTAAAAATGCCTATGCTGGATATATAAAAGATGAAACTGCACAATTGTACGATTTGATACAGAAAGCTATCTTAAGGGAAAAAAGCGATGGAATGAAAATTGACAAGACTTATATTGGAGGTTACAGCCTAGGCGGATTTCAGTCATTGTTAATTCATGAAATGGATGAAAAAAATAATAGAAAAATTGGAATTGAAAAATCTCTTTTATTAAATTCGCCAATCAGTATTTTGACAGCAACGAAAAAACTAGACGGATATTTGATAAAAAATGGAGTTTATGACGCAAGAAGCCTGGAAAAATATTTAGATACAATATTTAGCAAACTTGTTTATGATAAATCAATGCAAATAAAAGATATGGAGTTTTCAAGCTTGACAACTACATTAGGGAAGTTAGGACTTGGAGAAAAGGATTTTGAAATACTTACAGGGTTATTATTTAGATTTTATTCGGCAAATATGACTTTCGCGGGAGAAGTATTTAGAGGGAATAATGCTGTTGGAAGACTTTCAAACAAAAAATCATATAAGAGATTTGATTCTGTGTCTAATGAATTTAGAGAAGGGCTGTCGGTTTCATTTGATGAATATGCAAAGGAAATTCTATATCCTTATTTAAAAAAATTTAAATATCCTGATCTTGATTTTAATAAATTTATAGATGATTTTGACTTGAGAAGCAGTCAGGATTTTATCAATAGAAATAATAAAAACATTGTATTTATTACTTCGACAAATGATATTTTGCTTGAAAAAGAAGATTTGGATTACATAAAAAATACATTTTCAAATAGAGTATTAATACCGTTTGGAGGTCATACAGGAGCTCTTTGGCATAAGGATGTGGCAAATTTGATGGTAGATAAATTGGAGGAAAAATAAATTATGGCAAGAAAAAATAAACTATTAATACTTGGGGCTATGTTTGCCATTACAGCAGTTGGAAAAGCTGAACTGATGGAAATAAAAAATGAAGATACTGTAATGTTCCTGGAGGAAAGCCGCAAAGAGGCAAATGATGATCTTTTTATTAAGTTTGAAGATGGGAAAGTGGCTCAGATACCTGATAAAAATATTGATTTAGTTGAAAGAACGAATGTTAAAATAAAGAAAAATAAATCTGATTTGAATAAGTATATTGCAATTGAGCAGGACGGATATGGAGTATTAGCAGAAAATTTAGAAGAGCTGAATGAGGATTACATTGTATCAAGTCAAGTGTTTCAGCTGACTGGAATAAATGATTCTATGGAGCCTTTTAATAGAAGAATGTATGCTCTTAATACACAGCTTGACAGAAAGATAGCTTATCCGGCTTCACGTATATATGCGGCAGCTGTTCCAAAACCAGTGAGAAAGGGAATTTCAAATTTTTATAATAATTTTAAGGAAATACCGACATTTGTAAATTCAGTTTTACAATTAAAACCTGGAAAAGCTGCAAATGCGCTTGGGAGATTTGTGATAAATTCAACTGCCGGGTTATTGGGAGTAACTGATGTCGCTAAAAATATTGGGCTAAGAAGCGATCCTGAAACAATGGGAGATACTTTAGGGCATTATGGAATAGGAACAGGGTCTTTTTTGGTTTTGCCGGTATTAGGCCCAAGCACTGTTAGGGATGCAGTTGGAAGTGCGGCAGATGCGGCAATGGAAGGTGCAGCAAGAGGTGTTGTGGATAAAAAGCTGTTTTTTGATACAGGAATCTTTGATAAAACTGTATACGGGTTTACAAGACCAGTTGTAACAGGGCTAAATGCACGTTCTATGCTTAGTATAAAATATGGAGATTTAAATTCTCCGTTTGAATATGATTTAGTAAAAGCTCTTTACTATAATTATAGAAAAATACAAGTTATGAAATAATTATAAATTTAAATACATCTGCTTTTGAAATAAAAAAGTATTATTAAAAAATTTAATATAAAAATTAGGAGGAAATTAAGATGAGCTATATAAAAGATGTTGATTTGGAAGTGTATAATGCGATTACGGAAGAAGAAAAAAGACAAGAAGAGGGGATTGAGTTAATTGCATCGGAAAACTTTGTTTCAAAGGCTGTGATGGAAGCGGCTGGGTCTGTGTTTACTAATAAATATGCGGAAGGTTATCCTGGTAAAAGATATTATGGTGGATGTGTAAATGCTGATGTGGTGGAAAGTCTTGCGATTGAAAGATTGAAAAAACTATTTGGGGCAAAATATGCTAATGTTCAGCCACATTCTGGATCTCAAGCGAATATGGGAGTTTATGTTGGATTGCTTAATGCTGGGGATAAGATTTTGGGAATGAGTCTTAGCGCTGGTGGGCATTTGACTCATGGTTATAAAATTAATTTTTCTGGGAAGAACTATATTGGGCTTGAATATGGACTGAATCCTGAAACAGAACTGATTGATTATGAAGCAGTAAGGGAAATTGCATTGAGGGAAAAACCTAAAATGATAGTTGCTGGAGCGAGCGCTTATTCAAGAATAATTGACTTTAAGAAATTTAGAGAAATTGCTGATGAAGTTGGGGCATATTTAATGGTAGATATGGCTCATATTGCTGGACTTGTTGCAGCTGGACTTCATCCAAATCCATTGGAATATGCAGATGTTGTAACTTCTACAACTCATAAAACATTAAGAGGGCCTCGTGGAGGAGTAATCTTGACAAATAATGAAGAAATTGCCAAGAAAATTGACAAGACAATATTTCCTGGAATACAAGGAGGACCATTGGTTCATATAATCGCAGCAAAAGCAGTTGCATTTAAAGAGGCGCTTAGTCCCGAATACAAAGAATATCAGGAACAAGTTGCAAAAAATGCAAAAGTTTTATCTGAAGAACTTACAAAAGGTGGACTTAGAATCGTAAGCGGCGGAACTGACAACCATTTAATGCTTGTAGATTTACGTCCAATGGGAGTTACTGGGAAGTTAGCTGAAGCAAAATTGGAAGAGGCTGGAATAACTTGTAACAAAAATGCTATTCCAAATGATCCTGAAAAACCGTTTATTACAAGTGGAATAAGATTAGGAACGCCTGCAATTACAACTCGTGGATTTAAGGAAGATGAAACAAGACAAGTGGCGCAGTTTATATTGACAGTTTTAGGAAATATAAATGACAGTGAAAAAATTGCCCAAGTGAAAGAACAAGTTTTCAAATTGACAGAAAAATTTCCGCTTTATAAGGGAAAATAACTGGAAATTAAATAGGCATTGTAAAAATTTAAAAATTTAGTAAATATGGCAAGGGGTCTTTACCCCTTGTTAAGAATTGAAAAGCAATAAATGTTGCATTAATAGTAATTTATAGATTTTTGGAAATGGCTAAGAAATTAAAAATTAGGAGAAAATGTGAGAAATAATAATAGAAGAAATGATGAAATGCGTGAAGTGAAAGTGACTAAAAATTATATTATTCATCCAGAAGGTTCAGTTTTAATCGAATTTGGAAATACAAAAGTTATTTGTAATGCTACAATTGAGGAAAAAATTCCAAGATGGCTAAAGGGAACAAATTCAGGCTGGATAACTGCTGAATACAGCATGCTTCCCAGAGCTACGCATACACGTGTCCAAAGGGAGTCAGCAAAGGGAAAGCTTAGCGGAAGAACTATGGAAATTCAGCGTTTAATTGGAAGGGCATTGAGAGCAGCAATAGATTTGGAAAAACTGGGAGAAAGAACAGTAATGATTGACTGCGATGTGATTCAGGCTGATGGCGGAACTAGAACGGCTTCAATAACAGGGGCTTATCTTGCTTTGGAACTGGCAGTTGAAAAGCTGATTGATCAGGGAAAGTTAAAGGAAATTCCGATAAAATCAAAAGTTGCGGCAATAAGTGTTGGAAAAGTGCATAATGAGCTACTTCTTGACTTGGAATATGAAGAGGATTCAAAGGCTGATGTGGATATGAACATTGTAATGAATGACAAGGGAGAATTTATCGAATTACAAGGAACAGGAGAAGAAGCAACATTTACACAGGCTGAACTTTTAAAATTTATAGAACTTTCAAAAAATGCTTTTGATAAATTATTTAGCTTATAATTTTTTATTTTTTTATAGAAAATCTAGTTATTCATTATATCTAATTGACAATTACAGAAAGTAAAAGTTTTAACAGTATTTTCATTTAAATAGTGAATTAGTTATGCAAGGAATCAAGATTTCGTATATAAAATAGGATTTCTGTTTTTAAATGGGAGTATTATAAAATAAAAAATAGTATTAACAGGATTATAGATTTTTGTAAGCAACTGTGGAAATTAGGAACTTTAAGAAATTAAAATTGGAGAAATTTAAATGGAAAATGATATAAATGATAAATTGACAAAGGGAAATAATGAAGATGAACAAGAAATTAGAAGAAATGAAAATCTTGTGATGTATGTGGATAAATTTTTATATTATGAAGAAGTTATTCTTGGTAAGAGTTTCAATACAATTAGAGGTTATCGGCGAGATTTGCTTCAGTTTATGGAGTATCTTGAGGAATATGAAGAAATTCATAATTTTGAGGAAATTGAAATGATGACTTTCAGATCGTTTATTGCCTATTTAAATTCTCCTAAAAGGCTTGAAAAAGATGAAAATGTAAAAAGTTCCAATAAAAAGGCAAAATTAAAGCCTGTTTCTAAAAGAAGCATAAATAGGAAAATTTCAGCGTTAAGGACATTTTTTAAATATCTTCAGGAAATAAAAGTTATTGAAACAAATAAGGCTTCTTATATAAATGTCCCGAAATTTGAAAAGGAATTGCCAAATGTGATTAATCGAGATGATTTGAATAATTTAAGGCATGTTATAAATACAGAGAAAATTACTGGGATTCGTGACAGATTGATTATTGAACTGCTTTATTCCAGCGGTCTTCGTTCAATTGAACTTATCAATTTAAGTGAATTTATGATTGATATTGAAGAGCGGGAAATTCGGGTTGTTGGAAAGGGTGACAAGGAACGGATTACTTTCTTTAGTGAAAATGCTAAAAAGTGGCTTATAAAGTATATTGAAGAAAAAAAGAAGCAGTATGCTAATTATACTAGGGAAGTGCTTATTGTAAACAGTAAAGGGAAAAAATTGACGACACGTTCACTTAGAAGGCTGATTTCAGCACATGCACATGAGGCTGGAATAGAAAAGGAAATAACGCCGCATGTATTTAGACATTCGTTTGCAACGGAACTTTTGAATAATGGCGTGGATATTCGGTATTTGCAGGAGCTTCTGGGGCATAGCAGCATTGCTGCGACACAAGTTTATACACATGTGAGCAAATCTTTGTTGCGGGATATTTATATGAGTACGCATCTGTTATCTAAGGAATAAGTTTATTTTGAAGATTAAAATTGATAAAATAAATATTCTAAAATTGGAAATTGTTATTTTTTTGAAATAAGAAATTATTTTATCGGACGTTGGACGTTTAGATATTATTAAATTAAAAGATTTAGAAGAAAATGGAGGAAATTTTGATTAAAAAGAAATGTAGTGGCTGCGGGATTGAGCTGCAGTTTGAAGATAAAAATAAGGAGGGGTATGTTCCTGAAGAAAAATTTGTGATGCAGGATAATTTGCTTTGTCAAAGATGCTTTAAGATTAAGAATTATGGAGAAAATCTTGTAAATAATTTTAGCAGGGAGGATTATCTGAAGGAAGTAAATGAAAGTGTGAAAAAGTCAGATATAATATTGCCAATTTTTGATATTATTGACTTTGAAGGTTCATTTACTGAGGAAATTCTGGATTATTTGAGGGATTATAGATCAATAATTTTGGTTAATAAAATTGATCTTATGCCTGATTTTATACATCCGGCAGAAATTTCAAACTGGATAAAGGACAGGCTTGCTGAAGAGGATATTGTGCCTGATGACATTGCCTTTATTAGTGCTAAAAGCAAATATGGAATAAATGGGATAATTAGAAAAATTAAAAATATTTTTCCAAATAAAAAAGTTAAGGCGACTGTTCTGGGAGTTTCAAATGCTGGAAAATCTTCAGTTATAAATTTACTTTTGGGAAATAATAGAATAACAACTTCAAAATATTCAGGGACAACTTTAAAGTCAATTAACAATAGAATTCCAAATAGTGAAATTACGATAATTGATACGCCTGGGCTTATTCCAGATGGGAGAATTTCTGATTTGATTAGCGTGGAAAGTGGATTGAAACTTGTGCCGGCGGGGGAAATTTCAAGAAAAACTTTTAAACTGGAAGAAAATCAAGTGTTTATGTTTGATGCTTTCTGCAGATTTAAAGTGCTGGGAAATGAGCTTTTGGAAAGTGGAAGCAAGCCGATTTTTTCTGCTTATGCTTCAAAAAGCGTGAAATTTCATGTGACTCGTGAAGAAAGAGTGGAAGACTTGCTGAATGGGAATTTTTTTGAAATTTTACAAAAGGATGAAAAGGAAAAATATTTTCAAAATGAATTTGTAACTTGTGAAGTTGAAATTGAAGAAAATGAGGAACTGGCAATTGCGGGGCTTGGATGGATTAACGTTAAAAGAGGGCCTTTAAAGATCCAGCTGGAAATTCCAAAGCAGGTAAAAGTGATTGTGAGACCATCAATTTTTAAGAATAAAAAATAATTTTTTAAGAATTAAAATATTGAAAAGTGGATAAAAGTACACAAGATTAAAATAAAAAATTGTGTTAATGAGAGTTTATAGATTTTACAAATGGACTAGAAATAATTTTTAGAAGGGAGAATATGAAATTTTTAAATTTCATTTAGGAAAATGGCTTTCGATAATGATTATTATTATGGGAATAATAGGGCAAAAATAACTAGAAAGATTATTTTTCGAGGAGTAGTCTTTCTTATAGTTTTATTTATTGCAATTTTTAATGTTATTATACTTTTTTCAAGAAAAGTTGATAAACTTATAAATGCAGATATTCAAGTGGAAACTGTGAAATTGCAAAATGCAGTGAAAAAATTTCAGGAAGTGACAGGTGCAAATCCTAAATTAGCAGGGCTTGAAGATAATCTTAGAAGTGTGAAAAGTGCAGATGGAAAATATAATTTTGAAACTTTTTATGGAAGTGAAAAAATTTATGAAATTCCTGAAAGTATAAAGGATGACAGGGAACAAAGCAATAGAATTGTGACAAAAAAGGATAAAAAAGGCGGATGGGTTTACGATGAAGTGAAGGGAACTATTTCGCCAAATATTTAGAATTTGAGAGTTTTAAAAGCGGGGAGTTTAAAGGTTAAGTAAAAATAAAAACTCAGTTAGAAAGAAGATTGAAAAATAATGAAATTTTCAAGTTTGGGAAGTGGAAGCAGCGGAAATTCCAGCTATATTGAGATGGGGAATAAAAAGTTTCTAGTAGATGCAGGATTTAGCGGGAAAAAAATTGCAGAAAAATTGAATAATATTGAAAAGAGAATTGAAGATATAACTGGGATATTTGTGACACATGAACATTCTGACCATATTCAGGGGCTTGGAGTTGTGTCGAGAAAATATGATATTCCAATTTATCTTCATGAAATGACTTATAGCGTTATTAGGGAAAAGATTGGGAAAATTGATAAAAAGAATTTGAATTTTATAAGGGAAGACAAAGTTGTAATCGGAGATTGTGTAATTAATAATTTTGAAGTAATGCACGATGCTAAAAAATGCTTAGGATATACGTTTGAGTATAAAGAGAAGAAATTATCTTATGCTAGCGATGTTGGATGTGTGAACAATATTATTAAGGAAAATCTGAAAAATAGCGATGTAATCGTTCTGGAAAGTAATTATGACTATAATATGCTGATGACAGGACCTTACCATTGGGAACTTAAAAATCGTGTGAAGGGGAGAAATGGGCATTTGTCAAATGCAGAGGCATCAAAATTGATTGCTCAAGTGCTTAATGAAAAATTAAAAAAAGTCTATTTGATGCATATAAGCAAAGATAACAATACGCCTGAATTGGCATACAATTCACTGTATGAAATTTTAGAGCGGGAAAATAAAAGTCATTTGGAAATTGAAGTTATTGATGAAAAAGGAACGGAAATTTATAAAATATAAAAAATGGATAAAGGAAAAGTTATGTGGAATGACTTAAAATTAGAAATCGACATTTGTACTAAATGTATTTTGGAAAGAACTCGAATTAATCCGATTGTTGGAGAAGGGAATGAAAAGGCGCAGGTGTTGTTTGTGCTGGATAGTGTAAGTGAAGAGGAAGACATAAAGCAGCAGCTTCTTGCTGATAAAAATGGAAAGTATTTTAGAAGATTTTTAGAATATTCAAAATTGGACTTGAAAAAGTGTTATTTCACTACACTTACAAAATGCAGTTCTCACGGGAATTTGATTGAACAGGAAAGTATTTTGAAATGCAATGAGTTTTTAATAGCGCAGATTGCCTTAATAAATCCTGAATATATTGTAACGGTTGGAGAAAGGGCGACTAAATCGCTTTTGGAAAATGAGGGAAATGAAGATATAAAGGATTTGGTCGGAAAAGTGTTCGATTTCTATGGGAAAATTAAGATTGTGCCGATTTATGATATTTCTTATCTGTTTAAGGCGACAGATAAGGAAAAGTGGAAATTGATAAAAATTTTGGAAAAATTATAAAAAACAGACTTATTTGAAAACTATATAAATTTAGAAATAAAATAAATATTTGAAACAAAAAATTTTTATAGTTTATAAATTATAAAAAAGAAGAAAGGAAATATAAAAAGAATGATAGGAATAGGAATTGTAGGATTACCAAATGTAGGAAAATCAACATTGTTTAATGCGATAACAAAAACACAGAATGCGGAGGCGGCTAATTATCCGTTTGCAACAATTGAGCCAAATGTAGGGCTTGTAAGTGTACCAGATCCACGGTTAAAAGAATTGGAAAAAATTATTAATCCAGAGAGAACAGTTGGAGCGACAGTTGAATTTGTGGATATTGCAGGGCTTGTAAAAGGTGCTTCTAAAGGGGAAGGGCTTGGTAATCAGTTTTTGTCAAATATTAGAAACACGGCTGCAATTTGCCAAGTTGTGAGATGTTTTGACGATGACAACATTATTCATGTGGAAGGAAGCGTTGATCCAATTAGAGATATTGAAACAATCAATGCGGAACTTATTTTCGCTGATTTAGAAACTGTCGAAAGAGCGATTCAGAAAAATCAGAAACTGGCTCGTGGCGGAAACGCTGAAGGAAAGGAATTACTTGCAGTTCTTGAAAGATGTAAGGCACATTTGGAAGAATTTAAATTGTTAAAAACTTTAGAATTTACTCAAAGAGAAGAAGAATTAATAAAAGTTTATCAATTTTTGACAGTAAAACCAATGATGTTTGCAGCAAATATTTCTGAAGATGACTTGACAAGCGGTACTGAAAACGACTATGTAAAAAAAGTTAGGGAATTTGCAAAACAGTATGACAGCGAAGTTGTGACTTTTTCGGCAAAAGTGGAGGCTGAATTAATTGAAATTGAAGATGAAGAAGAAAGACAAATGTTCATTGATGAACTTGGAATTAAAGAGCCTAGTTTAAATAGATTAATTCGTGCTGGATTTAAATTATTGGGATTAATTACATATTTTACGGCTGGAGTGAAGGAAGTCAGAGCTTGGACAATTAAGCAAGGGACAAATGCGCAAAAATCAGCTAGTGAAATTCATACGGATATTGAAAAAGGATTTATTCGTGCGGAAGTTGTTTCATTTGATAAATTTATTGAATTAAATGGATGGAATGGAGCAAAAGAGAAAGGTGCGATGCGGCTTGAAGGGAAAGAGTATATTGTGCAAGATGGGGATGTTATGTTCTTTAGATTTAATGTTTAGAAAAAAAATAATTTTTCTTTTTCTTCTTTTATTTAGTTCAATAGTTATATTTGGTAATACAAATAACCAGACTTTAGAAGTTTGTAAATATTTTAAAGGTGGAGATAGTAAGAAAAAATTTAATCCCTATACTGGAAAAACAAATATTCCTTTTAAAAATGGCATTTACAAATGTGAAAATACAAATGTTTCGTTTAGAGTATTTATATTGAGATATCTTTATGTTGATGATTTGGATATTTCTGGAACATTAACTTTTGAAATAAAAAATGGAAGAATGGTAAAATTTGAAGTAAGAGATTCAAAAACTGGCAAATTAGAATTTTCTGCACAATATAATCAAAGTGGACCCGTTGGGGAAATGTATGTTGATAAATCTTTTGGATTTGGTAATGAAAATTCTTTAAAATTAAATTATAAAAATGGTAGACCAGTTGGAGAAATGGAAGAATATTATGATAATGGAAAACTTTATAGAAAAGCTACTTTGAGAAAGAAAAATAATTTTCATCCATTTAGTAATCCAGATGACTTTAAAGATTATGTGGAATATTATGAAATATATGATATAAATACAGGAGAAATTGTAAAAAAGGAAAGTTTGGCTAATAAAACGGGAATTATCTGGAGATATAATTCTAAGACTGGAAAATTGGAAATGGAAAGTCATTTGGAAAATGGGAAAATATTTTTGGAAAAAGAGTATGGAGAAGATGGAAAAATAATTCAGGAATATAATTATTAAGATATTTAAAATAATCGTTGTGATAAAAAGCAGCGATTTTTTATTTAGCAAAAATATATTTAAGTTCTTTTAGAATTGATACTATTTTTTATTTAGATAATAATTTCACTATAAATCTTTTTAGTAGATTAAACTTAATACTTATTTTGAAATAATTAAAATAAATATTAAGGAATATTATGAAATATAATTTTAAATAGAGTTTAGTTTATAAAAAAATTATGATATAATAAACCTAAATGATTTAAAAATTTGAATAAAAAATTGAGTGAATTTTGGATAAAAAAGAAGGAGGTTTGTATTGTGAAGAAATTAGAGGAGAGTAGAATTCTTGCTATGGCTCCGAATGCTTCGGCGATTTCAAATGCAAAAAAATTGTGTGATAAGGGGGCATTTTTGAAATTGTGGCGTTCGGTTGACGATACTTTGTATATGGGCGAGTGTAAGGGAAGTGGGAAATCGAATTATACGGTTTCAGTGGATTTTATTGATGAAGAAAATCCTGTTACACGATGTACTTGTCCAAGTAGACAATTTCCTTGTAAGCATGGATTAGCTTTGTTATTTGAGATATTGAGAGGGAAAAAATTTGAGGAGTGTGAAATACCAGAAGATATTTTGGCAAAGAGAGAAAAAAAGGAAAAATTAAAGGCTAAAAGGGCGAATGAGGAAAAGGAAGTTAAGAAAAAAACTTCTTCAAAAGCATCTAAATCAGCTAGAACAAAGAAAATTAAAAAGCAACTTGAAGGGCTAGATTTGATAAAGAAAATAAGTTCGCAATTATTGAAAGTTGGACTTTCTGCAATGGGGAGTGTTTCGATTACAGAGTATCGAGATATTGTAAAACAATTGGGAGATTATTATTTGCCAGGACCACAAGTTTTGTTTCAAAGATTACTTTTGGAAATTCAGGCGTATAAAGAGGATCAGGATAAGGGACATTATCAGACGGCTTTAGAATGTTTGAAAAAGTTAAGGGCGATTGAGAAAAAAGGTAGAGAGTTTTTGAATGAGCAACTTGAAAAAAACGATCCAGAATTGACGGATAATACGTTGTATGAGGATTTAGGAGGCGTGTGGAAGTTAACTCAGTTGAATGATTTGGGGTTAAAAAAGGAAAATGCGAGATTGGTGCAGCTTTCATTTGAAGTGAATTATGATGAGGCTAGTAAGATTTTTACAGATTGTGGATACTGGATTGATTTAGAGAGTGGGGAAGTGTTATATACTGCCAATTATAGACCTCGTTCGGCGATGAAATATATTAAGCAGGAAAATTCTAATTTTTCATTATTGACGGTGCCTACATTAACTTTTTATCCAGGTGGAGTTAATAAGAGAATAAGATGGGATGCTGCTAGTTTTGATAAAATTGAAAGCTCTTGTTACAAAGAGATAAAAAAACATGCTCAAAATATAGATCATGCTGTAAAAATTGCTAAAAATGAATTGAAAAATATTTTGACAAATAATGAAGTGGCTTTGTTACTAGAATTTGAAAAAATTATGTTTGTTGAAGAAGAAGGTAAGAAAAAATATATTTTAATTGATAAAAATCAAAAGATGATAGAGCTTAGAGATAAGAAAAACAAGGAATTTTCAGAAAATTTTTATGAACTTTTGCCAAATGAATGTTTGGAAAATCAAGTGATGTTTGTAAAATTATTTTATGAAGGTAGAAATATTTATGCCCAAGCACAAAGTATCATAACTGATGATAAAATTATTCGTTTTGGATTTTAAAATGAAGTTTAGGAAGGAGAAAAAATGAATTTAGAACCGTTATATGAATTGAAGAATAGGCTTGAAAATGTTTCGATTGTTGGGATAAATTTGGTGAAAGATGATTTTCGTTTACAAAGAGCTGTTGATCAAATGAAGGGGTATGCTTCGGCTGCCAAAGTATTTAAACAAATTTATGAAATGGGGCAAAAATTGATTGAAGACGATGAGAAAGATAAATGTGATTTATTATTAGATTTGTTGGCTTTGCTTGATGCGGTGCTTTGTACCCAAGCGACAACTTATTCAGGTGATAATTTGCAAAAAATAGAAACGACTGCTGGAAAAGAAAATTTTTATCAAGAACTTCATTACAGTGAGTTGAGCGAATTAATTGCTGCATTTAAAGGAACTGGCGGTGGTCGTTTCAGAGTTATTGATTCGACATTACGATGGAATAATCCTGAAATAGTGAATGATTTTAGAGTGAAGAAATTTATGATAAACGGACTTAATGATAGTTATTCTGGAATTATAGATTTAATGATTAAAATGTTAAAGAAACAGGGGAAAGAGATAGTTCCGCTATTGAAAGAAGGATTTAATCCTCAAGGTAAAAAGGAAATGATTGCCCGATTGGAAATTATCGAGGATATTTGTAAAGGTGATGAAAATGAATTTTATAAATATTGTGTTGAAAATGGTGGAAAAGAAGTGAAAGAAGTTGCAATTGGAGCTTTGGTATATGATCAGGATAACGTTGATTATCTTTTAGATTTAATGAAAAAAGAACGTGGGAAATTGAAGAATAAAGTTTTTGAAAGTCTTGCGTATATGGATGATGAGAGAGTCAAAAAAGAGTGGGATAAATTTTTTAGAAAAAAACCGTTTAAAAATATAGAATATATGGCGGGAACAGAGCAGCAATGGGTATCAGATTATATTAATAATTATATTAAAGAATATACAGAAGATTTAAAAAATAAAACATTAAAAACAAAAGAAGAAAGAAGAAAAGTTCAAGAAGAGGTTGCAGAATTGTGTTCAGTTAGTTCAAATAAAAGAACAGAAAAAACTTTATCATTATACAAAGAACTGTATCCTTATAATAAAGCTGCTGTAAAAAGAATTTTAAGCCATTACATAGTAACTGAAATAAATAAAGAAATTACGAATTTAATAAAGAAACTGTCTAAGATATATGAAGGAGAG
Organism: Leptotrichia sp. oral taxon 417; assembly: GCF_013394865.1. Lineage (NCBI taxonomy): Bacteria > Fusobacteriati > Fusobacteriota > Fusobacteriia > Fusobacteriales > Leptotrichiaceae > Leptotrichia > Leptotrichia sp. oral taxon 417. The sequence goes on along the minus strand of NZ_JABXYV010000001.1, from coordinate 1,338,929 downwards.
TTCTTAGAACAAGAATTTTTAATTTCACTTATTAAAGATAAACCTGAAACTACATATAAGAATTTTTCTAAATTTGCAGGAGTAGGAAAAGATGAAAAAGGAATAAAAAAATTATTCCATACATTCTTTGCTAATAATAAACTTTCTAAAAATAAGGAAGAAGCTAAAGTTCAAGAGGATTTTAGTACATTATTTAATGTAATTTTCCATATTCACTATGATGAAGAAAATAAAGAATATATTTTATATTGGCAAAATATAAATGATTATAGTGTTATGAAAATAAAGTTAAATGGTTTTGATAAAAAATGGTATAATATAATCTTTAATATTGAAGATGATTTCTATGGAAATTGGAATTATTACAGTTCATATCATAGAGATTTAAAGAGCTTATATAATCCAGATATAAAGGGAATGAAAGAAAAATACGGAGCATTTTACTATAATATTATTCTTTCTCGTATTCCTTACAATGATGATATAGCATTCTTAAATAAATTGGGATGGACAGATTATAAGGATTTTCTTAAAGGAAAGATAGATATAGAAAAAAATGCACCTAAATTACATAATAGAGTAAGATCAATAGGATACATTTTAAATGAAGTTCCTATATCTGAAAGTGAATTAATAAAGCAAATTGAAGAATTATTTGAAATGGATAAAAAAACAAAAAGAATGTCTATAAATTTATGTGAAAAATGGCTAGAAAAGTTAAATAATGGAATGAGAGTGAAGGAGTTGTAAAAAATGGCTAAAAAAGAAGAATTACAAAGATTAACAGCAGAACAGATGTTTCAAGATGAAATTGATGCGTTAATTAAGGCGGAAAAAAATCCAATACCTACTGGATGGAAAATGTCACCTAAATCAGTGTTGACATATATTTGTGGAGGTAAAGCTGGAAGAAAAGTGATAACGCCTAAATATATTGGGAATAAAAGATTGGTTGAGATTGCAATTTCGACTTTGGTTACGGATAGGGCATTGTTGCTGATTGGGGAGCCAGGGACTGCGAAATCTTGGTTGTCAGAGCATTTGACAGCGGCAATAAATGGAGATTCGACTCGAGTTATTCAAGGGACAGCGGGAACGACTGAAGAGCAGATTAGATATTCTTGGAATTATGCGATGTTGATTGCAGAAGGGCCTACAAAAGATGCGTTGATACCAAGTCCGATTTATAAAGCGATGGAAGATGGGGCGATTGCTAGAGTAGAAGAAATTTCTCGTTGTGCGTCAGAAGTGCAAGATGCGTTGATTTCTTTGTTGTCAGAAAAAAGAATGAGTGTACCTGAATTGAATGTAGAAATTCCAGCTAAAAAAGGGTTCTCTATTATTGCAACTGCGAATACTCGTGATAAGGGAGTTAATGAAATGTCGGCAGCGTTAAAGAGACGTTTTAATATTGTGGTGTTACCAAGTCCGAATACGCTTGAAGCAGAGATAGATATTGTTAGAAGTAGAGTTACGCAACTTGCAGGAAATTTGGATTTAAATGCGAAATTGCCTGAAGAAGAAGTTATTGAAAAAGTTTGTACAGTATTTAGAGAATTGCGTCAAGGTGTTACGTTAGATGGAAGACAAAAGATAAAGCCGACTGCAAATGTGTTATCGACTGCAGAAGCTATTTCACTTTTAGCGAATAGTATGGCGTTGGCTGGAAGTTTTGGGGATGGAGAGATATCAGATTATGACTTGGCGGCAGGATTGCAGGGAGCTGTAGTAAAAGAAGATAGTAAAGATGGGCAAATTTGGGAAGAATATTTGGAAAATATTATGAAAAAACGAGGTTCAGAATGGCTGGATCTTTATAAAGAATGTAAGGCACTTAACAAAGCTACTAAATAAAGGCGGTGGAATAAATGAAAAAACAAAATGAAGGGAAACCGAATATATTCGGAGTTAGGCATTTTTCACCAGCTGGAGCACATTATTTGAAAAATTATTTAGATGAAATACAGCCAAAAATCGTTTTGATAGAAGGGCCTTCTGATTTTAATGAACTTATTAGCGAAATTACTGGAAAAAATATTGTTCCGCCAATTGCCGTAATGGCTTACACTTTAGAAGCGCCTATCGAGACAATAGTATATCCATTTGCAGAGTTTTCTCCAGAATATCAAGCTATTTTATGGGCAAAGGAAAATGGAGTAGAGTGTAGATTTTGTGATTTGCCATCTTCAATTTTTTTAGGTGTAGAAAGTGTAAAGAAAAATTTAGATGAGAATCCAGAGGAAAATTTGAATGCCTACATTTATAGAAAAATTAATGAATATTCGGAAGATTCAGATGATGAAGTCTTTTGGGAAAGAGTAGTGGAACAGGCTTCTGATTATAAGGCATATCGTAGTGGAGCGAAAGATTATGGGAAACATTTGAGGGAGTTGACTTTATCAAATACGGTGTCTGATGCGAAAAATATTATTAGAGAGTCGTACATGTGTAAAGTCGTTTCCGATGTGTGTAAAGAAGGTTACAAAATGGATGAGATTGCTATGGTTGTTGGGGCTTTTCATGTTGAAGGAATAGAAAGTGGCAAATTGATTTTGACTGAAAATGAAATCAAAAAATTACCAAAATTAGAATCTAAAAAAACGTTAATGCCTTATTCTTACTATAAATTGTCGACTTATTCAAATTATGGAGCTGGAAATAAGGCGCCAGGGTATTATGAATTTTTGTGGAATGGTTTAGAGAAAGAAGACCCACTTTTTGCGACATATATGTATTTAAGTAAAATTGCAGAATATCAAAGGGAAAATGGGAATATGGTATCATCGGCTCAAATTATCGAGGCAGTCCATTTAGCAACTTCATTGGCAAATTTGCACGATGGGAAAATACCGACGTTAAAGGATATAAAAGATGCAGCGATTACTTGTATGGCACACGGAAGCTACTCAGAACTAGTTTTAGCAATGGCGAATGTTGAAGTTGGGAAAAAAATAGGAAGTATTCCAAAGGAAGCTATTCAAACGTCAATACAGTCAGATTTTTATAATTTATTGAAGGAATTGAAACTTGAAAAATATCGTTCATTAACAGCGACAGAAATAAAATTAGATTTGAGGGAAAAATTAAGGGTTCAATCAGAAAAATTAGCATTTATGGACTTGGAGCGTTCATTCTTTTTTCATAAATTGAGAGTTTTGAATATTTCGTTTGCAAAACTTATTGGGAATCGCCAAGAAAATACAACTTGGGCAGAAGAATGGATTTTACAATGGAAACCAGAAACAGAAATTGAAATTGTGGAAACAATCTTAAAAGGAGATACAATTGAATTTGCAACAGCTTTTGAATTGATGCAAAGAATAGAAGGTGCAAAAACACTGTCAGAAATGGCAGAAATAGTGAAAGATGCCTTTTATTGCGGAATGCCAAAAGCACTAGAAAAAGCATTTCAAGCGTTACAAAATTTTATAACAGGTGACGTCCCTATTGATGAAATAGCCAAGACAATGTCAACTTTATCACTAATGCTTCGTTATGGCGATATCAGAAAATTAGATACAAAAGTTCTGATTCCTATTCTTGAGCAACTCTTTTTAAGAGTTTGCTTAATATTGCCAAGCGAGTCTTTTTGCGACAATAATGCAGCGGTAGAACTAGCTAAAAGTATAATGATAATGCATACTGTAGTTGAAAATCATGATTTTTTAGATAGAGAAAGATGGTATTCACTTCTTTTAGAAATTTCAAAGAGAGACGATTTAAATACAAAAATCTCAGGACTTGCAATGGCTATATTACTGGAAGCTGGAAAAATTGATAATGAAGTACTTGGAAAAGAAGTCGAAAAAAGATTATCAAAAGGGGTTCCCGCAGATTTAGGGGCAACTTGGTTTGAAGGTCTATCGATGAAAAATCATTACACCTTAATTGCAAGACTTGGACTTTGGGAAAAACTCCAAAACTATATTTCAAACTTAGATGAGGAAGAATTTAAAAGAGCATTATTATTTTTAAGAAGAGCTTTTGCTGACTTTACTTCAAATGAAAAGCACGATATTGCCGAAAATATCGCAGAAATATGGGGCTTGAATAAAAATGATGTAAGTGCTGTAATAAATGATGATTTGGGAGAAAATGAGAAAGAAATAATTGCAGGATTAGAAGAATTTGATTTTGATGATATTTGATTGAAAATAATTTTTTGAAAGAAAAATTGAAAATAAGGTAATTGACAAAAATAATTTTTTATGGTATTCTTACAGTAAGATGAATCGGTCGTTTAGACCATCGGTCTTGTTGTAGTTTTCTATAACAAGACTTTTTTATTTAATAATTTTGCTAAAATTACAAATCTTCCAGAGAATTTTTTAGAGAGAATCAACAGAGTAATAGACAAAAAACAAAAAAATAATTAAATCATTAATATATAAATTTAGTTTTTAAAATATTAAGGAGGTGTAAAAATGGACTATAAAGAAGATATAAAACGTTGGCGATTAATTCTTGGAAAAGATACGGAAGAAGAATTTTCGTCTATGGATTCAGAAGCTATTCCAAGTTTTACAGAGGAAGATTGGTTGATGGATAAGGCGTTGGATGCGATTTATAATCCGACAGGACAATTTATGGGTGGAGATTCTGCTGGGCGAGGTCCGTATAATCCGCAAATTAGTAGATGGCTTGGAGATGTTAGGACTTTGTTTGATAAAGAATTGGTGAAAATTATTCAGACGGATGCGATGGAAAGATGTGGATTGAAACAATTGCTTTTTGAGCCTGAAATATTGGATCAAGTAGAGCCTAACATAAATCTTGCTTCAACAATTATGCTTTTGAAAGAGCAAATCCCACAAAAAAGTAAAGAAAGTGTTAGAAATTTCATAAAAAAAATTGTAGAGGAAATTAATAAATTGTTGGAAAGTGATATTAGAAGAGCAGTTAGAGCAGCACTTAACAAGAAACAACACTCGCCAATTCCATCTGCGTCATCTTTAGATTTTAAAACAACGATACGAAGAGGGATAAAAAATTACAACAGAGAATTAAAAAAAATTGTTCCAGAGCATTATTATTTTTTTGAGAGAGCAAGCGTTAATCCAACGAGTAAATTTACAGTCATTTTGGATATTGACCAAAGTGGATCTATGGGAGAATCTGTAATTTATTCTTCAGTAATGGCATGTATTTTAGCGAGTATAGCTTCACTGAAAACACGTGTGGTAGCTTTTGATACTGAAATTGTGGATTTGACAGAAAAATCAGATGATCCAGTTGATTTATTATACGGATTTCAGCTAGGTGGTGGAACAAATATCAATAAATCAATTAAATATTGTACAAAATATATTGAAAATCCGAAAAAAACAATATTTTTTCTAATTTCTGATTTAATTGAAGGTGGGAATCGTGGTGAAATGTTAAGAAGATTACAAGAAATGAAAGATTCGGGAGTAATAGTAGTTTGCCTTTTAGCAATATCTGGAGATGGAAAACCTTATTATGATTCACAAATGTCTGGAAAAATTGCTTCACTTGGAATTCCATGTTTTGCTTGTAATCCTGAAAATTTGCCACTTTTACTTGAGAGAGTGTTGAAAAATATGGATTTGAGTTCATTTGAGAAAGAGTTTAGCAAGAAAAAATAAATAATAAAATTTTTATATTTTGGCTATTTACATTTTTTAAATTTGTGATATAATAGGGGCGAAATTTTAAAAATTGAAAAGAAAGGTATGTGAGGAATAAAAGCCTGATCTATTTGAAATTCTGATTTTTTAAACAATAAAAAAATAAGAGAAAAATTTAAAGATGCTGTTTTTATTGGGATTTTTATACTTTTGTAAATGATTAAAAATAAGTGTTGAAAAGGAGAAATATTTTAAATATGGATAATAAGAATCAGACATTTGCCAGATTTTCAATGATGGTTGGAGAAGATGGAATTGAAAAGTTGAATAATTCAAGAGTTATAGTTTTTGGAGTTGGAGGAGTTGGGTCTTATACTGTGGAGGCTCTGGCGAGAGCTGGAGTTGGGCATATTACGATGGTTGATTTTGATGAAATTTCAGAGTCAAATATCAATAGGCAGCTTCATTCGCTTAGAAGCACGATTGGAAAGTCTAAAATTGAGGTTATGAAGGATAGAATTTTGGATATTAATCCTGAATGTGAAGTTGAACTTGTGAAAAAGCTGATAGCCGATGATATTGAGGAAGTTTTAGGAAATTTTGAGAAGGTTGAAAATTTGGAAGAATCAAAAGATTTGGATAATAGTAAGAAAAATTGTAAATATGATTTTGTGGTGGATGCTATTGATGTGATTGGGAGTAAAGTTAATTTGATCGAATATTGTGTAAAAAATAAAATAAATATTATTTCTTCGATGGGATTTGGGAATAAGATGCATCCAGAAATGGTAGAAATTGCAAAAATAAAAAATACATCTGTTTGTCCGATGGCAAGAACGATTAGAAGTATTTTAAAAAAGAAAAAAATTATAAATGTACCAGTTGTATATTCAAGGGAAATTCCAGTTAAACCTGATAAATCGGAATTATTTAAGGAAGAATTGCCGACTGAATTTAGGGGAAATAATGAAATTCCGAGAAAAACTACGCCTGGAAGTAATTCGTTTGTGCCTGGAACAGCTGGGCTTGTGCTGGCTTCTTATGTTGTGAGAAAAATTTTAGAATGGGATTGATTTAAATAAAAAAATAATAAAAGAAAAATGAAAAAAGGAGTGAGATTAATTGGCAGAAAAAAATGAGGCTGTTTTGGCAGCGGGAAATGAGAAAAATTTAGAGAAAAATCAGAAAGATAATTCTCCAAAATGGGATTCTGAGAAAAAGAATCTTTTAGTAAAAATATTAATTGTAGTTGGATTAGTTTTATGTATTTTTGGGATAATGGATAAGATTTTTGAACATACGGTTTTTAATTTTTTTAAAAACTTGACAATGCCGTATTTGGAAAAGACTTATGAAGAATCTAAAAAGATGTTTTTAACATTGTCGCTTTTGAAGGGAACTACGGATATTATTGAAGGAAGTACAGTTAATGTAAGTATGATTGTTGGGATGGAAATTGAAATTGGAGATATTATTCAGCCTATTTATGATATGATAAATATCTTGTGGAAAGTTTCGCTTGCGAGTGTTGTCCTATTAAAATTGGAAACAATTTATTATGAAATTTTTAAAGTGAAATTAGCTACAATCTTGACATTTATTTCATTAATTACAGTTTTTCCATATACTATCTATAAAAATAAAGTTACAAAAATTCTCAAAAAAATTTCAAAATATTCATTTTTTGTCTTGCTTTACATTTACATAGTTTTGCCAGGTGCAATATATGTAAATTCAGCAATTTCAAAATATTTCCAAAAAGAGTACCAATATCCCGCAACTGTTGAATTAAATCAAGATTTAAACAGATTAAATAAAGTAAAGGATGAAATGCTGTCACTTGACCAATCAAAGAGCATTTTTAACATTCCAGGACAAATTGACAGTGCAAAAGGTAAAATTGATAACTTTACAAAGGAAATAAATACTATTTCAAATGATTTAGTTGAAGATGCGCCGGTTATTATTGGGATACTTTTGCTGACATCAATAGTGTTGCCGTTGCTGATAGCAATTTTGCTTTATGTGGTTACAAAATCTATTATTTTTGAGAAGTTAAGCGGAACTGGGAAAAAATAATAAAATAAAAAAATAAGAATGAAAATTGCAGTTATTAATTTAGCTGTGATTTTTTTATCCTTGAAATACTACCTTTAATTTGATAAAATATAACTATAAAAAATTTAACAAAAGATAGCAAGAAGTCTCCGACTTCTATAAGTGGGAGATGAATCGCTTTTTTTGTAAAAAAATTGAAAAAAGGATACACCTATGATACAATTTTTGTATAAAATATTGAAGAGAAATCATTAATGATAAAATTTCTAAAGAAATAATATTCAAAATCAAAAGGGGGTGTAATTTTATGAAATATAATTTAGCATTCAAATATAGAATTTATCCAAATAAAAATCAAGAATTGTTGATAAACAAGACTTTTGGATGTGTTCGTTTTGTTTATAATACGATTTTATATATCGCTAATAAAATTTATGAAGAAACTGGAAAAAATAAAATAGTTACACCTGCCAGTTTGAAAAGTGAAAATCAATTTTTAAAAGAAGTAGATAGTCTGGCACTTTCAAATGCTCAATTGAATGTAAAACGATCGTTTACGAATTTTTTTCAGAAGAGAGCGAAGTTTCCAAAGTTCAAATCTAAAAAGAATAATGTTAAAAGTTACACGACAAATTGTGTGAATAATTCAATCCGAATTGAGGAGAATAAATATTTAGTTTTGCCAAAATTGAAAAAAGTAAAATTTAAATATCATAGAGAAATACCAAAAGATTACAGAATAAAGTCGGTAACATTGACAAACAGTAATGGAAATTACTATGTTTCTATTTTGACAGAATTTGAAAAAGAAATTCAAAAAAATCCAAGTAATGATAAAGTAATTGGACTTGATTTTTCAATGCCTGAATTATTTGTCAGTTCTGAAAACCAAAGGGCTGATTATCCAAAATATTTTAGGATGTTGGAAGAAGAATTGAAAAAATTACAGAAATCATTATCGAGAAAAGTGAAATTTTCTAAAAATTGGTATAAGCAAAAAGCGAAAATATCAAGATTGCATGAGTATATCAAAAATTGCCGAAGAGATTTTTTGCATAAATTATCGAAAAAATTGTCTGAAGAATACAATGCTGTGGTTGTTGAGAATTTGAATATGAAAGGGATGAGCCAGTCATTAAATTTTGGGAAAAGTGTAGGAGACAATGGGTGGGGAATGTTTTTGAAGATGCTTGAGTATAAACTGATGTTTTTAGGAAAGCAATTTTTGAAGATAGATAAGTGGTTTCCATCGTCAAAAACTTGCAGTAAATGTGGAAACGTTAAAGAAAAATTGAAATTATCAGAAAGAAGTTATAAATGTGAGTGCTGTGGGATTGAAATTGATAGAGATTACAATGCGGCATTGAATATAAAAAACATTGGAAAATTGATGTTGGAATATTAGGAAAATAAAAGAAGACAGGGTAGGAACTACCCGAAGAGCTTGGTAAATATATTTGGCTAGCAAAAGCAGGTACTTCCCAAGAAGCTCCCACTTCTAAAAGCGGGAGTAGTTCACTTTTGATGTTAAAAATCTTTAATGGAAGGGAGATTTGCATATAATTTGTATTTGCAAGAGCAGGATAACGGTATGAAAGATAAGATGAATATGAAAGTTATTGGAATTGGCGGGATGGGGATAAATTTTGTTAATTTTATGATAGCTTCGGGTGTGAAGAAAGTCGAATATATAACGATTGATACAGATAGTGAAAATTCTGGATTGAGTCATGCGGAGAAGAAGATTTTTTTGGATACTGGCGTTAAGGAATGTAGCAGGGAGCAGGCTGAAAGGGTGGCATTTCAATGTGAAAATCAGTTTCAGGAATTGCTTTTGGGGACAAATATTCTATTTTTAATTTCTGGGCTTGGTGGATCTACTGGAAGTGGAATAATGCCTGTTGTTCTTGAAATTGCAAAGAAATTGAAGATTTTTACAATTAGCATTGTTGCTCGTCCATTTTATTTGGAAGGGTTTGAAACTTTGAAAATTGCAAATACAGGGATAAAGAAAATCGAGAAACTTACAGATAGTTTAATTGTTATTCCAAATGAAAAATTGTATAACTATATTGACAGGAAAGAGCCGCTTGAGTCTGTTTATAATACGGTAAATTTGATTATAAAGGAAGGAATTGAAGGAATTGTAAATATTTTGACTGAAGTCGGATTTATGAATATTGATTTTCTGGATGTAAAGGCTGTTCTTCATAATGCTAAAAATACGATTATCAGGGTTGGAGAAGGCAAGGGAGATAACGCTGTTGAGAAAATAATTGAACAGCTTATGGAAAATAACTTGTTTGAAGGGAAATTGGAAAATGCTAAAAGAGTTTTAATAAATTATACAACTGGACCAAGTGTTTCTCTTGTGGATATTGGAAAAATTACAGAAAGAATTTCAGATATTGTAAAGGATAAAAATGTTAATTTAATATGGGGAGTTGTAATTAATCCAAGCTATGATGAGATTAATAAGATAAAAACAGTTGTAATATCGAGCGTATAATTTTTATAAGATTAAAAAAATGAGAGTGTGGACATTTTGTATATACATTTATACAAAATTTTGAGCGCTCTCAATTTAAATAATAAATCTACTTTAAAGATTGAACTTAAAAGTTATAATGAATCGCTGGCTAAAGCACTTATTGCAAATGCCATAAGAGTTCCATAAAGAAGGATAACTATAATAATGCTGACTATTATAAAGATAATATATAATTTTAAGGCTTTAGACTGTTCGTCGAAGTATATTTTTAATTGTTCCCCATTTTTTGTAATAAGAGTATCTTCCAGAGCATTTGCCGATTTAAAAAATTTAATTGAAATTATAATAGTAAAAATTCCAAGAAATAATATTAATATTTGAAAGACTCCTACAATAATTCCTAAAACTGATAGAACTTTTATTACCGTTGCTATAAATCTCATATTTTTTACAGTCAGATCATCTAAAGTCAAGGTGATTGAGCCATTTGCATTATCTTCAGAACTAAAACAAGAATCATTTGAACTTGAATTGCTGGAATCATTAATTACTTCATTTCTTATTTTATCCAGTTCTTCCATATTGTAATTTGAATGATGCTGTTCATTGCTATCATTATTTTTATTATTTTCAAACTCCATAATAACCTCCATAATATTTAACTTAATATCGTTTTCCATAGCGAAATAGTTATAAATTTTTTTAAAAAAGATTAGACGGAATATTTTTTAATTCCGTCTATAAATTATAACTCTGATTATTTATTTTTTAAAATATCTCTGATTTCAGATAATAATACTTCTTCTTTTGTTGGAGCTGGTTCAGCTGGTTTTTCAACTGGAGCAGGTTTTCTTAATTTATTTACAAATTTTACCATAAGAAAGATAACAAAAGCCATAATAAAGAAATTAACTACATTTTGAATAAATAATCCGTATTTTACTGCAGCTTCTGGAGTTGAACCGCTGGCAGGCGTAATAACTAATTTTAAATTTGAAAAGTCAATTTTTCCTAAAATTATTCCAATAACAGGCATAATTATGTCATCAACTAACGAAGTTACTATTTTCCCGAAAGCGGCTCCAATTATAACCCCAACTGCAAGATCCATTACATTTCCTCTTGATATAAATTCCTTAAATTCCTTAAACATTAAAAATAACTCTCCTTTCAAATATATATCGTTAATTATAATGTATTTTTTCAAAAATTGCAACCTTTTTATTTTATGCCTTTTCAAAGAAAAAATTATAATGGCTTTATTTAAGTTCTGAAAATTATAGAATTGAATAATTTAAAAAAATATAGTACAATTAATTAGACAAATAATGTTATTAAAAAGGAGATTATTAAATATGAGAAATTTAAAGGATATACGACAGATGTTGTCAGATTGCAGGGCTTCTATTGTCGGAACGAAGAAGGAAGTTAAGGAATTGACAAGAATTATTAAAGATAATGAAATTATTACTTATGCTACTTCAGGATGGTATGATGGGCATACTTGGCTTGTTGTTTCTACGACTAAAAGGATTATTCTTTTGGATAAGGGGATGCTGTTTGGGGTAAATCAGATTGAAATTCCGCTTGGGAAGGTAAATGCAGTTAAGTATAAAAAGGGGCTGTTTATGGGAGAAGTGGAGATATGGGATGGGGCTTCGATGTTTAAAGTGAAGAATATTTTGAAAAAAACGCTTATTCCATTTGTGAACGCTGTAAATGAAACAATAGGAGAATTTGAAAAATCGCAAAAGTCTTCTGGATCTTCTGTTGCTGATGAGATTATAAAATTGAAAAAATTGATGGATGAAGGAGTTATAACAAGGAATGAGTTTGAAAAGAAAAAAAATGAACTTTTAAAATAGTATTTTGAATGATTTTAAAGAGTATATAGAAAATAAAAAAATGACAGATTAAAAATATTTCATTAATTTTAAAAATTATGGTATAATTAAACATATTATTAATTTGATTATATTTGGAAGGAAGTAGATAAGATGAAAAAAATAGTATCATCACTTTTGTTTTTATTGGGAATACAGGGATTTAGCAACACTTGCAGCTTTGCAAATAATCCTGACACTTTTTTAGATAGAGTTATTAAAAAAATTCAAGCTGAAAAAAGAACGAATGATATTTTTTGTGATAGTGACAATGTTAAAATGGCTTATTATACAATTGAAGATGAAGATTATAATGCTAATATAGGAGTTACGATAAAAGCAACCCCAACGACTACAAATGATGAGTTTAAAAAGGAATTTTACAAAAAGTTTAACGAATACAAGAATTTTTTTACAAAAATCGACACAAAAAATCTTGGAAAAGATCCGTTGCCTGACAAAGAAATTGTACGATTTTATGTACAGTTTCCAGATGAAAAAAGTATTATTATAATTGGAAAATATGAATACGACTTGAAAACAAAGGAATATCAGATGATAGCCAATTCAAAGGCAAAGGAATATTTTGATAAATTAAACTTATTTGAGCCATTGGCAGTAAAAGTTAGTTATTCTGATGAAGGTCATATATTTTAGTTCTTTTTGAAAAAGATGTTCTTATAAATATAACAGGAGGTAGTTTATGGGTGTGAAAAAAATAAGGAAAGCTGTTATTCCAGCAGCAGGACTTGGAACAAGAGTATTGCCTGCGACAAAGGCACAGCCTAAGGAAATGCTTGTAATCGTGGATAAGCCGGCATTGCAGTATCTTGTGGAGGAGCTTTTGGCAGCCGGAATTGAAGAAATTTTAATTATTACTGGAAGAAATAAGGGATCAATTGAAAATCATTTTGATTATTCGTATGAACTTGAAAGAACTTTGGAAGAAAATGGGAAAAAAGATCTTTTGAAAGTGGTAAATCATATTTCTGAAATGTCAAATATTTATTATGTGCGTCAGAAAAAGCCATTGGGATTAGGGCATGCGATAAGCTGTGCTGAAGCCTTTGTGGGAGATGAGCCATTTGTTGTGCTTCTGGGAGATGACATTATTTACACAGATAAGGAAAAAGGACAGCTTCCTGTTACGAAACAGCTTGTGGAGAAATATAAGGAACTGCAAGGCGGAACAATTTTAGGAGTTCAGGAAGTTCCTCATAAAAATGTTTCGAAATATGGAATAATAAAGCCATTGAAAAAGATTGATGAAAAAACAGTGGCTGTGGAAGATTTTATTGAAAAGCCGTCTGTTGATGAAGCGCCAAGTAATCTTGCCGCACTAGGACGTTATGTGCTGGAGCCTGAAATTTTTTCATATTTAAAAAATACAAAACCTGGAAAAGGTGGAGAAATACAGTTGACAGATGCAATTTTGGCAATGAAAAATAATGGTGAAAAATTATATGCATATAATTTTGATGGATTGAGATACGATACTGGAGATAAATTTGGAATGTTTGTTGCAAATGTCGAATTTGGACTTAGGCATGAAGAACTAAAGGATAGAGTAAAAGAATATTTAAAAGGCTTAATAGAAAAATTATAGTTCTTTGCAGGGATTGCCTGAAGAGATTGGTAGTAAAAGCAGATACTTCCCAAGAAGCTTCCGTTTCTAAAAGTAGGAGCAGTTCGCTGGAACCTGATTAATAAAGATTAATTTCTGCATAAAAACAGAAGTTAGTCTTTTTTTATTTATTCTATATCGTTTTCCATTGAGTGACAGAACTGTTGTGAATTTCTTTGTAAGGGGGAAAGGTATTTTGTTAGTAAAATTAACAAGTATAATAAAAATTTAGTAAATGTAATTGACACAAATATGTAAATTATGATAGAATTTTTTGAGAAATTAATTTTAGGGGTTTTAAAGAGGAAAAGCAATGTCTCGAAAGTTGAATTTTTATTGAAATAAAATAGACTTTTGCAAGTAACTACAGTAAATAGAAAAGGAGAAATGGAAGTGAAGAAAAAAGGATTAATAATTGCAGGAATGGCTTTAATTGTAACAAACTTGTATTCGACAGGGATTGTGGGGGAATCTCGTGAAATTGAAGGAAAGAGATATGTAGTGCCATATTCTAGGGAAAGTAATGGATTTCCTAAGATGGGGTCAGACGGGAAACAGTATAGAACAAAATTTTTGAATGAAAGAGATAAAAGCAATGAAATAATAGTCTATTCAGATTTGGATGATGCTCCGGCGAAACATTGCAGAAAGAAAAGAGGGCATTCGATTTTGAGAGAGGACAGCATTACTGGGGAAATGGTGAGATTGTGCAGGCTTGATACGCCAGGTGCCAGAGTGGAAGGTTCGAAAATGGAAGTTGATGAAATTCAGTATTATGTGACAAATACCGAAAATAAATATGTTTGGAAAAAATTGATAGAAGACAAAAAGTTGGATCCGTCAGATAAGGTTTACAGCGATTTGCCTTATACAGCTTATGCAAAATATACAAGGCCAGAAAAAGAGGCAGAAATAAAGAGAAGATATTTGGAGCCAAAGAATGTTGTTCAAAAGGAATTGAGAGATTTATTCCATCAAAAATTTGAAGAGCAGTATGGAAAAAAATATGGAATGACATTAGAGGAAGCGAATATTGAAAAAAGATAAATATTAATAAGGTCAAAAGAAATCAATAATAACAAACAATTAAGTGAATATCAGTTATAAAAAGTGTGATATAAGCCTAAAGTTTTTTTATTTTTGAGATTTTTTGACCTTTTTTAGAAATATTAAGATTTATATTCTGACGATAATTAACTGGAAAATAAAAAATAATAAAAAAAACAGGTGTTATATAAAAAAAAAACTTGTTAAATCTTAAAAAGTAAAGTATAATATATTCTAAAATAAGAGAAATAAAAAGAGAGTTCTAAATAATTTATAAAATTTAATATGTGAAATTTAAAAAAAGCAATAAATGGAAATAAAAAAAGTTATCAATAATAGAAAACTATGTAATCTTTATAAAAAGGAATTGATTTGGAGGTCGAATGAAAACGAAAAAGAAAAATAAGAAAAAAATTTCAAAAGTATTATTTAATAAAGTGGCGAGAGTGGCATCACTGGCTACGACTGTAGTTGCTAGTGAAATACTGACAAGCGAGAAAGCAGAAGCATCAATAACAATAGGTGAAACTGCCGGATCACCTAATAACCAGTCTGTAAAAAAAACAAGTGCGGCAGCGGTATCTACTGCGATAGCGATAGGTAATAATGCAAATGCCTCAAATTCTGGATCAGCATTTGCAATAGCAATAGGAGGAGATACAACATCTACTGGAAATGGTGCAATATCGATTGGTAAGGATGCCCAGTCGCTAGCATCTTCAGGAGTGGCCGTGGGTTATAATTCTAAAGCTTCAGGTGGTCAAGCGGTAGCAATTGGTGGAAATATTCAAAATGCTGGAGGAGCGCAGGCAACGGGAGACCAATCTATAAGTATAGGTGGAGACACAATTGCAAGCGGATCTTCTTCAATAGCAATTGGTGGAGATGACTTGAATCAGGCAAACAGTATAGCTGGAGTAGTTTTTAAAAATTTAACAGGAGTAGATTTGATAGGAACAACTACATATGTAAAAACAGAATCAGGCGGAGCGGGATCTATAGCAATTGGAGTGCAATCTACTTCATCAGGACACCTGTCAACTGCATTCGGGACAAAAACAAAGGCATCAGGAGCATATTCAACAGCATTGGGAGTAGGTGCGAGTTCAGAAGGAGAGGGCTCTATAGCATTAGGAGGAGCAGCAAGTTCTAAAGGAAAAACATCAATTGCCATAGGAACAAAAGTAAAGACAGTTGGAGAATCTGCAACATCAATGGGATATGGTGCGGAAGCCAGCAGCAAAGGGGCTGTAGCAATTGGACTGGATTCAAGAGCTGGAGATGGAAATGCTGCAACAGGTACAGCTGGTGCTAATGGGATAAATGCAGTAGCAATAGGAACAGGTGCACAGGCAATAGCTAAAAATACTATTTCAATTGGGACAGGAAATGTTGTAAGCGGGGTTGGTTCAGGAGCGATTGGAGATCCGACTACTATTACAGGAACTGGAACTTATTCATTAGGGAATGATAATGGAAATATTGCTGCAAGTAATTCAGGAGTATTTGGTAATAATAACAACATAAAAGGAGCAACTTCAGGAAACCGTGTTATAGGGAATAACAATACAGTAGAGGTGACTGCAAACAATGCTCTTATTTTTGGTAATAATGCTGGCGTAAGTGCGGCAAATGGTATAGCAATTGGTGAAAAATCAGCTTCGACTTCAGAAGGATCAATTGCATTTGGATTAAATTCTAAAGCTGGAAATGGTTCAGGAGCTACTTTTGGATTAGCAAAAGATGCAATAGCGATTGGTACAAATTCTAGTGCAAGAGGAGATAAAGCAGTTGCAATAGGAAAGGGAACGCAGGCTAATCATGATAGTAATATAGCAATAGGTAATTCTGCAGAAACAGGCCGTGATTTAACTGTAAGTAATTATGATATTAAAAATATTTCAATAGGTTACGAAGCTGGAAAAGGAATGAATGGTCAATTTAACAGCTATCTGGGAACTAATGCAGGTCAAGATAGCAAAGGAGATGGGAATTCAGCATTTGGACTTAGAGCAGGAAAAACTGTTACTGGAAATACCAATACAGCAATAGGAATGGATTCGGGACAAAATGTTAAAGCGTCATCTAATACAGCTATAGGATTAAATGCAGGACAAAATGTAACTGCAAATGGAGGTGGAAGTAATGTAGCCATAGGAACAAATGCTGGTCAAAATGTAACAACAACGAGTTCAGGTGGTGGAGATAACATTGCTATAGGAACAAATGCCGGAAGAAATGTAACATCGTCTATAGGACATAATACAGCCGTAGGACATAGTGCTGGTCAAAATATAATTGGGACTAATAACGTTGCATTTGGGTCAGGTTCAGGACAAAATGTAGTTGGTGACAACAATACATCTATGGGGATTAATGCAGGAATTGGAGTAAAAAGCAGCAGTAATGTATCGATAGGATCAGATTCAGGACAGAATACTGATGGAGTAGGTAATACAGCCATAGGATATCAAGCAGGACAAAAAGTAACTGGCGGACATAATATTTCTATGGGATATCAGTCTGCTAAAGGTTTAAATGGAGGTTCTAACACTATAATAGGATTTCAGGCAGGACAAGAAATAGTTGGAGGAAATAATATCATAGTTGGAACAAATGCAACTAAAAAAGTGACAGTAGATAATGTTGTAAGTATCGGTACAAATTCTACTGCTTCTACTAATAACTCGGTGGCTGTTGGTTCATACTCGAAAGCAACAGGAAATGCAGCGATAGCAATTGGTCAAGGTTCAAATGCAAGCAAGGATAATTCAATGGCTATTGGAAACAGATCAACAGTTAATGCGGTGAAAGATGTTGCAATCGGTTCAGATTCTTCTACATCAGCGACAACAGGTGTTTCAAAAGCGACAATAACAGTACCTGGAACTGGAAAGAGCATTACTTATGGAACTTTTGCAGGAAGTAATCCTGATGCTGCATTTTCAGTTGGATCGGCTGGAAGAGAAAGACAAATTCAAAATGTTGCAGCTGGTAGAGTAACAGCAACAAGTACAGATGCAATCAATGGTTCACAATTATTTGCAGTAGCAAACGAACTTGGGAAAACTTGGAAGGCAAATGCTGGTGGAAATTTAAGCGGTTCCGCAACATCAACACAGGTTATGCCTGGAGATGAAGTTCAATTTGTTGCGGGTAAAAATTTGGAAGTAGAGCAAAATTTGGCGACAGGTTCGCAAAAATATACATATTCATTGAAAAAAGATGTGGATTTAGGGTCAACTGGAAGCTTAAAAGTAGGGCCTGTGACAATAAATAACAACGGAATTGATGCTGGAAACAAAAAAATAACAAATGTCGCTCCTGGAACGGCTGATACGGATGCAGCAAATGTGAGCCAAGTAAAAGCAGCAAAAACAACAGTATCTTCAGATGATAATTCAATAACAGTGACAGAAACTACAAAGCCAGATGGACATAAAAACTATGACCTGTCAGTAGATGTTACAAAACTGGATGCGGCAAACAAAAGTTTAAGCAATATCAATAATGATGGAAACAAAGTAATAAGCGGCATTGCAAGAAAATCAATAGATGTAGTAGCAGGAACGAATATAAAAGATATAGTTAAAAATGATGTTCAAAATTCAGATGGAACAACAACGACTACATATACAATAAATGCGAATGGAGCGAGAGTAGTAGCAGGAGATGGAGTGACAGTGGCGACAGGTACGCCAGGTTCAAACAATATTACAGATTACACAGTGTCAGTAAAAAATACGACATTGACAGCTACACCAGGCTCAACGACAGTAACAGCAGGGGATAATAACAGTTATGCGAAAGCAGGAGATGTGGCAACTGCAATAACTAATGCGGCAAAAGCAGCAAAAACAGAAGTAAAATCGCCAGACAGTTCAATAAATGTAGCTACTGACAATACATCACCAGACGGACATACAATTTACAATATTACAATAGATAAGTCAGGGAAAGTAGCGGCAGGAGACACTAAATTAGTGACAGGAGATACTGTAAATACAGCAATAACTAATGCAAAAACAGACTTAATCAACAATAATCCTTTAAAATTTGGAGGAGATAGCGGAACAGTTGTAACTAGAAAATTGGGAGATCAGCTAAATATAAAAGGCGGAGCAACAGGAGCAACAACATCAGGGAATATAGCTGTTATAGCAGATGGAAATAATACTTTAAATATTCAATTAGCAAAAAATTTAACTGGATTGGACAGCATCTCAACAAATGGTGGAAATACGGTAATTAACGACAATGGAATTACAACGCCGAAAGTTACAATAAACAATGCACCGATAGCAGGAACGGATGCGACAAATAAAGATTATGTAGACAGCACGAAAACGAAAGTGACATCAAATGACAGTTCGGTCGTAATAAATAAAACGACAAGCGGAAATCAAGACGTGTATGATCTGTCAGTAGATGTTACAAAACTGGATGCGGCAAACAAAAGTTTAAGCAATATCAATAATGATGGAAACAAAGTAATAAGCGATATTGCAAGAAATTCAGTGGACGTAATAGCGGGAACAAACATAAAAGATGTAACGAAAGCGAACACAACAAATCCAGATGGTACAACAAAAACTACATATACAATAAATGCAAACGGAGCAAGAGTAGTAGCAGGAGATGGAGTGACAGTGGCGACAGGAACTCCAGGTTCAGACAATATTACAGATTACACAGTGTCAGTAAAAAATACGACATTGACAGCGACACCAGGCTCAACGACAGTAACAGCAGGGGATAATAACAGTTATGCGAAAGCAGGAGATGTAGCTACAGCGATAACAAATGTAGGGAAAGCATCGAAAACGACAGTAACTTCAAATGACAGTTCAGTAACTGTAGTTTCAAAGGTGGATTCAGGAGATGGACATGTAAATTATGATTTGTCGGTAGATACAAGTAAAGTGGCTGCGAATACAAACTTGACTTACAAGGCAAACAGTGGAACAGGTTTAACAACGACATTGGCAAACGGATTGGATTTCAAAGATGGAGACAATACGGTAGCAACAGTTGGACCGAATGGAGAAGTGAAATATAGCTTAAATCCAACAGTTGCAGGAATTAATAGTATTACGACAAATGGTGGAAATACAGTAATTAATGATAATGGGATTACGACACCAAAAGTTACAATAAACAATGCACCAACAGCGGGAACAGACGCAACAAATAAAGATTATGTAGATAGCACGAAAACGAAAGTGACATCAAATGACAGTTCGGTTGTAGTAAATAAAACGACAAGCGGAAATCAAGACATCTATGATTTGTCGGTAGATGTTACAAAACTGGATGCAGCAAATAAAAGTTTAAGCAACATCAATAATGCAGGAAATAAAGTAATAAGCGATATTGCAAGAAAATCAATAGATGTAGTAGCAGGAACAAATATAAAAGATATAGTTAAAAATGATGTTCAAAATTCAGATGGAACAACAACGACTACATATACAATAAATGCGAATGGAGCGAGAGTAGTAGCAGGAGATGGAGTGACAGTGGCGACAGGAACTCCAGGTTCAAACAATATTACAGATTACACAGTATCAGTAAAGAATACGACATTGACAGCGGCGCCAGGCTCAACGACAGTAACAGCAGGGGATAATAACAGTTATGCGAAAGCAGGAGATGTTGCTACAGCGATAACAAATGTAGGGAAAGCATCGAAAACGACAGTAACTTCAAATGACAGTTCAGTAACTGTAGTTTCAAAGGTAGATTCAGGAGATGGACATGTAAATTATGATTTGTCGGTAGATACAAGTAAAGTGGCTGCAAATACAAACCTAACTTACAAGGCAAACAGCGGAACAGGTTTAACAACAACATTGGCAAACGGACTGGATTTTAAAGATGGAGATAATACGAAAGCGACAGTCGGACCGAATGGAGAAGTGAAATACAGCTTGAATCCGACAGTTGCAGGAATTAACAGTATTACAACAAATGGTGGAAATACAGTAATTAACGACAATGGAATTACAACGCCGAAAGTTACAATAAATAATGCGCCGACAGCAGGAACGGATGCGACAAATAAAGATTATGTAGACAGCACGAAAACAAAAGTGACATCGAATGACAGTTCGGTTGTAATAAATAAAACGACAAGCGGAAATCAAGACATCTATGATCTGTCAGTAGATGTTACAAAACTGGATGCGGCAAACAAAAGTTTAAGCAATATCAATAATGATGGAAACAAAGTAATAAGCGGCATTGCAAGAAAATCAATAGATGTAGTAGCAGGAACGAATATAAAAGATATAGTTAAAAATGATGTTCAAAATTCAGATGGAACAACAACGACTACATATACGATAAATGCGAATGGAGCAAGAGTAGTAGCAGGAGATGGAGTGACAGTGGCGACAGGTACGCCAGGTTCAAACAATATTACAGATTACACAGTATCAGTAAAAAATACGACATTGACAGCTACACCAGGCTCAACGACAGTAACAGCAGGGGATAATAACAGTTATGCGAAAGCAGGAGATGTAGCTACAGCGATAACAAATGTAGGGAAAGCATCGAAAACGACAGTAACTTCAAATGACAGTTCAGTAACTGTAGTTTCAAAGGTGGATTCAGGAGATGGACATGTAAATTATGATTTGTCGGTAGATACAAGTAAAGTGGCTGCAAATACAAACCTAACTTACAAGGCAAACAGCGGAACAGGTTTAACAACGACATTGGCAAACGGACTGGATTTTAAAGATGGAGATAATACGAAAGCGACAGTCGGACCGAATGGAGAAGTAAAATACAGCCTAAATCCAACAGTTACAGGAATTAACAGCATCTCAACAAATGGTGGAAATACGGTAATTAACGACAATGGAATTACAACGCCGAAAGTTACAATAAATAATGCGCCGACAGCGGGAACAGATGCGACAAATAAAGATTATGTAGACAGCACGAAAACGAAAGTGACATCGAATGACAGTTCGGTTGTAATAAATAAAACAACAAGCGGAAATCAAGACGTGTATGATTTGTCGGTAGATGTTACAAAACTGGATGCGGCAAACAAAAGTTTAAGCAATATCAATAATGATGGAAACAAAGTAATAAGCGATATTGCAAGAAATTCAGTGGACGTAATAGCGGGAACAAACATAAAAGATGTAACGAAAGCGAACACAACAAATCCAGATGGTACAACAAAAACTACATATACAATAAATGCAAACGGAGCAAGAGTAGTAGCAGGAGATGGAGTGACAGTGGCGACAGGAACTCCAGGTTCAGACAATATTACAGATTACACAGTGTCAGTAAAAAATACGACATTGACAGCGACACCAGGCTCAACGACAGTAACAGCAGGGGATAATAACAGTTATGCGAAAGCAGGAGATGTAGCTACAGCGATAACAAATGTAGGGAAAGCATCGAAAACGACAGTAACTTCAAATGACAGTTCAGTAACTGTAGTTTCAAAGGTAGATTCAGGAGATGGACATGTAAATTATGATTTGTCGGTAGATACAAGCAAAGTAGCTGCGAATACAAACCTAACTTACAAGGCAAACAGCGGAACAGGTTTGACAACGACATTGGCAAACGGACTGGATTTCAAAGATGGAGATAATACGAAAGCAACAGTTGGACCGAATGGAGAAGTGAAATACAGCTTAAATCCAACAGTTGCAGGAATTAACAGTATTACGACAAATGGTGGAAATACGGTAATTAACGATAATGGAGTTACAACACCGTCATTGACATTGACAAATTCAACACCGCTAACTTCTTCGACAGGTGGAAAAGTTACTGTACCAGCTGGAACAGGAAATCAGGCAGTAACAGGACAGACAGTTGCAAATGCGATAAATAAACTTGGGGATAATACAATAAATTTAAAGGCTTCAGATGGAAATATAACGACAAAACAGTCATTGAATAAAGATGGGGGACTAGAATTTAACATAACAGGAAGCAATGGGATAACAACAACGGCAAGTGGAGATACGATAAATGTTACAATTGCACAGTCTGGACTGAATACATCGACAACAGGCGGGAAAACGACAGTAACACCAGTAACAAGCGGAAATACTTATGCAACAGCAGGAGATGTAGCAACAGCAATTCAAAATGCTGTAAATAATTCGGGATGGAATGCAGTAGCAGGAAGTACAGGAACAGGGACAACATCTGGAAGTGTGTCAAATAAATTGATAACGCCGGGAGAAACAGTAAAATTACAGGCTGGGGATAATTTAAATGTAGATCAGTCAGGTGGAACATTTACATATAGCTTGAAAAAGGATATTTCGCTTGACAGTGTGACAACAGGAGATACGAAAGTTGCTAATGGCGGAATTACAATTGGAACTGGATCGAATCAAGTATCATTGACAAATAATGGCTTAAATAATGGTGGCAATAAAATTACAAATGTAGCTGCAGGGACAAATAAAAATGATGCAGTTAATGTTGGTCAGTTGAATGCGGCAAAAACAGAGCTTGAAAATGGGACAAATACGACAGTGTCTAGCAGAACTGGGTCGAATGGACAAACAATTTACAAAGTTAATACTGATTTTACATCAATAGCAGATGCAATTGGCGGGAATACGAAATTTGATCCGACAACAGGAAAAATAGATACGAGTGCAGCAAATATTGGAGGAACAGGACAGACAAATATAAGCGATGCGGTTAAAGCGGCGATAACAACAGTTTCTTCGAATGATGCTTCAGTAACAGTAAATAAAGTACAAAAATCAGATGGACACTATAATTATGATTTATCAGTAGACACAAATAAGATAGCTGCGAATACGAATTTGACTTACAAAGCAAATAGTGGAACAGGTTTAACAACGACATTGGCAAACGGACTGGATTTTAAAGATGGAGATAATACGAAAGCGACAGTCGGACCGAATGGAGAAGTGAAATACAGCTTAAATCCGACAGTTGCAGGAATTAATAGTATCACAACAAATGGTGGAAATACGGTAATTAACGATAATGGAGTTACAACACCGTCATTGACATTGACAAATTCAACACCGCTAACTTCTTCGACAGGTGGAAAAGTTACTGTACCAGCTGGAACAGGAAATCAGGCAGTAACAGGACAGACAGTTGCAAATGCGATAAATAAACTTGGGGATAATACAATAAATTTAAAGGCTTCAGATGGAAATATAACGACAAAACAGTCATTGAATAAAGATGGGGGACTAGAATTTAACATAACAGGAAGCAATGGGATAACAACAACGGCAAGTGGAGATACGATAAATGTTACAATTGCGCAGTCTGGACTGAATACATCAACAACAGGCGGAAAAACGACAGTAACACCAGTAACAGGTGGAAATACTTATGCAACAGCAGGAGATGTAGCAACAGCAATTCAAAATGCTGTAAATAATTCGGGATGGAATGCAGTAGCAGGAAGTACAGGAACAGGGACAACATCTGGAAGTGTATCAAATAAATTGATAACGCCAGGAGAAACAGTAAAATTACAGGCTGGAGATAATTTAAATGTAGACCAGTCAGGTGGAACATTTACATATAACTTGAAAAATGATATTAATGTTAATAGCATAACTGCTGGAAATAATAAGTTTGATACCTCAGGATTGGCAATTAGTGATGCGGCTGGAAATAAAGCGATAACTACACCATCAGGAACTACTTATACAAATGCGGCAGGAAATACAACTGTTATAAATCCTACAGGAGTAGTGATCAATAAATCAGCAGCAGATCCTAGCAAGTCTGTTTCACTTACAGATAATGGACTTGATAATGGTGGAAATAAAATTACAAATGTTGCAGCAGGAGTAAATCCAACGGATGCAGTAAATGTTAGTCAATTGGATAAAGCTATAAATAAATCAACTTATAATGGACCTGTAGTTTATACAAATGCTGCTGGAGAAAAAATTGTTAAAGTAAACGGAAATTACTATAAAGCATCGGATGTTGATGTAAATGGAAATCTATTGCCAGGTGCAGTAGCAATTAATCCAAGTGATATTCAACATAGTTTATTAAATGCTGATGGAAGTACTACAAATCCAAGTACATTAGATAATGTAGGAAAAGGAAAGATTTCTTCATCTTCAAAACAGGCCATAAATGGAAGCCAGTTGAATAATTTGGGAACTCAATTGGGATTGACAGTTGATCCGTCTGGAACTGGGTTTTCAAATCCAACATTTGCTGGACTAAAAAATGTAAATGGTTCGACTGGAGCAGCGCCGACAACATTTAAAGATGCTGTTGATCAAACGATAGCTAAAGTAAATGAAGGAATAATTTATGGTGCTGATAATAATACGGCTGGAACTAGACAGCAATTGGGAAGCAGATTGACTGTTGAGAGCGGAGATTTTGCAAGTGGCGGAGTAAATTATAAAGGACAAAATCTTGAAACATCATATGTGTCAGATGGAGCAGGAAATGGTAAAATTATAGTTGGAATAACTGAAAATCCAGAATTTAATTCTGTAAAAGCTAAGACATTTACGGCGGATGATGGAGCAGGAAATACAACTGTAACTAATGGACAAGGTACAACCATTACTGATGCAGCTGGAAATAAAAATGTGGCAACTGCGGCAGGAAACACTTACACAAATGCAGCAGGAAATACAACGACCGTAAATTCTTCTGGAGTGACAATTAATAAGTCAGCAGCGGATCCTAGCAAGTCAGTTTCACTTACAAATAGCGGACTTGACAATGGTGGAAATAGAATTACAAATATTGCTGCAGGAGTTGCTCCGACAGATGCAGTAAATGTTAGTCAATTAGGAAATGCTGTAAATAATTTAACAACAACTATTAATGCTTCAAAATCGGAAGTAGTTGGCGGAACAAACACAAATGTGACTAGTTCAACAGGTTCAAATGGACAGATAGTTTATAAGGTTGATGCTGATGGAACAACAGTTTCAGGTGGAAGCAGCTTTGTTTCTGTAACTCAGGGAACAAAAGATGCAAATAATATAACTGATTACAAGATTGACCTGGCACAAGGAACAAAAGACAAACTAAACAGTATTGGAACTGGAAATATTGCTGCAGGAGACAATAATACAGTAACAGGTTCTACAGTGCATAATTACATTCAAAATAATCCTTTGACTTATACAGATGATAATGGAACGACAGTTACTCGTAATTTAGGACAAAATTTAAATATTATGGGTAGAGCAACAGGACCGCTTACTACTGGAAATATTGGAGTTGTAGCAGCTGGACCAGATACATTGGAATTGAGACTGGCTGAAAATGTTGATTTAGGACCAAATGGAAGAGTTACTATGGGAAAAACCGTTGTTAATGATGACGGAATTAAAATTACAGGTGGTCCAAGCGTGACATCGTCAGGAATTGATGCTGGAGGAAAAAAAGTTACGAATATTGCTGAAGGTGATATAAGTCCAACAAGTAACGACGCAGTAACAGGACGACAAGTTTACAATGCTATAAGTGCTGGTGCTGCTGACAAAGCGACAAGAGCAGAACTGGCAGGAGTAAATAATAACTTGACAGCTGGAATTGCAGGAGTTGCGGCGATGGCTAATTTACCGCAAATCAATGACTCGGCTTCAAATAGATTTAATATAGCAGTGGCTGGAGGAGCATATAAAAATGGTAGAGCTATGGCTTTAGGATTTAGTGGAGTTTCTGATGGCGGAAGATTTGTTTACAGAGCTAGTGCAAGTTTGAACAATAAACGAGATGTGGCGGTAGGTTTAGGAGTTGGGTATCAATTTGGTAAAAGAGATGTTATGCCGAATGAACTTGACAGAATGAAATCTATGGTTGCACTTATTGAAGAGCAGAAAGATAGCTACAGTCGACAATTGAAACAGCAACTTGAGCAAGAATCTAGGAAAAATCAGGAAAATTCAGAACTTATTAGACAATTAATGCAAGAAGTTCAAGAGTTGAAGAGCAAGAGCAATGTGAGTAATAGAAGCAATAGAAGTTAGATTTATATTGCAGATAAAAATTAAACTAAAAAATATAGAAATAATTATAACTATAAAATTATTTATGATGACTGACAGCGAGGGGATTAATCCCCTTGCTCAAAAAAAGATTATTTATATCTTAATTGTATTTTTGTAGATTTCTTTAAATTAAAATAGATTAAGATAGGAGAATAAAAATTAGTCATCATATTTTTTAGTACCAAAAAAAATTATAAATCCAATATTTATTATCGGACGCTATTTTTTTTTAATATTATTAATATACACTTCAATATACATATAATATTAATTATAAGAAAAAATTGTAACTAATCAATCTCGATAAATCTGATTAAATTTCTTTTTATATAGATACTATTTATTTTTAAAGTTTTATGTGTTAAAATAATAATAGTATATTTAATTAAATAGAAAGCAAAAAAATCAAATGTAAAAAATACTGTGTTTATCGTTAGGTTTTTAGAATTATAATAATAAATAAAAGTGAAGGAGATTTAATTGTATAAAATAAAAATTAATAATATGAAATTTCATTCGTATATAGGTGTTTACGAAGAAGAGAAAAAAATTGGGCAGAACATTGAAATTGACTTAATTATATCGCTTTCAAAAGAAATTATTAAAAATGATGATATAAATAGTACGTTAAGTTATGGTGACTGTTATAGGAAAATTAAAAAGATTGTAGAAGAAAGTAATGTTGATTTGCTGGAGACGTTGGCTTTGGATATTATTAAGGAAATAAAGAAATTGAATGAGAATATTGAAGATGTTCAGGTAAATATTAGAAAATTGGCAGTTCCGATTAATGGGATTTTTGATAGTGTTGAAATTCAGATAAAGGATTAGGCGGGAGTGAAAAAATGGAGCAAAAAAATAAAGTTTATTTAAGTTTAGGTGGAAATATTGGAGACAGGAAAGAGTATATTCAAAAAGCTGTTGACATGATTGGAGAAATTGATGGAATTAAGATATTAGAAAAGTCTGGATTGTATGAAACGACTCCAGTTGGATATTTGGAGCAGGATTTGTTTCTGAATGGAGTAATTAAAATTGAAACTGAATTTTCAGCAAGGGATATTTTGAAAATTATAAATAAAATTGAAATTGAACTGGATAGAAAGCGTGAAATTAGATGGGGACCGAGAACAATTGATATTGATATTTTGATTTTTTCAAATAAAAAAATAAATGAAACTGACTTAATAATTCCACATAAAGAAATGTTAAATCGACTATTTGTTTTAGTTCCATTAATTGAAATTTACGATGGAGATTATTTTGGAAAAGAAGTAATTGCTAAAAGAATAGATGAACTGCTTAAAATAGGAGATCAGAAAATACAAAAGGTAGAAGGATAATTTTTTGAATATATAATTAATTTAATTTAAAAAATGATTTGAAAAGAATTACATAAATAAATATATTTTTTTGTAGTTGCGTTAGTAATAATATAATATTATTAAAAAGAAGAGAAATATAGTGTTTGTTGTAATTCTTATTCTTATATTTTTTAAATTTTATATTTTTATTATCGGACGTATTTATTTTTTAATTAATACATTTTATACATGATATTCTATCACCAATTTGATAATAATTACACTACAAAATTAAAAAATTAAATTTTTTAGAATTTTTTTTAAAGAATATAAAATTAGAAACTAAACTTAATTTATTTAAAACAAAAGAAAGGAAAAAATGTAATGGGGAAAAACAAAAATAATTTAGATAAAGAAACAAGGCTAAAAAATATAGAAAATGCGGTACGTGAAATTTTAATAAATGTTGGAGAAGATGTGGATAGGGAAGGGCTTATTGAAACACCGAAAAGAGTTGCTAAAATGTATGAGGAAATTTTGAGTACAAAAAATGTAGATGATTTTGAAAATTATAAATTATTCGATGTAGATTTGGGGGATTCGCAGGAGATGGTGCTTGTGAAAGAGATTCCGTTTTTTTCAATGTGTGAACATCATATGTTGCCATTTTTTGGGAAAGTGCATGTTGCCTATATTCCACAGGATAATAGGGTTATTGGGCTTAGTAAGATTCCTAGATTAGTCGAATTTGTTTCTAGAAAATTGAGTGTTCAGGAAGAGATTACTGTGAATGTGGCTAAGAAACTGATAGAGATATTGAATCCGCTGGGAGTTGCGGTTGTAGTTGAGGCACGGCATATGTGTATTGAGATGAGAGGGGTTAATAAGATTGGGTCTGTTACTAGGACTTCATTTTATAGTGGGGAATTTAAGGAAAATGCAGACAGGAAGAGAGAGTTTTTGGATGGTATAAGAGATGGGAAATTTTAGTTTCTTGTTAAATTTAAATAAAAAAATTAAGTTATCTAATAGATTTAATAAATTTTTATAAAAATGGGAGAAGAAATGATGAAAGAATCATTGTATGGAGAGAAGAAAAGAGTAAGACTGCTTGCGGAAATTTTGAAAAAAATGGATAATCCAGTTAATGATGTTAAGGTTATTCATGTTAGCGGAACAAATGGAAAAGGTTCTACTTGTTATATGATTAACAGTATTTTATGTGAAATGGGGTATAAGGTTGGATTATTTACAAGTCCGCAAATATTAACAGTTTATGAATTAATCAAAGTTAATGGAACTGAAATTACAAAGTTAGAATTTGAAAATTGTAAAGGTGTACTGGAAAAAGTTTTAAAAGAATTGGATTTGGATTTAGAAAGTGATTTGTCATATTTTGAAATGGTATTTTTGATTGCAATGATACATTTTAAAAATAAGGATGTGGAAATGTTGATTTTAGAATGTGGACTTGGTGGTGAACTGGATGCGACTAATGCGGTTCGTAGGATTGATTATACCATTTTTACAAGGATTGGGATTGATCATAAGAATTTTTTGGGAAATACGATTGAGGAAATTTGTCGAACTAAGTCTAAAATTATGCGAAAAGATAGCAATGTGATAGTTGCTCCAAATCAGAGAGATGTTGTTTATGAAATTTTGAAAAAGGAAGCTCAAAATAAAAATTGTAATATTTTTTTGACGGATGAAAATATAAAAGTTTACGAATTGATGAATGCAGAGGAAAAAATTGTTGAAAATAGTGGAAAGAAAATTACTGGAAATGAAAATTCTGATTTTGCAGATTATACAGAAGTGGAAGCTGAAATAATTGGAAATTGTAATTTTGAAAAAAATTTAAAAAATAAATATTTTTTTAGATTTGGTTTAAGAGGAGAACAGCAACTGGAAAATTTGGCTACAGTTTTGGCTTGGTATTTTAGATTTTTTGAGGATTTGGAAAATAGGAAATCTGAAGAAATATTGGATAAGGCTTTAAGAACGTTGAAAATACCAGGACGAATGGAAAAAGTTGGAAAAATTAAGAACGTTTATTTGGATGTGGCACATAATGAGGACAGTGTTGAGGCTTTTGTGAATTATGTTGGGGGAAATTTTCAGGATAGGAAAAAAATTTTTGTGGTGGGATTTTTGAAGGATAAGGAAGTGGAAAAATGTGCTAATCTTTTGAAAAAAGCTGGAGATAATTTTATATTGACAGAACCTAAAAATGAAGAGAGAAAACTGGATTCACAAATTTTGAAAAAATATTTTGAAGATAAAAAAACTGAAAATCCTGAAAATATAATAATTTCTGAAAAAAACATTGAAAAGGCTTTTTTAAAAGCATTGGAATTAAGAAAAAATGAGGATGAATGTATTTTTGTGGTGGGATCGTTTTATTTGCTTGGGGAAGTGAAACGAGTAATTAAGAGTTATTTTTAATGTAATAAACTTGTTTTGAATTTATAATTATTTTTTTACAAGTTATTAAATAAATATAATATGTTTACTATAATACAATAAATAAGAAAAGTTAAATTAATTAAAATTCTATATTGTTTAAAATCTAGAAAAAAGATAACAACAATTTTTATCTTCTTAATTATCTGAAAGGTATTAAATTTTTTGATTTTTATGAATGATTATAAAATAATTAAGTTAAAAAGTGAAAAATAAAAAATATATACAGAGAAAGGGAAAATGTTGAAATGATTAAAATTAATGAAATAAAAAATAGAGATTCTAAAAATATTGTTATTGAATTTGATGGGGAAAAAAATGAATTGAATAAATTTGGAAATTTTTTGGAAGATAAAAATGTATTTTCTTTTAATCAAGATAAAAAGATTGTGGGAATTTTTAAATATTCTGAGTTAAAGCAGTTGTCTGAAATCTTGAAAAAGGAAAATAATTTTGAGTTTGAAAATGGGATTAATAAATTGGAAGATATTTTGCAAAGGGATAGGATGATTTGGAAGGGGAATAATTTTGAGTTTGATTTGACAACTGAGTCGGTTATTTATTCAATTTTGAATATTACTCCAGATTCATTTTATGATGGTGGGAGAAATTCGAGCATAGATAAGGTTTTGAAGAGAATCGAAGAAGATATTAGAAATGGGGCTAAGATATTTGAGTTTGGGGGAAAATCATCGAAGCCTAATTTTGATGATATTTCGGCACAGGAAGAATGGAATCGGATTGAAAAATATATTGAAGCTGTGAAAAAGGAGTTTCCAGGTATTGTACTGGCTTTGGACAGTGATACTGAAGAAGTTATTGAAAAAGGATTGAATACTGGAATTGATATTATTAATGATTTTAATGGGTTTACTTCAGAAGGAAAATTGAAATTAGTTGAAAAATATAAGCCTGCATTAGTTGTTATGAATAATGGAAGATTTGATAAAATTCCAAATTTGAAGAATTATTTGGAAGATTATTTTGACAAGAGAGTAAAGGCAATTTTGGAAACTGGGATTGAAAAGGAAAAAATTTCGATAGATCCAGGAGTTGGGTATTCTTCAAATAATAGTATGAATACTCCTGAAGATATGGAAAGAATTAAATCGGTAAAATATTTGCGGGATATGAAGCTGCCAATGATGGTTGCAATTTCAAGAAAGAGTTTCAATGAAAAGATATTTGGATTGACATTGGAAGAAAGACTGATGGGAACGTTGATATTTGAAAGTTTAATGGTGCAGGACGGGGGAAGAATTTTGAGAGTACATGATGTGAAGGAAACTAGGGATATTTTGAATATGCTGGAAGTTTATAATAAATTTTAACAAAAAGATAGCAAGAAGTCTCCGACTTCTATAAGTGAGAGATGAATTGCTTTTTTTGTAAAAAAAATTGAAAAAAGGATATGCCTGTGATACAATTTTTGTATATAAAATATCGAAGAGAAATAATTAAAAATAATATTCAAAATCAAAAGGAGGTGTAATTTCATGAAATATAATTTAGCATTCAAATACAGAATTTATCCAAATAAAGATCAAGAATTATTGATAAACAAGACTTTTGGATGTGTTCGTTTTGTCTACAATACGATTTTGTATATTGCTAATAAAATTTATGAAGAAACTGGAAAAAATAAAATAATTACACCTGCCAGTTTGAAGAGTGAAAATCAATTTCTAAAAGAAGTAGACAGTTTGGCACTTTCAAATGCTCAATTAAATGTAAGACGATCGTTTACGAACTTTTTTCAGAAGAGAGCGAAATTTCCAAAGTTCAAATCTAAAAAGAATAATGTTAAAAGTTACACGACAAATTGTGTGAACAATTCAATACGAATTGAGGAAAAAAAATATTTAGTTTTGCCAAAATTGAAAAGAATAAAATTAAAATATCATAGAGAAATACCAAAGAATTACAGAATAAAGTCGGTAACATTGACAAACTGTAATGGAAATTACTATGTTTCTGTTTTGACGGAATTTGAAAAAGAAATTCAAAAAAATCCAAGTAATGATAAAGTGATTGGACTTGATTTTTCGATGTCTGAATTATTTATCAGTTCTGAAAACCAAAGGGCTGATTATCCAAAATATTTTAGGATGTTGGAAGAAGAATTGAAAAAATTACAGAAATCATTATCGAGAAAAGTGAAATTTTCTAAAAATTGGTATAAGCAAAAAGCGAAAATATCAAGATTGCATGAGTATATCAAAAATTGCCGAAGAGATTTTTTGCATAAATTATCGAAAAAATTGTCTGAAGAATACAATGCTGTGGTTGTCGAGGATTTGAATATGAAAGGCATGAGCCAGGCATTAAATTTTGGGAAAAGTGTAGGAGATAATGGATGGGGAATGTTTTTGAGAATGCTTGAGTATAAACTGATGTTTTTAGGGAAACAATTTTTGAAGATAGATAAGTGGTTTCCATCGTCGAAAACTTGCAGTAAATGTGGAAATATTAAAGAGGAACTGAAATTATCAGAAAGAAGTTATAAATGTGAGTGCTGCGGGATTGAAATTGATAGGGATTACAATGCGGCACTGAATATAAAAAATATTGGAAAAGCAATGTTGAAATATTAAAAAATAAAAGAAGACAGGGTAGGAACTACCCGAAGAGCTTGGTAAATATATTTGGCTAACAAAAGCAGATACTTCCCAAGAAGCTCCCGCTTCTAAAAGCGGGAGTAGTTCACTAAAAATTGAAAAATTGAAACATTTTATTTTGTGTGGTATAATAAAAAAGTGTAAAATTGAAAAATAGAAAAGTTTAAATTGTTAAATCAATCTTTTTGAAAACTTTACTGTATGTAGAAATAAAGATTAAACTTTTTAAAATTATATATTTTAAGTTTGACAAAATAAAAATTTTTAGTAAAAGAATTTAAAAATCAGAAGTTATAAAAATTTAATAATGGGAAGAAGGAGTTTTGATATTTTATTAATTCAAAAAAATTATTTTTGTTAATATTTTTAGACTTTTGAAAATGAAAGATAAATGGGAGGAATCTAGAAATGAAAAAATATTCAAAAATATTATTTTTAATTATAGCGGTAACAATGATTTCCAGTTGTACGGTAGCACCGCTTACAGGAAGAAGACAATTAAAATTGGTTAGTGATGAAAGTGTGGCAGAAAGTTCAATTTCTTCATACAGAGAACTTATTCAACAGGCTGGAGCTAAAGGGCTATTGGCAAATAATACTCCTGATGGGCAACGGTTGAGAAGAATTGGCGGAAGAATGTCGGCGGCAGTTGAAAAATATTTGAATGAAAATGGGATGTCTAAAAAAATATCTGGTTTACAATGGGAATTTAATTTGATAAAAACGAAAGAAATAAATGCATTTGCTATGCCAGGTGGAAAAATTGCTTTTTATACTGGAATAATGCCAGTCTTGAATAGTGATTCTGGAATTGCCTTTGTAATGGGGCATGAAATTGGACACGTTATTGGAGGACATCATGCTGAGGCTTCAAGTAATAATGCTCTTGCTGGAATTGCGGCAGGTGTGACAGATGCGTTGACAGGTGGAAATATTATATCTTCTTTAGTTTCCGATGGACTTTCTATTACTCTTTTAAAATTTAATAGAACTCAAGAATATGAAGCAGATAAATACGGAATGATATTTATGGCAATGGCTGGCTATAATCCATCTGAAGCAATTACGGCTCTTGAAAGAATGGATTCGATAGGTGGAAGTCAAGGTGCAGAAATTTTATCTACACATCCATCGGGAAAAAACAGAATTGAAGCAGCTAGAAAATTTTTACCTGAAGCAATGAAATATTACAATGCAAAATAGATAATAAAAAAAATGTGAAAATCAAATACGAAAGGAAATGCAGTGAAAAATAAGATAAGTATAGCTCCGATGGTTGACAGGACAGATAGAAATTTTAGAAATTTTGTGAGAATGATAAACAAAGATGTTTTATTGTATACAGAAATGATAACGGCACAGGCAATTCTTAATGGAGATTTGGACTACATTTTGGGATTTGATGAAGTGGAACATCCAATTGTGCTGCAAATTGCGGCAACTAATCCAAAAGAGGCTTATCAGGCTGTAAAAATTGCTGAAAGATATGCTTATGATGAAATTAATCTGAATGTTGGATGTCCATCAGATAGAGTTTCGGGAAATATGATGGGTGCTTATCTTATGGCATTTCCAGAAGAAGTTGCAAATATTGTAAAAGCAATGAAAGATGCAACAAATAAGCCAATTTCTATAAAGCATAGAATTGGAATTGATGGAAAAAATATATTACCTGATATTTTTGAACGAACATTGCTTGACAAATATGAAGATATGATGAATTTTATTCATATTACTGAAAAAGCTGGAGTAAATAAATATATTATTCATGCACGAATAGCGATATTGGCTGGACTTGATCCAAAACAAAACAGAAGCATACCGCCACTTAGATATGATGAAGTTTATCGTGTGAAAAAAGAAAATCCTAATTTGCATATAGAAATTAATGGTGGAATAAAAACAGTTGAGGAAATTGATGAGCATCTAAAACACGTGGATTCTGTAATGCTAGGTCGTGAAATTTATGACAATCCTATGATTTTGACTGAATTTGAAAAATATTATGGAAGTGAAGAGAAAATAAATATTACACGTAAAGAAATTATCGAAAAGATGATTCACTATGTTGAAAATATGGAAAGGAAGAATCTTCGTCCACATTTATTTTTAATGCACACTCATGGATTGTTTCATAATGTACGTGGCAGCAAGGCTTGGAAAAGAGCAATTAATGAGACAAATGCAAATTCTGAAACATTAAGAAAATTGTTAAAAGAAATGTAAAATTTTAGATAGTAAAAAGTCTTAATAGGTTTAGCATAAATTTAAATTATTTGATCGTTGTTGTAAAAGGCAGCGATTTTATTTTTATTTATACGAATCAATAATTAGAAAATCAAAATATTCTAAATACAAATATAAAAAAAATATTTTTTTTGTGGACTTTTTATTATAATTATGTAATAATTTAATGAAAACAAATTATGAATTTTTTCACAAATAAATTTGATTTAAAAAAGAAACTTTTATAAAGACAAAAAAAATTAGAAAGGAGATGTGGTAAGTTATCTTATCACGATATAAAAAATGAGAAATAATCAAACTTTGGAACAAGTGTCAAATGCTGCGGAAAGTAAGGTTCAGTTACTAAAAAATTCTAAGGGAAAATATTTTTTATCGGCATTTATGGCAGGGATGTTTATTGGATTGGGGATTTTGTTGACATTTACGGTTGGAGGAGTTAGTAGCGGATTGCCAACTAATAAAATTCTTATGGGAGTCAGTTTTGGGATAGCACTTAGTCTTGTAGTTGTGTTTGGAACGGAGCTTTTTACAGGAAATAATATGGTTGGAGTTACAGGAATGTTAAATAAGGCAATAACTTTTAAAGATATGATTTTTATGTGGATAGCGGCTTATATTGGAAATGTTGTTGGATCAGTTGTACTTGCCATTATATATGTGTTTTCAAATTCTGCTTCAAAGCCTGTTGTAGATTGTTTCAAAAGCTAAAGTTGCAGCTCTGCCGCAAGAATTGTTTTTTAAAGGAATTTTATGTAATATTTTAGTATGTCTTGCTGTTTTGGCTGGAATAAAGTTAAAGGAAGAAACTGCTAGGCTAATAATGGTTTTTTGGTGTCTTTTTGCATTTATCACTGCTGGATTTGAGCATAGTGTTGCTAATATGACGCTTTTAATGATGGGAATCATGTATAAAGGAATTACTTTGAATGGATATTTCTATAACTTGCTGTTTGTAACTTTGGGAAATATTGTTGGTGGAGGCTTTATTGGGTATGCCTGTTATTATTTGGGAAAAAAAGAAATAAAAAAATAAGAATAAAAAATTGAAATAATTGGAGAGAATATAACAAGGGGCTTAATCCTTTGTTTATGAAAAATTTAGGAGGAGTAATGAAAATTAGCTTAAATCGTGAAAATTTTAATTCAGCACTTGAAAAGCTGAAGAGGGAGTATAAAATATATGCCCCAATTGAAATACCATTTCGTGGGACATTTTCAGATACTTCTGTAATTAGATATTCTGAAATTGATAAGATTGAAGAAATATGTTTTGATAAAAAATCTCATTTTTCAGCAAAGGAAGTAATGCTGCCAATAACACAGACAATGTTTTACTTTACAGAAGATGGATGTACAATGCCTAAAGAGCAGGATGAAAAGTATCTTATTTTTCTTAGAAGTTGTGATTTACATTCTGTAAAAAGAGTTGATGAAGTTTATTTAAACAACAAATTTTTGGATATTTACTATAAAAAAGTAAGGGATAAAGTAAAATTTGTAGTATTTGGATGTCCAAATTCGTTTGAAAACTGTTTTTGTGTGGATATGAAGACTAATAAGACTGATGAATATAATATTGGGATAAAAGTTACAGATGATAAAATATTTGCCGATATAAGAGATGATGAATTAAAGGCATATTTTGATGAAGTTATTTCTGAAAATAAAGAAAATAGTAAAATAAATGAAAATGTAGAATTTGAAATGGAATTTGTGAAAGATAATGAAATTCACGTAGATATTCCAGATAACATTGAACTTTCCGATATTATAAATTTAGATTTATGGCGTGAATATGACAGCCGTTGCATAGCTTGTGGAAAATGTAATTTCGTTTGTCCAACTTGTACTTGTACGACAACGCAAGATGTGTTTTACAGTGAAAATGACAATAATGGAGAGCGAAGAAGAGTGTGGGCTTCGTGCCATGTAAATGGGTTTACTGATATGGCTGGTGGACATTCGTTTAGACAAAGACATGGAGATAGAATGAGATTTAAAGTCATGCATAAAATTTCTGACTTTAAAAAGAGATTTGGTTATCAGATGTGTACTGGATGTGGACGATGTGATGATGCTTGTCCTGAATATATTTCATTTTCAAATTGTATAAATAAACTAAGTGCGGAATTAAAAAGAATTTCAGCTGAAAAAAGAGGTGAAAAATCAGAATGAATACTAATACATTAAATACAATAAATATGGATGAACAGGATATAATAGATATGAATGTATACTTGCCAACTGTTCACAAACTTTTATTCATTGAAAAAGTTACAGAGCTGGAATGGCTATTTCGTGTAGAATATAAAAATGGAAAAGTAAATGCTGGGCAATTTATGCAAGTTTCGCTGCCAGGAGTTGGAGAATCTCCTATTTCTGTTGCAAATTTTGATTTAAAGGAAGGTTATCTTGATTTTTTGATTAGAAAAGTTGGGAAGGTTACAGATAAGATTTTTGAATTAAAGGCAGGAGATAGAATTTTTTTAAGAGGTCCTTATGGAAATGGATTTCCAATTGAGGAATATAAAAATAAACATATTGTAATGGTCGTTGGAGGAAGTGGAATTGCACCAGTTCGTCCGATTATTGAATATTTTACAAAACATCCTGAAAAAATGAAGTCTTTTAAAATAATTGTAGGTTATAAAAATTATGAAAGTGTTATTTTTGAAAAAGAATTTTCACGTTGGAGAAAAAATATTGAAATTTTAGTCACTTTGGACAATGCTGAAAGTGCAAGAAATTTAGGAAAAACGGAAAATGAGTTTCACGAAGGAATGGTGACTAAATATATCCCAGATTTGAAAATTGAAAATATGGATGAAACTGAATTTATCGTAGTGGGACCGCCAATAATGATGCATTTTGCTTGTCTTGAAATTTTGAAATTAAATGTGCCAGTTGAAAAAATATGGGTTTCATTTGAGAGAAAAATGTCGTGTGCAGTTGGGAAATGCGGGCATTGTAAAATTGATGAGACATACATCTGCTTAGAAGGACCTGTATTTAAGTATGATAAGGCACAAAAATTGTTGGATTAAAAAAATTTTTAGAAATTTGAATTTAAGAAAGAAGGCAATAAAATGAGTATTGATTTAAATAGAAAAGTTGTTACAAAAAATGCATATAGAGTGACAAAAGACAGATCAAAAACTGCACTTCGTGTAAGAGTTCCAGGTGGAGCAGTTACAGCGGAAATAATGGGCTTAGTTGCAGACATAGCAAATACTTACGGAGATGGAAATGTGCATATTACAACTCGTCAAGGATTTGAAGTTTTGGGAATCAATTGGAAGGACATTGAAAAAGTCAACAAAATGGTTCAGCCAATTATGGAAAAATTGGATATTAATTACAAGGATAAAGATAAGGGATATGCGGCTGCAGGGACAAGAAATGTGGCAGCTTGTATTGGAAACAAAGTTTGTCCAAAAGGGGCCTACAATACAACTGAACTTGCAAAAAAAATAGAAAAAGTAATTTTCCCAAATGATTTTCACTTTAAAGTAGCTCTAACTGGTTGTCCAAACGACTGTCAAAAAGTGAGAATGCACGATTTTGGAATAATCGGAATGGCAAAACCTGAACTAGACGAATCAAGATGTGTTTCGTGTGGAATGTGTGAAAGAAAATGTAAAAAAGTATCAACAGGAGCAATTTCATATAAAAATTATAAACCTGTGAGAGATCATCAAAGATGTATTGGCTGTGGTGAATGTGTTTTAAACTGTCCAACAGGTGCATGGACAAGATCACCTAAAAAATATTATAAACTTGCAATAATGGGAAGAAGTGGAAAACAAAATCCAAGACTTGCTGAAGATTGGCTATTTTGGGCAGATGAAGAATCAATTATAAAAATTATGAAAAATACTTATGAATACGTTGACAAATATATTGATAGAAGCCTTCCAAAAGAGCATATCGGTTATATTGTTGACAGAACTGGATTTGAAGAATTTAAAAAATGGGCTTTAAAAGGTGTAAATTTACCTGAAGAAACTGTTATGGTAAATAATATTTATTGGGGAAATGGTATAAAATATCAAGGAATATTGTAAAATATTTTAAATATGAAAGAAGTGATTTGAATGTCTTGGATGGATAAATATAAAAAATTAAAAAATGATTTTAACAAAAAAGATTATCATGGTGAAGATCCTAGTGAAGTTAATGAATATGATGAATATGACGAGTATGAAGAACATCAAGATAAGGATAATGATGATTGTGATAAAGATTAACTTATAAAAATAATAAATTTGAACTGTACTTGGTTTTTGAATAATAGAAAGTACAGTTTTTTTATTTAAATTTAAATATTGAAAAATTCTATATATTATAGAAATTTATAATAATTTTATGTTAAAATATTAGAGTAAAAATAGAAATTATTTATGATGAGCTGAAAAACTTTTAGAATAAAGGGTGATTATAATGGAAAATTTTTGGAAAAAAGAAGAAAGTAATATAGAAATACAAAATATTGAAATTTTAAACAATGGAAAAATAGAAAAAAGTAAACTATTTTTATTAGAAATTGAAGATGAAATTAATTTGAAAATAGAAATTGAAAATATGGTATATTTTTCAAAAAGTGATAATATATTTGATTCTGTTGTAGAATTACGAAAAAAATTAGAATTAAAAAACATTTATTTACTTTGTAATGCTTCGGTTATTAATGTTTATCCTTCTGGAATGCAAAAAGAATTTGGAGGGACAAAGGCGTATAAATTACAAATGGGAAAACAAGCAACTTTATCTGATGTAGTAGATATTTTTGATTACGATAGTGAATTAAAAATTGGCAGTGTTAAGGAACAAGAAGAATTTTTTGAAACTTGGATAGAAAGTTTTTAATGAGAAATTGTTATTTTGCGTTAAGACATATTACCAAATATGAACAAAAATAACAATACATTGTCAATACAACGAAACCATAGAGAAAGTTTTGAAATTTACCAAAATAATAAAGAAATATACTTAATCCAAATAAAATATTTCAAATTAAGAAAGACTAACTATAAAAAGTCAAGCATAAATTTTAAAGTTTTTAGATAAAATTTATTGAAAAATTTATGCACAACAAAAATACCTGTCAGTTAGGTTAATGTATTTTCAATTTATTCTATTTTTGTTCTACATAAGGTTCATTCTTTTTTAGTACTGCATAAATAACATGGCACATTTTACGGGCAACTGCATTTACAGCTACTAAATGATGCTTTCCTTCCTTGCGTTTTTTGTCATAAAAATCTTTAAAGATGGTGTCATTCGTACTTGCAACAAAAGCAGCTTGAAACAAGGCTTTTCTTAGGTGTGTTGAGCCACGTTTGCTTAAATGTCCATGCTGTCCGTCAGATTGTCCTGACTGATTAACAGTTGCATCTAAACCAGCATATGCGACTATCTTCTTATCGCTGGAAAATTTGTTGATGTCGCCTAATTCAGCGAGTATGACAGCTCCTGTCACATAGCCTATGCCAGGTATTGTAAAAATTGGTGTATTCAGGTCTTTTACAATTGATTCTATTTCATTCTCAATGAGTTTTGCCTGATCTTCGATTACCTTAATCTGTTCAATTAAGCATTTAATCTGTATAGAATAGGAACTAAGGGCAAATTTAACTCCAAAAGAAGATTGGGACATTTGTTTAAGACTGTTTAATTTAATAGTTGCAGATTTTTTTAAGGTAATATTCCTTAAAACTTTTTCAAAATCTCTTGTCTTAAGATTTTTAAAATCTTCAGCAGTATTGAAGTTAAGCAATATTTCTTTGGAAGTTTGTCCAAAAATATCACTAAAATATGATGAATATTCAGGAAAAACTAGATCCAGGTTGGCAATAATTTTTCTTTTCAGATCACCAATTTGCTTGATTAAAGAATGTCTAAATCTAGTCATATTACGAAAATTTAAATATTTTTCATCGGCAATGGAAGAAGTTTGAAAGTTTCCAAAGCGGATAAAGTCAGCAATCAGGACAGAGTCGCTGCTATCTGTCTTACGTTTTCTGATCTCAGTTGCATGATGCCAGGCATCAGTTTGAATGGGATTTATAACAATAATATTGAAATCTTTTTCTGAAAGGTATGAGTATAGGGCTAGCCAGTAATGTCCAGTAGCTTCCATACCGATGATGATATCATCTGTAGAATATTTTTTTAATTTGTCAATTAAGGAATCAGCCCCATTGCTGGAATTAGAAAAAGAACAGGCTTTAAAAATAGAGTTGCCGTTATCATCAATTAATGACGCAACATGATTATGCTTAGCAATATCAATGCCTAGGAAAAACATAAAAAACATACTTTCCGTTAATATATTTTAGATAGAAGTCCTCAAGAGCTGATAAAAGTCACTACCTTGTTCAAAATGCGAAGTACACAGGAAGCGTCAACATCTAACTAATCCGTAAACACTTTATCAGAAGAGGCATCACTCTTTCTAACGAAGTTAAAACAACAAGGAAAAACCGATGTCACTCTATCTAATTAAGTATATTATATAAATAAAAAAATATATAATCAATATAAAAAATTTAAAGAAAGGAGCTTGTATAATGTAACTATATTATACAAGGAAATAATAAAAAATGGAGAAAAATAGTCTTGAAGAATTGAAAAAATTAATGTTGAAAAAATATAGAAAAGAAATAAGCTTTCAACAATTACAAAAGGAATTTTTAAAAAATGATGATGAAAGAATAGAGTATATAAAAACAGAGTTGGAAAAAGCATGTTATGAAAAAAATGGAAAAAGTATGAATACTCTGATTTTAGCAATATATATGTTTGAATTATATAGTGAAAGATTTGTTGACATTTTATGTAAATTGACTAAAGAAAAATGGCATGGAAAACATGAAGACATAGTATTTTATCTCCAGCAACTAGAATTACCTTCTACGATAGATTGCATTTATGAATTAGCAATTTCAAATTTTGAAAAATACCGTTGGGATGATAATTTTGCATTAGTGAGAAAATGCTGTTTTGCTTTAGGAGATATAAACACTCCTAAGGCAAAAGAAAAATTGGAACTATTGTTGCAAAGTGATGAAGAAATGATAAGAAAACATGCAATGGAGCAATTAAATAGATGTGATTTCACAAATAAGGATGTTGAATGAAAGGATTAATTATGAAAAAAGAAGAGGAAAGAAATATTTACGCAGTATTTGATGAAAAGACGATAAAAGTTTATCAGGCGTATAATAATGAAATGAAGTTATATAAAAGAGAGTGTACAGAATTTTGTGTAAACTCAAAATATAATATAAGGTGTGTAAAAATTTTTGTGTAACCCTTCAAATATTGTTATTTTACCGTACATTATTTAGATATTATAAATCTTTTTAGTAGATTAAACCTGAATTTAATTTTTAATTTTTAAATAGAAAATAGTGTTAAATATAATAGCTTGATAATATTTTTTTGTTCTAATCAATATACTATTTAATACGTTTTTTTTGATTTAATGTATAGTTATTGGATTTATTTAAAAATATTGTATAAAAGTAAATAATGGGGTATAATAGTAACATAAGACTTAAAATCAAAGTATTTAGTATAGAAATTTTCATATAAAATTTAAAAACTTATTTTAACTGTAAGGGTTAAAGACAAACTTTTTTTGAAAAAAATTGAAGATTTCTTAAGAGAAGTAAAAAGTCTACAGTAATAATAAATATAAAGAAAGGAGTGTGTGATATTTTATATAAATAATATATTTATCATACAAAAAAATGGAAGAAAGTAATAAATTATACGAAAGTAGAGTACATTATAATTATACATATAGATTTAATTCATTTTTTAAAAAACAAAAATATTATTATGAATGGATTACAAAAAAATATGAAAATAAAAAATTTTATAAAAATTTATCAGAGGAGTTAAAAAATTTTGATTCATTTCTTGATGTAAAAGATGAACTGGTAAGTAGAGATTTACAGGATTATATCGAAGAACTAAAAAATATAAATTTGAATATAGAAATAGAAAAAAACCTTCATCCTTTTAGATTAAAGAAAATAGAATTTAAGAAAGAATATATAGAAACTTTAACACTATTTCTTTCAAATTATTACAGTATAACATCCAAAAATATACTTCAAATTGAAAAAATAAGTAGACAATTATGTATATCTTCTTGTGATCTAGATAAATATATAAAGAAAGCTCATAAAGAAAATAAAATGGATATTGAAAAATTTATTGAAGAAATATTGCTGAAGATAAAAAAAATGAAATTTACAGAAAAAGAAATAAGGATACTAAAATTAGATTTTATGATTTTTAATTTTTATCAAAACTCGGAAATGAATTATTTTGAAAAAAAAATTCTAGAAGGTCTAGAAACTAATAAAAGAGAAATTAGATATCTTAAGAAAGAAATAATAAAAAATTTAGGCAAGTGATGAAAAATGATTAATAAAAATATGTCAAAATTAAAAGAAAAAGATTATATACGATTGTTTGGTGTTTCAAAAGAAGTCTTTGAAAAAATGTTGAAAGTTCTAGATAATAAAAAAATTAGTTTAAGATCTAAATTAAGTACTACTGAAAAACTAATTATTACAATTTTGTATAGTCGTGAATATCGTACGCTGGAAAATTTAGCATTTGAATATGGTGTTTCTCAAAGTACTGTTTATAAATATATAAAAGATACTGAGAAAATACTTCTTGAAGAAAATTTTTTGTTACCAAGTAAAAAGAAATTAAAAAAGATTTTAAATAAAAAAATAGGAGGAAAAAAATGAATAATGAAATTACAGTAAAACATAATGAACAAGGAGAAAATGTAGAATTCGTATATAAGAATAAAGAAGCAATAAATTTCTTTAGATTTTTTTCTAATGATGAAGTTGAGATAGTTGATTTAGAAAATGAGGATAAAAAATATACAATTAGACATTATGAAGATTTAAAAAAAATAAAAGGAATGACATATGATGATAATGAAAATTTATCAAATTACATAAAAGAAAAAATAACACAAAAAGATAAAGAACGAATTTTAGATATAATTAGACCTTTGGAAATAGAAGAGATTGACGAAGAAGTTCCTG
This sequence comes from Leptotrichia sp. oral taxon 417, assembly GCF_013394865.1. Classification (NCBI taxonomy): domain Bacteria; kingdom Fusobacteriati; phylum Fusobacteriota; class Fusobacteriia; order Fusobacteriales; family Leptotrichiaceae; genus Leptotrichia; species Leptotrichia sp. oral taxon 417. Next base: position 1,294,494 of record NZ_JABXYV010000001.1, on the reverse strand, counting down.
AATTAAATTTTTTTGATTATACAGAAAATTATTTACTTGGAACGTCAAGTATAAGTAAAAATTTTTTAGAAGATAAAGAACAAGGAATTTGGGCAAATTTTGGAATTAGAAAGTTAAAAATTGAAATTAGTAACTTAGAAAGATATAAACATTTAAAAATAAAAAATTCTTTAAGATTTTTTCAAAAAGATAATGATTCTCTTGATGAAGAAATAGAAGCAATTTCCAAAAATTTATATTTTGAGGAAGGAAAGTTAATACTCGATATTGAATTAAATTCTAATTCTTTCATAAAGGAATTTAAAGAAAAAGAACAATATGCAAAATTTAAAGGAAATCTAGAATTAAAATTAGAGGAGAATGAGGGAAGTTTAACTATTTGCTTTCCAATACAAATAATTTTTCATAATACTGATTTAGCAATGGAAAAAAATAAAGGAATTATAAAAAATACTGATAGAGTATCAATAGATTTTGGAACTTCGTCTACTTGTGTAGCTATTTCTAATAGTGGAAGAATAGAGTTTATGACATTGTCATCAGAAAATGAGATAGAAGAAGGATATAATAAATATGAAAATCCTACAAATATTATGATTTATAGATGGGGAGATTTATATAAACAATGGAAAAATGAAAATAAAAATTTACCATTATTTTATAGAGGAAATAAAGAAGATAATGATGAAGGGAAAAAAATAAATTACGATTCTGGTTATACAGTAAAAGAATTAATAAAAGATGCTAATAAAAAAGAACTCAATTCTATATTAACTCAAATAAAATTAATACCTTATGAATTAGAAAAAGAAACAACTTTAACACTAGTTTCTTTGTTAAAAGAAGATAATAATGAGAAAGATGTTATAAAGTTAGTAAATGATTTTGAACTTCAAAATGATGAATCTTTTGATCCAATAGCTTTTTATAGTTATCTATTAGGAAGAACCATTAACAATCCAAACAACTCAAAAATTTATACTAAATTTTTAGTTACTTATCCTGTAAAATTTAATGAACAATTGAGAAAGAAATTAAAAAAATCTATTGAATACGGATTAAAAAGATCATTGCCTATTTCTTTACAAAATGCAGTTGATGAAAAAAGAAGACCAATATTTAGTGTAAATATGAAATATTCTGAACCTGTAGCATATGTAGGAGCTATTTGTGGTAATTATTTAAAATTAGATAAAAATCCTAGAGAGTATTTTGCAATATATGATTTTGGTGGAGGAACTCTTGATTTTTCATTTGGAATATTTAAAGAAAGTGAAGATGAGGATGATGATGCTGTTATTGAGATATTAGGTGTAGATGGTAATGAAGAAATTGGTGGAGAAAGACTTATAAATAGAATGTCTTACTGGATATATCAAGATGAAACTAATATTGAATCTTTTAAAGAAAATAAAATACCATTTCCTAAACTTAGAGAAGAAAAAATAACAGATGGAATGCAAGAAAATTTACTAAATAATTCAGTTGTTGCAAAATTAAATCTGATTATTGTAAATGAAGCAATCTCTAGATTGCTATTTGAAGGTAAAGAAGATGAAGTTGCTGATACACTTTCATTATCACTATATACAATAACTGGAAATGAGACTGTTGAAGTAAATGTAACTACAAATAAAGATGTAATATTAGATAAATTGAGAAATGTTCTTGAAGAAAATGTTAATCATTTCTTTAATGCTTTAAGATCATCGTTTGAAAATAATATTGACAATATAAAAGAAAATGATAAGTCAATAAATTCATTTGAAGATATATTAAAAAAAGTAAATATATTTAAATCGGGAAATGCAGTAAAAAATAAAATATTGAGTGATCTTATTGAACAAAAATTTCCTGAAAACAAAATATATTTAGTGGATGAAACAAATCCATATTCTGAAAAAATAGAAGAAAAGAAATATGCAATTACTCCAAAAACAGCAGTTGCTTATGGGCAATTAAATATAGAAACTTTCACATTAGATGACAGTAATATAAAAAATAAAGTATTTGCTTGGAATGTGTATAAATTTCTTCCTAAAAATGGAGAATTAAGAGTTATTATTTCAAGACAAGATAAAGAAAATGATTGGAAACTTTTCTCAAAAATTAAAAATGAAAAAGCTGTAATATATTTTTCAAGTGATTTTAAAGAAGAAAAAAATGATGTATTTGAAATGCCGTTAGAGTTTGATGAAGAAGAAAATGGTAAATTTTTATACATAAGAGCTTTTAGAGACGATGAATTAGAATATATTGTTAAAGAAAATAAAGAAGAGGATATTTTAGAAACATCTGAGATAAAAAGAGTGGTTTTAAAGAATAATAATTAAGTGAAGATTTAGAAGGTGAAAATAATGTCTGATGTTATTAATAAGATAATAAAATTTCTTACTGGTGAAGATATTAATGAATTAAAAAGAAAAATAGAAAGATTAGAAAGAGAAATTGAAAAACAAAAAAATGAAAATAATTTTTTGAAATTTCAAAATTTAAAACAACCAGTCCAGGAAAATTCAAGAGAAGATTTAAAAAAAAAAGAAGAAAAAGTTAAACTAGAAAATTATTTTAAGGAAAATTGGAATAAAAGAGAGAAAGAAATACTAGATGAAAAGGAACAAGAAATAGCCAAAAGAGAAAGTATCTTTAAGAAAAATATAGAAGAATTGAACTTAAAAATAGAAAATTTGAATAATCAAGTGAAGGAATACTCAAAGATGGAAGAAATTTTATATAGATATAAACCGTTGGTACAGAAAATGTCAAAATGTCCTTCATTGATATTTTTTAATAATAAAATTAAATCAGAAAATGAAAAAGAGGGCCTTTTAAAGTTTGTTGAAATTTTTGGAAATGGAGAAGATTTTTTAAGAGATTTATATAAAGAGCTTAAACAAATTAAAGTGACTGAAAAAGAACCATTGACAAATGAAGAATTAGAATTTATTAAAGAAATAAATAAATATTTTAAAAATTATTTATTGGCGACAGAAGATGTTTTAATAATTGTAAATCCAGGTGAAGATAGATTTAATAAGGGAATAATGCAAGATATATTAAAAGCAAGTGATTTTAATTTTAAAACAGTAGAAACTTTTTATGTTCCAGGAGTAAAAACAAAATCATATACAATGAAAGCTATTGTGAAAGGAAGAAAATAGAAATGGAAAAAGGACTTGATAACAGTAGTGGTTTAGGTAAGGGAAAAGATAAAATATTAGAAAAAAATGGAGGAAAAGATAAAATGAGCGAAGATTATAGAGATGGCAATTGTCAACCAGCATGTCAAGATAATAATAGGGAAGATGAGAATAATGATCAACAAGAAAGTATAAAAATAGTAGGAGAGACAGATGAAAATATTCGTAGTAGAAGTAGAATGTCTGATACTGAAAAAGATAGAGAGCAATTTTATGAAGAAACTGGAAAAGTTGAAAATGATACTCAACAAGAAAATAAAAGGAATGATACAATAGAAGAAATAAAAAAAATAGTTGAAAATAAATTAGAAGCTTTGGATAGTAGATTAGAAAAAATAGAATCAAACCAAGAAGAAAAATTAGAAGCTTTGAATAGTAGATTAGAAAAAATAGAATCAAACCAAGAAGATAGATTAGAAGCTTTGAATAGTAGACTAGGAGATATAGAATCTAAGCAAGAAGAAAAATTAGAAGCTTTGAATAGTAGACTAGGAGATATAGAATCTAAGCAAGAAGAAAAATTAGAAACTTTGAATAGTAGACTAGGAGATATAGAATTTAAGCAAGAAGAAAAATTAGAAACTTTGAATAGTAGACTAGGAGATATAGAATTTAAGCAAGAAGAAAAATTAGAAACTTTGAATAGTAGACTAGGAGATATAGAATCTAAGCAGGAAGAAAAATTAGAAACTTTGAATAGCAGACTAGGAGATATAGAATCTAAGCAAGAAGAAAAATTAGAAACTTTGAATAGTAGACTAGGAGATATAGAATCTAAGCAGGAAGAAAAATTAGAAACTTTGAATAGCAGACTAGGAGATATAGAATCTAAGCAGGAAGAAAAATTAGAAACTTTGAATAGCAGACTAGGAGATATAGAATCTAAGCAGGAAGAAAAATTAGAAACTTTGAATAGCAGACTAGGAGATATAGAATCTAAGCAGGAAGAAAAATTAGAAACTTTGAATAGTAGACTAGGAGATATAGAATCTAAATTTAAAACTCAAAAAGAATATGAAGAGAAATTGAAAAAAAAGGAAGTAGAATTACACTCAAAAGAATTAGAATTAAAAGGTGTAAGAGATAATTTAAAGTCAAAAGAATCAGAACTAGCTGAAACAAAAAGTAATTTAGAGACAAAAGAGAAAAAATTGGATAACACAAAAGAACAATTACAATTGAAAGAATCAGAACTAGCTACAACAAGTAGTAATTTAGAGACAACAAAAATTAGATTAAATGAATCAGAAACTAAATTAAATACAATAGAAAATTATTTATTTAAATTTAAACCACTAGTAAGAAAAATGGAAAAATGTTCATCATTATCAAAAATTAATAGTCAGATTAATTCTGAAAGTGAAAATAAAAAACTTTTAAAATTTGTTGGAATTTTTGGGAATGGGGAAGATTTTTTAAGAGATTTATACAAAGAATTTAAAGATAATAAAATGAATGAAAAAATAGCTTTAACAACAGAAGAATTAGAATTTATTGATGAAATAAATCATTATTTTAGAGAAAATATTTTAGAGGAAGGCCAAGAGGAAGATGTCTTAATAACAGTAGATCCTAATCAAGATAAATTTGACAAATCAATAATGCAGGATATACTAAAAGCGAGTGATTTTAGTTTTAAAACAGTAGAAGAATTTTATGTTCCAGGAGTAAAAACAAAATCATATAATATGAAAGCAATAGTAAGAGGACGAAAATAATGCCAAAAATTCAAAATTTTTCTGAAGAAGTATATGTATTAGGTCCTGGCAAGAGGTTTGTAATTTGGTATCAGGGATGTTTAAAAAACTGTAAACATTGTGTTAATCAAGAAGGAAGATTGTTAGAAGGTGGAAAAGAATATTCTAATAAAGAACTTTATGAAATAATACTAAATGAAAAAAATTTGACAGGAATTACTTTAAGCGGGGGGGAACCATTTTTACAGTTTAATGATGTATTTAATTTAATTAAAATGATTAAGGAAAATACAAATTTAGATGTGATGGTATATACGGGATATAAACTAGAAGAACTTATTAAAAAATATGGTAATGAATTTTGTAAATATATTGATATTCTTATTGATGGAGAATATGTAGAGGAATTAGATAATGGAGAAGAATTGAGAGGAAGTAGTAACCAAACTATACATTTTTTATCAAATAAATATCAAGAAGCTATGTTAAAGTTAAAAAAAAGTAAAAAGAGAGAAATTCAATTTGATATATTAGAAGGAGAAACAGTATTTATGATTGGAATTCCTCCTAAAGGATTTTATGAAAAACTTTTGAGAGAATTAGTAAAATAGGAGAGTGTATAAAAATGAGTGGAAGAAAAGCATCAGAAGTAAGTAGTGTATTAAATAGAGCAAATAAATCTAGAAATGTATTTGATGAAAATATTACAAAAGGCTTAAATATATTAAAAGGAAAAACAGTAGAATATGAAAGAGAGTACTTTGTAGTAGAAAATATGAGTATTTCAGAATTTTCTGTAGATGCAAAAAAAGAACTTTCTAATGAAGTAGAGATTGTACTTAGAAAATATAAAAATGTTGAAATAATTAATAAAAAAAATTATACTTCAGTTTATAATGAATATAAAAATAAAAATGAAGAATTAGATAAAAAAGTTCGAGAAAACGATAAAGAAGTTAAGAAAATATTTGATTCTATTAAAGGTAAAGACTGGTATTGTGATCAGGAATATAGGGATGCTGAAAAAGTAGAAAAAAGTTATAGAGAAATTTCTAATGAAAAAAATATACTTGAAAACAATTTAAACAAAACAAATGGAGAAATTGAACTGTTAAAAGGTGAATTACAAGCTGCAAAAAAAGTTAAAAATCAAATAAATGAAGAAATAAAAAAAATTAATGAGAAAGCTAAAAATATAATAGAGATTAGAAATCAAGCTAATTCTGTAAAAGTGTATATAAATAATGAGATAAATGATATTGATAAAAATATAGCTGAGAAATTTTTGAAAGAAGGATATTTTGAAATTGTACAAATATTAAAAGAAATAGAAACAACTTCAAATGAAGAAATTGTAAAAAATGTAGAAAAATATGAAAAAAAAATATCAAACTATAAAGAAGAATTAAATGAAAAATATCAAGAATTTTTAAAAATAAAATCTGAGTGTGAAATAAAAATTCAAAATTTAAAAAATAAAATAGATGAAAAAAGATTGTATAGACCGATGGATTATTATAAAAGTGAATCTAAAGCTGAAAAAATAGGATTAATTACATATTTAAAAGAATTTGTTAAAGGTGAATATGTAGAAAAAATCGAAAGTAAAATGAAACGATTAGAATTAGCTTTAAATAACGAAGAATTTGACTATATTTTAGCTAATGAGAAAGAAATAGACAATCTTGTAGATGAAGCGATAACATATTCAAAGTTAAAATTTGATCAACAAATGAAAACTATTGATGTTACATTTGGGATAAGAAAGGTTATGAGAAATTTAGGTTATCAAGTGGAAGCAAGAAAAATAAATGGAGATATTAATAATGGGTTTAGAGTTGTTGCTAAAGTAGGAGATGAAACAATTGATTTTGATGAAGTGAATGTTGATGAAGAAGGTAAAATTAAAATAGATATAGATCATACTGAAAGTAGAAAAGGAAATTGTGGAACTACTTGGAAAAATTTAAAAGATAAATTTGAAGAAGAAGGTATAATGATACAAGATATAACAAAAAATAATAGGAGTGTTCTATATAATTCATCTCAAACAAAGGAAGAAAATAATAAGACATCATTAAAGAAATAAGGGAAAAAATGGATGAGTAATAATTTAGATTTAGATGATTTAATAAAAGTATTAAAAAAAAAGAATTCGAAGCAAGAAATAGTTGAATCTAAAAAGTATATAAATAATTTGTTATATTTTTTAAGAGACGATAAAGTTTTGTTGTTTTATAAAGAAATAGAGAAAAGTTTTAAAACAAATGAAAAAAGCATTGAATATGAAAATATAATTACAAATATTATTCAACTTTTTCCATTAACTGAAAAAATTGTAAAAAAAATTATGTATCATATGAAGAGAAATGAAAAAAGATATATAGTACAAAGTTACGATATAAACAGAATTTTAATTGATGGACTAAAATATTTTTTAAGTAATTTTGATATTATAGAAAATGAGGAAATTGAAATTATTAAAGAATATAATTTACAAATAAAAAAATATAGAAGTAAGAAAGAAAAATTAGAATCTGAAAAAAAAGAACTTGAAAGTAAAATAATTGAAAATAAAATTCTTTTTAATGAAAATCGAAATTTAGAAGAAGAAGTTAAAAAATTAAAAATAAGAATTGCTGAAGAGAAAACAGAAATAGAAAACAAAAGAAAAAAATTGAAAGTAGAAAAAGAAATAACTGAAAATGGACAAAGAATGAAAGATAAAATTCATGAAGAGATAAATGATATTGATAAAAATATAGCTGAGAAATTTTTAAAAGAAGGATATTTTGAAATTGTACAAATATTAAAAGAGTTAGAAACAACTTCAAATGAAGAAATTGTAAAATATGAAAAAAAAGTATCAAACTATAAAGATGAATTAAATAAAAAATATCAAAATTTTTTAAAAATGAAATCTGAATGTGAAATAAAAATTCAAAATTTAAAACATAAAATAAATGTAAAAATTTTTTTACCCAGTAGTCATAATGTATCAATAAATGTATCAATAAATGAATTTAAATCAAAGAAAATAAGTTTAATGGAATACTTAGAAGAGTTACAAGATGTGCAAAAAAGTTATAAAAGTTATGAGTATAAAGTTAAAATTGAAGATGGAATAAAAGAACTAGAAAAAGCTTTAAAGAATGAAGATTTTGATTATATTTTAAAAAATACAGAAGTAAATGAAATCATAAATGAAGCAATATCGTATGTAAAAAACCATAAAAAAGGACCTTTTCATTTTTTGTACTAAAAGAATAAATGTCAACAAAAAATAATGAAGAAAATAATAATAAGGAGGAAAATAAGATGACTAATAGTCCAGATTTAGAAAATCTAGTGGAAATTTTAAAAAAAGAAAATTCAAAACAAGAAATATTTGAATCAGAAGAAAATATAGGTAATCTATTATATTTTTTGAGGGAAGAAAACATTGGAACATTTTATAAAGAAATAGAGAAAAATTTTGAAATAAGTGAAGAAAATAAATATGAAAATATAATTGTAAATCTTGTACAATTTTTCCCATTAACTGAAGAAATTGTAAAAAAAATTATATATCATATGAAGAACAATGAAAAGAAATATATTGATCAAGGTTATGATATAAGTGGAATTTTAATTACTAATTTGAGGTTTTTTTTAAGTAATTTCGATAAGATAAAAGATACTCAAATAAAAAAGATTAAAACTTATAATTTACAAATAGAAAAATATAATAAACAAAAAGAAGAATTAGAGTCTAGAAAAAGAAAAATTAAGGAAAAAGGAGCTGAAAATCAATTTCTTTATAATGAAGTTGAAAATTTAAAAAAAGAAGTTGAAGAATTGAAAATAAGTTTTTCTGAAGAAGGATTAGAAAATAAAAAAATAGAATTACAACAAGAAAGGGAAAATTTTAGAAAGAAAGAAAAAGAATTTGCAGTTATACAAGGTGAAATTGAAAAAATAGCAAGAGATATTGCTAATTTAGAAGGTTTTGATGACAATGAAGCATTTGAAGAATTTAAGAGATTTACAAAAAAAATAATAAAAAATAATGATTAGGGGAAAAAAATGTTAAAACATAGACTTATTGAACCATTAAGAACAGAATTAGATAAAGGGAAAAATATTATTTTTTTTCATGGAATGAAAGAGGATGAGACTTTTTTCTATGATTATGTTAGAGGTACACTTAATGCAGAAGAAACTTTTAAAATAGCTTCTTTAAGTACTAATAATGATGATATTATATTTTCTAATAGATACATCTATATTAATTCAAAAAATATAAACGTATTCGAAAATATAAATAATATAGAAGATGTGACAGAAAATTATTTTGCACAAGAACAACCTGATGATGATTTTGAAGGAGTAGAAGATCAAGAGAATAAAGGGAATTCAAAAGAAACAAAAGATGCAACAAATAATCAAGGTTCTTTATTTGAAAATAGATTAAAATTGATTGAAGAAAAGATAAATCAATATCCAGGGAAATATTTTATTTTTATAGATGAAATGGAATGGCTTGCTAATCTTTATTCATCTCAAGCAAAAGATAATGCTTTAAATTATGTGAAATATATAAAAGATTGGTCAAAAATAAAAAATGTTAAAATAATTGTAAAAGTTTCTAATATAGATTTAATTAAAGGATTTGATTTTGATTTAGAGAATAACTCTATATTTATAGGAAATCCTTCTAGTGAAGAAATACAAATAACTTATTTGAGAAAATATTTATCAGAAACAGAACTGGATAACCAAAAAATGAGAACGATTGTAAATGATTTAAAAGAAATTTCTTCAGCTATTTCTTCAAGTAATAATAATTTAAAATCAGCTATTAGGATTTATAATAATATTGTTAAACAAAATCCTCGGTACGAAATAGATAAAAAGCATTTTGAAATAGCGACTGAAAAGCTAATCGAAGAAAAAGTTTTGTTAGACGATGTAATATTGAAAGAAGATATTAAAAAATCTATTCTTGCAGCAGTTGATAATTTTATTAATGATGATGAAGGTAAAAGTTCTAGGAAAGGATTTATTCTTACAGGACCTCCGGGAACTGGTAAAACATTTTTGGTAAAAGCTATTGCAAATGAAAAAAATTGTTTCTTTTTAGCACCAACATTAGCTGATTTAAAAGGTGAATTTATAGGACATACAAGTGCAAATGTTAAAAGATTATTTGAAAAAGCAAGAGCAAATCAGCCAACAATATTATTTCTTGATGAAGTTGATACTTTATTTGGTCAAAGAGGAAGTACAGATACAGATAGTTTTGTTGAAGATTTAATAAATCAATTTTTAGTCGAAGTTGATGGAATGCAAACTGGAAAACAAAAAATATTTATAATTGCTGCAACAAATAGAGTCGATGTAATTGATTCAGCAGTTAGAAGTAGATTATCAGAAATTATAACAATAGACTTACCAGAACATGAAGAAAGAAAAGAATTGTTTCATAAAAAATTACTAAAACATAATTTTTCTTTTAAAGAAAAAAGTTTTCAATATGAAATATGTCAAAAAACAGAAAATATGTCAGGAAGAGACATAGATAACTTTATTAAAAAATTATGTGAACTAGTTAGAGAGAGATATGGTGAAATAGATTTAAGTTTTTTAAAAGATGATGAAGTAACAGAAAGACTATTTTTAGAAGTTTTAGAACATCAGGAAGAGGAATTAATTAAAAGTTTAGAACGAAAAATACGAGTACAAATTTTAAAACCTGAAGAAATAAATACAAGATTTTCAGATATACTAGGATATGATAAATTAAAAGAAGATATAACTGTTACTCTAAGTTATTTAAATGATACAAGTGAAAGAAGAAATAGAAGAAAAGATTTTGGTATAGAAAATCAATATGGAATACTTCTTTATGGACCTCCAGGAAATGCTAAAACTATGATTTCAGAAGCTATTGCAAAGGAAAATAATCTATATTATGTTAAAGTATTAAGCAAAGATTTTTCTTCGAATGGAGATATACTTGGAAATATACAACTTATTTTTAATGAAACCAAAAGGCTTTCGGAAATGACAAATAAATATAAAGGAGTATTATTATTTTTTGATGAATTTGATTCGTTAGCAGGAATACAAGTTCTTAATCCAATGGTTAGAGGAACTTTACTAGATTATTTAGCAAAAAATCAAAAAGGCGGAATACGACATGATACTTCCAAAGTTGTTTTAATGGCAGCAACAAATTTTTATGATCAAATAGATGAAGCAATAAAAAGAAAGGGCAGAATTGATAAAAATCTTAAAATGGATAACCCTACTGAAGAAATTGGTAAAGAAATGTTGCAGGATTTTTTTGAAAAAGACAAAAGTATTGGAAATATCAGTGAAGAAATAATTTCTTCGATTTATGAAAATCTTTTAAATGAAAAAAATACAGAGATAGATAGAATTAATAAATTATTGAAGCCAGAAGAACAAGTTGTTAGAGTAAGACCTTCAGGAGCAGATTTGAAAACCATTTATAAAGAAATCAAAAATACAGCTTTCAATATAAATAATATTGAAAATAATAAAATTAAAATTAATGAAAAAGTTTTGGAAGTGGTGTTTAATAGTGAAGGATAAAAAAAATATTTATAAAAACAATTGGATAGAAACAGGAGAAATCCCAAAAGGATTTAAAGCTTATGAATTGAATGATTTTATAAACAAAAAAAATTTTAAAATTATAGTTATTATAATTTCTGTTTTAGTTTTGATATTGGCAGTATTTTCTATGAATTTCAAAAAAAAAGAGGAGAAAAAATCACCAATAGCTACAATTTCTGGAAAAAAAGTAGAAAATACTAATATTTTAATGAAATTTGAAAATGGTTATGTGAAAAAAGCAGATAAAAATGAAAAATACAATGTTTATATAGATAAGTTATTCAATTTTTATTGTGCTATTCCTCAAGATTATAAAATTAGTAATTCTGGGGATAGTGTGAATAGGGTAGTTTTAGAAAATAAAGATTCAGACATTAAAATATTTGTTGGCGCTTCTGAAAATAAATTTAATTTAAAAATAAAAGAACTTATGGATCAGTATATTTCATCTTTTGGGAAAGTAGATTATAAAGCAAATGGAGATAATTGGTATGCAGTCTCTAAATATTATAATGGAGTATCGTACTATAAAAAAACTTTTTTAAAAGAAGGTAAGATATTGTGGTTTGAATTTAATATTAAAGATGATCCAACTAAGAATCCAGAAAAGAAAAAGAATATAGAAGAAATGATTGAATTTATGGAGGATAATTTTAATATTATAAAGAAATAAATAATTCTGAATTTATTCGAGAGTGTCCGTAAGTGTGTAAAAATTTTTATATAAATTTTATAGCATATGGAAACTCTCAATTTTTTTATTTGTGATGTTTTAGAAAGAAACATAAATAAATTTTTAATTTTATCATTAAATTTCTTACTTATTTAAAAAAGATAGTTTTTTATTTTTTCTTCCAAATATAATAAAATTTAGTTTGAAATTTTATAATTTTAGTAATACTATCTTTTCTTAAGAATTAAAAAAATTAATGTTGGAAAAATATAAAAAACAAATAAGTTTTCAACAATTACAAAAGGAATTTTTAAAAAATGATGATGAAAGAATAGAGTATATAAAAACAGAGTTGGAAAAAGCATATAATGAAAAAAATGGAGACAGCGTATATATTTTAATTTCAGCAATTTACATGTTCAAATTATACAGTGAAAAATTTGTTGATATTTTATGCAAATTAACAAAAGAAGAATGGCATGGAAAACATGAAGACATAGTGTTTTATCTCCAGCAACTAGAATTACCTTCTACGATAGATTGCATTTATGAATTAGCAACTTCGAATTTTGAAAAATACCGTTGGGATGATAATTTTGCACTAGTCAGAAAATGCTGTTTTGCTTTAGGAGATATAAATACTCCTAAGGCGAAAGAAAAATTGGAATTGTTGTTACAGAGTGAAGAAGAGACTATAAGAGAACATGCAATGGAACAGCTGAACAGATGTGACTTTACAAATAAGGATGTTGAATGAAAGGATTAATTATGAAAAAAGAAGAGGAAAGAAATATTTATGCTGTATTTGATGATAAAACAATAAGAGTTTATCAGGCATATAATAATGAAATAGCAGACGAGGCTTTAAAATTAGGAAAGTTTGGAAGTAAATTCAGTCTTACAAGAATGACCTGGATAAAGCCATCATTTTTATGGATGATGTACAGAAGTGGCTGGGCCAGTAAGCAAGGACAGGAAAGAATACTGGCAATTGACCTGAAAAGGGAAGGATTTGATGAAATAGTGAAAAATTCTGTACTTTCATCTTTTAGAGAAGTTTCTGATTTATCTAAGGAGGAATGGAAAGAAAAATTGGAAAATTCAGAAGTGAGATGTCAATGGGATCCTGATAGGGATATTTATGGCAATCCAATAGGAAGAAGAGCGATACAGTTAGGCATAAAGGGAGAAACGGTAAAAAAATATGTAAATGAGTGGATTGTAAATATAACGGATATAACAGAGGAAGTTATTGAGATGAGAAACAGTATTCAAAATGGAACTTTTTCAGAATCTATGCTTCCTCAAGAGAAAAAATATATTTTGAATGATTAGATTTTAAAATATTATTTAAATATAAATTTGTAAAAATTACAAAAAACTATTGATTTTTTTCTAAAATATAGTATAATTAAATAGATTGAGAAAAAAATAATTTGACATACTAATTGTTATTATTTAAATAATAATATCTTGATAGAAAAGGAGAAATAGATATGAAAGTTGTAGTAATTGGATGTACACATGCTGGGACGGCGGCAATTTTGAATTTGAGAAAGATGAATCCTGAAGCGGAGGTAACTGTATTTGAAAGAAATGATAATATTTCGTTCCTTTCTTGCGGGATTGCATTGTATGTTGGAGGAGTGGTGAAGGATCCTAAAGGGTTATTTTATTCTTCGCCTGAAAAATTAAAGGAATTGAATGTTGATACAAAGATGAAACATGAAGTTAAAAATGTTGATATTGAAGGTAAAAAAATTCATGTTGTAAATCTTGAAAATGGGAATGAATTTGATGAAACTTTTGATAAATTGATTATTACATCAGGTTCTTGGCCGATTATTCCGCCAATTGAAGGAATTGATCTGAATAATATTTTGCTTTGTAAAAATTATAATCATTCAAATGAAATTATTGAAAGGGCAAAAAGTTCTCAAAAAATTGTTGTTGTTGGTGCTGGGTATATTGGAGTGGAACTTGTGGAAGCATTTAGGGATAATGGGAAAGAAGTTGTGCTGGTAGATGCTGAAGAAAGAATTTTGAGTAAATATTTTGATAAGGAATTTACAGATGTTGCTGAAGAATCGATTAAACAAAGGGGAATTGTGCTTGCAACTGGGGAAAAGGTTTTGAAATTTGAAGGAAGTAATGGAAATGTGGCAAAAGTAATTACTGACAAAAATGAATATGAAGCTGATATGGTAATTATGTGTGTTGGATTCTTGCCAAGTACTTCACTATTTAAAGGACAGCTGGAAATGTTGCCAAATGGAGCGATTAAAGTTGATGAGTATATGCGAACAAGTAATAAGGATGTTATGGCGGCAGGAGATTGCTGTTCGGTATTTTATAATCCTTTACAAAAGGAAGTATATATTCCGCTTGCGACAAATGCTGTGAGAATGGGAACATTGGCAGGTATAAATTTATTTGAAAATAAAATTAGACATATTGGGACACAAGGGACTTCTGGAATAAAAATTTATGAAAATAATATGGCAGCAACTGGATTAACAGAAGAAAGTGCAAAAGAAGAAGGAATAGAAGTGGAAAGCATAATTGCTGTCGATAATTACCGTCCTGAATTTATGCCAACTTATGAAAAAGTGACATTAAAAGTAATTTATGACAAAAACAGCAGAGTAATTTTAGGGGCACAATTAACTTCTAAGATTGATCTGACACAATCAATTAATACATTGTCAGTATGTATTCAAAATAAAATGACAATAGAAGAATTGGCATTTGTTGACTTTTTCTTCCAGCCTCATTATAATAAACCTTGGAATTTCTTAAATTTGGCAGGATTGAATGCTTTAAAATAAAATTTAAGATATTAAAAATTAAAACTGCATATAGGTGAGAGAAAAATGATATATGACATATTAGATTTTTTAGAAGAGTTATTTTGGAAAGTAAGAGCTTACTACAGGAAAAGAAAAAGTATAGTTATAAGTATTTTTATTTTTATAATTTCAATTTATGCAGGAAGTTTAATTTATTTTCTAAAAGATGAGAAAATTAGTCTTGTAAAAGAAAATCGAAAATATAATTTCTGGTTTGTTCACGATTTTGATTTCAAAAGAAAACTTTACGCAATGAATTATGGATTTTCACTTAATGAGACAGTTAGGCTATATAATTTTAATTTTAAAAGGCATTTAGTTGGATGGAAATGGAAGATAGGAAGTAAAGATGTATTTTATGTTTTTATATTGCCATATAATAGAAAATACTTTTATGTTCCAGAAAGACAGATATTGTATTTGAAAAAAGCTGATTATTCAAAAGAATTTGAAAAAGAAGCTATAGATTATAAAAATATTGGAGAAATTCTTGAAGTAAAATTAGTGGAAGATGAAAAAGATAGAAAAATACGGAAATTTTTAAAATTTTTAGAAGAAAATAATTAAGAAAAAAAGGAGCAACCTCACAGATTAACTATGAGAGAACTCCTTTTTAGTTTTTTATAAAAATGAAAAATTTTAATTGCCTAACTACATTTGAAAATCTCCAGTTTCGCCATTATTTGCTTTATCTATCAAAAAGTTTGACATTTCTTTAAATTCTGATACTGCTTTTGCATCTTTTCCTGTTACAGAACTTACGCTTTGTGAATTTATAAGACTTCTTGAGATTTCAAGAGCTATATCTCTGAATGAATTCTGGCTCATTGAAAATAATTCACCATTTTGGTTTTTTCTATCATATTGAGCGCCAATTATTTTCCCATCTCTAACTGTTAATTTTACAAATGAATTCCAATTTCCGTCATATCTTTTTTCAACAGAATAAATACCGTTTTTTAATGCTGAAAATCCTAAGGCATTTAATAAAAACATTAAGATAACTAAAAATTTTTTCATATTTACCACCACTTTTCTAAATAAAAATTTTTTTCTAAAATCTCCCTCTAATATATTATACACTATTTCTTAAAAAAATCAATCATTTTTTAATAAAATGCTTGTGTATCTGTCACATAACCATCTTTGTTATAAAAAGTCCAGTTTCCATAAGCCTTGTAATTTTTCAAAGCTCCTTGTGCTTTGACTTTTCCGTTGTCATAATATTGAGTGAAGTTACCATTTCCATTTACTAATTTCATTTCACGTTCCTTTGAACCGTTTCTTGAATAGCCTAAAATGTCGGTAATAATACCATTTTGATAATTTTCGATTAATTTTTTTGTACCATTTTCATAGTTCCAAGTCCATTGCCCATTTCTGTAATTACGGGAATAATTTCCATTTGAACGTACAATACCGTTGGAATAGTATGATTTTGTTTCTCCGTTTAATTGTCCATTTGCATAAGTATTTTCATTTGTGACAATTCCATTTGAAACTTTTACTTCTTTTCCATTTTTTATATTGTTTGCATATTCAAGCGATGAAGTTAAACGTCCAAATTCATCAAAATCGTAACTTGCACCATTTAACATTCCATTTTTGTAATTTCTTATAGCTTTAGAATTACCATTTCCGTAAAAGTCGATATCTTCACCTTCTCTTACACCATTTGCATAATTTACAACTTTTTGCAAATTACCATTTTGATAGTATAAAAACATAGGCCCATTCAATGTACCGTTTTGATAATTTCTAACAGCCTGAGCATTTCCAGTCTTGTCAAATTCAACGTATACTCCAGTAAACGGCTGTCCAGTTTCTTTTACTGTAGCAAAATTTCCAGCAATTGCAACATTGTCAACTGTGCTATAGTATGAAGTTAATGCACGTGAAGACTGGGCTGAATATTCACTGCTTCTTTTAGCATAAACTTTTGGAACTGCTGCCGCTGATGACAAGATATTTATAGATAAACATGAAAATAATACTATTATTGATTTTTTTAACATAATAAATTTTCCTCCTTTTTTAATCATTGCTTTTATTATACCAGCAAAAAATTAGATTTACCTTAGAAAAAATGTGGTTATAAAAAAATTTTAAAAAATAAATAAAGTGTGCTATAATTTTAATGCTTGTTAGAACACATTGCAACTTTAGTAAATAAAATAAAAAAGGAGAGGAGAGATTTAATGAATTTATATAATTTGAGAAATAATATGAGAAGCAGATATTTTTCAATGCTGGAATATTTGAATAATGGATTTGAAATTTTTAAAATGTTTGTGAAAAAGCATCCTTTATTAGTTTTTTCATATTTTGTATTTTCAACTGTTATGGTACTTTTTATTACATTTCCATTTACAGAACAGGCAGTAAAAATGTATGAATTTGCAAAAAAAGTGAATAATACAAAGATGCAGAAAAATATAAATATAAATGAATATGCTTCCCTTTTATCCAGCCTATTTTCCATGCTTTTGCTATATGCTTTAATTTCACTGATTCTTCAGTTTGTGGCAGTAATTATACGAAAAAAGGCAGGCCTGGAAATTGAGATGGAAGAAGATGCTGAAAAAGAGAAAATAAAAAAAGATAAATTTAAATTGGGGAAAATTACACTTAAATTTATAATCATGATGGCTGTATACTTAATTATCGGATTGGCTCTAATAATGCTTATTGTCATATTTTCATTAGTTTTAGACAGTTCTTCCGCATTATTTATAGTGTCTGTCATATATTTCACTTTATTTTTTAATGTGCTATATTTACAGCAAATATACTATTTAAGGGATGTCAATTTAGTAGAAGCATTCAGATATAACTTATATTTAAGCAAAGGAAAAAGATTAAGAATATTGCTTCCAATAATAATGATTGCACTAATTACTTTTTTTATCAATTATGCTTTAAATTATTTTACTGGAATAACAATTGGGAAATTACAAAATTTACAAATGTTAGGAATAGTTACATCAGCAACTGGCGGTATTGTTAAGACTTTTTCAGTTTTATATACAATAATAGCAGAAAATCTTGTATATTTTAATGTGGAATATATGGATTTGAAGAAATTAAAATAAAAAAAGGAGAGAACTATGAATTTTGAAAATCTACAAAAAGATCTATTTGAAAGAAAACTTAATTTAGGAGAATATTTTGCAAAAACATTTGAACTTTTAAAAGTGTTTCTGAAAGAAAATAAGTTATGGTTTATTTTGCTTGCACTTGGAAATGCTTGGCTGCTTTTTTCAAATATATTGATGCAGCATATTGGAATAAGTTTAAAAATTGCAGAAAGTACTGGAGATAATCGTGGTATTATTGGAGCACTTTTTTCAAATTTTTTAGTACTTTTTGGCATTGTTATAGTATCACTTGGATTAGGACTTTTAAGAGTAATAATTTATATGAAGTCAGGTTATAAAATTGAAGGAAAGGAAAAGGAATACCGTTTTGAAAATGCTTTTTTTAAATATCTTAAATATATTGGACTGTACTTACTGTTTGTAATTGCAATTACAGTTGTAGTGATGATCTTGATATTAATAACAACAATTCTTGGCATTGCTATTAATAAAGCGACTAATTCGGTTTTTGTTGGGTATACTATAATTGCAATACCAATTATAATTTATATTGCGATTATTCTTGCCTTTATCCTAAATACTCTTTACTTTTTTCAAATATTCTATATTAGAAATATAAAAGTATGGGAATCATTTAAGTATAATTTGAAATTATCTAAAAAAAATAGACTTAGAATAATTGTTCCAGTAATTATAATTGTACTGGCAAGTTTAATATTTGTAGTTCCTTTTGTTTTTTCAGTATTTGATTTTATGCCAATTTATGTAGGATTTGCAGCTTCTGTTATATGCGGATTTTTTTCAGGAATTTTGGGAGTTGCTGGAATAATAATGAATATTGTAGTATTTTTAAACGTTGAATACGATTATTTAAAAAAGCAAGCTGAAATAAAGAATGAAAATAATGATGATTCGGAATTAAAATCAGAATAAATATAAATAGTTGAAGTGGAATTTTTAGCGATTCCACTTTTTTTAATAAAAAAAATAAATATTTTTCATTTTGAGTACGTTGTGTTTTCAAAATATTTGTGATAAAATAATAAAGTATTATTTAAAAAAGATGTATTATTTAAAAAATTGTGCTATACTATTTATAGCATAACAATAATATAGTGATTACATTTTAGATTTTTAAAAAATTTTTAAAAAAGAAAAATAATCGCTATAAATATTATATTTAGGTATTTGTAAAAGTCATAAAAATTGAATAACGTATATTATAATGGCAGGAAACAAAAGAAATGAGTTTTCTTGTCTCGTCAAGTAAAAATATTATGCTTATTGAATTTTTAGATTTTTTACTGTATAAGTATTATATTAGTTAGGAGGATGTATGGGGATTTTTGATTTTTTTAAATCTTCCGAAAAGAAGGAGAAAGAAAAGGAAAAGGAAACAGCTGGCAGCGGAAATAATAATGCCGCTAAAAATGCTCAAATCAGAAGGCAAATTTACGATATTGCAAATAATGAGTCTGAAATGATGGAGAGTGGCAATTATTCAGATGACTTTACAGAAATTTCCTATTACGATGATTTTGGGAAAGAATTTAAGATGCCAAAAAAAGACTGGCTTGAAAAAAAATTGTATCCATCTATAAGAAAAAACTGGAATAATATGGATGGGCTGTACCCAATAATCCAAGATGCTTTTTCCAAGGGAGTTTATACGGAAGTAAAGGAAGCTGTATTAAGATTTTATGCGGCAGATGAAAATTTTGAAAGAAAAATGATTTTACTTGGAACTTATCATACAAAAACTGGAGCTTATCAAAATGCACTTGAGCTATATGAAAAAAATTTGAATATTGACAATATTACAGAAGGACTTTGTATAGCATATGCAGAAGTTTTGGAGCTTTGCGGAAAAGTTCCTGAAGCTGAAAGAAAATACTATGATGCGCTTGAGATTAATCCAAATTCAGCAACGGCATTTAAAAAGTACTTTGACATTGTTAAACGGAGAAATGTTAAGGAATATGAAAGCAAACTTGAGAAGTTGTCTGAAATAAGCGGGAACTGGCGCGCTAAAATGATGAGAGCGATGGTTTTCTTTAAAAAAGGCGACAAGGAAAGCGGAAATTTCTTTTTAATAAATGCATTAAAGGAATCTGGATACAATTCAGAAGTTATGTATATTACATCAAGTATTTATATTCTTAATGAACTTTACGATGAGTTTAAGCAATATGTGCTTGCATACTATAATCCAGAAAAGCATAATGCGTATACTGCCTTAAATGTTCTAAAATACTATAAGGTGAGAAACTTGTATAAGGAAGGGCTGGAATTATGTAAATTTACATCTAAGTTCCCTTGGATTGAGCATTATAAGAAATTTATGTATTATGAAGATTATTTTTGGAAAATGAAAGTAAATTCTGAAAGTTTAAATAACGATGAAAGTGCTTCAAATCACTTTTTTTCAACAAATAAGCCAATTTGGTATTATGAGTTCAATCATCCGGAGTTTATGTTAAATCAAAGCAGAAGGGTAAAGCCAAATGTCCTTATACTGACATTCACTTCGATAGGAGAAAAATCAGAATTAGCTGAAAATCTGGCTGTTTCGCTGCCATTGTACTTAAACGAGAATTTGCATTATAAGACAAACTTAAATTATCAGCTGGCAGTAGCCTATAACAAAGAAAGTTTATTCGTATCTAAAAAACGTTACAGCATAGATTATATGAAACTGATAAGACAGCAGAATAATAACTTGAACTTTGTTTTAGCAGGAAATATTTTAAAAATGCCGAATGTGGAAAAATATGAGATTGAAATTTATCTTTATGATACATTTAATGAACAAAAATCAACTTTAGTTAATAAAATTTATGATGAAAATAATATTTATAGCGTTCAGAACGACCTGCTAAAAGCTGTGAGCACTTTCTTTGAAAGGGATTTTTCTATAAAATATGAAAGAAATTTACATAACCTGATTTTATTCTCGCCTAAATTAAAATTTTTGATACAAAGCAAAATTCATAAGGAACATCAGTCCTGGAGATATAAAAAACTTCTTTCAGACCAGATTGACATAGTGCTTGAAGACAGAAACAATGATCTTAAAAAAATAAATCTTCTGGCGCTTTTATATGAGATAAAACAGACAAACAGCCAGCTTTTAAAATTTCAAAAACCTATTATTTACAGCATGAATATTCACGGAATATTTGAAACGCAGACATTAAAGATACTTGCACCAATTATATTCAAGATATATGATGATGATGTTAATTTTCAGGCAAATATAGAGGCCCTAAATATTACAGATTCAAATTATCTAAGCTGGATAAATAGATTTTCGGAGGAGTAGATTATGTTTTCTTACAAAAAAATAGTGGCAATAGTGACATCTGTTCTTTACATATTTGTAAATTATGATTTTTATAACTCAATTTTTCATGAATATACAAATGACAGGCTGTTTCATACAACAACATATTTGGGCATTGTAGAACTGGTTTTCTTTATCATGCTATTTCTTTCAGTATTTCAGCTTGAAAATATGGAAACTAAAAAAAAGGGTGATAAAACTAGGGCAGAAAAAGAAAAGGAAGGTAAAAAAGATGCAAGAGATCTGACAATTTGCTTCCTTATATTTATAGCGGGCCTTATCTGCATAAATATTTCCCGTGTAATTTTGACAAGTTCACCCTATATAAATGACATAGCTTCAACTGCAAGTTCCTACACTACGTTTATTGGCGGCACAAGAGTATTATTTATTTTTTCATCAATAATGCTTATTTTCATTGCGGCAAGCAGAAGAAATGCACTGTTAATAATAATTTCAGCAATAAATTTTATAATTTCTATAATGATATGGCTAGATTTTGATGCAAATGTCACTGCAATTATGAGAATTTTCATTGCAATATTAGCAATCATTTACTATTTTCAATTAAAAGATGGAAATACTGTTAATGCAAATAAAAAATATAAAATAAAAAGCAGCAAAAAGCAAATTGGAAATAATCAATAAATTGAATTTCTGGATAATTCACCATAAGTTAAAAATTAATCAAATAAATTATCGGGCAATTAAGTTTATTAATACAATAAAAATTAAAACAGGAGGATAATAACTAAATGAAAAAAAATATAGCAAATTTATTATTTTTAGCATCAATATTATCTGTTGGAAATATATTGAATGCACATAATCAAAATGTTTCAAACGATGTAAAAAAACCAATAGAAATACGTATTGATAATAACGGGCAAGTAATCAGGGATCAGTCTGGTTACGGCAGAAATGACAATAATAACGGACAAAATACAGATGCTCAAAGAGGCGGAACTGAAACAATATCAAATTCAGCAGGAACAATCAGAGTAGATACTTCGTATAGTTCTCAAGGGCAAGATTATAGACAGAAATTCATAATCTTGCATTATACGGCAGGGAATAGAGATTCATCGTTAAAAACTTTGACAAAAAATGAAGTAAGTGCACATTATATGGTTTCAGATGACAAATCAGAACCAGTTTATTCATTAGTAGATGAAAATAAGAGAGCTTGGCATGCTGGAGTTAGTGAGTGGAAAGGAAGAAACAATTTAAATGACACTTCAGTTGGAATTGAAATTGTAAATGGTGGAGATGTCAGTGGAACATTTGTGCCATATAAAGATTTTCAAATAAAGGAAGTTGCTGTTTTAGTTAAATACTTGGCTGATAAATATGAAATTCCTGCAACGAATATTTTAGGACATTCAGACATTGCGCCACAAAGAAAATCTGATCCAGGTCCATTATTCCCTTGGAAAGAATTATATACAAAATATAATATCGGAATGTGGTATGATAATGACACTAAAAATAATTATGAAAGAGAATATTCGACTAAATTGAGTATGATGCCTGTTTCTGAAATTCAAAGAGAGTTAAACAAATTTGGATACGGTATAAGTATAACTGGAACTTGGGACAAACAGACTAAAAATGTAATAAAGGTATTCCAACACCATTTTAGACCATCAAATTATAGTGGAGAAATGGACGTTGAAACTTTTGCTATTTTAAAAGCATTAAATGAAAAATATAATAAGAAGTAGTATTTTGCAAAAAGTTTATTATAGCAAAAGAAAAACATTCTTTACAGACAGTAGAGCTTTTTAGCAAACAGATAATTTAAGAAGAAGAAAGGAAAAATTATAAAATGAAAAAGTTTTCAAATAGAGCTTTAAATATGCACTATTCACCGATTAGAAAATTAGTTCCATACATTGATGAGGCTAAAAGAAATGGAGTGAAAGTGTATCAGTTGCATATCGGACAACCTGATGTGGAGACGCCAGATACATTTTTTGAAGGATTGAATAACTACAAAGAAAAAATTGTAAAATATACAAATTCAGCTGGAATAATAGAACTTAGAGAGTCATTTTCTAAATCTTATAAAAAAGTTGAAATTGATCTTTTACCAGAAGAAATTTTGGTTACTCAAGGTGGAAGTGAAGCAATTCAAATTACACTTCAAACTCTTTGTAATCCTGGGGATGAAGTTTTAGTACCAGAGCCATATTATACAAATTATGACAGTTTTTTGAGAATTGCAGATGCAAAATTGGTTCCAATTGAAACTTCAATTGAAAATCATTATCATTTACCAGCAAGAGAAGAAATTGAAAAATTAATTACCCCAAAAACTAAGGCAATTATGTTTTCTAATCCAAGTAATCCGACAGGGATTGTTTTTAGACCAGAGGAAACAGAATTAATAAAAGAAATTGCGATAAAATATGACTTATACATAGTTACAGATGAAGTTTACAGACAATTTATTTATGATGAAGAAATTGCAAAAAGTTATCAATCATTCATGTCGATTCCAGAAATTGAAGATAGAGTAATTCTTGTGGATAGTATTTCTAAGCACTACAGTGCAACTGGAGCAAGAATTGGTGTTATTGCTTCTAAAAATAAAGATTTTATGGCACAAGCATTGAAATTTTGCCAGGCTAGATTATCAGTTTCAACAATTGAACAATATGCTAGTACAAACTTGATAAATACGCTGGATACATACATTGATAATACAAAGTTGGAGTATAAAGTTAGACGGGATATGATCTACAACAATATTACTAAAATACCTGGTGTTGTAACATACAAGCCAAGTAGTTCATTATATTTAATTGCTGAATTGCCTGTAGATGATATTGAAAAATTTGCAATTTGGCTATTAACAGAATTTAGATATGAAAACCAAACGTTATCATTTGCACCTGGGCCTGGATTTTATACAACACCTGGAAAAGGTATAAAGGAAGCCAGATTCTCATTCTGTACACATAACTTAATTGAAATTGAAAATGGAATGAAAGTATTGAAAAAAGCGTTGGAAGAGTACAATAAAATAAATAAATAGATTTCTTTAGACTTGTTTAGTAATTCAAAATTAGTTTTGCAATTATTTGAGCAAGTCTAATTTTTTATAAATCAAAAGTTTAAAAAATGTAGAAATAAAAAGGAGAAAACAATTTTTATGGAAAATAAAGAAAATTTTATTGAAAAAGATATAAAAAATGCAAAAGAAATTTTAGAGAGAATGAATCCAAATCAAAAAATCAATTACCATACAATTTTGACAAAATTAATTTCAGATTGGAAAAGTAAAAATATTCGTCCTAAAATAATGATTCACAGCTGTTGTGCGCCTTGTAGTACGTATACTTTGGAATTTCTTACGCAATATGCTGATGTAACCGTGTTATTTGCAAATAATAATATTCATCCGAAGGCTGAATATGAAAAAAGAGCTTTAGTGCAACAGGAATTTATAAATAAATTTAATGAAAAAACAGGAAATAAAGTCGGATTTATTGAGGATGAGTACAAACCAGCTGACTTTTATCGAGCTGTGAAAGGGTTAGAGAACGAAAAAGAAGGTGGAGAAAGATGTACTGTTTGCTTTCAAATGAGATTAGACATTGTTGCAAAAAAGGCCCAGGAGTTGGGATTTGATTATTTTGGAAGTGCATTAACATTAAGTCCTCATAAAAATAGTCAATTAATAAACACTCTTGGATTAGAAATTCAAGAAATTTTTGATGTAAATTATTTGCCATCAGATTTTAAGAAAAATAATGGTTACAAGCGTTCAGTCGATATGTGTGCAGAATATGATGTTTATCGTCAATGTTATTGTGGATGTATTTTTGCAGCATTGGATCAAGGGATTGATTTGAATGAGTATAAGTAAAGTTTTGATAAAATAAATTAATTCTATTTTTTTTGTTGCACTTGATTATACATGCATCAAAAAAAATTTTGAGAAATTTGTATCATAATCGACTTGTAAAATATATATTTTTTATGATATAATGAAATACAGTTAATTTAATTAAATCATTTATAAATAAATTAAGGAGATGGATAGAAAATGAATTTCGTTTATATTTCACCACAATTTCCAAAAACAAACTGGGAATTTTGTGACAGATTGAAAAAAAATGGAGTAAATATATTAGGGATAGCAGATGTAGAATATGATCAGCTGGATCAAAAATTAAAGGACAGCTTGACTGAATATTATAAGGTTTCTAGTCTTGAAAATTATGATGAAGTATTGAAGGCAGTGGCTTTTTTTACTCATAAATATGGAAAAATAGACTGGCTTGAATCTAATAATGAATACTGGCTTGCACAAGATGCACAGCTTCGTTCTGATTTTAATATTACAACAGGAATAAAAGCTGACAAGATTGCTAATATTAAAGAAAAATCGAAAATGAAAAAAGCATATAAGAAGGCAGAAGTGCCGTCTGCAGATTTTTCATTAGTGACAACACCTGCAAAAGCGAAAAAATTTATTGAAAAAGTTGGGTATCCAGTTGTAACTAAGCCTGACAATGGAGTTGGAGCGAGTGATACTCATAAAATTAAAAATGAAGAAGAGTTAAAGGCATTTTTTGAAAATCGTAATAAAGATGTAAAATATATTATGGAAGAGTATGTTGATGGAGATCTTGTATCTTACGATGCCATTATTGACTCTAATGGCAATCCTCTTTTTGAAACTGGTATATTTGAACCTGCAATTATGGATGTTGTAAATGACGGGCTTGATGTTTTTTATTATGTGGAAAAGGAAATGCCTGAAAAATTGCTGGATGCAGGAAGAAAATCTATAAAAGGATTTGGAGTGAAAAGCAGATTTGTTCACTTGGAATTTTTTAAACTTAATGAAGATAAGGATGGATTAGGTAAAAAAGGTGACTATATTGGGCTGGAAGCAAATATGCGTCCTGCAGGCGGGTATACTCCTGATATGTACAACTATGCCAATAATACAGATGTTTATCAAATTTGGGCTGATATGGTAGCTTTTGATGAAATTAGAAATGCAAACTTGAATGAAGACTTAGAAAAAAATTACTGTGTTTATGCCAGCCGTCGTGATAATAACAATTATGTTCATTCACATGATGAAATTAAGCAAAAATATGGAAATGCGATTGTAATGGATGAAAGAATGCCTGACATTTTTTCAGAAGCTATGGGAAATTATATGTATACAGCAAAATTTGCTACAAAAGAGGAAATGGAAGAGTTTATAAACTTTATACATGAAAAGGCATAAAAAAAATTATAGGGAGAAAAAATGCAAGTAGAATACAGAAAAGAATATAGTCATAATCTTGGAAGAGAAATGGAATTTAAAAGATATGGGCATGCTGGGAAGCCAGTTTTAGTATTTCCTTCACAAGATGGAGATTGCAATCAATATGAAGAATTTGGGATGGTAGATGTCTTATCAGACTATATTGAGCAAGGAAGATTGCAATTATTCTGTGTGGGAAGTGTTGACAGGGAAAGCTGGTCAGACATTAACGGTGACCCAAGATACAGAATAGAAATGCAGGAAAGATGGTTTAATTATATTGCAAATGAATTTGTACCTAGAATTCAGGATATTTCTTGGAGAAGTGACATTATTGTGACAGGGTGCAGTATGGGTGGAGCACATGCGGGAATTTTATTTTTCCGTAGACCTGATTTATTTGACACATTAATTTCACTAAGCGGAATGTTTGATGCGTCAATGTTCTTTGGAGATTATAAGGATGATTTAGTTTATAACAACTCTGTTGTTGATTTCTTGAGAAATATGCCTTGGGATCATTATTATTTAGATTTGTATAGACAAAAAAATATCATTATATGTATTGGGCAAGGTGCATGGGAAGGTGAACTGCTTCCAAGTAATAGGGAATTAGCACACATTCTTTATGAAAAACAAGTTCCAGCATGGACAGATTTCTGGGGTTATGATGTAGCCCACGACTGGGACTGGTGGAGATTGCAAATAAGATATTTTATGGAACATTTGGATATTTAAGTTTGAATCATAAATATTAAAATTTTTAAATAATTAAATAAAAAAGCACTGAGATTTATTAATTAAAAAATAAGTTTCGTGCTTTTAAATTTATATTGATTATTCTACTAAAATTGAGAGTAATATAAAATATAAAAAAAGAAATTTATATCCAGTTCGCTGGTTAATAAATGGAAATAGTATAAGTTAATTTATTTTAATAAAAAAAAATCAAAAGAAAGGAAAGGTGTTTATTCAAATGTTAAAAAAATTATTTTCCAGTCTTAGGGAATATAAAAAAAGTACATTGATTTCGCCGATATTCATTGGAATAGAAGTTATTTTTGAAATGCTTATTCCGACACTTATGGCAATGATTATAGATAATGGACTTAATGGAAACAATGGAAAAGGTGATATGAATTTTATTATCGTTATGGGCCTTATAACGCTGGGAGTGGCGATGTTGTCGCTGTTATCGGGAATACAAGCCAGTAAATATGCTTCTTATGCTTCGGCTGGATTTGCTAAAAATTTGAGAAAGGATTTGTTTTCTAAAATACAGTCATTTTCGTTTACAAATATTGATAAATTTTCTACAGCTGGACTTATTACAAGATTTACAACAGATGTTAATAATATCCAAAATTCATTTCAGCTGTTAATAAGGGGATTTGTAAGGGCTCCACTTATGATGTGTGTTGCAATATTTATGTCCTTTATGATAAATCCAGGACTGTCAATGATATTTGTTGTTGCAGTTTTATTTTTGGGAACTTTTTTAGCCTTTATTATTTTTAAAGTTCATCCAATATTTACTGCAGCAATTAGAAAATATGACGACATTAATGCCAGTTTGCAGGAAAACATTAACGGAATCCGTGTTGTAAAAGCATATATCCGTGAAAAATATGAAACAGGAAAATTCAAAAAGGCAACGGAAAATTTGAAGAATATGCTATTAAAGGGAGAAAACATTATAATTTTTGTATCTCCAGTAATGCAGCTGACTGTATTTTCATGTATTTTACTGCTTTCCTGGTTTGGTGCAAAGATGATTGTCGTGCATGAATTGACAACTGGAGAATTGACAAGTTTATTTGCCTATACAACAAACATTCTTATGAGTCTTCTTATGCTTGCAATGATGCTTGTAAACATTGTATTTTCAAGAGCATCAGGAGATAGAATTGCAATGGTTTTAAATGAAGAGCCTAGCATTAAAAACCCTGAAAATGGAATAACTGAAGTAAAAGATGGTTCGATTTTATTTAAAAATGTTGACTTTAGTTACAGCAATAATCCTGAAGTGCTAAATTTGACAAAAATAAATCTGGAAATAAAATCTGGAGAAACTATTGGGATTATCGGTGGAACTGGAAGTGCAAAATCGGCTCTTGTTCAGTTAATTCCAAGACTGTATGATGTTTTAGATGGAGAACTTTTAGTTGGAGGAGTTAATGTTAAGGATTACGATATAAAGACGCTTCGTGACAATGTGGCGATGGTTCTTCAAAAAAATGTGCTGTTTTCAGGAAGTATAAAGGACAATTTACGTTGGGGAAATGAGAATGCGACTGATGAGGAAATGGAACATGCCTGTAAATTGGCACAGGCTGATGAATTTATCCAAAAATTTCCTAAAAAGTACGATACTCGTATTGAACGTGGCGGAGCAAATGTGTCTGGAGGACAAAGACAAAGGCTATGTATTGCAAGAGCTTTGCTAAAATCTCCGAAAATATTAATTTTAGATGATTCAACCAGTGCAGTTGATACAAAAACGGATAAACTAATAAGAGAAGCCTTTAAAAATGAATTGCCACATATTACAAAAATTATTATTGGTCAAAGAATTTCATCAATAAAGGATTCTGATAAAATATTAGTCTTGGAAGATGGAGTTATTACAGCTGCAGGAACACACGATGAACTAATTAAAATGAGCAACGTATATCGTGAAGTTTACGAATCTCAGACAGAAGGGAGTGATGAATAATGGCTAAAGATAACAAAAAATCCCAAAAATCTGAATCTAAAAATCAGATAAAAGGGTTAATAAG
The DNA here is from genome assembly GCF_013394865.1 of Leptotrichia sp. oral taxon 417. Classification (NCBI taxonomy): domain Bacteria; kingdom Fusobacteriati; phylum Fusobacteriota; class Fusobacteriia; order Fusobacteriales; family Leptotrichiaceae; genus Leptotrichia; species Leptotrichia sp. oral taxon 417. Next base: position 1,264,955 of record NZ_JABXYV010000001.1, on the reverse strand, counting down.
ACTACTGGGGTATATGTTTAAGCATTACAAGATTCGTACATTATTTGTCATTGCATTTATTTGCCTTAGTTCATTTGGAATGGTTGTCGGAACGATGTATTCAAAGGAATTAATAGATGGAGTTATTATTCCAAACATTGGAAAAAATAATCCAGAGTTTTTAAAAAGCCTAATTTCAATAATTTTTAAGATGATAACTGTTTATGCCGGAGCAGTTGCATGTACATATATTTATGAAGTTTTTATGATTTACATTGCACAAGGAACATTAAAAAAATTAAGAGATGATGTATTTATACACATGGAATCGCTTCCTATAAAATATTTTGACACGAATGCACATGGAGATATAATGAGCGTCTATTCAAGTGACATTGATGCATTGCGAAATATGATGGTAGAAAGTTTATCACAGGTAATATCTTCAATCATTACAATTATAAGTGTGCTTATTTCAATGTTCATCCTAAATGTTCCATTGACATTCTTTGTAGTAGTAATGATTATAATTATGATTGTCACAACAAAGACTATTTCTGCAAAAAGTTCAAAGAACTATACTGCACAGCAAAGAAATATCGGTATTGTAAATGGATATGTAGAGGAAATGATAGAAGGTCTGAAAGTTGTAAAAGTATTTTCGTATGAGAAAAAAGCTGATGAACGTTTTAACAAGCTGAATACGGCATTATTTAACAGGGCAAACAATGCAATGAAATTTGCAAATATTCTAGGCCCTGCTGTCGGAAACCTTGGAAATATAAACTTTGTACTTACAGCGGTCCTTGGTTCAATAATAGTGTTTAATAACATTGCAGGATTTACAATCGGTGGACTTGTATCATTCTTGCAGTTCATAAAAGTAATAAATCAGCCTGTTTCACAAATTGCACAGCAATTAACATCAGTAATACTGGCATCGGCTGGAGCTCAAAGGGTATTTAACCTGCTAGATCAGACACCTGAGCAAGATAACGGCTATGTAACTCTTGTAAATGCAAATATTGATGAAAATGGAAAAATTACAGAAACAGAAAAGCACACAGGTGCATGGGCCTGGAAATATCCACATTCTGACGGAACGATTTCTTATGAAAGACTAATGGGAGATGTTGTTTTTGAAGATGTAACATTTGGCTACAATGATGAAAAGACAATACTTCACAATATCAATCTTTATGCAAAGCCAGGAGAAAAAATTGCCTTCGTTGGTGCAACAGGAGCTGGAAAAACCACAATTACAAACTTAATTAACAGATTTTACGATATTAATTCAGGAAAAATCCGATATGATGGTATTAACATTGAAAAAATAAAAAAACATGATTTAAGAGAATCTCTTGGAATTGTACTACAGGACACACACTTATTTTCTGGAACGGTTGCCGACAACATTAGATATGGAAAACTTGATGCAACAGATGAAGAAGTGTATGCGGCCGCAAAACTTGCCAATGCCGATCATTTTATAAAACACTTGCCACAAGGCTACGACACTTATTTAAGCGGTGACGGTTCTAGCCTTTCACAAGGACAACGGCAATTATTATCAATAGCAAGAGCAGCAATCGCCGATCCGCCAGTCTTAATTCTGGATGAAGCAACTTCAAGCATCGATACAAGAACAGAAAAAATCGTGCAGGAAGGAATGGATAAGTTGATGGTGGGAAGAACAGTATTTGTAATTGCCCACAGGCTTTCAACTATTAAAAATTCTGATGTGATAATGGTACTTGATCAAGGAAAAATTATTGAACGTGGAAATCACGATGAACTGATTGCACAAAAAGGAACTTATTATCAGCTTTATACAGGTGGATTTGAAAATCAGTAAATTAAAATATTTGTGTAAAAAATAAAGAGTGGATTAAGTGCCACTCTTTTTAATTTATTGTAAAAAATTAATTTTAATAATGTCCTCTACAAGAAATTATCCATAAAACCCCATTTTCATCAATGGCATAAACAAGCCTGTTAGTTTCGTCAATTCTTCGACTAAATCCTTTTCTATATTTCAAAGCTTCAGGTTTGCCTATTCCATTCAATGCTCCATTTCTTTCAATATCTTTTATGAGTTCGTTAATCCTTTTTAAAGTTTTTTTATCTTGAGATTGCCAATATAAATAATCTGCCCAGCCATCATCAGTCCATAATTTATTCATCGTCAACCTCGATTAAATCGTGGACTTGTCCTTTTCCACTTTTCATCTGAGAAAATCCTCTATCTATTTTTGCAAGATATTCAGCATTTTGGACTGCTTTCAAAAATTGATTATATTTTTCAAGATTTATTAAAACTACATTTTCTTCATTTTTTCTTGTTACAATTACATCTTCATTTTCTTTCACTGCTTTATCACAATAACTTTTTAAATTATTTCTCATAGTTGAAAAACTTACCGCTAACATATTTATTACTCCTTTTATAATTTCTTGTACAATTTATTATAGTTCTTTTTGTACAAAATGTCAATTAAAAAATAAAATAATAAATTGACAATTATGATAAAATCTACATTTTTCATCTGAGAATATCATCTATCCTTTTTTGGAAGATAATGTATTTTTATTTAAAAATTTTCTTTAAACCTTTCAAATATTTCTTCTATTTCAATATCATTATAAATATCTTTATAGGCAACAATAATAATTTCAAGCTCTTTTAAAAAATCTTCTTTTGAAATTCTTTCTAAATTCATTTCATCCCTATTATCTCTATATCGTTCAAAGTTTAATTCCTTACCTTTTAAACTTTTATTTTCAATATCAAAATTTTTCTCTTTGTATAAAAAGCCAACATTTCCAAAACTTTCATATTCTAAATCTTTTGAATAATATTCTATTTTAATATCATTTTCTATTTCTATTCTATATATTTCAGAATATTTTTCTTTTTCTTCAATTTGAAAATAATCAACTCCATTTATTCTAAAAATTCTCTTTTTGTTAAGCATAAATTCTTTTAATCTATCTTTTCCAAGAAGACAAGAAAAAAATTTCTTTTTTATACTCGTTATATTTTAATAAGAAATTTCTTAATTTATCTCTTTTAAATAAATTTTTTAAATCAACATTTATTCTAAAATTTTTAAATTTTTCCATATATTTTATATAATTATGCAATTCTTGTTCAACAAAACTTATTAAGTTAGCATAATTAGCAATATTTTCAAAATAGTAAATTAAAAAATAAGAAAAAAGTTCTTCATAACCATAATAAACTCTAATTTCACTATCAGAATTACACTCAGAAATATATAATGCTGTTTCATCGGTTTCATTCCAGCCATTATTAATATACATACCCTGATCTTCAACTATTGTAGTTTTTGTTGAATTATCTTCGTATATATTTGAAACTACATATGGAAAATTTCCTATTTCATTTACTAAATTATTAAAAAAATCATATTTATTCATTCCTAATTCTTCATAAAAATTATCTTTTATTTTTTTGATTCTCATTTTTATCTTTTCCCTTTTTTTTATTTTCTTAAATATTTCAATAGTTTTTATATAATTTATTATAGTATTTTTTAAAGAAAACATCAATAAAAAAATAAAAACAAAAAATTGACAATTATTGTAAAATATAATAAAATATTTAAAAGAGTTTTTAAAGTTCAGGACTATAGTGATTTTACATCTATCGTGAAAGAATAATTATTTAAATGGTTGTTTCAGAAATGAAACAGCCTTTATTTTAAGAAAGGATATTTTTAAAATCGAAAATTTATGAAGAATACAATTATAACATTAATAAAAATTTCTATCATCATATTTATTTTTTTATTTTGCTTTGTACAATATTTCATAATAAAAGAATATATAACTGATAGAAAAGCCGTAAATGAAAATAAAAAAGTAGATTATGTAATAATACTGGGGGCAAGAGTAAAAGGAGAAAAGCCTGCTAAATCACTTATGGAAAGGATAAAGGCGGCAACGGAGTATTTAAAGGAAAATCCAGAAGTTAAGGTTATTGCAACTGGAGGGAAAGGGAAAAATGAAGGTATTGCAGAAGGGGTAGCCATAAAAAGAGAACTCTTGAAAAATGGAATTAGTGAAGATAGGATTATTTTGGAGGATAAATCTAAGAATACGGTTGAGAATTTTAGATTTAGTCTTGAAAAAATAAGAAATAGTGAAAATGGCAAGAATAAAAATTCTGAAAATAATGGAAATCGAAAAATAAAAGTATTGATTGTAACGAATGATTATCACATTTTCCGTTCTAAAAATATTGCTAGAAAAGTTGGATTTGATAATAAAGATTATGAAATTTATGGTCTTCCGGCAAAAACACCATTGATTTCAATTCCACAATCGTATTTTAGAGAGTTTTTATCGAATGTGAATTATTTTCTTTTTCAGTTTAAAAATTAAATAATTTTGGTAAAATATTTTTTATAAAGACTATGAAAAAATACAAAATTATTATATAATATAAATAATGTTGAGTAACTGGGCTTGGATAAAGTAGTTGCTCATTTTAAAAATACACTAAAAAAATAATAAACGGAGGAATTAATATAAATGTTGGATCAAAAAAATAAAAGAAACTTTTCGATAATTGCACATATTGATCACGGAAAATCAACTATTGCAGACAGGCTATTGGAAAAAACAGGGACTGTGACTCAGAGGGAAATGGTAGATCAGCTTCTGGACAGTATGGATTTGGAAAGGGAAAAAGGGATAACTATTAAGGCACAGGCGGTTACGTTGAAATATAAGGCTAAAAATGGAGAAACTTATGAATTAAACTTAATTGATACTCCAGGGCACGTTGACTTTATTTACGAAGTATCGAGATCGCTTGCAGCTTGTGATGGGGCCTTGCTTGTAGTTGATGCTGCTCAAGGGATAGAGGCACAAACATTGGCAAACGTATATTTAGCTTTGGAAAATGATTTGGAAATATTGCCTGTAATAAATAAGATTGATTTACCATCTGCAGATCCTGATAAAGTTAAATTGGAAATTGAAGATGTTATAGGATTGCCGGCTGATGAGGCGGTTCTTGTTTCTGGGAAAACTGGATTTGGGATTGAAGACTTGCTGGAAGCAATTATTAAATATATCCCAGCACCTAAAGGAGAAATTGACAGTCCTTTAAAGGCATTGATTTTTGACTCGCATTATGATGACTTTAGGGGAGTTATTACATACATCAGAATAATTGAAGGTAAAATTGCAAAAGGAGACAGAATTAAGATTATGTCTACCGAAAAGGAATTTGATGTACTGGAAGTTGGAATTTTCTCACCTAAAATGAAGGAAGTAGATGAATTAACAGTTGGATCAGTTGGATATATTATTACTGGAATTAAGTCAATTAAGGATACACAAGTTGGAGATACCATTACACATGTGCAAAATCCGACAAATACTGCACTTGAAGGATACCGTCCTGCATTAAGTATGGTTTTTGCTGGAATTTATCCAGTTTCAACAGATGACTATGAAGATTTAAGAGAAGCATTGGAAAAATTGCAGTTGAATGATGCTTCATTATCTTATGCTCCAGAAACTTCACTTGCGTTAGGATTTGGATTTAGATGTGGATTTTTAGGACTTTTGCATATGGAAATAGTTGTGGAAAGATTGCGCCGCGAATTTAACATTGACTTGATTTCAACAGCACCATCTGTTAAATATCACGTAACACCTGAACAGGGACAAATGATAGTAATTGATAACCCTGCAGAATTTCCAGAAGGGAAAAAATATATTGAAGAGCCTTATGTAAAGGGTACAATTATTGTTCCAAAAGACTATGTTGGAAATGTGATGGAACTTTGTCAGGAAAAAAGAGGAACATTTATTAATATGAATTATCTTGATGAAACGAGAACTATGATCAGTTATGACTTGCCACTTGCAGAAATTGTAATTGATTTTTATGATAAATTAAAATCACGTACAAAAGGTTATGCTTCATTTGAATATGAAATGATTGGATACAAAGAATCAGATTTGGTAAAAGTAGATATTTTGGTAAGTGGAAATCCGGTAGATGCCTTTTCATTTATTGCACATAAGGATAATGCCTATTACAGAGGTCGTGCAATAGTTGAAAAATTAAAAGATGTAATTCCAAGACAGCAATTTGAAATACCATTACAGGCTGCATTGGGTACAAAAATAATCGCAAGGGAAACAATTAAGGCACTTAGAAAGAATGTGCTTGCAAAATGTTATGGTGGAGATATTACACGTAAGAAAAAATTATTAGAAAAACAAAAAGAAGGTAAAAAACGTATGAAAGCGATTGGAAATGTAGAAATTCCACAAGAGGCGTTTTTATCAGTATTAAAATTAAATGACTAATTTATATCTTATATAAATATGAATATAAAAATTAGACTTGTTCGATAATTATACAAACTTAGAATTTATGAAATAAAAATATTTTGGAAGAAATGGTATTGATTCCTTGTGTATAGATAAAAAGTTTTATATTATCGAACATATCTATTGATTAAATAATCCAAAAGTTTATTCGATGTAAAATTATAAAAAAGGTAGGAAAAAACAAAAAGGAAAGAGAAAATAGTGAATAAAGAAATAAAATTAAATAAGAACATTATATTTTTTGATGTGGAAACAAACGGATTTCAGGGAAGTTCTGTTTTGTCGATGTCTGCGATAAAGGTTAATTATAATTCTGAAAATTCTGGAGAAGAGAGAAACAAATGGAAAAAAGTTTCTGAATTTAACAGATTTTATTTTAGAAATGAAGGCGAAGAATTAAATGAAGGTGCAATTAATGTAAATGGATTGACAGATGATGTAATTTTAAGTGAAAGGAAAAATATTATTCAAAATACAGGAATTGAATATCCTTTGACTTTTAAGGAAGATATGGATAATTTCTTTTTATTTTGTCAGGATACAAGCCATTTTGTCGCTCATAACATAAAATTTGACAGAAGTTTTGTAGATTTTCCATTGCAAAATCAATTTGATACAATGCTAACAAATATAGATATTGTAAAAGTAACAGGTTCTTCCTATGGAAACTACAAATGGCCAAAATTAATGGAATGTGCCAATTATTATAATGTTCCATTTGAAGAAAGTCAATTACACGGAAGTTATTATGACGTTTTAATAATGTTTAGAATATTTTTTAAAATGATGAAGCATAAAACTGGAAATAAGAGAATTTTAGAATTTTTAGAAAAAGAATAATTTAAAGAACTTAAATTCTTGTAAAAATTAATTAAAATAAAAGGGGTGAAAATGAGTATTTTAGCAAAGAAATCTGAGTCAAGTAATTTAGTAAATGCAAAAGAAAAAAATGATAATTTTCTGGAAATGACTGAATACAAGGAAAATTTGGAATTTGAAGTTCTGGAAACTTTTTCAGATAAAATTTCTAATTTTATTGAAAAAAATGATTATCAAAAAGTTATTGAATTTACTGAAAAACAATTGTATTTGTTAAATCAGGCATTTACAGATGAATCAGAAAAAATAAAAATTCAAAATACTGATTTTCACTTTGAGTTGCCGTTAAAACGAAAAAATAAAGATATAATCGGAAATATAAATGAATTAATTATAAACGAAAAGGCTAAATTTCGTAATTTTTTTATTTATTTAAAGCAGGAATTGCTAAACTGTAAAAAATTCTATTTTATTGTAAGTTTTATAAGATATTCGGGGATTCAGTTATTAATAAGCACTTTGGATGAACTTGAAAAACAAGGGATTCAAGGAGAAATTATAACATCTGTTTATCTAAATATTACGGATTCAAAGGCATTACGAAAACTTTTATCGTATAAGAATATAAAAGTTAAGATTTATAATAATTCAAGTGAGAGTTTTCACACAAAAGCATATTTATTTGAAAAGGAAAAATATCATAGTGTTGTAATCGGATCATCTAATATTAGTCAAAGTGCATTGTATTCGGCAGAGGAATGGAATGTGAAGCTAACAGATAGCAGTTTTTTTAATATTTATGGAAAATCGCTAAATCAGTTTGAGAAGTTGTGGCATAGTAATGAAGCAATAGAATTGACACAAGATTTTATTGATGAATATGAAAAATATAAAAAATCTGTAAATGTACAAAATACTTTTGATTATAGAAAAACCAAAATTGAACAAGAAAATGAATTTGTACCAAATAGCATGCAAAAAAGAGTTTTGGGAAAGTTGAAGGAAACAAGAGAAAATGGAAATAAAAAGGGCCTTGTAATTTCTGCAACTGGTACAGGAAAAACCTATCTTGCCGCAATGGATATAAAACAGTTTTTTGAAATTTCTAATACTGAAAATAAATTATTTGAAATAAATGATAAAAAATCAAAAACTTCAAACATAAAATTTTTATTCATTGCTCATCGTGAAGAGTTGCTAGAAAATGCAACAAATGTTTTTTCAAAAATCCTTAAAATTGACAAAAATGAATTTGGAAGAATTTATGGCGGTTTAAAGGAAATTGATAAAAATATAATTTTTGCTTCGATTCAGTCTTTAAGAAATTGTTACAATGAATTTAAGCCTAGTTTTTTTGATTACATTATAGTTGATGAATTTCATCATTCAATGTCAGACAGTTATTTAAAAATATTATCATATTTTAATCCAAAATTTCTATTAGGATTGACAGCGACTCCAAAACGTATGGATGGCAAAGACATTCTATCACTTTGTGACTATAATATTGTGGATGAAATTGGAATAAAAGAGGCTTTGGAAGAGGACTTGGTTGTGCCTTTTCATTATTTTGGAGTAAATGATTATATGATTAATTATGATAATATTCCTTACAAAAATGGGAAATACAATGAAAAAATATTATTAGAAAATTTATTATTGAACACACGTACCGATTACATTGTTAAAAAAATCAATAAATTTGGCTTTGATGGTGATGAACTAAGTGCTGTTGCATTTTGCCAGAATATAGAGCATGCTTTTTTTATGAAAGAAGAATTTTTAAAAAAAGGTTATAAATCGGCTGTGATCACAGCAAATACAAGTCCAAACGAAAGATCAGAAATTTTAGAAAAATTCAAAAACAAAAAAATTGAAATTTTATGCGTAGTAGATATTTTAAACGAAGGAATTGATATTCCAACAATTAATTTACTGCTATTTTTACGTCCCACAATGTCGTCAACAATTTTTATACAGCAAATTGGGAGAGGATTGAGAAAGGCTAAAAATAAAGACTTTGTGACAATTATTGATTTTATTGGAAATCACAAAAAAGATTATTTATTAATAAATTATTTTTCAAGTGAAGTTGATAATAAAGATACTTTATTCACAAAAAAAGAAAAAATTATAAATGAAATTAAAAATCAATTTTCAAATATTCCAAAATCTTGTTATGTGGAGTTAGATAGAATTTGCCAAAATCGTATTATTGAAAAAATAGAAAAAATCAATTTTAGTTCAAAAAATATTTTAAAGGAAATGTATTTAGATTATAAAGCTGAAATTGGAAAATCAGAAAATGAAATTTTAAAAGTGAGTGACTTTGATACAAATATTGAATTATTTCAAGAGTTATCCCTAAAGTTAGGCTCATTTCATAATGCACAATTACAATTTGAAAATTCTGAAATTAAACAAAATAAAATATTTTTATTAAATTCAGAAGAAACTGAATTTTTGGCATATTTAGAAAAAAAATTAACGATTGTAGAGCCGTTTACGTATTTGATTGTAAAATATTTGATAAACAACGATTTTATAAATTTAGAAATTATTGTTGATGAATATAAAAATTATTTTAATATTAAAGATAATTTTCAAAAAGAATATGTAATAAATCGTATTTTTACGGAATTAGTTGAAGATGAAATTTTGGAAAAAAATTCAACAAAAAATAGATTATTTAAAATTTCAAAAAAATATAATAAAATATTTGAAAATAAAAAAGAAAATAATGATGAAATAAATTTAAAACTTATAGATTTAGATAATTCTCAAAACACAAATTATAATTTTAAAAACAGGCTAGAAGATTTACTATATTTAGGATTATCAGAATTTAAGAAAAACAATAATCTTTCAATATTTAATGAAAATATCTTGATTCCATATAAAAAATATAAAAGAATTGAACTGCAAATCTTACTGGACTCAAAAGTTCCAAAAGGAAGCTGGAGAGCAGGTTATGCCAATACAGATAAAGATATTTGCCTTTTTGCAACAATTGATAAAACTCATATTTTGCAGGAAAATTTAAAATACGACAATTCTCTTTTTGCAGACGACATAATTCAATGGATAAGCCAGCCTAAAACTGCTCATACTTCAAGTGTAGGAAAAATGTTTATAAATCATAAGAAATTGGGATATAATGTGCATATATTTATAAGAAAATTTGCCTTTATGGATGGCAATAAAACTAATCCATTTATTTATTTGGGAAAAGCTGATTATTATAAAAGTTCTGGAGATAAGCCAATGAGGATTTTGTGGAAATTAGAAGAAAAAATACCACAGGAATTGATATATGAATTGTATAATTTATAATATATAGGTTAAGAGTTTTGCGTAAATTCAAAATATAATATATTATAGTACAGGATGGTATTTTTATGATAAATTTTTCGATTATTTTATTAAATAGAGATAAAAATATGGTATAATTATTTAAGATTAAAAATAAGGAGATTAAAAATGCCAGTTTACTATAATGCAGATAAAAAAACATGGTATGCGATGTTTTATGCTAAAGATTACAAGGGTGTAAATAAAAAGTACAAAAAAACTGGGTTTAAGAAGAAAAAGGAAGCTCAGGAATATGAATATGAGTTTAAGAAAAAAATTGCTAAATCTGTAAATATGTCATTTCAATCGTTGTATGAACTTTATTTTGAGGATTATAGCAAAAGACATAAACCTACAGCTATCAATACTGTGGAAAATTTTTTTAGGTTACATATATTGCCTTTTTTTGGCGATGTTGAGATTAGTAAGATTAATTCCTATATGATTCGGGAATGGCAAAACGAGATGCTGGAAAAGAAAAATGAAAATGGAAAGCCGTTTAGTGAGAATTCTAAAGCTAATATTTATGCAGCTTTAAAAAGTTTGTTTAATTGGGCTACAAAATATCAAGGATTGAATGAAAACCCTTGTAGAAACATTGGATCGTTTGGAAGTAAAAAAAATCGGTCTGAAATGAAGATCTGGTCTGTTGGAGATTTTGAAAAATTTATAGATTTTCTTGAATTAAAAAATAAAGAAAAAAACGGTAAATATTCTGACGCAATTATTATATTTAAAGTCTTATTTTGGACTGGATTACGAATTGGAGAAGTTTTGGCGCTTACATTTGATGACATTAATTTGGAGGAAAAATTTATAGATGTAAATAAAACTATTTCTCGAATAAATAAAAAAGAATATGTAACCACTCCAAAAACTTTGGGGTCAATAAGAAAAGTTCTTCTTCCTGAAATTCTTATTTCAGATTTAAAATCATACTTTTCTAAATTTGAATTAGAATTACAATTAAATAAATCAAAGACTTTAAACTCTCAAAAAGTATTTAATTTAAAAAATTCTCAATTACGTTATATTTTAGAAAAATATAGCATCCAGGCAGGTGTTGAAAAAATAAGACTTCACGATTTTAGACATTCCCATGCTTCATATTTGTTATTTATCCAAGCCGACATTACCGCAATCAGCAAACGCCTAGGACATGATAATCTACAAACTACCATAAATACTTATTCTCATTTATATAAAGATGCTAATAAACAACTTGTGAAAAAGTTAAATAATAACAGTTGAATTATTGACATTTAAGTGTTATACTATAAATATAAAGGTAAATAAAGTTTTAGGCAGAAAAAACATACATTGAGAAAAAAACTAAAAAAATAGAACTTTTATAGAACTTTTAAATTTTAAAAATGGCAAAGTAACCCTTATTTTATAATATATGTGGCCAAAAATTCTATTTAAGGTTCACATAAATCAAAAAAAGTTCTAAAAATCAATGAAATACAAAATAAAAAACTGTTTTATCAAAATAAAGCGATTTAAAGCAATAAAAAATCATCGACGATAAAAAGTATGGCTTAATCAATTTTAAGCTCTTATATGGCTTTTTACACGATGATTTTTTTTAGATCTTATTTTTATTTTTTATAATATCTATAGTGTATATTTTTTTCTTTTAAAAAATTTGAATCTTTTGCCATAAAGGCTGTCAGAACAAATCTGAGATTTTTTACATTTTTGTGCTGCGAAATTACTACAAAATAATTTAGCTTTCCAATTTTTTTCTGATAAAAATGTTCTTTACGGGATTTTGACTGTTTTGTTACGAAATCTGGATTTTCCAAAATTTCTTTTATAATTTCCAATGATATTTCAGGATGCTTTGGAAAAATATGTTCTTCAAACTGATTTTTGCTCATTACAACTTTTTGATGCAGTTTCGCTTTAAATTCATAAACTTCTATTCGTTTTCCTGTCTTTGTATATCTAATTTTTTCTTTTATCATAACTTTACCATTTTCTTCTTCTTTTCAAAACTTTTCTTATTAAATCTTTTCTAAAAGTAAATATCAAAGCAAACCAAATAATCAAATATATTATTGCAAATATAGTTAAATTAACAACAATTCCATATTTATTCTGAAATTTTATCACGCTTGAACTCCAATAAGAAATCATCGAAGTTACAAATGTCACTCCTAAAATTGCAATGTATTTTAAGTTTCTTAATTTTACATATTTTTTGTTTAGCGAAATATATAAAATTATAAAGTTTACCATTGCAGAAAATGAAGTTGCGAATGTCAAACCAACATGTCTATATTGCTTATACAAAAGTGAATCTAAAACTATGTTTATAAATATTGCAGTAAAAGATGAAATAACAGGTGTTTTTCTATCTTTGTAGACATAATGGCTTCTTGTAAGAAGGTGTATTGTTGAGAAAAACAGAAGTCCCAAAGCATAAAACTGTAATGTTTCTGAAGTAACTTTTACAGCTGCCGCATTAAATTTCCCTCTTTCGTAAACTAATCTTACTATTTCTTTTGCATATCCAAATAAAATTACACTTGATGGAACGATTAGAAAAGATAGCATATATAATCCTTGATGAACAACTCTTCTCACTGTTCTGTTATCATTTTTTACAACAGCTTTTGACAATGTCGGGAAAATTACAACTGCTAGTGAAATTGCAAAAACTCCTATTGGAAGCAAGTATAATCTACTTGCATAATTTAATGCACTTGCGGTTCCAGCTGGAAGTGAAGTTGCAAACCTGTTGTCAACAATTTCATTTATTTGATAGCCAAAAATTCCGACTAATGTTGGAACCATTAAAACAAACATTTCTTTTACATATTCATCTTTTAAGTTTAAAATAAATTTATATTTTTTCATAATTTGAAAAAATTGTGGAAGCATTATCACTAACTGAAAAACTCCTGAAAGCAAATAAGCTACACCAAGTCCATAAATTCCCATTTTATTTTTTAGCATTAAAGTTCCAACTATGATTGTCAAGTTAAATACAATTCCCATCGACGCTGAAACTGCGAATTTTTTGTAATTATTTAATAGTGACGATACGACTCCAGATAGTGCAATAAATAAAAAATAAAAAGCTACGATTTTCAATAAGTTATTCGCTGCATCAAATCTTTTTGGATCGTTAAAACCTGTTGTCACTTTTAAAATTTGTTTAGAAAAGAATATCATAATTACAGAAAGTGTCGATGTAAATGCAACTATTAAGTTTAAAAGTGAAAATACAAAGTCATCTGTTCTCTCTTTTCCCTCTTCTGCCATTCCACGGTTATAAATTGGAATAAATACCGTTCCAAGCGATCCTTCCCCAAATAATGTCGTAAAAAAGTTTGGAATTTTTGTAGCGCTGACATAGGCATCTGTCATTCCAGTCGCTCCAAAAACGCTTCCGATAATCATTTCTCTTATGAGTCCTAAAATTCGACTTAACATATTTATTATCATTACTATAAAACTAGATTTAAACATTAAAATTAATTTCCTTTCTTTCTTTTGATTTTCTATTTTTATATTTCTTATTTTATGGATTTAATAAAAAAATTCTTTTCTTCTACAATTATATCAATTTCTCCATTTTTAAACATATCTAAAATGCAAAGAAATAAAGTTACTATCCTAGATTTAGAAAACTTATTTTTTAACAGATGATTAAATTCTACTTTTCGATCTCCCTTTATAATTTCAGAAATTTCATTATGAGCTTCTTCTGTTGAATAATTATCATCTTCTAAATTTAGAATCATCCTTTCTTCAAAATTATTTTTTTTTATCATTTTTGAATTAATCAAATTCTTTAGGCTTTTGAATAAATTATCTAAATTTAGGCTTGAAATGTCATATTCAATTTCACTTCCTATACTTTCTGTTCCTGTTCTTGTATAAGGAACATTATATTCGTTTTCATATTTTGAAAACAATTCAGAAATTTCCTTAAATAATTGATATTCAATTATTTTTTTCTCTAAATTTTCAATCTTTTCAAATTTTTTATCCCTATTTAATATCGAATAAGCCTTAATTTCAATTAAATCAGTTGCCATTATTAAAAATTCAACCTTTATTTTTAAATTTAATTCCTTTTGCGCATGAATATAATTTAAATAGTCATCTATTATTTGTGAAACATTTATCGAATTTATATCCATCTTCTTTTTTTCAATTAAATGAAGAAGCAAATCAAGAGGCCCTTCAAAATTTTCAATTTTTATTTGTATCATATTTTCCATATTCTACCTAATTTCTTCTTCTTTTTGATATTTATCTGAAATTTTATTTTTCCAGTACTTAGCATCTTTTCCAATCTGCTCCTTCAGTTCTTCAACCGAACTAAATTTTTTTTCATATCGAATATTTTCCAAAACTTCAATCAAAATAATTTTTCCATAAATATCTTCACTAAAATCAAAAATATTAGTTTCAACACTAAGAACTCCAACATCAACTGTAGGATTTCTCCCAATATTCATTACTCCGTTATAAACCTTGTCATCACCTTGAATATGAATCTTCACCCCATAAACTCCAAATTCTGGATAAATCTTATTTTCAAATTTTAAATTTGCCGTAGGGAAGCCAATAACTCTTCCAAGTTGTTTCCCATAAATAACCTCCCCAAGAATAATGAAATTATGTCCAAGAAGTTCCCTGACCTTATCAAAATTACCTTTCTTAATATAATTCCTAATTCTTGTACTGCTTATAACTTCTCCTTCTTCATCCAGCACAGCATCTTGAACATTTAATTTTATATTTCTCTCTTTTAATAATTTTTCAAGTATGCCAACATTCCCAGATTTCCCTTTTCCAAAAGTAAAATTAAATCCACAATAAACTTCATCTGCATTCAATTCATTAACAATTACCTTTTCCACAAATTCTTCAGGCGAATAATTCCTAACTTTTTCAAACTGCTCCAAATAGAGATAGTCAATTTCATTTTTATTTAGTAAATAAGCCTTTTCAGAGCAAGTCGTTATTTTAGTCTGCTGATTTTTAGGATATTCACTAAAAGTATAAACTATTGTTTTTAATCCTTTTTCCCTTGCCCTCTTCACAGCCTTTCTCAAAATTACTTGATGTCCTTTATGAATCCCATCAAAATTTCCTAAAACAGCAATATTTTTATTACATTTTATTTCTTCAATATTTCTATGATAATCAGGAATTTCTGCATTAACACAATATTCAATAATCTCCTTTATTTCTGCTAAATTTTTTGTAATAAATTTCATCAACTTTCATTCCTTTTTTATTTTTTTATTATTTAAAAAATATCTTATAGACATATGCTTAATATTCATAATATTTACTTTATTAGATTTTATCATAATTTCAATTTAATGTATAGTGAAAAAAGAACAATGCTGAAAATTAATACAAAAAAAATAGTTATAGACTTAATCAAATCTATAACTATTCCTTTAATTAATTTTTATTTTTAAACTTTTACAGTTCCTTGCTGTTCTTTCCATTAGCATCTGCTTTTGGTTTTCCTTCAACTTTTTTATCTTCTTTTTTACCTTTGTTTTCTTCTTCCTTTATAAGAGCAATCTTTATTTTTTTTCTTCCTTCAAACAATCCACCCTCTTGAATTACAAACACAGCCGATGTTATTGTAGCATAAACCTTTCCTGTATTTCCAATTTCAACTTTATCTGCCACAATTTCTCCTGAAACTTCTCCATCTACAATAACTGTTTCAGCAGTAATATTCCCTTTCACTTGCCCAGTTTTTCCAACATGAACAAGTTTATTTCCTTTAATATCACCATTTAACACACCTTCCATATTAAATACAGAATTTGTTTCAATAGTCCCTGTTATTGTTGTTTCCATTGAAATTGTACTAATTCCATTTGTATTTTCATCACTATCTGCTGAAAATTGTCCGTTAAATCCTGTGTTTTCTCTTTTTTCCTTCGCTTTTTTGTCACTAGAAAATAATGCCATTTTTCTTTCCTTCTTCCTTCTTTTATTAAGTCAAATATATGTTATAGTATACTACATTTGCTTTGATTTTTCAAATGTTTTTTTAATAATTTGTGTTTAGATATGTTATTATAGTTCTATTTATTTTGTTTTTTTTCTTTATTTAATTTTATATTAGTAAAAATATAATTTTAATTTGTCGTATCTTAGTAAAAACTGCTATTTATTTTTTAAAAAATCGGCTATAACTAGCCAAATTAAATTTTTCAATATTATCCATAAATTCATCAAAACTCTTTGCAACTTTTACCAACTCAAATGAGAAAAGTACCATATCATCTGCAAAATAAATACCTTTATCAATTTTATTAAGAAAAAATAAATTTGAAAATGCTCCATTATCGTCATAATCGTTATCTAAGTACAGATCATTCCAAACACAAACATAATTTTGTAAAAAATGTCTCTCATATTGAATATTCAATAAATTTTCCAAGCTGACAAGTTTATATAATAAAATCTTTTTGTGAAATAAACTTTCAGATTTCTTTCTTAGCTTTTTCATTTTTTCCCAAGTTGTCCCAGCATACTCCTTGATAATCTCTCGATATTCTTTAACTTCTTCCAATGAAAATCTTTTCAAAACTTTAGAAATTTCCAGTTTTAATTCATTCATAAAATCTATAACTTTTTTATCCCCTTTATCAATTTTTTCATTAAAAATTTCTCTATATATTTTATCAAATATCTCTTTAAATTTTTTTATTTTTTCAAAATCAATAAAATTATCAAAACTTTTTTCTGAATCTTTTAAACGAATAATTCCAAACAAAGTTAAAAAAATTCTTTCAACAAAACTGTACTCTCCATCATAAAGAAAATCATCAGAAAAATCCATACTTAAAAATGAAGTTTTTACATTGTCTTTAAACAAAATAACTTCATATTCTCGCAATAGTTTTTCATATTTAGTTGGAAACATTTCAAAAAATTTAGAATTAAAATAATCACTCTCACATTCTCGTTTTCTGCTATTCTCAAAATCAATATTATTGTAAATACTACTTCTCATTAAGTTTCTCACCTTAAAAATTAAATTACACTTCAAAAATTTCTTTCATACATTCTGAAACATTTTCAATAATATGACTTGCATTCACAATATACTGTTGCTCTACCAATTTATCAGCTATTTTACCATGCAAATATGCCCCTATACAAGCAGATTCCACTAACCCATATTTTTGCCCCGCCAATGAACAAATTATGCCAGTCAAGCAATCTCCCATTCCTCCATTTGCCATACGGGAATTTCCTGTACTATTTACAAAAAGAGTTTTCCCATCTGTAATAACTGTATTTTTTCCCTTTAAAAGTAAAGTTATTCCATATTTTTGAGAAAAATCTTTTGCTATTTCAAATTTATTCCTATTAATTTCTTCTGGAGAAAATCCTGATAACCTTGAAAATTCAACTAAATGTGGAGTTAATACGCTTCTATTTTTTACTTTTTCAAAAAGTCCTTTATTTTTAGACAATAAATTCAAAGCATCTGCATCCAGCACAAGTTTTATCACATTTCCTTTATTATTTTTCTCAATACTAATTAGTTTTTCAAATATTTTCAATGCCTTCTGACTTTTCCCAATTCCAGGCCCAATAGCAATCACATCACTATTTAAGATTTCATTTTCCAGTTTTTCAAAATTTTCTTCTATGTTTTCAAAATTTATCGGAAAACTCATGGCTTCAGGAACAAATACGTTAAGTGAAAAATTATTTTTATCAGTAATTACAGTTGTAAGCCCAGCTCCACTTCTTACACACGATTTTGCCACAATATTCCCTGCACCATAAAATCCACTACTTCCAGCAAAGATTAATACTTTCCCAAAATCTCCCTTATGGGAATTTTCATCTCTTTTTATATGAAAACCTTTTATTATTTCAGATGTCAAGTAATACTCACTGACAATATGATCAATATTATTTTTATTCAATCCAATATTTTCAATAATCACTTTTCCTAAATATTCTTTTATATCTGATTTTAAAAAGCCTTTTTTGTATGTGACAAAAGAAATGGTAACATCAGCTTTAACAGATACTCCCATTATTTCTCCAGTATCGCCATTAATTCCAGATGGAATATCAATCGCATAAACTTTTTTATTTTTAGAATATTCATTTATCTTCAAAACAATATCTTTATAAATGCCTTTTATTTCTGAATTTAACCCTGTTCCAAAAATCCCTTCAACAACAACATCACATTCTAAAAGCAGCTTATCCAATTCTTCCAACTTATAAAAAATTTCAATTCCTGAATTTTTACAAATTTCATAATTTACAAAACAGTCATTGCTCATATTTTCATCACTAATACAAAAAATTTTAACATTCTTATCTTTTGAAAATAACTGCCGTGCAATCGCATATCCATCGCCTCCATTATTTCCCTTTCCACAAATAATAAGAAAATTATCTTCATTCTTTCCAATATGCTTTGTAAATGAAATCGCCGCATTTTCCATAAGCACAATACTCGGTATTCTCAATTCATTAATCGCATAGCTGTCAATTTTTCTTGTAGTTTCATTTCCACCTAATAACATTTTCATCACCCCATTATGTCCTGTTTTTAAATATTAAAATCCTGAAACTTTCCATCTTTTAATATTTTAACACTTTTAAATCCAATTTTTCGTATAATTTCCAAACTCTCATCAAAATAAAAATCAATGTTTTTAGTTTCATGTGCATCAGAAGAAATGGTAATTGGAATATTTTTAGCTAAAATTCTTTCAAGTATAAAAAAACTTGGATAAGGTGTCTGAGTCCATCCACGTGACATTCCTCCTGTATTAATTTCAATAATTGCTTCAGACTTAGCAATTTCATCCAATACATATTCGACTTTATTTTTATACCATTCAGTATTTTCATCAAAATATTTAAAATCTTTATTAAATTTTTTTACCAAATCCAAATGCCCAATAATATCAGGCTTTTGAGTGTGCACCATTTCCACAATATTATCAAAATATGCTTCAATAAATGCCTTTTCATCTCCATTTGCATAATTTTTTATTCCATACTCTAAAATTTCAGGCGTATTATCAACACAGTAATACTCATCTTTTTCTTTATCCTTTATATAATGAACCGATCCAATTCTAAAATCAAGTCCTAAATTTTCATCAAGTTTTGGATTAAATCCTGAATAGAAATCAGCCTCAATACCAATATAAACTTGAATTCTATCTTTATATTTCTCTTTCAAATCTTTTAATTCTTTCAAATATTCCAATGTTCCTTTTTCAGACATACAATATTCCGTATCAAATTTTGTAAAAGAATGCCCTGAAAGGCCAACACTTGTAAATCCTTTTTCTATTGCTGTTAGAATATAGTCTTCAGGATTGTTTTTACCATCGCAATAAAATGTATGAGCATGAAGATTTGATGGGAAAATTATTTTTTTAATTTGCATTTTTATCAGCTCCCTGTATTGTGATATTCTGTATTAAGTGACTTAATTATTATTTAAATAAAGTCCATCTATTAATTCATCAAAACTATATGCAATTGTAATAGATTGAAACTCTGCTCTTGTATGAGTATCAAATACTAAACGAATTTTTTTGTCGCGTTTTGAAAGTGTTAGCATATTTTCATATCCGTCTATATCATTTAATACAAATATAAAAACCGAATGCCACTGATACTGATATTTATCGGAAAAATTTAATTTTTCAATAAAGAAAATATTACCCCTCCAATTTTTACAACATGTTCCAAATTTAAAATATAAAATATCATATTCTTCAAAAAGAAAACGATATTTCACTATTTCACATTCGTTGAAAAATTCATCATTAAAAATTAAACTTTTTCCAGTTCTTTTTATACTTTTCTCAAAATCTATGATTTCTTTTAAATGATTTTTATTTTCCATATTGAATCCCCTTTTTAAACAAATATTTTTTTACTTTTCTCCACCCATCTTTTCCTGCTTAACTTTATGGTCAACAACGTGTCTTTTAGCTAGTTCATCTTTCACGTCTTGAATAGTAAGCCCTTGCTCAATCATTAAAACCAAAGTGTGATAATATAAATCTGCAATTTCATATCTCAATTCATCATTATCATTATTTTTAGCCCCAATTATAACTTCCGTACATTCTTCTCCAACTTTTTTCAAAATTTTATCAAGCCCTTTTTCAAATAAATAAGTCGTATAAGATTTTTCATTTGGATTAATTTTTCTATCTTTTATCAATTCATAAAGTTTTTCAGGCGTAAAACTGCTATAATCTTCTGCTTCAAATAACGAGTTAAAAAAGCAGCTCTCAGCACCAGTATGGCAAGCAGGCCCATCTTTTTTTACTTCCACAAGCAAAGCATCCGCATCACAATCATATTTTACCGAAACAACATGCTGATAATTCCCTGAAGTTTCCCCTTTTAGCCAAAGTTCTTGTCTACTTCTGCTAAAAAAGCAAGTTTTCTTATCTCTTAAAGTTATTTCAAGACTTTCTTTATTCATATATGCAAGTGTCAGTACTTCTTTTGTATAATAATCCTGTATTATCGCAGGAACAAGCCCTTTTTCATCAAATTTTATTTGCTCTATATTCATTTTTACCTCTTTTCTAAAATTATTTATTTTAATATTTTAATTTTTCTCTCAATAAGTAAATATATTTTAATAAATCTTCCATTTCAAAAACAGAAACTTCGTAAATCATTTCTCTTTCTTTTACACATAAATTACACTCCGTAAAATTTCTTCTTTTATTTCATCTTTATATTTCTGAACTTTTGGATTTTTAAATTTATACTCAAACATACTTTCATCAACTAAATCCACTTTTTTTTGAAAAATTTCTTCAAGTCTTTTGTGTAAATTACAAAAATTTTGATACATTCCCTTTTTAAATTCCATTTTTACAAGAATATCGATATCACTATTAGCAGTATCACTATTTTTAGAAAAACTACCAAAAAGTCCTAATTTTAAAATTGAATATTTCTTTTTATTAATTTCTTTTAATTTTTTTAAAATTTCTTCTTTTTTCATAATAATTTCCTCTTAGTTCATTTTTAAAATTTTTCTTATTAAAAAATATCAAATTCTCATATCAACACCATTACTCTTCAAATACTTTTTTAACTCCATAATTTCCACTTCTTTAAAATGAAAAATCGAAGCTGCAAGTCCCGCATCAATTCCTGGAATTTTAAATAAATCTCTAAAATGCTCCATATTTCCAGCTCCACCTGATGCAACTATTGGAATTGACAATTTTTTTGATAAAATTTCAAGTAATTCTAAGTCAAATCCATTTTTAACTCCGTCTGTGTCAATACTGTTTACAACAACTTCTCCAGCACCATTTTCCTGACCATTTACAAACCACTCTATCGCGTCAATCCCAGTATTTTCTCTTCCACCTTTTGTAAAAACTTTGAATTTCCCATCAACTCGTTTTACATCAACTGACAAAACTACACATTGATCTCCATATTTTTTCGCAGCCTCTTCAATTAATTTTGGATTTCTTATTGCCCCAGAATTAACACTCACTTTATCAGCCCCAGCTTTCAAAACTCTATCAAAATCATCCAGCGTATTTATTCCACCGCCAACAGTAAGCGGAATAAAAATTTGACTTGCTACTTTTTTCAAAATATCTGTAAACAAGCCTCTTTCCTCAACCGAAGCCGTAATATCATAAAAAACAAGCTCATCAGCTCCAGATTTATTGTAAAATTTAGCAAGCTCAACTGGACTGTCAACTTCTTTTATCCCAGTAAAGTTCACACCTTTCACCACTTTTCCATTTCTCACATCAAGACATGGAATTATTCTTTTTGCAAGCATTCTTATACCTACTTTCTTTGTTAAATTTATTTATTTAGCTTATTATAAATTTTCATACATAATTAAAAAATATTATTTACTAATTTCTAAAACTTCCTTCAAATCAAGATTTCCCGAATAAATAGCCTTTCCCACAATTGCTCCATAAATATGATTTTTGTTAAGCTCTTTAATCTCATCTAAAAATGTAATTCCGCCTGAAGCAATAATGTCTGAATTGACTACTTTCGACAATTTTTTATAAATTTCAAGATTTGTTCCGCTTAACATTCCATCTTTTGAAATATCAGTATAAATTATTGTTTTCACACCTATATTCGATAATTTTTTGCAAAATTCAACCGAGTTCAATTCTACAGTTTCAGTCCATCCTTTAACCGCAACTTTTTCATCTTTCGCATCTACAGAAACTGCAATTTTATCGCCGTATTTTTTTACCATTTCCTTCAAAAATTTTTCATTTTCAACGGCAATCGTTCCTAAAATAACACGATTTACTCCCAATTCAATATATTTTTTTATTCTTTCTTCATCACGGATTCCACCACCAACTTGAACAAAAAAATCACTTTTTTCAATCAATTCTTTTATAACTTCATAATTTTTTGTATTCCCATCTTTTGCCCCATCCAAATCCACAATATGAAGATTTTTTGAATTATTTTTATTAAAAAAGTCCAAAACTTCAACAGGATTTTTAAAAAATACTTCCACTTGGTTATAATCCCCTTGTCTTAATCTAACTGCCTGTCCGTTATGTAAATCTATCGCTGGAAAAATTTCTATCATTGTTATTTTCTCCTTTTATTTTTAAAATTTTTTATCATTTGTTAAACTTTGAAATTTTTAACAATAATATTTAAGATAAAAATTCTTTTATTGAATTTTTATGTTGTTACTTTTACAATGATTATTCATTTTTAAAATATCAATCAAACATATTTATTTTTTTTAAATTTTCTTCAAACAATTTTTTATTATTATAGAAATCATTTTTATTTGCCCTTGCCAACTCTGATTTTATAAACCAATTCTGATACTTACTATAATCTAATATTTCTTTATCAGGCTTATTTTTTCCTTCAAAATTTTTATAATAAAAATCAATTGCATCCTATGTACGATTCTCATTTAAATAGAAACTTATTGCAAACCATCCCATTGTTAATTTATATGCCCAAGCCTGTTCATCAGAAATATGTGATTCTTCCGTTTTTTTCTTATCATCACACATTTTCATAATAGAATTTAAGCTTGCAAGTGCTGTTTTTTCATCTGTTTGCATAATATTCCAAATTGCATCTTCTCCTATTGTATATGTTACAGCAATTCTAGTAATCAAATAATCTGGATATTTTTCTTTAAGTATTTCATAATTTTTATTGTAAGAATCAAAATCTCCCTTATTGGAATAATACATATTTGAAAAAAACAATTTCGACACTTCATAAGGATTATATTTTTCATATCGTTTTAAATTATTTAATTTCTCTGCATCACTTTTTCCAAGTGCATTATAAATATTTATCAAGTTTTCTGACAGAACAAAATTCTTCTCATTCTTTTTCAACAATTCTTCAATCTTTAATGCCAATTTTTTTACTTTTTCTCTGTCAGGTTCACTCACTACATTAGGCATTTCCTTATCCAATTCTATTGTTTTTAATATTATTTCTTGAGAAACTTCTAATTTTGATAAATCCTGACTTATCATCTCGCTTCGACTTTTCGCATTCAAATTCACTATTGCAAAAATACTCATCAATAATATTATCTTCTTCATAAATACCTCTTTCTCAATTAATCAAAACCAATTAAAAATGATAAATTAAGTAAAATAATCACAATGTTATTTTTACTTTGCTAATTCACCCCAATTTTTCAACAATTTCAATCCAGTATCTCCAGATTTTTCAGGATGAAACTGCATTCCATAAACATTTTTATTTTTTACAATTCCAGGAATTTTTGTTCCATATTCTGAATATGCAACAATATTTTTCATATCCGTTTTTGCAAAATATGAATGTACATAATACACATATTCTTCATTTTCAACATTCACATTTTTCAAAATTTTATCATTTCTAAATTCATCATTTATTTTCAAGTTGTTCCATCCCATATGAGGTATTTTCAAATCAGAATTTTCTAGAATATATTTTTTTATTTCCTCAACAGTTCCTTTTATAAGTCCAAGTCCTTCAAATTCACCGTATTCATAACTTTTCTCAAAAAGCATTTGCATTCCAAGACAAATTCCTAAAAACGGTTTCCCATTCTTCGCTTCATCTATCAAAATATCTTTTAACCCATATTTTTCAAGATTAGAAACAGCATCTCTAAAAGCCCCCACTCCTGGCAAAATTATCCCTTTCGCACTTTTAATCTCTTCAACATCATTAGTCAGTTTTGTATCAAGTCCAACATAATTTAATGAAGATAGCAAAGAGAAAAGATTACCCACTCCATAATCAATAACTGCGATCATAGTTTAAACTTCCTTTCTTTATACTTTTATTTTATTTTTTTGATAAATTTAAATCTTTTTACTTACTTAAATTATATCAAAAAAAATATATTGTTGCAATTAAGAAAAATTTTTTCATAAATAAAAAGGCCCCATTTTTTATGAGACCTTTTTTGCTCCCCTGCCAAGGAACATAATTTTACATTATTTTTTATACAATGTCAACTATTCAAAAAAATTTTAATTTTTCACAACTTTATATTTCACTTTAACTCTTTTTCCAAAAAATGCCATTCCAATATTTGCAATTTCTTTTACTCCACATTCCTTTAATAAAACAGGATATTTTTTATTTTCAATTTGACTTAATGCTTCCTCTGCTCTTTTTTCAAGCGATTCTTCAGTTTTAGAAACTTTAAATTCAAATATATATCCAACATCTCTTTTATTTATTGGATTTAAAGCTAAATCATTTCTTCCATAGCCAGTTTCATTATTCGATAAAACTGTGTACTCATTATCAAGATACAACATCATTCCTAAAATAAAAGTATGATACGGTTTTTCTGTTTTAGAAGTATCGTGATAACTCATTGACACTAAAAATATTTCATTTAAAAGTTCTTCAAATCTGTCAAAATCGAAGTTTTTAAATGCTTTTATCATTTCTCTAAATCTGCTAAAACCTCCTAAATTTTGGACAAACATATCTTTAAAAAATGTTTTAATTTCATAATTTGGCAATTTTAAAGCATATTCATTCATAGCAATTTTTTCTTCAACAGTCAAATACCCTCCAAAAAGTAATAACTGCCAAACTTCTTGTGGATCTTTCAATCTATCCATATTCGATGAAGCCATTACCATTTGCTCTGTTGTCCCATTATTGAATAAATCTTTTAATTCATCAAATAGATCTTTATCAGCATTTTCTATTGCTGAATGAATAAGCCTGTTATCTGATGTATTTATCCAGTAAACGTTTATTTCTTTTTCATCGAGATAGTTAATTATACTCCACGGATTATAAATTTGAATATTCCCAAACTTATAGCCGTTATACCATTTTCTTACTTTTTCAATATTTTGCTCTAATCCATAATATTCCAAGGCATTTTTCACTTCTGTTTCAATCAATCCAAAACTTTCTGCATATTTATTATTCAAAACCGTATAAGTTTTCAAATTATTCAATCCAGAAAAAATCCCTTCCTTTGCTACCCTAAGTATTCCAGTCACAACTGCAAATTGTAAATATTCATTATCCTTCAATGTATTTGAATAAAAACTTTTAAAAAATCTTCGCGACTTTTCATAATATCCTTCGTTCCAAGCACTTGTCATTGGAGTGTCATACTCATCTATTAAAATTATGACTTTTTTCCCGTAATATTCATATAAATATCTTGATAAATTCTTTAATGAATTTTCCCAATCTGCATTATCCTTTTTGAGCCATATATTTTCAAACTCAACTAAATCTCTTTTTTTTAAATTGCTAGAGATATATTCAAAATTATCGTACAAACTAGAGATAAGATTCTTAATATTAAAAAAACTATCCTCCCAATTTTCTGCTTCGGCATTTCTCAGGCTTATAAGAATCACAGGATTTTGTCCTTGATTTTCCATATACTCACTTTTTGAAATATACAAATTTTCAAATAATTTTCTATTTTCTTCCGCATTTCTAACATCAAAAAAATACTTTAACATAGACAAATTTAAAGTTTTTCCAAATCTTCTGGGCCTTGTAAAAAGTTTAACTTTTGATAAGTCTTCCAGCAAATCTTCTATGAATTTTGTTTTATCGACATAATATCCGTTTTCTTGTATAATCTCCTTAAAATCAGAATTTCCAATTGCTAGTCCTTTTTTCTTTTTTTTCATAATTAATCCCTACTTTCCCTTTAATTACTTAAATTATATCAAAAAAAAATTGACATTACAATGAAAATTACTTTTCACTTTTCTTCCACGATATTTTCTTGATTCTCCCTTGAAAGATTCTCAAAAAAACGGATTCTAATTCTTTTTCCATTTTATCTCCTTGTCTATTGCATAATCTTTTTTACTAGTATTCATTATTTCCCAAACTTCAATATTTTGTCTTTTATATTTTTTTCTTCTTTATATCTATCGCTTTTTTTTATATTATTTATAATATCCTCAAAGTATTCGTTCTGTTTTTTTGTTATTTCAAAAAGTTTTCCAAAATAAATTTTCTCATCTTTTTTATTTTCCAATTCAGAATAAAATAATGCTTCATCTTCCCTAAATTTTAACCATTTTTCTTGAAAATCTTCTAAATTGCTATAATAATGTCTAGGATAGCATCCATAACCAATCATTCCACCATAATTTACATATTCATTTCCCATTAAATCATGTAATTCAGTATACTTATCATTCATTTTTTTATTCTCTGTTTCATATTCTTCTTTTGACTTTCTCAATTGATCAAAAGATAAACTTTTTGTGTTTTTTAATTTTATAGCTAACTCCATTAATTTTTTTATTTTATTATTATCTTCTTCTCTATAAAATTCATACAAATTCGTATTAAAGCCATATTTTCTTTCTAAATCATCAAGAAAAGAAATATTGCTTTTCCAAACAGCATCCCAACTTTCCTTATTTTTTTCTAATAATTCGCTACTTTTTTCAGGAAAATTATCAATTATAAATTTTTTTAATTTATACCTTTTTGAATTTTCTTCATTTATATTGTGATATTTAGTAGTCGTATCATTGTTATAAATATCAATTTTTTTTATTTCTTCTAATTTTTCTAGTACATACTTTTTAAAATCATTTTCAGAATTTGTATTTGTAAATGAATTTATTGAGCACAACAAAGAAATCAATCCTACAAACATAACTTTTGTGATTTTCATTAAATTAATTCTCCTTCTTTCTTTCTTTTCAACCCCTTCAAATACCCCTTCTTGTCTTCCAAAATCTTCAAACTTTCTCTAGCCTTCTGTATCGTCTTATTATGCACCCAAACATCTAACCTATTATTTTCTAAATAAATCACCGCATAATCCCACTGTTTTACAAGTGCTGTCGCAAAAAACCAGGCAACTACCATTTTCACATAATACTCTTCAGAATGAATATTCGCTACTATTTCCAAATATTCCTTTTTAAAGTCTTCATCCAAAAAATGCGTCATCAACATTTCTACACCAAACCTACAAGTATAAGTTTTATCTGATTGAGACCATTCCTTTATTTTTTCAATTAATTCTTTTTTATGCTTTTTAAAAATTTTCGGAGAAATTGTATCACAAACTGCCCAATTATCAACAAATGGCAAAAAACTATCAAGCGATTCAATACAGTTCTCAAAATTTTTGCTCTCTGAAATAATTGCTCCATGCAACAAATTCTCATCGTAATATTTATGTGGCAACTCCTTCAAAAAATCTTCATATTCATTATTCTTTACCAATTTTTTAGCCAATTTTCTTATTTCAGGAATTCTCACTCCGATAATTGTATCCTCCGATACATTTGGCGTCAATTTACTTAAAAATTTCATGTATTCTTTATCTTGACGTGAAAATAATTCTTTTTGTATTTTCATTTAAATCTCATCCCTTTAAAATTTTTATAATTTACAACATCAAATATCTTTTCTATAACAATATTTTTCAAATTTTTTCCTTTTCTTATGATTTTACTTATAAATAGTATAATCTATTTTTTTATTGTTTTCAAGATTTTTAACAATTTCTATTTTATTAGTTGTTAATAAATTTGATTAAACCAAAACTCCCTTAGTCGAAGGAATCTCATCCCTATATTTCTCATTAATACTCACCGCTTCTGCCAAGGCCCTAGCAACTCCCTTAAAAATTGACTCAATTATATGATGCGAATTTTTTCCTGCCATATTCTTTATATGCAATGTCGCATTTAAGTGCCGTGTAAATCCAATAAAAAATTCTTCTACCAATTCAGTATCAAAAGTTCCTACTTTTTCAGTCGGAATATTTACATCAAAATTCAAAAAATATCTCCCACTCAAATCAACTGCAACCAATGTTAACGCCTCATCCATTGGCAAAAGAAAGTTCCCATATCTCTTAACACCTTTTAAATCTCCCAAAGCCTCATAAAAACATTTTCCAAGCGCAATCCCAATATCTTCCGTACTGTGATGATCATCAACTTGTGTATCTCCATCACAATAAACCTTCAAGTCAAATCTCCCATGCTTCGCAAACAAGTCAAGCATGTGATCCAAAAATCCAACCCCTGTATTATTCTCATATTTCCCAGTTCCATCAATATTCAATTCAACTTTTATTTTTGTTTCAAATGTATTTCTTTCAATTTTAGATTTTCTCATAATTTTATCCTTTCATTGCAAATTTATTTATAAATAGTATAATCTATTTTTTTCTCTTTTTCAAGATTAACAGAAAAATAAGAAATTTATTTTGAAATATTAAAAATCGTGGTATAATTTACTGGATAATTTAACGTATTTTAAAATATAGGAGGTGAAAATATGCTTTATGATGATGCTAAAAATATACTTTATGCTTCAGAAAGAGCTGAATTTTTTATAAGAAAATTAGGTTTTGATTTTGATAAAATTGATAAAAATGAAATAATTTTTCTTCTTAATAAAGAATTTGAAAGAGCAATTACAGAAAGAGAAAGCAAATTTTATGATAGTTCCGAATGTCTACGTGTATTGTGCGGATATTTGTATTGTCTAGGGGATATTTCTGATGTTTCGTTACTAGAAAAAGTAAAATATGGTATTGATATGGATGTTGGAACTATGATTGATGGCGAATGGATTGATAGCTTGAAAAATGGTGGGATAGAAGATAAATATACTCAGACAAGAAAAGAAATTATAGAAGGTTTTATAGATTACTACAAGTTTTTTTATAATTTATGAAGTATTAAAATTACAGATTTCAGCAAAAAAGATTTATTTAATAACAAAAACTTAGCAAGGGGCATTGAATTTCCCCTTGTCAAAATAAAAATCACTAATAAATCATTGATATAAATCTTCAAATCAAAATTTTTCCCTTTGAAAAATAATTTCTTCCAATTTCTCAATAAAAATCCCCATTTCCTCATCAGTTCCAATCGTAACTCTCAAATAATTATCAATTCTATCTTTTGAAAAATATCTTACTAAAACTCCATTTTCCTTTAGATCTTTATACAAATCACCTGCATAGACATCTTTATGTGAAATAAAAATAAAATTAGCACTCGAATTTAATACTTTAAATCCTAACTTTTTCAATTTTTCAGATGTTTTCTCTCTAGTTTGAATAATTTTGGCATTAGTTTTTTCAAAATATTCGTTATCTTTAAAAGATTCAATTCCAGCTTCAATTGAAATTCTATCGATTGTGTATGAATTAAATGAAAATTTTAATCTATTCAATCCTTCAATTATACTTTCACAACCAAGTGCATATCCAAGCCGTATTCCTGCCATTGAACGTGATTTTGAAAATGTCTGAACGACAAGAACGTTATCGTATTTATTTATTAATTTTACAGCACTTTCTGCACCAAAGTCAACATATGCCTCATCAACGATAATTAACTGATTTGGATTATTTTTTACTATTTCTTCAATTTCATCTAGTTTCAAAGCAATTGAAGTTGGTGCATTCGGATTTGTAATAATTATATGTCCATCCAATCCAAAATATTTCTGAATTTCAATTTCAAAATTATCATTTAATGGAATCTTGATTTCCTTCACATTAAACAAATCAGCATAAACTGGATAAAAACTATATGTAATATCTGGATAATACACTTTATCTCCTGTATTAAAAAATGTCATAAAAATAAATGCTAGAATTTCATCTGATCCATTTCCAATAAATACTTGCTTATGTATAATTTCATCATTTATTTTATTAGAAAAATATTCAGCGATAACCTTTCTAAGCTCTGTTACATCTGGATCTGGATATAGTTTCAAATCTTCCAAATTCATAGATTCTATTTTTTCTATAACTTTTGCTGATGGCGGATAAGGATTTTCATTTGTATTAAGTTTAATATATTTTTTGTCTTTTGGTTGTTCACCTGGTGTGTAAGGCTCTATTTCTTTTATTTTATCACTCCAAAATTTGCTCATTGTAACTCCTCCTTTTAAGTACTTTAAAAATTCGAGTGTGTTTAGAATAATTTGTGTAAACTGATAGATAACTCTATTAAATTTCAATACTTTGCTGTTTTATTCAAACAAAAATTTTTACACACTCACTTTAAAATTCTATAAATTTTTTAAAATTTTTTATTTAATAAAAATATTCTTAATTTTAATCATCAAAGTCATTTTCTGCATTTTTAAAATTATTTTCCAAACTTTTTGTAATTTCATTTATAAAATAGTCATAATCAAAATCAAATTGCCATTTTCCATTGACTTTTTCAATTTCCATTTCCATAGTGTCTTCATTATAATCTGAATTTTTTATTTCTTCTTTTATTTTATTTTCAAAATAGTTATAGAATTTATCAATTTTTACTTTATTAATTTTTTCAAAATGTTCAGTTTCTTTGCTTGTAATACCAGATTCTTTAAATGTTTCATCAAAAATTTCACCAACATCAATATCATCCAAATCTTTATATCTAACTAATACATTAACTTTAGCTTTATTTTTTTCTAAAAATGAAATTTCTTTAACAGAAATCTCTATTTTGTTAATTTCATTAAAACCATTTTGTGCTAAAATACCACTTAATTTTCTTAAAAATTCTTTTAATGCCTGTTGTTGATTTTTTGGAACATCCTTTATTATGTTATCAATCAAATCGTTCAGATATTCATTGTAAAGTTTTTTTGACTTTTCCATTATAACTTTTTTTCCCTCATTGTTATATTTTGAAATAATCTTATCATTAATAATTTTTTCAATCTCTTTGCTATCTCTATCTGCTTCACTTTGGGAAATTTTAATCCCATTTTTCACATAAACTTCATAATTCTGCTGTGCCATTCCTAACGTTCCTAAAATAAATAATCCCAGTAGTATTTTTTTCATTTATCCTCCCATTATTCTGTTATTAGTTTTTCATTTTAGTTATTTTTAATTTTCAAAAAATCTTAGGTTTTTATTTTCTATTCAAAAAACTTTCTAATTTTACAAATTTTTTCTTCTCTGAAACAAAAAATTCCAATGTTTTGAAAAAGCCTGAAAACTAGAAATTTATAATTTTCTTATCAAAAAATTATTAAAAATCAGTTTTCAGACTAATTATATTTTTTATTTCTCAAATCTTTTAGAAACTGAACGAGCGTGTGCTGTAAGTCCTTCATTTTCAGCGAATTTAATTACTTTATCTTTAACTTCTTCCAATCCTTGTTTAGAATAATAAATAAATGAAGATTTTTTAATGAAATCATCTACTGATAAAGGTGATGAAAATTTAGCTGTTCCACTTGTTGGTAATGTGTGATTTGGACCTGCCAAGTAATCTCCAATTGGTTCAGGTGTATTATGTCCCATAAAGATTGAACCTGCGTTTTTTATTCTTGGCAATAATTCAAAAGGATTATCTACTGCTAATTCCAAATGTTCTGGTGCTATAAAATTACTTACAAAAACTGCTTCATCCATATTTTCTACAATTATAATTCTACCTTGAGTTTCAATTGAAGTTCTAGCAATTTCTTCTCTAGGTAATTCCCTTAGTTGTTTTTCTACTTCTACCGCTACTTCATCTGCTAATTTTTGTGATGTTGTAACTAGTATACTGGCTGCTAATTTATCGTGTTCTGCTTGTGATAATAAATCTGCCGCTGTATGAACTGGATCTGCACTTTCATCAGCAATAATTAATACTTCGCTTGGCCCAGCTATCATATCAATTGAAACTTCTCCGTAAACCATTTTCTTAGCCATTGCAACGTAAATATTCCCTGGTCCACCAATTTTATAAACTTTTGGAATAGTTTCTGTACCATAACTAAGAGCGGCTATAGATTGGGCTCCACCTACTTTAAAGATTCTATCAACTCCAGAAATTTTTGCAGCAACTAAAAGAGATGGTAAAATTGATCCATCTTTCGTTGGAGGGGTTACCATTACAATTTCTTTACATCCTGCAATTTTCGCTGGAACTGCATTCATTAAAACAGTTGATGGATAAGCAGCTGTACCTCCTGGAACATAAAGCCCAACTTTTTCAATAGGATTAATAACTTGCCCCAAAACTACTCCATTTTCCTGTCGTATTAAAAAATCATTTCTAACTTGCTTTTCGTGAAATTTTTTAATATTATCGTGAGAATATTGAATAACTTCCAGTAATTCCTTATCAATCAAATCAAAAGCCTTTTTTATTTCTTCTTCCGTAACTTCCAAATTTTCTAGTTTCACTCCATCAAATTTTTCAGTATATTCAATCAAAGCCTTATCTCCTCTTGCTCTAACATCTTTTAAGATACTTTCCACAGTTTCATTTACATCATCATAAGAAAATTGACTTCTAGCAAGTTCCTTTTCCAAATCAACATTTTTTGAATATTTTATAGTTTTAATCATAACAGATCACTCCATTTCATTTTTTT
The DNA here is from genome assembly GCF_013394865.1 of Leptotrichia sp. oral taxon 417. Classification (NCBI taxonomy): domain Bacteria; kingdom Fusobacteriati; phylum Fusobacteriota; class Fusobacteriia; order Fusobacteriales; family Leptotrichiaceae; genus Leptotrichia; species Leptotrichia sp. oral taxon 417. Next base: position 1,231,550 of record NZ_JABXYV010000001.1, on the reverse strand, counting down.
ATTTTAAAAATATAAATTTTTTAAATTGTACAATCTATGATAAACAAAATAATACTAACCATTTTTATAAAATTTCTTTTATACTTTTAACAATTTTTTCTATTTCTTCATTTTTAAATCTATAGCTTGACTTATTAGCAATAAATCTAGCACTTATATCTTCAATAGTTTTCAATACTTTCAAGTTATTTTCCTTTAAAGTTGTTCCAGTTTCAACAATATCCATAATTACATCAGAAAGTTCTAAAATTGGTGCTATTTCAATAGAACCATTTAGTTTTATAAGTTCTACATCTCTATTAATTGAATCAAAATATCTTTTTGAAACATTTAAATATTTTGTCGCTACTACCAATGGTCTATCAAAATTTTCCTTAAAATTCACAGGCCCCGCAATCGCAAATTTACATTTACCAAATCCCAAATCCATTAGCTCATAGATATCAGGATTTTCCTCAAGCAGAACATCTCTTCCCACAACTCCAATATCTGCACTTCCCTTTTCAACATAAACCCCAACATCTGACGGTTTTACCAAAAGAAACCTAATATTTCTTTCTCGATTTTCAAAAATCAGTTTCCTGTTATCTTCCTTTATTTCTGAACTTTCATAACCTATTTTTTCAAACAAATCATATACTTTATTCCCTAATCTTCCTTTAGGAAGAGCAATATTTATCATAAAAGCTCCTTTCATTCTTTACATTGATTTTTCATTAATTAAATTTCCGTTTTTAAATAAATATTTTTCATCGTAATTAAAAATTTCGCTATCATTTTCTTTTAAATTCTCAATATTTTCAGTTCTCACTCGAAGTCCTTTTTCCTGAAAATCATTTACAATTTCTACCAATTTTTCAAAATCGCTATTGTCATAAGCAATCAATATTTCAAAATCATTTTTATCCTCATCTTTATAATAACCCTTCAAACTATCAGTTAAAATTGCAAAACCAACTGCTCCCGTGTCAACTCCAAATTTTTCAAATAATTTGTCATATCTTCCACCAGTCAAAATCACGTTTGGAAATCCTTCAATGTATCCTTGCAAAATAATTCCATTGTAGTAATTTAAATTTTTTACGATGGAAAAATCAAATACAATTTTCGATTTTTTATGAAATTTAAACAGTAAATTATTTAATTGTTTAAGTTCAAGCAAAATTTCCTTTATATCATCATTCATTTCATATTTCAAAAGTTCTTTTTCAATATCCTCTAAATCTCCAGATAATTCAGGAATTTTATAAATCAATTGTTTTACATTTTCAGAAATAAATTTATTATTTTCCAGTATCTTTTTTATATCATGACTATTTTTCTTGTTTATACAATCAAAAATTTCTTCCTTTATTTCATATTCTAAATTAAGATTATCAAAAATCGAAGAAATAAATCGAGCATGTGACAAAGTAATCATACTTTTTTCATTTATAATATCTAAACTCTTTATTGCAAGATCCACAATTTCAAAATCCAAAAATGTAGATTCTTTCCCAATCAGCTCAATCCCTAGCTGTTCATCTTCATCATATCCCACATATTTTGTCAGATTATATGTATTTTCCTGATAATAAATTTTACTATATTTCAAAGACTGATCCTTAGAAATTTTTTTAGCAACTGACAATGTAATATCGGGCCTTAAAGCTAACAACTTCCCATTCGGACTCATCACAGTCAAAACATTTCTATCAATAAAATCCTTATTTTCATTATACAAATCATATTCCTCAAAACTAGGAAGTGAAATCCTTTTATACCCATACGAATCATACATTTTACGTATATCCAATAATATTAAGTCTTTCTTGCTCAAATTTTTTATATAATTTTTCACAATCTACCTCACTTTCCACATGCATTATTTTATTATTTTATCTTGTTATATAATTATCTTACCATATAATCACAAAAAAAGGAAGTTTTTATGTGTCTATTTACTTTATTGAATTTTATTTCTGAACAAATCTAATAAAAACCAATTCAAAAATTTACAATTTATAAATATCTATAATATCTTTTAAATTCCTCATCAGCCTCATCTTCAGCCAGTAAAAAGCATTCCAATTCAGCTTCCTGTCTCTCTCTTTTTTCATCTAACAAAAGCTTATACCGAAAATCAATATGAATATGTTCTCCCTCATTTTTCAAAGGATTTTCAGGAATCTCAATCACATTAACATCAATCAGCCCAAAGTTCTTCATCTTCTTATTAACCACAGCACTAAATCCCGTTTCTTCAAAAAACTCACGAATAGCTGTATCCAAAGGCATCTCATCATTTTCCACATGCCCCGCTGGCAACAAAATTGTTTTTAAATAAGGATGTCTTATAAAATAGCATTTTTCATTTTTAAAAACTGCCGCACTTGCTGACAAATGCACCTTTGACTTCCTATTTGTCAAATTTTTTGCTTCCGCCTTTAACAATATTTCCAAAATACTTTCAATTTTTTCAGTTAATTCAGGCTCATATTCTATCAAGCTCATCACATGATTTTTCAAAAAATTTATATTTTCCATCTTCAATTTAAAATTCCCTTCTTATAAATTTTTTCAATATCTGTCATTAAATTTTTGATAAATAAACAATATTAAAGTAATCGGAATTATCCATATTGCAACGGATAAAAATATTCTAAGTGCCAATTTCAGCAATGCAATCACAGCTACAATCCCAATCGCTATTCCCAAACATTTTATTAATATTTCTAAATTACTTTTTGGTGTTACATCTTTCATTTTTTTACCTTCTTTCTTATTTATTTTAGACTATAGACAAATATAATCTCAGTTATTTTGAAATTATATTTTTTATACTCAAATCCATTTAAAATAGAACTGCTACTAAAAATTATATAAATCTACAGTCATAATTTTTGAGTTCAGTTTTAAGTCAGTTTTATTGTATAAAAATTTAAAAATTTAAATTCCCTCTAAAATTTTTACTCTACAAATAATTTAATTCTTTAGAATAAAATATATTTATGCTAATAGAATAATTTCCATCAATTTATTTTGTATTTTAAATAAAAAATCAAATATATTTTTTTACAAGTATCCGTTCTTTCCCCTTCCTAGTTTCCCCTTTATCCAAAAACAATTTATATTTCCCAAACCCTCTAATCGTAATCAAACTCCCAATTTCAAGCAATTTAGATTTATCTTTTTCTTCCACATAATCAACAAAAACTTTTCCCTTTTCAATCGGATCAATTACTTTTGCACGAGATAGATTTGTGATTGTCGAAACTATACTATCTAACCGCTTTGATGGAACTGTAATTAATTTATCATCATATCTATACTTAGGAAGATCGTTTTTATTTTTAACATCCACAATCTCAATTTCACAAGCCACCTTCCCAATCTGCTTCAACTCTGAAACAATATAATCCGAAATTTTTTCAGAAACTGGAATATATCCACAAATCCATCTTTTTTTATCATCTTCAAGGATCAAGTCCCCCATAAGTTCTCTTCTTACATTAAGCCCCATAAGACTTCCCAAAAAATCCTTATGTAAATACTCTCGAAATCTTGAATCTATTGATATTTTTAACAATTTATTTGGAAATTGAAGTTCATTTCGATTAAGTCCAAAATTTTCAAGATCACTCTCATTATTCTCAAATCCAAAATTATTATTACCATCTATAAAACCATCAGGAACAAATGCAATCTGTCTTCTATCACTATCCTCAAAAATTCCATCACAAATAATATTTACTCCTCCAAATTTCTTCCCTAATTTCTTCCAAAAATTTGGTGTATAAAATTCCTCTGTAAAACTAATAATTTCATAATCTTGTGCGATTTCATAATAGTTATATAATTTACTAACCAAATATTCCTGCTCTTTTGGAAATTGTTTTAAAAAGTTTTCTTTTTTCATTTGTTGTTCCCTTTCTTAATTTTATTTATATAATTTTTCTATTTTTCGCTCATTATTGCTTATTATTTTTACTTATTTATTTAATTTAAATATTATAATATTTATTATTTAAATGTTTATAATACAATATATAAGTATACACAATAATAGTTATAATTATTAATTAAAGTATAAGTTAAGTTATTGTGTATAATATAGGTATAAGGGTATATAATATATAAATTAAATAAAAAAAAATATAGCGTCCGATAATTTTATTTTAAATTTTAAAAAATAATAAAATTAGTCAATTAAGTCAATTATACATTGATTTGCTCTTATTATTATCCTAATTTAATTATCCTAATTTACATTACGATGTTTATGTTCTTTTTTTTTATTTTCACTTCCACTTCGCTTTATCTCCATTTTTTTTTCAACTTACTTCTAATTAACTCAAAAAACAAAAATATAAAAAATATTACTACTCTATAATTTTTTCTTTGCTATGTACGTTAAATATTTTTTAGTTATTAATGGAAACTTTCTCTTATTTTTATTTAATATTTTTTATCAATTTCTTCTCTTATGATAAAAAAAATTTTTGAAAAATATTTCTTTTCATTATTAATCTTCACTAACAACTCTCAGGTTATCCCAATTAGTATTTTCACTTTTCTCTTTTTTCTTCTGCATTTCAAATTTTTCATATTCAGAAATTAAGTTGCCTAATTTAGAAATCACATAAGCTACGACACCAATATCATCACCAAATCCAATAATTGGCAAAATATCAGGCACTGCATCAATTGTTGAGATAACATAAATAATTGCTCCCACAATCTTTACCTTATCCATTGTTGGAATCTTAAATTCTCCTCTTCTATCTGATTTCACCATTCTCACAAGAAGTTCAAATTTCGTTGCAACTACTCCCAAATTATTTTTCAATTTTCCAGCTTTTTTCAGATCTTTTGCTGTAATTTTTATTTTTTTATATTTTTCATATAATTTTTTTGCATTTTTTAACATAATTTTTCCTCTTTCATACATTTAGGATACTTTATTTGCTTAATTATACTAAAAAAATCTTTTTTATTCAATTATATTGGCTTATTATTATCAAAGTAAAAAAATTTTGAAACTTCACAAAAAAGACACAAATTTTACATAATTTTGTCAAAATTTATTGATATTATATTCTTGTCGATAAGGAAAGGACATAAAAAATAAAATTATAAATAAATTGGAGGAATTATTATGAAAAAAATAGGAAAAAAGAAAATTTTAGGAATCGCTTTATTAACATCGTTATCTATATTTGCAGGTACAACAGCAAATAATATTACCAGAACAGCAACTACAACAAATAACACAGTAAATGATGAATGTAGACCGCCACATAAATTACAAAAAGATTCAAATGGAAATCTTGTAGATGAAAATGGAAATATTATAAAAAAACCTGACCCAGCTAGAATTGAAGAATTAAAGACAAAATTAAACAATGGAAAAATTACAAAGGCTGAAGGAGCCGAAATCGCAAAAATGCTAGATAGAAGAGGTCCTCACAAACCAAACGATAAATGTAAGCCAAAAGATGCTCCAAAAAGATTGACTGACACAGAAATTCAATCATTAACAGATTCATTAAATAGCGGAAAAGTTACAAAAGATGAAGCAGCTAAATTAATAGAAATGTTAAATCATAGACCTAAAGGACCTAGACCTGATGATGCACCTTTAAATTAAAAAGTTAATTACTCTAACATGATCATACTAAACTAATTAATGCTAACAAATATATAATCTTTGATATTCACAACTTAAATGACAGTTCTATATTAACTCTCTCTACTGCTATTTAAGTTCAAAAATGGCAATCTTGTAAATTATAAAAAATAAGAACTATAATTTATTAAGACTGTCATTTTCTTTTATTATTATAATTATTAATTTACATTTTTTCTCACTTTTGTCTATCTGTGCTGTTGTGAACTTTTTATTTATTATATGAAAATCAGCATTTTACTAGTAAGTAATATGTAATAATAAGTAAATATAGATATTATTATAATTTACAATATAATTTTGTTATATTTTGAGATAAGTGAAATAATAAAATAAACAAAAAAATAATGAGTCCGATAATTTAATTAGTTTATTATAAAAAATTAATAAGAAAATAGATTTGATTTTTTCAGATTTTTCATAAAAAAAAGCCAAATTTTCACTTGGCTAATTTTTTTAATTAATTAATTTTCTATTTATTTTTTAATAATTCCAGCATTTCTCAAATATTCTCTAGCAACATCTTCCGCTTTCTCACCTTTCACAGAAACACGGTAATTCATTGTCGACATTTCTTCATCTGAAATTTTGCCACTCAATTTTTCCAAAATCTTTTTCAATTTAGGATATTTTTTCAAAGTTTCCTCACGCATCATTGGAGAACCTTGATATGGTGGGAATAAATGCTTATCATCTTTTAAAATAACCATATTATACTGAGCAAGTTCAGGATCAGTAGAGTATGCGTCAACTAAGTTAATATCGCCACTTTGAACAGCAACATAACGAAGTTTTGGCTCAAACTCTTTAATATTTGGAATTTCAAATTGATACAATTTTTTAAGTCCAAGATATCCATCTTCACGGTCATTAAATTCTCTTGTAAATCCAGCTTTTATCTTATCCTTCACTTTCGCCAAATCAGAAATCGTCTTCAAATTATTTTCATCGGCAAACTTCTTGCTAACAGCGATTGCATAAGTATTGTTATATTTCATAGGTTTTAACATAATCATTTTAAATTTAGTTTCCATTCCTTTTTGTGCTTGATTAAAAACATCTTCAGCATTGTTATTCACAGGAGTTTCGTTCAAGAAAGTGAAAACGGCAGTTCCTGAAAATTCAGGATAAATATCAATATCGTGATTTTTCAAAGCATTGAATACGAATGAAGTTTTTCCAAGTCCAGGTTTTAACTCAACGCCAAGTTTACTATTTTCTTCAATCAAAATTTTATACATATTTATCAATATTTCTGGCTCCGAACCAAGTTTTCCAGAAATTATCAATTTGTCTTTTTTTGTATTATTAAAACTGCTAATTGACCCAAAAAGACACGCAAATGTGATTAAAATTAGGAAAATTAATATTTTTTTGATACTCAATTTTTCCAATTGCTTAAAGATGAAATCGAATAAAATTGCAAGCAAAGCAGCAGGAATTGCTCCTAACAAAATCAAATAGTTATTATTCCTATCAAGACCAAGTAAAATCAACTTTCCAAGTCCTCCAGCTCCAACAAGTGAAGCCAATGTGGCAGTCCCAATAATCAAAACTGCAGCCGTTCTAACTCCGGTCATTATTACAGGCATAGCTAGTGGAAGTTGAATTTTTGTAAGTTGCTGAAATTTATTCATTCCTAAAGCTCTTGAAGTTACCATATACATTGGATCCACGCCAGTAATTCCAGTGTAAGTATTATGTAAAATTGGAAGCAGAGCATAAAGTATTAAGGCGATTATAGCAGGTTTTCTCCCAATTCCAACAATAGGAATTAGAAGTGCTAAAATTGCTAAAGATGGTATAGTTTGAATAACGCCGTTAATTGCAATAACGATATTTGCTAATTTTTTGTGGTAGCTCAAATAAATTCCTAGTGGAATGGCGATAATAAGAGCAATTATTAGTGCGATAAACGAAATTTGAATATGCTCCACAATTCCGCTAAAAAGTTCATCTTTCTTCTCTAAAAAAGTAAAAATTAATTTATTCATAAATTTCACCTTCTTTCTTTTTGATAGCTATAAATTTTTTCACAAAATTATTTTTAGGATTTGATATTATTTCGTGTTTGGTTCCAGCTTGAACTAACTCGCCGTCTTGAATAATACAAATTTTATCCCCCAATAAAAATGCTTCCTCAATGTCGTGAGTTACAAAAACAATTGTTTTGTGAATTTGTTTCTGAAGTTTTTTCACATCTTCCTGTAAATTTGCACGAGTGATGGGATCTAATGCACTAAATGGTTCGTCCATCAAAATAATTTTTGGATCAGCAGCTAGAGCTCTTGCAATTCCAATCCTTTGTGCTTCTCCACCAGATAATTCTGAAGGGTTTCTCTTTCGATATTTTTCAGGCTCAAGCCCAACCATATTTAATAACTCATTAATTCTCGCATCAATTTTTTCTTTCTTCCATTTTTTCAATTCAGGCACAATCGCAATATTTTCTTCAACCGTCATATGCGGAAAAAGTGCCACTTGCTGCAAAGCATATCCAATATCCCAACGCATTTTGTCAATATTATAATCCTTCACATTTTTCCCATTAATTTTCACTTCCCCAGTCGTATTATCCTCTAACCGGTTAATCATTTTCAAAAGCGTAGTTTTCCCGCTCCCAGACGGTCCAATAAAAACCGTAATTTCAGACTCCTTTATAGTCAAGTTTATATTTTTTAATCCAACATTCCCATTTGGATAAGTCATTCCAACATTGATAAATTCTATCATTCATTTACCTCCAGTTAAATACCAAATAATTTTTTATAAATTTTATAAATTTCAAATTTTGTTCAGTATTTTAAATTATTTTTTATTAAATTCCTGTTCAGCTTTTTCAAAATTATACAAAACTTTTTCTAAAGTCACCTCAAAAGCCAATCTCTTCTCATCTGAAATTCCTTCAAAAGAGATTTCAGTCATTTTGTCAGAAATTTCATCATATTCACTTTTCAAGGATTTAGCATAATCCGTTAAAAAAATTAAACTTTTCCGTTTATCCGTCGGACAAAATTTTCGTATCAATAATTTTTTTTCTTCCATCCGTTCAAGCATCGTTGTAAGTGAACTCATAGCAAGACCAGATTTTTTCGACAATTCTCTATTACTAATCCCATCATTTTCCCAAAGCACATGCAAAATTCGACCTTGTTCCCCATTAAACGCCGTTATATTTTTTTGTGCCAAAAATTTATTCAAAAGTCTAGTATTTACTTGTTTTATTCTACTTATATAAAATCCAGAGTTTGATTTCATAGATTTCCTCCTTTACAAAAATATTACTATATCGTAAATTTATGTTACCATATAGTAACATGAAAGTCAAATATTTTTTATAAAAATGATAAAATGTTTTAAAAATAAAAAAACAAAAGGAAGGAAGTTAAAATTTATGAAAAGAAAATTTATGAAAGCAATGGTGCTTGAAAAACCGTGTAGTGCTGAAGAAATGAAAATAAAAAATAAAATGTTCCAATTCCAGAAGTGAAAAAAGATTGGATTCTTGTGAAAATAAAAGCATTTGGAATAAATAGAGCTGAAATTTTTACTCGTCAAGGAGATTCGCCATCGGTAAAACTTCCAAGAGTAATTGGGATCGAATGTGTCGGCATTGTGGAAGATCCGTCTAACAGCGATTTTAAAAAAGGTGATAAAGTTTTTTCGATGATGAATGGCATGGGAAGAGAATTTGACGGAAGTTATGCAGAATATATTTTGATTCCGAAAAATCAAGTTTATAGATTGCCTAATGAAAAAAGTTTCTTCAAGAATATTGATAATATCGAGTTAAAAAATAAGGAGCAATTAAAAGAAAAATTTTCAAAAAATTTGGAAATCACAGAAGAAAATATTTTCTGGTCAGAAATTGCAGCGTATCCAGAACTTTATTATACAGCGTACGGTTCACTTTTTAAAAGTTTGAAATTAAAGGAAGGAGAAACACTTTTAGTTCGAGGTGGAACAGGGTCGGTGGCATTAGCAGCTATTCAGTTGGCAAAAGCTATCAATGTGAGAGTTATCGCTACGAGCAGAAGTGCATCTAAAGAGCAGTTTTTGAAGGAAAAAGGCGCAGATGAAGTAATTGTTGGGAATGAAAATTTTGATGAAAATTTGAAAAAATTATTCCCAGATGGCGTGGATAAAGTTTTAGAATTAATTGGAAGACCAACTTTGAAATCGTCACTAAAATCAGTAAAGCAAGGTGGAATCGTCTGTATGACAGGATGTCTTGGAGGATGGATAATTGAAGATTTTGAGCCATTGGTTGATATTATTTCAGAGTCATATTTAACTTCATTTGATAGTACAAATGTCAATAAAGATACAATAAAAGAAATGTTTGAATTTATTGAAAAATATAATATTAAACCATGCATTTCAAAAATATTTACATTAGATGAGATTTCTTTGGCACATAAATATTTAGAATCAAATAGTGCTAATGGAAAAGTTATTATAATGACAGAACAATAATTTTTTAGTCCGTATAATCTGAAGTTTTTTATAAAATATATGAAAACCTATTCATTTGACAAATAGGTTTTTTTAATATATAATAAATTATATTTTGCGAATGATTTGCAATTTATTGAAATAAAAAACGTTTTTTATTATTAGGAGATGTTATTATGAAATTAACTAAGAAAAGGCAACAAATACTTAATCTTATACAGTCTTCAGACACTCCAATAAATGCCAAGTTTTTAAAATCAAAAGTAGATTTTGACTTATCGACAGTTTATCGGGCTTTGGAATTTTTAGAGAAAAATAATTATATTTTTTCGTTTGACTTTGAAAATGAAAAATGTTACTTTAAGGAAGAAAATGCCAATTTTTTTATTTGTGATTCTTGCAAGCATATTGAAACTGTGCCAGAATTTTCAAATGAAGAAACAGAAAAGGAAAAAAGCGAATTAAAAAAACGAGGCTTTTCACTATTGTCACATCTTTCTATTTTTAAAGGAAAATGCAACGATTGTGATTAAATTTATGATTTACAAAATACATATAGGAGGAATTAAAATGAAAAAATTATTATCATTACTTTTATTATCAGCTCTGTTTATTTTTTCTTGCGGAAATAAATCAGAAACTAAAAAAGAGCAAGGAACTGCAGGAACAAGGGAAAAAATTGTAACAAGCGTACCACCTTTGAGATGGCTCACTCAAAAAATTGCAGGAGATGATTTTGAAGTTATTTCAATTGTGCAGCCAAATATGAATCATGAGTTATTTGAACCCAAACCTTCAGACTTGAAAATTTTGGAAAATTCAAAAGTATTTTTTACTTATGATATGCTGGGATTTGAAGAAACTATTTCTGATAGTTTGAGTGATAAAAATAAAATTGTTAATGTTTTAGATGGTGTTGATAAAAACTTGTTTATCAAAGGAGATCATGACCATGAACATGAGCACGAACATGGGAAAAATGAAAAACACGAGCATGAAGAACATGAAGGAATTGATCCACATGTTTGGTTTTCGCTTGATATGATGCCTAAAGTTGCTGAAAATATAAAAAATGAATTGTCAAAACTTTATCCAGATAAAAAAGAAACTTTTGAAAAAAATTACAACGCTTTCATTACAGAACTTAATCAAGTAAAAGCAGAACTTTCACAAAAAATGGCTTCAAAAACTAAAAAATCATTTATGATTTATCATCCTGCATTAAACTATTTCCTAAAAAATTATGCCATTGAAGAAATTTCAATCGAGCAGGAAGGAAAAGAACCATCAGCACAGCAAATAAAGGAAATTATTGACGAAGCAAAAGAACATAACGTAACTACAATCTTAGTTCAACCTCAATTTCCAAAACAAAGTGCTGAAGCTATTTCAAAAGAAATTCCTAACTCAAAAGTCGCTGAATTTAATGTTGACAAGGAAAATGTCTTTGAAAATCTAAAACAGTTTGTAGACTATTTAAATTAAAAATTTTTATTCAAAAAAAGAACGAGAAGAAAAACGAAAGGATAAAAATTTGATGGCTAATGGACAGAATAAAAAACTTGTGAGTGTACAAAATCTTAATTTTAAATACAACAATGACTATATTTTGAATGATATAAATCTAGATATTTTTAAAGGAAAAAATGTTGCAATTCTGGGAAGAAATGGTGGCGGAAAATCGACTTTAGTAAAGGTTATGCTTGGATTTTTAAGAAAAAATTCTGGCAGTATTAAATTTTTTACAAATGAAAACAAAATTGGTTATTTGCCACAAATAAGGGAGTTTGACACTTCCTTTCCCATTAACATTTTTGACTTGGTAATATCGGGATTGACTAATAAAAATAATCTCTTCAGAAGATTTAACAACGAAGAAAAAAAAGGTGCTGAAATACTCTTGAAGGAATTTGATATTTTTCATTTAAAAAATAAATTGATAAACGAAGTATCTGGTGGACAGCTTCAAAGGGCATTAATTGCACGTGCCTTAATTTCTTCGCCAGAACTTATTTTTCTTGATGAGCCGGAATCATTTCTGGATAAGGAATTTGAATTTAAACTTTTTGAAAAAATAAAGGAATTGTCAGATTCAACAATAGTTGTAATTTCTCACGAACTTGAAAAAATCTACGATTACATTGATTCAATTTTTGTCGTGGAAGGCAATATTCGAGTTTACGAGAAAAAGGAAGATTACGTGTGCAACAATCCTTATTTACATTCACACAAATAAAATTTACAAAATTAAAGATAAATTATTAAAGATTGGGGAATTATGGAATTTATAAAAATTTTTGAATACGCTTTTATGAGAAATGCCCTTATTGTAGGGCTTCTTTCAAGTATATGCTGCGGAATAATAGGAACTTATATTGTAAATAAAAAAATGGTCTTTATTTCATCAAGTATTAGCCACGCCTCTTACGGCGGTATCGGAATAGGAATTTACCTGATTTACTTCTTTAACTTGCCAATAAAAGATCCATTATTTTTTGGACTGATTTTCTCAATATTGTCAGGTGTGCTGATTTTGATTCTAAAAGACACTCTTCACGTTGACGGTGATTTGGGAATAGGTATCGTTATGTCAATGGGAATGGCTATTGGAATTATTTTTTCCTTTTTGACGCCAGGCTACCAGTCCGATATGTCAACTTATTTATTCGGAAATATCCTTTTATCCAACAGCCTAAACATAATTTTACTGCTAATACTGGACATCATCACAATCACATTTTTCATCATCTTCTACAAAAGCATCGTCTACACCAGTTTTGATGAAAACTTTTACAAAATCCACAGCGTCCCAGTAACCTTCATAAACTACTTTATGATAATCCTAATATCCTCCGTCATAATAATAAACATAAAAACAATAGGAATTATCCTAATAATCTCAATCCTGACAATCCCGCAGGCAATCGCAGCCTCACTCGCAAGAAAATACTCAACAATCATAATTCTATCCATAATTTTCTCATTCATCGGAATACTATCAGGATTATATTTTTCCTATACGCTGAATATTCCGTCAGGCCCTTCGATTATTGTATTGCTTACGATTTTATTGGCGTTAGTTAAGGTTGGGGGATTTTTTAAACAAAACTTTAGAAATTAATATAAAATAGGTAATCTGATAAAAATTTGATTACCTATTTATTAAGTATTAAATGTAAAAAACTATTTTCATTTTTTTATTTTTAATTTATATTTTTTGACAACTTTGCCTTTCTATTAATTCAATAGGTAAAAAAACTTTTTTGTGGTAATCTCTTTTTCCTTCTAATAATTCAACCAGAGAATTTACTGTTTCTTGAGCTATTAATTTTGTATCTATTTTTATAGTTGTCAAAGGCGGTGTATAATATTTTGATAATTTTAAATCGTTAAATCCTATTATTGACATATCTTCTGGAATTTTCAGCTTTTTTTCCCGAATTGCTCTATATGCTCCCATTGCAATCGAATCATTTCCACAAAAAACTGCTGTCGGCTTATCTTCCAATTTTAAAATTTCTTTCATCATAAGGTAGCCACTTTCCATCGAAAAATCGCCAATTTTAAGATATTCTTCTCTATACAGTCCATTTTTTATCATTATTTCCTTAAAATATCTTTCTCGAAAATCCACTAAATTTTCCACAACTTTATTCCTTCCTACTAGTAACCCTATTTTTTTATGTTTTAATTTAAACATATAATTTAAAACCATTTCAACTGAATTTCTTGTGTCAAATTTTATATAATCTGTGATATTATCCGTGTCATACACATCTACACAAATAATATTTTCATTTAAAGTTTTAAAAAATTTTAACTTTTCCTTATTTATTTCACCGACAAAAATAATTGCATCTGTAAAAGAAAAAATTGACATTTCATTGGATTTTATTAATTTTTGGATTTCATATAAATTAAAAATCCTTATTCTAGAAAAAATTTTTTTTAATTTGTTTTCTAAATTTATTTTTAAAGAGACAAAATAAGGATCTTCTTTTTCAATTTTTTCATCAAAACATTTTATTATTGCAATATTTGACTGTGAAATTTTATTTTTCTTTCTTTTTTTTACATAATTTAGCTGTTTTACAGTTTTTAAAACTTTTTCTTTTGTACTTTTACTCACATAAAAACTATCGTCGTTATTTAATATTCTGGAAACTGTCGTTATTGAAACTCCTGCTTTTTTTGCAACTTCTCTGATCGTAGCCATTTTATCCTCCTTTCTATTAATTTAAAAATTTTTATAATATTTTATTTTTTTATTTTATCAAGATTTTTTGAATAAAAATACACCAAAAGTAAGAACTTTTTAAAAATTATAATAGAAATAAACTTATAATGAATATATTGTATAATAAAAAAAGCAAAAAATCATTTATTCAATCAAAAATTTTTACTGCAAATGGGGATAACCCAAACTATCCCCAAATTTTATTATTCAATTTCTTTTGTTTTTGCCACTTTTTTATACCAATATGCACTTTTTTTAGGATAACGTTTTTGTGTTTCAAAGTCAACATAGAATAGTCCATATCTCTTTTCATATCCATTTGACCAAGAAAATACATCCATTAATGACCATAAGAAATATCCTTTTACGTTAGCTCCATCTCTTATGGCGTCTGAAATTACTTCTAGATGTTGTTTTATATAGTCAATTCTAGCATCATCATAAACTGTATTATCTTCAAAAACATCTTTATATCCTAAACCATTTTCAGTAATATAGATTTTTTTATAGTTTGGATAATCTCTTTTAACTCTAAAAATTTGATCATAAAGACCTTTTGGATAAATTATCCAATCCCAGTCAGTTCTAGGAATACTTTCGTTAGCTCTTCTTTGTCCTATACCTTTTAATTGATATTTAGAGCTTCCTTTATTTCCAGTGGCATTATGAATAATTTCATTTTCACCATCATATTCAGTCATCCAATCACTCATATAATAATTTATTCCAAGGAAATCATTTAAGTCTTTTGCTGCTTTCAATTCTTCAAAATCTTCTTCTCTTAAATCTAATTTTCCACCATTAACTTTTAAAATATGATTTACACCTTCCATTGTTTCTTTTGAATATTCACCTTTAAAAGTAGCATCTAAAATAAATTTATTATGAATGATGTCATCCAATTCAGCGGCTCTAACATCTCCAGGATTATTTGGATCATAAGGATATTTTGTTGGCAAAGCACAAACCATTCCTATTTCTCCGTGATAGCCATTTTTCTTAAATAAATTAACTGCTTTTGCATGTGCTAAAACCATATTGTGATGTGATTGAAATAATTTTTCAAAATCATATTTTATTCCTGGAGGGAATTTCCCAACAAGATATTGTCCTTCTCCAATAGGTCCTATTTCATTAAATGTTGTCCAGTAATTTACTTCAGTAAATTCTTCAAAACAAAATTTAGCATAATTCAAAAAATGTTCTATATTTTCACGATTTAAAAAGTCTCCATTTGAATGTAAAACTTCTGGTGTATCAAAATGATGAAGCGTTATAAAAGGTTCAACTTTTCTTTTTTTACATTCAGCAAATAATTTATGGTAAAATTCTACTCCTTTAGGATTTACTTCTCCATATCCATTTGGAAAGATTCTAGACCATGCAATTGAAATTCTTATTCCATTTATTCCAAATTCTTCACAAAGTTTCAAATCTACTGGATATTGATTGTAAAAATCACTTGCTGGCTCAGCTGTATACCAATAATTTTCTTCCAAAAAAGTATCCCAAGCCACACGACCTTTACCATCTGTTTTTGTTGCACCTTCAGCTTGATATGCTGCTGTTGCTCCACCAAAAATAAAATCTTCTGGTAATCTTTTTGACATAATTAAACCTCCATAATTATATAAAACTACTACTATTACTTAGTATTAAAATACATTAATTAATCTTGAAATTGTTTTTGTACAAAATCTAATGCACCTTTACCATCACGAGTCAATTTAATATACTGAGCTCCTTCAGTTTTAGCTAATTTAATTCCTAATTTATCAGTTTCTGCTTTCATATCTTCAAAATTTGATGCAACTTGTGGTGCAAGAATAACTAAATCAAATTCAGGAAGTATTTCACGATGTGCACCATATCCACCTGCTGCAGCTTTAACAGGAACATTAAATTCTTTTGCTGCTTTATTTAAAGCGTTAGCTAGAAGTCCACTTGTTCCTCCACCGGCACACAATACAAGTACATTTGTTTCTTTTGTTATATTATTTTTAACAGCTTCAGTTTTTTCAACACCAGCTTTTTTAAGAATATTATCTGCTTTTTCAGTATTAAAGTTAGCAGCTACTTTATCTTTTAATTCGTTATTTGTAGTTCCTAGACGTTCTTCTTCAAGAATTTGCTTATCGTATACTTTTATGAATGGATAATAAATAATAAAGTCCACAACTATTAAAAGTGCTGCTAAAATAAATGATAATACTTGAAGATTTGTCCCCAAGATTATTCCCAACGGTCCTGGAGTTGTCCATGGAAGGTTAGCAGTAAAGCTGTTCATTCCAAACACATCTATAAATATTTTAAAAATCCAAACATTTACTATTGGTGCAAAGATAAATGGTATAAAGAATACTGGATTTAATACAATTGGAGCACCAAATAAAAGTGGTTCATTTACACCAAAGAATGTAGGTACTACAGAAGCACGTCCAATAGCTTTATTTCTCTTAGATTTACAAATCCACATAAACATAAATGGCACTATTAAAGTTGCTCCAGTTCCTCCCATTGTAACTATAAACATTTGTGTTCCTGAAGTTAAGATTTTATCCGCATGTTGTCCAGCTCTCATAAGATTTAAGTTTGCATCTATATTAGCATAAGTAACAACTGCAATAGCTGGTTCTACAATTGAAGGTCCATGAATTCCAACAAACCAGAAGAACGCAAAAGCTCCAAAAATAATAGTAATTCCTACATATCCATCGGCTGCTGAGAATAAAGGTCCAAAAAGTTTACCTACTGCTTCTGCAACTCCTGTACCAATAAAATGTCGTACAAGAATATCAAGAATATAAAGCGATACAACTGATAAAGTAAATGGTATTACATCTTTAAAAACTTGTGAAATATTAGGCGGAACTTCTGAAGGCATTTTAATAGTTACTTCATTTTTTATACAAATTTTATAAATTGTTACAGTTACAAATGATGCTAAAAATGCAGTTAAAAGTCCTTTAGTCCCCAAGAATCCAGTTGCAACTCCAGTTTTAGTTGGATCTGCTGCTAATAACAACAAACCAACCATTGAAGCTAAAAGCGTAGAAATATAGTTAACTTGATTAGTTGCTGGCATAGAACGGTTCACAGAATCTGTTAACGATTTAGCTGTTGTTCCAGCTACTAAAAATGCTAAGATACCCATAGAATAACTATATGGTTTCATTAATAAAGCTTCTATACTTTTTGGCCAAAAAAATCCAAAAGCATTTGGAACATAAGCAATTAAGATAAAAATACTAGAAAACAATATAACTGGCATACCAGCTATAAAACCATCACGAATTGCTCTTAAATATATATTCCGAGATAATTTTTCAAAAAAAGGCTTCCCTTTTTCTATAAATTCAATCAGTTTTTCCATTACTTTGCTCCTCTTTTATATAATTCTATTAAATGTTTCATTAATTCTTTCAGTAATATTGTTGTCATTAAATGGTCTTGTCCATGAACCATAATGAAACTTATTTCCAAATTTTCTCCAGCTGCTTCTTTACCTAAAATATCTGTTTGTGCATTATGTGCACCAACTAAGCATTCTTCAGCTTCTTTTACTAAGTTTTCTGCTTCTTCAAATTCTCCATTTTGAGCTTTATTTAATGCAATCATTAATTTAGATCTTGCATCTCCTGCGTAAGCTACTATTTCAAATCCAACCATTGTTACATCTTCTTTAGTCATAGTGATTTTCTCCTTTTCAATTATTATTTGGTTATTTATACGTATTTGCAAAATACAATTGTTTTTATTTGTAACAAGGGGTAGACTCCCCTTGCTAATACTACTGTTTAATTTTTTTATTACATATAATTTATATTATTTTATTTTTCTTTCCAAGATGTAGCAGTTTTTGCAACTACTTCATTTAATTCTTCAATATTTTTTCTTCCAACTGTATTTAACCAGTTTACTGTAGCTTCTTCTCCGTCTTTTGCAAATACTTCTACTCCGTTTGCCCAAGTTGCTCTTCCACATAATACTCCATTAAATTTAGCTCCTGAATCATGAGCGAATTTCAATGTATCTTGGAATAATTTTGCACTAACTCCAGCACTTAAATAAATGTATGGCAAGTTTGTTGCTTCATCTTGTTGTTTGAAATAGCTTGCTGCTTCTTCTTTAGTATAAACAACTTCTCCATCAGCAAATCCTTCAACATATTTCATATTTACAGGAACTTCTACTTTCAATACATCTACATTATATCTTGGTTTAGAGAATTCTTTCATTGCTTCGATAACTTTTCTTGGTTTCAATTTTGCAAATTCTGCTGTGCTGTTGTCAGCATCTTTGTAGTTATAGCTTAAAATTTCTAAGAAGAATGGAATATCTTCAGCTACGCATTCAGCTCCAACTCTTTCCATGTATGCTCTTTTTTGATTGTTGATTTCATCACTTTCATCTACGTCATAGTATAATAAGAATTTTACAGCATCTGCTCCTTCTTCTTTTAATCTTTTTGCAGACCAGTCAACAAGGCAATCTGGCAATCTTCCAACTGCATTTGCATCATATCCAGTTTTTTCATAAGCTAATAACAATCCTGCATTTTTATCTCTAGCTTTTGCTGCATCCAATCCATATTCAGGATCTAACAAGATTGAAGAAGAGTATTTTGTTAAATGTTTTGAAACTAATACTTTAAATTCTTTTATTTGTTCAGCTGTTGCTTCTGAAGCTTGGTGTTTATTCAACATTTTTTTCAAAGCTCCTCTTTGGTCAATTGCTAAAGCTGATATAAATCCATTTTCATCACTTAAATTTTCTAAATATTTTCTTTTTTGATCTGTTAATTTCATCCTTATTTCCTCCTAAAAACATTATTATCTTTATCAATTTCTGATTTATTTTGTACTTAACTTTATTTAAATTATATAAAATAAAATATAGTCATAATAAAATTTAATTTATTTTACAGCATTCAAAATCAATTTTAAAACTATTAGCTTGATTATGAAAAAATCCAAGCATATCCACCTATTCTGAAAGTTGGAAATGATTTTTAATATACTGTATTTAGCTATTATTAAAAATCTAGATATAAATTTCAAATTTTATTCTTACACTATATAAACTTCTTTAATAAATCTTTCTTACAAATTAACTACTTCAATTTTTCCAAACAATTCTTCATATCTTTCTAAATTTACAAATCCTGTTAATTTTTCCATTGCATTTAGCATTCCAAGAACGTTTGCTTTTCTTAATAAATCTTCATCATTTGCATTTTCATGAATTGCTGATGTTATTCCTGCAACTGTTGAATCTCCTGAACCTACAGGATTTACGACTTCTATTTTAGGAACATTCACTTTATAAAATTTATCATTGTGTTTTGCAAATGCTCCATCTGCTCCAAGTGAAACAATTATCCACTCAATATTTTCAAATAATTTATCTTTTAAAACTTCTTTCAATTCATCTGGATTTTTAGACACATCTTTTCCAATTAATTGTGACAATTCTTCTGTATTAGGTTTTATCACTTTTGGTTTGTGCTCATTTTCCAAAACTTCTACTAATGCTTTTCCTGAACAGTCTAAAACAACTGGTTTCCCATATTTTTCACAGATTCCAATCATTTTTGAATAATAATCAGTTTCCAATCCATCTGGTAAACTTCCTGAAATAGCGATAATTTTAGTATTTTCGTTTTTTACTAATTCTTCGAAGTGCTTTAAAAAATTTTCACTTTCAGATTTTGTTATAGTTGGCCCTTTTTCTAAAATTTCAGTTTGATTCCCTTCATGCAAAATTGCAATACAGTTTCTAGTTTCCCCTGAAATTTCAAAAAAATCATTTTTAATTCCTGTTTGTAATAATTTTTCTTTAATATCAGTTCCTAAAGCTCCACCTATAAGTCCAGTTGCAACAACTTTGTCATTTAATTGTTTTAATACTCTTGTAACATTTAAGCCTTTTCCACCAGGGGTTTTGCTAACTTTAGTCACTCTATTTACAGTATCTAAATTAAATTCTTCCAAAGGATATGAAATGTCAACAGAGGGATTCATTGTTACTGTTAAAATCATTTTAACTAACTCCTTTCTTTAAAATCGAACTTAAGAAAGAAAAGAATATAAACAGGTTAAATTTTAAGTTCGATTTTAAATTTCATTATATAATCAAAAAATTTAAAAATTAAATTTTTCTAGTCTTTGTATTCTCCTCTGTCCCATTTTGCTAAAAATTCATCAAAAAAGTCATCTTTTTCTTGATTAGGATTTACAGTTTCTATTGCTTTAATTTTTGCAATTAATTTTTCACTTTCTTCTGTCTTTTTATATTCTGCTTTTATAAAAGCTTCTACAATATCAAATAATAATAATTTTCCTGTTATTGCACCACCAAATCCAATTACATTTGCATTCAAATGTTCTTTTGCATAAAGTGCTGAAGTCATATCTCTTACTAGAGCTGAACGGATTCCTGGAACTTTATTTACACTATTATTAATTCCAACTCCTGTTCCACAAATACAAACACCTAAGTCAGCTTTTCCATTTACTACAGCTTCTCCAACTCTTCTACCATAAATTGGATAATGTGTTCTTGTAAAATCATAAGTTCCACAATCTAAAACTTCATAACCTTTTGATTTCAAAAAATCCGATAATGCCATTTTCACATCGGTTACTATGTGATCACATCCAATTGCAATTTTCATATTTTTTCCCATCCTTCATCATTTTTTTAATTTTTAAACTAAATAAACTAACACATTTTATTTAACATATCTACTCTAATTTGATGTCTTCCACCGTCATAAGGAGCATTTAAAAAATCTTTTACGATATTTTTAGCAAGTCCTTTTCCAACAATTTCAGAACCTATTGTAATAATTCTAGAGTTGTTATGTCTTCTAGTCATATATGCTGATCTTTCATCAGAAACTTCTGCTGCTATCATTCCTTTTATTTTTGTAGCAACCATAAAACTTCCTGCACCATATGCATCAAACACAATTCCTAAATTATCATCATCTGATAAAACTTCTTTTGCTACTGCACAAGTTGTATCTACAAAATCTTTATCTTCAGATTTATCAATTACATCATACCCATTTTCCAAAAGATAATTTTTGATATAATCTTTTAAACTTTTGCCGTCCGTATCAGCACCTAATATTACTTTCATCACGGTCATCTCCTTTATTTTAATATTCTTTTTACTTTTTCTATTAAGAGTATACCTCAAAAAAAACAAAAATCAATACTTTTTGTTTGTATTTCAAACATAAAATTGTTTGTTTGTTTAGTAAACAAAATTTTTAATATATAATTTTTTATGCTATTTATATAATTTTAGTTGTAGTAAACAAAAATTTAATTTATATTTAAACGAAGAAAAATTTTTAACTTAACTTGACAATTTAAATTTAAAATTTGACAAAAAAAAAGTACCTCCGAACTTTTAAGTTCTTTGGTACAATTAATATTTATTTAAAATTTTAGTTAAATAATTAAATTTACATATTTTTCAATTTTAGTTAATGTCTCTTTTTCCGTATTATTTATTACAATTCCTGTTAGTTTATCTAACGTATAAAAATTTATAAAATCCACCTTTTCAAATTTTGAATCATCCACAAGTAAATATTTTTCATCAGAATTATTTAAAACGATTTCCTGTGTATAACTTTCTTCAAATGTAGAAGTCATAACATCATTTTCCTTTATTGCATTACAGCTAAAAAACGTCTTATTAAAATTTATATTTTTTAATGTCATATTTGCTATTTCTCCCACAAATGACCTCGTTATTTTTCTAAATTCTCCTCCAACAAGAAAAGCATTAAAAGTTTCACTTTTCTTTTCAGACAATATTTCAAAAATAGGTAAACAATTTGTCAAAACTCTAAGTGATTTAAAACTGATTTCTTTTGCCAACAATTCAACTGTTGTTCCAGGACCTAAAAAAATTGTATCTCCCTCTTCTATTAATTTCACTGCCTTTAATGCTATTTCTCTCTTTTTTTCTATATTTAAGACATATTTATCCTCATGCGACAGCTCCTTATACTGAAATGTATTTTTACTTTTAGCCCCACCATGTATTCTTTTCAATATCCCTAATTCTTCGAGTTCAGTAAAATCCCGCCTCACTGTCATATCTGAAACATTTAAACTTGTAACTATTTCTGAAACTCTCACCGTCCCTTTTTCCTCAATTATTTTTGTTATCGCCTCTAATCGTTTATTCTTATTTAACATCTGAAAGCACCTTCTTTTTTTGATTATCATTATTTAAAATATAAAAAACTTCCCTATTAATATTTTATCAAACTTCTTCAAATTTTTAAAGCACTAAATCTTTAAATTGCAACAAATGTATAAATATTCTAAACTTTTTTATTTCTCTATTTTTTTAAAATTATTTAATTATTAAAAACGCAAATATAATTATAGTCTACTAGATTTTCAGTTTCTGTCTTATACGGTGTTCGTTCTAAAAGTTTTAATAAAAATTTTCTTTTTCCCTCAGATATTTTCTTCTCTTTTATTAAAGTTTCATCTTTTGAAAATCCTAAAATTCCTAAAAATAAAAAAATCAAAATTAATTTATTCATATATATTCCTTTCATGATTTTATAAAAGTTCCAAATCCAATACTTTTCCTTTTCCCAATTGAGAAATAATCTGGAAATTTCAAATTTACAGAGAAACTTCCTATAAATGCTATCATATTTACATTTTTTAAATCTCTTGATGTTATTTCCAAATTTTGAGATACATAAATTTTATTTTCTCTGTCAAGCCAAATTCCCAATCCTTTTAAAACTTCTAATATATTATTCGTAATAGCTTGTTCCAATGTATATTCTCTTTTCAAGTATTTTGCATAATTTTTTTCATTTAATGGCAAATAAGGCGTCACAAATCTATACTCGTACATTTTATCACCTGTATATTTTATCTCTTCATCGCATATTTCCAGCTCTTTCTGAATATCAAAAATAAAATTTCCATCAATATTTAAATAATCAACTTCCTCAAAAAGTTTTTTATTTATTTCAATAACCTCTTCACCAATTCCCATCACAGAAAGTGTATTCATAATCAATTTATACTGTAACTTAGGATATGAATAATTATATCCATCTGATAAATGATTATGAAATAATACATTTTCTTTATATTTATCTGCCAAAAAGCCTCTTAATTTTTCTAGATCTCTCATTGAGTGTTTTTCGTTTCTTTTGAATTTTAATATTGAGTATTTCACTAGTAGAACTCCTTAAATTTTATTCATATTTATTTAAAAAATTTTATTTAATAATTATAAAACTCAAAGTTTTATAATTATTTGTCCAAATCCGTAATTAGAAAATTTCCCTATTCCATAAAATTTAGCAAATATAAATATCGCATAAATTAAATTTTTATATTGTTCTTCTATTATTTTAATTTCAATCTCTCCTAAATAAGAATTTTTAATTTTTTTATTTCTTTTTATTTCTTTTATATAATATTTCTCTTTTTTAACAAGAAAATTTTTTCTATTATTTATCCAATTAAAATTCTCGTTGCAGTATTCAGAAAAGTTTTTTAAAATTTCACAAAAGATTTTATCAAATTCAAATATAAATTTATTACTTTTTTCCTCAATTACAGGTGTCACAATTTTTATTTTCAAGTTACTTGTCAGTTCATCAAAATCCTTTTTCAATATTTCTTCTAAATTATAGTATCCAGTCCAAATTTTATCATTTGAAATTATGCCCTTTATTTTAAACTCATTTTCACCAATAAAAATAATTTCTTTATTTAAAGCTTTTCTAAATAATTTTTGAATGACCGAAGAAAAATATTCTGTTTTTTTTATTGTTATCATTATTTTATAGTTTTTTTCTTTATCAACTATAAAAACATTTTCAAAAAAATATCCAAAAAAAGATGATACTCTAAAATCATTTATACCCATTTTAGGAAATATTTTATTAAAAGCTTCATGTATTTTTATGCTGCAATCAGCTTCTGTAATAATAGTATTTTTAACAGGGGATAATGCAACTAAAAAACTATTCATTAAATATCTACCTCTTCTACTTTTATTAAGACCCATCCCATAGGATAATTATTTTCATCTAAAATTGTTCTTGAATTTTCACTGGGATTTGTTGTTAGCAAGTTTATAGTTTTATCATTAAATCCTGTATATTTCCCTATTCTAACTAAACTTATATTCTTATTCTTAAAACTATTAAATATTTTTTTTAAAAATTCATAAAAACTTCTTAGATTGTAGCTGTCTTTTTCCCTTTCTTTTTCAATTTCAAAGTTTAATATATTTTCCATTTTATCATCTAAAGAATCCAACAATTTTTTTATCCCTAAATTTTTTTTGTAATCCATCATCGAATTATCTTTTAAAGAATACTCTGTTAAAATAATATTAAAGTTTATTCCTTTTTCAAAATTCACTTTTTTAGTTTTTTTTATTTCATTGTATGTTCCATTTAAAACTTCACAAAATAAATTTCCTTCTTTTATTTGAAGAACATTTACAGAAAATTTTTCCAACTCAATTTCTTCTGTATCAAAAATTTTAACTGTTTTGAAAGGATCTTTTTTAGGCTCTAAGCCTAGTTTTTCTCCTTTTTTATTTCCATATCTGTCTTCTTTTTCAGCCAATAAAACCTCTGATTCCATTATCTTAGCTTCTTTATCAATCTCTTTTCGATTATAGACTCTTTTCCCATTTTTTATTTCATAGCTACTTTTTATTTCATATTTTTTCTCATTTTCTAAAAAATCACTGTATATAAAAGCTGTTCTTAACGCTCCTTTTATTGAACTTCCTGGAATATATTTTTTATTATTATATCCGATAAATTCAGAAATACTTAGCTGACTATTTTCTTGACTTTTATCATCTAACTTCTCTTTATAATACTTTTCAAAATCAGAAGATACTTTTTCTTTATAAATATATCCCCATTTTTCCTTATAATTATTATATATCCAACTTCTTATATTAAAAAAATTATTTTCTTGAAGTATTTTATAAAAATTTTCTTTTTCAGAATCATTCATCTTATCAAAAACTTCTGACATATCAATTCTATACATATATTTATCTTTAACTGTATATTCATATGCCTCTATATCTTTTCCACTTCCAATATAAATATCTGTCAATGGAATTAATTTCACATTGTATTTTTTTGCTACATTCATTAGTCATCAACTCCCACAATAAAAGGAATAAGACACTGAATACTTTTCTCATCATCTTTTTTCAGATTTTTCAATACTCTCCCTTTAACTGAATCAGGATTCCCTTTAAAATAAGAACCCTCTGTATAGCAAATAAAATAATCTTTAAAAGGATTTTCTGTCATATATGCTTTAGGTTTTTTAGTAAGAAGTTTAGAATTTATAACTTCTATATTATCCTTTTTATTTGGAATATAGTTAGAAAGAACTACAAAACTATTCTTAGCTTTTCTTTCACTAAATACTTTTTCTGGTTCCATTTTAATGATTTCAAATTGTCCTTTACCTGTACTCGCACTTTTTCCATATCCATTAAAAGATATATATTTTAATCCTTGTTCAAATTTTTTCATATTAAAATTATCTCTTATTTTTACAAAAATTTCTATTTCTGTTTCTTCAAAAAATCTAATTTCATTTTGTTCAAATAATCTTATATCATTTTCTTCTTCACTAATAATTCCAAGTCTGTTTATTTGATTTCGTATTCTTCCTTCTATCTTAAAAAATTTATTTTCTTTATTTATTTTCTTATTTTCATCTGTTGTTCCATTTAACATTTCTTCCAAAAAATTTTCATTAATTCTTGAATTACGAGGATTTTTTCTTTTTTCTAATGTAGAAAAATCCCTTTTTCCTTCTAAAACCTCCAAATATATTTGTTCTAATTTTTTACCATTTAAAAGTTCTTCAAATACACTTCTGCTAATATATTTTTTCTTTTTCATAGCTTTATAAAATTCTATTCTTTTTCTATCAAATTTTTTTAATTTAGTATTATCTATTTCATTTAAAAATTCTTCACTCAATTCTCCAAAAATAGGATAATTTCCATTAATTATAGGATTCGAAAAAATAAAAGGTGGATTATAATTTTTTGTTTCTTCTATAATATTTTCAATAAATTTTTCTCCTTCTATCATTTTCAAGGCCCAGATCATTGATCCAAATAAAGTATCCGACTGAATAGGTGTTATAAATGAACTTTTTGGTTTTAATTTTATTTTCCAAGTACTATAACCCATCTTCTAATCTCCTAATTTTATATCATTTAAATTTAAATTTTCTTCTTTTTGTTGTTCATCAAATAAATTTTTTATTTTTAAATTTTCAAATTTTATTTGTCCACTTCCTCTTGAAACTGCTCCTCCAAGCCCTTCTATTTCAACTAATTTTAATCCATCTTTTATTATTTTTTCTATTTCATCTTTTTTATCTATATTTAAAACTTTAAAATTAATTTCCATATCAAAAATTAGATTTCTTGGGACTCTCTCTAAATTTCTTGGATTAGCACTTGAATCAAGTCTATTTATACTATTCTCTATTTTTAATTCTGTATCCGTTCCCGTTCTCTCTTTCATTCTCTTTACTTCTTTTTCTGAATCCTCACTCAAAAATATATCTTTTACTGTTATTCTTGTAGGACCTTTTCTACCATTTCCACCTGCCGTTCCACCAAATACATTTAAAAGTGTATCACCTTCACTATCTTTTGATAAATTTTTTCCATCATATACCTTTCCATCGCTAGTCACTTTTCCAGTATACCATTCCAATAAATATCTCATTTTCCCTTTTAAACTACTTCCTGGTATATAAGGATTTTCTGTTGCTATATCTCTTACAATAGGATTATCATTTCCTCCAATTTCTATAACACCTTCATCTCCACCGATATGTAATCCTGTTTCTAATTTTATTTGTCCACTTATTTTATATATTCCCATTAATTTATATTCTGACATTTTTTATTCTCCTTTTCTATCTATTATTTACCCCACCAAGTCCATACATATATCCTAATACTGTTTCAAAAAATACTAAAAAATCTTTATAACTTTGTATTGTATTTTCTTTAATGACAATGTCAATATTTTTTTCCATAAATTCAGAAAATTCATTTGTTATTTTCTTTCCACCTTTTTTATACTCTAATTTTGATTTTAATATCAATAACTCTATATGTAATTTATCTACATTTTTCTCATTTTCATCTATATATTTTTGCTTTAATTTTTTTAATTCATTAAAAAATGCTCTTAACTGACTATTTGTTATTTTCATATTTTCTGCTATATTTTTAGCTTCTATCGATACAAGCTCTTTTCTTAATACATTTTTTGATTTGTCTCGATAACCTTTTTCTAATATTTCTTTCATTATTTCTGTCACTTTAAATTTTGGACTATTCCAATTATTATTTTGTATATTTTTACCATTCCGATTTCGACTATTACTACCTCTTCTTTCTGAATTATTTTCTTTCTTAAAATCACTAAAAGATATTTTACTATTTCCCATATTCTTCACCTGCTACTTTCTATTCAAATAAATTATATAGTTTAAAACTATTCTCATATATTTTGTTAAAAAATTACCTTGCTTATTGTCTATTTCTTCCATAAATTTATTTCTTAATTCTTTAATTATTTCAACTTTTTCTTCCTTATCTTTAATTATTTTTACTATTTTATTTTTTTCTTCATTATCTCTTACTTTTTCAAGTTTTTTTCTATTTTTTTCAATCTCAGATTCAAGTTCCTTCAATTTTGGCAATATATTTCTACCATAGTCATATTCAAATTTTGAAATATATGTTAATAAATTAAAATCTATATTTTTCCCAGCTTTACTATTTTTATCAATTCCTGACAAAGATTTATATAACTTTTCGGCCATTTCTGTATAATTTAAACACCTATATAAAAATGTTTGTGTAATCATTTCTCCTTCTTCTTTATTTCCATATATTTTTTGTAGTCTTTCAGCAAACTCAAATATTTTTTCAAATTCATCCCATTTAAATGATTTATCAAATAAAGTAAGAGCATTTTTATCTTTGTCAATTTCTTTAGATTTTTCTTCAAGTTCTCCAGCTTCATTAATTCCATTTATTATTTTTAATTTTGGGTGTGAAATAGCTATTCCACCAGATAAAGTTATTTCTTCGTTTTCTGTCACAAACTTTTCAAAATTATTTTTTATAAAATATGATACAAAGATAATTTTATCCCAAGGACCTATTATGACTAAATCATCTCCTCCAGAATAAAGAACATATATTTCACTCAGGTCTATTTCTTTCTTAATCTTGTTGCCTAAATAGATTTCTACTTTTCCTTTTTCAAAAATTGAATTCATCCAATACGAAAAAAAGTATTCCATATTTCTGCTTAAAGTAGAAATTCTTGAGATAGAACGATAATCTTTTTTTTCATCAGTTTCTTCTAATTTCTCCAATTCTTCATCCGAAAGATTCTTTTTTTTCTTAAGTCCTATACTGAATATCATTCCTAAATTGTCTACATCTGCTTTATAAACTGCTATTTTTTTATTTCCCGTTGCTGTACTAGAAATATCTTCAAAACTTTTCAATGAATTTTTATTTTCTTCTAAAGGAGCATAGTTACTAATAAATCTTAATATTGTGGGATAATTTTCAACTATTTCAATATTATTGAGAGATATTACTAAATCTATTTTCTCGTTTTTTCCTGAAATATCAATATCTTTCTTTGATTTAAAAAACTGAATAGACATATTTTCAATCACTTCAAAAGTTTTTTTATTATCTGCTTTATGATTGTATCTTATACCTATAAATTTAGCTTTTGGAATTTTCCCTCCCATTTCCTTAAATTTTTCATTTAATCTATCTAGAGCAGTTGTTCCATCGCTTCTATATCTTACATCAAAAATTGGATTTTCTTTTATTTGATTAAAGAATCTTTTATCTTTTTGCCAATTTAATTTTCTATTTCCCTTTTCAAGAATTTTAGTAAAATTTCTAGCTATTTCATTACCATTTGATTCAATAGTTACAATATTTACAAAAAGCTGCCCAAAAAATTCTTTATACAAATAATCATTCAATTTTTCTTTTATTTCCTCTACTTTTTTCGTCGAATCGTCCGTATTTTGAAGTAAAATATAAAACTTTCCACCAGCAGTTAAAATAATATTTGTTAAATTTAACTCAAATTCTTTTATTAAATGTAATGCTATGGCATCGCTTATCATTTTTACAAAAAAAGATTTTCCTCTCAATGTTTTAGCAGCACCTTCTGATTTTATACCATCATAAATAAAATTCTGAATCCCACTAACATCTCCAACTAAAACTGTAAATTGCTTAATTTCTTTTCTAGGCTGATTCCCATTTTCTAATATGTTATTTTCTTTATGATATTTATAAGAAGCCAATGCTAATGCTGAAGTGCTTTTTAAATGATCAAACAACGAGATATCCGATATTTTTGTTTGTGTGTCCGATGCTATACACCACATATATTTTTCCATTAATAAATATAATTGTGAAAAAAATACATCATAGTTACTACTATTTATATTTTTTATTTCATCAAAAAAATTACATATATGTTTATACAATTCTTCTTCATTATTTCCTCTAAAATTATTCGCATCTATTCCTGTTGCAAGTCGTTGACAAAAAATAGATTCATAACTAAGGGAATTTAATTTATATGCAAAATATGATGAATCATTTTTGTTTTCATCATTTTTTAAAGAAATTGTTTCAAATATTGGATTTAAAGGTTTTCTTCTCCAATGAGTGTCCTCTCTTTGATCTTTTTCAATGGACTCTTCTCTTCTTTCAAAAGCAGAATAATTATCTGCTCTTGCTACTATATTTCCAATTCTTTGTAATTTTTTATCTTCAATATCCTTAACTGAAAGCTTAACTTCATTAAATTCTTTGCTTTCGTGATGTTTTAAAACAAGGTCCTTCAAATTTTCTAACAATTCAGAACTTTCTATTATTCTATTTTCTTCTAAAAAACATATAAATTCTTTTGACAACACAGGATGCTTAAATGTTCTATATTCTTTATTTTTTATATTTTTTACATAACTTGATGATCTATTTGTAAACTTTCCAAAATCATGTAACAGTCCAGCCAAGGAAACAACTTGTTCCATATTTTCTAACTTAAACATCACTCCTCCTTTTTTATATTTAACATTGTTATATATATCCATCTAATTTTATTTTTATTACTATATTTATACCACATTTCTTAAGAAATAACAATTTTTCACTAAATTTTTTTAACAAAAATCTAATTAAATTAATAAAAATTATCATGAGTTCTATTTTATTTTAAAATTTGTTGCATTTTATTATACAATCTATCTTTACTAATACATTACTTTTACTTAACTACAAACTTATTTTACTATACTTTTTGATTTTTCAAAGTTTTTTTGAATTTTATATAAAGGTAAATCATAAAGGCACTTTTATAAAACATATTATTTTATAGTAAAACTACCTTAAAATTAAACTTAAAAGTTATGACTATTTTACTTAAACCCTAGTTTTATATAATTTTTAATAGTTCTATTTTAAATGGGTTCGAGCACATTTTGGTAATTATCATTTTTTTCATATCATATTACTTTAAATATTTTGTATATTTTATTCATATTTAATAAATTTTACGTGTTTGAAATAACTAATTTTTTTTACAGTTTCCCCCTCTTTTATTTCTTCAACATTTCTTTCAGTGTAACTGTATACAGGAATTAATTCTTTTTCTATTGACCATTTCACAAGATTGTAAGTATATCCCCAATTGCCTTGTATTAAAATTATATCTCCTTTGCCAAAATTTTCTTTAACAAATTCTTTTATTTTTTTTAAATTTTCTTTATAATCTTTTTTTATTGAAACATTTGACCACATATTTTGTAGTTCTTCTGGCAAATGCTCAATCTCTTTTACTCCATATTCTTCAACTAGTTCTTTTTCTTGATTTTCTGTTAATTGATGCGAAAATACTAATAATGCTTTTTTATTTTTCATTCCCTATCTTTTTCCTTTCATTTTCGTAAAAATCAATTTTTTTTCGTAATCCTCATATATTATAATTAATACATAAATCATAAAGGAAGTACTTCGTTATGCTTGCCACTCTTATCGTTACTTTAGTTATTAATGCTTTAAATGATTAATCTAATTTCGTAAGTCAACTGTTCGTTTCGTAATCTTTACCGTATATAATTAATACATAATCACAAAGGAGGTGATAAATATGAATCCTATTATTATCAATGCTGCTGCTACTATTGTTGCTACTTTAATCATCAAGGCTATAAATGATAATTAATTTCATACTGCCTTATTTTTCTTATTATAGTTATAAAGGAGGTGCTTATTTATGAACTCAATTATTATCAGTGCTATTGTCACTATTATTACTACTCTAGTTACTGATGCTTTAAATGATCTTTAATTCTTATATCTTTACTGTTTATATTTTTAGGAGGTATTCTTATGATTACTAATATTCGTGATATTCTTCTTATTGATATTATTCCTATGGTTACTAATTAATTTTTTCACGTCTAACCAGCGGTTATTCCGCTGGTTTTTTTATTACCATTGAAATTTTTTTGAAATAAATATACTGTAATTTGCTTTTTGTGAATTTAATAGTATGAAATCTTCTCCTGTAAGATTGTTATTTTTCATTTTTCAACTCTTTTTCAAAATCAAAATCAATAACATCTTCATCTCCATATATATAGTTTGTTATTTCATCTAAATTATTAAATTCTTCTTCCATTCCATCAGCTTTAATTTCATCATTTATTTTTTTGACTACTTCATTTAAATAAATTTTATTTCTTTTTCCTGATAAGAAATATCCTTTCGCCATTAAATAATAATAATATTTATCCTTATCAAATTCAAAATATTCTTCTTCAAACTTTTTAAAATCTTTTTCTTTTATACCAAAAACTTTATCATTAAACCTAAACCACTCAATCTCTCTTTTTTCAAAATCTTCATAATCTTCATATAAAATTAAAAATAATAAAAAACATATAACTTTCTTTAACTTATTTTGCGTTTCTTTTTCATAAAATCTCTCATAATTAAAAATTTTTTTCAATATTCTTTCCAGCTTGTCATAAAAACTATAACTGTCCTCATCCAGCATTCTATCAAGATCAAAAATTTTACTTATTTCACTATAAAAAATGCCATATCATCTCTTCCTGTTATCTTATAAAACTTCGCTACATTATGATAATCCATTTTTTCTATTGCTTCATTAATCATTGTGTATATGCTCAAATGCTCTTTTATAGGCTCTTTCATAAAATTTAAAGTCATAGTCGGGTATAAATGTATATTCCCATTAGCTCTCTTTATTCCCCCATCATTTACAATATATTTTGAAATTTGCTTTTCATTCCAATTAATGGCTCTAATTTGTCTTTCCGATGAAATTCTATACATTGCTGTGGATAATGTTTTCATTCCCAATGTAGTGTCAAAAATAGTATCTAATTTCGATATCTTACCTGAATAAATCAATTTTTTTATTTCCTTATAACTTTCTTCGACAGTATTTCCAACTATCTGAATACCAAATGATTTTATATTTCTCCCTTTCATCTCTTCTGAAATTTTATTAAAACTTTCTATAGTTTCTTTAGTATACAAAAAATATATTTTTTTTATATTTTTAAATATCCTTAAATCCTTTTCAAACGACATCTCAGAAAAAATATCTTTCTTTTGCGAATAACTTACAGCTGATACAATTTTTGTAATTCCAAAATTATCAAGATCAGCTTCTCTTGCAAATTTTTCTCCCTGTTCTTGAATTATATTTTTATAATCTCTTTCCAATAATAATTTCTCTTCAAATGTCATTTTATTATTTTCATAAAAATACAATTTTAAAACTAAGTCCAACAATTCATTATTTTTCCATAACTTTCATCAACCATATTTAAAATTTCATTTTTTATATTATCAAGCATTAGTTCCATATTTATATTTCCTATTCTGCATCAAAAACAATTTCTTTTATTTTTTTGAAATTTTTTTCTAGTGTATTTCTAAATGTTAAACTATCTATTTTAGATCTTGGTTCTCCATTTTCTTTATTATCCTTCAGATTAAATCCACCATGATTTATATCATTTCTAATATTTTTTATATTACCATAAAGAGATTTTAGTTTTTGAAAATCTATTTTTCTTTCATTTAGTTTTTTTACTATATTTTGCATTTTTTTAATATCTCCTGAATATTCTTTTATATTTTCAAGACCTATAAAATTTGAAAATTCTTCCCTTTTATTTTTATTTGTGTAATCAATATTCACTTTATCTAATAAGAATGTTATTAATCCTTCCTGTAACATCGTAATTCCCTGTTGAAATAGTTTTTTTTCAATACACCATTCTACAGCATAAAAAACATTATTTACATTTTTAATTTTAAAATTATGAATATCTTTTTCTATCTTATCAATAACTAAAGTAAATGGAGGATACAAATCTTTCTTCATTTTTTCCATTTCTTTTCTAATATTTTTTATTTTCTTACCTTCTACTATGTTAATTCCCCTATTTGTATATATATCTAATGCTATGTCTTCTAATTTTTTTGAAACATTTCCAAAATTAAGTTTATCCATATCTACATCTTTTGATTTAGATTTGAATTCTTTCTTTGCTAAAGCTGAAAAATGTTCTGCCATTCCAGTTTTTACAAAAGAATATCCTGACAAAGACCAATCTTGTAATTTTGAAAAGCTAGTAAAATCCATAATTGGACTTACTTCTATTTCGTTATCATTATCATCTTTTGCCATATATTTCATTTCAAAAGCACCATAACATAGTTTTTTCACTTTTATATTTTTTAAAAATTTTGCATGTTGTAAAAGTAAAAGTCCCAGCATAGGTAAAAATCTATAACTATGTGTTACATCAAAAGTCACTTCATCGTTTTCTTCTAAAACATCATAAATTTTCTGAAAAATAGCCCATATTTCTTCCTCATCTTTTCCTTTTACAATTTCAATACTTTTGTATTTATAATTTTTTTCTTTTTCTAATTCATTAAATCTTTTTTTTAAAACTTCCTCTGTGCAAAAAATATATTTTTCATCAAAATTATTTTCCTCAATTTCAACTACTGCATTTTGTACATATTTCACATTTTTACTAATTTTATTTTTGTCTTTATCAATATAACTGCTCTCTCTATAACCTATTTCAGGATTTCCTAACCCTAAAAAACTTAAAAATACTCTTCTCGATTTTCCTTTTTCCATTTCGTATCCTCTCCTTATACAATAATTTTAATATTCTTATTTTTCTAAAAGTCTATTTGAATATTTATTTTCATAATAGTTAATAAATTTTTTATCATACATTACAGTTTTCAAAAATTCTATAGAATCTTTTAGATATTTTATATCATTATTTACTTGAATTCTTTTGCCTAAAGAATGTGAAATATCATTTCTTATTTCTTGAGATTTAAATAAAATTCTACACAGTCTATGTTCTTTTTTTTCTAATTCATTTTTATGTCTTATACTGTTTAATTTTCTTTGAGAATAATAAAAATAATCCTTTATTTTCAAACCTATGCTTTTTTCACAATTATTTAATCCAAATATATCAATCACAAAATTTCTTATACTTTCATTTATATTAATTGCAACCATAGCATATTTTTTTTGATTAAAATACCAGTTACCTAGTTCTAAAAGTATCTCATAATCTTTTTCTAATTTTTTAAAATGTTTTAAAAAATTCTCAACTACATTTGGTATTATTAATTTCCCTGGACCTTCTAACATATTTATTTGATCACGTAATTTACCTAAAGATTGTATATTTTGTTTTATAGTTCCAACATAATTTAAATTCAGTCCATCAGAAAAATCTTTTATACTATTCTTAACTTCCTTATCTTCCATTATTTCTAATAAACCATAACTATTTCCATAATTTTTAAATTCATTTGCTCCCTTTATCCATTTCATCAAATCATAAAAAGCCTTCAAATCAACTATAGGTGCTCTTTTTTTAGGTCTATTATTTTCTCTAGGAATATCTCTACCTGCTTCAAACATACCATATGTAATTTTTACAATATTTATTTTTTTATCAAGAACATCAGTTATGTAATTCATAATTAAAAACATCCACATAGCACTTGAACGAAATGAATGAGTTATATCAATGTAAACTTCATCTCCATCACTCAACATTTCACCAATTTGCATTATTAAATTAAAATTTTCAAAAATTTCATTTTCATTAATCCCAAATTTCGTTACTATTGCCTTAACTCTCCCTTCAAACTTTTTATTAAATTTTTCTATATTAATTTTTGAAACATCTGAATCTTTAGTTGTATTTATAATTGTATTTTCCAATTCATCTATGTAATCTTCATCTTCTAAACTTAATTCACCTGTTGAATAATGTAAATATAGTTCATCCCACATTGAACCAACTGTACCAATATATATTGTTTTATCTGTTTTATAATGCTCCTCTAGTACCGAAGTAATAAATGTTCTATCTTTATATAAATTATTTTCATTATCAATATAATAATCCGCTAAATTATATCCCTTGCCTTTTTCTTTCTTTCCTCCGCCAATTCCCGCTATCAGTATCTTCGCCATCTTTATTTTTCTCCTTTTCTTTTAATATCAGTCTTATTCTTTTCTTATATCAACTATTATATTGATATTTATTTTTAATTTATTTGTACTTTATCTAAGGATAACCTAAAAAACTTTCAAAGTCAATAGTAATCCGCAATTTTAACTTTTTATCATTTTCCCTATTTTCAAATAATAAAAAAATAACCACTGTATTTTACAATGATTATTAATATTTTTTATTCTTTATTTTAATAGATAAACTACTTTAACTTCTACAAACACCATATTTTTCTCTTTTTTCAAAATTTTTTATTAAATATTTTTCAAAAAAATGGAAGCCCCTAATCAAAACTTCCATTTTCACTCATTTTTTAAATTTAAATCAATTCATCTGCATCTTCATCATCAAATTTAAAATCATCATCATGCAAATGAACAACTTCCAAGGCTTTTTCATAATTTGTAGATTTTTTAGAGAAAAAATCATGCTGAGTTGTTTCCACGTTTAATCCATTTAGCACAATTGGATTTACATTTTTTACTTCAAATTCTTCTTCAAATCCTAAATTCATAAGGGCCTTATTTGCATTGTAACGAATATACTCTTTTACATCTCCTGTAAGTCCAACATCTCCATACACTTCATCAGTATATCTGCTTTCATTTTCATATAATTCATAAAGCAACGTATTCAACTCGTTTCTTATTCCTTCTTTAGTTTCCTCATCAAAAGAATTATATAATTCTTGAAATAGCAATCCAACAAATACTCCATGAATCGATTCATCTGCAATAATTTTTTTAATGATATCACAACTTGCAACCATTTCTCCTTGTCCTGCAAGCCAAAGTGGTAAAAAGAATCCACTATAGAATAAGTAAGTTTCTAAATAAACTGAAGCTGCCAAAGCCATTGCGATATCTCGTCTTGAAGCCTCAGGATTATTCATCTTTTGATAATATCCATCAATTTTTTTAGCTTTGTATTGTAAATGAGGATTTTCTTGAACCCATTTAAAAGTTTCATTTATCTCTCTAGTCGATGCTACAGTTGTAAATATTGTCGAATAAGATTTCGCATGAATCGACTCCATCATACACATATAAGAAAGTACTGATCTATTTTGCAATGAATCAATATGGTCAATAATTTTAGGCATCCCAGTATGACTTTGCAACGTATCAAGCATTGTAAGCCCTCCAAGTGCATGTAAATAAGCCAATTTCATTTCAGGTTTCAATGCATTCCAGCTATCAATATCCCTCGAAGGAACATACTCCGTATCAATCCAAAATTGTCTTATATTTTGCTCCCAAAAAGTTTCCACATAATCATTTTCAGGGGTATTCCAGTTTACTGCTTCGTATATTTTCTTTTCCATTTTTTATTTTTCCTTTCTTGATAAGTTTGTTTTATCAATTTGCATTCTCAATTAACCCTCATATTTTATTTAAGATTTAAAATAATTCACTATGACTACCTGATGCTAATAAAATCAATATTAATTTATCTTCGACTATCTCATAGATTAATATTTATACTTCTCTTTTTTATCTTTCATAGTCTTCTCCCAAGATATTTTTAAATATTTCTTCTGGACTATTATAGGAATTATAATTTGAAGGATTTTTTTAATTTGTCTCGCTTCTTCAAATGCTTGAGCTAACTCTGAGTTTTCAAGTAGAGAGTTTATGTAAAATGGTATTCCTTTTTCTCTTATAGCCTGTTTCAAAAATATATTAATTACCGTACTTAAATTTAATCCTAAATCTTTAAATAGTTTTTGTGCTTCTTTTTTAGTTTCTTCATCTATCTTTATACTTGTATTAACCATTGCCATAAAATATCACTTCCTTTTATGTTTATTATATATACAGAGTATATTTTTTGTCAATCAGTTAGTTTATTGGAATGTCTATTTATGCCAATCTTTTGGAAAATCCATTTTATATAAAATATCATTTATATCTATAATATCTTTTAGTTTAAATTCAAGTAAACTTAATAATTCTCGTAACTTTTTTGTTAGACTTTTATATTCTTTTTTTGATAAAAATAATTTAAGTCCCTCGTATATCGTAAATAATTTTTGTTTCTTATTATTTGTTATACCTATAATATTATTTATGTTTACAATATTTTTTGATGAGAAATCATACATTCTTTCATTATGTGCTGCTATGTTTCTAAATAATGAACTTGCACGTAAAAAAGTTTTTATGAAATTATTGTTTAAATTAGGTAGAACATAGTATTCTTTTTTATATAAATTTCTAAAATGACTTATTATTTTATTTTGTATTCTATGTTCCAAAATCAAATAAAATCTACTCATCTCTCCAAATGTAAAAAAATTAATTACTATCCAAAATGGTATGTTGTCTTTTGTTGTACTATAATGCTTTATTATACTATTGCTTTTATTATTTCTTAAAAAATTTAGTTTTTTTACTAAATGTGAAATGAGATGTATATTTTCATTTCTAACTCCAACATAATAATTATTAAGTTCCAAATAACTTTCTTTATTTGCATAACATTCCGAATAATAATATGCAATTGCCGTTTTAAAAGCTCTTTCCAATTGTGTCAAAACATCAAAAAACAACATTCTCAAACTTTTATCAAAATCATACAACGCTTTCAAATGATTAAAATGAACTCCCGATTTATAAATATCATTTCCTTTTAAATCTTTCCCTTTTAAAAAAGGTTCTTTGTAAAAATTTATGATGGAATAATAATTATACCTCATTAAATAATAAATTGTTTCATCATCAGTTTTTACCCGTAGTTTATCTCCATTTTCTCCATTTAAAATCTCAACTTGTTCCTTAAAAGTTTTAAATGACTTGTCCATTACCTTTCCCCCTTTTATCTCAAAAATGCAAAAAAGCCCTATCAAAATTGAAAGAGCTTTTTCTACAGTCTACAACAACGCACAATTAAGTGGGTTATTCTTGTAGTACGATCACTAAAATTATTATACTCTATATTTTGATATTTGTCAAATGTAAAAAACTTTCATTTTGCTTCGCTTTTTTATAAAATAACATCTGCCTGTATTTAACTATTTATCCCAACCTCTTGGAAAATCCCTCTCTATTTCTGGATAACCCTCAAATCTCTTTTGATAAACTTCTTTCGGATTAATTCCATTCTTTTTTAAATATTCTTCAAACTTCATTTTTGTATCTTCATCAAAATATTTATAATACATCCAAAAAGTATTTTCAGCACTCTTTTCTATAAAACCAGCAAGCAGCTCGTAATTTGATTCAACTTGTGCTGTTTCCAAAGCAGTATAATATTCATCTCTATCTTCATTTCGTATAACTGTAATCGGATAACCATTTTTCATAAGTTCCAAATTCAGAAGTAATCTCCCAGTCCGTCCATTACCATCAATAAATGGATGAATCTTTTCAAAATCAGCATGAAAACAAGCAACTTTCATTATCAAATCATTATTTTCATTACTGTTAAATTCATCAACTAATTCCGTCAACTTTTCTTCAACCAGATAGTAAGGTGTCGTTTCAAATCCTGCACCCAAAATTTCATTATTACTTTTTTTAAACTTTCCTCTATTCTCAATATCATCATTTAATACAAGAGCATGAAATTCCCTTATCAATCTCAACGATAAAGATTCATTTGTTTTTATAACTTCTTTCAGAAAATTAAGAGCATATTCCTGCCCCTTTACTTCTTCATGCTCCTTCAAACTTTTACCTTTCACAGTAACTCCATATTGAAGAATAATATCAGTTTCTTTCAAAGTAAGAGTGCTACCTTCAATCGCATTTGAATTATAAATAAAATTTGTTTTAAGATTACTTTCTAATTTTGTCAAAACCCCTTTGTTTAAAGGTCTTTCTTTTTCTAAAAAGTTTTTAAAAATTTCAATTTTAGATATTCTATTCATTATTCATCCCCTTTGCTTAGTTAAGTAGAGTATTTTTAATGCATTTAATGAATTTATTTTTGATATTTAATTATTGTGCAAGCTTTGTTTTTTTCATTTAAACTTGTTATATCAATTATTCTATTCTCCGAATTATTTTTGACATCTAAAGTACATTTTTTATTTTGATTATTATCTAATATTAATTCATGTTTCTCTTCTTTAAGTAACGGAGTATCTCTCAAAGATTTTTTATTCAATTCTAATTTAGAATCTTTATCTTTTTCTGATTTTATAGTTATTGTAATTTTTTCATCAGTTGGATTAATTAAAGTATAATTGTATTTTTTTTCTTTAGAATCATTTTTTATTTCATTTATAAAAACAAATGGTATTACTATTGAATAGAAAAAAACAAATCCTAGTAAGATAGGGATTTTATAATTAAATTTTCCAACATTTTTTAAACTATTTATATCTATATTACTTTTTAGTTTTTTATATTTATTCAATTCTTTTTCTGTTTCAATTATCTCCCAATTATTATTTTCCCAAATAGCCAAAATATTTTCTTTTAGTTTTTCTTCTTTGCTTAATAATTGTACAACTTTAGGAATAATTACATAATTTTCTCTTTCTTTTATTTCATTATAGTTATACTTTACATTTTTTATATTTTCTTTTTCTTTATCTAGACGTTTTTTCCATTTTTTGGATAACCCTTTTTCTATTTCTTCATATTTTTTTTCTTTTAGTTTTTCTTTAAATATATTGTTTCTTTCTTTTAATATTTCAATCAATTCGTTAAAATTATTTTCGTTGTTTTCTATCTTCTCAAAAGTTTTATCTTCTTCAATACATTCCTTTACTTCAAATATTTCTTTATTATCTATATATTTTTTTTCAATTATTTTAGTTACATTTAGAATTTTTGATGAATGTTCTTCTATTATATTAAATTTTTCATTTAGATAATTTTCAATATCCTCTAATATTTCTAATGTTCCATCATTATTCTTATGACTAAAATAATCAGTAATTAATTTAAATAAAATAACGAATCCTACAATTACTATATTTATAACAAAAATAGGTATTTTTTTTTCATCATAAGATCCTATTGCAGAAATAACAGCGGCCACTGGAAGTACTGTAAGGACATTCCAAAAAGAAAAATTTTCATTTTTTCTTTTTTTCTTTTCTTCATTTAATTCATTAAATAATATTTCTGAATTTTTTATAACATAATTATCATTTATATTATTTTTAAAAACTTCATTACTTTTCTTATCAATTTCCATCAATAGTTTTACTGGGTTAGTGAAAAATTTTTTATCATTTTTTTTATTTAGTTTTTTATTTAATAATAGGTTATTTACTATTAAAATAATATACGGCAAAACAATTATTAAAATAATTGTAATAATAATAACAATAAAACCCATCTTAATATAACAATATACAAAAGTTTCTGACAAAAAAAATATCAACATAGTTAACAAAAATGTATTTTTATGAATAATTAAATTTTCAAAATCTATCATTTGCTTTTCAACTATTAAATTTCTAATATGTTTAATTTCTTTTTTTTTATTTTCCATTCAAATTATCCTTTCAATTTAAAATCAAATTTTCTTATACCGAACAACTTATACACTCCTCAATAGTCGCCTTCCTAGTCCGTGTATAATAAAGCGACTTCAATCCCAATCTATGAGCATAAATATAAAGCCTAGCCAAATCTCTAGTACTGTCTGTACTCTTCGTATACAAAATAGTTGATATTCCTTGATCTACGTGTCTTTGAATTACAGAAATCAATTTCAAGATATTTTTTTGATCCATATCGTAGGCTGATTTATAGAAGAAGAAGTTGTCATTTGTTAAGTATGGCATTGGGTAGAAAGTCGTACTATCTCCATATTCTCTAACTTCTATTGTGTCAACTACTGGCATTACTGAGGCTGTCGAGTTCATTATGTATGATGTTGATTGGTTTGGAGCGATTGCCATTCGGTAGGCGTTGTAGATTCCATGTTTCATTACTTGCTCTTTTAGGTTTGCCCAGTCTTCTTTTGTTGGGATGTAAATTCCTTCAAATAGTGATTTTACTTTTTCTGTTTGAGGCATGTATTCTTTTGTTACATATTTATTGAAGTAGTTTCCGTTGGCGTATTCGGATTTTTCAAAATCTTTGAATGTTTCTCCTCTTTCTTTTGCAATTTCCATTGATCTTTCCAACGAATAGAAATTAACCATCATAAAGAATACATTACAGAAATCAAGCGCTTCTTTACTTTCATACATAATGAAATTTTTAGCTAAAAATCCATGTAAATTCATTGCTCCAAGTCCTACAGAATGTAATTCCTCATTTGCTTTTTTTATTGTCGGAACAACATCAATGTTTGTTAAATCTGAAACCATTGTAAGTGAATCAATTGCAGCTTTCGTAGCTTCTTTTATTCTTTTATTTTCCATAACAGTTGCAATATTTAATGAACCTAAGTTACATGATATTCCTCTTCTTATCGT
This sequence comes from Leptotrichia sp. oral taxon 417, assembly GCF_013394865.1. Classification (NCBI taxonomy): domain Bacteria; kingdom Fusobacteriati; phylum Fusobacteriota; class Fusobacteriia; order Fusobacteriales; family Leptotrichiaceae; genus Leptotrichia; species Leptotrichia sp. oral taxon 417. The sequence goes on along the minus strand of NZ_JABXYV010000001.1, from coordinate 1,189,059 downwards.
ATCTTCTTCATAATAAGCATTAATGTCTGAAACTTCTGACAATTGCATTATTTCAGTACAGTTTCCAAGAAGCATACCATTAAACATTCCCATATGTCTTTTTTCTTCAGTAAAGCAATATGTATCGTAAAGTCCGTCAATTTCTTCTACGGAAGTTATTTTTTCAAAAGCGCAAGCATCTCTATTTGGAGTATGTTCCAAATCAAATTTCAATCTAAATGTTTCAAATCCTAACTCCACAAGTTTTTGTAAATTTTTATGTGTTATAAGTAATCTATATAATGGATTACATTCAAATTTTCCACATTCGTCTGTTCCGTTATTTAATGGTAATTCTTTGATTTCAGCATCTCGCATTTTATTTATTTTTGAATGAATACCAATTTCTTGAAGCAACAATCTAATGTTAGAAAGAAATTCTAAATTTGTTGAAGCTATTTGTAATGAATTATTTCCATTATTTTTTGAAATAGTACCGTCTGCATCTGCCAATCCGCTTAACCATTTAACAATACTTGAAATTTCATAATTAAAAGGTACAAAAAATTTATCTTTCAGTCCCTTACAATAATTTAAAATTATTCTATCTTCATCTTCTGATTTACTATATTCTAAGTCATCAAATTTATCTAAAAGTTCTTTTTTTTCTCTATATAAATAAATCATTTTATTTGTAAGATTTTTTCTATCTTTCACATCATATTCGCAACCATCACCTGAATAAAATCCATTTGCATAAGCATTTTCAAGTATTTCACGGTTTTCATTTTCATACTTTGGCAAATCAAATTTTATAAGTCTGTCTCCAACTTTAAGTTCATGTGCTCTTTTTTCAACAACTTTTTCATTTTCATCTTTAATATAAAATTTGTGATATGGTGTTACATCTACAGTTTGAAAATTGTCTGTACTAACTTTTAATAACTTTTGATCAGTTCCTGTTTTAATAACTGTAGTTTTACTCCATTCTTCTCCATTCCAAACATGAACTTTTTCATTTTCATGCTGTCCAATTTCTGTATAACCGTATTCTTTTGTTAAAATTTTTGTATACGGAGCAACACACAAATTTGAGAATTTAACTGATCCAATCTCTTTCAAAGCATGTTCTTTATTTGCATTATCTTTAAAGAACAAATAAGGATATCCGCTTTCTTTTTGTGTTTGAGAAATTTTTACAAGAAGTTCTCTTGCGTTTATTTTTTTCTTTTTAACATTTGGATTATCAACTAATTTTTCGTACATTTCATTCATATCCATTTCATCTAAGTATTGTCCATATTCTAGAAATACTGTGTGTGGATTAAATGTATAGCAAACTTCATCTTCCATTGCTAATTGCATAAATTTGTCTGGAACGATAACTCCGATTGATAGTGATTTTATTCTAATTTTTTCATCGACATTTATTTTTTTACTATCTAAAAATTCATTAATATCTGAGTGAAATACATTCAAGTAAACTGCCCCAGCTCCAGCTCTTTGTCCCAATTGATTTGCATAAGAAAAAATATCTTCTAAAATTTTCATAATTGGTAAAACTCCAGAGGCCCTACCTTCTACACCTTTTATAGATTCACCTCTTGCTCTAATTTTAGACAAGTTAATTGCAACTCCTCCACCAATCGAAGACAATTTCATAGATGAGTCAAAAATATATCCAATTCCACTCAAATTATCTCCCATTTCATCTAAAAAGCAAGAAACAAGTTCTCCTGATCTCTTTTTCCCAGAATTCAAAAAAGTAGGAGTAGCTGGTTGATATTCTTGATTTATTAACATCAAAGCATATTCTTTTGCCTTCTCAAAGTTCCCCTGTGCCAAATACAATGAAACTGCCGAAATTCTATCCTCATATCTCTCTAAAAATTTTTCTCCAGTATCATCCATTAACGCATAGCTTTGATAAAATTTGGAAGCACTCATAAATGAAGCGAATCTAAATTTCTTATCATAAACCATTTTAAAAAGCTCTTTAATTTCATCATGACTATACATTTGATAAAAATCGATATAATAGTCATTTTTTATTAAATATCTCATTTTTTCTTCTAAATTGTGAAAAAATACAGTATTTTTATTTACATAATCCACAAAATATGAATAAACAGCTTCTTTATCCTTTTCAAGCTGAAAATCCTCCCCTTGCTTAACCATTATTTCATTATTTAAGTATATCCACTTTTTAGCTCTGTTATCAACCATTTTTCATCTCCTATTTATTATTTATAATTATTTTCCAGATAATTTATATAATTTTCCACTTCCGTATTAGTTCCCGACAATTCAAATTTCATTAAAACTGGAATACCATATTTTTCCTGAATTTTATCAGCCGCCACTGCAAAAAATACTCCCCAGTTTCTATTTCCGCTGGAACTTACTGATTTTATCAATTTTCTATTATTTTCATTTTCTAAAAATTTATCCGTCGTTTCTGGAACTTCTCCAATTTTTGTTGTAAATGTCAGAAAATGCCCTTCATTTTCAATTTTCAGATTTGGATCTATTTTTATAAAATGCCAATCTGAACGTTGTCTTTCCATTTTTTTTACAAATCTTTGGACATTTCCTGTTTTTGAATCGTAATATATATACATTGATTTCACCTTACTTTTTTCATTTTTGATGAATTTCCTGATTTTTTTGTAAAAATATACTCAAAACTGAATATTTTAATAAAAATTGTTTTGAGTAGTATTATTGATTAATTTAAATTGTATTATTAGCTCAAATTATTTTTTTATTACATCATTGAAATAATCTCATTAATTTCTTCCGGCTTGAATCCAATTGTTCTTTTTACTTCTTCATTTTCTTCAAATAAAATTACTGTTGGAACACTTCTCACTCTGTATTTTACAGCCAATTCCGGATTATCAAAGGGATTTATTCTTTCGTATTCTACACCTTTTTTATCTAATAAGTCTGACACCATTGCACATGGATTACAGTCATTTTTTTCAAATTTCACTAATTTTTTCATTCTCTTTTCTCCTTTAAATTTATATATATTTTTCATTTTATTATACAAAAACACAATATGTTGTGTTTATTTTGATTTTTTTACCGTATATGTAGTGTATCTTATTTTTGAAAATTTTTCAATAAGATTATTTTTAATTTTTGATTAAAGAGTTTTCTAAGTTGATAAATAAAGGGATTTATTAATTATATATTTTATATATGGAAAAATGATTATTTATTATTATTTCTAAAGATATAGGAAAAATGACGATTGGAGATGAAATAATAAAAATATATAAATTTATGAAAAATAAAATTAATTTCTATATACACACAGATTTTTTTATGATAGAATAAAGTAATATAAATTTACTTACAGGAGTTGAGCAAATTATGGAAAATAAATATAAAAATTCATATAATTTATTACAAAATGATCTAAAAAATAAAATACTAATGCTGGATGGAGCAATGGGAACAATGATTCAGCGAGAAAATTTGACTGCTGATGACTTTGGCGGAGAAAAATATGAAGGATGTAATGATTATCTTGTGCTGAAAAGACCTGATATTATTAAGAATATTCATAAAAAATATCTGGAAGCTGGAAGTGATATTATTGAAACTAACAGTTTTGGAGCTTTAGAAATTGTATTAAAGGACTATGACTTGGAAGACAAAGTTTTTGAAATGAATAAAAGGGCTGCAGAACTTGTAAATGAAGCTATTGCAGAATATAGAAGTGAACATCCTGAAGTTACACGAAATCTTTATGTTGCAGGAGCTCTAGGGCCTTCTAACAAGTCAATCAGTGTTACTGGCGGAGTTACCTTTGAAGAACTTATTAATAATTATTATACCGCTGTTTCAGGGCTTCTGGCTGGTGGAGTTGACTTGATTCTATTTGAAACGATCCAAGATACAAGAAACTTGAAAGCAGCTTATTTGGGGCTTAAAAAGGCTATGGAAGAAAATTATACTGTTCCGTTAATGCTGTCATTTACGATTGAAAGTACAGGAACTACGCTTGCAGGGCAAACTGCGGATGCCTTTTATTATGCTGTAAATCACATGAATCCATTTTCTGTTGGACTAAATTGTGCGACTGGACCTGAATTTATGACTCAGTTTTTAAAAACATTGAATAATATTTCAAATACTTATATTTCAGTTTATCCAAATGCAGGATTGCCTAATGAAGACGGGGAATATGAGGAAACTCCAGACACATTGTCAGCTAAAATTGAGCCGTTTTTCCAAAATCATTATTTAAATATTGTTGGTGGATGCTGCGGAACTACGCCTGAACACATTCAAAGAATTAAGGAAAAAAGTATAAATTATGAACCAAGAGTTATTGATAAAAATAAAGATTTTAACGATGTTTCTGGATTAATAGCCTTGGAAACACCAAAAGATCGTCCAGTTTACGTGGGAGAACGTACAAATGTAATTGGTTCACGTATTTTCAAAAATTTAATTGCTGATGAAAAATTTGATGAGGCGACTGAAGTTGCCAGGCTTCAAATTAAAGGGCGAGCAGATGTAATTGATATTTGTCTTGCGAATCCTGATAGAGATGAGATTGCCGATATGAAGTCATTTTTGGATAAAGTGGCAAAATTTGCAAAAATTCCGCTTATGATTGACTCGACAGATATAAATGTCGTTAAGGAAGGGCTTACTTACTTGCAGGGAAAAGGAATTATAAATTCGATTAACCTTGAGGATGGAGAAAAGAAATTTGCTGATATGGCAAAAGTTATTAAGGATTTTGGGGCTTCTGTTGTTGTTGGACTAATTGATGAGGAAGGTATGGCTGTTTCTGTTGAGAAAAAATTGAAAGTTGCCAGAAGAAGTTATGAACTGCTTACAAAAAAATATGGGATTGATGAAAGGGATATAATTTTTGACACATTAGTCTTCCCAGTTGCAACAGGAGATCAAAAGTACATTGGCTCTGCTACAGCAACAATTGAGGCAATTAGGCAAATTAAAGCAGAAATGCCGAATGTAAAGACAATTCTTGGAGTGAGCAATGTTTCATTTGGACTGCCGATTGCTGGAAGGGAAGTTTTAAATACTTATTATATGCAAAAGGCTTATGAGGCTGGACTTGATTATGCAATTATAAATACAGAAAAAGTTATTCCGATGAATGAAATTTCAGATGAAGAAAAAGAACTGTCAGAAAACATTTTATTTCATACAAATGATGAAAATGTATCAAAATTTGCAAATTTCTATCGTGAAAAAAAGGCTGTAAAAAAAGTTGCTGATACAAGTAACCTAACTACTGAAGAAAAAGTTGCAAACTTGGTTGTAGAAGGAAGTAAAAAGGACTTGACAATTTTACTGGATGAATTATTGAAAAAATATTCACCAATTGAAATTATAAACGGGCCTTTAATGACTGGAATGGATGAAGTTGGAAGATTATTTAACAACAATGACTTAATCGTTGCTGAAGTTCTGCAAAGTGCTGAAGTTATGAAGGCTTCTGTTTCACATCTGGAACAATTTATGAAAAAAGATGAGTCATCTGTAAAAGGAAAAGTAGTTATGGCAACTGTAAAAGGGGATGTCCACGACATTGGAAAAAATCTGGTTGGAATAATTATTGGAAATAACGGTTATGAAGTAATTGACCTTGGAATCAATGCTTCTGCAGAAAAAATCCGTGAAGCAATTATCGAACATAAAGCTGATTTTCTCGGACTTTCTGGACTTCTTGTAAAATCTGCCACAGAAATGGTAAATACTATGGAAGTTCTGCGTGAAGCTGGAATTGATATTCCGATATTTGTGGGAGGTGCTGCACTTACAGAAAAATTTACTGTAAACAAAATTGAGCCTGCCTATAAAAATAATATTGTAATTTACTCAAGAGATGCAATGACTGCACTTTCTGATTTAAATAAAATGATTGATGAGAAAAAATTTGAAGAATTTAAGGAACACTTGCAAAAACGTAGAGAATTAGTAACAATTAAAGATGCGAAAAAACTTGAACAACTGAAGGTTAAACCGACAGTAAGTGATATTAAAGATGCTGATGGAACATTCGACTTTTCAAAAGTTGAACTGCCGAAATATAACTTTGAAAAAATTTACAAGCCGCAAACTTTGAATAAGCAAATTTTAACAAATATAAAGGCAAAGGATGTATTTCCATTTGTAAACTTGCAAATGCTTATCGGAAAACATCTTGGAATGAAATGGATTGTAAATAATTTGATTGAAAAACAAGATCCTAGAACAATAAAACTATACAATGAAATTTTAGACATTGTCGAAAATGGCGATGAATACTTTGATATAAAGGCTATTTATAAATTTTTCCCTGCACGTAGAAAAGCTGGAAAAAGAAAAGATGACTTTAAAATTGAAATTCTATCAGATGATTTGTCAACAGTTTTGGAAACTTTTGATTTTCCAAGACAAAAATATGGACAATATTTATCGCTAAATGATTATGTAAGTCCAGAAGGAATCGACTACATCGGATTTTTTGTCGCAACTGCTGGAGAAAAATCAAGACTTGTTTCCAATGAATTAAAGGAAAAAGGCGAATTTTACAGAGGGCATATTGTAAATTCTATTGGACTGGAGCTTGCCGAAGCAACATCTGAATATATTCACAAAATGATGCGTCAAGATGTTGGAATCATTGACAAAAATATCTCTCTAAACGAGATTTTAAATGCCCAATATCAAGGAAACCGTTATTCTTTCGGCTATCCAGCCTGCCCAGACTTAAGCGACCAAAGAAAACTGTTTAATTTATTAAAACCAGAAAGATACGGAATTACATTGACGGAAGAATTTATGATGTACCCGGAAGCAACAGTAAGCGCAATTGTATTCTCGCAACCGTTCTGTAAATATTTTAATATGTAAAATTTTGTAAGTGAAGTGTATTACTCTAAAATTGTAATGCACTTTTCTTATGAAATAGATTCCCATTAGAGCAATGGATTTATTATAACCTCTATTTAACAAGGGGCTTTGAACTCCTTGCAATAAAAAATAAATTAAAAAATTAGGATGATAAAATCAATCATCCTAATAAAATTCATCGTATTTTTTAAATAATTATCTTTTTATTATTTTTCTTTTGCAGTCTTGCTTTTCTTTGCTTCTTTTTTCTTTTCTGAATCTTTCTTATCCACAAAAACAATCTTTTTCACATCATCATACGTTTTTGCAAAATAAAATTTCATCTGATCTGCAATTTCCTTTGGAAGTTCCTCTGTATCAACTTTGTTATCAAAAGGAAGCACAACATCTCTTATTCCAACTCTATGAGCTCCGATTACCTTTTCTTTAATTCCGCCAACTGCCAGAACTTCTCCAGTAATCGTAATTTCTCCAGTCATTGCCACATCTTGTCTAACTTCCTTATTAGTCAATACTGAAATTATTGCTGTTGTAATTGTTATTCCTGCTGATGGTCCGTCTTTTGGTACTGCTCCTTCAGGAAAGTGTAAGTGAACATCTGTTGTTTCATTGAATTTTTCTTTTATTCCAAGTTCATTTTTTATGTGCCGTACATAAGAATATGCCACTCTAGCTGATTCCTTCATTACATCTCCCAGCTTCCCAGTAAGCTGCAGCACACCTTTCCCTTCCATTTTTACCGCCTGCACTTCCAGAGTTGTTCCTCCAACCGCTGTCCATGCAAGTCCATTTACAACACCGATTTTACCTTCTTTTTCTTTAACTTTATCAATTCTGAATTTAGCATTTCCCAAATATTTTTTGACTTTTGCCTCAGAAACAGAGATTTTCTTGCTGTCAGATTTTGATAAAAGTATTTCCTTTGCTATTTTTCTAAATAATTTACCAATTTCTCTTCGTAAATTTCTAACTCCAGCTTCTCTTGTGTATTCGTTTATAATTTTCATGACTGCTTTATCAGAAAATGAAATTTTAAATTCTTTTAATCCATTTTCTTCCTGTGTTTGAGGAATTAAATATTTTTTAGCAATATTTAATTTTTCAAATTCTGTGTATGACTCGATTGAAATAATTTCCATTCTGTCACGAAGTGGTCCTGGAATTCCACCCAAATCATTTGCTGTACAAATGAAAAATACATTTGACAAGTCAAAAGTATGATCAATGTAATGGTCTTCAAATGAGTTATTTTGTGCAGGATCTAATACTTCCAGCATTGCTGAAGCAGGATCTCCTCTAAAGTCAGAAGCCATTTTATCAATTTCATCAAACAGCATTACAGGATTATTCACTCCAACCTGTTTCAATGAATTTATAATTCTTCCAGGCATTGCTCCTACATAAGTTCTTCTATGTCCACGAATTTCAGCCTCATCTCTTACTCCACCAAGCGAGATTCTTGTAAATTTTCTGTTCATTGCACGGGCTACCGAATGTGCAAGTGATGTTTTACCCACACCTGGAGGCCCTACAAGACAGATAATCGAACCTTTTAATGTATTGTTTAATTTTTTTATTGCCAAAAATTCTAAAATTCTTTCTTTTACTTCTTCCAATCCGTAATGATCTTCGTTCAGAATTTTTTCAGCTTTCTTTATATCAATTTCATCGTTAGTAGAAACTTCCCAAGGTAATTCAAGCACAGTTTCAATATATGTTCTAATTACTGAAGATTCTGCAGAAAAATCAGGCATTTTCTTCATTCTTGAGAGTTCTTTTACCAATTTATCCTTCAAATCCTGAGGAATTTTAGCATCCTTTACTCTTTGATCAAGTTCTTCCAATTCCTCGTCAGAATCCGTTCCTTCTCCCATTTCTTCACGCATTACCTTAATTTTTTCACGTAAATAATAGTTTTTCTGAACTTCTGCCATCTGTTCCTTCACACGATTTTCAATTTCTCTTTCAAGCATAAAGATTTCAATTTCTCTTTCAAGTATGCTTAAAATCTTATAGGCTCTTTCTTCCACATCCAGCGTTTCAAGAAGCCCTTGCTTCACATCTGTCGCAATCATAAGATTAGTGCAGATCAAATCAAAAACTTTGTCAATGCTGCTAATTTCCTTTATATTATAAATAATATCAGGCAACACTTTATTAGTTTTCTTTGCATATTTTGAAAATTCATCAATAACTTTACGCTTCAAAGCCTCAGCTTTACTTTCATCAATTGGCTTTGAAAAGATTTCTTCATATTCAGCATAAATAATGCCATTTTCATCTTTTGAAAACTGATTGATAAGAACTCTATGCTTAGCTTCAACAAGCACTTTTACATTTCCATTTGGCATTTTTACTGTTTGTATAATGTGAACTAAAACTCCAGTTTCATAAACATCTTCTGGAAATTTCGGCTCTTCTATATTCGCATCCTTTTGCGACGTAAGAATCAGCTTATTATCAAATCTTGCAACTGCTTCTTCAAGACTTTTCAGGCTTGACTGCCTTCCGATAAAAATCGGAGTTACAACGCCTGGAAATACAACTAATTCTCTTGTAGCTATAAACGGTTTATTTTGCATAATTTCTCCTTTCATATTTTATACTAAATCTAGATTTCTTTTAAATTATAATAAATACAATTCATATTCAATAATTTATGTTTTCTGTATATTTTTAAATAATTCAAATAATTTTACTATTCGACAATCACTTTATTCTTATCTGTAACAGCTTCCTTCGTAATTATCACTTTCTTAACATTGTCTTTTGATGGAATTTCATACATCAAGTCAGTCATAACACTTTCAATAATTGAACGAAGCCCTCTCGCTCCAATTTTTCTCTTAAGTGCCAGCTGTGCAATCTCAACAATCGCATCCTTATCAAATTCCAAATCCACATTTTCCATCTCAAAATATTTTTTATATTGTTTAACAAGCGAATTTTTAGGCTCTGTCAATATTTTTATCATAGCCTCTTCATCAAGCCCATGAAGCGCTGTAATTACAGGCAGCCGCCCAATTAACTCTGGAATTAACCCAAATTTTATCAAATCTTCAGGCAATACATTTTCAAATAAAGTCAAGTCATCCAATTTAGTTTTATTTGTTTCCAGCCCAAATCCAACCCTCTTTTCATTAACTCTATCTTTAACTTTCGCTTCCAGCCCTTCAAATGCTCCACCAACAATAAATAAAATATCCTTCGTATTAATTTCAATCATTTCCTGATTTGGATGTTTTCTCCCACCTTGAGGCGGCACACTCGCAACAGTCCCTTCAATAATTTTAAGCAGTGCCTGCTGAACTCCTTCTCCAGAAACATCCCTTGTAATTGACATATTTTCCGACTTTCTCGCAATTTTATCAATTTCATCAATATAAATAATCCCATGTTCTGCTGTTTCAATATCATAATCTGCAGCCTTTATCAACTTCAAAAGCACATTTTCCACATCATCCCCAACATATCCAGCTTCCGTCAATGTTGTCGCATCCGCAATCGCCAAAGGCACATTCAATGTTTTTGCTAATGTCTGTGCAAGCAAAGTTTTCCCACTTCCAGTAGGCCCTACTAGCAGCACATTGGATTTTTGAAGCTCCACATCATCATCTGTTTTTTTCTGCTGTTTATGCGTTATTCTCTTAAAATGATTATAAACCGCCACAGATAAAACTTTTTTAGGCTGTTCCTGTCCGATAATATATTCATCAAGTTTAGCCTTTATTTCCTTAGGCTTTAACAACGTAATTTCCCTATTCTGCTCATTTTTATCATATTCTCTAAAACTGTCCAATAACTCCGCACTGTCTTCTATACACTCATTACAAATAAATACATCATCCTCTTCTGGACTCTGTACCAGTCTTTCCACTTCATCTTCTTCTCTTCCACAAAATGAACAGTAATTTTTTTTCTTTGCCAATATTTTTCACCTCGTTTTTTCTACAATTTAAATCATAAATAATTACAATATCTTATCAATTAATCCATAATTTACAGCTTCTTCTGGTGACATAAAATTATCTCTTTCAGTATCCGCATAAATTTCTTCGACTGATTTTCCAGTTGCTTCTGATAAAATTTTACTTGTAATTTCCTTCATTCTTTCAATTTCTTTTGCTTGAATCTGAATATCTGTCGCTTGCCCTCTTGCACCACCTAATGGCTGATGAATCATTATTCTTGAATTTGGTAACGAATATCTTTTCCCTTTAGCTCCTGCTGCTAATAATACCGCTCCCATACTTGCCGCCTGACCTACACAAACTGTAGATACATCACTTTTAATATGACGCATTGTATCATAAATCGCAAGTCCAGCTGTAATTACTCCACCTGGGCTATTTATATACATAACAATATCCTTTTCATTATCCTGCGCATCCAGGAACAGCAGCTGTGCAACAATCGCATTTGCCATCCCATCTTCAACTTCTCCGCTTACAAAAATTATTCTATCCTTCAAAAGTCTTGAATAAATATCATAGCTTCTTTCCCCACGTCCATCATTTTCAATAACTACTGGACTATATACTGACATATTATTTCCTCCTCTTTCTGTCAATTTTTTCTTTCATTTCTTGTTTTTATTCTTTCTCATTTACTATCAAATAGAGAAAAAGAATTTCGCAATAAACTATTTTATCACAAAATTCTTCTAAAATCAAAATATTCTTTTCAATTCACAATTTTTCAAAAATTACTATTTAACTTTTGCTTCATTTACTAATAAATCAATTGTTTTTTGATTTACTAATCTGTAGTTTGTTTCGTCAATAAATCTTTCATAGTTTCCATTTTTTCTTACATCAGCGATCAATGCATCTTTTTCAAGTCCGTACATTGCAGCCAATTTTTCAATTTCTTTTGATACTTCTTCATCAGTTGCTTTAATTTCTTCAGCTTTTGCAATTTCAGCCAATACTAATTCTGTTTTCACAGCTTTTTCAGCATTTTCCTTTGCATTTTCCCTCATTGAATCCATTGTTTGTCCAGTCATTTGGAAATATTGATTCAAGTTAATTCCTTGCATTTGCAATTGTTGCGCAAATCTGTTGATTTGATAGTCAATTTCCCTTTGAACTAATGCTTCTGGAATTTCAACTTCTGTTGCATTTACTACTGCTTCTACAACTTTGTTCTTAAATTCATTTTCAGCTCTTGTTTCTTCTCTTTTTGTAATATTTTCTCTAGTTTTAGCATACATATCTTCAACTGAATCAAATCCTAATTCTTTTGCCAAGTCATCATTTAATTCAGCTTCTTCTTTTCTCTTGATTGAGTTTACTTTTACTTTAAATAAAGCTGGTTTTCCAGACAAGTTTGCAGCTCCATAATTTTCAGGGAAAGTAACGTTTACATCAAACTCATCCCCTTTTTTGTGTCCTGCAATTTGATCTTCAAAAGTGTCAATAAAACTGTGAGAACCTAATGTCAAGTCATATCCTTCGGCTTTTCCTCCATCAAAGGCTTCCCCATCTATAAATCCTTCAAAGTTAATGTTTACAACATCATCATTTTTAGCTTCTTCATCTTCTGCAATTTCTTTTAATTTTGCAGCGCTTTCTCTTAATCTTTCAATTTCTTCATTTACAGTTTCATCTGTAACTTCTACATTTTCCTTTTCTACTTCCACACCTTTATATTGTCCTAATTCAAATGCAGGTAATACAGGAATTGTAAATACAACTTCCACTTTATCATCATTATTTTCATATTTTTCAAGTTTAATATCAGCAATTGGTTTTAATTCATTTTCTGCAACTGCTTTTCTATATTCATCAGAAATAATATGATTTAGGATTTCCCCTTCAATTTCCTTTTTGAATTTACTTTCAATAACTTTTGCAGGTACATGTCCTGGACGGAATCCGTCAACTTTTGCATCTTTAAAATGTACTAAAACGTGATCTTTTAAGTGCTTTAATTCTTCTCCTTCCCTAACTGCTGATACTTCATAAGTTGTTTCATTTAATTTTTTTACTGCCATTTCTTTAATTCCTCCTAAAATTTTTTTGTTATATATAATTTATATTAATTAATTTAATTATTTAAAATCCTTTATTTTCAACTCGATAAACAAATCTGAATGAACAGACTTAAATATCGGAGTATAAACTATTTTAAACTTTTTCTTATAAAAATTATTTGTTTTTAATTTATGTCCTAAATTGTATCCAATTACCGATATAATACGGTTATTTTTTTTAACAAATCCCTTAAAATGCCTATTATTTATCCCAAACTTTGTCAAATTCAAAAAACTCACATCAGCATCCATAAAGTTAGGCTCTTGATTATCCAGCCCAAACGGTGAAAGCCTGTTTATATCATGAAGTCTTCTCTTATTCAAATTTTCAATATTCAGCCAAGCATCAATATAAAGCACTTTTTGAACATTCTCTCTATTTTTTCTGGCAAGCTTATTTCGCAAATGCCTTTCTATTTCACCCAAATATTTTTCAGATACAAGAAACCCTGCCGCCAAATCATGCCCTCCAAACCGCTCCAGCTTATCTGAAACACTTTTTAAAATATCAAAAATATTAATTCCTTCAATGCTTCTGCAAGATGCCTTTCCATATCCATTTTTTATTGAAACCAGAATTACTGGAATATTATATTTTATGGAAATTCTTGAACATACAACACCAATTACTCCAGAATGCCATTTTCTACTTTTCATAAAAATATACTTTGGGCGTTCCAGACGCTGTATTTTTTCCTCCAGTTCGTTATAAATCTCATTTTCCAAATAACGCCTGATTTTATTCGCACGCTTCATTTCTTCAATTATTGAGAAAAGTTTAAAATCATCCTCTTGAATAAAGAAATTTACAACAATTTTTGAATTATCAATTCTCCCAAGCGCATTAAAAATTGGTGCTACAAAAAATCCAATATCGCTAGTCGTTATATTTTTCGGATTTATCTTTAAATAGTTAATAATATACTTCAAACCTTTTATTTTCGTTTTTTTTAGATTATTTAACCCTTTTTTTATGATAAATCTATTTTCATCAGTCATCGGCACAACATCTGCAACTGTCCCAATCATTATAATATCCAGATAATCATACAATATCTTTTTATTCGCACCATAAGCTTCATAAACCGCATCTGCAAGTTTAAATGCTACTCCAGAGCCGGATAAAAATTTATTTGGATAATTTTTACTGCTTTTTGGATTTATCGTAAGAACTCCAAGATTTTTTTCCTCATTTTCAGAAATGCCTGTTTTTCTGTGATGATCCGTTATAATTATATCAATTCCTCTATCTTTCAGAAGCATCATTTCCTCAAGATTATTTATAGATGTATCAACCGTTATAAACAATTTCGCATCCCATTTTTTCAAAAATGACAGAACATGCTTATTTATCCCAGTTCCCTTATGAACCCGATTCGGAATGTAATAATCCACATTCAGCCCCAGTCTTCTTAGCATTATTACCAAATATGCCACCCCAGAAATTCCATCAACGTCATAGTCCCCGTAAATTATAATTTTCTCTTTATTTTTACCCGCTTTTTGGATTCTCTTAACGGCATTTTCCATATCTTCAAACAAAAATGGGTTATGAATGTCCTTTTTATCTGAATTTAAAAATTTCTGCACTTTTTCCTTCGTGTTAATTCCCCGATTTAAAAGAAGTCTTGAAATTAATTTGCTCTCACCAAATTCAGAACTTTTTGATACCAAATAATTTTTATCATAGCTTTTTAATTCCCATTTCATTACAAGATTAATCGCTTCCTTTTTTTGTATAGTCAAACACCTTAAAATCAGAATTTTTCATATTCAACAATGAATTCTATACAAGTTCAGAATTTAATAAAACAAATAATCCCGTTGTATAGATAAAAAAACTTATGCTATTGAACATATCTATTCAATTACTTTTTAGAAATCCTGATTTTAAAGCCATTTTGCATCTTCGTTCTATTCAGTATCACTATTTTCTTTTTTTATTTCACTTAATATTGAAGCTATCTTCACACCATATTCAACACTGTCATCCAAATGAATTCTCACTTCTGGAACAAATCTGACTGTTAATTGCGACCCAATTTTTTTTCTAAAAAATCCCTTTAACTTGTTCAAATCTTCAGCGATTTTTTCTTTATTCACATTATCATTCAAATCAAGTATTGAAAATGTCAAATCAAGATATCTTCCATCCTTTGTAAGCTCTACCTTGTGAATTGTAACAAGATTTCTTATTTTTTCATTTTTTATTTCTGTCAAAAGCGTCATTCCAACAATTCTTGAAATTTCTTTTTCCAGTCCTTTTTTTCTTCTATCATTCATAAAATTATCACCTATTTTCGTTATCTTGGGATTTCTTCCATAATGTATGATTCAATAATATCCCCAGCCTTAATATCATTAAAGTCCTGGATACCAATTCCACATTCTTGTCCCATTACAACTTCTTTTACATCATCTTTAAACCGTTTCAGCGAACCTAATTCCCCGTCAAAAATAATAATTCCATCACGAATTACACGGATTTTAGAGTCTTTTGTAACTTTTCCGTCAACAACAGCGGCTCCAGCGACATTTCCAACATTTGATACCTTAAATACTTGCTTAACTTCAATTCTTCCAAAGTAAACTTCCTTAAACTCAGGATCAAGCATTCCCTTCATCGCTTTTTCAATTTCTTCAGTTGCATGGTAAATTACGTTGTAGTTTCTAATTTCTACTCCAGTCTTTTCAGCAATAATTCTAGCAGGCGTTGTTGGACGTACGTTAAATGCTATTATAATTGCATTTGATGCTTCTGCAAGTTTTACGTCCCCTTCAGTTACCGCTCCAGCACTTCCTTGAATTACATTAACAACAACTTTTTCCGTATTAAGTTTTTCAAGCGATTCCCTCAATGCTTCAACAGACCCTTTAGAATCGGCTCTTATAATACATTTCAATTCTTTTAATTCTTGTTCTTCCAATTCCTGTGACAAACTTTCCAGTGAAATATGTTTTTTCTTGTTTTGTTCATTTACTTTTCTTTCTCTAATAAAGTCTTCTACAATTTTCTTAGCCTGTTTATCGCTTTCTACACCATACAGAATATCTCCTGCATTTGGCACAACATTAAATCCTGTAATTTCCACAGGTTGCGAAATAATTGCCTTATTTATCTTTTTACCTCTGTCATCAAGCATAGAACGAACTCTACCATGAGATTCCCCAGCTACAAACACATCTCCAATTTTAAGCGTTCCTTCCTGTACGAGCACATCGGCAACTGC
Organism: Leptotrichia sp. oral taxon 417; assembly: GCF_013394865.1. NCBI lineage: Bacteria > Fusobacteriati > Fusobacteriota > Fusobacteriia > Fusobacteriales > Leptotrichiaceae > Leptotrichia > Leptotrichia sp. oral taxon 417. Next base: position 1,172,928 of record NZ_JABXYV010000001.1, on the reverse strand, counting down.
CCCCATTTTAGGATCCAGTCTTGATTCTACAACAACCGCTTTAGGACGTTTATTAGGATTAGCCTTCAATTCTTCAAGTTCTGCAGTAATCAATATTGTTTCAAGAAGTTCTTCCAAATTAATTTTTTTCTTTGCAGAAATTTCAACAAATTCTGTATTTCCACCCCAGTCAGGCGCCATCAATCCATATTCAGTCAATTCCGTTCTAACTTTCATCGGATCAGCCCCAGGCTTATCAATTTTATTAATTGCAACAATTATTGGAACTCCAGCTTCCTTAGCATGCGAAATAGCTTCTACAGTTTGAGGTTTTACTCCATCATCAGCCGCCACAATCAAAATAGAAATATCCGTAATATTAGCTCCACGAGCCCTCATTTCAGTAAACGCCTCATGCCCTGGAGTATCAATAAACGTAATTCTTTGTCCCTTCCAGTTTACTTGGTAGGCACCAATTTTTTGTGTAATTCCTCCAGCTTCATCACCAATTACATTTGTATGTCTAAGCGCATCAAGTAACGAAGTCTTACCATGGTCAACGTGCCCCATAATTGTAATAACAGGTGCTCTTGTAATAAGCTCATCTTCCTTATCTTCCTGTTCAAGATGGTATTTTTCACCATAACTGACTTCTTCGACTTCTTCCTTTTCCACGATTACTTCATAGTCAAGCGCCACTTCTTCAGCCTCTTCAAAAGACAAAATTGCATTTGCCGTAAGCAATTTCCCTTCCATAAAGAACTTTTTAATTATGTCAGAAACATTAATTCCCAGTTTTTCAGCCAGATCTTTAATAACAATTTCATCTCCAATTGTTATCATTCCTATGCTCTCTCCTTCAATTCTGATAATTTCATCCTTGACAACTTTTTCATGTTTTTTATTTTTCTTTTTCTTTTTGTCATCCTTTCTAAAATCAGAACGAAGTTCTTTTTCATGCTGTTCCCTGTCTCTTCTATTCTTTTCGTATTTTTTCTTTTCAAATTTTCCTTTTCCTTTTCCACCAGCTTTTCCCTTTTCAGTAACTGTTGCCGCTGGAATTTCAGTCTGCACATCTTTTCTTCCGCCAGAAAAGTTATTTCTATTATCTTTTCTGAAGTCATCTCTATCTCTATTAAATCCGCCTCTATCGGAAAATCCTCTGTTATCCTGTCTATCTCTAAAGTTTCTTGTCCCGTTTTCCCTATTGTCACGGTTATCTCTATTTTGGAAACCTCTGTTATCTCGATTATCTCTCGACTGGTTATTTCCGTCCCTATTAAAATTTCTATTATCTTTTCTAAAGTTATTTTCTCTTCCTTCTCGCTTAAATCCATCTTTATTTCGATTGTCTCTATTTTGGAAGTTTCTTGTCCCGTTTTCTCTATTGTCACGGTTATCCCTATTATCACGTTTTTGGAAACTTCTGTTATCTCGATTATCTCTCGACTGATTATTTCCATCCTTATTAAAACTTTTGTTATCTTTTCTAAAGTTATTTTCTCTTCCTTCTCGCTTAAATCCATCTTTATTTCGATTATCTCTATTTTGGAAGTTTCTCGTTCCGTTTTCCCTATTGTCACGGTTATCTCTATTTTGATAATTTTGCTTATCTTTATTTATTTCATTTTGCTTATTATTCTGATTACTCAAATTAACTTTCATCTCCATTTTCTTTTTATTTTCGTTTTTATCTAATCTATTTGATTTTTCAAATTTTTGATTTTTATTATTATCTAAATTTTTTATGTTATTCAGATTACCTTTATTAATGCCATCTGATTTTTTTTCTGCATTTAGCTTAATATCTTTTTCCAATGGTTGTTTAAATTTTTCGTAATTTTCATTAATATTTTTATTTTCATTATTAATTTTACTATGTTCAGCATTACTGTTTTTTTGACTATCTGGATGGTCATTTTCTTTTTTTGCAGCAAATTTTGCTGCTTTTTCTTCATTTCTATTCAGATTTTCAGTTTTACTGCCATCACTTTGACTTTGATTCTGAACATCCTTCTGAAGTTTTTTCCTTATCAAGTCAACTTCTTCGCCACTTAGCACATTCATGTGATGTTTTTTATCAATTCCAAATTTTCGGATTTCCTCCATAAACTTAGATGCCGTAAAACCATTTTCCTTTGCTAATTCATGCACTTTCATCCGTTCATCACCTCCACTTTGCTCAATATTCCCTTTATTACCTTTTTATTAAAAATACCGACAACATTGACATCTCTTGAAAAAAGCCTTATCAATTCCTCTTTTTTTTCAACAAATATAATCTCAAAATTAAAATTTTCCTTCAATTTTTCAAATTCTTCAATATATTTCGCCTTTATATCCCAAGGAATTATCAAAAGTTTCACTTTTCCCTTTTTCACTCCATCAATCGTTTCATCAATCCCAAAAACAAAATATTCAGAATTTTTCATCGGCTTTAAAATATCAATTATATTTTTTTTTCACATTTTATTTGCTCCAGCATTTTTACAAGCTGCTCAATTTCAATGTTATATTTCCTATTTTTTGAAAGCCTTTCAACACATTCATTAGTTTTACAAACATAAAACCCTCTTGCCTGCACTTTCATTTCCCTGTCAAAAATGTATTTTCCATTCTGCTCAGAAATTCTAAAAAATTCAGATTTTTCACCCTTCCTTCTGCAGCAGACACACATTCTTTCAGGCTTGCTTTTTTCTTTATTTTCTAATTTTTTTTCATCAACTGTATCCAAACTTTCCAATTACCTCCTTGTTCGATACAATTTTAACCACTTGTAAAAGTCATTAACGAAATTTTTAATCTTTTTATTTTCAATTTTCTAACAAAAAAACTTAATTTCCTAATCATAGCATTTCACTTTTACAGCCGTCTAATTGTCCCATTTCTATTCCTTATCTTCGCCAAGTCCTGCAAATGCACTTTCTTCAACTTCAAATGAGTCGCTATTCTTTTCAGCATTTTCCCTTTCATCTAAAGTATCTTGAAATGCACTTCCTTCTTCAAGTTCATCTTCATCACTTTCAGCCACTTCATCTGATTTTGTATGAATGTCAATCTTTACACCGCACAATCTTGCCGCAAGTCTTGAATTTTGTCCTTTTTTACCAATCGCAAGCGACAACTGATTTTCAGCAACTACTACTTTTGCAACTTTCAGATTATCTTCGCCTTCCTCAACAACTTCTACAGACAAAACTTGCGCTGGATTTAAAGCATTTTTTACAAATTCCTTAACATCTTCATTCCAAAGCACAATATCAATCTTTTCCCCTTGCAGTTCATCAATAATAGTTTGAATTCTCATACCATTTCGTCCAATGCAGGCACCCTTTACATCCAAATTCTTATCATCTGAATAAACTGCCACTTTAGAACGGCTTCCAGCTTCTCTTGCAATATTCTTAATCTCAATTATACCTTCATAAATTTCAGGCACTTCAAGTTCCAATAGCCCACGCAGCAATTCTTCAGATTTTCTAGAAACAAAAGTTTTTGTAAACTTAGTTGCCTCCTCAACTTCTCCAATAAATATCTTAATTCTGTCCCCTTGCACAAATTTATCCGTTGGCGACAATTCCTTTTGCGGCACAATCGCTTCAAGTCCATTTATATCAACGTATAAATTCCCCTTTTCATCTGTCTTTCTAACATTTGCAGACACAATTGAATTTTCAATTTCCTTAAACTTATTAAAAATATTTCTTTTTTCACACTCTCTAACCTTTTGCACAACAATCTGCTTTGCATTCTGAATCGCATTTCTCTTAAAACTTTCCGCATTAATTTCAAAATCCAGAATATCTCCCAGCTTAGCACGTTTTTTCACAGAAATTGCATCTTCCAGACTAATTTCCTCTTCAGGATTTTCTACATTTTCCACAATCAGTCTTTGTGAATAAACCTTCACATCTCCGCTATTTCTATTTATAGTTACTTTTACATTATCCTTTTCACCATAATTTTTCTTATAAGCCGCAAGCAATGCAGTTTCTATTGTTTCCAGCAATTCTTCCTTTAAAATTCCCTTTTCCTTTTCAAGTTCATCAAGTGCTTCCAAAAATATTTTTTGATCTCGCCCTTTCATCATTCCTCCTCACTATTTAATATGCCATTTGGTAATTCATATATTAAATTTGCCTTTTTTAATTTAGAAAGTGGTATTTCCACTATTTTCCCCAATTTATCATCCAAAAGAAAAACCGTATCATTCTCAAATTTTTCCAATTTTCCTATAAATTTCTTCGCCCCTTCAATATTGTTCTTAGCCTGGACGTTAATTCTCTCTCCCGAAAATCTCACAAAATCCTTAGGCTTTCTCAATCTACGCTCAACCCCAGGTGTAGAAACCTCCAGAAAAAACTTCTCCTCAATCAAGTCATCCGCAATCCCATCAATCTCACGGCTAAAATCAATACAATCATCAAGCGTTGTAGTCCCATCCATTTTCTCCACATACACTCTCAAATAATTATATCCCCCATCCCTCACATATTCCAAATCTGCCAACTCCAGATTCATTTCCTTTAAATGCGATTCGATTTTCTTCTCAAACTCATTTAAAATCTGTTCCATAAAATTACACCTCATATCTAAAACTAAAGAGTGGGCTAACCCACTCTCTACCTAAAATTATTTTCTATAATTATAATAACATATTTTTACTTTTTTTTCAACCCCCTATTTTATTTCCTAACAAAAAAAACAACCTTATAAAAAAGTTGTTGTTTTTTAATCCTTGTTTTAATGGATAACTTACTTTAACTTATTAGATAAATAAAATACACTTATGTTATATATTAGGTTTCAATCCTTGTTTTAATGGATAACTTACTTTAACTTATCTAAATTATTTTTTAAAGGAGGTTAGTGTTATGTTTCAATCCTTGTTTTAATGGATAACTTACTTTAACCCGTACTTTTGAGAAAATCCTTTATTTATCAGTATTACAGAGATTTTTTCAGACATTAAAATCGTATTTTTTGGCTTAATTTTTATCATTTTTTGCTGTTTTTGTTGCATTTTCCGTAACTCCTAACGTGCATATTTATTGGCTTTGAATAGGTTTTTCCCTGCTTTTTTAATTTTTAGTAGTGGTAGGAATTTTTACTACAAACTTATTGTACCACATTTTTTTGATTTTTCAAAATTTTTTTAAAAAATTATTATCAAAATTTATTCTCCTAAATAAAAAGATACTAACACTAGACTTATACTAAAAAACAGAATTTACATTTTATTTATTGACAAGGGGTCTTGACCCCTTGCTAGAAAATTTATAAAAATAACTTTTGTAATTTAGTATTTTTCTTCAAATTTACTTTCAATAATTTTACTTCATAGATGAAAATATTTTATTCAAGGCTTCTTCAGCCTTTTTTAAAAGATTGCTTTTCGGAAATTCTTTTACTGTATAAGTACATCTTTCAGCCAAGCCTTTTTGTGCCATTCCTTTATTTATTTTTGCTAATTCACCTTTTTTTACAATTATAGCCATGATAATCTCTCCTCGAATTAATTTATACTATTTTCTAATAACAAAGAAAAATTAACAGCTCAGGATATTTATTTTATTAAATTCTAAGTTTGTATAGTTTCTAATAAACCTCCGCACCCTTTAAATTTATCTTCTTCTTCTCGATAGTCCAATTATCTGATAATTCTGCAAGTTCCTTTTTCATATTTTCTAAAAATTCATCATTATCGTAATTTAATGAAATTAAAGTTGGACCTGCACCGCTTATATATTCTCCCAACGCACCATGTTTTTTAGATGCTTCAAAGATTTTTTCTGAATTGTTTATTAATGCAAATCTGTAAGGCTGGTGGATTTTGTCACCTAAAAGAAAACGTAAGTTGTCGTATTCTCCTTTGTTAAAAGCATTTACAAGTAATCCTAGTTTTGAGATGTTGTTTATTGCATCAGAAACTAGGTACATTTTTGGCAAGACACTTCTTGCTTTTTCTGTAGATAATTTAAAATTTGGAATCATTACATAAAAGCATAAATCATCAGAACTTATTAGCGAACTGTAAACAAGGTTTTCCTTGTCGTGAGCAGTAAGTACCATTCCTCCGAAAATTGCAGGCACTACATTGTCAGGATGCCCTTCCATTTCCACAGCAAGTTTTGCTACTTCGTTAATATCCAGCACATCTCCCGCAAATTTATTTGCAATCAAAATTCCAGCAACGATAGCCGATGAACTGCTTCCAAGTCCACGTGAAATTGGAATATCATTTCTCACAATATTTACTTTATAGCTTGGAATATTTTTTACTAAATATTTTTCTGTATATTTTATCGCTTCAAAAATTAAATTGTCCTCAATCGGAATTGAAAATGGCTTTCCATTTTCCAAAAATTCAATTTTATTGCTTTCTTCTACTTCGAGTTCCAAAAAATAATCCAATGCAACTCCTAAACAATCATAACCTACACCAATATTGGCCGATGTCCCCGGCACTTTTACCTTAAATTTTAAACCCATCTTTATTCCTTTCTTTTTATCATCATAATTTCTATAAGAATAGCCTTGCAGCAAGGCTCAATCTAAAAATACAACAAAATATTAATAATAAATACATAACTTTATAATTTTTATTATCTTTCATAAAATACAACACAGCTAATGAAATAATTACAAAATCAATAAATGTAGGTAAAAATATTATATTTACAAAAATAAATAATAAACCTATCCAATAATTTATTCCTAATAATGAAAATCCTGTATGAAATATATCTTCAAATAAACAGAAATATAAAACTATTATACAAATATAATACTTGTATGCCTTGCTCTTTTTTCTTATAAATATATATAGCAGACCAAATAGTATAAAAAACAGAAGTTCTCCGTTTAAATATCTTGCATTTAGTATAACTTTTGAAAAATATTCAATGTCGAATAATTTTATTCCCATTAATAATGTCTGTCTATTCAAATAAAATAAAGTGATGCTTTGGAAAATAAAAATTTCAAAATCAAAAACAAATTTATTTCCAAATTTATCATTTTCTTTTTTTACAAAAGAATTTAAAATAGAAAATATTAAACCTGCATTTGTTATAAAAAATAAATTATTTTTAGACAACACTATTGATACTGTCAAAAAAATTATTTTCAAATAATTTAAAAAATCTACCTTCTTTATTAATTTTTTCAATTCCTTCAAATACTTACTTACATCCATTTGTTAATTATCAACTTTCAAAAAATACTATATTGTCAAATCCAAGTAATGAGCCCATTTTATTTGACTCAATTCTCGTAGTGCCTTCAATGCTCTTCTTCCAACCTCACTATCTACTGTTAAAAGCATAATTGCGCTATTTTCACGTCTACCAACGTTCATTGTAGCAATATTTATATTTTCTTTTCCTAAAGTTGCTCCTACAGCTCCGATAACTCCTGGGACATCTTCATTCCCTAAATAAATCATATTGTCAGAAATTGCCATATCCACATCATGATTTTTTATACTTACAATTCTTTCTTCATTATTCATTCCGATTGTTCCAACAACGTAGATTTTTTTACCTTCTTCATTTGTTATTACAAATTCTATTGCTGAAGAATAATTTTTATATTTATGATCTTTTTTATTTATTGAAATATTAATTCCTCTTTTTTCAGCCAATGGCTTTGAATTAATGTAGTTTACTTCTTCCTTTAGTACAGGCTCTAAAATTCCTTTAATTGCAGTTGAATCTACAAGAGCTGTTTCTTGTTCTGCAATTTCTCCATAATAATTAACGGAAACATTTGTAATTGGAGTTTTTTCAATTTGGAAATAAATTTTTCCTAATTTTTCAGCTAGATTTATATATGGTTTTACAATTAAAAATTCTTCTCTTCCAATTGCAGGCAAATTCACAGCTGTTTCAACTATTTCTCCACGAAGTCCATTCAATACCTGCTTTACAACCTGAGTTCCAACATTTCGCTGTGCTTCATAAGTTGTTGCTCCAATGTGTGGAGTTGTAACCACATTGTCAAATTCATATAAAACACATTCTGAACGTGGTTCAACAGAATGTACATCATATCCAAAACTTGCGATTTTTCCATTTCTTAATCCTTCTGCCACAGCTTCTTCGTTAAAAAGTCCTCCACGTGCTGCATTTACAAGTCTTACCCCATCCTTTAACTTGTGAATATTTTCAGCGTTTATCATATCCAAAGTTTCCTTAGTTTTAGGAGTATGGATAGTTATCACATCCGCCTTTTCCATTAACTCATCAAGCGTTTTAGCCTTTTCACAGCCGTATCTCTTAAATCTTTCATCTGAAATATACGGATCATAGGCAACAAGTTTCATTCCAAATGCCTTCATTCTTGTAGCAACCAATCCACCAATTCTTCCAAGTCCGATAATTCCCAATGTTTTTTCAAACAATTCATTCCCAACAAAAATTTCTCTTTCCCATTTTCCACTTTTAATAAAATTATTTGCCGCAACAATATTTCTCGCAGAAGCAATCATAAGCCCAATCGCAATTTCACAAGCTGAAACCGTGTTACTGTCTGGAGTATTCGCCACAATTACACCGTGTGCAGTCGCTTCTGGAATATTTATATTATCTGTCCCGTTTCCAGCACGCCCTACTATTTTCAAATTTTTAGCCTTATCCAGCAATTCCTTGTCTACTTTTATAACGCTTCTCACAATCAAAGCATCATATTCATGAATTATTTTTAAAATTTCTTCCCGTGAAATTCCCACTTTCACATCAACTTTTACATCTCTAGCCTTTTGCAGCCCAGCAACCGCTTCATCATCAATATATTCACCAACTAAAACTTTATACATTATTTCCTCCTCATAATTCTGTAATCTATATCTAATATATTATCATAAATTAAGCCACAATTCAATATATATGCCAATTCTTTATAAATCTTCCTAAAGTCTGAATAGCAGTTCTCAAATTTATATACCATAAATGTAAAAATTAAAAAATTATGGATTTACAATTTATCATATTTATTATATAATATACCCAAATTATTTTTATATTGAACTATTTAAAACTAATACTAAAATTTCATTTTAAAATAAGCAAAAATCTTACTTTTTATAAAATATAATTATAATCTGAAATTAATTATTGAAAAATCTTGTTTTTTTTATAAATCAAATATATTATAGTTTTAAGTTCTGTTTTAAATTAATTTTTTATGCTTTATATTAAAATAAAAAAGGAGAATTACAATATGGCAAGTTACAAAAATTTTGACTTTAAAAAACTGTATTTTCTCGTGTATATTGCCTTAATTTTAATAGTCGTATTTTTAGCATTTAAATTGGGGATATTTTTATTTCCATTTACAATAGCGCTATTTTTTTCAATATTAGCACGGCCATTTACACGATTTTTACAAAATAAGCTGAAACTTTCAAAAAAACTTTCAACGATAATTTCAATTGTATCATTTTTACTAATATTTTTTGGAATTATCGGCTGGGGATCACTAAAACTAATAAGTGAAATTTATAAATTATCTCAAAATCTTAACAGCTACAGTGAAATGATGCAAAAACTTTGGACTGACGGCATGGGAAAAGTTTATGCCTATTTGGGAAATTTCCCATCAGGCTTTACAAAGCAAGTAAATGATACGATAAATGCTTTTATTTCCACAGGTTCTGCAAAGCTCGGAACTTTTATAAAAGGTTTAATCAATTTTATTACATCAATCCCAACTGTTATTTTATATATCTGTATTACAATTTTAGCAACTTTCTTTATTAGCCTTGACAAAGATGAAATTGTAGTTTTTTTAGAGCATCAGTTTCCAAAATCTTGGCTAGATAAAGTTTTCAATATAAAAACAGATATGTTTACAGTTCTTGGTTCCTATATCAAGGCGCAAATTATTCTGATGACAATTTGTTTCTTTGAACTTCTAATATGCCTAAATTTATTGTCATTTTTAGGATTAAATGTGCCTTATCCCCTACTAATGTCCATAATTATCTGTTTAATTGACGCATTACCAATTTTAGGAGCAGGAACAGTCCTAATTCCTTGGGCAGTGATTTCCTTTGCATTATCAGACATAAAGTTAGGAGTTGCCCTAATAATAATTTATTTATTTGTTCTATCAGTAAGACAAATGATGGAACCAAAATTAGTAAGTCAAAATCTAGGAGTTCATCCTTTAATTACCTTGATTTCAATGTATTCAGGATTTAAAATTTTTGGAGTAATTGGATTTTTAATTGGGCCTGTAGTGATGATTATTTTAAAAAATGTATTTTCAAAAGAATTGGAAGTTGGATTTTTTAGGGACATTTTTGGAGATACTGCTGATAATAAAAGTTCTAATAATAAAAAATTAAAGAAGCAAGATAAGTTCAAGCAATAGATGTGTTCAATAATTTAAGTTTTTTTATTTCTGCAAGGAGTCCAAGATTCCTTGTTTCAAGATATTTATTTTTTCAAATTTTAAGTCTATATGATTATCAATGGGTCTAATATAAAAAAAAGAAGGACAGTTGTTACACTTGTCCTTTTTTTACAAACCTAAATTCAACTCGGCGATTTTTTCCTCTTCCTTCACCTGTATCATTATTTTCAGCTGGATTATTTTCTCCACGTCCTATTATTCCAACTACTCTATCCTTTGAAAGTCCCAATTCTATTAATTTTGAACTAACAACTTCAGCCCTTCTACGTGAAAGCCGTTTATTATATGAAGCCATTCCGCTCGTGTCAGTATATCCAATAATTGACACAAGAAAATCATTTTTTTCAATATAATCCTTTACATCACGTAATATTGGATAAGCCTCCTTTTTCAGATCAATGCTATTTTTATGAAAACTTAATTCATCTGAACTTAAAGATATAATTTCTGAACTCGACATTTTCACTCTTTCTGGATTGCTTATTGGCTCCTTTTGAATTTCAAAAGTTTCTGGCTGAACAGCATTTTGTGAAACCGTTGATAGTTCTTCAGGTTTCTGTTGCATATTTTCAGAATTTTGAGATGACGAAGAATCCTTGGAAATCTGTGTTCCTGTCCTATTCTGATTCAATTCAACTGTTATTAAGTCAGGATTATCTTTAGATGAAACCGCTCCTGGCACTGTTTTTTCAGGATTTGGCGTATCTAATGTAGGAATATCCTTCACATCGTGCTGTATATCCGCCACATTTGGTCTAATTATATCCTTTCGCATTTCAGAAGTAGTTATTTTTTCAGAGGCTAGAGGTACAGTCATTGCCACCATTGAAGAAACTGCAACTAATGTTGGTTTTTTCATAATTATTCCTCCTCCTTTTTCAATCAAATACCTTATTTTTGACTATTTTCCAAACCATATTTCTTAATTAATTCATCATATTTTCCATTTTCTCTCATTTTTTTCAATTCAGCATTAATTTGTTTTATCAATTCTGGATTTTTTCCTTTATCAATAGCCATTGCCATTCCAATTGAAGCAGGTTTTTCATCAAAAATTTCCATTTCAGGATTTTTCTTCATATATTCAGTAGCAACTGCCTTTTCCAAAATAATTGCATCAATTTTTCCTGCCTTTAAATCTAAAATTATATTTACAGTACTTTCATTCGGTACAACTGTAGCCCCTTTAATAGTTCTGGCTTCAATTTCTTGAATTGTCCCCAATTGCACTCCAATTTTTTTACCGCTCAAACTATTTGGAGTAACTGATTTGTCGCCTTTTCTTCTCAAATAAGTTTCTTTAGAAATAAAATAATCATCTGTAAAATCAACCGATTTTTTTCTTTGTTCAGTCGAACTCATTCCAGAAACAATAATATCAATTTTTCCTGCCTTTAATGACGGAATAAGCCCATCAAACGACTGATCTATAATTTCAATTTTATATCCAAGATTTTTCCCAATTTCATTAATCATATCGACATCAAATCCTGTTATTTTACCATTTTCAACATATTCAAACGGAGCAAAGACTGCATTTAATCCAACTCTTAATTTTTTTTCTCCATTATCTTTTTTTCCACATGACATAACTCCAAAAATTAACAATGTCAACACTAAAAATATTTTTTTCATATTTTTTCCTCACTTTCTTTAATTTTTTAATTTTTTCCTGTTTCCAAACCATATTTTTTAACTAATTCATCATATTTCCCGTTTTCCTTTAACTTTTTCAAGTCTTCATTTATTTTCTTTATAATTTCTGTATTTTTTCCCTTATTAAAAGCAATCGCCATACCATAAGGCAATTTTTCTTCATAAAAAACTTCTATATCAGGATTTTTTTTAATAAATTCCTTTGCAACAATATTTTCCAGAATTACTGCATCAGTTTTCCCATTTTTCAAATCCAATATCAAATTAACAGTTGCATCATTTGTCACAACATTTGCATTTTTTATTTTTCTAGCTTCCAGCTCTTGAATTGTTCCTAACTGAACTCCAATTTTTTTACCAGCCAGACTTTCCTTTGAAGTGAGTTGGTTATTTCCCTTCTTTTTAAGAAACATTTGTGTTGACTTGTAATATTCATCTGTAAAATCAACTGATTTTTTACGTTCTTCAGTTGCACTCATTCCAGAGATAATCGCATCTAATTTCCCAGCCTTTAATGACGGAATAAGAGCATCAAACGGCTGAACCTTCATTTCAATTTCATATCCCAAATCCTTCCCGATTTGTTTTATCAAATCAATATCAAATCCAACAAGCTCTCCCTTTTCAATATACCCAAACGGAGGAAATACTCCATCTGTTCCTACCACAAGTTTTTTTGCTCCTTTATCAGCACTATTCTTATTTCCACAAGATAAAATTCCAAAAATTATCATTGTAACTATTATTAATATTTTTTTCATATTGTATTACCTTTCTATTATTTATTAAGCCGTTTCTAATTAATGATTTAACACTTTGTCTAAAAATTCCTTTGCCCTTTCAGTTTTCGGATTTTCAAATAATTCAGAAGGTTTTGCATCCTCCAAAATATATCCTCCATCCATAAAAAACACTCTATTAGCCACATTTTTTGCAAATCCCATTTCATGTGTCACCACTATCATTGTCATTCCTGCATGTGCAAGTTCCTTCATAACTTCCAGAACTTCCCCTATCATTTCAGGATCAAGTGCCGAAGTTGGCTCATCAAACAAAATTATCTTTGGATTCATAGCCAAGGCCCTAGCTATAGCCACCCTTTGTTTTTGCCCTCCAGACAATTTATTTGGATAAACATCCCTTTTATCAGCAAGCCCAACTTTCTCAAGCAATTCCATTGCCAATTTCTCAGCCTCCGGCTTTGATACTTTTCTCAATTTAATTGGACCTAAAGTAATATTTTCCAATACTGTTTTATGTGGATACAAGTTGAAATGCTGAAATACCATTCCGACTTCTTCACGAATTTTATTTATATCCGCTCCACGCTCCAAAATATTTTTTCCATTTATTCTAATTTCTCCAGAAGTTGGCTCTTCAAGCCTATTTATACAACGTAAGAAAGTTGACTTCCCGCTTCCAGACGGCCCGATAACAGAAATTACTTCTCCTTCTTTTACTACCGTGCTAATTCCTTTTAGAACTTCCAAATTTCCATATTTTTTCTTTAAATCCTTTATTCTAATCATTTCCTTATCTTTTTCCCCGCCACTAATTCCTTCCGGCTCTCTGCACTTTTTATTAAAACTAATCATTTTCCTTTAACTTCATCTCCAATCGTTTCCCAATAAACGAGAATAATTTTACGCTTACATAATAAACTACACCTGTAAATAATATAGGTTTTATACTATAATAGGCAGCCTGCAAACTTTTACTGTTCATTGTAACATCCATAACGCTAATATAACCTACAATAGAAGTTTCCTTAAATAAATTTATAAATTCATTTACAAGAGCAGGTAAAATATTTTTTACAGCTTGAGGCATTATAATTTCATTCATTGCCATTCTATAAGGCATTCCTGTAGCTCTCGCAGCCTCCATCTGACCTTTGTCAATACTTTCAATTCCTGAACGGATTGTTTCCTCAACATAAGCTGCACTATTAAGTCCAAGAGCAATTGCAGCTACCCAATAATTATTAAAAATCACTATTACAAAGGAAAGTGTCAATAATTGCAACATCATTGGAGTTCCACGCATTATATCGACATATTCATCAATAACTGCATCTTTTATCATATTAAAAACTTCATTTCCAGTTTTCTGAAATTTTAAAAATGCTAAAAACATTCCAAATAATATTCCAATAGCCGCACCCACAACTGTAAGTCCAAGAGTAGTCACAAAATAACTGCTTGCATAAATTTCCCATTCGTGAGGCTGCATATCATGCGGAAATACAAGAAGCACTGTAATCACAACTACTGCCACAAAAAACGATGTTTTTATTATTTTTCTAGTTTTTTCTAAATCTTCCATATTCTTTATGAACTTTAATTTTTGTTCATATCCTCCTTATATTTAAATTATTATAGTATTATTATACCTAATATTTATTCCTTTTTCAATAAAAAATTTAAAAAAATTATTTTGTATATTATCCTGATTTTTTTAAGAAAATAATATTCCCGTTATCCAAAGCATTATTTTTTATTTTTTTATATTTTTTATAAATATGTTTAATAAAATTATTACAATGGCATTTACACAATTATAAACATCTGAGAAATCACTAATCTCCCAAATGAATTTTTTACAAATAAATCTTCACCAAATCAAATAAAAATATCATAACAAGCGACATCGAAACAATAATTCCAAGTCCAAATTTTTTCAGTGACAAAAAAGCAACGACACCCATTCCAATCAATATTTTTACAATGTCATAAGGAACTGTACCGCCCGAAGTAAAAATATCTGGAAAAACCATAAGTGCTAGTACTGAATATGGCAATGCTTCAAAAAATTTATTCATTATTGGATTTTTCGGAATCTTCACAAACAGTGGCAGCAATCTTAAAGCTACCGTTACCAACGCTGAAATGACAATTACTTTAAAAACTTCTAAATTATTCATTTTCTTTTATCTCATCCTTTCTATGTCTTATCGCATAAATTAAACTTGAACCTATCATAATTAAAATCATCGCCCATCCGCTGCTTACCTTATTTAAAATTGGCAAATACATAAATGCTAGTTTTGCGGCAATTACATAAATTACGACTTCAAAGAATTTTGGCAATTTTTGCAGCGACATTACAAGCAAACTAAAATATATCGAATATAAAATAAAACTTAGGCTTGCACGGAAAACTTCAGGTATCATATTTCCAAAAAGTGAACCTAGAACAGAACTTCCAGCATAGCATAAATACGGAATTGTATTTAGTCCAATAATATACCAAGGTGAATTTTCTTCCTTTATAATCGCATAAGTTATCGTTTCATCAGTAAGTCCAACTCCAACCAGTATTTTTTCAAATAATTTAGTTCCATTTTTTAATTGCCTGAAAATCAATAAATTTAAAAGCAAATATCTCAAATTTATCATAAGTACTGAAATTATAACTTCAATTGCTGTAGAATGTTGCACATAAACCATTTTCAAAAGCATTGCTTCCGAGCCGCCAGCATAAATTCCAAATGACATAGCTGCCGTGACAATCGTATACATTCCGTTATTTTTAGCAATCAGCCCAACTGTCAGACCAAACGGAATATATGCAATTCCCATTCCAATTCCAGCTTTTAGTCCTTTTAGATATTTTTCTGTATTAATCATTTTTCTCTATCTTCTTTCCGTTCTATTTTATTCTATTCTATTATTTATTATTTTTTTAATTTTTATTGTACTCAAACTTATTTAAAAATAAAATGTTAAAAATTATATAAATTTAGATTTTGGATAAAATAGTCATAGTTTTTGAGTTCAACTTTAAACTTTAAAGTGGTTTTTCTATAAATTAAATAAATTTTATTATTTGAAAATTATATCACAATTTTTTCATTAATTGAACTTTATTTAAATTTATTTAAGTTTTTTAATTAAAAAAATAAAAAAAGAAGTTAGTTCATATTCAAGCTAACTCCTTTAATTTTTTTATTTATATTACAATGCGTCTTTTCCTCTCTCTCTCGTTCTAATTCTAATCACATCATCTATTGGCAAAATAAATATTTTTCCATCTCCAACTTCTCCAGTGTAAACGGCATCTATTATAATATCAACTAATTTTTCAACATTAGCATCTTGAGTAATTATTTCGATTTTTAATTTAGCAAGCAATGTCGGTGTAATCTTTTGCCCACGAAAACTTTCTGTGTAACCTTTTTGATTTCCGTGTCCTAAAACTTGGCTTACTGTCATTCCTCTGACTTTGGCTTTTGTCAATGCATCTTTTAAATCTTCTAACTTATCAGAACGAATTATAACTTCTATTTTTTTCATAATTTTTCTCCTTAAATTAAGAATCTAGTCCCATAAATGTTGGGTAAGCAGTTTCTTTATGTTCACTGTCATCCATTCCCACAGCTTCTTCTCTATCTGTAGCTCTAAGTGGTAAAAATATTCCGATAACTTTTATTATCACAAATGTAAAAGCTCCTGCCCAAATAGCTGTTATCAGTATGGCAGCAATTGTTGCACCAAATAAATGAGTTCCGCCGTATAAAAGTCCAAAATTTCCCTTTTCTGGTGTTAAACTTGGCGTTGTAAAAATCGCTGTCGCAATTCCTCCAAAAATTCCACCAACACCGTGACAGCCGAAAGCATCTAATGCATCATCATACTGCAATTTATGTTTTAAACTTGAAATTGCAAAATAGCAAATTGGACTGACTAGCAATCCCATTAAAATTGCTGAGCCGTAGGAAACATAACCTGCACCTGGCGTAATTGCCACAAGTCCTGCAACTAAACCAGTTGAAGTTCCAACTAATGTAGGAGTTCCGTTACTTAACTTTTCAATAATTACCCAAGAGCATGTTGCCGCAGCAAGTGATAGCATTGTCGTAATAAAAGCGTGAATCGCTGTACTATTTGCTTCAAGAGCTGAACCTGCATTAAATCCTAGCCATCCGAATGCCAAAATTCCTGTTCCAAGCAGTACAAAAGGCACATTATGCGGACGATACTCGGTTCTTGTAAATTCTCTTCTTTTTCCAATAATTGTCGCTAAAACAAGTCCAGACACTCCTGATGAAATATGAACGACATCTCCCCCAGCAAAATCTAATGCTCCCATTTTTGCAAGAAGTCCTCCACCCCAGACCATGTGAGCCAAAGGATAATAAACAAATATTAGCCAAATTGGAGCAAAAACTAAAAACGGCGCAAACTTTATTCTCCCAGTCACGGCACCTGTTGCAATACTTACTGTAATTATTGAAAACATCATTTGAAATAATGCAAAAACTGCATCTGGAATTTTATATCCTTTTGTACTTGCTGTTTCACTGACTCCACGGAATAAAACATTTCCAAAATTTCCTATAAATTTTCCATTTCCAGAAAATGCTAGGGAATAACCTACTAAAAACCACATCACAACTGCAATAGCAATTGGAATAATAACCATCATCATCGTATTAATGACATTTTTTCTTCGACCCAGACCTCCGTAAAAGAATGCCAGTCCCGGCGTCATAAAAAGCACTAATGCTGATGAAAATAAAATAAAAACTACACTTGCTGTATCCATACTGATACCTCCTATATTTTAATTTTTCGACATCCTGTGTCCTTTAATAACCTATTCTAGCAATTTTTTAAAAATTAGTCAAATATATTGTATATATACATTTCATATATAAAACTTATTTTTATTTTAATGATCCCCAATTTTTAGCTAAACTGCCATTAGCCTTCAACGGAACTTTCTTAAACTTGACTGTATTTTCCATAATTTTTTCAATTTTTTCCATATATTCCTTAGCAACTTCATCACGTACTTCAAAAATCAGTTCATCATGAACTTGGAGCAGCATTTTAATATTTCCATCATTTTTAAACTCTTCAAAAAGTTCAATCATAACTTTCTTTATAATATTTGCAGCTGTTCCCTGAACAACTGTATTTACTGCCATTCTCACAGCCTGTGCCTGAATATTTTTATTTTTCGCATTAATTCCGCTAATATATCTTCTCGTTCCATAAAAAGTTTCCACAAATCCATGAAGCTTAGCCGTTTCTGTCACAATTTCCAAAAATTTTCTAACTCTTGGATACTCCTCAAAATATGTCCTGATATATTGTGAAGCCTCCTGAACCGTAATTCCCAGTTCCTTAGACAGTCCAAACGGAGTTTTCCCATAAAGAATACTAAAGTTAATTACTTTTGCGATGCTTCTTTCATTTCTTGAAATTTCATCTTCTTCTGTTTTAAAAAATATTTTTCTAGCCGTCAAGCTATGTAAATCCTGATCATCCTGATAAGCCTGCACCAAATGCTTATCCTTCGACAATTCAGCCAAAACTCTCAGTTCAATTTGAGAATAGTCAAATGAAATCAAGCTATGCCCTTCCTTTGCGACAAAACCTGTACGAATCCTGATTCCATCATCTGTTCTCACAGGAATATTCTGTAAATTTGGATTTGCCGAAGAAAGCCGCCCAGTTGACGTTCCATTCTGGTTAAAAGTCGTATGAATTCTGTCCTCTTTATCCGCCAGTTTTGGAATTGGCTCAATATAAGTAGACAACAATTTCTTATAAGCCCTGTATTCCAGCAATTTTTTCCCAATTATCCGCTTATCTTCTGCCAATTCCCCGTTGTTAGCAATCATTTCCAGAACTTCCACATTTGTCGAATATCCAGTTTTTGTCTTTTTCCCCGATGGAATCTGCAATTTTTCAAACAAAACTTCCCCCAGCTGCTGTGGCGAATCAATATTAAATTCTTCACCAGCAAGTTTATAAATCTCATTTTGAAGCATATTTATCTTTTCTTCCAGCTCATTTTGAAATTCTCCAAAATACTTTTTATCAATCTTTATCCCAGTTTCCTCCATCTGTGCCAATACTGGTATTAACCGACTTTCCAATTTATCAAAAATATTCAGAAATTGCTCATTCTGCAATCTATTTTTTAAAATTGTCTCCAATTTATAAATAAAAAATGTTCTCTTTGACAAAAATTCACAAATCACATCATCTGAAACATCGCTAAAATTCTTTTTTCTTCTCTCTTTCTTAAATTTTTCCTCAAAAGTAGCAATCTCCACTCCAAATTCATCTAGAATTATTTCCTCAATTTCCTGCAAACTTTCCGTTCCCAGAACATATCTTGCAAGCAAAATATCAAAATATTCAGTACATTTTATTCCAAACCTGTTATTATTTATCACATAAGTTTTTCCGCCAACAGAATAGCCAAAATACTCACTTTCTCCACTTTTCATATATTCTTTCACATTATAGGCGATAATTTCTTTTTCACTCAATAATTTATAAATATTTTCAACATTTTTTTTATTATTTTTCTTCTCATCAGCATTATTACTTAAAGCAAATAAATTAATTTGTGCTCCAGATTCTACATTTTCTTGATCCCCATTTTGCAAAATATCCTGAAGTTCACTATCTAAAAGCACAATATTTGTCTTTTCATCACAAATGGAGATTCCAAGCATATTTTCAAAAATCGCCACTTTTTTATCCATTTTTTCAATCACAGAATAAGCCTCATTCCAGCTCACAACTTTTCCGTAATTTCTCTCAAAATAAACCTTTTCCTCTTTAACTTTTTTAGTTTTTTCACTTTTTTGACTTTCCATCACGTTTTCTTCAGCTTTTTTCTTCTGGTCTTCATATTCTGCAATCAATTTCCCTTTTAATTTTTGAATCTCATCCATTTTTTTATCCATTTCTGAATTATGTTCATATTCAACCTGCTCATAAAAATGTGAAATTCCATCAAAAATTGGATTTTCCCTATCATACTCCAATTCCTGCCTTTTAATTTCTTCATTTTCCTTTTCCTGCTCTAGTCTCTCTTTTTCCAGTTTCTCTTCATTTAATTTTTTATTTTTTTCTAAAATTTCCTTCTCTTCCTCTGTAAGCCCCTCTTGACCTTCACTTTGCAATTTTTCCCTTTCTTCCTGTATCGCTTTAGAAAATCTCTTAAAATCCAGCTCTTCGTACAATTTTAAAAGACTATCAAAATCCTTTTCCTCAAATTTCAATTTATTCTTGTCATATTCAACATCAAGCCCTCTTTTCACAGTTGCAAGTTCCCGGCTCATAAAGGCATTTTCCCTATCAGTCAGCAATTTTTCCTTCTGTTTTCCCTTGATCTCATCAATATTTTCATAAATTCCTTCCAAATTGCCATAAGCTGTAATAAGTTTCACTCCATTTTTAGGTCCAATTCCAGCAACTCCTGGAATCCCATCCGACTTATCTCCCATAAGTCCAAACAAGTCAGGAATCTTATCAGGTGTAACTCCCAAATATTCAACCACATCTTCATCAGTCCTTATATGCTTAAACGCAGAATTTTTATCCCCTTTTCCAAGCAAGGCAATATTAATTTTTCCATCCACAAGCTGTGCCAAGTCCTTATCCCCAGTTATTATAAAAACCTCAATTTGCTCATCAGCATCATTAGAAAATTTGGTAGCAAATGTAGCAATCACATCATCCGCTTCCTGTCCAGCCTTCTTGTATTTTGGAATCCTATACCCATCCAAAACCTTCATAATAGTATCAATCTGCATAACAAGCTCTTCTGGCATACTTTCCCTATGCGCCTTATAAGTTTCCAGTTCTTCAGTTCTCTCCAGCTCATCCCTTTTCACATCCAGGCAAGCCACCAGATAATCTGGCCTAAACTCCCTAATTACACTTTCCAGAGTATTAATAAACCCAAATGTAGCTCCAGTAGACATTCCGCTGCTATTTCTCATCCCCATCAGTGCAAAATGGCTTCTATACATAATCGCACTCGTATCCAATATAACTGCTCTCTTCAACTTAACTGTCCTCTTTTCTTTTTTTATTTTTGTTTTCACTAATCTAAAATATCTTGTAATTATAAATATTATCAACATCTAATCTTTATAACTTCTACAATTATTTATATTTAATTTTACACCAAAAGAAAATAGATATGATATGATAAAAAAATACCATCCTATTTCTAAGACAGTATTTTACAAAATATATTATTTTTTATTTTATTATGCTTCTGCTCTTTCAGGATAAATACTTACTCTCTTTTTACCATTTCCAAATTTTTCAAATTTTACATATCCATCAGTTAATGCGAATAAAGTATAATCTTTCCCTAATTTTGCATTAGTCCCAGCATAAAATTTACTTCCTCTTTGTCTTACAATGATGTTTCCAGCTTTTACAGCTTCCCCATCATATTTTTTTACTCCTAAATATTTAGGATTAGAATCTCTACCATTTCTAGTTGATCCTTGTCCTTTTTTTGAGGCAAATAACTGTAAGTTTAATTTTAATAACATTTTCCAACCTCCTTGATTTTTTCTTTATGTTTTTAATTCATAGTTTTTTTCAAACTTTACTTTTGTGAATCTGGCATTTTTTATTATTTATTTTCTATCTTCTCTTCAAGTTTCACAAACTCACTATAACTTCTTGCAACCGCCTTCAAATATGAATACATTGATTCAATCAAAATATCCGCTTTTTCCATTTCATCATCAGTTAATTCAGAATCCTTCAAATCACAAGTAATAAGCCCATCTTTCTCAACATATTCCAACTTTTTTTGAAGTTTTAAAGTTTCAATAAGCCCATTAATTGTCATTTGTCCCACCGATGAAACAGCTGCACAAATTATATCATCTCCATATCCTGAAAAATCTGCATGTCCCTTTATTTCAAAATATGTTATTTTACCATTCTGTCTTTGAATTTCTATTTTTATCATTCAAACCACAACATCTTTCACATTTTAAAAGTTAATTTTACAATTTTAATATTATCTCAATTATGCATTAATTGATTTAATTTCAATTGCTGTAAATGATTGTCTGTGTCCTTTTTTTCTGTAGTAAGTTTTTTTGTTATATTTAAAGTTAATTTTTTTATCAGCTTTTCCGTGTGATTTAACTGTAGCTACAACTTTAGCTCCTTCCACAACTGGAGTTCCAACTTTTACGTTATCTCCTTCTCCAACTAATAGAACTTCATTAATTTCGATGTCTGAATCAACATCAGCTGCTAATTTTTCAACTTTTAATACAGTTCCAACTTCTACTTTATACTGTTTTCCACCTGTTTTAATTACTGCAAACATTTATGTTCACCTCCAAATAATTTATCGCTATTATTGGTATTAGCCACCAATTTTACGCGTACATCTTAATTAGTTTACTATATTTTCACTAATTTGTCAAATTATTTTTTTCTATAAATATTAAATCCAGTCGCCTGATTTGTAGCCATTATTGTAATATCTGAAATTTGCACGTGTTTTGGCTGATTTGCAATATAAAGTATTGTATTTGCAATGTCTTCAGGCTTTAGTGCCTCAACTCCTTCATAAACCTTTTTAGCCTGTTCCATATTCCCATGAAATCTCACATTGCTAAAATTAGTTTCCACAATTCCAGGCTGAACAGTTGTAACTTTTATATTTTTATCAATCGTATCAATCCTAATCCCATCACTCAACACTTTTACAGCAGATTTTGTAGCACAATACACAGCAGCCCCTGCATAAGCATAAATTCCAGCAGTCGATCCAATATTTATAATATGCCCTTCATCATTTGCAACCATGCTAGGTAAAATCTGTCTTGTAACATACAATAGTCCCTTCACATTTGTATTTATCATCTGTTCAATATCTGTAATGTCATAATCTTGAAACTTGTCCAGCCCTAGAGCAAGTCCCGCATTATTTATAAGTACATCAATTTTCTTCACATCTTCCAGTATTTTTTTAGTAAATTTCACAACATCATTATACTTTGTGACATCAAGCACAAAAATGTATGCATTAGTGCCATATTTCCTGTCAATATCTGCCTTAATCTCCTTCAATTTGTCCAAATTTCTGGCACACAAAATTACATTATCTCCATTTTTAGCAAATGCATAAGCAGTTTCCTTTCCAATTCCACTTGTAGCACCAGTAATAAAAACATTTCTATTCATAAAACTCACTCCCTATATTTGAATTTCTCATTATTTATTTTAAAAAATATCCACATTTTTATTATACCACAAAATTTTCATTATAAGTATTATTTTATATCAAGTTTATTTTTTTGATGGAATTTTTGTCTTAATTTCAATTTAAAAATTCCAATTCCCTTTTCAATGCTCATTTCCTGTAAAAAATTATATACAAACATATTTGTAAACTTCAGATCCATTTTTTTATTTGATCCCAAATCAACAAACATTTCCAAATTTCGATAATCACTCTTTTGAAGATATGATTCAGCCCATTCCACTAAGTCTATTATATTTTTTTTATTTCTTTCATACAAGTCATCATTCACACTTTTATTTTCAGAATTCAAGTTATTTCCAGCATTTTCCAAATTTGAAATAATTTTTCCAGTTATTTCCATTTCCACCGTACTTCTGCTATTTGCCAGATTCGTATCTTCTGCAAGCCCAATTTTGTATTTCACTTCGATAATCTCATCTTCACTTACATTTATTTCCTTTTTACTTTCCTCATCTGTAATTTTTAATCTATATTTCATTTATCCCACCCCTTAATTTTTTTAAAAAACTGCTATTTCATCAATTTTTACTGTTTCTCCAACACTTACAACTCCAAAATGATTCTTCCAAAAGACCTTCAATTCCAGTCCAAATTCCAGAAATAATAATTCTAAAGTTTTTATTTTTGCAATATTTTCTTTATTTTTTTCATTATTTATATAAATTATTATTTTATTTTTTTGATGTTTTTCTCTATAAATAAGCGAATCTAAAAAAAAGTATTTAATTCCAAATTTAAAATTTTTCATAGAATTGACATTATTAATTTTTTCATTATAAATCAAAAGTGCCACATATTCCTGCTCTTCCCTATCCAAAAGCAAAAAATGTTTTTTTAAATTCTTTCCTAAAATTCCTTTTCTTATATCTTCTGAAATTTTTTCACAAACAATGTCAATCACTGTCGTTCCACTTGCAAAATCGAGTTCCCTTAAATAACTTATCGCATTATTTTCAATATTTCTCTTAAAATTCTTTAAGATATGCTCATTTTTATCTTCTCTTGATTCATCAGCTGCATTTTTTCTACGTCTAAAACTGTTTATTTTAGATTCTTTTTTAATAACATTTTCCATTGTCAAATTTTTAATTTTGTTATCCTTTTGAAGTTTGCTTTCAATTTCAAAAAAATTATCATAATAATTTACAAAATCAGTAAAAATTTTATTAAATCTCACATAAGGATTTACTTTCACAGCCTTTTTCTTCTCGAATTTGTCATAAAAAAAATCATCATTTACCTCAATATATGCTGATACATTATTTTCCAGCTCAAATTGTGTATTTATAGGAACTGCCCATATATACGGATATCCTTTTTTATTTTTATTCGCCATGCAAATACCCCCTGCACTCAAATTCACTGTAATTATTCTGGATTTCTGAAATTAAAAAACTCACTTTATCCTCTGAATATTCATTAAAATTCTTAATTTCCACAAACAGGTTTAACTTAGGCTTTTTATTAAAATATTCCCTTTGAAATTCATTCCTCAAATTTTCGTTGCAGTCATAAATGTCCAGATTTTCTTCAGCATTTTCCTTAAAATTAATATCTTTTAGCACAATTTCATCCTTTGTAAACTCATATTCCAAAAAATATTTTTCCAAAAATGCACGGCTTCTTGTATTTTTATTTTTTTTTTGAATTTTATCAATAAAACTTTCATTTTTAAAATTTGTAAAATGAAAATAATTTTCCTGATTTTCACTATTTTTTTCAAAAATTTCAAGCATTTTCCTGCATTTTTCTATTGGTTTTATGGAAAAAATATCCCATACATCACCTGTATTTTTCTTTGAAACAATGTTTAACTTATTTTTTCCGCTGTAATAACAGCAAAGAATATCTTCATTTTCGTGATTTGACACTAAAATTTGCTCATTATCTTCAAAATTTATTGTATATTCAAAGGATAAATCAATTTTTACTGGACGTACAAATATAGTGCTTATAATCTTCTTTTTTTCAATATTCCAAAGCAATTCCCTATTTCTTAGCACTTTATCTTGAATCTCTTCAAAATCATAAGTAATCTCACAATCCCCATTTTGAATTTTTTCTAAAACATCCCTTTCAATTTCAAAATCATATTCAATCAGCTCAACTTTATAACATCTCATAAAATGCGCCATATTAAGAGTTTTCCAGCTTTTTCCATTCAGCTCAAATGAATTATGCAATTTTTTTATTTCATCCAAATAACTCTCATCCTTTGCAAATCTCACCTTAATTTCATAATTATTCCCATCAATATTTACCCATCCAGTAAATTCCCTTTCAGAAACCTCATTAATTTTACGTAAATCCAAATTTAAATAAACATTTTCTAAATAAATATTTCCATAATCTTCACTAAAAATATCCACTTTATCAGTTACTGGAAAAAATACACCATCCATTTTAAATACATCCTCACTTTTTACCAGCACTGTTTCAACAAAAATGCTTTCATTATCGGAATTTTCAGCAATCTTTACTTCTAAAAACCTGTCTTTAATTTCCTGAAACCTCTCCTGCATTTCCACATTCATTTCAAAAAACATTTCTCTTAGACTTTTTCCAAGCATTTCTTTTTCAAAAATCTCATTTTCTCTATTCATAACCCCTCCAATATTTAACTATATTTTAATTTTATCATATAATTAAATTTTTTTCAAATACTTTTATTAGAAATTTAATATTTTTGAAATATAAAAAATTTTAATCTTTTACAATTGTAAAAGTATAAAAAAAATGCTAAAATTAATTAAAATATAAGACATTATTCTGCTAAAATAAAAAATTGCAAAATGTATTCAGGAGGAAATATTTTATGAGCTATCAAACTATAATTGTCGGAATTGCAGGAGGGACTGGTTCTGGTAAAACTAGTGTAACTCAAGCTATAATTGAAAATTTGGAAAGAACAGGGATTCATTCGATTTTACTTGAACAGGATTCCTATTACAAAAGAAATGACCATTTAACTTATGAACAAAGGACTAAACTGAACTATGACCATCCAGATGCGATTGATTTTGATTTGCTTGAAAAGCATATTTTAGCATTAAAAGATGGAAAATCCATTGAAAAACCCATTTATGATTTCCAAGTTCATAACAGAATTAATGAGACTCAGCATATTGAGCCTGCAAATTTAATTATTGTGGAGGGAATTTTAGTGCTTGCCATCGCAAAAATCAGAAAACTTTTTGATGCAAAATTATTTGTGGATACTGATGATGATGAAAGACTTTTAAGAAGAATTGAAAGGGATCTAAATGAACGTGCGAGAAGTTTTGAAAGTATAAAAAATCAATATATAAATACTGTAAAACCGATGCACTTGGAGTTTGTTGAACCTTCCAAAAGATATGCAGACGTTATAATTCCACGTGGAAAAGATAATAAAGTGGGAATAAAAATGGTAGCAAGCAGACTTCGATATTTATTTAACAAATTAAATAAAAAATAATAATAAGACAAAAAATTGAAAGGAGCGTATGATAAAAAATAAAAAAATTATCATACAATAAATATTATGAAAATAGTTGTAATTGGAGGCGGAGCAGCCGGAATGATGTTTTCGACTCAATATAAAAAGGCAAATCCTGAAGATGAAATTATTTTATTTGAAAAGTCATCTTATGTGGCTTGGGCTGGATGTCCAACACCTTATTTTATCGCTGATGAATTGAAAAAAAGCGATGTTCTGCACGGAACGCCTGAAGATTTTATAAATCGTGGAATTAATGTGAAAATTCATCACGAAGTTACAAAAATAGATTTTGAAAATAAAACTTTAACAGTAAAAGGCAATGAAATTAACGGGACAATTTCTTATGACAAATTGGTAATTGCTGTTGGAGCAAAATCATTTGTACCAAATATTGCTGGATATTCTGAAAATTTGGAAAATGTATTTACTTTATCCCATGCAGAGCATGCCTTTAAAATAAAGGATTTCCTGAATGAAAATAAATCAAGATTAAAAAATGCAGTTGTTGTAGGAGCTGGGTTCATTGGGCTGGAAATGGCTGAATCATTTAGAAAAAATGGATTAAATGTTACATTGATTGAAAAGGCTGACCAAATTTTTCCAAATGTTTCTGAAAATTTGAAAAAAAGAATTTATAAGGAAATAGAAAAAAACAACGTTACATTAAAATTAAATTCAGGAGTTTCGGAAATTATTTCTGAAAACAATGTAGCAAAATCAGTAAAATTAGACAATGGAGAAACTGTGGATTTTGATATTGCATTATTTAGCATCGGAATTACTCCAAATATTGATTTTCTGCCTAAAGAATTAAAAACCGATTCTGGAAAAATTACTGTCAATGATAAATTTGAAACAAATATTAAAGATGTATATGCAATTGGAGATTGTATTTTTAACAAATATTACAAAACTGACAGAAATTTATATGCTCCATTTGGAGATGTGGCAAATAAGCATGGAATGTTCCTTGCGAAACATTTATCAGGAAAAGATGTAAGCTGGAAAGGATTGATCCGTTCTTTTGCAACTTCATTTTATGATGTGAAACTGGCACAAACTGGACTTTCACTAAAAGAAGCACTAGAATTAGGATATAATGCCGAAGTTGTTTCAATGAAAGCAATGTATAAAAATTCAGGCTTTGAAGATTCTGTTCCTGCAAGCGCTGAAATCATTTACGATAAGGATAAAAAAATTGTTCTTGGTGGAGCAATGGCTGGAAAGGAAGCAGTTGCTCAATTTGTAGACCAAATGGCTATTGTTATTACTCTTGAAACGCCTATTGAAAAATTTATAGAAATTGACTTTGCATATTCTCCAACAAATGCAAGTGTTTGGAATCCGTTGCTGGTAACATACAGAAAAGTTATTAAATAAAACAGGTATTTTTATGAAAAAGAAAATTGAAAATTTACATAAAAGCAAAAGATTTAGGATAAGTTATCAGGTTATTTTTATTTTTTTAGCATTATACAGCTTTGTTACTACAATTTTAGATTTACACGGCGATATTAGTATTTTTAATAATCCGATTTTAGAATTTGTTGATGTATCAATTTATCTGATTTTTGCAGCCGATTATTTTATCCGCTTTACACATTCAGACAATAAACTTAATTTTATAGAAAATAATATTCCCGATTTAATTTCAATTATTCCGTATTATTCTATTTTTAGATTATTCAGGATTTTTAAAATAAGACGTTTGGCTAGAGTTTTTAAGCATTTAAAACTAACAAAAACTTATTTATCTATAAAAAAATTCTATAAAAAAATAAAAAAAATTTTAAGGGCAAATGGACTTATTTATTTGTTAATTTTCGCTGTACTAGGAATTATCGTATCTGCCCTGATAGTTTCCTATGTTGAAAAGCTATCCTATTTCAACGGCTTATGGTGGGCATTTGTAACTGCAACTACCGTCGGTTACGGCGATGTCTACCCGCATACATTTATTGGAAGAATAATTGCTATTTTTCTAATACTCATTGGAATGGGAACTTTTGGTATGATCACAGGAGCAATTACAAGCTACTTTTTAAATCGCCAAGCTGACCTGATTCCAGATGATGATTTAGATGAATACATCCTTAATTCTCCAAATTACACGGATGCAGAAAAGCAGGAAATTATATCTTTTATACAATTTGTAAGAAATAAAAGAAAAAAATAAATTAAACTTATGCTAAATCCCATTTAAAAATCAGAAAATATATTTCATGTTATTTGCTAACACGGGAATCTCAACTCCATGTAAAAAATTCATAATTACTCCACTATCTAAAATTAAGTTTTTTAAATACAGGAAAAAAGAGCAGGATTTAGACTGTTTCTGCTACTTTCCTGTATTTTTAAGTCTCTTTACGATAAAATTGTCTTAAAACAAACTCAAAAAATTATGACTATTTTATTAAAACCATAAATTTATATAATTTTTAATAGTTCGACTTTAAACAGATTTAAAATAATATTATACTTAATTACTATGAACTTTCTTCCCTTTAATTCTCACATCTGAACTCAACGATTCCATCGTTATTTCCTTTTCTTTCCCAATAATATTTATTTTAGAAGCATAAAAGTCAGCATCCCCAATCGACTCTATCCCCAAGTAATTATCCGATGCCACCACCAAATTTTGAGTTGCCTTATTTACAAAATTATCTGCATTTTCAACTATATTAGGTGATTCTACACTATATTTTTCAGCTGTCTTAACTTCAAAAGCATTTAAATTCAAGTTAAAATTAAAATCGCTCTGATTTACCTGAAAGTTCCTTTTCGTATAATCGCTAAATCTTCCATTTCCTTTGTTATTAATTGCCCACGACACTTTTGCAAATCGCTCATCTTCGTTTGGAAAATAAACCTCAACAGTGTCATTTACTTCTGGAGTACAGAAAAATCCTGTATTTGTCTGCGAATAAAAAGTCTGATAACTTAATGGAAATCTTTTCAATCCATAATCATCATAAGCCCTGTCATTACTTTCAGAATTACTTCTTTCCTGAACAATTCTTTTTAGCCCTTCTGCAAATTTTACTTCCATTTTTGCAATTCCACCTTCTTCAAATACTCGCTCAACATTAGCCTCAATTCTACATCCTCTAATTTTTTTATTATATTTTTTAAATATATGATAACTGCTCATATTTGTTGCCAAAAATTCACTTTTCAGAATGAAGTCCTTTAAAAATATTTTAGTTTTCAATACAGAAAAACTTCCCTTGTTCCCATTAAAATCTTCACTATTTTTTCTATTTTCTTCAGCTTTGTTCTTCTCAGGATTTTCAGAAATAGAAACAGTATCTCCTAGATTTATTACTTTATTCGACTGCACTTTATAATATAAATTTTTATAATCCCTCACAAGCGAATAATCTGAAAAATATTTATTTTCCTTCTTAACTTCCCCCATTTCCACCATTCCAAACAATATTATCCCCTGCTCAACTACAAACAGCCCAGTTTTCAACTGACTAGCAAGCCTTACTAAAAATTCCCAATCTGTTTCATCAAACTGTACAACAAGACTGCCAATCTGCTTTTTCGCAATATCAGAATATTTTATTTCCAGCTTTTTATCAGCATAATCTTTATTAATCTCATTAATTATATCTGAAAACATAAAACTTGTGTCTTGAAAAACTCTATATTTCTTCTCATTTTTCCTATCAAAAATCACACTTTTGGAAAATGCCTTCATTAAAATCCTGCATCCATAACTTCCATAATCTAATATTTCAAAATAATCAACTATTCCACAAAAAATCTTCCTTCTGACATTCTGATCCAACCCTGAAAGTTCAATTTCAATTTCAACATTTTCCTTTTCAATAATTCTTTCCAGATTCTTCCTTTGCTCTTCATCCATTTCCAGTTGTATTTCCAGCTTCTGATGTTCATTAATATTTTCATTCAGCACAAATTCTCGAATTACAAAATTATCCAGATTTTTCTTATCCAGTATAATTCCAATATTTTTCCCTTCATACATGTTTTCCATATTTGCACTTTCGTTCCCCATTTTCATCACCTCAATTTTACCTTTTTTATATATTATTTAATTAAATATTAATATGTTTTTATTATACTATATTTTAATTATATTTTCAATCTTTTTTTCCTGATATTTAAAATTTTTAAGTTTGCTTTCTTTTGTACAATTTTTTACTTAAATAATGAATTAATTATAGATTTTTTGCAAAAAATCAGGCTCTCTTGTTAAAAAATAATATAAAATATGATTTCTGTTTTTTTAATGAGATATTTAATAATCCTATTATGCCAGAAAATAATAAAACTTAAATTATCTATTGAAAAATACACCTTTTTATAATATAATAAACTTGTTCAAAAACTTATAATTTATAACCTATTATTTATTTAATTTAAAATTATATAATTACTGAACAAATCTAATAAAAAAATAAAAGAAAGGAAGAGATACCTATGTTTATAAATACTATGAAAACAGGTCTTTTAATGTTTGGATTAGTTTTCCTGTTTGTAGCAATTGGCGGCGCATTGGGAAATCAGCAAGGGGCATTAATTGGGCTTATAATTGCTGGCGGAATGAGTTTTTACAGTTACTGGTTTAGTGATAAAATGGTTATTAAGGCTTATAATGGTCAAGAAGTTAATTCCCAAAATAATCCAAGATTATATCACCTGATACAAAGATTGGCAAAAAATGCCGATTTACCTATGCCAAAAGTTTACATAATTCCAGAACGACAGCCAAATGCCTTTGCAACTGGAAGAAATCCAAATAATGCAGCGGTTGCATGTACTGCTGGACTGCTTGAAATGATGGATGATAACGAACTGGCCGGAGTAATGGCACATGAACTTGGACATATAAAACATCGGGATATTTTAATTAGTACAATTGCCGCTACATTTGCTGGAGCAATTGCAAATATTGCAAGATTTTTACCTTATGTATCAAGCGGAGACAATAGAAATGGTGAAAGAAGACGAAACAACGTCGCCACTGCAATGCTAGTATCACTTTTAGCCCCAATAGCCGCTTCTATAATTCAAATGTCTATTTCAAGAAAAAGAGAATACATGGCAGACAGAGCTGGAGCTGAATTTTCAGGAAATCCCTTATATTTACGTAATGCGCTCCAAAAATTGGAAAGTTACAGTCACAGTATTCCAATGAACAGAGAAGATCCGGCAACAGCACATATGTTTATCGTAAATCCATTTTCAAACCTTGGAAATCTAAAAAATTTATTTAGTACACATCCGTCTACTGACGACAGGATAAGAGAACTTGAGAAAATGGCAAGAGAAGAAAATTTATTATAATAAAATTTATTGGGATTTTTATTTTACTTGAGAATTTATTCCAGATATGATAAAATATATAAGGTTTATTAAATATATATGGAGAATAGATAAGACATGATTAATACTTTTACATTTTTAACATTATTATTACTTTTTGTACGTATTTACTCGCTTGTTTCAATTTTATTCCTGAGTGGAAAGCGAGTACAGTTTGCAGAGAGAATAACTGTATCTATACTTTTATTTGAAGTTTTGACTATATTTTTATATGCTTTCTTTAGTTCATTCCGTTATTTGTTACCGCCAGTTTTAATGTTGCTGAAAACTCAAAAAATTTTTATTTTGAAAAACTTTTCAGTAACACTTCTAATATATTCTATTTTAAATCTGGCATTAGCTTTCACATTCGGAAGTCAAAACATCTTCAAATTTATAAATAGATTTCTAGTAGGAATCATATTATTAACAAATATTATTTATGGTTTTGTGTTAATAATATAAATTCATCAAAAAATAGGTAACTTGAATGAAAATCTCAAAAAGCTACCTATTTTTATTTTTAAACTAATTTCATATTATCCTTCCTGTTTTTCAAGAATCATATTTACTTCTTCAATAATTATATCTGGATTTAACCCATGAACAGCAATCCCTTCACCTAAAGTTTCTGCACTCGAAATAATACATCCAACACATCCAAGCCCATATCTCATCAATACTTGCGCAATAATCGGATATTTTTCCACAGCTTCCATTATATTCATATCTTTTGTAACTTTTTCCATAGTCATTTCCTCCCATTTGAAATTTTATTTTATATTTTATTATTTGCAAATCCTTCAAAACAAAATTTAAACTAAATGTTATATTTCAGGAATTAGATTTTAAAGTAATCTGTAATAAATCTCATAAAAAATAGCCAGTAATACTTATTACAAACTCATTATTTAAATGAGAAATAACAATATTACTCTATAAGTATAGCAAATTATATCATTTCAGTCAACTTTTATAAACAAATATTTTTTTAATCAAAATAAAAAAGACTGAATTAGAATTATTATAAATAACGACTCCAACTCAATCTAAATTTATAAATTTATTTTAACTTATTTTGCAGCTTCATATTTTTTAGATACCGCATCCCAGTTTATAACGTTAAAGAAAGCTGTAATATAATCTGGACGTCTATTTTGATAATTCAAGTAATATGCATGTTCCCATACGTCTATTCCTAAAATTGGAGTTCCTTCTGAACATC
Source organism: Leptotrichia sp. oral taxon 417 (assembly GCF_013394865.1). Lineage (NCBI taxonomy): Bacteria > Fusobacteriati > Fusobacteriota > Fusobacteriia > Fusobacteriales > Leptotrichiaceae > Leptotrichia > Leptotrichia sp. oral taxon 417. The sequence goes on along the minus strand of NZ_JABXYV010000001.1, from coordinate 1,139,767 downwards.
CACAAGGTGTTACACCTGGCATTAATGGATTATCTTGATTTGCTGTTGAAGTTACTTTCAATTTTCCATCTTTGTTTACAACAAGCCAAGCCCATCCTGAACCAAATCTAGTTGCAGCCGCTTTTGAAAATTCTTCTTTAAATTTGTTAAAACTTCCAAATGCTTCATTTATTTTTTCAGCTAATTTACCTTTTGGTTCTCCACCTGCATTAGGTCCCATTACTTCAAAATATAAATTGTGGTTATAAAAACCTCCACCGTTATTTCTAACAGCTCCACGTATATTTTCTGGCAATGCATCTAAATTTGTTAAAATTTCTTCTATTGATTTTTCCAAAAATTGTGGTGCATTGTCTTTTAATGTGCTATTCAAATTATTAGTATAAGCTGCATGGTGCTTTCCATAATGAATTTCCATTGTTTTTGTGTCAATGCTTGGCTCCAATGCATCAAATCCGTAAGGTAATTCTATTTGTTTAAACATTTTTATCACTCCTAATCTGTTATTTAAATATATTTTATCACATTATTTTTATAAAATCAATAAAAATTTATATTTTTTATGAATTTGTTATTATTACAATTATGAACAGTTTAATAAATTAATTAAAATATTCACTATTTCTATTTTTTTAAAGAAATCTACTCTTTTATGATATATCCAACACTTCTTACAGTTTTTATAATCTTTTGGTCATGTCCTTTATCTATCTTCGATCTCAAGAAATTAACATATACATCTACAATATTACTTTCTGAAACAAAATCTATATCCCAAATTTTTTCTGAAATCATTGTTCTAGTAAGAACTCTGTTTTTATTTCTCAAGAAATATTCCAATAATAAAAATTCTTTATTTGTTAATTCTATTTCTTTTCCATCACGTTTAACTTCCCTATTTGCAGGATTTAATGTTAAATCATAGGCTGTCAAAATTCCCATTTCATCTTCAGTAAGCCGTTTATTCAAAATTCTCACTATTGCTCTAAATTTGGCTGAAAGCTCTTCCAATCTAAAATCATTGTATACATAGTCATCTATTCCCTTCAATAGAGCTTCGGTTTTCGCATATCTGTCATCTTGTTCAATTGCCATTAGAATATAGCTTTGTTTTTTATATCTTGTTATTTTTTCTATTGACAACGGAAAATCTTCAATTGAGTTAATATCTAAAAAAGAAATATCGAGAGTCTCTGTCTTTAGGGCATCTAGCATTTGTTCTTCATTTTCTGCCAATATAACATTAAAACTTAATTCCTTTAATAACTGTCCCACTACCATTCTAGTTTTTTCATTCTTGTTAAATACTAATACTTTCATTTTTCTATTGTATAATAAACATATTACAATTGCGATACATTTAAAATACCTCTCCTTTCACATTTTTTGTCTTACTTATTTTCGTTTTCTGTTTTTTCAATTACTTTAGCAATTATATCATTCATTCTTCTTGATGCTAAAGAATCATTTGAAATAAATGGTAATCCGTTATCGCTAGACTCCACAATATTTCCATCTAATGGTATTGATCCTAGAAAGTCAGTTTTTTTCTCCTGGGCCATTTTTTCAGCGCCACCTTTTTTAAAAATATTAACTTCTTTTTGACAGTCAGGGCAAATAAAACCACTCATATTTTCGATTACACCGAGCACATTCAAGTTAATCAATTTGGCAAAATTTATTGATCTTGTAGAATCCAGCAAAGAAACCTTTTGCGGTGTTGTCACAATAATTGCCTTTGAATCAGTTCCTATATTCTGAGCAATACCTAATGTTTCATCACCAGTTCCAGGCGGCAGGTCAACTATTAAATAGTCAATCTCTCCCCATTTAATTCCTTCCAGCATTTCCATTATTGCTGTAATTTTTTGCGGTCCCTTCCATACAACTGGCGAATTATCAGGAACAAAAAAACTTAATGACGATATATGCAGATTTTCTGTTATTTCCAGCGGTTCAGAAATTTTTGAAAGTTTTACTCCTTCTTTTCCAAACATAATTGGAATATTAGGCCCATGCAAATCTGCATCAAGAATACCAACTTTGTATCCCCGCAACGATAATCCATAGGCTAAATTAACAGACGTAGTTGTTTTCCCAACTCCACCTTTTCCGCTCATCACTACTATTTTATGCTTAATTTTAGACATGTTGGAATCAATTCTTTGCTTCCGTTCAGCTAAAGCCGGATTAGTTTGCATCCATTCCTCCTATTTTAAAAATATTATAATTTTATTTAACTTCCCTACTTTAATTAAATCATAAACTTAGAAAAAATACAAGTAATTTTTTACATTTCTTTTAAAAAAAATTAATTCTTTTATTACATTAAATAAATTATATTTAAAATTTTTTTTATTAAAAAATATGCTGGACTAATTTGTGTCTTTTTTATATAATATACATAAGTTTGAATATTAAACCAATAATTAGAAAGGAACAATCCATTATGAATATTTATTTAAAGGGAAATATAAAAAGACTGATGCTCTTTTTAATCCTGACACTTTCACTTATATGTAAAACCAAACCGGAAGATAAGTATTTCTGGTACACTACGCATGAAGTTATCTCAAATGCCGATAAACTTCAGCCAGGAGATATTCTTATTTTATCAAAAAAGCCGACTTTACGTTCAATGTGGGGACATGCCGCTGTTCTTAATGAACACAAAAAAATAATTGAATTTCCAACATATTCTGCCGGCTACAGCGAAAGTCCTATATATGCCTGGGAAAATATTAATAGAAAAGTTGCTATTTTTAGACTAAAAGGAATAGATGATAAATTTAAATCTGCATTATTCAAAGAAATTGATGAAACTATAACTAAGCCTTATGGATTAACATTTACCAAGGATTTTGACAAGAGGCTTTACTGCTCGCAATTTGTATATTTAGTATTTAAAAAAGCAGGAGAAAGAGTTGGCCGTGAAGTAGATCTAGATTCCAACGGCGGCGGATGGGTTATGCCATTTGACATAATGAATTCTCCTCTGCTTGAAAATATATCTATTTACACTCAATAAATATTTTACTTTTAATTAATAGTTTTATAAAAAAAACTGTCTTGCATAATTTATTTTTTTAAACAAATATTGCTCGACAGCTTTTTATTTTTATTATTTTCTATAAATAATCTATTCCCGTTTTCAAAAATTTTTTACTAATATTTCTTAAAGAATATAACTATTTTAAAACTAAATTTGAAAATTAGGAACTTTTCCCAATGTTGTCAAATCATAAGGAGTTCCTTGATAAACATGATGATTTATCCAATTTGAAAACAATAAATTCGCATGAGCTCGCCAAACAAAAAGCGGCTCTTTGCTTGTATCGTCATTTGGATAATAATTATAAGGAACTTTTATACTTTTTCCTAATTTTACATCTCTTTCATACTCTTTTGCCAATGTCATCCTATCATATTCCAAATGTCCCATAATAAAAATATTACGTTTATCTCGGCTACGTACGATACTCACTCCAGCTTCTTTAGAATTGGCAATAATTTCCAGATCAGGAATTTTTTCTATATCTTCTGCATGTACTTCTGTATGCCGTGATTGCGGCATATTAAACACTTCATCAAAACCACGTAATAACATTGTATGGCAAATATCAATTTTTAAAGGATAAATTCCAAAAAGTTTTTCCTTTAAAGGATATTTCTTTATTCCATAATGATAATAAAGTGCCGCCTGTGCTCCCCAGCAAATATACATTGTAGAATAAACGTGAGTTTTACTCCACTCCATAACTTTCGTTAATTCCTTCCAGTAAATAACCTCTTCAAAAGGAATATTTTCCACAGGTGCTCCAGTTATTATAAGCCCATCAAAATAATCATTCTTTATATCATTGAAGGTCTTATAAAAATTTGACATATGCTCCTTAGAGATATTTTTAGACACATAAGACGCCATTTTTAAGAAAGTTACTTCAATTTGAAGCGGAGTATTGCTTAAAAGTCTTAATAACTGTGTTTCTGTTTCAATTTTTGTAGGCATAAGATTTATTATTATAAATTTTAGAGGACGAATATCTTGTGACAATGCCCTTCTTTCATCCATTACAAAGATGTTCTCCTTTGCTAAAATATCTACAGCCGGTAAGTTATTTGGTATTTTTATAGGCATTGCATATTCTCCTTTCTATTATTCTGACTATATACTTTCTTTTAAAAATGAAAATATAAGCCATTTAACTGTTTCTAATCAATTTAAATTTTTTCTGATTTTTAAACTTAATTAACTTTCTCTAAGTGCTAATGGCATTGTAAAATAAAGCGATTTATCATTATCTTCATCCTTTACAATTACAGAACTTTTATTATTTAGCAGTTCTAACACTGTAACTTTTCCTTTAATTGTAGAAATATAGTCAAGTAAAAATTTAACATTTAAGGAAATTCTTAAATCTTCACCCTCTTGAATCGTTACAATTTCTTCTTTTATCTGTGCATTTTCACTCGTTCCTGTAAGCAGCAGCTTATTATTTGAAAAATTAAATATTCCACCATTTTTAGATTCCTTATTATCTCTGACAAATATGGCAGTTCTTTTTAACACTGACAGAAAATCCTTTGTATTTAACAATATTTTTTTATTATGCTGTGAATTATTCAAAATTGATTTATAATCTGGAAATTGTAAATCAATCGTACGAGTTAATATTTCCACATTTGAAAATTTGAAAAATACTTTTGAGCCATCTGATTTTACTACAATCTTTTCCTCATCTATTAACTTCATAATCTTTATTAATCCATCAATTGTCTTTAATGGAATACTCAAGCTAAGATTTTCCTTATTTTTTTGAGACTCTTCCAAGTCTTCTTCAATATATGTCAATCTATATGTATCAGATGAAATAAGTTTTAATTTATTTTCCTCGATTTCCACTCTAATACAGTTTACAGCAAGATTTTCTGGATTTGGAGAAGCTGATATTTTCACATTTTCAATTTTATTTAACAATTCCCCTTTTTCAAATACATATTCAACCCCATTTTCAAGTTTTGACTGAAGTGGAAAATTTTCTACATTATATAAAGAAAATTCTGTATTTGTCGAACTTGCCTGAATTACCAGCTTACCACTTTCTTCAATTAAAGTTATTTTATCATCAGAAATTTGTTTTAAAAACTCTTCAATCAATTTATGCTTTATGACAATTCTTCCATCTTCTTCCACTTGCGCTTCTATTTCTGTATTTATAGAAAGTTCCAAATCTGTTCCTCGCAAAATTGCCTTTTCACCTTGAGTTTCAATATAAATTCCAGAAAGAACTTCTTTTACTTTGTTTTCAGTTACTGCATTTTCAACTATGGTCATAGCCCTCAATAACGATTTTCTATCTACAATTATATGTAACATACATTCACCTCTTCTTTATAATATATCCTTGTATTCTTCCAAATGTTCCTTTAATTTTGTTATAGCCTTTTTCTCGATTTGTCTAACTCTTTCACGTGTAATCCCCATCTGCTCGCCAATTTCCTTTAATGTATGGATTTTATTGTCATACAATCCGTAACGATATTCAAGGATCAGTCTTTCCCGCTCATTTAAAACTTTTTCAAGTAATTCCTTCATTTCAACAAGCTGATCTTCCTTTATTATTTTATCCTCAACATCATCATTTTTCCCAATAATATCCTCCAGATAAATATTATCGCCTATTGTTTCATTTAATGACATTATATCCTGAAATTCACCTAAAAGCAATATAACCTTGCTTTCCTTCAAATCAACTTTTTTTGCAATATATTCTGTTGATGGAGCTTCACCGTGAATGGCAGTATAATCCTTTATGACTTTATTTACTTTTGATAATTGCTCATACTTATAAGACGGTATTCTAATATCCCTTCCGATATTGATAATTGCCTTTTTAATTGACTGTTTTATCCACCATACTGCATACGTGCTAAATCTATGCCCTTTTTCATAGTCAAATTTATTTATAGCCTTTATCAATCCAATATTCCCTTCGCTAATTAAATCAATTAGAGGCAATCCGTTCCCAAGAGATTTTTTAGCTGTACTTATTACCAGTCTTAAATTTGATAAAATCAGTAATTGTCTTGCCTGTTCGTCATTATCTTCCCTAATTCGTTTTAACAGTTCATATTCTTCTTCTCTTGAGAGTAAATCAAATTTTTGAATATCACTTAGATATAACGACATTAAGTTTAAGTTGTTATCTTCCATTACCTCACTCCAGTTTTATTTTTTATATATTTCTTAATTTAAAAATTCTGACTTCAGATCTCTGCTCATAAATGTAGATTCCAGTTCTGAAACTGGCTTTCCACCATAAATTACTTCATAAAGTGCTGTAAAAATAGGTGCCTTTAAGTTATTTTCCTTTATAATTTTATAAAGAGCCTTTATTGTTTCTGCACCTTCTGATACCATATTCATGTGTGAAACTATATCTTCAATTTTTTGACCTTGCCCCAGCTTTTCCCCAACATATCTATTTCTACTATGCTTGCTTGTACAAGTTACAATAATATCTCCAAGTCCCGACAATCCCATAAATGTTTTTGGATTTGCATTATAAAATTTTGCAATTTCAAACATTTCATTAATTCCACGAGTTATAAGGGCAGCCTTTGTATTATCTCCATACCCCATTCCATCAGCAATTCCCGCTGCAATTGCAAGACAATTCTTTAATGCTCCTGCAAGTTCAGCTCCCATAAGATCCGTTCCCGTATAAACTCTGAAATAAAGATTGCTAAATGTAGTCTGCACGATTTTTGCAGCTTCTTCATTTTTAGATACAGAAAGTATCGCAGATGGCAATTTTTGCGCCACTTCTTCGGCATGTGTCGGTCCAGCTAGTAAAACATAGCTATATTCCTTATTTTCCAGTTCTTCAGCCACAATTTCAGAGATTCTTTTTTTTGTAGCAATTTCTAAACCTTTTGCAACATTCACCAGTATTATATTATAATTTAAGAAATTTTTCAATCTTTTTAAAATATTTCTTAAAAATTGCGTTGGAGTTGCTAATAATAAAATATCAATTTTTCCATATTTTTCAGGATTTTTTAATATTTCTCCATAATCATCCACAACATTAAGGCTGTCAGGCAATTTTATATTTGGCAAAAATTTAGGATTTTCCTTTGTGTCACGAATAACTTTTCTAACCTCTTCATTATGCTCCCACAAATATACTTTATGTCCATTTTCCACTAACAGTTTTGAAAGGCAGGTTCCCCAGCTTCCACCACCAATAACCAATATATTTTTCATCATTATCCCTTCCTTTCACGATATATAAATATCCTAAAGAATTTAAATTTTCATTTACAATTATATCTTTATAAATTCGTTACTTTTTACTTTTCAAGCTAAACTTAGATTCTGTCCCATTTTTTAATCTTTCAATATTGCTCTTATGCTTTACAATAATTAAAATTGCTATTAAAATTCCTAAAATAACATATATTATTTGCTGGTACAAAAAATATGTAAAAATAGGAAGCGATACAGCTGCAAAAATTGAAGAAAGCGAAACATATCTAAAAATAGCAAAAACCACAAAAAATACAATTGCTGCAAACAATATAGCCTTTGGAACTAAAACTAAAAATACTCCAAGCGTTGTCGCAACAGCTTTTCCACCTTTAAAATTCATAAAAATAGAAAATACATGTCCTAAAATCGCACAAATTCCAACCAGCACATAATCAAGATTTTCAATTTTTGTCAAATTTTCAAAAAAATCCACTTTTAGCAAAATTGCAATTAATGTCGGGACTAATCCTTTAGAAATATCCAAGATTAATGTCAAAATTCCTAATTTTGCCCCTAAAACACGTGCAGCATTTGTAGATCCTGTATTTTTACTTCCGTGCTCACGGACATCTATTCCTTTAAATACCTTCCCTATCCAAAGCGCATTTGGCACACTTCCTAAAATATATGAAAGTACCATTAATAAAATTGTAATCATTTTTTATTCCTCTTTTTTTAATAAGTTATTTATTATTTTTATCTATTTTTTCATGCTCTGCAGCTTCTATATTTTTAGATTCCAGTAAATGACTTTGATTTTCAGTCATTTTGTCAAAAAATCTTTTTTCTCTGTATAAAAATACTAGAAGTATCAAAAAGAACAGAAAATCCGTAAATGGCTGTGCAAGCCATACACCATCCAGTTTCCATATATTTGAAAAAACTATGACAACTGCTAGAAATATAACAACTTGCCGCATTAAATTCATTGTAACCGAGTATTTTGAACGTCCAGTCGCCTGAAAATAATTTGGTACAGTTATTCCAAAAGATGAAATTATTACAAGTGAAAAATAAATTCTAATAGCTTTTATTCCTTCCCTTAAAGCTTCAGGCGTACTCTTTTCATTAAAAAATAAAATCAATTGTTTTGGCAAAAGCATTACAATTACCCAAAATGCAAAGGATAATACGACTCCTGCACCTATAGCAGTCATTAAAGATTTTTTAACCCTTGTAAAATTTTTTGCACCATAATTAAATCCAATTATTGGCTGAACAGCTTGAGAAACTGCATAAACACTCATTGTCATAATTGGCAAATAGGAATTTATAATTGTCATAACTGCCACACCGTAAGTTCCACCATAAATATCTACAATTTTATTTGTTACAAGTCCAACTCCTGAACTTGCAGCTTGCAGTAAAAACGGCGACATTCCAATTGAAAAAATATCCTTTACTATTTTGGGATCTAATTTTAATTTTGAAAATCTTATTGTAATAACGCTTTCCTCTTCTAATTTAAATCCAAACATATCAATTTTAAACGGTAGTTTCCCAGCGATTAAAAACCACAATACAAATACCGCAGATAATACATTTCCAATTAAAGTCGCATAAGCAGTCCCTTCAATTCCAGTATGCATGATCATTACAGCCACATAATCTAAAATAATATTTACAACTGCCCCAATTAACATTGAAAACATTGCAACTCGTGGCGCTCCAGCCGCATTTAATACATTTGAAAGCCCAAATGAATAAAATAACGGTAAAATCGCCAGTAATATTATTTCAAGATAAGCCCTTGCATAAGGCAGCGTTTCATTGTTAGCACCAGAGTACCGTAAAACTGTGTCAATATTCAATATTAAAAATGCATACAATAAAAGTCCTAAAATTGCAAATAATGTTACAGCATTTCCCAATATTTTTTTTGCTTCTCCCTTTTTTCCCTGCCCAAGCCTAATTGAAATAATTGTTCCAGATCCAACTCCGATGAACATTGAAAAAGCAATAATTAACATAACAATATAAAAGGCAATTCCCGCACCTGCAAGCGCCTTTTCACTAATTTTCCCAACAAAGAATCTATCAACAATGTTGTAAAGAACAACTGCCGCAGATCCAATAAGTGTCGGTATGAAATATTTTACAAATAATTTCAAGATAGAACCCTTTAACAGTTCTTCACGTTTTTTTTCCATATTTTTTCCTTTTTATAAAGTCAATTTTTATTTTTTAGCAAATAATTGGCAATTTTTTCCAAAACTCCAAAATTACCCAACTTTTCTCTTTCCTTTTTTAACTCTAAAACAGTATTTTTTTTATTTTTTTCCATAATTTCCATTTCTTCAAGCAATTTTTCCACAGAAAAATCCTCCTGCAGCAATTCCTTAAAAATTTCCTTATTAGCATTTAAATTAGTCAGAGTTATATATTTTATTTTTACTATATGCCGTGCAATAAAGGCATTAATTGCCGAAGTCTTGTAAACTACTATTACAGGCAGCCCCATAAGCGAAATTTCAAACGTTACTGTTCCTGAAGTTGCTATTGCATATTTACAATCTTTCCGAATATTTTTTATTTCATCAAAAGTTATTTCTAAATTTGGAATTTTTAAAACATCAATTTTATATTTTTCTTCAAATTCACGAATATATTTTTTATGCTCTTCACTTGCCAATTTCATTAAAAACTTTTCATTCTTAACTTTTTTATTTCTAACCAGTTCTATAATTACTGGCAAAAATTTCTCAATTTCCTGCTTTCTACTTCCAGGCAGCAACAATATTTTTTCTCCCAATTTATCAGAAAAATCATATTTATCAACGAACGGATTCCCGAAATACTCCACTTTCAGCCCTTTTGACTCATCCTTTTTCAAACTCTCATCATAATATTTCTTTTCAAACGGAAAAATTACAATAATATCGTCAAATTTTCGCAATTTTTTTATTCTTCCTTTTCCCCAAGCCCAGACTTTAGGCGGAATATAATAAATCATTCTCAGATTTTGCAGTTCTTTTTTCAAAATTTTCTTTTTCAGCAATTCAAAAAATTTCAGGTTAAACCCTCCAAAATCAACGAATATAACAGTTTCTACTTCATTTTTCCTAATAAACTGCAAATATTCATGTGCCTTTTTCGTGAAATACCTATACTTTTTCAAAGCCTCTACAAATCCCATAACATCATTATTCTTAATATGATTTACAGCCTTAACCCCAGCCTTTATCGACTTATCTCCAACTACACCAAAAAATTCAATATTTTCATCTTTTTTTCTCATTTCCTCCACAATGTACGAAGCATGCAAATCTCCTGACATTTCACCACAGGAAATAAAAATTTTTTTCTTTTTTTTTGAATCTGCTGTATCATAATTATTTTTCATTTTTTTAGCCTTTTATATTTTTTTATTTTGAAAAGGATTTAAAATTTTCTATTTAGACTTTAAATTTTAATTCCCTTTATAAAAATTTTATTTTTATTTGCAAATTTAATAACTTCCTCTTTATCGATAAACAACATTTTGTCAGCTTCTATCACAATTCCACGACCATTTATCTCTGCTACTTTCTTAATTGTTTCTAACCCGATCGTTGGAATATCTATCCTATAATCCTGATTTCGTCTTGCCATTTTCACAATGATGCAATTTTTTCCAGCCAGTTCCCCACCACGTAAAATCGCCTTATCAGTCCCTTCCACACCTTCCAGCGCAATAACCGATTCATCTTTCACAACAACTGTCTGCCCTGCATCAATGTCAGTCAGCATTCGTGCAGCTTCTATACCGATTTCTATCGTTTTTTCCTCATTTTTGTTTGGAGAAGTTTTCGTATAAACTTCATTTCTGGCAATATATTCATCTAGCAAGTAATTTTGAGGTAAAACTTTAATATTTTCAGATTCGATATAATTAATTATCGCCTTTAAAATATTTTTATCCTTTTTATTTTTTGTAGATAGTAATATTTTTGTTGCTGTCAGATCAAATTTTAAATTTGAAAAAATCAGATTTTTTTCAACTTTCCCAAGCATTATTAACTGAGTTATTCCATTTTTCTTAAAATATGAAATTATTTTCCCAACTTGCGCTACACTATATTTTACAGAATTTTTATGCTCCTTTACACTATCTTCCACACTTTCAAACAGATAAACCGAAAATGGTTCAATACCCTTTAAAATGCACTGATTCAAAAATAATTTCGGCAATTTCCCATTTCCAGCAATTAGACCTACTTTTTCCATTGTCATTTTTTATTTTTTCCTTTTTATTCTTTCTCTAAAAAAATATTTATATTAAAAAATTAACTCAAAATAAAACATAGATTATTTTGAGAAATTTTATATTTTAAATCTTTATATACAAATTTTAATATTCAATTTTTTAATTGTATAGTAAAATCACTTTAAAACCGAACTCTAAAGCTACGACTATTTACTCAAATCCAATATTTAATTCTGTTTATTTAAATTCTAATGTTTTTTAGAGTTCAAGTATACTATCTCAAAGTTCTATACTTTATCTTGTAATACCTCTTTTACTTTTTCGTATAAAATTAATAAGATTTTGAGCTTCCTCATATTGTCCGTACTCACGCTCAACTGTCTGAAGAGCTTCTTCCAGTTTCAATTTTTTCTTAAATATAATTTTATACAGCTCTCTCAATCTTTTTATCTGCTCATCTGAAAAGCCTCTACGTTGAAGTCCTACAATATTTATATATACAGCTCTTGCCTTATTACCTTCAGACAGCATATAAGGAACAACATCCTGATTTACAGCCGAACATCCACCTATCATCGCATGCCGCCCAACTCTTGTAAACTGATGCACAGCAGTAAGTCCGCCTACCACCGCATAATCTTCCACTTCCACATGTCCTGCAAAAGTCGCAGCATTTGCCAGCACACAGTTATCTCCAATTATACAATCGTGAGCAATATGAACATAAGCCATTACAAGCGTATTATTTCCAACTCTTGTTTCATATTTATCAGTAGTTCCCCGATGAATTGTAACAAATTCACGAATTTTATTATTATTTCCAATAACAACCCTAGTTTTTTCTCCTGCAAATTTCAAATCTTGCGGATCCTTTCCAATTGATGCAAAAGAAAAAATATAGTTATTTTCACCAATAATTGTTTCACCCTCAATTACAACATGTGATTCTACAACTGTCCCGTTACCAATTGTAACTTCCGGACCTATAATCGAATAAGCCCCTATTTTTACATTTTCTCCAAGTTTAGCATTTGGATCAACAATTGCCGTTGGATGTATATTCTTTGAACTCATAAATTAATACCTCTTCATTTTTTATTTGTCTTTACATATCTGTTACAGCGAATTTTAATTCACCTTCACTTACAACAGCTCCATCAACTAAACATTTCCCTTTTGCTACAATAATATTTCTTCTTACACTTAATTTTTCCACTTCAAGTCTTAACTGATCCCCAGGCACAACAGGTTTTCTGAACTTACATTTGTCAATTGACATAAATAAAGGTATTTTCCCAGGTTCTAGCATAAGCAGCCCAACTGCTTGTGCAAGTGCTTCCATTTGTAAAACTCCTGGCATAACAGGTTTCCCAGGAAAATGTCCTTGAAAAAATTCTTCATTCATTGTCAAATTCTTAATTGCTACCAAACTATCTGTTCCATTTTTTTCTATAACTCTATCTACCAATAAAAATGGGTATCTATGTGGCAATATTTTCATAATATCCTCTACATTCATAATTGTTTCATTTGCTGCCATGTTTTTTATTCCTCCTGAATTTATATTTTATTTATTTTAATTTTTTACTCAAAATCAAATCTAGTTTAATTTCAATCTTTTCAATAAAATTTAAAATTTTATACTTACATTATATTTGATTTTTTACAAATTACAAGTGTTTTTTATATTTTTTACAAATATTTTTTTGCAATCATTCCAGTTAATTGCGAATTTACAAAATGCCCAGCCTTTATCGCAATAATATGAGCTTTTATTGGAGTTCCCAAAACATATAAATCTCCAATTATATCAAGAATTTTATGTCTGACAAATTCATCAGGGTATCTCAATCCTTCTGGATTTAAAGGCCCTTTAGCCCCAACTACCACAGCATTTTCCAAGCTTCCTCCCAATGCCAGATTATTCTTTTTAAGAAAATCAATTTCATAATCAAAGGCAAAAGTTCTACATTTTGCAATATTTTCCACATAATTTTCCAAATTTACTTCCAGCTCATAATACTGCGATTTTAAAAAACTATGATTAAAATCAATCGTATAAGATATTTTAAATCCATCATAAGGCAATGCCATCACATATTTCCCAGCCTTCTCATCTGAAAAAATAACAGGCTCCTTAATCACAACAGGCTCTATTTCCTCATCCAATTCTAAAATCCCCGCATTTTCAATTTTTTCCACAAACTGAATTGAACTTCCATCCAAAATCGGCATTTCATTCCCTTCAATTTCCACAAAAATATCAGTAATCCCACAAACTGAAAGTGCCGACATAAAATGCTCAATCGTATGAAGTCTCACTCCATCCTCATTTTGAATATTAGTCCCTCTTTCCAAATCAAACAAATTTTCATGAGCAACTTTTATAACATTATTTTTATCATTAACATCCAATCTCTTAAAAATAATCCCAGTTTCCTGACTCACAGGTCTTAATACCATTTTTATCTTTTCGCCCTTATGAAGCCCAATTCCTGAAATCTCAACTGTATTTTTAATAGTTTTTCTTTTCACTTTTTGTTCCCTCCATTTCCTAAAATTTTAGTTCATTTTTTATTTATGAAATCTTTTTTATTATCCATAAATATTATATCATAAAACTAGATATTTTTCCTTTTATTATTTTTTGATTTTCGATATTTTTGAAATTGAAGAATTTATGCTAAATCCTGTTTGAAAAATAAAAAAGTAATCGTTACCTTTTACAGCAACGATTATCTTAAAATTTTATAATTCAACTATTTGTTTTTTTTATTTCTAAAACTAAAAAAACTTAACTGCTCTTTTACCAGATTTTTATTCTATCTTCAGGAGCCTTGTACATTTTATCCCCTGGTTTTGTTTCAAATACTTTATGGAATGCGTCAATATTTTCCAAAGTTCCGTTTACACGGAATATATTTGGTGAATGTGAATCTGTTTTTGCCAGGTTCTTTAAATATTCTGGAGTAGATTTTTGTCGCCACATTCTTGCAAAACTTAAAAAGAATAATTTATTTACCGTATCTGGGTAGGCTTTTGAGGAATTTGGATGATCCTTCAAATATAATTGCAATGCATCATAAGCAACGTTTAATCCCCCAAGATCTGCAATATTTTCTGTTAATGTATATTTTCCATTAACATGAACTCCATCTCCAACTGTATATTTTGAAAATTGATTTTCCAGTTTTTTTGTAGCCAAGTCAAATTTTGCCTTATCTTCAGCAGTCCACCAGTTCTTAACATTTCCATCGCCATCATATTCAGCACCAGACACATCAAATGCATGAGTAAGTTCATGCCCAATAACTGTCCCTATTGCTCCAAAATTACTTGCCATTTCTAATTTATTATAGTCATAAAATGGATACTGTAAAATTCCCGCCGGGAATACAATCTCATTGCTTGTTGGAGAATAATAGGCATTTATTGTATGAGGTGACATGTACCATTCTGTCTTATCTACCGGCTTTCCTACTTTTTTAAGCTCTTCGTTATAAGCCCATTCACTAATTCCCTTTAATTGATCATACAACGAATCACTGCTTGAAATTGTCATTTTGCTGTAATCTTTCCATTTGTCAGGATATCCTATTTTAACATTAATTTTTGCCAGTTTTTCAAGAGCTTTTTTCTTAGTTGCGGCGCTCATCCAATCCAGTTTTTCAATTCTGTTTTTCATTGCCTTTTTGATGTAATCAACCATTTCTTTAGCATTTTTCTTCGCTTCAGGTGAGAAATTTCTTTGAATATAAATCTTTCCAATTATTTCCCCAAGACTTCCATCTGTAAAGTTCAATGCTCTCTTTTCAAGCGTTTCCCTTTCCTTTTGTCCATTCAAATATTTTCCAAAAAATTCAAAACTTCTAGCACCAAGCTCATCATTCAAAACTCCTGCCGCAGAACTAATTAAATTATATCTCATATAATCTTTAATTATGTCAATATTCTCATCATTTACAAAATTATCCAAATTTTTATAATAGTTCAACTCTGTTATTATTACTTTATCCGTTTTCACATTTAACTGTTTCAAATATTGAGCCAAGTCTACATTCTTAGACAATGTAGCTAAATCACTTACTTTTACTGGATTATTATACTTTTTAACATCGTGACGTTCTTCATTAGTCATTAAAGTATTTGCAATCCCCTTTTCAAAAGCAACTATCTTTTTAGCTCTTTCAAGAGTATTATCTTCTCCCAAATATTTCAACATGTCACTGACATATTTTGTATATTCCTCCAATATTGCCCTATTTTCCTTAGTATCCTTCTGGTAATAATCTCTTGACAGCCCAATCCCTGCGCTTCCTAAATATACCGCATTATTTTTAGAATTGTTAAGATCAGTGCCTATCCCCCATCCATAAAATTCAGAACTTCCATATTTTGTAACTTCTACATTATATTTTTTCAAATCCTCAATATTTTGAATCCCGTTTATTTTTTCCAAATCCTTTTGAATAGGCGATAATCCTTCTTCATTTCTTTTTTTCATATCAGAATAACTGTCATAAAGTGTCAATACCTTTTTTTCATCCGCAGTCAGCGAAGTCTTCTTATTTTTTAATTCCTTTATCAAATTACGTAAAAAATCCTGATTTTTTTCATTAAGTTCATAAAATGATCCCCAAGCTGGCTTTGTACTCGGAATCTGCGTCTTCTCATCCCAATTTTCATTTACATATTTGTAAAAATCATCTTGAGATCTAGTTTTTGTACTAAGATTATCGAATAACTCCTTATCTTTTTCCTTCAAAAGTTTTGCCTGCTGCTTTTCATAAAAATCCCAGAATCCTGATCTTTTTTGAACAGTCTGCGCTGCTGTATTTCCAGTATTTTGATATGATCTTTCCAATGAAAGTTTATTATTATCAACATTCTCATTTTCTGCATAAATTAAATTAATGCTAGCTAAAAATAGCGAAACTATAAGTAATTTTTTCATCCTTCATTCATTTCTTTATTTCAAAAGAAACTTATCCTTTCCTTTTTATTCTAACTTCTTTTTAAAAAATAAAAACAATATTTTAAAGAAGTTTGGATATATTATACATTTTTCTTAAATTTATTTCAACAAATTTATACAAAAAATAAATTTTTTTATTTTATCTTAAATTTATTTTTCTAATGATAAATAAAAAAAATAGCCTTAAATTAAATTTAAAGCCATTTTTGTCTTGATTATCCTAAAATTAAAATGCTGGAATTACTCTACCATCATATTTTTCTTCAATATATTTTTTAACTTTTTCACTTTGCAATGCCTTTACAAGTTTTTTCACTCTTTCATCATTTTGATTTTCTTTTAAAACAGTAACAACATTTACATAAGGAGAATCTTTTCCTTCTATTAAGATAATCTCATTTTTTGTAACTTTTGCATCAATTGCAAAATTTGAATTTATAATTGCTCCTGCAACTTCATCTAATCTTGGTGCAATTTGTTCATTTGACATTGTCACAATTTTTAAATTTTTAGGATTTTGAACAATGTCAGCAGGTGTTGCTGATAAATTTTTATTGTCTTTTAATTTTATGATTCCAGCTTTGTCAAGTAAGATTAATGCACGTCCTCCATTAGTAGGATCGTTAGGAATTATTAAAGTATCTCCACTTTTCAAATCTTTAATATTTTTTATTTTTTTAGAATACAATGCCATTGGCTCTAAATGAATATTTCCAACTGCAACCATATCAATATGATTTTTCTTTCCAAAGTCTTCCATATATGGAACATGTTGGAAAAAGTTAGCATCTATACTTTTATCTGCAAGTGCCTTATTTGGCAAGATATAATCAGTATACGGAACAACTTCCAAGTCAATTCCTTCTTTTTTCAAATCATCCTTTACTAAATTTAATAAATCACCATGTGGTATTGGTGTTGCTCCCACTCTTAATTTTTGGCCTTTTCCACCACAAGATACGATAAACAGCGCTATCATCAGCACTAATGTAAACAATTTTTTCATTTTTGCCTCCTAATTTTTTATTTTTTATTTTTTATTTTTTTATTTTATGCCCTTTTTCTTTTTTCAAGCAATGCCCTTACAATTCTATCTCCAATAAACTGAATAATTTGAACTAGAATAATTGTAACAACTGTTGCCTGCCACATTAATTCAGGATTATTTCTTTGAAATCCATCTATTACAGCGGCATTTCCAAGTCCACCTCCACCAATTGTACCAGCCATTGCAGAATATCCAATTAAACTGATTAATGTCAATGTAATTCCATGAACAAGCGACGGCAATGCTTCGGGTATCATAACTTTAAAAATTATTTCAGATGTTTTTGCTCCCATTGATTTTGAAGCCTCAATAAGTCCTTCATCAACTTCCTTTAAAGCCCCTTCAATTATTCTTGCCACAAACGGTGCTGACCCCAATGACAGCGGCACAATAAACGAAACACTTCCAAATGAATATTTAAATATTAATTTTGAAAGCGGAATTAATAAAACTATCAAAATTATAAACGGTATAGATCTTGTTATATTTACAATAACTATATCCAGTATTTTATGTAAAGTTTTATTAGGTTTTATTCCTTTTTCATCAGAAGTGACAAGTAAAATTCCAATCGGAAGTCCGATAATTAATGCTACAATTGTTGAAGAAAACACCATATAAAATGTCTCCCATAACGGCTGAGCCATATTTTGAAACTGAAAAAACTTAATCCAATCAAATCCCATTATAACACCTCCGAATCTATTTTATTTTCTTTTAGCCATTCGATAATATCTTTAGATTTCTCTTCACTTGCAGAAATTTCTATCAGTAAATTTCCCACGATAACATCGCCTACTTTATCAATAAATCCGCTTAAAATATTTACTTCAACATCATATTTACGGATAATTTTTGTAATATACGATTCATTTACCTGATCCTCATTATATTTTAGCCTTAACCGCAATTTTCCATTATTTTCCTCACGATGTTTCTTTTCTTCTTCTGTGCGGAATTCTTCATGGGAAATATTTCCTACAAATTCTTTTGCTAAATCTGTTTTAGGATTCAGGAAAATCTCTTTTGTTTCCCCTTTTTCAATAATTTGACCATCCGACATAATTGCCGTTTTATTGCATATTTTTTTTATAACTTCCATCTGGTGAGTAATAAGAATTATCGTTATCCCAAATTTTTTATTTATATCCTTCAATAGTTCCAAAATAGAATTAGTAGTTCTTGGATCAAGTGCTGAAGTTGCCTCATCCGACAGCAATATTTTCGGATTATTAGCCAACGCCCTTGCAATCGCAACTCTTTGCTTTTGCCCTCCTGAAAGCTGTTCAGGGTAATTCAGTTTTTTATCTGAAAGTCCCACAATTTCCAGCAGCTCATCTACTCTTTTTTCAATATCCTTTTTTTTCCATTTTGAAATTTCCAACGGAAAAGCCACATTTTCCGCCACATTTCTTGAATTTAGCAAATTAAAGTGCTGAAAAATCATTCCCGTTTTTTTCCGATATTCACGCAGCATTTTCATATTAAATTTCAAAATATTTTTATCCTCATATCCAGTAACTGTATTATCTTTTTTGTCAACAATTTCCTGTTTTACCAAAATTTCTCCAGAAGTAGGCTCTTCCAACCTGTTAAGAAGTCTAATAAGTGTTGACTTCCCAGCTCCACTAAGCCCCATAATTCCATAAATATCGCCTTGTTCAATATCAAGGTTTACATTATTTACAGCTAATAATTCTTTACCGTTATTAAGCTGATATTTCTTAACCAAATTTTTTATCTTAATAAAACCCTCCATATTTCACCTCTTTTTATTTTTTCATCTTAATTTCTCAAAAAGATTATATTATTTATCACTTTAAAAGTCAACTTCTTTTTAATTAATTTCATAATTTAAGTTTTAATAAAAAATAAACATTATGATAAACTTAGTCACTCAAACTTTTTTATATTATAACATTTTTTTATTGTATATACAAGCCATATTTCAAATTTTTTTATACTAATTTCATATTTAATTTAAATATAAAAATAATATTTATATAATATATAATAAAAGGGCATTATAATTTAGTTTCATAATACCCTAAAATTAATGTTAAATTTTATTTATTTGCATTCAGAAATTCCCTTACTCTTTGAGAAGACGGGTTTTCAAATATTTGCTTTGGAGTTCCTGTTTCCAGTATTTCACCCTTTTCCATAATAATTACTCTATCTGAAATTTCACGTACAAAGTTCATTTCGTGACTTACAATCAACATCGTTATTTTCTGACTCTTCAATTTTCTTATTATATCCAGCACCTCTTTTACAAGTTCTGGATCAAGTGCCGATGTAGGCTCGTCAAAAAGCATAATATCTGGCTTCAGCGCCAATGCTCTTGCTATTGCAACTCTTTGCTTCTGCCCTCCTGAAAGTTCATTTGGATAATTATTAATTTTATCAGAAAGCCCTACTAGACTCAACATTTCCTTTGCAAGACTTTCAGCCTTTTCTGTATTCATATTCTTTACTAATTTTAAAGTTCTAACTATATTATTTCTAACTGACATGTGAGGAAATAAATTAAATGTCTGAAAAACCATTCCAGTTTTTAACAGCATTTCCTTTTTTATTTTTTTATCTACATTTTTATCTGTTAAATTGTTTCCTTCAATCAAAATTTCTCCAGATGTTATCGACTCAAGATCTGCTATACATCGCAAGATCGTTGATTTTCCACTTCCTGAAGGCCCTATTAATGAAACAACTTCCCCCCTGTCAATATGTAAATTTATATTTTTTAAAATTACATTATCGCCATACTGTTTTTTCAGATTTTTTACTTCTACTATTTTTTTTTCACTTTTCACGATTTATCTCCTAAATTTACATTACTTAAATTTTTTTATTTAAATTTAATGTTTTTAATTTTCTAAATTCTAACTTTATTTCTTTTTTCAATATTTTTAAACAATCTGTCAATCGCAAAACTTAGTACAAGATAAATAATAATTGCACAGATATACGGCGTAATATTATAATAAATGTTAGCCAGCTCCTTTGTCCGCTTCATAACTTCAGTTACAGCCAGGACATATATAAGTGAAGTATCCTTTATAAGCGTAATCGCCTCATTTCCCAATGTTGGCAGCACTCTTCTTATTGCTTGAGGTAAAATGACATATATTATTTTCTGCCAATAACTGTAACCAAGCACTTTTGCCGCCTCATGCTGTCCCTTGTCAATACTTTCTATCCCGCTTCTCATAATTTCTACAAGATATGCCGCATAATTTATAATAAATGTAATAGTTGCCGCAGTATATGGCTCAAGCACGATTTTATATCCACCAATTTTCATAAGCGGAATTCCATAATAAACTACCATTAATTGCAACATTAAAGGTGTACCACGAAAAATCCAGGTATAAACCGAAATAAAGAATTTTACTATTTTATTTTTTCCTGTATATGCCAATGCTCCTAAAATTCCCAACGGGATGGAAAATATGATTGTAAGTATATACAGCATTATGATATTTGGTAATGTTTTTACCAGTTCAATAAATATTGTCAACGCTTGGTTCATTACTAATCTTTAAACCACTTAGAATAAATTTTTTGGTAAGTCCCGTCTGCTTTTAATTCTTCAATAGCCTTGTTTATTGCTTCTATCAACTTAGTGTTGCCTTTTTTAGCGGCAATTCCGTATTCTTCTTCTCCGTAATTATCGCTTAAAATATTGTAAAGCTCTTTTTTAGCTTGAGTTTCTTTCGTTTTTTTAGTATATTTTGCCAATACTTCATCAGCTATAATTGCATCAATTCTCCCGGCATCAAGATCCATAAATGCCTGATCATACTGCGCATAAGTTTTAAATTCCTTGAATGTTTTGTCTTCACCCGATTTTTTAACAGCTTCTTCTCCACTGCTTTCACTTTGGCTTCCAACAATTTTCCCTTTTAAATCAGCCTTTGTCTTAATATTTGAACCTGTTTTTGTTATTATAAGCTGATGACTTGTCAAATATGGCTTTGTCATTTCAGTTTCTTTTTTTCTCTCATCTGTTATAGTAAGCCCATTCCAAATCAAGTCAATATTTCCACCATTTAAGTCAAGTATCTTAGAATCCCAGTTTATTGGCTTAAATTCAACTTCACTTCCTAACTTTTGAGCTACCGCCCTAGCCAAATCAATGTCAAATCCTACAATTTCACCTTTTTCATTTTTAAATCCCATTGGAACAAATGAATCATCAAGTCCAGCTACAATTTTCTTAGGAATTCCATTAGCATTATTTTCTTCTTTCTTTTCCTCTTTCTGGACACTGCACATAAAAACGCTTAATGCCAGAACCATCAACAACAACATTTTTTTCATTTCAACTTTCCTCCTGCCTTTATTTAAACTAAAAATTTATTACTTTCTTTATAAAAATAAATTAATTCCTTTTCTAACTTTACCTTTTTATAATATACCATTTTTTTTAGCTTTTTGTCAATAATTCTAATATATAAGTTTTATATAATTCAATATATTTTATTAATGATTAAATTTTTTCAATTAATCAATAAAGTTAATTTTTTACTTTTGTATCAGCAAAACATTAAAAACATTTTCCAAATCAGTTTTAGCACTTAAAATATTACTTGCACTTATCACTACATCCTGAATATTCTGATTTTTTACTCCTGTCAGCATTTTTTGCGTATTTTCAGACAACGCCTTTGAACTTTCCTTTATCTTTTTAAAATCTGATTCGCTTATATTTTCTTTTTTGGCATTTTCAACTGTCATTCCTGCTATATTTTTATATGCCTTCTGCAGCTCATTATTAGCTTTTTCCAGGCCTTTTACTTCTTCTTCGTCAAAATTCAAGTTATTTTTACTAAAAGCTGCTTCCTCAAATCCATTTGCCGAATTTACAAATTTTAGAATATTCAATGTAGCTGTTTTTCCATCCTTTTGTAACTGTGCTTCCATTTTTTTATTAATTGCTTCTGCAAATTCATGCAAAGAATTAGAAAATATTTTGCTGTTTTCAAGCCGATTTCGCAAGACAACCCTATATTTATCATTTAATTCATCAACTCTTCCCAGTTTATCAGTTTTGTAATCTCCCTTTTCAAAATAGTCATTAATTTCCGTCAAAACCTTTTGCTCCTGAATTAAAGAATCAACTAAATTTTGAGCATTTGTATCAATAGCTTCCATTTTTGGACTTTTTTGCATTACATCGGTTATTTCTTTAATATAATTGCCTATTAAATTAATTGAACCATCAAGATTTACAATAGATATTATTTCGCCTGAAATATCTTTTATATTTCCATTCGCATCAGAAAATTCATCTTTTTTTATTTCTGTAAAAAAATCATTCCACTCTTCTGAATTTGGCTCTTCACTTATTTTTAAATATTCACTGTATTTTTTTATTTCCTCATTGGAAATATCCTTTTTTACATTTACTGCCTTCACTTTTTCTTTATCCTTATTATTTTTTTTATTATCACAAGCCACAACAGCTAATAAAGCCGTCATTCCAATTAGGATGTATTTTTTTAATTTCATCGTTTTTACCTCCAAATTCCTTTATTTATACCAATCCTGCAACTTTTAAGATGTATAGCCAGCCTGTTAATGTAAATATGCTCATAATCGTTGTAACCATAACTGTTCCAGAAGTTACCGAGCCGTTATGCCCCATTCCTCTCGCCATTGTAAACGAAGTTGGAGTTGTCGGACTTCCCAACATTCCAAGCACTGCAACCAGTTTTTCATCCTCAAATCCCATTTTTACCGCTATTGGCAAGAATATCGCAGTAAGTATTATTAATTTAAATGAAGATGAAACTAGCACAACTTTTATTTTAGAAAAAACTTCCTTCACATCAAAACTCGCTCCAAGTGCCAGCAATCCAAGCGGAGTCGCTGCAGCCGCAAATGTCGAAATAGATTTTTTCATAATAACAGGCTGTGGAATTTTTAACATTGCCCAAATCATTCCAGCTAAAATTCCCAATATTAAGGGATTTTTAATAACTCCCTTTAACGTATTTTTCAAGACAACTCTGTTTAATTTTCCCTGTTCTGGGCGAAGCAGCATCAAAATCACAACTGAAGCTACATTATACAACGGAACCGCTCCAATTACCATAAGCGCCACAATCTTAGCCTCTCCATAAACATTCTGCACAAAGGCATAAGCAAGTAAAGCCGCACTGCTCCTAAAGCTGGCCTGAATAAATTCTCCACGAATTGACCTGTCCTTCAAAAAAATTGATGAAATACACATTATTAAAATTGAAAGAAATGTTGTAAAAAAGCAAAATAATAAATATTTCAAATCCCAAATTGCTGAAAAATCAGACAATGACAATTCCTTGAATAAAAGCGCAGGCAAAAGAGCCAAAAATACAAACCTGTTCATCTTATCTGCAAATTCCAAGTCTATTACTCCAACTCTTCTAAAAATATACCCAAGTATCATAAGTAAAAATACAGGCATAGTTGCATTTAAACAAAATATTAATTCTTTCATTTTCCTCCCTTATTAAATATTAAATTAGTCATTTAGATTTTGAAGTTCCTTTCTTTCAATTGCCTCGATCTTTGTGATTAAAAATACTGTTATTATTCAGTACTTACCACTTTGATACCTACAAATATTAAAAGTCAAAATGCATATAATCAGCTCTTGAAAATCCAGCTCCCCAAGTCCATCCTTTTTTAGAAAATGCTTTTACAACATCTCCGTCTGGAGTAATAGAATAAGGATTTATTCCTGGTTCCCATTTTTTACCTACTAAAACTTCTCCATCAGCACTTATCTGAGGATTTTCATCAGGATTTATATCTATTGCACGGCCAGTACTATGAAGGCTAGTTAGCCCATTAGATCGCCAATTATAGCCTCCTAATGATTTAATAGGAAATTTTTCTGGTCCATTGTATATTTCAGTAAATATACTTTTCACATCTTCTGCTAATAAATTTAATACTTGTACTTTTGCCTTGCTTGAAACCTTTTGCCCATTTTTTAATTTCCATATAGGAACCTCAACCCAAACCATATGTTTTACTGCAGTTTCGTGAGAAGGATTATCATAAACATCTTGTAATTCTGCATCAATTCTTTCATGATATTCAATATAATATTCCCACATAGGATCAACAACAATTTCTACTTGTGGAGTTTGAACATTTTCGCTTCTTGATTGACTATTATCTGGTATATTTTTATTTTCTTGATTTCCTGGTTTAAATATACCTTGTATTTCATTATAAGCATAAAGTTTATTTCCTGTTGAGATTACACTTAAAATAGAGAATACTCCTATAAAAAGTTTTAATTTTTTCAAATTCTATCATCTCCTTTTTTTATATTAGACATGTTCGATAACCTAATTTTTTTATTTTTACAAGGGAGCAAGACTTATGCATCTTCTGCCAAATATTTAAATGTTATAGCAATCGAAAGAAAAAAACTTCAAAATCTGAATGACTGTTTTTTAAAAGCTTGAACTAATTTCAAAAATAAACAATTTATTTTATAATTTTATCAATAACTCCCCCGCCGAGGCAAACCTCACCATCATAAGCAACCACAATTTGCCCTAATGTCACAGCCTTTTGCGGTTCATCAAATATCACTTCATATTCATTTTCATCAAGTTTATTAATTACAGCTTTTGTATCCTTTTGTCTATATCTGAATTTCACAGTACATTCCAATGGAAACTGAACTTCATTTATAAAGTTAAAATCTGTTGCAATTAAACCTTTTGAATAAAGCACTGAATTATCCCCTTGCGTTACAATCAATTCATTTTTTTCCAAATCCTTATCCACAACAAACCAAGGCTCTCCAGTCCCTTCCTTCGTATTTCCGATTCCAATTCCCTTTCTTTGTCCAATTGTGTAATACATAAGTCCATTATGATGTCCTAGCACTTTTCCTTGCGTATTTACAATATTTCCACCCTTTGCAGGCAAATATTGGGATAAAAATTTATTAAAATCACGTTCTCCAATAAAGCAAATTCCTGTACTGTCCTTCTTCTTAGCCGTTGCCAAATTATATTTTTCAGCAATCTCACGAATTTGAGGCTTTGTATATTCTCCCAATGGAAACAGCACCTTTTCCAATTGTTCCTGACTTAATTGACAAAGAAAATAAGTTTGGTCTTTATTGTCATCAACTCCTCTTAACATAGTCGACTTTATTCTTTTCCCATTTTCATCTTCCACTTCCTCGTGAATAATTCTTGCATAATGCCCTGTCGCCACATAGTCTGCCCCAAGTTTCATCGCATAATCTAAAAATGCACGGAATTTAATTTCCTTGTTACACATCACATCAGGATTTGGAGTTCTTCCCCTTTTATATTCATCAAGAAAATAAGTAAAAACCTTATCCCAATATTCCTTTACAAAATTTACCGAATAATAGGGTATTTCCAATTGTTCAGCCACAGCAATTACATCCTTATAATCCTCTTCTGCCATGCAGACCCCATTTTCATCCTTTTCTTCCCAATTTTTCATAAAAACGCCAATCACATCATATCCTTGTTCTTTTAATAAAATTGCCGCAACAGAAGAATCCACTCCACCCGACATTCCTAATACAACTCTTTTTCTTTTTTCCATAAAAATTCCTTCTCCTTCCCTCTTTTCATAATTCTTTGACTTCTTTCACTACTTAATCGCTTTATAAAAATAAGTATACCACAATATCCATTAACAGACAAGAAAATATATTTGAATAATTATTTCCTTAACTTTTTGGTTCGCGATTAACTTCATACTTAATCTCTTTAATACCAGATTATTTTAATAAATAAAAAAACGGAAATTAATTATAGTTTTCAAAACAAATTCCGTTTTTTACTTTCTAAATCAGACTTTTTTAAAATTCACTTATTCTAAAAGAATCTAAATTTATTTTATTTTTTTTATAAT
The DNA here is from genome assembly GCF_013394865.1 of Leptotrichia sp. oral taxon 417. Classification (NCBI taxonomy): domain Bacteria; kingdom Fusobacteriati; phylum Fusobacteriota; class Fusobacteriia; order Fusobacteriales; family Leptotrichiaceae; genus Leptotrichia; species Leptotrichia sp. oral taxon 417. The sequence continues at coordinate 1,113,333 of NZ_JABXYV010000001.1, read as the reverse complement.
TTCCTGAACATCAGATACTTTCACATCTTCATTAATTCCAGTTTCACCTTTCACTTCACCAAATCCCCATTTACAGTAAACAATATCAACTCCAGCATTTTTAGCAGTATTTACATCCACAAGCATATCCCCGACAAATAATATTCTATCTTTTGGAACATCCAAATTTTGTGCCATTCTGTCAACATTATAAGGATTCGGCTTATTCGGATACTCCTTTTCATTCGATCCAAATATCCCATCAAATCTCCATTTCGACAATTTTTTTTCAACAGCAGACAAAGCCGTTTCATGATCCTTATTCGTCACAATCCCTTTTTTTATATTATTTTCTGTCAAAAAATCCAGCAATTCAGGTATTCCTTCATAAGGCTCAACACCATAGTCAAAGTAAATATCATAATATTTTCTTATAACTTTTTCCATTTCCTCATTCGTTACATCCGTATACTTCTCTTTTCCCAAAATATTCCGAGCCAACCCTGAAACTCCACCACCAACAAATTTCACACACTCATCAATAGAATACTGCTTTTTCCCAAGTTCTTCCATCGCTGAATTTACAGTCTTTGTAATAGATTTTGACGTATCCATAAGCGTCCCGTCCAAATCAAATATAACTAAATCATATTTCATAAATTTTTATTCACTCCTTCCCCAATTTGCTTTATTTTTTTACGCTTCAGGCTCAATAACATTCCCATCATCATCAATCGGATTCCCGTCATCATCCACTCTAACAACCTTAATACTGTCCAAATGCCCTCTCACACTTTCCTTAAATTTCTCAATATACATTTTTCTATATTTTTCACGCTCTTTCTTCTCTTCCTCCGTCAACTCTCTCTCACGTGCTAATTTTGAAAATTCATTTATTTTTTTTATAATGTCTTCCATTTTTAAATCTTCCTTTCTAAAAATATTACTTTATATTTCTAATTTCCACCTTAATTTTATCTAAAATATGGCATAATAGATATGTTCGATAACCTAATTTTTTTATCTATACAAGGGGTCAAGACCCCTTGCTTCAAGATATTTATTTTATTAAATTCTAAGTTTGTATAGTTATCGAACAGGTCTAATATATTAAAGTAAAATTCTATTGTGTTTAAGCCCTTAATGTTGGGCTTATTTTTTTATCTTTTTTCTATTGCAAAAATTTCATAATCCAAAAAGTATATAACAATATTATTATACTGCATTACTTGTAATTTATCAACACTTTTTACTAAAGCATTTCTTTAAAAAAATTTATACATTTTCACAAATATCTATAGCAAAAAATCACAGTTAATCTTAATAACCGTGATTTTTATTTAAAGAAATTTTTTACTTATTATTCTATCTTATTATTTTTTAAAATGCCGAAACAGCATATCCTATAAATGCAATATATGATATAAAAATATTTGCAATATCCAGTAAAGATAGTGTTAAATATCCACAATCTCGCAATTTATCTCTATCTTTTCTTAAAATTACAATTATAAAAATATACACAATTACTGTAATGAACGTAATAAGATATAATTCTAGCATATTTAAAAGAAATAAAACAATTATTATATCAATTGTTATTATTGAAAATAAAATATAATTATGAATTTTTTTGTTTCTTTTATTTATCAAAAATATTAAAATAGCAACATAGTAAAAAACTGAATGAAATATTTGACTAGGTACTAAAATAATTGCATTTCTCATCAAATCTATCCATTCTAAAAAATAAATTATTTCAGAAATTAAATCAATTTTCAAGAACCTTTTTACTTTTTTCTTTAAAAAAATTATTCTTATAATATTAAAAATAATCTTAAACAGATTATAAAATACTACTAATCCCATAATTATTAAAAACTCGCCCATTTATTCTCCATTCTTTGTAGTATTTTTAATTACTTCATAAAAATTCATAAATTTTAACTAAAATATTTTTTATTTTCTTTATTTCACGCTTCCAAATAAATCATTCAAAGCCTCGCTCATTGTCGGATGAGTAAATATCATGTCTTTTAGGAATGTATATTTTTGTTCAGCTTTCATGGCCGCTGCAACAATGTTTATCATTTCGTGGGAAGTGTTACATAGTAAAGTACATCCCAATATTTTATCTGTTTTTGCATCTACAACTGCTTTAAGAAGTCCATCTGTTACACCTTCTATTTTTGCTTTTGGAATTGCCATTGCTTCAAGTCTTCCTGTTTTTACTTCATATCCTTTGGCAATTGCTTCACTTTCAGTCATTCCAACTCTTGATAATGGTGGATTTACAAATACGCTGTATGGAATTACATTTCTATCGTTTACTGTTCTATTTCCTCCATTGTAAAGATTATCCCTTATTATTCTAAAGTCATCAAGAGAAATGTATGTAAATTGAAGTCCGCCTTTCACATCTCCCATTGCCCAAATGTTATCAGCTGTTGTTTTCAATGTTTCATCAACTACAACTGCACCTTTTCCATCAGTTTTTACTCCTGCTGCTTCTAAATTAAGCCCTTCTGTATTAGGTTTTCTTCCGATTGCCACAAGAATTGCGTCTGATTCAATTTCGCTCTTGCTTGCTCCTTGTGAAATTTGCACATATCCTTTTCCATTTTTATCAATAATTTCCTCAATTTTTGATTCCAATAAAAATTTAATCCCTTTTGCCTCAAATATAGCCCTTGCCCTATCAGCAATTTCTTCATCTTCTCTAGGCATAAGTCTTTTTGCTAAATCAATTACCGTAACTTCTGACCCAAAATCAGCATACATCGAAGCAAATTCCAATCCAATGTACCCTGCTCCCAAAATAGTCAATTTCTTAGGAAGTTCCTTTAGTTCCATAATTGAAGTGCTTGTATAAACGTGATTACTTTCTTTAAGTCCTTTTATACCAGGAATTATTGTAGTCGAACCTGTATTTATAAATATCTTTTCCCCTTCAATCTGAACATTTTCCCCATTACTTTCAATATTAACCACATTTTTTGAAGCAAAACTTCCAAATCCATCATAAATATCAATATTTTCCTTTGTAGCCAGCATTTCATAATTTTTTCCACGCAATGCACCAATCAATTTATTTTTATTATTTATACTTTCTTCATAAAATCTTTCTTTTTCTTCAATACCATTTAACCCTTTATTTTTAAGAACTTTTGTACTGTCAACAAGCTTTTTCGTAGGAATACATCCAATATTTATACAAGTTCCTCCATACATCTTATCCGATTTCTCAACCAAAGCCACATTCTGACCTTTCCCAGCCAAAAACCCTGCCAAAGTTTTTCCACCTTTTCCAAATCCAATTATTATTGCATCATATTTTTTCATCTTTTTCATCCTTTCCATTTTATACAATTATAATTACATAATTGTATTTATTATAAAATTAATTTTTATATTATAAGAGTACCACATTTTTCACAAAAAAACAAGAGTATTTGTGTTTACAAATTTTGATTCCTGTTTTATTTAATATTTTGCTTTTCTACTTCTTATATAAAAATATCTGATAATATTTTGATACATTTAACAAAATACAACCTTTCATTGCTTTTTTCTCTTTTAAAACAAATCTCACTTCTTTAATTCTTCCTAGATTTTAACTTCTCGATATTTCTATTTTTTTAACTCTTTCAATTCATCGTTTATTTTTATAGCTTGATTATATTTTCCTTGCTTTTCATACAGCGCTGCCAAGCTCGTTAACGCAAGCTCCTTATGTGCAAGTTCTTTTGCTTTTAAAAGGTTATTTTCAGCCTTACCGTAATCTCCTTTCATTTCATAAACTTTTGCTAACAGACGTAATAATCTTGCTCTTTTTTCTTCAATATGTTTTACATTGTCTTCTGAATGTGAAAATAATTTTTCCGATTCTTTTAATAACCATTCTTCAGCTTTGCCATAATCTTTTTTCGACATATAAAGTTCCCCTAAAAGTCTTTCTGCATTAGGATATTTTTCATTAACAAGTTCCTTGTAGAGTTTTTCAGCTTCGTCAAAGTAATCGTGTCTCTGATAATAAAAAGCCAAAGCATTTTTTACCTCAATATTTTTATTTAAATTTCTTTTAAATGCTTCCACCACTTCGCTATCAATTTCTTTCCTTTCTCCATATACCCATACTCTAAACAAGATGTCCTCGCTGTAATCTCCTTGATCCATTGCCCTTATATAATACTTTCTCGCATTTAACTCCTCCATACGATTAGCATATATCCACCCTGCAAACGCACTTGCTTCCTTTACTCCTCTGTCCGATCCTTTTCTTGCCCATTTCAGTGCCTCTTCTTTTTCCCCTCTTGCACTATAATTTCTTGCCAGATAATAATCTGCCATCGGAATATCCTTTTCCACACTTTTAAAATACACTACCCCAATTCGTAAATATTTTCTCTGGACTTCTATCCCTTTTTTCAAAACTCTTTCTTTTTCTGCAATTGTCGGATTTTTCTTCATTTCAGCAATCTCTATTTTTGCCTTTTTTAAAGTTCCTTTTTCCTCCTCCGAAAAGGGAATATTCCCACTACAGCTCACTAAAAATAATACACTTACCAAAATTAAAATTATCTTTTTCATAACTTGCCCTTTCTATATTTTTTCAATATTAACAAAATTTATATTTTAAATTTTATATAGTAATATTATACCCTATTTTTTTCATAAATTTTCTTTAAATAGAATTTTTCTTAAAAATGACTCTACACAATAATATTTACAAATTTTGTTATATAAATTTCAAAAAGACAAAAAAAAGACCACTTAAATTAAGATTTTCTCTCAATTTTAAAGAAGTCTGTTTTTTAATCATGCCTTTATTTTTCGTAATTTCTATTATTTATGATGACTTGCACAGGCAATAACTACTATACTTGTTTCTGTCAGTTTATATATAAACCTGTGCTTATCAGTAATTCTTCTGCTCCAATATCCACTCAGTTCATGCTTTAAAGGCTCAGGTTTCCCTATCCCTTCATTTCCGTTTCTTTTGATGTCTTTTATTATTTCATTTATTTTTTGACTATTTTTTTATCCTGTTTTTGCCATTGGAGATATTCTTCCCAAGCCTCATTATTCCAAATCAAATTCATTATTCCACCTCAATTATATCATGTATTTGTACATTTCCCGCCTCTACTTCTTCTTTTCTTTTTAACAGTTCATTATAATATTTCTTATTTGACATAATATAAAGATTTTCCATCAAATTGTTATATTCCTCTTCACTCATCAGTACCACATTTTTGTCATTTTTTCTTGTTATGATGACTGTTTCATAATCATCAGTTGCCTTATCACAATATTTTTTTAAATTGTTTCTCACATTTGAATAATTTGTAGCTATCATACTAATCACCTCTACTTATTGTACAATATTTTTGACAAAAAATCTACATGTTTTATATCATTTTTTATTTCTAAAGTCAGTTTACATTACAACAAATTCTTTTATTCTAAAATCTACCATAATATTCTGTTCTAAACTAAATAAAAAAATTTGAAAACCTTTACCAAATGTAGTAAAATACTCATAAGATATTATTTTTTACTATACTAATATGATGGCTTAAAACTGGGATTTTTTCTCAGTTTTCTTGTTACAAAAAATATTTTCTCTTTTTATCAGAGATAATTTTATCATATTTAAAAATTTTGGAAAGGAAGGAAAAATGGGAAAAACGAAAGCAATAAATGAACGGAAAACTAAATTTGGTACAGAACCTGTTGGAAAATTACTGGTTTCACTTGCGGTTCCTGCTATCATTGCTAACTTGGTTAATGCTCTTTACAATGTTGTGGATCAGATTTTTATTGGGCAAAAAATTGGGTTTCTTGGGAATGCGGCTACAAATGTAGCTTTTCCACTTACGACGATTTGTCTTGCGATTGGGCTTATGACTGGAGTTGGAGCTGCGACTAACTTTAATTTGGAATTGGGAAGGAAGCGTCCGAAAAGGGCAAAAAGCGTGGCTGGAACTGCGGCTACAATGTTACTTTTAAGTGGTATTATTTTGTGTATATTAATTAATATTTTTTTAAGACCAATGTTGACGGCCTTTGGGGCTACTAATCAAATTTTTGATTATGCGATTGAATATACTCAAATTACATCTCTTGGAATACCGTTTTTATTATTTTCGATAGGAGCAAATCCTATGGTTAGAGCTGATGGAAATTCTTTTTATTCAATGCTTGCAATAGTTATTGGAGCTATTACAAATACGATTCTTGATCCGCTGTTTATGTTTGGATTTAATATGGGAATGGACGGTGCTGCTTGGGCGACTGTAATTGGGCAATTTATCTCAGCAATTATGCTAGGATTATATTTTTTTAGATTTAAAAGTGTAAAATTTGAATTGAAGGATTTTAAGATAAAAATACGAGAAATTTGGATTTTGTTTATGTTGGGAACATCGCCTTTGATTTTCCAATGTTCTGCACTAATTGTTCAAATTGTGACAAATAATTTATTGAAAATTTATGGTGCGAAATCTATTTATGGAAGTGAAATTCCTATTGCCGTTGCTGGAATTGTTATGAAAATAAATGTCATATTTATAGCAATTTTATTGGGATTGACGCAAGGAGCTCAGCCTATTGCTGGATTTAATTATGGAGCAAAAAAATTTGCAAGGGTTCGAGAAATTTTAAAATTATCTCTAAAAGTGGCTTTTATTATTTCTTTAGTAGCATTTGCAATCGCTGAACTTTTCCCTGTTCAAATAATTTCTGTCTTCGGTAACGGAAGCAAACTCTACTTTCAATACGGAACAAAATATATGCGAGTATTTTTATTCTTCATATTCCTAAATGGTATTCAAGGTGCTATTACAATGTTTTTAACATCAATTGGAAGGGCCTCAAAAGGAGCTTTTTTGTCACTTGTAAGACAAATTATATCACTTTTACCATTACTAATAATTTTACCATATTTTATGGGTATTGATGGAATTATGTTCGCATTCCCAATAGCAGATTTCATAGCTTTTGTTGTATCTGTGATTGTTTTGAAAGGGGAAATGAAGAGCATTCCGAAAATGAATCAAGATGTATAAAAAATTTAGAGAATTGTAAGATTTGAAATTTTTAAAAATAAATTTTATTGAATTAAAAGCTATCTCATAAGGGTTATTTTATGAAATAGCTTTTTTATAATATTTTTGCAACGAAAAGCTTTTCGTTTCATTTTTTATTTGTCGTAATATATTATATAATTTGTGTATAGAGCTATTTTTAAGATTTATTCAATCATTTTCTTTATATTTCCACAATTTATACCAAAAGGTAACTATATAACAAAAAAGTGCATTCTTGCTATTTGTTTCATTATGTTATAAAATAAACACATAAAAGAAAAGGAGGAATCATATATGAAAAATTATTCAATAGGAATTGCGGATGGAGCAAGAACAGAGTTCCATCAAACATTAGGATTAACAGGAGCGGAAGTAAGTTTTAACAGTTTACCTGCAGGTGTAAGTGTACCATTTGTTCATTCGCATAAAGAAAATGAGGAAATATATATAATTACAGAGGGTAAAGGTACTCTGACAATTGATGGTGAAGTTGTTAAAATAAAAAAAGGAAATGTAATTAAAATATCCCCTAATGGTAAAAGACAATTTGCAGCCGCAGATGATGAAGGTATCAGCTATGTATGTGTTCAAGTAAAGGAAAATTCATTAACTTCATATACTGAAAATGATGGTATTATATATTAATAGGGTTTGTCTCAAAAAGAAAATTTAAAAATAATGTGGGAGCTGTATTTTTGAATTATTTAAAATTTTAAAATTTTGAGACAGCTCTTTTTTTGTACTTACTTAAAGTATCATATGATGATATAATGAATACAAGAGGTGATTTTATGAGAAAAATATATACAGAATGTCCAGTTGAATATACTGCTTCATTAATAGCTAATAAATGGAAAATACTAATATTGAGGGATTTATTAACTGGTACAAAAAGATATAATGAATTAACAAAATCTATAGTCGGAATCAGTGCAAAAGTTTTAACTGAAAATTTAAGACAACTTGAAAGTGATGGAATAGTTACAAGAAAAGTATATCCAGTTGTTCCACCAAAAGTAGAATATTCTCTTACAAAGAAAGGTAGTGAACTAAAACCCATTTTTGATTTAATGAACGAATATGGAAATAAATATAAGAAAAAATAAGTATACTGTACCCAAAATTTTGTACACACCCTATAAAGTGATATTACAAATTTTAAGCTAATATCACTTTTATTTTAAACTTATAATCTATTTCCTAAAAAATTCAATTTAAATCTCCTAATCTCTTCATCTTCTTCTCTCATCTGTGAATCATTTTCATTTCTTATTTCCTGTATTACAGGATTTACCTTAGCTACAGCATACACAGCAGTATTGAATGAAAAAAACATACCATAAACAATACAAAATTCGTTATTTTTCTCATAACAAAATATCTCCTTTTCTATTCTTCTTCAGGATAGGTCATTCCTCATTCTTTACGTAATTTTCTCATAATATCTATTCCAGCTTCATTTTGTTAATTTCTACTCAATAAAGTATATCCTTGTTTCAAAGTGAAGTCAAGAAGAAGAATACTATTGTTTATTTTCTTCTTTTTGCCGCTTTATATTGTGCGGGAAGTACAATTCCAAGTAAAGTAATATAAACACTTATCATCATTGCAGGCGGATAAAAGGTGCACGATATTATTAATCCCATAATTTTTATAATTATATCAATACTTAACCATCTCATCCTTATTTTTAATGATTCCTGTGATTTCTCATCGTTTCTATTTGCTTTTCCTATCAAATGCCCAGAAATTATATTACAAAATGTAACAGCCAGAACTATTATCCCATAAAATCCTTGTGCTACACTACTGTTGTAATATGAAGTGACAAAAGAAGTCACATAAGGAAAAAACGAAGAAAAAAACAGTAAAACTACGTTTGCCCAGACAACTGCCGGTGTAATGTATTTTATTTTATGCCATTCATTATGCAGATTTACCCACATTGTTCCAAGCCAGAAAAATGAAAGCGTATATGCAAAAAAATTTACTCTTAAATTCCAAAGGGCTTTTAAAGTTGCTGTTTCAGGCTTTTTTAGCTCTAATATGAGAATTGTCATAATAATTGCAAGTACGGCATCCATAAAAGCTGCCAATCTTTCTTTATTCATAGTTAAACTCCATTCCATGATTTTATAATAATAGTACAATTGTATCATAAATCAGTAGAAAATTCAATTTTCAGTTTTTCATATTCTTCATCTGAAACTTCTTCAAACCACTCTGCATCTCCAGCTGTAATGACAATATGTGAAAACCAGCTGTCTTTCGTTGCTCCATGCCAATGCTTTACATTTTCATGATCAGTATTAGATTTACTACTCCTATTAATCCCTTCTTCTTTTTATTGCCTTACACTGTTCCGGAAATGCAATTCCAAATAAAGTAATATAAACACTTATCATCATTGCTGGCGGATAAAATATACACGATATTATTAACCCAATTATTTTTATACTTATATCAACTTTTATCCATCTTATCATTATTTTTAATGATTCCTGCAATTCTTTATCATGTTTATTCACCTTTTCTATCAGATACAACGAAATTATATTGCAGAATGTAACAGCTAGAACTATTATCCCATAAAATCCTTGTGCTACACTACTGTTATAATATGAAGTGACAAAAGAAGTTACATATGGAAAAAATGAAGAAAAGAAAAGTATTACTACATTTACCCAGACAATTGACGGTGTAATATATTTTATTTTATGCCATTCATTATGCAGATTTACCCACATTGTTCCAAGCCAGAAAAATGAAAGCGTATATGCAAAAAAATCTACTCTCAGATTCCAAAGGGCTTTTATAGTTGCCGCTTCAGGTTTCTTCAGTTCTAATATAAGAATTGTCATAATAATTGCAAGTATGGCATCCATAAAAGCTGCCAATCTTTCTTTATTCATAGTTAAACTCCATTCCATGATTTTATAATAATACAATTATATCATAAATCAGTAAGGAATTTAAATTTTTAGTTTTTCATATATAATCTTCTTCATTTTCTTATTTTTATTTCCTTATCTTTATATAGTAATAATACTAAAATTTAAGATAGAAGTACAATACCGTTTAGAAAATGTGCTATAATTAAAATGCATACTAGAAATAAAAATTATATAAGGTGATTAATATGATAGAATTGGAACAACTTAAACAGCTTATTGCATTTGCAACATATGGAACATTATCAAAAGCTGCTGAAGAATTATATATTTCACAGCCTGCCCTTTCCCGTTCGATACAAAAGCTGGAAAAAACTTTAGGGGTTGAACTTTTTGACAGGAAAAAAAATAAGATGGAATTAAATCAAAATGGAAAACTGTTATCCAGTACGCAGAAAAAATATTAAATCTTGTAGATGAAATGGAAGAAAAAGTTAATAAAAATAATCAGGTTCTAAATAATTTTTCAATTGGTTCATGTGCTCCAGCTCCATTGTGGGATATGATTTCATTATTTGGAAGATTTTATCCTGAAAAATATATTCTTCATAAAATAGAAAATAATCTTCAGTTATTTGAAAAACTTAAAAATGACATTTATCAGATGATTATACTTTCTGAACCTATTGATAATTCTGAATTTTTCTGCATAAAATACAAAACTGAACAACTATTTTTATCAGTTCCTTTGCAGCATCCACTGGCTAAAAAGAAGGAAATACATTTTTCAGATATTACAGATGACAGAATGCTCTTATTCAATCCAATAGGAATATGGAAGGATGTAGTTTTAGAAAAAATGCCTAATATGAACTTCCTTATCCAAAGTGACAGGATTATTTATCAGGAATTAGCTGAAATGCAAAATTTACTACATTTCCGTTCAAATTTCACACTTGAACGTGAAGATAATTTTAAAAATAATATTTCAATTCCGATTATTGATAAAGAAGCAAAAATGACATTTTACTGTATTTGTAAGAAAAATATAAAAAATGAAATAAAAAAAATATTTGATAGTTTTAGTAAAGATTCTTAAAAAATAAGAGGGAAGAAATCTCCCTCTTATTTTTATTATTTCCTTCCATTAAGCCATTTTACTATTTCCACATCATCATGATTTAAGAATAGACTTTCCTTTTTATCAAGTTCAGATATTTTCTCCATATCCTCACTGTTCAATTCAAAATCAAATACATTAAAATTTTCTTCAATTCTTTCTTTTCTGACTGATTTTGGTATTACAACTACATCTCTTTGAATTAGCCATCTTAAAATTACCTGAGCCACAGATTTATTGTATTTTTTACCAATTTCAGACAAAATTTCATTTGCAAATATTCCATTTTTTCCTTCTGCAAAAGGTCCCCATGATTCTATTTGAACCCCATATTCCTTCATTATTTCATTTGCTTTAACCTGCTGATTGAAAGGATGTGTTTCCACCTGATTTACAGCTGGCACTACTTCATTATTCATAATAAAATCAACCAGTCTGTCAGGATAGAAATTACTTACACCAATTGCCTTTATTTTCCCTTCCTTATACAGCTCTGTCATCGCTCTCCAAGCTCCATATACATCATTAAATGGCTGATGTATCAGATATAAATCAATATATTCCAAATCCAATTTTTTTAAAGATGTTTCAAATGCTAATTTTGCCTTTTCATAATTTACATCACTTGCCCATAATTTTGTTGTAACAAAAATTTCTTCTCTAGGTATACCACTTCTTTTTATAGCTCTTCCCACAGCTTCTTCATTTCTGTAGGACGCAGCTGTATCAATTAATCTATATCCTGCTTTTAACGCATTATAGACTGCTTCCTCACATTCTTTCATATCATCAATTTGAAATACTCCAAATCCCAATATAGGCATTTTTACTCCATTGTTTAAAGTTACGTATTTCATAATATTTCCTCCTAATTTTTATATGTCATTTTTTAATTACAGTTGTACTTTTAATTTTCTTGAACTTATTTTATCAATTTTTTCCTCTGAAGTCTAATATCAATTTTGCAAGTTCACTATAACTAAAATGTATACTATAAAGTTATCCCTCATAAATTGTAATATTAAATACAACATTCTTTTTATCTTGACAACAACAATTTTTGAGATACAATATATTAGAGAATTTTTGAGATACAATATATTAGAGAAAAATAAAGAATTAAAAATTTTTTTATAACATAAATTGCACCAATCTATTGATGCAATTTTCTCCCTAAATTTATCATAACTTAAATAATAAATATCTAATATAATCAATGAATTTGTTATTTTAAATCCCTATAAAAATTTCTACCATTTTCCGTATTTTCTCTAATACAGATTGTTTTTTTACCTCTCTTGCCCCTTTTCTTCGTGAAGTCGGCGGAAGAATACTATCTAATTCAGAGCCAGCATAATCAACAAAACCTTTATTTATAGATTTTTCAATAAATCTTCTAGAATCTTCTTTTAAATTCTCATCTTTAACTAATTCATCAATTTTTTCCTTCTTTTCTTCTTTTGCATATTTATAAAAAGCGTCAAGAATTTCTCCATTATTTTTCAATTTTTTTAAATCTGTTTTGTTAATAAAATTTATAACTAAATTCTCTTTAGCTCTAGTTCCTAAACTTGTACGTATAATTCTTCTTATTTCAGATTTCAATGTTTCAATATTATCATGTTCTTTTGTCTTTTCTAAAATTAACTCTAAAATATAATCTAAATTAATTTCATCCGTTTTCAGCAAATCAATTTGAAATTCAATATCAGAAAAATCAATTCCTTGTTCGTTACTATTATTTTGATCATCTTTTCCAGCATTTCTTATTTCTTCACAAATATCCACATAAACACTCTTCATATCCTGCATTTGTCTATCAGATATAATTTTCTCAAAATTTTCAAATTCATCGAAATTCTTAAGTATATTTTCTGTTTTAAGCAATTCTCCAAATAATTCTGCAAATTCCTTTTTATCTTGATTTTTTTCAATTTCAACAGGCTTTGGAAATTTTTTAACTATTTCATTACACAAATCTATATATCCTTTTACTGATTTTCCTGTTTCCTCATCTTTAAATCCCTTTATATAGTCGTTATAACTTTTTTCAAGAATTACATTTACACTATTTTCATCTCCAAAAGTTTTAATAGCATTTTTTGTAGCCTTTTCCAAATCTCTAAAACATACAATATTTCCAAAAGTTTTGACTTTATTCAGAATACGGTTTGTTCTTGAAAATGCTTGAATTAATCCATGGTATCTCAAATTTTTATCAACAAACAAAGTATTTAATGTTGGTGCATCGAAACCTGTCAAAAACATTCCCACAACAATTAAAATATCAATTTTTTTATCCTTAACCTTTTTAGACAAATCTTTATAATAATTCTGAAATTCACTTCCATTTGTTGAAAAATTTGTTTTAAAATAATCGTTGTAATCAGATATCACTTTATCCAAAAATTCTTTCGCTGTCGATTCCATTGCACTTGGCTCAAAATTTTCATCAGGAATATCTCCTATCGCATTCCGCTCTTCATTCGCAGCAAAACTATAAATTGTCGCTACTTTCAGTCTTTTTTCTTCAGGCAAATTTTCTTGCTGTTTTTGAAATTCTTCATAATAAAGTTTTGCCGCTTCTACACTTTGAACAGCAAATATAGCATTAAATCCGTTTAGCCGTTTCTGTTTTATATTATAATATTCATTTCTATGAGTTTTTGTATTATATACTTTTAAAATATATTCTACTATTTTAGAAATTCTCTCAGGATGCAACAACATTCTTTTTTCAAGTTCCTTAAGCTTTTTATCATCTGTTTCTGTTTCAGCCGCTTTAAATTTTGCCCTAATATCATTATAATCCACTTTAAATTTTAAAACTTTTTTATCACGAATAGCATCTGTTATAACATAACTATGTAATTGAGCTCCAAAAATTCCAGCTGTTGTATCACTTCCAAGAGCATTTTCAGGAAAAATTGGTGTTCCTGTAAATCCAAACTGATAATAATTTTTAAAAGATTTCCTAATATTTTTTTGTGCATCTCCAAATTGTGAACGATGACATTCATCGTAAATTATGACACAATGTTTATCGTAAATTTCATGGCTTGGATTTTTTTTGACAAATTCATTTAATTTTTGGATTGTTGTAACAACTATTTTGTTATCCTGTTTTTCAATACTTCGTTTAAGTTCTTTTGTATCTTTACTACCATTTACACTATCAGGCTGAAATTTCTGATATTCCTTCATTGTCTGATAATCCAAATCTTTTCTGTCAACTACAAAAAACACTTTGTCTATATAATCAAGCTCTGTAGCAAGTTTTGCAGTCTTAAAGGAAGTCAAAGTCTTACCTGAACCTGTTGTATGCCAGATAAATCCTCCTGCTCCAATTTTTCCTGATTTTCTGTTTTGAAAACTGGATTCTATTTTCCACAAAATACGTTCTGTCGCTGCAATCTGATAAGGTCTCATTATAAGTAGTGTATTATTTGAGTCAAAAACACAATATTTTGTCAAAACTTCTAAAATAGTTCGCTTTTCAAAAAATGTTGCTGTAAAATCTTTAAGATCTCTAATAACTTTATTTTTCGCATCTGCCCACTCACATGTAAATTCATAATGATTTTTATTCTGTGCCGTAGTATTTGCAAAATAACGAGTATAAGTTCCATTTGAAATTACAAAAATCTGAACAAATTTATAAAGTGAATTTTCAGCATTGAAGCTTTCCTTGCCGTATCTATCAATCTGACTAAATGCCTCATGAAGACTTACTCCACGTTTTTTCAATTCTATATGAACAAGCGGCAATCCATTAACTAATATCGTTACATCATAACGATTTTTATGCTTACCTTTTTGCTTAATTTGATTACAAACCTGTAAAATGTTATTATGTATATTTTTTTTATCAATAATTTTTATATTTTTCAAATGTCCGTCATCAAAAATAAAATCATAGATATAATTTTCCTGAATCTTTCTAGTTTTCTCAATCATTCCGTCATTTGGACAATCAAGATATTCCACTAAAAATCTTTCCCATTCTTTATCTGTAAAAGCAACTTTATTTAATCTTTCAATTTGAATCTTCAAATTTTTATAAAGTTCCTCCGATGTCTTCCCATAAAATCTTTCATAACCTTGACTTTCTAAATCCCTTATCATCCCATCTTCAAGTTCTTTTTCACTTTGATATGTATCTTGAACTTGAAGTATTTCTTCATAATTAGCTAAAATAATTCCATTCGTCATCTCAGCAATTGTTGATCTTTCATAAATCGCACTTTTTTCCGACATTTAAACTCACTTCCTTTATCTTCCCCCTTTTAAATGTCTATTTTTCAAAATCCAATAATTTTTCCCTGTAATATTCATACTGTTTTTGTCTTAGCTCTATTTCTCTTGGTAAGCCCTGTGATAAATCATTGACTAAAGCGTCAAATTTATTCAGAATTGATACAATATATTCTTGTACTGGCAGTGGAGGTAGCGGGATTTTATATTCCATTATTTTTTCTTTATCTCCACGTGGCATTTTAGCTCCTTTTGAATACTTGATGTTATAATCAAAAAACTTTTCATCCGATAAAATTTGATAAAGATATCTAGATAATATTTTATTTTTATGTTTCTTATCTATGCTAATTACTAAAACATCTCCATTCGTTCCCCCCTCAATATCAGCAAGCCATATTTTACGCAAATATGGTCTTATATTTCCAATTAAAATATCTCCCATATTAAATTTTACTGAATTTCCTTCTGTTGGAACATTATTTGAATCTATTTTACCTAATCTATTTTTTAATAAATTTTCTACTCCAACGTAGTTTTTTTCATTTAAATATTCAAATGATATTCTATCTTTTGAATATTTTGCTACTTCACTCAATGTTTTCCATTCAACTTTATCATTTATATCAATGCTCACAACCTTTGCTGCTTCTTTTAGCAATTCAAAAAATTTACTCGTTATTTGTCGCTGTGCTGTGCTGTGCTGTGCTGTGCTGTGCTGTGCTGTGCTGTGCTGTGCTGTGCTGTGCTGTGCTGTGCTTAGAGCATATCCTTCTTCTTTATCAAATGTCAAGAGTTTTTCTCGATAATATTCGTATTGTTTTCTTCTTTGTTCTATTTCCAAAGGCAATAATCCTTTTGTATCAGAAAGAAGTTCCTGAAACCTATCTAAAATTTTTACAATTTTATTTTGGATTTCTATTGAAGGGACTGGTATTTTTAAATTTGAAAGTGTTGTCCCATTTGTTAATGCTCTAGTTGTATACGTGCTATATCTGATAACATTTTTTCTAAATTCATATGTTTCAAAACAATAAGCACAATATTCTGGTAATAATAATTCTGTAATTGGTCTTGCTCTTAATACAAATCCACTAAAAACTCCCTTTTCAACATCATCTAATAAAACTGATGTTTTTCCTATTTCTTCTTTTGTTTCAGAAGTTCTAGTAAAAAAAACGTCTCCTCTTTTTATACTATATCTTTTTTGTTCATCTTCTGTTGTTTCTACTGAACCTATCAAATCATTTGAATAAATTTTATTCCTTTTATAGACATCCATATAATTTATAATTGGTGTTCCTTTTCCAAAAAAATCCTTTCCTTTATTTAAACCATTTTTAAATTCAAAAAGTTCTCCTAATATTTTCCATTCTATAAATTGATTTTCTGTAAATTTTTCAGAAATTTTATTCAAGTAATCTTCACTTAATAACATATCTCTATAATAGTTATACTGCTTATTTCTTGCCTGTAATTCTGCCTGTAATTCTGTAATATATTTTGTAAAACTACTAAGTTTTTTTATGACCTCTTCTTGTTTTTTTTATGAAGGTAAAGGTATTTCGATTTTATTCCATCTTTCAAAATCAAATCGAAATCTAGCACCTGGTTCTTTTATAGAATCAATTTTTTGTAAAATCTTAGAAGATTTTAAGTAAAGCAACAAATAATTTGGCATTATTTTTTTCTCATCAATTTTAAAAATTACATACATAGGACTTAACAGACCAGGTTCTTTATCAAACAAGCAATCTATCGAACCTATATTTAACCTTGCCGGGTTATATGCAAACATATTTTCTCTAATAACATTATAATTTCCCGTATCTTCACTATATATTTGATACTCATTTTTCTGTTCTTTATTTTCCCAGTATTCTAAAGAAGGAATTATTCCATAATCTTTACTAATAGTGTAGACTTTTTTTATATCTTTGTTATGTTGTGCTTTTTCAGAATATTTTTCTATTAAATCCCCCAGTTTCTTCCACTCAACCTTTTCCCCCACTAAAAGTTTTTCCATAAATTTCATTATTTCTCTCCCTCTTTTAGTCCTTTTCCCTCAATTTTACTTTGTCGAGTGGTAGTCAACAGAAGAGTCTTTTACCACATTTTACAAATTCCCACCCATAATATTTAATATTACTTACTTATTCACTTTCAAGCTCCTTCACTATCTCATTTATAGAAGCTCTTAATTCATCTATTCTTTTTACTGTTTCTTCAATTTCCTTATTCAACACATCAATATCTATTTTTTCACGAGTATCTTCCTTTTCCACATAAGTTGAAACTGACAAATTATAGTCATTCTCAGCTATTTCACTATTATCAACCAATCTTGCAAAATATTCTACATCAGTTTTTTCTCTAAATTCACTTACTATTTTTTCAATATTTTCAGGTTGCAAAATATTATTATTCGTTTCTTTTTTAAATTCCTTACTTGCATCAATAAATAACGTTTTATTTTCTGTCTTATTCTTTGCCATTACTAAAACACAAGTCGCTATTGATGTTCCAAAAAACAGGTTTTCTGGAAGCTGTATTACACAATCTACAAAATTGTTGTCTATTAAATATTTACGAATAATTTTTTCTGCGCCTTTTCTATAAAAAATACCTGGAAAACATACTATTGCTGCTCTTCCTTTGCTTGACAAATAACTTAATGAATGCATTATAAACGCATAATCTGCATAAGATTTTGGTGCAAGTTTTCCTGCTGGTGCAAATCGTTCATCATTAATAAGTGTCGGATCTCCGTCTCCTATCCATTTAATCGAATACGGCGGATTTGAAACAATCGCATCAAAAGGCTTTTCATCATTATGCAACGGATTAAGTAAAGTATCTCCACGTTTTATTGAAAAATTATTGTAGTTTACATTGTGTAAAAACATATTCATACGAGCCAGGTTAAAGTTAGTCATGTTTATTTCCTGCCCAAAAAATCCCTCATCAATAATATGTTCCTCAAACTGCTTTTTCATTTGTAGTAGCAACGAACCACTTCCACATGTCGGATCATAAACTTTATTTATGTTTTCTTTTCCTTCCATCACAAGCCGTGCTAAAAGTTTTGAAACAGTTTGTGGAGTAAAAAATTCTCCTCCTGACTTACCAGCATTGCTGGCATAATTTGAAATCAGATATTCATACGCATCTCCAAAAGCATCTATATCATTATGCCGAAAACTCCCAAAATTAATTTCAGAAATTCCTGTTAAAATATCTGCTAATCTTATATTTTTTTCAGCAACCGTTCCACCTAAACGATTACTCGTAGTATCGACATCTTCAAATAATCCTTTAATATCATCTTCCGACTCAAATCCAACAGCACTTGCTTCAATAGCTTTAAAAATATTTGCTAAATCTGTATTCAAATTTTCATTAACTAAATCCCTGTCAATAAAGACTTCTAGCGGTTTAACTTCAATCGCATCAATTATTTCTTTCGTAATTTCAACAGATTTTAAGTCGTAAGAAGGAAAATTCAATTCAAATAATTCTCCTTTTTTATGAACAGTTAAATCGCCACTCAATGTGTCAAATACGATTTTATCAATATTTTTTTCATAAAAATTAGTTATCACAAAAGCTGTCGCCAAAGTAGCATGTCCACAAAGGTCGATTTCTCCGCCAGGCGTGAACCAACGCAATCTATATTTTTTATTTTCCTTTACAGCAAAAGCCGTCTCTGACAAATTATTTTCTCTCGTAATCGAAAGCATTAAGTCGTCATCTATCCAAGAATCCATAATACACACAGCAGCAGGATTCCCTTTGAAAACAGTATCTGTAAAGGCATCTACAACATATTGTTTCATATTTTTCCTTTCTGTTTATTTTGAAATAAAATTTAAAAAATTAGTTTTGAATACTTCAGAATATTGTATAGTAAAATGGGAAAAAATTCAAGGTTTAAATGAATTTTCGCTTATAATATTGAATATAATAATTTATAGATAAAATATTTTAAAATAAAAATAAAATTCACTTGACAATATCACTAATTAGTTATAAAATAAATTGTTACTAATTAGTGATAAATTAGGAGGAGAAAACTATGAATACTGACTGGGAAAGGAATTCAGATATCCATTTGCAGATTGTATTGCAGAGGGCTGTGAAAAAAATTGATGGTAAAATTGGAAAGGATTTTCGGGAAAAAGGTATTACAAGTTCGCAGTTTAGCGTTTTAGATGTACTTTATACTAAAGGTGAGATGCGTATTTGTGAATTGATTGAAAAGGTGCTTTCTACTTCGGGGAATATGACGGTTGTTGTGAAAAATATGGAGCAAAAAGGCTGGTTATACCGAAAATCTTGTCCGAAAGATAAACGTGCATTTTTGGTAGGGCTGACAGATGAAGGGAAAAAATTATTTGAGAATCTTTTACCAGAGCATCGTAAGGAAATAGAGGAAACTTACGGGATTCTTTCAGATGAGGAAAGGCGAGAGTTAATTAGAATTTTGAAAAAATTTAAAGATATTTAGAATTAATAACTTAATGGAAAAGTGAAAGTAGTTCGTTATAAAAAGAGTATAAAAAAAATAAAAATTGGAGGAAAATAAAATGTCAAAAAAAACAGTATTATTAATCGTAGGATCATTTAGAAAAAATTCATTTAATCAAACAGTTGCAGATTATATTGCGGAGGAATTGAAAAAAGATGTGAATGTGGAATTCTTAAATTATAGAGATGTGCCATTATTGGAGCAAGATACAGAATTTCCAGCACCTCAATCAATTAAAGATGTTCGTGAACAAGTTGGAAAAGTAGATGCTGTGTGGGTAGTTTCGCCAGAATATAACGGTTCTTACCCAGCTGTATTAAAAAATTTATTGGATTGGCTATCTCGTCCATTAGTGGCTTTTGATAGGGAAACACCAACAGTAATAGCAGGAAAACCAGTAACTGTAAGTAGTATCGCAGGTTCAACTGAAGGAAAATTTGTAAGACAAAATCTTTCAACATTATTTTCATATATCCGTATGAATCCAATGGAAGGAACTGGAACAGGTTTAATCGCACCAGCAGAAGCATGGGAAACAGGAATATTGAACTTAACTGATGAGCATAAAGAAGCCTTGAAAAAACAAGTAAAAGAATTTTTGGAATTTATTAAATAGACTTGAATTTTAAGAAAATTAAATATTCAAATTTAGAAATTAAAATTAATAGAAAACTCCACTATGAAATGAATGGAGTTTTTTTGTTTTCTTTATTTTAAATTTATAATACAAAATGTTTCTATTAGATATCAAATTCTAAAATACCTCTATTTATCTTATCTCGATTTACAATACAAAATGTTTCTATTAAATGACAATACAAAAAAATAAATGTTACAGAACTTTACGAATTTACAATACAAAATGTTCCTATTAAATAATACAGCAAACTCAGCAAGGCTCAAAGCTATATGGATTTACAATACAAAATGTTCCTATTAAATAGGAATAACAGTTGTTTGTATTTTATTGTTTATATAATTTACAATACAAAATGTTCCTATTAAATGTGGTCTGCTTCTATTACGTGTACTTTAAATGGTACATTTACAATACAAAATGTTCCTATTAAATGAAGTTAAATGTAGTAGCTTTCTTAACTACAAATGCATTTACAATACAAAATGTTCCTATTAAATTCGGATTTTTTTTAAATTCCTCTGCTGTTGTAACTGTATTTACAATACAAAATGTTCCTATTAAATTAGAAGATTTCTACATCGAAGAAGAATCTGAAGATTATTTACAATACAAAATGTTCCTATTAAATCAATCAATCAAGGAAAGTTTGGAAGTAACTAAAAAATTTACAATACAAAATGTTCCTATTAAATCTAAAATATTCAATTAAAATTGCAAATAAATTAAGAGATTTACAATACAAAATGTTCCTATTAAATCAAGATATAATTGAAATTGCTGACATGGCAGAGCAAAATTTACAATACAAAATGTTCCTATTAAATACATAAATGAAACAGATACTAGCTTATCTGAGATGAATTTACAATACAAAATGTTCCTATTAAATTTTTCTTTCGGAATGTATTCTAACGTAGATATTACAATTTACAATACAAAATGTTCCTATTAAATACATAAATGAAACAGATACTAGCTTATCTGAGATGAATTTACAATACAAAATGTTCCTATTAAATGATGAAAATGGTATGTTTATTTTAGATACAATAAATATTTACAATACAAAATGTTCCTATTAAATGATTAAGTTAGGGCATTGCAACCGTGCCATATTTAATTTACAATACAAAATGTTCCTATTAAATTGCATCAGATGAATTTAAAAAAATAGAAGAATAGAGATTTACAATACAAAATGTTCCTATTAAATCTTAAAAAATAAAATGGTTGCAATGTATGATAAGACATTTACAATACAAAATGTTCCTATTAAATCGTTCAAAATTATTTGATACCCACTCTTATTAACTGCATTTACAATACAAAATGTTCCTATTAAATAGCAATCAATAAATGTTAGTGCTAACAAAATATAAATTTACAATACAAAATGTTCCTATTAAATCATAAGCACCATTTCTACATCTTACATCAAATGTTATTTACAATACAAAATGTTCCTATTAAATTATAAAATCTTAGTCCAAATATGAACGCAATATTTGGATTTACAATACAAAATGTTCCTATTAAATCTTATCTTCCTCAAACTACCTATATAGTATACCATTTTTCCTCATTTTTGTCGATACCAATATTTATATATATTTTTATCAAGAATTTCTTTTTATCTTTTTATAAAGCAATCAAAAAAACCAATAAAAATCGATATTACAAGAAATCTGTCGGTGTTCCAACTTTTTAGTGTTATTACAGGTCGACAGATTTTGTTTAAAAGAAGTTTGAAGTTTTATTATCTTCGATTTCCTAAAATTCTTTTTTTAGTTATTTTTCTTGGCCTAATTTAAAAATTATTAAAAAATCTTGTTTTTGAAGATAAATTTTCCTGACTTTATATTTAATTTTTTAATAATAATGGTGTTACCTAGTCTTGAAATAATAAGTTTTGAATATTTATTAAATATCTTTTAATTTTAAAATATGTTTTTTATATGGTATAATTAAAATATAGAAATATGAGTTTTAAAGAGTATGTTTCACTTAAATAAAATAAAAATTGTTGTTGAAAAATAAGATTTTAGAAAAGATGCTAGAAAAGAGGTGAGAAATAATAAGTTTTTGATGGAAAGTATCAGTATCTTATTGAATAAATAAAATTTTGAAAAGAAGTTGGATGAGGAGAGCAGTATGAAAGATATTTATAATATAAGTTCTGTTGAAGATTTGAAAAAAGAATTTAAAATATTTAAAGAAGCTAAAGAGAATGTTGCGAAGATTTTAAATAAAAAAAAAGTAACTGCACGTTCTTGGAAAATTTTGTATGAAAAATATATTTTACCAAAGGTACAGGAGGATATGTATTTTAAAGATGAAATTTCAAAATATATTTTTTATCTTGTAGAATTGAATGGGAAATTACAGATGGATTTTTTAGAGGTGTCTTATGATCTTTATACTAATGAAAAAAAAGCTAACAAATGGTATAAACAAATTGTAAAAAAAATACATCCTGATATTTGTAGACACCCTAAAGCAGCAGAAGCAATGCAATCGTTAGAAAATTTATACAAAGGGATGACTAGAAAATGAAATATGAAATTAGTAAAAGTTTAATAAAACTTGATGAATTAGAATATATTATAAGAGAAATTAATTATGGAGAATTGAATAAAACATGGGTTAATTCTATTGAAAATGCTTGGATTAGAGGTGCTTTTCTTGATAAGAGAGGAATAGTTTGGATTAAATATCAATATTTACCTAAATTAGCACGTATAAAAAAAGAATTGGTAAATTATTATCTTGCTTTGATAGGTCTTCCTGTTTCAGATTATATATCAGGAACTGATTTTGTCAATCTTATATCCGTTGTTTTTAATGCTACTCCGACATTTAGAAAAAGGGATTATATTAGATATTCTGAGAAGTTGTATTGTTTTATTAGAGATTCAAATAAAGCTGAAGTATTAAGAGCAAGATATTATGAAAATATTGAAGATCAAAGAAAAAAATTGAAAAAACGAAGAATAAAAAAATACAATATAACAGTTGATGAATTAACTCGAAAACCATTAAATTTAAAGACTGCAGAATTTTCACATATCCGAAGTGTTGCTATTTATCCAGATTTACAGCTAGAAGAAGATAACGGACTTATTATAAATAAAGAAACTCATGACATTATTACAAAAAATAATATTCAGGATGAAGAAGATTTAGTTAGATTATGTGTACAAAAAAGATGGGAAACTGGATGGTTTGTGTATTATAAAAAAATAATTGAAAAAGATCTTGAAAATATTTGAAAAATTAAAAAAAATTATAATAAATATAAGAGAAAACTACAACAATATTGACAATAGAAAAAATAACCTAGATCATACAGAGCTCTACCCCCACATATCTCAGCAACAATATTGACAATAGAAAAAATAACGGTATACTTTTAATAAATAATATAAAAGATTAGTAAACGAAGGTGATACAAAATGAAAATAACAGGATTAATGATAAACTATTATTTTGTTTGCAAACGAAAGTTGTGGTATAACTCACGAAATATTAATCTTGAAGAAGACAATGAAAATGTTCAAATGGGGAAATTGATTGATGAAAATAGTTATAACTTGGAAACGAAACAAATAATGATAGAAGAAACTGTAAATATCGATTTTATTAGGCATTGGAAAGTTATTCATGAGGTTAAAAAAAGTAAATCTATTGAAGAAGCAGCTATTTGGCAAGTAAAGTATTATATTTATTTTTTAAAGCAGAGAGGAATTGATATTGAAAAAGGAATCATTGATTATCCTGTGGTTAAAGAGCGTAAAGAGGTGTTTTTGACATCAGAAGATGAAAAAATATTAAAGGATATTTTAAAAGATATTGAAAAAATTTGTTTAGATGAAAAAATTCCTCCTGTAATTAATGAAAAAATGTGTAAACAATGTTCCTATTATGAGTTTTGCTATATTTGATAATTCTTTAAAAATAAAATTTATTTAAAAATATTTTTAAAATTGTTTAAAGACATATATAAATTGCTTAAGATTATAAGTTATTGCAATATTATTAACAATATTTTTAGTATTTGGCTATATAAAAATTACTTAAAATTATAAGTCACCAAAAAAATCAAATTATAAATATTAGTGGAAAGGAGGATTCATAATGTCAGAAAGTTATTTCATTTTTTCAAATGGAGAATTAAAACGAAAAGATAATGTTATTAGAATTACTGCAGCGGATGGAAGATTTAAAGATATAAAAATTGAAGTTACTCGTGATATTTATCTATTTGGAGAAATTTCATTGAATACAAAAGCTCTAAATTATTTGGCGCAAAATAAGATTCCAGTTCATATTTTTAATTACTATGGCTTTTATACAGGAACATTTTATCCAAAAGAATCAAATGTTTCTGGAAAACTTTTTGTAAAACAAGTTGAAAATTATACGGATAATAAAAAAAGAATTGAATTGGCACAATTAATAATTGATGCAGCAAGTACAAACATTTTGCGAAATTTGAGATATTATCAAGAGCGTGGAAAAGAATTGGAATCAGAAATAACAGATATTAAAGCACTTAGAAAAGGGATTTTTCGAACAGAAAATGTTGAAGAATTAATGGGAATAGAAGGAAGTATTCGCCGTATTTACTATACTGCATGGAATACTATTGTGAATCAAGAAATAAATTTTGAAAAAAGAGTAAAAAGACCGCCTGATAATATGATTAATACAATGATTTCTTTTTTGAATACATTGGTTTATACAGCTTGTTTGTCAGAAATTTATGTGAGCCAACTGAATCCAACAATAAGTTATTTACATAGCGTTGGTGAAAGGAGATTTTCTTTATCACTTGATATTTCCGAAGTGTTTAAACCACTTCTAGCAGATAGAATTATTTTTTCATTATTGAATAAAAAAATGATAACAGAAAAAGATTTTGTAAAAGATTCAAACTATTTCTACATGAAAAAAAATGCTCAAAAATTAATTTTGAAAACTTTTAACGAAAGATTAGAAACAACGATAAAACACAGAGATTTGAATCGAAAAGTTTCTTATCGTCATTTAATGAGGTTGGAAGCATACAAATTAGTAAAACATTTATTAGAAGATAAAAAATATGAAGGATTCAAAATATGGTGGTAATATGTATATAATTTTAGTTTATGATATTCTTTCTGATGAAAATGGAGCCAGAATTTCCAGAAATATATTTAAAACTTGTAAAAAATATTTAACAAATGTTCAAAAATCAGTATTTGAAGGCGAAATAACACCAGTATTATTAAAAAAATTAAATATAGAACTAGGAAAATTTATTCGCAAAGATAAGGACTCCCTAATAATTTTTAAATCTCGTCAAGAAAAATGGTTAGAAAAAGAATTTTGGGGGATCGAAGATGATAAAACTTCAAATTTCTTTTAAACAAAATCTGTCGACCTGTAATAACACTAAAAAGCTAATACATCGACAGATTTTCGGTAATATCGATTTTTATTGGATTTTTTGATTGTTTTATAAAAATATAAAAAGAAATTCTTTATAAAAATATATAAAAATATTGGTATCGACAAAAATGAGGAAAAGTGGTATACTATATTGGTAGTTTGAGGAAGATAAGATTTAATAGAAACATTTTGTATTGTAAATCCTGCTGGAATTCTGTTTTCAATTTTTTTAATTGTTATTTAATAGAAACATTTTGTATTGTAAATACTCAAGTCTAATATTTAAATTATCAAAATAGTTTTATTTAATAGAAACATTTTGTATTGTAAATTAAATTTAGTATGCACATCCATAAGGGATTTAGTCAATTTAATAGAAACATTTTGTATTGTAAATATAAGACTACACGAACAGCAAAATGCTATATCAGTTATTTAATAGAAACATTTTGTATTGTAAATTTTTATAATCATACTGTTATAAGATTGAAATACTTTAATTTAATAGAAACATTTTGTATTGTAAATTTTAATGCTTCTGCACTTTTTTTACCAAATACATTGATTTAATAGAAACATTTTGTATTGTAAATATTCTTTCATTTGTGTTAAAGTTTTTCTTAGCATGTATTTAATAGAAACATTTTGTATTGTAAATAAAAAAAAAGACTCTCCCTTATTCGGGGAGAGTTAAATTTAATAGAAACATTTTGTATTGTAAATAGTAAACAGTTTTGTACCTAATTCTGGAAAGGCTTATTTAATAGAAACATTTTGTATTGTAAATCCACTTCCTTATCTATTTTATACCTATTTTGGATATAATTTAATAGAAACATTTTGTATTGTAAATATATACACTCCATAAGCCATTCGTTGAGCCATTTTTATTTAATAGAAACATTTTGTATTGTAAATTAGTTTGCATTAGAGAATTAAAAACTAAACTGATTCATTTAATAGAAACATTTTGTATTGTAAATAAAAAACAGACTAAAAAAACTGAAAAGAAAGTTAGATTTAATAGAAACATTTTGTATTGTAAATACCTAATGTCTTTTTAATTTCGTTACCGTTTTCTTCATTTAATAGAAACATTTTGTATTGTAAATCTCTATGAGTGCATACTACATTATTCCAGACCCATCAATTTAATAGAAACATTTTGTATTGTAAATGAAATTAAAAAGACATTAGGTTGGATACTTCCAGAATTTAATAGAAACATTTTGTATTGTAAATTACTTATAGGGATGACTTATTTGTAATTGTTACAATATTTAATAGAAACATTTTGTATTGTAAATATCTTTTTTATAATTCAATTTTTAATTTATATACTTATTTAATAGAAACATTTTGTATTGTAAATATTTCTTTTGATGGCTCATCACGGTATTTTAATAAAATTTAATAGAAACATTTTGTATTGTAAATTTTAAAAATTTGTTTAAAATGGCAGAACCTTCAACATTTAATAGAAACATTTTGTATTGTAAATTAATTTTTCTTTATTTTCTTTAATAGTTTTATAAATATTTAATAGAAACATTTTGTATTGTAAATTTATCTTTTATTTACAAAAAAATTATACAAAAGTTGATTTAATAGAAACATTTTGTATTGTAAATTTTGAAATATAACTAGCTGTCTGCACTTTATATTTAATTTAATAGAAACATTTTGTATTGTAAATTTAAGTCCGGTTTTTGGATTTTTCGGTGAGGCTTTATTTAATAGAAACATTTTGTATTGTAAATGACTACTCAAAAGGATTTGATGACTGGAATTAGTGCATTTAATAGGAACATTTTGTATTGTAAATGTTATTATTCCATTTTCCAAGTCAATATTCCCCAATATTTAATAGGAACATTTTGTATTGTAAATGACTACTCAAAAGGATTTGATGACTGGAATTAGTGCATTTAATAGGAACATTTTGTATTGTAAATTTCAGAAATATGGAAAGCAAGCTGAAAGACAGAATCATTTAATAGGAACATTTTGTATTGTAAATAGCGAAATGTGTTTTTAATTTTGCAGTAAAATATTAATTTAATAGGAACATTTTGTATTGTAAATACGATAGAGCTATTTACAGTACCAATATTAAAAGTATATTTAATAGGAACATTTTGTATTGTAAATCTAAAAAAGATTTTAAAAGATTTTCCTAGTGAAATTGATTTAATAGGAACATTTTGTATTGTAAATGCCTTTCGTTCAAGTAAACAGGCTCTAAATGAAAAGTCCTGACTTTTAATATTAAAGTATAGTATACTTATATCAAGAAAGGAGTTGAAAAGGTTGTAATGGCAAAGAAAAATAAAAAAATGCTGGAAATAAAAGAAGTAACAATTACAATCAACTTGTTTATTTTCAGCATTATAATAAAGTTTTCCAAATAGAAAACAGGTTTGAGGGATAGTCACCCTCCACCCACAACCATTATAACATAAAAATATGAAAAAAGAAATAAAAATCGGGAAATCAAAAATAAGTTTTGAAATCAGAAAAACGACCTTAAAAGAAAAAATATCAGCTTTGATTGTAATTTTAATTATCGTACTGCTGATATACATATTTAAAAAATAAAATTTAGAGGAAATAAAAATGATGAAAAAATTAAATTATTGGAATATGAAAGAATATGAGTCAGAATGAAGATAAAAAAGCGTGTGAGGATGCTTGGGATAAAGATATTGAATTGAGAGAGTTGACGAGTATGGAAGAGTTTATAATGAAGCTGATACATACATTGCAGATGTAATGTATCAAGAAAGTTCAGAATATTAAAAATAACAGTTTTAAATTTAAAAAATTGAAAAATAAAGGGCAGACCAAAAATCTTTTTCTTTATTATCAATTTCAATTTTAATTTTTAGAACTCTAAGATCTTGAATTTTCAATTCTTTAAGTTCTGAGATTTTAATTTCTCTTAAATTTTCAATATTTTTTTATATAAATTTTTGATTTTTATTTCTTTTATTTTGCTCCATTGGGTTTTAAGAATAATTGTGCAAAATATCTCACAGATTGTTAAAAATCGCTTGCGTAATTTACACATAATACATAAGCGATTAATGGAAGTGTTGTATTTATTGCAATTTACAAAAACAAACATAATATATTGTAAAGCTGTGATTAGCAAATGCACTCGCTAAATCAATTTCAGATTTAATAGAAACATTTTTTTTAATATATTTTTGTAACAAATGTTTGACATCTATCATTATTCATTTAAAAAATAAATAACTGATATTGACAAATTTAAAGTGTGGGTTATACTAATATTAATACAAAAAAGGAATTCTAAAAATGAGATTTGGAAATACAAAAATAAAATTTAAATTTAGAATTGGTTGGAAGGAAGCAACTAGAAAAGAAAAGTTTTATGGGATTTTAACTTGGATTGTCATTTTGATTGCAGTGATATATTTTTTTAGATAGTTGTAAATTAATAAAAAAGGGTGAATGAAATATGAGATTTAGAATTAATGTTGAATTAATTGAAGGAAACACATTTCCAGTTAATTTTAGGGTTAAAATTTTGCATATGTTGAAAGTTGGGTTGAAAGAATATGATAGGGAGATTTTTGAAGAACTTTTTGACTCAACGAAGCAAAAAAATTATACTTGGGCTGTTTATTTTCATGCGATTAAGTTTGAGAAAGAACGAATTTTATTTTTAAATGAGAATGATAAAAGATTTATAATTAATTTTTCTATTTTTGATAATGTAGATAGCTTAAATATTTATAATGCTTTTTCTAGTATTAGATTTAAAGAATTTAAAATATCAGATGAAACTAAAGTTAGAATTACTAATATTTCAGTTGTTCAAAGAAAATTTGTAAAAAATAATGTGTTGAATGTGAAAACATTGTCACCAGTGGTTTGTAGGGATCATAATAGAGAAACTGGGAAAGATAAGTATTATGTGGGTACTGATAAGGAATTTCCTGTGATTATAAAAAGAAATCTTTATTTGAGATTGAAAGAAATAATGGGGGAATATGTAGAAAAAGATATTGAAGATTTAGTGATAGATGCGAGTAAAACTAAAAAAGTAGTTGTTAAGCATTATGACAAAAGAAGTGCTGCTCAGAAGGAAAGTTCAGAAAAAGAATTTAAGGGAATACTTATTGATGCTTCAGTAGGAACAATAAAATTTGAAGGGAAAAGTTATCTTTTAGATTATATTTATAGTGCAGGACTTGGAAGTGTGACTGGAAGTGGATTTGGGATGCTTGAAATAATTTAGTGTGAGAAGGAAGAGAAATGAGTGACGGGAAAATAGAATTAAAATTAAAAGATTGGGCATATAACGCAGGGTTATTGGGATTTATTAATATACTTGAAACATCGGATGGAGAAGAAAAAGTAAGAAAATTTATTGATGATCAAAATAGATGTTTAAAATTTTCAAAAGAAGAATTGTTGGAACTTTTAGAAGATTTTGAATATAAATATTTTGATTTTTTTATAAAAAGATATGGGAAAACTTTAACTTATGGGAAAATTTTAGAGTTTGAGGAGTATATTGATAATTTTGAAAATGAGAATCGAAAGATTGAAGAAATTGAAGAATTGAAAAGAATAAACGAAAAAATTGGGTTTTTTAAAGAAAAATTAAAATCAAATAGTTATAAAGCGGCGTATGATTTTATAAAAAAAGATGGTAAAAGTGAGATTGAAAAACTTGAAAAAGCGTTGAAGAAAGTAAAAGAACCGAAGAAAAATGAAGAAATAAGCGATAGCATAAATCAAGATATAAAAGATAATTTTAAAATTATGAAGGAAATTATTAATTTTTTTAAATTAAAGATTTCAAATAAAAGAGGTTATAGCAAAAATTATTTGGCTGCAAAAAATATTGCGTATATTTTAGTAAATAATGCTTGGAATAGTGTTTCATTTTTGAATAGAGGAAATGCTGCTAAAGATATTTATGAAGAATATAAATCATATTTTGTTGATACTGCGAAAGAATATATTGAAATGGATAAATCAAAATTTAAATATAAATGTGCAGTTACAAATATGCTGATGAAAGATTTTAAAAATACTTTAGGATTTTTGAATAATACAGGATTTGATGTGAATAGGAAACCTTCGCATGTTTGGAATTTTGTAAATGATATTGCAGTTACTCCGTTGGCTATATTAATTTATTCGTGTGTTCCAGCAGGATTTGTGTATGGAGCAAGTAAGGGAATGTTTGTTAATGCTAATCACAGTATAGAACAGTTGGAGAGTATTAATAATGGTATGGCTAGTGAAATTTATAATGAAAATTTTAATGAAAAGAATATTAGTTTGTATAAAAATTTATTGAGAGAAATGCAAAAGAGAACGAATGAATCTAAATATGAATTATCTGATATACAGGTTGTTAAGTATGAAAATGAAACATATAGATTTACTTTACTGTCAAAAAATATTTTGCAGTTGTTAAATAAAAATAAGTTAAGATTGGATAGATTGCTAGATAAATGGTATATTTTAGATAGAAGATATTTTTATTTATATGATGTTACAATTTCGGAATTATTAAATAATGAAAATTTGTTTTCTTTAATTAATAAATTGTGTCATTATAAAATTTCTAAAGTTAAAAGAAATTATAATTTAAGAAATCTTGAGGATTTGTTGCTGGTGAATCTTGAATATATTAGGAGGTTGAAAGAAATGGAGAAGGCTGAAAAAGAAGTCAAGAATAAAAAAGTTTCGCAAGAATTGGAAGAAAAGGATGTTTATTCTATTAGAAGAGATGGGATAGAATTTAGAAAAGCGTATCTTGGAAAAAGTGGAAACGATAAGAAATTAGGAAGTTTGTTATATAGATTACAAAATTCATTGAGAATAAAAGATGTGAATATGTTTATGGATACTTTGATTTCAGGACATTCTTATGCAGGAAGAAATGTTCACTATTTATTTGGGAAAATTTTTACTGATGATGAAAATTTTCAAACATTGGGTCATGCTTTTTTGATAGGACTTTTGGGTGAAGATAAATTTGAAAAAACAGGTGAAGAAAAAAATACGACAAAGGGAGATGAATAAATCATGGATAAAAAAGGATTGACATTTACAGCGATTTTTTTAGCGGAAAGTGCGAATTATGGTGAAGGAATTGGAAATGTTGCTACATTGAAGAAAATATCGAGAAATAGAGGAGAACAGTATACATATATTTCGAGACAGGCTATTAGATATAATATTGTTGAACAATTGGGTGAAAATAAAGCGAATGTGAAAGCTGAAGGTAGTGGAGATAAAAAAGTTGTTCAGTTTTCTGCAGAAACTACGATAAAAGATTATCCAGAATTGGATTTTTTTGGGTATATGAAAACTGTTAAAGGTGATAATTCTAAAAATAGATCAGCGATAGTGAGACTTTCTAACGCAGTTTCGTTGGAAACATTTAAGGGAGATTTGGAATTTTTGACTAATAAAGGATTAGTGGATAGAATTGATAGAAATGAAAAGGTTTTTCCGAATATTGCACAGGCGGAAATTCATAAGTCGTATTATAAATATACTGTTACGATTGATTTAGACAAAATAGGTATTGATGAATTGGATGAAATTGAAATAAAAAAAGAAGAAAAAGCTAGAAGAGTAAATAAATTATTGGATACAATTTCATTACTTTATAGAGATATTCGTGGAAGAAGAGAAGACCTAAAGCCATTATTTATAATTGGTGGAGTTTATGATATAAAAAATCCATTTTTTGAAAATGTGGTTGATGTGAGAAATAATAAAATTTTGGTTGAAAAATTGACAAGTGGAATTTATGATTTTATTGAAAATGATACGGCTATTGGAATTGTGAAAGAACAATTTGAAAATGATACAGAAATTGAAACAGAATTAGCTAAAAGAAATATCAAAGTTTTAAATGTTCCAGAATTTTTTAAACAGTTGAAAAATAAAATTGGCGAATATTATACAAAATAGGAAAAAAGGAGGGAAAGTGTTTGAAATTTTAAAAAATAAATTAAAATTGTCATGCACTAAAAATCTTTATGAAAGCAATAAAATTAAGACTATATCAAAATATGGCAAATTACAAAGTTGCAACCAGTTTTCAGCTAAAAGAAACTTATCCTCTTCCTCCTTATTCGACAGTTATCGGTATGGTTCATTCGCTTTGTGATTTTAAAGAGTATCATCCAATGAAAATAAGTATTAGTGGAAATTATTTTTCAAAAGTGAATGATTTATACACAAGATATGAGTTTAAAAATGGGAATTCTTTTGAAAAAGGAAGACATCAGATTGATGTGAATGGATTGGGTGTGAATAGAGGAGTTGCAACAGCAGAATTATTAGTGGATGTAAATTTAATAATTCATATTATTCCAGAAAATCAATCTGAAGAATTTTTAAATTTAATTTTTGAGGCTTTTAAATATCCTAGAGAGTATCCAAGTTTGGGGAGAAGAGAGGATATTGTTGTAATTGATGAAGTTAAAATTGTAGAAATTGAAAAAAAGGAATTGGAAGAGGATATTGAGCTTAAAAAGGATATTTTTGCATATATTCCAGTAAATTTTATTTCTAATTCTTCAGTAGAAGTAGGAAATTCAAGAATCTTCGGAACAAGATATGAATTAACTAAAAATTATGTTTCTGAAAATATTGGAAATAAGAAATCACCTAAAATGGTAAGAATTTGGAATAAGGAAGAAGTAATTTATTCTTCAAATATTACGGCTTTAGAAGGAGAAATAGTTCCTGTTGATGAAGAAAATGATGTTGTATTTTGTGAAATGTGATTTAAATGTCAGAAGAGAGGGAATTTTTAGATGGGAAATATTTTTTTAGCTAAGTCTAATGGGGAAAGAGTAGTTGAGCATACAAAAAAATTAATACAGAATTTTGAAAAATTAATAGAGTTGTATCCGAATATAGAAGTTAATAAAAGATTGTTACTTTTAGCTTGTATTTATCACGATTTAGGAAAAATCAATGCAAAATTTCAATATAAAGTTTCAAATGAAAAACGAAAGAATCTTTTAAAAGAAAAATATGAGATAGATTTAAAAAAGAATGAAATTCCACATGGTATCTTGAGCACAGCATTCATTAATAGTAACGAATTGTTGAAAGAAAATTTTGATAAAGAGGATATAAAGATTTTGGCATATTCTGTTGCATTGCATCACGAAAGAGATATTTCTGAAATAGAAGATGAAGATTTTAAGGAAGAAATAAAAAAAATGGAGTTTGAACTTAATGATTTTGAAACAGAATTGACTAGTTTGGAAAATATTTATTTTGATATTATTAAAGAAATTTATGGAGAAATAAAAAAATATTCGATTTTTAAAAGAGAAGATGATAATTTTAAAATAAAAAAATTGAGTAAGAAATATTATAAATTAAATGACAGAATTTATTCAGAAAAAATGTATATGAAAAAAGAGGAAGCTCTTGAAATTTTTAAGAAATATGTTTTGTTAAAAGGATTGTTAAATAAAATAGATTACGCAGCAAGTTCGTATACGACTATTGAAGAAAAAAATGATTTTTTAGAAATTGAGATGGAAAAATTTTTGGAAGATGTGTTGAGAAAAGACAATCCTAAAAATGACTGGAATGCTTTGCAGAAATTTATGAAACAGCATAAAGATGAGAATGTGGTAGTTGTGGCGCAGACGGGATATGGAAAAACAGAGGCTGGATTACTTTGGATAGGAAATAATAAGGGATTTTTTACATTGCCTTTGAGAGTGGCAATTAATGCAATTTATGACAGGGTTGTGAAAAATATTGTAAGAGAAAATGTAGAAAAGAGAATTGGTTTGCTTCATTCTGATTTTAGAGAATATTATACAGAAAAAAATTCTAAAGAAAATAAATTACTAAAAAATGAAGAATTATCAGAATATATAAATAAAACGAAGCAATTTTCACTTCCACTTACAATTTGTACAATAGACCAATTATTTGATTTTGTGTTTAGAGCTCCAGGATTTGAGTTGAAGGTAGCGACATTGTCTTATTCTAAGGTAGTTATTGATGAAATTCAAATGTATTCAGCTGATTTGTTGGCTTATTTGATTTATGGATTGAAGTATATTACTGATTTTGGAGGGAAATTTGCGATAATGACTGCGACTCTTCCTGGGATTGTTACTTATTTGCTTGAAAAAGAAGGTGTAAAATTTGTTACGACAGAACCGTTTACGAATGATAAGAAGAGACATAGTTTAAAAGTGATGGAAGAAAGTATAAATGCAGAATTTATAAAAGGAAAATATAGAAATAATAAAATTTTGGTTATTTGTAATACAGTTAAAAAAGCAAAAGAGATTTATGAAAATTTGAATATTCCAAAAGAGGAATTGAATTTGATACATAGTAGATTTATAAAAAGAGATCGAACAAATAAAGAAAAGGAAATCACTGAATTTGCGAATCCAAAGAGATTTAGAGGAGATGTTAAAAATAAAAGAGAAAAAGAGGGATTTCAAGAAAATGGAGTTTGGATTGGAACTCAAGTTTTAGAAGCTTCTCTTGATTTAGATTTTGATATTTTGATTACAGAATTGTCAGATTTGAATGGACTTTTTCAGAGAATGGGGAGATGTTTTCGTAATAGGGAAAAAGTTGATGAAGGATATAATTGCTTTGTTTTTACAAAAGAATGTTCTGGAATTAAAGGAGCGAAAGCTATTATAGATAAAGAAATTCACGAAAAATCTAAAAGTGTACTATTAAAAGTTGATGGAATTATTTCTGAAGTTCAAAAATTAGATTTGATTAATAGTGTTTATTCTTATGAAAGTTTAAAAGATACAAAATATTTTAATAAAGTGACGGATAATATAAAATATTTAAAAGAGTATGTTGTTGAGTATGAAAAAACAAAATCTGAAGTTCAAAGAATATTTAGAAATATTGCTTCATATGATGTGATTCCAAGAATAATTTACGAAGAGAATTTTGAAGAAATAAATAGAAATATTGAAATTTTAAGAGAAAAAATGAAAGGATTATCAGAAGACGACAGGAAAAAATTGCGAATAAGGAAAATAGAAGCTAGGGGAGAATTGAATAAATTTAAAGTGACGATTCCTGATTTTGAATATAGAAAATTGGAGAAAAGTAAAAAGAATGAGATTGAAAAGATTAAAGTAAATGATTATGAGGAATTGGTAGTTGTGAATTGTGGATATTCTTATGAAAAGGGATTTGAAGTTGTTCGGGGGAAGAAGAAGATAATTTCTTTTAAGAGAGTGTCCATGATTTTGTATAAATATTCAAAATACAATATATGATGTAGGCATCTTATTTACACATTTTATCATATCTAAATTTTCATAAAAAGATGTATTTAGTTAATTCTTCTGAAGATATGGTTAAATTGTTTGTCTAATACTATTCTTCGTTTAAAAAGCGAATATTTATTTAATTATTTGAAAGTAAATATTAGGTTTAATCTACTAAAAAGATTTATAATGTATTCGTTATTCAAATAGGGTTTAGTATAATTAGTAAATAGACTTGAATTTTGAGAAAATTAAATATTTAAATTCGGAATTAATATGAATAGAAAACTCCACTCTAAAACGAATGGAGTTTTTTTGTAAATTACAACAATTTTTTATAAAGTTCTTTTATTTCTTCCAAGTTTGTATCTCGTGGATTTCCGCCAGTACAAACATCATTCAAAGCTGATTCAGCGATAAAATCTAAATCTTTTATATCCATTATTCCCTTTAAATTTTCAGGAATATTTACGTCATGTGCCAATTGTCTTACAGCCTCTACTGCTGCTTTTCTATATTCTTCGGGAGCCATTTTTTTAGTATGTTTTATTCCAAAAGCTTTTGCTATTTCTCTAAATTTTTCCCCTGTATATTCAGCATTGTATTCCATTACAGTTGGTAAAATTATAGCGTTTGCAACACCGTGCGGAGTTCCGTAAAATGCTCCTAGAGGATGAGCCATTGAGTGTACAATTCCAAGTCCTACATTTGAGAATCCCATTCCTGCTAAATATGAGGCAAGAGCCATTTTTTCTTTAGCTTCTTCGTCATTTTCCACAGCTTTTCTCAAATATTTTGCTATTAATTCAATTGCTTTTAAATGGAACATGTCAGTCATTTCCCAAGCAGCTTTTGTTGTAAATCCTTCGATTGCGTGAGTTAGTGCATCAAGTCCAGTTGCAGCTGTCAATTCTTTTGGCATTGTCATCATCATTCCTGGATCAACTATCGCAACTATTGGCATATCGTGTGGGTCAACACAGACAAATTTTCTATTTTTTTCAACATCAGTTATAACATAATTTATTGTAACTTCGGCAGCTGTTCCAGCTGTAGTTGCAACTGCGATTATTGGAATGCATTTATTTTTTGTATCTGCAACTCCTTCAAGACTTCGAACATCAGAAAATTCAGGATTATTTATAATAATTGCTACAGCTTTGGCACAATCCATAGCAGAACCTCCACCAATTGCAATAATATAATCTGCACCACTTTCTTTAAATTTTTCAACTCCAGCTTTTACATTTTCAATCGTAGGATTTTGTTGAACATCAGAAAATATTAAATATTCCAAATTAGCTTTATCAAGTATATCAGTAATTTTTTTAGCTGCTCCAGCTTTAATTAATCCAGGATCTGTACAAATAAAAGCCTTTTTGAATTTATTTTTTTCCACTTCACCTGGAATAGATTCAATTGCTCCAAATCCATGATAAGATACTTCATTTAAAATGATACGGTTTACCATAATAAGTCACTTCCTTTTATTATAGAAATATTAATTATTTTTTTCTCTTTCTGATATAATTGTATCTCGAAAATTGTTGTTGTCAAGATGAAAAAATGTTGCATTTGATATTGTAGTTATAAAATTTTAAAAAAATAAATTTTTATTCTAAAGGGACAAAATATGTCTCATATAAAAAGTATAATTAGATAACAAAAATAAAGTTGAGGAGATGGGGAAAATGAGTAATGTAAAATTAGTTAAAAATGATGCTTTTTATAACGCTGAGTTTGATACCGATATTTTTTTATATTGGATGATAAAATGGTTAAATGTTGAGACTACAAATAATAGCAGTAAGGTGGCTTTAAAAAATATGGCAAAAAAATTTATTGAGGAAATTTTAGGAGAAAAGTTAACTACAGAAGATATTGAGATACATTTTTCAAATAAAAATTATTATTCTGAAAATAGAACTTTTATTGATAGAATTTTAGATAATTGTCCGATTTTATTAATTTTAAATAGGAATCAAAATGGAAACAGAAAATATATATATTTCAGAGATTTTAGTTATTACGAATATTCAAAAGATTTTAATGAATACAATGGGAAATTAATTAAATTATTAAAAAAATATGAGAATTTAAAAGAAAACGAAGAGAATAATGTAAAAATTGTTCATTTTTCATCTGATTTAATTTCTAGGTATGAAAAGGAAGAAGTAGAAGAAATAAGTATTTTATACGATAAAGAAAAATTTTTAACTTTATTTGAAAATTCAAAAAAATATATAGATGACAGTATTTTTGACAGTTATTACAATCAAATTAATCAGGAAAATAAGAAAAATTTTGGTGTAAGTATTAACGAAAATTTATCTTTATATTTAGTTTTAGAAAGTTATATAAATAAAAAATTTGAAGATTATGATGTATATCGTTGTTTTGATTATATAAAATGGTTGAAACATGAATTTTTTATAGAATGTTTTTGTGTAAATTTAATTGCAGAAGATAAAAAAACAAATAATTATTTTTTGTTAAAATGGTTTAATGATAATAAAATCGAAGAAAAGACAATAAAATTAATTCAGAAAGAATTAAAAGATATATTTCCTAATTTTAAGGAAGTTAATTATGAAGATATTGATTGTGAAAATAATGAAATTCCATTAATGTGTTTTACAGTAAATCTAGATAGTTCATTAAAAGATATAAAAAAAATGGTTGATAAAATAACGGAAAAAATTGAGAAATTTAATAAAATGAAAAATTGTAGAGACATAAGAGAGGAATATGTAGAATATTTTGAAGAAAAGAGATTAAAGAAAAGATTTCGAAGTAATAGAAAAATTAGGAAAAAGTTTTAAATTTTGAAAAAGTGATAAATCAAGGTATAATTAAAACGTTGAGAAGAATTTTTTAGAAAGGCTTAATCTTAATCATGAAAAATGAAAATTCTGAGGAAAAATCGATTAGAATATTAAAAATAATGAAAAGGTTGAATCAAAAAGAGATAGTGAATAGAAGTGATTTAGCTAATGAATTTAAAGTTGATAAAAAAACGATACAACGAGATATAGCTACTTTGAGGAATTATTTTTTTGAAGAAGGTGAATCGGATATAAAATATTCTAGTTCAAAAAAAGGTTATTATCTTGAAAAGAATGACAAGATAGCTTTTACAAACGAAGAACTTTTGGCTATAAGTAAAATTATCCTTGAAAGTCGGGCTTTTAATAAAGAAGAAACTGAAAAATTAATAACGAAACTAGTTAACAATTCCTCAATAAACGATAGGGAGATAATAAAAAATTTGATAAATAGTGAAAAGGTGAATTATATTCCTTTACAACATGGACAGAAACTACTCGAAAGCATTTGGAAATTAGCGCAATGTATAAAAAACCAAGAATGGGTGCATTTAAATTATACAAAAAAAGATAAACAATACAAGGAATATAAAATAAAACCACTGTCAATAATGTTTTCTGAATATTATTTTTATTTAATTGGATATATTGAAAATAAAGAAGAATATCCTGCAATTTTTAGAATTGATAGAATGAAAAAGATAGAAAATACAGGCAAGAAGTTTAAAATCCTAAATTATTCTGACAAATTTAAAGATGGAGAATTTAGAAAATACATACACTTTATGCATTCTGGACCTCTTACAAGAATAGAATTTAAATACAGAGGCTATATCGAGTATGTGCTTGATAAATTTCCAACTGCAGAAATATTGGATGAAAAAATAGTTAAAGAAAATAATCGGGAAACTACAGTTTATACTGTAAAAATCGAAGTTTATGGAAGTTTTGGAGCGGAAATGTGGCTACGAAGTCAGGGAGATTACATTATTGAATACAAAATTTTAAAATAAATTTCTATAAAAAGGAGAAAATTTATGGAAAAAATGCCAAAAATAAAAATTATAAGTTTAGGAGAAACAGCTCTAAGCACTATTGAGAAAGAAATAATTACACATGAAAATATAAGCATTATTACAATTAAAAATGACTACAAAGATTTAAAAATAAATTTTCAAGATACAGATGTAATTTTGATAATTTTAAATACATATTTTGAAAATGATAAAAATTTTGCCTTAGAAATAATCAGAAACACTGAAAAAAACGACATTTTTACTGGCATTTACGATATTGAAAATGGCTATACTGACCTATTTGATTCAAAAACAGACTTTATCATAAAATGCAAATCTTCAGAAGATTTAAAAAATGGAATCAACGGAATAACAAAAACTTTAACAGCAAAAGGAATGGTTACTCTTGATTTAGCGGACTTAAAAACTGTATTTCAAAAAACCTCAAAATCTTTCGTAATTTTTGAAAAAGGAAATTTAGAAACTTTTGATGATTTCTTGCAAAACCTAAAACTAAAGCTGGAAACTTTTGATAAAAATAAAACTTATAAAATATTTTTGAATATAACAGCAGGAAAAAATATTGAATTGACTCAGATAAAAGATATTGCTAAAATAATGACTAATATTCTTAATGAGTGGGCATTTCTTTGGGGACTGCAAATATATCCAGAAAATGAAAATTTCATAAATATTATTGCTTACATTGTGGAAGATTCAGTTAAATAAATAAATTAATTAATATTATAGAAAGAAGGGATTTAAAATGGAAAGAAACAATATTTTTAATTTTGCAACGTCAGAGCTGTCACAGGATGCTTTTATATGTTGGTTATGTAACTGGGTAAATTTTGATGACAATATTTTATCAGAAGATGAAAAAAAATTAAAATTACTTGCAACTGAATTTATTGAAAAAATGTTAGGTGAAAAGCTCGAAGATAGGAAAGTAAATATAAAAAGACAATATCAGAAAATAGACGTACTATTGGAAATTCAGAATAAAACAGAATTTATAACTAATGAAAACGAGAAAAATCCTGTAGTAGATATATATGTAATAATAGAAGATAAAGTTGGAACAGGTTTACATAGCAATCAGATTGAAATATATACAAAATTAATATCTGAAAAAAATAAAAATATAAACAAAGGGAAGGCTCTAATAAAAACAGTATATTATAAAATATATGATGAAGATAATATGGAAAGATTAAAAGAGAATGGTGTGAATGTAATATTAGGAAGAGAAAACATCCTAGAATTATTAAAAGAATACAAGGATAAGATTAATAATTCAATATTTGAAAATTATCATAATTATTTGAGCAATATAGAAACAGATGTAAATTCATATGAAAAAAAGAACTTGGAAGACTGGAATTCAAACTGTTATATCGGATTTTTTAAAGAATTAAAAAACGAAAAAAATTTATTAGAACATGCTATTGGAAGACAAAAAGATTGTAGTTGGGGTTATGTGAATAACTCATCAGGTGGATTTATGGGAATGTGGTGGTTTCCTTTAAGTGAAGAAAAAATTAATAAATTAACAGAAACTTCTGATGAAGATATTTATTTACAAATAGAACAATATAATCAGAAAAATATAATTGCAATAAAATATTCAGTTCCTAAAAAAAATAAAAATAATAAAGAACTTTCAAAAGAAGATTTCGAAAAGAAAGTAACAATTGCTTCCGAAAAACGTAAGGAACTTTTTTCTAAATTAAAAAATAAATTAGAAAATGAGTTGAAAGATATACTAAAATGCGAAAATAAACCAGAAAATATAAAAAAATTCGAAAATATACTAAAAAATGAAAAGTTTCAGAAAAAATATTTTAGAGCAGGTCAGTATATGACAGTAGGATATTTAGAATTTGAAAATATTGATGATTGTAAAGATAAAATAAAAATCCTTCAATATGCTTTAAATCTTTTGTTAAAAGGGTGTGTAAAAATTTTTGTGTAAATCTCTAAATAATATATGATAAAATAACTATATAATATTTGGAGGTTTTTGTTATGGCTAAAAAGAAAATTGACAATAAAATTTTGACTTCTTTTCTTAACAGCAAATGAATAAAATTTAGTTTCTGTTTTTTAAAAGAAAGTTTACCTTTTACAAGTAAAAAATAAATAATAAAACCTGCTTTAGAATTTTTTTTAATAAAAGCAGGCTTTTTATTTTTGATATATCTAAATGTTTAGAAGAATGTTGCTAACAAATAGTTCCACCAGTTTCTTTAATATCTTTATCATTTTTTACGATAGCTTCAATTGCGGCAATTAAACCTTTTACAATAGCATTTAATTCCATTGATGGTGTATTTTTTTTATTAATAACTTGTTCTGGTAAAAATGGAATATGAATAAATCCAGATTTTTTGTTTTTGTATTTTTTATTTATTAAATAAAGTGTACCGTAAAGAACGTGATTACAGATGAAAGTTCCTGCAGTGTATGAAACTGAAGCTGGAATTTTATTTTTTTGTATGTTTTTTACCATAGCTTTTACAGGAAGATCTACAAAATATGCATTTTCTCCATCTGGAAAAATTGGCTCATCAATAGTTTGGTTTCCTTCGTTGTCAGGTATTCGGAAATCATCAAGATTTATTCCAACACGTTCAACGGAAATATCAAATCTTCCGCCTGCTTGTCCAATTGACAAGATGACATCTGGATTGTGCTCTTCAATAGCTTTTTCAATTTTTTTAATAGATTTTCCTTTTACTGTCGGAATTTCCAATTTGATAATTTGTGCTCCTGCAATATTATCAGGCAATTTTTTAACTGATTCGATGGCAGGATTTATGGGCTCACCTCCAAAAGGGTCAAAGCCAGTAACTAATATTTTCATAGTATTTTTTATATGATTTTATAAAAATAGATTTAATTTATAATTTCATACTCTCCTTTCTAGATTTTTTTTTAATTTACTTGTTTGTAAAAATTTAGAAATCTCAATAAACATAGTATTTTCAGTTTTATTTTACTCCAAATAACAGCAGCATAAGTATAATATGTGTTACAAGCAGTAATAAAGCCATTGGAGCTTGGACTTTTATAATTCCATATTTATCTTTTATTTCCAGAATTGAAGCAGGGACAATATTAAAGTTTGCTGCCATTGGAGTCATAAGAGTTCCGCAATAGCCAGCGGTCATTCCCAAAGCACCAATAACAGCTGGATTTCCACCGTTTTTGATAATAAATGGGATTCCAATTCCTGCAGTTATTACTGAAAATGCAGCAAAGGCATTTCCCATAATCATAGTGAATATAACCATTCCAATAGCATAAATAACGATTCCTATAAAGATATTTCCAGTTGGAA
The DNA here is from genome assembly GCF_013394865.1 of Leptotrichia sp. oral taxon 417. Lineage (NCBI taxonomy): Bacteria > Fusobacteriati > Fusobacteriota > Fusobacteriia > Fusobacteriales > Leptotrichiaceae > Leptotrichia > Leptotrichia sp. oral taxon 417. The sequence continues at coordinate 1,069,924 of NZ_JABXYV010000001.1, read as the reverse complement.
CAACAGATGAAATGCTGGCAGCTATTACTTTTCCAACTCCAGCTTTAGTAAATACAGCACCTAATGCAGCAAGAAGCTGTGGCAAAATGGCAGTTGCACCAATTTGCATAAGGAGTTTTGAAGTATCTTCGTTTGTTTCGCTGAATTTTGGTTTTATGATAATTGCAGCTGCCAGAAGGGCGACAAGCGAACCTCCACCGATACCTAATGCAGGTGGTATAGCAGTTTTTCCAATTTTAAATTGAAGTATCAGAAAAGCGGCAATTCCAATTAATACAGCTGGGATGAAAATTTTATTTTTTAATTTTTCACTTTGTGCGATTTTGAATTGTGAAGAAATATTTTCAAATTTTCCAATATGTAATTGTTTTGTTACAGTAATTATGGCAAGAATTACAAGAAGTCCGCCAGTAACCTTATATGGAATAGCTTCTCCAAAAATAAATATTATCCCAAGAATAGTCCAAAACAAAAATGTTCCTATTTTTGCCTTTTCATTTTTCAATCCTCTAATTCCAGTACTTATACTGACAAGTCCGCAAAGAATATAAATAATTTGTGTCAAAAGTTTTAAAAGAGCTTTTATTTCCATTATTTTTTACCTCCTTTGCTCAAAATTATTTTTTTATCATAAATATATACTTGAATAAAAGTAAAAATTATTGCAATTATCCCAATTGGTATTGAAGATAGCGCCAATTGCTTCAAAGATACAGCATATCCATTTTCCTTCAGTGTAGTCTGAATCAAAAGAAGTCCCGATGCACCGACAAATATGTTTTGTGAAAAGAAATTTCCATAATTTTCAATTGCGGCACTTAAACTTTTTAACTCTTCAGTTTGCTTTTCTGTTAAATCCTTATTTTTATGAGTTTTTGCAGCAGCTTCAGACATTGGGTAAATAAGAGGACGTATAAACTGAATGTGTCCACCAATTCTAATTGACAATGCACTCGCAATCGAACGGATTACCATATAAAGTCCTAAGATTCTACCAGCAGTTGCATTTTTTAATTTTTCAATTAAAGCTGCACTTCTTTCTCTAAGTCCATATCTTTCAAGGACTGCAATAACTGGCAAGCTAATCAAAAAAATTGACATAAGCCTATTATCCACAAAAGCCTTTCCAATAATTCCAAGAATTTCAAAAAAATTCATTTTTGCAGCAATTCCAGTAGCTATACCAGCAGTAAGTACCACAGCCAGCACATCTAGCTTCAAAGAAAATCCCACTACAATAATAACAATACCAATAAGTATCCATAAATTCATAAGTATTCCTCCTAATAAAGTTTATTATTTTTTTAAAATTATCATATAATCCTAATATGATTTTACCTTGAAATAGTGAAAATGCAATAGTTTTAGAGAAAAAATAGATTTCTAATTTTATACTGCTTTTTAAGTTTTGAAAAATAGACAATAAAATTAGTTTTAAATATTTTAAAGGATTGCATAGTAAAATGGGGAAAAAAATCAATATTTAAAAAAAGTTTTGTACTGAAAATAAATTTTATGTGAAACTATGGTATAATATTAACAAAAAATAAATTATGAATAGATATAAGGAGAAAGAAGTGGCAAATACAAAAGAATCAAATGAAACGGTACAAAGAGCAGAATTGCATCGTAAAATTTGGGCAATTGCAGATAATGTGCGTGGAGCGGTGGATGGTTGGGATTTTAAGCAATATATTTTGGGAATATTATTTTATAGATTTATTTCAGAAAATATGACAGAATTTTTCAATAAAGCAGAACATGAAGCTGGAGATTTGAAATTTAATTATGCGGATATTTCTGATGAAGAAGCCAAAGAAGATTTTAGAGCTGGTACCGTGGAAGATAAAGGATTTTTTATTTTACCAAGTCAACTTTTTGAAAATGTAGTAAAAACAGCGAGAACCTGTGTTTTGGAAAATTCGGAACTTGTGGAAAAGTTTGAACCAAATTTGGAAAAAATTAAATTGCTTGATGGACTTCTTTTACACATTACGGCTAAAGCTGATGAAAACTCAGAATTTGATTGTATTTCTCGTTCCTTTGCACCAAAATTGGATGTTGCCGAAGATCCTGTTTGTGGCTCTGGACATTGTCATCTTGTACCACTTTGGTCAGATAAATTGGGAAAAAATGAAATTGTCGCATTTCAAGCTTCCAAACGGACAGGAATTCTTTATTGCAAATTAGATAAAGAAAAAAATCGAGTTTCATTGAGTGGAAAAGCTGTTTTATTTGCAGTTTCAGAAATTTTTATTTAAAAAATTTTATTTTTCAAAACTTAAAAAGGCAATATAAAATTAAAGATCTATTTTTTCTCTAAAACTATTGCATTTTCACTATTTCAAGGTAAAATCATATTAGGATTATATGATAATTAAAAAAAATAATAAACTTTATTAGGAGGAATACTTATGAATTTATGGATACTTATTGGTATTGTTATTATTGTAGTGGGATTTTCTTTGAAGCTAGATGTGCTGGCTGTGGTACTTACTGCTGGTATAGCTACTGGAATTGCTGCAAAAATGAATTTTTTTGAAATTCTTGGAATTATTGGAAAGGCTTTTGTGGATAATAGGCTTATGTCAATTTTTTTGATTAGCTTGCCAGTTATTGCAGTCCTTGAAAGATATGGACTTAGAGAAAGAAGTGCAGCTTTAATTGAAAAATTAAAAAATGCAACTGCTGGTAGAATCTTAGGACTTTATATGGTAATCCGTTCGATTGCGAGTGCATTGTCAATTAGAATTGGTGGACACATTCAGTTTATACGTCCTCTTATTTACCCAATGTCTGAAGCTGCTGCAAAAACTCATAAAAATAAGGATTTAACAGAAAAGCAAACTGAAGAGTTAAAAAGTTTAAGTGCCGCAATTGAAAATTATGGAAATTTCTTTTCACAAAACATATTTGTCGGTGCATCGGGACTTCTTTTGATTCAGACTACACTGAAGGAAAATGGATATGCTGTATCTTTGAAGCAATTGGCGCTATCTTCAATACCAATTGGGATAATTGCAATAATTTTTACTTTTATTCAAGTATATATTTATGATAAAAAAATAATTTTGAGCAAAGGAGGTAAAAAATAATGGAAATAAAAGCTCTTTTAAAACTTTTGACACAAATTATTTATATTCTTTGCGGACTTGTCAGTATAAGTACTGGAATTAGAGGATTGAAAAATGAAAAGGCAAAAATAGGAACATTTTTGTTTTGGACTATTCTTGGGATAATATTTATTTTTGGAGAAGCTATTCCATATAAGGTTACTGGCGGACTTCTTGTAATTCTTGCCATAATTACTGTAACAAAACAATTACATATTGGAAAATTTGAAAATATTTCTTCACAATTCAAAATCGCACAAAGTGAAAAATTAAAAAATAAAATTTTCATCCCAGCTGTATTAATTGGAATTGCCGCTTTTCTGATACTTCAATTTAAAATTGGAAAAACTGCTATACCACCTGCATTAGGTATCGGTGGAGGTTCGCTTGTCGCCCTTCTGGCAGCTGCAATTATCATAAAACCAAAATTCAGCGAAACAAACGAAGATACTTCAAAACTCCTTATGCAAATTGGTGCAACTGCCATTTTGCCACAGCTTCTTGCTGCATTAGGTGCTGTATTTACTAAAGCTGGAGTTGGAAAAGTAATAGCTGCCAGCATTTCATCGGTTGTCCCAACTGGAAATATCTTTATAGGAATCGTTATTTATGCTATTGGAATGGTTATATTCACTATGATTATGGGGAATGCCTTTGCTGCATTTTCAGTAATAACTGCAGGAATTGGAATCCCATTTATTATCAAAAACGGTGGAAATCCAGCTGTTATTGGTGCTTTGGGAATGACCGCCGGCTATTGCGGAACTCTTATGACTCCAATGGCAGCAAACTTTAATATTGTCCCTGCTTCAATTCTGGAAATAAAAGATAAATATGGAATTATAAAAGTCCAAGCTCCAATGGCTTTATTACTGCTTGTAACACATATTATACTTATGCTGCTGTTATTTGGAGTAAAATAAAACTGAAAATACTATATTTCTAAATTTTTACAAACAAGTAAATTAAAAAAAATCTAGAAAGGAGAGTATGAAATTATAAATTAAATCTATTTTTATAAAATCATACAAAAAATACTATGAAAATATTAGTTACTGGCTTTGACCCTTTTGGAGGTGAGCCCATAAATCCTGCCATCGAATCAGTTAAAAAATTGCCTGATAATATTGCAGGAGCACAAATTATCAAATTGGAAATTCCGACAGTAAAAGGAAAATCTATTAAAAAAATTGAAAAAGCTATTGAAGAGCATAATCCAGATGTTATCTTGTCAATCGGACAAGCAGGCGGAAGATTTGATATTTCCGTTGAACGTGTTGGAATAAATCTTGATGATTTCCGAATACCTGACAACGAAGGAAACCAAACTATTGATGAGCCAATTTTTCCAGATGGAGAAAATGCATATTTTGTAGATCTTCCTGTAAAAGCTATGGTAAAAAACATACAAAAAAATAAAATTCCAGCTTCAGTTTCATACACTGCAGGAACTTTCATCTGTAATCACGTTCTTTACGGTACACTTTATTTAATAAATAAAAAATACAAAAACAAAAAATCTGGATTTATTCATATTCCATTTTTACCAGAACAAGTTATTAATAAAAAAAATACACCATCAATGGAATTAAATACTATTGTAAAAGGTTTAATTGCCGCAATTGAAGCTATTGTAAAAAATGATAAAGATATTAAAGAAACTGGTGGAACTATTTGCTAGTAACATTTTTCTAAACATTTAGATATATCAAAAATAAAAAGCCTGCTTTTATTAAAAAAAATTCTAAAGCAGGTTTTATTATTTATTTTTTACTTGTAAAAGGTAAACTTTCTTTTAAAAAATAAAAACTAGATTTTATTTATTTGTACCATTTAAATAAAAATTCTATTTAATCTCTTCCATTAACAAATCAACAATTGTACCATTCACAATTCCAACTAATTTTTCAGTTTCCACTTCCATCTGCAATCCTCTTCTGCCAGCTGAAACCATTATTTTTTCAAATTTCTCCACTTCCTTATCAAAAAAAGTTCTATACAGCTTTTTCATTCCTACAGGAGAACATCCTCCACGAATATATCCTGTTTCCTTCTCAAGCTCTGAAAGCGGCAGCAAATCAATATTTTTTTCCCCGCAAGCCTTCGCCACCTTTTTCAAATCCAAATGAGCTGCTCCATGAATAACACAGACATACAAATTTTTACTTTTCCCCTTCAACACAATTGTCTTAAAGACTCTCTCTGCAAGTTCAGGAAATTTTTCAGCAACTCCAAGCCCTCCGCTTTTATCTTCACTCCATTCATAAGTATGAATAATGTATGGAATTTTTTGTTTATCCAGCTGTCTTAAAGCATTTGTTTTTGCTATTTTATCTTTCTTATGTTTCATAATTACCCCTTCGCTTTACAAATCATTTGATAATACCCAATCACATACTCTGCGCATTTTATCCCATCAACCGCCGCCGACATAATCCCGCCAGCATATCCTGCACCTTCTCCACAAGGCATAAGACCTTCAATATTCGAGAAAAATTTTTCATTTCTAGGAATTTTCACTGGAGATGAACTGCGGCTTTCCACTCCTGATAAAACTGCATCATAACTGGCAAATCCCTTTATTTTTCTATCCATCAAATTAATTCCCTCTTTTAGAGAATCATTTATGTATTGCGGAAAAATTTCATTTAAATTTGCAAATTTATAGCCTGCCAAATAACTTGGTTTTACTTTTCCTAATTCTGTCGAAATTTTATTATTTACAAAATCCCCAAACAGCTGGACTGGAGCCTTATAATTCTTTCCGCCAAGTTCAAAAGCCTTTTCCTCCAATCTTCTTTGAAATTCCACTCCAGCCAGAACGCTTTCTCCAGGAAAATCTTCAGGAAATACATTTACTAAAATCGCCGAATTTGCATTTTCCAAATCCCTTTGAGAATAACTCATCCCATTTACAACAAGACGGCCTTCCTCGCTTGAAGACGGCACAACAACTCCGCCTGGACACATGCAAAACGTATAAACTCCCCGCCCATTGCTTGTCTTAACATTCAATTTATATTCTGCAGCCGGCAATTTATTGGCAAATTTTCCATATTGAGAATGGTTTATCATACTTTGAAGATGCTCAATCCTAACTCCAACTGAAAAAATTTTTCGTTCCATCGCAACATTTTCTTCATTTAACATAAAGAAAGTATCTCTCGCACTGTGCCCAATTGCAAGAACTACAATATTAGCTGGAATTTCATAAGTTTTATTTTCATCGGAACTTTCAACATTCTCAACTAAGATACTTTTTATTTTTTTCTTTTCTGAATCAGATTTTTCATAATTTACTTTTATTAATTTTGTACTAAATCTATATTCTCCACCAAGACTCTCAATCTTATGTCTGATTTTACGCATTATTTCAATTAATTTATCAGTTCCAATATGCGGCTTTGACATATAGTTAATTTTTGGATCAGCTCCAGCAAGAATTAATTCATCATAAACCTTTTGAATCCTAAAATTATTTGTATTCGTATTCAATTTTCCATCTGAAAACGTTCCAGCACCGCCTTCCCCAAACTGCACATTTGAATACTTATCTAATTTCCCGGTTTTAAAAAAATTATAGACATCCTTTTCCCGTTCATCCACACTTTTCCCCTGCTCAATAATAATTGGCTTTAATCCCGCTTCAGCAAGCACAAGCCCAGCAAAAATTCCCGCAGGCCCGCTTCCAACGACAACAGGACGCTTTACACTTTCATTTTCTGTAAAATTCTCAATTTTCTCTGTAAAATAAGGCTTTTTCTCAATTTTTCTAACATTCTTTACATTTTCAAATCTTTTCTTTTCCTTCTCTTCATCAAATTTAAAGGAAATATCCACTGCATAAACAAATACAACATTATCCTTTTTTCTCGCATCAATTGCCTGTCCTGCAATTTCAAAGGACTTTACTTCTTTTTCATTAATTCTGTAAAGTTTATAGACTGTTTTTTTTAAATCATTCTCGGTATGTTTCACAGGCATTTTTATATTATTTATTCTAATCATTTTTTCTCCTTTATATCTCCTGTTAAATAAAAATTTTGTAAAAAAGAATATTTGGTTAAATATTTTTCCCTAAAAAATATCCAGATGTCCAAGCCCACTGCAAGTTAAATCCTCCACATTCACCATAAACATCCAGTATTTCCCCAGCAAAGTAAAGATTTTTAACTTTTTTAGACTCTAACTTTTCTAAATTTACTTCACTTAACGGAATTCCGCCAGCAGTAACTTGAGCCGCCTTAAAGCCATTTGTATCAATAATTTTTATTTTATATTTTTTCAAAGCCGTACAAATTTTACGAATTTCATTATCTGTCAAATCATTTATGCTTTTCGACAATTTCTCTATTCCAGCCGATTTTGTCAAAAACTGCCCCAATTTCTTATTAACAGCTCCATTAAAAAACTGCTCCATTGTAAAATTCTTCAATATTTTTCTACGTTTTTTCAATATTTCAAATATTTCATTATATGTAAACTTAGGCATAAAATCAATTTCAAATTCTACATTTTTATAAATTGGAAAAACATAGGAAATATTAAAAACAACATTTCCAGAAATCCCAAAATCTGTAAACAGCAGTTCTCCATCATAAGTACATATTTTTATTTTCTCTCCATCTTCATTTTCTCCAAAAGCCGTAACTTCCACATCCGACTTAATCCCCTTCAATCCCCTTATTTTCTCCTTTTCCGCCTTCAACTGCACAATAACAGGCGTTAATTTTGTAACAGTATGCCCAAACTTTTTCGCCAGTTCATACCCACTTCCATTAGATCCCAGCTCAGGATAAGATTTACCGCCAGTGGCAAGTACAATCTTTTTTGCAGTAATTTGCCTTTTATCTTCTGAAATTATCTTAAAATCAAACATTTCCTTTTCAATTTTCACAACATAAAAATCTGTAATTATCTCTATCCCAAGGCTTTGTGCATAAAATCTAAGCCCATCCACAATCGAAGTTGCCTGTCCGCTAAGCGGATAAACCTTTCCTCGATTCTCCTCGTTGCAAATAATTCCAACTTCATCTTCAAAAAATCTCATTGCATCCTGCGAAGTAAAACTTCCTAAAATTTCCTCAATCGGCTGCTTCATTTTCTCGATCCCAAAATAATTTTGATTAGAAGCATTCACATTTGTCAAATTGCACCGACCATTCCCAGTAGTCAAAACTTTTTTTAAAACCCTGTCCTTTCTTTCCAAAATGACAACATCTTTTCCATTCTTCTTGGCAGTAATCGCTGTTAAAAATCCCGAAGCGCCGCCACCAATTATTGCTATTTCTCTTTTCATCTTATAATCTCATTCTCCTAAATTTTATCCCAGTAATAACATTTCAACAATATTTTTCATTTTTTCATTTATCTAAACCATAAAATAAAAACGAGCCGTGTGCTCGTCTTTTTGTATGAAAGAAGTCTAAACACAGAGATGGGGCATCTCTATTAGACAATTTATTTATATCATATAAATACATTTTTGTCAAGATAGAGTAAATTTAAAATATTCAAAATAAAAATTTATCCCCTCTCTCCACTTTAACAGTTAGAATTTTTTTAACGAGCATCCATGATTAAGCAAGCAAAAAATAATTTCCCTTCATCAATCTTCCTTAATTTCCATCGCCTGCGGATAAATTTCCTTAATTTCATCTGCAATTTTATCAATTTCGGCAGTCAAATAGTCTAAACTTCCACGATCCCCCTTCATTGCGATTCTAACTTGAACACACCCTTCCTTCGCATAAGGAGCAACAGTCGGATTCGACATTTCAAAATAATCCTTTAACCTGTCATCAATTCTTCCTTCTGGGACTCCCTTTATTTCAAGAGTCTTCATTAATAAAACATCATTTGAATATTGCTTCAAAAGTGGCAAAACTTGATTGTCAACCATCCATGTCATTTCTCTTGGAGGTCCTGGCAAAACTATTATTTTTTTATTATCCTTTTCATAAAAAAATCCAGGTGCAAGCCCAACTTCATTTTCTAATAATTTTGAATTTTTTAAAATTGAAGCCTCCTTTCTTCCGCCAGAAGCCACTTCTCCAAAACCTCTCTCATTATATCTTTTCACAATCAAATCATAATATCTCTCAATAACTTCCAGCTCTTCTCCAAAATAATCAGCCACAACTTCCTTCGTAATATCATCAACCGTAGGTCCAAGCCCTCCAGTAGTAATTACCAGATTAACCCTTTTAAAAGCATTTTCCAAACATTCCTTAAGCCTTCCGTAATTATCTCCAACAGTAGTTTGATAATACAAATCAATCCCAATATTTGTAAACTTTGCTGAGATATATTGCGCATTTGTATTTACAATATCTCCAACCAGCAATTCTGTTCCAATGCATATAATTTCTGTTTTCATCTCAGTTTCCTTTCTTTTTTGTTTTTCTGCTTTTTTTATTTAAAATACCGCCAAATAAGTTTTAAAGCTAAAAATCCTATTCAACGGTAAATTTATATTTTCAATATTTAACTATTTTTTAAAAATAATACTTTCATAAGGTTTTAAAATAATTTTATCATTTGAAATTTTAGGCCCTTCAATGTAATTTGACAATAAAATTGACGCATTTTCTAAATTCAATTCTTTAACATCAAACTCACAAGTTTCATCATAGAAATTAGAAATTACTATTAATTCAGCATTTTCTCCAACTCTCTTATAAGCATAAACCTTTTCATTTTCAATATCAAAATCTTCATATCTTCCAGTTATCAACAATTCTTCATTTCTTCTCAATTTAATCAAATTTTGATAATGATAGAATACAGAATTTGAATCTTCCAATGCTTTTTTCACATTAATTTCTTTGTAATTTTCTGGAACTGAAATCCAAGGTGTTCCTTCCGTAAATCCTGCATTTTTAGAGTCATCCCATTGAACAGGCGTTCTTGAGTTATCTCTTGATTTCTGCATTAAAATTTCAATAGCTTCTTCTTCAGAACATCCTCTATCCAACAAAATTTTATAAATGTTAGTCGATTCAACATCACGATATTTCTCAATTTTATCAAAATATGGATTTGTCATTCCAAACTCTTCACCTTGATAAACATAAGGTGTTCCTTGTAATCCATGAAGAACTGTCGCTAACATTTTTGCTGATTCATCGTGGTATTCCTTATCATTTCCAAATCTTGACAATGCTCTTGGCTGATCGTGATTATTCCAGAAAGTTGCATTCCATCCGTTCCCTTCATACATCCCAATTTGCCATTTAGATAATATTTTCTTCAATTGTACAAAATCAAACGGTGCTTTTACCCATTTTTCACCATTTGGATAATCAACTTTTAAATGATGGAATGAAAATGTCATAGTAAGTTCTTTTTCATCAGGATTTGAGTATTTTATACAATTTTCAATGGCAGTAGATGACATTTCTCCAACTGTCAATAAATCACTTTCTCCAAATGCCTCTTTATGTAATTCTTTCAAGAACTCATGAATTCTAGGTCCATCTGTGTAATATCTTCTTCCATCAGGCACAAATCTAGTATCAGTTCCATCATCATCCAAGAATCTTTGGTCTTTTGAAATCAAGTTAATTACATCAAATCTGAATCCATCTACTCCTTTATTTAACCAATATCTAATCATTTCATACAATTTTTTTCTAACATTTTCATTTTCCCAATTCAAGTCAGCTTGAGTAACATCGAATAGATGTAAATAATACTGTCCTCTCTTTTCACTCCATTGCCAAGCATTTCCACCGAATTTTGATTCCCAATTTGTAGGTTCTTTTCCATCAACTGGATCTTTCCAAATGTAAAAATCTTCGAATTCTGGATCTCTAGCTTCAGATTTTTTAAACCATTCATTTTCAGTCGAAGAATGATTTATAACAATATCCATCACTATTTTCAATCCTCTTTTGTGAGCTTCGTTCAACATTTCCTCAAAATCTTCCATTGTCCCATAACTCTCATCAATATTGTAATAATCACTAATATCGTATCCGTTATCATTTTGAGGCGATTTATACATCGGTGTTAGCCATAAAACTTCCACTCCAAGTTTCTTCAAATAATCTAATTTTTGTGTAATTCCTTTTATATCTCCTTGACCGGTCCCAGTCGTATCTTTAAAACTCTTTGGATAAATCTGGTACACCACCGATTTATGCCACCATTTTTGCTCAAAATCTTTTTTCATAAATGCACCTCTCCTAAATATTTGTTTATTTTCTATTTTTTTTATAACTTCAACTTTATTATACCCTATTATTTTCGTATATACAAAAAAATTTTTATTTTTAAAATTTTTAAATATTTCTAAACTTCTATTTAACGTTAAGATTTAACATCTCTCTAAAATTTGCTATTAGATACGTTTGATAACCTAAATTTTTTTTACTTCTACAAAAGGTAAGACCTTTGCTTCAAGATATTTATTTTATAAAAATTAAGAACAGCTAATAACTGTTCTAACATTTATTTATCTTTATTTACATTACCGCCTGTATATCCAAAAACATAATCCAAATTTATATTTCTCATTGAATTGAACACACTTTGCTTTACTCCTGGATTCTTTTCTTCAAGTTCAGCCAGCAGATTTTTCACTTCCCTACGTTTGCTTGAAGTTTTTCCGGCTTCAATTGTACATCCGCAGTTCATTGCACGAATCCCGTTTGTTTTTGTATAATCAATTATATCTGCTTCCTTTACGTAAATTAACGGACGAATCAATTCTAATTTTCCAGAAGTTGAGGGAACTTTTGGAGTCATTGTTTTCATTGTCCCAGCATAAAGCATATTTATAAGAGTCGTTTCAATTACGTCATCAAAATGATGCCCAAGCGTCAGTTTATTAAATCCAAGTTCTTCCACTTGCGTATACAAAATTCCACGTCGCATTTTAGCGCACAAAAAGCACGGATAATCTTTAGCCTTTTCATTTGCAATTTCCCAAATATTTGTATCAATAATATCACAGTCAATATTTAACTTATCCAAATTATTTTTAAAATTATCTAAATCAGAATTTCTAAATCCCGGATTCAGACTAACTGCCTTAAATTCAAAATTTTTCCGCCTGTCTTTTTTTAATTCCTGAAATAATTTTACCAAAAGTAAACTGTCCTTCCCTCCAGAAACACCAATCGCAATTTTATCCCCATCTTGGATCATATCAAAATCACTGATTGCCTTCAAGAATTTTGACCAGATACTTTTTTTATAAGTTGTCACTATACTTTTTTCAATTTCCTCCACATCCTTCATTGGACAATCTGGAAGTATCGCTTCACATACTAAATTTACCACTTTCCTTCTCCTTATACTTTTTTTATTTTTAAATAATAAACCAGAATCCTCGTCAAATTTTTATATTTTCAATTTTAAGCAAAAATAATAAAAAGCTGTCATAGATAAGAATTTCACTCCTTATTTTAAGACAACTTTTATACTAAAGATTTCATTTCTTATTCACTTAAATTCCCAAACTAATTTTTATATGTTTTACTGGCTACATATTCAATTTTTACTATTTTATCTAATGACCTGTTTGATGACTGCAAATATAATTAAATAATCATTATATAACAAAAGGGGGAAAATTTCTTGTAAAAAATAAAAATATTAAATTGCCAAACATATCTAAATTATTTATTTAATACTAAATAACTTCTGCATTTGTAGCTTTAAGATTTAATTTTTTATTTTCTTCCTTGATTATATTTCCATATTTATCTTCTATATAATGTATTTTTTCAATAAGTCCTTCATCTCGTGAATCAATTCTAAATGCCGCCTTATATTCTTCCAAAGCCTTTTTGTGCCGCCCCATGTGCTCATACTTTCTAGCAAAGTCAATATGTGCAATATACATATCAAAATCAAGGAATATCGCAAGGTCATAACAGTCAACCGCCTCCGATATTTTACCCTTTCTTGAATAAATATTTCCCAAAAGGAACAAAATAAACGGTTCATCCTTTGTACTTACATCAAGTGCCCTGTTAAAGTTTTCTTCAGCCTTGTCAAGCTCTTCATTTTCATAGTACAAATAACCCAAAAAAGCTCGTATTTCAATTTCATTTGGCTGCAACTTTGTTAATTTTTCATAAATTTCAATTGCCTTGTCATTTTCCCTTAGTGCATGATAAATAGAAGCCAATGTTTTTAATACTTCCACATCATCTGGATTATTTTTTATTTTTCCTAAATTTTCTTTAAGAAGCTGTTCATTATTTTCGTTGTATCTTATCTCTCTAAAAATCAATGTTTCTAACATTATTTCCCATTGCTACCATATCTACTTTTAATTAAAATGCCAGTTTTTCTTAATTAAATAGTCTGTTAATGTAGCATCTCCTTTCTTTTTCTTAATTTTATAAAAATTTCAAAAATTATCTAAAATCTAATAAAAAATCTATAATTTGGAGAATTTATAATTTTAGGTTATCTCTGGGATGAATATTGTAGTTATAATTTATGAAGTATTTAAAATTATAAAATTAATAATTAAATTTTTAAAACTATAGAATTTAGATTTAATTAAAATAAAAATTATAGAATTGCATAAATATATTTAAATTTCTTAACTTATTTTATCACAAATAATGATTTTAGTAAATAACATTATTCATAAATTTTTTTCAATTCTTTTAAAATTAAGATTAGAAAGTCAGACAAAATGGGAATTTCAAACATTATTTCAATTTAGCCAATTTATTTGTCGCCTCTTGACTTCCAGATTTTACAGCCTTTTCATAATATTCCTTAGCTTCCTTCGTACTTTTTTCTACACCTTTTCCATCTGCATACAGATCTCCAAGCGCTTCATACATTGGGGCCGTAGTCTTATCCATTCTGCCTTCGGCTTTTTTATAAAACTCTATTGATTTTGCATAATCTCCAACTTTTTCATAAAGTTTTCCAAGTTTATAACTTGAAACTAAATCTCCGCTGCTATCCCCAATTTCATAATAAAATTCTGCATCATCCAGGCTTTTTTTCACTCCAAGCCCATTTTCAGACATTATTCCCAAATATCTAGGCCCTTGGGCATCTCCGCCATCAACAGAACTTGAAAATGATGCAAATGCCTTTTTATAATCTTTTTTTACCCCCAAGCCTTCCAAATAAAGAATTCCAATATTTCTCATTGCGCGATAATTCTTATTTTCAGCGGCTTTTTTACTCCATTCCATAGATTTTTTATAATCTGCCTTAATTCCATCTCCCTGAAGATATATTTCCCCAAGTTCCGCCTGCGCCTCCACATCCCCCTTTTTAGCCTTTTCTGTCAATTCCTTAATTTTATCATTCATTTTATTTTCCACAGTTACATTATTTTTGGAATTCCTTGTTCCTTTATTTTTTTTCCCGCAACTAAACACCAGAATTAATATTAATATTGCAATAATATATATTTTTTTCATAATTTCCTTCTTTCTATTTCTATTATTACTTCTTTGCTAAACTTTTTAATTTTTAATTCAATAACTTGTTTTTTTACTTTAACAAAAAATTTTAATAAATTATAATTCCCACAATAGCCGCAATTACTGTCAGCAATATTGGACTCATCTTCCACTTTAGCACAAGTGCCATTGACACAACAAATATCACAACACTTTTCCAGTCAATGAAATTATTTTTATCGATCAATAGCATTGCAGCCGCCAAAATTAGTCCAACAACAACAATTTTTAAACCAGCAAATGCATTGTCTATATATTTATTATCTTGAAATTTTAAATAAAATTTACTGAAAAAGGACATTACAATAACTGACGGAAGAATCAGCCCTATTGTTGCAACTGTTCCAGTCAGAACTCCGTGCCAAATTCCTGCTTTGTTCCCAACTAAATATCCAACATAAGTTGCCGAATTTAGTGAAATTGGACCTGGAGTAACTTGAGAAATTGCTACAATATCTGTAAACTGCTGTACATTTACCCATTTATGAAAATCTACAACATCAGCCTGAATAAGCGGTAAAATCGCATATCCTCCACCAAAACTGAATAATCCTATCTTAAAAAATATAGAAAATAATAGTATCAATAACATCATTTATTTTTCCTCCAAATCATCCAAACATTACCTAAAACAGCACCTAAAACAATCATCGCAATAGGCGGAAATTTCAAAAATGCAACCATTACCGCTACTAAAAGCACAATCCACAATGTCTTACGGTTAATTTTAGCTGACTTTCCAATTGTATAAACACTCGCTGCAATTAATGCAACTACCATTGGTCTTATAGCTTTAAAAGCCTTTATCACATAAACATTATCCTGTATATTGCTAAACAATGAAGCTATAAGGAGAATTACTATAAATGACGGTAACGTCGAAGCTATAACTGTAACTGCCACGCCTAACATCTTTTTTATTTTATATCCCACAAAAACTGATATATTTACTGCCAACGCTCCTGGCGAAGACTGTGCAAGAGCCAAAAGCTTTATAAATTCCTCTTCTTCAATCCACTTCTTCTTAGCCACAATCTCATCTTGAATAAGCGGAACCATAGCATATCCACCACCAAGAGTGAAAGCGCCAATTTTAAAGAAAATCCAGAATAATTCCAAATAAACTTTCATTTTACCTACTACCTTTCTAAATCATTTATTTTTTATTTTATCACAAATATCATAATATTACAAATTTAGATATTTTTAAATAACTGAATACAAAAAAAGACAGCCAGATTCTGACTATCTCCTTAAAAATGACATATCCTACTCTTTTGAAAAAAATTCCTTTGCCAATTCCTTTAAATAAAACACATCAAAAATTCCACATAATTCCCGTACCGAATGCATTGCAAGCATCGGAACTCCCAGATCCACTCCATCTATATCCAGATGCGTCGATGAAATCGGACCAATCGTGCTTCCACCAAGTTCATTTGATTCATTTACAAATGGCTGAATTTGTATTTCAGTGCCTTCAATAAGCTGTTTAATTACTGCAATCGAATATCCGTCAGAAGTATATTTTTGCTTTGCACTTATTTTTATAGAAATCCCTTCGTTTATTTTCCCACGATTTGTAGGATCTGTTTTGCCTAAATGTGCAGGATGTGCCGCATGTGCCGCATCAGCTGATAAAATATATGAACTTTCCAGCATTTGCAAAAAATCCCCTCGGCTAAGCCCAAGAGCCAGCGAAATTCTTTCCAGCGTATTTAACAAATAATTAGAATCTGCCCCTTGCTTTGTAGCACTTCCTATTTCTTCATTATCAAACGCCACAAAAATATTAATTCTATCCTGATTTTCTTCGGCTTCCAAAAGTCCAATCAGCCCTGTATAAACAGAAGCAAGATTATCAATTTTTGGTGATGACATAAATTCTTCATTTGCCCCCAAAAGACATCCTTTTTCAGTCGCATACAAATACAAGTCAAAATCAATTATATCTTCCTTTTTTATTCCAGTTTTCTCTAAAATAACTCTTTCAAGATAACCTTCCCTTTCAAAATTTTTGTTAATAAGTGAAATTACAGGCAAAACATCATTCTGCTTATCAATTTTTACACCATTATTTACTTCCCTGTTTTGATGAATTGCCAGATTTGGTATTGTCAAAAGTGGCTCATCTATCTTAATTTTCACAGTTCTTGGAAAAAATGAATTTTCCCCCTTCACAATAACACGTCCAGCAATAGAAAGCGGTCTATCAAACCAAGTGCTTAAAATAGGCCCTCCATAAACTTCCGTATTCAATCTCACTACATTTTCTGTGACTATTTCAGGACTAGGCTTTATTCTAAAACAAGGAGAATCTGTATGTGCCCCAAATATTTTAAATCCATTTTTCACATCAAAATCCTCTCCAACCGTAAAGGCAATTATAGTGGAACTAGATTTTTTTAAAAAATACTTTCCACCCTTTTTAATTTCCCATTTTTCACGTGGCATAATTCTTTCAAACCCATTTTCATCCAAAATATCCGAACAGTTTTTCACAACGTGATAAGTACTTGGACTTTCATCGATAAATTCGATAACTTCCCTTGCAAAACTTTTCACTTCCATCTCAATAAAATTTTTCTGTATCTCTTCCAGCTCTCTCGTTGTGTGTATCATCTCTATTCATTCCTCTCAAATACAAATTTAAATTATTTAAAAATATTTCCCTATTAACAATATTGTACCCCATAATTTCAGATAATCAAAAAAAATTTTGATATTTTTTTAAATTTTTTTCTTTTTGCGTTATACTATTTCCCATTAAAATAATATAATTGGTGTACCTTCTGTTACTCAAAGGGTCAAGACCCCTTGCTTCAAGATATTTATTTTATTAAATTCTAAGTTTGTATAATTATCGAACAGGTCTAATGTATTCTCACTTTATCCTATTATTAAAACAATAAATTTGATATATCTTCTACAAGGAATTAAGACTCCTTGTCAGAAACTGTAAAATATAATTTCTATTTTTCAAATGGATTTAGCATTATTTCACTTTTGAAGAATTTCTTTTCTGTCTGAATAGCCATTCCATAGCAGGCTTCATATCATATGCATGTTGCCAAGTATAACGGTGATTCCCATTTTTGTAAACTGTATAATAAATATTATATCCTTCTTCTATTTTACTTTGAACTTCTTTATTTACTTCATCTTGATTTTGTTCAGCATCAACTGTCATTCTTTGAACTTTTGCACCATTTTTTTCCAAATAATCTGATATTTCAGTCAAACTTGGATAAGCTCCAGGATCTCCTTCTGACGCAACAAACCATATATTTTGATTTTTCATTGGTTCTGTTACATTTACATCCCATTTACTCGCAACAATATACGAACCGCCAAATAAATCAGGATATCTTGAATCCAATGAAATAGAAGACATTCCGCCCATTGATTGTCCTGTATTATAAATTCTATCTTTATCTATTGAATATTTTTCAGTTAGACTGTTTATCAATTCAACCGTTCTGTCCAGTTCAGGACCATATTCATAATTATCATTTACCGTTACTACTTCATATTGCGGTGCTAGCACAAAACTAGGATGGTTTTTCTGCCATTCAGGACTTGCCCAAACTGTAGCACCATTTCCTTGACTTAATGTGTACTTAGTTTCAGAAGATACAGCTCCTGCATCATGCATAAATACTACCATCAGATATTTTTTAGATGGATCATAATTTTTAGGCATATACAAATTATATTTCAAAGTCTTCCCATCTTTTCCAGTAAATACAAATTGCTTGAAATCTTCTATTATTAATTGTCTTGTTTTTGTTGAAACTTGTTTTTCCTCAGAATTGTAAACTTTTCCATTTACAGTTTTTACACTTCCTGTTTGAGTTACTTCCGCTGTAATTGTTTTTAAAGGTTTTGCATCACCTTTCCCACCCAACGTCGGTCCTTTTTGTCCTGTTGCTTTTTTCTTTTCCATTTCTTCTTTAGAGTGGTCACTTGCCTGAGCTACCATCGGTAGTCTTTTCAATTCCAAAATTACATATTTCCCATTTTTTGATTTTTCTCCATTTTTTTCATTCTGCTTACTTACATATGCTTTTTCAATTTCTCTGCCTTCTACTTTATAATCTGAAACAGAAACTGAATTCCCTGCAATTTCTTTGTCATATGTTAGCACAACTGCCGATAAATTTTCTCCATCTCCAAACACTTCTGTTATCGCTTCCACATTTTTAATATTCCCTGCAAAAGACAAACTTGCAATTCCTAATAATCCTATTACTATATTTTTTATCATTGCTTTCCTCCAATTTATTTTTTTGTTAAATTAATTTTATCAATTTAATGTGTCATATTTGCGACTATTTCCTTTAATTTTTCTTTGTCTATCTTTTTTTTAAAGTTTAGCAGAAAAAGCAAATATTAATAAAAAAAACTGGATTTTACTCCAGCTCTTTTCATAATTCAAAATTTTCCAGCAAATAAAAAATTAAAAAATCCCTTTTTCCTTAAATACTTTAGTTAATTTCCCGTAGGTATCCGCTTCAGCTGCAACCAATGGCAATCGCACTATATCATTATCCAATTTTCCAAGTATTTTCATAGCTGCCTTTACAGTTACAGGATTTCCTTCAACAAACATATTTCTGCTTACATCGTATAATTTCGTATGAAGTTCAAATGCCTTATCAAAATTTTTGTTTAAGAATGAACTAATCAAGTCGCTCATTTCCTGTGGCATTATATTAGCAACTACTGAAACTACTCCTTTTGCTCCAATCGAAAGCATTGGCAAGATTAGATGATCTTCTCCTGACAAGATTTCAATTTTATCTCCACATAAATCTTGGATTTTTATCATTTGTTCCAAACTTCCTGTTGCTTCCTTTACAGCCACAATTTCAGGCAGTTCAGCCAATTTTGCAATAGTTTCCGCTTCAATGTTTGTTCCTGTTCTTCCTGGCACATTATAAAGCATTACGGGAAATTTTGCCTCTTTTGCAATTGTTTTATAATGTTCGTAAAGTCCTCTTTGGCTAGGTTTGTTATAATATGGACAAGTACTTAATGCCGCATCTGCTCCCAGCTCTTTTGCATACTTTGTCAATTCTACTGCTCTTGCTGTATTATTTGAACCTGCTCCTGCAATTACTTGTATTCTTCCCTTCACTTCTTCCACAACTATTTTTATCACTTTTTCATGTTCCGCAAATGTTAGTGTTGGAGCTTCTCCAGTTGTTCCACAAGGCACAATTCCAGCTGTTCCATTTTCAATGTGATAATTTACCAGTTCTCTCAATTTATCTTCATCTAATTCCGTTCCATTATTTTTAAACGGCGTAATTAAAGCTACGTAAGATCCTTCAAATTTCATTTTTTCCTTCTTTCCTTAATTTTTACTTTAATTTTATATTCTTTTATTTTTTCAAAAATTTTAATTAATACTAAATTTAAAAAAATTATCTTTGAAATTTATACAATCCTTCAGCAATTTTTTCACTAGGCCCAGTCATAAAAGCGTTATTTTCTCCACCTTCATATTCAATAACAAGCTGTCCGCCAGGTACTTTTACATTTACCTTATTATCTACAAAACCAAAAGTTCTAGCAAGCACTGCTGAAGCTGTTGCACCTGTTCCACAAGCCAATGTTCTTCCTGCTCCACGTTCCCAAGTAATTACTTCCATTCGCTTTCTGTCATACACTTTCACAAAATTTACATTAACTTTTTTAGGAAATAAATCAGTATAATTTTCAATTTTTTTCCCAATTTCATCAATATCATAATCACTAAAGTCATTTACAAATATTACAGAATGGTCAGTTCCCATAAAGATATACGAAATTTCAATTTCTTTTCCATCAATGTTTATTTTTTCTCGCAAAAACTGCTCTTTTTCTGTATTTATCAATTCTTTTATGTTAAAAATAGGTTTTCCCATATTTACTCTTGCAGAAAAATCATCCTTTTCCTCATCATAATTCACCCTTATTGTCAAATCTCCAGGAACTGTCTTCACAACAAATTCATTTCCATCGACTAAATGATTATTTACAAGATAATGTGAAAAACATCTTATTCCATTTCCACACATAGGCGCCTGACTTCCATCTGCATTAAAGAAAAACATAAACGGCATACTTGCCACATATTTTAAAATAATCAGTCCATCTGCACCTATTCCAAAATGTCTATTGCAAACTTGGCTTGCAAACTCTCCATATTCAGGTATTCCCTTTTCAATCAGCTCTTTTTCGCTAACAATAACAAAATCATTCCCTGCACCCTGATATTTCTCAAATTTTAACATTTCAAACCTCCATTAATTTTTATTTTTCTTCTCCTGCAACTTTCCAGCCGTTTTTACAACAAATTTTCTTGATAGGAATCTAGTCCCAAAAACTGCAATCCTATTGAAAATTCCAGGAATTATAACCACTTTTCCCTTCTGAAACTCTTTATACCCAATTTCAGCCACTTTCTTCGCAGTCATAACTTTCAATCTCTCAAACAGCGAACTTTCCTCCAAATTGCTGCTCTTCTCAAAGCCAGTATCTGTCGGTCCAGGACAAAGTGCCGATATTCTAATATTTTTTCCTCGAACATCATTTCTCACTTCTTCCCTAACTGCTTCCGTAAACGACTGCACAAAGGCTTTACTTGCATAATACGTACTCATTAAAGGCCCTGGCATAAAAGCTGCAATTGAAGACACATTTAATATCCCGCCATTTCCATCCTTTAGCATATCATTTAAAAACAGTCTTGTCAATTCTACAACTGCCTTTATATTCAAGTTTATCATCGCATCATTTCTTTTCATTGTTTCTTCATCAAATTCAGAAAATTTCCCATAAATCCCAACTCCAGCATTATTCACGAGTACATTTATTTTCAATTTTTCAGATTTCACTTGATTATAAAGCCCTTTAGCCGCATTTTCCAACGACAAATCATTTTCAATTACAGTTATTTTGATATTTTTAGAAATTTCCTCAAAAATCTCTTTTTTTAAAATTTCCAGCTTATCTTTATTTCGTGCCACAACAACCAGATTATGCCCGTTTTTTGCATAAATTTTAGCAAGTTCATAGCCAATTCCGCTGCTTGCTCCTGTTATTAAAACCGTTTCCATAAAAATTCCCTTTTTTATATTAAACCCAATCCTGTAAAAAGATATTTCAGCAGACCTGCTCGACAACTAAATTTTTTCCATAAGAGTTCAAGAATCCTTGCTTCAGAATATTTATTTTATCAAATTCTAAATGCACTTAGTTTCCGAATAAGTCCAATAATTTTTATATATCAAATTCTCTAGCAAATAATTCTGCAACTTTTTTACCCATAACTTCATCCACAACCAACGAAATGCTAATTTCTGAAGTCGAAATTTGGTGAAAACTTATATCATTTTCAGATAAGATTTTAAACATTTTTGCAGCTACACCAACATTACTAATTAATCCAATTCCTACAATTGAAACTTTTGTAACATATTGGTTTATTATAAATGATGTCTTTGAAAATTCAGCTTCTATTTCTTTACCAATTTTTTCAAGTGCTACTATATCAGTTTTTGGACAAGTAAACGCAAAACTTCCATGATGGCTAGTTACATCATTTTGACTTATCATATCAATATTTATTCCATTTGCTTCAGCTTTTTCAAAAATCTCATATACATTTTGTGCATTTGTAGGAATTTCTTCCACGTTTACCATTAATATATTTTCATTTATCGACACTCCAGTTATTACTTTTTCTTCCATTTCTTTAATCTCCTTTATTTTTTGAATTGAAGTTATAATCGTTCCATTTTTTTCACCAAGTGATTTTCCAACATAGATTTCTACTCCATATTTCCCACCAAGTTCAACAGCTCTAGGCTCCATTACTCCAGCCCCTAAATAAGCCAATTCCATCATTTCATCATAAGAAATATATGGCAATTTTTTCGCATCGCTATACACTCTCGGATCAATTGAATAAATTCCGTCAACATCCGTATAAATCTCACATTTTCCTCCCAAAGCTGCCGCAAGTGCAACTGCAGAAGTATCAGAACCTCCACGCCCCAAAGTAGTTACATCTCCATCTTTATTAACTCCTTGGAATCCAGCTACAACAACAATTTTTCCTTCATTCAAGTGACCTTTTATAACATCACCATTTATATCATCTATTTTATTTTTCATATAATGCCCACTCGTTCTTATTCCTGCTTGAGCCCCTGTCAATGAAATCGCTTCATATCCCAATGTTTTCAACGCAATACTTAAAAGCGAAATTGTTTGTTGCTCTCCAGTCGACATCAATCTATCCATTTCCCTAGAATCTGGATTTTCAGTAATTTCATGAGCCAATTTAATCAACGCATCAGTTGTTTTCCCCATAGCCGAAACTACTACAACTACATCATTTCCTGAATCCTTTACGCTACCTAAATATTTAGCGATATTCATAATTTTTTCAGTTGTGGCAACCGAAGTTCCACCATATTTATGTACAATAATCACAATAAATACACCTCTATCCTTTCAATCTGTCTTTTCTTTTTATCATTACAAATTATCATTACAAAAAGAAACAAAATTATAATTCAAAAATTTCATCATTTCTCAATAAATCTTCATAAGATTCTCTTCTAACAGCAACTTTTGCTTTACCGTCTTTTACAAATACAACTCCTGGCGTAACCATTCTATTGTAGTGGCTTGACATTGTATAACAATAAGCTCCTGTCGTACCAACTGCAACTATATCCCCAACTTTAGTCGATTTTGGCAATTTACCATTTTGAATAATAATATCTCCTGATTCACACAATTTCCCAGCTAATGTAACATCTCTTGTGTCAGTATCTTCCATTTTATTAACAACACCAGCCTCATATTCAGCTTGATAAAGTGCAGTTCTTATATTATCTGACATTCCTCCATCAATAAATACATAAGTTTTTCCACCAACAGTTTCTTTAATTCCACCAACTTCATACAAAGTAGTTCCCGCATTTCCGACAATACTTCTTCCTGGCTCAATGCAAAGTTCTTTAAATCCAATTTGATATTTAATTTCCATTGCTTCAGTATAAGTTATAATTTCGCTAAGCACTTCTTCAATTGGTTTAGGATCATCTCCATTTTTGTAATAAACTCCGAATCCTCCACCCATATTTACTGTGTGAACTACAATTCCCAATTCTTTTTTCAATCTATCCAAATATTTGAAAATTTCATCTAACGCAAAAATAAAGAATGCAGATTGGAATATTTGCGAACCAATATGCGTATGGAACCCTTTAAATTCAATATATGGACTATCATTCAATCTTTTTACAATATCAATCAAATTTTCTTGGAAAAGTGAAATCCCAAATTTTGATGTAAGTCCTGAAGTTTTTATATAATGATGTGTATGTGCCTCAATCCCTGGATCAATTCTCACTAAAACCGCTTGTTTCTTACCTTTTTCCTTACAAACTTTTTCAATCTTAGCAATTTCATCTTCATTATCTACAACAATCGTATCAATCCCATATTCAACAGCCATTTCAATCTCATTCACCAATTTATTATTCCCATGCAAATGCACTCTTTTCATTGGAAATCCTGCCTTATGTGCCGTATACAATTCTCCACCAGACACAACATCTAAATCCAATCCTTTAGATTCAACCAATTTAATCATTCCAGTTGTCAAAAATGCTTTCCCTGCATAAGCTATTCTCGTTTTAAATCTTGTAGACTGAAAAGCCTCTTTCATTTTATCAATAGTCGTTTCAATCAATTCCTGATCCATTACATAAAGTGGCGTTTTAAACTCTTTTGCCAATTCAATCGTATCAACTCCTCCTATTGATAAATTCCCTTTTTCATTAATTTTTGCCGTTCCAAATAATTTCATATTTTCACAAATTTTCCTTTCCTAAAAATTTCTTTTGTAAATTTTTCTACAAATAAAAAATGCTGACAACGAACATCAGCATATAAAATTATATAATCTAAAATCAAAATCACATTTATATATCTGACAGCTCACCATTACACATTATAATGACAGTCCTATAGATATTCTCCATAGACCCAGTAGCAAAGTTCGTCACTCTTTGTACTTCGGCGATTTCCCCTTTCAAGTTATTTCATCGAATTGACCTTCTCCATAAATCTACTCTTAAAAACCGCACCTCTATCTTGTTTTACATTATACTAAATTTTTCTTGATTTGTAAACACCTTTAAAAAATTTTTTATATTATTTTAGATCTTTTTGTTGAACTCCACTTGATAATACACCTATCTTAACTTTATCCGTAAGACACCTCCCAGAATTTTAATATACAATTTTATGTTTTTATTATTTTTTTAATAAATATTCTTCTATTAAACTGTCACACTCTTTCCTTTTTCTCTCCATTTTATTGCTAAGTTCCTTTTTATTGTATTCCAATTCTTTTAAATCTACCTTTTCTTTTGTTTTATAAACATAACTTAAAATAGATAACCTACATTTTTCAAGTAATATCTTTTCATTCGGTACAACTTTTGAGATTCCATTAATTTCTTTCCTTTCTTTAAATATTTCTAGTAATCTCTCATAATTTTCTGGTTTTATCTTATTATTTCTTTCAAAAAAAGTTTCCGTTCTAATAAACAAAATATTATCTTTTTTTGATTCTCTTTTTTTATTTAATATAACTGTTTCCAAAGAAGGTATCCAGTCGCCACAAGGTATAGCTATTATCGTTTCTATCCAATTATTTCTAACCGCTTCTTCTCTTACTTCTAAAGGTAAATAACTAAAAGAGTTTCTATCCACTATTATCTTATCATTTTCATTAAATAATTTTAAAATCATCTCCCTTGCTTGAAATCTTCCAGCTCCTAAACTCATTACTATTTTACCATTATTAGAATTAGTCATTGAAAAAAGTATTTTTAAAATTTCTCTTTTTTCATTTTCGTGAATTACCACATCCCCAAAGTGATTAAATATAAAAAATTCAACATTATATAAAATTTTATTATTTTTTTCATTAAATATTTCTAATAAAAAATCACCTGTTTCTTCTCGTATAATAGGTAAATTTATCACTTTACTTATAAAATTTTGTGTAATTTTTACATATTTCCCTCTTAAAATATCAAGCTTTAAATCTAATTCCATATTCCTCAAACTATTTAAAATCTCTTCAGATTCTTTAGTTTGAAATATAAAATTATAAGATCCGTTAAATAATTCTATCTTATCGGATAATATTTTCATATTTTCTGAATAACTTTTTTCCAAATCATACTCAAATCCATTTTGTTTTAAATATTCTAAAAATAAATAATTATCATCTCTTAAATTTTCTATCTCTTCAAAAACCACTTTACTTATACAAACTACATATGAAAAAAGACAAGCTTTAAGAATTTCTATTACATTATCACTCTCTCTAAAACGTCCTCTTCGAAAACGACCTATTTTTTCAAAAAAAATATCAAACAAATCACTCTTCATTTATTTTCACCCCATTTTTAGAAATTATACTTTCTTCAATATATTGTTTTTTAGTTTTTAAATATTGCAACGTCATATCTTCTTCTTCTTCAAAACTTTTTATTATTTCAACCATCCTATCTTGTTCTTCCCTTTCTGGCAATTCAATATCTAATTCAACAAGATAACTTTTATTTATGGCTCTAACAATACTTATTCTTCTAAATTTTTTTTCAAAATATAATAAAAGCAATTCTGTTTTTAATAACCAGCAAAGGTATTCTGGATTTATTTTTTCATTTGTTCTCAAAATAAAATAAAGAGTTGATGGCAACACATTTTCATAATCTTTTTCTACATACACAACTTCTATCTTACTTCCTTTTGCTTGAAATAATACATCGCCTTTTTTAATAAAATATTTATCATCAATCTTATTTTCTCCACTTTTATACCTGTCTGGCACTTCTGCATTTTCAAAGCCTGTTATCTTGCCGTTAGTTATAAGAGTAGGATTTAACAGTAAATAACCTGTTTCTTTCTCCGCTGTTTTCACATTTAACGGTGCAACCACATCTACATTCTCTCCCAATTTCATTATTTCACATCCTTTTTTTTCTATAATTTAATTTATATTTAAATAATAATTCACATTTTTTAACTACAATAATTTGCAATTTATGTATATTTTACTGCCAAAAGTATAGAATATTTTTTATTTTTTATTAAGTTATTACATGTTTTTCCTAAAATTTATCTATATTCAATTACCGTTTTAAATTACAGAATTATTATACTATTAATTTTAACAGAAGTCAATTTTTATTATTTTTAATTGAATTTTTTACTGTTATTTGCATTAATTTTCCTAAATTTAATACACACAAAAAATTTAAAAATATTAATTTTATACTAAACCCCATTTAAATAATAATTTTAGCAATATTTATTTTAAATTAATTAAAATATAACTTTTCCTTTTTAAACAGGGAATAGTATTATTTATCAGTCTTTTTTATACTATGCAAAAATTTTTGAATAAATTTGTTCATAATTTTCCACAAGTTCTATTTCTATATCATTTAATATTGTTTTATTTATTAAATTTATACTGCTTTCATTTTCTTTTGGAATAAAAAATCTTTTTATTCCAGATTTATAGGCTCCTTCTATCTTTCTAGCCACTCCTCCTACAGGGAGCACTTTTCCCAAAATTGTGATTTCTCCAGTAAAAGCCACATTATGTTTCATTTCTTTTTCATTCAATGCTGAAAGTATTGATGTTACAATAGCGATTCCAGCAGAAGGTCCATCTTTTGGAATAGAATTTTCGCTAAAATGTATGTGTATGTCATTTTTTTCAAAAAAATCAGGATTTTTCAAATTAAATTCTTTACTTTTACTTCTTATGTATGTTATAGCTACATCTATTCCTTCTTTCATAATATCTGAAAGATTTCCTGTAATTTTTGTCTTGCCATTTCCTGGTACAATAACTGTCTGAATTGGCATAGCTCTTCCTCCAAAAGAAGTTACTGCCATTCCCATTACTTCTCCTACACTTTCTTCATCAGCATTTATCTTTAATGATACATCAGGGATTTTATCTGCACAAATAAATGAATCGATGTTTTCTAGAGAAATTTGAGGAATTTCTTTCTTTTCCAATGCATCTTTAGCAATTTTTCCATAAATTTTCATCAAAATTGTCTTTAATTTTCTGACTCCATCTTCATTTGTATAATTTTCAATTATGTATCTCAAAATATCATCTTCAAAAACTAACTTGGAAGCAATTTTTTTATTTATACTTGGAATTATATATTTTTTTGCAATTTCAACCTTTTGCTCCAAACTATAACTTTCTAGATGAATAATTTCCATTCTGCTTTTTAATGGTTCTGAAATCTTGCCTAGATCATTAGCAGTGGCTAAAAATATAATATTTGATAAATCATACTCTATTTCTAAATATTCATCTCTAAATCGTTTATTTTGGTCTGGATCTAGTATTTCAAGCAAAACTCCTTCAATATCTCCATCATAATTTTTTTTATTGATCTTATCAATTTCATCTAGTAAAATTACAGGGGTATCACTTTCAAACTTTGCTAAAGTTTTTATAATTCTTCCTGGAGCAGCTGATGTATAACCTTTTGTAAGCCCTGTTAATTCAAATACTGTCGTCACACTACTCATAGAGATCTTTTCAAATTCTCTCCCCAGAGCTTCTGATACTGCTTCTGCTATTGAAGTTTTTCCTATCCCTGCTGAACCTGCCAAGCATATTATCATAGGCATTTTTTCCCCTGAATTTCGCATATAATATCTTAATGCTAAACTTTCTAAAATTGTTTCCTTTACTTTTTCCATTCCATAATGTTTTTTATTTAAAAACTCTCTCATTTTAGAAATATTAATTTTTTCTTCTTTTAGAGTTCTCTTCCAATCAAGTTTACTAATAATTTCAAGACATTTTTTTGTTTTTATAAAATCTGAATCTGTAGAACCCATATTTTCATCATAGTAATCTTTATACTCTTTTATTTTTATTCTATTTACTTTACTTATGTTTAATTCTTCCATATTTTCAGTTACTAACTCAATTTTTTTTTCAAAATCTGATTCACTTTCAGATATTTTTAAAAAGTCTTTTTCCATAATTCTACTCCTTCAATTTTTTATTTTATAATTTTTTACTTATTTTTGTTTACCGTAAATATCTTACATAATTATTATATCAATTTTTTAAAAAATGTCAAGTTTTATTTATTTTTGTTTACCGTTATAAAAAACAGTATTTTTATATATAAAAAACAAAATCCAAGTTATAGAAACAGAAAATTCCCAAAAAAATAAATTTTTTTTATATTTGAATTCAAATTTTACTAACCAAACTAAACAAAAAAAATCATAAGAAAAAAAATATTTTAAAATTTCTCAAAAAAGTGCTATAATAATAAGATACGATAAATTTTTAAAGAAAGGAGAAAAAAAATGAAAACAATATTCAAAACCCAATCTAATGAAGAACGCCGTGAAATGATCTTAAACGGAAAAGTTATAAATACTCTGCTTTTCCTATCCATCCCAACATTGCTGGTTGGAATCATTCAGGCACTTATTCCGCTTTCTGACAGCTTATTCCTAAATAGGCTTACAAGCGTTGAAGTGGCTAGTTCTGTTACATTTAGCCAGCCTGTACTGAATATTATGATTGCATTGTCGCAAGGGCTTGGAGTGGCTACTCTTGTTATGCTTGGAAGGCTTTATGGGAAAGGAAGAATGCTGGCTGTAAAGGAAACGATGCTGCAGATTTTTGTTTTCAGCTTTGTTATTGGACTTTTTATAATTCCAGTCTGTATATTTTCAGCCTTTATAATTTCCAAATATACAACCGCTGAAATTCGTGACAATGTCTATATTTACATTGCCCTGTATTCACTTGTAATGCCCTTCGTATTTTTGGCTGCAATTTATAATTCATCGAAAAATGCGATTGGTCGTCCTGAAGTTACATTTATTAGAATTTTTTTATTGTTAATTTTAAAAATAATTTTTAATTCAATTTTTCTATATGTTTTAAAAATGGGAATTGTGGGTGCAGTAATGGCTTCGCTTTTTTCCTATATTGTTGTTACAATCTGGATGTTTTACGATTTATTTTTAAAAAGTGGAGATGTCAAGCTGGATTTAAGAAATTATTCAATGAAACTGCCTATAATAAAAAGACTTCTAAATATCGGCTTTCCAGCAATGCTAAACTATGCCTTCCTGTATCTTGGATTTTTCCTTATAAACAAGGAAATGGAAAAATTCGGCGCAATCGCCCTAAATGCACAAGGAATTGCCTCTAACATCAATGCAATCTGCTTTATTTTGCCATCTTCAATCGGAACTACAGTTTCCTCAATGATTAGCATAAATATGGGAACTGGGAATGTGAAGAAGTCTAAAGATGTGTTCAAAATTGGCTGGAGAACAGGAGTCATACTTTCCATTTTAACAATTATCTTAATTTTACCAATTTCAATGCCTCTTGTGCTCACTTTTACAAAAGTTTCAAAAGTTATTGAGATTGCCGACAAGGCTTTGCACATTTATACATATTCGGTAATTGGATTTAGCATTTTTATGATCTCACAAGGAGTTTTTATAGCACTTGGAAGAACAAAAGTGCCTTTAATTATGTCTATTTTAAGAATATGGCTATTAAGGTACATTTTTATCCTGGTAACTCAAAAATATCTTGGACTTTACTCAATTTTCTGGGGAAATTTATTTTCAAATACACTGGCAGGATTAATCTTCTTTATTTCTGTAAAAAGCATTGACTGGACAAAAGATTTTAAAAATAAAGGAAGCAATAATTATATAAATTCACAAAAAAAATCTCTAGATAAGTAAGAATTTTCTTGCTTAAATAGAGATTTTTTATTAATCTGAGATTAAAACTATTTTACAACATTCAATACAAGTGTTTCTCCAACTACTGCTTTTCCAGATTCAACTGGATTTAATGAACTGTAGTCATCACTATTTGAAATTATTACTGGTGTAATAATTGATTGTGCATTTGCTTTTAAGAAGTCGTAATCATATTTAACAATTGGATCTCCTGCTTTTACTACTGCTCCTTCTTCTGCAATTCTTTCAAATCCTTTTCCTTCAAGTTTAACTGTGTCCATTCCAAGGTGCACGAAAATTTCGATTCCAGCAGGCGTTACAATACTAAAAGCATGGTTAGTATCAAATATTTTTTCTATTCTTCCAGAAGCTGGTGCAACCATTACACCTGATGCAGTTGGTTCAATTGCAATTCCATCTCCTATCATTTTTTGTGCAAAAACTTCATCAGGCACTTCTGACAAAGGCATTAAATTTCCTGAAATAGGAGCTATTACTTTCCCATCAAATTCTTTTTTAACTTCTTCACCTTTGTTACCTTTTTTGAATAAATCAAATAATCCCATTTTAATTCCTCCAATTTATTTATTTATATTTTAATTATCTCATTTTAATGTTACCACATATAATCAAATTAGTCAAATTTTTCTTTTAATAATAAAGAAAAAATTTAGAAATAATTATTAAATATTACAATAATGTTTCTTCAACTATTATTTTTACAGTAATTTACCTATAACTTACTCTTTCAAAATAATTAATCAACTAATACTGGATTAAAATCTTCAACCCAAGGCAATCCAAAT
The DNA here is from genome assembly GCF_013394865.1 of Leptotrichia sp. oral taxon 417. Taxonomy (NCBI): domain Bacteria; kingdom Fusobacteriati; phylum Fusobacteriota; class Fusobacteriia; order Fusobacteriales; family Leptotrichiaceae; genus Leptotrichia; species Leptotrichia sp. oral taxon 417. The sequence goes on along the minus strand of NZ_JABXYV010000001.1, from coordinate 1,038,697 downwards.
TTATTTAATGCATCCATAAATGGATCTGGATTCATTTCTTCTACATTAAACACTCCTGGTTTTTTCCATTCTCCAGTAAGCACCATTGCAGCCCCAATCATCGCTGGAACGCCTGTTGTATAGGAAATCGCTTGTGAACTGACTTCCTTATAGCATTCTTGATGGTCACACACATTATAAACATAGTAAGTTTTTTCAACCCCATCTTTTTTACCTCTAAAAATATTTCCGATATTAGTTTTACCTTTTGTTCTAGGCCCAAGCGAAGCTGGATCAGGCAATACTGCCGTCAAAAATTGTAGTGGTACAATTTGCTTTCCTTCAAATTCTATCGGTTCAATCGAAGTCATTCCAACATTTTCTAGCACTTTCAAATGAGTTAGGTAACTTTGTCCAAAAGTCATAAAAAATCTGATTCTTTTAATTCCTTTAATATTTACAGCAAGTGATTCTAATTCTTCATGGTGCAATAAATACATATCTTTTTCACCAATTTGCGGAAAATTATATACTCTTTTAATTTCCATAGGTTCTGTTTCCACCCATTTTCCATCTTCCCAGTAGCTTCCGTTAGCAGTAACTTCCCTAATATTAATTTCAGGATTAAAATTTGTAGCAAATGGATAACCGTGATCCCCAGCATTCGCATCAAGAATATCAATATAATTTATTTCATCAAAATAATGCTTTTGCGCGTAAGCTGAAAACACTCCTGTAACACCTGGATCAAATCCGCTTCCCAAAATAGCCGTAATTCCAGCCTTTTCAAATTTTTCCTTATAAGCCCATTGCCATTTATACTCAAACTTGGCAGTATCCAATGGCTCATAATTCGCTGTATCCAAATAATCAGTCTTAGTCTCCAGACAAGCATCCATAATTGTCAAGTCTTGATATGGCAAAGCTACATTTATCACAATGTCAGGCTTATATTCATTAATCAGTGCCACCAGTTCAGGCACATTATTAGCATCCACCTGTGCAGTCTGAATCTCAATCCTTCCAGCATACTTACTTTTTTCAATTCTTTCCTTAATTTCATCACATTTCGCCTTCGTACGGCTAGCTATCATAATCGAACTAAATACTTCTGAATTTTGTGCACATTTATGGCAAACTACATTCGATACTCCTCCAGCTCCAATTACTAATGCTTTTTTTCCCATTATTTCCGCCTCCTCAAATTTATTTTATTTTTTACTTTAAATATTGCCTTCAATCCTTTTTTTACTAACATACTCAAACTCATTCAAAATTAAACCGTTAAAAATCATACAAATTTAAGATTTGAGTAAAATAGTTACAACTTTTGTTTCTGATTTTAGATTAGTTTCACTATGTTTATTATAGTATAAAATATTTATTCTGTAAATTCTTTTTTTCAATTAATTTTTACTTTTACAATAATATTATATCACATCTGATAATTTTTTCAATCTGAATTTTTAAAATTAGATTAATATTTATATGTGTCTAAAATTTTAGCAATAAAATAAAAAATACTCAACTAGCAAACTATATCGCCATTTGAGTATTTTTCTCTCTTAAAATTTTTCTATTTTTTCACAATAAAAAGTTTTCCATCACCGCTATATTCAACAATGAAAAGTTCACCAAGATCAGTAACGTTATATTTTTCCAATTCTTCCTTCAACCAATTATCATCTTTTCCAATATGTTTCAAGTTATCCTCTTGTATATTCCCTTCAGAAACTAATAAATTTGAATAACCGTCTTCACCTTTTTTTATAACGATAAGTTGTCCATTTGATTCCATAAAAGCTTCTTCTATATCTGATATTTGCGTAACACCTTTTGTTCTCAATTTTGTGTAAAAATCAGGAATTGAAAGTGTCGCTTGTGCAAAATTTTCTGTTAGCATTTTTCCATCTCTTATTAAGTACACAACTTGTCCATCTATCATTTTTTTTACGCTTTTATTTGTATTTTTTAGAAAATCAGTTACTGTCATTAAAAGTCCCCATATTAAAAGAACTATTAAAAATTGAATTATTGATATATTTGGACTATAAATTACACCACCGATAATTCCCCCAAGGACATAATTACCTATTTGATCTTCTGTTGATGTTGGTGCCAATTGACTGCGTCCATTTAAATTCATAAACAAAACTAATGCAATAAATCCAATTGTAAGTTTTATTGCAACAAGAATTATAAAATCCAAAATTACATCATCTTCCTTTCTTTTATATTTTTTCAGCTTAAATGCTATTATTCTTTAATTGTTTTAACTTCATCCACATAAGGTACTGTCATTTGTTCAACTAATATATTGTTTCCTACCCAGTGAATTTGATAAAATTTATCTTTTATCTTATAAACAGTATCCTCTGTTATTTCAGGCGTATTTATAAAAATATCATTTTCATTAACTTTAAATTTTTCAGACAATTTTTTAATTACACTCGCTGAATTTTTATAAACTTTTTCTTCGTTATTTTTCGCTCTATAATTATCATAATGATATAATGCAAATAAGAAAATAAACATCAATCCAAGTAAACTAAGCTGTTTATCTCTAAGCGAAATGCTTCCTTTAAACCATTTCCAAAATGCAAATAATATAAACGCTATCACTAAAATTATTACAACAAGAAAAAATTTATCTGTTACAAATTTTTGGTTTTCTAAATAATTAAAATTATAAAATTCCATATTTTTAGTATTTCTCTCCTTTCTAATAATTTTTATTTAGTCATTTGTAAAAGTCTGAAAAGTACGATAAATACAGTATTTTTACATTTAATTTTCTTCTTTTCTCCACTTTTGGACAAGGGGCTTAACCATAAATACTACTGTTATTCAATTTTACTTTTACAACTGCCTAGATAATTTTTATTATTTATCTTAAATAAATCAAATGACTTTTTTAAATTTATCACAATTAATCAAACTTGTCAAACCTTTTTTAATCTTTAAATCAAATTTACACAATTAAATATTTATGTTTGTAAAATTTTTTTTTATTTCTACAATTGACAAAAAAATTGAATATGGTATATTTATTTTAAAGAATTAAATAATTTAAAAAGGAAAAATGAATGGAGGAAATGAAATGTTTTTTAAAAATAAATCTTTTTCACCATATATGACAATATTATTATCATTTGTAATAGTGACAGTTTTAGGCGGAATTTTATTATCTTTGCCGATTTCTGTGAATTATGGAAAAAGTGTAAAGTTGATTGATGGATTTTTTATAGCAACTTCAGCTATTTGTGTGACAGGGCTTTCTAGTATTGATATTGGCAGTGTTTACAATACTTTCGGGCAAATTATAATTTTGATTTTGATACAGCTTGGAGGACTTGGGGTTATAACGTTCACATCAGTTATAATTATTATGATTTCAAAGAAAATTGGATATTATACCAAAAAAATAGTTCAAGAAGATATAAACATTGACACAACTTTTAGAATTGAAGAATATGTGAAAAAAGTTATTTTTTCTGTAATCTTGATTGAATTTATTGGAGCTGTTGTTTTATTTTTTGAATTTATAAAAAGGTTTAGTTTTTTTAAAGCAGTTTATTATTCACTTTTCCATTCTGTGTCAGCATTTTGCAATGCTGGATTTGCATTATTTTCAGACAATTTATACGGATTTAAAAACAGTTTTTTGATAAATATTACAATTCCACTTCTAATATTTCTAGGCGGAATCGGATTTTCAACAATTTTAAATTGCTACAATGTTTTTACGAAAAAGGAGAAAAGACTGACTTTGACAACTAAATTGAGCATTAAAATATCCATTTTTTTAATAATTGCTGGAACATTTGCAATGTTTATCTTGGAATATTCCAATAAAAGCACGATTGGAAACTTATCTTTTGTGCAAAAATTAGAAGCATCATTTTTTCAAAGTGTATCAACGAGAACCGCTGGATTTAACACAATTTCAATTTTAGGTCTAAAAAGGTCAACTTCACTTTTATTTATTATTTTAATGTTTATCGGCGCTTCTCCAGGCTCAACTGGTGGCGGAATAAAGACTACGACGCTTGGGCTTATAGTCTTAGGAACTTTGGCAACACTTAAAAATAAGGATGCAGTCGAATATGACAAGAGAAGTATTAGCTGGAGAATTTATAGCAAAGCAATCGCTATATTATTTATTTCACTTATTTATACGGTAATTTGTGTATTTTTATTAATTTTATTTGAAAGAAATAAAAATTTTCTGGATTTGGCATTTGAAGTATATTCAGCATTTGGAACAGTTGGACTTTCTAGAGATTTGACACCAAGTCTTTCGGATATTTCAAAATTTATACTTATTGTTACAATGTTCGTTGGAAGAGTTGGACCGCTCACAATCACTTTGGCATTGTCAAAGTCAAATTTAAAAAAAGGACATTATACCTATCCACAAGAAAATATTTTGATAGGATAATTTTGAGGAGGAAAAATGGCAGGATATTTAGTTATAGGAGCAGGAAAATTCGGAAGAAGTATTGCAAGAACACTTTATAGACACAATGAAACTGTACTTGTAATCGACAAAAATGAGGAACTTATACAGCAAATAATAGACGATGGTACCGTCGGAGAAGCAGTTTCTTTTGATGTAACAGAAGAAAATTCACTAAAGAAAATGGTAAATAGCGATGATTTTGAGGTAGCATTTATTTGTATTGAGGGCAGTTTGCAAACAAGTGCATTAGTCACGGTTATGTTAAAAGAATTAGGAATAAAAACTATTATTTGTAAAGCTATTACAAAAATTGAAGGAAAGGTTTTGGAAAAAATTGGAGCAACTAAAGTTGCATTTCCTGATGAAACAGTTGGAATAGATTTAGCTTTTGAATTTTTAAAGCCAGATGTCACAGAACATTTAAAATTTTCTGAAAAATACAGGATTTTTGAATTTAAAGTTCCGAAAAGAATTATAGGCAAAAATCTCATTGAACTGAATTTGAGAAAAAAATACGAAATGAATGTAATTGGGATAAAAAGGGAAAGCGAAGAACTTAGAATATCGCTTTTACCAGATGAAAAAATTTTAGAAAATGATATGCTTTTAGTTATTGCAAATGTCGAAAAAATGATACAATTTAATAAAGAATACTTGGAAAATTAATACTATTATTTTGAAATAGCAAATTTATAATTTAAATATATTTTATTTACTTTCTGTCAAGGAGAATCAGAATCTCTTGTTAAAAAAATTTAAAACAAATACATTATTATATTTGACCCTATTCAAAATCATATAAACTTAGGATTTGAGCAAAGCAATCATAACTTTTAAGTTAAATTTTAAATCAGTTTTGCTGTATAACGGAAAATAGTCTTAAATACAAAAATTTTAAGTAAAAAAAGGATTGACAACTGTGTAACAAACAGAAGTTAATCCTCTTATTTTTTTATTATTACCAAAATATGAAATTCCTAATTTTAAATCTTTCAATGTAAAAACTATTTTACTTTTTCAAATTTTCTTCCAATACTTTCAAATTATTCTTTGCATGCTCATCTCCCAATGCTGCAGCCTTTAAGAACCACTTTTTTGATTCCTTAAAATTTCCTTCGTTTCCAAAAATTATTCCTAACCGATTCATTGCATCAGTATCATTTTTCCAGGCTAAATGCATATACAAATCCTTAGCTTTTTCAATCTGATCCGTACTATTGTAAAACATAAGCAGATTCTTTTCTGCACCTTCACAATTTTTCTCAACCGACTCCAAATAATATTTTTCCGCCTCTTCAATTTTCCCATATTGCTCATACAAAATTGCCAAATTATTCAAGGCATCATAATCATTATTTTCAATTGCAATCAAATAATACTTTTCTGCATTTTCAAAATCGTGCCGATTGGCATATAAATATCCCAAATTATTAGCATATTCATAATCTCCTGCCTCAATTGCCTTTAAAAACCACTTTTCTGCATTTTCATCTTCATAGTTATTTTGAAAAATAAGGGCAATTTCATTCATAGCCTTTGTATCTCCAGACTGAATCCTCTTTACATATTTATCAAATAACTTATCCATTCCAGTTTTTTTCATATTTTCTTCACCTTCTTGCCTTTATGACTTTTTAGTTGTTTTCTTCTTTTTTGCTGTCGCTGTCTTTTTAGTTTTTGCTTTGGAAGTTGATTTTTTAGCTGTTTTTTTAGAAACCGCCTTTTTAGTTTTTGTTTTTTCTTCCTTTTCAGTCACTCTTGTCACTTTCCCAGTTTTTATATTCTTTATTGTCTTGCATTCTGGGTAACCTGTACAGGCAAGAAATTTTCCAAATCTTCCAGTTTTTATTTCATAAGGTCTTCCACAAAACTCGCAAACTCCAGCTTCTTCTATTATTTTCCTGTCAATTTCAGAAATCCGTTTCATTTCCTCATTTATTTGCAAAAGGCCATCCAGCTCAATTACAGAACCTTTTCTATATTTTTGCTTCAATTCCAGTGGCAGCGACATTCTTTTTTCATCATTTTCATAATTTTCACTTTCAAGATATTCTCCATATCTTCCAACTTTTAATACATATTTAACTCCATTTTCATCAAAATAATCAGTCGGGATTCCCTTTTTATTATTTTGAAGTTTTTCAACCGCTTCCTTTACGAAGATTTCTCCCTTTCTAATCTCTTCAGGCGATACAGGAATTCCCTTTAATGAAATTTTTTCCTTTTCATTTGTTTCACTTATCAAATATTTTCCATACAATCCAGTTTTTAAAACCATTGGATTCCCTTCAGAATCCATCACATCCGCCACAACTCTACGATTTTTTATTTCATCAATTTCCTTTTCAAACTTGACAATATCCTTTTCCAGCGAACTATAAAAATCCCTTAAAAGCTGAACCCATTCAACAGTCCCTTCTTCAACTTTGTCCAAATCCTTTTCCATATTCGCAGTAAACTTTACATTCATAATATCTTTAAAATTCTTCACAAGCTCATCTTTAACTTCATATCCCAGATACGTCGGGAAAAAACGTTTTTCAATAATTTCCACATATTCCCTTGTTTTCAAAGTTTCGACAATCGAAGCATAGGTTGATGGACGTCCGATTCCTTCAGATTCTAATTTTTTAACAAGAGTCGCTTCTGAAAATCTTGTTGGCGGCTTTGTAATTCCTTCTTCAATGTTCAATTTTTCAATTGGATGAACGCTTCCTTCCTTTAATTCTGGAAAATCTCCAGTCTTAATTTCATCTTCATCTTTAAAAATCTTGTAATATCCATCAAAAATAACTTTGTTAATTGTTCCTCTAAAACGGTAATCTTTATTTACAGCATTAATTTGCATTTGCTCATACTGCATCGCTGCAAACTGTGAAACTAAAAATCTGTCCCAAATCAATTTATACAATTTATACTGCTCATTTGTCAAATATCCCTTTATTTCATCAGGAACTAAATTTATATCCGATGGACGAATTCCTTCATGGGCATCCTGAACATTTGACTTTGAATTTTTCACCACATATTTTCCCACATATTTTTCCCCATAATTTTGGGTAATATAATCCTTTGCCATATTTATTGCATCAACGGAAATTCTTGTAGAATCAGTTCTCATATAAGTTATAAGCCCTTTGTTTTCACCATCAATCTCAAGCCCTTCATAAAGCTGCTGCGCAATTCTCATAGTTTTACTTGCACCATATCCAAGATATGAAGAAGCAAGCTGCTGCAGTGTACTCGTTTTAAACACAAGTGGCGGTCTTTGTGACTTTTTCTTAACTTCTATTTTTTCAAGTGTCAGCGATTCATTTTTCAAGTCTTTCTTTAATTTTTTTATAACTTTTTCATCAAATATTTTATCCACTTTTTCATCTGCAATTTTTACCAAATTAAGATTAATATCCTTTTCAATTAATGCACTGACTTCCCAATATTTTTGCGGCACAAATGCATTTATTTCATCTTCCAGGTCACAGATCAATTTCAGTGCAACCGACTGAACCCGCCCAGCACTTGCATTACGGTTAATTATTTTCCATAGAAGCGGACTTATTTTATATCCCACTATTCTATCCAGCAATCTTCTGGCCTGCTGTGCATTAACAAGATTATTATTAATATCTCTTGGGCTATTAATTGCGTTATTTACAGCCGTCTTAGTTATCTCATTAAATTCAATTCTCCTAGTTTTATCAGGCTGCTTAATGTAATTTGAAATGTGCCAGGCAATGGCTTCCCCTTCCCTGTCCTGATCCGAAGCCAGATAAACATTGCTTGCCTTTTTTGCCTTTTCCTTTAATTTTTTTAAAATCTCACCTTTCCCCTTTATAACCTTATACTGCGGCTCAAAATTATTTTCCACATCTATCCCAATTTTAGTTTTTGGCAAATCAATCACATGCCCATAAGATGCAACAACTTCATAATTTCTACCAAGTATTTTTTCAATGGTTTTCGCCTTTGACGGTGACTCAACAATAACTAACTTTCTAGCCAACTCTAATTTCTCCTTATTTCTTTCTCTATTTATAAATATTTTTTTATTTTTAAAATTATTTTCTAAATTCTTATAATTTCACTTTATATTTTCCATTTTCTTCAATTAAATAGACTGGTTCTATTTCCATTTTTTCCATTAATTTTTTTAAATTTTTCCTGTCTTCCTGCATTTCCTTATACTGCATCCCTTCAAAAAATACAAGTGGAGAGGCTTTTACTATCGTATTTTTTGGTAATCCAAAATCTTTTAAAAGTTTAACTTTATTTACAATTTTTAAATAGGTATAAACTTCTAACAGGCATTTTAACATAGTTTCTTTACTATCTGATTTTTTTAATTCTAAAATTCTTAAAGTGTCAGTGTCTTCATTATAAGCAAGCAAATCTATTTTACCAGCATCATCTGTTTGTATATTTTTTAAAGGTGTCTGATAATCTATAATTTTCCCAAATTTATCAAAAATTTCTCCCTTATTTTGCGAATAATCAAATAATTTCATAGCAATTTTTTCTTCTGCACGATTTGACTCTTGATTTATAATTTTTCCATCATGGCTCTCTATTCTATAACTTCCTTCTCTATTTATTAGCTTTATCTTATTAAATAAGTCAACGTGACTCAATAACCATTCTGCAATAATTTCTGTGTAATATTCTTTTGAATCTTTTGTTTTCCCTGCATAGTTTACAAAATCTTGTTTATAAAAACTTCTAATATCAAATTTTGCGTTCTCTATCATTTCTAAAATTTCATTTTTTGAAAACTTTATTGCCATATTATTCCTTCCCTAAATCTCTCATATTTTCTCACTTTAATTATACTATCCTTATATACTTTGCCCCATTTGTTTCTGTAATCAATCCTCTAATTTTTAAACTCATAATTACGGAAAATAATTTATTTTTCTCAATTTTTTCCTTCACATTTTGCAATATCTGCTCAAAACTTACTTCTTCTGTAATTACTTCAAAAACAATCTGCTCTTCCTCTGTCAATTTCTGTAATTTGCTTTTTTCCTTTTTTATATCCCACAAAAACTCAATCGCAATATCATTTCCACAAGTTGTTAATTTCGCCTTATTATTTTTAATCAAGTCATTACAGCCTTCAAAAGATGGATAATTTATAAATCCTGGAATGGCAAAAATTTCACGGTTCATACTAAATCCCAATTCCGCAGTAATTAATGCGCCGCCTTTTTTAAAACTTTCAGCCACCAAAATTCCATCTGACATTCCCGCAATAATCCGATTTCTCCTTGGAAAAGTCCATCTAGTAGGCTGTGTTCCCAACGGATATTCACTTACAATAGTTCCATTTTCCGCAATCCTTTCCCACAAGCCTCGATTGTCATAGGGATATACAATATCCAGCCCAGTCCCCACTACTGATACAACTTCTATTCCCTTATCAAGCGCAGTTTTCAAGGCAACTGTGTCAATTCCCTCTGCAAGTCCGCTAATTAAGGTCACATCATAATTTACAAGTTCATTTACAATTTTTTCACAAGCTGTTTTTCCAAATTTTGTAGCTCTTCTTGTACCTACAACTGCTATATTCCGTTTATTTTCCACTAAAATCTTATCTTTATCAATTTTTATTTTATCATAATCCTTCAGTTTTTTCCCCTTTAAGTACAAAAATACTGGATAATCTTTTATTTCCTTTAGTTTCTTTGGATATTCCTTATCATTTGCACTAATTATTCTAACTCTGTTTCGCTCGTAAAGATTGAGCCTTTCTTTCATATCAATTTTCATTGATTCATCAAGCTGATGTTTTAATTCATCATTAAATAATTTAAAATTTTCCTCATAAAATAATTCTTCAAAATCTTGAAAAATCAACATCAATTTTTTTATATGGTTATTTTTCATCCCATATTCCTTTAATCTAAGCCATTCCACAATAATCCCCCCTATTTTTTATCTTGAACCAGCTAATATTTCATTTAATATTGTAATTTCTTTTTTTACTTCATCATCGGCATGTGTAGAATTATAATCTCTTAAATATCCCAACGCCTTTGAAAAATCCCCTTTTGATTTATAGGCAATGCCTATCCCCAATTTTGCTTCAGCCTGATTTTCATCCTGCGATAAAATTCTGGCATAATAGTCAATCGATCTGTCATTATTCCCCATAAGCCGAGATCCAATCGCAATTACGTACATCACAGGAATATCAGGATTTTCATCCTTCAATGCGAGATTTACCGCCTTTTCATAAAGTCCATCACGAAAATACAGCTGAGCCATTCTAAATGTTGCTGATGAACTTTTTTTAGCAAGTGTAGCATTTTCATAATTTGCATAGGAATTATACTTTGCCTCTGTAGATATATCTTCTGTCTGTGTCGCCGGCATTGTTCCAGTATCTCTTTCCTTTGGCTTTACTGTTTCTTCCTTTGGCGGTTTAAATGCTTTTTTTGTAGTTTCATCAGCCTTAGTTGTCGGCGGGACAATACTTTCTTCTTCATTTACAGTTGTAGCATCTCCACCTTCAGTTTCTGTATTTTCTGCAATATAGTAATTTCCCTTTACAACTGTTGCAAAAGTAAAAAGAATAGCCACCATCATCATCACTCTTTTTGTTTTTCCCATTTTGTTCCTCCTAAATAATTAGAACTCTAAATTTTTAGTTGTTCTTGGGAACGGAATTACATCTCTAATATTTGTCATCCCTGTAATATACATAAGCATTCTGTCAAATCCAAGTCCGAATCCTGAATGTGGCACACTTCCATATTTTCTTAAGTCTAAGTACCACCAGTAATCTTCCTCTTTCAATCCCATTTCACGAATTTTTCCTAAAAGAACATCGTAGTCATCTTCCCTTTGACTTCCACCTACAATTTCTCCAATTCCAGGTGCCAATAAATCAACTGCTCTTACAGTTTTACCATCTTTATTTAATTTCATATAAAACGCTTTAATATCTTTAGGATAATCAGTTACAAATACTGGTTTTTTGAAATGTTCTTCAGCCAAATATCTTTCATGCTCAGTTTGTAAATCAATTCCCCATTCAACTTCATATTCAAAATCTCTTTTCGCATTTTTCAAAATTTCAATTGCTTCTGTATAAGTAATTCTATCAAATTTATTGTTTACTAATGTATCAAGTCTATTAAATAAATCCTTGTCTACAAATTTATTGAAAAATTCCATTTCTTCCTTAGCATTTTCTCTCACATAATTCACAATATATTTTATCATTTCTTCAATAACATCCATATTTACATCCAAATCAGCAAATGCAATTTCAGGCTCCATCATCCAAAATTCTGCTGCATGTTTTGGAGTATTAGACTTTTCAGCCCTGAATGTAGGCCCAAAAGTATAAGTATTTTTAAATGCTGTTGCAAATGTTTCAACATTTAACTGTCCACTCACTGTCAAATTAGCTTCTTTCCCAAAGAAATCTTGTTTAAAATCAATATCTCCCTTTTCAGTTCTAGGCACATTATTAATGTCCAATGTAGTCAATCTAAACATTTCTCCAGCACCTTCAGCATCACTTCCAGTAATTATCGGTGTTTGCACATAAACAAAGTTTTTTTCTTGGAAAAATTTATGAATTGCATAAGACAAGATTGAACGCACTCTGAATGTTGCAAAAAACGCATTGGTTCTAGGACGTAAATGTGCAATCGTTCTTAAAAACTCAAATGTATGTCTTTTATTTTGCAATGGATAATCTGAGTCAGCCTTTTGGTAAACAGAAATTTTTGTTGCCTTAATTTCATAATCCTGTCCTTTCCCCAAAGATTCTACCACAATTCCTGTAACTTTAACAGAAGTTGAAATTGTAAGTTTAGAAATTTCTTCAAAATTTTCCAACGCTTCATCAAATACAACTTGAATCCCAGTAAAAAAAGTTCCATCATTTAACTCAATAAATCCAAAATTCTTTTGACTTCTAATTTTTTTTACCCATCCGTTAATTTCAATTTCTTTTCCCAAATACTCTTTTGTATTTGTCTGAAGTTCTCTTAATTCTAATAACATATATTTTCTTCTCCTCTTCCAAAAATTATTTTATTTTTATTCAATTTTTTATTTATACTTATATTTTCACATTATACCACAATTTTTTATATATTTTAATAATAAATTCAAAAATTTATTGTAATTTCCAATAAATCTAATACTAAATCATATTATAAATTAATTATATTTCTAAAATTTCATTGACAAACACCCTCTAAATGAAGTAAAATTTTAATAATAATACTAAGTCCCTTTTGAAAGATAGCAACTATAGTTTATTTTTTTGACAAGGAGTCTTGAACTCTTGTGTAGTAAAAGTTATAACAAATCTATTATTTTATGGGAAATAGTATAAATATAGCTTCATACAAAAATAAAATTAGGAGGAAACTTAATGGCAAAAACAAAAAAAATAGTATCAAAGACTGGCAGAAGTGAAACAAATGTGACTTTTCCAGCGATTTTAACAGGAATTATCGGAGCAGTTCTGGTATCTTCAAGCTCTTTTTATATCGCACTAAAATTTGGAGCATTGCCGTGGCCGACTATAATGGTTACGCTCTTATCTATGATGACGTTAAATTTATTTAAAAAAGCGAATAACAAGGAAATTACAATTTCACATACTATTATGAGCGCTGGATCAATGGTAGCTGGAGGAGTTGCCTTTACAATGCCTGCCTACATTATTCTAGGCGGAAAATTAACGGATATTAATCAGTATCAGCTGCTTTTAACTATTTTGGGCGGAAGTGTTGCAGGAGCATTCTTATCGTACATTTTTCGTGCAAAATTGATTGAAGAGGAAAAATTGGAATTTCCAATTGGAGAAGCTGCCTATAATCTTGTAGATTCAGGAAAAAGTGTGAAAAATATCAGATATGTTGCTTTTGGAACATTATTTAGCTCAATCATTGCTTTTTTTCGTGATTTCAGCTTTACAAAGGGAAAAGCGCCTGTAATTCCAACAGTAATTACACTAAAAAATGGGCTTTTTAGCATTTATCTATCGCCACTTCTGGTTGGAATGGGATATGTGCTTGGATTTGTAAATACGTTTGTCTGGTTTTTAGGCGGAGCGATTGTCCTTTTCATTGGAGAGCCGCTTGCAAAAATGTTTAAAATTGCTGATTTTCCCATTATGAAAAATAGTTTTGGAATGGGATTTATGATTGGAATTGGAATTGCTATAGTTTTAAAAATTATTTTTGCAAATAAAATGAAAAAGGATACAGAAAATAAAAGCATTGTAGCAAAATTACTTGTTTTATCGGTTATTTCCATAATTGTTATAACTTTTATTTATAAATTACCAATTTTTCTTTCATTAGTTTTAGCACTGATTTCAATTTTATGTACAATAATCGCTGGATATTCAACTGGAAAAACTGGAGTCAACCCAATGGAAATTTACGCTATAATCACAATTTTACTAATTTCATTTTTAAATAAAATGCTAAATGGCTTAAACATTGGAGGAATAAAATTTTATACAAATTTAAATACTTTAATATTATTTATGCTGGCCTGCATTATAACAGTTGCTTGCGGACTTGCAGGCGATATTCTGAACGACTTTAAATCAGGATACAAAATGAAAGTAAAACCTTCAGAACAACTTTTTGGAGAATTAATCGGTGCAATCGTAAGTTCATTTGTAATAACGTTTTTATTTTTCGTATTTTTCAAAGTCTACAAAGTAATCGGACCTGTTGAAAATACTGAATTAATCGCATTACAGGCTTCCATTGTAGCGACAGTAATAAATGGAATCCCATTTTTAGGAATTTTCTTTATGGGCCTTGCAGCTGGGCTAATTTTAAGCCTTTTAAATTTACCAGTCTTAACTTTTGGAATTGGAATTTATGTTCCATTTTACTTGACTTCAACAGTATTTTTAGGAGGGCTTGTAAGTTTTATAGGAAATAAGGTTTCAAAGAATTCCCATTCAAAACTGCTTTTAATATCAAATGGACTAATGAGCGGAGAAGCAATTGTGGGAGTTATTTTATCAATTATGGCCTACATTGGATTATTTATGAAGTAAAATTACTAGAAATTAAATGAAATTGTTAAAAAATAAAGAAATTAAAAATAGTTTTTTATAGAAAGGAAAAAAATTATGATTTTAGGATTTGATATTGGAAATACACATATTGTACCAATTTTTTATAACGAAGATGGAAATATTTTAGAAACATTTAGAATACCGACACATTTGGAATTTACCGAAGATACTCTTTTTATAATGTTAAACGAATTTGCAAAAAGCAAAAATCTGGAAATTTCAAATATAAAAAATATTATAGTTTCATCGGTTGTTCCAAATATTAATGAAAACTTTACAAGGCTTGGAAAAAAATATTTTGAAATTGATCCAACTTTTGTAACGCTTGACAATGTAGAAAATAAAATAAAAGAAATAAAAATCTTGCCAAATATGGAACGTGGGCTTGGAGCAGACAGAATTGTCGATATTTTAGCGGTAAAAAAACTTTATCCAGAAAAGGAACTTTTAATAATTGACTTTGGAACAGCCACAACCTTTGACATGATAAAGGATTCAACTTATATGGGTGGATGCATTATTCCAGGAATTGCACTTTCGATAAATGCCCTGTTTAGCAATACTGCCGCTTTGCCTAAAATCGAATTTACAGAGCCTGAAACTGTTCTGGGAATAAATACAGCTTCTCAAATTAATGCTGGTATCTTTTATGGAAATGTTGGCTCAATAAAAGAACTAATTCTGCAATATAAAAAGTTTTTCCCAAATGCTTATGTTATCGCAACTGGCGGGCAAGGAGAAAAAATTTCAGAATATATTAAACAAATTGATGAATATGTTCCAAAACTTGGAGAAATGGGGATTTTTGAATTTTATCGACTTAATTTTTTAAAGGAAAATAGTGACGGAATATGATGAAAAGGAATAACCGTAAAAAATGAAAGAAATAATGAAAGATATATTAATTGGTTCAACATTTAAGGCAGCTGAAATTGTTATAGCAAAAAATATCATAGCAAAACTTCTCTATCACGAATATAAAGTTAAAATCTATTATAAAAAGAATGATGATTCTCGGAAAAATCAGGATTTTTTGGTACTTCTTCATGGTATTTATGGAAAAAGTTCAGATATGGAAAGCATCGCTCAAAATTTTAAGGACAATTACAGGATTATTAATATTCAGTATCCCACAACAAAAGAAACTGCTGAGGAAATTTCTGATCTTTATATAGAGCCAAATATTGAAAATATTAAAGAGCAGATTTTCTCAGAAAATTTTCATAAAAAAATAGGAAATCAATATTATGAAATAGCTGAAAACAGTAATAAAATAAACAAAAATTTTAATCAAAATATAAAAATTAATTTTGTGGCACATTCGATGGGAACTGGAATCCTTCGGTATTATTTAAAGGAAAATCCACTTGAAAATCTAGGAAAAGTCGTATTTATTTCTCCACCATCACACGGAAGTCATCTGGCAGACGTTCCTTTTGTAGATAAACTCCCATCTATGCTTGGAAAAGTCGTTCCCCAATTTAGCACAAAAAAAGACAGTTTTGTAAATCAGCTTGGCGAGCCTGATTACGACTATATGATTTTAATTGGAAATAAAACAAATAATCCGCTGTATTCGATGATAATTCGTGGAAAAGACGACGGGATGGTGCCTTTAAAAACTGCAAAAATGAAATCTGATAATTTCAAAATTATTGAAAATACGACTCACACCAGTATTCTAAAGGATAAACGAACGATGAAGGAAATTTCTGAATTTTTCAAAAGTTCAGATCTAAATAAAGAGAAGGAAAAATAATGAAAAAAACTACAACAAAACGAACAAATAATTCAACAAAAAAAACTGTAAAAACAAAAACTGAAAGAAAAAAAAGCATCCCAAAATTTGAACAATCTTTTTTAGAAGGAATTTCCTGTGATATTTATGTTGGGAAAAAGGCTGGAATTAGTGTTAGAAATGCAATACGGAAAGCTAAAAAATCAATTACGGTAATTTCTCCCTTTTTAAGCGGGGATATGATAACTGAAGATATTTTTGAGGCATTAAACAAAGATGTTCAAGTAAACATTATTTCAAAAGATAATGAAAGAATTTATCCCTTCTTAAAAAAGAATTTATATAGCCAAAATCCTATTTTAGGTTCTGAAAAATGGTTGTTTCTTTTTGGAAAATCCCTATTAATATTTTTTTATATTATTTTATCCATCGCAGCGTTAGAAATCTTTACATCCTTTATTTTCGATGTTTCCTTTACAAAAAATATACTCCCAATTTCCAAAAATAATTTTTTAGCGCTTACCATTATTTTTGGAATATTAACCCTTTTTTTAAGAAAACTAACAATAAACCACGAATTTTACTACTCAAAACGAGATAATTTCAATGTACATATTCTTGAAAAAAGCTGCAATCTTCATAGTAAAATCTACATAATCGACAGCAAAATTGCCTTTTTAGGCTCTTTAAACTTTACTACTACAGGCTTTCTCTTTAATCACGAAACTTGTATAAGAATAACCGATAAATCTGTAATCAGACATTTAAATAATGTTTATAAGGATTTGATAAAAACTTCCAAGCCTATTCTATTAGGAGAATTGAAAAAAAGAATAAATCAAAAATACAAATAATATTTTATTTTTTAAATGACAAGGGGATTTTACCCCCTTGTTAAGTAAATTTCCAACAAATCTAATATCTAGGGTGTATAATAGACAAAATCCAGAAATAGAAAGTGTCTTTTTAGGAAGTCTGTTTTCGCCTTCAAATAGAAATTTCATAAGAAGTGTGGTATACGAGGAGTATTATACACTGAATTGCAAACAGGGGTAGGAGCAAAAACATTTGCTCTTGCAGAGTCTACAAAATCTTTATTTGAAAATTCTGATGAAGGCATGATGCTAATAAAAAAAGTATAGCAAGGGAATCAGGAATACAGATGTATGATTTTACTAAAGAAACGGTAGGAAATATAGAAACTGCTGGCTTTATAAGTAAAGGAATTTTTGAAGCAGATATGTTTTTGAAAAACCAAAAACTTGATAAAAAAATTAGTCAAAATAACATAAAATTAAAAAATTTAGAAAGAATTGAAAATAATACATTTAAAGATGCTATAGTTCAAATTAAAAAATATAAAACAAATAAAAATAATGATGAATTAAGTAATAAAAAATTTAAAAACTTTACATTTATTTCAGATAGAGTTGAAGATATTGAAAAAAAAATAAATAACGATCCTAAAAATAGTGTAAAAAAAATAGTTATAAAAGAAATAAAAACTAGTATTCCTTCAGACTGGCTAAGCTACCGTTCACAGATAGAATATTCAAAACAACCATTTTTAACAGATATAGAAATAAAAGGAGTTAAATAAAATGTTTAAAATAATAATACTGATAATACTATCATTAGCAACAATAAGTTGTGAAAAACCTGAACCCCAAGAAAAAACTTATACAATAGTATTAAATAAAGAAGAATACGAAAAAAGAGTTGCTGAAATAGAAAATGAAATTAATAATAAAAACTATAAAAAAGCTGAAGAAATGCTACTGGAAATAGCCAAATATAATAAAGCGGCATATGTAAAAATAGCGACTATGTACTATGAGGCAGGAAAAACAGCTGAAAGTGAAAAATGGTTTAAAATAGCATACGATGAAGGAAATAAAGAAGTAGCAGGCAGTCTGGGAGATATTTATTCTGAAAGAAGAGAATATGGAAAAGCAGAACAATATTACCGAGAATACATTAAATTAGGAAATTTAGAAGGGTATAAGAATTTAGGATATATGTTTGAAAGACAAGGGAAAATAGATGAAGCAACAAAACTTTATATAGAAGGAGCAAAATCGAAAGATGCACATTCGATATACTCTTTAGTAAGGATATATTATTTAAAAAATGATATAAAAAATGTAAATTACTGGAAGGATAAATTATTGAATGATACTGAAGTTATTGATTTTGACTCTGATATGGAAAAATATTTGAATTATTTGAATGGAAGTGAAAAAGAAAGAAAAATAGCAGATCTGTATATGAAATCAGGAAAGAATATAATAATAAAAAATTTTTCTGAAGCTGAAAAGGAAGAAAAAGAAAGTGTAAAATATTCCCGAGATGAATTAGTGAATTTAGCAGGATTTTATAGTTTGTATGGAGATAAATTTGTTGGAAAAAGATTGTTTAAAGAAGCATATGAGAAAGGACTGAAAAATTCTATTTACTATATGGGAGTTATCGAATTTGAGGAAGGAAATATTGAAAAAGCGAATGAATATTTTAAGGAGTCGGCAATAAAGGAAAATAGGGCTGAGGCACAGATAGGCTATGCGGATAAGTTGAAGGAAGAAGGAAATATTGAGGAAGCGGTTAAATGGTATAAAAAGGCTGCTGAACAAAAGGAAGCGGGGGCATTAATAGAGTTATGTTCCTACTATTTGAACAAACGTGATATTGAAAAAGCGAATGAAATGGTAAGGAGATTAAAAACAACGAAGGGATTAAAAAATTATACTTTGGAGTATAAAAAATTTGCACATGAATATAAGGAATAAATAAATTTTTAAAAATTATATTTGAAATAAGGATGGAGAGAATGAAAGTAAATAACTATATCTACACTGATTCAGAAATAATAAAAAATAATGAAGACATCTTGAATACAAATGAAAGTACAGGATATTATGAAATATCTTTAAAAGATGATAATTCATTATTGATTTTAAAAAAAGTTGATGAGAAAGCAGAGAAAAATATTCCAGATAATAATTTTAGTATTTCTTTTTATAATAAACTTAAAGAATATTTTAATCCATTGGAAATAATACTGGAAGATAAAAAGTTTTATGTAGTAAATAAAGATGTTTTTTTAAAAAAGTTAAATGAGAAAACTTTTGATTATTTTAGAAAATATCCAACTAAAATTGAAATTGTTAATAAAATACTTTGTTCACAGATAGAATATTCAAAACAACCATTTTTTACAGATATAGAAATAAAAGGAGTTAAATAAAATGTTAAAAAAAACAATAATACTATTATTATTATCATTAACAACAATAAGTTGTGAAAAACCTGAACCCCAAGAAAAAACTTATACAATAGTATTAAATAAAGAAGAATACGAAAAAAGAGTTGCTGAAATAGAAAATGAAATTAATAATAAAAACTATAAAAAAGCTGAAGAAATGCTACTGGAAATAGCCAAATATAATAAAGCGGCATATGTAAAAATAGCGACTATGTACTATGAAGTAGGAAAAACAGCTGAAAGTGAAAAATGGTTTAAAATAGCATACGATGAAGGTAATAAAGAAGTATCAGGTAGTCTGGGAGATATTTATTCTGAAAGAAGAGAATATGAAAAAGCAGAACAATATTACAGAGAATATATTAAATTAGGAAATTTAGAAGGATATAGGAATTTAGGATATATGCTTGAAAAATTAGGGAGAACAGAGGAAGCAATAAAACTTTATACAGAAGGAGCTAAGTTAAAGAATACAGATTCGATATATTCTTTAGTAAGAATATATTATTTAAAAAATGATATGCAAAATATGAATTATTGGAAGAATAGATTATTAAATGATACTGAAGTTATTAATCTTAACTCTAATATAGAGAAATATTTGAATTATTTGAATGGAAATGAAAACGAAAGAAAAATAGCAGATTTGTATATGAAATCAGCACAAAATATGATAATGAAAAATTTTTCTGAAGCTGAAAAGGAACAAAAGAAAATGGTAGAATATTCTCAAGATGAATTAGTAACTTTGGCACGATTTTATGATGTATTTGGCGATAAAGCTGTTGGGAAAAAATTATTTAAAGAAGCGTATGATAAAGGATTGAAAGACGCTATTTATTACATGGGAGTTATCGAATTTGAGGAAGGGAATATTGAAAAAGCGAGGGAATATTTTAAAGAATCAGCAATAAAGGAAAATAGAGCTGAGGCACAGATAGAATATGCGGATAAGTTGAAGGAAGAAGGAAATATTGAAGAGGCGGTTAAATGGTATAAAAAGGCTGCTAAACAAAAGGAAGCGAAAGCATTGATAAAACTATGTTCCTATTATTTGGACAAACGTGATATTAAAAAAGCGAATGAAATGGTAAGGAGATTAAAAACAACGAAGGGATTAAAAAATTATACTTTAGAGTACAAAAAATTTGCACATGAATATAAGGAAATGAAAGAATAAATAAATTTTTTAGAAATCATAAATTATAAAAATAAGGATGGGAATAATGAAAATAAATAATTATATCTACACTGATTCAGAAATAATAAAAAATAATGAAGATATATTGAATACAAATGAAAATACAGGATATTAGAGAGTGTCCAGATAACACTATTCATCTTTTAACTGATTCAATAATTTTTCAATATCAATTTTCTTAACTTCCCCAGTTTTTAACAAAATTTCAACACGACGGTTATTGTATCTTCCAATTTCTGTATCATTCGTATCAATTGGATTTTCAGATCCTTTTCCGATCATTTTAGTAATTTTTATATCTTTTCTCAATCCATTTTGTTTCAGAAATTCTGCCATTTTTTCAGCTCTCAATAAAGATAATTTATTTTTATTATTCTCAGTTTTATCAGCATATCCAACAATTTCAAATTCTTCATTTTCAAAAAAGATATTTAAAATATATTCTATTTCTTTTCTAATTTCCTGTTTTTCTGTTTCAGTTACTTCTTCTTTATCAACAGGAAATCCGCTTATTACCATTTTTTCTATTTTTCCATCTTTCTCTACAAATCTAATCGTTGTCCAATTTTCACATATCGACCTTTCAGGACATAATTTCGGAAGTTTATTTGCTATTTCAAGATTTTTACTAGCAATTTCAGAACCATTTTTTATTGCCAATCTATAATATTCTTTTGCCTTAGGAATATTTCGAGAATTTTTATCTTTTGCATACAAATTCCCTAGATTATTAATTGCTTTTTTATCTCCATTTTTTATTTTTTCTTCCAATTTCTCCACTTTTTGAAAAAACTCATCATACGGTGTATTTGAAAATAAATTAAATTCTAAAATTATTGTGAAAAGTAAAATTATTTTTTTCATTTAAATTTATCCTTTCTTAATAGGTTAAAAATTCAACGGTTCTGTTTTCATTACCTTTCCCCATTCATTCAATCCGAGAGGCTTTTCTTTGGAATCTTTAAAAAAGGCATAGATATATTTATGTTGCTCTTCTGTTAAAAATACTAATTTCCCGTCATTTCCACCTGATATTAAATAAATTTTTTCATTTATTCCCTTTTTTTCAAGTTCTTTATTTATAGCATGTGCTATTCTCATAGGAGCTTCTCCCCATCCACTTTTTTTAAAATTTTTAAAAATTTCATACTCTGTGCCATTAATTTTAATTTGGGTGCTTAATCCTTTTTCATCATCCCATTCTTCTGAAAAACTGCCAATTTTTATTTTAACTCCAAATTTTTCAAATGAAGGTTGTAGATCATTTATCAAATCTGGTATTCCATCCCCTTCAAAAACTGTTTCCCCATCACAAAAATAAAATCTATAATCTTTTGCTACATTTGTATTTTCATCCCATAACGTAGTTAATGTTCCTTCACTTCCATATTTTCTTATCATCTCTAACATTTCTTTCTTTAAAGAAGGAGCATCTTCTTTTTTAGCATACTTAAAATATCCTAATTCATCGAGTTTATTAACAAACTCTTCAGCTGTATGTTCTGAATTTGATTTTGCCTTTATTTTGTATAATTTAACAACTATTATAATTAAAATTATAATAATTAAAACAAAAAATATTTTTTCATAAAAAATCTACTCCTTCATAATATCAAAAACTCAGAACCATACTAAAACAGTTCTGAGTGTGAACCTAAACGAGATAATGATAAAACTAAAATATCATCATAATATTTATATATTAATAACCAATCAGGTTCAATATGGCATTCTCTAAATCCTTTGTAATTACTGATTAATGCATGATCTTTATATTTAATGTCTAATACTTTCTTTTCAGCTAAAATATCAACGATTTTAAATAATTTATTAATATTTTTTCCTTGCTTTTTGGCTAATTTCAATTCTTTCTTGAATTGTCTTGTAAATTTAATTTTATACACCAAGTGCCTCTCTCAACTCCTCTATACTGTCATATCCCTTTACACTATCATCTCTTGCAATTCTATCAGCTTCTCTCATTGCTTCTAAAGTCACTTCATTTGGCTCTTCTTCCAATTTCAATTCAAAAGGAATTCTATTTTCTCTAATTGCAGTTTTTAAGAACATATTTACTGCAGTTGTCATTGTCAAGCCAAATTTGTTAAATAATTCGTTCGCTTTTTCTTTTGTTTCTTTATCAACTCTAATACTTAAATTTGTATTTGCCATAACAAATACCTCCTTTTTTATTCATTATACCATTTTTAATTACATTGTCAATACAACGTTATACAAAAAAATAAATATTTTCTTTTCTATAAATTTCATTATTTTTCTACAACTTTCCAATCTCTGCTTCCAATTTATCCAACAGCAAGTCAAACTGCCTTGCCACAGCCTCGATCGTTTCAATCTTCGACAAGTCAACTCCTGCCTTTTTAAGCTGTTCCATTGGAAAGTCATTTCCTCCTGAGCTTAATAATTGAATGTATTTGTCTAGTGTTTGTTTTTTCTCGCTTTCATCACTTGAATTTATCATTTTTTCATATAAAATCGCTGATGAGGCAAAGCAAGTTGCATATTGATACACGTAAAATGGCGAGTTGAAAAAGTGTGGAACTCTTGCCCAGAAAATATAGATTAAATCATCTTTTTCAATTATGTCGCCGTAATATTTGTCAAACAAGTCTTCCGTAATTTTGCTCAAAACTTCCGCTGTAATCGGCTCTCCAGCTTCTGCCAGCTTGTGTGCCTGATATTCATAATCTGCTAGCAATGCCTGAAAATAGAATGTCCCAACAATATTTCCAATTTCCTGCTCCAATAGTGCGATTCTTTCTTTTGGATCATTGGTATTTTCTAGCATATAGTCAAGCAGTAATCTTTCGTTAAATGTGGAAGCCACTTCCGCTACGAAAATTGTGTAGTCTGCCATCGAGAAAGGCTGATTTTCATCTGAATAAAGAGTGTGCAAGGTATGTCCCAGTTCGTGTGCCAATGTGAATACGCTGTCTAAAGTCTTGTTGTAATTCAGAAGCATATATGGATGAACTCCGTAAACTCCTGCAGAATAAGCTCCCGTTCTTTTCCCTTTCGCTTCAAATACATCCAGCCAGCCTTCTGAAATCGCTTTTTTCATTTTTTCTACATAATCTTTTCCAAGCGGAGCAACTGAATTTAACACTATTTCCTTCGCATCATCATACTCGTATTCCTTGTCAAATTCTATTAGGTTAATTGAGCCGTCAAAATTATAGTATTTTTCAAGTCCTAAAATTTTCTTTCTCAATTTTAAATATCTTTGCAACGGTTTTGTATTATTTTTCGCCGTATTGACAAGATTTAAGTAAATTTCTTCTGGAATATTGTCGCTTTCCAGATGGCTTAACAAAAATGAATCATAATTGTAGGCCTTCTTTGAAGCAATTCCTTTTTGCAAAATTGAATTATAAATTGCAGCAATTGTATTTTTTTTCTTTTCATAAATTGTATAAAACGTCTGAAACATCAGTTTTCTGTCTTCCTGATTTCTATTTGTAGACAAAATTTTAGAATAATTGGCAGGCGTTACATCCACTTTTTCTCCAGAACTAAGCGTAACTTGAGGCCATTCCACATCCGTAACCGTAACTTCCGAATAAATGCTTCTTGGTGCTGAAAAAAATGAGCTGTAGTACGATAGCAATTTGCTTTCCTTTTCCTCCAGAATATGCTTTTGCAATCTAAATAAATTTTTTAGCCCAAATCTATAATCATCAAATTCTTTTTTTTCAATCCATTTTTCAATATTCTCACGATTATCAACCAGTTCCGAATTTACCCAAGACAATTCAGTAGAAATCTCCGCAAACAAAAACTGAACTTTTTGCAAATGCTCTACAGCTTCCTTGTCTGATGAATTTAAATCTCTTGCAAGCTGTGGATATCTATACAATTTATATGAAATTTTATCCATCTCCTCCTGTTTTTGAAAAAATTCCAGCAATTTGCCTTCATTCCCAAATTGCCCTTTAAATTTAGCCAATTCCCTTTTCAATTCTCCAACTTTCTCAAAATCTTTTTCCCAAGCTGGATAATTTTCATAAATATCCGATAAATTCCATTTATATTCTTGCCCTATATTATCTCTTTTAAATTCTTTCTTTTCCATCTTATTTTTTTCCATTTCATTCTTCCTTTCAAAAAATTAATACAAACATAGTATACCTTTTTTCCAAAAATTTTAAAAGATATTTCCCCAAATTTATTCTATTTTATTTTTTTATTTTTTATTTCTATTAGACCTGTCCGATAACCTAACTTTTACTATTTAATTAGAAATCAAGATTCCTTACTTCAGAATATTTGTTTTATCAAATTCTAACGAATAATTCTAATAAATTCATTCTCTTCTAAATTTTATCTCAAATTCTTTTCCTAAAAATGCAATCCCAATTTTCAACATTCTCTCGATCCCAGCATTTTTCAAAATAGAGCCATATTCTTTCTCATCAATTTGATTCAATGCAATTTCACATTCATTTTCAAGTTTTGCTTTAATTTTATCTTTGTCTAATTTTTTTGCCACATTTAAAGCTTTTAATTCGATAATAATTCCTTCTTTTCCTTTCAAAATATTTTTAGGCTTCAAAAGCAAATCATATCGTCCTTTTCCAGCAAAACCATTCGATACGATTTCATACTCATTTTTCAACATTAAAACTAATCCAAGCATAAGTCCGTGATAAAATTGCTCTTTATAATTTCCATTAACATCAAAAACTCCAGCATTTTCTAACAAAACTTTATTCAACTCTAATTTAAATTTATCAATATCTCCTTTTTTTAATGCATTAGTCAAAGACCAAAAATTTTCATAATTTTCAAAATATATTTCAATAAACATTTCAGAGAACATTTTTAAGATTTCCTCATTTGGAATTTTCAAATATGTTTCTTCTTTATTTTCCTCGTATTCTTCTGCCAAAGTTAAATATCCACTATGAAAAAACAAATTCCAAATATTCTTTTCAAAATTAGCTTCCAAATTTCCAAAAGTCATATTATCATTAATTCGTTTGAAAATACTTTCCTTATTTAAAAGTTTTGAAAAATCTTCAAAAATTTCATTTTTTAATTTTTGTAAATACAACTTTATAAGTCCATTTCCACTTGTATTCACCCAATAGGGCTTCAATTTTCCTCTTTTTAAAAAATTAATAATCGACCAAGGATTATAAACTTTTCTGTTGCCAAATAAATAACCATTATACCACTTTTGAACATCATCCAATTCATATTCCAGCTCAAAATCTTTAAGAGAATTCTCTACTTCATTTTCCATAACTCCAAAATATTCTGTAAATTCACTATCCAAAATTGTGTGAACTTCTAAATTATTCAATCCCGAAAAAATATTCTCTTTTGCAACTCTTAATATCCCCGTCATAACTCCCATCTCTAAGTATTCATTATCTTTTAAAACTAATCCATAAAAACTTTTAAAAAAACTGATAGCCTTGTCATAATAACCTTTTACATAAGAATCTATTATTGGCTGATCATATTCATCTATTAACACCACAACTTTTTTCCCATAATATTCATATAAATATTTTGACAAATTGATAAGCGATGCCTCCCATTCTACTGAATCTAATCCCCTTCGCACAGAATTAAATTCTTCAATTTCAATCTCATCCATTTTTTCAGTTAAAAATTTATAATCTGAATATAATCTTTTTACAATTCCTTTGATAGCCTTGAATCCATTTTCCCAGTTTTCTTCTTCATAATTTCTAAATGAAATAGAAATTACTGGATAATTCCCTTGTTTTTCAAAATATTCACTTTTAGAAATTTCTAAATTTTCAAATAACTTTTTATTTTCATATTTATTTTTAACATTAAAAAAATATTTTAACATTGAAATATTTAATGTCTTTCCGAATCTTCTTGGGCGAGTAAATAATTTAACTTTAGAACCATCTTCCAAAATATTTTCTATAAATTTTGTCTTATCAAAATAATAGTAATTATTTTCAATGACATCCTTGAAATCAGATATTCCAACTGGTAATTTTACTTTCTTATTACTTCTCATATTTGATTTCCTCCCTTTTTTCTTTATACAATTATATCATATCTGTATAATAAAACAAAAACTTATATTTTTTAATTATTTAAATTTATTTTTTTAGGCTTTTAAATATTCTTCTTTTTTGTTATAATATTAGCAAAAATAACACTTTGGAAAGGAAAAAATAAAATATGAAAAAAATGTGGGAAGGACGGTTTCATAAGGAAACTAATAAATTATTAGAAAAATTTAATGCATCTATTACTTTTGACAAAAGAATGTATGAAGAGGATATTACTGGGAGCATTGCACATAGCAGAATGCTTGCTAAGCAAGGGATTATTGCAGAAGGTGAGCAAAAGGAAATTGAAAATGGGCTGCTTCAAATAAAGGATGAAATTAAAAATGGAAAATTTGAATTTAAGATTGAAGATGAAGATATTCACATGTCAATTGAAAAGAGATTGACTCAAATTATTGGGTCTGTGGCTGGAAAACTGCATACTGCCAGAAGCCGTAATGACCAAGTGGCTCTTGATGTACGTATGTATGTGCGAAAAGAAGCACGAGAAATTTCAAAATTGCTTGTGAAAATGGAAAATGTACTATTAGAACTTGCTGAAAAATATAAAAATGTTATTATTCCAGGATATACGCATTTACAAAGGGCTCAGCCTATTTTGTTCTCTCATCACTTGATGGCTTATTTTCAAATGTTTAAAAGGGATATTTCACGAATTGAAGACTTTTTAGAAAGAAGTGATGAAATGCCACTTGGAGCAGGAGCTTTGGCTGGAACTACTTTTGACTTAGACAGACATTTTGTTGCAAAAGAGCTTGGATTTTCAAAGCCAACTGAAAACAGCTTAGATTCTGTAAGCGACAGGGATTTTATAATTGAACTTGCGATGATTATTTCTGTGATTTCAATGCACTTATCAAGATTTTCAGAAGAAATTATTATTTGGTGCACTTCTGAATTTTCCTTTATAAATCTTGATGATGCCTTTGCAACTGGATCTTCGATTATGCCACAGAAAAAGAATCCTGACATTGCTGAACTTGTAAGAGGAAAAACAGGCAGAATTTATGGAAATCTTATGGGAATTCTAACTACAATGAAGGCACTTCCGCTAGCCTACAATAAAGATATGCAAGAAGATAAGGAAGGAATTTTTGATTCTATTGACAATATTAAATTATCAATTGAAATTTTTTACTTAATGCTTAACACTGTTACTGTAAATGACGAGAAGATTTACACTTCTATGAAATCTGGTTTTCTAAATGCAACAGATGTAGCCGATTATTTGGCAAAACACGATGTTCCATTTAGACAGGCTCATAAAATTGTTGGAGAAATTGTATCCTACTGTGAAGATAAGAAAATTGCAATTGATGATATGAAACTTGAAGAATTTCATAAATTTTCAGATGTTTTCAAAGATGACATCCTTTCTGAAATCACAATCGAAAATTGTGTAAACAAAAGAAATTCTTTCGGTGGAACTTCAATAAAAAATATTGAAATGCAAATTGAAAATGGGAAAAAATTTCTACAAGCTCTTTAAATTTAAAAACACATAGGAGGGAAATTTTATTGCAATGAAGGAAATTAGACCAGCACAAGAAAAAGACATTCCTAAAATTGAAAATCTGCTAGAACAAATCTTATTAGTTCATCACAAAGACCGTCCAGATATTTTCAAGGCAACTGGCAAAAAATATAATGCTCAGGAACTTACACAAATGTTAAATGATCCTAGCAGACCGATATTTGTAGCAGCAGATGAAAATGATAATGTAATCGGCTATGTTTTCTGCATTTTTAAACAGAAAATAAATCATAGTGTATTAACTGATGTAAAAACATTATTTATAGATGACCTTTGTGTTGATGAGGGTATACGTGGTCAAAATATCGGGAAAAAACTTTATGATTTTGCATTGAACTTTGCAAAAAAGGAAGGATGTTATAATTTAACATTGGATGCTTGGGCTGATAATACTGGGGCTGTTCGATTTTATGAAAAATTGGGAATGAAAGTTCAAAAATACGTTTTTGAAGAGATTTTATAATTTTATTTATTCAATATCAAAACATCTTGAATTTATGATAAATTCATAAACAAAAAAATGACAAGGGGCTAAAACCCCTTGCTAAGTAATAATTAAGAAAATTAATAATTTTAAAAATTATTTTTTTTTCTTATTTTTTTATAATTTCTACTAAAACTAAATCTATATTGAACTTACATTAAATGAAATAGATTCCAAAACTTTTAATAAGGCATCTGTTGTATCAAGTGAAGTAAGACAAGCAATTTCCTGTTCACTTGCAGCACGTCTAATTTTAAATCCATCATTTCTGGCAGTTTTCTTTTTAGCCGCTGTATTTATTACCATATCAACAAGTCCTTTATAAATCAGTCCTAGCACATCGTGTTCATATATTCCTTCTTCATCAATTTTTCCAACAGTTTCCACATGCAGACCTTTATCTTCAAAATATTTAGCAGTTCCTTTAGTAGCCATTATATGGTATCCTAAATCAGAAAATCTCTTGGCTAATCCATAAGCCTCCTCTTTAGCAGTTCCGCTAATTGTAAATAAAACACTTCCTTGATCCTTGACTTTTATTCCAGCTGAAACAAGCCCTTTGTAAAGTGATTTTTCAAGGTTTTCATCACTTCCCATAACTTCTCCAGTCGATTTCATTTCAGGTCCTAATGTTGTATCAACATCTTTTAATTTTTGGAAACTGAATACAGGAACTTTTGTATATACATTTTTACTTTCTTCAATTAATCCAGTTTCATATCCTTTGCTCTTCAATGATTCTCCAAGAATTCCCTTCATTGCAAGATTTGCCATTGGAACTCCTGTGATTTTACTCAAGAACGGAACTGTTCTCGAACTTCTCGGATTTACTTCCAGTACATAAACTTCTCCATCGCTAATTACATATTGAATATTCAAAAGACCGATAATATTAAGCCCTTTTGCAAGTCTAACTGTATAATCAATCAATGTACGCTTATGTGCTTCAGAAACATTTTGTGGAGGATAAACGGCAATAGAATCTCCAGAATGGACTCCTGCTCTTTCAATATGCTCCATAATTCCTGGAATTACAACTGTCTCCCCATCGCAAATCGCATCTACTTCGATTTCCTTTCCGACTAAATATCTGTCAGTCAATACTGGATGATCAGGTGATACTTTTACTGCATTTTCCATATATTGTCTAAGTTCTTCTTCACGATATACGATTTCCATTGCTCTTCCACCTAATACATAAGATGGACGGACTAAAACTGGATAACCAATTTCTGCCGCATTTTTTACAGCTGTTTCTGTATCAAACGCAGTTTTTCCTAATGGCTGAGGAATATTTAACTTATGTAATAATGCTTCAAATTTATCACGGTTTTCAGCATTATCAATTTCCTCAAGTGATGTTCCCAATATTTTTACGCCGTGTTTTGTCAATTTTTCAGCCAAATTAATTGCAGTTTGTCCACCAAATTGAACGACAACTCCTTCTGGATGTTCAAGTTCAATTATTGCCATAACATCTTCTTCTGTAAGCGGCTCAAAGTAAAGTTTATCTGAAATTGAAAAATCTGTAGAAACAGTTTCTGGATTGTTATTTATAATAATTGCCTCGTAACCAGACTCTTTTATAGCCTTTACCGCATGAACTGTCGCATAGTCAAATTCAACCCCTTGCCCAATTCTAATAGGCCCTGAACCAAGCACAACAATTTTTTTCTTATCTCCTATAACACTTTCATTTTCCTGCTCATAAGTCGAGTAGAAATAAGGCGTTTCCGACTTAAATTCAGCTGCACAGGTATCAACCATCTTAAACACAGGCTTAATATTGTATTTTTCACGAAGTTTATAAACTTCATCTTCTGTCGTATTCCAACGATGTGCAATAACTTTATCTGAAAATCCATATCTCTTAGCAAAAAGAAGTACATCTGGATTATTTACATTTGCCTTTAATTCCACTTCAATATCAATAATATTTTTCATTTTATCAAGGAAAAACATATCAATTTTTGTCATTTCATGTATCTGCTGCGGAGTAACTCCACGTCTTAACGCTTCTCCAATAAAGAACAGTCTTTCATCTCCAGCCTTATGGATTCTCTTTAAAATATATTCCGAATTAAATTCATCCCCATTTGGAAGCCCTAAATGATGAACTCCGTATTCAAGTGAACGAATAGCCTTTAACAAACTTTCTTCATAGGTTCTACCAATAGCCATTACTTCTCCAGTAGCCTTCATCTGTGTTCCCAAATGTCTATCCGCCTTTTCAAATTTATCAAATGGGAATCTTGGTATTTTACTTACAACATAATCAAGTGCAGGCTCAAAGCAGGCATAAGAGTTTTTCGTAACAGGATTTATAATTTCATCAAGCGTCAATCCAACTGCAATTTTTGCGGCGATTTTTGCAATTGGATAACCTGTCGCCTTTGAAGCAAGTGCCGATGAACGTGATACTCTCGGATTTACCTCAATAATATAATAATTAAATGAATGCGGATCTAATGCCAATTGAACGTTACATCCACCTTCAATTTTCAATGCTCTTATTATTTTTAGTGAAACATCCCTTAACATGTGATATTCCCTATCTGTCAATGTTTGCGATGGCGCAACTACAATCGAATCTCCAGTATGGATTCCAACTGGGTCAATATTTTCCATGTTGCAGACAACAATTGCCGTATCATTGCTGTCACGCATTACTTCATATTCAATTTCCTTATACCCTGCAATTGATTTTTCCAATAAACATTGAGTTACTGGCGAATATCTAAGTCCATTTGTAACAATATCTTCTAATTCTTCATCATTATGGCAAATTCCACCACCAGTTCCACCCATCGTAAATGCAGGTCTTACAATCACTGGATACCCAATTTTTTCCACAAATCTACGTGCTTCTTCCAAATTATGAATAATATCCGATTCAGGCACAGGTTCTCCCAGCTCATTCATCAAATCTCTAAATAATTCCCTGTCTTCAGCTTGCTTTATAGATTCAAGCTTAGTTCCCAGAAGTTCCACTCCACATTCTCTTAAAACACCAGATTCATGCAATTCCACAGCCAAATTCAGCCCAACTTGCCCTCCAAGAGTCGGAAGCAATGCATCTGGACGCTCTTTTCTTATAATTTTTGATACAAATTCAACAGTCAATGGCTCAATATAAACTTTATCTGCAATTTCCTTATCTGTCATAATAGTTGCAGGATTGGAATTTACAAGGATAACCTTATATCCTTCTTCACGCAATGAAAGACAAGCCTGTGTCCCCGCATAGTCAAATTCAGCAGCCTGTCCTATAATTATTGGACCTGATCCTATTACTAAAATCGTCTCTATATCTTTTCGTTTAGGCATTTTTCTACATCTCCTTCAGTTATTTTTATTCTTTTTGTTTGTTTTTAATTAATGTTAAAAATGTTTTTCAAAACTGCTAACTTCGATTTTTTTTCATATTTTCAATAAATATGTCGAATAAATAGTTTGGATCGTGCGGCCCTGGCGAAGCTTCTGGGTGATATTGCACTGAAAATACTGGATATTTCTTATGTCTCACACCTTCACAAGTTCTATCATTTACTGCAATATGTGTCAATTCCAGATCTGTACCCTCCAATGAATCAATATCCACTGCAAATCCGTGATTTTGTGCCGTAATGTCAACTTTTCCAGTTTGCAAGTTCAATACTGGCTGATTTGCTCCACGATGTCCGAATAATAATTTATATGTTTTTGCTCCACAAGCAAGTGAAATTAGCTGATGTCCCATACAAATTCCAAAAATTGGAACTTTACCTATCAATTCCTTAAGTGCAGCAATTGTTTCTGGAACATCTGTCGGATCTCCAGGCCCGTTACTCAACATTATTCCATCAGGTTTTTGTCTTAAAATTTCTTTAGCAGTTGCATTATGAGGCATTACAACAATATCACAATCCCTTGAATTAAGTTCCCTCATAATTCCTGATTTCATTCCCAAATCAATCAATACAACTCTCATACCTCTTCCAGATGAAAGAAATGCCTTTTTTGTCGATACTTGTTCAATTTGATTAGTCGGAAGCGAATTGCTTCTCAAATTTTCCACAACTTCTTGCGGATCTTTATCTGCACTTACAATAATTCCCTTGATTGTCCCATGCTCTCTAATTTTCTTTGTCAAGCTACGTGTATCAATCCCTGAAATTCCTGGAATATCTAAGTCTTTCAAAACTTCATCCAATGTAAATTCATTTCTAAAATTAGAAGGCTTTCTACATATTTCACGAGTTATGATCCCTTTAATACTAGGATTAATAGTTTCATAATCATCCCTATTTATCCCATAATTTCCAATTAACGGATAAGTAAATGTAATAATTTGCCCATTATATGATGGATCTGAAATAGTTTCCTGATATCCGGTCATCGCAGTATTAAAAACAACTTCTCCTGCCATCTCCACATCTGCTCCAAATCCATATCCCTTATACACGCTGCCGTCTTCCAAGACAAGCTGTTTATCCAATGCGTACATAAATACTACCTCCCTAAATTTTAAATGATTTAATATTATTTATCTTTTAATTTGTTTAATTGTCATTAATATGTCTGATTTGCAATACAGTAAAATCTTTTCAAAATAAAGTTCAAAAGTTATACTAATATCTCTAATCTCATAATTATACTATATTTTTGAAGTTTTATCAATAATGTAACAGAATTATTTTTCAATTTAAAGTAAAAATTTTGATTTTTATTCAAAAATATGCTATAATTTCAACATCTTTAGAATATTTTCAAATAATTTCAAAATTATAATAATTAAAATATATATTATTTGAAGGAATTATTTGAATCAAGGAGGAAGTTATGTTTTGTACTTTAGTTTGCTGTATGGATGGAAGATTTATCCATATCTTAAATGAATATATTAGAAGTAATTATAGATATACTTTTGTGGATACTATTACCGATGCCGGAACTGTAAATAAAATTGTTAGTGATGAAAATTTTTTAAGAAGCATTGAAGATAAGGTTGTCTTAATTTCAGTAAATAAGCATAAATCTGATCATATTTTTGTAGCAGGGCATAGTGACTGTGCAGGATGTCAAACTAGCGATGAAACTCAAAAGAAGTATATTTGCCAAGCCGCTGAAAAGATGCACACTGATTTGCCTCACGAAGCTGTTACAGGACTCTTTGTTTATGAAAATGGAGAAATTGAAGTTCTAGTTGATTATGACATGGATTTTAAATAATTAAAGAATAATTTTCGTTCTTTAGACAAGAAATAGTATAATAAAAAAAGAGGAACTTTTTCAATTAATGGACAGTTCCTTTTTATTTTTAAATTAATAATAATGTTTAGCATTTAACATTTTTTCAGCCACTTTATAATTTGGCATATACCGCTCTATATAATTATAAAAACCTTTTCCATGATTTGGATATTTCAAATGTGTCAATTCATGCAAAATGACATACTCTATTTCAAAAGGTGTCCTTTTTATAAGTTCTGTATTGAGATTTATATATTTTTTTACATAATTGCATGAACCCCATCTTGTTTTCATCGGCTTTATTGCCACCTTTTCCACATGTTCATCCAATATTTCCAGCCATTTTTCCACAAATTTCAGAAACAATTTTTTGGCATTCTCAAAATACCACTTTTCCATAACTTTTTTCTTTTCATCAATATTTTCAAAAATATTTTCATTTACAGTTAAAATCATTACATTTGATTTGGCATCATTTTTTAAACTTACACCATTAAAATTCCCTGTTCTTACAATTAAGTTATATTCTTTTCCCAAAAACTTATGAATTTCTCCATTTTTATATTCAAACCCCTTTTGCTTTTCCTTTACATCCTCAACCTTTTTCAAAACACTTTTTATCCACTCTTCTTTAGAACGAATAAAATTTTCAATATAATCACGATGCAAATTCATTGGTACAGAAATATAAATCTCCATATTAGGTTTTATCCGCAAATTTATGTTTTTTACTTTTTTCCGATGAACTTCATATCCTAAAATTTTTTCTTTATTCATTTTCTACCTAATTTATTCCCTAATTTTTTTATTCTAAATTTTTTCTTTTATCATTTTTGAACTGACAAATACCTTCCTCGCATTTTCAAGCACATCCTTTTGCAACTTATAAGTTGTCAATTTTAAAGCTTCTTCATAGGTGCACCATTGAAAAGCCTCAATTTCAGAAGTATCAATTTTAACATCCTCATCTTGAGTAATTCCCACAAAGATCGTAACTTTTTTTATAGTTTTTTCATTTGGAATATATTTTATCAAACGTTCAAAACCTGGAATAATTCTTATATTTACATTTGTTTCTTCAAAAACTTCACGAATTGCCGTTTCTTCCTTAGTTTCATTATTTTCAATATGCCCTTTTGGAAATCCCCAGTTCCCATTGTGCATTTTCACAAGCAGAATTTTCCCTGTATTTTCATTAAAAACAATCGCCCCGCAAGAATTTTCATATTCAAAATCACCCTTCAAATTGTAATGTTTCACAATATATTTTACCAGCTCTTCCTTCTCATTCTCAATTTCATCCCCAAGAACGAGTTCATACAGCCTGTTTTTCACTTCCCCGATCTCACGATTGCTAAATTTAAGATTTATCAAATCAATCCCCGTTATATCCAAATCATTAAACTGCGGAACTTCTCCCTGTTCTTTTATATTTTCAATTTTATTTCTAAAATTTTGTAAAATTTCATTATTTTCCGCACGAGTTCTTATACCCTTTGAATTTAAGTCAGCAGAAAATAAATTGAACAGCCTTTTTAAATTCCTTTCATCCATCTCAATAATCAGCTTTTTTAACGTCTTATCTGAAACATCCTGATAAATCAGCATATGATTTTTAACAATTTTTTTTACAGAATTCGTAAATTCATTTGAAGTCCTAAGCTGCCTCAATTCTTCTTCAGCAATCAATGCGCTTTCCTTTTCATGCCCATAAAAGTGGAAAACTCCCTTTGCATCAATAATTTTTACATTAATTTTCCCCAGATCATGAAAAAGTGCAGCAAATCTAGTAACAAGATCATAATCACAAAGATGAATAACTTTTATTATATGATGAAATAAATCATCTGGATTATTTGGATTATTCTGATCAAAATTATATGCATAACGAAATTCTGGAATTAACATTTCCAGGACTTTTAACTTTTTCATTTCGATAAACGCCTTTTTTACAAAATTTCCCATTAAAATTTTACTTAACTCATCAAAAACTCTTTCCTTTGATATTTTCAGCAAAAATTTTCTTTTTTTATAAATAGCCTCCGCAGTTTGCTTATCCAAACTAAATCCTAATTTAGAAACAAATCTAAAAGCCCGCAAAATTCTAAGCGCATCCTCTTCTATCCTCAATTTAGGCTTTCCAACAAATCTTATCACTTTTCGCCTAATATCCTGCTTCCCCCCATACAAATCAATTATCCCGGTCTTCTTGCTGTAAGCTAGTGAATTTATTGTAAAATCCCGTCTTGCCATATCTTCTTCAATTGTTTTTACAAATTTAATTTCCTTTGGATATCTGCTATTATAAATTCCTGTTTCTTTACGAAATTTTGCTATCTCATAATTTTTCCCATTGACCTTTATCATAAGAATCCCAAAATGCGCTCCCATTTCCTTTGGATTGTAATCTGCAAAAATTCTTTTTAATTCTGAATACTCTATATCAGTCGCAAAATCATAATCTCCTGGATCCCTATTTAGAATTTTATCTCTAATTGCTCCTCCAACAATAAATCCTTTTCCATTTTTATTTAATTGTTCCAATATGAATTTCACATCATCATCCAGATCAAATCGCATTCCAAATACGTCCTTTCAGTTATTTTTTTGACTAACCCCTGATAATTACTTGATATAACTTTAATTTTTTCTCAATTTTGCTATATAAAACCCATCCATATATTTATTTTTATACGAAATATAAGCTCCGCCAAGTTCATCCTTTACAATTTCTACACTTTCTGGAACTTCCAAATCCAAAATTTCCAAATCTTCATATTTTTTCAAAAAATATCGAATATTATTTGTATTTTCATTTTTAGAAAAAGTACAAGTGCTATAAACTATTTCTCCGCCATTTTTCAAACATTTATACGCACTTTCAAATATTCTTTTCTGAAGTTTTTTTAAATTTTTTATATCATTTGAAGTCAGTTCGTATATTTTTTCAGGCTTTTTTCTAAGCACTCCAAGTCCGCTGCACGGCATATCCAGCAATATTTTATCAAATTTAACTTCTAAATTTTCAATTTGCGCAGCATCATTTAACCTTACTCGAAAATTACCATAACCATACTTATTTTTAAGTTCATTTAACAATTTCACCTTATGTTCATGAATATCCGTAGAAATCAATTTTTCTGGATTAAATAATTGTAAAATCGCAAGAGATTTTCCACCTGGAGCAGCACAAGCATCAAGCACAGCATCCCCATCCTTCACAGCTAAATTTTTCACAGCCAAATAAGATGAAGCATCTTGAATTACAGCTTCTCCATTTCTATAAATTTCTGTATCAAAAATATTCGCATTTGACAAATAATAGACTTCATCAACTGAAAATAAAACTTCTGTATTAATTTCCTTTAACAATTTCTCAAATTTTTCTTTAGTCATTTTATTCTTATCAAATCTAACCGACAGATAACTTCTCTTTTTATATGACTCCATTATTTCCAAATAATTATCTGGATAATCAATTTTAAGTTTATTTACAAACCATTGAGGATACGATAAAGCAATACCTTCCCTTTTATCCATCGGAATCTCATTATCAAACTTTTCTTTATTTTTCAAAATTGCCTGTAAAGCCGCATTTACAAATCCAGCTTGATGTTCATTTATAATTTTTGCAACTTCTCCAGCCTCAAATATCACTCCTGCATTATCCGAGTCCATAAAAAATAACTGTGCAGCAGAAACTCTCAAAAGCTGCTTTATTTTCCGTTTTTTTACATTTCGTGTTCCTTTTTCAATTAAATAATCAATGTAAATCAGGTTTTTTATTACAGTATTCACAACACTTGTAATAAAAGTTTTTTCCTTTTGAGTATAATTTTTTTTAGAAAAATAATAATTTAACTGAATATTGCTATATTTTTTCTCATACAAAATATCGTCAATAATATTTATAATATCCAGTTTTATATTTCCTACTATTTTATTTCCTGTTAATTTTTTATTCTTTACCAATTTTTTCCCTTCTAGATTTTCTAATTAATTTTTTTATTTCCATTCCCATTTTTCAATTTTCACACTTGTATCTCCATCTGCAAATACACTTATCCCATCCGCACCTTTTTCAGGGAATATTCTCGATGAAAACACTTCCTGTCCACCGTTAATAAACACTTCCACAGAAGAATTATCTACAAATACTGTAAGTTCCATTTCTGAAATGTCACCCAAATAAACTTTTCTTAATCTCTTATCAGGCTGTTCACCCTTTGTTCTATCCAATACAAATTTTTTGTCATTGTAATCAAATTTCAAAACAGTTTCACTATTTTTGCCAGTTCTCAATTTCAATCCAAAATCAGAATTAAAATCAGCAAATTTAGCTTTTAATTCATAAGTTGTCCCAGTTCCAACCTTTACTTCTCCAGCCACTTTTTCATTAAATTCAATTTTTTCTCCACGTATACTTTCCATTTCTTTTATCGGCAATTGATAAAGTCTTCCATCAATTACTTTTAATTCTCTTGGCAATGTCAAGCAATGAATCCATTCATTTTTTACAGTTGGAAAGTCTTCTTCTTCAGGAACTCCCATCCATCCTACAATAATTCTTCTTCCTTTGTCATCCTCCATTGACTGTGGCGCATAAAAGTCATGCCCTCTGTCAATTTCCACAAAATCTGATGAAATCTCAAATTCAGGTTTTTCATAATCCAGCTTTCCAAATAAATATCCTGTCTGATATTTATTATTGTACAAATCTCCTTCCGGCTCCAGTCCTTGCGGCGAGAATACTAACAAATCCTTAATTTCTCCAGTTTTTTCATCCTTTAACTGAAAATAATCTGGACACTCCCACATAAATCCAAAATCTTTAAGTTTTCCGTGATTCGCTCCTGCAATTTCTCCTTCAAACTTCCAATCCTTTATATTTTCTGAACTGTACAAAATTACTTTTCCCTCTAAATTTTCACTTTGTACTCCAACTACTGCATAAAATTTCCCATCTTTTTTCCAAATTTTAGGATCTCTTATATCCCGAGTATACCCATCCGGCTGATTTACAATACTAGGTTCCCATCTTTCAAAATGCTCTCCATCGCTAGAAACCGCTAAACATTGGTAAGATTCTCTATTCCCTTCAGCATCCTTCACATTTCCAGTATAAAATAAATAAAGTTTTCCATCATCCGCAATTGCGCTTCCAGAATAAACTCCATCCTTAGAGTACCAAGTATCAGGCCGTAAAGCTGTTTCCAGTCTTTCCCAATGCAGTAAATCTTCACTTATACTATGAGCCCAAGTTTTATTTTTATGAACTGTCCCTAGTGGATTCCATTGATAAAACATATGATATTTCCCTTTAAACTGTGAAAATCCATTTGGATCATTAATAAGTCCTACAATTCCTTGAATATGATATTTTTGTCGCCAAAAATCCTTTTCCACAATCTCTTTTTTTTCCAAAACCGATTTTTCTTCATTTTTTTTAACATCTTTGAAATCCATGTTTTCTCCACCTTTCATATTTGCAATATTTATTTAATATAGATTAACTATTTCTTAATAAAACTTAAAATTTATCAGATTTGTCATAAATACCATTTTTACTTAGTTTTTATAACTTTCATTTTTACAATTTTTTATAGCAAATTCATTATATTTTACCACATTTTATTGCTTTTTCCAAATTTTTTGCCCCATTTAATTCTGTAATTCTATCAAATTATTAACTTTTATGATACAAAAATTATAAAATAACCTGCTTTTAATGTACTCAAAAAAATACTTTAATTTGAAAATAAATTTAATACTATTTTATAAAAACTTTTTTAAGAAAGTAAAAAAATTGAGCACCATCACAGCACTCAATAAAATTTTTCTACACTTCCTCTTCAGGATAAGTCATTCCCCAATCTTTACGCAATTTTGTCATAATATCCATGACATCCACAGTATAATTAAGTTTCATTTTATTAATTCCAGTTCTTACAGATTCTTCCATATTTTGAAGTTCGTATTGAAGTGCATTTGCTGTTATTCCTGATAGAATTTCTTGAACTTCACCTGTTTCAGTATAAACGATTTTAGCTTTATCAGCTCTTGGATATTCTGTGATTTCAATATATGCTTTTTCACAGGCGATTACGACTCTTTTTGGCTGTTTTGAATGAAGTGTAAGAGCGATTGTCGACATTTGCTGTTCTTTATTTATCATAATTATGCCTACTTGTTCGTCCACTCCTGTTGGTGCATATTTTACTTGGGAAAGTATGTTATTAGGTTTTGAAGTCATAAATAGTCTTGTAATTGAAATTGCATAAACCCCTATATCAAGCAATGCTCCTCCTGCAAGATTTCTATTGAAAAATCTGTTTGTCATATCATATTCCTTGTAACTTCCAAAATTAACCTGTATCATTTTCACATCGCCAAGTTTTCCAGAATTTACAATTTCCAAAAGTTCAGCATAAAGTGGCATATTGAAAATTGTCATTGCTTCACCTAAGATAAGATTTTTTTCTTTTGCCAATTTTACAGCTTTTTCCAATTCTTCGCTATTTAATGTAATTGATTTTTCACATAGCACATGTTTTCCATTTTTTAATGCTTCAATCATAAATTTTATGTGCGTATTATGAGGCGTAGTAATGTAGATAATATCAGTTTCATCGTCATAAAACATATCTTCTATTTTATCATAAACTTTTTCAACCCCATATTTTTTCGCAAAATCCACAGCCTTTTCATGAGTTCTGTTAGCAACTGCATAAAGCTTTTTACCCATTTTTTCAAGAGCTTGTGCCATTTCATTAGCAATTATTCCTGTTCCTAAAACTGACCATTTTAAATCTTTTTTCATAATTAATTCTCCTTCTTGAAAATATACTTTCTTGAAAATATACTTCAAATAATCTTTATTTGTATTTTATCTTATTATTTTACAAAATTCAACTGTGGTATTTTAATTTTTTTATTAAATTGTAGAGTAATATAATTTTGATAAAATTTATAAAAATGTTATATTTTATTCATATTAGAGAAAAACGGCTTTAAAACTAAACTTAAAAGTTATGGCTACTTACTTAAAATATAAATTTATACAATTTTAGTAATTTGATTTTAAATAGATTCGAGTATAAATACAAAAAAGAAGTACCATTTCTGATACTTCCTTTTCTATTTTTTAGAAAATCAATTTTTAAGAATTAATTTCAAAAGACTAATCTAAAATTATTTTCTTATTTTATTTTTCCACTTTATAAATCAAATCCTTACCATCGCTATCAACTTTAACAACACTATTTTCAGGAACTTCTCCAC
The DNA here is from genome assembly GCF_013394865.1 of Leptotrichia sp. oral taxon 417. Classification (NCBI taxonomy): domain Bacteria; kingdom Fusobacteriati; phylum Fusobacteriota; class Fusobacteriia; order Fusobacteriales; family Leptotrichiaceae; genus Leptotrichia; species Leptotrichia sp. oral taxon 417. The sequence goes on along the minus strand of NZ_JABXYV010000001.1, from coordinate 997,375 downwards.
CTAAAATCATTTTAGATAAATTAGTTTCAATATCCTTTTGCACAAATCGTTTCAATGGTCTTGCACCGTAAGCTGGGTCGTATGCTTCGTCTACGATGTAATCCAACGCTTTGTCAGTAAATTCAACTTTGATGTATTGTTCTTTCAATCTTTCGTTAATACCTTCAAGGATAAGATTAACAATGTTTTTAACACTTTCTTTTCCTAATGCTTTAAACACAATGATATCGTCAATTCTGTTTAAGAATTCTGGTTTAAATCTATGTTTCATTTCATCTAAAACGGCTTCTTTTGTAGGTTCACTTACCATTGGGTCATTCAAGATGATTTCACTACCAATGTTTGATGTCATAATTACAATTGTGTTTTTGAAGTCAACGATTTTACCTTTACCGTCAGTAAGTCTACCGTCGTCTAATAATTGCAACAATACATTGAACACATCAGGATGTGCTTTTTCAATTTCATCAAATAGGATTACAGAATAAGGTTTTCTTCTAACAGCTTCTGTTAATTGTCCACCTTCTTCGTATCCAACATATCCTGGAGGCGCTCCTATTAATCTAGTGACGCTGAATTTATCCATATATTCCGACATATCAATTCTTACAATATTGTCTTCATCATCAAACAAGTTAAATGCTAATGTCTTAGTCAAATAAGTTTTACCAACACCAGTAGGTCCTAAGAATATGAACGAACCGATTGGTCTGTTTGGATCTTTTAATCCAGCACGAGAACGAATGATTGTATCGCTAATAGTTTTAATTGCATCATCTTGTCCAATTACTCTTTTCATCATATGTTCAGCCAAGTGTAAGATTTTTTCTCTTTCCCCTTGCAACAATTTCGCAACTGGAATTCCTGTCCATTTTCCAACAACTTCAGCAATTTCTTCACTGTCAATTTCTTGTTTCAATAATTTATTTGCGACAGAAGAATTATCTTTAGCTTTTTCTTCTTCAGCTTCTTTTTGTTTTTCTAATTCTGGCAATTTACCATATTGAAGTTCAGCCAATTTATTATAGTCATTTTTTCTTTGAGCTTCTTCAATTTGCAATTTAATTTTTTCGATTTCTTCATTAATTTTAGCAACTTTTCCAGCTTCTTGTTTTTCTCTTTCCCATTGTGATTTCAATTCTTTTTCTTCATCCTTCAAATCAGCAATTTCTTTTTCAAGAGTAGTCAATCTTTCTTTAGAAGCCTTGTCAGTTTCTTTACTCAACGCAACTTTTTCAATTTCCAATTGCATCAATCTTCTCGTAATTTCATCCAATTCAACTGGCATCGAATTAATTTCAGTTTTTACCTTCGCAGCAGCTTCATCAATTAAGTCAATCGCTTTATCTGGCAAAAATCTGTCATTAATATATCTGTCACTCATTGTTGCAGCAGTAACTATCGCATTGTCAGTTATTCTAATTCCATGGAAGATTTCAAATTTTTCCTTCAATCCACGAAGAATTGAAATTGTATCTTCAATTGTTGGCTCATTAACCATTACTGGTTGGAATCTTCTTTCAAGAGCCGCATCTTTTTCAATATATTTTCTATATTCATCAATTGTTGTTGCACCAATTACTTTTACTTCACCACGAGCAAGCATTGGCTTTAAAAGGTTTCCAGCATCCATTGAACCTTCAGTTTTTCCAGCTCCAACGATGTTATGAACTTCATCAATGAATAAAATTATTCTACCTTCACTATTTTCAATTTCTTCAAGAACCGCTTTTAATCTTTCTTCAAATTCCCCACGATATTTAGCACCAGCTACCAACGCTCCTAAATCTAATGAAAAGATTGTTTTATCCTTCAAGTTTTCAGGTACATCTCCTTTCAAGATTCTCTGAGCAATTCCTTCAGCGATAGCAGTTTTACCAACACCAGGTTCCCCAATTAAAATCGGATTATTTTTATTTCTTCTTGATAAAATTTGGATTGCACGACGAATTTCCTGGTCACGACCAATTATTGGGTCCAATTTACCTTTTCTCGCCAACTCAACCAAATCCTTACCAAACTTATCTAATGCTTCGTAAGTACTTTCAGGGTTGTCTGTCATAATTTTTCTTCCTCCTCTAACCTCATTTAAAACATTTTCAAATTGTTTTTTATTAACGCCATTTTCCTTCAAGAAAGAGTTGTTATCAAATGCCGCAAGAAACAAGTGCTCTGTACTAATGTAGCTGTCACCCATCTTTTTAGCATAATCTTCAGCACCGACAATTATTCTATTAACTTCAGCGTTCGGTCTTACTTCACCAACTCCACCTTCAATTTTCGGCATACTATTCAATTTTGCCTCAAGCTTTTTAGTCAATTCGGTAGGATTAATTCCCATCTTTTGTAGAATGTTAGGAATAAGTCCATCCATTTGATTAATCAAAGCAAGAAGTAAATGCTCCGTTTTTATCTCGGAATGTTTATATCTAATCGCAAAGTTATGAGCTTCCGAGATGGCACTCATACTTTTTTGCGTAAAGTTTTGTTCCATATATATCACCTTTTTATTACTAAATTTATTTTACTTTTTATTAGCACTCTATCTCTTTGGTTGCTAATAAATATAATATACCACTATTTGATTTTTTTGTCAACACTTTTTTTAAAATTTTTTTACATTTTTTAAAAAACTTAAAAATATTATAAAAATTTGTTCCTTTTTTTAAAAGGGGGTTAATATAAAAAAAATTCGATAGCCTTGAAAATAAATTTCACAAAGCTACCGAACTTCTTTGGAACTCCTATATTTAAAGGAGTCTTTATATAATTGTGACTAACAATTTAAAACTGTTACTATTTAAATTAGTAGATTGCTCTAAATCCAATTCCACCTCGAACATTATTTCCTTTAGTGTCATATCCAGCATTTACCGTGACACCAAATCTAGTATTGTCTACTCCGATGTTAAGGTCAAACTTACCACTTCCACGTCTGTCGTCTTTTTCGCCTCTTATTCCAAACCAGTCAGCATTTGTATATCTTACTTTTGCCTCATTGTTTACATTTCCAACTTTTCCAAGTTCGTTTTCATAAGCGGCTGTAACTCCAACAGTCAAGTTTGTTCTGACTGCAAGTGGCTGAACATATTTAAATTCTAATCCTGCTTCAGGCTTAACTGAGAAGTAATCATTACCTTTAACTTGAAGTCTCATTTCTCCCGAATCTTCCTTTATGCTGTCAAATCTTCCGTATTCCATCTTCAATGCCCCGTAAGGTCTTAGATGTGTTCTTTCGCTCATTCTTATATCATAGCCTAGTTCATTTTTTAATGCAGCTCCATAAGAATTGTAATTTGATTTTGCCTGGAATATGTCATCAACGACTAAGTATCTACGTTTCATATTGTTAATTCCTGCAAACACATCTCCGCCAATTGTCCACTGCAATGCTCCGTTATAGTCCTTCTTAGGTGACATTGTCTTGAATATTCCAGCTTTTATCATTGTCTGATCTTCTTTTGAACGTCCAATGTCCTTAAACTTGAATCTGTTTGTTACAGCTCCTGCGTACCATCCGCTAGAATTACCCATCTTGATCTTTTCATCTTCATGAACATAAGCTACTCCGTAAGCATTGCTTGTATAGTCAATAATTCCTGCTGTATCAGTATTGTACTCATCTCTTATTCCAAATGCCTTGATCTTGTTGTTTTGTTTAGATGGATTTCTCCAGTCATGTTTCAAGTATCTGAATTCCTTATCAAGCAAGTTTCCAGTTGCATTTATTCTCATTTGAGTATTTCCATATTGATGTCCCATCATTTCATCGAAAGCTTGTTGAAGTAATACTTCTTCATTATTTCCAATTCCGTTTAATTTTGTAAATATTGCACGTTCCCTAGTTCCTAAATTTTCAACTCCATATCTTTGTTCCAGACCATCTGCAAAATTATATGTATCCATATTGTTTACAGGTGTACTTTCTCTTCCAGCCCATTCTGTATACGGAATCTTAGCCATATACAAACTTGTAATTACTCCATTTGAATCCAATGTCGGAGTAGCCATCCATCCTATTGAACCTGAATATACATTCCACTTAATACTTGGATTGTTTAACATTGCTGTTCTGTATGGATTTATTATATTAGGATCATTTACGAGTATATATTTACTATTTGTCGATTCTGCTGCTTCAGATCCAATAATAAGATCTGCTTCACTTGTCAAGTTTTGCAATCCATCTATTGATTTTGTATAATCAACTCCTGATGTATTTACATAAAGACCGATGCTTGATGCTGATACAGATATTGGATTTTTCTTAACTGTATTTATAATTACCGGTGTTTGTGGAACTCCATTTAATGTAATTGTAGCACTTGTTGCTCCTGAAGGCGCATCTATATTTACTCCTCCTATACCTTTTCCTGTAGAAGGTAATTTAAATTCATAGATTGTATCTTCATCCCTTGTGCTTCCATTTACCCTAATTGTTCCATAATTGGCAATTGTTCCACCTTTCAAATAAACTCCAACACCGCTTTTTCCATTTATATCTATAACAGCACCTTTATTATTTATCAATTTTGTATCTTTTCCAAGATATACTCCAACTGTTCTCATATAGTTTCCTGAACCTGTTGTAATTGATTTGTTATTAATCGCAGTTGCACCATTGTCAACATAAATACCAGTAGTATTATTTGCATTCAACACAATATTTCCATCATTTGTCGCAGTACTTCCGTTTCCACTTGCATACATTCCAATACTGTTTTTTCCATTTACATTAATTGTACCTTTATTTACAACATTTCCTGTATCGCTATTTTCATATCCTGCACCCATACCTATTGAATAAAGTTTGTTAACAACATCTGATTCTCCAACTGTAATTGTTGCATTATTTGTTGCAGTTCCGCCTTTGATACTGTAAATTGCCACACTTCCTACACCACTTGATAAATCAATATTTGCATTATTCGTTACAGTTCCAGCTGAATAAATACCATAATTCGTCTTAGCTCCAGCTCCTGAAGTTATACTTGTATTATTTATTACAGTTCCTTTCGTATCATTTGAATAAATGTAAACATTATTATCATTAAGTCCAATATTTGAAATACTTGAAATTATTTTGTTTCCACTTCCTACATTTACAAATCCAAATGAATCTTTTCCAATATTAAATGAAGTCCCATTATTTGTAATTGTCTGTCCACTTCCTACTGTGTAAACACCAACTGCTTCATCAGTTCCAGTAGTAATAGTTCCACCTGTCAAGTTTACATCCTTGCCTTGAGAATAGATTCCAATTGCTGCATTTCCTATCTTTAGATTTCCAGAATTATTTGCACCATATCCATAAATTCCAATTGTATTATTTCCTGAATTTATTGTTCCTGTATTTTCAAGAGTGACAGCATCGTGATCTGTATAAAGTCCTACATTAGGATTCTTAATTGTTGCCGAATCTCCCAATGTTATTATTCCGCTGTTTTTAGCTGTGTAACCTGGTGTTCCTGTAGCATAAATTCCTGTATTTCTATCACCTGTCATAGTAATTTTCCCTGTATTTTCCAATACTGTTCCTGGACTAAGCGTAGCATCTGGCTTATAAGACATTGCAACTGAATCGTTTCCTGATGATTCTATTGTTCCTGAATTTTTTATGGCATGTAACTTAGACCCTTCAGAATATAATCCTGTAGCATTGGAACCTATTGTAATCTTTCCTTTATTTTCAATTATTGAATCTCCAGTTCCATATATTGCCGTTGTTTTATCTCCCATTGTCATAACACCAGTTGCCTGATTATACAGTTCTCCATATTTTCCATAAATCCCTGTAGAACCTGCACCGCTTAAATTAATCGTTCCTTCATTCGATAATGTAACTTTACTTATTGAATACAATTTGCTGTCATTTTCCTGTGCCATTGCAACTTGATTAGCTTTTGTTCCAGTTATAGTCTTCGTATTTGCATTTGTTATTGACGAATTTGAAATTTCAAGCTTATTATATGCATCCGTGCTATTATCCAAGTTTACATCCTGGTTAATTGTAAGTTTACTCAAATATAGCATAAATGTCTTATAGTCGTTCCCATTTATATGAGCTCCTGTTGCACTTGAAATAGTATTTCCTGTTGTATCAGATAAATTCATCCCAACATTTTGAGCTATAAATAATCTTGAATCTTTATTCATATTTAATGTCAAATTTCCCAAAGTTGTATTTTTTCCATCTCCAAAACTATTCTTCGCCCATCCTTCAATATCACTTTTTCCAAAATTTCCACCATTTCCTACATAGTAAAAAGCCGTTCCTCTTTCACTAGCCTTAGTTGCACCTTCAATAGTCGCTGTCATTTTTCCATCTATCGAAACTTTACCTGTACCATCTTCACCAAGATAGAATAATAATGATTTTTTACCAGTTGTCGCAGTCCCTGTTCCTTTTAAAGTAATTTTACCTTTGTCAACATCATAGTTTACTGCTCCCTCATAGGCTTTTACATCATGATCTCCAACTTCAAGTTCAGCTCCTTCTCCAGAGTACAACCCTATTGATTCTGCACCTTTTACATTAACAACCGCTTTAACATTATGAGTTCCATCACTTACAAGTTTTGAATTTTTACTTACTACAATTCCATAAGAACCTTGTTTTTTCTTGTCTGTACCTTCTATATATTCATAAATTCCAGCAGATGTTGCAGCACTTCCACCGTTTACAGTTACTGTACCATTATTTTTTACAGTTACTTCGGCTTTACCAGTTTTATTATCTCCTATAGTCATTCCAGAAATACCATTTCCTGTAACTGTTACATCTCCTCCATATTCTAAAGAAGCCACAGGACTTACTGATGCTGAACCATTAATTAATACTCCTGTTGAACTATCTCCCGATACTGTTATTGCACTATTTTGACCTAATTTACCTTTTGGATTATGCGTAGTTCCTGATAATGTATAACTATTTAAAAATGCTCCAATATTTTTAGTAACTCCATTTCCAGTTATTGTTATTGTTCCATCATTATCAAGTACTCCACCTAAAGTAGACATTCCAATAGCATTTTTTACATCACCATTAGTTATTATCTTACCGCTTGTTCTGTTTGTAGCTGTAGACAATCTTGCCAATTGTCCAATTGCAAACTTACCTTTTAAACTAATTTCACCATTAGCATCGTTTATTACTTCAGCATTTGAACCAACTGTAGTACTTCCTCCATTTCCAGTTCCATAATCAGCTCTCATTGCTATGTTCATAGGTTGATCTGTATCGACTTCATCTATCTCTGAATCTATTTGAATTTTACCTTTATTTGTCATATCTGAGTCTATATTAACAAACATTCCTAATGAGTTTTGTACATTTTCAAGTTTAATAATACCTGCTGACTCATTTATAGCTTTATTTCTATCTAACTTTACCTTTGTTGTAACACTTGTATCTTCCATAAGTGCCATTGCAGCTGAATTATCTGCTTTTGCATTTATATTTTTTCTTAAATTTATTTTTCCTTCATTGATAAATGTTACATCACTTGTGGTAGTTGCAGCTAATTTCATACCATAACTTTCTTTACCACTTAAACTAATTTCTCCTTTATTAGTCATAGGTCTATTAGATGTACGATGTACACTTCCTGCATTTGGAATATATGTATACAACCCTATAGAACGTTCTCCTTTAAAGTCTATAACTCCAGTAGCATCATTTAAGATTTTTCCACCAGCTATAGCATCTTCTTGTATTAATGCAATACCAACTTTATATCCTACATATCCATCTTCATTTCTTTTTACATAATAATCTGTTGTTGGTCCTAATATTTTTAATGAATCATTAACTCCATCACCATCAGTATCTGTATTATACGTCATATTTGCAATCCAAGGATCGTCTTTTTCTTTAATATCCGTTATTTTCCCTTGATTCAACTGTGTTGTCTTATGTCCTTGAGACACTAATGCCAGAGTTAAAATTCCTCCTAAATTTACAGTATATCCACTCGGAATAGTAATTGTATTTGTTCCAGCATCATCTGATTCAATAAATCTTGAACCTCCAACAAAGAAATGTTGATGGTTTTTATCAGGTGTACTATCTGAATTAATAATCGCTCCAAATTCTGTATTATTTCCAAAATTATATGAGTTAAAATAATATTCATTTCCACTATTTCCAGCTGCTGAAGAAGATCCCCAATTAGATTGAGACTTTGGAGTAGTAGTTCCTAATGTAAAATTATTTTTTGTATCTGCATACATTTTAAATGCAAGACCTGCTTGTTGTCGTGGTAGATTATATTGCCCTGTACCTGTTGGCCAAGTATAATGCAATATCGATTGTATATTATGTGCCGCCTGAGTTCCATTATTCAATGTAAATCCTGTTCTTTGATTTTGTCTTGGCTTCCCACTATTACACCCAACATTACAATCTGCTCCTAACACTACCGCAAATGTTGGCGGATTAGGAGTAAACGGATCTTTTGGTATACTTATAACAGGTTTCGGAGGTGTAAATTTGATTGCTTCTGGTAATTCTGGTGTAATTGCTGTCTTTGCTGCTATTGTAATTGCTGATTTGTTGATATTTCTCGGACGTATTCCTGCATTCACTTCAAACGGAATAATCGGCTCTTTAACCCTCTTAAAACTTGCTACTCCAAATCCTTTTGATGATCCTGATGCAAAGTTTGGCTTTCTGTTTCTGTGTAATAGATTGTATTGACCACTATCTGGAGAGATTGATCTTTCGTAAAGATCGTTACTTCTTTCAAAGATTCCTTGATAAGGGTATTTTTCTTCCTTATCTCCATGTCCTTTGTATCTTCCATTCCAGTTACTATAAAATCCGTTAATTCCATATTGCCAACTGCTCCATGGAGATTTTACTACGTGATCTCCCTGTTCCATAAGCTGAATTAGTTCCAGATTTGTTTTTTTCAAAAGTTTGTCATTTTCTCTTCTAGTTTGCTGAACTTTAGTATGCATATCCTTTATTGATGTTGAAATTACCTGTTTCTGACTCTCGATGCTTTTGCTCATTTCTGCAGAAAATAAGTTGTCTCTAATACTTACGACACCTGTAATCAAAAATGTAATCAATGCCGCATTTGTATATCTAAAATCTTTACATCTTTTTGCAAATGATTTTAGATCTTTTTTTAAATTTAATAAATTGCCAGTCATTTTTAATCTCCTTCTCTTTTTTGTTTTATAACTGTTTGTAAAAGTATAAAAATTTGAACTAATACAGCATTTTTAAATTTTTATCTTCATTATTTCCCTTCACTTTTACAAGGAACTTGACTTCTTACAGTTATAAATCTACTGTTATTTAATCTTTATTTCCTTTTACAATTGACTATTTGTTCGACAATCTAAAATCATCAATCTGGAAATTTTTTTCAGAAACAATAATAATCCAAAATACAAAAAAAAATGATTTCTAGGCTAAGTGATGATTATTTTATCTGTATTTAAACTGATCTATATATTTTCTCAAAAAAATAACTTCCTAATTTAATATTATAATACATTCAAAAAAAATTCAAGCATTTTTTTGAGTTTTGTTTGAAAAATAATTATTTATTAATCATTTATTAATATATATGTTTAAAATAACAAAAAAAAATACTCTCTATCTTAATCATAATAATTATAATTTAGAACGAGAGTAAAAATAGTTTATATTTATTAATTTTAATTTAATAAATTGAATATTTTATCATTTAAACAACTAATCAACTAATGCAGGATCAAAGTTTTCAATCCATGGAAGTCCAAACTTGTTTAACGCATCCATAAATGGATCTGGATTCATTTCTTCCACATTAAATACTCCTGGTTTTTTCCATTCTCCAGTAAGCACCATTGCAGCCCCAATCATCGCTGGAACGCCTGTTGTATAGGAAATCGCTTGTGAACTGACTTCCTTATAGCATTCTTGATGGTCACACACATTATAAACATAGTAAGTTTTTTCAACCCCATCTTTTTTACCTCTAAAAATATTTCCGATATTAGTTTTACCTTTTGTTCTAGGCCCAAGCGAAGCTGGATCAGGCAATACTGCCGTCAAAAATTGTAGTGGTACAATTTGCTTTCCTTCAAATTCTATCGGTTCAATCGAAGTCATTCCAACATTTTCTAGCACTTTCAAATGAGTTAGGTAACTTTGTCCAAAAGTCATAAAAAATCTGATTCTTTTAATTCCTTTAATATTTACAGCAAGTGATTCTAATTCTTCATGGTGCAATAAATACATATCTTTTTCACCAATTTGCGGAAAATTATATACTCTTTTAATTTCCATAGGTTCTGTTTCCACCCATTTTCCATCTTCCCAGTAGCTTCCGTTAGCAGTAACTTCCCTAATATTAATTTCAGGATTAAAATTTGTAGCAAATGGATAACCGTGATCCCCAGCATTCGCATCAAGAATATCAATATAATTTATTTCATCAAAATAATGCTTTTGCGCGTAAGCTGAAAACACTCCTGTAACACCTGGATCAAATCCGCTTCCCAAAATAGCCGTAATTCCAGCCTTTTCAAATTTTTCCTTATAAGCCCATTGCCATTTATACTCAAACTTGGCAGTATCCAATGGCTCATAATTCGCTGTATCCAAATAATCAGTCTTAGTCTCCAGACAAGCATCCATAATTGTCAAGTCTTGATATGGCAAAGCTACATTTATCACAATGTCAGGCTTATATTCATTAATCAGTGCCACCAGTTCAGGCACATTATTAGCATCCACCTGTGCAGTCTGAATTTCAATTCTTCCAGCATATTTGCTTTTTTTCAATCCTTTCTTTAATTTTATCACATTTTGCCTTTGTACGACTAGCTATCATAATCGAACTAAACACTTCTGAATTTTGTGCACACTTATGACAAACTACATTTGACACTCCTCCAGCTCCGATTACTAATGCCTTTTTTCCCATTAATTTTCCTCCTCAAATTTACTTTATTTTTTATTTTAAGTATCACCTTTAGTTCTCTTCTTGCTAATATACTCAAACTCATTCAAAATTAAACTGTTAAAAACTATACAAACTTAAAGTTTAAGTAAAATAGTCATAGCTTTTGTATTCGATTTTAAATCAGTTTTACTATGTTTATTAGATATGTTCGATAACCTAAGTTTTTTTATCTATACAAGGGGTCAAGACCCCTTGCTTCAAGATGTTTATTTTATTAAATTCTAAGTTTGTATAGTTATCGAACAGGTCTATTATAGTCTGAACCTCCCACGCCTAAAGTCGCAGGGCTCTAAAATCTTTAAAAATATTTAAAAATTTTCCAAAACCTATAATATTTATTCTGTAAATTATTTTTTTCAATTTTTTTATTTTATTTAAAATTTATTTCAATTCCATTATCATAACTTTTAATCCTTCTTCAGAAGTCATACTTTCCAACATCTTAAATCCAAAATTCTGATAAAATGAAATAATTTTCACTTCATTTTGACATTCAAGCCATATATATTTTACATTTATAAGTTCTTTTATTTTTAAAAAAGATTATATGCAAACGTAAGAAGTTCTCTACCTGATATCAAGTTTTTTACACCATCTGAATAATTTTTACCCAATTGACCTAATAGAAAACTGCTTGTCATCAGGTCACCATTTCTCAATATTGCAGCACTATTTCCTAATTTTTTCTGCTGAGTTTTAGATAAAACCTCAAAATTTTCTTTTGGAATAACCAAACTTCTATTTGCTATTGTAAAATATCCTAAAATTTCATTATTTTTAGAAAATACAATATATGTTGAAGAAATAGAAGATTTTTCAAATTTTATTGCTTTTTCTTGTAAAAAAACTTCTATATCATTTTTTATACCAGAAGTTCTTATACTCTTAAAATTTTTAAGCATTTCAATTATATCAATTTCTTCATACTCATCTAGTAATTTACGTAAATTCTTACTCTCCAATTATTTTTTCTCCCTTTTTCTAAGTTTAAATTTTTTCCCTATTTCTTCAATATTTGCTTCTTTATATTCCAAATCAGGTACTTTATTTACAGTAAAACCTTCTTCTGTCATCTTTATCAATTCTTCAGCCGCTTCCTTGCTTAATTCTAAATTTTTGAAAAAACTTGAAGTTGCCATTTTTATCACCTCAATTTAATTTTTATTGTATACATTTATATTATATCACATCTGATAATTTTTTCAATCTGAATTTTTTAAAATTAGATTAATATTTATATATACCTAGAATTTTAAGATAATCAAATAAAAAAGTTACTATATCTAAAATTATTATATAAATAAAAAAAGAAGAGATAGAATGTTATAAAATTAATAACAATTAATAAAAAATACTCATCTAGCAAATTCACTCGCCATTTGAGTATTTTTCTTTTTCAAAATTTTTTCTATTTTTTCACAATAAAAAGTTTTCCATCACTGCTGTATTCAACAAGAAAAATTTCGCTAAGATCAGTAACATTATATTTTTCCAATTCCTTTATTAGCCAATTGTTATCTTTTCCAATATGCTCTAAATTATCTTCCTGTATATTTCCTTCTGAAACCAATAAATTTGAATAACCATCTTCACCTTTTTGCATGACTATCAATTGTCCATTTGATTCCATGAAAGCATCTTTTATATCTGATATTTGTGAAATTCCCTTTGTTCTCAACTTAGTATAAAAATCAGGAATAGAAAGCGTTGCCTGTGCAAAATTTTCAGTTAACATTTTTCCATCTTTTATTAAATACACAACTTGTCCATCTATAAATTTTTTTACATTTTTATTTGAATTTTTTAGAAAATCTATTGCCGTCATTAAAAGACCCCATATTAAAAGAACTATTAAAAACTGAACTATTGTTATGCTTGGATTATAAATTACTCCACCTATAATTCCTCCAAGAACATAGTTACCTATCTGGTCTTCTGTAGAAGTTGGAGCCAGCTGGCTTCGCCCATTCAAGTTCATAAATACGACCAATGCAATAAATCCAATTGTAAGTTTTATTGCTACAAGAATTATTGAATCCAAAATCACATCATCTCACTTTCCTTAATATTTTCAAAAACCTCTCTATTTTTTAATCAGTTTAATTTCATCCACGTAAGGCACTGTCATCTGTTCAACCAAAATATTATTATCCACCCAATGAATCTGATAAAACTTGTCTTTTATTTTATAAACAGTATGCTCTGTTATTTCTGGAGTATTTATAAATATTTCATTTTCTCCTACTTTAAATTTTTCAGATAATTTTTTAATAACGCTTGCTGAATTTCTATAAACTTTTTCCTGATCATTTTTAGTTCTATAATTTTCATAGTGATACAGCCCAAACAAAAATATAAACGTCAGTCCAAGCATACTAAGCTGCTTATCTCTCAAAGAAATACTTCCTTTAAACCATTTCCAAAATGCAAATACCATAAATGCAATTACAAAAATAATTAAAACAAGCAAAAATTTATCAGTTATAAGTTTTTTATTTTCTAAGTAAATAAAATTATAAAATTCCATAATTTAAATGTATTCTCCTTTCTTATAAGTTATCTTTTATTTTTTTGAATTATTTACAAATTTTGATTTATTATATCATCAAACAAAATATATTTCAATTTTTTTACAAAAAAAGCAATTCATCTCCCACTTATATAAAGCTACGACTTATTGCTATCTTTTTGTTAAAATTCTTTCATTTATTTGACTAGTAAAATGAATAATTTTAATTTAATATGATAATCTTATTATTTAAACAATTCGTTAATTTTCTGAATTGTATAATTCACATCATTTTTTTTAGTAAAATCAACAATGCTTGTTCCCACAATTACTCCATCCGCATATTTTCTCATTGTATTGACATTGTCGTTATTTTTTATTCCAAATCCCAAAGAAACTGGTAAATCTGAAACTTTTCTTATTTCCTTGATAAATGTTTCCAAACGTGGTAAATCAACCTGTTTTGAACCTGTTACTCCTAACGAACCGATTGCATAAATGAAGCCATCTCCTTGGGAAACGATTTTTTTTATTCTATTTCCAGAAGTAACGCTTACAAGCGGAATAAGAGCAATTTCATTTTCCCGTAATTTTTCTGACATTTCAAAGGCTTCCTCATAAGGCAGATCTGGGATGATTAACCCTTTAATATTGGCTTTTTTACACTTTTTAATAAATTCATCAATTCCATAGGCAAATATTAGATTGTAATAAATCAGAAAGATCAAAGGCTTTGAAATATCGTCTTTTATTTCAGTTAGCAAATCAAATACGGTATCAGTAGTAACTCCAGCTTCTGAAGCTAGAAATGATGCATGCGAAATTAATTTTCCATCAGCTAACGGATCTGAATATGGAATACCAACTTCTAGCATATCAAGGGCCGTGTTATCTAAATTTTGTAAAAATTGCTTTGTAAAATCAACACTTGGAAAACCTGCAACAATATAGCCAATATTTACTTTTTCTTTTTCCTTAAAAACATCAATAATTTTTTTACTCATTTTCAAAACCTCCATTTAACTCATAAATTCCATTTTCTCCGCCACTTTCCTTATCTTTTAATACAGAAAAAACAGTATGCATATCCTTATCTCCACGTCCAGAAACGTTTACGACGATAGTTTCTCTTTTGTCTTTAGAAAGTGCAGGACATAATTTTTCAAGATATGCTAAAGCATGTGAACTTTCAATCGCTGGAATAATTCCTTCTTTTCTCGTAACGAGCATTAAGGCCTTCATCGCCTCATCATCGGTAACTGGTGCATAAGTTGCCCTTTTTGTGTCAAACAGATGCGAATGTTCAGGACCTACTCCTGGATAGTCAAGTCCAGCGGAAATTGAATGAACTGGACTTATTTGCCCATATTTATTTTGCAGCACATAAGTTTTCATTCCGTGAATAATTCCAGGTTTTCCAAGTGTCAATGTGGCAGCATGCATATCTGTGTCAATTCCATAACCTCCAGCTTCCACTCCATAAAGTTTAGTTGAATTGTCATTTATAAATGCGCTAAAAATCCCAATTGCATTACTTCCGCCACCAACACATGCAATAACATGGTCAGCATGTTTTCCAAGAGCTTCAAGCTGCGCCTTTGTTTCATAACCAATAATTGACTGAAAATCACGTACAATTGTTGGATATGGATGAGGCCCTACAACTGAACCGATTACATAAAATACAGTTTCTATTTCAGCAACCCAAGACTGAATAGCCGCTGTTGTCGCTTCTTTTAATGTTTTCAGCCCATCTTCAATTGAAATAACTCTTGCACCTAAAAGTTCCATTCTAAACACATTCAGTTTTTGCCGTTCAATATCAACAGCTCCCATATAAACATCACATTCCAAGCCTAACAAAGCAGCGGCAGTCGCAGTCGCAACTCCATGCTGTCCAGCCCCAGTTTCAGCAATTACTTTTTTCTTCCCCATTTTCTTAGCAAGCAAAACCTGCCCAAGCGCATTATTAATTTTATGAGCGCCTGTATGGTTCAAATCCTCTCTTTTCAAGTAAATATCGTGATTATAATATTCACTTAAATTTTTTGCATAATAAAGCGGAGTTTCACGCCCAACATAATTTTTTAACAAATCATCAAATTCCTCAAAAAATTCCTTATCATTCTTCAATTTTTCATACTCTGCTTCCAGTTCCGCCAAAGCGAACATAGCAGTTTCTGGCACAAATTGCCCACCAAATTGCCCAAAATATGCCTTTTCATTAAAATGTTTATTTCCCATATTTCTTTCCTTTCACATTTATTTTTTTAAATTATTATTTTCCCTTTTTTACTAAATTTACAACTTCCTCAACTAATTTTTTATTTTTTTTATTATTAACCTCAACTTTACTGTTTACATCCAAAATCGCAGGCTTGTATTCAAGCGCCTCACAAATATTTTCAGCCGAAAGCCCTCCAGCCAGCACAAATGAATATTCCTCCAAATCCTTCAAAATATCCCAGTCAAAAACAATCCCATTTCCCCCACGATTTTCTCCCTTCGCATCAAACAACGGATATTCAATATACTGCTTATAATCTGCAATATCTGGAAGTTCATCAGTTACTCCAAAAACCTTCCAAAGTTTAGTTTTAGGCGGAAAATTTTTACGCTTTCTAAAGCAGCTTTTCTCATAAAGTTTTCCCAATTTTTTCGTAAGTTCCACACAATATTCCACCGATTCATCCCCATGCAGCTGCACAACATCAATTCCAGTTTCCTCCACAATTTTCACAACATTCTCAATCATCGCATTCACAAACACTCCAACAGTTTTCTTCCCGTGCCTATGCGCAGTCCTAGCAATCTTAGCCGCAAGTTCCATATCTACCTGCCTTGCACTCTTCGCAAAAATACATCCAAAATAATCAATATCCAAAGTTTTTAATTCATTAATTTCAGTAATGCTCCTAATCCCGCAAACCTTCAATTTAGTAGCATTTTCTGTAAAATCATCAGTTGCCACATTATTTTCTTTTTTCTCCAATTTTTTTCCTTCCATAAATCTATTTTTATAACTATTTTACTAATACTATTCCATTTAATACTAAACTCCATTTGAAGAAAAGAAATAATCTCCTATTTACTTTCTGACAAGGGGTCTTGACCCCTTGCTAAACGGAATTATAAAAACTCCATTGCTTTAGTGGGGAATAGTATAAGTATCAAACATTTAATAAATTTTGATTAATTTAAATTAGTTCTATTTTCAAGAAAATTAAATTCCAAAATCATAATTATTTATTTAAATTTTTGAGTTTATTAAATAAGCCCCTTCATAAGTGCCTCTCCAATCAGCAGCCCATCCACATTCAATTTTTCTGCATATTCCACATCCTCTTTTGACAAAAATCCACTTTCACTTACAATAGTCAAATTTTTCAAAACATCTCTTGGAATTTTATTTATCAATTTTTCCGTAGTTCTAATATCAACTTCAAAAGTATTCAAATTTCGGTTATTTATCCCCAAAATCTCCAAATTTGGAATCTTCAAAGCTCTTCTTATTTCCTCTTCATCATGAGTTTCCACCAGAACATCCATTTTCAAATCCTGTGCCAACTTATGAAGTTCCAAAAGCGTCTTATCATCCAACATTCTCACAATCAGCAAAATCGCCGAAGCCCCCAAAAACTTAGCATGAGCCACCTGAAACGGAGTATAAATAAAATCCTTCCTCAAAATCGGCATTTCTGGAAATTTTTCCCTTACAATTTTTATAAAATCATTTTCCCCTTTAAAATATTCCTTTTCCGTCAATATCGAAAAAGATGAAACTCCTTTATCCACATAACTTTGTGCCTGTTTTAACAAATCAAAATCATCTTTCGCAATTTTTCCCTTCGATGGAGAAGCCCTCTTAATTTCCCCAATAATTTGAATTCCTTTTTGATTAAGTGCCTTTTTTAAAGATGGCTGTTTAAAAGACTTTAATTCGTCTTCAAGCTGTATATCTCTTTTAATTTTTATTTTTTCTAAAATATCCATATTTTTCCTTTCAATAAAGTATAATTTTATCAATAAACTTAATAAAAATTCCCAACATGATTACATGTGTAAAAAAAATTATTATTTTTAATTTAATTTTATATTTTTTCCTTTTTTCTTTATCTTTAATTCTATTTATTTTTTCAAGCTTTTTAAAACTGAAGTATATAATTATTATTTTAAATAAAATCCAACTTATAGGAAGATTCCAAAATCTATTTTTAATCGTATTATTAAGGAGATCAGGCAAAATCCATAAAGGATCTACTGGAGCATAAAATAAAAAGATAATTATAGATATTATGTCAGGCGCTATAAAATACCTCAAACATTTTTCTTTATATAAAGTTTTTATCATCATCTAAATCCCACTTCCAAAAAATTATCTCACATAGTTTTCATAAAACTCATAAACCTTCCCACTCTCAATCGCTTCCAAAATCATTTCTTTCGCCTTCGCAGGATGGTCCACTACATTCGCAGTATAAAGCCCAAACATCGCATTTAACACAACTATATCAAATTTTGCCGATTTTTCTTCACCTTTTAATATTCTCTTTAAAATTTCAGAATTTTCTTCTGCAGTTCCACCTTCAATTTCAGAATGAAAAGCTCTTTTAAATCCAAAACTTTCAGGAGAAATTGTATATTCAAGAATTTGATCTCCTTTTACTTCGATAATTTTTGTATCGTCGCAAATTGTAATTTCATCAAGTCCATCATTTCCACGAACAACCAACGCATGCTCTCTTCCCAATAATTGCAATGTTTCAGCATACAATCTGTGAACAGGTTCATGGTAAAGTCCAACTAACTGATATTTCAACTTTGTATTTGGATGAAGAAGCGGTCCTAAAATGTTAAAGACAGTTCTTATTCCAAGACGGCTTCTAACTTCTCGTACTTCTCCAACTAATTTATGAAAAAATGGAGCATGGAAAAAGGCAAGATTTTTTTTGTGCAGCTTTTCAATTTGGGTTGCAAGTGATTTTTCAAGTGGTACTCCTAATTTATCAAGTACATCGCTACTTCCACTTTTGCTGGAAATTGCACGGTTTCCATGTTTTGCGACAGTTACTCCCATTGCTCCCAGAATAAATGCGACAGCTGTTGAAATATTTATTGTTTTGAATCCATCACCACCAGTTCCGCAGACATCAATCATTGGAGTTTCATCTTCAAAAGTTGTGCTGTATTCTAAAATATTATTTACAAAAGCAGTTAATGATTCTGGATAAAGGCTTTTTTCTGAAATTAGCACAAGCAATGCTCCAAGCTGTACAATATCATAACTTTTATCATCAATAATTTTACAGATTTCTCTAAAATCAGTATCTGTCAATGCAATATTTTCCTGTAATTTTTTCAAATATTTATCCATGTTTTCAAAGTTTCCTTTCTTTTTACTATTTTCAAAATTTTTATTGTTTTGCAAATTTTCTGAAACTTCAATATTTAAAAAGTTTCGTATCATATTTTTTCCATATTCTGTAAAAAATGATTCTGGATGAAACTGTATTCCAAAAATATTTTTACTTTTGTGTTCCACAGCCATTGCAACCCCATCTTCAGACCTTGCCGTAACTTCAAGCTCTTCTGGAATATTGTCAACATAAAGCGAATGATACCTCATGACTTTAAATTTTTTTGGCAAGTTTTTAAATAACACAGAATTTTCCGATAAAACTGTAATTTCTGAAGTCTTACCATGCAACGGATTTTCAAGCCTTCTTATTTCTCCACCAAAATTCATCCCAATTGCCTGATGCCCAAGGCAAATCCCCAAAATTGGAATATTCCCCAGTTCATCAATATTATTTAAAATTTCAAGGCAAATTCCGCTATCTTTCGGATGTTTTGGACCTGGAGAAAAGATTATTTTATCAGGATTCATTTTTTTTATATCATCAATCGTAATTGCATCATTTCTCACAGTAATTACTTCATCATCAGTCATTTCCTTCAAATACTGCTCAACATTAAAAACAAACGAGTCGTAATTGTCAATCATTAAAATCATTTATTTCACATCCTTCCCTTTTTCATTTTTCTTTTCCTTATTTTTAACCTTTTCAATTTCTTTTTCTTCTTTACAAAATTTC
This sequence comes from Leptotrichia sp. oral taxon 417, assembly GCF_013394865.1. Taxonomy (NCBI): domain Bacteria; kingdom Fusobacteriati; phylum Fusobacteriota; class Fusobacteriia; order Fusobacteriales; family Leptotrichiaceae; genus Leptotrichia; species Leptotrichia sp. oral taxon 417. Next base: position 977,807 of record NZ_JABXYV010000001.1, on the reverse strand, counting down.
TTAAAAATATTCAGTACAGATGCTCTTTTATGGCAAATTTCATCATATTCCTTTTCCTTTACCGAATCAAACACAATTCCAGCCCCAGCCTGAATAAATACATTCCTAACCTTGTCAACCTCATTCAAGTCATAATTCTTATTTTCAAAAAATGCAGTTCTAATAATAATCGCAAGCTGAACATCCTCATTAAATCTTAAAAATCCGATTCCTCCCGCATAAACATTTCTCTTAAATACTTCTAATTCTGAAATAATCTGCATAGCACGAATCTTGGGCGATCCAGAAAGTGTTCCCGCTGGAAGAGCTTGAGCAATAACTTCAAATATCGACACATCTTTTCGCTTTTTCCCATAAACATCAGTCACAATGTGCATTACATGCTCATAATTCTTAATATGCATAAGATTTTTCACAACAACTGAGCCACTTTCAGCAAATTTTCCAATATCATTTCGAGCCAAATCAACAAGCATCCTATGTTCAGCACATTCCTTTTCATCATTTAACAAATCATTTGCTAAAAATACATCTTCATTGGCATCTTTCCCCCTTGGGCGAGTTCCAGCAATAGGAGCAATATAAATATTATCTGATGAAATATCAACTAATATTTCAGGGCTTGAACCAACAATATCTCCATATTTTGTAGGAAAATGATACATATACGGACTAGGATTAGCCTTTGACAATTTTTCATAAAAATCAAGAGAATCCATATTTGTCGCAAGTTTCAACTGTTCACTTAGCACAACCTGAAAAATATCCCCAGCCTTGATATATTCCTTCGCTTTTTCAAGAATGCCGTAAAAATGTGATCTTTCCTCATCAAAATCTGTTTTTATATCATAAAGCAATTCACTATTTTCAGTTCTTTTCTCAATTTCATCATTCAAAAAATCAAAATATTTTTTTTCATCCCCATAAAATGAATATTCCTTGCTAGTCTTTGAATAATGCAAATAAGCCTTCGCATTGGCAAAAATAAACTGCGGAAACTTAAACTGCTCCTTTTCTATTTTTTCAATCTTCTCAAAAAAATGTATCGACTCATAGGCAAATGTCCCAAATAGCCCTGCAAACGGAGCAACCTTTTTTTGCTTCACAAAAGAATTATAAATTTTCTTCAAGGAATTATAGCTATATTCATTAGAATCAAAATATTCACAGTCAATCCCAATAATAACTTGCCGTTCATCTTCAGCAAAGTAAGAATTATTAAACTTTTGTCTGATAATTGAATAGTAATAAGTAGGTTTGTTTATCAACATAAAATATCTCACTTTCTTTAATTTTTTCTTTTTTTCGCTTTTCCCAAAATCTGTTGAAATTTATAAAAAAATTCTCTCAAATCGTTTTACCGACTAAGAGAACTGAATAAAATAAAAGCATTGATCTATACTTCACCAATGCTTTTCTCATAATATTTATAATCATAATTACAATAAATCTCAACACAGCTGGCAAAAAAATATTAAATTGTATTTAATCTTTTCCACCATATCCAACTTTGTCTAATCATTGTAATCACTCCTTAAAATTTGTCTAGTATCTTAATTTATAGTTATTATACTATAAAAAATTTATTTTGTAAAATATATTTTATTAATTTAATCATAAATTTGATTAATCATTAATCAGCATTTATTAAATCAATAAAAACATAAATATGACATGATTTGTTGCAAACTTTAAATTAATCTAAAAGAAAAAAATTATACTAAAGTAATTTTAATGCTTGATCTAATACTTTTGCCCCATTCATCATTCCATAGTCAACCATATTAATTACATCAATATTAATATTATTTTCTTCAGCAATTTTTTTAGCTTCTGTCAAAGCATATTTAACTTGTGGCCCTAATAAGACTACATCAGCTTTTGCAAATTCTTCTTTTGCTCTATCAAGCGGCTCTGCCCAAATTTTAACTTCAATTCCTCTTTTTTCAGCTTCCGACTTCATTTTGTTTATTAATAGACTCGTAGACATCCCTGCTGCACAACATAATAAGATTTTTTTCATTTTAATCATCCCTTCTTTTCTCCCGAATTTTTTATTATTTATAATTTATTACTTTGCTAATCAGTAAACTTAACTTTTACATTTATAGTATACCATTAAAACTTAAGAAGTCAACTTTTATCAAGAAAATTATTACTATTATTTTTATTTTTTTTGCAAAGATAATATCTTTACATTTTTTTCATTATTAAAAATTGACATAGTGAAAAACGTGTGTTATAACAATATTAAAAAGAGATTTCTAATATAGAATTTTGATAAATACAAAAAATAAAAAATGGGAGGAATTACTATGGCTGAAGAAGTTTTGGATATTGAAATGATTGCTATGACACTGATTGGACATGCTGGGGAAACTAAAAGTCTAGCTTATCATGCTATGAATGCCGCAAAAGAAGGAAAATTTGATGAAGCACAGGAACTTATGAGACAGTCAACTGAGGAAATGCTAAAGGCTCACGAATTACAGACAGATCTTATTGTTAGGGAAGCCGGGGGAGAAAAACTTAATGTTGGCTTAATTATGGTTCATTCTCAAGATCATTTGATGACAGCGATTTTATTTAAGGAATTGGCAAAGGAATTTATTGAGGTTTATAAAAGACTGGAACAAAAGGCAGACAAAAAATAGTTTATAGAAATTAATAAATTGATCGACCTATTTTGAGTTTTTTAAATTTAAAATAGGTTTTTTATTTATTTTAATTCTAAAATCAATTTTTAAATTTTTTAAAAATATGTTATAATATTCATAAGTTTAAAAAAATTAGGAGGAAAAATAAATGTCTGAGGGCAGTTTATTATTACAAATTGTAATAATAATAATTTTAACGGGAATTAACGCTTTCTTTTCCAGTGCGGAAATGGCGATTGTTTCGTTAAATAAAAATAAATTAAAAATATTAATTGAAGATGGAAATAAAAAGGCAATTTTGCTTGATAATCTACTAAAAGAGCCAAGTAAATTTTTATCTACTATTCAAGTTGGAATTACTCTGGCTAGTTTCTTTGCATCAGCATCAGCGGCAACTGGACTTTCACAATTTCTTTCAGAGGCTCTAAAACCTTTGAAAATTCCATATAGCAGCCAGATTTCAATGATTTTGATAACTTTTATATTATCTTATGTTACACTTGTCTTTGGAGAACTGATTCCAAAAAGAATCGCACTTAGAAATTCAGAAAACATAGCTTTATCATCAGTTGGAGTTATTGTCTTTATTTCAACAATATTCTCTCCTTTTGTAAAATTTTTGACATTTTCTACAAATTTGGTACTTACAATTTTGAGAATGAGAGAAGATAATATTGAAGAGAAAGTTTCAAAGGAGGAACTGCGTTCACTTGTGGAAGTTGGGAAGGAACATGGAGTTATTAATGAAACTGAACAGGAAATGATTGAAAATATCATTGAATTTGATGAAAAGATTGCACGGGAAATAATGATTCCAAGAACAAAAGTATTTTTAATTGACAAAAATATTTCAATTCATGAACTTTTTGAAAATAAGGAAATTGAAAAATATTCACGTATTCCAGTTTATGAAAATGAAGCAGATAATATTATTGGAATTCTGATGGTTAAAGATTTGATGATAGAAGCCTATAAAAAAGGATTCGACAATATAAAAATATCTGACTTGGTTCAAGAGGCATACTTTGTTCCTGAAACAAAAAATGTAAATGAACTTTTTAATGAAATGCAGCTTGAAAAAAAACATATTACAATATTAATTGATGAATATGGCGGATTCTCAGGAATTGTAACACTTGAAGACTTAATTGAGGAAGTTATGGGAAATATTGATGATGAATTTGATGACGAAGACTTGTCAATTCATCAAATTTCAAAAAATAAATATCTAGTCAATGGTGATGTTTCATTATATAACTTAAATGACAACTTTCACTTTGAACTTGAATCTAAATATTATGATACCTTAAGCGGTATTTTGATTGAAAATCTGGGATATATTCCAGAAGATAATGAAAATATCGAACCAATTACAATTAATGGCGTTATATTCAAACCTCAAAGAGTAAGAAATAAAAAAATCGAGAAAGTTGTTATGACATTTGACAAGGAAAAATTGGAAGAAGAAAAAATGAAAAACAAAGAAAACGAAGAAGATTAAACGATTAAACTAAAACAAAATAAACATTGTAAAAAGGGGGCAAAACCCCTTATTAAAATAAAAAATAAATAAAAATAGAAATGGAGTTGATTAATCAAGATGAGTACATCTAATATTCATGAAACAAGCGGACTTAAACGACTTTTCCCGCTTTTAACAAATGAAAATGTCAATATGAAAAAGGAAATTATGGCAGGAATTACAACATTTCTTACAATGGCATACATAATCGCCGTAAATCCAAATATTTTATCAAAAACTGGAATGAATGCAGGCGCATTAGTTACAGCAACTTGCTTTTCAGCCGCACTAGGATGTTTTCTTATGGGACTTATTGCAAACTTGCCTTTTGCTCTTGCTTCTGGTATGGGATTAAATGCATTCTTTGCATTTACAGTTGTATTAAAGGGCGGAATTAGCTGGCAAACTGCCTTAACTGCCGTATTTTGTGAAGGTATTATATTTATTGTTTTGACACTTTTTAAAATACGTGAAGCTGTGGTAAATTCTATTCCAGAAAATATGAAGCATGCTGTTACTGGTGGAATTGGAGTATTTATCGCATTTGTAGGATTTTCAGGAAGCGGACTTGTTGTTTTGAATGAATCTACAAAAGTAAGCATGGGACATTTTTCTCCAGCCGTTATAATTTCATTCATCGGACTAATTTTAATATCTATTTTAGATAAAAAAAATGTACGTGGTTCAATTCTTTATGGAATTGTTTTAAGTTCTTTGCTAGCTTGGGGATATGCTCTTTTAAATCCTGCACATGCAAAGGAATTGGGAATTTATTTACCATCCGGTATTTTTAAATATGAGTCAATGATGCCTGTTATGGGAAAATTGGACTTTTCATTATTTACAGATTTTAAAATGTTTGGAAATTTATTTGTCATAATTTGTACATTCCTATTTGTAGACTTTTTTGATACTGTTGGAACATTAGTAGGAGTATGCTCAAAAGCAGATATGCTAGATGAAAACGGAAATGTACCAAATGTAGGACGTGCCCTAATGGCAGATGCAATAGCAACTACAGCTGGCGCAGCACTTGGAGTTTCAACAGTTACAACTTATGTGGAAAGCTCAACAGGAGTTATCGCAGGTGGAAGAACTGGATGGACAGCCATCACAACAGGAGTTTTATTCCTAATATCAATGTTTTTCTCACCAATATTTATTTCAATACCAGGATGTGCCACAGCTCCAGCCTTAATTTACGTTGGTTATTTAATGCTAAGTTCAGTTAAAAACATAGATTTGCATGATGTCTTGGAAGGTGTTCCATCATTTATCACAATCACTACAATGGCTTTAACTTATAGCATCGGAGACGGATTAACATTAGGAATTTTATCCTACGTATTAATAAATTTATTTTACAATTTATTTTCAAAAAAAGAAGACAGAAGACCTGTTTCTTGGGTAATGATCATTTTAGGAGCACTATTTATAGTTAAATTACTATTTATGTCGTAAGCTAAATTTATTTAAAAAAATATGATTTCTCGTACATTAATTTGTATTTGAAATCATATTTTTTATTATATTTAAATTCCTTAATAACTTTAAAGAAAATTTATTTTTTTAAAAAGTAACTCCTCTTCTAAATTTTCCTTCATATTCAATTGGCTCTGTTCCCGCCTTAAACAATGCTGTTCGTTTATTTACACCATCTCTGTCAAGAAGTCCAATTTGCAAGTCAATATCTCTTGTTGTCAAATCTTTTCTCATAATATAATCATCTATAAACTCAAAAACTCCAACATTGTAATTTGGTAAATCAACTACCGCCTGCATATAATTCTTCCAGATTGGCGCAGCTGCAGCTCCTCCTGTCATTCCAGGCCCCATTGACTTATTGTCATCATTTCCAACATAAACTACTGTCGCAAGAGTTGGCGTATATCCTGTAAACCAAGCTGAAACATAATCTGAAGTTGTTCCTGTTTTTCCAGCCATTGGAATCAATTTACCATCTTTAAATACTTTAGCTGGCTGACCAGTTCCATAATTTACGGCATTTTCAAGCATATAAGTTAATATTGCCACATCTTTTGAATCATATACTTTCTTCATTTTAGGTTTAGCTTCATAAATAACTTCACCATATTTATTTTCAATTTTATAAATATATTGAGGCTGTACCTGATATCCTCCATTTGCAAGCGCCGCATAAAACATTGCCATATCCACTGGTCTTGTGGAAATCGAACCAAGTGCCAATGTGTAGTTTTTAGGAAAATCTCCACCGACAATTCCAGCATTGCGCCAAACCTTTTCAGCAGCATCAATTCCCACATATTGCAATAATTTTACTGGTATTACATTATTTGAAATTTCCAGAGCTTTAGCAAGTGTCATGCTGTCCCTGTAGACTCCATCATAGTTTTTCGGACTCCAGTTTCCAATTTTTACTGGAGAATCTTCCATAACACTATTCATCGCCATTTTCTTTTGCAATGCAGCAAGATAAACTACTGGCTTAAATGACGATCCAGGCTGTCTTAATGAACTTATTGCACGGTTAAAGTTCCCTTTTTTATAATTTTTCCCCCCAACCATCGCTTTTACAAATCCATTGCTTGGATCAATTGAAAATAAAGCGCCATTTAAATCTGCACGGCTTTTTAAGTTATAGTTATTATTAAATGCCGTATAAGCTGCTCTTTGTAAATCCAAATCAACTGTTGCATAAATTTTGTAACCATCAAATAAGAATTTTTGATCTTCTTCAGGTATTTTCAATATTTTTCTTACTTCACTTAAAACAACTGTCGTAAATTCAGGCGCAACATTTGAAGTTGAAATTTGTTCTTCTTCATTACGGCTTTTTATATTTCCGTTTACAAATTTAATTTTTTCATTAATCGCTTCATTATACTCTTCATCTGTTATAAATCCATAATTTTTCATTTGACTAAGAACAAGTCTTTCTCTTCCCAATGCATTTTCTATCTTTGAATATTTTGTCGGCGACTTTGGAAGACTGGCTAAAATAGCCGCTTGTGCAATAGTCAACTGTTTTGGCTGCTTATTAAAATATTTTATTGCAGCATTTTTTATCCCATAAGCTCCCTGCCCAAAATAAATCGTATTCAAATAATTTTCCAGAATTTCATCTTTCGTATATTTTCTTTCAATTTCCACCGCCAAAATTGCTTCCTTAATTTTTCTTGTTATCGTTTGTTCAGGCGATAAAAAGGCATTTTTCGCAAGCTGCTGCGTAATTGTACTTCCACCTTCAATCCGTCTTCCTGTAAGTGTTAAAAAAGCCGCTTTTGCTGTTCTGATAAAATCAAATCCATGATGTGTTCTAAACTTTCTATCTTCTATCGCCAAAAATGCATTTTGAACATAGGGAGGAATCTCTCCTATCCCTATCGGCGCACGATTTTGAACCATTATTGTATCAATTTGATTTCCATTTATATCATAAATTACCGAAGGCGACACAGGAGCATAACCATCTATCAAATCAACAGGCGTTTCCTTGCTCACTGTATACACCAAATATGCTCCAGCTCCAATTCCAATCACAAACAGAAATAAAAAAACTTTGAAAAAAAACGAGAGTAAACTGAATTTTTTCCTAGGTTTTTCCACTTTTACTTTTTTATTATTCTTTTTCATTACTACCTCTTTTCGTAACTGCTACAATATTTATTTAAATTTTTTTATTTTTTCAAAAATCTTCAACTAAATTGCTCTAACATCCTTTTCTCAATTTACCTAAACATTTTGAGAAGAATCCATCTGTTTTTTTGCCTTCAGCTGTCCACAAGCCGCCGCAATATCTTGCCCTTTAGTTTCACGCAATGTTACATTAACATTTTTATCTTTTAATAATTTATAAAATTCCCTTTGTTTTTGTTTTGAAGGAGTTTTATACGGCTTTCCTCCAACAGGATTATACGGAATCAAATTAACAAGGCACGAGAACGAATTTAAAAATCCATCCAATTCTCTCGCATCCTCAGGCTCACAGTTCAAGTCATCAATCAAGATATACTCAAACGTAATCCGATTCTTAGTTTTCTTTTGATAATCTAAAAGCGCCTCCTTTAACTGCTTCACTCCCCATCTTTTATTAATCGGCATAATTTCACTTCTCACATCATCCCTTACCGAATGTAACGAAATCGCCAGATTTATCTGATTTTCATTTTCCGTAAATCTTTTTATCCCATTTACAATTCCACTTGTAGAAATTGTAAAATTCCTCTTTGAAAAATTTTGCCCTTTTGGAGAATTTAACATATTAATAGATCCAAGAACCGCATCATAATTTAAAAATGGCTCTCCCATTCCCATATAAACCACATTTCCCAATTTTTCTCCACGTTTCATAAGATGCTTCTGAACATAATAATACTGCAGCAAAATCTCTGAAATTGACAAATTTCTTTCATAAGTCATTGTCGCTGTCGCACAAAAGTCGCACCCAATAAGACACCCAATCTGCGATGAAACACAAAGCGTATGCCGATTTTTATGGGAAATAAGCACACTTTCAATCAGCCTTTTATCCTTCAGTTCAAACAAAAATTTCTCAGTATCCCCATCTTCTGAAACCTGATGTGTCTTAAACTCAAGTTTTGCCACATAAAATTTCTCTTTAAGAATCTCCCTGTCTTTCTTTGAAATATTAGAAAATTCATCAAAATCAAACACCAATTTATTATGCAGCCAATCAAATACCTGACTGGCATTAAACTTCTTCAGCCCAATCCCAATAAATTTTTCCTGCAAACTTTCCAAATCCATCCCTAAAATATCAATTTTTTCAATTGTATCTATATTTTTCACATTTTCATCTATCATTTCACTATTACTTCTCTCCATATTTTATATTCTTTTCAATTTCCTCCTTTTATTTTTTCAGTTTTAATTGTTTATATCATACCACATTTTGAGAAAATATAACAGTATAAAAAAGATAATTTTAAAATAAAAAAAATGCCCAAAAATTCAATATAATTCTGAATAATTTATTTTTGAACATTTTTATCTTTTGGATTTTATAACCCTAATGTTTCTTTTAATGCTGTTTGCAATATATTAGAAAAATTCAATGAATGTTTTTCAGCTTCATCATTTAACCATTTAGGAATTGTCAATGTTTTTTTAATAGATTGATTTTTTGCCTTTTCTAAAATTGGAGAAATCCAAACATCAATATATATTAAAAATTCACCATCCTTTAAATTAATTTTTTTATTTTCAGAACTTGGAAACGGAATATTATGTTTTGCCATCGTAAATAATGTTCCCGATAAAACATCTTTTGCATTTATTACAACTTCTTCAAGAGTTTCACCATCAGTAAAACATCCCTCAAAATCTAAAAAATTGGCATAAAAAATCCCATCTTCCTTTTTTACAATACACGGATATAATAATCTACTTTTCATAAAGATACCCTCCTAAAAATATTACAAGGCTAAAATTTAAGCCCTGTAATACGCTCTATATTTGTTAAAGTTCCAGAAGGAATATCCTTTTTTGTACATTTTAAAGGACATATCTTTCCATTTTTTATATAAATTTCATGCGAACCAGTCGTATGATCCAACTCCCATCCATTCTTTTTTAGAACTTTAACAACACTTCTGTAAGGTTTAGTTCTTGACATTATTCCTCCTTACATTATTATTATACGTATTTTTTATACGTATGTCAATAACTTTTAAAAATTTTTTTAGTTATCAATAATTTTCTTTCTCACTTCAGCAACTTCTTCTATAATATTTAAAATTTTTATATCTATTCATTTTAAAATTTATCAATATTTTTAAATTCATACTCCAATTTATTTACTCCCAAAAACTTTTATTATCATAAAAAAAATGATATAATTTACAAAACAATTTTAAACAAAAGGAGCAGTCGTGAATTTATTTAATCAAGAAGAAAACAATGAAAATCAAAATATAGAAAATAAAAAAAATAATAATTTTTCTGAAATTCAAGAAAAATATACAAAATTAAGAAATGAAATCGAATACCACAACAATCTTTATTACAATGAAGACAATCCCATTATTTCCGATATGGAATATGATTTTTTAATACGTGAATTAAAGGAACTTGAGCAAAAATATCCAGAATTGCTGGAATATAATAAAAATGGGGAAAATTCGCCTACTGAAAAGATTGGAGGAACTGCGAGCGAGAAATTTTCAAAAGTGCGGCATAGAGTGCCTATGCTTAGTTTATCGAACACTTATAATATTTCTGAAATTGAGGATTTTGATAAAAGGGTTAAAAAGATTATTTTGGCTGAAAATATTGAAAATAATTCTAAAGAATTAGAATATATCTTAGAACTAAAATTAGATGGGCTTAGCATAAGCTTGATTTATGAAAATGGGATGCTTGTTCAAGCTGTGACTCGGGGAGATGGACAAGTCGGGGAAGATGTTACTGAAAATATCAGGGAAATTCCAACTATTCCGAAAAAATTGAAAGAAAATATCTCACTTGAAGTACGTGGAGAAATTATTTTGCCAATTTCCAGTTTTAATCGAATAAATCAGGAACGTGAAGATGAAGGGGAAGATGTTTTTGCAAATCCAAGAAATGCAGCTTCAGGAACGATAAGACAGCTGGATAAGACTATAGTTGCAGAACGTGGGCTTGACTGCTACCTTTATTATTTGGTAAATGCTGAAAATTATGGGATTAAAACACATCTGGAAAGTATTGAATACATTGAAAAACTTGGATTTAAGACAACAAAAATATTTGAAAAATACACTGATTTTAAAAAATTGGAAAAGGCTATTGACAAATGGCATGATGATCGGAAAAAACTTGATTATGAAACAGATGGACTTGTTATAAAAGTAAATAATTTTTCACTATATGAAATACTTGGCTATACAACTAAAAGTCCACGATGGGCAATCGCCTACAAATTTCCTGCTGAACAAGTAAAAACAAAATTAATAGATGTAACTTTTCAAGTTGGGCGGACAGGTGTAATTACCCCTGTTGCTGAACTGGAGGCTGTAAACTTGTCAGGTTCTGTTGTAAAAAGGGCTAGTTTACATAATTTTGATGAAATTCGCAGAAAAGATATAAAAATTGGTGATAATGTTATTGTAGAAAAAGCGGCTGAAATTATTCCGCAAGTGGTAAATGTTGTATTCGATGACAGAACTGGAGAAGAAATTGAAATCCAGGAACCAGCAAACTGTCCTGTCTGCAACAGCGAACTTGCACATGAGGAGGGACTTGTCGCCTTAAAATGTCACAATCCACTTTGTCCAGAAAAAGTCAAACGCCAAATTGCCTACTTTGTTTCTCGTGATGCAATGAATATTTCTGGACTTGGCGATAAAATTGTTGAGAAATTTATTGAATTAGGAAAAATAAAAACAATAGTTGATATTTATTCGTTAAAGGAATACCGTGAAGAATTAGAAAATCTTGAAAAAATGGGTCAAAAAAGTGTAGATAACTTAATAAATAATATTGAAGCTAGCAAAAATCGTGATTTTTCAAAAGTCCTTTATGCACTCGGAATTCCTTTTGTTGGAAAATTTAATGCAAACCTTTTGACAAAAAATTTCAAAAATATTGAAAATCTAAAAAACCAGTCAATTGAAAATTTACTAGCTGTAAAAGGAATCGGCGATAAAGTAGCAATCGCTGTAAATACCTTTTTAAACAATGAAAACAACTGGAAAATCATCACAGATTTACAAAACATCGGCTTACAATTCGCCATTAACGAATCCGATTTAAAAGAAATAGCCGACAACCCAATAAAAGGCAAAAATTTCCTTGCAACTGGAAAACTCCAAAAATACAAACGAAACGACATAAAAGACATCATCCTTTCTAAAGGCGGAAATTATCTGTCAGCAGTTTCAAAAAATCTAGATTTTCTAATTGCTGGAGAAAAGGCTGGAAGTAAGCTGGAAAAGGCTGAAAAACTGGGAATTCGGGTGCTTACGGAGGAGGAGTTTGAGAGGGAATTTTTGGAGATTTAGTCTTTGATGCTTCTAAAATTATAAAAGAACTATATTGTTATATTTATAGTTCTTTTTTTATTTGATTAATTTTATAGTCTTAAAATAATTTTATCCTGAATATAACCCATCTCTTTTCTTTACAATTAATCAAAAAAACATTTTATATTCCATTCCCTTTCAAAATTTTCTTTTTAATAAATTTATGACAACATAAAATAAGCCAATTTAAAAAAATTTTAGTCTCCTTTCAGAGTATCATTTCTTCTTACCAGATATTAAAACTTTACATTTGCAAAAACTATTTGAGTTTCCGTCTCCTTTCAGAGTATCGTTTCTTCTTATTTTTAAGTTTAATAAGATACGAATTAAAAGAAATAAGTTTCCGTCTCCTCTCAGAGTATCATTTCCTTTTATTTGAAGCAGTAACATTAGTAAACAGCAACAACGAGAAAGGTTTCCGTCTCCTCTCAGAGTATCATTTCCTTTTATGAAGAACAATTACTTTTAATAACTTCTTTGAAAACAATTGTTTCCGTCTCCTCTCAGAGTATCATTTCCTTTTATCCTCCCTCAACAAACCCCTTATTTTATCATATATTATTTTATTATTTTCGTGAGAATTCTAAAAATCTTTATATTTCTCTTTCTTAACAATAAAAAATATACTCTAACCCCCATTTTTAAAGTATCGTGGCGATTACTAAAAAAATAATAATCTTCGTTTTCAATTTCATTTAATTCGCCATAAATTACTTTTTTTACATTCTGATTGAGCCTGTAAATTCTTATTAAATCTCCTTCTTCTGCAAATTTTTCTATTTCTTTTAAAAGTGTTTCACATTTTTCTCTAGTTAATAGACACTCAAAAGTAGACCTTTGTATTCTATTTCCGTAAGAATTTAGAAAATTTTTAAGAAAAGCTCTTCTCTTGTTGTCTATAATATCATAAATTACGACAACTGTAAAGGTATCTTCAAAAAATTCATGACAAAAATCTTCATCTAAAAAATCCCATTCATCCATTTTACCATCACCTTATTAATATCGAACTATATAAATTTGGATTATCTTCTTCTATTGCTTTTATTAATTGCATTATTTGGTATTCTATTATTCGCCTAAAACTCATTTTATATGGTACTTCTTTGACATATCCGACTTCCTGTCTTAATCTTTTTTCAAATTCAGCAATAAATTTTTTACATCCTTCTTTATCTAAATACACTCCACCATTTTCTTCATTGTATTCAAAATTTTCTTTTTTTATTTTATTATTATTTAAAAGAGCAATTGCCAAAGAATCTACCAGCATTGGTCTCCATTCTTCCATCAAATCAGAACATAATGCAGGATGTTTATGTCTATCAGAATGTAAAAATCCTGCATAGGGATTTAATCCTTTAGATTCAGCAATTGTAAATATTTCATAATGAAGAAGTGTATATCCAAAACTCAAAACAGAGTTAAATGGATCTTTTGGCGGTCTTTTAGTTCTTTGGGAAAATGAATATTCCTTGTCAATTACATTGCTAACACCTTTATAATACATTTTTGCCAAATGTCCTTCTATTCCCATTAATTCTTCAATAGACTTAGCATTATCTATATTTTTTGAATAAACAGACATTTTTAGAACTATATTCGTTAATTCTGGATTTTTTAATAATTTATTCGCTCTCATAAGTATTGTTCTTTGATTTGCTGCTTTTCCTTTTATAAATCGCTTACTTATATTCAAAGAAAAATTTTTATCATCACTTTTTCTAAATTGTAATCTCTGTCTATTTATATTTACATGTCCTGTAGATTCCAATCTTCCAAAATAAGCCCCGTTTTTAGATAAAATTGTTAAATTTATTCCCCTTGTTAGCATTTGTTGAACACATTTTGTACTGACTTGAATCGCACCAAAAATCACAATATTATCTATATTCTCAATTGGTATCGACTTAAAATCATTTTCTGAATAATTAATAATCAACCGATTTTCTTTATATTTTAACATTGCTCCTTGTTCGTAAACATACACATTACTCATTTTAATTTACCTCATATTCTTTGAAAAATACTTTAGCCAAATAGAAAATTTGTAATCTAAATTTTTACAAATCTTCTATTTTTCATTTCAATATAATTTATTTTTCTGTTTCTAAAATTTCATTTGCTATTTTGTTTATTTTATCGTAAACATATACCATACTCTCTTTATATCCAAAATCTGTATAATATTTTTTGAAAAAATTAATTATTTTGCTATTCACAGTATCTATTCCAACTTTTGCTTCACTGTTAAAATCATCTCTATTAATAGTTTTTAATGAATGAGCAATCATATTTCTAACTTCTTTTATTTTATGCAAAGTTTTACTAAAATTCGAGAAATATTCTAAGTCCATCTTTTCCAGTGTTTCAGACTCATTTTTTTCAATAAAGTATTTAATCATAGCAATTAACACACTATCTGATACAAATGTTGAATTTTTCAATTCTAAAATTGCTAATTCATGTTCAATTTTTTCTTTTAATCCAGAATAATTTTTAATTTTTAAAATATCTGTTTTATAACTAAATTCTCCATCCTTTCTTTTTTCTGAAAATAAATCCGATAATTTTTTTCCAAAAACATCTCTTAAAATTGACAAATAAATATTTACAATCAAAGGTTCCATCATTATTGTATATCCTGCTATATCACCAGATTTTTGCTTAATGTTAGCAAGTGAAAAATAATCCACAATTTTGTACCATTCTTTTACTTTATTTTCAACTGTTTCATTTTTATTATAATAATAAAATTTATCAAATTTTTTATCATTCAAACTTTTTAATTTCCCATTTGATTTCAATCCTTTTAAATGTCGTCTATCATTTGCAAAATTAAGAAGTCCGTTTAATTTACTATTTTCTTGAAAAATATCCCTTTTTAACAGTTCTAAACATGTTGAATATTCATATTTTTTTAACAATTCTTTTATTTGATTTTTCACCAAAAGTCTTGAATATTGTCTCAAATCAGGAAATAATATTCGATTAGTTCTAAATTCTTCTATATTATCAAAATTATTTTCTTTCTCATCGTTTACTTCATAACTATTGTTTACAACTTTTGAAGTATTTCCTCTTCCTTCAGGAGTTGCTACTTGTATAGGAACAATGTTTATATTTACAGCATCAACAATATACATTACCAAATTACTTATCATTTGAGCAGTTCCTGATGTTATATTTACCAAAACTTCCGCATTTGGATGTTCTACTTTTATTTTATTAAATGTTTCATTTATTTTATTAAAATATATATCAAACAAATGTGCATCATCAATATCAGTATTAATATATTCAAATATTGGATTATAATCTTCCAAACTTTCTTTTATAGCTTTTTCATAAATTCTATTCTCATTTCTTTTTTGCATTTCAGAAGTTAAAACTAAATATATTTTTTCAGGTCTGAAATAACGGCAAATATGTAACATAGGCCCATCATAATTACCTCTTGTCGGATCAGTATTTCCTGCAAATGTTAAAAGCACTCTTTCTTTATTTTCATCAATGTTATTATTATCCAATTTTTATTCCTCCCATTCCCAATGCTGTTTTTACTCCAAGTCCTGTATATTCAGAAACTTGTAGCAAAAAATTCAAAAGTTGATAAAGCATCTCATCTTTACCTTTTATTTTTATCTTTAAATTTCCAATAAATCCTCTAACTCTTATATTTTCCAAAAAGAAATACCTCGTTCTTAAATAATATTCATCAATATACACTTTTTCCAAAAGTTCATTTATCACATTTTCATCTTCCAACTTAATTGTATCCGAATGTTGATTTATTTTATTTATTACTCCTAGAAGTAATGTCGAGATATTCGGAAATATTTGTAATACTCCATTTGATTTATGAGTTGTCGGAGTTAAAAAATATATTTTACTTTTTTTCTCATTACTAAAAAACAGTTCATCAAAAGATGTTTTTGTCATAGAAATTGATTTTACAACTATCTCGATTCCTTTTTTTTCCAAATAAATATTTTTTACATCATTCTCTAAAAAGTATTTTATTAACATCTCATAAGCATTTTTATTAAAGGTCGTTATCTTCCAAAATATTTTTCCACTTTCCATATCTTTATAAATACACGAAGTATAAGGATGTGTTTCATTATAGTGCAAATAATCTGCATAAGCAGAATCAATACTATTCATCAAATATCCATGAAAAAGCGAACTCATATTCACATCTAACCCATTCCCCTCAATTTCCATTTCTATTTTTGCAAGCATCTTATTTTCCCACTTCCTTTTCAGATATTTTCCTAATTTCAACTAATCCTGCTAATTCAAGTTTCCCATTTTTTCTAATTCTATTTATCACTCTTGGAGAATCTTTATCATTCAAATGCAATCTTACCCCATTTGTCCCACCTTTGTGCAATAATATTTTAACAACTTGAGTTCTGTCACTTTTATCTTTAAACAATGCATGAACGATCGTTTTTTGATGAAATCCTGTATTTGCTCCCAATATTAAGTTTTGACAGCACAATTCATCTGGTAATTCTAGAGTATTTTCTATCAGATAATCCGTAGATTCTTCAAGAGCATTTATTAAATCATCAAAATCATTTATTTTAAGTCTTGTTCTTGAAAGTAGTTCAAAATCTAAAGTAATATCAAATTCAAATATATTTTTAGGTTCTATATATTCTCTGACTACTGGTAAATAACTTTCTTTTTTATCTTTTATTTTTTCATCAATATCTTGATAAAAATTAACATCTATATCCTTTTTATTTTCATAACTATCTGATACTGATATTCCAAATTTTTTAATTTTTTTATTTGAGCAATTTTCATATAATATTTTCTCTTGTATTTTATTTATTACATTTTTTACTTTTCCTTGGAAAAATTTAGAATTTTTTTTATCGAAAATTTCGATTTCTTTTTCTGTAATATTTTCTTTACTAACAAATTCATTTCTCTTTTTATCAAAATTCTCAACTTCATTTTCTATCTGTGTTATTTCATTAACAAATTCATCTCGATTATTTATAATATAACTAACCAACAAAAGATTTACCAAAGCTCCTTTTATTGAACTTCCAGGAATATAAACTTCATCTTTTACATTTTTATTTAATAAAGTTATATTATTCAAATTTTCTTTTTTCTCATTTTCTTTAATTTTTAATTCTATATCCAAATTTTTGTAACTTTTTTTAGTAAAATTTTTTAAATCTTTTTTCAGAGCTTCGTTTTTATTTTTATTATCATAATTATTATTGTCATAAAGACCACTTTTATTTGTTAAAAAAGAATATAAATTTAATCTATTATTTTTTCTAATTTCATCCAAATACTTGTCTATAATTTTTTTCTCTACCAAAAAATTAACAAATTTGTTATTATCTATTATTGTCAAATCATTCGTATTAGGATTAAAAATATATTCAGTCTTATTCAATTTTGACTTATAATTCGCTCCCGCAATATACACAGGCGTCAAAACTTCCATCTCCATTTTGTATTTAACTATCTTTCCCATAAGTCACTCCTATAACTATCGGTTTTCCCATTCTATAAATACTATGATTTCCATGCAACTTCAAATCTACTAATCTTCCTGCTGGTTTAAAATTCAATACTGCTCCTGAAGAAATCATATAAACTTGCTTTCTTTTTTGTGGATTTTCACTGTACTTAGGACTATTTACAAATCCACTTTTTTTTATTAATTGATAGCCATTTTCTTTATTTTTTATTTTTTCAATTTCATCTTTTTGTGGCAAATATGACGACAACAGTAAATATTTCTCACTTTCCTTGTATAAAGATTCATTTATAAATCTATCGTCCTCCGACGCAATTATATCAAAATCTTCACCATCAAATATCATAGCATCGTCTGTGATACTAAATTGTCCATATCCAGCACTCTTTTTCCCACCTATTCCTGTCAACGACAAACTTTCCAATACATTTTCAAATTTTTCTTGCCATTTCTCTGGTAATTGCACAATAAAATAAAGTCCTGAATCTTTATTAAATCTAAAAACTTCAACATTATAAAGTTCTGTATCTTCCACAATTCTCGAAACCTTATTTTTAGTATGTAATTCCTTTTCTCCAAAATCATCATCTATTTCAGGAAAATTTTTTCCTGTTTTCAGAAATTCAAAATATTCATTTAATCTATTTGCAGGAATATAACTTAATTTTTTTACCTTTTTTCTATCTACAACTTGCTCATTTTCATCATTATTTTGTTTTCTTTCAATATCATTCACAAATGGCTTTGGAACATAAAAAAATGTTTCTGTCTTCATTTCTTTAAAAGGCAACAAATCTGATACTTTAAATTCATCATTTTCTGTTAATTGAAATAATTCTCTATCTTTTTCGCCAAATATTCTAATATATTCAGCATAAAAAGCAGAATAAAAAACATCTGAACTTACAGTTGTGCTTGTCAATTCCAAAGAACTGTTCGCACCAACATGAATTCCATTTGGAAATTTTAATTTATACAGTAAATAAGTCATTATTCTCTCCTACTTTCCAAATATTTCACTATAATTTTCAATATTTTCAATTTCTGATTTCAAATATTCTATATCATCTTCATTTTCCTTTATGTAAACTTTTTCTATCAATTTTAAATCCTCAAATTTAACACGACCATACCCCCTAGTTCCATGTCCTCCCAAATAGTCATCTTCAAGTAATTCAAACATCAAAAGTATGTTTTCAAAATCGCATTTTACTTCTTCTTCCATATTCTCTGTGTTTTCAATATTATAAATCAATCTAAAATCAAATTCTGAACCTGCTGGAACTCTTTCCTGCTGTCTTGGATTTGCAACACAAGTTCCCCTGTCTATTGTATTTTCATATTTTATTTCTGTATATGGCAAATCAAACTCAACATCTCTACCATAATCTTTTTCTCTAAGCAGCATATCACAAAATTGCAATCTTGACAAAACTATCATTTCGTTTTTTTCTTTATTTCCTGAACTTCCAAATAATCTTCTAATTTCATTATGCTCTTCTTTTATATTTGGCATTGTTAATGTAGAATTATCATTATATTTAGTTCTAGAAAGCAAATATCTCATTTTTCCTTTTAATGAAGATCCTGGTATAATTGGCTTATTTGTAACTGTATCTCTAATTACAATGTTATCTACCGCTCCTATCGCTGAAAAATCTCCAGATGTTCCTATATGAAGTCCTGTTAAAACTTTTATTTTCCCTGTTATAATAAATTTTCCTTTTAATGTATTCATAACTATTTTTCACTCCTATTTTTTATTTTTAATTCTATTATCCAATATAATATTTCACGTATGCTACTATTTCTTCTAAATAACGATAAAATCTATCAAAATCTTCTTTGGTTTTTATTTTTTTCAATCTTTCCGAAATTTCAAATTTTTGGTCAAATTCCTTTACTTTAAATTCTCTACCACATTGATATGTATGCTTTATTAAAAGATATTTTACATCGTTTAATAATTTATCTGATAATTTGTCTTCTTTCTTTAGTACATTTGAAGATATTTTATTTTTTACTATTACTGAATTTGACAAAAGTTGTCTTAACTGCGTTGTTGTAACCATATTATTTTTATTTTCTTCTACTAATTTTTCCACTGTTTTGTTTTCCATAACAAATTCCTTTCTAAATTTGTAATAAATTTCCATTTTATAATATTTAATTTTAATTCTTATTTCTAAAATTATTTACTTTCTCTATATTCATAAATCAATATATTTATTGCCGTCAATAATTGTTTTGCATCTTCTTCATTTTTTATCCATTCAAACAGCTGTTTTTTCAAATCTAAATAATTTTTTTGCTGTCTTTCATTTTGTTTATCATATTTTATTCTTGCAATTATGTAAGCAAATCGAGCAATATCAATTCTATGTTTTTCATTTTCTTTTTCTTCAAACTGGCTTCTTATAAGATTCATAAGACTATACCATTTTGACTTTCCTACAAACACTTTTTCTGTTTCTTCATTTTCCTTCAAGCTAATCCTAGATTTTAAATAACTATATTTTTCATTTAAAACTTTTCCTATAAAATCATCCCATTTATAAACATGTCCAAATAATGCAATAGCATCTTTTGCAGTTTTGCCAATTTCATTTTCATTATATAATTTCGCAAGTTTCTCTAATTCTCCTGTTTTTTGTGCCATTTGAAATATTGGATAATTTTCATCAAAAAATCCTATTCCTACCGACAATGTAACTCTATCACTTGAAAATTCCTTAAATGCCGTTCTTAAATCAACAGAAAATTCAATAATATCATTCCAAGTCCCAATTGCAAAAACATCATCTCCACCAGAATATACTAACACAATATTTCTTCCATCTGTTTTTTCTTTTGTTCTTTCCGTTATTATATTACAGTATTCTTTAAACAATTCATTCTTTTCATCAGTTAAATTTTTTCTTTCTAATATCAAATTTATCACTCTTTTAAAGAAATCAGACAAATATCTTGACAAAACTACTGTTTTTGAGAATCTTACAAATTTATATGGTTCTTTTTCTCCATCTATATTAACAAATCCTCTATCTTCAAAACCTGTTTGAAATAAAGTTCCCAAATTATCAATATCCGCTCTTAGCACAGCAAGTCTTTCAATTCCTTTACTCTTTTTAACTAATTCCGTAAATTCAACAAGACTATTTTCTTTTTCTTCATTTGTTGATTTTATATTATAATTTCCAATTTTAATATTTCTTGAATTTCCTTTTCCAAAGTAATCATCATTTATCGAATAAAATCTATAAAATTTGTCACTTTCTTTTTCTACTTCCTCAACTGTTTCAAAATTTCTAAAAACTATTTCTACAGATCCTTTCGGATATTTTGGAAATTTTAATTTACTACTCTTTTCTTCACAATTTTTTTCCATAAAAAATGTTCTTTTTTGATGAAATGACTTTGAAATATCTCTTCCTAATTTAATATAATTTTTACAAGAATCACATATTTCAATATTTCCATTACTTTCATTTTGAGAGTTTTTTATCAAAATTTCTTCCTTTTCAGATTTTTTACAAATCACACATTCCTTTGTATCATTATAAATTTTATTCAAATCACTATCTTCATCAAATATTTCTTCCAATTGTTTTTCAGAATATCTATTCAGTTTTTTTCTGGAAGTCTCAATAGAATTTCTTTTAAAAATTTCTTTAATTTGGTTTTCTTTTTTTATATTCTCACTTAACTTATTTCCCAATTCTTCTGCTGAAGTTTCAGTATGCGATATTTCATAATAAACCGATGTTCCCAATTCCTTCAAAAGAAAATCATTTACTATTTTTTTGTAATTCTCTAAGATTTCTATCGTTTTTGGAACATTTGGCAATAACATGTAAAATTGGCTTCCTGCCGAATAAATTAAATTTACTCTTGATAAATTTAATGCTTCCAAGATTTCATCTATTATATGTTCAATAAAAAGTTCCAGGTAAAATGATCGTCCTCTTAGTGATTTCATAGCCATTTTAGATGTTATTGTATAAATAAAATTTTGTATTCCAGTAAACTCCCCTGATACAAATAAAAATTTTGTTTTTTCTCTTTCCTTCTTTTGGCTCTTTTTAAAATATTTATTTTTATAATCTCTATTATTTTCCTTTTCCATATCATAAAGATACATGCAAACAGCTACTGCAGCTGTCAATTTAACATGATCATAATAAGGGACATCTGGATAATCTACATACGAACTTGAAGGAAAATATATACAACTTTCTTCCAATACTGAATTTAATTTTTCAGGTGTCAAAATATTCTTTTTCTTCATTTCTTCCAAATCATCTCTTAACTGCTCTAACACATTCAAATATTCAGTATTTTCTATTTTATTTTTCTCTTTTGTTTCTTTTGGAATATTAAAATTACGCCTGTCATTTCTTAAGGAACCAAAATTTTTTTCTATCTTATTCTTTTGAAAATTAAGTTTATTAAATATTGAATTTAACGGTAACCCTTCTATTTCAGTAATTTTTACTTTTTCTCCCTTTTCATTTATTTCATCTTCATATTTAACTCTATCTACTCCAGAAGCAATATTATCAGCCTCATAAACAAGATATGCCAAAGAACTGTCATCCAATTTATCATTTTGTTTTAATTTTTCATTTATTTCTTCATTATGATGATATTTTATCATATCATAAACTTCTCTATATTTTTCTTTATCTAATAATTCTCTATTTTCTAAATAGTCCGATCCTGCTTTAGAATGTCTGTTTTTTCCACCTTTACCAGCTCTTCTAACAATTTTTCCAATATCGTGCAATAAAGCACCTATTTGTAGATTAATTAATTTTTCATCCATATTTCCTCCCACACCCATTAATCTATTTTTATATTTCAAATTTTACCATCTTACATTTATTGTACCATACAAAATTTGAAAAACCATTTTAATTCTAAAATTTTCAAAAAAAAAAAAAAAAACTGTAAATGAAAATTAATTCAAATACAGTTTTTTTCTTTTATAAAACTCAAAAACAAAACTTATTCATAATCACTCAAAATTTCATCCAATTTTTCAGAATCATAAAGAGCAGATGTTATAAAAGTATGATCCATCATTCTATATATTTCTATCAATTTTTTTGAATTATACAACAACAATGCTCCTTTTCGCTCTTTCACATTCAATTTTTCCTTCAAAACTTTACTCGCATTTTTCTTGTAATCCTCAATTATTTTTGCATGTTCTTCATCCGTCGTAGCCGAATCAAAAACTGCCGAGAACAACTGATTATCAGAAAAAGCAAAACTATTTAACTCTCTTTTTACACCCAACGGATCTTCCACATTTACAAAATAATAAACAGCATAATTTCCATTATCATGCGAATTTGATAGTGGCTCACTTTTTATAATATTTTGCAATTCTTTTGGAGAAATCCCAAAATTGATTTTATTTGTAACTTTTGCATTGACAGTTCCTGCAAAAACAGTCACTGAAAATAACATCATTATAAATAATAAGAATTTTTTCATTTTATCACTCCTCATAAATAATTTTTAAAATTGATTCAACATAAGTATACCGCATAAAAAGTAAAATTCCAAATAAAACATGATTTTTTCAATTGTTCTGAAATAAAAAAAAGAAATCCAAGACCAATATCTCAAATTCCTTTTTTAATATTCTAAATTTTTCTAATTTTAATAATTTTCCAAAAAACTATCTAATTTTTTCTAAAGTATTTTGAACTCTCTTCAAAGTTCTCTCTTTCCCAATAATCGCAATTACAGTATACAAGTCAGCTCCTCTAGCTTTTCCAGTAACAACTGCTCTAAGTGGCATTAATACTGCTGCTGGTCCTTCACCTAGTTCATCTTGCAATCCGTGTAAAATTTCTTTTGCTTCTTCTTCAGAGATTTCTTCATTTAAAGCATTAATTTTTTCTACAAATAATTCGATAGATTTTTTACCAACTTCTGTTTCCAATGAATTTCTCAATCTTTCAACAGATTTTCTCGCTTTTTTGTTCATTCCTTCTTCAACAACTGGCAATTCAAACTCATCTTCAAAGTAAATTGATGAAATTTCAGGCAATTCTTTCAAAGTATGAGCTCCTTCTCTTGAAATTTCTACAATTCTTCTTAATTTAGAAAATTCTTCATCAGATAAGTTTTCGTCTGCGTAATATCCAGCTTTCACAAAATATGGAATCGCTAATTTAGTCAATTCATCTAAATCTTTCAATCTCATATGATGATTATTTACCCAACCTAATTTAACCAAATCAAATACAGGTCCTCCAAGCGAGATTTTATCAAACGAAAAATTTTCAATCATTTCTTCAATTGTAAAAATTTCTTTATTTTCTCCAAAGCTCCATCCCATTAAAGCCAAGAAATTTAAAAGTCCTTCCTTCAAATATCCTTCTTCTTGATAATAGTTCAATGAAACTGGATTTTTTCTCTTAGAAATTTTAGTTTTATCCGCATTTCTCAAAAGTGGCATGTGATACCATTTTGGCTCATCCCAACCAAACGCTTTGTACAATTGAATATGTTTAGGCGTAGACGAAATCCATTCTTCAGCTCTAATAACATGTGTAATTCCCATCAAATGATCATCCACGATATTTGCCAAATGATAAGTAGGGAATCCATCAGATTTTAACAATACTTGATCATCAATTTTACTATTCTCAAATCTAATTTCTCCTCTTAAACCATCATTTACAATAGTTTCTCCTTCATAAGGCATTTTAAGTCTAATAACATAAGGCTCTCCAGCTGCTAATTTTGCTTCCACTTCTTCTTTTGACAAGTTTCTGCAATGACCGTCATATCCAGGTGCTTGTTTCATCGCCACTTGTCTTTCTCTCAATTTTTGCAATCTATCTGGTGTACAGAAACAGTAATACGCTTCGCCTTTTTCCACCAATTTTTCAGCATATTCTTTATATATTTCAAATCTTTCAGACTGTCTATAAGGGCCTCTATCCCCACCAACATCTGGACCTTCATCATAATTAAGTCCAAGCCATTTCATCGCATCAAAAATTTGTTGTTCCGAATCTTCAGAAAATCTAGTTCTATCCGTATCTTCAATTCTCAATAAAAAGTCTCCACCATTATGTTTTGCAAACACATAATTAAAAAGTCCAATGTAGGCAGTTCCCACATGTGGATCTCCAGTCGGAGACGGTGCTATTCTAACTCTTACTCTTTTGTTATCACTATTTGACATTTTTTCTCTTTTTCTCCTATCTATTTGTTATTCTTTTTATATTATATAATAAAATGAATTATTGTGCAACAACTATTGTGTAAATTCCAATTTTACAACAACGGTTATCTAAAAATTCTAATTTTCTTCTTTTAGGTTATATTTTTTTACATAATCTTCCATTATTTTCACTGCTATTGGTCTATTAAACCTTCTCGCAAATTCAATTACTGTTAGTCCCCATTTATCTTTTACTAAAAGAGGAAGTCCTGGTTGAGAAAATATTAGCTGATATAGTGGTAACATTTCCATTTCAGGAGCACCAATATTAAATAATTCCTTGAGAGCAACCGTTTTCTCTTTCTTGTATATTGTTGTTATATCTGCACCTTTTTCCAATAATGTTTTACACAATATTGTCATTTTTATTATATCTCGTCGTCCATGATAAAATAATGGAAAGAACAAACTCATCCCGTCTTCTCTTACTATTTTAACATCTGCCCCTTTATTTATTAAAAAATTAGCAATTTCATAACGTGCAGTACTATCATTATTTGCTAATGCATGAAATAATATACTATCTCCTGATGCATCTCCAATTTTTTCATCTCCTTTTTTGAATATTTCTATAACATCCTTTAATGTTCCAAATCTTACTGCTTCCCAAATTGTTGTATATTCTGACATTTTGATATCCCCTTCCTATTATTTTATAGGTATTTTCATTTGTTGTTTTTGAATTATATTTTGTATATTATTTATATAATCTGGCTTATATTCTAATAATGGTACTGTTTTGTATTCTAATAAAGGTATTGCTGACGAATTAAATTGAGGTAATCACGGAGTTATTGTATTTTCAAAGTGCGTAAATAATTTTTGTGTAAATAGAATAGCGAAGTGCTGAATTTACTAGATTTTCTATTAGTTTACACAAAATTCTGAACAATCTCTTATTTTACTTATATTTTTTCAAACTTATTTTCATCCTCGTAATATCTGCTTGTACTTTTTCTCTTATCATTTTTGACATTAAGAAGATAATAAATTCTTTTATCTTTATTATGCCAACAAATTTTACTTACTTTTGCCTCAAGCACTGGATATTTAAACAATCTAACTTTATCTCCGATATTGAATTTTGGCTTATTTTTTATTTCATAAATTTCTCTCTTTAGTCGAAACTTTGCCTTTCCTCCTAATGATTGTACTACTATATATTCTTCTTTTTCTTCTATACATTTCAATATTGTTATTCCGAGATTTTCATTTGATTTTTCCAAATCTTCGAGATAGATATATTTTAATTTATTTGGTACATCTTTTAATACTCCATAACTTCCTACATATTTTTTTTTCATTTATTTCACTTCTCCTTTTTGTATGGGGTAAATTTCTCAAATATTATATAGTTGCTTTGCCATATATTATTTAGAGGTTTACACAAAAATTTTTACACACCCGATAAACTATTATATTTTGAACTTACACAAAATTATGGACACTTTTTACAAATCATTTATTTTTATTTCTAAATAACTTTCTAATTCTTTTGGCAACATTAAAAATGCTTTTTTCCCCAACAGAACTCTTTTATATTCTTCTAAAGTACAGCTCCAGTCTGGCCAATCATAAAAGTCCGATTCAAACTCTACCCTGTCTTTATATACGGAAGTGAAAAATATCTCTGTTCCTGTTTCAAAGCACTCTATTTCCCCACTCTCCACTCTTTCTATTTCATCCAGTTCATAATCTACATCTGAAACATATTCCATTTCCCATACAGCTCCAGCTAAATAACGTGAGTAATTAACATCATATTTTTCATCATCTATAACCTCACAGTCTGGATCCCATAATTTTCCAGTTTTAGTTAATTTATAAAAAAATTTCACTTTCATTAGTTTCCTCCTTTATACATTGGAAAGGCTCTTGTTCCCTTCTTATTTAAAAATCCTTTTATTTTTACTCCACTTGGTGAAGTCCCTTTCCATTCAATACTTTTTCTTGTTTGTTCTATTTTAAAATTATTTCTACACCTTATTTTAAACCTCTATTTATAAACAGATTCCACTTTTTCTATTCATATTATTAAATATTTCTATAACTATATTTTAACAAACAGATTTCTTTTTAGCCATAACAAAAACCTCCAAATATTATATAGTTATTTTATCATATATTATTTAGAGGTTTAAACAAAATTCTGGACACTCTCATTTATTTTATTTTTCCATTTTTGTATGTTTTTCTCTTTTTATCTTTATAAGTTTCTTTTCTATCTGAAATTTCTATAATTAATATTAATAAAATATCATTTTTTATTTCAGCTACGATTCTATAAGAGCCTACTCGATATCTCCATAATCCTTTTAAATTTCCTGTAAGTGCTTTTCCTCTTTGCTTTGGATTTTGTGTACCGATTAAATTTTCTGAAATCCATTTTTTAAGAAGTTTAGCAATTGCTTTATTTAATTTAATTAATTTTTTTAGATCTTTTTCTGCAGATTCAGTAAATTTTACTTCATAAAATTTTTTTTCCATTATAATCCTAGCCTTTTAAAAACTTCTTCAGCAGAAGCATTTTTTTCAGATTTTGAATTTTCCCATCTTCTTAATATTCTTTTTTCATCTTCTTCAGTTATTTCATCATATATTTTGTCTAAAATTAAATTACGGACAAAAGATGACATATTAAGATTATTTATATTTGAATATTCTTTTAAAAGTTCTAAATCTTCTTTTTCCATTCTCAATGATAATGTAGGCATTTTTTATCTCTCCAATTGTAATATTTATATTACAATTGTACCAAGTATTATTCTATTTGTCAAGATATGAAAAATTTTAAGATAGTAAATCGATATGGATTTTACTCAAGATGTATTTCCGATAAACTCAAAAAAAACAATTGAACCTTTTAAGAGAAATGTTGCAGAAATATTCCTTTTATACAAAACTTTTTGAATGCCCCCTTTTTACTATCCTAACTGTAAAGTTAAAATGATTGTACGGGAATTTTATCATTATATTTCTACACCTTGCTTTAAACTTCTATTTATAAACAGATTCCACTTCTTCTGTTCAGACTATTAAATATTTTTATAACTCTATTTTAAATTAATCTCAGTAACGGCTTAAATATATTATTCATTTCCACAAATTCTTCATAAGTAATATCTGCCTTGTCATTAAAGATAATGTATATACCCTTTTCAAGTAACTGAACTTCATTCGCTTTCCCTTTGAGTCTTTCTAGAAGCTCTTCCTTTGGTACTTTTATCAGCTTATTATAACTTTCTTCATTGAAATACATCACTGGGGATAGTGTAAATAATACATCTCCCAGCATTCCTATGTTACAATTTTTCTCCTTCAGTTTTAAAAATTCTGGATTTATACTTTCTCCATAAGTTCTTGTTTCCGGAGTTCTTCCTTCCTCATAAGCACCATTATAAGCTACATATAAATCAGCAACATAAGAATCAAAAACATTTATCACCTTTGGAAGATCCTCGTATATTATTTTCTTATAATTTATCAACTTATATGTTATTTTAAAATCATACTCCAGAGAATCCCATCTTCCTTTCTCTGAACTTTCATCTCTCCATATATAATCTCCTGATATCGAAACTCCTTTTGTTTTAGAATTTTTTGTACGATAATAGGCTCTTATTTCTACACCAAAATCTGGCACTTCTGGAATCTCACTATCTTTCAATCCTAAAGGTGCTTCCAGTTTTGACAGTCCTTCCATAACTTTTTTATGCCTTTCTTCCATCGTTTCATTTACATTTACTTTTCTGTATAAACGAATTGCTCTTTCTACTTTTTTCATTTCTTTATTTCCTTTCGTAGAATTTATAAAATCAAGATAATGGGGTGCCATCTTAATTTATATTTTAGATTTTGAACTTGCACAAAATTCTGGACACTCTCTCTTCTAAAAATTTTTTTTAAAGTTTTCAAACATTTTTTGAACTTCGTTATCATTATAAATATCTTCATAAGCATTCACAATAATTTCAAGTTCTTTCAAAAAGTCTTTTTTAGAAATTATCTCAACATTCATTTCGTCTCTAGAGTTTCTAAATCTTTCTTCTTTTAAATCATTAATATTTTTATATTTCAATAATGCAACGTCACTTTTTTCAAGTTTTTCTTTGTATTGAAAACCTACTACACCTCTACTATCATAATATTCTAATTCAATATTTTTATATTCTATTTCAATTTTATTTTTCAAAATGTTTATAATAAATTTTTCTAAGTTCGTTTTAAGCAATATGTACTTTTTTTCTTTTTTATTCAAAATTTCTTTTAATTTTCCTTCTTTTAATAAAAATGAATAAAATTTTTTTAATATATTAATATCCCAATAATTGATATATTTCCTATTAAAGTTTATGAAATTATAATTATAAATATTTTCTTTTTTGTTATATTCAATCAGAAAATTTCTTAATTTATCTCTATTAAAAAAATCATTTAAATCAAATTTTATCTTATATTTTTTCAAATTATCTGTATATTGTGTATAATTATACAATTCTTGTTCAATAAAAAGCATAAAATCACTATAATCTGCCATATTTTTTAGATAATATAAATAAAAACTATAAAATAACTCCTCATACGAATAATATACTCTGATTTCCTTAGCTTCATTTAGTTCTGCTATGTACAAAGAACTTTCATTACTAATATAATAACCATAATTTTCAATAATACTTGTTTTAACTTCTCCACTTTTATAAATTTCAGAAATTAAAAAAGCAAAATTTCCTATTTCATTTACTAAATTATTAAAAAAATCATATTTATTCATTTTTAAATTTTCAAAAAAATTTTCTTTTATTTTTTTTATCTCCATTTATTTCCCACCTTTACTTAAAGCTTCATTTATAAGAAGATTCCATTTTTTCTGTTCAGATTATTAAATATCTCTATAACTATATTTTAACAGACAGATTTCTTTTTAGCCATAACAAAAACCTCCAAATATTATATAATTATTTTACCGTATATTATTTAAAGGTTTCACAAAATTTTGGACACTCTTGCTACTTTTTTTTATTTAGCGTTTCTTTTTAGTGTAATCTGTTATATTGTCTATTTCTCCATCTTTGTTATAATGTGTATCTCTTAGCATTCTTCCGTTAATATCATAATCGTATTCCGTTCTTGCACCACTACTGCCATGTTGAATATATTTTTTTACTTTTCCATTTTTATGATAATAATATTCAGAATCAGATTTTCCATCTGGACTACGAGCAACTTCCTTTCCTCCTATAATTTTACGATTTTTAATTTCATAATCTTTATACTGTTTCCCACTAGATGTATATGAAATAATTCTTCCATTTCCGTTTTTTAAACTTTCTGAGAAAATTTTTTCTCCTGTATTATAATCGTAAATTTCATAACTATTTACATATTTTTCAAACTCATCAGAAAAATGTGATAAATCTATCTGTACATTTCTTAACATTGACTTTCTATATATTTTACCATTATTGTAATACTCTACAAGTTCTCCCGTTGGTTTAGCATTTTTATAATTTAATCTCATTGAATAACCAGATTCCTGAACTGAACCATCCATATAAACTTCTCCATTTAACCCTAAATAATTATATTTCCCAGAAAAAAGAAGTTCATTATTGAATGCAGATTTTACTTCAAGCTCTACCATTCTTCCATTCTTAATTTCTAATGATATTACAGCATTGTCAAAATAATGATGATCATTCTGTTTCCAAAAAAAGGATCTATTAATTATTCTAAATGGACCTCCTGTTACAACTTTGCATTCTGTTATTCCTTCTTTTATTTTCATATTTGTTTTTCCAGTATACAGATCAATGTATTTATTGTTTTCTTCATTAAATGTAAAATCAGTCAAAAAATTACAATCATAATTTTTCTTTACTTCCCCAAAAGTTAAAAAATTTAATAACATAGATAATAAAATTAAAAATTTTTTATTCATTATTTTATCCTCACTTTTTCTTCATTTATTGGCAATTTATATTAGTTTACACAAAATTTTGGACTATCCCTTATTTTACTTATATTTTTTCAAACTTATTTTCATCCTCGTAATATCTGCTTGTACTTTTTCTCTTATCATTTTTGACATTAAGAAGATAATAAATTCTTTTATCCTTATCATGCCAACAAATTTTTTTAATAGTTGCTTTTTTATCAGGATATTTAATTAATTTAACTTTGTCACCTATATTAAATCGTGGACATTTTATTATTTCATAAAATTCCTTTCTTATTCTAATTACTTCTTGATTTTTACTTCCAAGCATTTTTATACCTACATAATCTATTTCTTCAGTTTTACATTCTAATATCGTTCCCCATAAAATTGACATTGGATAACCAAAATTTTTATTAAAATTTTCATATTTAAAAATATCATCAGAATGTATAATCTTGTCTGGAGAAGGAGAGTTATTTTTTAATACTCCACATGTTCCTGTATAATTTTTATTCATTATTGACCTTCCTCATTGTATAATTTAAATCCTTCGCTTACTTTCTACAACTAATTTTTCGATGTTCCCTGTTACTCTTCCGCCTTCCTGATTAAATCCAGTAAGCATCATCGAATCTGTATTATTATGTACTTCATTAACATTTACAAAATTTCCATTTTGATAGTTAGTGCTTTCTGTATTAAGATTTCCGTTGCTCTGAGAGATATTTCCACTTATTCCATTTGATTTTATGCTACCTTTTGAACCTATTCCAGCACTTAATTTCATTCCAAGACTAGAATTTTTAGAATTATAACTGTTTTTTAGTTCTACGGCTTCTTTTTGAATATTGGCAATATGTGTTCCACCTTGAGCCTGTATTCCTTGATAAGTAACATTGTTCACATTGTTGTAAGTAATGTTGCATTATCATTTGACGGTTTCATCGTTGTCCTTGCTTTAAACCTCTATTTAAAAACAACCTTCACTTCTTTCCCATAAAACGCAACCCCAATCTTCAAAATATTCTTTATCCCTCTTGCCTTAAGCTTCGTATCATATTTCTTCTCATCAATCTGTTTCAACGCCTTCTGTGCTCTCTCTTCCATCCCCTTTTTCGTCTTCGATATTTTAAATTCCATAAGATAAGCTTTTTCATTGCTTTTTATTGGAATCATCGCAAGGTCATATCTTCCATATCCGCTTTCATCATTTGAAATAATCTCATATTTCCCCATCAAAAATCCAACAAGCCCTATCATAAACACTTGATATATTTTTTCCATTTCCTTATCCAAGTCAAAATGACTCAGCATATTTATCATTATTTCTCCCAATGTCTTCTCAAATTTCTTAATATCTCCATTTTCAAGTGCTTTTATCAAAATATTTGTTTTCACTTCTGTTCCAAAAAATCTATTCAAGAACATATTACCAAAATATTTCCGTATTTCCTTATTTGGAATTCTCAAGTTATAAACATCTGTATATTCTGAAGTTACATCTATTTCTTTTTGTTTTTCATCTTTTGTTAAGTACCCACTATATAAAAGCACTTGCCATATTTCATCATCGTTATTTAAAAGACTTTTTATTGTTGTTCCATCTGAAATATATTTTTCAATACTTTCTCCATCAGTAAATCGTTTTAAATCATCATAAACACTTTCCCCAGCATGATCAAGCATATTTTCTAGAAGTGTATTTCCTGAAACATTTGCCCAATATGCCTTGATTTCTCCATTGTCAATATAATTTACAATAGACCATGGATTATACACTTCACTTTCTCCAAATAAATATCCATTATACCATTCTTTAACTTCTTCGATTTTGTATTTCATACCAAAGTAATCAAGCATTTCAATCACTTCACTTTCAAGAAGTCCAAAATATTCTGAATATTTTTTATTCAATATCGTATCTACTTTTAAATTATTTAAACCTGAAAATATTCCTTCCTTTATAATCCTTGTTATACCTGTCAAAATACCATATTTCAAGGAATTATTAGTCTTTAATGCTGAACTGTAAAATGTTTGAAAAAAATTTATCGCTTCATTATAATATCCTTTATCAAAAGCATTTATTATTGGAGCATCGTATTCATCAATTAAAATTATGACTTTTTCTCCATAATACTTATAAAGACTATCTGCCAAAAATTTTAAAGACATTATGTAGTCTGCATCTTCTTGCTCATAAAGCACTTTTTCAAATTTTCTTTTATCCCATTCATTCATTTTTTCTCTAATATATTCGAATTCAACATATAGATCAAAAATAAATAACTTCAATCTCTTTAAACATTCTTTCCAAGTATCTGCTTTCAAATCCTTCAGTGAAATAAAAATCACAGGATATTTCCCCTGTTCACTCATATATTCACTATTAAATATTTTCAAATTTTCAAAGAGCTTTTTATTTTCTTCTTTATTTTTTACATCAAAAAAGTATTTAATCATTGACATATTCAATGTTTTTCCAAATCGTCGAGGTCTTGTAAAAAGAGTTACAGGAGCCCTGTTTACCAATAATTCTTCTATTAACATCGTTTTATCTACATAATAATAATCTTCGTTTATTATTCTTTCAAAATCTTCAATCCCCACAGGAACAGCTTTTTTTCTCATAAAATCACGCCCTCTTTTATTTTTTTATAACTTCCAATATATTAATTATATCACAACCTGATATTTAAAATAAAGTCGTTTGAACGCTCTGTGACGCTTTCTTTTTAAATTTGAGGATTTGAAATAATTTTATAAATCATTTATTTCAACTTCAAGATAACTATTTATATCTCTCGGCATTTCTAAAAACTTCTTTTTTCCTAATAAAGCTTTTGTAAATTCTTCTATTGCACAACTCCAATCATCATACTCTCCAAACCAATCTATAAAATCTACTTTATTTTTATACATATAGTAATCCATTGTCTCTGTTCCTGCTTCATAACAAGTTAAAATACCTTTTTCTAATTTGTCTATAATTTTGAGTGATTCATTTATACCTTTATCTGAAATTATAAACAATAATCTTCCTAAATATATCGAATATCCTATATTATATTTTTTCGCATCTACTATAGCACCTGAATTCATATACATTTTCCCAACAGGGTCTAATTCATAACAAAATTTCATTTTCATTTTATACCTCCTTCATAAATAAGCTATCCTAATGTATGATTATGATTGGTATATCCTTGCATTTGTATTCTTAATTCTAATTTTTAAATATATATCATAATTTTTTCTTTATATTCCTTTAATTCTTCTTCCGTCATTTTATTAGGTATTTTTAACTTAGAAAATTCATTAACAAAATATTTAAATAAAAATCTATCTTTCATATTTAATATTTCTATCAAACGATTTTTGTCTTGTTCTTCGCAATATTTTTCTATAAATTTTCTTAATATTGCATATTCTTCTATCCAACCTTTCATAATGTTTCCTCTTTTCTCTTAATATTAAATCTGTTCTTGGATTTAGTAAAATATCCAATTTATCATATTTTATATCTATTTTATCAACGGGAAACAATTGAAACGCACCAGCTTTACCATGTTCAGAATACGATATAGTAAATGGTTCCAACTCCTTTTCAGTATCTCCATAAGCATAAAGAATTCTTACTTTTAGATTTCCTTTACTATTAAAATCAAAAGTTTCTCTTACAGAAACATTGCTCTAAGTACAATTTTGATTATTAAGATTGTAATAATCATATGCTATCTGGTATCTGTCTCTTACCTGATATGCAGTATCAATTTTTTTAAATCCAAAATAAGATAATGGAGCAGACATTTCTTTTTTAGTAGCTTCATACCATTACATATATGCCGTTGCTGGCAATGTTCTACTTGCTCCATTTGGACCTACATACTTATTTATTCTTTTTAGAATTTAAAATTTCATTTAACACAGAAATTGCTGTTTCATTATTTGAATCTAACTCTAAAATTTCTTTTGCTACTTTCTCTGCCTCTTCATCGTCCATTAAATGTTCTAGAAGTCCATAAAAACTTAATAAAGTCACTAAATTTTCAAGATTTTTTTCAATTTTTACTGCTTCTCTAGCATGAAAAATACCAACAGCATAAGCTCCTTCTACACAGCAAAATGTAAATGATAGCAAACTTGCTGACAAATTTAACCAAATTACATTTTCTGTTTTTTTATACATATACTGTGAAAATCCATAAAAAGTGAAACTTTCTGTAATATCAGCCATATTCCATATTATTTCATATATTTCTTGTTTATTAATATTCACTATTTTTTTATTTGCTTCTTCATAATTTACATTTAATATATCTACCCCAACTTCTTTCAATACATTTAACATATTTTCATCATATTTTTTTAACATATCTTTAGTAAATATTTTTTTCATATTTTTTGTAAACATTTTTCTCATTTTTTTGTTATAAATTTCTTTTATATTTTTCATTTTTTTATCCCTTTATTTTATAATGCATAGGTAAAAATACTAAATTACTTGGCAATAAAATTCTATCAACATTTTTAATTTTTAATTTTAAGTCATCTTTATCAAAAAAATAGTTATTTCTTTTTATATAAATTTCTTTATTCGCATTAAAAATTTTTATTTGGTCATTATTTAAATAATTGATTTTATAATTATACCTTTTTATTTTAACGAATAATACAATAATTAAACATATTGATATTTTTATTTTATAGAAAAAATAAAATAATAATATCAAAAATATTATTACTATTTTATTTTCAATAAAACTTTTATATTCTAAAATTTTTTCATTTTTACTTTCAAAGAAAAATAATCTTTGTTTTAATTCTTTAAATATTTCTTCATAATTAATAACATTACTTATCACTATACTATTTTTATCGTCTTTAAATAGTTCTTCTTGTCTATTAAATAAACTTGTATTATTGGTTGGAAAATTTATTATTATATCTGCTGAATTCAATAAATTTTTTCTCAGAAAAATCATTTCTATTTTATCATATTCTATTTTTTTATTTTCTGTTCCAAAAAAAATTTCTAAATAATTTTCTGAAAATATTATTTTCTTTTTTTTAATTTTATTAATAATTTAAAAAAAATTTGTAATATAACTATAAACATGTAAAATATCATGACAAAAACAGCATTAATTAATAAAATATAATAATATTTTTTATCACTTTTTATAAAAAAAATAAATATAGGACTCATAAAGTATACACAAATATATGCAATTAGCAACATTCTAAATTCACTATAATGATAGTCTATTTTTTTACTTTTGATTTCAAGTTCCACATTGACCTCTCTGTTATCTTACTTTAAACCTCTATTTAAAAACAACCTTCACTTCTTTCCCATAAAACGCAACCCCAATCTTCAAAATATTCTTTATCCCTCTCGCCTTCAATTTCGTATCATATTTCTTCTCATCAATCTGTTTCAAAGCTTTCTGTGCTCTCTTTTCCATTTCATTTTTTGTCTTTGATATTTTAAATTCCATGAGATACGCCTTCTCATTACTTTTTATTGGAATCATCGCAAGATCGTATCTTCCATATCCACTTTCATCATTTGAAATAATCTCATATTTCCCCATTAAAAATCCTACAAGCCCTATCATAAACACCTGATAAATTTTCTCCATTTCCTTATCCAAGTCAAAATGACTCAGCATATTTATCATTATTTCTCCCAATGTCTTTTCAAATTTTTTAATATCTCCATTTTCAAGCGCTTTTATCAAAATATTTGTTTTTACTTCTGTTCCAAAAAATCTGTTTAAAAACATATTACCAAAATATTTCCGTATTTCTTTATTTGGAATTCTCAAGTTATAAACATCTGTATATTCTGAAGTTACATCTATTTCTTTTTGTTTTTCATCCTTTGTCAAATACCCGCTGTATAAAAGTAATTGCCATATTTCATCATCATTATTTAAAAAACTTTTTATTGTCGTTCCATCCGAAATATATTTTTCAATGCTTTCCCCATCGGTAAATCGTTTCAAATCATCATAAACACTTTCTCCAGCATGATCAAGCATATTCTCCAAAAGTGTATTTCCTGAAACATTTGCCCAATATGCCTTGATTTCTCCATTGTCAATATAATTTACAATAGACCATGGATTATACACTTCACTTTCTCCAAATAAATATCCATTATACCATTCTTTAACTTCTTCGATTTTGTATTTCATACCAAAGTAATCTAGCATTTCAATCACTTCACTTTCAAGAAGTCCAAAATATTCTGAATATTTTTTATTCAATATCGTATCTACTTTTAAATTATTTAAACCAGAGAATATTCCTTCTTTTATGATTCTAGTTATTCCCGTTAAAACACCATATTTCAAGGAATTATTAGTTTTTAATGCTGAACTGTAAAATGTTTGAAAAAAATTTATCGCTTCATTGTAATATCCTTTATCAAAAGCATTTATTATTGGAGCATCGTATTCGTCAATTAAAATTATTACACTTTTTCTATAATATTCGTACAAATAATTTGATAAGTTTTTAAGAGAATAAATCCAGTCAGCATCTTCTTTTTCCATAACTATCTTTTCAAAATCATTTTTAAAAATAGGATTCAATTTATCTTTTAAACCATAAAATTCCATGTATAAGTTTTTTATATGTTTTTTTATCAACATAAAATTTTCTTCCCAAGTATTTCCTTTTAAATCCTTCAGTGAAATGAAAATTACAGGATATTTCCCTTGTTCACTCATATATTCACTATCAGATACTTTCAAATTTTCAAAAAGCTTTTTATTTTCTTCTTTATCTTTTACATCAAAAAAATATTTCAACATTGACATATTCAATGTTTTTCCAAATCTTCGTGGTCTTGTAAATAATGTAACTTTCGATCTGTTCATTAACATTTCATCTATTAGTAAAGTTTTATCTATATAATAATATCCTTCTTGTATCAACTCTTTAAAATCCTCAATCCCCACAGGAACAGCTTTTTTTCTCATAAAATCACTTCCTCTTTTATTTTTTTTATAACTTTCAATATATTCTTTCAATATATTAATTATACCACAACTTGATATTTAAAATAAAGTCGTTTGAACACTCTGTGACACTTTCTTTTTAAATTCGAGGATTTGAAATATTTTGAGAATTGGTTTGGGAGTATGGACTGGAGAGTATTGATGAAAATCTAAAAGAGACTGTCTCAACTTTGATTCTGAATTTGTACAAAATTTTTATGCACTCTGGAATATATTATGTTTTGAGTTTACACAAAATTTTGGACGCTCTTATCAATATTATTTTATCTTTTTTTACTTTTATAGAATCTGTTGGGTAAAAAGTTGTTTTAAATATTCAAATTACATACAATATACAAAAAAATAACCGCTGTCTTTTACAACAACGATTATTAAAAAATTAAATTTTTATTCTATTCTGAAAAAACCAAAATAGTTTCAAAAGTTCCACCATCATCAACTTTTCTCTTGTCTGATGATGTCATATTTTGATTTATGGTTTTTTTTACTGCACTGTCTAAATTATCTTCAGTTCCATTTACAAATACTTTTAAATTTTTATCGTTATCAAAATTTAATAATTTTTCTAAAGTGTATTTGTATTCGCCATTCTTTTCCTTTTTGTAAATAATTTTATAAGTTGAAGAAGCGTTTACTTGCTTTAACGTTTCTGAACTAATAACATTTGCTTGATTAAAGTTTAATAATTTTTCAGCAGATAAATTTATACTGAATACAGCAATCAATGTTCCTAATATAAAGTTTATTTTTTTCATATTTTTGCCCTTTCCTAAAGTTACCATAACTCCATCTTGAAAAATTATGAAAACTACCTGAGTTATATTTAGGTAGTTTCCCACATATTTCCTACAAATTTTCCATAAAATCTTTATAAAACTCCATAAATTCAGGTATATTCTTATCATTTCTATTTACATATAAATAAATATATATATATTTATCATTCAAAATTTTTTTTATTAAAAATGAATCAATATTTTGTGATTCCACTTTATCTTCAACCTTATAAATTCTTGCTCCTTTTTTTTCTGAAATTAATTTAGTTTTATAAGTAAGATCTTCATTTTCATAGACTTTTTTTATTTTACTATTATCATCATATATAATAGAAAATCCTATTTCATTTATTTTATCATAAAAATATTTACTTTTACCATCTTTTTTTAAAATAAATCCTTGAGGAACATTTACAGATACTCCTTTGTCAACTTCTAATTTTTCTTTGGGTCTTAATAATAGAGATTTTAGATATTCTTTTGTTTTTAAATCATTTTCTTTAAATAAAACATATATACCTCCATAATCTTTTTTTCCACCTTTTTTCCCAAAATCATTACATCCATTTTCTCCACAAAGAGCAACTGCTGTCCCTATTAGTGCAGAAGTTATACAAGAATTTAGACAAAATATTGAAACTATTCCTAATAATGCTAATCTTAATTTTCTCATTTTATTTTCCAACCCTTTCTCTCAGATTTTTTAAAACATCTTCTAAATTGTTGTTATTATTTTGTTGCAAATTATTTTTTATTTCAAGATTTTGAGTTTTTATTTCATTTGTTTTCAATGAAGGATTTCTAGGATCTGTATTTTTCAATTCTTCTTTTAAAATATTGTTTCTTTGTTTTACTAAATCTTCATCATAATCTGCTCTAGGTATTCGCTATGTTTTTAATATATTTATTACATTTTTTTGTCTTTCATTGTTAACTTTTTTTTGTTGTTCTATTCCCATTAATTATTATTTTACTTTTTCAAGGTTGTTTATGAAATTAATAATAAAATCATAGTATTCTTTAGTATCAGAGGACTCTTCATAAAAAAATGTTCTCAAATAAATATTATCTGAAATTTTATAAAATAGAGATTTATTATTTCCTAATTTACTTTTCATTATTTCAACTTTTCCAACTGTTTTTATTATATCATTTTCTTTCAAATAACTATTTGATTCTTTATAGTATATTGAGATTCCTAATCCCACTTTTTCTTTATTATCATAAAAATATTTAGTATTACCGTCTTTTTTTAAAATTATATCTTTAGGAACATTAACAGAAATATTTTCTGATAATTTTAAGCGAACATTTTCTCTTAAATTTAAGTTATTTATATAATTTCTAAATTTTTCTTTATCTTTATTATAAATTGTTTCTATTCCTATAGGCGACTTAACTGAAGGAATGGAACTTGAAATCCCAGTTTCATTCAAAAGTGAACCAATAAAATATGTTGATGATAAACAAGAATTTAAACAAAATATAGATAATACAACAAACACCATTAATTTCGATTTCTTCATCTTAATTACCCACTCTTTCTCTCAATTTCTTTAACTGTTCATTTATATTTTGAGATTTTTCTCTATTTATTTCGGGTTTCGACATATTTAAACCTTCATTAGGATTGATATTCTTATATGGATTATTTCTTGGAAAGTCTTTGTTTAATGGATTTTCAAAAAAAACTGTCAATTTCCCTGAAATTTTTTTCATAATTTCAGCCTCCTTAAAATTTTTTTATAAAGAATGGACAACCTAAGGAGGCAGGTTACTTACATTACTGTGTCTGGACTACCAACCAGAACTGTGTTTTTATCTTTATTTATATTTATTCATTTTTTAATATATTTTTTATTCAATTATTTCCAAAACATCTTTTAACTCTCGTCTTATCTTTTTAGGTTGCTCTTCATTCCTATATCCAAAACTTACCATCACAGAAACTCCATACACATTCAAGTCAAGAAGTCCCATATCTGACAAATATTTTTCCAATTGCTCTTTATTAAATCCTTCAATCGCACAACTGTCAATTCCTAA
Source organism: Leptotrichia sp. oral taxon 417 (assembly GCF_013394865.1). Lineage (NCBI taxonomy): Bacteria > Fusobacteriati > Fusobacteriota > Fusobacteriia > Fusobacteriales > Leptotrichiaceae > Leptotrichia > Leptotrichia sp. oral taxon 417. Next base: position 937,067 of record NZ_JABXYV010000001.1, on the reverse strand, counting down.
ATAAGCCGCAACTGTCATCATATTTCCAAGTGCAATGTAAGTTTGTTTTGAAGCCCAGTCAAAAAGTGTTCTTTCATTTTCCAATAATTTTAAATGTTCTTTCTGAAATTTCGTAAATTTATCTTTTACTGCTTCAAATGCTTCATCAGAAACTTTCTTCAAGTTTTTCCAATTATCTCTAAAATATTCACTATCTCCAGTAACATCTTTTCTCGCCAAAATTATCACAATTTCAGTTGCTCCATTCAAGCTATTCAAAGCTCCCCAAGCAAATTGTCTAAAATCATTTCTCATTTCTTCATTTCTTAAAAGTAAAAATTTCCAAGGTTCCATACCAAATGAACTTGGTGACAATCTCGCACTTTCCAAAATTGTCTTCAAATCTTCATCAGACACTCTTTTTTCCGTACTAAATTTTTTACAAGCATATCTTTTATTAAACACTTCTAATATTTCTTCATTTTTTGTCATTTTAACCACTTCTTTCTATTATTTTTTTTATTTTTAATTCTATATTCATCTCAAAAAAATTTATTGATTTTTTATCTTCTCCATCACATCTTCATCAAATTTCCCCGCCCTAAGCATTTCAATCTCAAATTTATACGGCGGAACTTTTTTAGCCTTCTTATCATCGCTCAAAGCCACATAAGGTGTTTCCAAAATCTTAGGCAAATGAGAAAATTTCTCAAAATGTGCAATTTTATTCAACACTTCAAATCCAATATATCCAAAACCAATATTTTCATGTCTGTCTTTATGTGCCCCAACAGGATTTTTACTATCATTCAAGTGAATTACTGAAATTCTGTCAATTCCAACAATCTTGTCAAACTGCTCAATAACTCCTTCAAAATCATTCACAATATCATACCCAGCATCATGAACATGGCAAGTATCAAAACAAACACTAAGTTTATCTTTCAATTTCACACCATCAATAATTTTCGCAATTTCCTCAAAGCTTCTCCCACATTCTGTACCTTTTCCAGCCATCGTCTCAAGTGCCACAGTTGTTTTCTGATCTTTTGTCAAAACTTCATTCAATCCTTCAATAATTTTATTAATTCCAACTTCTGCACCTTCTCCAACGTGAGCACCTGGATGAAGAACAATCCTTTTTGCCCCAATAGCATCTGTTCTTTCAATCTCTGTTCTCAAAAACTGCACCGCAATCTTAAAAGTTTCAGGCTTTACAGCATTCCCAAGATTAATTATATAAGGAGCATGCACAACAATATCATCAATATCAATATTATTCTCCTTCATAAGTTTAAACCCAGCTTCAATATTCAGTTCTTCAATCGGCTTTCTCCGTGTATTCTGAGGTGCTCCAGTATAAATCATAAAAGTATTCGATCCATAAGAAACTGCTTCCTTAACCGATCCCAAAAGCATATCTTTCCCACTCATTCCCACATGCGATCCAATTTTAAAAATTTCTTTTTTTGACATTTCTTTTTTACCTTTCTTTATTTCTATTGTTTCTTTTTTTTCTTCAAAACAGGAAGTTCATCATACATCGCTTCAAATAAATTCTTCAAAAACTCTTTATTTTCAACATCATCAACAAGCAACATTTCCTTTGCCCCTTCATAAGGAATTTCATGTAAAGCATTCGGCATAAGTTCTTTCGCCGATTTTACAGCCTTCACAAGAAACCTGTCATCATAAATCCCACCAATAACTTTTTCCCTATAATAAAGAATATATTCCCCCATCATCGCTCTATATCTAACATTTTCCACTTCCGACAACTGTTCCAATACAAAATTTAAATATTCTTTACTTGAAGCCATATTTAATTCACTCCTTGCTTTTTTCTTCATCTTTAGAATTTTTAACTATGTTTTGAATATCCTTTTTTCAAATATGTTTCCAATGCCCTGTCAATAGTTAGTTCTGAATTTGTATCTATTTAATTCTTATAGATTATCTTCCTAATTCCTTTATTAAGTCTTTTGCAATTTCATCATCTGGAACATATTTTGTTGTAAACTTAGGCTCTCTTTCCGCCGTTTTAAAAAATCTTTGTAAAACATCTTTTGCAATATTGTCGTATATTTTTATATCCAGTTTCTCCGACAGTTCTTTTTGCAATTCAAGATAAGACGGCATATCGTCCCCATAAGCATCTTCAAAATCTTCTCGCCCTTCTGGTTCTGCTTTTTCCACTTCCTTTTCCAGCATTTCAAAATTTTCCAAATATTCCCTATTCGCATAATTCCACCAAAAATTAGCACAATTTAAAAGCAGTTCAAACCATTCCACCAAATTTTCAGCGATTCTCCCACATTCAAGCGGAAAATCAAAACAGACAAATCCAATACTGCCATCTTCCAGCAAAACATAAACCCCAGCTCCACCATCTTCGGCAAAAACCTTTCCATCAATATTAAATTCATAATCTGGATATTCATCTTTCACCGATGACAATTCTTTAAAATCCAATGCAAACAATGCTTCTGTTTTTTCTCTCAAATCTTCATTTTCTAAAACCATTTTAAATAATTCAGCTTGAGTATATTTTTTATTTTTTGTTAATTTTTTTGTATTGTTAAACATAAAATTCTCCATTCTACAGATTTTCCAATTTCTCTCTCATCTTATACAAAAATATCCCTGTTGCCACACTCACATTTAACGACTCAATATTTCCATAAATTGGAATAATCGCCTTTATATCTGAATTTTCTATCAAATATTCAGACACTCCTCCACCTTCATGTCCAAAAATAAATGCATTATTTTCCCGCAATTCAATTTTTTCATAAGAAATCGAATCTTCGTGTAAAGCAGTTGCTATTTTTAAATAATTTCTATCATTCAAAAATTTTACGATATTTTCAGGTGTTTCGTAAATTATATTTAATTTGAAAATTCCACTCATTGTGGCACGTACTGTTTTAGGATTGTAAACATCTACAGATCCTTTTGTCAAAATTAAATTTTGAAAATTCGCAGCAATCATCGTTCTAATAATTGTTCCAGCATTTCCTGGATCTTGAACATCATCTAAAATTACCACATCGCCTTTTACATCCTCAATCGTATTCAAATTTTTAGAATACAAAAACATTATCCCTTGACTATTTTCCTGTGTTGAAACCTCATCAAACAGATTATCCTTTAAAATTGTCAAATTATCGTGCTCAGAAATCCCATATCTTTCATCAAAATATTCAAACTTCGATTCCTTTACAATAATTTTATTAAAATTAATATTCTCATTTAAAAACTTTTCCCCTTCAGCCTTAAAAATGCTGTTTTCATCACGATACTTCTTTTTATCCAGCTTTTTTAGCAATTTATAAAATTTGTTATCTGAACTCGCTATTACATCTCTCATTTTCTATTTTTTCACTTTCTATTTTCTAAACTTAAAAATAATATTTTTTATTAATATACTCAAACATATTCAAAATTGAACTATTAAAAATCATATAAATTTAGGATTTAAGTAAAATAGCCCTAACTTTTGAGTTTGATTTTAAATCTATTTTACTATAACAAGGGGTCAAGACCCCTTGCTAAAATAACTATTTAGTTTACTTATATCCTAGTTTGATTTTAAATAATTCAAGTATAATCAAAAATTATTTTTTAAATTCTTTATAAATTTTATTTTTATCTCTTATTGTAACTCCATCACTTGTCTCAATTATCTTAAAACTTTCTGGGTCTGCACCTTTAATTTCCCGATCTTCAATATACACTTTATTCTTATCTTTTGCATAACCAAACATTAACTGTACAAATGATGAAGTATCAGCCCCTTCTACTTTGGCGAAAACTTTATTTGGATTTAATTCATCTGATCTAAATACGTCAAAATAATAAACTCCATTTTTATCTTGAAAATAACCCATAGACTCAGATTCATACGAATTATCAGCATTAGAATATTTAAAAGAATTTGTATCAAAATTTAAAGGAACTATTTCATATACTTCTTTACCAGCTTTATTTTTTAACACATAAACTTTATCTTTAGTTTTTAAGAAATAAATAATATCTTCATTATTTTTAAAGTCACGGCCCACAAATTCAAATCCATCTGGATTTATACCTTTCATTTTATTTCCATAATAATAAACATTGTTTTTATCTCTTGAAAATTCATCATTCAAAACCTCAAAACTATTTCTATCTGCACCTGCTATTTTTTTCAAGTCCATTTTATACAATTCATTTTCATAATACACGTTATTTTTATCACGAAAATAATTTCCCGAATAACTAAACGTTTCAAAAGTTTTAGAATCTACTTTAGGATTTTTTACAACAGCTGTTTTTACACTTTTTAGCTCACCAGTTTCTTCATCAAATACTGCAATAAGTTTATATATATTTTTATTATCATTTAAAAAATTGACTGGTAAATTTGGTCTGTTAACAAGTCTTGTAACTTTAAATCCAGCTGAACTTATATCATTTAATTTTCTTCCTGCGTAATAAACATTTTTCTTGTCATACGAAAAGCCATTTTCTTCTCCAATAGCAAAACTGTTTTTATCCACATCCTGCAACTGCACAACATTGTATCCTGCGTAATAAATATTATTTCTGTCTTTAGAATAATCACTATTTTCCATTACTTCAAAAGTATCTTTATCAGCATTTTTTATTATTTTAAGATAACCAGCTTCCTTATACGGTGTCATCACATATACATTTTTATCATCTTTTCCATAAACAACCATACTTGGACTGCTTAAATAATTTTCTATTATTTCAAATTTATCAGGATTTTTTATATTCACTTTTTCTCCCAAATAGTAGACTTCATTTCCATTTTTAATCAAATTACTATCCAAAACTTTAAAATCTTTTTCATTTATTTTCCCAAGATTTTTAACATCTCCAAAGTAATAATACAGGTTATTCTTATCTCTGGCATAATTTGTTTCAGGAATTCTTCTAAAAGTTTGAGGATCTGCATCTTTTATAATGTCTACTGCAGCATACACATTCCTATCATCCTTTGAATACATTCCATCTGAAATTATTTTAAATGTTTTTGGATTCGCACCTTTAATTTTTTCTCCTGAATAATAGACCGTATTTTTGTCTTTTGCATAACTATGGTCTCCTTCTAGAACTACAAATGAATTTACATCTGCATTTGAAATTTTGTCTGAATCATAATATACATTTTTATCATCCTTTGAATAAAATTCATTCAAAACTTTTATTGTTTTTGGATTTGCTCCATTTATTTTGTGAATCCATTCATTAATTGGTCTGTAAACATTATTCTTATCTCTTGAATAATACTGTGGCAGCACTTCAAAAGTTTTACTGTCCACATCTTCAAACGATTTATTTCCTGAAAAATAAACATTTTTCCTATCCTTTGCATATTTATCATTCAGTATTTTAAACGTTCCTAAATCCACATTTTCAACTTTAAATTCTGAATCATCTTCTTCACTGTATTTGTAATAAACTGCATTATCCTTTTTCACATATTCTGCCATTCCCAAATTAGCTAAAATAAATACTCCAACAATAATTTTAAAAAATTTACTTTTCATAAAAAATCCCTCCAAATCCTTTTTTAAATAATTTATTCAACAGACCTATTTGATAACTTAATTTTTTTATTTCACGAAAGGGCAAAAACCCTTGCTTCAGAATATTTGTTTTATTAAATTCTAAGTTTACAAACAAGTCTAATAAACGCTTAAAAACATTTAAAACCCTTCAAAATTGAATTAGATAATTAAAAAGAATTTTAGCAGGATAATTATGATTTTCTAAATTCTTTTTTAAAGCAGTTTTACTAAAATATAAATAAAATAATTTTTACTTGTCACTCACAATCATTTTTATAAACTCTATTTTTATCCTTAACTACAACTCCCTCATCTTCCAGTACGACAGTAAAACTTGGCACATCCACCCCTTTAAATTCCTTATATTTACAATAAGCTCTATTCTTATCTTTGGAATATCCATATCCAAATGCTTTAAATGTTGGGATATCAGCCCCTTCTAGTTTAATAAAGGCATTCTGCACATCCTTTGCTTCCGAATTTAATAATTTTCCATAATCAAGATAATAAATCCCATTTTTATCTTTAAAATAATTACTTGTATTTTTATTCGCTATATCAAATGAAGCACTGTCAAAATTTAAAGGTATTATCTCATAATCTCCTGTCTCAGTTTCATCTTTCCAAAAATATACACCATTTTTATTTTTTACAATATCTGAACCGACAAATTTAAATCCTTCTGAACTAATATTCTCAATTTGTTTTCCAAGATAATAGACTTTTTTATTATCCTTTGCAAAAAAATTATCCATTTCGACAAAGCTGTTCCTATCACTACCTTCGACCTTTCTCAGTTCCTTCTTATTCATATCATAATAAAAAACGTTGTTCTTATCTCTGTAATAACTCCCCGTGTATTCCTTAACAAGTTCAAAGCTCGGAGCATCGACTTTCACATTTGTTACATTAGACAATTTTATATTTTTCAAATTATATCTTTCATCATCAAATCCATAAGTAAATTTATACAAATTCCTGCTGTCTGTCAAAAAAGCAATTTTTTCAGAATCTCCAGAATTAACAGTTAAATCAATAATTTTAAATCCTTGTGGACTTATTCTGTCTAACTTTTTTCCATAAAAATAAACACTGTTCTTATCATGCGAAAAGCCATTTTCTCCAATAGTAAAACTGTCTTTATCTACATTTTTCATTTGTACAACATCAGAATGCGTAAAATAAATATTGTTTTTATCTTTTGTATACATACTGTTTTCCATTACTTCAAAAGAATTTACATCTGCATTTTTTATTATTTTGCTTGAATAAGTCTCATCAAATTTTGAGATTGCATATACATTTTTATCATCTTTTCCATAAATAAAATTTGGAAAGTTATAATATTTACTCAAAATTATTTCAAAAGTTTCTGGACTTTTTATATTCAATTTTTTCCCTTCTGCAAAAATTCTATTTCCATTTTTTACCACGTCAATTCCATCAGAATATAAAATTTTAAGAGTTTTATTGTCAATTTTATCAATTTTTACTTCCTGATAATAAAGATTATTTTTATCCTTTGAATAATACGTTGTTTTAGGAAGCCTTTCAAAAGTTTTTGAATCTGCCTCTTTTATTTTGCGTCCTCCAATAAAGACACTATTTTTATCTTTTGAATACATCTGAACAATATCACTAGGCTCTAAAATAACTTCAAAAGATTTTGCATCAGCTCCTTTTATTTTTTCACCAAGAAAGTAAACATTATTTTTATCTTTTCCATAAGCTACGTTTCCCTCTATGGCTTCAAAAGTAGCTACATCGACATTTTCCATCTTTTGTCCAAAATTCAAAAATACATTTTTATCATCCTTCAAATAAACCTGATTTAATATTTTTATCGTATCAGGATTCGCATCCTTTATTTTATGAGAGCCACTGTACACATTATTCTTGTCTTTTGCGTAATAATCAGGCATTATTATCTGAAATGTGCTTTTATCAACATCGTATATCGGTGTTCCAGCATAATAAATATTATACCTGTCCTTTGAATAACTTTCATCAATTGCTTCAAAACTGTCTAAATCCTGAACATATTCAACTTCAAAAAAACTTCCTCCAATATACAGTTTACCATTATTTCTAAAATACAAAAGTTTATCCTTATTTTTGTAAAGTTTGAAATCCTTTGGATTTATCTCCATTTTTTCATCATAATTATAAATATATTTTTTATCTTTCCCATTGACTTCCCCAATTACCTGAAAAGTCTTAACATCAGCATCTTCTAGCTTCTTGTCAATACAAAAAACATTTTTACTATCTTTCCCATAAATATCATTTAATTTCACAAATGTCTTAAAATCTGCGTCTTCCACTTTTATTTCATCAGTCTGCGATATTTTATCCATATAGTAAACAGCATCATCTTTTTTTATATACTCAGCCATTCCCAAATTTGCCAAAAGAAAGACAAGCACAACAATTTTAGAAAACTTATTTACCATAAATTTCCTCCAGAATAAAAATTTTACTTCTTCTATTTTAATTTAACTGGCAATTTTTCCCCACCTAAAATATGATAATGAATATGTAAAACTTCCTGTCCGCCATTTTCTCCAATATTAGTTATAACTCTATAACCATCTTTATCTATCCCTAAAATTCTTGCCACTTTTGCCACAGTCAACTGCAGTTTTCCAAGTAACAAAGCATCTTCTTCAGTTGCCGCATCCAAACTTTTGATTTCCTTTTTTGGAATTACAAGTACGTGAACTTTCGCCGCAGGATTTATATCATGAAAAGCCAAAAACTCATCATCTTCATATACAATATTTGCAGGTATTTCCTTATCTATTATTTTTTTAAAAACTGTTGACATAAAAATCACTTCCCTTTTTTTATTTTTTCTTATTATTTTTTAATTTTAGCAAGGAATCTTAACCCCTTGCCATTTTTTAAAAAGTTACTGCTATTTTTAACATTTACTAATTACTGTTCAATTTTCCCAACTCTTCTAGCATGTCTGCCACCTTCAAATTCGGTATTTATAAAAGTTTCAACACAGGCCAATCCCAAGTCTTCTCCCAAAACTCTAGCTCCCAAAGCGATTATATTCGCATCATTATGAAGTCTTGAAAGTCTTGCCGTATATTCATTGTGACAAAGAGCAGCACGAATTCCATTTATTTTATTTGCAGCAATAGAAATTCCAATTCCAGTTCCACAAATTAAAATCCCAAAATTCGCCTCTTTATTTATAATTTTTTTACTAACTTCCTTCGCAATATCAGGATAATCAACTGAATCTAATGTATCAGTTCCCACATTTATAATTTCATGCCCTTTACTTCTAAGCGCCTGCATAATTTTATTTTTAAATTCTACACCTGCATGATCATTTCCAATTACTATTTTCATTTGTAAAGCCTCTCTTCTTTATTTTTTATAATAATTTTAAATTTTATTTTCTTAATCTTTTAAAATATTTGTCCTACCAAATTTTAAATATATATTTAAATTTTCCTTTTAAACAATGAATTTTGTAATTATACAAATATTTTATTCAATTATTTAGTAATTTTCTCCAGCAATTCATTTGAAATTCTCTTTAATTTCCCATTTTCATCCACAAAAACATTCACAGTTTCAGCCTTTGCCTTTAAAACTCCATCTAAATTATACATTTCATAAGAAAATCTAATCTTAATATTATTTATTTCCTCAATCTTTACAAAAATCTCAATTTCCTCATCATACTTTGCCGAATTAACATATTCAATATTCAGTGTCTTTACTGGCAAAATAAATCCCATATCCTCCATATTTTTATATGGAAAAACATCCCTAAAATACTCAGTTCGTGCCATTTCCATCCATTTCAGATAATTTGAATGGTACACAACTCCCATTTTATCAGTATCATAATAGTAAACTCTAAGTTTAAAGCTCTTTTTCCTTAAGTTGCAAGTTTTCATAAATTCACTCCTTGATTATTATAAAATCTAGTGTTATTTTATTTGAATATTTTTTCAAACTTACATTTCCTTAACTTCAATTTTTATACTTTTTTTATCTTTTTTCCCAATTGATGACATAAGAACTCTAAGTGCTGTAATGATTCTTCCATTTTTACCAATAACTTTTCCCATATCCTCCTTTGTCACATTAATTGTAATATCTACAAACTTCCCTTTTTCATTACTTTCAATCGTATAACTTTCAGTCGAATCCAATAAATTCTCAATCCAGAAATCTACAGTTTCAAAATACTTGCTCATTTATTTTTTCCCTCCATTTTTTATCCAAAATTTATATTTTCTTACGGTTATTATACCATATTTTCAATATTCTTATCAAATTTTGTTTTTAAATTTAATATTTATTAATTTAATATTTTCAAAATAATAAAGCAAAAAAATATAATTTTATTACAGTTGATTGGAGTATTTTTTTATGTTATAATATTTTTTGATTACTTAAATAAATCAAGGCTAATATGAACTTTAAAAGGAGTTACAGATAATGAATTTAGAAAATGATCTCGATAACAAAAATACGATAAATAATGAAGCAAATGCTGATAAAATCGCCTCTACTTCCCTTGGAAGCGCAGTTTGTGAAACAGTTTTACCATCGGTTCCACTTCAGCCATTAGAAACCATTGAAAAAAGCATACAAAAAAAATATCGTTCAGCACTTTGGACACCATTTGTGCGAGCCTTAAAGGAATTTGAGATGGTAAAGGATGGAGATAGAATTGCAGTGGCTATTTCTGGCGGAAAAGACAGCCTCTTGCTTTCAAAGCTGTTTCAAGAATTGAAAAGAGCCAGCAGAACTAACTTTGAAGTGGTTTTTATTTCAATGAATCCAGGATTTAATCCTGCTAATTTAAATAATTTGAAAAAAAATCTAAAACATCTAAATATCCCGTGTGAAATTTATGATGACAATATCTTTGAAATTGCCGAAAAAATCGCAAAAGACTATCCTTGCTATATGTGTGCCAAAATGCGTCGTGGCAGCCTTTATACAAAAGCAACTTCACTTGGCTGCAATAAACTTGCACTTGGACACCATTTTGATGACGTTATTGAAACAACTCTTATGAGTATGTTTTATATGGGAAAATTTGAAACTATGCTGCCAAAATTAAAGTCCGATAATTTTAACATAGAATTGATCCGTCCTCTATTTTATGTTGAAGAAAAGGCAATTATAAAATGGGTACGAAATAACGGAATCCTTCCGATGAACTGCGGCTGTACAGTCGCTGCCGAAAGGACTTCAAGCAAGCGCCGTGAAACAAAGGAATTAATTGCACAGCTTGTAAAAAATAATCCAGACATAAAAAAACGTATCATTCAGTCAACTCAAAATGTGAATTTGGAAAAAATATTAGGCTGGAAGGATTCAAATGGAAGATACTCGTATTTAGATAATTTTTAAAAAGAAAGGTAAAAGTAAATTATGGAAAATAAAGAAAAAAATATAACAAGCTGGGAATACATCATTCAAACAAAAAAAGAATACATTGACTTTATTAATAAAGTCATCGAAGCTTATGATGGTTTAGGAAATGTGAGGACTCTTGATAACCAGAGCGGTCTGATAAAAATTCTTACAAATTCATATCTTTTAGATGATATGGATAAAGCTATTGAAACGTTAAAACAAAAAAATATCGAAATGGAAGTACTAGAAAAAAGAGAATGGCTTGGAGTGTTATAATTCCAAGCCTTTTATAATTCAAATATAATAATCGAAAAATAGCTTATAAACTAAGATTAATTTATTTACACTCTTTTTCTTTTTTATCTTCTACATTTTTATTATCAGCCTCTGATTCAATTCCAGAAACTGACTTTTTAAATTCCCGAATCATTTTTCCTATGGCTTCTCCCAGTTCAGGCAGTCTTTTAGGTCCAAAAATAAGTAATGCACCAAGTATCAGAACTATTAGTCCTGGTGCTCCTATATCTCTAAAAATTCCCATTTTTAATCATCCCTCCTTTTTTTGTAGACATATTTACAAACAGAAATACTCACTTCATAAAGTAAGATTAATGGTGCTGCCATTGTTAAATCGCTTATAAAATCAGCTGGTGTCAGAACGACTGCAACTACCAGCAAAATAAAGTAGCCATATCGCCTGTTTTTTATTAAATATTGCGGTGTCAAGATATGCAGCGAGGTTAGAAATGCCACAATAACGGGCAATTCAAATATTACACCAAGCGGTAATGATGTATGTAATACAAATGTTAAATAATTATTTGCTGTAAGCTGAATATTAAACAAATCTTTGCCAAAAGATAGTAAAACATTTAGTAAAGCAGGTGTTACTATAAAAAATCCAAAAGAAAGTCCTGTAACAAATAATATAAAAGTTGCTGGCACATAAGATAAAATTGCCTTGGCTTCCTTTTCCTTAAGAGCAGGACGAATAAAAGCCCATAACTGATAACTTGTAAAAGGCAATGTCAAACTAAAAGCACATATTCCAGCCAGCATTAAATAAATGCTCAAAATATCATTAGGCCCAAGAACTGTGAGCTTCTGCTTGAATGAAGCCGTCAGTAATTTGTAAATATCGGAGCAAAATATCAAACTTACTAAAAAAGTCGCAATAAAAAATATAATTGTGATAATGAGTCTTTTCCTAAATTCGCTCAAATGTTCTACAAGCGTCTGTTCATCAATTTTAGACATTCTATTCCTTTCCGATATTTTATCTTTTAAAATTTTTATTTATCTTTTCTCTTTTTTATCAATGTAGCAATCACGATAATCACAATTAAAATTAATTGACTAATAAATACTTCCATATTTGCATAAATTCCCAAAATTTCCATTGTAGGTATAAAATGAACTACGTGTAACGGTAAAATCCCCACAACTTGCAGCATGTGAATACTTGTTCCAAGCATTTTAAATGCAAGGAAATAAATTGTCCACGTAAGTACAAAAAACACTTGATGTATTTTTATTTTTGAAGAAGCGTATATTAAAACAAGTGCAATTACAATTAATATCAATACCGCACTTACAATACCGATAATCAAATTCTGCAATGAAATTAATGGTAAAATTCCTACATAAAACAATATTGTTTCTGCTCCTTCTCTAAATACCGCAAGAAAACTAAGTACAAACATTGAAACAAAACTTCCTGTACTTAATACAATATCCATTTTTCTGTCAATATAATCTTGCCAAGATTTCAAGGATGATTTACTATGCAGCCAAAATCCAATCCCAATCATCATTATAACTGCAAAAATTCCTACAAATCCTTCCAGAATTTCACGATTTGTTCCTGAAGATACCGCAGGAAATAAAGCCTGAAGAGCAAATGCTATTACCACACTTGCCAAAATTCCAGCAGCAGCTCCTGCGTACACCCAACGTAATCCTTTTTTCTGATTTGCAGCTTTCAGGCTGCTTACCAATGCCAGAACGATAAGAAGTGCCTCCACACCTTCACGAAGAAGTATAAACATTGCATCAATAAACGTATATTGTGCTTTTGTATCAATTTGTGATAATTCTGTAATTAATCCTTGTAATTGTTCCTGATACTCTTTTTCGATACCTTTTACCATGATTATTGGAGTCTGTGTTTCCACTTTTGTATATAAAGCTGAATTTCTCGTACTTACATCGCCTTCAACCGTAGGCCATACCTGAATAAACTCTTTCACTTTTGACTGACCTTTAGATTTATTTCCATTTTTAAAGGCTTTCAACGCATCTTTCAGCATATCTACAGCTTCTTTTAGTGTAATTGTGCTTGAAACATTATTTTCTATCTTCTTGCCATCTAAATAGTCTTGTATTGTTGATTTTAAGTCATTAAAAGAATTGACTGTATTGTCATAATCAAATGGCTCCACTTCCATAGAGCTTCTCAAAAACGACATCCCAGTTTCCACTTTTCCATAATAAGAAATACTTCTGCTTCTTATAAAACTTTCATTTCTTGTCCATACGCCATTAAATTTCAGATATTCTTTTTTCATAAGTTCCACATCTTTAGATTGAATTGCTTTTTCCAGCATATCTAAAGCAGGATTCATTCTTGACTGGAATTTTTTCTTTTCCGCATTATCGTCAACAGGATTCTGCTCTTTTTCAAAAGCTAGTAGTGCTGTTGTAACTTCTCTCAGGTCATCTTCTGACAATACAGCTTTTTCTTTATTTAAAAGTTCCTGTACCTTTTTCCCTTTCGTAGAATCAGCATTTTTAACCTTTTTAAATTCGTCTCTTACTTCGGAAAAAAGTTTTTTTGCTTCATTTTGGTTATTATTTTTTATTGCCGTTGTTGTGTCTGTAATTTTTATGTAAAGTCCGCTATAACTTTCTTCTGCAATAATATTAACGAAGAATAGCATAAAGCACAAAAACAGCATTGTACTTATTTTTTTATTCAAATAATTTCTGCCCAATGTACTCTCCCTTCTTTATCCCTCCAAAACATGCAAAAATTCCTGTTCCGACATGAGTAATGTATTCATTCAACTTATCATCGTTTCCTAGGCTATTCTGAATCTTTATAAATTGATCAGGATGTTTTTGGAAACATATAAATAGCAGTCCCGCATCAAACTGTCCGCTCACTTCATCTATTCCGTTAGAATACGAAAAGGCACGACGTGCTATTTTAACGTCAGCTTTTTTGGCGAGATAAACATGTGAATCAATTGGTAGAACTGGTTTTCCATCTGGTCCTTTTTTATTTATGTCAATTGTTGCAAATTCATCTGTTTCTCCGAATGGAGCCCCGCTTTCCTTATACCTTCCAAACGTATTTTCCTGCTCCTGCAAATTAGTTCTATCCCATGTTTCAAGATGCATTTGAATACGCCTTACAATAAGAAAAGTCCCATTTTTCAGCCAATTATTCTTATCATACCAGACAACATTTTTAAAATCATTATTATTTTTTGGATTTTCCGTTCCATCTTTAAATCCAAAAAGATTTCTTGGAGTTTCTTTTCCATTTCCAATAGGCAAAAAGCCAGCTTGAGTCCATTTTAAAGTAATTAAGGCACGTCCTTTACGAACAAGATTTCTCACAGCATGAAATGCCACTTGAGCATCATCCGCACAAGCCTGAATACAAATATCTCCGCCTTTATACTTGTCCTTTATCTGATCTCTCGGAAAATGTGGCAAATCCTTAAATTCTTCCATTTTCTTATTATCCAGCTTCAATTTATCTAGAAAAGACGGACTTATTCCAAAAGTTATTGTCAAACGGTACGGATTTAATCCCACTGTTTCTCCTGTATCTATCGGAGGAACTAGATGATTTGCAAGTTCTGGTGCTACAAGTTCACCTTTCATAAGTTTTTCAGAATAATCTGTCCAGTCCTTAAACATCTGCTTTATTTCTTCCCTGTCCGTAGAATGTAAATCTAATACCGCAAAATAAACATTTTTCTGAACAGGAGTAGCAATTCCCGACTGATGTTCTCCATAAAATGAGATTTCTTCATTTCCAACAACTTGATTTGCCTTGCCACTAAACATATTTGCAAAAATTGCACCCGCTCCGCTCGCTCCAATTGCAGCACCTGCTCCAACCATTCCTGCTTTTTTCAAAAAATCACGACGTGATATTTTTTTATCAAACCATTTTTTATCATTTTCATCACTCATTATTTTACCTCTTTTTATACTGTAAGTTTTATTTAGATGTGTTCAATAATCTAAATGTTAATTTTAACAAAGGGAATTAATTCCCTATTTAATAATACTTAAATATATTAGTTACCGAATAAGTGTATTATTTCTTAGGAGTTGCATCTATTACAATTCCCATTTGTGACAAAGGTTCTCCAAGTTTAGTAACTGCTTCAGCTAGAGCTTTTGTATCTTCTGGCTTCAACTCTGTGTACAATTTATAATTTTTATCATCTGTCATATATTTGTCAAGAAGTGCATTTACAGCTTTAAATTCAGTATCTAAAGTTGTTACGAGCTTAGCATCTTTTTGTTCTAATTTAGGTCTGAACAGTTCAAAAATTTTCTGAGCCCCTTCGATGTTTGCTCTAAAGTCATATAAATCAGTATGCGAGAACACTTCTTCTTCTCCAGTAATTTTTTGAGTTGAAACTTCATTCAACAAGTCAATCGCTCCTGTAACCATTAAATCAGGCGTTACTTCGATTGTGGCGATTTTTGCCTTTAGTTCCTTAATGTCGTTTACAAGATCTTCTGCGTATTTTTCAGTTCCTTTTGTAGTGTTTTGTTCCCACAATATTTTTTCAATTCTATGAAAACCTTTCCATCCTTCCTCATTTTTAAATTCTTCCTTGAAGTCTACAAGACGGTAATCTATCTTAATATCCGATTCTCCAAAACTTTCAGCGATAGGCTCAGATCTTTCATAAGCCATACGGATTAGGGGATAAACTTTTTTAGCTTTGTCTAATTTCCCAGTCTTTAATAATTGTGCAAAATTTTCTGTATCCTTTAAAAGCATATCAATCTGACCTTCAACATACTTTTTATATTCAGAAGTTTCCTTGCTTAAATCAGTTTTCCCTTGTTCAGCTGTCTTTCCAGCTGTTGTACCAGCCTTTCCACCTTCCTTTGCTCCAGTATCTTTGCCACAACTTATCGCCATTAATGCTCCAATAAGCAATAAAATTCCCATTTTTTTCATAAAAAATTCCTCCCAATTTATATTTGCTATATTATACTCATTATTTTATTATTTGTAAAGTAAAAATATTTGATTTACAAAGTTTTTTACTGAAAAAATTATTATGTAACTAAAAAAGTCCTCCACAATCTAGAGAACTTTTTATTTTTTATTCAATAAAATATAGGCATTTTAACCTTCCAAAATCCCAATAAAATCAATAAATCCTTGCACAGAAAATTCTTCTGCTCTAGCCAATTCTGTTTTGCCAACTTTTTTCAAGCATTCTTTTACAAAATCTTTTGAAAATCCTAAATTCGATAAATTATTAGAAATACTTTTTCTCTTATTTGAAAATGCTTCTCTCAAATATTTAAAATATTTTTCTTCTGGAATTTGACTTTCATATTTTTTATTTTTCAAAATTTTTATTCCTAAAAATGCTGAATCAACTTTTGGAACAGGATCAAATTTTTCTTTTGGAACAGTAAATAAGTATTCTGTTTCAGCGTAAAATTGAACAGCATGAGTAAGCAGGCTCATATTTTTGCTATGAGGCTGTGAAGCAATCCGTTCTGCCACTTCCTTTTGTACCATCAAATAAATTTCATCAATATTTTCACGATATTCAAGCAATTTATTAATAATTGGCGAAGTTATGTAATATGGAATATTTGCTACAACTTTCACATCTTTTTTATTTTTAAAAAAATCTTTCAAATCTGCTTCCATAAAATCCTGATGAATCAACTTAAAATTTTCCTTTTTTTCAAATTTTTTACTCAAAAACGGAATTAAATCATCATCTATTTCAAAAGCAGTCAAAAATTTAGAATTTTCAATTAATTTTTCTGTTAAAAATCCTAATCCTGGCCCAATTTCCAGAACTTCCGTTTCTTTGTCAAGATTTGCCACATTTAAAATTTCATCCGACAAATTACTGTCATTCAAAAAATTCTGCCCATACTTCTTTTTAGCCTTATGACTTTCATTTTCAAAATTTTTATCTCTTTTCTTATATTTTTTATTTTTCCCCTTCAATTTTACTCCTTACTCAAATACTGATGGTTCAGCAACTCCTATATATTCCAAATTTCTATAATTTTCATTAAAATCAAGCCCATATCCAACAACAAATTCATTTGGAATTTCAAATCCAACATATTGCACATCAACTTCAACTTCTCTTCTTTCAGGCTTATCTAAAAGTGTGCAAAGCGATATTTTCTTAGGGTTTCTGCTTCCCAAAATTTGCAATACTTTTTTTAACGTAAATCCTGAATCAATAATATCTTCAACTACCAGAACATTTTTCCCGCTAATCGTACTTCTCAAATCCTTTAAAATCTTAACTTCTCTAGAACTTTGAGTCCCTTCCCCATAACTGGAAGCCTCAATAAAGTCAATTTCAAGCGGCAATTTTATTTCCCTAATCAAATCAGCCATAAACACAATAGATCCCTTCAATAGCCCTATCACTATTAACGGCTCATTTTCATTTTTAAAATCTTCAGTAATCTTTACTCCCAGTTCCTTTACCTTTTTCTGAAGTTCTTCCTTCGTAATCAACTGTCTTTTTATTCCAAATTCAAAATCTCTGTTCATATTTTCCTCCCTGTTATTTTTATTTCATTCATTTGTAAAAATCTAAAAATCTAACAAACACAGTTTTATGCTTGATTTTCTTATCTCTCTTCGCTCCTTGACAAAGAATCTTGGTTCTTTGTGATTAATAAATATTATTGCTGTTTGATATTACCACTTTTATTTTTACAATTGCCTAATTTACATTTTATAATTACTTATAAAATTCCATAACCTTTAGTCAATACAGTGGACTACTCCCGCTTTTAGAAGCGTAAGACTTCTTGCTATCTTTATGGTTAAATAAATATTATTACTGCTCAAATTTAATAATACCCTAAAAATTTAAAATTTTTTAATTCGTACTATTGACTTTTTTAATTTTTGTGCTATAATACTAATGTCAAGGGAAAGTTAAACGATGTTTAACAATCTCATGGCTGTATAGGGAAATTTGTTTTTTTGAATAAAAGACCATTTTATGAGATAGCCCAAAAAAACATTATTTATTTAATTTCCCTATATAAAAAGGGCTATCTCATAACTCAGAGTTAATCTATTTAGTAAGATTTACAAGTATAGTCCTTTTAATTAAATCTAATTCATTTAGATTTTTTTTTATTCTAAATTTTTTATTAGATGTTACTCGATCTCCTATTTAGATAAAAAATTAAAATTCTTTTTTTATTATATACTCAAATCTATTTAAAATCAAATTACTAAAATTGTATAAGTTTTGATTTTGAGTAAGCAGCGATAACTTTTGAGTTTAGTTTTAAAGTAGTTTTACTACCATTCTGATTCTACACTTTTAATTTAAAAAAAGTAATACTCAAACAGCTGCTTTTAATTTAAAAATCACCATTTGAGTATTGATTTATTTCTATTTGAATCACTATTTAACTTTTTCTACTAATTTTGCAAATTCAGCAGGATTGTTTAATGCTAAGTCTGCTAAAACTTTTCTATCAAGTTCAATTCCAGCTTTTTTAAGTCCGTTCATTAATCTTGAATAAGAAATTCCGTTTAATCTTGCAGCAGCGTTAATTCTGATAATCCACAATTCACGCATTTTTCTTTTTTTCAATTTTCTATGTTCAGTTGCATAAGCCATAGCTTTTTTAACTGCTTCATTAGCTTTTTTATAATTTGTTTTTATAGCTCCTCTATAACCTTTTGCTTCTTTTAAAACTTTTTTATGTCTTTTTCTTCTAACTATTCCTGTTTTTACTCTTGGCATATTTTTTCCTCCTTAATATTTTAGCCGTTTTCTGTTCTTTATTTATTTTTAGAACTAACTTCTGTCAATCTTTAATTTTAATTTTTCAAATAAAAAGCCGTTAATTACTATTTTAAACTGCTTTTTTTAATTTTATCTTTGAATAAAAAGTTGCAAATTTTGCTAAATCACTTTTTTCAAAAATATTTTTTTTAAAACAATTATTGGAATTATCTTCCTTCTTGTCCAGCCAATACTTTTTTGATTTTTCTTTCAGCACCTTTTGGAGCGATTACGTCTTGTCCTAGACGTTTCTTTCTTTTATGAGTCTTTTTAGTTAAGATATGACTCTTTCCAGAGTGTCTTAAAGAAATTTTTCCACTTCCTGTAACTTTAACTCTTTTTTTTGTTCCTTTATGTGTTTTCATTTTTGGCATTTTCTTTCCTCCTAAATCACTTTTCACTTTTTTAAATTTTGCCTTTATTTTTTAGGCGATAATAAAATAAATTTTTGAATTTGCTCTTTTCCGTATTTTTTCTCAACTGTCGCAATTTCTTCAAAATGACTTGCAAACTCATCCAATACTTTAATAGCAGATTCTGCATGTAATCTTTCTCTACCTGTAAGTCTTAGGCTTACTTTTACCTTATGCTCTTTGGCTATAAATTTTTCAATTTGAGAAATCTTTGTATCCTTGTCATGTTCATCAATATGAGGTTTAATTCTAATCTCTTTAACGACAATATTTTTTTGTTTTTTCTTATTTTCCTTGTCTTTCTTCGTTTTCTCATACTTGAATTTTCCATAGTCCATAATCTTACACACAGGCGGTGTTGCATTTGGTGAAATTTCAACTAAATCCAGTTCTTTTTCTGCCGCAAGTGCCAATGCATCTCGTGTAGACATTACTCCAAACTGCTCCCCATCATCACCAACAACTCTAATTTCTCTCACTCTAATTCGCTCATTCATTCGTGGCTCATCAGATCGGTTATTCCCTCTTATAAAAAACACCTCCTAATTTTTTTACAATAAAAAAACAAGATATAAGAAACCTTGCTCAATAGTTATCATATAAAAATTTTACAATAAACAAAAAAATAATTACATTATTGTAAAAATAAATAACTAATTACCTAACTCATCTTCAACAAATAGAATTAAAATATTCTATTTTACTTAAAAATTAATTCAAAATATAAATATAACTGATGGAAAGGTGAGAAACAATGTTTCTACTTCTAATTTAATTACTAAAATAGTTTATCATATTTTATTATATTTTGCAAGGAAATTTTGAATTTTTTACTCCATATTAATTTTATTATGCCATTTTCTAGGTAAATCTATTAATATTTCTGGTTTTTTACCAATCCATTCCTTATAAAAATCTTCTATATTAATACCATTTTGTTCCAAATAATTTTCAAATTTCTCTTTGGTTTCTTCATTAAAATGTTTATAGTACAGCCAAAATGTATTTTCGATACTACTTTTAATAAATTTTATAATCAATTCATAATCAAACTCTACTTGTGCTTTTTCTAAAGCATTGTAATAGTCATTTCTATTTTCATTTTTTATTATTGTTATCGGATAACCATTTTTCATCAGCTCCAAATTCATCAAAAGCCTTCCTGTCCGACCATTCCCATCATTAAACGGATGTATTTTTTCAAATTCTGCATGAAATTTAGCCACTTTTTCAATTATATTCTCTTTACTTTTTAAAAAATTATCTATAAGTTCTTGCAGTTTTTCTTCCACCTGATAAAATGGAGTTGTCTGAAATTTAGCTCCCAATATTATATTATTTTCCTGCTTAAATTTTCCCCTATTTTTAAAGTCATCATTCAGCACTAAAGCATGAAATTCACGTATAAGCCTAACCGACAATGACTCTTTTGTCTTTAAAACATCATTTAAAAAATCCAGTGCATATTCCTGCCCTTTTACTTCATTATGTTCTTTTAACGATTTTCCCTTTATTGTTACCCCATATTGAAGAATTATATCCGTTTCACGCAAAGTTAAAGTATTACCTTCTATAGCATTTGAATTATATATAAATTCTGTCTTCAAATAATTTTGAAGTTTTTTCAAAATACTTTCATTTAATGGACGTTCCTTATCTAAAAATTCTTTAAAAATTTCAATCATTTTATTACCCCTTTCCTGCAAAATATTCTACAATATTAAGTATATCAAAGATTTTTTTAGAATACAATTAAAAGATTTTTATGGACAGAGCAAAAAAATTTGACTCCAAAACCTCCTCGATTCCCCTACCTATAAATTATACCCAATCTTAAAGTGCTATTCAAGAAAATATTCAAATCTTATTTCTAAAAAAATTCTTATATTTTAATTCAAATGAAAAAATATACACATATAACTTTAAAAAATAAATTTTTTGGAGTATAATAATATAAAAAATAAATTTTTAGAAAAGGAATAAATTATGAAATATATTTATAATATTGACGGGTTAAAAAATCACGATGAAAATAGTGCATTTGAAGAAAAAATTGGGAAAAAGGCTCAGAATTTATTTGAACTGGCGATTCATGG
The DNA here is from genome assembly GCF_013394865.1 of Leptotrichia sp. oral taxon 417. Taxonomy (NCBI): domain Bacteria; kingdom Fusobacteriati; phylum Fusobacteriota; class Fusobacteriia; order Fusobacteriales; family Leptotrichiaceae; genus Leptotrichia; species Leptotrichia sp. oral taxon 417. The sequence continues at coordinate 915,537 of NZ_JABXYV010000001.1, read as the reverse complement.
GTTTAATGTGCCTGATTTTTCAGTGATTACTAATAGATACTTTAAGGAAGTTATACTGGATGAAATAAGGGAATATTGTAAAAGTGAAATAACAGATTGGGATAGTGTTTTTGAGGGAGATAGTGAAAAAAAAATTGGAAATATAGTTGAAGTTATAAAAAATCATAAGATTAGGGAAGAATTTAAAAGGGAGATTGAAAAAATTGTAAAAGATGGGAGCTATTATGCTGTCAGGTCATCTTCGATTGAGGAAGACAGCAGCAATTTTTCATTTGCTGGACAGTTTGAAACATATCTTTATGTGAGAAAAGAAAATATGCTGGAAAAAGTAAAGGAAGTTTGGATTTCTTCGTTTTCTTCTCATGTGATGAGATATAGGAAAGAGGGAAAAATAAATAATGAGGTAAATGTTCCGGCTGTGATAATTCAGGAAATGATTAATTCTGAAAAGGCTGGAGTTGGATTTAGTGTAAATCCTGTTAATGGGGATCATGATGAAATTGTTATTTCTGGAACTTTTGGATTAGGGACAAGTATCGTGGATGGAGATGAGAATGGAGATCTGTTTATATATAATAAAAAAACGAAGGAAATTAAAAAGGAGATAAGAACAAAAAAAATAAGACAGGTTTTAGATTTTGAAAATAAGAAAATAAAAACAGAAGAAATAAATATTGAAGAGGAAATATTAAATGACAGTGAAGTATGTGAACTAGGTGAAAATATTATAAATATTGAAAAATATTATGGAAAGCCTCAGGATATGGAATGGGCATTTGAAAAGGGAAAACTATATATATTGCAGTCAAGACCTATAACTACATTGGAAAAAACAAGCAAAAAAACATATAACACAATAATATGGGATAACAGCAATATTGTAGAAAGTTATCCTGAGATTACGTTGCCACTTACATTCAGTTTTATAAGAAAGGCATATTCTGATGTTTATAAAAGATTTTCAGAAATAACGGGAGTTCCTGCTAAAGTTGTAGAAAGTTATCAGGATGTTTATGATAATATGCTTGGATTGCTGAAAGGGCGAGTTTATTATAACTTGATAAACTGGTATAAACTTTTGATGCTGTTTCCAAATTCTAAAGGCAATAGTAAATTTATGGAACAAATGATGGGGGTAAAAAAAGAATTGTCCGAAGAAAATCTGAATGAGAATTTGCTGGAAGCTGAAGGAAAAATGACAGGATGGGAAAAATTTAGAAATAAACTGGAAAAATCTAAGGCTGGATTTACCTTGTTTATGAATATGTTCCTTATTGAAAAAAAGGCTGAAAAATTTTATAAAATTATAGCTGAAAATATTAATGGGGAAAAAAGTGATTTAAATAAAAAAAATATAAAAGAGCTGAAAAAATATTACAAGTTTCTTGAAAATAAATTTTTAAAAAACTGGGAAATACCAATTATAAATGACTTTCTTGTAATGGTCTGGTTTGGACTTTCAAAGAAAATGGCTGAAAAATATATAAAGGAAGATTTTGAAAAGGCACATAATACGCTTATTGCTCAAGAAGGAAACAGCATGATCAGTGTTGAACCATCGAGATACATAAAAAAAATGAGCCAGATGATAAAAGATGATAAATCTTTGCAAAATGAAGTAAAAAATATTATAAATGAAAATAGGAAATCGCCTGCTGACATAGTTAAATTAACCCAAAATGCAGAATTTAATTCTACTTTGAATGAATATATGGAAAAATTTGGGGACAGGACAGTTCATGAATTGAAGCTGGAGGCGTTTACGTTGAGGGAAGAGCCGATGTTTCTGATTAAGATGATATATTCTCTTGCGATGGCAGAGGATGTTCAGGAGCATAGTAAAAGAAATATATTGGAAGAGCAGAAAAAAATTTATAGCAGCTTAAAAATAAATCCTTTAAAAAAATATATATTGAAAAAGTCTGTATTTTATGCAAAAAAATTTATACGATTAAGGGAAAATTTGAGATATGAGCGGACAAAAGTTTTTGGAATGGTAAGAAAAATTATGAAAAAAATGGGAGAACATCTGAAAGAAAGTTGCCTTATTGATAATGAAAGAGATGTATTTTATTTGACTGTTGATGAGATTTTTGGACTTGTAGATGGATCTATAATTGACATTGACTTAAAAAATCTTATAAAATTGAGAAAAGAAGAATATAGAAAATATGAAACTTCAGCAATTCTTCCCGACAGATTTTTAACAAGAGGATTTTTGGGAGAAAATTTTGAATATGAGGATTTGACAGGGAATGCACAGCTGGATGAAAATACTTTGAAGGGAACTGGCTGTAGCAAGGGAATAGTGAAAGGAAAAGTAAAAATTGTTTTAAATCCTATGAGTACAGAAGTTGAAGAGGGAGATATTGTTGTTACAAAGTCAACTGATCCAAGCTGGGTTATGGTATTTCCTTTATTAAAGGGACTTATCGTGGAAAAAGGAAGCCTTTTATCCCATAGTGCAATTATTTCACGTGAAATGAATATTCCTGCCATAGTTGGAGTTCTGGGAGCGACTTCTGTGTTGAAAACTGGGGATCTAGTTCAATTTGATGGAAGTACGGGAATAATTAAGAAATTGAATGACTGAGTTTTTTAACTGTTTAAAGAATTGATAATGATTTTTATAAAAAAATAGGTAATCAACAAATATCAAACAAATTAGGAGGCACATAATTGAAAAGTGAAGTAAAGGAAAATAAAGTTGATTTTTCATTGATAAGATATTCCCAATGCTGGGAAGATACGGAAGTATTATTGGAAAGTCTTGATATAAAAGAAAAGGATGTATGCTTTGGGATTTTGTCGGCAGGGGATAATGTGTTTTCGATGCTTGCTGAAAATCCTGAAAAAGTGGTGGCTCTCGATATAAGTTTTCCCCAAATTGCTCTTGCTAAACTTAAAAGGGAAATTTTTAAAAATTTTGATTATGAGGAAATGCTGGAATTTATGGGAGTTAAAAATTCTTCTGAAAGAATTGGGATGTATGAGAAAATACGGGAAAAACTTGATAAAGATGTGAGGGATTACTGGGATCTCAATAGAGAAGCAATTGAAACTGGGGTGATTCATATTGGAAAATTTGAAAAATTCTTTAAAATTTTTAGGGAAAAGATACTTCCTTTGATACATAATAAAAAAAGAGTGGAAGGGCTTTTTGAGAAAAAGTCAAGGCAGGAAAGAGAGGAATATTATAATAAACATTGGAATAATTTTAGATGGAAACTGATGTTTAAACTGTTTCTTTCTAAATCTGTAGTTGGAAAATTTGGAAGGGATAAGGAATTTTTCAGGTATGCGGAAAAAGATATTTCTGAAGAGATGAATAAAAGAAGCAGGTATGCCCTTTGCGAGCTGGACAGCTATGAAAATCCTTATATTCATTATATTATGATGGGAAATTACCGTTTGGACTGCCTGCCTTACTTTTTAAGAAGGGAAAATTTTGAAAATATTAAGAAAAATCTTCATAAATTGGAAATTGTTCAAAATTCTGTGGAAGAATATCTTGATGAAATAGATTTTAAAATAAATAAATTTAATTTAAGTGATATATTTGAATATATGTCTTTGGAAAATTATAGAAATTTGATGAAAAAAATTTATGATAATGCTGATAATAGTGCAATATTGGCATACTGGAACTTGATAGTGGAAAGAAATTCAGAAAAATTAGATTGTACAGAAAATAAAAAAAATAATATTGGAAAAAATTTTCAAAGAATGAAAGAATTTGATAAAAAACTTCATGAGAAGGATAAAACGTTTTTTTATAATGATTTTGTAGTTGAAAAGGTGATAAAGTATGGAAATAACTAAGATGATACTTGTTTTTATTGGTTTTATAATGTTTTTTCTTTTGCTAAATAAACTTGAAAAAAGTGAAACGTTAAATTCAGAACTTATACGAAAAATTTTACATATAGGTTCGGGATTCGGGGGACTGGCTCTTCCATTTATATTCGAGAAAAAAAGTTCGGTTATGATACTTGGAGTGATTTTTCTTGCAGCGCTTATTTCCATTAGGCTGATAAAAAATAGAATATCTGGATTTAGAAAAGTTCTGGAAACAAAAAACAGGAAAACATTTGGAGATATATATTTTATTATAAGTATTTTAGGATTATGGATTGTGTCAAGCGAAGATAAAATAATGTATTCACTTCCGCTTATAATACTTATGTTTTCCGATGCCTTTGCGGCTCTTATCGGAGAATTTTATAGTAAATATAAGTTTGATACGGGATTTGGAACAAAGTCGGTAGAAGGATCTGTGACATTTTTTCTTACAACATATTTTATTTGCATAAATTTCTTTTTATTTTTTAGTAACATTAAAAGTATAAATATCGTGCTTGTTTCACTGCTTTTAAGCATTCTTGCAATGATTCTTGAAATGATTTCGTGGAATGGGCTGGATAATATTTTTGTCCCGCTTTTCGTATATTTGTTCCTAAAATTAAACTTATATTTAACAGCGAGAGAACTTATGTATAAACTTTGGGTAATAGTTATGCTTCTTATAATTATAATATTAAATAGAAAAAAAACTACTCTTACAAAAGTTGCCCAAACTGCAAGTTTATTTTTCCTTTACATCGTTATGATTATAGGCGGAATAAAATGGGTCGTTCCACCATTAATAATGTATCTTGGATATTATCATTTTACGCCAAAAGTTAAAGGGCAGGTTAAGGACTCGCTAAAAGGGCTATTAGCAATAGCATTTACCACATCAATGTGGCTTGCATTAAGCATAGTAATGGATAAAAATAAAATGTTTCTTATTTATATTTTTTCATTTTCACTATTTTTTGGAATTATAAATTTAATAAGGGATAATGCTGGAAATATCTACAGGGAAACATTTAGAATGAACTTTTTGATGGAAAGCATATGTAAAGCGGCCGTTTTCTTTCTGGTAAATTATTTTATCTTGTCAAGGATTCTGGATTTTAAAATGCTAACTGGAATAGCGGTTCTTTTATTTGGCGGAATATTTATTTATGAAACAAGTATGAAGATTTTTTATATTTTTGAAAAGGAAAATGAACTTAGCGGAGAAAGCAAAGTATTTTTAACTTCAGGAATTGTTTTTGCTTGCTCAATGTTATTACTGGGAATAGGAATGTTATAAGATTAAAACAGGAGAAAATATAGATATGAAAATAAAAAGATATACAATAACAGAAAATAAAAAAATAAATAACGATTATCTAAAAAAATACGTTACAGAAAATGATATTTCTCAAAATGAAATAGCAAAAATTCAAATAGAACGACCATCAGAAATTATAGTTTTTCAAGATGAAGCAGGAAAAATGGCAGGAAACCTAAATTTGTGGCACAATCGAGCAGATTATAATGGGAAAAAAACATCTTATATTGGAAACGTAATGATTTTTGAAAAATATAGAAAGGAAGAATTTGAAAAGAAAATATTTGATGAACTTTTTGAAGAATTAAGAAAAGATGGGATTGAAATAATAATCGGGCCTTTGAATGGAACTACTTGGAATACGTATCGGTATGTGACAAAAACTGGAAATAGAAAGCCATTCTTGATGGAACCTTGGAATGAAGACTATTATGTGGAATTATTTCAAAAAAATGGATTTAAGCCTCTTGCCGATTATATTTCTACAATAATGGAAAATATGAATCCTGTTAAAAGGGAAAATTTATCTAGGAAAATTGAAAAAATAAAAAAATTGAATTACTATAAGGATGTAAAAGTAAAATCTTCAGAAAATGAAGATATAATAACAATGTTAAATAAAGTCTATGACTTGACAATTCAGGCATTTAAAAATAATTTTTTATATTCTGAACTGGAAAGGGAAATTTTTATAAAAATGTATATGAGATATGAGGATAAAATTGTAAAAAAATTCTTTAAAACGCTTTATCTCAAGGATGAATTAATTGGCTATGTGTTTGGAATACCTGATTATGCAGAGCTTCAGTATAAAGGAAAAATTGAAACAATGATACTTAAAACGATTGCAGTTTCTCCTAAATATAACGGAAAAGGAATGGGATATATCTTAATTGATGAACTTGTGAAGGAAGCGGAAAAATCAGGTTATAAAAATGTGATTTATGCTTTGATGTATGAAAAGAATATATCTAAAAATATAGGATTGCTATTGGGAGATGAATTGAGAAGATACACTTTGTTTATAAAGGAACTTTAAATAAAAGGCGGTATAAAAATGACAATAGTTGACAAAATAAAAGAATTAAGAAGTCTGTATCCAGATAAGACAGCTTTATTTGACTTGAATACAGGCAAAAAAGTTACTTTTACCCAAATAGATGAAAAATCAGATTATGTATGTGACTATTTAAGGAAAAAAAAATTTAAAAAAGGAGATAAAATTGTAGTTTTTATTCCAATTGGAGTGGAATTTTACCTGATTTTGACAGCAATATTTAAAATGGGAATACAGGCTGTATTTATTGACCCTTATGCTGGGATTGAGCATATTAACAAATGCTGTGAGATGATTTCGCCTGATGGGATAATTGGGAGCAGGAAGACACTTTTGAAGGGATTTTTTCTAAAGGGAATCAGGAAAATTGGGAAAAAAATTAATTATATTAAAGTGATGGAATATTCTGAAAAATTTTCAACTAATGAAAATTGGCAAGCAAAAGAAAATGAAAAAATTAAAAATCATGAAAAAATTGAAGAAGATACACCAGCTCTTATCAGCTTTACAAGCGGAAGTACTGGATTTCCTAAAATTATTATGAGAACTCATAAATTTTTGCTGGGTCAGCATAATGTGCTTGAAAAAAATATAAAATTTGAAAAGGAAACATCGGTTTATTCTTCATTCCCAATATTTCTTTTTTCCCACATTGCCACAGGAACAACTACTTTTATTCCTGATTTAAACTGGCAAAAACCTGCAGAATCAAATTTTAAAAATATTGTTAAACAGATAATAGAAAATAATATTCAAAACGTCATCCTCCCTCCTGTAATATTTGAAAATATCGTAAAATTTTGCAAAAATGAAAAAATAACGCTTGAAAATGTTCAAAAGGTATATACAGGCGGTGCTCCTGTTTTTTACAGCCTTATGGAAAAAATTAAAAAGGTCTTTACAAATGCAAAAATTACAGCCTTATATGGAGCTTCGGAAGCTGAGCCAATATCATCATTAAATTTTGAAGATATAACAAAAGAAGATATTGAAAATATGAAAAATGGAGAAGGGCTGCTGGCTGGAAAAATAGTTAATGAAATAGAGCTTAAAATAGAAAAACTAGAAAAATCAGACAATGTTAAAGATTCTTCAGAATTAAAAGGTGAAATACTTGTAAGGGGAGAAAATGTGGTTGATGGTTACCTAAATGTTGAAAAAAATCCTGATGAAAACTGGCATAGGACAGGAGATATGGGATATATTAACAGAAAAGGGCAACTTATACTGCTTGGAAGGGTTAAAGGAAGAAAACAGATTGAAGAAAACATTTATTATCCCTTTACTGTAGAAACTGCCTTTTCATTTTGCAAAAACTTGAAAAAATCAGTCCTTACTTCAAAAGATGATAAATTATACCTCTTTGCTGAAAGAAACCCTGAATTTAAAGGAGATTTGTCTGAGGATAGTGAAATTAAAGAATTAAAAGAAAAATTTGGAATATTTAAAATAATTGAAACTGAGATTCCAATGGATAAGAGGCATAATAGTAAGACAGATTATAAAAGGCTAGAAGAGATAGTTGAAAAACTTTAAAAATTTAGATTCAGAAAGGAAATTTTATGAAAACAGAAGCAAAAGAGTTAATTCAGGAGGGGTTAAAGTTGTTTTCATTATATGACAGAAGAGCTTTGAAAAGATTCTATCTTTCAGCAGAAAAGAGTGAGGCAGACTTATCATATCTCGATGAAAAGTATCAGACTCATATGCGTTCTAAAGCAAGAGGACTGTTTTTTGATTTTTTAGGGGGAATTATAGAAGGCATTGCAAGTTCAGGAAGTCCTTTTAGTCATTCTTTAGATAGAGCGATGACCATTGAAAAGCGTGAACAATATAATGAAAAGAAATTAATACTAAGGTATAAAATTAAAAATTTTATTGAAAGTACACCAGTAGACAGTAATACAGGATATTTACTTTCCATGATTGACTTTTATTGTCAGTAAAATCTATTTATATATAATATTGTAAGAGGAGAAATAAATGAGTCAAAGTAATATAAATTCAAAAAAATCAATAATCCAAAATATAAAAAACTTCAAAATATATCTGAATGAACGGTTTCCATTAGGAAAAAACTCAATTTTTGTACTAATTTTTACTTTGTCAGGATATATCTATACAGGATTACTATATAATTCAAAAATCATTAATCAGATTTTTTCAAAAGAAATTAAAGTGCCAATGCCTTGGCATAAAATAGTTGCTTTATTTATCATAATTTTTATGTTTTTCCTGCAATTAAGAATTACAGATGAATTTAAGGATTATGAAGAAGACTTAAAATATAGGGCTTACCGTCCTGTTCAAAGAGGTGTAATTTCGTTAAAAACATTGAGAAAAATAGGAATTGCAACTGTTATAATACAAATAATGCTTGCACACGTTATAGATCCTGAAATTATCTATTTTATGATATTTGTATGGATTTATATGTTCTTAATGGCAAAGGAATTTTTTATAAAAAAATGGCTTACAAAAAGAATTTTGATTTATGCTCTCTCCCACGTTGTAATAATGGTATTCATTACTCTTGTTATTGTAGAAGCTACACAATACATTGTACCAAAAAATATTTTTGACGTTTTTATATTACAATGGTATAAACATAATATTGATTTTGCATTAATTCCTCTTTTCGCATTAAATTATTTAAATGGAATCGTACTGGAAATAGGAAGAAAAACGAGAAGAGCTGATGAAGAGGAACATGGAGTGCAGACTTATAGTAAACTTTGGGGAAAGAAAAAGGCTGCAGTAATTTTAAGTTTACTTTTTGCTGTTGAATATTTTCTTGTCATTCTTGGACTTTCTTATACTTATGAAAAATATTTTTTATTCAGCGGATTGGTATTGCTTATAATCCTGATAATTTCAATATATTTTATGATAAAATTTTTGAAAAAGGATTTATCGGGGAAAATTGTAGAAAGCGTATCGGGACTTTGGATTGTGTTTTCTAGTATGGGGATGGGGCTTCTTCCGTATTTTGTATTTAGCTTGATAAAATAAATTAAAGAAACAAGAGTTTAGAAAATAATTATTCTCTTGTTTTTTTTGCACTTAGATTTTTAAAAAATAAAATACTATTTTTTATTTAAATATCTGATTTATTATGAATTTCTTTTGCTTTTTTACTTTTAAAGAAATTTTTTAGATAAATTTAAAAATAGACTTCCATTTGAGAAAAATCGAGATATAATTATAACATAGACTGACCTAAAGGAAGTGGTAAATGATGATCGAGCTTGAAAAATTGTCTACTGAAGAAAATAATCCAAACAGCAAGGATATTGAATTGCAGGATAGCCTTGAAATTGTAAGAAGAATAAATGAGGAAGACAAGAAAGTGGCATTTTGCGTGGAAAAGGAACTGGGCAGTATTTCACGGCTGATAGATGCTATTTTGTCAAGATATGAAAAAGAAACGAGAATTATATATATTGGGGCAGGAACATCTGGAAGACTTGGAATACTTGATGCTTCGGAATGTCCTCCTACTTACGGAGTTTCCTTTGAGAAGGTTCAAGGAATAATTGCCGGTGGAAATGAAGCGATATTTAAGGCTAAGGAAAATGCTGAAGATAAGCCAGAACTGGGAAAACAGGATTTGTTAAACATTAATCTTACAAAAAATGATGTGGTTATAGGACTTGCTGCTTCTGGCAGAACTCCCTATGTTTTAGGGGCAATTGAATATGCAAACAGCATTGGCGCAATTACAGGAAGCATTACTTGCTCTAAAAGCTCTGATTTGTCGAAAGTTAGCCAATATCCAATAGAAGTTCCTGTTGGAGCAGAAATTGTTACAGGTTCTACTAGAATGAAGGCGGGAACGGCACAAAAAATGATACTTAATATGATTTCCACAACGATTATGATAAAGCTGGGAAAAGTATTTTCTGGATATATGGTGGATGTTAAAACTTCCAATCAGAAATTAATTGAGCGGGCAAAAAGAATAATAATGAAAACTGCAAACTGTGATTATGAAAAGGCAAGCGATGCTTTGAAAAAATCTGGGAATGATGTGAAAACTGCTATTGTTATGATACTTTTGGATATTGATAAAAATATGGCAATGGAAAAATTGAATCAATGTGATGAAAATGTAGCAAAAATAATACATGAAAACTTGAAATAAAAAAGATTAAGTTGTTAAGCAGATCTATTGGAAACTTATATAAAGTTACATAGAAAGGATGGAAAAATGAAAAAAAAGGATGGAATCAAAATTGTTACAATTGGGGGCGGATCCAGCTATACTCCTGAATTGATAGAAGGTTTTATTAAGAGAATAAAAGAACTTCCTGTTAAAGAAATTTGGCTGGTTGATATTGAGGAAGGGAAGGAAAAACTGGAAATTGTTGGAAATTTGGCTAAAAGAATGGTGGAAAAGGCTGGTATTGACTGCAAGGTTTATTTGACGCTGGATAGAAGGGAAGCTATAAAAGATGCGGATTTTGTAACGACTCAGTTTCGTGTGGGGCTGCTTGATGCGAGAATCAAGGATGAAAGAATACCATTTGAAAATGGACTTCTAGGACAGGAAACAAATGGAGCTGGAGGAATGTTTAAGGCATTTAGGACAATTCCTGTGATACTTGATATTGTGAAGGACATAAAGGAACTTGCTCCAGAGGCTTGGCTTATAAACTTTACAAATCCTGCTGGAATCGTGACAGAAGCTGTCCTAAATTATGAAAACTTTGAAAAAGTTGTTGGACTTTGCAATATTCCAGTACATACTCAGATGGATTGTGCAAGCCTTTATGAAAAAGACATTAGCGAGTTTAAGTTTCAATTTGCAGGGTTAAATCACTTTGTCTGGTATAGAGTTTGGGATAAGAAAGGAAATGAACTTACGGCAGATTTATGGGATAAAAGACAGGATAAGGAAAATCTTGGTGTAAAAAATATTGTAAGCATAAATTATGATTATGATCAGATAAAAAATCTAGGAATGTTGCCTTGCGATTACCATCGTTATTATTATTTGCAAGACGAAATGTTAAAGGAAGGATTGAAATCCTATAGGGAAAATGGAACTAGAGGAGAAATTGTAAAAAAAGTTGAAGCTGAATTGTTTGAACTTTATAAAGATGTTAATTTGAAGGAAAAACCTAAACAGCTGGAAAAAAGAGGGGGAGCTTATTACTCTGATGCAGCCTGTGAATTGATTAGTGCGATTTATAACGATAAAGGCATAATAATGGCTGTAAATACTAGAAATAAAGGAGCTATTGCAGATTTACCATATAATTCGGCAGTTGAAATTTCATCATACATTACAGCAAGCGGGCCTAAGCCAATAACCTTTGGTAAATTTCCAAATGCTGGACAAAGAGGGTATATTCAATTGATGAAGGCAATGGAGGAATTGACTGTGGAAGCGGCTGTTACTGGAAATTATTATACTGCATTACAGGCATTTACTACAAATCCGTTAATTCCTGGAACTACAATTGGAAGAAAGGTTTTGAATGAACTTCTGAATGCACACGAAAAATATTTACCACAGTTTAAGGATTATTATGAAAATAGAGAAAAATATCAAAAGGGAGGAAAATAAAAAATTATGGATAAGGAACAAATGGAATTAGTTGTATTTGAAATTGTAAACAGTGCTGGAATGGCAAAAGGACTGGCTTATGAGGCATTGGGTGAAGCGGAAAAGGGAAACTTTAAAAAGGCGGAAAATTTATTAAAAGAAGCGGATGAGGCGCTGCTGTCGGCTCATAATATTCAAACCGACATAATTCAGGCAGAAGTAAATGGAGAAGGAATTACACCTTCAGTTTTGTTTGTTCACTCGCAGGATCATTTAATGACAGCGATTGAAGCTAAAACATTAATTGAAGGAATGATAAAAATGTATAAAAGAATTAATAAACTTGAAAAAAAATAAAAATTAGGAGGATTTAAAATGAAAGTATTATTTGTATGTTCGCTAGGAATGTCAAGCGCAGTGGCGGTAAAAGCACTGGAAAAGGAAGCAAAATCAAAAGGTGTAGAAATTGAAGTGAAGGCTGTAAGTACACAGCAATTTGAAGATGAAGTGAAAAATGGATATGACGTGGCAATGGTTGCACCTCAAATAAGACACAGATTTGATACATTAAGTGCACAGGCAAAGGAAGCCCAAGTACCTTGCGCAATGATTACGCCACAAGGATATAGCCCACTTGGAGGCCCTAAATTATTAAAGCAGATTCAGGAATTATTATCTAACTAATAAATTTTAAGATATTAAATTTTACTAAAAATCTTAATTTCTTGAAACTAGTTATTATTTAAATCAAAAAAATATTGTAATAGGAAAGGAAGTAAATTATGGCAGTTTTAGAACAACTTTCAATAAAAATGGCAAAAATATCTGAACAAAGACATTTAAGGGCAATACGTGACGGTATAGTTTCCACATTGCCGCTAATTATTATTGGATCAATATTTTTAATTTTAGCGTTCCCGCCTTTTCCAAAAGAATGGGCAATCTCAGTTTTAGCAAAAAAACATGCAGTACAAATGCTACTGCCCTACCGTATGACAATGTTCATAATGGGACTTTACGCAGTTATGGGAATCGGTTACAGCCTTGCAAAATCGTATAAGTTAGACGGAATCACAGGGGCAATCCTCTCAGTCTGCGCATTTTTGCTTACAATTATGCCAAAAATGATTAATCCGATTGAAGTGGTAAATCAAACTATTGGTGGAAAAGCAGTGCAAGTTATTGTTGAGGAAGGAACAAAAGGCTCTCAACTTATTCAGGAAGATATTGGATATGCTCTGCAAATGTCAAGATTAGGCTCTGCAGGTTTATTTGTGGGAATAATAGCAGCGATATTTGCAGTTGAAGTATATAGAATGACTACAACAACTGGATTTAGAATAAAAATGCCTGAAGCTGTGCCAGAATCAGTTGCACGTTCATTTGAAGCACTTACTCCAGCGGCAATAATTATTTTTACATTGACAATTTTAACTTATTGGCTAAAAATCGATCTGCACGAAATAATTGGTTCAATCATAAAACCAATTTTAAAATTCAGTGATTCGTGGTTTTCTGTAATAATCATAGTATTTATGATTACATTTTTCTGGAGCTTTGGAATTCACGGTGATTCAATAGTTGGCTCAATTGTACGTCCACTCTGGCTTATGCTTCTTGAACAAAATGCAACAGCTTTGGCAAACGGACAGCATATTCCTCACATTGCAGCAGAACCTTTATACCAATGGTTTATCTGGATTGGCGGTTCAGGAACAACGATAGGATTTGCAATATTGTTATTGCTAAAATCAAAATCAGCTTACGGAAAAACTTTAGGAAAAGCGGCAATTCTTCCTTCAATATTTAATATAAACGAGCCAATTATTTTTGGAGCTCCAATCGTATTAAATCCTACATTATTGCCACCTTTCATAATTGTCCCAATAGTCAATGCCTCAATTACTTATTTCGCAATGGCAACAGGCTTAGTAAACCGTGTAACTTCAACGCCGCCTTGGACTTTACCTGGACCAATAGGAGCATTTTTAGCAACAAATGGAGATTACAGAGCAGTAATTTTAAGCATACTTTTAATTATAATTTCTATTGTAATCTACTATCCATTCTTTACAGCCTATGAAAAAAAATTATTAGCGGAAGAACAGGCTGAAACACAAGAATAAACTTGTTCAAAAACTATATTTGCTTAAAATTTAATAAATATTATGAAGCAAGGGATCTTGATCTCCTGTTAAATAAAAAATTATTAAAATAGAGATAAAAAGAAGGGAAACAGCATAAAATGAGAAAACTGGGAATTTCAATTTATCCTGAAAAGACAACTGAAGAAAAATTAATAAATTATATTGACAAGGCTTATAATGCCGGTTTTAGCCGCATATTCAGCTGTCTGCTCTCTTCTGCCCAAAATAAAGGAATTGAAGATAAGGAAATAATTTTGAAAAAATTTAAAAAAATAAATCATTATGCTAAGGAAAAGGGATTTGAAATTATTCTAGATGTAAATCCGAAAGTTTTTAAAGATTTGGGAATTAGTTATGATGACTTGGCATTTTTTAAGGAAATGGGAGCTGATGGAATTAGGCTTGATGTTGGATTTACTGGACTGCAGGAAAGTATTATGACATTTAACAGGGAAAATTTGAAAATTGAGATAAATATGAGTAACGATACTCATTATATTGACACAATTATGGATTACTGCCCTAATAAAAATAATTTAATCGGATGTCATAATTTTTATCCTCATATTTATACAGGATTAGGTTTAGAATTTTTTAGAAAATGTACAGAAAATTTTACAAAATACGGATTACGAACCGCAGCATTTATAACTTCTCAAGCTAAAAACAGTTTTGGGCCTTGGCCAGTGACTCAAGGCTTACCAACTTTAGAAATGCATCGTAATTTGCCGCTAATAGTTCAGTTTAAACATTTTGTCGCATTGGAAACAATTGATGATATTATTATTTCAAACTGCTATCCGACAGATGAAGAATTAAATGAATTTAAAAAAGTTCGTAAAGATATGGTAAGTTTTTCAATTGAATTGGAAAAAGATATTCCAGAAACAGAAAAGCAAATAATTTTTGATGAATTTCACTTTAATAGAGGCGATATTTCTGAAAATTTGATTCGTTCTACAAATAGCCGTGTAAAATATAAAGAACATAATTTTAAAGTTTTTAATACTCCTGAAATAATAAAAAAGGGAGATGTAATTATTGAAAGCAGTGAATACGGACATTATGCAGGCGAACTTTTAATTGCTAAAACAGATATGAAAAATACTGGAAAATCAAATGTTGTTGGAAAAATAAGTGAAAATGAAATATTTCTAATTGATTATATCAAGCCTTGGCAAAAATTTTCTTTTGTAAAAAAATAAAATTTATTCAAAAGGAGATAGACATTATGAACGAGAAAAAAATAGCAAAAGAAATTTATAATATTTTAAAAGGTAAAGAAAATATTGTTTCAAATGCAGTTTGTATGACAAGATTGAGAGTTAAAATTCGTGAAGATGTGGATTTGGAAAAACTAAAAAAAATT
Source organism: Leptotrichia sp. oral taxon 417 (assembly GCF_013394865.1). Taxonomy (NCBI): domain Bacteria; kingdom Fusobacteriati; phylum Fusobacteriota; class Fusobacteriia; order Fusobacteriales; family Leptotrichiaceae; genus Leptotrichia; species Leptotrichia sp. oral taxon 417. The sequence goes on along the minus strand of NZ_JABXYV010000001.1, from coordinate 900,252 downwards.
GACGGAGTTTTAAATGTGGTAAATTCTGACACTTTACAGATTATTTTAGGGCCAGGGAAAGTAAATGCAATAGGAAATGAATTTTCAAAACTTACAGGAATTTCATTAGGATTTTCAAATAGAAATGTCAAAGATATAGCAAGTGAGAATAAAAAGTCTAATAATCAAAAACATAATGGACCTGTCCAGAGATTTCTCCAAAAAGTTGCAAACATATTTGTCCCCCTACTGCCTGGAATAATTTCAGCAGGCCTAATAATAGGACTTACAAATGTTATAAATACTACAGCAAAAAATGCCTATGATGCAGCATGGTGGTTTGCAGCCATAAGAAGTGTCGGATTTGTAATGTTCAGCTATCTTGCAATTTATGTAGGAATGAATTCTGCAAAGGAATTTGGCGGAACAGCAGTTCTTGGTGGAATTATAGGATCAATATTTATCGTAAATCCAGCATTGCCATTAATTTTAAAAACTGAAGGAAAAAGCGCAGTTATACTCCCTTTTACCAGAGAACCTTTTTCACCAGGAATGGGAGGACTGCTTACAGCACTATTTATGGGAATGATTGTTGCATATCTGGAAAAGCAGATAAGAAAGATAATTCCAGCAATGCTTGATACTTTTCTTACTCCGCTTTTAACATTAACAATTGGAGTTTTTATCGCTCTATTAATAATTCAGCCTTTGGGAACTTGCCTAACAAACTTTATATACGCTATTCTTGATTTTTCCTACAATAAATTGGGAATATTCGGCGGCTATCTCCTGGCAGCAGGATTTTTACCTCTCGTTTCTGTCGGACTACATCAAGCTCTAACTCCAATCCACGTAATGTTAAACAATCCAGAAGGCCCTACAAAAGGAATTAATTATTTATTACCAATTCTTATGATGGCAGGCGGAGGTCAAGTTGGAGCTGGAATTGCAATTTATGTAAAAACTAAAAGCCAAAGACTTAAAAATATGGTCAGGGATTCTATTCCTGTTGGGATACTTGGAATTGGTGAGCCGTTGATGTATGCCGTAACTTTGCCACTGGGAAAACCTTTTGTCACAGCTTGCCTAGGTTCTGGATTTGGTGGAATTTTAGCCGTTTTATTTCATTTAGGGACAATTTCACAAGGTGTTTCAGGGCTATTTGGACTTTTCATAGTAGTTCCAGGAACTTGGATTTACTTTATAATTTCAATGCTTGGAGCATACTTAGGAGGTTTTATTTTAACTTATTTTTTCGGAATTGATGAAAATAAAATAAAAGAAATGTACAGTGAATAGAATTATAAAAAAATATACTCAAGCAATAGCTTATTTGACTAAATCCATTATTCTAATGGTAAATAGCATTAATATTATCGCTTGAGTATTTACATCATCTTTTAAAATTTCCTAAAACGAGTTTAATTTTCATCATCCACATTAATTCTACCTTCCAAAGATCTTCCGAGAGTTGCCATATCAGTATATTCAATATTTCCACCCATTGGAATACCACTAGCAATTTTAGAAATTTTAACATCTTTCGCCTTTAAAAATTTTGTTAAGTAAAGACTTGTAGTTTCTCCCTCCAAATCAGGATTTAAAGCTAATATAACTTCCTTAACACTTCCATCTATTCTATCCAACAGATTTCTCAAATTCAAATCTTCAATAGTAACTCCATTTAACGGATCAATTTTCCCGCCTAAAACGTGATAAAGCCCATTATATGTTTCAGACTTTTCAAATGCAATCACATCTCTTACACCTTCCACAACGCAAATTACTTCCCTGTCTCTTTTTTCATTCTCACAAATTTCACAAATTTCATTTTCTGATAAATTTCCACAAATTTTACAATGCTTAATATTTATATGCGAATCTTTTATTATTTCCAACATTCTATCAACTTCCGCTTCACTTCTATCAAGCACGTCAAATGCAATTCTCGCCGCACTTTTTCTCCCAATTCCAGGCAGTTTTGCAAAAACATCAATTAAATCATCTAATTTCTTCATATTTGTTATCTCATCTCCTTTTTAATTTTAAATAATTTTAAAAAAGGGAAAGGTATAAAACCATTCCCTTATAAAAATATTTATGATTAAAATGTCAAACAATTAAATTTAACTATTCTCCAATTCTTTCTACTCTGAATGTATTAGTTGTTCCTTCTTTAGAAATTCCAGTTACTAATACTACTAAATCACCTTTTTTAGCTTCTTCGTGATTAGCTGCAATTTCTCTTGCTTTTGCAAAAAAGTCATCAGTTTTATCTAATCCTTTTTCTACGTAAGCTCTAACTCCTCTTACTAATGCCAATTGTCTAGCAGTTTGTTCGTTGTCAGTTAATGCGATTATAGGTACAGTTGGTCCATATTTTCTAATCATCTTAGGAGATCTTCCTGTTTTTGTCCAACATACGATTAATTTAGCATCCAATGATTGTGTAGTACTTACTGCGCCACTTGAAATTGCTTCTGTAACAGAAATACCTGTTCCTGGAGTTTCAACTGGTTTGAATTTTTTAAATTCATCTGTTCTTTTTGAAATAGTAGCCATCATTTTAACAGCTTCTACTGGATATTTACCTTTTGCTGATTCTCCTGATAACATAACAGCATCAGTACCGTCTAAGATAGCGTTAGCAACGTCTCCTGCTTCTGCCCTTGTAGGTCTTGGGTTTCTAATCATTGAATCTAACATTTGAGTTGCTGTAATAACTGGTTTTCCAGCTTTGTTACATTTTCTGATCATCATTTTTTGCATGAAAGGAACTTCTTCTGCAGGAACTTCTACTCCTAAGTCTCCTCTTGCTACCATGATTCCATCACTTAATTCCAAGATTTCGTCGAAGTTGTCAACACCTTCTTGGCTTTCAATTTTAGGAATAATTTGAATATTTTTTCCACCGTTGTCATCTAACACTTTTCTTACTTCAGCAACGTCAGAAGCTTTTCTTATAAATGAAGCTGCTACAAAGTCAACACCTTGTTCACAACCAAATTTCAAGTCAGCAATATCTTTTGCAGCTAATGCTGGCAAACCAACTGAAACATCTGGCAAGTTTACACCTTTAGTTTCTCCTAATTCTCCAGTATTTGTAACAACACATTCAACTTCTCCAGCTTCTTTGTTGATAGCTTCAACTTTTAATCCAACTAAACCGTCATCTAATAAAACAGTACTTCCAATTTTTAAGTCATCTACGATTCCAGGATATGAAACTGCGAATTTACTAGCATTTCCGACAAAATCATAATCAGTTGTCATAATTACTTTTTTACCAGTTTCTAGTAATACATCGTTTCCACCTTCTAATTTTCCTGTTCTGATTTCAGGACCTTTAGTATCTAATAAAATCCCTATTTCTTTACCTGTTTTTTTCATTACTTCTCTAATATTTTTAATTCTTTGTCCGTGTTCAGCAAAATCACCATGAGAGAAGTTTAATCTCATTACGTTCATTCCGCTTTCTACTAATTTTGTCAACATTTCAACACTTTCAGTTTTTGGACCAATGGTACAAACAACTTTAGTCATTTTAATTTTCATTTTTCCTCCTAAAATTTAATTTAAAATTTTCATTGTCTTGAATTATCAATGAATTCTTGCTAAATGCAAGAGAGTTCATTTACATCTCGTTAAATCAAAAAAATTATTAAACTAACATAACTTTTTCATTAAATTATAATGATAACATATTTGCAATTACATAATCAGCTGCTGATGCTTTTGAATAATTTTCCCAAGCATAAGATAATTTGTGAGTTGTTACCTCTTCACTTTGGATTCCAACCATTAATCCACCTTTTCCTTCTTCAATTAATTCAACAGCTTTAACAGCTAATCTTGTAGCTAAAATTCTATCAGCTGCTGTTGGAGCTCCACCTCTTTGAATATGACCCAAAATTGTAACTCTTATACTTGTGTCAACTCTTTTTGATAATTCCTCTTTAAGATGAACAACATTTCCAACACCTTCAGCAACAACAATTATGTCATACAACTTACCTTCAGCACGTCTTTTTTTGATTACTTCAGCTAAATCATCAATTGAACTTTCATTTTCTGGAATCATAACTCCACTTGCACCTCCTGCGATTGCAGAATAAAGCGCTAAATCTCCACAGTTTCTTCCCATTACTTCAACTAAATATGTTCTTTCATGAGAAGTTGCCGTATCTTTCAATTTTGAAATTGCATCCAATATAATGTTTAATGCTGTATCATAACCAATTGTGTAATCAGTTCCGGCTACATCATTATCAATAGTTCCTGGAATTCCGATTGTTTTGATTCCATGTTCTTCATATAAGTAATGTGCACCATGGAACGATCCATCTCCACCAATTACAACTAATCCGTCAATTCCATATTTTTTCAAATTAGCCGCCGCTTTTGCCCTAACTTCAGGATCTTTAAATTCAGGCAATCTTGCTGATAATAAAATTGTTCCTCCTTTATCAGCAATTCCACTTACATCCAATAATGTTAATGGAGTAATTTGATCTTCAAGCATACCTTTGTATCCTCTTTTTATGCCATAAACTTCCATTCCTTTGTTAATGGCAGCCTTTGTCACAGCTCTTATCGCTGTATTCATACCTTGTGAGTCTCCCCCACTTGTTAAAATTGCGATTTTTTTCATCGTATTTTTTCTCCTTCTATGACATTTATAATTACTTAAAAAATTAATTTCAATCTTTACATTTTTATATTATCATTTTTAAAATCCATTGTCAATTAATTTTTAAAATTATTTTGACTAAAGCCGTATTTTTCATTATTTTTTAGATTTTTTAAAAACAAAGTCATTTTTAAAATTAATTTAATTTATTTGTTTTTTTAAATATATACTTTATGTATGAATAATAATTTCCTCTATGCTTTTTCCATCTTGAACAACCCATTCCAATGCAAGCCTGCTAAAATACAAAATACTTTCATTTACAATTCCAGCATAGCCTTCTAATTTTATTTCAACATTTGCCCAATTTAGTCTATATATATAATCCAGCATGTCTAAAATCTTGTTTTGCGAACGAATTTCACATTTTCTGGCAAAGGACTTTAAATTATCATATTTCAATCCATCGGTAAGAATGGAAATATCACAAAATATGTTAAAGTCATCAAATTCAATATCAATAACTGACAATACCCAAAGCAGCATTTTAGCAGCTTCCAGCATAAAATAAAATTCAACATTCAATTCTTTATCATCTGACGGATTTTCCAGATAATTTTTTTCACGCTCAGTCAATACCTGCTTAAACTGGTATCTTTTTTCAAAAATATCAATAATCGTTTCCAGTTCCTTTTGTCCATTTTCTTTTTTTTCAAGATAGGTTTCCGCAGCAAGCCGTGTCATTGTTATTGCTGCGATTCTTCTTATAATATCCCATTTTTTACGTATTTTTACATTTTTTTCAGATATGTTTACTTCCATTTTTTCGTTATATGGAAGTTTATCCTTCTTCATTCTTTCAATATTTTTTTTCATTCTTTCAAGATCGTTATCAGTCATTTCAAGGTCATATTCCAAAAACATTTTTTCTGAAAGTGGCGGAATAAAGTCTGAAATTTCCCATTTTTCATCATTTTGAATCATTCTTCTATCTCCAAAATGATAATGGTTTAATTTTTTCTGTATAGTAAATTTATGAAATTCCCTTAAAAATTTTGCGGTTTCCATCATAAATTTTTCTTCATTTTTTTCCTCTTCCTTATCTAAGGCTTCAAAATTTATAAGCAAGCTATTGTATTTAACCAGCTCCTCTTCATTTATATTTTTAAAGCTCTCTGGATTTAACTTTTCTAAAAAAATCTCTATTGCAATTTGCTTTTTTAAAAGAAAATTACGTTCTGGATTTATTAATACTTCTATTTTTCTCCCATTTTTCAATTCAAGATAAAACTTTTTAGTTTTTTCAGTCAACTTTTCCCCATTTTCCAAAGTAACTGTATTAATTTTATCCGCATAAGTTTCCAAAAAATTCTTTAAAAGTTCTTCAACTGATTTTTCATTTGAAAAGCAGATACCTGTTTTTATTTTTTTCTTTCTTTTAAATAAATTCCATAGATCCATTTTATTGTTCCCTTCTGTATTTTTTAACGCTCAAAATTATCCAGCTCCTTTTCTAAAATCAAAATAACTGTCATATCTGCAGGTATCATACTCAAAATCTTTTGATACAGTTCTTCCCTTTTTTCCTGACATACTTTTAAAAATAACAGACAATCTCTTTTTTTCTTTAATCTCAAACTATATCCATCATTTAAGAGAATATTAAAATTTATTGTCTTAAAAGTTCCCTGCCGAATGAAAATTCTTGTCAAAATACAAAGTTTTACTTCATTAATATTAAAATATATTTGCTGTTTTTTTATTTTTGGTATAAAAGTATATATAAACTCCCCATCCAATTCTTCTAAATTTTCTGCATTAAATCTTATTTTTTTCATAATCATAGAAAAAATCACGTAAACTATGTATAAAATCAATATTATTGTAGGTAATGGCAAATTAATCCGCATAATTTCCTCCTTCCAAATTCTGTTTAAATGCAATGTACTGGGTTGTCATAATCCCTCCAGCAGTATCTTCCTCATAACCTAGCAATTCCCGAAATTTATTTGCCTGCGAACGTTTCATCTTGTCAAGGATCGACTTGCTTTTTTGAATGTCAATATATCCTAAAATATCAACCACGTCATCTGGCGACATATATCCCAAAATATCAATATCTTCCTCATCTGAAAGCAAATCTATAATTCTCGTCTGCAATTCTTCATCCGCCTGCTCCAAAACACTAGCCTTATTTTCATCACTCAAAAGTTCAAACACTCTTAAAAGCTCATCATCATCCAATTCTTCAAAACTTTCCGCAATATCAATCGAATGATTATCTTCAAAATATTCTTCCAGCTCTTTCTCTGTCTCAATTTTCTGAATTTCCTCAGCCATTTCTTCAGGCGATACTTCTTCTTCCTCTTCAAAATTCTGGGCATCCTCTTCAGACATACGGTTTCTGATTTCATCTTTTAATTTTTCCACATTCTGTTGTGTTTTCTCCTCTTGAGTTATTTCTTTAGTATCAATGTCAGCATTAATGTCAATATTTTCTTCATCTAAATTTATTTTATTATTTTGAGCCATTAATTCCCCCTTTCTATCATCTTACATTTTTATTTTTTATTTTTAAATATCCTACTTTTTTCTTGAAAAATAAGTTACTGCAAGTATCGTTTTCATATCATTTGAAAGTCTTAAAATATCCTTCACATCAACCCAGACAACCTTCACATCTTCTCCATTATCCAGCGACTGCTCAAGCGGCTCAATATCATCCGATTTCAATCTTCCGCTAAAAAAATACAGATTTTCCGTAGTATACCCAGGTGACACATAAAGCCCTTGCGGCAATTCTTCTACATCCACAATATCCTTTTCCAAATATCCAGTTTCTTCTCGCAATTCCCTAAAAGCCGCTGTCCTAGGATCTTCATCCCCATCAATCAGCCCAGCGCAAACCTCTAAAGTATAATCCTTCGGACCTGGACGAAACTGTTTTACCAAAATCGCCTTTTCTTTAGTTTCATTAAACAATACAAAACAAACTGCATTAGACTTATCCAGATATTCCAAAGTTATCCCAGTTGTCGGATGTATCATTTTTGCCCCTTTTAAAAATTTAAAACTATTATCCATTTTTATTTATTGTATGATAACAAATATCACACACTCCTTTCTTTAAAATTTTTTAACATTCGGTAAAATTATTTTCTCTAGCTATTTTTCTGGCTAAATTTATATTACTATTCCAATGAATAATTAAATTATTATATGTAGAGCCTTCTAAAACATAATAATTATTATTATATTTTTTATACCATTCTTTTTTAAATGATTTTTTGGCTGTACAAATATTCTCTCTTGTAACACGATAGAAATATATATTTAATTCATAATCACCGTAAACTAGTTTTCCTCTTTCGTTTATTTTTGTATTTTGAGGAACTATTAATTCCATACCATTCCACATTATTTTTTGGGTATCTTCATCAAAGAGTTCGTTTCCTATTCTCTCTTGCTTTTTTTCATATCTAGTTGCATCTCCATATGCTCGTGCATCTTGAACAGCTTCATCAATGACTTCACACGAACTTATTCCTAATAAAATACAAATAAGTAAAATTATTTTTTTCATATTAATTTTCTCGTAATAATAATATTATACATTCTCCTTCCCTAAATTTTTTAACATTCGATAAAATCATTTAGCGCAGCTATGTCTTCTGCTAAATCTAAATTAAAATTTGGATGACCTTTGTAATACTTAAACTCATAAAACTCTAAAATACGATAACTTCCATCATATTTCTTATACCATTGTTTACTATCATTCACATTATTTCTACAAAGCTCTTCTCTATTAGCAGTTTGAGTAAATCCCACTCTTAATTGATAATCTTTATAAACTAATTTACCTTCCTTATCTATCGTTGTATTTTTAGGAATTATTAACTTCATACCATTCCACACTGTTTCATATTCCTCGTTATTTCTACTATCCTTTGTTTTTGGAAATTTATATGTCAGTTTATGATGTTCTAATGCTAACTGTTCTTGTTTATATTCAGTTTTATATCCTCTGGCATTTTGATTTGATATATCAGCAAATCCACGAATAACAGAACATGAACTCACTCCTATCAAAATACAAATAAGTAAAATTATTTTTTTCATATTATAGTTCCTCCTATTAAATTTTATAATTTCAAAAAATACTCTCAATCACATTCAGCCCAATTTCCCTTGCAAACTCCCTTGCAATTTCCATCTCTCTATCTTCCATCCTACTAAAATCATGTGCATCTGAACCAATTATTGTCCTAACATTATATTGCTTCACAATTTCCCAAAATTCCTTATATGGATACATATATCTATCCCAATCTGGATGTCTTTCAAAAGATTTTCTTATTCCATTTGCATTTACTTCAAGCGGTACATTCATTTTTTCTGCTGCTTCAGAAATAATATGTGCTGCTTTTTCACAGCTTTCATCCCAGTTCCGATAATTTATTACATATAAATCTGGATGTGCGATGTAGTCAAATTTTCCGCTTTCTATCGCTTCAGCCATATATTTTGCATAATCTAACACATCTTCGCCTGTTTTTATTTTCCAGGCATTATAATTTGTGCTATCACCAGGTTTTCTAAATGCGTGTAAGCCTAAAACGAGATAATCTAACTTTTTTCGATATTTATCATATTTTTCAAGAAATTCCGGAAAATATTCGATTTCTAGTGATTTGTAAATTTTGATTTTATTTCCATATTTTTCCTGTGCCTCTTCAATTTCCTTTAAATATCCATCAAAATCCTCTTCCTTCATTCGGTTATTTTCATAATATTCAGGCATTGGAGCATGATCTGAGATTCCAAGTTCAGTATAGCCTTCCTTGATTGCTACTTTTACGTAATCTTCTACATTTCCAGCAGCATGTTCACATCGATAATTGTGAGTATGAAAATTTGTCTTATTCATAGTTTACCCCATTCTATCCTTTTCAAATTTTTTTCTTTTGTATATTTTACCAATTATTTTGGAAAAAATAAAGGTTTTAAATAAATTTATTTTGTTTTTAGTGAAAATTTTTGATATAATGTAAATAAAATATAAATATTTAAGGAGGAAATTTTTTGATTTCAACAAGTAATTTATCTGTCCAGTTTGGTGGACGAAAACTTTTTGATGAAGTAAATATAAAATTTACAGAAGGGAACTGTTACGGTATTATTGGACCGAACGGGGCTGGAAAATCGACATTTTTAAAGGTTTTAACTGGAGAGCTTGATTCTACTTCTGGAGAAGTTATTGTAGAAAAAAATAAAAGACTGTCATTTTTAAAACAGGATCACTTTGCATATGAAGATGAAGAAGTGCTAAATGTAGTAATGATGGGACACGCAAAATTATATGATATTATGCTGCAAAAAAATGCACTATATGCAAAAACTGAATTTACAGAAGAAGATGGAAATTTAGCGGCTGAACTTGAAGGAGAATTTGCAGAATTAGATGGATGGGAAGCTGAAACAAATGCTGAAAAATTTCTAGTCGGGCTTGGAATCCCCGCTGAAATGCATCACAAATTAATGAAGGAATTAACAGAGCCTGAAAAGGTAAAAGTGCTGCTTGCACAGGCTATTTTTGGAAATCCTGACATTCTATTGCTAGATGAGCCTACAAATGGACTTGACTTGCATGCTGTAAAGTGGCTTGAAGATTTTCTGATGGATTTGGAAAATACAACTGTACTTGTTGTTTCCCACGATAGACACTTTTTAAATAAAGTTTGTACTCACATTGCCGATATTGATTACGGGAAAATTAAAATGTTCGTTGGAAACTATGATTTCTGGTATGAATCAAATCAACTAATGCAGGAATTAATTAGAAACCAAAATAAAAAAATGGAGCAGAAAAAAAAGGAACTGCAAGACTTTATTGCCCGTTTCTCTGCCAATGCTTCAAAATCAAAGCAGGCTACTAGCCGTAAAAAGCAATTGGAAAAATTACAATTTGAAGATATGCAAGTTTCCAACAGAAAATATCCATATATTGAATTTAAGCCTGAAAGAGAAGCTGGAAATAATATGTTAAGAGTTGAAAATCTGACAAAAACTGTTGATGGGGAAAAAATTCTTGATAATATTTCATTTACAGTAAATACTGGAGATAAAGTTGTCATTTTGTCAAAAAATGATATAGCTAAAACTACTCTTTTCCGAATTTTAGCTGGAGAATTAGAACCTGATTCTGGAAAAGTTGAATGGGGAGTTACAACTTCACAAAGCTATTTCCCAAAAGATAATTCAGAATATTTTGAAAACGTTGATTTATCACTAATTGACTGGTTAAGACAATTTTCAGAAGATCAGCATGAAGAATACGTACGTGGTTTCCTAGGAAGAATGTTATTTTCAGGAGAAGAGGCCAGAAAAAAAGCCAAAGTTCTTTCTGGAGGAGAAAAAGTACGTTGCATGCTTTCGAAAATGATGTTATCTAATGCAAATGTCCTGCTGCTAGACAACCCAACAGATCACTTGGATCTTGAATCAATTACATCGTTAAATAAGGCACTGGAAAGATTTGACGGAACAATTTTATTTACAACGCATGACCACGAATTTATTCAAACAATCGCAAATAAAATAATCGAAATTACTCCAAAAGGAATTTTGGAAAAGGAAATGGAATACGATGATTATTTAAACGATGAAAATGTCGAAGCAAGACTTAAAGAACTGTATAGTTAATAAACTTTTATTGTGCTTATACTATTTCCCATTTAAGCATCGAACTAATTATAAACTTTTTTAAAGAGTCAATATCTCTTATTAGAATATAGCTTCTATTTTTAAATTAATTAAAAAAATAGCAGGATTTTTAATATTTCCTGCCATTTTTATTTTCCTATTTCTTTCTTAATTTTTTACTTGCCATGATAAATTACGCTTTAAAAATTAAAACTTTTTTCAATTTATCAATTTAAACAGTTAATCAAAAACATTTTATTTTTTATCCACTTGATTGCTATAAATATAGCCATATTCATTTCCATTATATCTTATGTAATACCAGTCATCTGCTGTTTTGCTTATTGCATAAACTGTTTGCCCAGTTTTTAATCTAGATTTTATTGTAGATTTTGTTGTCGGTTTTTCTCTTATGTTGCTGTAACCTTCACTTGAAGTTATAACAAGTTTTCCTATGATTTTTTTTAATTGGCTGTCATGAATATATCCTGTAAACGTTCTGTCTATGCCTCCATCATAGTAGATCACCTTATGCCAATCTCCAGATTTTTCATCACTTTCCAATATTTCTCCATTTTTAATGGTATCTACTACCTTAGAATCTTTAGTGGCAGATTGTCTTATATTAATTGCATTATCCTTTGATGAAGTTATGAAAGCAGTTCCCATTGAAATGGTACTAAAAATTACAGACAAAGCTAAAATCAAAAATCCATTTTTAAACTTTTTCATAAGAATCACTCCTTTTAAGTTACAAAATTCTTAAAAATTAAATCTGAAATATCGTTTCACTAGTATTATAACTCATTTTTACAGATTTGCAAGTAAAGTTCAAAAAAATATGAAAAATTATTAAAAAATTTTTTAAATCAGATTATTTATTTTTATTTACAAATCCTCAGCTCCAAAAGAATAAGGCAGAAGTTCTTCAATTGAAGCAATTTTATATTTTCCGTCTCTATTTGCCAAAATTATAACCGTATCTTTATCAGAAAACTCTCTTATTACTTGCCTGCATGCCCCACATGGACTAATCGGCTCTAATGTATTACCAGTTACAATAAGCAGCCTTATTTTCTTCATGCCTTGTGTCACCGCTGTTGTAATTGCGTTTCTTTCAGCACAAAGAGTAAGTCCGAAAGAAGCATTTTCTACATTAACTCCCTTATGCTTTTTTCCATTATTGTCGATTAATAATGCAGCGACAGGGAATTTTGAATATGGAACATAAGCTCTTTTCAATAGAAGATTTACTTCATCAATATAACTTAATATTTCTTTTTTATCCATTTATTCTACCTCCTTTTTTTATCTCAAATCATCAAAAAGAGAAAGCTGAACCACATCGCTTTTTAAAATTGTACTTAACTGAACTCCGATAAGCCGCACCTCATCCTTTTTCTCAAAAAATTCCAGATTTTCAAGAGCAGCTTCATAAATTGTATCCCCATTATTTGTTGCACTTTTTAAAGTTTTAGATCGGGTATGAGTCACAAAATTAGAATATCTTATTTTTACCGTAACTGTCTTTGCAAACTCATTTTTCTCAATAAGCCTGTCACTCAATCTTTTAGATTGCCTTTTCAATTCAGAATGCAATGCCAAAATATCATTTTCTGCCTGATGAAAAGTAATCTCATGCCCATAAGACTGCCTCTTTCTATCTGTATTTATCTCAGAAATATGCAATCCCCGAATTGAATTATACAAATATTCCCCCTTACTTTCCCCAAATCTTCTAACAAGTTCATTTTTCCCAATTTCATACAGCTGAAAAACCTTTGCTATATTAAACAATTTCAGCACTTCCCTAGTCTTTTTCCCAATTCCTGGAATTATACCCAGTTCCTTGTCATAAATATAATCCAAAAAATGATCACGATCTTTAAAAATAAAATATCCATTCGGCTTATCAATATCACTTGCAATTTTCGCGCTAATCTTGCTAAAGCCAATCCCAACTGAACAAGTTAAACGGGAATTATCAAAAATATACTTTTTAAATCTTTTTATAAATTTCTCAATTTTTAAAATTTCTTCCCTTTTACTAAGCTTTACATTTTTATTTCTTATGAACTCTGTAATATCAATGTATCCCTCATCAACAGAAGTAAATTCACATTTCTTCAGAACTTTTTTTATTAACTCCTGTATTCTTCTCCCTTCCTCAAAATAAACACCCTTTCTAAGATTTACAACAATAAGATTCGGACATAGACGTTTAGCCTGAACCGTAGGCATAGCCGATTTTACACCATATTTCCTGGCTTCATAGCTGGCAGTCGTAACAACTCCATATCCTATCGCAATGGGCTTTCCACAAAGCTCACTGTTATCCCGCTGTTCTATTGAAGCAAAAAAGGCATCCATATCATAATGCAAGTAAATTTTTCCTTTTTCCATAATTAAAATTCCTCTTTTTACAAATTTATTTATATTATTTGCTAGATTCCTTGCAAAGAAATTCGTAACCATTTCGATGTTTAAACGATAAATGGTGTCAGAAGCAAATTTCATTCAAAAAATATAAATAATAAAAAACTACCCTGAAAATGAAAAATCTTCAGGATAGCCTTTGTAAAAGTTCTATTATTTAGCTTCTGCAACTTTGTCAGCTAATTTTTTTCCAACTTTAAATTTAACTACTTTTTTAGCTTCAATTTTAATTGGAGCACCAGTTGATGGGTTTCTTCCTTCTCTAGCTGCTCTTTCTTTTACTTCAAAAGTTCCCCAACCTACAAATTGGATACTTTCACCTTTTACTAAAGATTCTTCTGTTGTTTCTAAAAAAGCATTTACCAATTCTTCAGCTCTTTTTTTAGTTTCTCCTGTTGCTTTTGCATAAGCATCTACAAATTCTTTTTTTGACATTTTATCTCCTCCAAACTTTTTTCATTGTTTATTATATGTTACCACATTTTCAGTATTTGTCAAGGATTTCTTAAAATAAAAAAAATATCTTTTTATCTTTTTTTAATCATTTCTTCTTCTTGAAATCACTTTTATAATTTCATTCACAACAAACGGAACAAGTGACAATCCAATCACCATTCCCCAATGACTCGGATCTATCGCAGTCACTTTAAACATTTGTGCAATACTTGAAATTGAAGTCAAGCCAATTTGCAAAACTATTCCAATAATAATCGAACCAATTAAGAATTTATTTCCAAAAAATCCAATTTCAAAAATAGTCTTTTTACTATTTCTCATTGACAATGAATAAAACAATTGCGAGAATGTAAGAACGATAAACGCCATTGTTCTTCCATAAGTTAAAATTTCACGTGTTGCAGGATTACTGTCTTTTACGGCTGAAATAGGCACAGTCCCGCTATGAATAATTCCTAGGTAAAATGCCACAAGTGTAAGCACTCCAATCAGCACTCCACCAACAATTGATCTCATTCCCGCACCTTCAGAAAAGAAACTCTCCTTCGGATTTCTAGGTTTTCTAGTCATAACTTCCTTATCTCCAGGATCCATTCCAAGCGAAATTGCTGGTAATGTATCAGTTATTAGGTTTACCCATAAAAGCTGAGTTGCGACTAACGGTATTGACCATCCGAATAATGTTGCAATAAACACACACAAAACTTCTCCCAAATTACAAGAAAGCAAGAATATAATTGTCTTTTTGATGTTGTTAAAAATATTTCTTCCTTCTTCAATCGCATGAATTATCGTAGTAAAATTGTCATCAGTCAAAATCATGTCACTAGCACCTTTAGAAACATCTGTACCAGTAATTCCCATAGCAACTCCTATATCAGCAAATTTAAGCGACGGCGCATCGTTTACTCCATCTCCAGTCATTGACACAATATTTCCCTGCTCTTTAAACGCTTTTACAATCTTAACTTTATGCTCTGGCGAAACTCTTGCAAACACTCTATATTTATTCACTTCCTTAGCAAATTTATCATCTGGAATCTCATCAATTTCAGCTCCAGTCAAACTTTGACTAATATCTGTCGCAATTCCAAGCTCTTTTGCAATCGCAACTGCCGTATTCTTATGATCTCCAGTTATCATAATCGGAGTAATTCCAGCATTTTTAGCTTCCACAATCGAATCTTTCACTTCAGTTCTAGGCGGATCAATCATTCCAACAATTCCAACTACAACCAGATCTTTTTCCATCTCTTCAGGTGAAATTTGGCTGTCAACATCTTTAAATGCCACTCCAAGCACTCTTAATGCATCATCTGACATTTCTTCAGCAACTTTCAATATTTTATTTTTTTCTTCTTCAGTCAATGGTAAAATTTCTCCATTTACAAGAATTTTATTTGCTCTTGTAAGAATGTTGTCAATCGCACCTTTTGTATGAACTCTATATTTTCCACCTTCTTCATTAAGTGTCGACATAAGTTTTCTGTCTGAATCAAATGGATTTTCAGAAACTCTTTTATATTTAGTATTCAATGCATTTTTTTCTAAATTAAATTTATTTCCCAAGACAATCAGAGCCACTTCTGTCGGATCTCCAATATCTTGTCCATTTTCAACAGATGCATCCGAGCAAAGCACAAACGAACGAATTAACTCAGTTTCATCAACATTTGCCTTTTGTCCATCTTGACTGGAAATATCCCTTAAATTATCCAAAGTATAAGTTTTTACAACAGTCATCTTATTTTGAGTAAGCGTTCCAGTTTTATCAGAACAAACAATATTTACCGCTCCCAATGTTTCAACTGCTGGTAATTTTCTTACAATCGCATTTTTCCTTGACATAGTCTTTACCCCAAGTGAAAGTACAATCGCAACAATCGCAACAAGTCCTTCAGGAATTGCCGCCACAGCCAAACTTATCGCAGTCATAAACATATCAACCGCTTCTCTTCCTTGAATCAACCCTATGACAAAAATAATTCCACAAATTGCTAAAGCTCCATATCCCAAAATTTTTCCAAGTTCTTCCAGTTTCACTTGAAGCGGAGTAAGTGTATTGTTATCTTCATCCAAAATCTGTGCAATTTTTCCAATTTCAGTATTCATTCCAGTTTCAACTACAACTCCTTCTCCTCTTCCGTAAGTTGCCATAGTTGACATAAATGCCATATTTTCCTTATCTCCAATTGGTATTTTTGCATCAGTTGTAATAAAATTGGCATCCTTTTCACTTGGAACAGATTCTCCAGTAAGTGCCGACTCTTCAATCTGCAAATTAGCACTTTCAATAAGTCTGACATCCGCTGGAATATATCTTCCCGCATCAATTACTAAAATATCTCCTGGCACCAGTTCTTCCGAATTAACTTCAATAACTTCGCCATTTCTTCTAACCAAGCTCTTAGGTGTTGTCATCTGCTGCAACGCTTCTAACGCCTTTTCCGCCTTAGATTCCTGCACAACCCCAACTACTGCATTTATAAGAACAACCGCTAAAATTATCAAGGCATCTGCTATTCCATCTTTTCCGTGCGCAATAATATTAACGACAGCTGCGCCAATTAGCACATAAATAAGCATATCCTGAAGCTGTGCCAAAAATAACTGCAGCAAACTTTTTTTCGGCTTTCCTTTCAATTTATTAGGTCCATATTTTTCCAGCCGCTTTTTTACTTCTTCAGTTGAAAGTCCCGTCTTTTCCGAAACATTCAGCTCTTTTAAAACATCCTTTGATGATTTAGTAAACCACATATTCACCTTACCTCTTCTTTCTTAAAATCTTTGTAGATATTATACACTAAAATTCAATTTATTTCATTATAATTTTAAATTTTTTTAAAAAAAATTGTCTAATTTTTTCAATTGATGAAATAACTAGACAATTTACAAAAATATTTTTATTTAATTTGTGATTATTGCTATTTTGTAGCTTTGAACTCAATTCTTCTGTTTTCAAATCTTCCTTCTTCAGTATCATTTGTAGCAATTGGTTCAGATTCCCCTCTTGATTCTACACCTAAAATTCTTGAAGGATCTAATCCGAATTCTAACAATTTATCTCTAACTGCTATTGCCCTTCTCATACCTAAAGCCATATTATAAGCATCAGTACCTTTAGAATCTGTATGTCCTATAATTGTCAATCTGAAGTCATTTTGTTCAGCATAGTCTTTAACGTTTCTCAATAATTCAAAGTATTGAGGTTTAACTACTGATTTATCGAAATCGAAGTTCAATCTTCCAGAATCGAATACCCAAACATCATCTTTCTTAGGTTCTGGAGCTGGTTCTGGAATTGGTTCTGGAGCTGGCTCTTCTATCTCAAGAGCGTTAATTCTTATTGTATTTTCTCTCATTTGAGTAGTTGTCAGCCTTCTTGCCATTAGTGGTGAAGCAACTAACAACCCTAGTGCAATTATTGTTGTTGTTGTGGTTGTTGTTCGTCTACCCATTTTTCAGCCTCTCTTTCTAATGATCTGTATTTTTGGCTACCTGGATTTGGTTTATTTTCATCTAAATAATCTTCAATATGATTTAATCTAGTTGTGTTATAATCTACTAATTTTGCATTTGTACAAGACAAAGCTCCTAATCCTACTAATATTAATGCTAACTTTTTCATATTTCTAATTTCCTTTCTACTTCATCCAAATTTATTTTTGAAATTTTTTAATCAGTTACTGTAATTATAGTATAACTCTCTAGTTTATTCTATCTTGGATAGCATCCAATCTTTGTTCCATTTGATCTAACATTTCATTTGTTTTATGGAATTTTTCAATGTTACTGTTAATTTGATCTACTCTTTTTCTAATTCTTTGAATTTCCACGTCCATCATTTTACTTTCAGACATATTTCTTCTTTGAGCTCTTATTTCAGGTGTTTTTGTTTTTCTGTGTTGAGCTGCTTCTCTTGCTTTTGCCGCTCTTTCTTGTGCTTGCGCTCTAGCCGCTTCAGCTCTATCACGTGCTTCTTGAACTGTATCTGATGTTGTTGTTACAGTTTCTTCAACTGGAACTACTATAACTTCTTCTGTTACTACACCTTTGGCTGCATCTTTAGCTTGTTGAGCTTGTCTTTGTTTAGCCACTTTAACTAATCTTTGCACTGCGGCATCAGTATCACTTTTAGCTGAGAATGATAATTGACTCATTGCCAAAACCATTACCGCTGCTAATCCTAATATTTTTTTCATTGATTTTCCTTTCTAAATATCATTTAAATATTATTTTTATTGAAATAACTGAATTGGCTTATTTAACTCTTCTTGTTTTTTTAGGAGCGTTTTTAACACCATCTCTTCCAAGAACGCTATCAAATTCTCCTAACTCTTTTTCTTCTCTTTGTACACTTCTTACTACTCTTTCGTAAAAATCTACTCTAGCCGCTGCTTTAGCCGCATTGTATTCAAGTTTTTCAATTGATGATTTTGGTTTAACTCTTTCTTTTTCTTCTACTACGCCATCTTCATCTATCGTTACTAATTTTTCTGTTGTCATTTCACGCTCTTTTGGCGCTTTTAAACTTTTATAGTAATCTTCTCTAGCTTGTTTTAAGACACTTTGAGCAGAATCTGCCATCATTGGAACCGATAATGCAGCTACTATTCCGCACAATAATAATTTTTTTGCTTTCATCTCTTAATTACCATTCCTTTCATTAATTCATTACTGATAATAATGCATCCAATTCAGCAATTTTTTTCTCTTTTTCTGCTATGCTCTTATTTATGTTTTTGTAGACAGTTTCAGAGTTGTTCAATATTTTTTTATATTTATCTCTATGCCATCTTACTTCTGAATCTACTCTTAATTTTTCTACCAATTTTTCTCTGCTTGTTTGTTTTGCTTTCAAGTCTTCCACTTCAGCTTCCAATTGAGCCTTTTGTTGAATATAGCTTTGTTTTTGCGCATCTTCTTTTCTCATTAATTCATTGAATTGGCTTTCAATTGTACTTAAGTTGCTTTCTAAGCTCTTTTTTTCAGCAGAGAAACCTATTGATGAAACCATCATTATTCCAACTAAAAAGAATATTGTCTTTTTCATTCGATTTTCCTCCTAATTTTTTATTTGCCTAAAACTCCCGTAACATCAAAGTCACAGAATCACTGGATAACAACTGTCTTTGTTCAGTTAATCGAACTTGCCAGCCTATCCCCGTAGTTCCTTAGGTTTGCATATTTTAAAAAATATTATATAAATCCTATAATTTATGACAATAATTTTCAATTCACAAACCAAATATGGAACTACTATCAAATCACTTGCTTAATCATCACTTGTTTTTATTATACCAAATTATATAAAAAAATACAATTAATTTTTCAAATAAAACACAAAAATTATGATTTTTCTCTAAAGAAGCCTTTAAAATCAGTATAAAAAATATTTTTTACCCTACTAAATTTAAATATTTTTTAATTTTTCAAAAATTCCTTCTACTGTCTTAACTTCTTCAAGCTGTTCCACTAATTCTTCTTCAAATGACAATTTTGAAATTTCTGCCAATAAATCTAAATGCTCCTTTTTAGTTCCTTCTGGAGCGGCAATCATAAAAATTAACTTTGAAGGTTCTCCATCCATGCTTTCAAAATCGACACCTTCATGAGAAATTCCCATTGCAAGAGAAAGAGATTTTACTAATGGCGTTCTTGCATGAGGAATTGCGATTCCATCTTGCATTCCTGTCGGTGTTAATTTTTCCCTTTCATTTATTTCTCTCACAAATTCTTCAAGATCTTCTGAATCAATAATTCCGCTTTTTACAAACAGCTGTGCCATTTCATTAATAGTTTCCGCTTTCGTTGTTCCCTTCAAATCTAAATTTACTCTTTCAGGCACTAAATATTCTAGTATTTTCATATTTTTATGCAGGATAATCCCACATTCTCCTTTCAAAATTTTTTTCTTTAATTTATTTTTTTTTCTGAAACTTTTCCCACCTTTTCAAAATCTCATCCAAAGCTTCGTTTTCAGACATTTCTGATAAATTGCAAATAATATAGTCTTTTTCCTTTCTGAA
Organism: Leptotrichia sp. oral taxon 417; assembly: GCF_013394865.1. NCBI lineage: Bacteria > Fusobacteriati > Fusobacteriota > Fusobacteriia > Fusobacteriales > Leptotrichiaceae > Leptotrichia > Leptotrichia sp. oral taxon 417. The sequence goes on along the minus strand of NZ_JABXYV010000001.1, from coordinate 880,017 downwards.
CCAGGTCATCTGCCTTTTTGCATATCTTCTACTTTCTTTTTTTATTTCCTCAACTGCTTCATCCAATGTAATTTTACCATCAAAGTGCATAAACAGTTCCTTGTACCCAATCGAAGATATTTTATGAAGCTCTTCTGTATATTTATTATATACTTTTTTTGCCTCTCCGACAAGTCCTTTTGCAATCATAATTTCAACTCGCCTATTAATCCTATCGTAAAGCTCATCTCGATTCCGTGTCAAAAATATCTTCAAAAAGTCGTAATCATTATTTTTTATATTTTGAGTCCTTAACTCGCTAAATTTCCCACCAGTTAAAAGACATACTTCAATGGCACGAACCAGCCGCAACTTATTAGATAAGTCAATTTCTTCATAGGATTTTTCATCTAATTTTTTCAAAGTTTCCTGTAATTCATCAAGACTTTTACTTTCCAGCTCTTTTCTAATTTTTTCATCCTTTGAAGGCAATTTTGCAAATCCATCTGTAATTGACCTTATATAAAGCCCTGTTCCACCTGCAATAATAATATTTTTCCCATTTTTGCAAGAATTTTCATTCAAAATATTATTTACATCTCTTTCAAAATCTCCCACAGAATAATCTTCGCCAGGACTTGCAACATCAATCATATAGTGCTTCACGCCTTGCATTTCTTCATCGGTTATTTTTGCAGTTCCAATATCCAGTTCTTTATAAATTTGAGATGCATCCGCCGATATTATTTCTGCATCAATCTTTTTTGCAAGCCTTATTGACAAATCAGTTTTCCCAACTCCAGTAGCGCCTGCAATCACAATTCCTTTTGCTATTTTATTTACCTCCTGCTATAAGTAGACCACATTTTTTTAACTTTTTCAATATCAAATTTATAAATTATATAAAAATTTAAGCTAAATTACATATTCAAATTCATAACCTGCAATAATTATCACATCCCCTTGCTCAACACCAGCATTTTCAAGTTCTGTTTCCATACCAAGGCTTCTCATTTTTTGCAAGAAATTTATAATTCCCTCTTCTCCAATAAATACATATTTTCTCAATACATCATCCACAATTCTTCCATCAACTTCAAATACATTGTCTGAAACTTTTTTTATAATCCAGTCTTCCTTTTTATTATTTTCTCGAATCAATTCCTCAACCGAATGAACTTCTTCCAATTCTTCCCTAGGTATTTCCTGAATTAATTCCCAAGCCTTTGATAAAACTGGCTTTAATCCGTCATTTGCAATTACAGAAACTGGATAAACAAATTCTGCTCCATTTTCCTTCACAAATTTTTCAAATTCATCGTATTTTTCATCTTCATAGAGCATATCAATTTTATTTGCCACTACAATTTGCCGTTTTTTAGATAATTTTTCACTATAATTCTTTAATTCGTGATTTATTTTCAAAAAGTCTTCCTTAGGATCACGTCCATCAAGCCCTGAAATATCTACAATATGAACAATTAATTTACATCTTTCAATATGTTTTAAAAATCTATCTCCAAGTCCCACTCCTTCGTGAGCCCCTTCAATAAGCCCGGGCACATCTGCTACCACAAAACTTTCCTCATCTCCCATTCTGACAACTCCCAATTTAGGCTTTAATGTTGTAAAATGGTAACTTGCAACTTTTGATCTGGCGGCTGACACTTTGTTAATAAAGCTGGATTTTCCAACGCTTGGATAGCCAACAAGTGCCACATCAGCAAGCAGCTTTAATTCTAATTTTATTTTTAATTCTGCACCTTCACGTCCACTTTCTGCTATTCTTGGAGCTTTTTTCACAGATGACTTAAAATGGATGTTTCCACGTCCGCCATCTCCTCCCTTTAAAAATATAACTTTTTCATTTGGAATATCCAAATCAAGCAAAAGTTTATTCGTTTCAAAATCCCTAACCATTGTTCCAACTGGAACCTTTATAATCAAATCTTCTCCAGATTTTCCAGTAGAACGTGCCGCAGCGCCTTTTGTCCCATCCTGTGCCTTAAACTTTTTACTGCTCTTAAAGTCAACAAGCGTATTAATATTGGGATCAGCAATAAAGACAATATCTCCACCTTTTCCGCCATCTCCACCGTCAGGCCCTCCAAACTGAACAAATTTCTCACGCCTAAACGTAGCAGCTCCATCCCCTCCTTTTCCAGAAATTACTGTAATTACACTTTCATCTATAAACATTTCATCATCCTTTTCTTTTTTATACTTCTTTTCCGTTTGCTTGATAAAATTAAATTTTATAACAAATCGTTAACTTAAAGCAAGCTATTTACTTTTAGTTCTGCTTGATGCAGCCGCCTTTTTTTCTTTTCTATAATTCCAAGGCTCTGTATATCCTTTTCTAGAAAACAGCCCCAATTTTTTCTGCTTCGCATTTTCTTGATATTTTTCAAATTGCGTGTCTTTTTTAGCATATTCCTGATACCACCAGGCATTTCCCGTTTTTACCATTTCTTCATTAACGTTTTTACCATTCGCATAAATAATCGCAACTGTTCTGCCGTATCTATCCTTATTTTTCACTTCCACGCTCAAATTTTTCCCAGTCACCAATTTTTCAAGCGCCTGTCTGCTTTCAGACCCATAATCCTGTGTTTTTTCAGGTGCATCCATCCCGTACATCCTAATTCTCAACATCTCTCCAACAAATTTTCCATTTTCAACCTTTTGAATATTAATCGTATCTCCATCGCTAACCTTCAGCACTTGATAGCCATCTAAAATTTCAGGTTCAACTTCTTTTTTTTCTTTAGATTTCTTAGTTTTAGAACTTTTTTTGCCATTATTTTGGGAAATTTTGACATTTTTGGCTTTTCCAACACTTTTTTCAGAACTCTTTCCGCCTTTACTAAACATCCCAAAAATCATAACTGCCGCAATTATAATTATTGCAGCAATTAATACTATCTGAGATTTTCCGTCATCAATTTTTTTTGCCATTTTTCTCCTACTTTTTTACTATTTTTCAAGCGCCTGTTTAAAATCTTCAATTAAGTCGTCAATATTTTCAAATCCAGCTGCAACTCTAATCAATGAATGTGTAAATCCTCTAGCTTCCTTTTCTTCTTCAGGCATTTCTGCATGAGTTATTGTGCTTGGATGAGTTACCAATGTTTCAGCTCCACCAAGACTTGCCGCAAATAATGCCACATTTAAACTTTCAAAAAATGTTTTTACTTTTGAGTCATCTTTTAAAGTGAACGAGAATACTGAACCTCCACCTGTTGCCTGACTTTCATGAATTTTTTTACCTTTATTTGTATCTAAAGTCGGATAGTAAATTTTATCAACTGCATCGTGACTTTGGAAAAATTCTATAAGTTTTTTTGCATTTTCCTGTGCCGCTTCCACTCTTAATTTTAATGTTTTCAAACTTCTCATCAAAAGCCAGCTGTCAAATGGCGATATTAAAGCACCAGCCGCAACTTGTGAAAATTTAATCTTTTCTGCAAGTTCCTCATCATTTGTAATTGCAACTCCACCTAGCAAATCATGATGTCCTGATAAAAATTTAGTTGCACTGTGAACTACAATATCAATTCCAAAATCAAGCGGCTTTTGCAAATATGGCGTCATAAACGTATTATCTGCAATAGTTATAAGATTATGCTCTTTTGCAAGTTTTACAACTCCTCTTATATCAGTTACATCAAGTAGCGGATTTGACGGTGTTTCAATAAAAATTGCTTTAGTATTAGGTTTTAACGCTTTTCTTATATTTTCCAAATCAGTTGTATCAACAAATGTAGATTCTATTCCAAATCTTGAGTAAATATCGTGTAAAACTCTATAAGTCCCTCCATAAATATCTTGTCCCAAAATGATATGATCTCCAGCCGAAAACATTGTAAATACAGATGTCGTAGTTGCCATTCCAGATGAAAAGGCATAGGCATATTTTCCATTTTCAAGAGCCGCAATAATTTCCTCCAGTTCATTTCTCGTAGGCGCTGAAACTCTAGAATATTCAAATTCCTGTGTCACTCCAAATTCTGCAACAGGAAATGTAGAAGCAAAATTAACATTTGTTCCCCATAATTCCTTCTTTTTCCCTTCTCTTACTCCGTGTATTGTTTTTGTTTCAAATTTCATAATTTATCAGCTCACTTTCTATATTTTTATCAATTTTTTTATTTAAAATTTTACAATAATTTATGCGGAATTTTTATTATTTTCTCATAAGCAGTACGCTTTGCCCCTAAATCAGGCTCCCTATCCAAATAAATTAAGCCGCAAAAACTAAACCCATTTTTCGCAAGAAGCCTTTTCATCGGCTCATTATTTTCATGCGTATCCGCCTTTAAACTAAGTATCTTATTCTCGATGCAAACTCCTTCAGAAAATTCCAGTATTTTTGTAGCAAGACCTTTATTTTTCACATCAGAATCGACTGCCAGCCTATGAACTACCATATAATCATCATCATCTGTTATCCATTTTCCCTCAATCTTAGAATATGGCTCTTCTCTTTCAGGCGATAATACAATCGTTCCAACAATTTTTCCAGAAACTTTTTCTCCAGGCTTCTCATTATTTTCAGCAGTTTCTTCCAAAACATAACTAATCCCTTTTTTTACATCACTTTCAATAACTCCCCTATTTGGATACCCCTTTTGCCATTGATCCAATCCCATTTTCTTCAATTCAGCTTTCGCCTTCTCAATAATTTCCAAAATTATGTCAATATCATCAAAAGTTGATTTTCTAAAATTCATCAATTTTTTTACCTCCTTCAATTATAAATAATTTATATTTGCCAATTTATTTCATCTTTCCCTAATTCCTTCAAAATTTCATTAGCCTTTTTAAAATGTCCGCAACCAAAAAAACCACGGCTTGCCGACAACGGACTAGGATGCACACTTTCCAGAATATAATGTCTATCTGTATCAATAAAGGCTTTCTTGCTTTTTGCATTATTTCCCCAAAGTATGAAAATTAACGGATCTTCACGTCTATTTAAATATTTTATCACATTATCTGTAAAAATTTCCCAGCCTATCTTTGAATGTGAGTTAGCATTTCCAGCAACTACAGTAAGCGCCGTATTTAAAAGCAGCACTCCTTGCTTTGCCCAGCTTTCAAGAAATCCATTTCTGCTCATTTTATAACCAAATTCATTTTCTATTTCCTTGTAAATATTTTTTAAGGAAGGCGGCAATGCAACTCCCTGCTTTACTGAAAATGCCAGTCCGTGTGCCTGATTTTCCCCATGATACGGATCTTGTCCTAAAATTACAACTTTGCAGTCCTTGTAGCTTGTCAGCTTAAATGCAGAAAAAATTTCATATTTATCAGGATAAATTGTCTTTGTCTTATATTCACTTATCAAAAATTTTCTCAAGTTCAAATAATAATCCTTTTCAAATTCCTTTTCATTTTTAAAAATTTCATCCCAGTCATTTCCAATATTAACCATTTTTCCTCTTCCTTTCCCTAAAATATTTTTTTTAAAATAGAAATTATATTTCTAATTATTTAACAATAAATATCTCAATCCTTTGCTAAAATAAATTTACTAGATATGTTCGATAACCTAAGTTTCTTATCTCTATATTTATTTTATTAAATTCTGAGTTTATATAAAAACGAACTTATACAAACGGATTATAAAATCTCCCTCCATTTACCTTCACCAGCACTATCGAAGTAACCACAAATATTGCAGTCACAATAATCGCCACGATATCAGCCACTTTCATTTTCCTAGCCTGATACCAGGTCCTTTTTTTTCTTTTCCCAAACCCTCTCAAAATCATAGCATTACTTATAATATCTATTTTTTCAATGCTTGAAAATATTAACGGCATTAACGTATAAGATACATTTTTTATTCTTGTCATCAATTTTACATTTTTAGAAATATCAATTCCCTTTGCCTGTTGTGCTTTACTAATCGTAACAAAATCCTCCTGAACAGTTGGGATATATCTTAGTGCAATTGAAACTGCATAGGAAAATTTATATGGCACTCCTATTCTATTCAACGAAGAAGCAAACTCGCTTGGATTTGTTGTAATTATGAAAAGCAGGGCAACAGGAATAACTGAAAAATATTTTACAAATATATTAAATTCATAAAATAACTGTTCCCAAGTTACCACATAATTTCCAAAAATTTTAAGAATATCATGTCTTGTTCCATATATCTTTGTTCCTTCAAGTGGGGAAAATAAAAAAATCATAATTAAATTTAATACAAGAAAAATAGAAATTAGATAAAATACGATTTTTATTTCATTAAATTTTATTTTTGAAATTTTAAAAAGCACAAATCCCAAAAGTGTCAAAGCTGCAAGAAATCTTGTATCATAGGTAAGCATAATAGCCACAGTCCACAATATAAAGCAAATCAGTTTTGCAGCTCCATTTAATCTATGAATTACTGAATCTTTCTCAATATACTCCAATAAAAATGTATTTTCCATCTAATCACCTGCCTTTTTCTGTTCTTTTTCACAATTTTTTTCATAATAAACAAATGTACTTATGAGTTCTTCAGGGTTTATTTCTATTTTTTCTGCCACGTAATGAAGTGAAGTTTCCCTTAAATTTGCCTGTTCCAGCACTTTTTTATCTGCCAAAATCTGTGCTGGATTTCCAGATTTTATAATTTGTCCATCATTAAAAACATAAGCCTTGTCGGTATATTCCATCATTAGATGCATATCATGGGTTATAAATAAAATTGTAATTCCGTATTCATTCAGCCGCTTCAAAAATTCCATTATTTCCCTATAATGAAAAAGATCCTGCCCAGCAGTCGGCTCATCAACTATTATTATTTCAGGCTCTAAAACAAGCACAGATGCTATCGTAACTCTTTTCTTCTGCCCGTAGCTAAGTGCCTTTATTGGCCATTTCCTAAATGACTTTAATTTACATATTTCCAAAATTTCAAGAACTCTTTTTTCTATTTCATCTTCAGAAACACCTCTAGTTTTCAGCCCCAATGCAACTTCTTCAAAAACTGTAACTTTTGAAATCATCGCATTTGGATTTTGCAGTACAAATCCTATTTTTTCAGCTCTTTTTGCTATACTTTCACTACTTATATCCAAATTTTTATAATAAATTTTACCTTCATCTTGCCTTTCAAATCCCGCAATAACCTTTGACAACGTTGACTTTCCAGCTCCATTTGAGCCAACAATGCTTATCATTTCACCTTTTTCCACACTTAAATTTATATTTTTTAAGATTTTTCTTTTTTCATTATATGAAAATGAAATATTTTCCAGCTTTAATAATATATTTTCAGATTTTTTACTTTCTTTTGGAGAATTATATTTTATCCAATTTAAAATATTATCTTTTGCTGCAGAAAAATCAATTTTTTCAAGATTAGAAATATCATCATATTTTTCAAGATTATCGTTGCTATATTTAAGCAAAGAAATATACAAAGGTTCTCTTATATTCATTTTGCCTAGCAAATTTCCCTTCAAAATATTATCAGGCGTATCATCAGCAATAATTCTTCCCTTATCAACGACAATAATCCTGTCAATTCCCCTATGCAGCACATCTTCAAGCCTATGCTCTATAATTACCGTTGTAAGTTTTTTATCTTTATGAAGTTCACCTATCAATTCAATAGCGTATTTTCCGCTAAGCGGATCAAGATTTGCAAGCGGCTCATCATAAAGCACTATTTTAGCATTATCAACCATAATTCCAGCAAGCGATACTTTCTGCTTCTGCCCTCCCGATAAATCATGCGGCTTCAAGTCAAGCAATGTTTCAATCCTTACAAACTGTGCTATTTCCTTTACCTTTTCTTTCATTACAGTCGTTTCAATCTCATCATTTTCCAATGCAAAAGCTATATCTTCAGCAACTGTAAGCCCTACAAACTGTGCATCTGAATCTTGAAGAACAGTTCCCACATATTTAGAATGTTCAAAAATCTCTTTACACCTTTTACCATAAATTTCCAGTTTCCCTTCAATTTCTCCCTTATAAAAATATGGAGCAAGCCCATTTATACAATGTCCCAAAGTGCTTTTTCCCGAGCCTGATGCCCCTATTATCACAACTTTCTCACCTTCATAAATTTTCAAATTTATATTATGCAATGTAGGTTCCGACTGACTTTCATATTTAAATGTAAAATCTTCAAAATTTATTGCAATTTTTCTTCCTTCTTTTTTTTCTTCCAATAATTCTCCTCCATTATTTTCCATTCAAAAATACCCGCCTAATCTTCCCACAGTTGCTAATACTTAAAAACTGTCTGAAAAGTGCGGGTTATTTAAATTATTCCTCTTTTAAGCTTCCTTTGCTTATTATTGTTTTTGAAAACGCAAATATTAAAATTGTTCCTAAAATAGCCACAACCAGCATATTTCCAAGCGCCGCTACAACTCCTTGTGCAAATGCCTTTGCTTGCGGTTCTTTATATATTGCAATATCAATAATTGGAGCCAGAACTACCCAGCTTATTAAACTTATGATTACTTCTCCCACTATAAATTTTACAATTTTTGCTCCATTAAAATTTTCAATTTTTATGATTTTTCCTAAAAATCCAATTCCCATTCCAAAAAATGCCGCCGCAATTACCCAGCTGAACCAAACATTTCCATATCCTGAAATATCATTAAGCGTATGCCCAATAAATCCAATCCCTAACCCAACTGCAGGCCCATATATAAATGCCATCAATGCCACAAAGGCAAAAGTTACCTGTAATGTTGTATTTGGAATAGGCGTAGGAATAGCCACAAATCTTGACAATACAATGTAAACTGCCGCTCCAATTCCCATTGCCACTACTTTTTTTATCGCTGATGCTTCCATTATTCTCACCTCTTATACATTTTTACTTATTATTTTAATATTATATACTAATATTACTTTTTTCTCAACTAAAAATAGCAACTTTTATACAGATTTCATCTGATCCTTCCTAATCTTTAAATCGTATACTTATCTCTTCCTTTTCAACTTCCAGATGAACTGTCTCCACCTTTGCATTTTCCAAAATTTTTCTTGAAGCCTTTGTAGAATCAAGCGATTTATGCTTATCAGAAAAGTACACTACTTTTTTTATTCCGGCCTGAACAATTGCTTTAGCACATTCATTACAAGGAAAATGAGTCACGTAAATGGTACAGTTTTTAAGAGACTTTATACTATTCAAAATCGCATTCAATTCAGCATGAACAACATAGGGATACTTCGTTTCCAAAAAATCCCCTTCCCGATCCCAAGGCATCTCATCATCCGAACTCCCTTGCGGAAACCCATTATAACCAATTCCAATAATCTTTTTATCCTCATCAATAATACAAGCTCCAACTTGTGTAGACGGATCTTTGCTTCTCATCCCAGACAAAAATGCAATTCCCATAAAATATTCATCCCACGATAAATAATCCTGTCTTTTAGACATTTTTCACACCTCACCTTCTAAAATACTCAATTATTTCACAACTGCTTTTTTCCTAACATCAGAAAACTGTATTTCCAATTTATCCTCTTTACTAAGCTCAATTCCTCTCTTAACAATTTCTCCATTTTTTCGAGTTATCGTATACCCTTGCTTCAAAATATCGTTTACCGAATATTTAGAAAGCTGTGCCTTTTTATACTTCAGCTCATTTTTCCGATTCTCAAAAAATTCCAGCATTATTTCATTAAGTTTAGCCGATTTCTCCCTCAAATTTTCCTTTTCACTCAAAATCACTTTTTCCAAATTAATTCTATCAAATCTATGTTTACGATAATCCAGCTGCTCCTTTGACTTTTGCAAAATTCTTTTTAATTCCCTTGATAATTTTTGCTCCTTTTCCATCAAGTCAAATTTTTTATTGTCCAGAATATTTACAAAATTTTTTATATAATAGTTATTTTTTCTATATTCCAGCTCTTTTTTCATCATTGCAACCCTATTTAAAAGTGATTTGCTCAAAAGATTTTTTTTATTTTCCAACTCATCTGCCAGTTTATCTTTTTCAGGAATCAAGATTTCCGCCGCCTGAGTCGGTGTCGCTGCCCGTTTGTCGGCAACCAGGTCAGAAAGCAAATTATCAATTTCATGCCCCACTGCTGAAATCACAGAAATTTCTGATTTATAAATAGCCTCTATCACTTCTTCCTCATTAAATGCCCACAAATCCTCAATGCTTCCACCACCACGCCCAACAATAAGTGTATCTATTTCAAGCTGCTTTTCTTCATTCATCCTGTTAAAAAACTCAATTCCTTCCGAAACCTCACGTGCAGCCCCTTCTCCTTGAACTTTTGCAGGATAAAGGTAAATATTCACATTTGGAAATCTTTTATGTGTCGTATTTATAATATCTCTAATCGCAGCCCCTGTATCAGCTGTCACAACTCCAACATTTACTGGTAATTGCGGCAATTTCTTCTTTATTTCATCAGAAAAATATCCCTTTTCAAAATACAACTTTTTAAGCATTTCCATCTTTTCATAAAGTAATCCCAAAGAATTGCTTTTTTCAAGAAAATCCGCCACAATCTGATAACTCCCGTTAGCTTCATAAAGTGTCACATTCCCACGAATTTTTACCGAATCCCCTTCCTTCAGATCCTCAGGCACATTTCTATATTTATACCGAAAAATAGCGCATTTCACACTCGCATTCGAATCCTTCAATGTAAAATACAAATGCCCAGACCGATAATAAGTAATATTGGAAAGCTCCCCTTCAATAAAAATATTCTTAAATGTCCTTGTCCCCTCCAAAAACATCTTCACTTCCCTATTTATCTCACTTACAGAAAACACTGTCTGTTCCATAATTTTCCCCATTTCTATCAGTTTTTGCTATTTAATAATAACATATTTCAATCCTTTTCTCAACTAGTGAAAATTTTCCAAATCTCCCTAATCTTGTAAAAAATATTCTCAAAGCCTTATTTTTCAATATTTCTTCGGTTAAATCAGTCTTATCAAAAATAATATTAATCTTTTTTTTATTATCGTTTCAAAATTATCAATTCCAACTGGTAAATTTTTATTTTTTCCCTTCTTTTTTCATTTTTCCTCAATTTTTCTCTTTCTTTATTGCCACTACTTATAGTGAACCTTATTTAAAATTAAATTGCTAAAGATTATATAAATTTAGGGTTTGAGTAAAATAGTCATAACTTTGAGTTCAGTTTTAAAGTAATTTTACTATATATTAATAATGTAGTTCAAACGGAAAAAATTAAATCTATAATTTTTCATAACAATAAAAAAAAACATAATCTAGAACTTTTTAATTAACTAGTTCGCTAGATTATGCTTTTCAAATATTATTTGATTCTAAAATATATCCTTATCAGATAATTTTGCATCTTTTGTTCTAAACATTTCAAGCAATTTTTCCACCGTCAATTTTTTCTTTTCTTCACCTTTTATATCAAAAATTACTTCTCCTGCATGAAGCATAATTAGTCTATTTCCATAAGTTATGGCATCTTGCATATTATGTGTTATCATTAGGCTTGTTATGTTATTCTTTTCAATAATTTCCTTTGTTTTTTCAAGAATTATTTTAGAAGTTTGAGGATCAAGTGCCGCTGTATGTTCATCTAATAATAATATATCTGGACGGTTCAAAGTTGCCATTATTAATGACAGACATTGCCGTTGACCACCTGATAGAAGTCCTACTTGTGTAAATAGCTGATTTTCCAGCCCTAATCCTAAACTTGCCAACTGCTTTTTGTAAAATTCTATATTCTTTACATCCAGTCCAAATGTAAAGTTGAACCGTTTACCTTTATTTTTAGCCATTGACAAATTTTCCAGCACTGTCATAGAAGGAGCTGTTCCCATTGTTGGGTTTTGGTAAACTTGTGAAATCCATTTTGCTCTTTTGTGCTGAACGACATTTGTTATATCATTTCCATTTAAAATCACGTTTCCGCCATCTGGGATAATTTGCCCGTTTAATACATTTAAAAGAGTAGATTTTCCTGCACCGTTACTCCCAATAATTGTTATAAAGTCCCCATCATTTATTGTAAAGTTTAATCCTTTAAATACCTGCTTTTCTGTTCCTAATTCAGAGAAGAAAGTTTTATATAAATTTTTTAATTCTATCATTATGCTTCTCCCTTCTCAATTAATTTTACCTTTTTCTTACCTTTTTTAGATTTATTAATAAGTTCATTCCATAAAATTGCAGCCAAAATCACCGCTGTTATCAATTTAACATCTGTCGGCTTAACTTCAAGTATTTTTATAACATCATCACTAAAGTGAAGACTTTCATAAATACTTCTTGTCCAGCTATTTGACATTAATGCCAAGTTTATTATAAAGTAATACATAAGCGATCCAATCGTAACAATTGAAACTTCATTTATTACACGGGATTTTTTCAATACACCGAGTCCAAGAATTATAGCCGCAAGACCAATAACAATCGTTCCAACTCCCGACTGCAAATCCGCAACTTTAATATTTTGTGCAAACAATGCCCCAGACAATGCCACAACTCCATTCGCAAGCATCAGTCCAAATATTTTCAATCTTTTTTCATTTACCCCAAGACTTACCACAAGCTGCTCATTATTTCCCAATGCCCGTAATGCAAAACCAAATTTAGAAGTTAAAATATAATCAATTATCATTTTTATAATAAATGCAATCAATACTGTAAGCATAAGTTTTACATCCTGTGTTTTTACCACATAAATTATTAATGCAATTGTAAATATTATATAAACAGAAAGCGTTCTAATCATATATTTATTTTCTTTAATTTTATAGTCGTAAAATCCCTTTAATACAAGTAGAATTACAAATGCAATTACAAAAGGCACAAAATCCTTTTTATATGAAATTATTTCATAAATACTTCTATCTGGCGTAATAAATACGTTTGGCATCCCAACAATTCTGGAGTTTATACTATAAAGCCCCGTCATTACCAAGATCCCCGAAAGCAATCCATTAATTTTCAAATAAACATGCAATGCCCCAGTCACATATCCTGCAATCATTCCACAAACAACTGCAAGAATCAATCCCATAATAGGATTTGTTATCCCAAAAAATCCATTTTTAGAAAGTGCAAATGCCGCAAATACAAATCCTCCCAGCGGAAATGTCCCATCCACCGACATATCAGGAAAATCCAGTATTTTATAAGTCAGATACACTCCCATTACCATTATTGAATATATAAATCCTGTTTTAAAAGCCTCAGGAAGACTCTGTAAAAATACTAATAATTCATTCATCTACCTTTTTCTCTCTTTCTCTAAAAATTTATTAAATCTATTCAGCATCTTTTTTTATTATTCCTATAAATAGCGATTTGTTATAAATTCTTCAAGAACTTTTGCCAAATAGCATTTATTTTATTTTCCTACAAACTCAGCTCCATTAAATGCAGGATTTTTCAAATCTAATCCCAGTGCTTGCGCTGTTTTACTATTTACATAAAGTTTCATTTGTTTTGAAGTTTCAAAAGGAATTTGAGAAACAGGTTTTCCTTTAAGAATTTCAATTGCCATTTCTCCAGTACGTTTTCCAAGTGCATAATAATCTAATCCCATTGTAAACAATGCTCCTTCTTTTACTGAAGAATTTTCACTTACAACTACAGGCTTTTTAGCATTAACAGCTTCTGAAGCAATCAGGTTCATTCCAGACACTACAAGGTTATCTGTCGGCAAATACAATGCATCAGTTGATCCCAATAGATTTTTAGTAGCTTGTGCCAGTTCACCAAAGTTATTTATACCTTGCAATACAACTTCTATATTTTTTTGCTTAGCAATTTTTTGAATTTCTTGAACTTGAACTGCTGAATTTTGTTCTGATGGATTATATAAAACTCCGATTTTCTTAGTTCCAGGCTTTAATTTTAACAGTAAATCAAGCTGAGCCGCAACATTTTCCAATTTATCACTTGTTCCTGTAACATTTGGATTTAAAAGTTTTGCACTTGCAGGATCAGTTACAGCTGAAAACAGTACAGGAATATCTGAAATATTATTCACCAATGCTTGTGCCGATGGTGTAGCAATACCAAATACAAGATCTTTCTTATCCGCCTTATAATTTGTAGCAATCAAATTTGCATTTGTAACTTCCCCATTTGCATTTTTTTCATCAAAATCTGCCTTTATTCCAGCTTCCTTAAATGCAGCCTTAAATCCTTCTTTTGCCAAGTTAAGCGAAGGATGTTCCATAAATTGAGTTATCCCAATTTTATAAGCCTGTTTATTTCCAGAATCCTTTGAATCTTTTTTCCCATTGACAGCATCGTTACTATTTCCACATGCCAACATCAACATACCTATCATTATTAACAGTATCTTTTTCATTCTCTTTCCTTTCTCTCCAAATTACGTTTCTTTATTTATATTAAACTTAAATTATGATTTTTTATTTTATTGAACCATTTTAGCTTTGGACTTCACGTCTTCTGGCAATGAAATTCCAAGTGCTGCAAGTGTTTTTTCATTAACTACAATTTCACTAAGAGGCATTGTCTTAAATTTAATTTCGCTTGGCTTTTTACCATTCTTCAAGATGTCAATTGCCATTTTACCAGCTTCTTTTCCAATTTCATAATAACTTACACCCTGTGTAATCAATGCTCCACCTTTAACGTGAGCCGCTTCCGCACCAAATACTATCTTTTTAGCTGCAGTCGCCTTATCTGTAATCAAGCTCACAACCGAAGCCACAAGATTATCTGTCGGCAAATAGATCGCATCTGCTTCTCTTACTAAATTATCTACTGTTTGCGGTATTTCATTTGCCTGTACAACACTTTTTTCAACAATATTCAATCCTAATTCTTTTGCCGCTTTTTTCAAATCTTCCACTTGGATTTTTGAATTTTGTTCTGAAGAATTATAAATTACCCCAATATTTTTTACATTTGGGCCTATTTTTTTCAATAATTCAAGCTGCTGTTTTACATCCATTCTATCACTTACACCAGTTACATTATTCTTCATAATTCCTGCAGACTGTGGATCTGTAATTGCCGCAAACACCACAGGTATGTCATTTGTAGCTTGCGAAGCTGATTGAGCCGCATTTGTCGCAATCGCAAATATCAAATCTTCCTTTGAGCTGACAAAGTTGTTAGCAATCAGATTTGAATTAGTTGTTTCTCCATTTGCATTCTTTTCATCAAATTCAGCATTAACTCCCGCTTCCTTAAACGCAGCCTTAAACCCTTCTCTCGCACTATCAAGTGCCGGATGTGATACAATCTGCGTAATCCCAATTCTATACTTCTTAGAGCCTGTCCCAGCATTTCCGCTACTCTTACTCTCACTTCCAGAATTCCCGCAGCTCAAAACCATAAACATCAAAGCGCTTACCAAAATTAGCAATTTTTTCATAAACTTTTCCTCTCTTTCCTACTATCCTACAATTTTTTTCACTATATTTGAACATTTAACAAAGAATTTTACCCTCATTTTAATATTATTTATTAATTCTGCTCCACTCGTAAAAATCAGATATTTCTTACTAAATATTCATTAAAATAATATAGCAAATATTATTTCCTTCTGCAATAAAAATAATACCATTTTTTTTGCTTTAAATCAAATTATTATTTTCTTTTTTATTACTTTTTTGATTATTTTTTATTCCCTAAATCTTTTTTCCGCTCAACTAGCCCCGTAAAAATCATTCTTATTATTTGGAAACAAGGGGTTAAAACCCCTTGCATAATAAATTTATTATTGAATATATCAAAACTGTATTGTTGGCAAAATCATATTAAACTCACCATTTTCAATTTTATATTTATAAGTAGCCAAATTAGCCAGTTCCAAACTGTGGGTAACTATTATTATTGACTGATTTCTTTCTCTATTTATTTTCATAAACAGCTCATTTATAAGATTACTTGTTTCTGTATCCAAATTCCCAGTTGGCTCATCAGCCAGTATTATATCAGGGTCATTAATCATTGCCCTTGCTATTGCAACCCGCTGCTTTTCCCCTCCTGAAAGTTCCATTGGCTTATGTTTTACCCGCTTTGCAAGCCCTACAAGCGCCAGCAGTTCCTTCGCTTTTTTCTTTATTTCATTTTTATTCATACTTTTATTGATAAGTGCAGGCATCATAACATTTTCAAGCGCCGTAAACTCATTTAGCAAATAGTGGAATTGAAACACAAATCCTATTTTTTTATTTCTTATAACCGTTTTAGCCTTCTCATCCCTATAATGAATTTTTTCTCCACCAATGTAAATTTCCCCGTCAGTCGGCTCATCCAAAAGTCCTAATATATTTAAAAGTGAAGTTTTACCACTTCCTGATTTACCTTGAATCGAAATAAAATCTCCTTTGTTAAAAGCCAAATTTATATTTTTCAAAATATGGATATTTTCAACTTTTGTCTTATAAATTTTATTGACATTTTTCAATTCTATTATCTTATTCATATTTCAATGCCTCCACAGGTTTCAATCTTGCCGCCCTTGCCGCAGGGAAAATTGTTGATAAAAATACAACAGCAAATGTTACTCCGTAAATAATCAAAAGTTCCTTTTGTGAAATATACAACGGCAATTCTTCCAAATAATAAGTTCCACTTTTCATATATTCCTTAAATAAGGCTTTTAAAGCCACAAGTACAAGTGGAGAAAGCAAACTTGCTAAAATCATTCCAAAAACTCCGATTATTAACCCTTCTATTGTAAAAATTTTTCTAATACTGCTGTTTGTATAACCAATTGATTTTAAAATTCCAATATCCTTTATTTTTTCCCGCACAATCATATTCAAAATTACAGATACAGCAAAGCTTGCAATAATCAGAAGCAAACTTAAAATAGCAATCAATACAAATCTTTCAAATTGTACTGCCCTTAATAAATTCTGATTAATTGTTTTCCAGCTTATTGCCCCATATTCTTTGGAATTTATGACATTTCTTACTTGACTTAATATTCCTTCAACCTTTTCAGGATGTTCAACTTTGATTCCAATTTCTGTTGCCACTCTTCCCTGATCTGATAAAATTTGCATAGCCTCTAAAGGCACAATTGCAAGATTTGAATCATAATCTAAAGATCCGGTCTTAAAGATTCCTCTTACAATAAGTTTTATCTCCTTATTTTCAGCCGATACAAGACTTATTTCATTTCCAACTTTAAGATTCATTTCGGTAGCCAGCTGTTCACCAACTAAAACTGAATTAAGTTCTGAAATATTGTTATTTCCATCTACTATTTTCAAGTTAAGCCCATTTTTTACATTTTCTGGACTTATTCCATCAGCTAACACTCCTTTTGCCAGGCCGTTGCCTTTTAATATCGACTGGCTGTTCATTTGCGGGATAACAGCTTTTATTCCTTTAATTTTTTTTACATTTTCTACAGTTCCTTCATAATTATCAAAAAATTTTGATTTTTTATTTTTTACAAGAATATGCGGACTCATTGTCAATAATGAATTTATCATATTTTTTTTCAGACCATTTGAAACAGTCAATGAAACGATAAAAACTGTTACTGCAATAGCTACTCCAAGCACTGAAAATATACTTTGAAATTTTCTTTCAATAATATGCCTAAATGCAATAAAAAATTCTACCATAGTTACTTTTTTTACTCTCCTCCACTTTAGATTTTTCAATTTAAGATTTTTATTTTATGTCATTTGACATTTCACGTGAAATATTATAATTTTCCATAAGCACCTCTTTCTGAGCCTTAACTTCAGCTATATCCAGTACAATTTCATTACCTTCTTCATCTTCAAAAATAATAAATTCACCATTTGCACTTTTAACTTTTTTTACAAAATCATCAAAATCCTTATATTTTTCCCCATTAACTTTTGTAATAATTTTATTTTCCAAATCTGAATATCCTAAATTTACATCAAATGGAAGTACTCTTACCAATATGACTAGCCCATTATAATCCTTGAACAATTCCTCCCTGTCATAAATTGCAGGTAAAGTATTAGTAGGATTAGCCTGAGAAACAGCTGTGATGTAATTCGTTGTAAGCGGCTCAAAAACCAATCCTCCATAAATATAATATGAAGGCGCTTCCTGCAGCTTTGTACTTTTTACAACACTATATTTTATATCTGTTTTCTTTAACGTTACTTGACCCTTTTCAATTTTTTTATCTCTTATAATTTCATAACTTAAATTTTCTCCGTATTTTTTTTCCTGATTTACAAAATTAAAATCTGTCTTTTCATTTTTACGGAATTCTACTGTCCCATCTGATTCAATATCCTTGCCATCTAATTTTAACAGTACGTCATTTCTTTTTAAAACACCATTAAATGGTGAATTTTGAAAAACTTTCTTTATAATAATTCCTTTTGAATCGTTTTTTAATCCCAGCATTTTACGTTGTGACGTACTTTCCAGCTTTGCCCATTGTATTCCCAATTTTGGAGGTCCATCATAATTTCCATCCTTTATATCATCCAAAAAATTATTAAGTATATTAACAGGAATAAAATATCCAATATTATCAGCCTGCGTAAGTCCAGCAAAAGCAACTCCCACAACTCTTCCATTACTTAAAACAGGTCCTCCGCTATTTCCGCTATTAATCGCAGCATCAGTCTGTCCAATCAAAAATTTCTGATTTGTCAAAGTATACGTATTATGCTCCATTCTCGAAACGATTCCTCTAGTCGTACTAAGTTTATCCCCACCAAGCGGATACCCATAAACTGTAAGACTATCTTCAATTTTCGGAAGCGCTCCCAATTTTAATGTAGTTGTTCCATTAAAAAATGCCTTATCTTCCACATCAATCATTGCCAAGTCATATTCTTCCGAAATAAATTTAACATTTGCCTTATATTTTCTAGAATCCCCTTCTTTTCTAACTTGCAGAAACTTTTCATTCAATACGGCATGAGCATTTGTAATAATTCTATTTCCATCTATAATAAATCCTGTCGCTGTCGAATTAAAATCCTGCCCATTTTGCCAAGGCGAAGCATAATTAAACATCTGATGCGCAGCATAAACTTTAACAAGCGCCTTCTTTACCGAACTGTCATCAGCAAAAATAAATCCACATAAAAATATGTTTATTATAAAAATTATTTTTTTTATGTTCATATTCCAAACCTTTCTCGAATATTCTAAATATCCATTTTTTCCCCAATTTGATTTTGTATTAGCTTCAAAAATAACAATTCATTATTTATATTCAACCTAATTTGTATCTTTTTTTTATCCTTTGTTATCACTTCCAGAAATTTATCCATTTTGCTTGAATTTACTCTCATTATTTTTACACTTGCACCTTCGATGTCTTTCATTTTAACTCGTATTTTTTTCAAAAAAATTTCATTATTTTCAATTACAATCTTGTAACTAAACAAAAGAAATCCAGCTATTACGACATAACCCAAAAGAATTACAATAAAAGCAATTTTTATTGGCGTAAGTTTTTCAATCCCGCTAATTCCTTTATAAAGTGAATGAATCGCTATACCAGCAATTATTATAAAAAAAATAGATGACGAAATCATATATTTAAAGTCTGCCCTAAAAACATATTTATTTTTCTCATCTTTTATTTCATACTTATCAAGTTTATTTTTTAAATTTTCCATATTAATAAAATTATTCATCATCCTGTAATTTATAAAATTAAAGCTTAATAATTTAAAAAAATTACTTAAAATAAATTATTCTGTAGTTTTATAAACTTCTTCTCCTTCTTTTTTTAAATTCAAATTATTTCTTGCATATTTTTCATTTTTCTCATTTTCATCTGAATTTTTTTCCTGATCCAGCAATTTACTCTTTCTATTTTCAAGTTCCTTTATTTCATTGCTTGTATTAACTAAACTAGCCTGCATAGCCTTTTTCCCCAAAAATACATTTACACTTTGTCCAATAAAATAAACAACTAGACTAAAAAATATTATATTTCCAATAATCCGTAATTTTTTCATTATCCCTCCTGCTTTTATTATTCCTTTTTATTTATTTTTTTATCTTTTCTTATTTTTTCAATTTCCTTCACAAAACTATCCAGACTGTCAAATTTTTTGTAAACAGAAGCAAATCTCACATAGGCAATTTCATCCAGATTTACCAAATATGAAAGTATCTTTTCACCCAGCTCACTAGATTTTATCTCGCCTGAATATTCTGTCAGTATTTCACGTTCAATTTTATCAATTGTTTCTTCAATTTTTTCAATGTCAATACTGCGATTTTCAAATGCCCTGACAATCCCGTTATAAACCTTCTCACGTGAATAAGGCTGCTTTGCTCCGCTCTTCTTTATTACAATTAATGACAATTCAGCAACTTTTTCATGAGTTGTAAATCTTTTTCCGCATTTTTCACACTCACGTCGTCTCTTAATTGAGTTTCCTTCAAAATAGGAACGACTATCAATAACTTTCGTATTTTCATAGCCACAAAATGGACATCTCATAATTCTTACCCCTATCTTTCTGAACCTCTTTACTTCCTTACCCTAATTACAATATTTAATATCTTTTAATAACCAGAATATTTTTTAATTTAAACAAAAAACATTAACTTCATTTCCATTATCCATTTATTTCTGCATCTCGAATAATTTCAATAATTTCTCCATTTGATTCAGCCTTTAACAATTTATCTATAAATTTGTCATCCCTTATCAATCTTGATATTCTTGCCAGCACCTTTAAATATTCCTGTGTTTTTTCCTCTGGGCACAAAAACATGAAAAAAATATTTACATTTTCATTATCCAGCGATTCGTAATCTATTCCATTTCTAGAAATTCCAAAAGTCGCTATCAATTCATCCACAGCCTTTGTCTTAGCATGTGGCAATGCAATCTTCTTCCCAATTCCAGTTGATCCCATTTCTTCCCTTGCAAAAATATCATTTAATCCTAATTCTTCATCTTTTATTAAATTTGTCTTTTTCAAATTATTATACAATTCCCTAATTACTGTATTTTTAGTTTTTGATTCTAAATTTAAATTTATCGTATCAACTTTGATATAATCAGCAACATTTTTAGTTTCCATAAAATTCCTCCATAATAAATTTCCGTATTTTTAATTCAGTTTGTAAATTTCTATTTATAAAATTTTCAAAAATCATAACCATTTTTTTTAAAAAATCTAAATAATTCTCCATTTTTTCCTGAGTTTCATCCATACTCGAACTATTTTTTACAATTTTCAAAATCTCCTTATATTTTCGCACGCTTTCTTTTTTACTTTTTTCAAGTATCAAGCTAATTTCATTTATATCATAAATCCCATGTTCTATCATTACTCTTCTCAAAAACGACAATACAATATAATATTTATAACCCTTTTTTAAATATGGAAGAGCATCAATAAAACTTAATATTTCTACCAGCTTATCAAAAAAATCTCCATTTTCCTCAGTCATATAATAAATTTTATCTATACTATCAAGTATATACAATGATATTTCCAATTTCTCAATATTTTTTAAAATATTTTTGAAATTTTTTATAATTTCTACATCTTTCACAACATAGTAATTATTTTTTTGAAGAAGTGTAATTTCAATTTCATTTAGCGGATTTAAAGAAACAATATCCCTTTTCTTAGATTTTCGGATACCATAAGCTGTTGCCATAATCTTTCCAAAATCTTTGCTAAAAAGCATTACCAATAAATCCGCCTCTTTCATTTCCTTTTTTTTTAAAACAATACAGTTTGTTTTTATTATTTTCATATCCTACATTTCACATTTTTTATTTTAGTTTTTTTAATACATTTATTTTTTAATTATACAAAGGGTTATCCCCTTTGTATAGATTATTATTTCTAAATTGTATAATTATAAACAAGTCTATTTTTTATTTTATGAATACTGAATTATCTAAAGTTTGATAATCTATAAATTATTTGTGAACTCCCATCTTTTACAGAAATCTTTGTTGGAAAGGAATATCCGTTTGAAGATTTATAATCACTAAAGTTTACAGTATTTCCATTACTTCTTATTGCAGTTAGCCAATTATTTGAGAATGTAAATGTATCACCATTTCTAGTTTGAGTCTTTTTAGAAGTTATACCTCTTAACTTATTAAACACAGACAATATATTTGCTTCACTTTTCTCAACTCTTTGAGTGACAGTCTGTTTTAATTTTGGATAATAAATTGTTTTCTTACTTCCGCTAAAAGTATAAACTTCTCCTTTATTTATACTCGGCGCTGTAATTGTCAGCTTCATTGTTCCCGAATTATAAGCCATCACATAGCTTTTACTTCTTTTTGTCCCATTAATTGTCGCATCTTCAGTAACATTTACTGTAAAACTTCTTTTTTCCCAGAAATCCTTGGAAAAAGAAAATACCGATACCAATAAAAATAATAAAATAACTTTCTTTGCTACTGTTAATTGTCTTAACATAACTAAACTCACCTCTTTTTTAATTTTAAAACAGCTTATATATTACGCTATTTTATATATCTTAATACAACTTTCTTTAATTTGTTTGTGAATTTTCTTTATTTTGCTGTTCCTCTTCAGCTTTTATCTGATTTTGTATCTGATTATTAATCGTGTCATTAACACTCCATTTATAAACTAATACACTTTGAATATCAAATACGTTAAAGCTTGGCTTAAATCTTATTTCTTTCATCTTATTAAAATCATTTAAATTTGTTACCTTCAAAGTTCCTAT
The DNA here is from genome assembly GCF_013394865.1 of Leptotrichia sp. oral taxon 417. Classification (NCBI taxonomy): domain Bacteria; kingdom Fusobacteriati; phylum Fusobacteriota; class Fusobacteriia; order Fusobacteriales; family Leptotrichiaceae; genus Leptotrichia; species Leptotrichia sp. oral taxon 417. The sequence goes on along the minus strand of NZ_JABXYV010000001.1, from coordinate 857,404 downwards.
TTTTATTCCTCTCGGTAAAATATCACTTACTCCTGAAGTTTCTACATTAAATACTGTATTTTTATCAACTTTTCCTTCATTATAGTTCAGGATGGAAAAAGTTCCATTTCCATTTCCACGTAAAATTTGCTGATCAGTTCCATTTAATACAACGCTTAATTTTGATGTTTTACTTGTCAATAACGTTACTTCTGAATATTCATCACTTACTTTAGAAATTTTTCCAATAAGATATCCATTAAACATTACTGGCAAATTTATTTTTATACCTTGTGCTGATCCCTTATTTATATACATTTTTTCCGATGAACTTCCATTTTCCACAAGCGCCACATCTGCCGCTATAAATTCAGATGGATTTTTTTGACGCATTTCCAGCATTTGCCGTAATTTCTCATTTTCTTCCTTCAAATATGCAAACTCCATATTCTGAACCTTATTTTTCTGCAATTCAAAATCTCTATTTTTATTATTTTCTACGTACTCTTCTATGTAACTTATGTCATTAATTCTCGATTTCAATTTCAAGACTTGAGTATACAGCATACTTTTAACTTTTACCAGCCTGAAATTTACTGCCTGAGTTACTCCATCTAAAAACGTAAATGAACTTGTAATTCTATTTTTAAAAGCAAATAATATTATTACTATAATTATTACAATTAAAATTGTTCTACCTGTACCTTTTTTTTCAGAAAAATCCATTATTATCTAATCCTCTCATTTTTTTGTTTCAATGCCATTATTTAATGTCAATCTTGTAATAAAAAGCCTTAAAATCAAGATCTAAAAAACATATTTTAAAAAAAATTGCTAAATTTCAAAATAATAAAAACTATGTAATTTCGACTTTAAAGCGATATTATTATAATATCATATAACATACATTATATCAAGTATTTTTATAATTTATTTTTTAATTCAATACTTGGTTACTTATCAAATAATTTCAATATTAATTTATTTTCTAAAAATAATAAAAAGGCACTATAAGTAAGTACCTTTTCTTAATCTATTCTTGACCAACAACAGCTCTATAACGTTTTTCAAGTTTTTGACGTCTTTCAGGATTATTTCTCAAATAGAAATTTACCTTTTCAATTATATCTGGAGTTGCCTGTGTTCCATCTTCCACAACTTCAACTGTGGCATTTTCATCTTCAGCAGCTGTTTCAGAAGTTCCAGTAACTGAATCTAAATTAATTCTTTTCTTTATAACTTTTTCAGGCTTTGGCGCTGCCTCCTTTTTAAGAGCTTCCTTTCTATATTCTTCAAGAATTTTTTTTGTATTCACATCAGCAGAAGCCATTATTGAAACTGCCGCAATCCCAATCAAAATAAACTTTTTCATCTTAACTATCCTTTCTTTTTACTCATTTTTCTATATTCGTTTAGTATCATTTGCAACTTTAATTATATTATATCAATATCTATCAAAAACTTCAAGAAAAAATTTTTAAGTGTCGTCTACAATTAAATAATACTTAAAATCAATAATTTCACCTATTTCATCTTTTTAAATTAATAAAAAATTAAGTTAAAAAAAATCCAAATTAAAGTAATTATTGCTATAATAAATTTACCAAAGTTCAAAGGTAGATTGGAGGTTATAATGAAAAAAATATTGATGCTAGCTGGAGCTTTGATTATATCTGCTGTATCATTTGCAGATTTAGAAAGCACAATCAAAAATCACTATAGTAACAAAACTATAGATTTAACTGTTGTATCAAAACCAAAACAAGAGGTGAAAAGTAGTGGAGCTGCTTCAACAGCTGTAAGAGATCAAATTATCTCATTTGCGCAAACAAAATTAGGTTCACCATATGTTTGGGGAGCAACTGGTCCGAATACATTTGATTGTTCAGGCTTCGTTGGTTACGTATTCAAAAAAGCTGCTAATGTAAGCTTGCCTAGAGTTTCAAGTTCACAAGCAACATTTAAACCAAGAATTTCATCAATGAATATGACGAAAGGCGATTTGGTATTTTTTGAAACAACTGGAAAAGGTCGTATTTCTCACGTAGGTATCTATATGGGTAATAGACAGTTCATTCACGCTTCTTCTGGAAGTAGAAGAGTAACAGTTTCTAGTTTAGACAGTAATTTTTACAACAAGACATTTAGATGGGCAATTAATCCATTTAGTTAATCTATGAATTAATTTCTTATAAATAAGTATATTCTTTACATAAATTCTTGTGTATACAAGAAAAAATAAAAATCATTAATTGATTTTAAAAAAAACTTTGGAATGAGGAGTTTTATCTCAACTGAGGAGATAATGCTCCTTTTTTTATAAAAAATCAAAAGAAATAAAATATAATCCTTATTTTTTAAATAAAATTTATTTAAGGAGCGAATAAAAGCATTATGAAAATTAACAGATTATTTGAAATTATATATTTATTACTTGAAAAAAGGACAATTACTGCAAAAGAGCTTGCTGCACATTTTGAAGTGTCCGTAAGAACAATTTATAGGGATATTGATATTCTCGCTTCCGCTAGTATTCCTATCTATTTTCAAAGAGGAAAACATGGCGGAATAAAATTAATGGATAACTACATAATGAATAAATCCCTACTTTCCCAAAAGGAACAAAACGAAATACTTTACGCCCTCCAAAGCCTAAATGCCACAAACTACTTCAACAACGATAAAACTCTCTCAAAATTAAGTGCCATTTTCAATCAAAAAGCAGACAACTGGATAAAAATAGATTTCTCAAGGTACAACAATGATGACGACAATACCCTATTTGAAAAATTAAAAGAAGCAATATTGACTAAACAAACTGTAAAATTTGACTACTTCAATACAAAAGGTAAGCATTCTGAAAGAACTGCAGATCCCCTGACTTTATGGTTTAAGGAAAAAGCCTGGTACTTATTTGCCTATTGCCACAAAAAAAATAATATTCGTCAATTTAAAATAACAAGAATTAAAAATCTAACTTTAACAAACGAATATTTTGAAAAAACAATCAAAGACTTTGAAATAAATAACAACAAAAGTACAGTAAAAAATGTAAAAATCATAATTGAAATAGACAAATCACAAGCATACCGTGTCTATGATGAATTTTCTGAAGAGAATATAAACAAAATGGAAAATGGAAATTTTGAAATTATAATGGAATATCCTGAAAATGGATGGGTTTATGGCTATCTTTTATCCTTTGGAGAACATTTGAAAGTGAAAGAACCAGAGAGAATAAAGAAAATTTTGTTTGAAAAAATTGTAAAAATGAAGAAAAATTATATTTAAAAATAATAGTTATCCTTATCTTAATTTTTTAATAGGAGTAAAAAAATGATAAAATTTGGTGAAAAATATAAAAATGATGATATTTTACCGTATATCTTAAAGATATGTGATGGTACAAATAATATATTAAAACTAATAGTTACTCTTCCTCTTTTAGGAGAAAAGGGTTCTGAAGTAAGTAATACAGGAGATAAAGAACTTGATGAAATATTAAAGGAGTCTTATCCTGTTTTAATTAACTATAATGAAATTTATGAGATAGTATTTGAGAACTATATAATGTATCAAATTAGAAATGAATCCTTTGCAAATCCTTATGAAAATAGCAAAATTTCGGGAAAGTATTTCGTAATAATTAAAAATTCTTCGTATCTTAAAATGGTAAAAAATATTACTTTTTATAATGATATTTTTGATAATAAATACATGCACTATGGGATTTTTTCATGGAATCATGTAATTGACATTATTTCAGCAGAAGAACCTAAAATTGCAAAATTAGAGAACCATACTGAAGAATAAGTATTGTTTAAAATAAATAAATAAATAATATTATTATAAATATGACATACTGATGTCATATTTTTTGTATTATAATATCTATAGAAAATTTTAAAGAGGAGGAATTTTTATATTAATACCAAGCCCCACTTAAATAACGAATTTATTAAAAACTTTTTTAATAAAGGATATAAACCTAATATTTTCAAATAGTTAAAATATAATTTTCATTTTTTAAACAGAGTCTAGTATAAACTGATACGTCGAAGCATTTTTCTGTGCTGGCAAAACTGTTTGAGCATAGCGAGTTTTTTGTCAGTACTGAAAAATGTCGTAGACTAGCCATAGGTTGTAGCATTTGCGGCAATGAGTAATCCTACGAAAATAAAAAAGAAAAAATAGGGAATAATAAATTAATAAAGGTGGTATAATTATGAAATATGAAATAGTAGAAATTAAAGAAAAAACTCTCATTGGATTTAAAACACGAGTGAAAGATGATGAAACAATGTCTGAAAAAATTTCAAATTTATGGAAAAAACTATATTCTAAAAAAAGTTCCAAAAATATAAAGGAAAGAATAAATGATAATTCTATTGGAGTCTATTATAATTACAGTAATGAAAATGGCTTTGAATATGATTGTCTTACAGGTTGTGAAGTGAAAAATAAAATTGATGAAATTCCTGAAGATATGATAAAAATAAAAATTCCCAAAGGAAGATATGCAAAATTTGTGATTTTTGGTGATCCTGTAAAGGCTGTTGGAGAATTTTGGTATAAATTTTGGGAAGAATTTGGGAAGGAAAAATCTGATATAAGAAACTATACTTATGATTTTGAAGAATATATAGCAGGTAATGATTATGAAAATATGGAAATTCACATTTATATTAGCATAAAATAATAACTAGGAGATGATAATTATGGCATTTGATTTTAAGAAGGAATTTAAAAAATTTTATAGACCGTCGGAAAATCCTGAAATTATAGAAATTCCTAAAATGAATTTTATAGCAGTGCGAGGGAAAGGAAATCCCAACGAAAAAGATGGCGAGTATCAGAAAGCAGTTGAAATGCTATATGGAGTTGCCTACACTCTTAAGATGAGCTATAAAACAGAATACAAAATTGAAGGATTTTTTGAATATGTTGTTCCACCACTAGAAGGACTTTGGTGGCAAGAAAATGTAAAAAATGAGAATTACCTATTAAACAAAGAATTATTTAACTGGATTTCTTTAATTAGAGTGCCTGATTTTATTAAAAAGGAAGATGTGGAATGGGCTATAAAGTGTGCTACTGAAAAAAAGAAAAAGGATTTTTCAAAAGTTGAATTTTTCAGCTATAATGAAGGACTTTGCGTACAATGTATGCATATAGGAAGCTACAATGAAGAACCTGAAACTATCCAAAGAATGAATGAATTTGCACAAGAATCTGGATATAGTATTGATTTAACAGTTGAAAGATATCACCATGAAATTTATTTAAGTGACCCAAGAAAAATAGATATAAATAAAATGAAGACAGTAATAAGACAGCCTGTAAAAAATTAAAAATTTGACTTTCTTTATATTATAATTTATAATATTTTCAATTCTTTTAAAACTTTTTAAAATTAAACTATTAAAAACGAAATAATTTTATTTGGTTTTAAAATAGAAAATTAATCGCAACTAAGAAAGGACAAAATGATAATGAAAAGTATAGTTTTTTTAATTTTAGATGAATTTGCAGACTGGGAAACTGCATTTCTAGCTTCAGCATTAAATGAAAAAAATATAACTCAAAATTATTCAGTCAGTTATGCTTCAACTGATAAGGATATTAAAGTATCGATGGGTAATTTAAAAATGATACCTGATATGACATTAGAAGAAATCACAGAAGACAATACTGATGGATTGATTTTAATTGGAGGAAAAACTTGGAGAAGTCAGAGCTTTGAAACAAACTACACAATTATTGAACTTATTAAAAAATTTAAGAATAATCCAAATAAAGTTGTGGGAGCAATTTGTGATGCTGCTTATTTCCTTGCAAATAATGGACTCCTAAATGACTGCAAGCATACTGTAAACAATCTTGCAGAAATAAAGGATAATGAAAATTATACAAATTCTGAAAATTTTGTGAAAGCAGAATCAGTAATTGATGGAAAGATAGTAACTGCAAGAGGTGACAGTCCTGTACATTTTGCAAAAAATGTGATGAAAGCGTTAGGCGATATTCCTGAAAAAAATATAAATTTCTTTTTTGATATGTATACAATTGGATTTGAAAAGGCTTTTGAAAAATATTCTAATAAATAAAAAGTTAAAGGGAGCGACTTATTCACTCCCTATTTTTACACTATTTCCCCAACTCTTGCTTCAATCCTTCAACTTTATCCAATTTTTCCCAAGGTAAATCAATATCAGTTCTTCCAATATGTCCAAATGCTGCTAAATCTTGGTATCTGAATGATGGTTTTCTCAAGTTTAATGATTTTTGGATTCCATTTGGTGTCAAGTCAAATAATTTTGCAACAGCTTCTTCAATTCTTGTTTCTTCAACTGTTCCAGTTCCAAATGTTTCTACACGAATTGATACAGGCTCAACTACACCAATTGCATAAGATAACTGAACTTCACATTTTGTAGCAAATCCTGCCGCAACAATATTTTTGGCAATCCATCTTGCCGCATAAGCTGCTGATCTGTCAACTTTCGATGGATCTTTTCCAGAAAATGCTCCACCACCATGTCTGAAATATCCACCATAAGTATCAATTATGATTTTTCTTCCTGTAAGTCCAGAATCTCCGTGAGGCCCTCCAATTACAAATCTTCCAGTTGGATTAATATGGAATTTTCTCACGTTTTCAATATTCAAGTCATATTTTTCCAATACAGGTTTTATTACAAGTTCCTTCAAGTCTTTTTCAATTTGTTCATTTGTAACATTTTCATCGTGCTGTACAGATAAAACTACTGTATCAACATTCAATAATTTTCCGTTTTCATCGTAAGCCAATGTAACTTGAGCCTTTGCATCTGGTCTTGCCCAGGCAAGTGCTCCATCTCTTGTAATTTTAGTCAATTTTTGAATGATTCCACGTGATAATACAAGAGCCAGTGGCATTAACTCTTCAGTTTCATTAACTGCTCCACCAAACATAATTCCCTGGTCTCCAGCACCACCTGTATCAACTCCCATAGAAATATCAGGCGATTGAGAATGGATAACATTCATAACGCCACAATCTGAATCGAATCCCATTCCTGGTCTATATCCGATTTCATAAATTTTATCCCTCACAATTTTTTGTACATCTACATAAGTTTTAGTTGTAATTTCTCCCCCAACAACCACAAGTCCAGTAGTTGCAAATGTTTCACATGCTACTCTTGAAGTTTCATCATCTGCAAGACAAGCATCTAATATCGAATCTGAAATTTGATCACAAATTTTGTCTGGATGTCCAGGTGATACAAATTCTGATGTAAAATAAATTTTTTTAGCCATTTTATTTCCTCCTAATTTTCCTTTTTTATTCTTATTAATTTTATAAAACTTTCAATTTATTATTATAGTAAAATTACCTTAAAACTGAACTCAAAAGCTATGACTATTTTACTCAAACCCTAGATTTATATAATTTTTAGCAGTCCTATTTTAAACAAGTTCGAGTATATTATCTAAAAAAAAACTCTTCCACTAAGGAAGAGAATTAAAATTCTTATCCTTATCTTTGCATTTTTATGCCGGATTTAGCACCTTGTTTTTACAGGTTGCTGGATACTCAAAACGGGCCGTTCCCTAGTATCTCTCTTGATAAGTTTAGATTAAATTGTTCTATGAAATTTTAAGTTTGATTTTCAAATAATTTTGCTATGAAGTTAGTATATAATATTTTTACTAAAATGTCAATATTTAAAAAAATATTTTTTATTAAATTTCATCTAAGTGAACTATTCTCACTTATAGAAAGCCTACGACTTCCTGCTATCTTCTATTAAATTTATTTATTATATTCAGCAGCTTTTTTCTTCATAATTTCATCTATATTTACATCTTCAGATTTTTCAGAAGGTTTTGCCACTTGTGATTTTGGTTGCTTATCTTCTGGCTTAGCTTCAGTTTTTATAGATTCTTCAGCTTTATTTTTGCTCTTTACATCATTAAGCGTACTTTCAGTCAGGCTTTGAGAAGAATTATTGTCTCCTAGGAATGTTTTTACTCTTTTGTCATTTGATTTTTTCTCGTTAATAACTCCACCTTTTTCAATTCTTTCTACTGTAGCTGCGGCATTCTTATCACCGTTCTTAGCTGCAATTTTATACCATTTTAAAGCTTCTGACATATTATTTTGCTGATGGTATGACATTGCAATCGGCATTGCCAAAGCCTTATTTCCAGAATTGTAAGCCTTCAAAAGATACGGACGTGATTCTGACTGTTTTCCACCATCATATAAAATAGCCCCAATCTCATAATTAGCTTCCTTTACACCACGATTTGCGGCTTTTTTAAACCATTTTACAGCTTCAGAATCATTTTTTAATTCTTTATTTAAAAGTGCCACACGGACATCAGCCTCTTTTATTCCTGCATTATATGCCTTTTCAAATTCAGCCTTAGCTTCCTTGTATCTTTTAGCCTTTATTAAATCCACTCCTCTGTTGTATGCTTCAGCACCTGGACGCATTCTTATTTGACGCACTCTTTGACCTCCAGCCACTCCAGCTCCTCCAGTTCTTGTTACTGCGCCTCTTGGAAGTTTTGCAATTAATTTATTAGCTTCAGCTGTATTACCTTCCTGTTTCAAAATTACTGCTAAATTATATATTGCTTCTGGATAATTTCTATCAACACCATATTGCAGAATTTGTTTCACTTTATCCATATTTTTCATATTGTAATAAAGCTGAGCGAGTGACATGATTGATTCCTTATCTCCATTTTGCGCCTTTGTCAATGCTTCAGACACCTTTGCAGGATCAATTTGATTGTCAATCAATTTTTGCTGTTCTTCAGGAGTCAAGTTCTTTATATCAGGATTTCCTTGTGCCTGTCCTCCAAGATTGAAAATATCTGTATTAATATCTTTTGTTTGCTGTTGCTGCTGTGTCTGGGTATTTTTCTTATTGTCCTTTTTCTTTTTAAAACAAGATACCGACATCATCCCGATTGCTAAAATTACAACTACAAGCATTATTTTTCTTTTCATTATTACTCTCCCTCTCTCATTCTTTTATTTTTAATTAATTTATAAATTAAACTTCCCAATTTAAAATGAACCTAATTGTGTTGCATCTAATATTTTATACATAAAATCCGTACTCGCCTTTGTAGTCGGCTCATCATCAAAATTAACGGTAAACAGCCCATCCTTATTTTCCCATAATCTATCAAAATATGTGTAAATATCCCTTGTCAATTTAGAATCTTTATTTGTTAAAATTCTAAAATTAGCATCCATTATATATCCACGTATATTTTTTTTGATTAAATTAGCTGAACCAGTTTGTATTATAACATTTCCATCTGTTTTTTTTATTAGTGTTATCTTTGTATGATATTGCTCATTATTAGTAAAGTACCATTTTATCTCTATTTTATTTTTAGTCTTTTTCTTTAACTTTTTAGAAACTGGCTTATTTGGAAGTCCATTAGTGCTCATCCCAAAAGCATCCCTGCTCCTGTCAAAAATAATTCTAATTTTTACTCCACGATTTGCAGCCTTTATTAATCTGTCAACAATCCCCTTATCAGCCAGAAAGTACATTCCCATAAGTATCTCATCTCCAGCTTTGGCGCTGTCAATATCCTTATCCAAATGTTCCCCGATCTTAGCTTCCGTTACAAATTGCAATTGATATTTATTATTTTCATCATCAAATCTTGTAAGTACATCTCCATCTTTCACATTGCCTTGATGATCATATTCCTGACTTTTTTCAGGAAGTTCCCCAGTTTGTGCAAATCTTCTTGTTTCCTCTTCCACAAAATCTTCCCTTTTTTTCTCAATTTCCCTAACTTTTCTTTCATTTTCATCTTCTAAAAAATTATTTGCTGCAAGATTATTTGCTCCACTATTTTCATTCCTAATCAAATTCCCAATTTGACTATTATTTACTTTATTTTCCTGCTTCTCATTAACATCAATCTTCCCGCCTGAAAATTCAGCTACATGCTGTAATCCATCCAGAACATCCTTCGTAATTTCCCCATTAGCCGATATTGCCACATTCTCGTGAAAATAACTAGGATCATGAATATTTGCACTCGAAATTACAACATTTTCCTCATTCAAAAATATTTTTCTGTGATCCGCCTTTACATTCAATGCCCTCAACAAATTTCTCACTGTCAACTTAGGCCACATTGGTCCATAAAAATTCCCAATCCATCCTTTTCCTTGCGGATTCCCGTGAGGCTCTATCAACGTTCTCCAAACTGGCGAATACCAAGGAAATGTATCCTTTAACTTAAAAATATCCACTGTTATAACATCAATTCCAGCATTTTTCATCTCTGTAATAAACGGATGTTCAAATGCTCCATACAGATCATTATTTTCATCTGAAAGCACATACACCTTTAAATTAGGATTTTCCATTTTCTTCTTAATAAGCCGTCTTGTATATTCTTTAGCAAATTCTGGATAATGCTCCTTGTCCTTATTGTAAATATCATTAAACAAAAACATCTCCACAATCAGGTAATCCTTCGCCTCATCCACAACCTTATAAGTCGCATCCCAGATTTTCCTGTCATATCGAATATTCCCATCCTTATCCAGATAAGTCAAGTCATAATGAAACTCAACATTATCACTATCCCGCAACGGACTTTCATAATCCACTCCAAGCGGAGGAGTTTTTATTGTGGAACATGACATTGTAAAAACTGCCAAAATACCAATTAATAAATACTTTTTTCTTCCTGCTAGATCCATTGTACTATTTCTCCTTTATTATCTTAAATTTCCCCTATTTTTTAACTTACCAGATTATTTATCCACTTCCTGCTTCTTAACCTCATCACGCAAGGAAATATCTTTATAACTTCATCACTGCATGAAAGCAGATACACAACCGCAACTGGCAATCCTGAATAAAGTCCAGAAAAATATGTTATTGGAATCGCAATAAACCAAAGCGGTATCAAATCAGTAAACATTGTCCAGACTGTATCTCCTCCTGAACGCAAAATTCCAACTAGCAGCTGCAAGCTGATTGCCTTTATAAAAATTACAAAAACTTCCGCCTTTACAATTTCCTTTGCCAATGGATAACTTTTGGCATTTACGTGAATCAGTACAAATGGACTGAAAATAAGTACAACCGCTCCAATGACAACACCTGCAAGAACTGCCACCTTTAATAATATTATCGAATATTCATAAGCATTGTCTTCTCTTCCTGCTCCAATTTCATTTCCAATTATAGCCGAAGTTGCACTCGAAAGTCCAAATAACAACGTTAATACAAGGCTGCTAATTGATTTTACAACTTGAACCGCAGCTGCAAAATCTGTTCCCATTCTTCCAAAGATCATGACATATACACTTGAACCTAATATCCAAAGTATTTCGTGAATAAATACAGGAAGCGAGATTTTCATAACTTTTACAAAAAATTCCAATGACAAATCAAATAATTCATTTATTTTCCCTGCGATTGGCAATTTTAATTTGTAAATTATATAAATAATGTAAAAAGTGCTTATAATTCTTGCAATAACTGTTGCAATCGCAGCTCCACGTACTCCCAACGCTGGAAAGCCAAAATGCCCAAAAATTAATACATAATTTATGGCTACATTAATTACAAGGCCAATAACGCTTGAATAAAATGAATATTTTGTTTTTCCAATTGCACGAAGCTGCATATTAAATGCAAATCCCACTCCTACAAGCGGATAGACCCAAGCCACGATTCTTAAATAATCTGCTCCAATTCTTATAACTTTGCTGTCATTTGTAAATACAGAAATTACAGTTTCTGGAATAAACAACCCAGCAAACAAGAATAGCAATGAAAATAAAAAACCGACACTAATTGTTATTCCAAGACATCTTTTTAAATTTTTGTAATCCTTATTTCCAAAATATTGTGCCGCCAAAATTCCACCGCCACTATTCATCCCAAAAAGCGATGTCATAAAAATCATAAACATCTGATTGGCAAATCCCAGCCCAGCAACTGCCACAGTTCCCAGCCCAAGTATTACATTTTCGTTCCCCACCATAAACATATCTACAAAGTTCATAAGCGCATAAATCATATTTTCAATTGCCACAGGCAGTCCAATATTAATTACTTTTCTATAAACTGATTTTTTATTTATTTTTCTTTCTTTCATTCATTTCCTTTCTTCAATTTCCCTATCTTTTATTAATCTAAATCTTCCAATGTTGAATATTCTGAAAAAATTAGAAGATGATCTGACACATATTTCTTTATTATAGCATAGTTATTATTTTTTATAAAGTTATATACACCAAAATTTCCAGTAAATTCTCTTGTTTTTTTCAAATTTATAAAAAAGTTGTCATAAGAACTTACCAATTTACTGTCTGAAAGCGTTGTTAAATTCTCTTCAGGATTCAAAATATAGGAAACACCGTATTTATCGTTCATATTTTTAAAAGCCATATTATCTGCCGATGTATTAAAATCCCCGGCAATAATTATATCATCCTCACCTGTTAATTTGGAAAAATATTCATAAACATTAACATAACTTGCCGCTTCCAGAAGCCTCTGCTTCTCCTTATCCCCAAAAACCGAATGTGCTATAATATATACAAAATCAAAGTTCCCAGTCTTAAAATAAGCTCCGTAAGGCTCCCTCATAAACTCATTTTCATCCTTTTCCTTATAAAATCCAAGCCCTCGTGCCTCCGAAAATTTGCTTTTTCTATAAATAAATGCAAAATATTCCCGATAATTCTCACTTCCTACAGAATTTTCCGAAATAATATAATCCCATTTTTCCTTAGTCAATTTTTCCAAATACGCCTGAGTTTTCTTAACCCCCTTTTCATTCATAACCTCTTCCAGCCCAATCAAGTCAAACTTTGCCAAAATCTGTGCAAATGCCCTGTAATCCTTTTGCTTTTCCCCCAGCCTAAGCGCATTAAATGACGCAACTAAAATTGTACTTTCATCTCGATTTATCCCAGTTTCCTCATTTATCTTACCTTTTTCAAAACAAGAAAATACTCCAAAAAACAAAAATACAAAAAATAATCCTCTAATTATTTTATTTTTCATCTCAATCAACCCCTTGATTTTTTTATTTTTATTCAATTAACAGATCTGTCTGACAACTTAATCTTTTTATTTAATAAAAAATCAAAATCCCCTTGCTTCAGAATATTCATTTTATTAAATTTTATTTAATCTATATTTAATTTTATATCGTTTCTTCAAAAAAAGCTACCGTTCCTTCGATAGCTATAATTTATTATTTACAATTTTAAATTTTTATTATTAATTTGCTCTTTCGATGTATTCACCAGTTCTTGTGTCAATTTTGATTTTGTCTCCGATTACTACAAATAAAGGCACTTGCAAACTATACCCATTTGTAATTGTTGCAGGTTTTGTTGCTCTTCCGATTGTATCTCCTTTTAATCCTGGTTCAGTATAAGTTACTTCTCTGATTACTGTGTTTGGAAGTTCTACTCCAACTGGAGTTCCTTCATACATCAATACTTGAATAATCATTTCTTCTTCCAAGAAATTTACTGCATCTCCTAAATCTTCCGCTCTTAAAGCAATTTGCTCAAAAGTTTCCTGATCCATAAAGTTATATTCTCCATCAATTTCATATAAAAATTGCATTTGATTTCTGTCAAGAATAATATCATCCATAAGTTCAGTAGCTAAAACTGTAATTTCTTGAATTTTTCCTGAAATTAATTCTTTTGTTTTAAATTTTACTTCTGCCGCTCTTTGTCTTTTTCCTGACGTTGATTGGTGTCTTTCAGCTTTTAGTATTAAATATGGGATGTTATCCTTTCTATATGTGCTTCCTTGTCTTAATTCTGCTGCTGGTTTCATTAATTTTTTCCTCCTAAATTTTACTTTTTATTTATAATTTTTTTTAATTTGTTCGCTTTCTTAAATTAAGAAATTATTTTAAAATTTAATATTTTATCAAATACGTTGCTGTTACTACTACTCGCATTTTTTTATAAATCTGATTAGATTCATTTTCATTTATTTTTTTCACATCTTCCGTATCTTCCAATACTTCAAACTGCCCTTGGCTTATATTTTTCAATCCGCCAATTTCATTGTTGTTTACTTTTAGCATTTCAACTGCTCTTACTTCAGCATTTCTTGAAGCATCCACAACCATATCTTTTTTATATTTTTCAATATTTGTTATAAAATATTCTGGCTTATCTATTTGGATATTATTGCTTTGAAGTTTTAATTCTGACAATTTTTCAAAAAATTCTTCAGCCTTGTCAATATTTTTTGTAACAATTGAAATAGTTTCAACTCCGTCATAATCTGAAATTTTAGCATTAGGTACACTTTCTGTAGAATTTACAGATGCCTGCTGTTTTACATTTGATGAATTTTCAATATAATTTGGCTGAATCCGTAAATTTCCAACACTGTATTCCTCTTCACTAATTTTCAGGCTTTTAATCAAATCCGTAGCCAATTTTTCGTTTTCTGATATATTGTTCTTCAACTCATCAATATTTTCACTTTTATCAGAAATTACAATAGTTATAAGTGCCTTATCCGCCTTTATTCTACGTTCAGCCACTCCCTTTACCGTAATTCTGTTTTCATCCTTATTTGCCTTATTCATCGCATTTGAAATCAATGCAGAAGATATTATTAACCCAAAGGATAATATTGTAGGAATTATTATAAACTGTATCTTTTTCAATTTTTACTCCTTTACTGAACTTTATAAATTATTATAATATTCAAGTATTTCAAAATTATGGTTCACTCACAAAAGTTCTATCAAATTATAGATTATTTTACAAAAAAAGTCAATTATTATCCAAAATTTTTTTGTTTTTCCATAACTTTTTATCTTTTTTCTAAAATTTTAGAAAATAAAACAAGGGATATTTAATCCCTTGTTAATAATATTTCCCATTCAGAATAATAGATTTTCTATAAATCCTGTTTAACGATGTGTCTTAACTCTTGTCAGAAAATAAATCAAATATGTTTTCTATTTCTTAAAAATAGAGTTTAGCATAAAACCGTAATTTATAATTCAAACGTTATCTTCCCCATTTTTCAGGAGCTTTACTCCATTCCAGAGCAATTTTAGCTTCAGCCTGTGTCAAATAATCAGTTTGTGCCAATAATTTTATTAAAACATCAAAATTTGAAAGTGAGCTGAATTTGCAGTTATATTTTGCATAATTTTCCTTTGCACTGTCAAATCCATAAGAAAAGATTGATTTTACTTCCAATTCCTTCACTTCTTCCTTTTGAAGCACATCAACTGCAATAAGGCTGCTTTTACCAGTTGTAATCAAATCTTCAATCACAACGACTTTTTTCCCTTTAACTTCCGCTCCTTCAATCTGTTTCCCTGCACCGTGGTCTTTTGGTTTATTTCTCACATAAGCAAGCGGCTTTTTCATTCTGTCAGCAATAAATGAAGCCCAAGGAATTCCCGCTGTTGCCACTCCCACAATTACATCAACATCCTTGTCAATTCTTTCAACAAACGATTCTACAATCGTATCCCTTTCATCTGAAAAACCTAAAACATAACGGTTATCACAGTAAATAGGGCTTTTAATTCCAGATGCAAATGTAAATGGGTCTCCCACGTTAATTTTTACCGCCTTCACATCAAATAATGCCTTTGCCACTTTTTCTTCCAATGTTAAATTAGCCATTTCTTTATTCCTTTCAAGTTTTGATTTTTTTTATTTATTAAAATATTAGTCATAAAATTTAACTTCTTTTCCGCTTTTCACATTTTCATTAATTTTGCCATTTTCATAAACAACTTCGCCATTTACAATTGTCATTATGTTTTTTCCTTTTAATCTCCAATTTTCATAAGGTGTCCATCCACATTTTGACTCAATTGTATCGTCTATTCCAACAATCCATTCCTTTTTTGTATCAACAACAATCACATCTGCAAAATATCCTTCCTGCAGTTTTCCTCTTTTTTCAATTTTCATTATTTTTGCAGGATTTTCACACATCAGTTTCTGAATCATTTCCAGCGATATTTTACCTTCATTATAGGCATTTATCATAAGTGCAAGTGAAGTTTCCACCCCTGGCATTCCAAATGTAATTTTTTCCAGCTTTTCACTTATCAAATGTGGCGCATGATCTGTTCCAATTGTATCGACTTCCCCACGATTTATCGCTTCCCACAAAAACTCATTGTCAGATTTTTCCCTCAATTCAGGCTTCATTCTCAAAAGCATTTTATTTCTTTCTGTACTTTCACGAATTTCAGTATTTAAAAATAAATGATGCGGTGTAACTTCAGCATAAACTGGATGCTCTTTTGTATTCACATCGCTATTTTTCTTCGCATTTATAACTTTTTTCATTTCTTCTGCTGATGGAATGTGACATACATAAAGCCCGCTTCCATAATTTTTATTTAATTCTATTGCTTTATCAATCATTTCGTTTTCAGCATGAACTAGCACCAATTTAGAATTTTCAAACACTTTTGCCAAAATTTCATCATCTTCAATAAGCATTTCTCCAGTTGACACATTCATAAAAATTTTTACTGTATTAACTTCCTCATTTTTCAAAACTTTTTTTATTTCCTCAACATTATCATTTTTACTTCCGCCAAAATGAATCCCAAAATTTACAATTGATTTTTCACTTGCCAATTTTTTCTTTTCCAGTAAATTTTCTTCCGTTGTAGTCGTAGGAACCGTATTCGGCATATCATAAAAAGTCGTAACCCCAGCTTTAACACATGCACGTGAACCTGTCGCAAAATCCTCCTTATACGTAACTCCAGGCTCCCTCATATGTGTATGCACATCAATAACTCCTGGCATTACCAGTTTCCCTTCAACATCAATAATTCTCACATTTTCATTATTTTCAAATTTACTTTCATCAATATTTTCAGAAACCTTTTCAATAATTTCTCCATTTACCAAAATTTCAATTTTATTTCCAAAAACATCAATTCCATTTTTTAGAATAATAATTTTATTCTTTTCCATTTTCACTCCTTAATTTATTAGACATATTCAAAAAGTTAATAATTGTTATTCTATTTAGCAATATTTTTTATCTGCATCGTTGTCAAACAAATCCATTAATTAATACTTTTCTAAATTTTTTAATACTCTTTCCATTTTCAAAATTTGAAAGTCCAGTTTTTCATCCAATGTCATTTTTTTCTCTTTATTTTTTCTTGTTCTGGCATCCAGCCTTCTTTCCTGTGCTGGTGTCAAATTTTTTACTTTCGGCTCTTTTGGGGCTTTCTTTGGTTCTTTCTCTTTTTTTCCCTTTTTCTTAGGCTGTACTTCCTGAGCAGATCCTGCTTTATTATTTTCTTCTGCTTCCTCATCTAACTCTTTTACTTCTTTCGCCTTATCTGGATTTACTTCAGTTTGAACATGAGTCTGAGTTTGAACTTGATTTTGCTTAACTTCCACATTTTGAATCTTTTCAACTTTTGTTTCCATATTCTCACTGTATCCTAACTGATATGCTCCCAAAATTCCCAATACTAATAATAAACCTTTTTTCATTACTACAATCTCCTTTTTTTATTTATAATATTTCTTGCCTAAAATTTTGTTTTTTTTTATTTTTTAAACAAGATTAACTAATAACGTAACAAGTAAATTTACAAAACTATTGTTACAGTTTTTATTTTAATACATTTATCTTTGATTTGCATTAATTCTATTCAATAATTTATATTTCTTTTTTGTCTGCATACTATCAAGATTATTTTTCAATAAATTTCTATAATAAAATTCTTTATTTATCGGGCAAACCTGCTGTCTTTTACTTTTTATTTTCAAAATTCAGTATCCAATCCTATAGCGCTTCTGAAATTTCCTCCAAAATCAGCCTAGCACTTTTAACAGGATCTTCAGCCTTAGTTATTGGACGCCCGACCACAAGAAAATCAACTCCCTGCTTTATTGCATCTGATGGTGTCATAATTCTTGTCTGATCATCATTACTTTTTCCATCAGCATTTAGTGTAAATTTAGGACGTACTCCAGGACAAACTGTCACAAAATCCTTTCCTAATTTTTTCTTCACATCCTTTGCCTCCTGCGGCGAACATACAATTCCGTGCATCCCGCTATTTCTGGCAAGCGTAGCAAGATTTAAAACAATTTCTTCTAATTTAAGTTCACTTCTGAACATTTCAAAAATGTCATTTTCTCCCAAGTTTGTCAGAACTGTTACTCCAATTAAAAGACTTTCCGAATTACTTTCCTTCACTAATTCAGAAACCTCCTTCATAGTTTTGCTTCCATTTGAACAGTGAATATTAAACATAAATACATTCTTTTTAATAGCATTTGCACAAGCCATTTTCACAGTATTTGTAATGTCGTGAAACTTCAAGTCCAGAAATACTTTCTTCCCTTTTTCATGCAAATAATCAACTAATTTTCCATCTGTATTAAGATAGCTTTCCAGCCCAACTTTATACATCGAAATATTGTCTCCTAACTCTTCCACCAGTTTTTCTGCATCTTCCATATTGTCATAATCCAATGCGACAAATATCCTTTCCTTTGCTCTTTTATCAATTCCAGCCATTATCTAATCTTCCTTTCTTTTAACTTCTTTTATTTCAATCATTCCCCTGAACCTCCCACGACTAACGTCGCAGGGTTCTAAAATCTTTAAAAATATTTAAAAATTTTCTAAGAAGTTTGATAGCTTTACACTACCCTTATTCTTTTAGGTGTGTTCAGCTCACCTCTATTGTATAGGACGCTTAAGTCCACAACTTTACTTTTTCTTAATATATTTAATGCTCCATTACAATCTGCGTTTAATTGATAGCCTTTACTTGTTTGATATAGTCCTCTTTTTATTCTTTTTCCACTGAATATATATTCTTGCGAATTTTCTTTATCATATATTGGAATTATATCTCCATCAAAGAAACTTGCTTTTGATGTATAACTCTCTTCTTGCAGTTTAAATTCTATTCCATATAGTTTACATAGATATATTAATTTACCTCTTAATTTTCCATATGGAATATTTACAAAGTTTTGATTATTTATACTTCCAATATTTGAATTCCTTTGAAAATCTTCATTATATCCTAGAACTATTTTTCCTATATCATTATTAAGACAATAATTTACAATTATTCTTGCTGCTTTTGAAAGGTAATCATTTATACGATTATTTCTCTTTCTGGCTATTCTCTTTTGTCTTAATGTTGTGCGCTCAATCTTTTGCTTATCTTTTATACTTTGTAATTTTGCATTTATCTTATTATAGTATTGATTTATTGATTTTAATTTTCTACCATCTATTATGAATGATGCTCCAGCATTTGTAACACAAGTGCAAAGATTATCTATACCTAAATCAATTCCTAGTGCATTTTCTTTATTTAATTCCCTTTGAATTTCTTCTACTTCATAAATGTATTGAATTTCAAAGTACCTAGAATGTTGTTTAGGTATTATTCTAATCTCTTTTATCTTCTTGCCTTTCAATACTGGTGGCAGCTTAATTTTAACTTCCTGATGAGTTTTCTTAAACAAATTTGAATAAGGAACTATCAGAATATCATCTTTTAATCTAACAAAACCTATAACAAGAGTTGTAAAACCATCTTTAGCAAGATAATTAGGTAATTTTATTTTTTTATTATCATATTGACCATTTTTAGCAAGTTTTAAAAGTCCAAAAAATGATTTAAAACTTCCGTCTACTTCTTTTAGAATTTGCTGAGCCATGTTAGAATTTAACTTCTTATAGTTCTCACTATTTTTAAGCATTTTATAGTTTTCATTATAACTTAAATACTTTTTATTTTCAAAATAGTATTGTCTAACATTATATATAGCTTGATTCTTTAAATTCTTAGCTATATGGCACAAATATTTTAAATTCCTAAACTCTTTCTTACTAAGATGTTTTACTTGTTGTTTTAATGTTAAATACATATATAATCACCTCCTTTTCATCAGAGATATTATACCATGTATTCTATATTTTATCTGTCAAAAAAGTAATATTTTTTATTTATTTTTAAATATTTTTAAAGTTTTTAAAACCCCACAACAGTGGGAAGCATTGTTCACATAAATACGCTACCATTTATGCAGTTCTCTTATGAACTTCTTGTTATCTCTAACAAGCACAGACTATATCTTATCCATATCCTATGACTTAGGCGAAACCACTTCCAATACCAATCGCTTGTATTGTACTCCCCTCACGAGGGATAGTCGTTGAGCTTTCCTTTTCAGGATTAGCTGCTGATTGTCTATTATCATAATGTTTAGGATTTAACCTTGCACCATCTAGTATATTTTTTCTGCTTTCGCTACCTTCACACTTATACCATTCACTTAGGTATTATGTTGTGGTTATACTAGCTTTAAGAGTTCCCAGCAATTCAGTTTCTTTGTTGCACGGTTTTGCTCCGTGTCTACATACAAGTTTCCCTATATGCTTACTAAAATTTTCGTGCAATTCATCTCACGACTAAAGTCACAAGTGTTCTTGCACTATTAATAAAGATCAAAATTAAAATTTCTAAAATAAATATCAGTATTGCAATAAAAATTGCCACTTGATGCCGACTTATAATTAATATTGCCATTATAATCTGTAAAACAAGCACAATTCCCCATGCTTTAAAATTAAGCGTTATTTTATACTCCTGATTTTCCGATTCTACATTTATAAATTTTTTAGGAGATTTCATTAAAAAATTATTGGATATTTGGAGTGTTTGTTCTCCATAATCTACATCAATTTCTGTTTTCCCTTCAGATTTTATTTCTTCAATTTTTTCATTGTTTATTTTTAATTTAAAATTATCTTTTCCACCATTGTAAGATATTTTTGATTCTATAATAACTTTAGGCATCAAATTTTCCTTTCTTCAAGCAAACCTATTACTGAATTTGTATTTCATCTTCCAAAATTACTTTTTCGCAATAAAAGCATTTGTATCTTGTCTTTTTATCCTGAATACTTTCATCTGAACTTTCAGGATTTTCTTTTATACGAACAAATTTTGTTTCAATATTTTCGTGATTTGAAATACATTTTGGATTGTCACATTTCATAAGTCCGATAACTTTATCTAGCCTGTCTAATTTTGTTTTTTCAATAACTTTATAATCTTCTATAATGTTTATTGTCACATTTGGAGCTAGCAGTGCAATATTATTTAATTCCTTTTCTTCCAATATTTTTTCCTCGATTTTAATAATCCCTTTTCTTCCAAGCGAACTGCTTGGCATATTAGCTGCAACTGTTATTCTTTCGCTGTATTCCTTTAATTTTAAGATTTCCACAATTGCAAAAACTTTTTCTGATGGGATGTGATCTATTACAATTCCATTTCTTATTGCCCGTATCAGTAATTCTCTTCCTTCAGACATAATCTCTTCCTTTCTTAAAATAAATTTTTTATTCTAAAAATAATAAATTTACAGAAAAAACTCCTTATCCTTTCCTAAAACAGCCATCATCATCGCCTGTCTTACAGGAATCCCATTTTTAGCCTGCTTAAAGTACAAAGCATATTTTGTATTGTCTAAATTTTTATCAATCTCGTCTACTCTTGGCAAAGGATGTAAAATTATCATATCATCTTTACATTTCCCTACGATATTTTCACGATTTATAACATAAATTCCCTTAACTTTCTCATAGTCTTCCACATCTGGAAATCTCTCCTTCTGAATCCGAGTCATATAAAATACATCAATTTTATCAAGGCAATCTCTAAAATCCTCCAGAATTTCAAATTTTATATTTTTTCCCTTCAAGTCTTCCAGTAAATAATCAGGCATTTGTAAAATTTGCGGTGCTACAAAATAAATTGTCGGATTAAAATGCATAAGTGCCCTTGTCAGTGAATGAACTGTCCTTCCATATTTCAAATCCCCAACAAATGCAATTTTCAAATTCTCAAGCGTACCTTTCTCCTCCAAAATTGTATATAAATCAAGCAAAGTTTGGCTAGGATGCTGATTAGAGCCATCCCCTGCATTAATTACAGGCTTTTCTGAAGTTTCTACTGCAAGCCGTGCAGCTCCGTCAAACGGGTGTCTTACAACAATCACATCTGAGTATGCCTCAACCATTTTAATTGTATCTGTAAAAGACTCCCCTTTTTTCACAGATGACTGTTCCACAGGCGGTAATGATAAAACTTTAGCACCCAGCCGCATTGCAGCCGATTCAAAAGACATTTTAGTACGTGTACTTGGCTCAAAAAATAGAGTTGAAATAATTTTGCCATGCAAAAATTTCAATTTCTCCTCTTCCGAACAATTTTCAATTTTTCGTGCCAATTCTAAAATATCAAGAATTTCTTTTTTTTTCATATCATTCATAGAAATAATATTTTCCACCACTATCTCTCCCTTGAATTTCAATATTTAACTTTCTTAAATTTATGATAACAAATTTTATAAGTATTTGCAAATTTTTTCTCTTATAAATTTTTCTTTTGTAAAATAAAATAAAAATTTTAAAAACTTTGATGTTAATAAAAAAATTAGAAGTCAATTCATAAAAGAATATATTCTTCTAACTTTTTTGTTTATATTATTTATTTGAAGATTCTGGATTGTATCTTAAAACTCTCGTAGCATTTAAAACAGCAAGCAATGCAACTCCAACATCAGCAAATACAGCTTCCCACATTGTTGCATCACCAAAAAGCCCTAAAGCCATAACAACTATTTTTATAGCAAATGCAACAGTAATATTTTGCCATACAATTTCCTTTGTCTTCTTGGCAATCTTAATGGCTGTCACTATTTTAGATGGCTCATCATTCATTATTACAACATCAGCAGCCTCAATAGCCGCATCACTTCCAGCTCCTCCCATTGCAATCCCAAGATCAGCTCTGGCAAGCACAGGAGCATCATTTATTCCATCACCTACAAAAGCAATTTTCCCTTTTTCGCTTTTAGTTTTATAAATTTCCTCAAGTTTTTCAACTTTCTCATTTGGAAGCAATTCAGTAAATACCTTATCAATTCCAAGTTTCTCAGCTATATTCTTACCAATGGCTTCATTATCGCCAGTAAGCATCACGATTTCCTTTACTCCATTTTCCTTCATGCCTTTAATCGCTCTTGCCGAATCTTCCTTCACTTCATCTGAAATCAATATATTTCCAATATATTTTCCATCAGCCGCTAAATAAATTGCAGTTCCTAAATTTTCTTTTTTATCAAAAGTAATATTTTCCAAATTCATTAATTTAGAATTTCCAGCCAAAAACTGATGATTATTTATATTAACTTTTATTCCAAATCCTGAAATTTCCTCAAAATCCTTTACAACATTTTCATCAACTTTAGATACAGAATTTTCATATTCTGCCACGATTGACTGCGCAATAGGATGATTGGAAAATTTTTCAATATGTGCGGCATACTTTAATAATAAAGGTTTTGTCAATTCAGTTTTATTATTTTGAAAATCATTAATTTTTATATTATTTTCAGCATTTACCTCTGTAACTTTAAAAATTCCCTTTGTCAAAGTTCCAGTCTTATCCATAACAACGCTTTCCAAATTGTTCAAAACTTCCAGATAATTTGTCCCTTTTATCAAAATCCCATGTCTTGAAGCTCCGCCAATTCCGCCAAAAAATCCTAAAGGGATAGAAATAACCAAAGCACACGGACAAGATACTACAAGAAATATCAAAGCACGGTAAATCCAATCTGAGAAAGTTGCACCTTGAATTAATAGTGGAGGAAATATTGCCACAATTAATGCTGTAATAACGACTACTGGAGTATAATATCTTGCAAATTTTGTTATAAAATTTTCTGTCTTTGATTTTTTGCTTCCAGCATTTTCCATTAAATAAAGTATTTTTGAAACAGTAGATTCAGAAAACACTTTTGCAACTTGAATTTCTATAAGCCCATTTTTATTTATAAATCCACTTAAAACATCATCTCCAGCCTTCGCTTCCCTTGGCAATGATTCCCCAGTTAAAGCCGAAGTATCAAAAGTCGAAGCGCCTTTCACTATTTTCCCATCCAAAGGAACTTTTTCCCCCGGTTTTACCACAATAATTTCTCCAACTTTTATTTCTTCAGGCGAAACTTTTTTTATTCCTTCTCCAACTTTAATATTGGCATAATCAGGTCGTATGTCCATAAGCGAAACAATGGACTTTCTGGAATTATTAACCGCAATCCCTTGAAGCAGCTCGCCAAGCTGGTAAAATAACATAACAGCCACACCTTCAGGATACTCTCCAATAGCAAATGCCCCAATAGTCGCAATCGCCATCAAAAAGTTCTCATCAAAAACTTGCCCATTTAATATATTTTTAAATGCAGAAAGCAGAACATCGCCACCAATTACAAGATAACTTACCAAAAATACCGCAAGTTTTGGAATAAATAAAGTTTTTGGAACAAAAATTCCCAATACAAATAAAATTCCGCCAATTAGCAATTTTTTCTTAATTTTACCTGTATCTTCCTCTTCAGAAGAACTCTCTCCTGCCTGAACTTTTGGAACAAAAACTTTCACCCCATCCTCAATTTTATCCACTTCTGTCTGAATAAGCTCAACAAGCTCATTTTCAGAAATTTCATCAGCAAGAACAACTATTTTCTTCCCAAGAAAATCAACGGTAGCCTCTTTAATCCCCTCCAAAGTATTTATCTTCCGCTCAACTTTAGCTGCACAATTAGGACAATCCAGCCCTTCGATAGACAACATACATTCATTACTTTTCATGGCAACCTCCAACTTTTTATTTATTACAATAAATTTTAATTTTAATCTAATATATGAACAAATATTCATATATAATATACTACATTTATCAACAGTTGTCAATGAATATTTTTATTTTTTTATAAATAATTTTGAAAAAATTGCCGAATCTCATAATTCGGCATTCTTAATTAATATTTATCAAATTCATTAATATTTCCAATATTATAGTGAACCCTATTTAAAATTAAACTGCTAAAAATCATATAAATTTAGGGCTTGAGTAAAATAGCCATAACTTTGAGTTCAGTTTTACTATAAATTCTTTATTGTCATCTTTTTATTCTCTAAAACTCAATAAATTCAAAATTATTCAAAATTTCTTTAATAAACCCAGTTTTTGCATTTTCACTCACTATTGTCCTAAAATCAGATGTCAATATCAATAATTCCTTTTCCAGTCAATTTCTTACTAAATTAACTTTTTCAATCTCGACACAACCTCCATATGTGGCGTAAC
The DNA here is from genome assembly GCF_013394865.1 of Leptotrichia sp. oral taxon 417. NCBI lineage: Bacteria > Fusobacteriati > Fusobacteriota > Fusobacteriia > Fusobacteriales > Leptotrichiaceae > Leptotrichia > Leptotrichia sp. oral taxon 417. Next base: position 832,183 of record NZ_JABXYV010000001.1, on the reverse strand, counting down.
TGGAAACATATCAACCGTAACCATTTTCACTAATTCATACCCATTTCCCTGCAAAACCTTCAAATCAATATTAAATGTTTTTGGATTACAAGACACATAAATTATATCCTTCACATCATATTTCAGTAATTTATTAAGCGTCTTTTCACCAACACCTGCACGAGGTGGATCCAAAATTATAATATCTGGCTTGATTCCATTTTTATCAAACTCATCTAATTTTTCAAAAACATCTCCTGCGATAAAATGTGCGTTTTCGATACCATTCAATTTTGTATTTTCATTTGCTTTTTCAACAGCCTCTTCCACAAGCTCAATCCCATAAACCTGTTTTGCCTTTTTTGAAACAATTTGCCCAATCGTACCTGTTCCACTGAATAAATCGAAAACAACCGAATTATGAATGTTTTCCCCTTCAATTTCATCTAAATAATCCAATACTTTTCCGTATAATTTTTCCACTGTTTTTGAATTTGTTTGAAAAAAACTGTACGGACTAATTTTAAATTTTAATCCTAAAATTTCTTCTTCCAAATCTCTTTTTCCAAAAAGAATTTCCTCACTTTCAGAAACAACCGAATCAGAAAAATTGTCATTAAATGTATGTAAAATTCCTGTTATTTCAAATCCATTTTCAAGCTCCAAAGCCAACAATCCTTCAACTAAACCTTTTTGAAATTCCAATTTTTTCTCATCTTCAATTTGAGTTGTCGTAACCATATTTACTAAAATTTGTTTCGTAAAATCCGCTTTTCTAATAACCAAATTCCTAAAAAATCCAATATGATCCAATCTATGATAAAAATCCAGTCCTGTCGCTTTTGAAAATTCATTACAAAAAATATAAATTTTATTGAAGTTATCATCCATCAATTTTAATCCGTCTACTTCAACAATATCATGAAAACTGTTTTGTTTATGAAGTCCCAAAATCATAGGCCCATCTTTCACAGCATTTCCATAACTAAATTCCATTTTATTTCGATATTTCTCCACTTCAACACTTCTAACTGGCTCTTCAAAAGTAAAATCATATTTTGCAATTTTCTTCACTTCTTTTTCAATGTTAGAATTTTTCATCGCAAGTTGCTCATCATATGAATAATACTGATAATTACAACCACCATTTTGTCTTGCAATTTCGTCATAAATCGCATTTTTTCTTCCTGCAAAATCAATAATTTCACATCGAATCAATTCATACTTTCTTCTTCTCTTCACAAAAATTCCTTCAACAATTTGTCCTTCAGCTGCATTTATATTTGGAAAAATCCTATTTTCATCATCTCCATAAAAACCGTACGCACGACCTTTCGTATTAAGTCCTGCTATTTTCAGCTGTATTTTATCACCTTTTCTTAAAATTTTTTTCTCTTTATTTTCCATTCCATCTCCATTTTCCCATAAAATTTTTTCACTTTAATTAAAAATAAATTTGGTAATCCCATCATTTATACAAGATTACCAAACAAATTTTCCAAAATTTAAAAAATTAATTTCTATTTTTATTTAGATTCAATATATTTTTTCAATCTCGCAATCGCTTCTTCCAATACAGGCAAGTCATGCACAATTGAAAATCTCAAATATCCTTCCACTTGGAATGTAACCCCAGGAACTATCGCCAATTCTGTTTTTTCCAATAAATCCAAGACAAAATCAAAAGAATCTACATCTTTAAACTTATCAATTGTTTTATATGTCGCAAACACATAAAATGCTCCTTTAGGCTTCAAACACTTAAATCCTAATTTTTCCAATTCTTCCACAAAATAGTAAACTCTTTTTTTGTAAATTTCTGACAATTCAGTCGTGTCTGAACAGTAATCCAATGCTGCAATTGCTCCATATTGTGACAATGTCGAAGCACTTGTAACTGTATATTGGCTAATTTTTTTCACTTGTGACTGTAAATTTTCACTGGCAATCGTATAACCTAATCTGTATCCAGTCATTGAATGTGATTTTGAAAAACCATTAACAACTATCAATTGCTCCTTCAAAATATCGCTATATTTTGCAAACGAAGTGAATTTTTCAAATGCAATTTGAGCATAGATTTCATCACTTAAAAGATAAATTTCTTTATCCTTCAAAAATTCAACAATTTTTATCATTTCTTCTTCTGGAAGCGTTATACCTGAAGGATTATTTGGATAAGTCAAAATTATTAATTTAGTTTTTTCTGTAACATATTTTTCCAAGATTTTTTCAGTCAAAATAAAATTATTTTCTTCTAAATCCATAAAAATTGTTTTTGCTTGTGAAACTGTAATTAATGGTTCATACCCAACATATGCTGGTGTTGGAATAAGAACTTCATCCCCTTTTGCCAAAATCGTTTTAAGCGTAGAAGACAATCCTTCAGTTGAACCAACTGTAACTAAAACATTATCTCTTTTATAATTCCCACCAAAAGTCTCATTATAGAATTTTGCAATTTTTTCTCTTAATTCTGGAATCCCACCTACTGGCGAATATTTTATAGGACTATTTAACGCATGATACGCAACTGCTTCTTTCACCTTTTGCGGTGCATCTGTATCTGGCTCTCCAATTGTCATATTTATAACATTTTTATAAGCCGACAATCTTTCGTGAATTTTTCTTATATCTGATATTTCTATTCCTTTTATTATTGGATCTATGTACATTTTCAAAACCTTCTTTCTTTGCATTTCATATTTATTTTTTATCAATAACCCATTATATCATATTTTTCGTTTATTTTATAATTTTTATTAAATTTTCCATTGTCATTTTTCACTTTTTTTGATAAAATTAATATATAAAAATTTTAATTTATACTATTTTTCATTTGAATAGTAAATTTATTACAGATTCTTTTTGCAATACGAAATCAAATAAATTATAATTTCTGTTTTTAATGGAATTTAGTATTAAAACTTAAATGGAAAGGAAAGAAAATGGACAACAAAAACCCACAGGCAATTGATGCCAATATGATAATTAAAATTCTTTATAAAGATAAAGCCCTAATTGCTTTAACAACAATAATAGTTGTGATATTGTCAACGATTTTCGTATTTGTAAATAAATCTTTCAAATCGGAAATTACACTTTATGGAAATGATAAAGTTCTTACAGAAATTGGAGAGAATTCACAATTTTCACTAACTTCATTTGATTTTTTCAATTACTTGAAAAAAAATTCAAAGACTTTAAAAAATGTAAATTTACCTGATGACAAATTTCTAAAGGAAATGACAACAAAATTGACTGCTCAATCTGAAACAAATGATCCTATGGTAAAAGTAAAATTTTCTACAAATAGCAAATCCGAAGGAGAAAATTTTGCAAAGGAATATCCAATACTTGCACAAAATTATCTTCTTGAAAGAAAAAACAACTTTTTGGATTCACAAATAAAACTTTTAGAGCAACAATACAGTTTCTTGACAAAAAATGTTGATATTAGAACTACGAAAGATTCATTAACAGACACTCTTGTATCAAGACTGGCATATTACCGTTTGTTAAAAAATGATCCAACTCCAGTTGTAAAATTTATAAATTCTACAACAAAACCTTCTTTAAATAAAAAGCTGGTTATCGCTGGTTCATTATTTTTAGGAATTTTCTTAGGAATATTAATTGCATTTATGAAGGAATTTTCAACAACATTAGATTGGGAAGACATTAAAAAAAGAAAAAATTAAAAATAATAAAGTTAAAGGGATTATCTTGTATTTTAAGACAATCCCCATTTTTTTATTATTGAACTTAAATAAAGTTATATTTTTATTATTTGCTAACAAGGAACTTAACCTATTGTATAGATAAAAAACTTAGGTCATCTAATACTATTAATTACCCAATTTCAACCATTTTCCTCTTTCTTTTATCAAAAGTTACCATTTCAGTAATTCCAAATTCCTTCACATATTCTCCCGCTTCCTTTATTTTCATCCCAACATGTTCAGAATAATGTGAATCACTTGATAAAATTACAGGAATATCATATTTTTTCACATATTCCATAAAATCCCTATACGGTGTAATTTCCTTAATTGGATACCGATAAAACGTACCAGTATTTACATCTACAATCATATTATTTTTTTTAAGGCATTTAGCCGTACTTTCAAGCAACTTGTCGACATCTTTTTTTTCTGGAATATTTTTAAATAATCTCAGATTAAATGGATGCCCCAAAATATCATACATTCCTGTATTTGCCACATCTTCAATCTCTTTTGCATAATCCTTCCAAATTTGCACCAAATCTCCATCTGTAAATTTATGCTTCAAGGCGTTAAAATCAAATCCCCAGCCTTTAATAAAATGGATTGAAACGATTAAATAGTCAAAGTCATATTTAGACAATATTTCCTTAACTTTTTCCTGATTTCTGAAATTACAAACTTCTATTCCAAATTTTACTGGATATCCCTTTGATTTTAATTTATCTATAAAATCCCTATATTCATCCAATGTATGTACAAATTTAGTTTTCTGCTCAAGCCATTTTTTCTGAAAGTTCCCAGTTTCACTGTCATCCAAAATCAGCTCATCATAATACAAGTCCTTAAATTCCTTAAATCCATGGGTATGCTCTGTAATCCCTATTTCTGTCAGCCCCATTTCCTTTGCCTTTTCAAAAAAAGGATTTACATAATCCTCATCATAACTTCCATATTCAAAGTGCATATGATAATCTACCAACATAATATTTCCTCGCTTTCATATATTGTATCCAAAATAAAGAAAAAAGCCATCCCAAAATTTACCATTTTGAAACAGCCTTTTTTACACAAAATTAATTAATCGATTATTGAGAAATTACATTTGTTGCTTGAGGTCCTTTTGGTCCTTCTTCTACATCAAAACTTACTTCTTCACCTTCGTTAACTGTTTTGAATCCTTCTTTATTAATTTTTGAGAAATGTAAGAAATAATCATTTCCATCTTCTCCTGAAATAAATCCAAATCCTTTTTTTTCGTTAAACCATTTTACTTTACCTAACAAAGTATTACCTCCTAAAATTTTAATACCTCAAACAACTTGTTACTGTTACAAATATCTATTTTTGTTACACTTACTTCTTGCTTTTGGTTATCTATAAGTATTATATCATATTTTTCAAAAAAATAATAGTCTTTTTTCTCAATTTTTTAATTGCTTTTAAGAATTTATTTGAGAAATATACTAAAATCTGTCTAAAAATAAATCAGCTGCTCTCTTTTAAGAAATTTTTTAAATTTTAAATTTATAATTTTTATTATAATAAAACTCTTGTAATTTTGCTAAAAACAATATAAAATATAATCATAATAATTACTTTAAATCAATTACAAAATAAAATTTAATTAAAAGGAAGTGATAATTTATGAATCTAAAAAAATACATGTTATTAGGATGTTTAGCAATTTTTGCTATAATCAGCTGCGGAAAAAAAGAAGCAAAACAAGATGAAGATCAAGATGAAATCCAAATTGAACAGCAAAGTGCAGATAGCACTGCCACAAATAGCAGCAATAATTCTCAAGAAAATACTGCCGCCGCTCCAGCAACAGCCCAACCAGCCACAGAAACTGCAGAAGCCGCAAACAAAACTACAGAAAATATCAACGAAAGCGCCAATATTCAACCGCCTTCACAAGTAAAAGCCGAAGAAGCAAAAACTAGCAAGACTTTACAGCATGTAGATAAGCTTATCGGTAAAGAAATTCCAATGGAAGATAGAGTTTTAGTATTTTCTAAGCAAAACAACCAGTATAAAATAACTTACAAGGGCGAGTCAGAAAATGGAATGCAAGTTGACACTAAAAACCTAACTTTCAATGAAAAGAATGACAGCCTAACAGATGGTAACTACACATTTAAACTGAACAAAAATAAATTAGGACTATATGCAGGAAGCCAATTTCTATTTACAGTAGATTAATTCTCAAATTCAATTTGATCTATTAACAAAAAAATTCTTACAGCTTTAATTTCAAAACTTTTGGGCTTGATTTATAAGATTTTCCTCATTTAAAGTTTATATAGCGAAACCTATTTAAAATTAAACTGCAAAAAATTATATAAATTTAAGGTTTGAGTAAAATAGTCATAACTTTTAAGTTCAGTTTTAAATCAGTTTTGCCATAACAATCAAAACAAGGGGTCTTTACCCCTTGCGCCATAAATAAAATCAATTATTCCTGCCTATACAAATCCTGTAACTTTTTGCTGAATTTTTCCATTATTTCCTTTCAGTATTTCTATATTTTAAAAATATAAATATTTTTTATTCAATCGTTATTTTTCTAAGAATAACCCTCTTTTTCTCGGTAATTTTCCTATCTTTTCCCAAATTATCCAAAATTTTGATCAAATACTGGTAAAGTTCTTCATTCGTATAACTTTCATTTTCCATTTGTAATTTTAAATTAATATAAGCAGTTATAACATCTCTTTCCACACTTCCATTTAAACAATTTACATAAAAATTTACATCATAAATATCTAAATTCTCCTTTTTAGAAGCCTCTTTCCCAAATAATTTCAAAATTTTAGGATGAAGTGTTCCCAATTTATGTTTTGAAGAATATTTTGTATTTATAAGTTCCAGCAAGTTAAAATCCCGTCTTAAATCTCTAAAATTATTATAGTCGTTTCTAAGTTCTGCTCCAATTCTAGTAATAAACCGTGTTATTTCAATTTCACCAATTTTATTTTTCCAAACTTCTCTTCTTTCATTATTAACTTCTCCCTGAACTTCCAAATCATTTGTAATTTTATTTTCAGCTCCAGCATTTTTACTATTATTCGCTTCAATATCTAAAACTTCCAAAGAAAAATCGGCATTTCTAATATAAAATTTCCTTTCTTCAATATCTGAAAATAAATTTAATTTCAAAATATATCTATTCTCAATTTCAGGCATATCAAATTTATAATCTTCGTTCATCCAAAAAATTTTTCCCCCACATTTAACAATTCCCCTTGTTACAGTCACTTTCTTCTCTTCTAAATTCGTAACAAGATCAAATCCCGAAATTATCCCATCTTTTTTATCTAAGTATAATAAATCCGTCAATTCTGCAGGATTATCCCTCAACAAATCAAGCGCTTCCTTATTTATCACCTGCCCATGCCCAAATATTGGATATTTATTCTCAATCATTTTTCCCCCAATTTTATTTTTTTATTTTTTTCATATCAAACTTTATCCAAAATAAAAAACAATATTTATAAACAAGGGGGCTTTATTCCCCTTGCTAAATAACATTTAATTCAAAAATTTCAATAAATTTACTGTTTAAAGAAAAAATAGTACTAATAATTTTTATTAATTTCAACTTGCAAATTCTTCAAATTTCCCGCAAAAGTTATATTTAATTGACAAATTCCATTATCCACATCAATTACATGAGATAAGTCATCTCCCTTTTGTATAATTCCATTTACAAATTTTGTATCTTTTAGCCAAATTGATTTTTGACTTTCAGGATTTGTACTGAAAAACATATTTAATTTATCTTCTTTAAAATCTGTCGTTGTGAATCTCAATGTTCTTTCAATATATGTTGTTGTAAGCGTCTTATAAAGCGGCTCATATCCTCCATCTAAATTTTTTAGTAAAGTTCTCGCCTTATAAACAACAATATTCCTAATTTTTTCACGTGCCACATTTGCATTGTCAGATGAAAATACAAATCCATAATTAAACTGGTTTATTCTATCTTTTATTGTATTTGTAAATCCTGATATTTCCTTAGACATCGTTGTTTTTGCATGATATGAATTATCCTTTTCTTCAATATCAAAACGTACTCCTGGATAAAGTGGCGACACATTTGAAAATCTTTCCTTTAGATAATTTGGACATTGTGTTGCACCGATTATTCCAGCAGCAACATAAGCCGCATCTATATACACGCCTTCAATCCAAAATTTTAACAAATCTTCTTGTTCCTTTGAAAGCGATACTCCTGTTTCCTCTTCAAATTTCATTTTATAATCCAGCATAACTCCTGATTTATCCTTTGGAATTATTGTAAAATTAGGAATTACTGGAATCAAATATTCAGAATATTTTTGATTTTCTAAAACTTGAGTCTTTTCAATATACTTATCTACACCAGTTGTGGCAAGATTGTCAAACGATGTTTCAGGCTTACCTTCAAAATTAAAAAACACTTGAACCTTGTATTCTGCTAATACAGTCATTAAATTTGTCAATACTTCTATAGTATTTTTTTCAGTTTTTTCTTCATTTTTAGTTCCCATAAATCTTGCACGAACTTTTTTTTCTGATTTTTTTATATCCAAATCAACATTTGGATAAATCCCGAACCATACCGTATTATCAAAATCATTTTTCTCATTAGTTGTATTCAAAAATGCACGCAATTTATCTTTATTCCCAGCCTTTACAATCATCTCAGGCTTCACATTCGTAATCAAAAGTGTCGGTTTCATAAGCCCCATTCTAACATCATACTGCTCAAAAAACATTTTCACGCCTAATATTTTTTCAATTAAAGGCTTAGCAATTTTTATAAAATCCTCTTGAGCCGATTTATAAAATGCCAAGTAATTATTATAATTTTGAACTTCCTGCTCAGGATCAACATCCACAAAGGTTTTCGCAAGCGGCACAAATGTTCTGACAACCAGATCGCTAATATATTTATTCGGTTCATCTGTCACATTTTCATAATCATCCCTGAAAGCCTCAACCAGAGCTGTCGTATTTTTTTCTTCAATCATCGCAAGTGAATTTTGATTTTCCTGCTTATACTCAATTACCTCAAGCTCTCCTTTTTCTCCAACCTGCAACATTCCTAATTTTATTTTCTCTGATTTAAAATTATTTGAATCGTTTCCAATTAATAGCCGAGTTTTTATATCTTCAATCGCAAGTGGCAACATTCCCAGTACATTACTATAATTTTCCGAAGCCTCTTCAAATTTTGTATTAAGTTTATCTCCTAATTCCAATTTTTTTGGATTTTCATCATCCAATTCTTCATATTTCTGATAAATATAAGCAATTTCTTTTCTTGTCTGCTTAATATCCTCAATAACCTTTTTTGGAGAAATCAGTTCCAAAATATTTTCAAATTTAAAATCTACATTTCTATTTCCTTGTGATTTTCTTGCTTCAATTAACGTACTAAGCATTTTAAAAAATGTATTTCCATTATTAATCTTAATCTCTGTCACTAAATCCTCAGGCACTCCCTCAGGCTTTTTCAAAATATACCTAATACTCTGACTCTCTGCATCAAAATAACTATATACTTTTGGATCAAATTTTTCCAAAAACTCCTCAAAGCTCCCAACCAAAAGATGCCTATTAATCTCAATAATATTCTCGTCATCCAATGAATCCATATCTCTGGCATCATTAACAAGTGTCAAAATATCCATCTTTTCTGGATTAATTTCCTCAAACAAAATAGTCCGATTAGTCTGATTTATAACATTTTTATTCCTCATATTCCTTTCAAAATTACTTCCAATACCATAAAAATCATTTTCAATCAACGTATTCTAATTTTATATGATATTTTAAATAATTTTATTTCCCCCTTCTCTATTTTATTAAATTTTAATTAATATTATTTTAAACTAAAATTTAAAATTTGTCAATATATTTTTTATGAAATTAATAAATCTAATATATAATATTTCTCATCTACTTTTTTCAAATAAATTTCTTCAAATCTGCTCATCGAATCATATTCAGACGAACAACTAACTGTACCATATACATCTCCATCAACATATCCTAATTTTTCAGGTTTTTTTGTTATCTGAATTGAACAACTGTAATTAGCACCTTTAATTTTCACGGACTTTTTAATATTTTTGACATAATTTAAATTACTCAATTCACTCTTTAATTCTAAAAGTAAATTTGAAGTTTTTTCAAAAAACTCATTATTATTTGTTGTATCATCAAAATATTCTCTATATTTTTTAAAAATATCCTCATCATATTTTTCTAATGTATAATTTTTATTTTTACGTGCTGCAATAACATTATCAATAATCCTTTTAAGTGATGCAACCGTTTCTTTATTATTCAATTTTTTATTATCAAAACTTACTTTTTGCAATGTTTTTTGCGATTTTTTTTCTGTATTTTCCTTATATTTAATATTATCAAATAAATTGCCGTTATTTTTACCACAACATAAAATTGAAGTCAGTATTATTATTTTAATTAGTAATTTTATCATTTTCATCTCCTTTATCCTACTGTACCTGTATTTTTTGAATCTGTAATTACTGGCAGTTCTCGTTCTTCTGGTTTTACCGTATAACTTTTAGGTTTCATAAAATAATCAATTCTACTTGGCTCAAAAGCAGTTTTATTAATTTCATCATTTTGATTTCCGCCTAAAAATACATACATTCCATTTTTCCTTTTCCCAACTAATATTGCCACATGGCTATAACCATTCCGAAATTTAAAAATTCCTATGGCTCCTACAAAAGGTTGAGTTTTTTCACCTTCAAACCATCCTCTTTTTGGTAATTTTGGTCTTGGCGCAACTCCCCAATCATATCCTCCAACAGAAGGAACAGATGAATTTTTATATCCAGCTGTTTTCATGCAATATGTTACAAATGCTGCACACCATGCAATTTTAGTGGGTTTTTTATCTGTTCCAAAATTTGCATAAGGAAAATATGTTTTTTGTATTCTATTATATAAACTCCGGCTAGATTCTTTTTGTTCTTTATATTTATTCATTTCTTCTTCTGCAACTTTTATCCATGGTGCCCTTCCTTTGACTTCTTTATGTGGGCAGTTATCTGTATCACATTTTTCAGATTTTTTTTCTAGTTTTTTATCTGTTTTAACTGTTGAAACCTGTTCTTTTGATACATTATTTTCTAAATTATCTGTATTCTTATTTTTTTCAAATTGTATATTTTTTTCTTCCTTATTCTCATTTTTAGGATTCTGATTACTTTTCTTCTTCACATCATCCTGAACACCATCACCACTATTCACTTCCTTTGCAAAATTATGAGTTTCATTCCATTTTCCTTGACTAAACGGACATGTAGCCACACTTTTCCCATTTTTCCTTATTGCATTTAGCACATCTGCTTCAGTTGGAGGATATTTTGTTGATGTGTATAATGTTTTACCTATTTCAATCCAGCTTATAATATCTGAAGAATTTATTTTGTGATCTGGAGCTTCTTTTGTCTGCTTTACATTATTTTGTATTTTGTAATCCTTTAATTCTATCTGTTCTATATTTGAAGTTTTTATATCGCTATTTAATTCTGCTTCAATCTGTTTTTTTTCATTTTCCGTTATTGTCAAATTTCCAGCCCGCATTAAATATCCATAAGCTATCACAGGAAGCATTTTTGCAGAATAAAAATTTTTTTGCTCATAATCACATAAACTTAATCCATGTTTTTTTATTATCCCTTTTGTATCAAGTTCAGGCCCTGATTTTTGCTTTATACTTTTATATGTTTCTTTAAATGTATTTAAAATTTTTCCTCTTAAATATTTCTCTTTTTCCAAAGAAGTTTCCTTTTTAGCAATTTGTAATTTTGCCTTATTTGTACTGTTCTTTGTGCTATTTTTAAATCTGTTCCATTTAGAAAATTTCTGTGCTTCCTTTTTTAATTGCGTCTGCATAAAATAATTATTTACATCGCTACAAATATTTATCAGCAGTTTATATTGACAATCAGCATCTCTAACAGCTTCACTAACTTCCTTTTCTTTAGTAACTGCCGTTCCAGCTTCCTTTTGCCCAGCATCATCAATACTTATAGTTCCACCGTGCTGACATTGAATAGTTGAAATATCCAGCAATGCAGGCTTGTTTCTGACTTTCACATCTGTATTTTTCTCCCACATCCCCATTAACGCAGGCTGGCAAATCCCAATTGCACTGCAAGATTTAAAAGGTTGAATATTCGTATCATTTATATTAGCCTGTTTCCCGCCTTCAAGCATTACACTGTCCTCTTTTATGATCAATCGGCTAATATCCCTTCCAAGCGTACATTTTAGCATACAATTAGTATTTACAAATAACTCTCCGGTAGGATTTATAATATTTTGCAGATCATAAAATAACTTATAAAAGGAATACAAATCCATTGAATCAATATTTGCCGCATAATCCCGCAATTCTTTGCTATCTTTAAATAATCCCAAAATAATGCCTTTATCTTTTTCAAAATCCGAATTATCCCTGTAATTTTCATAAGTTTCATCTATCAAATTACTTATTTTCCTAATATTCCGCACTTTTATTGCCGATTTCGAAGTTATCCAGTCATTCAAGACAGTCGTTACCCTTATATCCTTCCCAATTTTTTCCAGCCTATTAAATAATCCTCTCTCACTTTTTGATGGAATATCAATCCCTTTTTGTCTTTTTATATACCATAAAAGATAATTTCTCACAATGTTGCTATCTTTATATTGATGATTATCAAAATACTTGGTTTCATTTTCTTCCTTAAACCCAGTTTGCACCTTCAAAAATTCAATTATTATATTGTCAATCAATCTTCTCGACAAAGGGAACTGCCTAACTCCATTTTCATCCATAGAATAAGTTTTTTCATATTCCGAAACATTTTCCCCAAGTTCTCTTATCAAATTTTCACATCTTGTCTTTTGTAACTCCAAAGCTGGCTTTTTAGCAACTTTTATAATAATTTCATCAATATCCTTTATTCCCTGCATATACTTGTCATACTTTTCAGGCAGCTGATTCTTCTCAACTTTAGTTTTTCCATCTTTTACATATATCTGAATCACACCCTGTATTTTATCCACATAATTCTTATCTTCCTTAAATTTATTCACAGGCTTTTTATCAGGATATTTCACATATTTTGCTGAATATTGACTAAGCACGTATTCAAGCGATTCTATAGCGCTTTTATTAGGAATTGGATACGAATAAATATAATAAACTATATCTTGTATCCTCAAAATCTCATTATTTTCCTCTCTTCCCCTTAAAGTATCAAATCCATGCTGCCTTATCACATTCCCAATCTTGTCATTATCCTTTGTCGCCTCATCATACATCTTCAAAATGACATTTATATCTTCCTTATTTTCTTTCAGCACCTTTTTCCCTGTTTTAGTTTCCAAATATTTTACATAATCCTTATTATAGATATTCTCATCTTGAAATTTAGCCTGCAGCCTCTTCAAAATCGCCTCATCAGGATTTACAAATGCCAATTCAGGAGCTTTCCCATTTTCAGCCCTGTCCCTTTTATACTCTTCACTATCCCAGACTTCCTCAAACTTCTGACCATTAAATGAAAATACACCTTCCTTATTGCTTTCATCGTTGCCAGTCTTATTAGTATTTGATGCTGAATCTCCTTTTTGTGTTTGCAAAGAGTTACTTGAAACATTAGATTTAGGTTTTGACTGAACTACAGCCTGTTTATTTATATTTTTATTATCAGTTTGTGTATGATTTTTTTCTACAACTTTGTGATCCACTTCACAATTATCTTTAAATCCAATAATCGCTGATAAATCATGCCCCGCTAAATTTACAGCATAAAGCAATGATGGCATTGCATTTCCATCTACTGGTATTCCCCAGACACCTTTAAAATTATTTCCTAAAGCATTAGACATTGCACCTTGACCACATAAATGTGAAGCTGCCAGCATTCCAGACGATGTAAGCAAAAAACTTTTACCCCTCAAATCTTCTGCTTTGTATCCTTGATTTCTCTTTTTCATTATTATTGTCTTTACTTTATTTTCAGAAGCTCTAACTTTTCCTGGTGCTATATAAACTGCATTTTTAGGAACAGATATATTTTTACAAATTTTATCCTTATGTTTTTTCAAGGTTGCCCATCTCATTTTCACCGAACGCATTATTACTTCATCTTGTGCCGCTGGATTATTTAAAAAACTCTGTTTCCCTTTTAACTTCCATTTTGTGGCACCTTCACCAATAAATCTGGCATTTGCCCAAGTCGAGCCCTTCGGAAGCCATCCCATATCCATCAAAACATCTGTCCCAATCTGATATTTTCCAATATAATATTTTTGATCTGCTAAATTATATTTTCCGCCACTTTCTAATTTAGCCAGCTTTTCAAAAAACTCAACCGCACTATCTCCAATATCTACCCCATTAAATTTCCTATTTACCACAATTAACTCCCCCTTTAAATTTTGAAATTTTTACAAAATCAGCTGTTTTATCTTAACTGACTCTTATGTATATACCCTTTCATATAATATCCCCCATCTTTATTATAAAAATACACATATCTCCAGTCTTTCTCATCTGAAATTTCTTCAACTTCAACATTATTCGCTAATTTATGAATTATTGAACTGTCCAAGTCATTGCTTTCTCTTACATTGACAGTATTTTCCTTTGAAGATGTTACAAAAACTTTACCAGTTCCCTTAGGCGATGTTAATCCAAAATCCCTAAATTCTTCTCGCCACATCTGTCCACTTTTCATATCAGTTATTGCATAATTTGTTCCCCCGCTTGCTGCAACTACCGATAAAAACAGATTATTTCCATCAATACTTTCCAATTGAGAATCTAAATTTACAGTATCTCTTGCAATCACTTTTCCATTTTTCACAAAGACAGTTTCGCTATTTGACTGCCCAGCATAGGCAAAAGGATAAGTAAGAGTGTATATTGAATAAACATTATTTGTAAAAAAAGCTGCTCCCTCCACTTTATCATCAGCTTCGTCAGAGTTTTTATCATACTCATCAACTATTTTATAAACTTCCTTAGGCAATTTATTCAATGCAACTTCTTTTGTGGAAAGTTCCCTTATAATTTTCACAGTTTCAAAACCGTTTATTTTATCTTCAAACTTTGAAAAATTTGGATATTTTATTTCATTTTCACGTTTTTTAGCAAGTTCTGGATATCTTTGCTCAATAAATATTTTTTCAGGAATCATAAAATTATGATAATTTTCATAAACATAGTCCACAATTTCTTTTGGAACTTCCCGTAATTCCAATCTTTTCAGTTTTTTCAAATTAGAAATCTCATCAACTCCATTTTTCAATGGATTAAAACTGACATCCAGATGTTCCAGTTTTGCCAATTTGCCAATTCCGCTAAGATTGCTTATTTTATTATTATGAAGCCATAATTCCTTTAAATTTGGTAAATTTAGCAGCGGGGTTATATCTTTTACCTGATTAAAATTTATTTTTAAAACTTCCAGATTTTTTAAATTTTCCAGCGGTTTCAGATCCTTTATCTGATTCCATCGCAAATCCAGCTCCTTCACATTTCTATAATCCGCTATGCATTTTATCTCCTCCAATCCCAAATTTTTCAGTTCAATTTTTTCAGCATTAACATTAAATTTTCTTAATTCTGTGCAACTTTTGTAATCCAAAGATTTTACTTCTGCCATTTCTGATTTTTTTTCTGATTTTTTACGGGCTTCTCTTAACTCCTGCCCGTTACTATTATTACACGAAATAAATAACAGTAAAATCAACATACTGAATGTCCTTACCATACTTCTACCTCCAACTTTTATTTATTGATTTATTAATTTAATATAAAAGAATTTATGTGTTTAAATTATATTATTTATTAATTTTATTTTAATTGATATAATGATACCTTATATTTTTTACTTTGTCAACATCAAAATAAATTTTTAAAAAAATTTATATATTTTTAGGAAAAACTCTTGTAATTGAATAAAAAAAGTGATATTATAAATTAAAGTAAAAGTTTAAAACTTCAGGGCAGGGCGAGATTCCCGACCGGTGGTAAAGTCCACGAGTTGTTTTTATTTATAAAAATGACACGAACTGGTGCAATTCCAGTACCGATAGTTATAGTCTAGATGGTAGAAGTGAGTAATTAATTTTTAATATAAATTTATTAGATAGTTTTATTGTACACAGTTTCAATATTTACATAAAGTATAAAGTTATAATAATTATAAATTAAAATTGCCTACCTTTAATTATAAAGCCCTGAATCAAGTATTCGAGGCTTTTTTATTAATAATAGAATTGTTTGGAAATTATATTTTCATTCTAAATTTAAAATAAAAAATAAATTATCGAATATAGAAATATCTAATAAAAAAAACAGAGAGGATGATATAAAATGAGAACTTTTGAAGGAAAATTTGATGGAAGAAATGTAAAAATAGGAATTGTAGCTGGGAGATTTAATGAATTTATTACTTCAAAATTAGTTGGAGGCGCTTTAGATGTATTAAAAAGAAATGATGTTTCTGAAGAAAATATTGATATTGCCTGGGTTCCAGGGGCATTTGAAATACCTTTAATTACAAAAAAATTGGCAAACACAGGAAAATATGATGCAATAATTGCTCTAGGAGCTGTAATAAAAGGTTCAACACCACATTTTGACTATGTTTGTGCAGAAGTTTCAAAAGGAGTGGCTCAAATTTCATTGCAAACTGACTTGCCTGTAATTTTTGGAGTTTTAACTACAAATAACATTGAGGAAGCTATTGAAAGAGCAGGGACAAAGGCTGGAAACAAAGGATCAGATGCGGCATTTTCTGCAATTGAAATGATTAATTTAATTAAAGAAATTGAAAAATAAAAAACATTAGATTATCAAACACATCTAATAATTTTATTTATAAAAAGGAAAATTAAAATTATGTCTACAAATAAAAATAATGAAATTGATGAAAAATATATGCAGATGGCAATTGAACTGGCAAAAAAAGGAGCTGGGGCGGTAAATCCTAATCCGATGGTCGGAGCGGTTGTTGTTCAAGCTGGAAAAGTTATTGGAACTGGCTATCATAAATATTTTGGAGGGCCTCATGCTGAAGTTTACGCTTTGGAAGAAGCTGCTCAAAATTCAAAAGATTTGTCAAATGCAACGATTTACGTCACATTGGAACCGTGTTCGCATTACGGGAAAACACCGCCTTGTGCTGAAAAAATTGTAAAAATGGGGCTAAAAAGATGTGTTATTGGCTCATCTGACCCAAATCCGAAAGTGGCTGGAAAAGGTGTGCAAATATTGAGAAATGCTGGGATTGAAGTGCGTGAAAATGTTTTGAAAAGTGAATGTGATAAAATTAATCAAGTGTTTTTTAAATATATTATGACAAAAATTCCGTATTTGTTTTTAAAATGTGCGATAACTTTAGATGGGAAAATTGCTACAAAGGCAGGAAATTCCAAATGGATTACAAATGAAACTGCTCGTGAAAAAGTTCAGTTTTATCGAAATAAATTTATGGGAATTATGGTTGGAATAAATACGGTTTTAGCTGATAATCCAAGTCTTACTGCAAGAGTTGAAAACGGTGTAAATCCATATAGAATTATTATTGACCCGCATTTTAAAACTGGAAAGAATCACAATATTATTAAAGAAAATAGCGATGAAAAGACAATAATTGTCACATCAAAAAATAACGAAAATTCTGAAAAGCAGCTGGATTTTTCTGAAAATAGCAAAGTTAAATTTGTATTTCTAAATGGCACAAAATTTAGCTTTAAAGAAATTCTTTGTAAAATTGGAGAAATTGGAATTGATTCAATTTTGCTGGAAGGTGGACAATCGCTTATTTCACAGGCATTTGAAGAAAATGTAATTGACGCTGGAGAAATTTTTATTGCCAATAAAATTTTGGGCGATGAAAAAGGAAAGTCTTTTATTACAGGATTTGATAGGGAAAAAATGGATGAAGCTGTGATTTTGACAAATGTGAAATATAATGTTTATGGCGAAAATGTGGGAATAGAATTTTTGCAAAAAAATTATAATTAATTTAAATAAATTATTTAATTTATTTGAAAACTATATAAATTTTAACTTTAATGAAATAAATATAATAAAGCAAGAGGTTTTGACCCCTTGTTAAGAAAAAAATAGTTGTCAAATATGTCTATTAAAAAATAAATTAAAAATCAGGAGAAAGCTATGTTTACTGGTTTAGTTGAAGAAACTGGAAAAATTATTAATCTTGCAAAAAAAAATGCAAGTATTGAAATTACAATAAGAGGAAAAAAGGTTGTAGAAAAGGCACAAATTGGGGATAGTATCGCTGTAAACGGAGTTTGCTTGACTGTTACAAAATTAAAGGGAAGTGACTTTACGGCAGATGTGATGTTTGAAACTATTGAGAGAAGTGGCTTGAAACGGGCTAAAGCGGGGGATATTGTCAATCTTGAAAAGTCTCTTACGCTTGCAACTTTTTTAGGCGGACATCTTGTTATGGGAGATGTTGACTGCGAGGCTAAAATTTTGTCGATTACGGATAAAGGAATTGCGAAAGTTTATGAGTTTCAGCTGGATGAAAATCATAGAAATAATATGAAATATATCGTTGAAAAAGGGCGTGTAACCATTGATGGGGCGAGTCTTACAGTAATTGATGTAAATGATGAAGATGGAATTTTCTCGGTTTCACTTATTCCGCACACGATTGAAAATATTACGGTTGGAATGAAGAAAACTGGGGATTTTGTGAATATTGAAACAGATTTATTTGGAAAATATGTGGAAAAAATATTGAAATTTGATAATTTTGATAATTTAAAAAATAAAGAAAAAAAATCAAAATTGACAATGGAATTTTTACAAAAAAATGGATTTTAATAAAAAAAGGAAAAAAAGAAAGAAGTGATTTAAATGGCAGAAAATAAAGCAAAATTTGATACTGTCGAAGCTGCGATTGAAGACTTGAAAAAAGGTGTTCCAGTTGTGGTTGTTGACGATGAAGATAGAGAAAATGAAGGGGATTTGATAATTCCTGCTGATACAGTAACTTATGAAACATTGAACTTTATAATTAATGAAGCACGAGGACTTATGTGTGTTCCTGTTTCCCACGAAGTAGCTAAAAGACTTATGTTGGATCCAATGACTCATCACAATACCGATCATCACGGGACAGCTTTTACAATTTCAGTAGATGCGGCTGAAGGGACAACAACTGGAATTTCAGTAGCTGACAGATTAAAAACTGTTTTGGATTTGGCAAATCCGAATAAAAAGCCAGAAGATTTTTTAAGACCTGGACACATGTTTCCTTTGATTGCTAAGGAAAATGGGGTTTTGGAGAGAAGAGGACATACGGAAGCAGCAGTTGACCTGGCTAGACTTGCTGGATTTGAGCCAGTTGCAGTTATTATGGAAATGTTGAATCATGATGGAACAATGGCTAGAAGAGACGATTTGTTCACATTTTGTCAAAAACATAATTTGAAAATTATTACAGTTGATGATTTGATTGTTTATATAAAAAAAAACGAAAAATTAGTTAAAAATGAAGCAACTGTTGATATTCCGACACAATTTGGAAATTTTACTTTTGCAGGTTATAGTGATAAAATCGAACATAAGGAATATATCGCAGTTATGAAGGGCGAAATAAAAAATAAAGAAAATGTCACAGTCAGACTTCACTCTGAATGTCTGACAGGCGATGTCTTCGGTTCAAAACGATGCGATTGCCAAGAACAGCTTCATAGAGCTTTGCACGAGCTGGAAGAAAGCGGGGAAGGGCTTCTGATTTATTTACGTCAGGAAGGGCGTGGAATTGGAATTCTGAATAAACTAAAGGCTTACAAACTTCAAGACGAAGGATATGATACTGTGGAAGCCAATCATAAACTAGGATTTTCAGATGACTTGAGGGATTATGCCGTAGCTGCACAGATTATAAAGGATTTAGGAATTAAATCTATTATTTTAAAAACTAATAATCCCAAAAAAATCGAAGGATTGGAAAAATATGGAATTAAAATTGCTGGACGCAAGGAAATTGAAATTGCCGCCAACGATGTGGATAAAAATTATTTAAAGGTAAAAAAAGAAAAAATGGGACATTTGTTAAAACAGGATTTATAAAAATTTTAAATTTATATTATCTAAAAAGAAAACTTAACTTTAGAATCAACTTAATAAAATTCAAAAATCAGGAAATTATATAAAATATCAAATCTGAATAATTTTCTGATTTTTTATTTCAAAACTTCTATTGACTTTATTAAAAAATATGTTATAACAATATTAATAAATAAAAATAAACTTTCAGGAGATGATTTTTTATGGTAAAAATTATTAATTCACCCTCAAAATATATTCAAGGAAAAAATGAAATTACTAATTTAGCAACTTATTACAAATTACGTGGTAATAGTGGCGCATATCTGCTAGTAGACAAATTTATTTTTGATAATTTTAAAGATAAAATTGTTGAAAGTTTTAAAAACGAAGGTATAAATTATCATATTGAAGTTTTTGGCGGAGAATGTTCAAAAATTGAAATTAACCGAAATATTGATATTTTAAAAGAAAAAAAATGTGATGCAGTATTTGGAATTGGTGGAGGAAAAACTCTTGATGCAGCAAAAGCAATATCATATTATGAAAATATCCCTGTATTTATCGTACCTACAATTGCTTCAACTGATGCACCATGCAGCGCATTGTCAGTAATTTATACTCCAAGCGGAGAGTTTGAAGAATATTTATTCTTAAAGGCAAATCCTGACATGGTAATAATGGATACAAATATAATCGTAAATGCGCCTGTAAGACTTCTTGTGGCTGGAATTGGTGATGCACTTGCCACTTATTATGAAGCTAAAGCCTGTGTCGATGCAAATGCCACTTCAATTGCTGGCGGAGGAATTACAAAAGCCGCTATTGCAATCGCAGAACTATGTAAAGATACATTGTTTGAAGATGGTTTAAAAGCTAAAATTTCAGTAGAAAATAAAGTAATCACAAAGGCTTTGGAAAACATAATTGAAGCAAATACTTATTTAAGTGGAATTGGATTTGAAAGTGGAGGGCTTGCTGCAGCTCATGCTATTCACAATGGACTTACAATTTTGGAAGAAGGACACCACATGTATCATGGAGAAAAAGTAGCATTTGGAACAATTACACAGCTAGTTTTAGAAAACAGATGTTTATGTGAAATCAAAAAAGTTATTGACTTCTGCAAAATTTTAGGACTTCCAACAACATTGGCTGAACTAGGAATGGGAAATGTTTCAAAAGAAAGATTATATGAAGTGGCAAAAGCAAGTACAGCCGAAGGTGAAACAATCCATAATATGCCATTTAAAGTTACTGCAGATGATGTTTTTGCAGCAATATTAGTAGCGGATGAACTTGGTAAAAACTAATTTTTAATAATTTGATTTAAAGTTTTAGATAATTTGGAGTACTCATAGCGTACTCCTTATTTTTTTTATTAACTTTTCTTCATCGGAAATAAATCTATAGTAAAATTACCTTAAAACTGGACTCAAAAGTTATGACTATTTTACTCAAATCCTAAATTTATATAATTTTTAGTAGTTTAATTTTAAATAGGGTTTCACTGTAACAGAAAATACTAACTTTATTATTTTAATGTATCAATATAATTAATAAATAAAAAACTTGGATTTCATAAATTTATTATTACTTTCCAAGTTTTATATTATTGTTTAACCAACATTTATTCAGCTTCAGTGTATTCTTTAGCCACTTCTTCAACTTTATATTCTTCTACAATTTTATTTATTAAATTGTTTCTTTCTTCAATTGCTCTATTATTTAACAAGCTATTAGCAATTTGCTGATAAGCGCTGTTTGGAGTCACATTTCCAAGTTTTGCTTTTTCTTTTTCATAAATTTCAGCAACTTCTTCTTGAGTAACTTTCACATTTTTTCTAACTTCTAAATCTAAGTAATAGTTGATATATACGTTATCTCTTATAACTTCCAAATCTTTTTTGTTTTGTTCTTGATCTTCAAATTTTTCATCAGCCATTTTTTTAGAAATTATTTTACCAACAAGTAAAGTTTTTAATACTTCAGAATCACCTTTTGAAAATAAAATTTCCTTTTTAGAAATTTCTAATTTATCTTCCATTTCTTCTACTAATTTGTTCAATTCTTCTGCTTCTAAGACAGCAACTTGCTGATTTAACAAGTCTCTTTGGATAATTTCCCTAGCTTGAGAAAAAGGAATATTTTGTGCATCAAAGTTTGCCTTATTATCTGTATATAATTTTGTAACATCATTTTCATTTACAGATATTTTATCTTCAATAAGTTTTGCAATAAAGAATTTATGTTTTTCATTTGTGAATAAATATTCAAATTCTTCTTTTTCTTCGTCAGAAAATTTATATTCTTTTGCTACTTTCAATATAGCTTTACTAGTTAAAACTCTTTTTATCCCTTCGTTATCCAATCCTTCTCTTTCTTCATCAGTTAAAGTTAATTTAATATCTTCAGCTTTTTTCTTTGCCATTTTTTCTCCTTTAATTTTAATAAATTTTACTTTAGTATTTTCAACTTTTACTATTTTACACTATTTTTTAAAAAATTTCAAGGAATATTTTTAGATTTAATTTGATTTTAATTAGAAATTATAAGTAATAGCATATTATTTACTTAACATTCTACTCAAAAATTCCTTAGTTCTTTCATGTTTTGGATTTCCAAAAATATTTTCAGGCTTGTCATCTTCCACAATTACACCTTGATCCATAAACACGACTCTACTTGAAACATCATGTGCAAAATCCATTTCATGTGTTACAACAATCATTGTAAGTCCGCTTTTTGCCAAATCCTTCATTACCTTTAAAACTTCCCCAACCATTTCAGGATCTAAAGCACTCGTAGGCTCATCAAATAACAGAACTTCAGGCTGCATTGCCAGCGCTCTTGCTATTGCCACCCTTTGCTTTTGTCCACCTGAAATTTGATTTGGCTTTGCATGAATAAAACGTTCCATTCCTACTTTTGCCAAAAATTCCTTTGCAATTTTTTCAGCTTCTTCCCGTGATTTTTTCAAAACTTTCATTTGTCCAATTACACAGTTTTCCAAAACACTTAAATTATTAAATAAATTAAACTGCTGAAACACCATTCCTACTTTTTCACGCAATGTTACAAGCGATATATCTCCTGCCATCGCATCTTTTCCATGAATTAAAACTTGTCCGCTTGTAGGCTTTTCAAGTAAGTTTATACATCGTAAAAGAGTAGACTTTCCACTTCCAGATGAACCAATTATACTTACAACTTCCTTTTCGTGAACATCAAAGTTTACATCCTTTAATACTGTTCTTTTTCCAAAATCTTTTCTAATATTTTTTATTTCAATAACTTTTTTCCCCATTATTTTTCCTCCCCATTAACATCATCTAAAAATTCAAAATTTTGAGGTCCATCAATTCTCTTTTCAATTTGTTTTAAAATTAATGATAACGTAAATGTCAAGAAGAAATAAATTACACTTGTTATAATAAATACTTCATAATAACGTGAATAAGTTCCTGCAACAGAATTTGAAATGAAGAATAACTCTGTAACACTTATTACATTTAACACAGATGTATCTTTTATATTGACAATAAGCTCATTTCCTATCATTGGCAAAATATTTCTAAACATTTGCGGAAAAATAATGCTTTTCATTAATTGAAAATTTCAATCGCCTTTGCCGCTTCAAACTGTCCTGTATCAATCGAGTCAATTCCACCACGGATAATTTCACTCATATATGCTCCCGTATTTATTGATACAATAAATAAAGCCGCTATCAATGGAGATAAATTTAAATTAAATACTTGAGAAAGTCCATAATAAATTACCATTGACTGAACTATCATCGGAGTTCCTCTAAATACTGCAATGTAAACTGAAAAAAGCCAGTTTAGGACTTTTAATCCACCTTTTTTATATTTTTTAGCCTGCCCATCAATTTCTGCTTCTGAATATCTAAATAATGCAACTACTAATCCAATGAAAAATCCTACAATTGTACCAGTAACTGAAATAAATAGTGTTACAACTGTACCTTTTAAAAATGTCTTCCAGTTATTTTGAATAAAAAATGCAACCCATCCAAAAAATGAACGAGATGTTTCATTTGGCTGATTTTGTATGGCTTTTTCCATAATTTGCTGTCGCACTTTAGGAGTCAAGTCTTCATCTAGAATTTTATTAACTTTCTCTTCCAGTTCTGTATTTCCCAGTTTCATTCCAACTGCAACATTTACTTCTTCAGTATCGTATTTAAATCCATCTTTTTTATCGAATGAAATGAACTTTAAATTGGGATTTGAAAATTGAGCTGCCATCGCTCCTGGCCGTTCAGATATATAACCATCTATTTTCCCAGAATTTAGGGCTACTATCATCGCAGGAAAACTTTCCATTGCAGTCTGCTTCTGTACACCTTTCATCTGATCAATAACATCATAATGAAGTGTATTCAACTGTCCTGTAATCTTTGCTCCCGCAAAATCATTAATTGTTTTAGCGTTAGCATATTTCCCATTTTTTTTCACAACAACTACTAAATCTGATTCATAATATGGTTTTGAAAATTTTAAACTTTGCCGTCTTTCAGGCGTTGCCGACATTCCTGCTATAACCAAATCAACTTTTCCAGAAGTCAAAGCAGGCCCAAGCAATGCATCCCATTTTGTTTTTACAACTACTAATTTTTTATTTAACTTTTTAGCAATAACTTTGGCTATTTCAACATCATATCCGCCACAATAACCTCCATCTACTTTCACTGCACCATTTTTACTATCGTTTTGAAACCAGTTGAAAGGAGCATATCCACACTCCATTCCAACCTTTATATCATCACTATATCCTGCTATGAAAGTTGCCATAAAAACTAGTAATACTAATATTTTATTTTTTATCGTACTAACTTTCATTTTCTATTATAGTGCTCCTTCTTTTATTAAAGTTTCAGCAATTTGAATTGTATTTGTAGCTGCACCTTTTCTGATGTTGTCTGCTACAACCCACAAATTTAGAGCATTATCAGCTGAAAAGTCTTTTCTAATTCTTCCAACATAAACTTCATCAGTATCTTGTGCATTTATAGGCATTGGATAAACATTATTCTTACCATCGTTTTGCACAACAATTCCTTCTTTTTCTTCAAATGCACGAATTACATCTTCCAATTCAAAAGGTTTTTCCAATTCCACATTTACAGATACCGCATGTCCAAATCTAATCGGAACTCTTACACAAGTTGCAGTTACTTTTAAATCTGGCAAGTTTAATATTTTTCTAGTTTCATTAATCATTTTTTCTTCTTCTTTTGTATACCCATTATCTAAAAATACATCAATATGAGGCAATGCATTAAATGCAATTTGATGCGGATACCCTTTTGATGGTTCTCCTTTTAAATTAGCTTCCAAATCGTTAAGTCCCTTTTGCCCAGAACCTGCAACAGCCTGATAAGTAGAATAAATTACTCTTTTCAATCCGTATTTTTCTTGCAATACCTTTAATACAGGCATTACTTGAATTGTAGAGCAATTTGGATTTGCAATAATTCCAGGATGATTTTTCAATGCTTCTGGATTAGCTTCAGGAACTACCAACGGAATATTTTTATCCATTCTCCAAGCACTGCTGTTATCTATAACAACTGCACCTTTAGCTTTAAATTTTGGAGCATATTCAAGTGATACCCCTCCTCCAGCTGAAAATAAAGCTACATCAATATCATTAGCTATAGTTTCATCCTTTAATTCCATAACAGTATATTCTGTACCATTAAATTCAATCTTTTTACCTGCTGAATTAGCTGAAGCATAAAGATACAATTTTTCCACTGGAAAATTTCTTTCCTTTAATACTTTTAAAAATGTTCTTCCAACAAGTCCTGTAGCTCCTATAATCGCCACTTTGTAATTTTTCATTATTTGTCCTCCTAAAATTTTTTTCAATTAAGGTTTTACCCTCTAATATTCAATTTCAAATGTTATGGGTATATTATACTCTAAAACTTTTAAAATTACAAGTTTCAATCGGGATTTTCTAAGCCATTCTAACTCTTACGCCATATTTAAAATATTTATTCCAGTAAGTATTCTCCAATGTTGAAATTACAACTCCTTTAGATGAAGATGCGTTAATAAAAAGAGAATCCCCCAAATAAACTGCCGTATGGTTGTTTGTATCTTCCGGCTTAAAAAATACAATATCTCCTGGTTTTAAATTTTCCCTAGGAATATGAGCCCCCACTTTAATTTGCTGTACTGTCTGTCTTGGCAGCTCGTATCCATATACTTCCCGATAAACTCTACGTGTCAGTGCTGAACAGTCCATTCCGCTTGGTGAATCTCCTCCAAGTTCATATTTTGTACCTTTCCAATGACTATATGACTTTAATAGGTCATTTTGCAATTTTACAGTCTTTTTCTGGCTAACTGTGCCATGCTTTAATATTTCCTGCTGCTTTCTCTTTAGTTCAGATAATTTTTGCAGCACTAACTGGGAATTTGGCATTGAACGATCGACCAGACTATTTTCATCAAATAATTTTGTAATCTTAATATTATCTATATCTTCATTTAACTGATTCTTTTCAGATGCTCTTGAAATTTCAGATTCATCATTACTGCTGCTATGATGACTATGATTTTTCTCTATTCTATTGGCATGCGAATCCTTTATATCCTCCTGCCTATTATCTCTTTCTTTTGCTATTTCAACAACAATATCATCATCTTTATCATTCCCGTCACTATTAGATAAAAGATCATTGTTATTTTTCCCGGCTTTAGAGCTATTTTCACTATTTGTCTGCAATCCTGTACATCCTACTGTCAGCAGCATGCAAGCCATTGTCAAAGTTGATTTTTTTGCCATTTTACTTTTTTCTCCCTTCATTTTAAAATATTAATTTTTAATTTAATTTTTTATCATTTAACAAAGAATTTTTATTTCTTTGCCTACTCCTTTATTGAAAATAAAATACTTCTGAATCTTATTTTTACAATTTCCCCTTTAAAAATAAATAATTTAATTATAAAATTAAATTGTTCTTATTACAAATCTGAAGATAATATTAAATTTACAGGTCCATCATTTTCAGAGACAATTCTCATATATTGCCCAAATTCCCCTGTTTCAAATCTAATATTCGTATCCTTCAATTTTTGTAAAAAAAGGTTATAGATCTCTTGAGCTTCGTTAGCTTTTGCAGATTCTGTGTAGCTTGGTCTTCTTCCTTTTTTGGTATTTCCATAAATTGTAAAATTGCTTACAATTAGCAATTCTCCTTTTATATCTTTTACTGACAAATTTAATTTCCCATTTTCATCATCAAAAATTCTAAGATTAATTAATTTGTCAATACAAAAGTCAATATCCTTCTCACAATCTCCATTGGCAACTCCAACATAAGCAACTATCCCCTTTTGAATTTCTCCTTTGAATTCATTATTTACAAATATTTTTGCAAAATTCACTCTTTGAATTATTATTTTCATTTTTTCCCTTATTCTCTAATTTTAATAATATCTTTTTTCTACTTCAATAGTAGTATCAAATCCATGTCCTGGATAAACTTTAATATCTTGATCCAAAGCAAACAATTTTTTCAACGATTTCCCCATTTGAATCGGATCGCTCGTTGGTAAATCCACTCTTCCATAAGTCCCAGCAAACAATGTATCTCCAGAAAATAATACTTTATTTTTTTTATCATAATAGCAAATATCCCCTCTGCTATGTCCTGGAGTTTCAATTATTTCAAAGTAAACTTCCACATCATCAGCATTTCCAGAAATTTTCCCATTTTCACCAATTTTATCATTTTCCTTTAAAGTTATAATTTGGACATCTTCCTTATTTAGTTCAAAATCCCCTTCTCTCCAAGCAAAAAGCGACAATTCAGGATTAAATAAAAATTCATACCCGCCTTCACTCACATAAACAGGTACTTTTTTATATTCTAACATAGATGGTATTCCCAAAATATGATCCCAATGCCCATGCGTCAAAAGAACTCCTAGTAAATTCAACTCATTTTTCTCAATATAATCAACAACTTCTGTCATTTTCTCTTGTCCAGGATCCATAACATAGCAGTTTTTCCCGTAAGAAATAACGTAACAGTTACTTTGAACTGCATTGTCGTTCAAAAATCTTTTTAATTCCATTTTTCCTCCTTTTATTTATATAACTATTTATTATTTTTATTTTGATACATGCACATCCATTTGTGGATATGGTATTTCAATTCCTGCCTTATCAAATTCAGTTTTTATTTTTTCATTTAACTTCATCTTTAAATTCAAATAATTTTCTGAACGTGTGTAAACATAAACATAAAATATTATTGCAGACTCTGCCAGCTGACCAACTCCTATAATAGACGGCTTTGAAGCCAGAATCATTTTTTCATCATCATTGATAACTTTTGAAATACTTGATGTATCTTCTGTATTTTTATCATTTTCATAAATTTCTTCTTCGGATTTTTTGGTTGCCTCATCTTCCGCTTCCTTCATTTTTTTTCTAGAAAAAATTGTTGCAAATAAATTAATTTTACTTTTTTCACGTTTTTCTAAAATTTTTATAAGCAAATTATTTTTAATCTGTGTTTCCTCGACTTCATTCATTGTTTCCTCTTTAACAATTCTCTCTAAAACACTTTTTACCTTCTGAATATTGCTATTATATGAAACTCCAACTTCCAAATCAAGTCTACGTTCTCCATTTTGCTTAATATTTCTTATTTCAGTATTAGTAACTATTCCATTTGGAATTATTACAACCTCATTTTGCGGATTTAACATTTTTGTATAAAATAATTCTATTTTCTTTACAGTCCCAATATAATTATTATATTCTATCGTATCTCCAACGCTAAACGGCTTAAACGTAAGAATTATAAGCCCTCCGCAAAAATTTCCCAAAGTTTCCTTAAAGGCGATCCCTAAAACGATCCCAGCCGCTCCTAAAAATGTCGTAATCGAAGTTGTATTAATCCCAAGGATTCCTACTGAAGAATAAATTAGGATGAAATAATATAAAATCGAATAAATTGAAAGCAAAAATGAAGCCACGCTTTTATCGACATTTGATTTATCAAGTATAATTTTCAATATTTTTTCAATTCTATTCTTAAATATTTTCCCAATTTTTACGATTAAATAAATTATGAATAATTTAAAAAGATTAGTTTTTAAAAATCTAATTATAGTATCCAGCTCTAAAAATTTTTCCAATCCCTTCACTATTTATTTTCCTCCTTTCAATTAAAATTTTTTGTTTAATTTTTATTAAATACAATATTTTTTATTTTTAAACTTTATGATTATTTATTTAAACAGAAAGTTATATAAATAACTATGCAAAAAAAGTGATAAGTATATATTTCGCCTATCACCACTTTGCACCAATTTTATCTTTTTGAAAAATAACCTAAAAACTCAAATTTTCTTATGCTTTCAGGCAAATATTCAGAAGCTTCCACTTCTTTTCTCTCTCCATCTGGCATTGTTCTATAAATGGCAGTTTTTGATAATTTTTCAATTATTTCTTTTTCTGTCTTTGGTTCTGATAAAATATCTGCAACTATTACATCAACATCATTTAAGTCATTAATAATTTCATTTCTCGAATTTGCTATTCCTACTACTCCAGCACCTTCTCCAATAATCAAAGTTCTTATGTAATTTCTGAATTTTTCAGGAATATAAACTTTGTTTTCTTCATAAGGAACTATCTCATTTTCAGAACAGTAAAATTTAATTTTGCCATTAATCATGCTGTTTAAAATAAATTTTCTCAAATTAGAAAGCACTTCATTTTTCTTTTCCTCATTTTTATCTTTAGCAATATTTTTTTCCCAATATGTTATGGCATCCTTAACAACAAAACTTTTATTCGGTGTTTCTGCCAGATGAAGCATAATTTCCTTAACATTATCTTCATTCAATGTTTTCAGTTCTTCCTTCGTATATCTCAATGATAATAGGAATGAATCCAATACTTCATTAGGAAAGCTTTCGCTAAAATTAAGTTTTTTAGCTTGACTATTTTTACAAACTAGTGATCTTCTAAATTTAGTGTCAAGTATATAATCAAGACATTGTTCCTTTATTACATGATCTCCTTGCGACAACTGCTGCAACTTATCCACAGTATCCTTATTATAAGTGCTAATAATGGATAATCTCAAGGCAACATCCGATATATATTCTAAATTTCCCTTTTTTATTAAGTCTACAAATTCATTTAAATATAAAGGACTATTAATATCTTCACAATATTCGTGAGCCACATAATAATCTTGCATACCTACAACTTCTTCTATCTGCTTAATAAAATCTCCCTTTTTCTTAGAAATATCCTCATATATTTTCATTTGTTCCGCAACAATTGAAATAAAAGCTTTTCCACGCTGATTTTTATCCCCTAATGAAATTTCTGGGAAATATTTATTTGCATAAATCATCATTTCACGTATTTTATCAGGTTCCTTCCATCCTGGATAAGTATTATATGAAATGTAGGCAATTCCTTCCTCAGTCAAATTTTCATTGCAAATTTTAATAATTTTATCCTGCACTTCTTTTGGAACCCAAGAAAATACACCATGAACAATAATATAATCAAATTTTCCAAAATCTTCATTTATATCCAAAATATTTTTTTCGATTAATTTTACATTTTTTAAACCTATTTTTTTAATAACTTCATTTCCTTTTTTAACTTGTTCAGCCGTCAAATCAATTCCAACAAATTCAGCTTCAGGATTATAAAGTGCCTGCGTAATAATATTCCCTCCAAATGATGATCCTAATTCCAGCACTTTAGCCTTTCTTGAATCTTTCGGAGTCAGTCCATATAATCTTCCATGTGCCTCCAGTAATGCTGGTATAGTATAATTAAATGGATTTGACTTGTAAAGCAGTTCACTATATGTATTTTTATTTTCCATAACCTTTTATAAAAATTTGGATTTATTTTTCCAAATTTTCTAATCTTCTCACTCCTTTCAATACTTTAATCTTATGCTATTTAATTTTTTCAATTTCTATATATTTAATATTCATATTATGTTTACTCAAAAACATTTGTTCAAATTCAGTTTTAATATTTTCACTTGCCTTTTCTGAATTATGTAAATCATTTGTATGGTAAATAATTTCATAATTATCAAGTTTCTTTACCAATTCCAAAACATCTTCATAATATTGATCATGATCTGTTTTAAAAAATAATTTTCCATTTGTTCTTAAAATAATATCTAATTTAGAAAACAGGCTATTGCTTATGACTCTTTTTTTCTCCTCGCCTTCCCAAGGATCAGGAAAATTAATATACACTCCTGAAATTTCATCTTTTCCCAAAAAATCCAGTATTGTTTCCGCTCTTTTTCTTACAAACAAAATATTATTTAGGTTTCTTTTTTTAGATTTTTTTGCTCCCAAGACAAGTCTTTTAAATCGCAATTCCAATGCGATATAATTTCTATCTTTAAATTTCTCTGCATTTTGAACTGTAAAATTTCCGCTTCCACAACCTATTTCCAAATAAATGTCATTTTTATTTCCAAAAAATTCATTCCATTTTCCACGATATTCATCAACACTTTCATTATTATACATCAAATGCTCAGGAAATTCAAGCATTTCATACATATATTTATTATAATTTTTTTTAGGCTTTTCAAAGAAATATTTCCAAA
Organism: Leptotrichia sp. oral taxon 417; assembly: GCF_013394865.1. Taxonomy (NCBI): domain Bacteria; kingdom Fusobacteriati; phylum Fusobacteriota; class Fusobacteriia; order Fusobacteriales; family Leptotrichiaceae; genus Leptotrichia; species Leptotrichia sp. oral taxon 417. The sequence goes on along the minus strand of NZ_JABXYV010000001.1, from coordinate 800,700 downwards.
TTTCCTTTTCATTTATAATTCTGCTTTTTTCCGCATTTGCTACTTTAAATTCATCATTAACTTTCTTTATTTTAGCCCTTCTTTCCTGCTCGGCTTCAGTAATTTCAATTTTCTGCCCATTTTTCCCAATAATTTCAATCTTATCCTTATTTTTATCTTCCATTTTTTATTTGCTTTCCTTTTCTTTTTTTAATTATTTTTAAAAATTTTAATATAAAATTTCATCCAGTATTTTATTTATTTCATTATTTTTCTCAAAAAACTCCCTCGTATCAACATTTTCAAATTTTTTCAAATACTCGACAATCTCATCTTCATTTTCCACAATTTCAATAAATCCAAGTTCTTTAGCATCCTTCACAATTTCTTCAATATTTTGAAAATACTTCCCAATAATTGGCTTTTTCCCATAATAAAGCGGCTCTAAAATCGAATGTCCGCCAATATCTACAAGTGTTCCGCCAACAAATGCAAAATCCGCCAGCTGATAAAAATCAGTTAAAATTCCCATTTTATCAACTATAACTATTTTTTTATATTTCCCAGTTTCACTATTTTTTTTATTCTTTTCAATTTTGGTAAACAAAGAATAGTCATTTCTCGAAAATTTTTCCAAAATCATTTTTTCAATCTCATAAACCCGTTTCAAATGCCGTGGCACAATAATCAGCTGATATTCATTATTTATATTTATTTTTTCAAAAACATCCAGCCAAATTTTTTCCTCATCTGGACGTGTACTTCCACATACAATTATTTTTTTATTTCTATCTACAACTGTATCATAGTATTCTTTTTTTTGATCTTCTGAAATTTTATTATATTTAATTGAATATTTCAAATTTTTATAGACCTTTATTTTATCCCTTTTAATTCCAAGTTTTTCATATCTTTCCCTGTCAGAAACACTTTGCACCATTATTTTTTTTGCACGATTTACAGTTTTTTTGACGATCCAGCCAAATTTTAGATATGACTTTAATTTTTTTTCAGTAAGTCTCCCATTGACAATAAATAATTCTCCATTTTTAGCGGCAAAATAATATAAATTCGGCCAAATTTCGGTTTCTATAATCAATGTTTTTTTTATTTTATATTTTTTATAAATTTTACGAATTGCAAGAAAATCATCAAGTGGAAAATAAAATATTTTTACATTCCTATTTTCAGAATATTCTTTACTAACTGCCTCAAATCCAGTATTTGTCATAACAGAAAGAATAACCTTCTCTTTTTTTCCAGTCTTTTTCCCCTCTAGTATTTCTGAAATAAGTTCCTTTGTCAAATTAAATTCTCCAACTGATGAAAAGTGAATAAAAATTGCCTCCTCATCACTATTTAAAAAATCATCATTCTCTATTTTCTGAAATAATCGTGATTTAAAAAATTTTAGTAATTTGCCATTAAATATTGCTAAAATCATTATTACAAAATACAGTAAATTTCTTAATAAATTATATAAAATCATATTCCACCTATCTTTTAACTTTTTTCTACTTATCTTTAAGCAAAAAGACTATCTCCCAATGATTTTCCATTTAGAAATAGCCTTTTATCAGTTTACCCGAAACTCTCACGACTGCAGTCATAAGTATTCTTGTGCTAATTTAAAGATTATTTTCCTTCAGCTACGTTATCAGCTAATTTTTTACCAACTTTAAATTTAACAACTTTTTTTGCAGGTATTTGAATTTCTTCTTTAGTTTGTGGATTAATTCCAGTTCTTGCCGCTCTTTCTTTCACTTCAAATGTTCCCCATCCAACAAATTGAACTGAATCTCCATTTAATAATACTTCTTCCACAGTATCTAAAAATTGGTTTACCAATTCTTCTGCTCTTTTTTTAGTTTCTCCTGTAGCTTTTGCATAAGCATCTACAAATTCTTTTTTTGACATATTAATCAAACCTCCGCTTTATTTTTTAATTATTAAATTACTAGATTATTATACACTATTTTCAGTATTTGTCTAGTATTTTTTCAAATTTTTTTGATTTTTTCCCTTTTTTATTATATTCTCTATATTTTATAATTCAAAAAAAATAAAATCTAAAATAATTATCAGGATTTTAAAGAAAAGTTATAAGTTTAAACTAATATAAAATTCTGTCAAAAAAATCAAAAGATCTCTAAGCTTCTAATAAAAAATCTCAATTCCTTAATAAAAATTTCGTAATAAATTCTCTAAAATAATATTATACTAAACCCCATTTAAAAATAGAAGTTATATTTTATACTATTTACTAACAGTAGAATTTATAGCCATCCCACTGTTTAAATGGAAATAGCATTAAATATTTGAATTTACCATTCTCAAAATCTCATTTTTCACTTCTTCAATACTTTTAGAAGTAGTATCAACTTCAACTGCATCCTTTGCCTTTTTTAATGGACTTTCCTTCCGTGTCGAGTCAATCTTGTCTCTTTTCAGAATATTCTCATAAATTTCCTCAATCTCAACATTTTCACCTTTTTCAATAAGTTCCCTATAACGTCTTTTAGCCCTTTCCTTTGCATCAGCAACCAAAAAAATTTTCAAATCCGCATTTGGAAAAACAACCGTTCCAATATCACGCCCATCCAAAATGACATTTTTAGATTCTGAAAATTTTCTCTGCAAATCTACCATTTTTTCACGAACTTCCCGAATTGCCGCAACATCTGATACATTCTCTGAAACAACAGGCTTTCTAATCTCTTCACTTACATCAGCATCATCAAGATAAAATCTATTCTCTCTAATATCAATATTAAGATCATCAAGCAGTTTTTTTATTTTATCCAATTCATTCAATCCATCATTCCCCAATATTCCCTCATTTAAAGCCTTTAACGTAACAAGCCTGTACATAGCTCCAGTATCAAGATAAACAAGCCCCATATCCTTTGCAACCAGCTTTGCAATAGTGCTTTTACCGCTTCCTGCTGGACCATCAATAGCGATTATCATATTTTCCTACTTTCTTATTTTATATACTATTTATTTGCTAAATATATTCAATTTTTTTATTTTATCAAGAAATCAAAATTTCTTATTTTACAATATTGTAATTTAAATCAATATAACTAAACAAATTTTTTCTGTTCTCTATATAATGAAAAATTTTTTACCAAACTTAAATATCAAAATTATTTTATTAATCTAAATAACACTTAGTTATTCCTTAAAATCAGTTAATTTTCATATTTAAAAACAAGCGACACCCAATTATTTTTCTCTTTCCTGTCAATCTGCTTCAAATTATAATTTTTAGCCTTTTTCAAAAATGCTTCTTCCTTTTCATTCAAAATTCCAGAAAAAATAACTGTTGCATCCTTTTCCAAAATCTTTTCTATATCCTCAAGCAGTTTTTCCAAAACATCCACCAGAATATTCGAGACAACCAAATCATATTTTTCATTTACATCATCCACAAGATTTCCAATTATTACTTGAAAATTCTCATTTATTCCATTTTTAGAGAAATTTTCCAGCACAACATCATTTACTTTCTCATCAATGTCAATTCCAACAACTTTTTCTACACCTAATTTCTTCCCAATCAACATCAAAATCCCGGAACCGCATCCAATATCAAGCAATTTTTTCTTATTTTGGGCATATTTTTCCAAAAATTCCACACAAAGCGAAGTCGTTTCATGTGTCCCAGTCCCAAAGGCAAGTCCAGGATCAATCTCGACTACAATTTCGTTATCAGATGGCTCATATTCATCCCAGCTGGGCTTTATCACAATATTATCAGTTATATTTACAGTATGGAAATACTTTTTCCATTCATCTTGCCAGTCTTCATCGTTACATTTGGCTGTAAAAATTTCATACATAAATTCATTTTCATTTTCCGTAAATTCTTTTAAATTATTAAAAATAATATTTAACTTTGTATTTGCAAATCTATTATCCACAACATATCCAATAATGCTCCAAACATCATTTTTACTAGAAAAATTTGCATTATAGTCAAGTTCATTTTCTGAAAAGTAATCAATTACTTCAACTTGATTAATTCCAATTTCATTAAACATATTTACTAATTTTGCTTTAGTTTCTTCTAAATTATCTGAAAAATAATCTACTCTTACTTTTATCCACTTCATTCTTAAATTTTCCCCTATTTTTTATATTTCATCATATCCCATGTTTACACGTTTTATAGAAACTGCTTTTCCTGTCTTTTCATTTACTTCCAGTTCAATTCCATTAATTCTTAAATTTTCTTCACATACAGAATATCTTGTCGGCATTCCATCTTTAAATCTTTGAATACTTTCCCTCCTATTCATTCCCAAGATACCGTCATGTCCTCCTGTCATTCCAATATCTGAAATATAAGCTGTTCCTCCAGGCAATATTCTTTCATCAGCCGTTTGAGTATGCGTATGAGTTCCATAAACTGCCGATACTCTTCCAGTTAAATTCCATCCCATAGCCTGCTTTTCTGAAGTAGCTTCTCCGTGAAAATCAAGTATAATAATATCTGTTTCTTCCTTTATTTTAGGCAAAACCTCCTCAACTGCCAAAAACGGGCAAGCAATTGGCGGCATGAACACTTTGCATTGTGCATTTATAACTGCCACTTTTACCCCATTTTTCTCTACAATTGTGTATCCGTTTCCAGGTGCTTCCTTTGTAAAATTAATAGGTCTAATCAAATTTTTCTGCTCATTAATATAAGAATAAATTTCTCTCTTATCCCAGCTATGATTTCCCAAAGTTATGACATTTACACCTCTTTCAAACATTTCCTTCGCAATTTTCACATTTATTCCAAATCCGCCAGCAGAATTTTCTCCATTTACAATAATAAAATCATAATTTTGCCGTCTTTTTTCCAAATATTTAAACAGCGTATTTCTGCCAGGTCTTCCAACAACATCCCCAATTATTAAAAATTTCATCTAAAATCATTCCTTTACATCTTCATTTTTTTGATTCCTTGCCAAATAACAAATTTACGTAACTATCAAGCAGTTTCAATATTTAAACTAATCTAAACCAAAAAAGATTTTTAAGATTAGTTTTAAAATAATTTTACTTTATAATATTTATTATACTACATATCCTTATTTTTTTATAGTTTTTCTTAATTTATTTTTCCATAAATTTTGCTCTCTATTAATTTAAACAACTTAATTTACGGCAATAAGCAATCTTATGAAAATAAATAAAAAATATTTGTTAAATAGTTATAACAAAAAAGAGCCTCCAAAATAAAATTATCTCTTTTTAGTTTACATAAAATTTAAACACACTCTAAAAAGATATTTTTAATGGATTAGCTCTATTTTTAATCTATATTTATTATTTCTTTATTGTTATTTTGCATATTCCACAGCTCTGGTTTCCCTAATAACTGTAACTTTTATTTGCCCTGGATACTGCATTTTTTCTTCAATTTCTTTAGCAACATCTCTAGCTAATATTGTAGCCTTGTCATCATCAATATTATCTGGATGAACAATTAACCTTAGTTCCCTTCCTGCTTGAATTGCATATGAACTTTCGATTCCTTCATGGCTGTTGGCAATTTCTTCCAGTTGTTCCAGACGTTTTAAGTAATTTGATAATGTTTCACGTCTTGCTCCTGGCCTTGAAGCCGAAATCGAATCTGCAGCCTGTACTATTACCGCTTCAATACTTAACTGCTCAACTTCATTATGATGTGCTTCCACCGCATTTATCACAATTTCATTTTCTTTAGAAAATTTTCTCAAAAATTCTCCACCATTTAAAGCATGTGAACCTTCCTGTTCATGTGAAAAAGCCTTCCCTATATCGTGCAATAATGCCGCTCTTTTGGCTATATCCACATTTGCTCCAATTTCTGCCGCTAATGTCGCCGCTATATGTGCAACTTCAATTGAATGCTGCAAAATATTTTGTCCAAAAGATGTTCTGAATTTTAAACGTCCAAATACTTTTAGGACTTCACGTGGCAATGTTGGAATTCCAACTTCAAGAATTGCCTGTTCTGCTGCATCCATTATGCTTTCATCCACTTCATGCTGTGCCTTTGCCACAACTTCTTCTATTTTTGTCGGATGAATACGTCCATCTGAGATTAATTTTTCAAGTGCAATTTTAGCCACTTCTCTTCTTACGCCATCAAACGAAGATAACACAACTGCCTCAGGAGTATCATCAATTATCAGGTCAACTCCAGTCGCCGCTTCAATAGCTCTTATATTTCTTCCTTCACGTCCAATAATTCTACCTTTCATTTCTTCACTTGGCAGCTGAATAACTGAAATTGTTGAATCCACAACATAGTCAGCAGAAGCTTTTCCAATTGCAGTAGAAATAATTCTCTTGGCAATTCTGTCCTTCTCCCTGTCTAAATTATACTCATAATCCCTAATTAACACAGCCTTATCGTGATCCAGCTCATTTTCCAGTTTAGTCAAAATGATTTTTCTGGCATCCTCCTGTGTCAATTCTGAAATTCTTTCCAGTTCCTTTTCCTCACTTGCAATCATTTCTTCCAGTTCTTTTTCTCTTCGGAATAATTTTTCACGATGTTTATCGCTTTTAGCTTCCTTCTCTTCCAAACGTTCCATTTTTGTTTCCAACGTTTCCTCTTTTTTGGCAATTCTTTCTTCCTTAATGGCAAGCTCTGATTTCATTTTTTTTATTTCATCGTCTGCTATTTTTTTCTCATTTAACAATTCTTCTTTGACTTTTAATGTTTCTTCTTTCCTAAACGATTCAATTTCTCTTTCAACTTCTTTTTTTGATGTCTCAAGTCTTCTTTTAGCATCAACGATTTTTAATTCCAGTTCATTCAAATCTCCATACTTCTTTTTAAAAATTGAACTTCCAAAAAAATAAGCTATAAAAAAAGTTAAAAAAGAAAAAATAACAATCAACAAAATTGCTATTGATATGCTCATTTTTCTCCCTTCCTATTTTTTTTCAGCTACATTTGAAATCTTCCACACATTGTCATCTGTCTTTTTCCAAGTTAATTTGTAATAATTGCTCGCTGTGGCAAAATTAATTACCATCACACTATTTGCCTTATTTTTTGATACGACATTCACATCGGAAAAAACAAATGTCAATCCTGAAAGATCGTATTCTTGTATTTTTTTTACAATAATATTATTTTTAAATGTAGGTAAAAAAACTTCTTTTAATTTATCATATTCATTTAAGCTGGCAGCATTTTTTAAATCTTCAGTAACTTTTCCTATCTCTGCACTGATTTCACTTACCTCAACTTGAGATATACTATTTACTGCAGGACTTAAAGTTGTACAGCTTGTTAGAATTAACAAAATAAATAGACATAAATATTTTTTCATATTTTCCTCCAAAAACTTCGTCATTTAATTTTATCATAATTTTTTCACATATTCAAGTTAGAAAGATAAATTTTTACTTTTTTCTTTGACTTATTTTCTTCTTATCTATTTCTTTCTTAATTTATTTTTTTTTCTTATTTCTCCATCTGTTATGCTGCCACATGTATTGTTCAGGATACTCTCTTATAATTTCTTCAAATTCATTATAAATTTTCTGCATATTAAACTGCATTGTTTCCTTCAATTTCTTTTGCTTTTCAATTTGAATAAGTTTTTTATTTACAACTCGTACAACATCGCCATCAAATATCGCATAAGCCAAAACTATCGGTATTTTATGCTTCATCGAAAGCAGCACAGGCCCTGCAACCCCTGTCGTTTCACGTCCAAAAAACATCACATTCACATCTTTCCCATAATGATCCGAAGCAAGTGCAATAATAGATTTTTCATTTATCGCCGCGCTAAGCGCTTCATTATTATGCAGGGGCAATGAATTTAACCCCCCTTCTTCACGCCATTTTGTCATCAGATCATTAATTTTTTTATTTTTCTGATTTCTAAAAACTGCATAAAATTTTCTAATATCACGCATTTTACTCCCCGCTTCAAATCCTCCCAAATGAAGCGACACAATTAAAACCGCCTTTTCATTATTTTCACAAGCCTTCTTCATTAATTCTTCATTTTCTACAACAGTATTCCCATCTTTTGTAATTTCCTCCAGAAAAATCGAAGTCATTATCATTTTTCCCATTGTCTTATATGATTTTTTTGCAATTTTCACAACTTCCTTTTCATCTTTTTCAGGAAAAGCATTTTTTATATTATTTATCGTAAGTAACCGTCTTTTTTTTATAAGATGGTATGCAAGAATTCCAAAACCTTCAAAAATTTTATATCTAATTTTAAGAGAAAAAAATGATAATACCTTTTTTAGAAAAATCACAAAAATTCCAGCTATTTTCTCGCTTACTTTATATTTCATCTATTTATCTTAACTCCTTTAAAATTTTTAAAAAAAGAGCATACATAAATACGCTCTTTTATCTTAATTACTATTTTCTGATTCCTAATTTTTCGATTAATGATCTATAATCATCAACGTTTCTATTTTTAATATAGTTTAATAATCTTCTTCTTTTACCAACCATTTTCAATAATCCTACTCTTGAGTGAACATCTTTAGGATGTGTTTTCAAGTGAGCAGTCAAATGACTGATTCTGTCTGTAAGAAGTGCAACTTGAACTTCTGCAGATCCTGTATCTTGAGCATTTTTTCCGAATGCTTCAATAATTTCTTTTTTTGGTTTTAATGCCATTTTATTTCCTCCTAATATTTATTATTTAAACCAAGAATATAGCGGCAAACTTATATTCATAGTATAAATTCAAGTGTAATTCTATCATATATTTTTATATTTGTAAAGATTTTTATTTTTTATTTTAAATTATTTTTGCAAAATCCTCTGTCACTAAAACTTCCTATTTTAAACAAAATAAACTAAAGTAAAATTATTTTCCGAAAGAAGCTGTCAATGAATCAAAATCAACTGGCAATTCAAGTTTTTCCTCAACTTTTCCGTTATTTATCTTTAAGTTAAATGGAAATCCATCAACTGCAAATCCACGAGTAACTGTACCATTTTCATCATAATAAGCCGGGAAAGTGTATTCGTTATCCTTTACATAAGTTTGTGTTTTCCCAAGATTAGTATTATTATTTGTAAATACTACAATCACATTTACCTTGTCTTTATTTGCATTATAAAATTTTTGAACTTCAGGAAGTTCTTCCCTGCAGTGCGGACACCATTCAGCCGCTACAATAAACAAAGTCTTTTTCCCATTTTTCATAATTTTACCAAGATCAGCGCTTTTTCCGTTAAGATCCTTCAATTCAAAGTTAGGAACTTTTCCTTTTCCATCCACATCAACACTAAATTCCTTAGTTCCACACGATACTACAAATAATAAAAGCATCGACATCATTAAAATTATCTTTTTCATTTTAAAGTTTTCTCCTTTTCATAAATTTTATTATTATAATAATTTAGTAATTATACATCATATCTATTAGAATTTTCCATGAAAACATTTATTTTTGTACATAAAAATTTTAGTATTACTGACAAACATTATTGTTCAGTTATATAAGCACTAAAGACATCTCCAATATCGTATCCATTTTCTTTAGCAACTTTGAAATAAAATTTTGCCTTATCTTTATTTTTTTTGGTATAATAATAAACTCCTAAATTGTAAAATGCAGTTGTATTCAGCTTTGCAGCCGCTTCCAAATTCAAAATTCTAACCATTTTATCATTTTCAGGATAATACAGGCTCAAATCTACCATCGAATAGTCATCTCCACTATTTGCAAGTCTTTCAAGTATTTTTTTAGCTTCCTTGTTTCGTTTTTCTGGCTCATTTTCATTGCTATCTGCAGGATTTTTCTCTTTTTCCTCATCTTCAAGAATATAGGCAAGTTTGTATCCAGCTGAAACCGAACCTAACATATATGCCTTGTTATAAATATTTTTAGCCTTTTTCATTTCTTTCTGAGTTTCATACAGACGTCCAAGATAATTCATTGCATCAATATCATCTTTATCTGCAGCCTTTTGATAAAACTCTTCAGCTTTTGAATAATCCTTCAGATTCTCATAAATAAATCCTTTATATCCCAAAATAAGAACTTCATCAGAATTTGTATCATCTAATATTTTCAATGCCAAATTATAGTTCTTTTGATCCTTTACAAGCCGTGAAGCCAGTTCAAATGCCGCTAAATAATATTTATTCTGTGCAAATATCTGATTATAAATTTGTACAGCTTCTTCTTCCTTGTCATCATTTTCCAGTAATTTTGCTTTTGCATAAAGTGCAGGAGAATAATTTTCAGACAGAAAATCCTTTAAAATATCGTAAGCCTTTTCTGGATTTGAAACTTTTTCCAAAACCAAAGTTCCAAGCTCCTTTTTTTCCTCCATTGTAATTGTTCCATCATTTAATTTCTGATTAAGCTCTTCTATCCGTTTATAAAATTTCATTAATTTTTTATTATATTCATAAGAATAAAGTGAATAAATTTCTCCGGCATCTCTGCCCTTCTTCAAGTATTCCTGCGCCTTTGTAAATTGCAGCTTGTTTTCATATATATTTCCAATCACGTAATATGCCTTTACATTCCCCTGCTTTGCTGAACTTTCCAAAAGATCTAGAATTTGAAGCTCATCTCCATTGGTTTGCTGTAACAAAAGAGCCTGATAGTATTCGGCAAGTCCTTTACTTTTTTTCATATATTTATTAAAAAACATGCTCCCATTTTCAGCAAGATAGGTATAGGCAAGTCCATAGACATCTTCATTTCCGGCCTTTGCCGATTCATTGATATTTTTCATTATATATTCATAGTCTTTCTTTTCCAAAATGCCAATAAGCCCTCTTTCAAGCGCGTCATAACCAGCATTATTCTTTGAGCAAGATACTAAAAATAATAACACAAATAATATATATATACATTTTTTCATATTTTTATCACATTTCCTATTCGTTAAAAAATTACCCCCGCTTTTTTTCTCTTTTACTCAACACATATATTCGATAACCTAAGTTTTTTTATCTATATAAGGAATCAAGACCCTTTGGCTTCAGAACATTCATTTTATTAAATTCTAGTTTATACAGTTATCGAAACAGTCTAATAAAAAGGTAACAAATTACCTCATTAAATATAAATTTATAATAAACTCTGCCTAAAATAAATCATAATTTAAAATTATTTATTTTACAGTTGTTCCAACCTTTACTTCATCATCTATAATTACCAGTTTAGTTTTTTTCTTTTCTGTCGTTGTCAAAAGCATTCCTTGCGAAAGTTCCCCTTTTAATTCAACTGGTTTTAAATTTAGCACAGCCTGCACTTTTTTACCAGCTAATTCCTGCTCATTTGGATACCATTTTGCAATTCCTGAAATAATCTGCCTTTTTTCTTTTCCTGTATTTACAATGAATTTTAACAATTTATCAGCATTTTCAACTTTTTGCACTTTTTCAATTTGAACAACTTTTATTTCAATTTTATTAAAGTCATCTATCGTAATTGGATTTTCAATTTTTAAATCCTCATTGTATTCTTTTTCAGGCTCTTCTTCCAGCTCAATTCTAGGAAATAACGGAACTGCTTTGCCTAATTTATTTCCAACAGGATAACTTTTCCATTCTCTTACATCATCCAGAAGCAATTTAGTAACATCCTTGTCCATTCCTAGCTGATCTATCATTTTTTGTCCAGTTTCAGGCATAAACGGCGAAATTACTACAGCAATCTTATAAAGTGAATCCACTAAATTATACATAACTGTCGACAATCTGTCCTTTTGATTTTCATCTTTTGAAAGTTTCCAAGGTTCACATTCATCAATATATTTGTTCATTCTTGAAATAAATTTCCAAATATCCTTTAATCCTTCAGAAAATTGATAATTATTTATATGCTTATCCAAGTCCGCCAATGTATTTTCCCAAAATTCCTTAATTTCAGCATCAAAACTTTCTTCAGTTTCATTTAATACAACTTCTGAATTAAAATATTTCTTTTGCATTCCAATTGTTCTATTAAGCAAATTTCCCAAATCATTTGCAAGGTCTGCATTTATTCTCTGAATCATCGCCTTTTTAGAATAATCTGCATCCTGTCCAAAAGTCGCCTCCCTCATCAAATAATATCTAAAGGCGTCAAGTCCATATTTTTCCACTTCTTCTTCAGGATTAACGACATTTCCAAGCGACTTAGACATCTTTTCACCTTCAACAGTCCACCATCCATGCGCTGCAACCGTATCAGGCAATTTTATTCCAGCTGACATAAGTATAGCAGGCCAAATAATAGCATGAAATCTCAAAATATCCTTTCCAACAACGTGATTTACCGTACCATTTGTCCAGACATTTGCAAATTCTTCAGGATCTTTAGCAAATCCCGCTCCAGTCAAATAATTTGTCAAGGCATCAAACCAGACATAAATTACGTGTCCTTCTTCCAGCTCCAAAGGTATTCCCCAATCAAAAGTCGTTCTTGAAATTGATAAATCCTGCAATCCTTGTTTTATAAATGCAACCACTTCATTTTTTTTACCTTCCGGCTTGATAAATTCAGGATTTTCCTCAATATATTTTAATAATGCATCTTCATATTTTGACAATCTGAAAAAGTATGAAATTTCCTTTACGTCAATAACTTCTTTTCCCATATATTTCCCATCAACTAACTGATTTTCAGGAACAAATGTTTCTTCTGAAACACAATATTTACCCCAGTATTCACCTTTATAAATATCGCCATTTTCATTAACTCTTTTCACAATTTCCCTAACGCTGTTAATATGTCTTTCTTGAGTGGTTCTCATAAAATCAGTGTTTGAAATATTTAATTTTTCCCATAAAGTCGTAAAATTCAATGACATTTTGTCAACCCATTGTTGAGGTGTATATCCGTTTTTTTCTGCTGCTTCTTGAATTTTTTGCCCGTGCTCATCCACTCCAGTCAAAAACTTAACGTCATATCCTGTTAATCTTTTATATCTCGCTACCATATCACAAATTATTGTTGTGTAAGCTGTTCCCACGTGCGGTGCCGCATTAGGATAATAAATTGGTGTTGTTATATAAAATGATTTTGACATATTTTAATTCCTCCTTATAATTTATATAAATATTTATATTTCTTTATCTTCCAAAACTTTCTTCGTTAAATTCAATCTTTTTATTTTCGTTATATTTTTTGTTATAAATCTCAAATGCCTTGTATCCAGCTTCATGTATTCTCTTTTTTACCAATTCTATTGATTCCTCCATAGAACTTTCCCGAGTCAAGTAAAACGGCTCTGCAACATAATGAACACACCTTGAAAATGGCATTGGTATTTCAAGTTTATCCCACATATTCTTAAAAATCCACTTCTTACTGCAATAGGAACTGACTGGCACAATTGGCATTCCTGTCTTTTTCGCTATAAAGATTGCACCAGACTTCGGCTCAAAAACAGGTCCTCCCGGGCCATCTATTGCAATACCAAGAGTATATTTATTTTTAGCATATTTCATAGCCTCTTTTAAACTTTTTATATTATCTTTGTTTGAAGATCCTCGAATTAGCTTATTTCCTTCCCTTTTAAGCAATTCTGCCAATATCTCCCCATCCTTTGAGGCACTTACGATGGAAGCCTTTTTTTTAATAATTCGTGTAGCATTACAAACTGTAAAAATTTTTCTATGCCAAAAAACAATGATATTTGGATCATTCATTTCCACTCCATCTGCGAAAAAATATTCTTTTCTTGTCATAAAACTAAGCATTCTGTATACAAAATGAAGGAATGCTCCTAAAAATTTGTATTTATTCATTTTTTCTCCTATTTATTTCATCATTTTTTAGATTTACATCTGAAAATATTTTACTACTTCTAATATTTTATTTTTTATGATTTCATTCGTTTCATTTTTTCTATAATCTTCATCAAGTCTTGTACAAAGCATAGTTGCATATCCAAATAAAAAATACCATAATTTATCTACGACATCTCTAGCTTCTTCCATTTCCAATGAAGGAAAACTTTCATGCAAGTTTTCTTTTGTCAAAAGTTCATTAAGCGTCATTTCATAAAGTTTTTCAAATCTTTCAGTAGTATCAAGGAAAATTGTTCTAAACAATTCCTTTTCCTCTCTAGCGAAAATTACAAATCCAATAGCTCCACTTAAAATTTTTCTTTCTGAATAATTCCCATAAAGATATTTTTTTAATTTTTCCTTGCATACATTTATAATTTCTTCCTTTAATTCATCTACTGTCCTAAAATTAAAATAAATCGGCGCCGTGGAACATTTTAAATAATTTGCAATTTTTCTGACACTCACATTTTGAAAGCCTTCCTTTTTCATCAATTCGTATCCAGCCTCAACCACTATTTCCTTTGTAAATTTAAGCCTAGGCATTGTCTTCTCCTCTTTAGATATTTATTTTATTTTTTCATAAATGCAAAATTTCCAGCCATCATAATTTTCTTCTGTCAAAGTCACCCATTTTCCCCAATCTATTTCTGGAAAATAAGCATCCGCCTCACTATCGGAAAAATCAATATGGCTCATATAAATTCTTTTTATAATCCCAAGTTCAAGCGACTTTTTATAAATCTCGCCTCCCCCAATAATAAAAACTTCCTCTGGCAAATCTTTATATTTTTCAGCAACCTTCTGAAAATCATCAAAAAATTCCAGCTTTGTAGTTTCGTTTTCATATTTTTTTCTGTCTTTATTTATTTTTTTTTCTGTTTCTAAAAAATTTCTCGATAAAACAATATTCACACGATTAGGCAAAGGCCTACCTATGCTCTCATAGGTATTTCTCCCCATAATAACCGTTTTCCCAGTAGTTATCCTTTTAAAATTCTTCAAATCTTCAGAAATATGCCACAAAAGCTGATTATTTTTCCCAATTTCATTATTTTTCCCAACAGCAACTATTAAACTGAACATCATAGCTCCTTTTTTTATTTTTATATTTTCTTAAATTATTAAACCGCAACTTCAAATTTAATAGCTGGATAGCTTTCATAATCTTCCAGCGTAATATCTTCAAATGTCAATTCATTAAATGGCTTATCCGCAATCTTGATTTTGGCAAGTTTTAGCGGTTTTCTTGTCAGCTGCTCCTTCAATCCTTCGATATGATTTTCATAAATATGAGCATCTATTATTGTATGAGCAAATTCTCCAGCTTCATAGCCACACTCTTTTGCAATCATCATTGTAAGCAACGAATAGCAAGCCAGATTAAATGGTATCCCAAGTGCAATATCTCCACTTCTCTGAGTCAAATGGCAATTCAATTTATTTCCTAAAACATTGAATGCAAAAGTATAATGACACGGCGGTAATTTACTAATTGTCGCATTTCCTGGATTCCAGGCCAAAACTATCATTCTTCTCCCATTTTTATGATTAGGATTTGTTTTTAACTCCTTCAAAGTATCAATAATATACTGAATTTGATCGAATACTAACTGTCCATTTTCTTCTCTTGTTGTCCAGGGATTATTTTCATCTGCAAAAACTTCCCCATCCAAAGCAATTTCTGGAACAGGATATCTTCTCCAGAATCTTCCATAAGCCGTTTCCAGCCTACCTTCCTCATCCGCCCAGGCATCCCATATCTTTGTCTTTTTACGTAAATTCTTAATATGCTCTTCCCCAGACAAATACCAGAACAGTTCATGCAGCATCGAATTAAAATACATCTTTTTAGTTGTCAGAAGCGGATATCCTTCACTCAAGTCAACCTTATACGAATAGGCAAAAGTTGAAATCGTATCAACTCCTGTTCTATTTTCCTTTTTTACTCCATTGTCAAGCACATGCTTGACCATATCCAAATATTGTTTCATTTTCCCTCCACTTTTCCCAAAAACTTTTAATTTTTAAATATAAATACTCCTGCTACGCTATTTAACTTTACTAATATTCAAAATTATTTTGTCTTAAAGCCTCAAACAGCACAATTGCCACCGCATTTGACAAATTCAGCGATCTTCCAAGCGGCAGCATTGGAATCGTAATATTATTTTCCTTATATTTATTCAATATTTCTTCAGGAATTCCACGAGATTCAGGCCCAAACATTATATAGTCATCATGATTAAATTTTACATCTGTATATCTTTGATCCGTTTTTGTCGTTGCAAAATAAATTTTTGCATTTTCGTTATTTTCAATATTTTCCTTCCAAAAGTGTTCCAAGTTTTCCCATACAAAAAGCTGTACGTTTTTCCAGTAATCTAGCCCTGCACGTCTTATTTTCTTGTCATCCAGTTCAAAACCTAGAGGTTTTATTAAATGCAGCCTTGTATTTGTTAAAACACAGGTTCTTCCGATATTTCCTGTGTTTACATGTATTTCTGGATTTAATAGAACTATGTTCATTTTTATCTACCATTCTTTCTATCTAAATTTTTAATATACAATCTTATTTTATTAATTTTTTGTAATCTTCCAGTTTTATTCGATTGGAAGTAATTTTACTCAATTTTTTTGTAATATTATCTCCCCTGTCAAAACCGCCAAATCCTATTTTAGAATTTATGTGAGTAATTGCGATGGCAAGGGCATCTGCAGCATCATCAGGCTTTGGAATCTCATCTAACTTTAGTATTAACTTTACCATTTCCTGAATTTGCTTTTTATCAGCTCTTCCATAACTTGCAATTCCCATTTTTACTTGAAGCGGAGTGTAACTGTATAGATTTAGCTTATTTTTTTGCCCTGCTAAAGTTATTACTCCACGAGCCTGTCCTACTTTTATTACTGTTTTTTGATTCTTAAAGAAAAATAAGTCTTCAATAGCCATATCTGCTGGCTTCCATAACTTTATAATGTTTTCCAGCCCATCATAAATTTTTTCCAGCCTGATTGGCATATCTTCATCCTTATCTGTAAAAATACAGCCATAGTCAAGCGGATTATACTTGCCATTTTCATAATCTACAATAGCATATCCCACTATCGCTGTTCCAGGATCTATCCCTAAAATTCTCATATTTTCTTTTATTTTTCCTCTACTTCCTTATTTTTTTATTATATCACACCTAAAGACTGTATGCAAGGTATCCGTATATGCTATCCAAAATATTTTTCTATATAATTTTGAATATAGTCAATATAACTTTCCAAGTCAATATCCTCATAATTTTCAAATTCGCTTACGCTTGTTTCAACATTCCTCACTTTATACAAGTTGTCGTTAATATCTCCAAAACCATATTTTTCATAATATTTTTCATCTTTACGGATAACAGCCTTATATAATCCTGTTCTTGAAAAATATAGCCGATATTTCCTAAATTTATCCAGCACTTCACTGCTTTCAAATTTCATTTTTCCATTTTCATCACAGGCATAAATATCTTCATAAACAGAAGCATACATAAAAAATATGTCAGGATTTTCTGAAAAAACTTCTCTTACCGCCGTTCCTATTTCCTTTTTTTCCCAAAAATATAATTTTAAAATTTCTGAAATCCATCTATGATTTCTTGGCATAATTAGCTTGCTGTAATGATATTCATTAATTCCTCTGACTTTGTCACCTATTTTATATAAAATTGAACATTTATTTTTCAAAAATTTATCAATATCTTCTATTGAGAAAATATCCTGATACTGATGATTTATTTTATTTCTTATTTTACTTAAAAGTTCATCGGTTACATTTGTTATAAAAATATCATTTTCTGATGCCCCAACCATTTCAATGCCTTCCCTTGCAAAGACTCTTTTTATTCTTTTCACAATACTTATTCTGTATCTGTTTAAAACATCCTTTACAAATGATGACTTTAAAAGCAGATCCCTTGGTATTTTGTTTACTATGCTTCTATCTTTTTCAAGAAAAATTTTGTTTTCAAGAAGCCATTTATACAGATGATCTTTTTTTATTGACAATTTATACACTTTTTTCTGAAGATAATTATCATAATCATCCATTTTTATTCTTTTTGAATAATTTATTTTAGCCTGGCTGGTGTTATCAGAATTTTGTTTAAGAAGCATAGTCACAAGTTTGTCATTACTATAATTTAAGTATTTTATCTTTCCCTTAAGTTTCATATTGTTGCTGTAATTGCCATTTGTAAGTATATTTAACAGATTTTCCTTTTCATCCCAGTTACTTTCTTCTGAAATTATAAAATTATACATTTTTTCAGTTGCTAAAACATCCTGAAGGCAGTAGTCAATTACCTTGTCAACAGTTTTATCATATATATTTTTTTTAATTACATAATTAAAGTTGGCAAAATCCTGCTCTTCAATATTATCTCCACAATTAAACTCAAACCCTTTTACCCCAAGATTCAAGTTATATTCATAAGCCAGATCATACGAATTAAATTCGTGATTCTCGCTTTTATATCCATTTTTTGGCATATTTCTTATTATTTTTATTTCGCTGTTTAATTTATTCCTATTTACATTTGAATTTCTGTATTTTAAAAGATCATTAATCACAATGTCATCAAAACTGTGCCCCGCATAAGAAATTAGCACATTTTTTGAAATGACTCCATACAGAAGTTTCTTTTGGCGGTTAAAATTATCCGAATCAATAATTAATATTTTATCATCATTCAACTTTTTTAACACAATACAAAAGTAATTTGGAAAAACTTCGATATCAAATACATATTTATTTGACTTCTTCATATATTATTATCACCACTTTTCAATTCTGAAAGTTACAAAAAGTATTTATCTCTCTTTAAATAAATTCTATCTCCCTTAATATTTACAATTTTCACAATTCCACGAAATTCCCGTTCATTTGTGTCTCTATTTCTCACATAAATCTTAAATTTCTGATTTTCCTTGATTTTTTTTCTCATATTAACTTCTTTACTTATATTTTCAAATTTTTTAAATGTGTCGATAACTGTCATTCCATTTTTCAATTTTCCATATTTCTCATTGGAAACATTTATCCCAAAATAGTCAAGCACATATTCTATTTCTACAAAACACACTATTTCCCGAATCTTTTCAGCCCTGATCACAGCATCACTTTTTGTAGCCCAAAACGATTCATTTTCCCTTTTAGCCTCCACTAATTCCTTCAATTTATCAATTTCAGCTTCAGCCTTTTCCAAATCAATCGCATCTTCAATTTCAAATCTTCCAATTTTAGTTCTCACAAGCCTTGTCATCGTAGCAAAAACTCCCAATTTTTCCCCAATATCGTAAACTAGAGAACGGATATAAGTTCCACTGCTGACTTTTGCATAAAATGAAATTTTGATATTTTCATTGACTTTTGAATTTTTATCTGGCCTAGAGATTTTGATTTTCCTAATTTCTGAAATTTCCACATTTCTTTCAGCTCTTTCAACTTCTACACCTTTTCTAGCCAAATCATAAAGTTTTTTTCCATCTACCTTTATTGCAGAATACATTGGCGGAATCTGCTTTATTTTTCCTTTAAAACTATTTACAGCTTTTATTATTTGGGCATTGCTTATATTTATTTCAGCCTCATATCTTTCAATAACCGTCCCTTCCAGATCATAAGTATCAGTTTTGTATCCAAGTTCCATTTCAACATAATATTCCTTTTCCTTTTTCATCAGGTCATCAGAAAATTTTGTAGCATCATTAACCATAACAATCATAAGCCCTTCAGCCATTGGATCCAGCGTCCCTGCATGCCCGACTTTTTTAGCCTTTATTTTTCTCTTCAGCTCATTAATTGCCGCAAACGAGCTTATCCCTTTACTTTTATTCAATAGAATAAGTCCATCTTTCGTGAAATTTTTTTCCATTCGTCTTCCTTCCCACAATTATTATAATTTTTTTACATTATTGGTGAAATTAACTTGAATACAGAATTTCTCAGCCGTTTTCTAAAAGTCACCTTCTTCAATCTTGCCTCATCAAATCTTTCACACACTTCCAAATCTTTCAAAAACTGTGTCTTTAAATCTTTACTAATTTCTACACTATAAAATACCGAATTTACTTCATAATTTATTTCAAAACTTCTCATATCAAAGTTACACGTTCCCATCGTAGATATTTTTTCATCCACTATTATATTTTTACTGTGCAAAAATCCTGCCTTATATCTAAAAATCTCAATTCCAGCCTCTATCAATTCTGCAAAATAAGTTTCTGCAATCCAATATGGCATCTTTTTATCAGGTACTCCTGTAATCATTATTTTTATTTTTACTCCCGAAAGGGCTACCATTTTCAGCTGGGAAACCAAATCTGTATCAGGCACAAAATAAGGGCTTTGAATCAAAACTTCATTTTTTGCAGTTGCAATCATTTTAGAATACAAATATTTTAAAGTCGTCCACTCTGTGTCAGGCCCGCTTGAAGAAACCTGCATTAAATATTCCAGCTTTTCCTGTTTGTCAATCGGCTTCTGCTCTTCCAATTCGTGAACCGCTTCCCCCTTTACATCTTCACCAAAACTGTATTTACCTCCACTATTTAGCCAATCTGTTACAAAAATCGCAAGATACTGCCCTATTATTTCCCCAGTAATTCTAATATTCGTATCCCTCCAGCTTTCAAATCGCTTTCCGCCGTCTATATATTCCTGACCCACATTCATTCCGCCAGTATGAACTATTTTATTGTCAATTAAGGCTATTTTACGATGATTTCTATAATTCATCTTGGAAATAAAAAATTTTACATCCAAAAACCATCTTATTTCAATTCCGGCATTTCTAAGCTCCCTTTTATACTTTTTCGGTAATTTCCATGTCCCTACCCCATCAAAAAGCAGTTTTATCTTGACACCTTCCTTTGCCTTTTTTATAAGTGCATTTTTTATTCTTTCTCCTAATTCATCAGCCTTCCATATAAAATATTCCATATAAATCGTATTTTTCGCATTTCCAATATCCTCCAAAATAGAGTCAAAAGCCTCTTTACCGCCGTAAAACAACTTATAGGAATCATTATTAGTCAAAAAGGTCCCTTCAGCCCTGTAAAGCATTTTCACAATTTCCCTTTGCTGAGCAGGAAGTCCAATATTTGTTATCATCGTATCAATTTGACCTTGAATTTTTTTCTTTATTTCAGATTCAGACATTTTATCAGCATTTCCATCTATATTTTTTAGCCGATTATAATAAAAAAAGTCCCGTGACCTGAAAATATCCGATACATCCCGCTGCATAAAGTTAAAAAGTCTTGAAAACAGTTTTTTTTCTTCACCCTTCATTCTCTTTGAAATTATCTTATTCTTTCTCCAGTTAATTCCAAATAGGAGATACAATATTGCCCCACCAAGCGGAAATGTAAAAATTGTAAAAATCCAAGAGAGCATCGCATTTGGTGATCTATCAGACAGCAGTATTGATACAGCTAAAATAATAATTATCAAATAATGTATTCTCTCAAACGGAATTACCCAAGTTGAAATGATTATAGCCAATTCGTGCATTA
The DNA here is from genome assembly GCF_013394865.1 of Leptotrichia sp. oral taxon 417. Taxonomy (NCBI): domain Bacteria; kingdom Fusobacteriati; phylum Fusobacteriota; class Fusobacteriia; order Fusobacteriales; family Leptotrichiaceae; genus Leptotrichia; species Leptotrichia sp. oral taxon 417. The sequence continues at coordinate 779,389 of NZ_JABXYV010000001.1, read as the reverse complement.
TAATTTCCTCTCTTAATTATTGAATTTATTTTTCTACTTATACCCTATAATTTTATCACTTTTAACAAAGATTTTCAATCATTCTATTTCAATGAATAAAAAAATTTAATACTAAATAATGTTAAACTTTATTTAAAAATGGAAATTATATTATCCGATAACTAAAAATCTTGATCTCTTGCAAAGAAATTCATAACCAGCCTGCTGTTTTAATGGAAAATAGTATAATATTGAATTTTATAAAAAAGCAAAATAAAAAAGTACAACCAGCAAATTCAATGATTTCACTCACTAAATCCGCCAGCTGCACTTTCTAAAACTCAGTTAAAATTAAAATTCCTTTATTCTACTTTTTATTTTAAGAGTTATCTTTTTGTACAAGATTTTTCAATACCATTAGGTCCTCTATAAATGGCATCTTTTCCACCTTTAAAAAATTCAATATTTCCATTTTTAGAAACATATCTTGCTCCACTAGCTGACACTGCTACATTTAAATTATAAACTTTTCCAGCTTTAGTTGTTACTCTTGCAGTTTTTGTTGTTGGATAAGCAACTGTTATTTTTTCAGAACCGCAAGTGTATGATTCTGAAGCAACTTTTCTAACAGTTGTTTTTTTAGCAACTCGAGCTTTTTTTGTTTTTGCTGCTGCAGCAAAGCTCATTCCACCAATTAATGTCATTACAGATAATACAAACATAGATTTTTTCAATATTGTCATCTTTACCATCTCTTTTCTTCAAAATTTTGTAAATTTATTTAAATTTACTGTAATAGAATATACCACTTTAAACTGTTAAAATCCTTATAAATTTCCATTAATTTATAATAGAATTATGGTAAAATTACATTATTTTAATAATTTTCAGGAAATAAAATTCTTTCCACACCTTCAATTATAATATGCAAAATTATCATATGAACTTCCTGAATCCTATCTGACGTTTCTCCAGGAATTATAAATTCATAATCACATTCTCCCTTTAATTTCCCACCATCTTTTCCAAGCAATGCCACGGTTTTAAGATTTTTTTTCTTTGCCATTTTTACAGCCTCAATCACATTTTTAGAATTTCCCGAAGTCGATATTCCAAAGAAAAAATCTCCTTCCTGCCCAAATGCCTCTACACCTTTTGCAAAGATAAAATCAAATCCATAGTCATTCCCAACACAAGTAATATGTGAAGAATCACTTATACTTATTGATGGCAGCGCTCTTCTGTCCTTTCTAAATCTTCCTGTAAATTCCTCTGCAAAATGCATCGCATCACAGTTGCTTCCACCATTTCCAGCAATTAGTGACTTTTTCCCATTTTTATAAGCCAATGCCAATTCCTGTGAAATTTTTTCTGTTTTTTCAATATTTTCCTCATTTTCTACAAATGCCTTTATAGTTTCAAAGGCAGTCAAATACGAATTTCTAATATCTTCCTTTAACATAATTTTCCTCCAAATCAAAAAAAATATTTATTTAATAAAAATTATTATTTATTTTTTACTGAAAATAAAGCAGGTGTAATTTTATAACTTTTTACAAATTTTACAAATTTTGAAATTCCCGGCTTTTCTCCATTTTCACGAATATAGGCAATTTGAAATTTATCTTCTGATTTTTCAAAATTATGAATAACTTTCAATGCGCCCTTTTCGATTTCCTCATAAACGCTGTAATATGGCAAAACAGCAAAACCAAGCCCACTTTTTATAAAATTTTTCATAGTTTCAATACTTCCGTTTATGACAATACGGTTTTCCAAATTAAATCCAATTATTTTTTCAAATAAGTCAAGATATTTACTTGTCAAAAGCGTATCCCGCTTTAACAGCTGCATTCCCTTCAATTCCCTGTAATCTGATATTTCTCTTCCAGCCACAACAACAAATGGGTATTCCTCCGTTTCAATCACTTTTATTTCCTTATCCTCAATAAAATATTCCTCCATCAGGGCAATATCAACTGTTCCTTCCTTTAAATGCCTCACAAGTGATTCCCGATTCTTAATATACAAATCAAATTCAATTTCGGGGTTATTTTTCTTAAATTCCACCATGATCCTCGGCAATACAGGCTCACCAATATTATGAGTCGCCCCTATGCAAATCTTCCCCTTGCCATAATGCGAGATTTTCTCCATTTCCTTTTCTACCCGTAAAATCTTATCAAAAACATCCTTTGACATTCGATAAAGTTCTTTTCCTGCAAAAGTTAGCCTAAAATTTTTAGAATTTCTTTCAATAAGCTGGATTCCCAATTTTGTTTCCAGTTTTTTTATTTGTATTGACACCGCAGATTGACTTATAAATAAATTTTTTGCAGCTTTAGTAAAACTTTTTTCCTTGCATGCCTCAAAGAAAATTTTTAAATGATGTACATCCACACTTATTTCTCTCCAATCGTATATTTTTATATTATTCCCAATACTTAAAATCAAACTTGCTAAAATCACATAATTTCATCAGTTATAATTTTTAAGTTAGTTTTAAAATTATTTTATCATATTATAACATTTTTATATTGTATATGTAAATAGTGAACATTTTTACTTATAAAGTTTAGAACTCCCGTTATTTTTTCAATAAATAAAATAAAAAAATTCTGTAAAATAATTGACTAACAGAAAAATATATGATTAAATCTATATATATTTTTACAACTTGGAGGATAACTATGAAAAAACCTATTATTGGAATTTCAAGTAACATACTTGGACTGGAAAAAGGGCTATTTGCCGGATATAAACGAACTTATGTCGATGTTTCCTATATAAATGCCGTGATAAACGCTGGCGGAGCGCCACATATTTTGCCCATGAATGAACATGAAGACATTATTGAGGAATTTGTAAAAAGTGTGGATGGAATAATTTTAACTGGGGGAAATGATGTTTTTCCGCTTCTTTATGGGGAAGAACCAAAAGAAAAACTAGGAGAAATATTTCCTGAACGTGATAAATTTGACTCACTTCTTATCCGTTATGCAATTACCTATAAAAAGCCAATCTTCGGAATTTGCCGTGGAATGCAGATAATTAATGTCGAATGTGGCGGATCGCTTTATCAGGATCTTTCCTATGATGAAAATGTTAAAATAAAGCATTTCCAGAAGGCTAGGGCTCATACTCCAACCCATTCTATTTCCGTAGCGACAAACTGCTTTTTAAGCGACATTTATCCTGAAGGGATTGGATTTATAAATAGTTACCATCATCAAACGATAAATCAGCTGGCACCTGGATTTTCTGTAATAGCAAAAAGTACAGATGATGTAATCGAGGCAATTGAAAATATTTCAAATGAAACTTTTATCATTGGAGTTCAATGGCATCCAGAAATGATGGCTATTAATGATGAACTGGCACAAAAACTATTTAAAAAATTTGTAAATGAAGTAAGTTTAAGAAAGAAAGATTAATTATTTAAATTCAAAAGGAAATAAAAAAGGAGCTGTTGAATGAGAAGAATAAAATTTATCTTATTGTCGATTCTTATTATAAGTACAATATTTTCATGCAAATCCCTTCCGAGTGGACTTGGAGTCAAAACACCAGTTTATAATGCTGATAATGTTGACTTCTATTATGACTTGACATATAAGAAAGACGGAGAAACCCATTATGAAAGGCAAATTTGGGATCAGGCGTATGACATTTTGGATAAGGCGCAGGATTTTTTCCTGATGGATATTTTCGTATTTCACGATTATGTTGGAAAAGGAGTTAAGGAAAAGCTGGATCCATTGCCGATTGCTGAAGAGTTTGCACAGAAAATTCTGGAAAAGAGAAAAAAAGATCCAAATGTGAAGATTTACTTGATTTTGGATGAAGGGAACACATTTTACGGAGCTTATGACAATGAAATGTATAAGAGATTGGAAGCGGCTGGAGTTAAGATAGGAATTGTTGATTTGGCGAAATTGCCTGATCCAATTCCAGTTTATTCAGCAATTTGGAGACTTCTTATTCAACCTTTTGGAAATCCGAAAAATGTTGGAAAGACTAAAAATCCACTTCATGAAGGAACTGATCCTGTCACAGTTAGAAGCATTTTAAGAGCTTTAAATGGAAAAGCGGATCACAGAAAACTCATAATGAACGAAAAAACCGCAATGCTAACGACTGGAAATCCACACGCAGAAGGTTCAAGACATTCAAATGTCGCATTCAAATTTTCATCACCAATATTAAAAGACCTTTACAATGCAGAGATTCCAGTTGCGAAAATCACCAAAAAAGATGGAAGTTTAAATAGAACTTTACCGTATCAAAAATTTGATATTGAACCTTCAAAAAATAATCAGATAAAACTGCAATATTTTACTGAAGGTCAAACTGGCGAGGATATGACAAGAGAATTGAAAAATGCTCAACCTGGCGATGAAGTGTTTATTGCACAATTTTTTCTATCAGACAGACAAATATTAACGGACATTAAAAAAGCGGCGAAAAGAGGAGTGAAATTTAGACTGATATTAAATAATTCGACAGCTGCTTTTCCAAATAAGGCGGCTTCTGGGGAACTTATGAAATTAGCTAGAAAATACGGATATGACATTGATGTGAAATTTTATAATAAAGGTGCAGAGATGTATCATGTGAAAATGATGACGATTTACAAAAAGAACTATATGATAACATATGGCGGATCGACAAATTTTACACGAAGAAATATGAGAGATTATAATTTGGAAAACGAATTAAAAATAATTTCTACTTATGATCAAAAGATTTCAAAACAAGTTACAGATTATTATGACAGACTTTGGACAAATAGAGATGGAGATTTTACGCTTTCTTACGATACAGAAAAGAATGAGAAACGGTCTAATGATTTGATTCTTAGATTCCTAGAAGTAAATGGAATTGGAGCATTTTAACTAAAAAACTGCACTTTCTATCTTGTTTATATTCAAGATTTTGAGTGCAGCTTATTTTTTTCATATTATTATTTATTTTTTCTCAAATGTTCATGAATAGCCTTAGCAGCATTTCTACCTTCACTAATAGCCCAAACTACTAATGATTGCCCTCGTCTTACATCTCCTGCAGCGAAATATTTTTCTTGAGAAGTATGGTGGTCGATTACATTTGCACTAACATTTCCTCTTCCATCAATTTGAACTTTTGAATTTTCAATTAATCCTTCAAAGTAAGGATGCAAGAATCCGATTGCTAAAAATACAAAATCAACTTTTATAATTTCTTCAGAACCTTCGATTTCTTTAAATCCTAATCTACCATTTTCATCTTTAAAACTTTCAACTTTAGCAATTTTTACACCTGTTAATTTACCATTTTCATCTTTAATAAATTCTTTTGTAGTAATATTCCATTCTCTTGGGTCTTCACCATAAATGCTAGTTGCTTCCTTGTGAGAAGTAGAAGTTTTTAAAATAAATGGATATTGCGGCCAAGGATTCTTTTTTGTTCTTATTTCAGATGGTCTGTCCATAATTTCAATTTGCTTAACACTCGCAGCACCTTGTCTTACAGAAGTCCCAACACAGTCAGAACCAGTATCTCCTCCACCAATTACAAGCACATGTTTACCTTTTACATTGATTTCTTCGTCATATAAAGGAACATTGCTAACTTTTCTATTTTGTTGAGTTAAGAATTCCATAGCCAAATGAACACCTTTAGCTTCTCTTCCTTTTATTTTTAAATCTCTACCTTGTTTAGAACCACAAGCCATAACAATAATATCATATTTGCTTTCTAATTCTTCAGTAGAAATATCTTTTCCAGCTTCAACATTGTAAATAAATTTAACACCTTCATCTTCCATTAATTTAACTCTTCTATCGATGATTTTTTTATCCAATTTGAAATCAGGAATTCCTAAAGCAAGAAGTCCACCTGGTTTTTCATCTCTTTCATAAACTGTTACATTATAACCGTATCTATTTAAAGTTTGAGCAGCAGCAAGTCCAGATGGTCCACTTCCAATTACTGCAATTTTTTTATCAAATCTTTTTTTAGGAGTTTTTGGTTTTACCCATCCATTTTCCCAACCTTTTTCAATAAGAGCAAGTTCAATATTTTTAGTAGTTACAGGTTTATCATTTTTTCCTAAAGTACAGCTTCCTTCACAAAGTGCTGGACAAATTCGCCCAGTAAATTCAGGAAATGGATTTGTTGACAAAAGCAAGTCCAAAGCCTTTTTCCATTCACCGTTGTAAACTAAATCTTGCCATTCAGGACAGTGGTTGTCGACAGGACAGGCCCAGTGGCAAAAAGGTACTCCGCAGTCCATACATCTAGCCGCTTGTGTTTTTATATATTCATCGTTTAAAGGGACATCAATTTCATTAAAATCTTTAATTCTGTCAGAAATTTCCCTAATTTTTTTTTCTTCTCTTTCAATTTCTAAAAATCCACCTAGTTTTCCCATTTCTAAGCCTCACCTCTTTCGAATAATTTTTTAAATTCAGGTGCAATAATAACTTTAAAGTTTTGTTTTTCAGCTTCCCAATTGTTTAAAATTTCTTTTGCAACGACACTTCCTGTATAATTAAAGTGTTTTTCCACATAAGTTTTTATTTCATTTTCATAAACTTCGTTAAGTTCATCAAATTCAACCATTTCTTTATTCAAGTTTTGCTCAAAAGTATTGTTTTTATCATAAACATAAGCAATTCCACCACTCATACCAGCAGCGAAGTTTTTACCAGTTTCTCCTAAAATAACAGCACGTCCACCAGTCATGTATTCACAACCGTGATCTCCAACACCTTCTACAACAGCAACCGCTCCAGAGTTTCTAACACAGAATCTTTCTCCAGCAACTCCGTTTAAATAAGCTTCTCCTCTGATTGCACCGTATAAAATGGCATTTCCTCCAATTATATTTTCATCTGCTTCGTATTTAGAAACTTCAGGTTTTTTAATAATAATTTTTGCACCGAATAATCCTTTTCCAATATAATCGTTTGATTGTCCAGTCAAATTATATGTAATTCCTTTTGCTCCAAACACACCAAAACTTTGTCCACCGATTCCTTCCAAGTTTAGTGTAATTGTATCATCTTCAAGTTTATATCCACCAAATGTTCTAGCAACTTCTCCACTTAACATAGCTCCAAAACTTCTATCAAAGTTTTCAATTTTTTCATTAATTACAGTTTTTTGAACATTATTTTTATCGCTTTCAAAAGTTGCTTTAGCAAGTTTAATTAATTTTCTATCGATGATATTTTCCATTTTGAAGTCTTGATTTTGAGTTTTTACATTTGGACTGTCGCTATTCTTGTTAGTGTAAAGAATTTTTCCTAAGTCTACATTTTTAACTTTTTCTAATTTTGAAGTTTTAGAAACTTCCAAGAATTCATCAGCTTTTCCAATTAATTCATCAAGTTTTGTAACTCCAAGTTCAGCCATAATTTCTCTTGCTTCTTGTGAGATAAATCTAAAGTATCTAATAATATTTTCATATTGTCCAGTAAATTTCTTACGAAGTTCTTCAGATTGAGTTGCAACTCCAACTGGACACATATTTGTATGACATTTTCTCATCATAATACATCCTAAAATTACAAGCGGCATTGTTGCAAATCCAAATTCTTCAGCTCCTAAAATCGCTCCAATTACTAAATCTCTACCTGTTTTTAATTTTCCATCAACTTGAAGAGTAACTCTACTTCTCAATTTATGTTCCTTTAAAATTTGGTGAGCTTCAGAAAGTCCTAATTCCCAAGGTAATCCAGCATGTTTAATTGAAGATAGTGGTGATGCTCCAGTTCCTCCGTCATGTCCAGAAATTAAGATCATTTCAGATTTTGCCTTAGCAACTCCAGAAGCAACGACTCCAACTCCAGCTTCAGACACCAATTTAACACTAATTCTAGCTTTTTCATTTACATTTTTTAAGTCAAAAATCAATTGTGCCAAATCTTCGATTGAATAAATATCGTGGTGTGGTGGTGGTGAAATCAAGCTAATTCCAGGTGTTGTATGACGAGTAGCACCAATTTCTTTATTTACTTTAAATCCAGGTAATTGTCCACCTTCTCCAGGTTTTGCACCTTGAGCCATCTTAATTTGTAACTCATCGGCATTTACCAAGTAATCGGTTGTAACTCCAAATCTTCCAGATGCAATTTGTTTTGTAGCACTTCTTCTGTTGTCTAAAAATCTTTCAGGATTTTCTCCACCTTCTCCAGAATTAGAACGACCACCAATCGTATTTAATGCTCTTGCAATCGCTTCGTGAGCTTCTTTTGAAATTGAACCGAATGACATAGCTCCAGTAACAAATCTTCTCATAATTGCTTCAACAGGTTCAACTTCATCAATTGAAATAGGTTTTCTGTCAGAATGGAATTTTAGCATTCCTCTTATTGTAAGCAAATGCTGACTTTGGTCGTTTACAATTTTTGCAAATTCCTTATAAGTGTTATAATCATCTCTATTTGCTGCATCTTGAATTTTTGAAATCGCATCAGGAGTCAAGATTCTATTTGTTCCTTCCTTCATCCAAGAATATTCTCCATCCACATAAAGTGTTTCAGCACCAAGATTAATTGAATCAATTGCATCATCAAAGTTATTTAGAACTTCATCTTCCAATGTTTTAATTGTAAGTCCTTCGATTCTAGAAACAGTTCCTGTGAAATATTTTTTAACTAATTCAGTTGATAATCCAACGGCTTCAAAAATTTGTGCTCCTCTATAACTGTCAACAGTTGAAATTCCCATTTTTGACATAGTTTTCAAGATTGATTTTTTCTGAGCTTTCAAATAGTTGTATTGCAAATCTTTTATTTCAGATTCATCAGCATTCAAGTAAAGTTTATTTTTTACCATATATTCAATTGAATCAAGTGCCAAATAAGGGTTTATTGCAGTTGCACCGTATCCGATCAGCAATGCAAAATGCATAATTTCTCTAGCTTCCCCAGTTTCCACTAAAATATCAATTTCATTTCTTTTTTTATTTCTAATTAAGTAGTGATGAAGTCCAGCAACAGCAAGTAAAGCTGGAATTGCCACATTTTCAGTATCAGCATTTCTGTCAGATAAAATAATAGATTTTACTCCACTATCAATTGCATCTTCAGCAAGTTTAAATATTTTATCCAGTCTTTCTTCTAAGTTTTCAGTTGGTTTGAAAGTTATATCTAAAACAGCAGGTTTTTTCCCATTTCTTTCATAATTTTTCAAAAATTCCATAGTTTTGTTGTCCATAATTGGAGAATCCAAAACTACAGTTTCTCCAGCTTCAGGAACTTCTTCTAAAATATTCGCTTTTCTATAAAGCTGTGTTCTAAGCGACATAACGAAATTTTCTCTAATTGGGTCAATTGGAGGATTTGTTACTTGTGCAAACAATTGTTTAAAGTAGCTGTAAAGCAATTTTGGCTTTTCGGCAAAAATAGCAAGTGCTGCGTCATTTCCCATTGAACCAAGTGGTTCTTGTCCAGTTATAGCCATTCTTGAAATCAAGATGTGTAAATCTTCCCTTGAATAGCTAAATAATTTTAATTTGTTGTAAATGTCATCTAAATCGCTAGTTTTGTTGTAATCAAAATTAGCTTCTTTCATTAAATCATTTACATTTTTCTTATCTTTAATTAATTTTTTGAAGTCTGTTCCGTTCAAGACTTTTTCAGTAACTTCATCATCACTATACAATTTTTTCTTTTCTAGATCAATTACAAAAACTTTTCCAGGTTTAACTCTTCCACTTTGAACAATATTTTCAGGTTTTATTGGCAAAGTTCCAACTTCAGAACCGACAAGCATTTGATTATCATCAGTCAAAATATATCTAAGTGGTCTAAGTCCATTTCTATCAAGTTTTGCAACCAAATATCTGGAATCAGTCATAATCATAGCTGCAGGTCCATCCCAAGCTTCCATTAATCCTGAATAATAGTCATAAAATGCTTTTAAATCTTCAGATTTAGTATGATCCTTTTCCCAAGCCGCAGGAACTAAAATTGAAATCGCTTCCATCAAAGTTTTTCCAGAAAATACAAGCAACTCAATCACTGCATCAAGATTAGCTGAATCTGACCATTCTTCATCATTTATTGGGAATAATTCTTTAATATCTTCGTAATTCGGAGACGCTAATGCAATTTCTCTAGCTTTCATCCAGTTTACATTCCCTTTAACAGTATTAATTTCACCATTATGTGCTAAAAATCTGAATGGGTGAGCAAGTTTCCAAGATGGGAAAGTGTTCGTACTAAATCTTTGGTGAACTAGGCAATAAGAACTTACAAGTTTGTCTGATTGCAAGTCGATATAGAAGTTCTCGATTTGATCAGGTTTTACTAGACCTTTATAAACTATTGATTTTGAAGATAATTTTGTTATGTAAAATTTATCTTCAGTGTCGCAGTTTGCTTTTTTTACGGCATTTTCAATTTTTCTTCTCAAAATATAAAGATTTTTTTCAAAATCTTCTTTTGATGAATTTACTCTTTTTATGAAAAGTTGCCAGACAGATGGCATTGTAGATTGTGCTTGAACTCCAACGGCATCTTTTTTTATAGGAACTTCTCTCCAAGTTAGGATTTCATCTTTTGAATTTTTTACAGTTTCTTCGACAATTTCCTTTATTTTTTCAAATTCTTCTTTTACAGTTGGGAAAAATATGTTAGCAACTCCATAATCTCCAAATTCTGGAAGATTTGGAACTATTTCTGCAAAAAATTTGTGTGGCACTTCAAATAAAAGTCCAGCTCCGTCTCCAGTTTCACTGTCATATCCTTCAGCTCCACGGTGTTCCAATCCAGCTAAAATTCTTATTCCACCTTTTACAACTTGATTAGTTTTTTTATTGTCAATATTTGCGATAAATCCCATACCGCAGTTGTCTTTTTCAAAATACGGCTCGTAAAGTGAATTTTTAGAAAGCTCATATTTTTGTGATTTTACATTTTGAATGTTATTATCCAAAGTCTGTACCTCCAATGTTTTAGATTTTCTCATAAAATATTTTATTATATTAAGTAATTTAATAATTGAATATTAATATATTAGTTAAGAAATATATATTAATATAAGAAATATAAGTAATATTAACAAAATATTTTAACCTTATTATATACTATGAACCAATTATACATTTCACAAAATCATTTTGCAAACATAAAAAAAAATTTGATAACCAAAATATCCATTTAAAAAAAATGGATAAAAACACGATAAACACTAAACTTAAAAAGATTTTTTAAAATAAAATATTATCAAAATTTTTATTTGACTTATAATTTTGCACATTGTATAATAAGCCTATGAAAAGTTTTGGAAGAGTTTTGAAAAAGTGTAGTTTATTACCACATTTTCAATCTTTAAAAAATGTAAAATTTAGAAAATTAGGAAATAGGAAAGAGGTAAATTTATGGAAAATGCTATGAAAAGTTTTGGAGAAAATGTCTTTAGAGACAGCAACCTTAAAAAAAGAGTTTCTAAAGAAGTTTTCAAAGAATTTAAAGCATCGCAATTAGGAAAAACAGAATTATCAAAAGAAGCAGCAGAAGTAATTGCAAATGCAATAAAAGACTGGGCAACTAAAAGAGGAGCAACTCACTACTGCCACTGGTTTCAACCGCTAACAGATTTAACAGCTGAAAAACACGATTCATTCTTGGAACCAACTGAAAGTGAAGAATTAATTTACAAATTTTCAGGAAGCAATTTGATAAAAGGTGAGCCTGATGCTTCATCATTTCCAAATGGAGGACTTCGTAGCACATTTGAAGCAAGAGGATACACAATTTGGGATACAAGTTCATATCCATTTATAAGAAAAAATAAAAATGGAGTTACATTATATATTCCAACTGCATTTATTTCATTTACAGGAGAAGCATTGGATAAAAAAGTTCCTTTACTTAGAACAATGAAATATATAAGCGAACAATCGCTAAGAGTATTAAGAGCATTGGGAAATACAACTTCAAAACATGTATTTAACACACTTGGAGTTGAACAGGAATATTTCTTGGTTAAAAAAGAATTGTTTGAAGCAAGAGATGATTTACTTCTTACAGGAAGAACATTATTTGGAGCTCCAGCACCAAAAGGTCAAGAATTGAACGACCACTACTTTGGAAAAATTAAAGATAAAGTTATTAACTTTATGAGTGATGTCGATGTTGAATTATGGAAATTAGGAATTCCATCAAAAACTAGACATAATGAAGTTGCACCAAACCAATTTGAAGTTGCACCATTATTCTCAGTTGCAAACTTGGCTTCAGACCAAAACCAAATTATAATGGAAACAATTGAAAAAACTGCACTAAAACACGGATTAGTTGCATTACTTCACGAAAAACCTTTTGATGGGGTAAACGGTTCAGGAAAACATAACAACTGGTCACTTGGAACTGATGATGGGGATAACTTATTCAGTCCAGGAAAAGACCCTAAAACAAATACAAACTTCTTAATCTTTACATCTGCAGTAATTGAAGCTGTTGACAGATATTATCCAATGTTGAGATATTCAACTGCAACTGCTACAAATGACCACAGATTAGGAGGACACGAAGCACCTCCAGCAATTATCTCAATCTTCCTAGGTGAAGAATTGACAACAATTTTAGACAACATTGCCAACAAAAAAGATGCACCTGTGTCAGAAGCTTCAGAAGTAAACTTGTCAGTTGATGTACTTCCAACATTCAGTATGGATGCAGGAGATAGAAACAGAACTTCACCTTTTGCATTCACAGGAAACAAATTTGAATTTAGAATGCCAGGTTCAAGTTCAACTCCAGCAACAACAGCAGCAGTAATCAATGCAGCAGTTGGAAAAGTATTATCTGAATATGCCGACAAATTGGAAAAAGCGACTGAAAAAACTTTACCAAAAGTAATAAATGAAATCATCGCAAATGCTTACAAAAAACACCACAGAATTATTTTCAACGGTAATGGATATAGCGAAGAATGGGTTAAAGAAGCAAAAAGAAGAGGACTTACAAACGAAGTTTCTGCAAACACAGCACTTAGAAAAATGGTTGAGCCAGAAATTTTGGAATTAGTAGATGGAATCGGAATGCTGTCAGAACAAGAATCATTAGCAAGATACAATGCTTATGCTGAAAGATATGTAAAACAAATTAGCATTGAATCAAGAACATTAATTGATATCGTAAACAAAAACATCTTGCCATCAGCTCTAAAATTTGCAAACTTATTGGCAGACCACATTGAAAAAAATTCAAAATACGGAAAAGCTTTCATAAAAGAACAGGAAGAATTGCTAAAAGATGTTTTATCAAATGTGACAGCATTGAGAAAAGAAACAAAATCACTTGAAAAAGAAATTGCAAGAGTTTCAAACGAAGAAGATTTACCTAAACAAACTGATTTAGCAAAAGAAAAGTTAGTATCAGGACTTGAAGCATTGAGAGTTCCTTGCGATAATTTGGAAAAAATTATTGATAAAGACTTATGGAAATTCCCAACATATACTGATTTATTATTTAAATTATAATGAGATAAATATAACTATAAAACTCAAAGCGGTTTAAAAAATTAGACTATTTCGTATTGAAATAGTCTTTTTTTACATACAAAAAAAACTGGGGAAAAAACCCAGTTTCATAATTATTTTTTATTTTTTATCTTTCATTAACAAAGAATTTCTTCCACTTTTTTACTCAGCTCTTCCACATATTTATCCACAGTTTCTTGACTTTCAGCCTCAACCATTACTCTTATTAAAGATTCTGTTCCAGAAGCTCTTACAAGGATTCTTCCCTTTCCAGCGATTTCTTTCTCTTTTGCCTTGATAAAGTCAATTAATTCCTTATTTGTTTCCCAAGTTGCCTTTTTCTCCTTTGCAACTGTAATATTTTTAGAATCTTGTGGCCACAATTTAATATCTTTTACAAGTTCATGCAAAGTTTTTCTGCTTTCTAAAATAGCCGCAACTAGCTGAATTGATGACAATACTCCGTCTCCAGTTGTATTGTAGTCAAGCATTAAAATATGCCCAGACTGTTCTCCACCAATATTTAATCCATATTCCTTCATTTTTTCAAGAACATATCTATCTCCAACATTTGCACGAATTAATCCAATTCCCTTTTCATCCAGATATTTTTCAAATCCCATATTACTTAGAACTGTAGTTACAACTTTATTATCGTTTAAAAGCCCTCTGCTTTGCATATATTCTGCGATAATTGCAATAATCAGATCTCCGTTTATAATTGCTCCTGTATTGTCAACAGCGATTAATCTGTCGGCATCTCCATCGTAGGCAAGTCCCAAATCAGCCTTGTAAACTTTAACTACTTCCTGAAGCAGTTCTGGATGTGTTGATCCACAATTTACATTGATGTTTTTTCCATTTGGAATATTATTAATTACAATAACATCTGCACCTAGATTTTGAAATACTTTTGAAGCCACTCTATATGCCGCACCGTTTGCAGTGTCAATTACAATTCTTAATTTTGAAAAATTAGTTTTTACTGTAGAAGTTAAATAATCTAAATAGATTTTCATATCATCTTCCACATATTTAAATGTTCCAAGGTCATCTCCTGCAACTTGATGTTTTTCAAGAAGTTCATCCTTTTTACCCATCAACTCTTCCAATTTTTCCTCAACTGCATCAGGCAATTTATAACCATTTTGACTAAATATTTTTATTCCATTGTCCTTTACAGGATTATGTGAAGCTGAAATCATAATTCCCGCATCAGCCTTTAATTTCCTAGTCAAGTAACAAACTCCAGGAGTAGGAAGCACTCCAACAAAGTCAATATTTACACCCATAGAATTTAATCCCGCTGTAAGTGCTGAACGAATCATATACCCTGAAATTCTTGTATCTGTTCCAAGAATAACTTTTGGCTTTCCAGCTTTTTTTCTATGTTTTTTTAAATAATACCCAAGAGCAAGCCCCAAACTTGTAACTAAATCAATTGTCAAGTCCTTATTAGCTTCTCCTCTCATTCCATCAGTTCCAAAATATTTTCTAGCCATTATTTTCCCTCTCTATTTTTTATTTTTTAAATTTAAAAATAAATTTGCTAATTTTTATCTAGTAAAATTTATTACTGAACAAATAAATTATAATTTTATTTTTTCTTACTTTTCTTATTTTTCTTTTTTAAAAATCCAAAAACACTTTTTTTCTTTTCGATTTTTTCTTTATTTATATTTTTATTAATTTCTTCCTGTGAATTTACAACCGCATCTCCAATAGGTAAAACGATTGAAATTTCTGTTCCTTCATTCATTTTAGAATCAACTTCGATTTTTCCATTATGAATTTCTACAATTCGTTTAACTATCGCAAGTCCAAGTCCAGTTCCACCCGTTGCCTTTGTTCTCGACAAATCCACTCTGTAAAATCTGTCAAAAATTCTCTTTGCATCCTCATCAGAAATTCCAACTCCCTCATCTCGAATTGAAATTCGTCCAAATCCATCTTTTATGAAAGATTTTATATAAATATTTGTATTTGGCTCTGAATATTTTGCAGCATTTTCAATTAAGGCTCTAATTGCCTGCTGCAGTAGTGTTTCATCACCTTTAATTTTATAGTCTTCCCCCATTTCCAGATGGAATTTATGAGTTTTGGTAGAAACTACTGTATCAGAATGAATTTGATGTACCATTTCATTTGCATCAATATCTACAAATTTTGTATTAATTTTTGTAATTTCACCTTTAGCCAAAAACAGCAATTTCTGTATTAAATTACGCATATTATCAGTTTCACTGATTATTGAATCAATTGACTCTACAAATATATCAATATCTGTAGTTCCACGCTTACGTATAATTTCCGCATAACCTTTTATTATAGCAAGCGGTGTCCGCAATTCATGCGAAGCATCTGATACAAATTTTTTCTGATTTTCAAATGACGTTTCCAGCCTGTCTAACATCTCATTTATAATAAGTGTCAGATTTTGCAATTCATCTTCCTCTTTTGGTATTTCTATTCTCTTGCTCAAGTCATCTGTTGAAATGCTTTTAGCAGTTTTTATTACATTATTAATTGGTTTTAAGATTCTTCGGCTCATTATTTTTGAAACAATGATTGTTATGACAACTCCAATTATTGTAAATAAAATAACAAGATATTCCAGTCTTTTATAAATTTTATTTTCATTTGTAACATTTTTCAAAGTATAAATATTAAATTTATAATTTTTTATTACACGGCTAACTTTAAATACAAAATATTTATTTTTTTCAATATTTATTGTCTTCCCACTTGAAACATTATCTTTAAAATTATAACTTTCAAGCAGCTCAACCATGCTTTCATTAGTCATCGAAGCCTCTTCAGTATCTGTATCTCCAATTGTATTAATCGGTATTACCGAATCCTTATTTTGCTTTATTTCCAAAACATACAAATAATTGTCTTCTCCTGGATTAAATGGCTTTACGTGAATTACCTTCTTTCCTTCCACAACTTCAGGATTAAAATCAAGCGTAAGCACATTTGTCTTATCTGAAAAAATTCCAACCTTATCCAAAAAACTGTTTATTTCCTTCAATTTGTCACTAGCCGAAACTTCCAGCACTTTATTTGACTGCTTTTGCAACGAATAAACTAAAATAATATTGGAAACTAATATTAATACCAAAAATAGAAGAGCGTAATTTGCCGAAATACGATCTTCTAATTTCAAATTTTTCATTTTTTACTCCTTATTTAAAAATAAATCCAATTCCTCTTACAGTTTGAATGAATTTTCTTTCATAAGGCTTGTCAATTTTATCTCTTAAATATTTAATATACAAATCAAGGATATTATCGTTTCCAATATAGTCAAATCCCCAAACTTCTTCTAAAATTTTATCTCTAGATAAAACAATTCCTTTATTTAATACTAAAAAGTCAAGCAATTCAAATTCTCTTTTTGAAAGTTGAATAAGAGTTTTTCCATAATCTCTAAATACTTCATAAGTAGAATAGTTTATTGTTAAATCTTCAAATTCAAATATTCCCTTGTGAACAACAGATTTTTTAGTTCTTCTAAGAAGCGCTTTTATTCTAGCAAGCAATTCTTCATTTGAAAATGGTTTTGTCATATAGTCATCTGCCCCATAATCAAATCCAACTACCTTATCACTAATTTCATCCTTAGCTGTAAGCATAATAATAGGCACTTGCGAAGTTTCCCTTATTCTTTTGCAAACTTCCATTCCACTCATTTTAGGAAGCATTACATCCAGAAGGATAATGTCATACGAACCATATTTAGCCATATTAAGCCCTTCTTTACCATCGTATGCAAAAAATACATCAAATCCTTCAAATTTTAATTCAATTTCAAGAAGTCTTGAAATTTTAGGATCATCTTCAATTACTAATATTTTCTCTCTCATAGTTATCTCCACTTCTGTTCTAATATTTTTTCTCACTTTATTATCTTCTACCTTTTAAAATATCCATTTATTATAAAAACTAATTTTAAAATTTCGATACAAAGTAAAGGTTTATAATCTTACAAGTCATTATAACTCATTTTTTTTGATTTGTATAGTATTTTATCTTTTTTTTTCAACAATTTTCAATAAACAAAAGATTTATTTAAGATTAAAAATCAATGCTTTTTATCCATATTGCTTTTTTTATGTTAAAATTATAATTAATTTTTTATTTAATATAATTAAAACTCTGATGTATCCATATCGCTATCCGATTGCCCTTCAGGCAATTTTATTCTAATAAGATCCATTGGCCCCATTTCCACATCTGTTTCAATAATAGCGATTGTATTTGGGTTTACATATTCTTGATACTCTTCATTTTTTGTATTGAAAAAGTTTTCCACTTTAAATTTAATTGCATCTCCAATTGGACGAACCAATTCCAAAGTTTCAGTTGCATAAACTTTATTTCTTATTTGAATTTTATATTTATTTGTATCAACTTTTTCAAGCACATTTGCAATAAGTCTATAAGTCTGGCTATAAGAAAGCCCAGTTTCATAATTTTGATCCTTTTCAGAAGTAGGCCCTAAATAAAACCCATTTGAATATTGTCTATGACTAATAGTTTTAAGTTCAGCCAGCCAATCAGGGTCATACTTATAATTTCCAGAATAATAATTATCTAATGCTCTCTTGTATTGTTTTACAACAGTCGAGTTATAATAAATGCTCTTCATTCTTCCTTCAATTTTTAACGAATCCACTCCAGTTTCAATTATTTTATCAATAAACTCTATCGAACACAAGTCCTTAGCATTAAACATATATGTTCCTTCTTCATTTTCCACAATATCATGAGCTCCAGTTTCCTCATGCCCCTCTGCAATAACCTTATAGTTCCAACGGCAATCCTGTGCACAAATTCCACGGTTCGCATCACGATTTGTAAAATAGTTGCTCAATAAGCATCTTCCAGAATATGCCATGCACATTGCCCCGTGAATAAACACTTCTATTTCCACATCAGGCACTTTTTCACGTATAGTCTTGATTTCTTTAAGCGACATTTCCCTAGCCAGAATAACTCTTTTTGCTCCCATATCCTTCCAAGTTTTTACACTCATCCAGTTTGTATTGTTCGCCTGAGTACTTACATGAATTTTCATATTCGGAGCATGCTCCCTAACCATCTGAAAAACTCCCAGATCAGCGACAATCACTGCATCCACGCCAAATTCATCCAGTTTTTTTATAAATCTTGGCATATATTCAATTTCCGTATTATGTGCAAAAATATTTAAAGTTACATATATTTTTTTCCCTAAACTATGAACATAATCCACAGCTTCCTTTAATTCCTTATTTTTAAAATTTGAAGACATTCCCCTTAAATTAAATGCGCTTCCTCCAACAAAACACGCATCAGCTCCAAAATGAAAGGCTGTCTTTAACTTTTCCATATTTCCAGCTGGTGCTAATAATTCTACTCTTTTTTTTGTTTCCATTCTCTAATTTTTTCTCCTTAATTCTTTTCTTCTCATATCCATTTGTAAAAATATAAAAATTTCAATAACCGCAATATTTTTAAATTTTTAGTTTTATTGTTTAATTCCTTGTCAAAAGATATTGACCCTTTGTAATCATAATAAATACTGCTGTTATCTAATCTTTATCACCTTTATTTTTTATAATTGCCTATCTTTTCTATTTAGTTAGATTTCTTAATTTTTTTATTTAACATGGGTTCAAGACCCCCTGCTTCAGAACATTTGTTTTATTAAATTTTAAATAAATACAGTTTTCAAGCAAATCTGATTTATTCTGCAGACGGTGCAAATTCATCATCCACAACATTTACAAATTGCTGATAATTAGGAAAAAATCCCAATTCTATCGTACCAGTCGGTCCACTTCTGTGCTTTCCGATTATCAGTTCAACTTTTTCCATTTCCTGTTTTTCTCCAGTTTTTGGCAAGTCCTGTGATTTTTTAACATATTTATCTGGAACATCCACATTATTCACTTCTGTAGCAGTATCTTTGTTATAATAGCTTTCACGATATAGAAACATTACCATATCTGCATCCTGCTCAATTGCTCCCGATTCCCGCAAATCTGATAAAATTGGTCTTTTGTCAACTCTCTGCTCCACTCCACGGGATAACTGTGAAAGTGTCACAATTGGTATATTCAGCTCTTTTGCAAGTATTTTTAGTGAACGTGAAATTTCAGATATTTCCTGCTCACGACTCTTTCTTGAATTTGTTGAAGGGCTTATTAACTGCAAATAGTCAATTAGCCTGAACCTCCCACAACTAAAGTTGCAGGGTTCTAAAATCTTTAAAATTATTCAAAAATTTTCTAAGAAGTTTGATAGCTTTACACTACCCTTATTCTTTTAGGTGTGTTCAGCTCACCTCTATTGTATAGGACACTTAAGTCCACAACTTTACTTTTCCTTAATATGTTTAATGCTCCGTTACAATCTGCATTTATGAGTTTACCTGCACTTGTTTGATATAGTCCTCTTTTTATTCTTTTTCCACTGAATATATATTCTTTTTGATTTTCTTTATCATATATTGGAATCTCATCTCCATCAAAGAAACTTGCTTTTGATGTATAACTCTCTTCTTGTAATTTAAATTCTATTCCATATAGCTTACATAGATATATTAGTTTATCTCTTAATTTTCCATATGGTATACTTACAAAGTTCTGATTATTTATACTTCCAATATTTGAATTTCTTTGAAAATCTTCATTATATCCTAGAACTATTTTTCCTATATCATTATTAAGACAATAATTTATAATTATTCTTGCTGCTTTTGAAAGGTAATCTTCTATACGATTATTTCTCTTTCTAGCTATTCTCTTTTGCCTTAATGTTATATGCTCTATCTTTTGCTTATCTTTTATGCTTTGTAATTTTGCATTTGTCTTATTATAGTATTGATTAATAGATTTTAATTTCCTACCATCTATTATGAATGATGCTCCATTATTAGTTACACAAGTACAAAGATTGTCTATACCTAAATCAATTCCTAGTCCATTTTCTTTATTTAATTCCCTTTGAACTTCTTCTACCTCATAAGTATATTGAATTTCAAAGTACCTAGAATGTTGTTTAGGTATTATTCTAATCTCTTTTATCTTCTTGCCTTTTAATACTGGTGGTAGTTTTATTGCGATTTCCTTATGTGTCTTTCTAAATGAATTTGAATAAGGAACTATCAGAATATCATCTTTTAATCTTACAAAACCTATAACAAGAGTTGTAAAACCATCTTTAGCAAGATATTTAGGTAATTTTATTTTTTTATTATCATATTGACCATTTTTAGCAAGTTTCAAAAGTCTAAAAAATGATTTAAAACTTCCGTCTACTTCTTTTAGAATTTGTTGAGCCATATTAGAATTTAATTTTTTATAGTTCTCACTATTTTTAAGCATTTTATAGTTTTCGTTATAACTTAAATACTTTTTATTTTTAAAATAGTATTGTCTAATATTATATATAGCTTCATTAGTTAAGTTCTTGGCTATATGAGATAAATGTTTTAAATTCCTAAACTCTTTTTTACTAAGATGTTTTACCTGTTGTTTTAATGTTAAATACATATATAATCACCTCCTTTTCATCAGAGATATTATACCATGTATTCTACATTTTATCTGTTTATTTTTAAATATTTTTAAAGTTTTTAAAACCCCACAACAGTGGGAAGCGTCGTTCACATAAATACGCTACCATTTATGCAGTTCTCTTATGAACTTCTTGTTATCTCTAACAAGCACAGACTATATCTTATCCATATCCTATTTCAAGGACTTAGGCGAAACCACTTCCAATACCAATCGCTTGTATTGTACTCCCCTCACGAGGGATAGTCGTTGAACTTTCCTTTTCAGGATTAGCTGCTGATTGTCTATTATCATAATGTTTAGGATTTAACCTTGCACCATCTAGTATATTTTTTCTGCTTTCGCCACCATCACACTTATACCATATTCTCACTTAAGCATTATGTTGTGGTTATACTAGCTTTAAGAGTTCCCAGCAGTTCAGTTTCTTTGTTGCACGGTTTTGCTCCGTGTCTACATACAAGTTTCCCTATATGCTTACTAAAATTTTCGTGCAATTCACCTCACGACTAAAGTTGCGAGTGTTCTTGCACTATTTAATAAAATCCAGCTTTCCTTCAGCCTTTAACCGTCTTGCATTAGCCTTTATTTCCAGCATTGTTACACTTGCAGAATCTGAAATATAAATTGGCATCTCAGAAAGCCGCCCAAGCCCATCTCCCAAAGTTACAAGCTCTTCCGAAGTCAAAGTTCCATCCTTTATTCCCTTTAACCTAACTCTCGACTCACTTGCCACAAGCCTGTCAAACAGCTGCTCATTTCCCATTTCTAAACTGTATATAAGCACTCCTTTACCTTGCCTTGCAACATTTATTGCGAGATTCAATGCAAATGCAGTTTTTCCCATTGCAGGACGTGCCGCAAGAATTATTAAGTCAGACCCGTGAAACCCGCTTGTTATACTGTCATATCTGCTAAATCCTGAAGAAATGCCAGTTATTTTTCCTTTAGCTTCCGAACCATCATCTAGCCGTTTTACTTTAGATTGAACCAATTCAGATAATTTTACAATTTCTTTTTTCTGCTTAGATTCTGCAATTTTAAAAATCATGCTTTCTGATTTATCAAGCATCGCATCTGTTTCCTCATACCCACGTGTAGCCATTCTTACAATTTTTTCCCCAATGGTTATTAACTGGCGCTGAACAGACTTATCCTTTATAATTTGGGCATAATTAACAGCATTTGCAGCAGTTGGCACAACTTCAGTCAAATCATAAATAACTTCTTCATCTCCAACTTCATCCATTAATTCCTTTTTTTTCAAAGCCTCAATTATCAAAAGCACATCAATTATTTTTCCAGAATTATAGGCATTAATCATTTCAGAAAAAATCAATTTATAATTACTTTTGTAAAAATCTTCAGCTGTTATAATATCAACAACATCTCCCATAACATTAGGATTTATAAAGACAGACCCAAGAAGTGCCTCTTCAGCCTCTATGCTATATGGCTCGCTATTTTTCCCATCTTCGTCATATAACCCCATTTTTCAATTTTCTCACTTTCCAGTTTTAAATTTTATGCAAAAATTCTGCTATTTAGCCTCAACTCTAACTTTTAAGTTAGCCTTTACTTCCGAATGAAGTTTCAATTCCACATTATGCACTCCAATTTCCTTCACTTTAGAATCTGCAGAAACTTTCTTCTTATCAATATCAATATTTAACTGATCCTTTACAGCCTGCACAATTTCCTTTGCACTAATTGAACCAAACACCTTATTATTTTCCCCAGCCTTCACTTTTAGCACAATTTCCTTTGTCGCCAAGACTTCCTTCAATTCTTTAGCATTTTTCACATCCCTATCATGATGTTTTTGGATTTTTTCATTTCTTGCCTTTAATTTATTAATATTTTCAGGCGTTGCAAGTATCGCTTTATTTTGATTTAATAAAAAGTTATTTGCATATCCATCCTTTACTTCCACAATTTCATCTTTTTTCCCTACACCTTTTATATTTTCCTTCAAAATTACTTTAATTTTCATATCTACCATACCTTTCTTTTTTATTAATAAACCAATTGTCAATAAATTTATTTAATATATTTATTTTTTTTCTAAAATTTCCCCATCAAAAAACTTCACTGCATCCTTCAAAAACTTATCTTCTCCATTTTTAGCATCATCGCTTTCAAAAAAAGTTTTTATTTCAATATCCGAATTACAGATTTGATTAATAACTTTTTCAACCTTCACTTTCTTTTCAGGTATCATAAGCTGTTCGCTATGAAATTTCTGATTACTTGGAAATCTTATAAAAAGCACTCCTTCTTCCACTCTGTCCGGCTTGCTTTCCACCGATAATGCTCCTAGCATTACACTTTCTCTCTTTATTTCAGATAAAATTTTTCTCCAGTTTTTAGAAAAAATTGAAATATCATAATTTTTTGCAGCTTTTTCTATCTTTTCTAAATTTTCTACTTTTTTTACTTCTTCTGTTTCAGCTATTTTTTCTGTAACATCTGAATTTATAATTTTGGAATTTTCTGAAATCTGACTCATAACTTTTTCATAAATGTGATCCGAAACATCTTTAATATAATTTTTGTCAACAACCGCTTTATTTGAAGCAAAATCATCAGTTTCCAAAATTTTATTTTTATTTGAATTTTTCTTCTGATTTTTATAAAGTTCATAAACAAGCACATATCCAAGCAGCCTTTTATCCTCTTCATACTTAAATTCATTCAAGGTAAAAAAAATCGCACTTATTGTATCCAGCAAAAAATCCACCGATAAATCCGTCTGCTTTTTAAACTGCTCCTTCAAATAATAGGAAAAATCCTTTAAAAAAGTTTCAATTACAAGCCCATCTTCCCAAATCTTGTCAATAAAATCAACAAGTCTTTCCTTGTCACTTTTTTTTATTAAATTCAGGAATTCCTCCAAAATCGCATCAGGCACTACTCCCAGAGCCTTCTGAGTTTTTTCAAGATTAATTTCCTCATTATTAAAATTTGACACAACCTGCTCAAAAATAGAAAAACTATCCCTTGCACTTCCCTCAGACTTCCGATATATCAAATCCAGACTCGCATCATCAATTTTAATGTTCTCCTTCTGTGCCACATTTTGAAGCAGCTTTTTTATATCCTTCTTATCAATTGGCAAAAAGTCATACCGTTGACATCTGGAAATAACCGTATCTGGAATCTTATCAATTTCTGTTGTTGCAAGAATAAATATAACATGTGCCGGCGGTTCTTCCAGTGTTTTTAAAAGCGCATTAAATGCCTCCTTTGTAAGCATATGAACTTCATCAATTATATATATTTTTTTTCTTCCCTTGACAGGCTGATAATTTATCTTTTCCTTTAATTCACGAATCTCATCAATCCCACGATTAGAAGCTGCATCAATTTCAATCATATCCATTGAAATCCCAGAAGAAATTTCACGGCAATTCTCACATTTCCCACAAGGATTATCCGTCACATCTTCACTACTCAAGCAATTCACACCTTTAGCAATAAGCCTAGCAATAGTAGTTTTCCCAACACCACGTGGCCCTGTAAATAAATACGCATGTGACAGCTTGTTCTCCCTAAGGGAATTTTTAATAGCCCTCAACACAAATTCCTGTCCCGCAATTTCATCAAAATTCTGCGGCCGATACTTTCTATATAACGTAATATTCAATATTCTCTCCCTTTTTTATAAATACATTGACTAAAATTCCAATTACCAGACATCATTAATAATCAGCATAACAAAACATAAGTTTGAATACATTTGATATTATAACATTTTTACTATAATTTGTGAACTACTGTAAAACTTTTTTCAACATACAAAAAAATACACCTAAATAATATGCTTTGGTGTACTTTTATTATATTCTATAATTGATATACAAGTCTAAAAAATTTTACTTTAAATTTTAATTAATAATAAAAAATAATAATAATTAATGCAAAAACAAAATATTTATTAATTTTTCAATATAAGGAATTTTAAATTCCTTTTCCAAAATTGATGAAACAGCTGCGACAATTTGCATTATAACCAATACGACAAAAATTACAAAATACAGAATATTTCCAACAATTATAACAAAATTCAGCACTCCTGAAACAATTAACAAAACTGATATAGCCAAAGTCTGTTTTGCATACGATCTCACAAAATTATTTTTATCCTCCAAAATCAAAGCAAAAATCGGAACTATCAGCCCTCCAATTATTGTAAAAAAACTCAAATTTACAAGAAAAGCGGCAGCATTAGCCCTCAGCCCTGCAATTGACTTCTGTTCACTAATTCTATTATTATCCATAAACTCCTCCCAATATATTTTCTATTTTTATTACTATTAAATTACTTCCAGATTTATTTTTTTTAGTATATCATATATAATTATTTATTTCAAATTTTTTATTTTTAATGAAAAAAAAGGTCTATTAAAAGAACTCTTACTTTATTCTCCCAAAGTCGCCACCATCACAGCTTTTATCGTATGCATACGATTTTCCGCTTCATCAAATACAACAGAATTTTTACTTCTGAAAACTTCGTCAGTAACTTCCATTTCTTTCAAACCATATTCTTTTTCAATATTTTTCGCAACTTTCGTATTTAAATCATGAAACGCTGGTAAACAGTGCATAAATAAGTAATCGTTTGAACAATGCTTTACTAAATTAGCATTTACTTGGTATGGAAGCAATTTATCGATTCTTTCTTTCCAAACTTCTTTTGGTTCTCCCATCGATACCCAAACATCAGTATAAACGACATCGGCATCTTTCACACCTTCAATTTTATCTTCTGTCAACAAAATTTTTCCACCAGTTTTTTCGGCAATTTTTTTAGCTTCTTCAACTAATTTTTCTTCAGGAAAATATTCTTTCGGACAAACAATTCTGAAATCCATTCCAAATTTGGCAGCACCAATCATTAAAGAATTTGCCATATTATTTTTTCCATCGCCTAAAAATGCGAATTTTATTCCTTTCAATTTACCTTTTTTCTCTGTAATTGCCAAAAAATCCGCCAAAATCTGTGTTGGATGAAACTCAGTTGTAAGTCCATTCCAAACAGGCACTCCCGAATGTTCAGCCAAAGTTTCGACTAAATCTTGACCGTATCCTCGATATTCGATTCCATCATAAAATCTTCCCAAAACTTTTGCAGTATCTTC
Source organism: Leptotrichia sp. oral taxon 417 (assembly GCF_013394865.1). NCBI lineage: Bacteria > Fusobacteriati > Fusobacteriota > Fusobacteriia > Fusobacteriales > Leptotrichiaceae > Leptotrichia > Leptotrichia sp. oral taxon 417. The sequence goes on along the minus strand of NZ_JABXYV010000001.1, from coordinate 753,221 downwards.
CATAGATTCCTTATCTCCAATTTGTGATGCAGAAGGCCCAATGTAAGTGACATTTGCCCCTTGGTCATAAGCTCCCACTTCAAACGCACATCTCGTTCTAGTAGAAGTTTTCTCAAAAATCAAAGCAATATTTTTTCCAACCATCGTTTTTTTCTCAGTCCCATTTTTCTTATCTATCTTCAATTTTTTCGCCAAATCCAGTAAATACTGCAATTCCTCTGTTGTAAAATCTAATAATTTTAAAAATGATTTTCCTTTTAACATAATTTCTCCTTAATTTTTATTTTTTATAATATCATAAACAAAAGATTCTGTCCTTTGTTATTATTTAATTTTGCCAATTTTTATAACTTTATATTAATTTTTTATTCTATAATATTCATTCAATATATCTTTCTCAATTTCCTTCAATTTTTGTCCATTCTCAACAACCTTTTTATTCTCACCAATATACCGAATCAATTTTTCATTTTCATCAAAATAGTATCGTTGTTCAGAAAATTTCGATTTTCTTTTATCAAAAACTTCTCCATTTTTTAGCTTATTTTCTTTATACCACTTAGAATCCACATAATATGGCACATTATATTTTTCAGACTTATCAAAAATAAAATAAACTTTTCCATTTTTTACATAATATTCTATCAAACTATTCCAACTTTCTCCAAAATGTTCAACTACAATTTTTTTAACAATTCCATTTTGCAAATAATATTTCACACCACTACCATCTGTACTTTGCTCTGAATCTTCAACTTCCTTAATAACATAATTTTTCACAGCATTAGTACTTGCAAAATCTTTCCTAATCTGAGCAATTTTCCCTTCGATATTCGACGCACCAAAATTCATCAAACTTACCAAAAGAAAAAGTATCGCAATTTTTCTAAAGGTTTTCATAAAAATCTCCCTTTAACTCTAAATTTTTTCGTTCTTTCAGTATAATTTTACCTTAATAATTTTTAATTTACAATTATAATTTGCAATTACTAAAAAGAAATTTTTTCAAAAACTTTTTCCAAAATCGAGATAGCTTTGTCAATTTCATCGTTTGTTACATTAAATGGCGGAAAAAATCTCACAACATTATTTCCAGCTCCAACTAGTAACAACCCATTTTCTAATGCTTTTAAAACAACATCTTTTGCCAAAACTTTTTTCTCATCAAATTTTATTCCTAAAAGAAGTCCTTTTCCACGAATTTCTTCGATAAAATCAAATTTTTCCTTTAATTTTTCCAATTTTTCCACAGAATACTGACCTTTTTCCACAACATTTTTTTCAATTAATTTGTTGTCAATTAATTCATGTAAAACAGCATTTGCAACAGCACAAACTAAAGGATTTCCTCCATAAGTTGAACCGTGGTCGCCAGGAACTAGTACATCATTTGCTTTTCCTTTTGTTAAACAAGCTCCGATTGGAACTCCGCCACCAAGTGATTTTGCAATTGTAACTATATCTGGAACTAAATCAAAATTTTCATAGGCAAATAATTTTCCAGTTCTTCCCATTCCGCATTGAATTTCGTCAAAAATCACAAGTGTATTATATTTTTCACTCAATTCTTTTATAGCTTCCATAAATTCAGTCGTAGCACTTTCAAGTCCGCTTTCTCCCTGAATTGGCTCCAAAATAATGGCGGCAGTTTTTTCGCTTACTTTTGCTTTTAAATCCTCAACATCGTTAAAATTACATTCTGTAACATTTTTCATCAATGGCTCAAACGGTTTTTGATATTTCGGCTGACCAGTGACTGCCAACGCTCCAGTACTTCTTCCATGAAATGAATTTTTCATATAAATTATTTCTGTTTTATCAGTAATTTTGTTTCCATTTTCATCATATGACAAATTATTCCCATATTTTCGAGCAATTTTCAAAGCCAACTCAATCGCTTCAGTTCCACTATTTGTAAAAAAAACACTTTCCATTTCACTATTATCTGTAAGCTTATTCGCCAAATCCAATTGCGGCTGACTGTAATACAAATTAGAAATATGCACCAATTTCTGACTTTGTTCCGTTAAAGTTTTTGTAATCACAGGACTTGCATGTCCCAAGCAATTTACCGAAATTCCCGACACAAAATCTAAATATTCATTTCCTTCATTATCGTAAATATATGTTCCTTTTCCTTTTTCAAAAATTTTATTATAACGGCTATATACATTTAATAACATTAAATCACTTCTTTCTTAATTTTTTTTAGAAAATATTCGATAATCTTCTAGTTTTTAACTTCAAAATCTTTACAAAATATTTTTACTTTTCAGATATTTTCCTTTTTCAAATAATTTTAATCCTCTAAATTTGCATCTTTCTTAATCAATGTTCCAGCTCCTTCAACTGTAAACAACTCAAGAATCACAGAATGTTCCAATTTACCATTTAGAATAACAACATTTTCCACACCATTTTCAATTGCGTTCAAGCAAGTCGTAACTTTTGGCAACATTCCGCCACTGATAATTCCACGCTCGATTAAATCGTTCACTTTTTCCACATCAATTTCATCAATAAGCGTTTGTTTATTGTTGTAGTCAAGTAAAATTCCATCAACATCTGTCAAAAATATCAGTCTATCAGCCTGTAATTTTCCAGCAATTGCACCTGCCACATAATCAGCATTAATATTGTATGTCTGACCATTTTTGTCAACTCCAATTGACGAAATCACAGGAATCGTATCATTCGACTCCAACAATTTTATAACTTCTGTATTAATTTCCTTAATCTCTCCGACAAATCCAATATCAACCTTTTCTCCATCAACTTCAACAAACTTTTTCTCGACAAATACCATATTTCCGTCTTTTCCACTAAGACCAACAGCTTTTCCGCCATATTTATTGATGTCTGACACAATTCCTTTATTAACTTTCCCAGAAAGCACCATTTCCACAATTTCCATCGTTTCCTCATCAGTCACACGATTTCCCGCAATAAATTTGCTTTCTTTTCCAATTTTTTGAAGCATCTCGTTTATCTCAGGCCCTCCACCATGCACAATCACAGGATTTATTCCAACATATTTCATAAGAACCACATCTTGAATAAACTGTTCCCGAGCAACAGGATTAACCATCGCACTTCCGCCATATTTAATAACAATCGTTTTATTATGATATTTTTTTATAAACGGCAACGCTTTTACTAAAATTTTCGCTTTATCTAAATTTGAAATCATATTTTCCCTTTCTTTATTACTAAAATTTTTCTTATTTTTTTAGTTTTTCAAAAATTTAATTTTATAAATAATCCTTTTAAAAATTTATCTTGAAAAATCTACTAATAAATAATTCTTAAAATCATAAATTTATTTTAAAAATTATTAAGTGTGATACTCCGCATTAATTTTCACATAATCATAACTCAAGTCACATCCCCAAGCAGTCGCTTCAAACTTCCCATCATTTAATTCAATAATAATTTCAACAGTTTCAGCCTTTAAAATTTTCTCAGCTTTTGGAATATCAAAATCCTGTGCCATCCCATTTTTCGCAACTTGAACCATATCATTTCCAGCTTTTAAGAAAATATTAACTTTATCAATCATCAAATCAGCTTCTGAATATCCAACCGCACACAAAATTCTTCCCCAATTTGGGTCGCCACCAAAAACTGCCGCTTTAAAAAGACTTGAAGTGATAACTGATTTTGAAACTTTTTTTGCATCTTTTAGCGTTTTTGCTCCATTTGTTGTAACTTGAATCAATTTTGTCGCACCTTCTCCATCTTTCGCAATTAATTTAGCCAATTCTTCATTCACTTTGTATAACGCCTTTTTAAACTCATCATATCCAGCTGAATTTTCATCAACAATTTTTTCATTCCCTGCAAGTCCGTTCGCCAAAACGCAAGCCATATCATTTGTACTCGTATCTCCGTCAACTGAAATCATATTGAAAGTGTTGTCAGCAATTTCAGAAAACATTTTTTGCAACAGAGATTTTTCAATATTCACATCAGTTACAGTAAATGAAAGCATTGTCGCCATATTTGGATGAATCATTCCAGAACCTTTACACATTCCAGCGACTTTCGCCTTTTTCCCAGCAATTTCAATTTCCAAGCAAATTTGCTTAACAAAGGTGTCAGTAGTCATAATCGCAGTAGCCGCATCAATTCCGCCATCTTCCGACAAATTTTCCACAACTTTTTCAATCCCGTTCTCAATTTTTTCCATATCAAGCTGAACCCCAATAATTCCAGTCGACTGAACCAAAACTTCCTCAGCTTTAAGTCCCAATTTATCTGCAACTAGCTCAGTCATCTTTCTCGCATTCGCAAGTCCAGTATTCCCCGTACAAGAATTCGCATTTCCACTATTTACAATAATCGCTTGTGTATTCTTATTTTTTACATGCTCAATATCCAAAATAATTGGTGCAGCCTTTGCCAAATTTTTTGTAAAAACCGCAGCTGAAACCGCCTTTTCCTCACTATAAATCAAAGCCATATCTTTTTTTTCACTTTTTTTCAATTTTGCTGATATTCCAGTCGCTTTAATTCCTTTAACATCAGTAATTGTTCCATTTTCTATTATTTTCATATAACTTTTGTATGATAAATAATTTTTAATTATTTTATAAAAATTACGAATCACACGCTCCCTTCTTTTTTATCTGTAAAAACCTATTAATAAAATCTTATTAACAAAATATTTTTATAAATACATCGACAAAAATTCCAATCCTTCATTTTCATCAAATCCAAATAAAATATTCATACTCTGAACCGCCTGTCCACCAGCACCTTTTATCAAATTATCAATCGCCGACACGACAACAATGTTCCCAAATTCCTTGTCATATCGAACCCCAATCTCACAAATATTACTATTTTTCACATTTTTTATCTCTGGCAGATTTTCAGTAACTCTTACAAAATACTCATTTTTATAAAATTCATTATAAATTTCATAAATTTTTTCTTCCGTCAAACTTTCCTTAAATTCATCCTTCACATCCAAATAAATTGTCGAAAGAATCCCTCTATTTATCGGCAACAAATGCGGAGTAAATACTAAATTAATATCCCCATTCGATAATTTATCCATCTCTTGCTTTATTTCAGGTGTGTGTCTATGTTTCAAAATATTGTAAGCCTTAAAATTTTCATTAACTTCAGCATAAATTAAATCCAATTTAGCACTTCTTCCAGCTCCTGAAACTCCCGACTTCGAATCAACAATAATTTTTTTCGTATCAACAAGCCCATTTTTTAGTAACGGTGCCACGCCTAAAATAGCAGAAGTGGGATAACATCCAGGTGAAGCCACAACTTTTGTATTTTTAATTTCTTCTTTGTGAATTTCTGGAAGCCCGTAAACCGCATTTTTATTAATTTCTGGATAATTATGTTTCACTTTGTACCATTTTTCATATAATTTAGAATCATCTAATCTAAAATCTGCTCCCAAATCAAAAACTTTCACATCATTTTCAAGTGCCTTTTTTGTTATTTTTTCAGATAATCCATGTGGCAATGCCAAAAATAATGCATCAATATTTTTAAAATTTTCTTCAGCTTCTTCCAAAGAAATTAATTCTTTCTTAAAATATTTTTTATAATTTGCATACACATTTCCCATATCTTCCCCAGTATTTGAATGTGATGAAATAAATTCAAGTTCCACTTCCTTATGATTATTTAATATCCAAACCAACTGCTGTCCAGCATATCCTGTTGCTCCAATAATACCAGCTTTTATCATATAAAATCATCTCCTTAAAATATCTTTTAAAAATAAAAGAGCCTTCCTAAAAGGCTCTAAATAAATTATATTTTTATACAAAAACAAAGAGCCAACAACCCAAAAGTCATTGGCAAAAATTATTTTTATTAAAATAGAAATCTATTATAAAAATGATTATATACCTAAGACAAGGGCTTATAATTAAATTGTGTAGCTATTCTATCATCCCTTATCCTTCTTATCATTTTCATAATACTTCCTCCTGATTATTTTTTATTTATCTTTTGATAAATTTATTATAGCAAAAAAATTATAAAAAATCAATATGTTAAATATATAAGTTTTTTATAGTTTCATTAATAAAATTAATGATTTGATTTTTATGAATGATTATGAACAATATCAAAGTCAATTAATATCGGCAGATGATCTGAAAGTTGAGTTTGTATCACTTCATAACTATTAACTTTTATTTCCTTTGAGCAAAGTATAAAATCAAGCTCCCGCTTCGGATTCCAGCTCGGAAAAGTTGGATCCTTTCTTGTATTTATATTTTTCAAGTCAGAAGCCTGTAAAAACATCTCAATTTCTTCCTCACCCCAAAAGACATTAAAATCACCAGCTACAATAACTGGCTTTTTGCAATTTTTTACAAGATCATAAAGCTGTACAATCTGCTTTTGCCGTGTTTTTCCACCTAGTGCCAAATGTACAAGAAACACAATCACATCCTCTGTTTCCACTTCAATAATCAATTTTTTCATTCCAATATCCAAATAATGAAATTCCTCCCTTAAAATTGGATTTTTGGAAAGCAAGGCATTTCCCTGTTTTCTAACCATTGGAAATTTCATATACTGTGAATCTTCCTCATATTTATACTGATAAACATTATTATTTCTCGTAATTCTCCCAAGAAGTGTAGCCTGATTTCTGCTATACATCCGAAATGATCCAAGATCTACTTCCACAAGCCCCACAAGATCAGGCTTATACCTATTAATAAATTTCCCAATCCGATAAATATGCTTTACAGAATGTCCCAAATATCCCCGTATATGCTTAAATGGCTGATTCAAATACTTTCCAGTTCCATATCGAATATTATACAAAAGAAATTTCATCTTCTCTCACTTCTCTTTCCTGCCTCTTCATAAAATTCTATGTTTCAGCTGTTTTAACATCAAATAAAATATATTCAGCAACTTAATATTTTCATTTTTTACAAGAAACCTTAATTTCTCAAACAATAAATCTAATCATATTTACAGTTGCCAAACAGGTCAAGCAAAACTTATTTTTTTACTATCCCAACTCCATCTCCAAACGGCAGCAGCACAAAATTATATTCTTCATTTAACTTTTCTATAAATTCTTTTAACCTTTTTACAATAGTCTTATATCTTTTTGGAATTTCTTCTTTTTTTACTGCTACAAGTCCACGAAACATCAGATTATCAATAAAAATAATTCCATTTTCATTGAGAAGTTCATAACTCATCTCAAAAAACTTCAAATATTGCCCCTTCGATGCATCAATAAAAATAAAATCATATTTTATACCCTTATCAAGCCTTGGAATTTCCTCCAAAGCATCACCCAAAATCATTCTATTCTTCTCAAACAATCCCAATTTCTTAAAATTTTCCACAGCTTTTCCATAACGTTTTTCATCAATTTCCATCGTTGTCAAAAAACCGCCATTTTCATTAGCAACCCGTGCCAAAAATAGCCCAGAATATCCTGTTGCCGTTCCAATTTCCAAAATATTCCCAGCCTTCATATTTTTAACCGTAAAAATCATATAATTCAGCACTTCATCTGTAATAATCGGCACATTTTCCGCCAGACTTTCATCCTTCACATTTTGTATAATTTCATTTTGAATTTTAAACAAATTTTGTGCATATTTTGATGATTTTATAAAATTTTCTATCCTGAACCTCCCACGACTAAAGTCACAGGGTTCTAAAATCTTTAAAAATATTTAAAAATTTTCTAAGAAGTTTGATAGCTTTACACTACCCTTATTCTTTTAGGTGTGTTCAGCTCACCTCTATTGTATAGGACGCTTAAGTCCACAACTTTACTTTTTCTTAAAATATTTAATGCTCCATTACAATCTGCATTTAATTGATAGCCTTTACTTGTTTGATATAGTCCTCTTTTTATTCTTTTTCCACTGAATATGTATTCTTGTGAATTTTCTTTATCATATATCGGGATTTCATCTCCATCAAAGAAACTTGCTTTTGATGTATAACTCTCTTCTTGCAGTTTAAATTCTATTCCATATAGTTTACATAGATATATTAATTTATCTCTTAATTTTCCATATGGTATATTTACAAAGTTCTGATTATTTATACTTCCTATATTTGAATTTCTTTGAAAATCTTCATTATATCCTAGAACTAGTTTTCCTATATCATTATTAAGACAATAATTTATAATTATTCTTACTGCTTTCGAAAGATAATCATTTATGCGATTATTTTTCTTTCTAGCTATTCGCTTTTGTCTTAATGTTGTCCGCTTAATCTTTTGCTTATCTTTTATACTTTGTAATTTTGCATTTATCTTATTATAATATTGATTTATTGATTTTAATTTTCTACCATCTATTATGAATGATGCTCCAGCATTTGTAACACAAGTGCAAAGATTATCTATACCTAAATCAATTCCTAGTACATTTTCTTTATTTAATTCCCTTTGAACTTCTTCTACCTTATAAATGTATTGAATTTCAAAGTACCTAGAATGTTGTTTTGGCATTATTCTAATCTCTTTTATCTTCTTGCCTTTTAATACTGATGGTAGTTTTATTGCGATTTCCTTATGTGTCTTTCTAAATGAATTTGAATAAGGAATAATCAGCATATCGTCTTTTAATCTAACAAAACTTATAACAAGAGTTGTAAAACCATCTTTATCAAGATAATTCGGTAATCTTATTTTACCATTATATTGACCATTCTTAGCAAGTTTCAAAAGTCCAAAAAATGATTTGAAACTTCCGTCTACTTCTTTTAGAATTTGCTGAGCCATATTAGAATTTAATTTCTTGTAATTTTCACTATTTTTAAGCATTTTATAGTTTTCGTTATAACTTAAATACTTTTTCTTATTAAAATAATACTGTCTAATATTATATATAGCTTCATTAGTTAAGTTCTTGGCTATATGAGATAAATATTTTAAATTCCTAAACTCCTTTTTACTAAGATGTTTTACTTGTTGTTTTAATGTTAAATACATATATAATCACCTCCTTTTCATCAGAGATATTATACCATGTATTCTACATTTTATCTGTTTATTTTTAAATATTTTTAAAGTTTTTAAAACCCCACAACAGCGGGAAGCGTCGTTCACATAAGTACGCTACTACTTACGCAGTTCTCTTATGAACTTCTTGTTATCTCTAACAAGCACAGACTATATCTTATCCATATCCTATTTCAAGGACTTAGGCGAAACCACTTCCAATACCTATCGCTTGTATTGTACTCCCCTCACGAGGGATAGTCGTTGAACTTTCCTTTTCAGGCTTAGCTGCTGATTGTCTATTATCATAATGTTTAGGATTTAACCTTGCACCATCTAGTATATTTTTTCTGCTTTCGCCACCATCACACTTATACTATATTCGCACTTAAATATTATGTTGTGGTTATACTAGCTTTAAGAGTTCCCAGCAGTTCAGTTTCTTTGTTGCACGGTTTTGCTCCGTGTCTACATACAAGTTTCCCTATATGCTTACTAAAATTTTCGTGCAATTCATCTCACGACTAAAGTTGCGAGTGTTCTTGCACTATTTAATAAATTATCCTTTTTCTTTTAATTTTAGTCGTTTTTTTATTTTTATTATCACTACTATTTTAAAATTTCAAAAATTAAATTTTTCAATTTTAATATTTACAGCATTTCTCCCATTTTAAAAATAGGTAGCATAACTGAAAATACAATCATTCCAATAATTGCTCCAATAAAAATAATCGAAAATGGTTCAAACATTTTCAAAAGCCATTTTATCTTTTCACTAACTTTTTCATAATAAATTTCATTCAAATTAAAAAATGATATTTTCATTTCTCCAGTTTTCTCTCCAATTGTCAGAAAACTTACATATTCATTATCAAAAAAAGTTGTATTTTTAAACGATTTTTGAATACTTTCACCCTTTTCTATCTTCAAAATAATTTTTTTCAATTCCTCATTTAAAACATAACTTTTAGAATTTGTACACATTTTTAAAGATTGAATTAATGGAACATTGGCATCTGTAAGTGAATACATATTTCTTGTAAAATTTAATATACAAATATTTTTATACATTTTTCCAATAATTTTTATTCTTAAAATTTTTTTCTCAAAAATTTTCTCATTTTGTTTTTTCCATTTTTTAAAACCAAAAAATAAAAAAACTATGGCAATCAAAAAAATAATCCCATATTTATCAGCTATTTTACTGAAATTTATAACAATTTGTGTAACTTTCGGCAATTCCTGCCCAATATCTGAATAAATCAAGACAAATTTAGGCACAACAAATTTTAACAGTATAAATACAATAACCAATGCTGTAATTATAACTGTTACTGGATAAATGCTCAAACTTTTTATATCCTTTTTTATTTTCTGATTAAATTCATACTTTTCATACAAATTCTTAAAAACTATTTCCAAGTTTCCTGTCTCTTCCCCAATTTTAACCATTTCCATAAATTCCCTATTTGCAGTAATCTTAGAAAAAGCCCTGTGAAGCGAAACTCCCTTTTCAATTTGCTGTTTTGTACGAATTATCCTGCTTTTCAAATCTCCATCATAATTCTGTGCAACAATCCCAAGTGTATCAATTAGTGAAATCTTGCCATTCAACAGATAATACACACTTTTAGTAAAGGACAGCAAGTCTTTTTCACTTATTTTGCTTTCCTTATTCTTTATAATATTCTTCATTTTAATTAATCCCCCCTCTGATTAATTATAATTCAATTATTATTTTTTGCTGTTTTCCAATGCAACTTTTCCTAATGCAATCGAACCAACGAATCCCGCTTCATCTCCAAGCCCTGGATAAACAATAAAATCATCAATTTTTTCCAAAATTTCTTCTTTTTGAACATAGCCGTTTAAAAATTCTGAAACATATTTTCTAATTAATGGGAACAGCTGTTTTTGTTTCATAACTCCTCCACCCATAATTACCTTTTGTGGTGATAAAATCAGAATGTAATTTACCACAGCCTGAGCCAAATAATATGCCTCCATATCCCAAACTTCACCTCTATCAGCAAGTTCAAAACCCTTTTTACCCCATCTGTCTTCTATCGCAGGACCTGCTGCCATTCCTTCCATACAGTCTTTATGGAAAGGACATCTTCCTTCAAATTTATCATCCTTATGTCTTTTCAAAAATATATGTCCCATTTCAGGATGAGTCAATCCTTGAAGCATTTTCCCATCAACAACCGCTCCAGCTCCAATTCCAGTTCCTACTGTAATATACATAACATTTTTAAGATTTTCTCCAGCACCCCACCAGCTTTCTGCAAGAGCCGCACCATTTACATCTGTATCAAATTCCATCGGAACATCATAATATTTTTTCAATTCTCCGATCAAATTATAATCACTCCAGTAAGGTTTTGGAGTTTTTGTAATATACCCATAAGTTTTAGAACCTTTTACAGGATCAATTGGTCCAAAACTTCCAACTCCCATTACATCAAATTCCTTATCTTTAAAATATTCAATGACTTGAGCCATAGTTTCTTCAGGTGTTGTAGTTGGAATGCTTACTCTGTCAATAATTTCCCCATCTTCAGTCCCCAATCCACATATAAATTTTGTTCCTCCAGCTTCAACTGCTGCAATAACTGCCATAATTTCACTTCCTTTTCTCTTTTTTATATTTTTTATCTATTTGTATTTTTTATTTTAATAATAATAAACAATTTTTATATTTTTTTCAAAATATTGTCATTGTCCTTGTAAAATTCCAATATTTCATCTTGTGTTGCAGTAGCTGTTCCTATTTTTGCCACTACAATTCCAGATGCCATATTTGCAATTACCCCAGCCTCATATAAATCCGCTCCAGCACATATTGAAAGTAAGAATGTCGATATAAAGGTATCTCCAGCTCCTGTTACATCATAAACTTCTCGTGCTACAGTTGGTATTCTCTTATGTTTAGTCTTAAATAACGAAACTCCCTCTTCACTTCGAGTAAGCACAACGCTGTCTAATTTAAGTTCATCTTTTAACTGTGCCATTTTTTCAGCAATTTGCTCTTCACTTGTAAACTTTTTCATTCCAAAATAATCTAAAATTTCTTTTCTATTTGGAGTCATTGAAGTTGCTCCAACATAATTTTTAAAATTTTGCGGTTTTGGATCAACCATTATCCTTTTATTATGTTTTTTAGCTATTTCAATTACTTTTTTAGATAAATGCTTCGTAAGCAATCCTTTATTATAATCTGAAAGCAATACCGCATCAATATTTTCGATATTTTTTTCAAAATTTTCCAAAAGCTGATTTTGAATTTCTTCTGAAATATCAGTATCTTTTTCCCAATCTAATCTAAGCAACTGCTGTCCTTGAGATAAAACTCTACTTTTAATGATTGTTGGACGTGTTCCATCCTTCACAATTCCATCAGAATTTACATCTTTATTCTCAAGCTCCTTAACAAACTTTTCTCCGTTCGCATCATTTCCAATAACTCCATAAACAAAAACTTTCCCTTCAAGCGAAGTTAAATTATTTGCCACATTCGAAGCTCCTCCTAATACAAATCTTTCCTTTTCTATATTTACAATCGGAACAGGCGCTTCTGGTGAAATTCTATTTACTTTTCCAATCAAATACTCATCTAGCATCATATCGCCAATAACAGCTATTTTAACACTGCTAAACTTTTTTATTATCTCTTCAATCCTTTGAATTGAAATCATCTTTTTCCTTTCTCTAACTAAAATTTTTTATTTTAAAATTATTTTTAATTCTGGCCTTTACTTAATATTATACTACATTTTTTTGAAATTTCCAGTATAATTTGTAAATTTTTTATAGGGATTAAAAAAATCTAAAAAATTATTTTATCCATTAAGTTTTATCCTGTATAATTGCTTCAATTTCAATATAAATATCCCTTACTTCCCTATTATTTCTTCGATATTTAAACAATGGACCAATTATAGGAATTTTTGACAAAACTGGAACTCTTCTTATCGTTTCCTTGCTTACATCCTGCTTTAATCCTCCAATAAAAGTTGAACTGCCATTATTCAGTGTAATTGTTGTCTTAGTCTGATTTTTCTGCTTAGCGCCAGAAGAAGCATTATAACTCGAAGTCAATCTAAAATTGCTTATTTCCGTATCAATTTTAAGCAAAATTTTCTTCACTCCATTAATTCTCCTAATTTCAGGATTTATTTTAAAAACAATCCCTGCTTCAGAAAAAATCGGCTCTACATATTCAGTATCATTCTTCGTAGTTTTCTTTTCTCCAACAAGGACTTCTTCTGTAACCTTCAATTCTCCCTCTTCGTTTTCCATAATCATAAGTGTTGGCATAGCCTCAATCCTTATATCCCCATTTTCCTTCAGTAAATTAAAATCTATTCCTAAAAATTTCCCACCTTTAGAAAAAATTGATGCAATCGAAACCTCTCCATTCAAAAATTTTGCCACCAAATTATCTTTATTCGCACCCGCATTATCACTATTTATGCTCCAATCAATTCCAAGCCTTTCAAATAAATTAGAACTTGTATCAATTATAGTCCCTTTTATTATAACCTGCTCCTTTTCCTTATCTAGCGACTTTATAATCTTTTTCATCTCCTCAATTTTATTCTCATCCCCACTAAAAATAACCTTATTGTCAATTCCAATCACTTCAAATCCAAAGAATCCATTAAGCGCCTCAGTAATATCTTTCCCGTTTCTATATTCTAAATCAACTTCCCCAGTTTTCTTTTTTATTTCCTTTACAGTCTGCTGTACCTGATTTTGGCTTTGATTCTGACTATTCCCTTTATTTTTATCTTCTTCCTTTTTATTGACAGAATTATTATTTTTATGCCCATCCTGACTATTTTTACTACCTTGCTTACTATTATTTTTGGCTTTATTCCCATCATTTGTCTTTTTTTTATTATCAGTCTGCACTCTCTTTGGAACTTCATAAATAAATATTTTTTTAGCATTTTCCACATCGCTTTTATTAACATAGTCAGCCACTTTTGCCCCAAAAATATTATTTCCTGAAAAATAAAAAAACAGAATTAAAGCGGTCATAAACTTAAATTTCTTCTTTTCCATCAAAATTGCAATCCCCCCTTTTTTCAATTTTGATCCCTTTATTCTTTATAATTTTTTAACAATAAATCGTTCCTTTTCATTAATTCAACTTCTACATTTTTTGCAAAAGATTGCCATTAAATACTAATTTTACTTCTATCTTCAACTTTCTCTATAAATCCCAGCGAGATTTTGAACCCATCACTAGTAAGTTCCATAAACATTTTAGACGTATCAATATATTTTCTGCTTTTATTCACAAAATAAACAAATTTCCCGAAATCATTCAAACTTCCATATACTGTAAAATGAATATATTTAAGCCTATATCCATTTCTTTCCCATACATTCTCAGACTTTGAAATTTCCTTCATTTTCAGTCCGCTATCATGTGAAAATACATAAATCATCTTCTTAAATTCCGATTCATTTTTTATGGATAAAAACGATAATTTCTCTGTAATTGCCATTATCTCGTTATATTCTCCCATAATTTTACTTCTTTCGGCATTTTTGCTTTCCACCACATTCACAATTTTACTTTCCAGATTCCTTTTATTTTCAATTAAAATTTTTCTATTATTCAAAATTTCCTTATACTTCCCATACTTTTTATTAATACTCATCAGCATAAAAACAATTCCAACTATAAATATTATTATCTTAAAATTTAATTTTATCATTTTTCTCTTCCTATTATTTTTTAATTTTGAAATGGCTCAATCACATATTCAAAAACCGTTGCCGTGTCATTATCCTTCAAATATCCCAATTCAGAATTTGGATACCTTCTTAAAATATTATTCTCAAGTCTCTCAAAATTGTTAAAATTTTCCATTTCCCCCTGCACAATCCATTTTGCCTTTTCATAATTAATTTTCGTATAATCAATCCCATTTTTGCTATTTTCAACTAAAAATTTTATAACCGAATAATACTCCCGCCTTTTTATCCCGCCATCAATCTCACGAAGAGTCGCAAGTTCCTTTGAATAATCAGGAATTTCCTCAGCCTTTCTTTTCAAGTAATCCTTCTCCAGCGACTTTATCTCCCTCTGAATAACTTCATTTTCCACAGTTTTTTTCTGAAGCGGAATTGAATTATAAATCAAGAAATATACAAATATAAGAATTCCAGCAATAACAACATCTAAAATTTTTATATTTTTCACACTTTCCCCATCAAAAATAGCCGTTTTCTTCACAAAATCAAGGCTATCTGAAAGTTCTGCCCCTGCAAATATAACTTTCACATCGTTTTCTCCATCTCCAACAACTGTCATATCTCCAAAATCAAAATTTTCAACATCATCTACATCTTCAATTTTCAATTCAATTTTTTCAATCTCAATAATTTTCCCATCCTTAATCAAAATTCTAAGACTATTTTCTTCCCCCAGCTGCAAAATTTCAATTTTACCATTTTCATTCTCTAAATAATTACTATTTTCCAAAGACTCCTCATTTACATCAATTTCCTCTATTTCGCCAAAATTTCTATTGCTATCCGTATTTTCAATAATTTCTATTTCTTGAGTTTCATCAGCATCTTCATTTCCAAAAATTTCCATTTTTTGAATCTCTTCAGTATTTTCATGAACATCCTGAAAATTTTCTTCATTTTCAAAAGAAACTTTTTCATTCTCAAAATCATTATTCTGACTTACTTCAAAATTTCCATCCTTATAATAATTATAAACAGCCTCAAAATCCACTTTCAATTCTGAAATTACTGCAGAATACTTTTTCAAGCAGTTTTTTATCCTAACAATTTCCCTTTTATCCAAATAAATATCTAAAAACTGATTTTCCAAATGATTTATAACCATTTTCCTTTTTACAAAATTAATTTTTTTCTTTAAAATTTCCGAAATACTTTCTAATTTTACAGTTTTTTTTCCTGAATCTTCAATATAATTTTCCCTTTTACCAGTTTCTTCCACATTTCCATCAAAATTATCAAACAAAAAATACGAATAATGCAAAATTATAGACAGTTTTACGTTTTTTTCAACGTTATTTTCCTCAAAAAACGACTCCAAAGCCATTTCCAATTCCTGATTTTCAAAAAAATATATTTCATCATTAAAAAATATATAAATTTTATTTTTATTTCTTATATATATTTTTATTTTTTCTTCCATCACTCCCCCTTTACTAGTTTAATCATTTATAAAAATTCTGATTCCAGAACTCTCATCTCCACTTCCAGCGGGCTCACTCTCTTAAACCCAACCTTTTCACAAAATAAAATCTCTTCTCCTAAAATTTTCCTTCCAAAAATAACTTTCAAATCACTATAAACCTTATTTTCCTCAAGCGGCAGCGAATATTCATTATCACTTTCATCACTTATAGACTTAATCCTGTAATTTCCAATACTTTCAATATCTTTTCCCAAAAATATCAAGTTTTTCAATTCAATATTTTGTCCATCTTTTTTCAAAACACTGTCAAAATACCGCTCCTTCTTCTCCAGCAAAATTAAATTTCCATCAAAGCTAATCCCACTTTCCAAAATTCTTTCCATATTCTGATTTTCCTTCTGAACTAAAAACTTTTTCTCTACCTTGCTTTCCTTACGGCTTTTCAAAAATACCATATCCTTCTTCTGCTGCACATAATAGGCAAAATTAATTGAAAATGCTGAAATTATTGATAAAATTACCAAAACATAAACTAAACTTGCCCCTTTGTTTCTTTTTTTATTTAAGTTTAATTTTCTCCTGTCCAATTTTTTATTTCTTATCCCGTTAAAATATCTATTTTTCATTATCCAAAACCTCAATTTATACTAAATTTTTACAACTCTGACATTTTCTTTATTATTTTCCTTTAATCGGATAATCAGCAATTTTCCCACCTTTTCAAACTTTGCTTCATCGAATTTCCCTACTTCCACCTTACTTCCAAACTTTCGATTATTTTCAGCATCTGAAACAAAAAGTTTTCCTTTGTCATATTCAATCTTATAAAAAATTTCGTTCAATTTAAAAATTATGAAATTTTCCCTGACAAAAATATTATTATTTTCTCCTTCATAAGAAAACTTCTGAATATCTCTATTTCTTATATCCAAAACAATTTTATCCATCGAAAAATACATTTTCTCATACATTTTCTGGCTGTCCTTCTTAGCCTTTTCCATAATAACCATCCGCTTCAGAAATACAGAAATCACAAATACAAGCACAGAAAATATAAACATGCTTATTAATATTTCCACTAGCAAATACCCATTTTTTTTATTTTTTATTTTTTCAATCATTATCCCCCTTATATTTTATAATTGACTATTTTTATCAAAATCAGGAAAGTAATAATCCTTTATTTTATCAACATTTATTTCAAAAATATATTCCCTTTCCCCAGTTTCATTTACAAAATACCCATCTGTCCTCTTTATTTCCACATTTATCTTATCCTCTTGAATTTTTCCCTTTTTATCCTTCCTTTGTTCAAAATTTTTTAAAATCTGATACTTTTTTTCAACTGCAAATCTATTATAAAAATCATCTACTTTTGAAATCTCATATTTTCCGCTAAAATTCAATATTTCCTCATATTTTTTCCCCTTTATTATTTCAATCATATTTTCTATGCTTACATTTTTTTTATTCAAATCATCCACCTTCACATCTGTCTGAAACGTTTTCAAAAATAAATTTGAAACTGGAATAATTGCAACTGTAACAAAAAACATTGAAATAAGACTCTCAATTAACGTTTCTCCCTTATTTTTCTTCATATTTTCACCAGCTTTTACTTATTAAAAATTCTAAAAATAACATAACTTATGACAATAAACGGTGCAAATGGAATATACTCATACTTTTTCCATTTTTTCAAAAATAAAAATAAAAAAGCAATAATTCCTGAAAAAATATACAAAATCATATAAAAATTTAACACTTTTTCTATTTCAAAATATCCCAGAAGCCCTCCAATCCCCATCATCAGCTTTACATCTCCAAAGCCGATTAACATTTTTCCAAAATAATCCTCTAAAATATAAAGTACAATCATCGGCATTGAATAGGCACAAATTCCCAAATAATACTTTTCAAAATTGTCATTTTGAACTGCTGTTATTAGTCCTAAAATAATCAAAATAACGGCACTTTCTTCAGGAATTATTCTTTTTTTTACATCAACCCAAATTATTCTGAAAAAAATACAATATTTTACAACTTCAATTATGTTATTTACTATTTCCCAATTCATCACTTCCTAATTTCTTCCCCCGCAAATGCCTTACTTCCCGCAGCAACCTTAGCAAAAACCTCTCCATCCTGATAAACTACATTTCCTTCAATATTTCCAATTTTAAATTTTCCATTGCTATCTAGCCCAATCCCAAGTTTATTTAGATTTCCATGCTCTGTCAAAATATCCTGCAAGTTTTTAGGTGAATCTCCTCCATGATCAATACTCCAAGAAGTTGTCGTATTATTAAGCTCTGCAACCGCCCCGATCACCTTACTTCTATTAGCTTTATTCAAATACTTCCCAACCTGTGGCACTGCAATCGCCGATATTATCGTAATGATCGCCACTACTAAAATCACTTCCACAAGTGTAAACCCTTTTTCTCTTTCCTTTAATTTTCTACTTGCCTCCCTTCTTTTCATCTTTTCAATTTTACTTTTTTCCTTTTTTATAACCTCACCCATAATTAATCTCCTTTTAATTAATTTTTATTTAATAAATTTATACTATATTTTTTAATAAAAGTCAATATTAAAATTAAAATATTTTTTAAATAAATCTTTTTTTTATAAATTCTAGTTTTTTTATATAAAAAATATGAACTTAATTTCCTTATAAATAAAAAAAGACTGAACTCAGAAACTCACTTCTAAGCCAGTCTTTTTCATACTTTTTGTATTTTTAAGATTTTCATTTTTTTATATTTACAAAACAAAATTTTTCTAAAAGAAAAAGTATTTATTAGTCAACTAAGTTTGATAAATTTTCAACATTTTCAATATTAATAACTTCAATTTCCTTATTAATTTTCTTAATCAATCCTGCCAATACTTTTCCAGGTCCAATTTCATAAATCTTTGTAACTCCATTTTCAGCCAGTTTATTTATTGTGTCAACCCATTTTACTGGACCAAATGTTTGGTTGTACAATTCATTCTTAATATCTTCAGCTGAAGTCAAAATATTTGCTGTAGTATTTGCAATAATTGGAGT
Organism: Leptotrichia sp. oral taxon 417; assembly: GCF_013394865.1. Classification (NCBI taxonomy): domain Bacteria; kingdom Fusobacteriati; phylum Fusobacteriota; class Fusobacteriia; order Fusobacteriales; family Leptotrichiaceae; genus Leptotrichia; species Leptotrichia sp. oral taxon 417. The sequence goes on along the minus strand of NZ_JABXYV010000001.1, from coordinate 734,000 downwards.
TGTTGGATCGTTCCAAGTATAATTTTCAAATTCCTTTTTCAAAATTTCGGCAACAGGTTTCATTAATGATGAATGGAAAGGCCCTGAAACCGCTAGTGGCAATGCTCTTCTTGCACCTTTTTCCTTAAATAAGTCAAGATTTTTTTCAATTACTTCTTTTTCTCCAGCGATAACAGTCTGCTTTGGTTCGTTATAATTTACCGCTTCCACAGTTCCATCAATTTCATTACAGATATTTTCAACATCTGTTGCACTAAGTCCCAATATTGCAGCCATTCCACCGCTAATATTAGCATTGCTCATGATTTCCCCTCTTTTTGAAATTAATTTTAATGTATCAATTTCATTCAAAACTCCAGCAGCATATAATGAACTGTATTCTCCTAAACTGTGTCCAGCTACAAAATCTGCATTTATTCCCTTTTCCTTTAATAATTTTGTTAAGACAACTGAAAATAGCGCAATTGCAGGCTGTGCATATTTTGTATTTTTTATTTCTTCATCTGTCCCTTCAAAAATAACCTTTTTCACATCTTCATTATTTTCAAAAATCTTATCAATTATTTTTTTATCTTCATCATTTACTTCATCATATAACTTTTTACCCATTCCAGCATACTGTGTCCCTTGTCCTGGAAATACAAAAGCAATTTTTGCCATATAGACTCTCCTCTTAATTTTCTAGTTTTTAATACTCAAAATTTTTAATTGAAAAAACTATTTTTTTTCTTCTTCTGCTTCAACTACTTCTTCCTTTGATTCTTTAGCATTTTTATTACTGAACTTAGTCAGCTGCTTCTTGTCAACAAGTTCTTTTACACCAAATCCAATAACAACTAATCCTAAAATCAATGGAACCATAAATAGCGGCAAATTTTCCCATACATAGTTAGTGATGTACAAATATACACCTACACAAAGAAAAATCCATCCATGTTTCTTCTTTTTAACCAAGAAATAAGCCCCCACAAGAATCATTACTACCTGATAATTTACAATGTACTTCATAATATCTTCGGGTATAAACTTAAATAAACTTAAAACTACAATTACTAATCCCCAAAATATTTTTGAATTCATAACTTTTCCTCCTTAATATTTAAAATTTTTTTAACTTAATAATATTTTATTATATTTCTAAATTTATAAAGTAAACCTAATAAATCTAATTTTAAATATTCTCTATTACATTATACTCTGAAATTTTTAAAATTACAAGTTTTAACAATTTTTTTTAATCATATATTTATAAATTATTATTTTGAAATTTCAACCATAATCGAACCGTAAGTCAGTCCTCCACCAAATCCAGTAGCAACAAACTTATCTCCTTTTTTAAGTTTTCCTTCCTTTATTGCCTCATCAAGAGCTATCGGAATTGATCCTGCCGAAGTATTTCCATATTTATTCAAATTTACAAAAAACTTATCTAGCGGCTGCTTAAATCGTTTTGCAATCGACTCAATAATTCTAATATTTGCTTGATGCGGAATAAATAAATCAACATCATCTGCAGTAATTCCAGCTTGTTCCAGTACATTTTCAACTGTTTCTGGAAATACTCTTACTGCAAATTTAAATATCTCTCTTCCATTCATTTTCAAGTAAATATCCTTGCTTTCAATTTTTTCCTTTGATACAGGCTCTTTAGTTCCACCAGCAGGCACTAAAAGTTCACTTGCTCCAGAACCGTCAGCCACAAGATGACTTGCCAAATATCCTCCATTTTCCACTTCTCCAAGCACAACAGCTCCTGCACCATCTCCAAATAGGATACAAGTTCCCCTGTCTGTCCAGTCAACTACTCTTGACATTGTTTCTGCCCCAATAACAAGCACTTTTTTATAAAGTCCAGCCGCAATAAAGCTATGTCCAGCTGAATAGGCATAAACAAATCCTGTACAAGCCGCACCTAAATCAAATGCCGCCGCATTTATTCCCAATTTATCCTGAACTAATGCCGCAGTTGATGGTGTCCCATAATCTGGAGTCATTGTTGCAACAATAACTAAGTCAATCTCATTTTTATCTATTCCCGCATCTTCAATTGCCTTTTCAGCAGCTCTAAATGCCAAATCAGATGTAGCTTCATTTTCATCTGCAATTCTTCTTTCCTTGATACCAGTTCTAACTGTTATCCATTCATCATTTGTATCCACAATCCTTGCCAAATCATCATTTGTCATTATCTTTTCAGGCACATAAGATCCTGTTCCTAAAATCCCAACTTTCATATCTCACCTCAGATTTATTTTTATTTTTCCCATTTATATTTTTCAAATTTAAAATTATTCTACTAAAGTCTATCACAAAAAACTTAAAAATACAACTGCAAAACGAAAAAATTATCAAATTAAAAAATCAAAAAAAAAGCAAGACATAAATCCTGCTTTGAAAAACTATTCAGCTTCCGTAGCTTCATTAGCTATTACTTGTCTACCTCTGTAAACTCCTGTTTCCAAGTTTAATCTGTGTGGTCTTCTAATTGATCCGTCAGCTTCTACAATAATATTTGGAGCTTTAATTGAATCATGTGATCTTCTCATATTTCTTTTTGCTTTAGAAGTTCTTTTCTTAGGTACTGCCATTATTTATCGACTCCTTTCAAATTTTATATTATTAATACTTCAATCTAACATTGTAAAAAGAATTATAAAACTTATAATTTTTTACATTATACAAACTATTATAATAAATCTAAAGCTATTTGTCAAGGCTTTAATCTATTTTTTCCATTTATTCACAAGATTTTTTATTATTTTTCTAACTTTTATTGAATTTCTATTATTTTACTTTTTTCAAAAATTTATTTTTGATTTTCTTTAGATATTGCATTAACTTTCTCTTGCTTATTTTTTTCAATAATAATTTCATATTTTTTCTCAGTATTAAACTCAAGATTTTTTATTTTTTCAGAAATTTCATCTGTCATTGTTTCATTTCCAATAACTAAAACAACAAAGTTTTCATTATTATTTGTATCTATCAGTTTCCCAATTTTAACTCCACTAATGCTATTTGAAAAATTTTTATACAAAACGTTTTCAACAGTTTTTAAATCACTTTCCAAAATTGCCTGATCTTCATTTTTACTTGGTAATGCAACGCTTTCTGTATTTTCTTTTGTTTTTTCTTCATTTAAATATTTTGATAAGTCCTGTGCTGTCAAATATTTTTCATTTGATAACTGCTGTATTTTTAATTTGTAGTTTTTCAATTTATATTTTTCCAGTTTTTTTTCTAATTTTTCAATATCCTGTTTTTTAAAAGCCTCTCCTACAATTTTTAAAGTAACAGTTTTATCTTTTTTATTAACAGAATTATCAAAAACATAATGATTATTTAATTCCTTTGAAATAAATTTTTTTAATGAATTTTCAGTTGCTGTATCCTGAACCAAAGTTGCCGCTGTATATATACTTGGAACAATTACAATTAAACTTCCTATATAAAATATTATTTGCTTTTTTATTGAAATTTTATGTCCTGCTTCAAAAATATTTCCAGAATATATTATCAAACCAACTAATGTTGCCATCATTATAAAAAATACATTTATTATAAATAAATATCCTGCTCCAAGAAAAATTTTGAGATTCCCATGAGCAATTCCAAATCCTATTACACATAAAGGCGGCATTAATGCAGTTGCAATTGCTACTCCAGGAACAACATTTCCGCCATCTTCCTCCGTTTTTCCAATTACTCCTGCAATTCCACCAAAAATTGCAATTAATACATCCCATAAAGTTGGAGAAGTTCGAGCTAATATTTGCGGAGTTGCTTCATTTATAGGGCTTACTAAAAAATAAAAAGTGGAACTTATCACACTTATTAATATAAAAATTCCCAGCCTAAAAAGCGACGTATAGACTCTTTTTAAATTTCCATTTGACAGCCCCAATCCTATTGATTGAATTGGCGACATTAATGGTGAAATCAGCATAGCTCCAATAATTACAGCAACAGAATTTGTATTTAAACCTATCGAAGCAATAATCATTGCACAAATAAGAATAAACATCGTTTCCTTTGTAAAATCAGAATCTTCAATAATATTTCGTTTTAAAATTTTATATTTCTCATGTTTTATTTTTTCTATCATTTTACTATATCTCCTTTATATTTTTATATTATAGTCATTTGTAAAAGTCTAAAAATACGATAAGTACAGTTTTTTTATTCCAGCAAACTTAATCATCTTCATACATAGGCTCAATATGAATCAGCACTCTCTTTACATTTTTATATTTATGCTTAATTTTTTTTGAAATCCTATTTGTAACTTCATGTGCCTCTTCAATAGTCTTATTTTTATCCATTCTTACATCTGCAAACACATAAATATCCTTCCCAGAAGTAGTCATTCTAAAGTCATGTGCATTTTCAATTTCTTTAAACTGCAATATTTCAGAACGTATTTTTTCGATTAATTCATCATCTTGTGAATCCAGCAATATTAATGAATTTTCCTTTATTAGCTCATAACCGCTTTTTATAATATAGATTGACACGATAAATCCTACAATTGTGTCAAATACAGGATGAATCCTTGATAAAAACAGTCCGGCTAAAACAGAAACAGAAATTACAATATCTGAATTATAATCTGTAAGCAACGAATTTATTAATGAATTATTATATTTTTTTACCCTTTTTTTCATAAAAGACAATTGAAATATTTTTATTAATATCGCTAAAATTGTTACAATTATTGGAATAACTGTAATCTTCAAATTACTTTCACTGCTAAGAGATGTCAATTTTGAAAAATTATCCTTTATCAGCTCAAAAGCCGTTATCATTATAAATGTCCCGATTATTACACTAAAAACCGACTCTATCTTTCCATGCCCAAAAGGATGCTCCTTATCTTCAGGATTGCTTCCAACTTTTAAGCCTACAATGACCAAAACATTTGTAATCAAATCTGAAAGTGAATTTAACCCATCTGAAAGCAGCGACATACTGAAAAAAATCTTTCCAGCTGCAATTTTTAAAAAAGCTAAAATAATATTTACACAAATTGCAAATTTTGAAATAAAAAGCATATTTTCTTCCTGCTTTTTTCCTTCTCTTAAATTATTCAAGATATATCCGTCTTGTGTTCTTATAAACCGCTGTTTTTCAAGAAAATTATTCATTTTTTTATGATTAGTTACGATTAGTGAATCAAAATTTCTATTTGTAAGCCAATTAATCATATGTTTCAAAAAAAACGTCCCATATCCATTATTTCTCAATTTCGGTAAAATAAATATTTTTTTCAGTTCTGCAATATTACCTAAACTAAGAACTGCATAACCGTATAAATCTTCATTATTGCATAAAAAAAATATATCTTCCTTTTTCTTATTAAAAGAAAATTTTGGATCTGCCTCCAATATGTCTATTAAAATATTACCAATATTCCCTTTTTTATCCCACTCGACTACTTTCATTGAAACCTCCGTCTGTAGTTAAAAAAAAATAAAAAGTCATACGTCAAACTCTCGAAAAGGTTCTACCATCCGTTTCTTAAGTCAAAAACTCAAAAACAGCTACCCCATAAACCTAAAGAAATTAACTTAGTGCTGCTTCGTTCCCGACCTGACACGTTTCGCTAACTCTCTACAATATGGGACTATTTTCTCAACACTCTTGAAATAAGACGTTGACACTAAAACTTCCCTCAAATTTGACATCACCTCTACTAAAGCGGGTTGTAGATACAGGGCACCGCTAACTCCCCGGCTAGTATGACTTAATTAGTATATCACTTTTTCTCAGAATTGTCAACATTATAAGAAATTATTTTTTTTATTTTATTAAATAAATTATTTCTCAAAACTCAAAAGCTCCATCAATTCCTTCTCATCCATCTCAAAAATTTCATTTGAATCCTTATTATTTCCGCTATCTTTCCCTAAGATATTTTCACTCAAAGCCCGCTTATTCTCCTGAATTTTTATTATTTTTTCCTCAATTGTTCCTTCAGTTATAAGCTTAATAACTTGAACACTCTTTTTCTGACCAATTCTGTGGGCTCTATCGCTTGCCTGATTTTCCACAGCAAAATTCCACCATGGATCATAGTGAATTACGACATCTGCTCCAATTAAATTTAGTCCTGTTCCTCCAGCTTTTAGCGAAATTAAGACAACTTGCCCTTCGCCTGAATTGAATTTTTTAGAAATTTCCATTCGTTCTTTGGACTTTACGCTTCCATCAATGTAAAAATATTCTACGTTTTCCTTTTTCAATTCCTCCTTTATTTCCTCCAATGTTCCTAAAAATTGTGAAAAAATAATCATTCTATGACCATTTTCTAAAATATCTGGTATCATTTCCCTCAATAATTCAATTTTAGCAACTTCACCAGTATAATTCTCATCAAATAATTGTGGAGAATTGCAAATTTGCCGTAATTTTGTCAAAATTGCCAGAACTTTTAGATTGTTATTTTCCTCCTTGTCAAATTCCCTAAGCTCCTTCTTCGCCCTTTTAACATAAGCCATATACAGCTTTTTCTGCTCTTTGCTCAATTCTACAATCATATTATTTTCAACTTTTTCAGGTAATTCTGTCAGCACTTCATTTTTTGTTCTTCGCAGAATAAATGGAGAAACGATATTTTTCAAATTAAATATTTTTTTTGAATCTGGATTATTTAAGGAATTTTTATATTTTTTTCTAAATTTTGTTATATTATCAAGATAACCAGGCAAAATAAAGTCAAAAATCGACCAAAGTTCCATAATGCTGTTTTCAATTGGAGTACCTGTCAAAGCAAAGTTTACAGTGCTTTTTAACTTACTTGTCGCTTTTTTTACAAGAGAAGATACATTTTTTATATTTTGTGCTTCATCCAATATCGCCACATCAAATTTCTTATCGTTATAATTTTTCACATCATTTCTAAAAGTTTGATAAGTCGTTATCAAAATTCCTCTTTCAGTTTTTTCAATCAATTCTTTCCTTGTTTCAGCATTTCCTTCTACAAGAATCGGCTTTATATCCGAAAATTTATAAAACTCCTCCTTCCAGTTATGTAAAAGCGAAGTCGGAACAATAATTATTCCAAGCAAATCCTCATTTTCCAGCTGAATTTCCGAAATAAGCGAAATCGCCTGCAAAGTTTTCCCAAGTCCCATATCATCCGCCAAAATTCCGCCAAATCCAATATCATACATATTTTTAAGCCAATTAAACCCAATTTGCTGATATGGAAATAATTTTACCTTTATGTTTGATGGCTCTTTATTTTCACGTTTTTTTATTTTCTGAAAAAGCTGCTTAAATTCCTCAATTTCATTCAATTCCTTGTTAATACTGCTAGAAACCTGTGCCAGCTGCAATGCCTTTATTTTAGAAATTTTATTTTCACCGATTCTCAAATCGTTCATTGCATCAACGATTCCAACCATTTCTTCAGTGCTCCTATTGGCAATTTTTACAAGTTCACCGCTTGACAATGTCACAAATTTCTCTTCATTTCTTACCGATTCCAGAACTGTTTCAACATCCTTCTCATCAATTCCCTCAATATTGAAATTTACACTAAAAAGTTCATTTTCAACAGATCTTATATTAATATCCACACCAATTTTACGAACTTTTTTTATTTTATCACTCACATTAATATTCACCTTTTCTGAATATTTTTCATCAATAATATCAGCCATTGCTAAAAATTCATTTCTATCAATCACTAGTACAATGTCATCCGACTTTAACTGCTTTGCCCTAAATCCAACATACATTCTATACTCTAACTCAATAATCTGAGCATCTGCATATTTTTGAAAATCTTCAGAAATTTCCCTTTGAAGTTTTTTATTTTTTTTAGGAATAAAATAGCCATCATCTGTCCTAATACTTTCCTCAAGGCAGGAAATCGTTACTTGAAGTTTATTTTTCCCATTGCCTTCCTCTACAAAAATATTTACCGTTCCATAATTTTCCGTAACCTTAGCAATTGGAATTTCATATTTTGATAGCACTTCCTTTATTTCATCAAACAGCTTTCCTGATATTTCATTCAGATATTCTGTCCCTTTTCTAGTTCCATCTGTAAGAGTATTCATTATTTCCCACTCTGCATCACTCATTTTATGAAATTTTTCAATATTTGACACACCATTTTTTAAAGTAAAATAACGACTTGTTGGTGATAAAACTGTAAAATTTCTTATAATTATTTTTTTATTTCCATTCTCATCTTTTTGAAATGCAAATATTGGCTCGTATTCTCCAGTCACATAAATTGTCTTGCTGCCAGATCTTATTGTCTTTTTATTTTCTATGGCTGAAAATATCTGTTCTGCCAGCATTGGATTCATTATTTCACCTTGTGGCTTTCCATAATAATAATAATTATTATTATTAAAATTCATTCCAAATTCATTTTTTTTCTTAAAATAGTTGCCAAGATTTTTTATCACTTTTTTATCTATTTCATTAAAATAATGCAAATCTGGATTATAAATATTTTTTTGAGTAATTTCATAAAACTGCTCATTTTCTACTGAATAAACAAAAGATTCTAAATCCTTTATATAATTTAAACTTTTTTCTCCCGCCTTTACTCTCAACGTTGATACTGTAGATGATAATTGCTCTATTTCAAGTGCCAGCTTATACTCGTTTTTTTCTGAATATGAAATCTTAGTTTTATCAATTCTTTTTTTTAATTTTTCCAGTTTTTCCCTAAACTCTTTAATTTCTTTTCCTTCAATCTTCTCATAAGTATTTTCTTCTTTTTTTCCTAAAATTTTTTCATCTTCTCTAAGAATTTCATCATACACTTCATCTTCTGCAATTTTTATACGATTACTGCTACTTTTATCTTCTTTTTCTCTTTTAAATTCCCTATTTTCCTTAAAATAAATATTCTCAGCCTTAACTTCAGCATCCGCAGCCATCCCAGTCGCAATAATATGTTTGCAAGGCTTTTTTGTCTCTTTAAAGTTAGGACAGTCACAACTATATATAATTCTGTTATCTGGCTTTCCATCTTCATAAAAATAAGTTATATTAACATTGTAGGCATTTCTATAATTTCCATCAACTTGTGATTCCACCACTATTTTATCATCTTTTTTCATAAACAACATTAATTTTACTTTTTGCTTATTAAAATACTCAACTCCCCTATTCACAATAGACAAAGCAGTTAATTTTCTCAATCTGTCAAATATTCCTTCCAACTTTTACTTTCCTTTCAAAAAATACTCTCAATTCACACTAAATATTATCTTACCAAAGAATTTTCGTTTTTTCAACAAAAAAAACGGCAAAACTGAAACTTTGCCGTAATGTGAACTACTCCCGCTTTTAGAAGCGGGAGCTTCTTGGGAAGTATCTGCTTTTGCTAGCCAAATATATTTACCAAGCTCTTCGGGTAGTTCCTACCCTGTCTTTTTTTATTTTTCTAATATTTCAACATCAATTTCCCAATGTTTTTTATATTCAGTGCTGCATTATAATCTCTATCAATCTCAATCCCACAGCACTCACATTTATAGCTTCTTTCTGATAACTTCAGTTCCTCTTTAACATTTCCACATTTACTGCAAGTTTTCGACGACGGAAACCACTTATCTATTTTTAAAAATTGTTTTCCTAAAAACATCAATTTGTACTCAAGCATCCTCAAAAACATTCCCCATCCATTATCTCCTACACTTTTACCAAAATTTAATGCCTGGCTCATCCCTTTCATATTCAAATCCTCAACAACCACAGCATCATATACTTCAGACAATTTTTTTGATAATTTATGCAAAAAATCTCTTCGACAATTTTTAATATACTCATGCAATTTTGATATTTTCATTTTTTGCTTATACCAATTTTTAGAAAATTTCACTTTTCTTGACAATGATTTTTGTAATTTTTTCAATTCTTCTTCCAACATCCTAAAATATCTTGGATAATCAGCCCTTTGGTTTTCAGAACTGACAAATAACTCAGACATTGAAAAATCAAGTCCAATTACTTTATCATTACTTGGGTTTTTTTGAATTTCTTTTTCAAATTCTGTCAAGATAGAAACATAATAATTTCCATTACTATTTATTAGTGTTACCGACTTTATTCTATAATTCTTTGGTATTTCTCTATGATATTTCAATTTTACTCTTTTCAATTTTGGCAAAACCAAATACTTGTTTTCCTCAATTCGTATCGAATTGTTCACACAATTTGTCGTGTAACTTTTAACATTATTCTTTTTAGATTTGAACTTTGGAAACTTCGCTCTTTTCTGAAAAAAATTCGTAAATGATCGTCTTACATTCAATTGTGCATTTGAAAGTGCTAGACTATCTACTTCTTTCAAAAATTGATTTTCACTCTTCAAACTGGCAGGTGTAATTATTTTATTTTTCCCAGTTTCCTCATAAAATTTATTTGCAGCATACAAAATCGTATTGTAAACAAAACGAACACATCCAAAAGTCTTGTTTCTCAACAACTCCTGCTCCTTATTTGGATAAATTCTGTATTTGAATGCTAAATTATATTTCATACAATTACACCTCCTTTTGATTTTGAATATTATTTTTAATGATTTCTCTTCAATATTTTATACAAAAATTTTATCATGGATGTATCCTTTTTTCAATTTTTTTTACAAAAAAAGCAATTCATCTCCCACTTATAGAAAGCCTACGACTTCTTGCTATCTTTTTGTTAAAATATTTATTAAGTTTGAACAAATAGTTTTCCATCTTTTATAAACATATTTTTTACTTTAACTTTTTTGTCATCATCATAAGTATAAACTTCATTAGTTTCCAAATAATTTGAAATAAGCGCTTTCAGTGATTTTGCCATAACCGAATCATCTATTTTATTACCCTTTTCATCAGTAACTTTAGTAACATCCAAATCCACTAAATATACCTTATTTGTTTTTGGATCAAATTTCACTTGACTATTCAAAAATACTTTCCCCTTCGCTTTTCCCGCCAAAAGTGAAACATCATAATCAGCTGTAAAGTAAAGTCTATCTCCCGCAAAACTCATCACAGGACTTTTAAGTCCAACTTTCCCCAGCAGAAAATTCTTTTCAATCGGAAATTTCTTGTTCAATTCCTTTGTAATCATAGAATCTGGCACTCTTAATGTCTTATTTGCCAAAAAATCGCAAGAAATTATTCCGAATACCGTTATAATCATAACTAATGCCATTTTAAAAAATAAATTTCTTTTTTTCATAACCAATTCCATTCTCCTTTTCTTTTTTATAATCTAGTCTTAAAAATAGTATTTTTAAACTTTTATGACTAAAACTATTCTAGTTAATCATACAAAATATTATTTATTATTTCATATTTTTCAAATTAGTTTTATCTTTTAACTCCAAAATTTTATTTTATTCACTGACTATTTGATGAAATTTACTCTTATCACTTGCTACAAAATTCCATCAAGAATCTTTTTTCAAATATTTCTTCAAAAACTTCCCAGTCCAAGACCCTTCATTCTCTGCAATTTCTTCAGGAGTCCCTTCTGCAATAATCTGTCCACCTTTGTAACCACCTTCAGGTCCTATATCAATAATGTGATCCGCAACCTTAATTACATCCAAATTATGCTCAATTACTAAGACTGTATTCCCTTTATCAACCAATCTGTTTAACACTTCTAATAATTTTCTTATATCTTCAAAGTGAAGTCCTGTCGTAGGTTCGTCCAAAATGTAAATGGTTTTTCCTCTTGACATTTTTGATAATTCAGTCGCAAGTTTTATCCGTTGAGCTTCTCCACCTGAAAGAGTTGTCGCAGGTTGTCCTAATTGAATGTAATTCATTCCTACATCCATCAATGTTTGTAATTTTCTCTCAAGTGACGGAATATTTTTGAAAAATTCGTATGCTTCTTCAACTGTCATTTCTAGCACATCTGCGATACTTTTTCCTTTGTACTGAACTTCTAATGTTTCTCGATTGTATCGTTTTCCTTTACAAACTTCACATTCCACATAAACATCTGGCAAGAAATTCATTTCAATTTTATTAATTCCAGCACCGCTACACGCTTCACATCGTCCACCTTTTACATTAAATGAAAATCTTCCTTTCGTGTATCCACGCACTTTCGCATCGTTTGTCTGTGCAAATAAATCACGAATATCATCAAAAATTTTCGTATATGTCGCAGTATTCGATCTCGGCGTTCTTCCAATCGGCGACTGGTCAATATCGATCACTTTTTCCAAGTTTTCAATCCCATCTATTCCACCATTTTCAAGTGGATACAGTTTCCCTTTATTCAGCCTGTTGTGAAGCTCCGGAAACAATGTCTGATTAATCAATGTCGACTTCCCGCTTCCTGAAACTCCTGTCACGACCGTCAAAACTTCAAGAGGAATATGTGCAGTCACATTTTTCAAATTATTTCCTTTTGCATTTTTCAAAACAATTTCTTTACTCGCTTTTCTTCTTTTTTCAGGCACTTCAATTTTAATTTTTCCGTTCAAATATTGTGCTGTCAATGATTTTTTGTTTCTCATAACTTGTTTTGGCGTTCCTTGTGCTACAACCTTTCCTCCATTAATTCCAGCACCTGGACCTATGTCAATTAAATAATCCGCTTCTCTCATCGTATCCTCATCATGCTCTACAACTATCAAGCTATTCCCAATATCACGCAAATCTTTCAAAGTCGTAAGTAACTTGTCATTATCCCTCTGATGAAGTCCAATACTCGGCTCGTCAAGCACATAAATCACGCCAGTAAGCCTACTTCCAATTTGAGTTGCAAGCCTAATTCTTTGCGATTCTCCACCAGACAGCGTTTTCGTCATTCTAGCAAGACTCAAGTAATCAAGCCCAACATTTATCATAAATTTTAGCCGTTCTTTTATTTCCTTCAAAATTTCAGCTGCAATCTGTATTTGTTTTTCCGTAAGCTGAATTTTTTCATAAAAATCAAGTGCATCAACAACACTCACCTCAGTCAGGTCAATAATACTCTTATCATTTACCGTTATTGCCAATACAACATCTTTAAGCCGTTTCCCGTGACAAGTTTTACAAGTTCTCTCTGTCATATATTTTGCTTCCATCTCTTCTCTTGCTGATTCAGAAGCAGTTTCCTTGTATCTTCGTTCAATTCCATGCACAATCCCTTCAAATCCTCGTTTTCCATTATAGCTAAAACTGTCTCCGCTCCAAGAAAATTTAAATTGCTTATCACTTCCATAAAAAATCACATCTTTTTCTTTTCGAGTCAATTTAGAAACCTTTTTATCCAAGTCGATTTTATGTGCCTTTGCCATCGCTATGAATAAATCCCAGTTCCAGCCCTTTTTAGTCGTCGCTCCTGGAAAAATTATCCCGCCTTCATTAATTGACAAATTCTCATCAACAATTAATTTATTCTCGTCAACTTCCAATCTCGAACCAAGCCCATTACAAACTTCACAAGCTCCATATGGTGCATTAAACGAAAAAAGTCTTGGCACAACATCTGGAAATACAACATCTGGATGGTCTGGACAAGAAAAATTCTCACTAAATTTGTTATCTTCTCCATTAATATTCACAATTATTTTCCCATCAGAAAGCTCACTCGCAGTTTCAATTGCCTCTGTCAATCGACTCAAAAACTCCTTATTATCCGCCTTAAACACAACTCTATCAACAACAACTTCAATATGATGCCTTTTATTCTTATCCAAAACAATTTCATCACCCAAGTCAAGAATATCACCATTCACTCGAACTCTTTGAAACCCTCTTTTCTGCAAATTCAAAAACAAATTTTTATGAGTTCCCTTTTTATCAATCACAACTGGTGACAAAATTATCATTTTATCCTTTTCTTTTCTAGAACTCATCAAATTATCGACAATTTCCTGAATCGACTGTTTTTCCACTTTTCTATGACAAATCGGACAATGTGCCTCTCCAATATGTGCCCACAAAAGCCGCATATAGTCATAAATTTCAGTAGTTGTACCAACAGTCGAACGAGGATTTTTCGACACACTTTTCTGTTCAATCGAAATCGCAGGAGAAAGCCCTTCAATACTATCTAATTCAGGTTTCTTCATCTGCCCAATAAACATTCTCGCATAAGCCGACAAGCTCTCAACATACCTTCTCTGCCCTTCTGAATAAATCGTATCAAACGCAAGTGAAGACTTCCCACTCCCAGAAACCCCAGTAATTACAACCAGCTCATTTTTTGGAATCTCAATATCAATATTTTGTAAATTATGCTCTCTAGCTCCAGTAATCTTTATTTTGTTGTCTTTCATTCTCTTCAATGTTCCTCTCTAATTTTTCTCCTCAATTAACTTAAATCCCTCTAAATCAGCTTTTTTAAATTCTTCAATCAATTTTTTTCCATATATCCAAACCTTTTGTTGCCAAGGATGTCCTAAATATCCAAAGTGAAAATTAACATCTATAAAAAAATAATAATCTCCATTTGGACAATATGTTGGAAAATATGCATTATACCCGCCACCCCAGTAGCGTTCATCTTTAACTTCTATAATTTTAGGCTCATCTTTAATACGAGGATTATATCTAAAGCAAGAATGATGCCAATCCAATGCATACAATTCCTCATTTTCCTTAGTACATTTCAAAAAAATTTCCGTTATTTTATCACGAATTTCTTTTTTAAATCCCCAATCTACAAATCCTTCAATTTTCTCTAGATTTTCATAATGATAACTAATATCATAAACTATATATGGTTCTTTAAATTCAAATGCTATTTCTTTTTTATCAACACTGGGATTAAAATTAAATCTATCGTAAACTATATCCCAAACTTTATTATATTCTTCATCATCTAATATTACCATTTTTTTATACTCCAGTCCATAAAAATTTTTTACAAAAAAAAAGACTGCTTCATAAGTCAGTTATTTTTGAAAAACTTACAAAACAGCTTTTTCATTTTTATTCTTTTATTGCTCTTGTTGCCACGAAACTTGCAATATTAAGTTCATGCAACCTTCCAAATCCATTTGTATCATCATAAATATCTGTTAATTTAAATCCAGCTTTCAATTGTCCACCTATCTGTTCTGATATTGTGTGGGAAAATTGAATTCCACAGTCCTGTTCTTCCAGCTGTTTTCTTTGCTCTTCGTTGACTAATGGGTTGAATGGAAGACTATTGATGATTTTTTCTTCCTTTTCATCTACAGTATAATTTGTTCCAATATCCAAGCCGCACAATAAAATTCCACCTTTTTTCAAAATTCTGTAGCATTCTTTAAATACCGGTTCAACTTTTTCGATATAGGAGTTGCTTACTGGATGAAAAATTATGTCAAAACTGTTATCTGAAAATGGTAATTTTTTTGTCATATCGGCTTTGATAATTTCTATTTCATATTTTTCACGTTCTGCAACCATTTTTTCAGCTTCCAGCTGTTTATCTGAATAATCCAAAACAGTGCAGTTTCCTCCCAAAGCTTTAAATATAGGCATTTGCTGTCCACCACCAGAAGCCAGTCCTAATATTTTTTTATCTTTTAAGTTTCCAAACCATTCGTGAGGTACAGGATTTGTTGGTGTTAGGAGAACATTCCAATTACCATTTTTAGCATTTAAATAAGTTTCGTGGCTAATTGGCTGTCCCCATTCCCAGCCTTCTTCAACCCAGCGGTCAATTGTTTTTGCATTTATTTCCTGATAAGATTTTAGCATTGCTTCTCCTAATTATTTTATAATAATTATAAAATTTCTAATTTTTTATTTTATTTGAATTTTTTTTACATTAATTTTCCATCTAACTTCACCATCATAATCGTCAGTTTCTTTTACCATTGTTTGACCTGGTATAAAATAGACTCTATTCTTTTTTGTTATTTTATTAGTTATATTATTTGATTGCTGAAAATTATCAAAATATATTTGCAATCTCGAACCAACAGTATCTTCATCAATCCATACTGTTTTTGATCGATAAATTTTCCCATTAATTACACATTTACCAAACAAATATATCTCATATGCATCAGTATTATCACCATGATCATAATCTTCAGAACCCAATACATATTTAAGTCCATCACAGTAACTTCCTGGTTTTATTGTTACTCTTTGTTCTGCTCCCATTCCTAAAATACTAATAAAAGTTCCTAAAATTATTAAAAAACTTATTTTTTTCATTTATTTTCTCCAATCATATTTTATTAAAATTTATTTTTTACTTCTCATACGGCAATCCCGAAGCCTTCGGCGCTTTCGATTTTCCTACAAATCCAACTAATGCCAACAATGTCAAAATATACGGTATCATTGTCAAAAATTGCTGAGATATTGGGAGTCCTATTGTTTTGGAAACGTCGGCGAATGCTTGTCCGAAAGCGAATAATAGGCTTGCCAAGATTGCTCCTAGCGGGTTCCATTTTCCAAAGATCATTGCAGCCATTGCGATATATCCACGTCCTGCTGACATGTTATTTGAAAAGGCTGGGAGTAGGACTGCTGTAAGATAAGCTCCTCCTAGTCCTCCCAATGCTCCTGATATAAGTACGCTTATATATCTTGTTTTGTAAACGCTTATTCCTACCGTGTCGGCTGCTAGCGGATGTTCTCCAACTGAACGGATTCTTAAACCTAAAACTGTTTTGTATAAGAAGAAATACATTGCGATTGCGATTCCGTAGATTACGATTATCATTAATGGACGATTTGCCAATGATTTTGCCAATGGAGTACTTCCAGCAGTTTTATAGATGGCTTTTATAGAATATGAAGTTATCGCAGCTGCAAATAAATTTATTGCAACTCCACTTATAATTTGATTTCCTTTAAGATTAATACTTATTACTGCATGAATTAGTGAGATTAAGATTCCCACTATCACTCCAAAAATTATCCCTAAATATGGATTTCCTGTAGCAATATTGACAACTGCCGTTGCAAACGCTGAACTTAGCATAATTCCTTCAAGTCCAATATTAATAACTCCACTTTTTTCAGAAATACACGCTCCTACAGCCGTTATTAAAATTGGAGGTGCTATTATTATTGTCTGCTGCAATAAATTAAATATTTGTTTTAATACAATCATTTTATTTTTCCTTTCTGACTCAATATTTTTTATTTGACAATTAAATTTATACCGTTTTCTTTTTATTAAGCATAAATTTAAATAAATTTTCTGATGCTACGAAAATAATTATTAATGCTTGTATAATAAATACAATATCTTTATCAATCTGGTATCTTTGCTGCAACATTTGTCCCCCAACTTCAAGTGCCGCATAAAATATTGCCGCAACTAATATTCCAAATGGATTATTTTTTCCAAGAAGTGCTACCGCAAGTCCTGTAAATCCGTAATCTCCCATTATAAGTTCAGTGTATGAATATTCTGAAGCTCCTCCTAAAACACGTTCAGCTCCACCAAGTCCAGCACAAGCTCCAGCGATTCCCATCGCTAAAAACATGATATATTTTGGATTAATTCCCGCATTTTCAGCAACTGTATCACTTTGTCCGACTGCTTTTATTTCATATCCTTTTTTGAAATATTTAAAAAAGAAAAATATCCCTATTGTCAAAAGAATTGCGATTATAAAACCAAAATTTAAGTTTTGTCTTGTAATATTTGCAAAAAGTAACGGTAATCTTGCCCCTTCAAAAACACGTGGAGATTGTGTATTTTGTGAAGTTGGATCCTTTAAAGGCCCATTTAATAGGAAATTTTGTAATTCTAGCATAATATAATTTAACATAATTGTACTGATTACTTCACTTACTCCAAATTTTGCCCGCAAAAATCCTGCTATTCCAGCCCACGAAAATCCAGCAATTACAGCCACAATTATTACAACAAGCACATTTCCAAAAACATAATTTTTAAATGTAATTGCCCAAAAAGTTGCCGCTAATCCTCCAGCAATCATCTGTCCTTGCATTCCTATATTAAATAATCCCGCTTTAAAGGCTACCATTGTTGCAAGTGCAGAAAATATTAACGGAGTTGCGATAAATAATGTATTTGCAAGTCCACTAAATAATGGAGATCTTGGATAAGGCTGATAAAAAGCCGCCCGCATCATATCAATGTAGGCTGTAAACGGATTTACACCCTTTGTCATCATTATTATTCCACCAATAATTAATGCGATTAATACTGCAATTATAGATGGTAGAAAATCCTTTATCTTATTTTTAATCATCTATTTTCCCTCCTGCCATTAATATTCCTAATTTTTCTGTTGTTGCATCTTTTCTATCCAAAATTCCTACAATTTCTCCTGAATACATCACTGCAATTCTGTCACTTAACGCCATTATTTCCGATAACTCAGCCGAAACAAGCATTATCGCCTTTTTCTCAGTTTTTTCATTTAAAATTGTATTATGAATCATCTCAATCGCACCAATATCGACTCCCCTTGTAGGCTGTGCCGCAATAATAAATTTATTTTCACGTTCCAGCTCCCTTGCTACTACGACTTTCTGCTGATTTCCACCAGACAGCCCGCCAAACTTGATTTTTCCATCTGTTGGCCTAATATCATATTTTTCTATATATTCATTAGTTTTTTTCTCAATTTCGCTATAATCCAGCAATACTCCTTTAGAATACTGATCCTGAAGTCCCAAGGCCATATTTTCTTCCATTGTAAAATCATCAATAGTCGCCCTTTTGTGTCTGTCTTCAGGTATGTGGGAAAGCCCCTTTTCCTTAATAAGTTTTGGCGTCTTGTTTTCCAGCTCATCATTATCTATGAAATATTTCCCGCTGTCAACTTTTGCAAGCCCTGCCAAAGCCTCAATAAGTTCAGTCTGTCCATTTCCCTGCACTCCAGCTATTCCCAGCACTTCACCTTCACGGATTTCAAACGAAACACCCTTAACTTTCTCAATTCCTCCTCTTTTCACAGTCAAATTCTCAACTTTCACAACCACATTTCCCAATTTCACATCAGGTCTCTTAACTTCAAACAGCACAACACGCCCAACCATAAGATTGGCAATTTTCTCCTTCGTAGCTTCCTTAGTTTTCAATTTTCCAACATCGCTTCCACGACGAATAACCGTAATATTGTCGGATAAATCAAGCACTTCCTGCAATTTATGCGAAATAAAAATAATCGTTTTCCTTTCCTTTATAAGATTTCTCATAATCTCATAAAGCTCCTTCACTTCCTGCGGAGTCAGCACTGCACTTGGCTCATCAAACACCAGAAGTTCCGCCCCTTTAAACAACACTTTCAAAATCTCAATTCTCTGATGAATCCCAACTGACAAATCCGACACCTTTGCATCTGGATCAATGTTTAAGCCATATTTTTCAGAAACTTCCCTAACCTGCTTTCTAGCAGTATTCAAGTCAAAAAATACTCCACCTTTTTTAGGCTCAAATCCCAGAACCATATTTTCGGCAACTGTCAAGGTATCAATTAGCATAAAATGCTGATAAACCATTCCAATTCCCAAATTTGCCGCAGTTGTAGGACTGTCAATGTCAATTTTCTCCCCCTTGTAAAAAATCTCACCAGAAGTCGGAGAATATAGCCCGTTCAAAATCTTCATAAGCGTGGATTTCCCAGCTCCATTTTCCCCAACAATCGCATGAATCTCTCCCTCTTTAACCTTCAGCGTAATATCATCATTTGCAACAATCTTCCCGCCTAAAAATTCCTTCCGTATATTTTTCATCTCCAAAATATATTCGCTCATCTTTCCTCCTGCTTCTTAAATTAATTTTATTTAAATTTCAAATCATTCATTTAAAAAATTTTTTATTTATATTTTTAGTTATCATTTTCGTGAATAATTTAGGATTTTATATTGAACAAATTTACTATTTACATCAAAACTGAACCTCCCACAACTAAAGCCTCAGGGTTCTTGCACTATTTAATAAAATTTTAAAAAAAGTCTGATACATAATAATTTGAGCTTGTTTTTAATAAATCAAGAACAGCTATCGGCTTTCTAACTACATTTATCTTATAATCATTATAGTAGTATTTTGGTTTTTTCCCTCCTACAAACACTACTGTATTATTTTCATTATAAGTATACCCATGATATTCGCTATTTTCAAGCAGTAATGGCGTTCTTTTTAATTTTAACTGATTTTTTGCAAGTTTTTCGATAATTTCACTTGGAAAACCTGTTAAATAAACATTTCTCTGAAGTTCTGGCAATATTGCCTGATCTTCTAATTTGTCAGAAATTAAAATATCCTTATCAAATTTGTATACTGAATCATCTTTAAATTTATTTAATCCTGAGTTTTCATAGGTTTCCTTTATAAAAAATTCAACGTTTGATTTCTCAAAGTTTTCTACAACTTCTTTACGGTTATTTTTTAATTCTTCAATTAAAAATTCCTTATCCAATTCTGAATAAACATTTGATGGATTAAAATCAGTTTTATTCAAAAGTTCATAGAGAACATAAATTTGTCTATTCAAATATTCCTGATCTGTTCCTACATATTCGGTTAAATTAACTCCATTAGACATTGCAATTATTTGCTGTCTATAATATTCATCCAGGGAAGATGCTGGCAATTCCAGTATTTTTTCCTCTTCTGATAACTGATCAACTTTTATATCCTGCATTTCCTGATAAAATCTTTCTTCCAAAAGCAATGAATACTTTTTCCCCTTTCTTATATCCTTCAAAAAAGCATTAAATTCGTTATAAAATCTATTTTTTCCAAATAGATCTGTCGGATACGTAATTTCAAATAATTTAATTTCGTAACGTCCTGGAATAACCTTTCGCATTTTTTCCTTCCCATCGATCATTACTTTTACCTGATTAAATCGCGGCTTTTCCTCTTCCCTCCATTTTATCTCCTTTTTTATTTTATCAAAAAGAGCAAAACTCGTCATACTGCATCCAAGCAACATTAATATTATTAATTTTTTCAAGTTTTTCCTCCTAATACCTTTATAAATTTTCCTTTATAGAAATAGCAATATTTTCCGGCACAATTTCCATCAGTTCCTCTAATGTTGCATTTCGTATATTTTTTATCAATCCAAATTTTTTTATCAATTCCTTTTTCCTTTTCGGTCCAATTCCAGAAATGTCATCCAACGCACTTTTGACATTTCGCTTACTTCTCAATTTTCTATGATGCGTAATTCCAAATCTATGGGCTTCATCCCTTAATCTTTGCAAAATCTTTAACGTTTCATCTGTCTTTTCAAATAAATACGGCTCACTTTCATAACTTTTAAAAATTTCCTCTTCCCTTTTGGCAATTCCAATTACATCGGTATGCTCCATTTTTCCAAGTTTTTCCAGTACATCCACAGCCACTCCAAGCTGCCCTTTTCCACCATCAATTAGAATCAGATTGGGCATTTTCTCGTTTTCTATTTTAGAATATCTTCGTGTTAATGCTTCCCTCATCATCAAAAAATCATCTGGCGTATCTTTTACAGTAATTTTAAAATGCCTATATTCCTTAGGCATTGTTTCCCCGTCAATAGCCACAGTCATTGCCGCAACCGCATCTTTCCCTTGAATATTTGAAATATCAAAACAGTCAATTCTGTAGGGAAAACTTTTTAACCGTAATTCTTTTTTTAAATTATGAAGCCCTTCCTGAACCATACGCCGTTTTCTATAATATTTATCAACTTCTTCCCGTAAGTTCAAATATCCCATTTCCAAAAGCTGCAATCTTCGGCTATTAATCTTTGGAAAATGAAGTTTTATCTCCTTATGCTTTTCAATTTTTGCCCATTCTTTTATCAAATGTTCACTTTGTAAAAATCTCTCATCACAAATAATGTGCTTTGGAATATTCCTTTTTTCATAATATGAAGTAATCAGCCGCTCAAAAAGGCTTTCTTCCTGGCTTCTTTCCATTGAAATTATTATATGATTTTTATTAATAACTTTCCCTTCCCGAATATTCAACACACATAAAAACACATTTTCCCTTTTTTCCTCAAATACAAACACATCCTCGTCAATTTCCTTGCTATATTCGATAATTTGTGTTTCCAGCATTCTTTTTAACACAGCCAATTTTTCACGCTCGTTAATCGCACGCTCAAATTCCATTTCATCACTAAACTGTTTCATCCTATTTTCCAGCATTTCAAGAACTTTATCAGAATGTCCCTTCAAAAAGTTTTTGAAATTGCTTACATTCGTACTGTATTCATCTTCAATATCTTTATATTTACAAGGTGCGGGGCAAGTTTTCATATAATACTTCAAGCACGGCTTTGTAATTTTATCCATATTTCGGTTGCAATCTCGAACTGGAAATATCTTAATAAGCGATTTCATTGCAAAAAATATTCCCATTGGATAAGGCCCAAAATATTCGGCATTCTCATTTAATTTTTTCGTACTTCTCACAATTTCCACCTTTGGAAATTTTTCCTTTGTAAACTTTATATATGGATAAGTCTTTTCATCCTTTAACAAAATATTATATTTTGGCTTATTCTTTTTTATCAGGTTATTTTCCAGAATAAGCGCCTCAACTTCCGATTTACAGATAAAAAACTCAATATCCCTAATATTTTTCACCAATTCCAGCGTTTTCTGATTATGCGAATTTATATTTGTAAAATAAGACTTCACCCTATTTTGAAGATTTTTTGCTTTTCCCACATAAATAATCTTCCCTCGCTCATTTTTCATCAGGTAAACTCCTGGATTTGTGGGAATATCCTTATATTTAACTGGCGATTTTATTTCTTTTTCTATTTTTTCTGTCTTTATTTCTTCTCCCATTTTTGTATCTTTTTATTCTTTCCTATAAATTATATAAATTAAGTAAAACTAAATTTCCTTTTTATCTCCCACTTCCCTATGAAATTTCCCAATATGATAATCCATCTTTTTTGAAAGGTCATCGTAAAGTTTATTCACAAATGTGGCTGAACGATGCTGTCCGCCTGAACATCCTATTCCTATACGTAAATGTGATTTTCCTTCCTTTTCATATTTTGGAATTAAGTACAAAAGCATATCTAAAAGCATTTTATAAAATTCCTGGCTTTCTGGAAGTCCCATTACATAATCCTGCACTTCCTTATGATTTCCAGTTTTTCTTTTTAAATTCTCAATGTAATAGGGATTTGGCAAAAATCTCAAATCGAACATCAGGTGAAGATCCAGCGGAATTCCATACTTAAATCCAAAGGAAGTTAAATTGACGCTTATTTTTTTTCTTTGTCCTGAAAATTCCTTTTCCAAGACTTCCTGCAATTTTTTCACTGTCAATGTGCTTGTGTCAATTACCAAATCAGCTTTTACCATAAAGTCCTTTATAATTTTACGTTCTGCCTTTATATTGGCAAGTAAAGTGTCATACATATTTAACGGGTGCTTTCTTCTGGAAAGCTCATATCTGCTAAGCAAAACATCTGTTCTTGCATCCAGATAAATCATAGTATGAGATATTTCCTCTTTGTCCAATATTTCCAGCTGTTTTGTCAACTGTTCAATAAATTCCTGATTTCTAACGTCTATTGCTATTGCCACCTGGTTTCTTTTTCCACTGCTAATAAATATTTCATTCAAATACTGAAACAAATTAATAGGAAAATTATCAATACAAAAATATTCCCTATCCTCAAAAAATTTCATCGCCTCAGATTTCCCAGCTCCACTCATTCCAGTTATTATAACTAATTCTTTTTTCATCTTATCCATAAAAAATTCCTCTTTAAAAAATAAATTTACTTCTCTAATTTCCCTTGAAATTATTATAGCATATCTCCAGATAAATATAAATAATTTTTGATAGACAAAATTTTTATATTTTTTTCATCATAAGCCTGTTTCGACAATTTATTTTTTTTATTTTATAAGTTAAAAATTTATTCTGCAGGACCAAATTAAAAATTTAAATATTGACAATTTTAAAAATTTATATTAAAATAAATTGTAATGATTACAAAATTAAATAAATTTGTATAAATAAAAATAAAATTTGGAGGTATAAAAAATGGATTTTAGCTTAAATCTTGGGGCTTTAGATGAAGGGAAACTGGCAAAAATTGATGAAAATAAACTTTATGATGTAACTGTAGTGGGTTCTGGACCTGCAGCTGTCTCAGCGGCAATCTATGCAGCTAGAAAAGGGCTTAATGTGGCGATGATTGGTGTGAAAATCGGAGGACAAGTTCTTGATACAAATGAAATTGAAAATATTATTGGAACTATCTCGACAACTGGAGCTAAATTTGCCCAAACTTTGGAAAAACATCTGAAGGAATACGAAGTTGCATTTAAAGAAGGGCATTTGGTAAAAGAAATAAAGGAAGATGGAAAAGATAAAATTTTGGTAACTGATGATGGAAAAAGTTATAAATCGAAAACTGTTATTATAGCAACTGGAGCAAAACCAAGAAGCCTTAACATTCCAGGAGAAGCCGAATACGTTGGGAAAGGGGTTCATTACTGCTCAACTTGTGACGGGCCTTTCTACAAAGGACTGGATGTTGCTGTAATTGGTGGTGGAAATTCAGGTGTTGAAGCGGCTCTTGACCTATCTGGAATTGCAAAATCAGTTACATTAATCGAATTTATGCCTGAATTAAAGGCTGATAAAGTTTTACAGGAAAAATTGGCTGAGCAATCAAACATAAAAGTAATTTTAAATTCTGCAACTACTAAAGTAAACGGAAATGAATTTGTAGAAAATATCATCTACAAAAACAGAGAAACTGAAGAAGAAAAAACATTAAATGTGGAAGGAATGTTTGTAGAAGTGGGATTATCACCTAGAAGTGAAGTCGTAAAAGATTTAGTTGAAACAAACAAAATTGGAGAAATCGTAATCAACCCTGAAAACAACTCAACTTCCGCAGCTGGAATCTTCGCAGCAGGAGATGTTACAAATATCAAGCAAAAACAAATAATCATTGCAATGGGAGAAGGAGCAAAAGCGGCGCTTAGCGCATTTGACTATTTAATTACAAAATATTAATTTTATTGCATTTAATTTAATAATAAATTCATAGTTTAGTATATGGTGAGGCTGTCTCATAATTCAAAAATAATTTTACTAACATAAATATTATATATTTTAAAAATCAATAGATATTATTTTTATTGATTCTATAAATATAGATTTATGATTTAGGAATTTTATTTATTTTGTGAAACAGCCCCATTTTTTTATCGTATTTATAAAAGATATAAAAAGTTGACATCTACCTTATAATTGAGTAAAATACTATTAATTTAAGAATTTTTTATTTGAAATAGGAAATTTTGAATTTTTGCTAAATAAATACTGTTTAATGCTATTTTCCATTTAAACAGCAAATAGCTATGAATTTCTTTGCAAGGGGTAAATATCTCTTACTTAAATTTTTTAAACAGGATTTAAATTCTAAAAAGGAGGAAAATAGTGAAAACCTTAATAAGATTAGTACAATTTATATTAAGTGAAATTGCTGAATTATGCAGTTTAATTTCATTGGCAATAATGGCTATAGGATTTTATACAATATTGCCAATTTTAGTATTTTTTGCTCTTCTTGCTTTTATTTTTGCTGGAAACTGGAGCTGGCTCTTAGGTGTTCTTATTTACGTTCTAATTGCTTGTGCAGTTTTTCTGATTTTTAAAGCCATTCCAGAATTTTTGAATTTTATTTTAGGAATTCTTCTGAATGAAAGAGGAGAAAATAAAAAAATTTGCAAAAAATATGAGCAATGGTTTGAAAGCGCAAGGAATCAAGAATATGAAAGAAGAAGAAAAGATCAGGAAGAATATCAGAAGCAGCAGGACAGGGAAAAACAGTACTGGAAAGAAAAATCCCAAGAATACTCATACTATAGACATCAACAGGAATACTCAAGGGAGCAATATGAAAGAAAAAATAATAACTATTCAAATTTTGATTACCAAAGCACAAATGATGGAGGAATTATTCAGAAATTTGAAGAATATCTAGATATTTTGAAAATTGATAAAAATGGAGAAATAAATGAGGATGTAATAAAAAAAGCATACAGGAGGGAAATAAAAAAAGTACATCCAGATAGAAATTCGGATCAAACTGCTAATGCTAAAACTCAAAAATTAAATGATATAAAGGAATTTTTAGATAACCAGCTGGAATATTATCTAATGCAAAGGAGAAAAAGACAATGATTGTAAAAAATTACAAATATATAAAATTAGCTTATACAGCAAGAGTTCTAATTTTTTTAGCCTGTATATTAACACCAATTCTTTTAAAACTCGGAATATTTGTTATTGGTATCTGTTTTGTAATTTCATCTTTTATAGTTTTTGGCACTGATGCCTGCGAAAATATAGTTAGCAAGGAACTTAACAGAAGAATGTCAAAACTTCCAGTTCCAAAAAACCATATTTTCAAATGGAAGAGAAGCAGCAATATCGGTTACGCTTTTACAGATTCATCCAAAGGAACAATCTGGATTTGCAGCACGCAGACAAAATTTGAACTACATATATATCTTATATCAGAATTTGACATAACAGAATCTTTTGGAAAAATTCAATTTAGAAAGCATCCAGATACACTCAAAGAAAATGAACTTCGAGAGTTTACAATATTTAACAGCCTGTGAACTACTCCCGCTTTTAGAAGCGGGAACTTCTTGGGAAGTATCTGCTTTTGTTAGCCAAATATATTTACCAAGCTCTTCGGGTAGTTCCTACCCTGTTTTCTTTTATTTTCTCAATATTCCAACATTGATTTTCCAATGTTTTTTATATTCAATGCCGCATTGTAATCTCTATCAATTTCAATCCCACAGCACTCACATTTATAACTTCTTTCTGATAATTTCAGTTCCTCTTTAACGTTTCCACATTTACTGCAAGTTTTCGATGACGGAAACCATTTATCTATCTTCAAAAATTGTTTCCCTAAAAACATCAGTTTATACTCAAGCATTCTCAAAAACATTCCCCACCCATTATCTCCTACACTTTTCCCAAAATTTAATGCCTGACTCATCCCTTTCATATTCAAATCCTCGACAATCACAGCATTATACGCTTCAGATAATTTTTTCGATAATTTATGTAGAAAATCTCTTCGGCAATTTTTGATATACTCATGTAATTTTGATATTTTCTCTTTTTGTCTATACCAATTCTTAGAAAATTTCACTTTTCTTGATAATGATTTTTGTAATTCTTTCAATTTTTTCTCCAACATCCTAAAATATCTTGGATAATCAGCCCTTTGGTTTTCAGAACTGACAAATAATTCAGACATCGAAAAATCAAGTCCAATTACTTTATCATTATTACTAGCTACTTTTTGAATTTCTTTTTCAAATTCCGTCAAAATAGAAACGTAATAATTTCCATTGCTGTTTGTCAATGTTACCGACTTTATTTTATAATCCTCTGGTATTTCTCTATGATATTTCAATTTTACTTTTTTCAATTTTGGCAAAACCAAATATTTGTTTTCCTCAATTCGTATTGAATTATTCACACAATTTGTCGTGTAACTTTTAACACTATTCTTTTTAGATTTGAACCTCGGAAATTTCGCTCTCTTCTGAAAAAAATTCGTAAACGATCGTCTCACATTCAATTGAGCATTTGAAAGTGCCAGACTGTCTACTTCTTTTAGAAATTGATTTTCACTTTTCAAACTGGCAGGTGTAACTATTTTATTTTTTCCAGTTTCTTCATAAATTTTATTTGCTATATACAAAATTGTATTGTAAACAAAACGAACACATCCAAAAGTCTTATTTATCAATAATTCTTGCTCTTTATTTGGATAAATCCTGTATTTGAATGCTAAATTATATTTCACAAAATTACACCTCCTTTTGATTTTGAATATTATTTTTAATTATTTCTCTTCGATATTTTATACAAAAATTGTATCATAAGAGTATTCTTTTTTCAATTTTTTTTACAAAAAAAGCAATTCATCTCCCACTTGTAGAAGTCGGAGACTTCTTGCTATCTTTTTGTTAAAACCCATTTAAAAAAAACGGGAAATAGTATAAACTAGTTCATAAGCCCAAAAGTTAAGATTTTAAAAAATTCTTCATTTTCATCGCTCATTTCCCAATCTTTTCCATTTTTTACATACTTAACATCCAAAGTTTTTTCTGTATATTTCAAATCCTTGCTATTAAATTTTTCATTAAAAAATTCTTTTCCAAGTTCTGATATTTGATTTTGCAGTTCTTCGTTATTTTTTGGCATAGCCTTTGAAAGTTTTTCAGACATTCTATTTTGAAGTTCTGACATATAAGGTGTTAAATCAGGAGATTTTACAGTAACATTAATTGCAGCTGTATCCCCTTTTGCCTCAACTTTGTTAATTTTGTAGGTTATTTTTTTCATTCCTTCGCCATACATTTTACTAAATTGATCTAAAATAACCGTTACATCTCCACTTGCCTTGCCAAATTTTGATAAATTTCCCGACTGTATTACTTTCATTTGTCTCTCAAATTCCTTTTGCGCCGGATGAGTTCCACAACTTACTACAAATAGAAGCATGCTTAATAAAATTAATATTTTAGCTTTCATAAGATTATCTTCCTTCCTAAAAATTTGTTATATTATACCATAAATATATAAAGATATTTCCAGTATTTCATTAGATTTACATTACTCATAAACTGCTCTCATTTATCTTTTATTAAAGTTTCAAGAACATCGCTGCAAAATTAAAATAAATTACAAGTGTCACAGCATCTGAAATTGTTGTTATCAAAGGTGTTGCCATAACTGCTGGATCGGCCTTCACAATTTTTGCTCCAAGCGGAAGCAGTGCTCCAACCAATTTTGACACAATTACTGTAAATACAAGTGTCAATGAAACGACAAAAGCAATTACAAAATTAGTTTTTTCAAGTGTTATAAGTCTTATAAAATTTAACAGCGCCAAAACTATTGAAACCATTATTCCAATTGAAAATTCTTTTTTTATTACTTTAAAAGCATCTTTTGGAGAAATTTCCCCAAGTGCAAGTGAACGGATTACAACCGTTGAAGATTGTGAACCAACATTTCCTCCGCTTGACATAAGCATTGGAATAAATGCCGTTAAAATTATTGACTTTGCCAGAACTTTTTCATAACCTTGTATTATATTTCCAGAAATTGTGTCGGAAATCATAAGAACTGCAAGCCACCCAATTCTTTGCTTTGCCATCGTAAAGATGCTTGTTTTTAAATAGGAATCATCGGTAGGTGAAGTAATTCCAGCCATTTTGTGAAAATCTTCCGTAACTTCCTGATCCACAACATCCAGAACATCATCCACCGTAATTATTCCCAAAAGCCTATTTTCGTGGTCAACGACTGGCATAACAATAAAATCGTACTTTTTAAACAAATCCGCGACTTTTTCCTGATCATCATTTGTATTTACACTTACAAAATTTGTATTCATAATATCTTCAATTACAACACTGTCCTTTTTAGAAATCAATTCCTTTAGTGAAAGCACACCTTCCAATTTCCCGTTTTTGTCAGTAACATAGCAAGTATAAATATTTTCCTTGTCTTTCCCAGTTTTTTTAAGCTGTCCTATCGCCTCTTGAACTGTCATATTTTTCTGAAAATCCACATATTCAGTCGTCATAATGCTTCCAGCTGAATTATCTGGATATTTTAGAAGCTGGTTTATCAAATGTCTATCTTTTCTATCCGTATTTTTCAAGATTTTTTTTACAATATCCGACGGCATTTCCTCGATAATGTCGACAATATCGTCAAAATACAGTTCATCAAATATTTCTCGTGTTTCAACATCAGTTGAAGCGTGAATAATCATTTCCTGATGTTCACTGTCCAAATATGAAAATACATCCGCCGCTTTATCTTTTTTTAAAAGTCTAAAAATCATTATTACAAGCTCTGGCAGCTTAAATAAATTTATCACATCAGAAATTTCAACTGCATTTAATTTATCTAATTCTTTTTTTATTTCAAAATATTTTTTTTCTTTCAAAAGATCTTCAATTATTCTTTTTATTTTTTTCATTTTTTTCTCACCTCATTTTTCTTATATTAGTTGCCATATAACTTCGATTAGACAATCAATTTTTATATTCTTAAATTTTATAAAAATATTTACTTTATAACATTACTTAAAAACATAGTTGCAAATCTAAAGTAAATAGTAAGAGTAAGTGCATCTAAAATCGTTGTTATTAAAGGCCCTGCCATTATTGCCGGATCCATTTTAAAAGTTTTAGCGATAACCGGTAAAAAAGCACCTATTATTTTAGAAATTATAACTACAAAAATTAAAGTTACTGAAACTGTCATTGCAACATTTAAAGGTGTTTTTGTCAAAGTTATAATTCTTAAAAAATTTATTGTCGCCAAAACAATAGCTACTATAAATGAAATAAGAAATTCCTTTTTTAATATTTTAAAAGTATCTTTTGTATCAACTTCCCCCAATGCCAAAGCACGGACTACAATTGTCGAAGACTGTGCACCCGCATTTCCTCCAGTATCCATCAGCATAGGAATAAATGATGAAAGTATAACTACAGACTGCAGCACATCTTCATATTTACTTATAATTCTTCCAGTAAATGTAGCAGAAATCATAAGCACAATAAGCCAGCTAATTCTTTGTCTTGCCATTGTAAAGGCGCTTGTTTTTAAATAAGACTCCTCCACAGGCGAAATCCCAGCCATTCTATGAAAATCCTCTGTCGCTTCCTGTTCCACAACATCCATTACATCATCAATCGTAATGATTCCTAAAAGTCTATTTTCATCATCAGTCACAGGAAGTACGATAAGATTATATTTTTTTATTATTTCCGCAACCTTTTCCTGATCATCATTTACATGAACACTTATTACATTTTTATTCATAAGATTTTGAATTGGCTCATCATCCTCGCTCGTAATAAGCTCTTTTAGGGAAATTACTCCTTCCAGCCTCCTACCTTCATCAATCACATAGCAGGTATAGACATTTGCCATATCTTCCATAACATCCCTAATTTTAAAAATTGCAGAAGAAGCTGTCATATCCTTTTTTAAGTCCATATATTCAGTTGTCATAATGCTTCCAGCTGAATTTTCAGGATATTTTAACAAAAGATTTATTGTGTGTCTGTCTTTTGCATCAGTATTCCTTAATATTTTTTTTACTACATTCGATGGCATTTCTTCGATAATATCGACAATATCGTCAAAATACAGCTCATCAAATATATTTTTAGTTTCCACATCTGTCATTGTCTTAATAATCATTTCCTGATGTTCGCTGTCCAGATATGAAAATACATCGGCTGCCCTATTTTTAGAAAGTAGCCGAAAAATCATTATTAGTTCAGAAGACTCAAACTGATTCAGCAGTTCTGAAACTTCCACAATGTTTAAATCATTTAAATATTTTCTAATTTCAAAATATTTTTTTTCATCTATAAGTTTTTGAATAATGTTGTTTTCCATCATTAATCTCCAATCTCCTTTCTCTTTTGCATTTTCAATTTTTTAACTTTATATGCAAATAAAAATCAGGAGAATAACAGCAACGAAGATACTCCCTTTATCCGTATTTGCATAAATTTGTAAATTTTAATTTATTCAGATTTTTAAATCTCTCTTCCGGGACTTCCTCGTTCAAAACATCCACCTCCACAAAACAATAAATTAGCATAAATTCCAAATATTTATATCCGTTATTTTTACTATATCTAAAATCAAAACAAAAATTAAGATAAATAACTAATAAAACTTATGCTCACAGAAATTCTACCAAACAAACTACCTATTGTCAATAAATTTTAAAAAATTTGAAAAATCTTTTTAATAACATTTTATTAAAATAAATTTTTTATCTAAATAGTAAGTAAGACAAACTATTTTATTAAAAAATAATTTGACTTTTTAAATTTTTTAGGGTATAAATATATCGTATGATTAAATATTCATATAACTAAATTTAAAAATTTAGGAACTTAGAAATAAAAATAAGTAAAAAGGAAGGGAAATTAAATGAAAGCAGTAGTAGTTAATAAAGAAGGAACTGGAGTAGAAGTTGTAGAAAAAGAGTTGAGAGGATTAAAAGCTGGAGAAGCATTGGTTGATGTAGAATATTGCGGTGTCTGCCATACTGACTTGCATGTGGCTCATGGGGATTTTGGGAAAGTTCCTGGAAGAGTTTTAGGGCATGAAGGAATTGGAATTGTAAGGGAAGTTGCTGAAGGTGTGACATCATTAAAACCTGGAGATAGAGTTAGTATTGCCTGGTTCTTTGAAGGATGTGGAAGATGTGAATATTGTATTAATGGACAGGAAACATTATGTAGAGATGTAATAAATGCTGGATATTCTGCAGATGGTGGAATGGCTGAACAATGTATCGTTACAGCTGATTATGCGGTAAAAGTGCCTGAAGGACTGGATCCGGTTCAAGCCAGCAGCATCACTTGTGCAGGAGTTACAACTTATAAAGCAATAAAAGTTGGAAAACCTCAACCAGGACAATGGGTTGTAATTTATGGTGCTGGAGGATTGGGAAATTTGGCAGTTCAATATGCTAAAAAAGTGTTTAACACTCACGTAATTGCTGTTGATATTAATGATGATAAATTGGCACTTGCTAAAGAAGTTGGAGCAGATTATGTTATAAATGGTAAAAAAGAAGATCCAGTTGCAAAAATTAAAGAATTAAGCGGAATTGGAGCTCATATTGCTGTAGTTACTGCTGTATCAAAAGTTGCATTTAACCAAGCTGTTGATTCGGTAAGAGCTGCAGGAAAAGTTGTTGCAGTTGGACTTCCATCAGAAACTATGGACTTGCCAATCGTGAAAACTGTATTAGACGGAATTGAAGTAATCGGATCGCTTGTTGGAACAAGAGAAGACTTGAGAGAAGCATTCCAATTTGGAGCCGAAGGATTGGTTGTGCCAGTAGTTCAAACTAGAACTATTGAAGAAGCTCCTGAAATCTTTAAGGAAATGGAAGAAGGAACAATTCAAGGACGTATGGTAATTGATATGCATTCTCATTCTTGCTGTTGCGGACATAAACATTAATTTACTTAAACTTAATTTATAATTTTAACTTATTTATATAAATAAAAAAATGTAATTAACGAGAGTGTCCAGAATTTTGTGTAAACTCAAAATATAATATATGGTACAGGATGGTAGTTTTATCATCCTGTTTTTAAATTCTTCCTTCAAAATAAATACTTAACTGTGAATATATTTCTCCCCAGCCTGGTATTCTTCCAGTCCATTTCTTTGTTGCTTCCTTTAAGCTTAGGTATACTGATTTCATTAATGCTTCATCTGTCGGATAAAGTGATTTTGTCTTCGTATACTTTCTTAATTGTCTGTTTAAGCTTTCTATCGGGTTTGTCATATATATCAACTTTCTTATCTTTGTATCATATTTAAAGTATGTTGTCAACTCATTCCAGTTACTTCTCCAGGAATTAATTACTGCCATATACTTTTTACCCCATTTTTCTTCTAATTCATCCAGTTTAAACTCTGCCTGTTCCAGTGTTGGTGCATTATACATTTCTTTTAAGTCTGATGTAAATTCCCTTGTATCTTTGTAAGATATATATCTTATGCTGTTTCTAATTTGATGAACTACACATTTTTGAATTTCTGTCTTTGGAAACACTGAAGATATTGCTTCGCTAAACCCTTTTAAATTGTCAACAGACATAATTAGTATATCCTGAATTCCTCTGTTTTTCAATTCATTTAAAACATTTAGCCAGTACTTGCTTGATTCATTTTCTCCTATCCAAAATCCTAAAACCTCCTTTCTTCCTTCCTTATCTATTCCTATAGCTAAATATACCGCCTTTTTAACAACAACTCCATCTTTTCTTACACTGTAATGGATGGCGTCCATAAAAACTATTGGATATACATCCTCAAGCTGTCTAGACTGCCATTCCCTAATTTCAGGTATAATTTTATCTGTAATTTTACTGATCATAGATGGCGAAACATCAATTCCATAAAGATTATTGAGATGGTCCTCGATATCTCTGTTGCTCATTCCTTTAGCATAAAGAGAAAGAATCTGCCCTTCAATGCCAGTAATTTCTCTTTGATATTTAGGGATGATTTGAGGCTCAAACTCAGCATTTCTATCTCTAGGAATATCTAAGTCAATATTGCCGTACTCACTTCTAACAGTTTTCTTGGAGTGTCCATTTCTAGCATTAGAGGTAGTCTTATCTTTCATAGAATGTTTAGCATACCCCAGTTCATGCTCAATTTCAGCTTCAAGCATAGTTTGAATAGTACCCGAAAGCAAATCCTTAAGCATATCCTTAATATCATTAGTATCTTTAATATTGTAATCCTCAATCAGTGTTTTAAAAATTTCGTTGTCAATTTTCTTTTTAGCCATAACAAAAACCTCCAAATATTATATAGTTATTTTACCATATATTATTTAGAGGTTTACACAAAAATTTTTACACACCCTAATTAACTCAAATTGTTAGTTACATTTTTTCTTATTTTTTACTTTTTGATTTTTATCATTTTAATAAGATACTAATTTATCATTTATCAAAACTCTTGGATTTTTTGAACTAAACAAAGGATAGCCTCTATCATTTAATTTTGCATCATAAACTGCTATTTTTTGAACATTAATTTCATTTTTTAAAATATATTTTGCCAATTTATTGTCTATATAAATTTTCCTTTTAGAAACTTCCTTTTTATATTCATTTTCCTTCTTTTCATAACACTTTTCCACTCCTGAACTAATTTCATATACAGGAAAATCAGCATATCCATAAAAAGTCCTAAATCCTATTATTGATAAAAAATCTTTTGGATTTATTGTACATTCATACTGAACCTCCCACGACTAAAGTCACAGGGTTCTAAAATCTTTAAAATTATTTAAAAATTTTCTAAGAAGTTTGATAGCTTTACACTACCCTTATTCTTTTAGGCGTGTTCAGTTCACCTCTATTGTATAGGATACTTAAATCCACAACTTTACTTTTCCTTAATATGTTTAATGCTCCATTACAATCTGCATTTATGAGTTCACCTGCACTTGTTTGATATAGTCCTCTTTTTATTCTTTTTCCACTGAATATATATTCTTTTTGATTTTCTTTATCATATATTGGAATTTCATCTCCATCAAAGAAACTTGCTTTTGATGTATAACTTTCTTCTTGTAGCTTAAGTTCTATTCCATATAGTTTACATAAATATATTAATTTATCTCTTAATTTTCCATATGGTATATTTACAAAGTTCTGATTATTTATGCTTCCTATATTTGAATTTCTTTGAAAATCTTCATTATATCCTAGAACTATTTTTCCTATATCATTATTAAGACAATAATTTATTATTATTCTTGCTGCTTTTGAAAGATAATCTTCTATACGATTATTTCTCTTTCTAGCTATTCTCTTTTGCCTCAATGTTATATGCTCTATCTTTTGCTTATCTTTTATGCTTTGTAATTTTGCATTTATCTTATTATAGTATTGATTAATAGATTTTAATTTTCTGCCGTCTATTATGAATGAAGCTCCATTATTACTAACACAAGTACAAAGATTATCTATACCTAAATCTATTCCTAGTCCATTTTCTTTATTTAATTCCCTTTGAACTTCTTCTATCTCATAAGTATATTGAATTTCAAAGTACCTAGAATGTTGTTTTGGTATTATTCTAATCTCTTTTATCTTCTTGCCTTTTAATACTGGTGGTAGCTTAATTTTAACTTCCTGATGAGTTTTCTTAAACGAATTTGAATAAGGAACTATCAGAATATCATCTTTTAATCTTACAAAACCTATAACAAGAGTTGTAAATCCATCTTTAGCAAGATATTTAGGTAATTTTATATCTTTAAAATTATATTGATCATTTTTAGCAAGTTTTAAAAGTGCAAAGAATGATTTGAAACTTCCGTCTGCTTCTTTTAGAATTTGTTGAGCCATATTAGAATTTAATTTTTTATAGTTCTCACTATTTTTAAGCATTTTATAGTTTTCGTTATAACTTAAATACTTTTTCTTATTAAAATAATACTGTCTAATATTATATATAGCTTCATTAGTTAAGTTCTTGGCTATATGAGATAAATATTTTAAATTCCTAAACTCCTTTTTACTAAGATGTTTTACCTGTTGTTTTAAAGTTAAATACATAGATATCACCTCCTTTTCATCAGAGATATTATACCATGTATTCTACATTTTATCTGTCAAAAAAGTAATATTTTTTATTTATTTTTAAATATTTTTAAAGTTTTTAAAACCCCACAACAGCGGGAAGCGTCGTTCACATAAGTGCGCTACCATTTATGCAGTTCTCTTATGAACTTCTTGTTATCTCTAACAAGCACAGACTATATCTTATCCATATCCTATTTCAAGGACTTAGGCGAAACCACTTCCAATACCAATCGCTTGTATTGTACTCCCCTCACGAGGGATAGTCGTTGAACTTTCCTTTTCAGGCTTAGCTGCTGATTGTCTATTATCATAATGTTTAGGATTTAACCTTGCACCATCTAGTATATTTTTTCTGCTTTCGCCACCATCACACCTATACCATATATTATTATCTAGGTATTATGTTGTGGTTATACTAGCTTTAAGAGTTCCCAGCAGTTCAGTTTCTTTGTTGCACGGTTTTGCTCCGTGTCTACATACAAGTTTCCCTATATGCTTACTAAAATTTTTGTGCAATTCATTTCACGACTAAAAGTTGCGAGTGTTCTTGCACTATTTAATAAAAAATTTTACTTGATGAATTTTCAAATTTTCTATAGTCACTTTGAGAATTTTCTCTTTCATCTTTCATTTTTTCAACTAGTCTATATTCTCTATTATCCTTTGGATTATAAATTTTACCATCTACAATATTTTTATCCTCTGAACTTGAATTTGAATAATTATCACCACCTATAAGAGCATCTCTTAATTTTGACCAAAAATCTGCTTTCATTGTTGATGTTACCATTATAAATGACAATAGGATCAATGTTAAAACTCTTTTCTTTTTCATAAAAATCATCTCCTAAAACTTATTTTTAATTTTTGAACTAAACTTTTATTTGAAAATATTTTACCAATGATAATTGAACATATATAATTTAAAATTCATAAAAAATTTGTAAATTTATTATTTAAAAAAGTCTATCAAAAATTAACTCTCATACCAGCTGTAAATACATTATTTTTAGCCTTTTTATCAATTTTTCCATCATAATTCAAATACCAGGCAAATTTTGAACTAACTTCATTTAAAACTCCAGCTCCTACCCATGTTTGGTTCTTTGAAAGTCCTATTCCCTTTACTTTAAATTTTGCATCTGGTAGTCCTGAATACGATGCTTTAAAATTCAAATCTTCATTATTAAATGCCCTTTGATGTGTTACGTATCCTTGTAATGTAGTTTTTGAACCATTTTCAAAATTAAATTTCTGACTAACTCTAACTCCAGCAAGTCCACTTGTTTGTTTGTAAGTCTTTTTATCCGCCTTTAATCCAAATTGGCTATTTTCCTCGTGAAATGCTCCTCTTTGAACTGTATCATGCGAGATTCCAGCAAATGGTGTCAATACAAAATCACCTTTTTTCACATCATACCCTGTTTCTAAATATCCTGAAATTACTTTATCATTATGCTCAATTTTTCCTCGTGAAATATCATTTTCAGATAAAATAATATCCCTTTTAACTTCACTATTTACAAATCCAAGTCCAACTCTTCCTTGCAAATACATCGGATTATCTTTATTTCCAACTCTTCCATACAATGAAATTCCAAAATTATCCGCATCTGATTTTCCACCATGTCTATCAAATTTCACATCCCCTTTTGAATAAGCTAAAGCCGTTCCTAAAATCAAATTTTCTCCAAATTGCTTATCAATTCCAACCTGTCCTCCATAAACTTTAGTTTTTCCTTCAGCATACCCATTTTGTTTTAATTTCCCATTAGCTCCAATGGAAGAAATCCATAATCCAAATTTATCACTAGCATTATCAAGCGTTCCGAGCATTACAAGTCTATTTGATAAATCCTTATTTATTGTTTGCGATTGTTGAAATGTTAAAGCTTGAGCTGAAGCATAAATTTGTCCTGATAAACTATCTAATATACTTGAACTTAAAGATAGGGAATTTTTTTGAAGTTTTGCCGCACCTAAAGCAAAATTAGAAACATTTGCATTTCCTTCAGCTATTTT
This sequence comes from Leptotrichia sp. oral taxon 417, assembly GCF_013394865.1. NCBI lineage: Bacteria > Fusobacteriati > Fusobacteriota > Fusobacteriia > Fusobacteriales > Leptotrichiaceae > Leptotrichia > Leptotrichia sp. oral taxon 417. Next base: position 695,877 of record NZ_JABXYV010000001.1, on the reverse strand, counting down.
TTTATCTAATTCTTTAAAGGAAACCTCTACATTTTTAGCAGTATTCTTCTGCATTTCATCGCTATTTTTCAAACTATTTACATAATCTTCCACATTTTTTCTACTAATTGTAGCTTCAATTGAATTTCCTTTATTTTCCACTTTTCCATTAATCAATCCATCAGTTTCCACTTTTGCAAATTGTCCTTCTATTCCTTTTTCAGCTTCAATAACTGCCGATGTTGTTGGCATTGCAGTAACGTATCCATTACTCAAAAGTTTTACTGTGCTTCCCAAAGTTTGATTTCTTTCTCTTCCATCAATTTTTATTGTTCCTTTTACTATTAATTTTGATCCAATTTCTGCTTCTGTCACTGAACCATATTTCGCTGTATAATTTCCAGTTATAATCGCTCCTGTTCCAATATTCTTTAATGTTCCTTTATTTACAACATCAACTGCCTTATTAACAGTTATCTCCTCCGTATAATAATTTTTAGAAATTTCTCCTATCACAGTTTCAGGATTTGTAATCAATGTTCCATTTGTTTCTATTTCAATATTTTCGGGAGTAAATTTTTTCTTAACATCGAGTATTCCATCTTTTATTATTGTTTCATATTCAGAAGTATTGTCTCCTTTCAAAACTAGTGTTCCACCATCTACTTTTATTTTATAAAAAGAATTTTTTCCTTCTAAAACTAATGTCCCTTTTCCGTTTTTTTCTAAATCTGTATACGAACCATAAATATTATTTCTAAAAACCCAAGTTTTTGTATCTGGAACATGAAACTTGCTTAACCTGTAATTCAAGTTTCTTGGTCCATTTAAAGCAGTAGTAGCATTTAAAAGTCCATATCCAAATACATCATCCACTCCTGCTGCTCCGATATCAGTAGCTGTTGAAAGAATTATGTCTCTAATCATATCCATTTTCATTCCAGGAAATTTTTCACGTACCTGATCTACTGCTTTTGCGACATTTTCCGCCGCTTTTGCTGATGTTCCATCTTCACTTACCGCAGTTATAGTCCATTTACTAGCTACCCCTGCATTTGACAATGGCTCTAAATCCTTCCATTCCAATCCTGCAGTTCCAGATTTATTCACAAGTGCAACTACATTTATCCAAGATTTTTCCAAAGATTTTTCAAAATAAGGAAGTCCTCCTTCAAGTGACGGATTTTTATTTCCTCTGATGTCCCCCGCTGGCCAAATATCTGAACCTCCCACAACTAAAGTTGCAGGGTTCTAAAATCTTTAAAATTATTTAAAAATTTTCTAAGAAGTTTGATAGCTTTACACTACCCTTATTCTTTTAGGTGTGTTCAGTTCACCTCTATTGTATAGGATACTTAAATCCACAACTTTACTTTTCCTTAATATGTTTAATGCTCCATTACAATCTGCATTTATAAGTATTTCCTGTGCTTGTTTGATATAGTCCTCTTTTTATCCTTTTTCCACTGAATTTATATTCTTTTTGATTTTCTTTATCATATACTGGAATTTCATCTCCATCAAAGAAACTTGCTTTTGATGTATAACTCTCTTCTTGCAGTTTAAATTCTATTCCATATAGTTTACATAGATATATTAATTTATCTCTTAATTTTCCATATGAGATATTTACAAAGTTTTGATTATTTATACTTCCTATATTTGAATTTCTTTGAAAATCTTCATTATATCCTAGAACTATTTTTCCTATATCATTATTAAGACAATAATTTACAATTATTCTTGCTGCTTTTGAAAGATAATCTTCTATACGATTATTTCTCTTTCTAGCTATTCTCTTTTGCCTTAATGTTATATGCTCTATCTTTTGCTTATCTTTAATGCTTTGCAATTTTGCATTTGTCTTGTTATAGTATTGATTTATTGATTTTAATTTTCTACCATCTATTATGAATGATGCTCCAGCATCTGTAACACAAGTACATAGATTATTTATGCCTAAATCAATTCCTAGTGCATTGTTTTTATTTAATTCCCTTTGAATTTCTTCTACCTCATAAATGTATTGAATTTCAAAGTACCTAGAATGTTGTTTTGGTATTATTCTAATCTCTTTTATCTTCTTGCCTTTTAATACTGGTGGTAGTTTTATTGTGATTTCCTTATGTGTCTTTCTAAATGCATTTGAATAAGGAACTATCAGAATATCATCTTTTAATCTAACAAAACCTATAACAAGAGTAGTAAATCCATCTTTAGCAAGATATTTAGGTAATTTTATATCTTTAAAATTATATTGACCATTCCTAGCAAGTTTTAAAAGTCCAAAAAATGATTTAAAACTTCCGTCTACTTCTTTTAAAATTTGTTGAGCCATATTAGAATTTAATTTTTTATAATTATCACTATTTTTAAGCATTTTATAGTTTTCGTTATAACTTAAATACTTTTTCTTATTAAAATAATACTGTCTAATATTATATATAGCTTCATTAGTTAAGTTCTTGGCTATATGAGATAAACATTTTAAATTCCTAAACTCATTTTTACTAAGATGTTTTACTTGTTGTTTTAGAGTTAAATACATATATAATCACCTCCTTTTCATCAGAGATATTATACCATGTATTCTACATTTTATCTGTCAAAAAAGTAATATTTTTTATTTATTTTTAAATATTTTTAAAGTTTTTAAAACCCCACAACAGTGGGAAGCGTCGTTCACATAAATACGCTACTACTTATGCAGTTCTCTTATGAACTTCTTGTTATCTCTAACAAGCACAGACTATATCTTATCCATATCCTATTTCAAGGACTTAGGCGAAACCACTTCCAATACCAATCGCTTGTATTGTACTCCCCTCACGAGGGATAGTCGTTGAACTTTCCTTTTCAGGCTTAGCTGCTGATTGTCTATTATATTCCTTTCTATATGTACGGCTTAATGTTTAGGATTTAACCTTGCATAATCTAGTATATTTTTTCTGCTTTCGCCACCATCACACTTATACCATGTTTTCACTTAGATATTATGTTGTGGTTATACCAGCTTTAAGAGTTCCCAGCAGTTCAGTTTCTTTGTTGCACGGTTTTGCTCCGTGTCTACATACAAGTTTCCCTATATGCTTACTAAAATTTTCGTGCAATTCATTTTACGACTAAAGTCGTGAGTGTTCTTGCACTATTTAATAAATTATCTCCACCTGAAGCTGAATTTACCCTTGCAATATACTCGTCCATTAAATCTCCGCCAATTGCTGCTCGATAACTATTTGAAGCAGTTAAATCTGAACTAAAATCTGTAACTTGCTGTGTAGTTCCTGTACTGTGCAAAAATATTTTTTCATTCATTGGAGTCCCTGAAGATGTCTGGTAATCTTGTTTTTTTATTGGTGTTCCAGCTATATTTGGAATTTTAACTATATCACTTGTTGCCGTTGTAAGTATTATACCATTTGGATATTGTGATGAATATCCTCCATTTCGGATCACAATTTCACTGTTATAATAAACATCTGAGGCACTTGGCCCTTTTGGATTTGGATCTGCTGGCTTTGGTGTTGGTGTTGGTGTTTTTTCTGTATCCTTATTACCACCACTGCTTCCACAACTTATTAAAGATAAAAGCAAGGCATAAATAAATATCTTTTTGATTTTACTTTTCATATATACCACTCCCATTATAATCTGATTTGAATCTTGACTTGATTTAATTTAATTATAATATATTAACATTAAAGAAAAATGAGAAAATAAATTTAATAGTCTAAATTATTTGACTTTTTAAATTTCAAATGTTATAAATATATAGTGGCAAATAATATAGTAGAACCATATTAGATTTGTTTTGAAATTATATTAGAATTATAATAAAATAAATATTATGAAGCAAGAAATCTTGAATCTTTGATAAAATAAAAAAATTCGAGTTATTAAGCATATCTATTAAATGGTTTGAAAAATAGTTTTAAAATATATTTAAATTTAGGAGGAGAAAAAGATGATTTACACATTGACATTGAATCCAGCATTGGATTATGACATGTATCTGAAGGATGATTTAAAAGCAGAACATTTGAATCTTGCTCACAAAGTAAATTATAGAGCTGGTGGAAAAGGGATTAATGTTTCTAAAGTATTGAAAAATCTCGATGTGGAATCTACAGCGATTGGATTTGTGGCTGGATTTGTTGGAGATTTTATTGTCAGAGATTTGAAAAAGGATAACATAAAATCTGAATTTGTGGAACTTGAAGGAAATACTAGAATTAATGTAAAGGTTAATGGGAATGACAAGGAAACTGAACTTACCGGAGTTTCACCAGAAATTACAGCAGAAAAATTGCAGGAACTAACTAACAAAATTTCTGATTTAAAAGATGGAGATATACTTGTTTTATCTGGAAGCATCCCATCTTCAATCAGTAGCAAAATTTATAAGCAATTATCTGAAAATGTAAAAGCAAATGTGGAAATTGTGCTTGATACAAGAGGAAATTTATTACAAGACAATATTCACAATAATCTTTTTGTTAAGCCGAATATTCATGAACTAAGAGAAATGTTTAATGAAAAACTGGAAACAAAAGCCGAAATCGTAGAAAAATGTAAATTCTTTTTAGACAGAGGAGTTAAAAATGTCATTTTGTCTAGAGGTGGCGAAGGTGCATTGCTTGTAAACAAGGACTTTGTGCTGGAAGCATCTGTTCCAAAAGGGCAATTAATCAACTCAATTGGTGCTGGAGATTCTATGGTTGCAGGATTTACCGCAGGATTTGTAAAGGGGCTTTCTCCAGAAGATTCATTTAGGCTGGCAGTTGCTTCAGGAAGTGCTACAGCTTATTCTTATGGGCTTGCAGAAAAGGATTTAGTAAATAAATTGTATGATGAAATTGAAATTTCAAAGGAAACTTTTTAAAGAATAAAAATCAAACTTGACAATTGAGTAAAATAGTAATGATTTTTGTATTGAATTTTAAAGTTGCTTTACTACGGCTGAAAATAAAAATTATTTAAAGAAATAAAATGAAAAAATAATAAATTAAGGATGGTGTACAAATGAAAATATCTGACTTACTGATTAAAGATAGAATCAGTCTAGATGTAAAATCTACAACTAAAGTAGATATAATTAAAGAACTTGCCAGACTGCACGAAAAAACAGGTGTCCTGAATGATTATGATGGATATGTAGAGGCATTGATGGCTAGAGAAGCTCAAAGCTCAACTGGAATTGGTGAAGGAATCGCAATTCCACATGCTAAGACAAAATATGTAAAAAAACCTGCGCTTGCAATGGGTAGAAAACCAGAAGGAATTGACTACGATTCATTGGATGGAGAACCTGCAACATTGTTCTTTATGATTGCCGCTCCAGATGGCGCAAATAACACTCATATTGAAACACTTGCAAGATTATCACAATTATTATTGGATGATGATTTCAAGGAAGCTCTTGAAAATGCAAAGACAGCTGATGAAGTACTGGAAATCATTAATAAAGCTGAAGCAGAAAAATTTGCAGAAGAAGAAAAGAAAGATGCTGTAACTGCACAAGCTCCAACTGATGAAAATGCTCCTTACATAATCGCAGCAACAGCCTGCCCAACAGGAATTGCCCATACTTATATGGCGGCAGAAGCACTAAAAAAAGCGGCTGATGAAATGGGAATAAATATAAAAGTTGAAACAAACGGTGCGGATGGTAGAAAAAATGTCTTGACTGATGAAGATATTAAAAAAGCTACCGGTGTAATTTTGGCAATTAACAGAAATATCGAAGTTGACAGATTTGATGGAAAACCGTTAATTCAAGTGGAAGCAAAAGAAGGAATTAACAATGCAAAAGCATTAATTCAACAGGTCTTAGATGGAAAAGCCCCTATTTTCCATGCAAGCGGTTCAAAAACTGCAGATTCTTCTGAATCATCTTCATCTGAGAAAAAAGGACTTTACAAACACTTATTAAGTGGAGTTTCATATATGCTTCCGTTAGTAATAAGTGGTGGAATTTTGATAGCATTGGCATTTTTAGTTGATACATTGTCTGGTAATGGTGGAGCTGGAGCAGAATACGGTTCTAAAGCACCGCTAGCTAAAATGTTAAAAGATATTGGCGGACAGGCATTTGGATTGTTTGTTCCAGTATTAGCTGGATATATTGCTTACAGTATTAGTGAAAGAGCGGCATTAGCGGCAGGACTAGTTGCAGGAGCTATCGCAACAGCTGGTGGTTCTGGATTTATTGGTGCATTGCTTGGTGGATTTTTAGCTGGATATGTTGTACAAGGTTTAGTAAAAGCATTATCAGGTATGCCAAGATCTTTAAGCGGATTGAAAATGATATTATTGTATCCAGTTTTATCAGTATTAATCACAGGTGTAGCAATGGTACTTGTTATAAATCCATTTGCAGCAATAATTAACAATGGTTTAAATGCTTGGTTAAATGGAATGTCTGGTTCAAGTGCTGTTCTATTAGGTGCAGTTCTTGGTGGAATGATGGCTATTGATATGGGTGGACCTGTAAATAAGGCAGCTTATGTATTTGGTTCTGGAACATTGGCAGCTACAATGACATCTGGTGGAAGTTTACCAATGGCAGCAGTTATGGCTGGTGGAATGGTTCCTCCAATTGCAATCGCATTAGCATCAACATTATTTAAAAATAAATTTACTGCACAAGAAAGAGAAGCAGGACTTACAAACTACATTATGGGATTCTCATTCATCACAGAAGGTGCAATCCCTTATGCAGCAGCAGATCCAACAAGAGTAATACCAGCAAGTGTCGTAGGTTCAGCAATCGCAGGAGCATTAACAGGACTATTTAATATAAAAATACCTGCTCCACATGGTGGAATCCTAGTAATGGCATTAAGCAACAACTTCTTCCTATATTTAGTAGCAGTTATAATTGGAAGTATTGTTTCGGCTATTGTTTTAGGAGCATTAAAACCTGCCATAAAAGAAGGATAAAATTTTAAATATATTTTAATTTAAAAACAAAATAAAAACCGTCTTATTTGATTAATTCATTTAAAACGGTTTTTTTATAAATAAATTTTTAATATTACTTGAACTTATAAATAAATTCAAGAATTTCAGAATATCCTATACTAGAATCTGCTATTTTTAACCCCAATTCTGTAAGTTCATCATTAGAACAATTTAAACTAATTCCATTTAACTCAAGAAGAACCATCATAACATAAATTCCAATTCTTTTATTTCCATCTAAAAAAGCATGATTTTTAATAAAACTATAACATAATCTTGCAGCTTTTTCTTCTATTGTTGGATATTTTTCAACTCCAAAATAAGATTGATAAACATTATTTATTGAACTTTCAATTAAACCTTTATCTCTAACTCCATCAATTCCTCCAAATTTTTCTACCAGTTCAGAATGAAGTTTTAATATTTGCTTTTCAGATAAAAGAATCATTTTGCCAATTCCTCAAATGTTTTTTTGTATTTCTTTAAAATTTTAGATGAAACCATTTCCAATTCATTATCTTCTGCAAATTTTACTGGTTCTTCTTCAACTTCTTTTGCTAAATTGTAATCAACTAAAATATATTTTGGGGTATTATTTTTTAAAATAACAACAGATCCATTTGCATCTACCATTCTTGCCACTTTTGAAAAATTTTGATTAGCTTCCTTCATTGAAACTAAGTTGTCTAATTCTGCTTTCATATTACTCACCTCTTATAAAATATAATATCATAAATATAGGATAAATTCAACCTATTTTTTAAAAATACTACTTAACTTTAAAAAACTTCAATCTCAAAGCATTTCCCAAAACTGACACCGAACTAAATGACATTGCAAAAGCTGCAATCATCGGGTCTAACTTCGGTCCATTGAAAAATGCATAAAATATTCCAGCTGCAAAAGGGATTCCAAGTATGTTGTAAAAGAATGCCCAGAATAAATTTTCCTTTATATTTGTAATTGTTGCCTTGCTTAATGCAATTGCTCCTGCCACATCCCGCAAATCGTTTCTAATTAAAACAATATCAGCTGATTCTATAGCCACATCTGTTCCATTTCCTATCGCAATTCCTACATTTGCTTGGGCTAATGCTGGCGAATCGTTGATTCCATCTCCGACCATTGCGACAAATTCATCTTTTTCCTGAAGCTCCTTTATTTTTTGAGATTTTTGATAAGGCAGAACTTCTGAAATTACATCATCAATTCCTACTTGCTTTGCTATAAATTCCGCAGTTTTTTCATTATCTCCTGTAAGCATTATTGTTTTAATTCCCATTTTTTTCAATTTTTCAATGGCTTCTTTGCTTGTTTCCTTAATAACATCGGCAACTGCAACAATTCCTGCCAATTCATTGTCAATCGAAATATACATTGGAGTTTTTCCTTCATTTGACAAAATATTATACTCCTTTTGAGAAATTTCCACATCAATTTTTTTATTTTCCATTAATTTTTTATTTCCAATTTGAATTTCCTTGCCTTCAAAAGTCGCACGAATCCCATAACCTGGCATTGCCCTAAATTTTTCATAAGGCTTAATTTCAATATTTTTACCCTTTGCCTCATTTACAATCGCTTCTGCCAGCGGATGTTCAGAATCATTTTCCACGCTTGCGGCAATTTTTAAAAGTTCATCTTCCTTGTAATTTCCATAAGCAATCAAATCAGTTAATACAGGCTTTCCTTTAGTAATTGTTCCTGTTTTATCAAATACAATTGTTTTAATTTTATATGTTGTTTCAAGAGCTTCTCCACTTTTAATAAGAATCCCGTTTTCAGCACCTTTTCCAGTTCCAACCATTATTGATGTCGGAGTCGCAAGTCCCAATGCACACGGACATGCAATTACAAGTACGGCGATAAAAAACGACAATGCAGTAACTAATCCGCTTCCACTCACAAACCAGGCAACTCCTGTAATTGTCGCAATTCCAATAACAATCGGCACAAAATACGCCGCCACAACATCAGCCATTCGTGAAATCGGAGCTTTCGACCCTTGCGCTTCCTCAACTAGCTTTATAATCTGTGACAAAACTGTATTTTTCCCAATTTCAGTTGCTTCAAATCTAATACTTCCATTTTTATTAATACTTCCTCCAACAACCTTATCCCCAACTTTTTTACTGACTGGCAAACTTTCCCCAGTCAACATTGACTCATCCACAGAAGTCGCACCTTCCACAATTTTCCCATCAACCGCAATTTTTTCCCCAGGCTTTACAATCACAATATCTCCAACCTTCAGATTTTCAATTAAAATCTCCTTTTCCACACCATTTTCAATAATTTTAGCTTTTTTAGGCTGAAGTCCGATAAGTTTTTTTATTGCCGATGAAGTTTGCCCTTTTGTCTTTGCCTCCAATAATTTCCCAAACAAAATTAACGTAATAATTACACCAGCCGATTCATAATACAAATCCATGTGCGCTTCAGGATCCACAGTAACAATTCTATATGTTGCATAAATTCCATAAAGTATCGCCGCTGTCGCTCCAATTGCAATTAACGAATCCATTGTTGGTGATTTTCTTACCAAATTTTTAAAACCATGCGAAAAGAAATCTCTCCCAGCATAAATAATAGGCAAAGTCAGCACAAACTGCGCTAACGCAAAATTAAGCGCATTTACCTTAGGATTCAAAAATTCAGGAAGTGCCGCCCCAAGCATATGTCCCATCGAAATATACAAAAGCGGAATAACAAACACAACCGCCAAAATCAGTCTCTTTTTTAAACTGGCTATCTTTTCCTGATAAAGCTCAACTTTCCTGTCCTCAGTCATATTTTCAACTAGCCCATACCCAGCTGATTCCACTATTTTCCTAATCTTATCAAAATCATACTTTCCTTCATCATACTCAACATTCAATTTTTCAGTTGCAATATTAACCGAAGCATTAATATCCTCATTCTTGTTAAGCGCCTTTTCCACAGCATTAGCACAAGCCGCACAGCTCATCCCAGTTACTGTATAAATTTTTTCTGCCATATTTTTTCCTCCTCTTAAACTTTACTGTCAAAAATATTACTGTTTCTTAATTTTTAATAATTTACTTTTACAATTACTTAAAAAATTTATAAATTTAACAAATTATTTTTTTTTTATATTTTCAAACATGCCTATGCCCATTATGCCCACAATTACACTGCCCTTTCACACAGTCACACAAAACCTCCTTCACAGCCGTCTTCCTCTTTTCCTCCACAGCCTTCAAAATCAGTTCCAAGTCATCAAAACTAAGCTCACTGTTCTCAATAACCTTCCCAATCATCTCCCCAACCTTCGTTTTACAAATCTTATTAAAAGTCCCCAATATATAACTATTAGCCACTTCCTTTTCTGTAAAATCCGTCGAATAAATATACCTATTCCCAACTTCCCTCTTTTTCAAAACCCCCTTTTCCAGCAGCCTATTCAACAAAGTCTTTATCGTAGCCTGCTTCCATCTCATCTTCTCACAAAGCACCTTCGCCACAAACCTGCTCGTAACTTCGTTATTTGCCCATACAACACGCATTACTTCCCATTCTGCATCAGTTATATGCCATTTCTGATCAATTCCGCTACTCTCTTTCATAATCACCACCTCATCTAAAATGTTTACATTTGTAATCTTATATACTATTAGTTTACAACAGTAATCGTTTTTTGTCAAGTATTTTTTATATATAAAAAATAGCAAACATCAAGAACTAGATTTTTCTAGTCTTTTTTTATTATTAATAATTTTTTACCACTTCACTAAAATTTATTTAAAAATAATCATCAAATATATTTAATATTTATTATAAACATTATTTAAATTAAGTTATAAATTATTTTACTAAAACTTATTATTTTAAACAAAACATTAAATTTAGTATTAAAATAGTCCTCTATGGCCCCCCTTAAGGACTCCCCCTCATCCGCCCCCATTCCCACCAGGATTTGCTGGACTTTGTTGAGGGTGTTTGAAAGGTTTTTTGAAAAATAAGGCTATTCTGATACTTTTTAGGCATCTTGCAAGGATGTCTAAAAAAAATAGGCGGCTGTGAAGGCTGGAAACCGTGAAAATTAAGAACCTGGGGCAAGAAATCTTGCTTCGCTGGCAAGGGGAAGTAACCTTTGTCAAGGTGATTAATTGGAACTTGGCTTTTATGGGCGGCTGTAAATTTACAAATTTTAGGAGGAAAAAATGAGTAATAATCTGCGACAGATTGCAAAGGACTTGCGATCGTTTGTAAAAAGATGTAAAGATGTACATTATTCTGACAGCCTGCTTATCTCTTTCTTGATAACAGGACTTTTAACAATTGCGCCAAAGCTTCATGCTGACGTGGCAAGCGAACAGCAGGAAATCACTGCACAGACTTATGACGCAATAACTGATCTGCGGCAATCATTCATGCGTGCAAGAAAAGAAAACGAAAAATCACTAAAAGGAGCCCAAAGCGAACTTGTTCAGCTTCTAAAACAAGGGGATCAGGTAATAAAGAGCCCATGGGCATCATTCCAGTTCGGAACAGGATTTACTAACAATGACTGGGGAACAACTTATAGAGGTAGAGGTGGAAAATACCTTGAATACTATAGAAGAGACAATGACTTGACTAAGTATGTGTTTGACAAGGATAAACATTTATATGGGGCAACTAACTTGAATATTCCTCGTAACCAAGAGCCAAACTCATTGACAATTAATCCGGCTAATGTGCATGAGCCTTATAAACCTTATGTGCCTGAAAGATTGGATAATATTAATATGCCGAATAATCCTGCATTTAATCCAGTAATAAGAGTGAGGGAAAATGTAAGTACTTACACTCCAACTCAAAGTTATGCTATGAGAACACCAACGCTTACAAGTATAAATTCAGAGGGAGCTGAGAAGACAGGGTGGGGTACTGACAGTACTTTTATAATAGGAGGCCATCATAGAACTTATGATGGTTGGACAGGTACAACAGCTAATGATACATATCCAGGAACTACAACGACTACAATTTCTGGTGGTTGGATGAGAAATGGATATACTGAAAATAATTCAACATATTACAGTGGAACTCATCTAACAAACACTTATTCATGGTGGAACCCACTTTCAAGTTGGAAATCAAGTGTGCAATATAGCTTAGGAAGTCCTGTTCCAAATACTGGTGCAGGTAGTACTTATTATACTCCTGGAGGATATGCTGCTGGGCATAACCTAACAACAGGTTATGACTATATTTCTAACAGAAGTTATGGTGATTATACAGTTTATGATGCAAGTGGTAACACTCGTTGGACTTTTACTGACAGTTCAGATTTCAAAACAAATTCATACAATTATTATACAGCTGATACAACTGGTAAAGGTCAGGATATATTAGGAACAGGTAATACCTATAATGCTTTAGTTGCAGGTGCAACTCCGAATACAGTAGGAGCTCCTCCAGTTACTGTTTCCTATACTGTAACAGCAGGTGGGCATACTTCAACTGTTTCAGTTGCTGACGGAGGTGCGGCTGCAGCAGCCAAAAATGTAATAAATGCTATAATAAATGATCAGGTAAATGCTAATTATACTACTTGGTTTGACCATTTTAAAAATTCTTTTGATGCAAGTCATCATGGATACCCCACAACAGGACATAGATCTACCTTAGTTTATAATGGTAGTGGTGGTACTGGAAATCTTACAAATCTTAATGTGTATATTGGGCAAAGCAGTCCAGGAGGATCATTTGCTTATTTAGATGGTGGTTCAACATATGCAGTTAACAATGTAAATGTTGAATTATACAACGGTAATACTACAGGAAATGCAGGATATGTTGTTAACGCAGGATCCGCAACAGCAAATATGACATTTGCCGGAAGTAATATTGTTAGAGGATATGGAAATAGTAATTCTAATAATATAGCATTCAATTTTCAAGGTAATAGCGGAGGAACTGTATCTGTAACAGGACCAGTAGATGTTGTATTCAGTGGTTCTAAAAACTCTGTATATAAAGTAAATAATGGTACCCTTGCTTCGTTAACTATTACTAATGGAGATGGATCTTCTGCTACTGCTGTAGGAACTGATAATTTATTAGAGTATAATGGTGCTGTAAGTAATAAAGGTAGAATATATGTTACAGGAGATAATAATATTACTTTTGATAATTTAGCTTATGTTGACGATGGAAAACTTACATTAGGTGATGTCCAAATGGGAGGAAATAACAACATAATTGTGGCACTTCAAAATCCTAGCCAAAGTAGTGGTGCAACGGGTGTATTTGGTGGAGAGATTAGAATACAAGGAGCCATGAGTGGTGGAAATTCTACAGGTGGTAGTATTGTTAATAATAATATTGCCGTTCTTGCTTCATCAGGACAAGGATCAGGAGTTCGTAAATCATTCTTTACTGGAACAGCTACTACAGTTGCACCAGCTGTTACAATTAAAGATCTTAATGTAGGTTTTGGAAGATTTGCAAATAACTCTACGTTGATTTATGCTAATAATGGTACAAGAGTTAATGTAACTAATACTGCTAATGGTGGAGTAATTACAGATGGTTATGTATCGGGAGCTTCTGGATTATTAAGAGGATACACAAATGTTAAATTAGGAGATGTTTCTAATAATACTGTTATGGGATATGCTAACGGTCCATTCAATCCTCTACTTTATGGAACACAAACAACATTAGATGCTAAAAATACCTCAACAATAGTATTTGATGCTCCGGTAGATATGGTAGCTAAAAATGGTGTTGCGTTCTGGGCTGCAAATGGCGGACATATTTTACAAGGATATGATACTACTTCTACTGCAGATCCTATAGCAGTTGGAGGAACAGCTAGAGATACGAGAGCGGGAGCATATAACTCAATAATCGCTTTTGCTGATGGAAAAGTAACAGATACATTAAGTCCTACTTATCCTAGTGCTTCAACAGTTAAAATTCAAGGAAATATAACAGCTGCTGATAATCTTGTGTTAAATCCATCTGCTTCAGGAGTATCAACTGCTGATAAAAAAGCAACTTATAATAATATAGGAGCAGCAGCAACTAACGGTGGTTATGTTCTTATACAAAAAGCAACAGCTGCGAGTTCTTCGAAAGAAGATCCAGCTACTTCAGCACAATCTTTGATTTATGGTATGGGTGCTTATGCTACAGGTCAAGGATCATTGGTAGAATTTGCTGATGGTACAAATCCAGTTGCTGATGGTACTACTCCAACAAATAAAGGGTCTATACATGTAGTAAGTGGTGAAAATGGAGCTCTTTATGCAACTGATCATGGACAAATTAAATTTAATGGTAAAATTACTCACCAAAATAATGTTGGAGAATTTATAACAGATGGAACTGACGTAAGAAAAGGAAGAGGATTAGGAGTAGATGTTGGAACAGCAAATGATCATACAAATAAAGCTCCGTTCTATGTAACTAGAAGACCAAATGGAAATAGTACAGGTTCTGTTTCAAATGACACAGCAGCAATTACATTTAATGAAGCTACAACAATTAATATGTATGATGGTATATTGTTAACGGGAAATGCGTATGGTAATAGATATGAAAATAACAGAGGATTTGCTAATTCAGATTACCACAAAGAGGTTCTTGAACCAGTAGCTGGTGTTGAAGGTGAAAAATGGAATGCTGCTAAATATAGAGGTATGAGTAAAGTTACAGCAGAAATTAAGTCAGATAATGTTGTAATTGGACTTATTAATCAAGCTAAAGATGAGATAGTATGGACTGCTGCTAAGGCTGGAGGAACTGGAGTTCCAGCAACACCAACAACAAACTTTTTAAGTGGATTAGGAGCATATGCTGGTGAAATGGTACTTAAAAATGGTACAAGTGCAGCTGATGCTAAACGAATTGATACCACTTTGATTAATGGAAGTTTAAGAATACAAGAAGATGTTAACTTAGAAGATATTGAAGTTACAGAAGGACAAGCACTTGGTTCAAATGATACTTTCAATGATATAAAAATGGAAAGTGAAAGAGTAACGATTGATTCTGGTAAAAATATTACTGGGGACATAGCAAATAGAGACTTGAAAGGATACGATAATAAAACTAATTATCAAGTTAACAATGCTGGTCTTAGTATGAATAACTCTCTATATAGATGGGATTCTACTGATCTTGTAAATCCTGTTTGGAGAAAAACTAAGAATATTGAGTCTGGATTCTGGAATGAAGGAAGTGTTAATGTAACAGGTGGACGTTCTACTAATTCAATTACTGCATTAAATGTTATAAATGGTACAGTTGAAAATGCTGCTACTGGTACAATAGATGTTGATCATGGAAATGGAATGGTTGGAACTAATGACAGTATTCTTACAAACTTAAATGGTGGTACAATTACAGTAACAGGTAAATATGCTGCTCCAGCAAATGCTAAAACAGCGGGAACAAATCTTGGAAGAACTGCAGAAGTTGATCCAACTGGAGAAAATTATGGTATTGTAGGTGTGTCAAATACAGGACTACTTGACGTTCAAAACAATGCTTATGCTAATAAATTAGCTATTACTAACCAAGGTAAGATTACTGTAGATGGAGATTTAGCTGTAGGTATTTATGGACAAAATAATAATAATGCTAATCAATCAGATGTAACAATTAACTATGATAACAAAGCATTAGGAACAGCTGGATTAATATTGCAAAGTACACCAACTTCTACACCTACAAATAGTCGTGGAGTAGGTATTGCATTGGTTAATAACAATCCTAATTATAATGGTGGAGAAATTACATTAAACAGCTTTGGTGGTACTCTTGGACAATTTACAACAGCTACTAATGATATCTTTACTCAAGAAAATGGTATAGGTATTTATGGAGAAAATGTAAAAGTTCATCTTACTTCAAAAGACTTTACAGTTGTAACTAAAGACAATGGAGTTGGACTTTGGGTAACTGATAATTCTGAAGTTGCTACAGGTGCGAACCATCAAAAAACATTTAATTACAATTACGATGGTTCTAGTAATAAAAATGGATTTGCTATGGCATTTGGTGGTAAGAGAACATCTCTAACAACAGCTTCAAATGACTTAGATATTAAATTTACAAATAAAGCTGATATGAATGTATCATTGCAAGCAGAAAAAGCAGGTACTACAACAGGTACTACAAAAGGAATCGCAGGTATCTTAGTAAATACTAATGATGGTGCAGACACTGTAACTAACAGAGGTAACATTGAAGAAGATAAATCTAAGACTAATGTAAGAGCTTACGGTGCAGTAGTTAATAAGGGAACATTTGTAAACTACGGTAATATTAAACTTAAAGATTCATTAGATCATCAAGCAAGCCAAATTACTTCTGAAGATATGAAGAAAGTTAATGTAGGAATCTTTGCAAACTCTACTAACAAACTTGATACAACTATCACAAACCGTGGAGATATTACAATTGGAGATTCTACAAATAATAAGAATATCGGAAGCTGGGCTATTTACGGATATAATGTAAATACTGACTCTAAGGAAGATGGAAGCAAGTCTAAGATTACAATTAACAGAAACAACTACGGTATTTACTCTGGAGACGGAAATGTTAATATTAAGAATACTAAATTGTTAGTTGGTAATGACACAGTTTTAGGACATGTTCAAACTACAGCAGGAGTTTCAACAGCGCCAGGGGCTTACCCTATTGATAGACAAAATGGACAATATTCAAATGCAAACGACTTGTTATCTAGTTTAGACAAGCCAAGAGAACTTGACTCTGCAATTGGGGTATATATTGATAAAGGAAGCATTGCAAGAGATATTAATGTAAGTGCTGACATGGATATTGACAGATTCTCTTTTGGTATCGTTATGGCTGAAAAGAATGGAGGACCTACAACAAATGTAACAATAGGATCTCCAACAGATGCTCCAACAATTGTGCTGGCTTCTAACAAGAATGCAGGAGGACAAATTAAGTCAACAGCTCCATCTAATCCTAAAGTTCCAGAAGAAACTAAGGAACAAGGAAACTCAGTATACTACTATTCAGCAGATACTGAATCAAGAGGTAAATCTTGGGCTAATGTATCAATGAACGGAGACTACAACACAGCTTACTATACTAAAGGTTCAATGGATAACTATGGAACAATTGACTTGAGATCTAAATACGATGTTGACAACAACAATGTGGCAAGAGGATACGGAAACGTAGGTATTTTCTCAGCAAATACAAGTGCTCCTTCAACAAACTACGGAACAATTACTACAGGTATGTCTGACACTGTAAATATGGAATACTCAGCAGCGATGGCAGCAGGTAGAAACCATTACAAGACAGATGGAAACTTTGACAAGACAACAGAAGAAGGATACATTGTAAACAAAGGAAATATTATCGTTAAGGAAAAAGAAGGTATCGGTATGTTCGCAACTGGTGCTGGATCTAGGGCAATTAACTACGGTAATATCCGTCTTGAAGGAGAAAGCGCAATTGGTATGTACCTAGACCGTGGAGCGATTGGGGAAAACTATGGAAACATCGAAGGTAATGCCCAAAGCTTGAAAGGGGTAGTAGCAATTAATGGAGGTTACATTAAGAACTATGGACATATTAATGTAACAGGATCAGGATCTTACGGAATCGTAACTGATGGATCAAGATTTATTGTAGATGCAAACGGAAATCCAACAGAAGTTCTTCAGTCAACAGATTCAAGATACACTTCAACATCTGCAGTAACAGCAGGACAAACTAACGGAAAAGGTGGAACAGACCTTTACGGAGGAACAGAAAGCTCAATTGAAGAAGGAACAAGCGGAAATCCTAAGACAACAGGTGTCGGAACAACTATAACAGCTCCAGACATCGTGCCTATAACTAAGGTAAGCGTTGACGGAATTGACACTCCAATCTTCAATATTGAAACTGATGCGGCAAACCCTGGAGACTGGGCTAAGACTGTAACAGTAAGCAGCAGCATCCAAACTGGAGGAACAAGAATAATTGACCTTTCAGCTAAGAACGAATGGGGTAACCCAGTATGGGAACATGCATACAAAGACCCATTATCAGAAGTAACATCAATCGGAATGTATGTTGATACATCAGGAGTTAGATACACTAACCCAATTGACGGAATCCAAAACTTGCCTAAATTAGGAAAAGTTGACTTGTACTTCGGACCAGAAGCGACAATGTATACAAACTCTAAAGCAATTAGAATTGGAGACAAGGTTGATGCAAATGGAACTGTAACTAAGAGCAACATCTTGAAGCCATTTAACGATGCATTGTCAAGATTGCCAGGAGGAGCAAAAGTAAACGTTCTTTCAGGAAGCTTGACTTGGCAAGTATTAGCAAAACTTGACTCTAACAACCAATTGTCAGAAATTTACATGAGTAAAGTTCCTTATCATTCATTCGCTTATGACAATGATAAGTCTCTAGTAAACTTCACAAACAACTTGGATAACATTTACGAAATTGCAAAACAAGAAAGTGCTGAAAAAGTTATCTTCAACAAATTGAACAGCTTAGGTAACGGAGAAGGGCATATCTTGGCTCAAGCGTTTGACCAAATGAGAGGTCACATTTATGGTGGAGTTCAACAAAGAATTAAATCTACATCGGATATCTTGACTGGAGAAATGAACGGATTAAGAAGCGACAGAAATGTTTCTAAGGATTCTAACAAGTTCAAGGCATTTGGACAAAGAAACGAGTTCAAGACAGATACAGCAGGAATGCCTGACTGGTACAGCAATGCCGGAGGATTTGCATTCGTTCATGAAGATGAAACTGTAAGACTTGGACAATCATCAGGATGGTCAGCAGGTGTAGTAAACAACTACTTCACATTCAAGGATTTATCTAAATCTTATGAAAACCAAGCAATGGCTAAAGTTGGAGTGTTCAAGACAATCCCTCTTGATGCGAACGGAACATTTGTTCTTAGCCTAGGTGGAGACGGATTCTTTGGAAGAAACGACATGAAACGTAGATTCTGGGTAGTAGATCAAGAATTCAGAGCGAAAGCAAGCTACTATTCTTATGGTGCAGGACTTAACGCAGGACTTGAAAAGGCATTTGTAATAAATGACGGATTCAGCATAGTTCCAAATGTAGGAATCAGAGCTGAATACGGAAGATTCTCATCAATCCATGAAAATGGAGACATGGCATTGAACGTTAAGAGCGACGACTACGTATCAGTTAAGCCAAGCGTAGGAATTGACTTCAGATACAGCCAGGAAGTATTCAAGAACTCAAACTTGACAGCAAGCTTAGGATTTGCATATGAAAACGAAATCGGAAAACTTTACGATGTTGAAAACGAAGCAAGAATCGTAGGAGCATGGACAGACTACTTCGGAATCAGAGGGGACAAGGAAGACAAGAGAGGAAACTTCAAATCAGACTTGAAACTAGGATTAGACAACGGAAGATTCGGATTCAACGTAAACACAGGATACGACTCAAAAGGACACAACTTCAGAGCAGGATTAGGATTGAAAGTATTATACTAATAAATTCTAGGAATGTTAGAAATAGCTTAAACAAAACGGGGGGAGGGCTGCCAGAGATGGCGGCTCTTCTTTTTTTGTATGAAAAAATTAAAATATATGGTAAAATGATAGTGTAAAAAAGAAGATAAAATTTAAATAGATTTAACATTAGGAGGTAAATAAATGAAAAAAATTCCTGTTGGTATTGATGATTTTAAAAAATTAATAGAAATGGATGCATATTATATTGACAAAACTAAGTTTGTTTCTCAAATTTTAGATGATGCTGCGGAAGTAAAACTTTTTACACGTCCAAGAAGATTTGGAAAAACTTTAAATATGTCAATGCTAAAATATTTTTTTGATATTCATAATAGTAAAGAAAATAAAGAATTGTTTAATGGCTTAGATATTGAGAAAACTAAACATTTTTCAGAACAAGGGCAGTATCCAGTAGTTTTTATTTCGCTAAAAGGGATTAAATCAAATACTTGGGAGGAAGCTAAAAGAAGTATTGGATTATTAGTTGCAAGGCTGTTTTCAGAATTTGAATATATTTTAGATGATCTGAATGAATTTGATTCAACAAGATTTAAAAGATATTTGTCGGCAGAAGCAGATTTGGCAGAACTGAAAGAATCCTTGGTTTTTTTGACAAAGGTGCTGTATAAAAAATACGAGAAGGAAGTGGTGCTTTTAATTGATGAATATGACAGTCCTTTAATTTCTGCCTATGAATACCGTTATTATGATGAAGCCATTAATTTTTACAAAGTTTTTTACGGGGAAGCATTGAAGACAAATTCCTATTTAAAAATGGGGATTATGACAGGAATTATAAGAGTTATAAAGGCTGGTATTTTTTCAGATTTAAATAATCTAAGAATTTATTCTATTTTAAGCAATCATTATTCTGAATTTTTTGGATTTACTGAAGAAGAAGTAAAAAAGGCACTTTGTGACTACAATATTGAATTTAAGCTTTCTGATGTTAAATCATGGTATGACGGCTACAAATTTGGAGATTCTGAAGTTTATAATCCATGGAGCATTTTAAATTTTCTTTTTGACAAAAAACTGGCTCCCAACTGGATTAATTCTTCTGGAAATTTCCTTATTAATGATATTTTAAAAAATGTAGATGCTGAAACAATGGAAACTTTGGAACAGTTATTTTCAGGAGAAAGTGTAGAAGAAAATATTAATGGAAACTCTGATTTGTCTGTATTGCTTGGGCAGGAGGAAATTTGGGAACTGCTTTTGTTTAGCGGGTATTTGACGGTTGATGAGAAGATTGGGGAGGATTATGAGAATGTGTATTCTTTGAGGTTGCCTAATCGGGAAGTTAGGGAGTTTTTTAGGCAGAAGTTTATTGAGGTGAATTTTGGGGAAAGTTTGTTTAGGAAGACAATGGAATCACTTAAAAAGCTGAAATTTAACTATTTTGAAAAATATTTGCAGAATATTTTGCTAAAGTCGACTAGTTATAACGATACTAAAAATGAGGATTTTTATCATGGATTGGTCTTAGGAATGATGTTTTACTTGGATAATCATTATTATGTTAAGTCTAATGAAGAATCTGGACTTGGGAGATATGATTTGATGATAGAGCCAAAAAATAAGAATAATAGGGGATTTATACTGGAATTTAAGGTTACGAAGGATGAAAGCAGTCTTGAAAAAGTTTCAAAGGAAGCTGTGGAGCAAATTATTGAGAAAAAATATGATGTTGCTTTGAAGGATAGGGGGATTGAGGATATTACTTTGGTTGGGGTGGCATTTTGTGGGAAAATGGTTAAGGTTTTTTATTCTTAAAGAAAATATTTAATGGAAAATTTTGAAAAATATGGTAAAATAGTAATACAAATTAAAAATTATTTATTTTAGGAGGAAAAAAGATGAAAAAAATTATGAGAGGTGTACTGTTATTCGGTATGTTAGGAGGGATGCTTTTGTCTTGCGGGAATAAAAATGGTAATGATTCTCAAGAGCAAAAAAAGGATTCCAAAGTTAGTGAAAAGGTTTATAAAATTGGGCTGTCGCAAATTGTGGATCATCCAGCATTGAATGCGGCAAAGCAAGGATTTAAGGATGCGTTGGCGAAGGCTGGAGTGAAGGCTGAATATGATGACAAAATTGCAAATAATGATATGAGTAACCAGACTTTGATTATGCAGCAGTTTGCAGCGGATAAAAAGGATCTAGTTTTTGCGATTACTACTCCAACGGCACAGGCGGCTAAAAATCAGGTTGGGAGTGAAATACCAGTTGTGTTTGGATCAGTTACAGATCCTAAAAGCGCAGGACTTGAAGGGATTCCTAATGTTACAGGGACAAGCGGGGCGGCACCAGTTATTGAAAATTTGAAATTAATGAGAGAGTTGTTACCAGGAGCTAAGAAAATAGGGATAATTTATAATTCATCTGAACAAAATTCGGTTTCTGAAGTAAATAATTTGAAAAAGTTAGCGGGGCAATATGGATTTACAGTAGTTGAAAAGGCTGTTACAAATGGTACAGAAATGGTTGCGGCTGCAAATCTTATTGCAAAAGATATTGATATTTACTATGCTATTCAAGACAATACGGTGGCTTCATATTTTGCAGCAATACTTGACGTGTTTAATAAATCAAAAATACCAGTTTTAGCTACAAATAACGTATTTTCAAATGCAGGAGGGCTAATTTCCCAAGGAACTACCGACTATAACATTGGTTACCGTTCTGGAGAAATTGCAGCTGAAATTTTATTAAAAGGTAAAAAACCAAGTGAAATCCCAATAGAAACTGTTAAAAATTTACAAATTGAAATTAATAAGCAAAATATGGAATTATTGGGGATAAAAATACCAGACAGCATTTTAAAGCAGGCTAAAATGGTGGAAACTAAAAAATAATTTTAAAAATAATTTGATAGTTCTATTTCAAATAAGATTAAAGACTTTTTTAAATATTAGATAAGTTTAACAAAAAAACTGGAATTGTTTAAATTTAAATAACTCCAGTTTTTATTTTATGGTGAACTACTCCCACTTGTAGAAGAGGGAGACTTCTTGCTGTCTGTTGTTAAATTTTATTTATTGAAAAATGTTTTTTATTTACCCAGACAATGAATTTTATATCCCGCTAAGTAAATCTATTCCAATATTTAGTTTTTATTTTCTTGTTTTTTTCTTTCATTAGCATTCAAATATTTTTTTCTAAGTCTAATAAAGTTAGGAGTGATTTCCACTAACTCATCATTTTCAATATATTCAAGTGCCAATTCCAATGTAAATTCCTTTGGAGGCGCTAATTTCACAGCATCATCACTTCCAGCAGCCCTCATATTTGTAAGTTTTTTACCTTTACATACATTTACAACTAGGTCGTTTTCTCTTGAATGTTCTCCAACTATCATTCCTTCGTAAACTTCAACTCCTGGCCCAATAAATAGGATTCCACGTGGCTGCAAGTTGTTTAATGAGTAACCTAGACTTGTTCCAGGCTCCATTGCGATTAAAACACCTCTTCTTCTTCCTGTAACTTCTCCTTTAAAAGGTTCATATTCATAGAAAGAATGATTTAAAATTCCTGTTCCTCTAGTTTCTGTCAAAAATTCATTTCTAAATCCAATTAATCCACGTGATGGAACTTTGAACTCAAGTCTTGTGTAGCCGTCGCTTCCTTGATTCATATTTACCATTTCACCTTTTCTAAGTCCTAATTTTTCAATTACAACTCCTACAAATTCATCGGCAACATCAATAATTGCAAGTTCAATTGGCTCCATTTTCTGTCCATTTTTTTCCTTAAAGATAACCTCAGGCTTTGAAACTGCCACTTCGTAGCCTTCTCTTCTCATATTTTCAAGCAAAATAGATAATTGAAGTTCTCCTCTTCCTTTTACAATAAAGGCATCTGGCGAGTCTGTCATTTCAAGTCTCATACTTACGTTATGATTTACTTCCTTTTGCAATCTTTCCAAAATATTTCTAGAAGTTACAAATTTCCCGTCTTGTCCAGCAAATGGCGAATCATTTACAACAAAAGTCATCGCAAGCGTTGGCTCATCAATGTCAATCAGAGGCAATGGTTTTGGATTTTCCTTGCTTGCCACAGTTTCTCCTATGTCAATTTTTTCAATTCCTGCAATTGTTACAATGTCTCCTGCAAACGCTTCTTCCATTTCAACTTTTTTAAGTCCGTCATATCCATAAATTCTAGTAATTTTTCCATTTACCAAGTCGCCATTTCTTTTAATTAACGTAACTTCCTGATTTTTTTCAATTTTTCCGTTATAAATTCTTCCAGTTCCTAGTTTTCCTACATATTCATCATATTCTGTATTTGTAATAAGCATTTGCAAAGGTTCATTCACATCACCTTCAGGATCATCAACGTGCTTCATAATTTCATCATAAAGCGGTTTCATATCCTTATCCTCATCTTCCAATTCCAATTTAGCATACCCATTTTTAGCCGATGCATAAACTACTGGAAAATCAAGCTGAACATCATTTGCTCCCAAATCCACAAACAAATCAAATACAGAATCCACAACAGCATCAGGATCTGAATTTGGCCTGTCAATCTTATTAACAACCACAATTGGACGAAGTCCATGTTCTAATGCCTGTTTTAACACATATTTAGTCTGTGGCATAACTCCTTCAAAAGCATCCACCAAAAGCAATACAGAATCCACCATTTTCAAGATTCTTTGAACTTCTCCACCAAAATCCGCATGCCCTGGAGTATCTACAATATTTATCTTATATCCGTCATAATGAAATGAAGCATTTTTAGAAAAGATCGTAATCCCTCTTTCCTTCTCCAAATCATCACTATCCATAATTCTTTCATCTACTTTTTCATGTTCCCCAAATGTCCCCGCCTGTTTCAATAAAGCATCGACAAGAGTTGTCTTCCCGTGATCTACGTGCGCAATAATTGCAATATTTTTAATTTTGTTCATCCTTTATTTTAACAATTCCTTGTTAATATTTCCTCCTTAAATTTTAAAATTACTATCCCCCCTAAGGGTTGAGGAGCAGAGGTGAAATTCATGTCCTATCTATTCAAGCTATAATAAATAATAGCAAATAGAATAAATATTGCAGTGAAATCTACCATCCCACTACCTCCTGTATATGATTTATGAGTTCTGCCAAAACTCACCTAAATATTATAACAAAAAAGGCTGGAAAAATCCAGCCTAATTTATGGCATTTTTTTAATCATATACATTCCCCATAGAGGTTTCTTTCACATTTATTATAACATATTTTACAAAAATGTCAAATATTTTCAGACCCCTAAGGGTTGAGGAGCAGAGGTGAAATTCATTCTCTATCTATTCAAGCTATAATAAGCAATTACAAACAGAATAAATATCGCAATGAAATCTACCATCTCACTACCTCCTTTATATAACGTTTCGTGAATCATGCCAAAATTCACTTAATTATTATAACAAAAAAGACTGGAAAAATCCAGCCTAATTTATGGCATATTTTTTTAACGTTATATAAAGTTCCCCTTAAAGGTCTTTTACGTATTTATTATAACATATTTTACAAAAATGTCAATTACTGAAATTTTATTTTTTATTTTTATGGAAAAAACTTTTTAAAACTGTTATAATTAGAAAAAGGTAATAATAATTTATAAATTATAGATTATTAAATAAGTCTATGAAAAAAATATTAAAGGAGAATTTATTTTGAGCAAAAAAATTATTTTTATATTTGTATTTTTATTATTGGGAACTTTTTCCTGTACTCCGCTTTCAGAAGGGCTTTCAATGAAAAGTCAGGTTTATAATGCGGATAATGTGGATTTTTACTATGATTTGACTTATAAGAAAGATGGGGAAACGCATTATGAAAGACAGATCTGGGATCAGGCTTATAAGATTTTAGATGAGGCGCAGGATTTTTTCCTGATGGATATTTTTGTGTTTAATGATTTTGTTGGGAAAGGAGTGGAAGAAAAGTTGCATCCGTTGCCGCTTGCAGAAGAATTTGCAGAAAAGATACTGGAAAAGCGGAAAAAAGATCCGAATGTGGAAATTTACCTGATACTTGATGAAAGCAATACGTTTTACGGGGCTTATGACAATAAGATGCATAAAAAACTGGAGCAGGCTGGAGTAAAAATTGGGTATGTTGATTTGATGAAGCTGAGAGATCCGATGCTTGTTTATTCTGTGCCATGGCGGCTATTTATACAGCCTTTTGGAAATCCAAAAAATCGTGGGAAAATAAAAAATCCGATTTACGAAGGAACGGATAAAGTTACAATTCGTAGCCTTTTAAGAGCATTAAATGCGAAAGCAGACCATAGAAAGCTGATTATGAATGAAAATACTGCCTTGCTGACATCAGCAAATCCGCATGCCGAAGGTTCAAAACATTCAAACGTAGCATTCAAATTTTCAGCGCCGATATTAAAAGAAATTTACAATGCTGAAAAGCCAGTTGCAAAAATTACTAAAAAAGATGGAAGTTTAAAAAGAACATTGCCAAACAAGGATTTTAGCAAAATTCCATTTTCATCAAATGACAAGCTGAAAATACAATATTTTACAAACGATGCGACAGCTAAGGATATTTCAGAAGAACTAAAAAACACGCAGTTTGGGGATAAAGTCATCATTGCCCAGTTTTTCCTTGCAGACAGGGGAATAATAAATGACATTAGAAAGGCTGCAAAACGTGGAGTAAAATTTGAGATAATATTAAATAATGCAGAAGCAGGACTGCCAAACAAAGCGGCGGCTGGAGAATTGATGAAATATGCAAGAAAACATGGCTATGACATCAATGTTAAATTTTACAACAAAGGCGAAGAAATGTACCATGTAAAAATGATGTCAATCCTGAAAAAGGATTATCTGATAACTTACGGCGGATCCACAAACTTTACAAGAAGAAATATGAGAAACTATAATTTAGAGAATGAGCTGAAAATAATGTCAGCCTACGACCAGAAAGTTTCAAAAGATATTTTAGACTATTATGACAGATTATGGACAAACAGAGATGGTGACTTTACATTACCCTACGATACACAAAAAAATGAAAAATTTATGAATGACATGTTATTCAGATTTATGGAAGTAAATGGATTTGGAGCTTTTTAAAAAATTTTTAAATATAATGAAAGAAGTGCGATTCCTATGGAAAACAGAGTTAAGGTTGAAAGAATAGATGAAAATAATTACGATAGAATATTTGCAATTTCTGATCTTCATGGTCAATATGACTTATTTTTAAGATTGCTTGAAAAAATCGAGTTGAAAAGAGAAGATTTACTTTTAATTTTAGGAGATATTTGTGATAGAGGGAAAAAATCTTATGAAATTTATATGAAATGCATGAAAATGATAAAACTTGGATATAATCTGAAGTTTATTTTGGGAAATCATGAAGATATGCTTCTGGAAGATTTTGAAAATGATTATCCATTGAATTATGAAACAGAGTATTCAATTTATAAAAATTCTAAATATTTTGAAAAGAAAAATATAGAGAAATGGCATAAGGAAAATTTTCCTGCTGAAGTAAAATGGCTGATAAAATGGTTAAAGGATTGTCCGCTCATAGTTTGTGGGAATGAGAATATTTTTGTTCATGCGGGGCTGGATTTAAGCAAGAATTTGGAAAATCAGGAAAGGGAAAATGTGCTTTGGACACGGGAAGAATTTTGGATGGATAAGAAAAATACTCTTGAAGAGTATAAAAATAAAAATATATATTTTGGACATACACCAAATCTGGATGGTAAAATATCTAAAAAGTCTGGCAAAATTTATGACATTGACTGCGGTGCATTTTTCACACATTCATTGGGATGTATGGAAGTAAAAAACAAAAAATCAAAGGGCAAAAGGGAAATTTACGTACATTGTTAAAATTCTATTTTGATTAACTATTTATTTTAAAAGGAGAAGAAAACATTTTTTTAAAATGTATTGATAAATATTTAAAAGTATGCTATCATATTGATATGAGCAAAATATATAAGCCAAATGAATTTGGTAAAATGATAGGAAGAACTGTAAATACATTGCAAAGATGGGATAGAGAAGGCATATTAAAAGCACGTAGAACCCCGACAAATAGAAGATATTATACAGAAGAAGATTATTATAATATTATGGGTATTCAACAAGAAAATGTTGAAAAACAAGTAAACGATGTAATTATATATGCTCGTGTTTCTAACCAAAATCAAAAAGATGATCTAAAAAATCAAGTGGAATTTCTAAAAACATATGCTAATGCTAAAGGCTATATTGTTTCAAACATTATAACAGATATTGGAAGTGGTTTAAATTACAATAGAAAAGGATTTAATTCAATTTTATATTCTGAAAAAAAACAAAAAATATTAATTTCTTATAAAGATAGATTTGTTAGATTTGGATATAGTTGGTTTGATAATTTCCTTAAATCAAAAGGAAGTGAAATTGTTGTAGTAAGTAATCAAACTTTATCACCACAGCAAGAACTTGTAGAAGACTTAATTTCAATTATTCAAATCTTTTCTTGTAGAATAGATGGACTTAAAAAATATAAAAAAAAGATAAAAAATGATGAAGAATTATAAAGGAATAAAAATTGAAATTAAACCTACAGCTGAACAGATTGAAAAAATTAACAGAACTATTGGGACAGGAAGATTTTTATATAATTTTTACATAGCATATAACAAAGAAATTTACGAAAAAGAAAAAAGATTTGTTACAGGATTTGAATTCTCAAAATATATAAATAATATTTTTATAAAAGAAAATCCTGATAAATCTTGGATAAAAGATGTTTCATCAAAATCTAATAAACAAGCTATAATGAATAGTGAAAAAGCATTTAAAAGATTTTTTAACAAAATATCGAGCTTTCCAAAATTTAAAAAGAAAAGTCATAATAATCAAAAATGCTATTTTTTTAAAAATAATAAAACTGATTTTGAATTTTATAGGCACAAAATAAAAATTCCTACTTTAAAATTTGTAAGATTAAAAGAATATGGATATATTCCTAAAAATACAAATATAAAAAGTGCTACAATTTCAAAAGAAGGTGATCGTTATTTTTTATCACTCATTTTAGAAATAAAAAAAGAAATTGAGAAAAATTCAATTCAGAAAAATTTACAAACTAAAGAAGGAATAGGAATTGATTTAGGAATAAAAGATTTTGCAATTTGTTCTGATGGACAAGTTTTTAAGAATATTAATAAAACTTTTAAAGTTAGAAAAATTGAAAAAAAACTAAAAAGAGAGCAAAGAAAAAAATCAAGGAAATATTTGTCTTGCAAAAAAATGGAAAAAAATCTTTATGAATGTAAAAATTTTCAAAAACAAAAATTAGTGATAGCTAAATTGTTTTTTAAATTAAATTGTATTAGAAATGATTATATTAATAAAGTTGTTAATATATTAACAAAAACCAAGTTAAAATGTATAACAATAGAAGATTTGAAAGTTTCTAATATGATAAAAAACAGACATTTATCAAAAGCAATTTCACAACAAAAATTTTATGAATTTAGAACAAAACTTTTGAATAAATGCAAAGAAAAAAATATTGAATTAAGAATTGTAAGCACATTTTATCCGAGTTCTAAATTATGCAGTAATTGTGGGCATAAAAAACAAGATTTAAAATTGAAAGATAGGATTTATAAATGTTGCGATTGTGGATTAGAAATAGATAGAGATTACAATGCAAGTCTTAATTTAAGAAATTCTACACAATATACAATATTGACATAAATAATATATTCTAAATAAAAAAAGAAGGAGAATGCTACAATTTAGTGAAACAGAATATATTATATGTACCGATGGCTAGTCGGGAATTTACGGCTGTGGAGAGCAAAAACAAATACGAGTAGATATTTTTTATCAAAAGTATGTTCGTTGAAGCAGCAACATTCTAGTGTATTGAATATATTTTAATACATTTTTAGTAGCAGATAAAATGAAGAAAATTCCTGTTGGTATTGAAGATTTTAAAGAAATTATAAATAATAATTGCTATTATATTGATAAAACTAAATTTATTGCTAACATTTTAGATGATGGTTCTAAAGTAAAACTTTTCATACGTCCAAGGAGATTTGGAAAAACTTTAAATATGTCAACATTAAAGTATTTTTTCGATATTCATAATGCTAAAGAAAATAAAAAATTATTTAATGGCTTAGATATTAAGAAATCTAAACATTTTTCAGAGCAAGGACAACATCCAGCTGTTTTTATTTCACTGAAGGGGATTAAGGCTGACAGCTGGGAAAATTTCTTAAATGCCATTAAATCCCTAATATCAAATCTTTATAATGAATTTGAATATGTAAGAAATTCATTAAATGAAGCTGAACTGAAAAATTTTGATAAAATATGGTTCAAAAAAGATGATGGGGATTATGAAAATTCTCTAAAGTATTTGACAGCTTATTTATACAAATATTACAATAAAGAGGTTGTTCTTTTAATTGATGAATATGACAGCCCTTTAATTTCAGCTTATGAATATCACTATTATGACAAAGCAGTTATATTTTTTAAGATCTTTTACGGAGAGGCATTAAAAACTAATCAGTATTTAAAAATGGGGATTATGACTGGAATTATAAGAGTTATAAAGGCTGGTATTTTTTCAGATTTAAATAATCTTAGCATTTATTCGATTTTAAATGAACATTATTCTGATTTTTTTGGATTTACAGAAGCAGAAGTTGAAAAAGTCCTTAAAGATTTTGAAATTGAGTTTAGACTTTCTGATGTAAAATCTTGGTATAATGGCTATAAGTTTGGAAATTCTGATGTTTATAATCCATGGAGTATTTTGAAGTTCTTACAATTTAAAAAATTAGCTCCTTATTGGGTTGAAACTTCTGGAAATTTTCTTATTAATGATATTTTAAAAAATGCAGATGCAGAAACAACGGAAACTTTGGAACAGTTATTTTCAGGAGAAAGTGTAGAAGAAAATATTAATGGAAACTCTGATTTGTCTGTATTGCTTGGGCAGGAGGAAATTTGGGAACTGCTTTTGTTTAGTGGATATTTGACGATTGATGAGAAAATTGGAGAGGATTACGAGAATGTTTATTCTTTGAGATTACCTAATCGGGAAGTCAGGGAGTTTTTTAAGCAGAAGTTTATTGAAGTGAATTTTGGGGAAAGTTTGTTTAGGAAAGCGATGGAATCACTTAAAAGGTTGAAATTTAATTATTTTTAGCAATAATAATAAAATCAATATACTTTTAAATTGAAAAAAAATAACAAGAGCAGTTTACTCGCTGCTCTTTTTTGATTTCCTTGCAAAAAAAGAAGAGCCGCCATCTCTGGCAGCCCTCCCCCGTTTTGTTTAAGCTATTTCCAGCATTCCTAGAATTTATTAGTATAATACTTTCAATCCTAATCCTGCTCTGAAGTTGTGTCCTTTTGAGTCGTATCCTGTGTTTACGTTGAATCCGAATCTTCCGTTGTCTAATCCTAGTTTCAAGTCTGACTTGAAGTTTCCTCTCTTGTCTTCCTTGTCCCCTCTGATTCCGAAGTAGTCTGTCCATGCTCCTACGATTCTTGCTTCGTTTTCAACATCGTAAAGTTTTCCGATTTCGTTTTCATACGCAAATCCTAAGCTTGCTGTCAAGTTTGAGTTCTTGAATACTTCCTGGCTGTATCTGAAGTCGATTCCTGCGCTTGGCTTAACTGATACGTAGTCGTCGCTCTTAACGTTCAATGCCATGTCTCCATTTTCATGGATTGATGAGAATCTTCCGTATTCAGCTCTGATTCCTACATTTGGAACTATGCTGAATCCGTCATTTATTACAAATGCCTTTTCAAGTCCTGCATTAAGTCCTGCACCATAAGAATAGTAGCTTGCTTTCGCTCTGAATTCTTGATCTACTACCCAAAATCTACGTTTCATGTCATTTCTTCCAAAGAATCCGTCTCCACCTAGGCTAAGAACAAATGTTCCGTTCGCATCAAGAGGGATTGTCTTGAACACTCCAACTTTAGCCATTGCTTGGTTTTCATAAGATTTAGATAAATCCTTGAATGTGAAGTAGTTGTTTACTACACCTGCTGACCATCCTGATGATTGTCCAAGTCTTACAGTTTCATCTTCGTGAACGAATGCAAATCCTCCTGCATTGCTGTACCAGTCAGGCATTCCTGCTGTATCTGTCTTGAACTCGTTTCTTTGTCCAAATGCCTTGAACTTGTTAGAATCCTTAGAAACATTTCTGTCGCTTCTTAATCCGTTCATTTCTCCAGTCAAGATATCCGATGTAGATTTAATTCTTTGTTGAACTCCACCATAAATGTGACCTCTCATTTGGTCAAACGCTTGAGCCAAGATATGCCCTTCTCCGTTACCTAAGCTGTTCAATTTGTTGAAGATAACTTTTTCAGCACTTTGCGGCTTAGCGATTTCATAAATGTTATCCAAGTTGTTTGTGAAGTTTACTAGAGACTTATCATTGTCATAAGCGAATGAATGATAAGGAACTTTACTCATGTAAATTTCTGACAATTGGTTGTTTGCATCAAGTTTAGCTGCAACTTGCCAAGTTAATGAAGCTGATAATGGATTAACGATTGCTCCACCTGGAAGTTTAGCCAATGCATCGTTAAATGGTTTTAACATGTTGCTCTTAGTTACAGTACCATTAGCATCTACAGTATCTCCTATTCTGATTGCTTTAGCATTTGTGTACAATGTTGCTTCTGGTCCAAAGTATAGATTTACTTCTCCTAGTTTAGGTAAGTTTTGTAATCCGTCAACTGGGTTAGTATATCTAACTCCTGATGTATCAACGTACATTCCAACTGATGTTACTTCTGAAAGTTGTGGCTTGTCACGTTGAGGCCATACTGGGTTACCCCATTCATCTATTGCCTTAAGATCTATTATTCTTGTTCCACCTGTTTGGATGCTGCTCTTAACTGTTATGTTGTTAGCAATATCTCCGATGTTTGCTGCATCTGTTTCAACATTGAATATTGGAGTGTCAACACCATCTACGCTAATTTTTGTAATAGGTACGATACTTGGCATTGTAATTGTTGTTCCAACACCTGTTGTCTTAGGATTTCCTGTTGTTGCAAGTTTAATTGAGTTTTCAGTTCCTCCGTAAAGATCTCCTGAACCATCTGTATTATCTGTTTTAACTTTGACATCATCAGTTACAATTCCATTAGAACCAGATCCTTCAACTTTAATTGTACCGTAGTTCTTAATGTATCCTCCATTAATTGCAAGAACCCCTTTAAGGTTATTTGCATTACCTGTAATTGTTCCGTGGTTTTCCCCAATTGCTCCACGATCTAAGTACATTCCAATTGCATTGTTACCAACTAGTTCAATTGTTCCCCAGTTTTCTGCTCTTGAACGTGATCCTGTTGCGAACATACCGATACCATCATCTTCTTGAACTACAATTTTTCCTTTATTTACAACGTGACCTTGTTTTTCAGTTCTGTCATAAACTCTTTCTTTTCCAGTTGCAGTTGTCTTGTCTACATAAATATTACGTCCTGCTCCCATACCAATTGAGTATTGAAGGTTTTCAGTATCAGACATACCAGTTGTAATTGTTCCGTAGTTTACTGATGGAGCATCAACATTTGCTGAAGCGATACCTACGTTTCCGTATCCATGGTATGTGCTGTATGGATCAGTTGACGGAAGACCTAAGTTATATTGAGATCTTAAGTCAATATTACCGTGGTTTTCAACAGCCCCTTCTGTATAGTATGCTGTATTGTAGTCACCGTTCATTTTTACATTTGCCCAAGTTGTTGCTCTTGAGTTCTTGTCTGCTGAATAGTAATATACTGCATTTCCTTGTTCATAAATTTCATCAGGTACTCTAGGGTTAGTAGGCTTAGTAGATTTAACTTGTCCACCTGTTACTTTGTTTGAACCAAGCAAAATATTTGGTGAAGTATTAGAATCTCCTATAGTTACAGTAGTAACTGGGTTCTTAAGTGAATTATTTTCAGCAATCACAATACCATTTGAGAATCTGTCAATGTCCATATCGGCATCTATTCTAACATTTCTGTTTTCTCCACTTCTGCTTTCGTTACTGTCAATGTAGACACCAATTGCAGAATCACGGTCTCTTGGATTGTCAAGCTTAGACAATAAGTCTTGCGCTTGTGAATATTGTCCGTTTTGTCTATCGATGTTATGAACTGTTCCATTGCTGTCTGTCCAAGTATGCATCTTATGTCCTAAAACTGTGTCATTTCCGACATTAATCTTAGTTCCTCTAATATCAACTGTTCCATCTCCAGAGTAAATACCGTAGTTATTTCTAGCTATGTCAATTGTTTGCTGAGTTCCATCAGATTTTTTACCAGTTTTAATATTATATCCGTAAATAGCCCAGCTTCCAATATTCTTGTCTGAATTTCCGGCTGTCATATCTCCGATCTTTATATCTGCATAGTTTTCAATATATGTATTCTTTCCACCTTCTTTATCATTAAGGTCGTTCGCAAAAATACCGATATTAGCTTTCTTCATATCTTCACTTGTAACATCTTTAGCATGTGCACTTAGTGATTCATTAAGTGTAATATCTCCAAAGTTTTTAAATGTTCCTTTATTTACAACAGCACCGTAAGCTCTAACGTGTGTTTTAGATCCTTCTTCTTTAATATCTCCATAGTTCGTTACAGTATCTAATGCATCGTTAGTATTTACTACAATACCGGCAATTCCTTTATAAGTTCCTTGTGAAGTTGATTTATTATTTTCATCATTTAATGTAGTAACTTTAGTTCCTTTATTGTTGAACTTGATGTCTAGATAGTTTGTAGCATCTGTTTGACCAGCTCTGCCAGTAAATGCCATTGCAAATCCTTTTTTATCAGTTTTACCATCATAGTTGTAGTTAAATGTCTTAGAATGCAATGCCGAACCTTTACCAACATTAGAAGCATCAGTTGTCCAAATTCCAACTCCATCATCTTTAGTTGTAATTGTAAAGTCATTTGAAGTTAATTTAATATCAGAATTTTCTGCATAAATACCGATACCATTTTCCTTAGTGAAGATATTATTATCAGCTGCTGTACCTGAACCTAAAGTTCCAGCACGACCAGTTAATGTAATTTCTCCACCATTTCCATTAGCTTTATCGTTAACAAGTGCAATACCTACTCCACGGCTACTTGCAGATGAACCATCATTTTGTAATTCAATTCCTGCAGAAGTAAGTTTACTGTCATCATATTTAACAGTTACTTTATCTTTGTCTGCACTATCATTCTTAGCAAAAATACCAGTTGCAGTTGCCGCTCCATTTAATGAATCTCCACCATCAACTTTAATTGTAGTGTTAGTAGAAGTTATGTCAATAGAGTTTTCATCATTTAAATTGTAATTTACTCTTCCTTTAGAAATACCTACGATACCATAGTTTGAACCTGTTGGAGTAGAGTCATCAGGACGACTACCATTAGTTCCTCCTGTTGGAGCATTTGATGCTGGTTTTTTATATTTACCTGTAACTGTTATAGTGGAATCATTTGTAGTAGTACCACTAGCATTAACTATACTTCCATCAGTTGCAAAAATACCGTATCCATGGTCAAGTTTAATTTCTGCTTTGTTACTTCCAGCCCCAATGTTTGAAACAGTTCCATATACTACGTTTAATGCTGCTAAATTATTATCTTCACTACCACCATAAATATCTACTTCACCGTTATTTACAAATCCAGATTCAGTATTCTTAGTTTTTCTCCATAATACTGGCTGGTTAGAAACTTTAGTAGTATCCCAACGGTAAAGTTTATTAGCCATGCTTAGTCCTGCATTTTGAATTTGTCCGTTTGATTTTCCGTAAATATCTGTTAGAACTCTATTTGCAGCATCTCCTTTAACTTTCGCACCTGATTCAATAGTTACTAATGTACTTTCCATTTTTATATCGTTGAATGGATCGTTTATCTCATTATTAGATGGAGCTGCATGTGTAGTTTTAACATCTTCTATATTTACAGTTGTAGGTCCATTAGCTCCTCCAGTACCTTCAATTTTCAATTTACTATTTAATATAGTACTGTCAAATCTGTTTCCTACTTCTGTGCTACCTTCTGTAGTACTTGGAGTAATGCTTGCAGCACTCCATTTATCATTCTTTATTAACATTCCACCAGCATAATATTTACTGATACTGTCTAGATAGTTCTTATTTCCTGTTACAGATGATTGAGTATTAGTATTACCATCTTTATTCCAAACAAGAGTTTGTCCATCTTCTATTTGGTTAATAACTCCTAAATTAACGCTACCATCTCCCATAATTTTTGTTTCTACATTTTTCATTCCACGATATTTTGCTGTATCGTAAGCAGTTGCATCAGTAGGAGTATCATCTTCATAATAATCTCTAATTAGAGTTGAACTATAATTAGGACCAAGTTGATTAACATTATATTGGTTTCCAGTTAATAAAATACCATCGTACATATCTATCTTAACCTTGTCACTACCAGCTTTCTTAAATACGATTCCTGATTTATCTAGACTTGATCCTTCTCTAGAAATCCAAGTTCCCGCTGTATCATAATATCCACGTCTTACATAGAATGGAGTAGTATTTTCATGGTCATTTCCGCTAACATTTCGTCCTCTTCTTACATTATCTGATGTTGTAGCACCTGCTCCTATAGCAGTAATACCTACACTTGATCCTGTCTTAAGAGAAACATTTTGAGGTGAATTGTTTTGGTTAATAATATCTCCTCTGAAAGTTATTTGTCCATTATTGTCAGCATACAATGCTCCATTTGTTCCACTAATTACAGCAATAGGAGTTGTTATGTCAACATTTCCTTTATTGCTTGCATAAGCACCCATTCCATAAATTAATGATTTAGCATTGAATTTTAATGAACTTGTAGTTATTGCAGCACCACCTAATTTCGTATTTGAAGTACCATTTACTTGTTTTTCATCCTCTGTTTGCTTATCAGCTACTGTTGTGCCAGCTATAGTTACTTTTCCACTATTTACAGCATAAGCACCTATATTTTGATAAGTATCTTTTAAGTGATCGCTTCCTGAATCATAATAATATCCTAATGTATTATTATCAGCCGCATTTATATTTCCATTAATTGATACAGTTGATGATCTGTCACCATTATTAAGTGCTATTCTACCATCAGCATATGCAATTATTGATTTATATCCTCCAGCTCTTACATCTTTAGATTTTATTTCACCACCATTTGTTGCAAGTAATGCTGTACCTTCAGTTGAAACCATATTTATTTCTTTTTGGAAATCTATTTTTGAACTATCATTATGTGAAGCCCAGTTATGAGCACCTAAT
The DNA here is from genome assembly GCF_013394865.1 of Leptotrichia sp. oral taxon 417. Classification (NCBI taxonomy): domain Bacteria; kingdom Fusobacteriati; phylum Fusobacteriota; class Fusobacteriia; order Fusobacteriales; family Leptotrichiaceae; genus Leptotrichia; species Leptotrichia sp. oral taxon 417. Next base: position 659,098 of record NZ_JABXYV010000001.1, on the reverse strand, counting down.
ACATTACCATCAAAATAACCAGTTGCATACCCTATAACAGATCCATTTGAAACTTTAGTGTTGTCAATTATATATCCCCAAGTAGCTTTACTACTATCATATCTTACACCATCAGTAATAATGTTATTACTTAATCCAGCAACTTGTGTAGGTGTTGTTCCTCCTGTTGTATCAAAATCATTTGTTGTATATGAATTTGTAACATCAATTGCTGTACCGTTTGATGACCATACCAAGATACTATTATTAGCTTTTTCATTAAATCCTATGTTAAGTCCATCTACTTTTAAATTAGTCATAGTAGAACCACTAGGACCACCTAAAACTGCTCCACCTAATGCAGATGATTGTCCTGTATTAGCATATACCCCAACACTATTACTTGAATCAATTCCTCCATTATTAGTAGCACCAATTACACCTTGAATTTTCAAACTTCCATTAAATACTCCAGAATCTCCACGTAATGGATCAATTTGTGTATAATCGGCTGGAAGTTTCCCTTTATTAACAACATTCAAGAATGCCGCACCTGCACTATATTTTCCATTCATACTAATAGCATCTAGTTTTACTTCACTTGCAGTATCTTTTACAAATCCCATATTAGAAAATATAATACCATTATTTCCTGATACTCTTAACATTCCTGCATCAACTGGACTTATACTAGTTGGAAGTGGACTTGGTTCATCTTTTATTGTTAATTTATTAACGTAATAATTATTTCTAACTACTGTATTGTTACTTCCTGTTAATTTACTGTTCCAAGTTCCTGTTACAGAGACATCTTTAGAAGTTAAAGTAACTCCATTGTTGTTAGTATGTATTCCATTTTGAATATTAATAGCCGTATTATTACCACCAGTTGCTTCCAAACGAACTAAACCATAATTAGTTGCTGTCTTTCCATCCATTACTATACTGTTACTAGCCCCAGAACCATCATTAACATCAATAGTTATAAGAGCATCATTACCGTTTCCAGTAATAGTAGTGCTCGTCATAGAGCCAATAGACCCATTCTTCAAGTAAATTCCAGTTCCACGATGATCGGTACCATTATTGTTTCCATTAGTAGCTTTTACATCAAACGTACTTCCGCTAATAGTACTTACTGTAGCACCAGTAGTACCGTTACTATTACCGACTAATAATCCAATTGCAGAACCTCCTACAGTAAAGTCAGAATTTTCTATTCTATTAAGAGTCTCACCATCATGAACAAATACTCCATTACTGTTAGTTCCTGTTATACCAAAAGTTGTACCTGAAACGTATGAAGTTGCACTACCATCTTTCATATAGAAACCATTACTTGAACCTCCATCTACATTAAAAGATGAATTTTCAATCTTAGTAATAGCACCACTTGCATTAGCAAGTACTCCATTATTTCCAGTACCACCTACATTAAAATCTGCATCTATTGTAGCATCTGAAGTTCCTTTTAATTGAATACCGTTATTTCCATCTCCAGATATATTAAATAATGATATTTTTCCACTATCTCCACTAGCACTACCATCATTTCCAATCTTAATAGTACCTGCATCAGCTAAAATACCATTATTATTCGTAATAGCATTGGCACCCATATTAGAACCTTTTACATCAAATTTAGATCCTTTTACATTAAGATTACCAGCATTATTATAGATACCATTTATGTGGTAATCTTTATCTCCATTAGAAACAAGGAAATAATCACGTCTACTGTCAACTGTTCCAGTTCCTGCATGGTAAATTCCATTAGATTTTGTTACCGAATTAGTTGTTCCACCATCCCCATCAATAAAGAAAGATGTGTTATTTGAATTCAAACTACCACTACCACTACCACTAACATAAACACCATTATTTCCATGTGCATTTACAAAAATGTAGTTACCATTATTACTACCTCCCACTGTTCCCATACCAATATCAGTAGGTGTAATTGAAGCTCCATATTCAATACCATTAGCATCTCCTAATGTAGTAGTTCCATTAGTTACTGCTATACCATTATGTTTATATGGGGAAGGACTACCAACACCACCATTGCTATAAACTAAAAATTTAGCTTTCTTTATTGTTGTATCTCCACTAGCTAATACAGAAACTTGTGCTGAGTGACCACTATAAGTTTTATTAGAGAACGTACTATAATTATCATTTATAGTACCTACATAACTACCATTATAAGAAGTTGCAGTTGCAGCATTCGCTGCCCCACCAGTTCCGTAAGTAGTTTCATAATAAATTAGACCTAAATTACTAGGATGTGTTCCTGAAGCATCAGTATATTTTGGAACATATGACTGAACATTTGCTACAGCCCAACTCCAAGCAGTATTATAGTCAACTCCTTTATCTGCCATTCTTTTTAAAGCAGCAGCATATCGCACACTATTAACATCTGTATAGTTTACAAGAATATTACTTGGACTAGTATGAGAAAATGTTGCATCATCTGTTCCGCTAGATGTTGAAACACCATTTACAGTAGGATTATTATAGAAATGACTGTATCCACCATCAGTGTAACCATAATAATAATAATAAGGATGCCAATGCCAAACGTTATTACTGTCATAATATCCACCCCATCCTCCTGCACTCCAAGGATTATGATTTCCTAAATTACCAATTTCAAAAGTTCCACCTTCAATACTGTTACCATCTATATGATAACTACCATTACCCCACCAGTTTGTATAATTACTGTGAACAGTAACTTGTGTACCACTGCTTTCAAAAGTTCCACCAGTGTTTAAAGTATTGCTTTCACCAGTATTGGCATAAGCAGTTGTAGAATTATTCATAGAGGCATCTACGTAATTTATAGTATCGCCAATACTTGTGCTAGCTGATCTTGCTATTCCTTTTACTTCTCCAGGCGAATAGTAAGTTTTTACTGATTCAGGCGCTTTGAAATCAGGATTAAATGTTGGTCCCACAATCATACTGACATTGTTCATTCTTTCAGGCACATAAGGTTTATAAGGTTCATGCATATTTGCCGGATTGATTGTAAGTGCATCAGGCTCCTGATTTCTTGGAATATTCAAGTTAGTTGCCCCATATAAATGTTTATCCTTGTCAAACACATATTTAGTCAAGTCATTGTCTCTTCTATAGTATTCAAGGTATTTTCCACCTCTACCTCTATAAGTTGTTCCCCAGTCGTTGTTGGTAAATCCTGTTCCGAACTGGAATGATGCCCATGGGCTCTTTATTACTTGATCCCCTTGTTTCAAAAGTTGAACAAGTTCGCTTTGGGCTCCTTTTAGTGATTTTTCGTTTTCTTTTCTTGCACGCATGAATGATTGCCGCAGATCAGTTATTGCGTCATAAGTCTGTGCAGTGATTTCCTGCTGTTCGCTTGCCACGTCAGCATGAAGCTTTGGCGCAATTGTTAAAAGTCCTGTTATCAAGAAAGAGATAAGCAGGCTGTCAGAATAATGTACATCTTTACATCTTTTTACAAACGATCGCAAGTCCTTTGCAATCTGTCGCAGATTATTACTCATTTTTTCCTCCTAAAATTTGTAAATTTACAGCCGCCCATAAAAGCCAAGTTCCAATTAGTCACCTTGACAAAGGTTGCTTCCCCTTGCCGACAAAGCAAGATTTCTTGCCCTAGGTTCTTAATTTTCACGATTTCCAGCCTTCACAGCCGTCTATTTTTTAATTTAGACATCCTTCAAGATGCCTAAAAAGTATCAGAATAGCCTTATTTTTCAAAAAACCTTTCAAACACCCTCAACAAAGTCCAGCAAATCCTGGTGGGAATGGGGGCGGATGAGGGGGAGTCCTTAAGGGGGGGCCATAGAGGACTTTCGTAGTGATAATTATTAACCCACCATTAAAGCAAAAATGATGGATTTAGTGATTTGATAGTGATTTCAAAGTGAAAATCTCCTTATACTTCCCTAAATTCTCCAACCTTAAACAGTAAATCCTAATAAGATACCAAGCCAAATATCCAGTTCCTCTACCAAAAGCCGTCAGCCGCTTCCAGTTTCCAGCCATCTATTTTCCTGATCCTTATAAATTCCTGTCCAAGCCCTTATCCATACCAATTCCGTCCCAAAACCTGCCCGAACTCCGTATTCAACGCATGAAATCAATATTAAACACAACAGATTTAATAGCTCAACTTTACAAAACTTATTTTCTCTCAACCTTTACCTTTTTTTCTATTTATAAATTATTAAACCCATATCTTTTTAAAAGACTATTGATATATTCTTAGTATACCCTATCAAAAAAGATAAGTCAAGTTTTTTTCAATACTTCTCCCTCTTTTTAATCGTTTTTTAAAAATTTCCTAATCATTTTTCCCTTTAACATCCCCCATATTTTCCCTATATTTCCCTTATATTTCTAAAAATTCCCCTCTAAAAAATTTTTTATTTTTATTAATAATCTTTGTATCTACAATTATTCAAAAAAATTTTATTTGACATTCCCATAAAATATGATATAATAAAACTACCTTAAAACCCTAAGGGTATTAATGTTATAAATTTGTAAAAAATGTTGACAAATTAAGCTAGTTTTTTCTAGCTTTTTTTGTTATAATAAAACAGAGTTCAACAACTCAACAAATTTATAACAGGAGGTTTAGAGCCGTGTCAAATGAGGATCTTATCAGACTTATCATTGTTCTATACATCGTTTATAGAATAACTAAATAGTCTGGCAAAACCGAATTTCACCTCTACCTCTGCCCTTAGGGGCTTTTTTTATAATAATATAAGTATAATTTGCCGTCGGAGCATTTTTATGTGCTGGCAAAACTGTCTGAGCGTAAGCGAGTTTTTTGCCAGTACGTAAAAATGTCGTAGACTAGCCGGGGATGCAAGGGGGATGGCGACTGTTCCCCCTTGTACTTTTTAAAATAAAATAATATATAAAGAAAAGTTTTAACTTCTATTCACAAAAATAGCCAAAAAACATTCCTTCACAAAGTCACAAAATCTCCTGTTTTAAAAATTCATTTAACATTTCCATAAAATATGATATAATAAAATCACCTTAAAACCCTAAGGGTATTAATGTTATAAATTTATAAAAATGTTGACAAATTAGGCTAGTTTTTTCTAGCTTTTTTTGTTAGAATTAACTTTTATAATCAAATAAAAATGTCGTGATTTTTTTGGAATAAAAACGATGTTTGAGCGTAGCGAGTTTCGTTTTTGTTTCAAAAAAATGCTTAGACAAGCCGGGGATGTAAGGGGGATAGCGACTGTTCCCCCTTGCACTTTTTAAAATAAAATAATATATAAAGAAAAGTTTTAACTTCTATTCACAAAAATAACCCAAAAACACTCCTTCACAAAGTCACAAAATCTCCTGTTTTAAAAATTCATTTGACATTTCTATAAAATATGATATAATAAAACTACCTTAAAACCCTAAGGGTAACTATCATAAATATAAAAATGTTGACAAACTAAGCTGGATTTTTCTAGCTTTTTTTGTTATAATAATTTCGAGTTCAACAACTCATTACATTTATGATAGGAGGTTCAGAGCCGTGTCAAATGAGGATCTTATCAGACTTATCATTGTTCTATACATCGTTTATAGAATAACTAAATAGTCTGACAAAACCGAATTTCACCTCTACCTCTGCCCTTAGGGGCTTTTTTTTATAATTTACTGTCGGAGCATTTTTATGTGCTGGCAAAACTGTCTGAGCGTAAGCGAGTTTTTTGCCAGTACGTAAAAATGTCGTAGACTAGCCAGGGATGCAAGGGGGATGGCGACTGTTCCCCCTTGCACTTTTAAAATAAAATAATATATAAAGAAAAGTTTTAACTTCCATTCACAAAAATAACCAAAAAACACGACTTCACAAAATCAAAAGATCTCCTGTTTTAAAAATTCATTTAACATTTCCATAAAATATGATATAATAAAATCACCTTAACACCTTAAAACCCTAAGGGTATTAATGTTATAAATTTGTAAAAATGTTGACAAATTAGGCTAGTTTTTTCTAGCTTTTTTTGTTAGAATTAACTTTTATAATCAAATAAAAATGTCGTGATTTTTTTGGAATAAAAACGATGTTTGAGCGTAGCGAGTTTCGTTTTTGTTTCAAAAAAATGCTTAGACAAGCCGGGGATGCAAGGGGGATGGCGACTGTTCCCCCTTGCACTTTTAAAATAAAATAATATATAAAGAATAGTATTAATTTTTATTCACAAAAATAATTTAAATATAAAATCAAAAAATTTACTTCCAAAACAACTTATCAAATAAAGTCTTCCTTTTAGGCATCCCCTCAATCTTAACCCCCTTCTTTATCCAATACTTTTTACAAGCAATATCATACAAAGGCTCATCCGCCAAGCTATCCGAATAAAACTTCACAATTTCATATTCAACCCCATTTTCCTTCGCCCATTCATCCAGCTTCTTAACTTTCTCCTCCCCCTTATTATTCTCCCCATCAATTTTTGCAACAAAAGTTTCCCTGCCATCTTTTCCATCATTCACAAAATTAGTCCCAAAAACCTTGTCATACCCAAGCGACAGCAAAAAATTCTCAATCAAAAACAAAGGGCTAGCCGAAGACACAATAACCATCTCGCACTCCTTCTTATTTTTTTCCAATTCCTCCCTTGTCCAAGAATAAATTTTATGCCTCTTAGTCTCCCAAAACCCAGCCACCAGTTCCTCAACCTCTTCCTTAGAATGTCTCTCCAAAAACTCAAAATATCTCTCTTTCAAAGCCCTCAAGTCAATTATTTTCAGCAAATAAAAAATCAAATCCTTAGAATATTTCATCATAAACAAAATCGACCTAACAGGATACTTTTTCAAATAAAACACCGAAAAATTAACCCCCGTCTCCCCATCATAAAGCGTTTTATCAAAATCATAAACAATAATTTTCTTCTTCCCAACTTCTTCTTTTTTCATCTAACAACTCTCCTTCCATTTTCCAATAATAAATCTAACTATAAAAAAATTTATTTGACATTTTCATAAAATATGGTATAATAAAACACCTTAAAACCCTAAGGGGAACTTAATTGTATAGCATAAAAAATGTTGACAAATTAGGCTAGATTTTTCTAGTCTTTTTTGTTATAATAAAACTAACTTGTTCGTTAGATAAAATTTACTAGTAAATTAAATAAAAATGTCGTGATTTTTTTGGAATAAAAACGATGTTTGAGCATAGCGAGTTTCGTTTTTATTTCAAAAAAATGCTTAGACAAGCCGGGGATGCAAGGGGGATGGCGACTGTTCCCCCTTGCACTTTTTAAAATAAAATAATATATAAAAAAATGAATTAACTTTTATTCACAAGAATTATCTAAAATTTAAATCTAGAAATTTAAAAAATCCTCTTTTTGCTGCATAAAAAATTCCAATGTTTTCCCATACAAAACATATTTAACATTCCGTAATTCCCTAATATTCCGAGCATTCAAAGCACACATTATCATCCTGCACTCATTCTTCCAGCTCTCTAAAATTTCAATCACTTTCTCAACCTCATGCTTCACAGCCAATTCTAAAATTATCTTTGAAATTCCTACTGCTCTTGCCCCCAAAACTAATGATTTTACAATATCTAACGGATTTCTAACTCCTCCACTTGCAATAATTTCCACTTTATCCACATAATCTTTCAGATTCAAAAGGCAGGAAACCGTAGTCTGCCCCCAATTATCCAAATAATGAAGCCCATTTTCCCGTCTCATATTTTCAATAAATGCAAAGCTGGTTCCCCCACGACCACTAATATCAAAAGTCTTTATTCCAAGTTCAATCCCCTTTTTCACCGTATTCTCAGTCATTCCAAACCCAACTTCCTTCAAAACAATCGGAACTTCAATATTTCTCGCAAATTCTCTCAAATTATTCTCCCATTCCCTAAAATTCCTGCTTCCTTCCGACATAATGAGTTCCTGCATAAGATTAACATGAACTTGTAAAAACAGCGGATCCAAAGCCTCAACAGCCTTAATCCCAGCCGTATAATCCTTATCAATCCCAATATTCGTAGCAAGTTTCAATCCAGGATTTTCCCTTTTCACAATTTTAAACGAATCATCCCCAACATTTTTCAAAGCCGCACTATAAGATCCAGTTACGAATAACAACCCACATTCACTCGCAACTCTCGCCAGCTTCTGATTAATCTTTTTCGCATTCTCACTCCCCCCCGTAATTGCATTAATAAAAAACGGCACTTCAAATTCACACCCTGCAAACTGAGTTTTCAGCTCAATTTCTTCAAGATTATATTTTGGAATAGAACAATGAATAAGCTCAACCTCATCGAAACTATTATATTCACTCCTATGCTCCAACGCATACCTAATATGCTCATCTTTCCTATTTTTCAATTTTTTCTCCTCTTTTTATTTATTTTAATCATTTATAAAAGTATAAAACCCAGCAAACACTATATTTCTTGTAACTAATTTTCCTGTTTTTCCACTCCTTGACAAGGGATTTTCACCCTTTGTGCTGATATTTAATCTTTATTACTTTTACTATACATCTATTATTTATTTATAATTTTTCAGAATACAGCAACTCAATCCCAAGTTTTTTCCATTTTTCCACAACTATATTAGTATCCCTTTCATCAAAAGAAAATGCAATCCCGCAATCTCCTCCTCCCGCTCCACTGCTTTTGGCACAAATATCCAAACCTTGTGTCGCACTTACCAGCTCTTTTAATTTCTTGCTATAAATATTTTCATCTAAATTTTCAAGCAATTTCCCATTTTCATCAATACATTCTTTAATTGCCAACTTATCCCTATTTTTTATAGCTTCTCTAAGTTTTTTCGCAACTTCTTCCACATCTTTCAAAAAGTTTTCACTTTCACAAATAGAACTTTTCACAATGTTTATCAAATCCTTTGAAATAGCAGGCTCCTTTGTCCATCCAGCCAAAAATTCACAACTTAAACTATTTTTATCCTTTTGATTAAGTTCTTTTTCATTAAAATAAAGTTCAGAAATTTCATAATTCCAATTAGTTTCTAATATATTTTCCAAAGTTTCCTTTTCTATTAATTCTCTAATTCTCTTTCTGTCAAAAGATCTGTAAAAAATCAGATTTTCATAAGAAATGCAGGCAATATCGCCCATAGAGCCATTATCTCCACGTTTTAGCAAGACATAAGAAGACAATTTAAAAAGCATTTCCTTAGAAACTTCCAAGTTATATAAACTCAAAATGGATTTTATTGTCAAAATTACAACACTTCCGCTTGAGCCAATTCCAAATTTTTTCCCATCTCTTTCCATTTTTCCAGTAATTTCCAGCTCAAAAGGCTTGATTTCCAAATTTTTTAACTTTAAATATTCACTCATAACAGATATTGCTTCACAAATAAGCAAATAATTTTTATCAAAATTTTGCAAAATATTTTCATTATTAAAAGCATCTTTTTCAAGAGTCAATTTATAGTCAAACATATCTGAAAAAACCGTATATTCATCCGTATCTGAAAAACTTATTCTTGATTCCATAAATATATTTACATTTTTTATAATCGCACTCTGCCCAACCGTCAAAATTGAATATTCTCCGGCGATATAGAGCTTTCCGCAAGTTTTATTAGTTATTATTTTATTTTCCAGCATTTTTTTCTCTTTCAATTTTTTATTTTTTTTTAGTTCATAGAAAATTTATCATTTATTTGTAAATTATAGTATCAAAATCATTGTATAAATATGAGAATAATTAAGTTTGCGGATTTTATTCACGCAGGCTGTACTACGCAGCCAAGACATTAAAGTTTTCATTGTTTACTTTAACTTGATTTTAAATATAATTAAGATTTCTTACCTTGAATTTCCCGGCAGGGAAAATCCAATCAGTATAAAAAAAACAAACTTTCTCTATTAATTCATGCCCTGCTTTTCTCATAATGTTTAAAGCTCCATTATAATCGGCATGGATTTTTTGATTTTTTCCTTTAATCTTATATGTTCTTCCGTTTCTCCAGCCTGAAAATTCATAATCCTTGTTTTTTTCTCCATAAACTGGCATAAAATCATTATTGAGAAAACTTGCCTTTGATGTATAACTTTCTTCCTGTTCCATACATTCAATGCCGTTTTCCTCACATTTGTATTTTAATATTTCAACCAGTTTATTGAAAGGGATCATGCAAAAATTCCTATTTTCTAGTTTGGAATGAAGGTCTATTTCCTGTTTCTGTTCCTTATTCTTTCCTATTATAAATTTGTCAATTCCAATCAATTTGAATTCTTTAATAAGCTTATTGGCATAATATCCCAGGAGATTTCTTACCTGCTCATCTCTTTTTCTCCACAGGTTCTGAATTGCTTTTGATATTCTTATCCCTTTAGGAAGCAGCGAAGTCATAATTCCAATCATCTTGTTGTAGTAATGGTTGAGGCTTCTAAGCATATTAGCTGAAATAGAAATTCCTCTCCTGTTGAAATTGTAAGCTATAGACATTAATATTTTTCCTCCTAAATCTACCGCTGCAACCTTTTTGATTTTTCTTTTTTCAGGAACTTCCTTTTCGTAAACAGTTTCCATATAAAGAAAACCATTTTTCCATATAACCCTTGAACTTTTAAAATTGTATCCCTTATAGAATTTCGGGATTTTAAATCCTTTATTCATTTTTGAAGTCCCAATATATCTATTTTTCAATTTGTTCTTAGAAATAACTTGAGGATTATATTCAACTGCTGAATATTTTTTCTTATATCTGGGAATATTTATATTCTTGGTGTATTTACTTTCCAGTTTTAATTTTAAAAGTTTCCAATATGATTTCCAGTCTCTTTTAAGAATATCAACTATATTCTGTACCATCTTTGAATTAATTGAATATTTCTTAATTCTTGAAAATTTACATATAATTCTGTAAAAAGTTGAAGTGAACTGTAGTTTTTCTGATATATAGATGTTAAAATCTTCAGCAAGTTCGGGATATTCATTGATAAAATCCAAGGAAAAATTTTCTTTCCCTGATTTCTTAAAAAATAGCTGTCTTATTATATAGTTAGCATAGTTGTATATTTCTTTTGCCTCAATTGTGTGAAGCTTTATCATTTCATAGTCAGGATGTGAAGGTTTCACTTTAAATCTTCCAGTCCTTTTTATTTTCAATTCTTTCACCTCTTTCCTATTCTTTAGTTTTTTCAAGTTCCTTTATTATCTTTTCTGTTTTACGTCTGCTTCTTCTCTGTCCATAAATTCTGGCACAGAATGAAGTTATAATTGAAATGAAATCCTGTATCAAGTCTTCCTTGTTATTTGAAATATCGTTTATCACTTCAATTTCTTTTTTATGTGATTTCATAAATGCTTCAAGATAATTGAAACCAAACCTTGTTAATCTGTCCTTATGTTCCACAATAATAAAATCATAATTTTCTCTATTTTCTAAAATTGAATTAAGTTTCTTTCGTTTATCGTTCAGTCCGCTTCCTACCTCTTTAACTTCACTTATTATTTTATATCCTTTTGCATTTGCATAATTTTTCAATCTTTCCATCTGTGTTTCAAGATTTGCTCTGTTTTCACTTGATGAAACTCTGGCATATAAAACGGCACGTTTTTCGTTAGAATTTTCAAACAGATTTTTTTCAGAAAAAGGATTTTTTATAAAAATTGTTTTGGTTTCCTCATCTTGAAATCCTTCAATTTTTCCTGAATGAAAATATCTGTAAACTGTCCTGATGTGAAGCGACATTCTTTCAGCATATTCGCTTATTTTTATAAAATTTTTTTCCATATTTTCACCTCGTTAATATTTTAACTTGCTGTCATAAAAAAGTCAATATATTTTTATTTTTCACTATTTTGTAAAAAGTTTTAGGATACAATAAAAAAATAGGATTTTAAACTGTTTGACAATAGAAATATAATATGATACCATTAACTAGTAAAATTTAAAAAGGAAGTGGTTTTAATGAACGAATTAATAAAACAATTACAAAATAGACGTTCTGTAAGAGAATTTACAGGCGAAAAATTAAAGGAAGAAGATCTTCAGACAATTCTTGAAACTGCCCAAAGAGCTGCGAATTCAATTAATGGTCAGCAAACTTCATTAATTGTCATAAGAGATAAGGAAAAATTAGCAAAAATCGCAGAATTATGTGGCGGACAAAAACATATCGCCCAAGCTGAAGCATTTATTTTTGTACTAATCGACTTCCACCGTGGAGTTTATGCTTCAAATTCACTTGGAAAAAGAAACATCGCTCCAAAATCAGCCGATGGAATCCTAGTTGGAGCAGTAGATGCCGGAATTATGGTAAATGCCCTGCAAACTGCAGCTTTTGCCCTTGGTTACGGAAGCACTGTAATAGGAGCAATTAGAAAAGAAACAAAAGAATTCATAAAAATGCTAGGACTTCCAAAATACGTCTTCCCAATTATAGGAACAACAATCGGAGTCCCAGCCGAAAGAAACCTGACAAGAGTAAAACCAAGAGTCCCACTAGATACATTCGTATTTGAAGACACTTACAATGCCCAAAAAGTAGAAGAAGGCGTAGAATTCCACGAAAAAGACACCATAAAATGGCGTGAAGAAAACAACACCCCACAACTGCCATCATACAAAGAAATGCTAGTAAGAATCTACGAAAACTTCTACAACAAGTCAAAACAGGATTTAGAAGATCAAGGATTTAAATTTACTGATGACTTGGAAGAACAATAATTTAAAATTATTTTTTTGATTAAAATAATCATTATTGGAAATTAAAAATGTCGTGATTTTTTGGAAATGAAAATTTCTGTTTGAGCGAAGCGAGTTTAATTTTCATTTTCAAAAAATGCTTAGACAAGCGGGGTTTGCAAAGGGGATGGCGACTGTTCCCCTTTGCATTTTTAAAAATAAAAAATATAGAAAGTATAGGAATAACATATATTCATAAAAATAATTAAAAAAATAATAGATTATTCAATGAAAACTTTAATAACAATAAAAATAATATCTTGTATAATATATTAAAAAAATTTTGGAGGAAAAAGATGATAAAATTTACAAAAGCAAGAAAAATATTAATGGGATTAATGGTATTGGGACAATTAACAGCAGTTCCTGCTATTGCGAATGCCGCTCCAACCGCAAAAGAAGCCACAGAAATCAAAAAATATGATTCATTAGATACTGCAGCAAAAGATTACGCAAAAGCTCTACAAGAAATTTCAAATTACGGTTCACGTGAAATGTTAAAATCAATTAACCCAGATGTTGACAAATATGTTGCAAAAATAAATGACCCAACATTAAAAAAACAATGGGAAGATTCAAATACAATGCTTATTGAACAATTTGAAGTATCAGTTTATAAAGTAAATGAAAATGGAAATGATGGCGAAGTTGTATTTTTGATTAAAGGATACGATGAAAAGGCACTAGATAAATATTTAGGAGATAATGCAAGCCAATATGCAAAAGTCGACAGCGGAAAAGATGAAGTTGAAGTTGACATTGAAAAATATATAAAACTTCAATATAATTATTTAAAAAATACAAAAAAAATCAATTTAGCAACATCTACTGTTAAATTTGCCAAAGGAAGCGACAATAAATGGCAAGTTACTAAATAAATTTTTCTTTATAATTTAGCAGCAAAAATTTTTGACTTGTTATTTATAACCAAAACTATTTAAAATTAAACTATTAAAAACTATGTAAATTTAAGAGCTGAATAAAGTAGTCATAGTTTTTGAATTTAGTTTTAAGGCAGTTTTACTGTGAATATAGAATTTAAAATAAATATCCAAATAAAAAAGCTAGAGAAATCTAGCTTAATTTTTTTTACAATAACAAAATATATTTTAATTCTATTCAAGACTAAACTGTCAATAATTCTTTTTCCTTTTTATTCAAGGCATCATCAACTTGTGCGATAAATTTATCTGTTGTTTTTTGAACTTTTTCTTCATTTGATTTCAATTCATCTTCTGTAATTTCACTGTCTTTTTCAAGTTTTCTTAATTTGTTGTTTACGTCTTTTCTTACGTTTCTAATTGCAACTTTTCCTTCTTCAGCTTCTTTTTTTACCATTTTTACATATTCTTTTCTACGGTCTTCTGTAAGTTCTGGCACAAGAAGTCTAATAACTTTTCCATCATTTGAAGGATTAAATCCTAAGTTTGCCTGTAAAATTGTTTTTTCAATCACTGGAATTAACGATTTATCCCAAGGATCAATTACTAATAATCTAGCTTCTGGAGCTGAAACTGTTCCAACTTGGTTAAGCGGAGTTGGCGAACCATAAGCTTCCACAGTTACTCCGTCAAGCATAGAAACGCTCGCACGTCCTGCTCTTACGTGTGAAAATTTTTCTTTTGTATTTTCCACAGATTTTGCCATTTTTTCTTCAGCTTCTTTTAAAATTGCGTCTAACATTCTTACCACCTTTTTATTTTTATTTTTTCAATTTTTTACCTAATATTTTTTATTTTTTTACAGTTGTTCCTATATCTTCACCTTGAGCCATTTTTAGTATATTTCCTTCTTCCAAAGCGTTAAATACTACAATTGGCATTTGGTTTTCCCGGCATAGTGAAAGTGCCGCTGTATCCATCACTCCTAAATTTTTTGAAATTGCTTCATCAAAAGTTACAGTGTCATATCTAACAGCATCACTAAATTTCATCGGATCCTTATCGTAAATTCCATCAACTTTTGTACCTTTTGCAAGCACATCCGCTTGAATTTCCACAGCTCTTAAAGCTCCCGAAGAATCTGTTGTAAAGTAAGGATTACTTGTTCCACCTGCAAAAATAACAACTCTTCCCTTTTCCAAATGTCTTATAGCTTTACGTCTTATGTAAAGTTCTGCCACTTGCGGCATTTGAAGCGCAGTCATCACACGTGTCGGAACTCCCAGACTTTCGATTGAATTTTGTAATGCCAGCCCATTCATAACAGTTGCAAGCATTCCCATTGTGTCGCCAGTAACTCTGTCGAACCCTTTTTCCATCCCGCTTATTCCACGAAAAATATTTCCACCGCCAATAACAATAGCAATTTGTACACCTTTTTCATGAACATCCTTTATTTGTTTTGCAAAACTTTCAAGCACTTCATTTGAAAATCCAAATTCCTTATCCCCTGCAAGTGCTTCTCCACTTAATTTTAATAATATTCTTTTATATTTAAACATTTAGGAGCCTCCATAAATTTTATTATTTTAAATAATATTTTTATACTAAATCCCATTAAAAATAGCAGTCCTGTTATATTATTTTCTAACAAAGAGTCTTAGTCCCTTGCAAAAAACTTCATAACTAGTCAACTATTTGATAAAAATAATTATTTAAAAATTTGCGAAAAAATAAGGGGATTTAATTCCCCTTATAGTAAAAATTAATTTCCAGAAATTTGTGCAGCTACTTCAGCAGCGAAATCTACTTCTTCTTTTTCGATTCCTTCTCCAACTTTAAATCTGTCAAATGAATTTATTGTGCTAGGGGCAATAAATTTTCCGATAGTAACGCTGTCATCTCTAACATATTTTTGTTGTACTAAACAGTTTTCTTCGTAGAATTTTCTCATTTTTCCTTCTAATATTTTTTCAATAATATTAGCAGGTTTTCCTTCTGCAGTTAATTGATGTCTTGCAATTTCTTTTTCTCTTTCTAAATCATCAGCTGTAACTTCTGATTTATCCAAGTATTTTGGATCCATTGCAGCAATGTGCATTGCAACACCTCTTGCTTTTTCAATATTTTCAGGAGTAGCTTCTCCATTAACATCTAATAATACACCAATTTTTCCACCCAAGTGAATATAAGTTTCAATGAATCCATCAGTAGAAATTACTTTTAATCTTCTGATATTCATATTTTCACCAATTTTAGCAATTAATTCAGTTAAGTGAGTTTCAACTGTTTTTCCTTCAAATTCAATTGCTTTCAATTCATCTTCACTTGTCAAGTCATGATTTAAAGTCAAATCTACCAATTTTTCCCCAAATGATTTAAATTCATCATTTTTAGCAACGAAGTCTGTTTCAGAGTTAAATTCCAAGATAGCACCTTTTTTTCTATCTTCAGAAACTGCTGCAAATACCAATCCTTCTGCTGCAACTCTTCCAGATTTTTTAGCCGCTTTAGCAATCCCTTTTTCTCTTAGCCAGTCAATTGCTTTTTCAATATCTCCACCGTTTTCTTGTAAAGCCTTTTTACAGTCAAGCATTCCTGCTCCTGTTCTTTCTCTTAATTCTTTAATAAGTGCTGTTGTAATTGCCACTTTATTTCCCTCCTACTATTTTTATTTATTTTTTATTTCATCCAATAAATGATTTACTATTTTAATATTATCAGCATCATTATCTTTTTTAGCTGTCTCTAATACCTTTTTAGCCCATCTTTCTGCTTCCTTAGGATTTCCAGCATGATAATATCCAAGTGCTAAAAGGTATTGTGCCTGCATCATTCCTTTTTGAGCAAGTGGTAAAAATAATTTTTCTAATTCTGCATATTTTTTTTGAGCAATATATGCATTACTTAAAAACATTAGATTATCTAAATTTTCCTTATCCTTGTCCTTTTCGCCTTTATTACCATGTGAACTACTCACGACTAAAAGTCGAAAGCTTCATAAGATAACTGAAAAAGTAAGTTATCTTCTAAGAAGTTTGATTTTAAAATCCTTATTCTTTTTGGCTAGTCCACAATAGCCGCTACTAGATAAGACATTATGTCTACACTGCTACTTTTTATCTATATATTATATTTTAAACTCAAATATATTACACTCAAAATTATTAATATTGCAAATTTTAAAGCAACATTTTCAATGTTGGTGTTATTCATCTCATGGCTAAAGCCACGAGTGTTCTAACACACTTAATAAAAGTGCTAAAGAATATTTTGCTGTGTCATCATCCCCCAGATTTATAGCCTTTAAAAAATTTGCTTCTGCTTCCTTAAAATTATCCGACATATATGCCGTACCCAAAGCTTCGTAAGCATAGGCATCATTCGGATATTTTTCAGTATATTTTTTCAATAGTGTAATCAAATTTTTTTTATTATTTCTGTTTTGCTCCCATTTATCCTTAAATTCCTTTTTTCCCTTTGAAAATAACTTTTCATACTTGGAATTCAATTCATAATGATACCATACATAATCTATATCATGCTCCATCGGAGACTTCCCTTTATTTATAGCTAAGACACTTAAACTCGCTATTAAAAATAATCCCGCTAAAACTTTTTTCATAATTTCTCACCATTCCTTTTTATTTTTATTTTGACCATAGAAACACGAGGTTATTTTTTGAATAATTTAAAATTACTATTTTTGCAACAACAGGGGAATGGCTTTATTCCCCTATCATTTTTATTTGATTTTCTTGATTATATTTTTAGATTATGCTTCTGGAGTTTCTTCAACAACTTCTTCTACTGTTTCTTCAACGATTTCTTCGATTGCAGGAACTTCCACTTCTGCTCCTTCAGCAACATTTTCAATTCCACCATTTCCTTCAATTGCAGCATTTGCAATAACTTGCGCAAATAATTTTACTGATCTTATAGCATCATCATTTGCAGGAATTTTGTAAGTTACTAAATCAGGATCTACATTTGTATCGATTAATGCGATTACAGGAATTCCTAATTTTTTAGCTTCTTCCAATGCCAAGAATTCTTTTTTGATGTCAACTACGAATAATGCAGCTGGTAAAGTGTTCATTTCTTTAATTCCACCGATATTTTTAGAAAGTTTTGCCATTTCTTTTCTTAATAACCCAGCTTCTTTTTTAGTGTAAGCTGTGTCTAAAGTTCCGTCAGCATCCATTTCTTCTAATTCTTTTAATCTTTTTACTCTTTTTTTGATAGTTTCCAAGTTAGTTAATAATCCACCTAGCCATCTGTGGTTTACATAAAATCCTCCAGCTCTTTCTGCTTCTTCTTTAATGGCTTCTTGAGCTTGTTTTTTAGTTCCAACGAATAATACTTTTCCACCTTCTTCAGAAATTTGTCTAACAAATTCATAAGCCGCTTCAGTTGCTCCTAAAGTTTGGTGTAAATCCAAAATATGGATTCCGTTTCTTTCTGTAAAGATATATGGTTTCATTTTAGGATTCCATCTTTTTGCCTGATGTCCAAAATGTGCTCCCACTTCTAATAATTGTTTCATTGTAATAACTGCCATTACGTTTTTCCTCCTAATTTTTTTGGTTTTTCTCCCACTTCTCTTCAAAAGACAGATTGTAATTTTCGCTTTTTTATTCAAATTTTTCTAATTTTTAAATATTCTGAAAAATTGCAACACCCTATCTCTAAATAATACAAAGTGTGATTTATATTTAATAATCATCGTATTTTACCATTTTTTTATCACTTTTGTCAATACTTTAAAAATTTTCTATCAATTTCACCTGATCATCCAGCAAAACAGTTTTCATTTTTTCATTTCTTTGCTGTCTCAATTCATTATATTTCGCCACAAATTCATTCTCTGTCAATCTTTGATCCCTTAATTTGCCAACTTCCCGTTTAAAATCTCTTTCATATTTTAAAATACGTGATTTTTGAACATTTGTCAAATCAAGGCTGTCAACAAGATTTTTAACCTTGTCATTTTTCTCATTAAACATTTCCTTTTGGGAATTTATATAAGAATTGTAGGCTTCCAGCTGCTCATTAGACAAAACTCTCGCAATCGCTCTATATCTATCCTCTTCGATTTTCCCAATTTTATCCTTTTTCACATCAAACTGCACCAGATTTTTTTCCACTCCCTCAGCTTTTTTCTGATATTCATCAAAGATTTTTGACAATTTTTTCTGCTGATTTTTAGTGGCATTTACAGCTTTAAACAAGTCCTCTTTGGAAACTTTCACAGTATAAACCTTTTGATAGTAATCCTCATAAGAATAAGATAAACTACTTATTCCCAACACCAATATAGATAAAAGTGCTAATTTCTTTACTTTTTTCATCTTCTTATTTTTCCTTTGCTTTTCAACATATTTTCCATTATTTTTTAACAAGGTGTCAAAGCCCCTTGCTGTATAATATTCTAAAAGCAAGCTGTTCCTGAAAAAAACTTCTTGCTATATTTTAAATTATTAATTATTTGAATTATTATAATTAGGTGCTTCCTTCGTAATTATAACATCGTGCGGGTGGCTTTCCTTAAGTCCGGCTCCTGTTATTTTTACAAATTTTCCATTTTCTTTCAATTCTTTAATTGTAGGTGTTCCGCAATATCCCATTCCAGAACGAAGTCCACCGCAAATTTGATAAACTGTGTCCTTTAATGCACCTTTATGTGGAACCATTGATTCAATTCCTTCTGGAACTAATTTTTCAGTTGCTGCTTCAAGCTGAAAATATCTGTCGCTGCTTCCTCTCTTCATTGCCGCAAGTGATCCCATTCCAGCATAAGTTTTAAATTTTCTACCGTTATAAAGAATTTCTTCTCCAGGCGCCTCATCAGTTCCTGCAAGCATTCCTCCAAGCATTACACAGTCTGCTCCAGCCGCAATCGCTTTTACAACATCTCCAGACAATTTGATTCCACCGTCAGCAATAACTCCAATTCCTTTATCCTTACAAACTTCTGCAATATTCATAACAGCTGTTATTTGTGGTACTCCAACTCCTGATATAACTCTTGTTGTACAGATAGATCCAGGCCCAACTCCGACTTTTACTGCATTTACCCCAGCTTCAATCAAGTCAAGCGCAGCTTCTGGAGTTACAATATTTCCACCAATAATGTCCAAATCAGGAAAAGCTGCCCTGATTTCCTTTATTTTATTAATAACTCCAATTGAATGTCCATGAGCTGAATCAATTGCAATAATGTCAACTCCAGCTTCAACCAGTGCAGTTACTCTTCTCAAAGTATCAGTTCCAATTCCAACTCCTGCTCCAACTCTAAGTCTTCCTTCCTTATCCTTAGCAGCATTAGGGTAATTAATAACATTGTCAATATCTTTAATTGTAATCAGACCTTTTAATTTAGTGCCTTCCACAATCGGCAATTTTTCAATTCTATTTTCCAAAAGAATAGATTTTGCCCCTTCAAGAGTCGTTCCAACAGGCGCAGTTACCAAATTATCCTTTGTCATAATATCCACAACTTTTAATGACAAATCTTCTCTATATTTCAAGTCACGATTCGTAATAATTCCCTTTAAATTACCTTCATCATCGACCACAGGCAATCCAGAAACCTTATAATTTTTCATTAGATCATGAGCATCCTTTAAAATAGCGTCTTCCTTCAATGTAATCGGATTTGTAATCATTCCGCTTTCATATCTTTTTACCTTCGATACTTCATCAGCCTGTCTTTCAATAGTCATATTCTTATGAATAAACCCGATTCCACCTTCTCTTGCAAGCGCAATCGCAAGTTTTGATTCTGTAACCGTATCCATCGCAGCACTCAAAATCGGAATATTTAACACCAGATTCTTAGTTAAATTAGTTTTTAACGATACTTCATGCGGCACAACACTAGATGCTTGCGGAATTAGCAACACATCATCAAAAGTCAATCCTTCAGAAATTACAACTTTATCTTTTTGACTCATTTTAAAATTCCTCCTAATTCTATTATTTTTAAATTTTGTTTATTTTTTCCTATTTTCCAAGATTTCCCTAATTAAACTACTTCATATCAATTTTTTTAATTATATTATTTTATCACAAAATATACTATAATTTCAATACTTTTCTAGAAAGATTTTTTTGCAATTAATTTCTCATTTTAAATATACTCAAATTCATTTAAATAATATCCCGTTATAAATTTGGCATTTCAGGCAAAACTTGACCGCCATCTACAACTATTGTCTGCCCTGTAATAAATCCAGCTTCACGGCTTGCCAGAAAAACAGCTGTATATCCAATATCTTCAGGCTTTCCTAAAGTATAAAGCGGTATCATCTCTTTCATTTTCTTGATATATTTCTCTCCAGCCTGCATCAGTCCATCTGTCAAGACATTTCCAGGCTGAATTGCATTAACTGTAATTCCATATTTTGCATATTCCAAAGCAGCGGTTCTCATAAATCCCAGCTGAGCCGATTTACTTGCTCCATAGTGCGCCCATCCTGAATATCCTGTAATAGCGCCTGTGATTGAAGAAGTAAGTATCACTCTTCCGTAACTTTGCTTTTTCATATATTTCAATGCTGCCTGTGCCACCAAAAAAGTTCCTTTCGCATTTACATTCTGAACCTTGTCCCAGTCTTCCTCTGTCATATCTTCAATAGCCACTTGCGGAAAAATCCCGGCATTTGAGCAAAGAATACTCAATTTCCCATATTTTTCACAAATACTTTGAACAACATACTGCACTTGATCTTTATCTGTAACATCAAGATAACAAAAATCCCCATCCAGCTCATTTGCTGTCATCTTCCCATTTTTTTTATCAATATCCCCAATAATAACCTTTGCCCTAGCCTGTTTCAACGCTTTCGCAATTCCTTTTCCAATTCCTTTTGCTCCTCCTGTAACAAGAGCAACTTCACCTGCTAAATCAAACATTTCATCTCATATCCTTTCCCATCATATTTTTTTATTCTTTAAACTTAACTCCAAAACCTTTTCTTTCGCAACTTTAATAAAATAAATTTCACTTTCCTTTTCAGCCACTTCCTTATAAAATTCCATTGCTTTTTCAAAATCTCCAATTTCTTCGTATGTTATTGCTAAAGCATTCTCCACTTGCATTTTATACAATCTATTTTTCTGTTTTGGTAATATTTTTTCAAGTTCAACAACCTTTTGTTCAGGATTATCTTCATAATCTAAAAAAATTTCTAATAAGTTTTTGTTAGATTCTTTCTTAATATTCTCATCAAGTATTTTTCTAGCTTCTTCTTTTTTTCCGTTGTAATATTTATATTCTGCTAAATTCATATAATAACAATATCTCACTATTGGCAATGTAAACCTGCTTATTCTCACTTCATTCAAATACCTCAATGCTTCTTCCTCTTTATTTAATAACCAGTAATAGGCTGACAAATTAATTCTATGAATATCTTTCATAATATTAATTTTTTTCATCTTATATAGTTTTTTCTCCATCATAATACTTTTTGAAAGATTCAATTTATACACATAATATTGCGATCTCAAATAAATTATCAAATAAATTATCAAATAAAAAAACACCACTATGTTTATTATTAAAATTATAAAAACTCCTAAAATAAATTTTTCTTCAAAAATTTCCAAAAGTTTATTCATAACTATTAAATAAATACACAAAAAAATTAATTCATATATATACGTTTTTACTAGCGCTTTCCTCATTTATTATTTCCCTTTTCCATTCAACTTCACAATTTCCACAATCACATCAGTTGCCAAAATCATACTTTCAAGTGCAACAAATTCATATTTTCCATGAAAATTTTCTCCACCTGCAAAAATATTTGGTGTAGGAAGTCCCATAAAAGAAATTTTAGAACCGTCTGTTCCACCACGAATTGGCTCAATTACTGGTTTTATTCCCAAATTTTCCATTGCTTTTTTAGCAATCTCCACTACATTCATATGGTCTTTGATTATTTCACCCATGTTGTAATATTGGTCTTTTATCTCAACACTTACCAATTCTTTTCCATATTTTTCATTAATTTTTTTCGCAACATTTGCTGCAAATTTTTTCTTTGCTTCAAATTTTTCTCTATCATGATCTCTCAAAATATACGATAATTCTGCTTCTTCACAATTTGCATTAATTTTATCAAGGAAATAGAAACCTTCATATCCTTCTGTTTTTTCAGGCACTTCATCAGCTGGAAAACTATTCACAATCTCTGCTGCAATCAAACTTGCATTTATTAATTTTCCCTTTGCTGTTCCAGGATGTACGCTCTTACCTTTTATCTTGAAAACTGCTCCTGCTGCATTAAAACTCTCATATTCAAGCTCTCCAACAGGTCCTCCATCCATCGTATACGCAAAATCAGCACCAAATTCTTCCACATTAAAATTATCTGCACCACGACCAATTTCCTCATCAGGACCAAATGCCACTTTCACAGTCCCATGCTTAATTTCTGGATGCTCAATCAAATACTTCATCGCTTCAACAATTTCCACAATTCCAGCTTTATCGTCAGCTCCCAAAAGCGTAGTCCCGTCAGTAGTAATCACCGTTTTCCCCACATAATTTTTCAAATTAGGAAACTCCTCAACTGACAACACAATATCTTTCGCCTCATTCAACACGATATCTTTCCCATCATAATTTTCCACAATTTTCGGATTAACATTAGTCGCATTAAAATCTGCAGTATCCATATGCGCAATAAATCCAATCACAGGCACATCTTTATCAACATTCCCAGGCAATGTCGCATTCACAAAACAAGCATCATTCACATAAACGTTTTCCATCCCAATCTCTTCCAATTCCTTCGCAAGAATCTTCGCAAACTCAAGTTGTGTCGGTGTCGACGGAATAGTCTCACTTTTCTCATCCGATCTAGTCTCAAATTTTACATATCTCAAAAATCTATCTTTTAATGTATCATACATTTTCTCATTCCTCTTTTCCTTTTAAAATTTTCTTCTCAAGTTTCTCTTTATATTCTCATTATATCACATTTACTTCATTCAAAAAATAGAAAATTTTCGTTTGACAATTTTAAAGTATTACAATCTTTAACATTATAATAACAATATCCTATTTTCTAAATAATAAGGCTTTTCCTAGTTTTAATCATTAGTAATATATATATTTATATGAATGTTAATATATATTTTATATTTTACTTTTTTAGTTTTTTTTGAGATAATATTAATAAATGATAAAAAAGATGTAGGAGGAAAATTATGGGAATCGCATCATTAGTTATAGGAATTATTTCATTAATCCTTTCTATTTTCGTAGGTGGAATAACTGGAATTATCCCAGCCATAGTTGGTATAATACTAGGTATTTTAGGTAGAAAAGATGAAACTCAAAAAAGTATGGCAACTGGAGGATTAGTTTGTTCGATAATAGCTCTTGTATTAGGACTTATTATTTGGATTGCCTGTGCTTTAGTATTAGGAGGATTGGCTGCCGCTGGTAGTGCAGTTCAATAATCATTTAAAAATGGAGGCTTTCTCCATTTTTTTATAGAAAATAAACTTTGAAAGGATAAAGATGATACACGAACATGTTAATTTAGGAATTTCCATTGGAAATTTTTTGATTCCATATTATGGACTTATGATAGTTTTGGGTTTATTTGCTGCCTTTTGGGTTGCTTATTTTCAAGTTAAAAAATATAATTTAAGTATGGATGACTTTACACTAATAGCAGCAACTAGCGGACTTTTTGCAATTATAGGTTCAAAATTGTTATTTTTTGTAGTTTCCTGGAAATATATCAATTTTAAAAGACTGACTGAGTTAAAATATTTAAATGAAATTATGGCAGGAGGATTTGTGTTTTATGGCGGCTTAATTGGAGCAATAATAGGTATTTTTATTTCAAAAAAAATGTTTAAAATAAATATAAAAACATATTTACGTTATTGTACTCCAGTAATTCCAACATTGCATTTTTTCGGACGAATAGGATGTTATCTAGTCGGCTGCTGCTATGGAGAACCTTTTAAAAGTCATTTTTCAGTAACATATACACATTCCTTATTTGCCCCAAATAATATCCAGTTATTCCCAACACAGCTTTCAGAAGCCGCAGCTCTTCTTCTAATAGCAGTATTTTTACTAATTTATATCAATAAATTTAAAGGAAAGCATGCTTTTGAACTGTATATTGTGCTTTATGGAATAATAAGATTTATTTTAGAATTTTTTAGATATGATAGTTATAGAGGGATTATTTCAGGTTTTTCAACATCACAATATATTAGCATTTTTTTAATCCTGTCAGTTTTGTTTTTTCTTCTTTACAAGAAAAAGCAGATTAAAAAAACTTTTTAAAAAAAATAAAAACAGTAAAAAGATTTAATTCCAAATCAGCTTACTGTTTTTTTTATTCCTCCAAATTTTGTTAAAACATCATCCTGTATTGTCCCCGCCCATCTTGCTACTTGCCTCAACGTTATTTTCTCAACAATTCCATTCTCAGCATTTTCTTGGCTTCCAATAATCACAACTTCATCATTCATTTTTACATTTTCTATATTAGTCAAGTCAACAAAAATCATATCCATGCAAATTTCCCCAATAATCTTGGCTTTTTGCCCATTTACTAAAACATATGCTTCCCCTGAATTTTCAATCTGCTTTTGAAGTCCGTGAGCATAGCCTATTGCGACAATTCCTATTTTAGAATCATGCTTCACAATTCCTTTACTTCCATAGGAAACCTTGTCATTTTTCTTGACATTTCTAATATTTATGATTTTTGACTTTACTGTTATTACATCCAAAAGGCTCATATCAGTTGACAAAGGCTCCATTCCATAAAGTGCCATTCCAATTCTTGCAAAGTCATAGTTGTATTTTTTGCCATATTTGAAAAGAAGCGGGCTTGCTTGAAGATGGCTGTATTTGTACCTTACATTATTTTGAGAAAATATTTTCAGGATTTTTTCATATTTTTCAACTTGCTTTTCTGTTTCAGACTGATTTTCTGCATCGGAAATATGCGAAAAAATCGAGATTATCTCTAATCTATTTTTTGATTTATTATTCAAATTGTATTTTTTTACTATTTTAACCAATTCCAAAATCTCATTTTCATCAAATCCAAGCCGATTCATTCCACTATTTACTTTTATATGGATTTTCAATGTCATATTTTCAAAAAATTCATCCAAGATTTTTAAATAATCAAGTAACTGCGAAAAGTTAAAAACCGTTAATTCAATGTTATTTCTTATTGCATATCCTACATTTTCAGGCTTTACATAATTAAGAGACATAACTTTTATTTTGCTATTCTGATTCTTTAATTTTAAGTTTTCGAGCAGTTTCTGGATTTTTACCGCCTCTTCAATATATGCCACTGCAAAATAATCACATTTATTCTCCAGAAGTATTGGCAGGATGTTCTCAATTCCTAGGCCGTAGGCATTATCTTTGATTACGCAAATAAGATTTTTATTAATGGAACGGACTATTTTCAGATTTTTTTCCAAATTTGATTTATTTATTTCCAGATTTACCAACATTATATTTCTATTCCCTTTAAACTGTAAAGATTACTGGAGCAACGATTCCTAAAACTATAACTAATCTTAAAAGCAAGATTTTACGATAAAGTTTTTGATATTTTATTTCAGGAATTCCTTTATCCTTTAGGAAAAATCCTATTGCTGTGATTTTATTAGATGTATCGCTTCTGCTATATCGGTTTACATAAGGTTCAAATAAAATTTCCTGTCCATCTACTGTAAAATGTATTCTTGGTGTTCCCACATATTTATCCATATACCCCGAAACATTTTTTTTATCTAAATTCTCCTTGTTTAGCGAAAGTTCTCCCTTTTCCAGTTTTAGCCTGTCGATTCGCAAAAAAATAAACAAAATCCAGACAACAATGGCAGCAACTGGCAAAAATGCCACAACAACCTGCATATGATAAGTCTTCTCTATAATCGAAAATACCGCTCCATACACAACTGACAATACCGCCATTAATATCAGAATTTTACCCACTCCCTTGTGAATCAGTCCATTCAGTTCAATTTTTTCATCAGTAAGTTCCATAACAAGCTCCTTTCCAGCTTTTTTCTAAATAATTTAAAAATTTGTAATACCTTGAAAATACTATTTTTCTTTAAGAAGTCCTGAATCAATCAGTTTTCTAAATGCCCTAGCCCTATGACTAACCTTTTTTCTTTCCTCATCATCAGCTTCTCCAAATGATTTTTTCAGCTCATACGAATAAAATAACGGATTATACCCAAATCCATTGCTTCCTCTCAGCTCAAACAAAATTTCTCCATTTACTTCGCCACGAAACGAATGAATTTCCCCATTTGGAAAAGCAATACTCACAACAGATACAAAATGTGCTTGCCTATCTTTTTTCTTTACATCCTTCATCACTTCAAGCAATTTTTCATTTCTCTCTCTATCGCTCGCATTTTCCCCAGCAAACCGTGCCGAATACACTCCAGGCCCTCCATCCAGACAATCCACACAAAGCCCCGAATCATCAGAAATTGTCACAATTCCAGTATAATCAGTTATTTCCTTAGCCTTTTTCCTAGAATTTTCCTCAAAAGTATCTCCATCTTCCACAACATCAGGAATATCCATCCCATCCAGAATAGTCACAACTTCCAAATCCATTTCCTCAGTCAATTTTTCAAAATCTTTTATTTTCCCTTTATTTTTAGTTGCCAAAAATACCTTCATAACTTCACCTTCCTTCCTTTAAACTTCAATTACACTTTTATTTTCTTAAAGATTTTTTTCTTTTGCATAATTATCCTTTATAATTTTATTTACAACATTATGCACATCTTTTTTTTCTTCCCTTGACATATTTTTCAAGTCAACTGGTTTATCTACAATAATTTTTATATTTTTATTTGGCGTTATTTTCAAACTTTTACGGCTTTGAACCTCATAAGTCCCCACTATTGCAATCGGCAAAATCCTAGCATTTGTATCAGTCGCAAGCTTAAAACTTCCCTTTTTAAATTCTCCAATTGTTCCATCCTTGCTTCTGCTTCCTTCAGGAAAAATCACATAGGAATGTCCTTTTTTTATTTTGCTTATCGCATCCTTCATATCCTTCATCCCTTGCCTAGCATTCTTCCTGTCCAGAAAAATACAGTCAAACGAACGCATCCATCGCCCAATAGCAGGCCATTTTTTCATTTCCTTCTTAGCAATAAACGAAAAGTCAAGCGGCAAATACCCAAGCAATGCCGGAATGTCAACATTACTCTGATGATTTGAAATTAATATGACAGCTTCATTATTTTCTCGTATTTTCCTTACTTCCTCTTCACTTCCATTTTTATAAATAACATTTACTTTACTTCCAGAACCCCATATTAAATTCTTCCCCCAATTTTTTGCTACCCTGCACACATATCTGTATCTTTTTTCACCCCTATTAAATATTAGATACCAAATATGAAAAATACTTCCATAAATAAAAGTACCCACAAGTACAAGATGATAAAATATGGTTCTCATATAATTTTCCTCCTTTACTATTATTTTTTTGTATAACTGCAATTCACTATTCATAATTTCCCTTATATTCCTTCAATTTCTTAAAAATCTTGTCAAGAGAAAATCCCTGTCTTGCTAAATACTGTATAAGTTTCTGCTCTTCCTTTATTTTTTTTTCATCCCGCTCATTATTTACATTAACTTTTTTACCTTTTTTTTCAATTAGTTTTTCTAATTTTACATCTTCAATATTTTCTTCCTTTTCCTCATCCAAAGTCAAATACGCCTTTTCAACTACATCTTTACTGATTCCCTTTTGAAAAAGATTATAGGAAATACGGTTTTTCCCATACGTTCTACTTTCAATATAAGACATTGCATAATCCAAGTCATTTAAATACCCAAATTCCTCCAGTTTTTCTATTGCCCGTAAAATAGCTGCCTTATTTCTATATTTTTCCTCTAATTTTAGCCGCACTTCCTTTTTTGTCCTGTCCTTTAATGAAATTAGAAAAATCCCCTTTTCAAGAGAGGCTTCATAAGAAACCTCATCATAAAACCTCTCAATATCATCATTTACCTTCAAATCATATCTTTGCCTTATAAGCGGACTTACATCCATAATTTCCCCAGTATCAAGATATATTTTATTCCGATAAATTCTATTAATTTTCATTGCCTTCCATTTCGCCATTTTCATCATTTTGAATTCGGTCATTTTCTATATTTTCAGGGTTTTCCTGTTCATTCTCTTTGTTTTTAGGACGAATGGCTTCCAGCACATCTCTTTCCAGTCTTTCGTAAAGCTCCTTATTTTCCTTTAGCATATTTTCCACATTTACACGACCTTGTCCTAATCTCTCTTCTCCATAACTGAACCAAGCACCAGCCTTTGAAGCGATTCCTAAATTTATCGCTGCATCCAGCACTTCTCCAATTCTAGAAATTCCCTGTCCATACATAACATTAAATCTAGCTTCTTTAAATGGCGGAGCAACTTTATTTTTAGTAACTTTTACCAGAACTTCATTTCCAATAACATCGTCCCCTTGCTTCACAGAACCTACTCTTTTCACTTCCATTCTAACTGTTGAGAAGAATTTTAATGCACGTCCTCCTGAAGTTGTTGTCTGTGGACCTGGAGTAAATGAAAATCCTCCAATTTTTTCTCTTATTTGGTTAATAAAAATCATAACCGTATCAGATTTTGCAATGCTTCCTGTCAATTTTCTAAGCGCTTTTGACATAAGTCTTGCCTGAAGTCCCATTTGCTGATCTCCCATTTCCCCTTCAATTTCAGCTTTCGGAACAAGCGCCGCAACTGAATCCACAACAATTACATCCATCGCCCCGCTTCTTACAAGCATGTCTGAAATTTCAAGTGCCTGCTCCCCAGTATCAGGCTGTGAAATTAAAAGTTCATCAATATTTACTCCAAGAGCCTTTGCATAAACTGGATCAAGAGCATGTTCCGCATCAATAAATGCCACAGTTCCTCCAGCCTTTTGTGCTTCTGCAATAATATGAAGCGCAAGAGTAGTTTTCCCCGAAGACTCTGCTCCATAAATCTCAATAATTCTCCCTCTTGGAACTCCACCAACCCCAAGTGCTATATCCAAATTCAAGCTTCCTGTAGAAATAGCCCTGATATTCATTTTTTGATTTTCACCAAGTTTCATTATAGCACCTTCACCATAATCTTTCTCGATTTGCTTCAGTGCCAAATTAAGCATCTTCTCTCTTTCACTTAATTTTTTATCATCTTTTTCTTCTGCTTTTTTTCTAGCCATCATACCCTCTCCTTATTTTAACATTTTTGCTTCGAGTATTATTATACCATAATTTAATTGCTTTTTATATGTTTTTGTTATTTAAAAAATATTTATTTTATTAAATTTCAATTTCTAATAAATTATATGCTCTTCAATATTATTTCCAGCATCTCATTATTTATATCCTCTATTCCCCTCAATTCATTCTCATTTACACAAGAAATTACATTCCATCCATATTTTACTGAAAGCCCCTTCGCCACTTCATAAGCATTTTTCAAATAATTTTTATCTCTCTCATGAATATCCTTTTCCTTCTTCCCAGTTATCTTATTTTCCCTGTCTTCCATAAGCTTCTGGCTAATTTCAAAAGGAATATCCAAAAAAAATACAACATCTGGCTTCGGTATCCCAATTTTCCCCCACTCTAAATCTGTAAGCCAATCTAAATATTTTTCTCTTTCTGCTTTATCCTGAATTTTCGGAACTTGATGAATCATATTTGAAATTGTATATCTGTCACTAATCACAATCCCTCCATCCTCATAAAACTTTTCCCATTCAGTCTTAAACGAAGCAAACCTGTCAACCGAATAAAGCACCGAAGCCGCATAGGCATTAACGCTTTCCACAGTTTCCCCAAATTCACCTGCAAGATACATTTTTACAGGCTCTGAAGCCTTGCTTTCATAATTTGGGAAAGATATTTTTTTTACTTTCCCTTCTCCTTTTATTTCCTTCAATTTTTTACACAGCAATTCTGTCTGCGTCTGCTTCCCGCTTCCATCTGTTCCCTCTACAATTATTAATTTTCCCATCTTATCAATTTCCTTTATCTTTTTCTAGTAAATATAAAAAATAAGAAAAAAGCTCTCATAAATTCAAGAGCCTTCAACTTCTCAAATTTTATTTATTTGAGCTCATTTTTAAAGTAATTTTGCTATATTTATCATATGTTTATTTTACCATAAATGACTTTAAAAGACAATGCAATTGAAAATTTTTATAACAAAAAATCACAGTTAATCTCTCAACCATGATTTTTTTATTATATTTTCTACTCCAGCAATCCTTCCATTATTTCATTATGAAATTGCTCTACTTTTTCTACTATTCTTAAAAATAATTCTTCATAATCTGATTTTAAATCACCTATTATAATGCTTGAATCTATTTGTTGTATCGGTATTGAAACCATTCTGTGAGTTCTAATATAAGATATTCTTGTCAGATTTATTTTAGAAAACTTTGCAGGATCTATTTCAATATCGTATGTTGGATTCACGTTTATTCTATTCGGAATTGTTGAAATAGGCAAAACTACATAATCATCATTTTCAGGACTTTTTAATACTAATGCTGGTCTTGATTTAATAGAAATTCTCTGTAATTTTGCATCGTAATACTGAGTCAAACATCTAACAATTTTGCCTACCATTAAACCACCGCTTCATAGTCTTCAAATTCATCATAGTACATATCCCATGCATAATCGTAAGGTCTTACTTTTTTTGCATCTTCTTGGATATCTTCATTTTTAATTTTTACTCTTCCATTCTCTTCTTTTTTCAATCCTTTACGTGAATTAAGCCAAGAAATTTCTCTATGTATCAATGCACTTAATTTCCACGAAGCCAAAGCTCCATACTCATGAATTATATTATTTATTATGTACTTACTTTCACTTTTTATTTCTTCTATATCTGCATTCATTCCATCTTCAGTAAAAACAGTTCTAACTTCCCTAGAAACAGGTCCATACTTCCATCCTTCAAATACTTCAGCAAAAAGAGGTTTATTCAAAATAGCAAATGTTTCTCTTTGAGAAAAATATAATAATTTCTGTAATTTCATTTCATCAATAATCTCTCCTGCTACTCTTTTATATTCACTAAAAATATATTGAGCAACATCTATTATTCTTTCCATATTTGCCATCTCCTTTTGTTACTCTCTGATAATAAAATTATACCTTTTTTATTTTAAAAATTCAATATTTTTCTTATTATTTAATTCTATTTTTATCAGTTTATTCAAAAAGAACTGCACTTCCCATCTTGTTTATTTTCAAGATTTTAGATACAGTTCAAAAAAGCTTTTTAATTTTTTTAAAAAATACTCACAGACTCACTAAATATCCAATTTAATTCTTTCGATTTGAGCCCCGACAGTATTTAATTTTAATTCCAATTTATCATATCCTCTGTCAATATGGTAAACTCTATTTACAACAGTCACGCCATCCGCTGCAAGTCCTGCAAGCACCAATGCCGCTCCAGCTCTTAAATCTGATGACATTACTTCTGCGCCTGTTAAAGGCAATCCTCCATTTATAAAGGCTACTCCATGTCTTATTGTAATATCTGCTCCCATTCTGTTAAATTCAGGCACGTGCATAAATCTGTTTTCAAATACAGTTTCCTCCATTGAGCTTCCGCCATTTACAAGCACTTGTAATAACATCATTTGAGGCTGCATATCTGTTGGAAAGCCTGGATGTGGTAATGTCTTTATTTTTGACGGTTTTAGATCTCTTGCTTTTCCTATTACGCTCAAAAGTTCTCCATCTTGCTTAAATTTTACTCCCATCGCTTCCAGTTCAGATTTAAATACTCCAAGATCTTCAAGTCTTGCATTTTGTATTTTCAAATCTCCTTCTGTAACTAATGAAGCAATTACATAAGTTCCAGCTTCAATTCTATCTGGCATAATCGAATACTCCACAGCATGAAGTTCTTCAACTCCTTCGATTTCAATATTTGGAGTTCCAAGTCCTGTAATTTTTGCTCCCATTTTATTCAAAAAGTTTCCTAAATCAACAATTTCAGGCTCTCTTGCCGCATTTGAAATAACAGTTTTTCCAGGTGTTTTTACTGCCGCCATCATTATATTTTGAGTAGCTCCTACGCTTGGAAATCCTAAAGGAATTTCAGCACCTCTCAATTTATCCGCTTTTGCATGTACATATCCATGAACTCTTGTAATATCCGCTCCTAACAGCTCAAATCCCTTTAAGTGCAAATCTACAGGTCTTGAACCAATCGCACACCCTCCAGGAAGCGACACAACCGCTTCATCTAAATTTGCAATCATAGGTCCCATTACAAGAAATGAAGCTCTCATTTGTTTTACAATTTCATAACTTGCTTCAGTTCTTTTAAATCCGTTATTTATTATTTTATAAGTATTCTCATCTAACTTTTCTGTTTCCATTCCCAAATCTTCAAGCAGTCTCATTGTTACTCTAATATCTCTCAAATTCGGCACATTTCTTAAAATATATTCTCCCTTTGCAACAAGCGTCGCTATAATTATTGGAAGTGCGGCATTTTTAGCGCCACTTACTTTAATTACCCCATTTAATGGAGTTTTTCCTTTTATTCTAAATCCATCAACCACGTTTTTTTCCTCCTAATTTTTGACATATCGGACATTTTGAACCAAATAATTTGTCCATAAAAGTCAATTCCTTATAATTTTTTGCATATTCAGGCATTTCTTCTTTTATTATATTTAAATGAAAATCACAAATTGGACTTTCCATAGCTTCATAATATATATCTGGCAAATGTTTCAAATGACACATTTCCAGTTTTGAAGTTACAACAATTTCATCTCCAGCTTCATGCTCAATAGCATCCTTTGCCACGACGACAAGTGCAATATCTCCAGAACAAACTAGACTATCTATCATTTTATATGGTATTTTTTTCTTTTTAGCTATTTCAATATATTTTTTTATATCTTCAAACTCAGCATGACGTGAAATAACCATTTTTGCCACATCTTTATTTTCCAAAGCCTCTTCTATTTCATAATAAATCCCCTTTTCCTTTATTTCCTCAAAAGTAAGAGCCTTTATAATTCTTTCCTTATATTCTCCAAGAAATAAACTTTTTTCAACTTGCGCATTAACTGCTCTATCTGTAACATCTTCTACACTTTTCATAACATCTGTTCCATTATTTCTATTAACACTATTAGTTTTCATTTTTTATTTCTCCAATTCATCTAAAACATTAATTTACAATATTTTTTCATTATACTACTTTTTTATACATTTCTCAACTGTTTTTTAAACTTTTATTTATTTTTAATAATCTTTATTTTAAGCATCCTTTCAGCAGTAACTTTTAAAAAAGCAGCATTGACAGCACAAAAACAACTTTAAATATTAAAAATATATTCACAAATCTTATTATTTTAGGAATCTCTTCCCTTCCTTCATCTTTTCTTATTGAAAAAATCAAAAGCGAAAATAATACAATATATGCAATCGCACCTAGCAACGAAATATTTCCTGTAAATAAATAGATAACTTCCAGAAAAAGAAAGGCATATACTTTAAAAGTTGTTCTCTTACTTGTAAAAAACATATTTATCAGATTGTAGTTAGCATACATATATAGCAGAATCAGCATAATGATTCCCAGATATTCTGTTATTATTCCTATTTCTGTCAATATGAAAAATACAAAATATGCTATAACCGTAGCCATAAGTATTTTCAATTTTTCATCCTTCTGCTTTCTTAATTCACTTTTTTCCTTCATTTCTCTAGTCATCTCCCAGTTTTATATTATTATATATCTTTTTTAATTTGGATTTTTCAACATGTGTACAAGTTTCCATTGTCGTAATGCTTGCATAGCCAAATATCTCCTGAACTATCTGTGTATCAGCATTATCTCCAAGCAAAATCTCAGCAAGCGAATATCTAAAAATATGCGGATAAACATTTTTTTCAATCCCAGCATTCTTTGCAATATTTTTTAAATCCTTCCAGAATTTTTCCCTTCGTGCATTTGGAAAAATCTTAAAACTGTCATTTGCATTTTTTAATTTTGGTCTATAAACATCCAAATAGTTTTTTATTTCATTTTCAAGGCTGTCATAAATCGGCACTATTCGGTATTTTGAATCTTTCCCAAGCACTTTAATAAATTCATACTTCTTATTTTCCAGATCTTTTATTTCCAAATTTAAAATTTCCGATATTCTAGCACCTGTAGCAATCAAAAATTTAATAATAAGCCTATTTTGCATTCCCTCAGGCATATTCGGACAACTATCAACAATTTTTTTTATCTCTTCCAATGTCAATATTTCAGGTGATCTATACTCCCGTTTTAAAGATCTAACCATCCCCGCCGGATCTTTTTCCACTGCCCTGTTCAAATAACAGAACTTATAAAAAGCCTTTATTGCTGAAACCTTGCTTAACACTGAATTTTTTTTCAGTTTTCCACTTATATATTCAATATAGCCAAAAACATCCTGCTCTTCAATTTCATTATAATTTTTCTCAGAAAACAGGAAAAACTGTACCAGATCACGATTATATCCATTAGCCGTGCTTCGAGAACTTCCCTTTTCATATTCTAAAAAATCAAGAAATTTTCTAATTTGCATTTTATTTTCAAGAGATATGTCTTCTTTTACTTTCTTTTTCCGCTTTTCCTTATTTTTTACTTTCAGATTATCTATACCAATACTTTCTTGTCCCATAGTCCCATTATCTCCTTGGCATGATTAATAGATGCCTCTGTAATATTGTCTCCTGAAATGATTCTTGCAATTTCCCTTATTCTTTCTTCAGTGTTCAATTCGTGAACTTTCGTTTCTGTAAAGTTATTTTCTATTTCCTTCTTAATGAAAAACTGCTGCTGTGCCTTTCCTGCAATTTGCGGAGAATGTGTTACACATATAATTTGAGTATTTTTTGAAAGTTCTCTTAATTTTTCTGCCACTCTTCTCACAGTTTCACCCGAAATTCCAGTATCAATTTCATCAAAAATAAGCACAGAAATATTATCAACTGCTGAAAATACAGTTTTTAAAGCCAGCATTATACGTGAAATTTCTCCTCCTGAAGCTATTTTAGCAAGTGGCTTAAATGTTTCCCCCACATTTGCTGCAATCATAAATTCTGCATTATCCATCCCGTATATTGTTATTTCCTGAGTTTTTGTAATTTCCACTTTAAATTTTGCATTTTCCATATTCAGGTCATCCAACTGAACATCAACTGTATTCTGTAAATTTTCTGCAATTTTTTCACGAATTTCACTAAGCCTTTCACTGTCTTGAAAATATTGACCTACAAGCTCACTTTTTTCTTTTTTCAAGTTTTCCAGCTCTTCACTTTCAAAATTAACCAATGACAGATCCTTTTCAATCTTGTCCCTATATTCAAGTATTTCAGTAATTGTTGAGCCATATTTTAATTTCAGCTTATTTATATTGTCAATTCTTTCAACAATTTTTTCCAACTTTTTATCATCAATTTCAACATCTCCAACAAAATTATCCACAGAATACGATATTTCCTCAACTTCATACAAAACAGACTCAATTTTATCATAAAGCTCGCTATACGATTCTGACAAATCTGAAAGCTGCTCCAAATTTCTCTTAGCCCTTCCAAGTGCCGTTAAGATTGAAAATTCCCCTTCCTTCAGAAATTGAGATGTTTCCTCCAGCTTTTCACTGATTTTTCCAGCATTAAATAATATCTTGTATTCCTCTTCCAACTCATTATCTTCATTTTCCTTCAATTCAAGGCTATTGATTTCATTAAGCTGAAATTCCAGAATATCCTTTTTTTCTGCAATTTTTGATTTTTCCTTTTCAATATTTCCTATTTGCAAATTTAATTTTTTTATTTTATTTACACTTTCACGTATCTTTTTAGAAAGCATTTTCCCTTCATCATCTAAGAATCTATCCAAAAGATGTAAATGATAATCACTGTTCAAAAGAAATTGATGCTCATGCTGCCCAACTAAATCAATAATATTCACCATAAGTTCCTTTAATCTCGATAAAGTCATCCGTGAGCCATTTACTGTAATCTTAGATTTCGCATTCCTGTCAAAATACCGTGTTATAATTAGCTCATCATCTTCGATTTCAAATCCAAGCTCATCCAGTCTTTTCTTCTGATTTTCATTCAGCTCAAAAACCCCTTCTGCAAAAAGGCCTTGTGCGCCGTTTCTAATCATATCAGTATGACTTCTTTCACCAATTAACAGCGATATTCCATTTAGGATAATTGACTTTCCAGCTCCAGTTTCTCCAGTCAATGCAATAAACTTGTCATTAAATTCCAAATCCAGATTTTTTATTATCGCTAAATTATTTAATCTTAATTCCCTTAGCATTTCTTCCCTTTCACCATTTTATTTTGACAATAGGTTAAGATCCCATTGTTTCATCAATATCTGTTTTTTTCATAATTTTAAAATATATGTAATTTACGAATCAGTCTAATAAAAAAACAAAATAATATATTTTTAATTATATACTCGAACTCACTCAAAATTAAACTAGTAAAAATCATATAAATTTAGAACTTAAGTAAAATAGTCATAATTTTTAAGTTCGATTTTAAATCATTTTTACTATAAAACAGAATCGCCCCATTTTAATTTTTGCCGTAAAATACTGTAATAATCGCTATTCATAGGTTTTATTATTTTAACTTTCTTGTCTGATATTCTCGCAGATACTAAATCACCTTTTTGAATTTGAAACCATTGATTCCCGTCAATATTCAAATGAACTGCATCATCTCTGGAAGTCGCTTTAAAACTAAGCACTTCACATCCGTTTACAATTATTGGCCGTGCTGTCAGACTTTGCGGAGCAAGTGGCGTGATTGTCAAAGCATTTAGTCCTGGATGGACGATTGAACCTCCAGCTGAAAGTGAATAGGCAGTAGAACCTGTAGGAGTCGCAACTATTATTCCATCAGCTCTATATTTATTTACAAAAATATCATTTGAATAAACTTCAACCTGTATCAGATGAGCCTCATGTCCGCCTTTTGTAATTACAAGTTCATTTAATCCATAAAAAATATTATCTTCATATCTGACTTCAAGAAATGATCTTTCTTCCAACTTGTAATTCCCATTTTCATAATCCTGCAGTATTTTCACAGCATCCTGTGGCTTAATCTCGGCAAGATACCCAAGAGATCCCATATTTATCGCAAGCACAGGAATATTCCCCCTGATGGCCTCCTTTGCCGAAATAAGCATCGTTCCATCTCCCCCAAGTGAAATTATAAGATCAGCCTGTTCCACTCCAAAAACTTCCTGAATATTTTTTTCCTTCAGATAATTATAAAAACTCTTCAGTAATTCTTCATTTCCATATCCACTTTTTATAATTCTTACTTTTTCTACTTTGTTTTTTTTATTTACATTACCGTTTTCCAATTTTTCCATAACAAATACCTCTTAAAAATAAAATTTCAAAATATTTTTTTCCTTTGTAAAGTATTGTATCATTTTTAAAAAGTTTTTTCCATAAATTTTACAAATATTTTTTGAAAATTCCTTTCTTAATATCGTTAAATCCATTTAAAAACGATACAGTTTTAGAATTTAATAAAATAAATATTCTGAAGCGATGCTCTTGACTTCTTGTGAAATAAAAAACTAAGTTGCCGAACACATCTAACGAAACAAAATATTTTAACAATTTTCTAATAAATTCAAGATTTGTATAAAAAAACTTCCTAATAACTTATATTTTCCAAATAATAAATAACAAGGGAATAAAATCCCTTGTTAAAAAACATTTGCCTTACCAATAATTTAATATTAAATCCCATTAAAAAAATCCACAATTTAAACTGGAAATAGCGAAAACTTTTAGGCAAATCTATCAGTCAAAATAATAATATTCGCCTTTTTTATAGTTTCTATCTGAAGATTTATAAAAATAAAGTTTCCCTATAAGAAAAGCATTTTTCCCATTTTTCATTTCATTCAGCATTCTTTGAGAAATATCTTTCCCCATAATATGGATAGTCTTTCTTTCAGTTCCTTTTGGAATTTTGGGATTATCCCATTCTATTTTTTTATTGGAATATGCATCAATGCAAGTTGCATAAATATTTACATGGTCAAGTCCAGAACTTTTGTAGAAAGCTCTATATGTCGACACAAAACATTGCTGATTTGAAAGATATTCCATTTTCCCGTTTCTCATATCGCTTTCCACAGTTTCAGGCAATTCTTCAAATGGCACTTTTTTTGCAAATACCATACTTTCAGAAAAGACATTAAATGAAATTAAAAAGACAAAACAAACAAATAAAAATTTAAAAATCTTTTTCATAACTACTCTCCTTTTTTAGCCTTCACCCTCATAACTAATTTTTTATACAATAAATTATTTCTTTCTTTTAAACCATTCAAACACTTTTTTCAGCGATAATACAGGTTTATTTCTCACAATTTTTTCATTTCCCAGAAAATCCCGCATAGTTTTCAGCGTTTTCCCAGCATTTTTCACAACAAAATTGTACGATCCTGCACTTTTAGTGTCAATAAAAAATCCACGAATATACTTATCTTTAAAGAACAACTGCGCCCTTACTCTCACAATTTCCTCCCACGGAATCTGAATATAATCCTCAGGATTTCTAGAATTGTAAAATTCAAAGGCTTTATCACCTACAAGCACATCGCCATTTTTATTTCCAATCATTCCAGACAGGGAATTTGCCTTTGTCCTGAACCTCCCACGACCAAAGTCACAGGGTTCTAAAATCCTTAAAAATATTTAAAAATTTTCTAAGAAGTTTGATAGCTTTACACTACCCTTATTCTTTTAGGTATGTTCAGTTCACCTCTATTGTATAGGATACTTAAATCCACAACTTTACTTTTTCTTAATATATTTAATGCTCCATTACAATCCGCATTTATGAGTTTACCTGTGCTTGTTTGATATAGTCCTCTTTTTATCCTTTTTCCACTGAATTTATATTCTTGCGGATTCTCTTTATCATATATTGGGATTTCATCTCCATCAAAGAAACTTGCTTTTGATGTATAACTCTCTTCTTGCAGCTTAAATTCTATTCCATATAGTTTACATAGATATATTAGTTTATCTCTTAATTTCCCATATGGTATATTTACAAAGTTTTGATTATTTATACTTCCTATATTTGAATTTCTTTGAAAATCTTCATTATATCCTAAAACTATTTTTCCTATATCATTATTAAGACAATAATTTATAATTATTCTTGCTGCTTTTGAAAGATAATCATTTATGCGATTATTTCTCTTTCTAACTATTCTTTTTTGTCTTAATGTTGTGCGGGAGGTCTTTTGCTTATCTTTTATACTTTGTAATTTTGCATTTGTCTTATTATAGTATTGATTAATTGATTTTAATTTTCTACCATCTATTATGAATGAAGCTCCAGTATTTGTAACACAAGTACAAAGATTATCTATACCTAAATCTATTCCTAGTGTATTTTCTCTATTTAATTCCCTTTGAA
This sequence comes from Leptotrichia sp. oral taxon 417, assembly GCF_013394865.1. Lineage (NCBI taxonomy): Bacteria > Fusobacteriati > Fusobacteriota > Fusobacteriia > Fusobacteriales > Leptotrichiaceae > Leptotrichia > Leptotrichia sp. oral taxon 417. The sequence goes on along the minus strand of NZ_JABXYV010000001.1, from coordinate 618,947 downwards.
CTTCTTTTACTTCATAAGTATATTGAATTTCAAAGTACCTAGAATGTTGTTTTGGTATTATTCTAATCTCTTTTATCTTCTTGTCTTTTAATACTGGTGGCAGCTTAATTTTAACTTCCTGATGAGTTTTCTTAAACGAATTTGAATAAGGAACTATCAGAATATCGTCTTTTAATCTAACAAAACCTATAACAAGAGTTGTAAATCCATCTTTAGCAAGATATTTAGGTAATTTTATTTTACCATTATATTGATCATTCTTAACAAGTTTTAAAAGTCCAAAAAATGATTTAAAACTTCCGTCTACTTCTTTTAGAATTTGCTGAGCCATATTAGAATTTAATTTCTTATAGTTCTCACTATTTTTAAGTATTTTATAGTTTTCGTTATAACTTAAATACTTTTTCTTATTAAAATAATACTGTCTAATATTATATATTGCTTCATTAGTTAAGTTCTTGGCTATATGAGATAAATATTTTAAATTCCTAAACTCATTTTTACTAAGATGTTTTACCTGTTGTCTTAATGTTAAATACATATATAATCACCTCCTTTTCATCAGAGATATTATACCATGTATTCTACATTTTATCTGTCAAAAAAGTAATATTTTTTATTTATTTTTAAATATTTTTAAAGTTTTTAAAACCCCACAACAGTGGGAAGTATTGTTCACATAAATACGCTACCATTTATGCAGTTCTCTTATGAACTTCTTGTTATCTCTAACAAGCACAGACTATATCTTATCCATATCCTATTTCAAGGACTTAGGCGAAACCACTTCCAATACCTATCGCTTGTATTGTACTCCCCTCACGAGGGATAGTCGTTGAACTTTCCTTTTCAGGCTTAGCTGCTGATTGTCTATTATCATAATGTTTAGGATTTAACCTTGCACCATCTAGTATATTTTTTCTGCTTTCGCCACCTTCACACTTATACCATGTTTTCACTTAGATATTATGTTGTGGTTATACTAGCTTTAAGAGTTCCCAGCAATTCAGTTTCTTTGTTGCACGGTTTTGCTCCATGTCTACATACAAGTTTCCCTATATGCTTACTAAAATTTTCGTGTAATTCATCTCACGACTAAAGTCGCGAGTATTCTTGCACTATTTAATAAATAATACTTTTGTATTTAATGAAATAGCCAATTTTATTCCTCATTTCTTTATAGTTTTTATTTTTATTCCAAATTATTAAAAAAGTTGGATTTTTAGTTCCAACTTTTTTCTTATACGTAAACTTTCAATGTGAACTACTCACGACTAAAAGTCGAGAACTTCATAAGATAACTGAAAAAGTAAGTTATCTTCTAAGAAGTTTGATTTTAAAATCCTTATTCTTTTTGGCTAGTCCACAATAGCCGCTACTAGATAAGACATTATGTCTACACCGCTACTTTTTATCTGTATATTTATATTTTAAACCCAAATATATTATACTCTAAAATTAGTAATATTGTAAATTTTAAAGCAACATTTTCAATGTTGGTGTTATTCATCTCATGGCTAAAGCAACGAGTGTTCTAACACACTTAATAAAATCAAATTTTTAATAATCTTTATTAGAATATTCCAACTACATGTCCTACAATTCCAACTAGGAATAATCCAAAGATAATTAAGATTGGACTGACTTTTTTCTTAAGTAGCCACATACATAGGAAAGTCAATAATAATGCTGCTAATCCTGGCACTAATTTATCTAGGTTATCCTGCAAAGTTGTTATTTGTGTATCTGAAAGCGATAATTTATTTCCAAAATCTGCAAGAATTTTTTGTAATTGAGGACCAGTTACTGAACCATTTGGAAATTTTATATAAGCTCCGTCAGCTAGTGGAACTCGTGATATAACTCTTGGGAATTTAATTGTAATCCAACGTTGAACTAAGATACCCATAATAAACATACCTAAGATAGACGCACCTTTAGTTATAGTTTGAAGCAATCCACCTGATAAATCCTTTGTAATTTCTGAACCTTTTTGGTAACCAAATTCTTGAGTATACCATAAGAAAGAAATACGAATTACATTCCATATAATGAAAAAGAATAATGGTGCGATAACTGAACCGCTTGTTGCAAGTGAAGCTGCAATTGCTCCTAAAATTGGACGTACTGTGAACCAGAATACTGGATCTCCTATTCCTGCAAGTGGTCCCATCATTCCAACTTTTACCCCTTGAATAGCTGCATCATCAATTGAAGCTCCATTAGCTCTTTCTTCTTCCAAGGCAAGAGTTACTCCTAAAATCGGTGCTGCAATATATGGGTGAGTATTAAAAAATTCCAAGTGTCTTTTTAAAGCTGCTGCTGCGTCATCTTTATTTGGATATAATTTTTTCAATGCTGGGATTAATGAATAAGCCCAACCACCATTCTGCATACGTTCATAATTCCAAGAACCTTGTAAAAATTGAGAACGAAGCATTACGCTACGACGGTCAGCTTTTGATAGTTTTATTTTATTTTCTGCCATTTCTTATTCCTCCTTAGATTAATAGTCATTTAAGATGTCGCCTAGTGGATCTCCTGAAGCTGATGAACCTCCATCTCCTCCACCATTGTTACCACCGCCACCATTACTTGTAACATTTAAGTAAATGATAGCTGCACAGACACCTATAATTCCTGTAGCAATTAGTGTAAGTTCATTTAATGGCGCAATTGCAAATCCTAAGAAGAAGAAAGGCCATACTTCTTTATTTGCCATAAGGTTGATAACCATTGCATAACCTACTGCTACTACAAATCCACCACCAATAGTCATTCCATCAGTAAACCATTTTGGCAATGAATTAAGAGCTTGCTGAATAACGTGAGAAGGTATAAATAACAACAATAAGGCAGGGATAGCAATACGTAAACCTTGACATGCAAGTGCAACCATGTGCCATAATTCTACACCTTTAAAATTACCTTTTTCAGCTTCTCTATCTGCTTGGTGAACAATAACTACTGATAAAGTACGAACAACCATAGTCAAAACTAATCCTGCTGTGGCAAGCGCAATCGCTGTACCAATTGCCACATTCTGACCTGCAGCATCAAATTTTCCTGCTTTAACAAAAATAATTGCTGAAGCTACTGAAGCAAGTGCGGCATCTGGAGCAACTGCTGCCCCTACATTTGCCCAACCTAGAGCCATTAACTGCAATGCTCCACCTAACATAATACATTCTTTCATGTGTCCTGTCGCAAGACCAACTAATGAACATGCAATAATTGGCTGATGGAATTGGAATTGGTCAAGGATACCTTCCATTCCTGCCAAAAATGCGATAATTAATATTAAAATAATTGCTAAAATATTAAAATCCATAACATCCTCCTAAAATTAAAGTTTTAATCCTTCATTTGCTTTTTCTGAAATTAATTTGAACAAGTCTGCCCGTTTATCTGCGGCAACTTTTCTAACATCAAATTTTACACCTAGATCTCTAAGTTTCTTATAGGTATCAACATCATTCTGATCCATTGAAAGTACATTATTAACCATAACTTTTCCAACAGAGTGAGCCATTGATCCTACATTCAGTTCTTTAATGTCAACACCTCTTTCAATTACATAAAGTGCATCTTGAGGATTTTCAAACAGCAATAACGCTTTTGTATTTCCAAATCTTGGATCTTTTGAAACTTCCACCAATTTATCAAGCGGAATAACGTGCGCACGTACACCTGGAGGCGCCGCCTGTTCAATTAATTTTTTACGTAATTCATCCTTTGAAACCGTATCTGAAACAACAATTATTCTGTTTGGATTTGTTGCCTTTGTCCAGCTTGTTGCAACTTGCCCGTGCAGCAAACGTGTGTCAATACGTGCCAGTACGAATTTGATTTTCCCATCTCCGATAACTGTTCCTGGTGGAATTGCACCTTTTGGCATATCATCTTGCGCTGCAGCTTTTGGAGCTTCTTCTTTTGGCTGAAGATCTTCAGGACGTACCCTAACTTGATCTTTTCCTTCTGGAACAATTGCTTCTGCCACTTCATGAGCTGTTTCCATATCTTCTCTTTCTGACAAAGCGGCTAAAAGCATTGGCAAATTAAGCCCTGCAACAATAGCTCTCTTTTCAGGATCCTCTTCAAAAAAACGGTTAGATTGATTAAATGGACTTCCTCCCCATAAATCAACTAAAAATAGAACTTCTTCTGTTCCTAGTTTTGCAATGGCATCTTGAATTTTTTTATATAAGTCATCTGGACCTTCACTTGGCATAAAAACAACTGATTCAAGCAACTCAGCTTCACCCAGAATCATTGAAGCCGACTGTTTTATACCAGCAGCAAATTCACCGTGACTTGCAACGATAATTCCTACCATTTTAAACCTCCTTCTACAAAATATATTTTTGCATTCACATAAAAAGTTTTTTAATAATTTTATAATTTCTAAAATTTTCTAAAAACTAAAAAGTGAATAGCCTTATATTTTAAGTGTACCACATTTTTTTGCATTTTCAAGTATTTTAAAAAAATTTTATAAAATAAATTAATAAATGTTAAATTTCAATATTTTTTTTAGTAAATCATAATACTAAATCTTATCAAGAAATAAGTCAATACTCTATTTATCCAATAATAGCAAATTTTTTTCCTGGATATGAAATAAAAATCTATAATAAATTCACTATCTAAAAAAATAATATAAATTTATTCAAAACAGAAATTTTTTAGAAATAATATTAATATTCTGACATATTGAAAGATTTTTTTTTTAATGATATAATTTAATAACTAAAAATAAAAGAGCAGGAGATTAATTATGAATATTTTATTAATTGCCATAGGCAGTTTGATAGTATTAGCAATAATAGCAGCGGTAATCTATAACAGGTATGTTAAACTGAAAAATTTGAATGAGGAAGGTTTTCATGAGATAGGTATTTGCTTACAGAAAAGGCTGGATCTGATACCTGGTCTTATTAATGTTGTAAAAGGGTATGCATTACATGAAAAGGAAACATTAGAAAATGTTATTAAACTTAGAAGCCAAATGGAAATAATTGATAAAAAAAATATTGACAATATTGAAAAAATAAAAAAAATTGAGAATGAGACAGAAAAAACATTAAAATCAATAATGATATTACAGGAAAATTATCCAGATTTAAAGGCTAATGAAAATTTTTTGAAATTGCAGACTCAATTGATGCAAATAGAAACTGAAATCCAAAGATCGAGAAGGTACTATAATGGAACAGCTAGAGATAGAAATACTTTCGTAGAAACTTTTCCAAATAATTTTATTGGAAAAATTTTGGGGTTTAAAAAGTCAAAATTTCTCGAAATAACAGATAAAGCAGAAAAAACTCCAGAAATTAAATTTTAATGTTTACAATAAAGGATTTACTATGATTATTATTATAATTGAAATTATTTTAGTTATACTTATTGGTATATATTCTGTTTCAACGTGGTATTTTTTTGGAAAAGATCCAAAAAGGAAAACTATTATTCCTGAATTTTCTGAACCAGAAAATATTTCGTCAATGTTTGTTGCATATATCAATGGAGAGAGAGATTCAAAAGAAATATTGAAAATAGGACTGTTATCGTTATTATTGAAAAATTATATTTTTTTAGATGATAAAAATGAAGGAAATAAAATATATGTTTTGAACCAGAAAAATAAGGATAATCTGAAACTGCGAAGCGAAACTTTATTTGAGGAAGAAAATAATTTGCTGGATATTCTTTCTGAAAATAATCTATTTGAAAATAAACTTGAAATTATTGGATATAAAAATCGTATTATACATTTTTTTGAAAAGAAATATAATAGAATGATTTATAAAAATAATTATCTATATTTTATTCCATTTATTTTAGGAACTGCAATTTCCATAGCTTTTACATTATCAGAGCTAATGCATATAAATATAGCAAATTCAATTATTATTACGACTTTTATATTTATATGGCTAAAATATGTATTTGGAATGTCAGGGAGAATATTAAAATTTTTGTATATCACGGTAACTGTAGGTGGAATTATTGGTATTATATTGTATACAGATATATTTTATGGATTAATTTTATTAATTTTAGGAGCAATGTTTTTTATTTATAGGAAAGTTATAGGGAAATACACGTTTTCAGGTAAGCGAAAGCTGGAGTACATTGAAGGACTAAAAATGTATTTTAAAACTGCTGAAAAAAATAAAATGAATGAATTTGAAACAGAAGAAGAAAAACTTAATTACTTCAATCAAATATTTCCTTATATTGTTGCACTTAAAGTGGAAAATGAAAAAATAGGAATTTTTAAGGATTCTTTGGATTTTTTAAATATAATGGGAAGTTATGCTGAGGCTCAATATTATGTTAATGAATATGTAGATACGAAATTTCCAATTTTTAGAAAAAAACGTATTTTTTGGTAAGGCAAGTGAATAATTAGAAAATTAAAATATATTTTAAAATTACAATTACAATTGCAAATTTTTATAAATCATAAAAAAAATAAAAAGGAGAAAAAATTTAACAATGAAAATAGTATATTTAGATAATGCGGCGACTACTAAAATGTCCGATAAAGTTATAAATGAAATGACAAAATCATTTAGTGAAAATTATGGAAATCCATCATCTGTACATGCTTTGGGGCAACGTGCAAAGTCAGCTGTGGAAAAAGCAAGACATATAGTTTCTCAAAATTTGGAAGTGGAAACGACTGAGATTGTGTTTACTTCTGGCGGGGCTGAAGGGAACAATCTTGCTATTCGTGGATTTTTGAAGGCAAATGAAGATAAGGGGAAGCATATTGTAACTTCTAAAATAGAACATTCGACAATTTTAAAGGACTTTGAACAGCTGGAAAAGGAAGGATATGAAGTTTCTTATATTGGAACTGATGAAAATGGAGTTGTCAATATTGAAGAATTAAAGCAGGAATTAAGGGAAGATACGGCTATTGTTTCGATAATGTTTGTAAATAATGAAACTGGGGTTATTCAACCGATTAAGGAAATAGGAGAGATTTTAGCGGAAAAAAATATATTTTTTCATACGGATGCGGTTCAAGCAATGGGAAAAATAAAAATTTTGCCAAAAGATTTGAAAATAGGGGCTTTGACAGGAACTGCACATAAATTTTACGGGCCTAAGGGGACAGGATTTGTGTTTGTTGATAAAAAGTATTCGATTGAAAAGGAAATCTGGGGCGGTTCACAGGAAAGAAACCGAAGGGCTGGAACGGAAAATGTTCATGGAATTTTGGGACTTGGAGTTGCACTTGAAGAAGTATATGAAAATTTGAAGGAAATAGAAGAAAAAGAAGAAAAATTACAAAATTATTTAGAAACAAAATTAAAAAGTGAAATTGGGAAACTTGGAAAAAAAATAAAAATAAATGGAGAAAAAGCAAATAGAATAAAAACTACAACAAATGTCTACATAGAAGGAACAGATATTCAAATGCTTCTGGTAGCACTTGATTTGAGGGGAATTTGCGTAAGCGGCGGATCTGCATGCATGTCAGGGTCGCTGGAAAGTTCGCATGTTTTGAAGGCTATGGGGCTTACTGATGAGGAGTTGAAAGGTTCGTTTAGAATTAGTATTGGAAAGGATACGACTATTGAGGAAATAGATTATTTTGTAGAAAATTTAGCGGAAATAGTTTAAAGAAAGGAAGTTAAAATGGATAATATAAAAGCAATATTTATGGACTTAGATGGAACTGTGCTGACAAGCGGGCATAAAGTTTCAAAAAATTTGATTAAGAAACTGAGGGAACTGGAAGGGAAGGGAGTGAAAACATTTGTTGCAACTGGGAGAACATTTTCTTCATCAAAGCCTTTTGTGGAAATGCTGGGAATTAAAAATCCAGTAATTAATTATAATGGGGGAAGGGTTGTAAATCCCTTGAATAGTGAGGTTATTTTTGAAAAGCCTGTTGAGGCGCAGGATGTGGAGGAACTTATCAAAGTTTCAAGAGAAAAGGGAATACATCTGAATTTATATATGGATGACAAGCTGTATATTGAACATGAAACTGAAGAAGGGGAAAAATATTCAGAAAGTGTAGAAATTCCATATTATGTGAGAAATTTTGATGAATTCATCGGTAAATCTTCTACAAAGGCATTATTTATCGCAGAAAATTCGATTTTACTGGAATTAAAAAAGGAATTGGAAGAAAAATTGCCACATCTTAATTTTGTATTTTCAAAGCCGCATTATTTAGAATGTTTGAACAAGGAAGTGAATAAAGGGCTGGCAATAAAGGAACTGCTGAAAAAATATGAGATTTCTCCAGAAGAAACAATGGCATTTGGAGATCAGTGGAATGACCTGGAAATGCTGAAATTTGTGAAATATGGGTATCTTATGGGAAATGCAGAAGAAGAATTGAAAGAGAAATTTTCAGATGACAGAATTACTTTGTCAAATGATGAAGATGGAATTTATGAAGTGATAAAGGGACTTTGAGATATTAAAGCGGAAGGTTTAAAAAGGGAAATATTTTTTTAATAAGTTAAAAAAGAAATTAGGTAGAAATTATGGGAAATAAATTTGTACATTTAAAATTGCATACGGAGTATTCATTGCTTGAAGGCGTTGGAAAAATTGATGAATATGTCAAAAGAGCTGGCGAACTTGGGATTAATGCTCTTGCGATTACGGATACTTCGATGTTTGGGGCAATTGAATTTTTTAAGAAATGTAAAAATGCTGGAATAAAGCCGATTATTGGACTTGAGATTTTTCTAGATGGACTGGAGAAAGTTGGAGAATATTCGCTGACTTTACTTGCTAAAAACCAGAATGGATATAAGAATTTGTCTAAGCTGTCTTCGCTTTCATATAGCAGATTTACACGGAAGCGGAATAAAATTAAGTATGATGAATTGAAAAAATATTCGGATGACTTGTATATTTTGTCAGGTGGAGTAAATAGTGAAGCTGTAAAGGGAATTTTGGATTTGGAAAACACTCAGGTTAGAAAAGTTATTGAAAAATTGAGCAAAGATTTTGGGGATAATTTTTTTATTGAAGTGCCTGCTGCGGGAAGGCTGGAAAAGGCTAGGAGAATGTTATTTGACATTGTACGTAAAAATCAATCTGAAAATTTTGTCATTACTAACGATATTTATTATCCGAATAAAGAGGATACTGTTTTGCAGAAAATTGTGGAATCAATAAAGGAAGGAAGTAAAATTGAAGGGGGGAAATCGGAAAATAATGAAATTTTGTATGATGATCTGTATTTAAAGTCTGGGGATGAAATAAAAAAAAAATTTGAAAATAAAGAATATAGCGAGTTTTATGAAACTGGGATAGGAAATATTGAAAAAATTGTGGAAAACTGCAATGTTGATTTCGAATTTCATCATTTTAAGTTTCCAAAATATTCATTGCCTGAAAATGTGAGTGAAAGGGAGTTTTTACGAAACCTTGTATTTGAGGGGATTTTTCAGAAGTATTTGAAGAAATCTATTTCAAACGCTGAGAAATTGCGATTAGATAAAGAATTTGAAGTAATAAAAAAAGAATTTGCTAAAGATGAAATTGCTGGGCAGAAATTAAAAGAAATAAAAATTCGGGAAGAACTGTTAAAAAATAATTTAGAGAATGTTTTGGAGCGGGCAGAATATGAATTGGAAATTATTGATAAAATGGGATATAACGGGTATTTTATCATTGTCTGGGATTTTATAAAATTTTCACGGGAAAATGGAATTTATGTGGGGCCTGGACGGGGTTCTGCAGCTGGGAGCATTGTTTCCTATGCCTTAAATATTACAGAAATCGATCCGCTTAAATATAATCTGATTTTTGAACGGTTTTTGAATCCAGAGCGTATTTCAATGCCTGATATTGATATAGATTTTGACCAGGAACAGCGGGAAATTGTCATAGGTTATGTTGTAAATAAATACGGGACAGAATATGTGGCACATATAATTACTTTTGGAACGTTGAAGGCTAGGCTTGCTATTCGTGATGTTGGGCGTGTGTTAAATGTTTCACTTGCAAAGGTTGACAAAATTGCTAAAATGATACCCTTTAATACAGAACTTAAAGAGGCTTTGAATAATATTCCTGAATTTAAAAAAATGTATGAAACTGATGAGGAAATAAAAAAAGTGATTGACTATTCGCTCAAATTGGAAGGAAAAGTGCGGCATGCCTCTGTCCATGCGGCTGGAGTCGTTATTTCCAAAGATGTGTTAAGTGATGAGATACCAACTTACTCAGATGGGAAAACTAAGATTGTTTCGACACAGTATCAGATGAAGGAACTGGAAGAACTGGGAATTTTAAAAATGGATTTTCTTGGTTTAAAGAATTTGACAATTTTGAGAAAAACTGTAGAAAATATAAACCTTGAAAAAAAACGGAAGGGTCAGAAAGATAAAGTTATTTTAAATGATATTCCATTAAATGATGAAAAGACTTATGAACTGCTGACAAAGGCTGATACAATGGGAGTTTTCCAATGTGAATCGGCTGGAATTAGAAGCCTTATGAAAAAAATGAAAATCGAAAAATTTGAGGATATAATCGCATTGCTTGCACTTTATCGTCCTGGGCCTTTACGAAGCGGAATGGTAGATGACTTTATAAATGTAAAAAATAATAAAACTGAAATAAAATATATTGACAATTCTCTAAAATATATACTTGAGGAAACTTACGGAATAATTTTGTATCAGGAGCAAGTTATGAAAATCGTGAGCGAAATGGCAAATTACTCGCTTGGGGAAGCTGATGAGCTGCGGCGGGCAATTGGAAAGAAAATACCTGAACTAATGAAAAAAAATCGGGAAAAATTTGTAAAAAATGCTCAAAAAAAGGGAGTTCTGATAAAAAAAGCAAATGAAATCTATGATTTGGTAGAAAAATTTGGAGGTTATGGATTTAATAAGTCACATTCAGCGGCTTATGCTTTGATTGTTTACTGGACGGCTTATTTTAAGGCTAATTATCCATTGGAATTTTTTGCGGCGATAATGACGACAGAAGTGCACAATCTAGATAGATTTGTTGTTTTTGTAAATGAAGCCAGGGAAAAGGGGATTAATGTATTTTTACCAGATGTGAATTTATCTGATTATGATTTTAAAATTGAAGAAAGTTTTGAAAATAATAATGATGAAATAAAAAAGATCGGAATTAGATTTGGACTATTTGCGGTAAAAGGTATTGGAGCGGCTTTAATTAATGAAATAAAAAAAGAAAGGAAAAATGGAAAATTTACTTCTTATGAAGATTTTGTTTATCGGATGAAGCAAAACGGGATTACGAAAAAACAGCTGGAATCACTTATTTTATCAGGGGCCTTGGATAAGTTAAATGGGAATAGATTTGAAAAATATAAGTCTATCGATGAAATTTTAGAATATAGCCAGAAAAAATATGAATCTGAAGAGGATCTGCAAATGATCTTATTTAGTGGCGAAAAGGAATTTAAAGGTAAATTTGAAATGGAAAAGGCTGATGAATTTCCTCAAAAAATTTTGCTTGAAAATGAAAAGGAGTATCTTGGAATTTATGTTTCAAGCCATCCGTTAAATGAGAAAAAAAGACTGATAAATATAATTTCCCATAGCAAAATATCTGAAATTTATCAAAAAAATCTAAAAAGAGTCAGAATTATTGGGATAGTAAAAAATATAAAAAAATTTGTGACACGAAACGGGCGAGAGCCAATGGTAAAATTTGAAATGGAAGATTTTCAAAAAAGTATCGAGGTTATTTGTTTTCCAAGAGAATATATAACTTTTGGATATAAAATTACAGAAGGTCAAATTATGGTGCTAGAAGGATCTGTAAATTCAGATCAAGGAAAAAATTCGATTATTTTAAGCAGTATTTGCAATATTGAAAATCTGGAAGAAAATAAGAATTTGAAATTGTATATTTTGATTGATGAGGAAACGAAGGGGAAAAATCAGGAGTTAAAACAGCTTATTTTTAAAAATAAAGGTGATAATCAAGTGTTTTTAGCATTTAGAACTGATGAAAAAAAGGAAGTTGTAAAATTGCCTGAAAAATATAATGTGAATTTGTCGCTGAAATTTGTTAGAAAAGTTGGGAAATTGGTGGGAGCCGAAAGAGTGAAATTGAGATAATTTCAAATTTTTAAAAATAATTAATAAATAAGGAGTGAAATATGTTTTTGGCAAACAATAAAAAATTGAAAAGGTTTTTTCAGGCGATAGCCATAATGGCGGTATTTTTTACAATAAATATTGCAGCATTTTCTGAAAAATCAGAATTTTTGGCAATTGGAAATCTTAAAATTGTAAGGCAGGAACCGCTTGTCATAAAAAGGGAGGATTTGAATATTACGATTGAGAAAAACAAGGCAATTAAAGTTGAGAGTGTTTATACATTTGAAAATATTGGGAATTATGATGTGAAATCTACGTTTATGTTTTGGCTTGATACGAATATTGAGAGAAATGGGAAAGAGGATTTTAGTAATAAAAACACGAATAATCGTGGGAAATTTTTGAAAAATGTAAAATTTTTGACAGATTATAAAAAGGCACAGAATTTAAGGGCAGTTATAAAATTTGATGAAAATATTTATGAAAATCAAGTTTCAGATGACATTCAACGTGAATGGTTTGCCATTTCAAAGTCTATTCCATCAATGAAGGAAGGAAAAGTGGCTGTTTATTATGATTTGGTAAATACAAAATTTTCGAGAAATAAGGATTTTGTGTATAGTTTTGAGTTAGTCGACAATTTCTTTAATAAAAATAAGGCGGAAATATTGTATGTAAATGTTTACAATAAGTCGGATCTGAAAATTGACAAAATAAATTTTAAAGACTACGAATTTAAAAATGTCAGCAAAGATCATTCAAAGGAGCATTATGAACTGCTTGAAGGCGGAGTAAATCTGGATGGGAAAATTGCTATAAAATTCAAGTAGATAAGAGTTGGTAATTTTATCAGAAATGTAGTAAAATATGTAAAGATTAATTTAATTTGATTTAAAAGAATGAAAATTGGAAAGAGGAAAAAATGAGAATTATAGCAGGAACATTGAAAAATAGGCGGATAAAATCAAGGGAAGGAAGAGAAACTAGACCAACTTTGGAAAGAATAAAAGAGGCGATTTTTAGCATAATTGGAGAAAAAGTTGCAGGCGCAAAATTTTTGGACTTTTATTCTGGAACTGGGAATGTCACTTTTGAGGCACTTAGCCGTGGGGCAGAAAGAGCGATTATGATTGAGGAGGATAAGGACGCTCTTAGAGTAATTATTGAAAATGTAAATCATTTAGGTATGGAGAATAAATGCCGTGCTTATAAGAATGATGTTTTTCGTGCGGCGGAAATTTTGGCAAGAAAAAATGAAAAATTTGATATAATCTTTTTAGATCCTCCCTACAAGGAAAATATTTCAACAAAAACGATTGAAAAAATTTCGGAAGAAAATCTTTTGGAAAAAGATGGAATTATAATTTCAGAACACAGCACATACGAGAAAATGGCAGATAAAATTGGAAATTTTGTAAAATATGATGAAAGAGATTACAATAAGAAAGTAGTTAGTTTTTATAAGTTTGAGGATTAAATAAAATAACTTAATATCTAATAAAGAAAAATATAAAGGAGAAAATAAAAATGGCAGCAAAAAAGCAAAGTTATGAGGAAAATATTACACAAATTGATGAAATTTTGGAAAAATTGGAAAGCGAGGAATTGTCGCTGGATGATTCGATTTCAGAATACGAAAAGGCAATTAAGCTTATTAAGGAGTCGGAAAAGCTGCTTGAGGCTGGAGAAGGGAAAGTTATGAAAGTACTGGAAAAAAATGGGAAAGTGGAAATGGAAGAATTTGAATGATTGGGAGATAAAATGTTACAGAAATATTTAAAAGAAAAAAAGAAGACTGTTGAAGACAATCTGATGGAATTACTTGGGAATTATAGGGATAAATATCCTGAAAAATTGGCAAAGGCTATGGAATATGCGGTTATGAATGGCGGAAAAAGAATTCGTCCTATTTTGATGTATATGATTTGTGATTTATTTGATGAAAATAAAAAAAGTTATGATAAAATCAAGGAAATTGCTGTTGCACTTGAGTTTATACATTGCTATTCGCTTGTTCACGATGATTTGCCAGCGATGGATAATGATGATTACAGACGTGGTAAATTGACTGTTCATAAAAAATATAATGAGGCAATCGGGGTTCTTGTGGGAGATGTGCTTTTGACGGAGGCATTTGGAGTAGTCGCAAGCGCTAAAAATCTGGAAGACAAAAGCAAAGTTCAGATTATTTCAAAATTGTCTGAATATGCAGGATTTTTTGGAATGGTTGGAGGACAGTTTGTAGATATAGAATCTGAACATAAGAAAGTGGAAATTGACACGTTAAAATATATTCATGCACATAAGACTGGGAAACTGCTGACTGCTGCGATTGAACTTCCAATGATTGCTTTAAATATTGAAAATGAAAAATATCAAAAAATGGTGGAATATTCAAAATTATTAGGAATTGCCTTTCAAATTAAGGATGATATTTTAGATATTGAAGGGAATTTTGAGGAAATTGGAAAAAAATCTAATGATGTTGAAAATGAAAAAACCACTTATCCTAGCATTTTTGGGTTGGATGAGAGCAAAAGGCTACTTCAGGAATATTTAGAAAAAGCAAGAAAAATTATTTCTGATGACTTTAATGGAAATCAGCTGTTTTTGGAATTGACAGATTATTTTGGGAATAGAAAAAAATAAATGGTTAAATAAATTGAAAATTATAATTTAAACGGGAGAAAAGATGTTTATTGAAAAGGAAAATTACTTTTATATTGAAGAATTTGAAAAATATGGGATAACGGCAGTTTATACAAAAAAAAATGCTGGAAATATGTCTGATTATTGTCCAATTAAAAATCAGGAAGAAGGAATACAGAAAAAAAATCGGGAAAAGTTATTAAAGGAATTAGGTTTGTCAAATAAACAGGAAGTTATGGCTTTTCAGACTCATTCTAACAATGTAAAAATTATTGATGAAAATACAGAAAAGTATTATTATGAAAAGCAAGATGATATTGATGGATTTTTGACAAAAAGGAAGGATATTGCGATTTTTACATTTTATGCGGATTGTTTGCCGATTTTTGTATATGATAAGGAAAATCAGGTTATTGGAGTTTGGCATTCGGGATGGCCTGGAACGTTTAAGGAAATGATGAAATCTGGACTTTCGGAAATGGAAAAAAATTATGGAACAAAAGTTGAAAATGTGATAATGGGACTAGGAATTGGAATGCAGCGAAAATTTTATGAAGTTGGAATGGAATTTTATGAGAATTTTGCAAATAAATTTGGAAAAGAAAGTAAACTGGTGCAAAAATCGTTTGAATGGAATGAAAATACTGAAAAATATCACTTTGACAATACAAAATTTAATGAAATAATGGCTTTATCACTTGGAATAAAACCAGAAAATCTGATAGTTTCCTATGAAGATACGTATGGTAAAATTGATAAAATGGGAAATATAAGTGATAAATTTCATTCTCATAGACGGGAAGGGAAAAGTGCTGGAAGGGCTACGGCAATGATTAGTTTTAAATAAAAAAAGGGAGGAGACAAATTTATGAAAAAATTTTTATTTTTATTATTTTTAATGATAGAAGCAATAGGATTTTCAGTTAATTGCAATTGGTATACAGGGAATACAGAATCTGCAAGCAAAATGGTAGAACTGGTTAAAAATACAAAATTAACAGATAAAATTTATTGTGATGTAGAAAAAAATAAAATGGTATATGAAACAGAGGATAAAAATAATGATAGTTTTATGGAAGTAGGGTTAATTTATAACAAAGGAAGCAAAAAGGAGCTTACCTATATTGAAATTGCTAATTATTTGGATGAATTTGAAAAGGATGTAATTAAATTATATCCCTGGAAAAATTTGACAGAGTTAGAATATAGTAATTCTCCAGAATATTATAAATACAGAATGTATATTTACAGTCCTGAAAATAAGGATGAATTTATGATTTATATGATTCTTTATGATACAATAAATGGTGTATGGAAGCGTTTTTATAGTAAAGATTTTTGGAATAAAAATGATGAGAATGCTATTGAAATGATAGAAATTATGGAAAAAGTGGGAGCAAGGGCAACAGATGATATAGTTTATTAAAAAAGTGATTTTTAAGTAAAATAGTTTATAGAAGAGTTACACAATAATGAATAATAGGAGATAAATAATGAATTTTCTAGTAAAAATATGGATTTCATTCATTTTAGATTTAATTTTTGGAGATCCAGAGAAAATTACACATCCAGTTCAAATTATTGGGAAAATGATTACATTTTTGGAAAAAAGATTATATGGAAAAAAAGGAAGTTTTATTGGTGGGACAATTTTAAATATTTTAGTAGTTGCAAGTACGTTTTTTGCTATGTATTTTCTAGTAAAATTAACAAAAATTAACAAAGTATTTGAAATAATTGAAATTTATTTGATGTATACGGTGTTTTCTGTAAAATCATTGGCTCGTGAAGGGAAAAGAGTTTATAGGATTGTAAAGCTTGGAAATCTAAAAGTGGCAAGAGAAAAGTTATCTTACCTTGTTTCAAGAGATACTGAAAAAATGGATAAATTAATGATTATTAGAAGTACGATGGAAACTATTTCGGAAAATATGGTGGATGGAGTGATTGCACCAATGTTTTATATGTTTTTAGGTGGACTCCCGCTAGTAATGACTTATAAGGCAATAAATACTCTTGATTCAATGGTTGGATATAAAAATGAAAGATATGCGAGATTTGGCATGTTTTCAGCAAAATTAGACGATGTGGCAAATTTTATTCCTGCCAGAATTTCTGGAATTTTCATAACGATGGCAAGTTATATTTTAAGATATAATTATAAAAATGCCTGGAAAATATTCAAAAGAGATAGAAAAAATCATGCAAGTCCAAATTCTGCTCATCCAGAAAGCGCTGTAGCTGGAGCACTGGGAGTTCAGTTTGGTGGAAAAGTTTCCTATTTTGGAAAAGAAGTAAAAAAGCCGACAATTGGAGATAAATTAAAAGAATTTAGATTAGATGATATAAAAAAAAATATATTATTAATGTATATGACAAGTTTTGTCTCAATCTGCTGTTTTTCTACAATTTATTTAGTTTATTTAATGTTATAAATTTTAAATTACATTTAAGTTTTGTGTACACAAGGGGTTAAAACCCCTTGCTAAATCAAAAACTATTTATAAATAAATAACAAGATTTCTCTTAATAATTTACAAGCTAATGCTGTAGATTGCCCAGATTGATCATATACAGGCGACAGTTCATTCATATCAAGTCCAACAATATTTAACTGAGAAATTTTTTCTATCGCCTTATGAAGTTCCACAAAAGTGACTCCGCCCGCTTCAGGCGTTCCAGTTCCTGGAAACTCAGATGGATCAAGTACATCTAGATCCAATGTAAAGTATACTGGTTTCCCTTTCAATTTTTCCAAAACTTCATCAAGTCCATCAAAATTAAATTTTGTCGTGTGAAGATGTTCCTTTGCAAACTTCCATTCATCTCTTTCTCCACTTCTTATTCCAAATTGAAAAATCTTACCATCTCCAACAATATCCCAGCATCTTCTAATTACAGAAGCATGCGAATAATACTGCCCTAAATATTCATCTCGCAAGTCAGTATGCGCATCAAACTGTATAATATGCAAATCTGGATATTTCTCAGCAACCGCCTTCACAGAGCCCAATGTTACTGAATGTTCTCCACCAATCATAAACGGAATTTTCCCATCCTTCAAAATTTTTGCCGTTTCATCTTGAATATCATGTAGCGTACTTTCCGAATTTCCAAACGAAAGCTCCAAATCTCCCCCATCAAAAACATTTATATCTTCCAAATCCTTATCCTGATAAGGACTATAAGTTTCTATCCCAAAACTCTCATTTCTCATAACCGCCGAAGCAAACCTAGTCCCTGGCCTAAATGAAGTTGTGCTGTCAAACGGTGCTCCAAAAATAACTATTTTACTCTCCTTATACTCATTATCGCAGCCTCTGAACCTCCCATGACTAAAGTCGCAGGGTTCTAAAATCTTTAAAAATATTCAAAAATTTTCTAAGAAGTTTGATAGTCTTATGCTATCCTTATTCTTTTAGGTGTGTCCAGCTCACCTCTATTGTATAGGATACCTAAATCCACAACTTTACTTTTCCTTAATATGTTTAATGCTCCATTACAATCTGCATTTATGAGTTTACCTTTGCTTGTTTGATATAGTCCTCTTTTTATTCTTTTTCCACTAAATATATATTCTTTTTGATTTTCTTTATCATATATTGGGATTTCATCTCCATCAAAGAAACTTGCTTTTGATGTATAACTCTCTTCTTGCAGTTTAAATTCTATTCCATATAGTTTACATAGATATATTAATTTATATCTTAATTTCCCATATGGTATATTTACAAAGTTTTGATTATTTATACTTCCAATATTTGATTTTCTTTGAAAATCTTCATTATATCCTAGAACTATTCTTCCTATATCATTATTAAGACAATAATTTATTATTATTTTTGCTGCTTTTGAAAGATAATCTTCTATACGATTATTTCTCTTTCTAGCTATTCGCTTTTGTCTTAATGTTGTCCGCTTAATCTTTTGCTTATCCTTTATACTTTGTAATTTTGCATTTATCTTGTTATAGTATTGATTTATTGACTTTAATTTTCTACCATCTATTATGAATGAAGTTCCAGTATTTGTAACACAAGTACAAAGATTATCTATACCTAAATCAATTCCTAGTGCATTTTCTTTATTTAATTCCCTTTGAACTTCTTCTACCTTATATATGTATTGAATTTCAAAGTACCTAGAATGTTGTTTAGGTATTATTCTAATCTCTTTTATCTTCTTGCCTTTTAATACTGGTGGTAGTTTTATTGCGATTTCCTTATGTGTCTTTCTAAATGAATTTGAATAAGGAACTATCAGCATATCATCTTTTAATCTTACAAAACCTATAACAAGTGTTGTAAAACCATCTTTAGCAAGATATTTAGGTAATTTTATTTTCTTATTATCATATTGTCCATTCTTAGCAAGTTTTAAAAGTCCAAAAAATGATTTGAAACTTCCGTCTACTTCTTTCAGAATTTGTTGAGCCATATTAGAATTTAACTTCTTGTAGTTCTCACTATTTTTAAGCATTTTATAGTTTTCACTATAACTTAAATACTTTTTCTTATTAAAATAATACTGTCTAATATTATATATAGCCTCATTAGTTAAGTTCTTGGCTATATGAGATAAATATTTTAAATTTCTAAACTCATTTTTACTAAGATGTTTTACTTGTTGTTTTAAAGTTAAATACATAGATATCACCTCCTTTTCATCAGAGATATTATATCATGTATTCTACATTTTATCCGTTTATTTTTAAATATTTTTAAAGTTTTTAAAACCCCACAACAGTGGGAAGCGTCGTTCACATAAGTACGCTACTACTTATGCAGTTCTCATGGCATATATACTCCTTAATAAATTAAGGAGATTAGCCTTGAACTTCTTGTTATCTCTAACAAGCACAGACTATATCTTATCCATAGTGTATTTTAGCACCTTAGGCGAAACCACTTCCAATACCAATCGCTTGTATTGTACTCCCCTCACGAGGGATAGTCGTTGAGCTTTCCTTTTCAGGCTTAGCTGCTGATTGTCTATTATCATAATGTTTAGGATTTAACCTTGCACCATCTAGTATATTTTTTCTGCTTTCGCTACCTTCACACTTATACCATATTTTAACGAAGGTATTATGTTGTGGTTATACTAGCTTTAAGAGTTCCCAGCAGTTCAGTTTCTTTGTTGCACGGTTTTGCTCCGTGTCTACATACAAGTTTCCCTATATGCTTACTAAAATTTTCGTGCAATTCATCTCATGACTAAAGTCGCGAGTGTTCTTGCACTATTTAATAAACGTATGTACATTCTTACTTTTCATAATCAATTCTCCTTCTTATTTTTTTTGCTTTTTGCCAAGAAATCTTGACCCGTTAAATTTTTATATTTTTTTCTTTTTTGATTCTAATCATTTATCAATTCTTTCACATAATTTGGCAATGCAAACGCTCCTTTATGCAATTCCGTATTATAATATCTAGTTTTTATCCCAAACTTATTCCATTCATCAGCCTTCAAGTCTTTTACAGGATTATATTTTTTTGAAGCAAATCCAAATAGCCAATGTCCTGACGGATATGTCGGTATATGCAGCTGATAAACTGTTGCAAACGGAAAAACTGCCCTTAACTGTTTATTTGCTCTTGCTGTTGCTTTAGCATCCGCCTCATAATAGGGACTTTCATGCTGATTTACAAGAATTCCGTCATCTTTTAGCGCATTAAAGCAGTTTCCATAAAATTCCCTCGTAAATAAATCTTCTCCAGGCCCAAACGGATCTGTCGAATCCACAATTACAATATCGTATTCATTTGTTTTAGAACGTACAAATTTCAATCCATCCTCATAATAAATGTGAACTCTTTCATCATCCAATTTATTCGCCGTCTTAGGCAAATATTCACGACAGACATCAACAACCATCTTATCAATTTCCACCATATCAATTCTCTCGATATGTTCATACTTTACAAGCTCACGGACAGTTCCGCCATCTCCAGCGCCAATTACCAATATTTTCTTAGCTTTAGGATTTACTGCCATCGGAACATGTGTTATCATCTCATGGTAAATAAACTCATCCTTTTCTGTCAGCATCATAAATCCATCCAGCGTCAAAAACCGCCCAAATTCCTGCGACTCAAAAATATCAATCCGCTGAAAATCACTTTTCACACTGACTAACTGCTTATCAACCTTTATAGAAAACCGAACATTTTTTGTATGCTCTTCTGTATACCATAATTCCATCTGCTACACTCCTTTCAATTTATATTATCTACTTTTTATAATTTTATTCTATTTTTTACACTAAATTAAACATTTTTCAAATAATTTTCCTTAGTTTTAACTCTATTTAGCCATCCAGCTAAAAAATCATTTTGAGTTGGATTACTTTTGACAAGGGACTTATAGTATTCACGTTGTAAATTATGATAAACCGTTAAAAATTTAGCTGGATTAACTTCATTTAAATATTTTAGCGTCATAGGCCCAACTGCTCCATCTACACTAATTACATTTTTACCATAAACCTTGTTCACAGCCTCCTGAGCCTTTTTAATTCCATATCTCCCAGCATTTACTGAAAAATCAAATATACTAAGCGCTATTTTATCATTTTTTACCTTATCTAATTTTTTTGCCTTATAATATTTTTCCTCATAAATTTTTTCAGCCATTGCCTTCGTAAAATCCTTCATACTTCCCTTATAGCCACATTCTCTAGCCTTCTCTTTAGTAATTCCATATTTTGTTTCTCCGCCTTTATCATTTCTGTCATTAGAATAACCGCCTTCAACTAGCAAAATGTAATTAAAAAATTTCAAAAATCTGCTATCAGCCATTTTTATTTCCTTCTTTCATCAATTTCTCTATCTTAATACTAAATCCCACTTAAAAACAGGAGTTTTATTTTATATCATTTAATAAAAAAAGATCTTAATTCTAATTAGCCTGCTATTTAACAGGAAATAATAATTATTTTTATGTCTAGAATTCTCACTCCAAAACAACATTTATCTTTTCAACATGCATATCTTCAGTTCCCGTAAGCAAACATCCCTTTTCCTTCGCATATTCAATATAATTTATAATTTCCTCCGTAATTCTCTCTCCTGGCGCTAAAATCGGTATACCAGGCGGATAAGCCATAACAAATTCACCACTTATTTTCCCAGCACTGTCTTTTATAGGAATCATTTCCTTTTCTGAGTAAAAGGCTTTTTGTGGCGGAAGCACAACATCAGGATTTATATATTCATGATCGAACATTCCCGTTGAATCTTTTGAGTAAAGCCTCTTAATTTCGGCAAGTGATGAAATTAGCCGTTCTATTTCCAATCCTCTATCTCCGGCTGAAATTATTGCCAAAATATTTCCCAAATCTCCAAATTCAATTTGAATTTCATAATCATCCCGCAGAATATCATATACTTCAATTCCAGCTAGCCCTATATCCTTTGTATATACAGACAATTTTGTCGTATCAAAGTCATAAACCGAATCTCCGTCAATTAATTCCTTCCCATAGGCATAATATCCGCCCAGTTTATTAATTTCACTTCTAGCATATTCTGCAAATCTAACTGTCTTTTCAAAAAGTTCTCTTCCGTTTATCGCCAAATTTTTTCTTGCTACATCAAGTGAAGTCATAAGTAAATATGAGGCGCTTGTAGTTTGAGTTAAATTTATAACTTGCCGCACATAATCGGCATTTATTCGCTCACCACTTAATAAAATTGAACTTTGCGTTAAAGAACCACCTGTCTTATGCATACTAATCGCTGCCATATCTGCACCAGCCGCCATCCCTGAAATGGGCAAGTTTTCATCAAAGGAAAAATGTGCTCCGTGCGCTTCATCAACCAGCACAAGCATATTATTCTCATGCGCTAATTTCACAATAGATTTTAAATCCGAGCAAATTCCATAATAAGTTGGATTATTTACTAAAATTGCCTTAGCATCAGGATTTTCACTAATTGCCTTTTTTACATCGTTAATCGACATTCCAAGCGATATTCCCAATTTTTTATTAAGTCCAGGATTAATATAAACTGGAATTGCTCCACAGATTACCATCGCATTAATAGCGCTTCTATGAACATTTCTCGGAATAATAATTTTATCCCCGGCCTTACAAGTCGCCATAATCATAGCCTGTACCGCCCCAGTAGTTCCGCTCACCATAAAATAAGCCTCTTTCGCTCCAAAAGCCTCCGCCGCTATTTCCTGCGCCTCTTTAATAACTGAAGTCGGATGGCATAAATTATCCAGCGGCTTCATCGAATTAACATCCATCTGCATTGCTTCCAGCCCAATAAAATCCCTAAACTCCTTATTTCCACGACCTCCTTTATGTCCAGGCACATCAAATCTCACAACCCTGTTGGAAAGATGATTTTTCAATGCATCAAAAAGAACAGTCTTATTCTGTCTATCTTTATCAATATTTTTGCCCATTTTTTCAACTCCTTCCATATTTTTTGAATACATGATTCAAGTATAAAATAATTTTAATAAATATTCATTCCGCTATAAATTTCAATCATTTCCTTTCTAAGTCTATCTGTAATTTCCAGTCTTTTTTTCGGTGCAATTTCATAAACATCCTGATTAAAAAGATAGTTTTGCAATTCGATTTCCTTTATAAGCATTTTTGTATGAAAAATGTTTGACTGATAAACATTTACATCAATTGCATCGTAAATTTTTAACTTTTCAGGCTCAATATAATCCTGAATAGAAGTTATGTTATGATCTGTAAAAAATTTCTTTCCTGAAATATCCCTTGTAAAACCTCGTATTCTGTAATCAATTGTGATTATATCAGAATCAAAGCTGTCTATTAGATAATTTAGCGTATTTAATGGTGAAATTTCTCCGCAAGTTGCAATGTCAATATCTACCCTGAACGTGGAAATTGAATTATCTGGATGGTATTCTGGAAAAGTATGCACTGTTATATGGCTTTTATCCAAATGAGCATGAACTGTATCAGTATCCTGGCTTGCATTTTCTCCTTCTTCTTTACTATTTTTATTTTTCTCAATTTTTTCAGTTTCCCTATCTTTCCCAATTTCCTCAAAGAATGGTTTTCCTCTATTACAAGACTTGTCAATATTTTCAGGATTTATTCTTTCCTCTGCAATTAAAAC
This sequence comes from Leptotrichia sp. oral taxon 417, assembly GCF_013394865.1. Lineage (NCBI taxonomy): Bacteria > Fusobacteriati > Fusobacteriota > Fusobacteriia > Fusobacteriales > Leptotrichiaceae > Leptotrichia > Leptotrichia sp. oral taxon 417. Next base: position 595,111 of record NZ_JABXYV010000001.1, on the reverse strand, counting down.
ATTTACAGATGCCCCTTGCGGCTCATAATCCTGCTTTGAAATGTTTAGAACTTGTGCTCCTATCATTTCTGCCACACGAATAAGTATTTTTGTAAGCCTCTCTGAATTATACTGTTCATCAATGTATGCAATATAATCCTTTTGCTCTCTTTCTGTTTCGGCATAACAAATATCATAAATATTAAAACTTAACGTTTTAGTTAAATTATTAAATCCATACAGCTTAATTTTATTTCTTTCCAACTCATTCATCACTTCCTCTCTTATTCTCTCATAAATTTCCTTTGCAACAATACAAGAAAACTAGTTATAATGTCAAAAAATCCATATATTCCCCTATATTCTGTTTACAATTTGTAATATATTTTTCCGCCAAATTATAACATTTATACACAATTTTTACAATTAAAATTCTGAACCTCCCACGACTAAAGTCGCAGGGTTCTAAAATCTTTAAAAATTTTCTAAGAAGTTTGATAGCTTTACACTACCCTTATTCTTTTAGGTGTGTTCAGCTCACCTCTATTGTATAGGACACTTAAGTCCACAACTTTACTTTTTCTTAGAATATTTAATGCTCCATTACAATCTGCATTTATGAGTTTACCTGCACTTGTTTGATATAGTCCTCTTTTTATTCTTTTCCCACTGAATATATATTCTTGTGGATTTTCTTTATCATATATTGGAATTTCATCTCCATCAAAGAAACTTGCTTTCGATGTATAACTCTCTTCTTGTAGTTTAAATTCTATTCCATATAGTTTACATAGATATATTAATTTATCTCTTAATTTCCCATATGGTATATTTACAAAGTTTTGATTATTTATGCTTCCTATATTTGAATTTCTTTGAAAATCTTCATTATATCCTAGAACTAATTTTCCTATATCATTATTAAGACAATAATTTACAATTGTTCTTGCTGCTTTTGAAAGATAATCATTTATACGATTATTTCTCTTTCTAGTTATTCTCTTTTGCCTTAATGTTGTGCGGGAGGTCTTTTGCTTATCTTTTATACTTTGTAATTTTGCATTTATCTTATTATAGTATTGATTAATAGATTTTAATTTTCTACCATCTATTATGAATGAAGCTCCAGTATTTGTAACACAAGTACATAGATTGTCTATACCTAAATCAATTCCTAGTGCATTTTCTTTATTTAATTCCCTTTGAACTTCTTCTACCTTATATATGTATTGAATTTCAAAGTACCTAGAATGTTGTTTAGGTATTATTCTAATCTCTTTTATCTTCTTGCCTTTTAATACTGGTGGTAGTTTTATTGCGATTTCCTTATGTGTCTTTCTAAATGAATTTGAATAAGGAACTATCAGCATACCATCTTTTAATCTAACAAATCCTATAACAAGAGTTGTAAATCCATCTTTAGCAAGATAATTAGGTAATTTTACTTTACCCTTATATTGACCATTCTTAGCAAGTTTTAAAAGTCCAAAGAATGATTTGAAGTTTCCGTCTACTTCTTTTAGAATTTGTTGAGCCATATTAGAATTTAATTTCTTATAGTTCTCACTATTTTTAAGCATTTTATAGTTTTCGTTATAACTTAAATACTTTTTCTTATTAAAATAGTATTGTCTAATATTATATATAGCTTCATTAGTTAAGTTCTTGGCTATATGAGATAAATATTTTAAATTCCTAAACTCTTTTTTACTAAGATGTTTTACTTGTTGTTTTAATGTTAAATACATAGATATCACCTCCTTTTCATCAGAGATATTATACCATGTATTCTACATTTTATCTGTCAAAAAAGTAATATTTTTTATTTATTTTTAAAGTTTTTAAAACCCCACAACAGTGGGAAGCGTCGTTCACATAAGTGCGCTACTACTTATGTAGTTCTCTTATGAACTTCTTGTTATCTCTAACAAGCACAGACTATATCTTATCCATAGTGTATTTTGGCACCTTAGGCGAAACCACTTCCAATACCAATCACTTGTATTGTCCCCTCACGAGGGATAGTCGTTGAACTTTCCTTTTCAGGCTTAGCTGCTGATTGTCTATTATATTCCTTTCTATACGTACGGCTCAATGTTTAGGATTTAACCTTGCATCATCTAGTATATTTTTTCCGCTTTCACTACCTTCACACTTATACCATATTCTCAATTAGGTATTATGTTGTGGTCATACTAGCTTTAAGAGTTCCCAGCAATCCAGTTTCTTTGTTGCACGGTTCTGCTCCGTGTCTACATACAAGTTTCCCTATATGCTTACTAAAATTTTCGTGCAATTCATCTCATGACTAAAGTTGCGATTGTTCTTGCACTATTTAATAAAATGATTTTCCCTTTACAACTAAAAAAAATCACAGTTAAATTAATAACTGTGAATTTAGATTTTAAGACAACTTATTTTTTATATCTATTAACTTTATAAAACCATCCTATACTTAACTATTCTATTCTCGCATCCCATTACATAAATCTCATTTTCAATCACGCAAATTTTTACAATTCTTTCCTTTAATATTTTTTCCTGCATTAAAATATTAAATTTCACATCTGTAATTATTAATTCTCCATTTTCAAGTCCGATAAAATATTTTTTTTCAAACTCTTCAATGTATGTTATTTTTCTATCTGAAATTTTTATTGAATTATAAAGTTCCTGATCCAGAATATTCCATATTTCAACCTCGCCATCTTCTGTTCCTGCAAAGTACTGAAGTCCAACTATTTTTGAATAGGCATGATTATTTTCTGTCTTTACTTCAAATATTTTTTTTAATCTGTTTTCAAAAATACTTATTGTATTTATTTGCTTATGATCTTCCCTAAATTTTATTATAACATTTTCTCCACTTGTGAATATTTTATAACTCCCATTTTTTCTGCATTTTGAAAGTTTTGTGAAAATTAATTCTCTTGTATCGACATCATAGGAAAAAAGAATATTATCTTTAATATAGACAATCCTTCCGCTTGTTATAAAATTCATAACTTGAATTATATCTCCCATGTCAAATACAAGTTCTACTATTCTTTTTTTATTTCCATCACATTTATATACTTTCCCGCTTGGAGTAGAAACAAAAAATATACTGGAAACAAATAATTGATTTTTTTCCTTTATATATTTTATAATTTCACAATTTTTTACTTTCCCTCCACTTTCCTTCTCAAATTTTCCCTTGTTAAAGTATATTAATTTTTCTCCCGTTGTTATAATTCTCTTATTTACAGGTTCAACGCCAAAATCATTTATTTTGGTCTTATAGTTTATGTCTTCTTCTAAAATTAATTTCATAGATCCCCTTAATTAATACACTATATCTTCTGTTGGAAGATAACCGGCATTTTTCAAAACCCGTTGCATATTTTCACTTGTTTTTGAAAAAATTTCATTGTTATAATAAATTTTCCAATCTCCATCAGGCTTTGCTGTATCATAAATATATTTAAACAGCATATAGGTATCTCCCCTCTTGGCATCATAAACATATAGTCTGTAAGTATAATATCTCGGTTTGTTTTTTTCATCCTTTTCTGGTATATTTGTTGGAAGCAATTTTAAAATATCAGACTGAAAATCAGCCAATATATTAAAAATATTTTCATAAGTCAATTCTTTTTTTTCTCTTAAATTATAAAGCAGTCCAATTTCTATATTTCCTATTCCAACATAATATGTCATATAATCATTTTCAACATCACAATAAATATCTCCCTTTAATTGTGAATGATTTATCAAATCAATTTCTTTAGATACGTAGATATTTGGATTCTTAATCCATTTACATAAACTTTTACTTTTACTTGCATTTGTATTTGAAAATGAAATTCCTGACACTAATAAAGCAAGCAATACTATTAATTTTTTCACTTTTCCTCCTAAAACTGCAATTATTATACTAAAATTTTTTTAAAATTAAACTCAAAGATTACAATTACTCTATTCAAACTTTATTTTTTATTCTAACTAATTTAAATATAAATATTAAATATTTGAACATATCTCAAGTATCAAGTATATATTAAAAGTTTATCATATTTCTTTGTTAATTTCAAGATTAATAATTATGAGCGATAAAATCGAGTTTAATTAATACTTTAATCACTAAAAAAGAAAATCAAATTAATGATTTTCTAAATTTTAAATTAAATATGAATTATATTAAGTATACTCATAAGAATCGGTACAACTAATATAAATAAAATCGTACTTGTAGTAACGACATTCGTAGAATATCCAATATCTCCGTCAGTTTCATTTACTAAAATAGGCAATGCTGCAAATACTGGCGCTGCCGACTGAATTACAAAAGTTTTTATTTCCAGGTCATTCAAATGTACATAATGTCCTGCAATTTTCAAAAGCACAATCATGACAATTGAAGAAAATACAAATCTCCCAAGCAAAGCCAAATTTGTATCCAAATCAAATCTAATACTATGAAGCCCTGCATCCGCCAATACAATCCCAATATACAGCAAAGCAAGCGGTGTCACAATACTTCCAAGATACTTAGTAGTTTCCACAATCGGCGTCATAACTTTTATTCCCGAAAGAAGCACAACGAATGCGATAACAAAAGCAATAAGCGGTGGTGACAATAACTTTTTCAGGTTAAATCCGCCTTTCCCATCTCCACTTCCTGCATCCATTGGATCATTTGCCAAAAGCATATATCCCAAAGTCCATATTGACACTGTATTAGTAATGTAATACATCAAATAATACTTTGAAGCCGCTTCCCCAAAAAGAGCCATATTCAAAGGAAGTCCAATAAATATCGTATTTGCATTGACTACAGCATTATAGAATACTCCACGTCTTCCATCTCGCATTTTCACTATCTTTATAACTACAAAGGCTGCAACATATCCAATAATCACTGAAGCAAATGTAAAAATTAAACGGTTTGACACTTCCTTCAGGGCATCCATATTTAAATATTTTAAAACTGAATAAAATATTGAACAAGGCAAGGCCACATTTGTTATAAGTTTTGACACATTTTCACTAAATGTATGATGAAACCAGTGTCTTTTTTTCAAAATATATCCAATTGCAATCATAACAATGATGGGAAAAATACTTCCCAGCGATTTCAAAAAAATCATTTTTTAATTCCTTTCTCTTTATTAAATTTATTAAAAAAGCCAAATTCACAAACTAAACAAGGCAAGAACTTAAATTACTTCTTGCTTCAAATGTGCTACGAAGTCCTCCATCTGGAAATGATGAAGCATATCAGGATCGCCCTTTATCAAATTGCTTCCTGAAAATTTATAAATAAGCTCTTCATTTTCCATAAATCCTTACCTCTTTCTTTTCCATATCTTTCTTATGGCTCAGTTTTTCCACTCTCCACTTTTATAACTATAAGTTTATTATACAATGCTAGAAAATATAAGTCAAATAAAAATTTCTTTATCCTTTTTTTTCCTTTTTAAAAATAATAAAATAATACAATTTTTCACAACCGAAATCACAAGTATCTTTGAGCTAACTAATAAAAAACATACTTACAAAAAAGTACGTTATTCATATTAGATAAAATAAATGTTAAAATAACAATTAAGAAACATATAAAAATCAGGAGAAGATAAAATGAAAGACTTAACAAAAGGAAACGAATTAAAAACAATAATTTATTTTTCTTTGCCAATTTTAATAGGAAATTTATTTCAGCAGATTTACAATATTTCAGACACAATCATTGTGGGAAATTTTTTAGGAAAGGAAAGCCTTGCGGCTGTAGGCTCAAGTTATCAAATTAATGTACTTATAATAGCTGTTTCTATAGGTATTTCATTAGGGACAAGCATTCTAATTTCCCAATATTTTGGTGCAAAAGATATGAAAAATTTGAAAATCACGGCAAATACAGGATTTATTTTTTCCATAGTTTTATCTCTTATTGTTACAACATTAGGTTTTTTACTGTCAAATAATATTTTAATTTTAATTAATGTTCCGCAAAAATTGTTACTGGAGGCAAATATCTATTTAAAAATTATTTTTATTGGAGTTGTCCCAACTTTTGGCTACAATTCTCTTACAAATACGTTAAAAGGTGTGGGTGATTCAAAAACACCGACTTACATCTTAATTACTTCCGTAATTTTAAATATTATCTTAGATATATTTTTTGTAGCAGTACTAAACTCTGGAGTTGCTGGAGCTGCAATTGCAACTGTTATTTCACAGTTTATTTCCTTTTTTCTTTGCTTATTTTACATAAAATTTAAATATCCAAATTTAATTTTTAAAAAATATTATTTCAACTTAAATTTTAATATTTTAAAAGAAATACTGATTATTGGAATGCCAGCAATGTTACAGCAAGTTTTAATCAGCCTAGGATTTATTGTCATTCAAATTCTTGTAAATGGATTTGGAACAGACTGTATTGCAGCTTTTATTTCTGCTTCCCGAATTGATTCCTTCGCAGAATTGCCATCCATAAATTTAGGACAGGCGTTGATGACTTTTACAGCCCAAAATTATGGAGCCAAAAAAATAGATAGAATAATTAAAGGTGGAAAAGATAGCCTAATTTTAGGAATCTCATTTTCCATCATAATCTCAATTATTATTTTTATTTTTCCAGCATTCTTTATTTCAATATTTAACCGAAATCCCGAAGTGATTTTTATAGGAAATCAATATTTACGTATAATTTCAGCATTTTATGTAATTTTCTGCACAATGCAAATACTAAATGGATTGCTACTAGGCTACGGAAAATCCTTAGTTCCACTAATAGCATCTATTACTTCATTTTGTATGTTTCAAGTGCCTCTAGCCATTTTATTTTCCAAAACATCGTTAGGCTATAACGGAATTTGGATTGCCGCACCGATAGGCTGGACAGGAGGACTGCTAATTCGAGTGTGGTATTTTATAAAAATTTCTAAAAAAATATAGAAAAAATAAAAGAATTGTAGTAAAATCAAGATTATTTGGTGTTTTTTAAAATTTCAAATAATTTCATTGAAAGGAAAATTTATATGGAAGAAAAAATTTACACTTGTCCGTTGGAATTAACTCAAAAAATATTATCAAAAAAATGGACAGTCATCATATTATGGCTTTTAAGACACGGAAAAGTCAGAACAAAAGATTTCAAAAATCAAATAAAAGGCAGTAACGAAAAAATGATTATCGAGCACCTGAACTATTTAATTGAAGAAAAACTCATCGAAAAAAGGGAATATGATGTTTACCCAAAAAAGACAGAATATGTTCTTACAGAAAAAGGAAAAGATTTGCTGCCTATTTTGGAACTTATGCAAAGTTATGGAGAAAAATATTATGTTTAAGAATTTCTATTTTTATTTAAAAATAAGGGGTTTTAAACTGACCCCTTGCTAAATAATAATTATAATTAAATTTGAGGAAGAATAATTTACATAAAATTCCTATTCTTACTTTTCCCAATTAATTTTAAATTGTTCCTGCATAGTGATTCCATCTTTCTGTTATTTCATTAGATTTAAAACTAGCAGCTTTATATTTATTATTATTAGTATTCCATTTCGTTCCTCTATAATTACATCCTGCATTCATTTCCAAATCATCATCATTCCCATTATAAAGATCAAAAATTTGTCTAATTTGACTAATTTCTTTTAAGTAATATTTATATGCATCATCAACTTCTGTATAAGTTACCTCTCTAAAACTTTTATCAGTTCCTGGCATTATCCCTCTATCGACTTTCTCTATTTCATTAACCAAACTGCAATAATCTTTATAAGCATTATTCACTTCAGGATTACTATAAAAATTCACTCCATCTACATAAAGTTTATCTAACCATGGAGTGGTAGTATCTTCAAAAGTTGAAGTTTTTGAATCATCCTTTAAATATGTATATCCATTTATTGTTTCATGATCACCATAAATTTTTCCTGATAAATTTTTCACTGTCAAAGATACCATAACTGCCATTATTATAAAAAGTATTACTCCAATAACTATTAATATAACATTAATCCCGCTATCACTATTAGTAGCAGTATTTCCGTTTTGACTATTATAATAATTATTACCGCTATTATTTCTGTTTTGACTATTATTACCGTAATTATTATTATTAGAATTTGCTCCAGCTTTTTCATTCATTCTTTTTCTTAGCATCTCTATCCGTGGATTTCCTGGCCAATAATTCCTTGCCTCATCCAAATATTTTACAGCCTCATTAAATCTAAAGTTTTCTATAGCATTTAAAGCCCTGTCACAAGCAGCTTCACTTAATCTTTTCGCATCATTATTATCATTTTCATGCGCTTTTTGTGATCCACTTGAACTGTTTGTAATATTATAAGATATTTTATTTGCTTCACAAAATCCTATAAATACATTTTTAGCTTCCTTTTCACTGCTCAGTATATTTTTTATATTATTAAAATTGTCACTCTTCTCAGTTGAAATTTGCTTATCAGTTATTTCATAAATAGACTTTATTTCTTCCAATTCTTTTTTTACTTCTATATATTTCAAATATTTAAGATATTCATCATATTCATTCCTTTTAGCACCGTTTCCAAATATCTTTTCACATTCAGTAAATAACTTTTTCTTAGCCGAAGTTTCATTATCAGATTTTATTAATTTTTTTCTTTTTTCTTTAATAGCCCCAATAATTCCTCTTGTATCCAATCTTCCAGCATTTATATTTTCAGAATCAAGAAACTCATACAAATTCTTCTTATCCAATATTTTCAAATTTTGCTCAACTGTTAAAAATTCATATTTTCTATTAATACATTCACAATAATTTTTGTATATTTTTTCATCATACAATTCTATCTTGCCATTTTCTTCGATTCGTTTTTTAATCAAATCTTCTTTTCTTTTAATCCTAGCTGCTATCTCTTGTATTTTTTCTGATGTAATTATACTTCCCTCAAAAAATCTCAAAAATTTATCTATTGGCTCAAACAGCTTATTTTGCGCATCTTTAATCAATTCTTTTCTCTTTGCGCTATTAAGCATCTCGCTTTCTATAATACCATGTTTCAAAAGTTCACCATAATTTTTATATTTTGTACCATTTAACGGATCAGTTTCTTTTCTTAACCATTCCTTCCTTTTTTCCTCTATTCTAACTTTTATTTTCTCCTCATTTTCTTCAGCAGCTGGATAATATTCCAGTTCCAGTATTTCATACCAGTTGTATTCAATTTTATTTCTGTCTGCCATCTCTTTTTCTCCTTTAATTTATTACTAAATATTTATCTAAAATATTTTTTCTAATTAAAGTATACTCAAATTTCTTTAAATACTATCTATTCAAATAAAATTACGAACACTTTCATTTAATATTAATTCCCATAATTATTATAATAATCATCTATTTCCTTTCTCTCAAATTCTCTTGCCTTGTACTTGGAATTTGCCGTATTCCAACGAGTTCCTTTATAAAAGCATCCAGATTCCGGCTCTATCACACTGTCATTCCTATTATTTAACAAGAAAACGACTTGTCTCATTTGTGCTATTTTCTGTAAATATTCCTTGTATGCATCGTCAACTTCTGTGTATGTAGCCTGTCTAAATGGAGTATTTGTTCCTGGAACAATTCCATCATCTACTTTTACAATTTCATTTACTGCATTGCAATATTCTGTTTTAATATTTTCATAAGCAGATGAGCTATCACTTACACCCATCATTCCTTCTTCATATCCAAGATCTCTTTTTGAAAATGTTGAACCTTTTCCATCATCCTTTAAATAAGTATATCCATTTTTTGTTTCGTGATCAGGATCTACAGGCTGTGTATTTTCGTAAGTTGTTTCTGGAGTTGAATCAGGCCCGTCTGAAAAATTATTTGCATCCTGAGTTGTTCTTTTTAATGGATGATTATTATTAGAAAAATTTGGTGATAAATTTTTCGCTGTTAAAAATATCATAACTGCCATTATTATAAAAAGTATTACTCCGATAACTATTAATATAACATTAGTCCCGCTATTGCCATTAGTAGCAGCATTTCCATTTTGACTGTTGTAATAATTATTACTGTTATTATTTCTGTTTTGACTATTATTACCGTAATTATTATTAGAATTTGCTCCAGCTTTTTCATTCATTCTTTTTCTTATCATCTCTATCCGTGGATTTCCTGGCCAATAATTCCTTGCCTCATTCAAACATTTTACAGCTTCATTAAATCTAAAATTCTCTATGGCATTCAAAGCCCTTTCACAAGCAGCTTCACTTAATTTTTTTAATTCATTATTATCATTTTTATATGTATTTTGCGGTCTATTTGTATCATTTGAACTATTTGAGATATTATAAGGTATCTTATTTGCTTCACAAAATCCCATAAATATATTTTTAGCTTCCTTTTCACTATTCAATATATTTTTTATATTATTAAAATTATCATTTTCCTTATTCGATACTTGTTTATCAGTAACTTCATAGATAGTTTTTATTTCTTCCAGTTCCTTTTTTACATTTATATATTTTAAATATTTCAAATATTCATCGTATTCTTTCCTTTTTTCTACATCTCCAAATATCTTTTCACATTCAGTAAATAATTTTTTCTTGGCAGAAGTTTCATTATCAGATTTAATCAAATCTTTTCTCTTTTCTTTGATATTCTCAATAATTCCTCTTGCATCCAACCTATTCACATTTATATTTTCAGAATTTAAAAACTCATATAAATCTTTCTTATCCAGTATTTTTAAATTTTGCTCAACTGTTAAAAATTCATATTTTCTGTTAATATATTCGCAATAGTTTTTATAAATTTTTTCATCATACAATTCTATTTTACCATTTTCTTCAATTCGCTTTTTAATCAAATTTTCTTTTCTTTTAGTCTTTTCAGCTATCTCTTTTATCTTTTGCGACGTAATTATACTTCCTTCAAAATACTTCAAAAATTTATCTATTGGCTCAAACAGCTTATTTTGCGCATCTCTGATCAATTCTTTTCTTTTTGCGCTATTAAGCATCTCGCTTTCTATAACACCATGTTTTAAAAGTTCACCATAATTCTTATATTTTGTACCATTTAACGGATCTGTTTCTTTTCTTAGCCATTCTTTTCTTTTTTCTTCTATTTTAGCCTTTATTTTCTCCTCATTCTCTTCAGGAACCGGATAATACTCCAAGCCAAGTATTTCATACCAGTTATATTCAATTCTATTTCTATCTGCCATTTCTTTTCTCCCATGATTTCTTGAAAATATTTTTCCCAATTAAAATATACTCAAACTTCTCTAAATTACATTTATAATTTTTCAAAAAATATAAAACAGAATTAATAAAAGAAATTTGAGTAATTTTAATTACGTTTAGTTGTAACTTATAAATTTAACTTATTCAAAAACTATATATTTAAAGTTTATCAAAAAATTTTCTAAAGCAAGGGAGTATTGAACTTTTATAAAAAGATTCTGATTATTGAATATTTTTTTTAATAATATTCAAAAACTACTTCTATTTTCAGAAACAAAAGACCCTTTACCAAATTTTTTAAAATTATAAAATTATTGAATAAGCCATTAATTAACTGGAACTTATAGAACTACTATTCCTTGTGAACGTCGTTTTATTTTTTCCAATTCTTCTTCTGACATTACACCTTTTGTTTCCATTCTTACATTTACTTCTCTATTTCCAGTTTTGTCTACTCCCTTAACATCCAAGATTCCTTCTTTATTTAATTTCAGAGTAACTTCAACCGGTGCCCCTTGTGAAAGTCCTGCAGGAAGTTCTAATACTGCTTCCCCAATTTTTAAATCATCATCAACATTAAAATATTCATCCATATAATCATTTTCATAAATCTCTATATTTGCTGTACTCTGATTATTGACATTAGTTCCAAAAATTTGAGAAACAGTTACAAATCCATTATTCATAGGCTCATTTTTTACTATCATATTATAACATTTTTCTTCATTATTATGAATTATCTTTAATGCAAAACTTTTTGTTGTAGCTATTACAATTTGTCTGGCAGCTCCGCCAATGCTCATCATCTCAGGCGATACTGACAAATCTTCCTTATAATCGCTTGCATTTAATTCCTTTTCATCTCCATTAACCGATACTTTTACTTCTTCATTAGAATTAAAATCTTGTCCTGCAAGACTCTTTTGATTATTTACATAAACATTTACAGCATGAATAGCAGCTCCTTTAGCCACAGCTTCATCTGGCTCAAGAATTTTTATTTCAGATTCTTTAAAGTTTTCTGTCAACATGCTTTTTACTTGCGGCATTCTTGTAGAACCACCAACTAAAAGTATTTCATCAATTTTTTGGTATCCTTTATTTTTAGCCACCTCAATAGCTTCCTTCGTTTTATTTAAAGTTTCATAAAGCAATGTAGAAGTTATTTCATCAAATTTTTCTCTTGTTACAGAAATTTTTGATCTTTTCCCATTTACTTCCAGCATATCACTAGCTTGATTTTTTGAAGTCAGCTGTTTTTTCATCTTTTCAGCCTTTAATCTCAAATCTTGTATTGCATATTCATCAAATTCAACTTCAGCTCCAACATTTTCTGTAAATTGATTAGCCAAATATCTTATTAAAACTTCATCCCAGTTTCTTCCACCTAAATCATGATCTCCATCTGAGCAAATAACTTCAATTTTATCAGAACTTATTCTCATAATTGTAACATCAAATGTTCCTCCACCAAGGTCATATATCAAAATTGTCTTTTCATTTTGCTCCTTTGCACATCCGTAATACAATGCTGCTGCTGTAGGTTCACTTATAATTTCCAACACATTTAATCCTGCTATTATTCCCGCATTTTTGGTTGCTGTTCGTTCTGCTGTACCAAAATAGGCTGGACAAGTTATTACTACATCTTTAACTTCCACTCCTAGCTGTTCTGAAGCATCTTTTGCTAATTTTCTCAAAATATATGATGATATTTCCTCTGGTGTCTTATCTTCATAATTATATCTAATTGCAAAGTCCGTTTTTCCCATCAATGTTTTTACCAACATAGAAGTTGTGTCTGGATTCAAAACCGCTTCAGCCTTTGCATCATTTCCAACAATTACATTATCCCCTTCAAAAGCGACTACAGAAGGAGTTATATTTTCACCTTCATTATTTTTTATTACTTCTGCCCTTGCAGTATCATCTACACGAGCTATACATGAATAAGTTGTTCCCAAATCAATTCCAAATACATATTTTGACATTTTATTCTCCCTTCAAATCTTCTTCTGGTTTTTTATAAATATTTACTTCAACTTTTTCTGGTGAAATAATTTTATCTTTATATTTATAACCGCTGCTCAAAACATTTTCTATTTTTCCATGCAGCTGTTCATAAGGTGTTTCAATTTTCTTTATTATTTTTTGTTTTTTTACATCCACATAACTGTCATTTTCTATATTAGTTTCATAAATCTCTATATCATTGTTTTCCAAGATAATTTCCACTTCTTCAATATAACTTTGAAGTATTTCTGATTTTTCCTCTTCTGACATCACACCAAAACTCTTCAAATTTTTCTTCATACTTTCTCTCAAACTTACCAAACTCATCACAACAGGTTTTATGAGCTGAAAATACATATCATTTTTATATTCCTGAAGTTCCTTGTAAAGTCTATCTGTCGTCTTTTTTTCAAATTCAATACTTTGAATCTTTTTCAAAAATAAATCATTTAGCACTTCAACTTTTCCATCAATATCTTCAATGTTTCTCAAAATCTTTTCTAATTTATTTTCATCATTTTTACTATCATCGTTCTTATCTGCTTCTTCTTGTTCAGCAGTTTCTGATTCTAATTCTTCTCCGTTTTCTTCCTTTTCGACTTTTTCTTCTACAGGTTTATCCACTTCATCACTTTTAATTTCTTCCGCCTGTCCAGGTTCATTTTCCAGTTTCATTTCTTCTTCTGAATTGTCTGTTTTTTCTAACTCATCCTTTTCTTCAGATTCTCTTTTCCTCTCCGATTTACCTTTTTCATCTGAATTCCAAAAAAATTTCATCTCTATCACTCCATTAATTCAATCTATCGTATTTTTCTGCCAATTCTATTGCCCTAGCCTTTATCGTATCAATTTCCCTGTTCTCAATTTCTATATTTGCCGAACAGTCATCAGATGCCTCGCTTCTTATTCCATCTATTGTTCTTTCCCGTTCCTTTATCCAAGCTATTTCTTCATTTTTAAGGGATTTCTTTTGTGAATCTGGATAGCTTGCCATTAACATTTTATATATTTGATTTAATTCATTATCCCATTTATTATGTAAAGATACACGATAGCCTACATATTCATCACAAGAAGAAGTATTATCAGGCGTATAACTATTTAATTCATTTTCAACTGATGCCATTCTATTTATCATTGCTTTTTCATACATAGTTTTCGGTCTACTTTGAGTATTGTTATATGAGTCCTTTTTTTGACTGTTAGCAACTTCTGGTTTTACCGACTTTATTGAAATCATATTTGGATCTTGCACTATATTTGGCTTTTGTTCCCTTTCTTTTTCCAATCTCGCCATTTTACTTTGAGTAGAAAAAATATAGAATCCGATACTAAAAATTGTCCCTGTTATTAAAACAATTAAAACTGCTATCAGAATATTTCTCACCCTATTATTATTCCCCTGTTCCATTTCAGATGTCCTTTCCTATTTAATTTTTTTATTTTATATTTTCTTAAAAAAAGTTATATTAACATATATCTGCCATTTATTATTCTTAAAAAATACTTAGTAATATTGTACCCAAACTTTTCATAATTTTTATTTTGGATTTACCAATAATTAACTTTATTTATTTTATTCTTTTAAAAAAAATTAATAATAATATTAATTTAAAATGACAAAAATTATATTCTAATTACTTTATAACAATACAAAAATACATAAAAATGAAAACTATGTTTGATATTTGAAAAATTTTTTACCAAAATAACACATAATAATTTCTTTATTGATTAAGAAGCAATATTAATAAAAAATAAACTAATATTTATATAATAACATGCTCTTACAACACTTTTAAAAAATTCTGAGTTCTCTCATTTTTTGGATTCAAAAACACTTCTTCAGGTTTTCCCTGCTCCACAATTTCACCGTCAGCCATAAAAATGACTCTGTCACAAACTTCCCTTGCAAATCCCATTTCATGCGTCACAACAATCATTGTCATTCCTTCTTTAGCCAAATCCTTCATAACTTTCAAAACTTCTCCAACCATTTCAGGATCTAATGCACTTGTTGGCTCATCAAACAGTAATGCTTCCGGTTTCATAGCGAGAGCTCTTGCAATTGCCACTCTTTGTTTTTGCCCACCAGACAAACTTGATGGATAAACATCAGCTTTGTCTAAAAGTCCAACTTTTTCAAGCAGTTCTTTTCCCAATTTTATAGCTTCTAGCTTTGTCACTTTTTTTAGCGTTACTGGAGCTAAAATTATATTTTGCAAAACTGTTAAATGTGGAAATAAATTAAAATTTTGAAAAACCATTCCAACTTTTTCACGAAATTTGTCAATGTTCAAATTTTTATCCGCAAGGTCAAATTCGTCCACGCAAATATGTCCGCCAGATAATTCTTCAAGCCCATTTATACATCTTAAAAATGTACTTTTCCCCGAACCTGACGGTCCAATCACACTTATCGCTTCCCCTTTTTCTACATAAAGGCTTATATCTTTTAAAACAACATTATCTCCATACTGTTTTTTCAAATTTTCTACTTTAATCATACTTTTAACTTATCCTCCACTTTCTTGAACAATTTAGACAATAATTTAATTACTATATAGTAAATTGCCGCAACTATAAGCATCGTTTCAAATGTTTTAAAATTAGTTTTATAAGCAACTTGCCCTTCTTTCATCAAATCTGCCACTCCAATTACAACTAATAAGGAAGTATCTTTTAGTGAACTTATAAACTGATTTAAAATGGCAGGAATCATATTTTTAATAGCCTGTGGCAAAATTACTTTGGTCATCGACTTGTTAAAAGAAAGCCCCAAACTTCTAGCCGCTTCCATTTGTCCTTTGTCAATCGCCTGTATTCCGCCTCTAAAAATTTCAGCTAAAAATGCTCCAGCATTTAATGCAATTATAATTATTCCAGAAACTTCAGGAGACAACATTCCTGGCTCACTGCTCAAATGAAATATCAGTTTTAAAAGTTTTGGAAGTAATGGCACAACTCCGAAATAAAAGAATATTGTCTGAACCATAAGTGGCGTTCCTCTTATTAAATCAATATATTCTTTTCCTAAAAATTGCGAAATTTTTATCATTTTCGAGTGAAAACCTTTTTTATCTGTTGGTACAAAATTTAAATATCCTATCCCTAAACCAATCAATGTTGCAAAAAACAACGAAACAACTGTGATATAAATAGTAACTGCAAGTCCTCTTAAAAATTTTAGTCCGTAACCAGTCAAAATTCCCTTGTAGGAATCAATAACTCCAGCAATTCCGCCTTTTTCCACAGTTTTTCCACCTTTAGTGTATCTATCCACAATTTTTTGATATTCGCCATTTTGTCTTAAAGTCTTCAAACCTTTATTAAACTCTTCCAGCAACTCTTTGTGAGTCCCCTTTTTTACCATAAATCCATTTCCAACATTTGTCAACTTTCCAGTTCCAACTTTTAACTGCGTATCTGGATCTTGATTCAAAGTATATAAAACTACTGGCAAATCTTCAAATCCCGCATCAGCCTGTTTATTTTCAACCGCCTTTAACATTGAAACTGTATCATCATAAATTCTTACTTCAGATTTTCCCTTCAAATTTTCTTGAACATATCTTTCCCCCGCAGTTCCACTTTTAACCGCAAGTCTTTTTCCAACTAAATCTTTTCCAGTTTTTATCGTATTATTATCTTTATGAACTATCGCAACAATTCCTGTATCATAATACGGATCAGAAAAATCAACAACCTTTTTTCTCTCCTCGGTAATATTCGCTCCCGCAATCGCACCATCAATTTGTCCAGATTCCATCGCAGGAATAATTCCTCCAAAATCCATCGGCTGAATTTCCACTTCAAATCCTTGAGTTTTCGCCACCGCCTTCATCAAATCCACATCAATTCCCTTATCCACATTGTTCTCCTTAAAAGAAAACGGCGGATAAATCAAATCTACTGCAATAATATATTTTTTACCTGTCTTTGCATTTGGATTTTTCACTTCTTTTTTTCCACAAGCTGTAAAAAATATTAAAATTGTCAATACTAGCGACACTAAAACTAATGTCCTCTTTCTCATTTTTCCTCCTAACTCTCAAATTAAAATTTTTTCTAAAAATAATCAAATTTTTTTTCAATGCGTAAATTTTACTACAAAAAAAATATATTGTCAAAGAAAATAAAATTATATATTTTTATACTAGATATGTTCGATAACCTAAGTTTTTTTATCTATACAAGGGGTCAAGACCCCTTGCTTCAAAATATTTATTTTATTAAATTCTAAGTTTGTATAGTTATCGAACAGGTCTACTAAATCATATAAAAAATAGAACTTATATCCAATTTATTAATAACAGGAAAATTTTAAGCTACTATTAAATAGGAATTTAAAATATTTCTATTATTTAAACAAAAAAATCTGCTTTCCCTAATTTAGAAATTCTAAAAAATAAAAGCAGATTTATCTAATATTAATCTATATTTAAAAATAAAAAATTAATTTTATCAATATCAAGGAAAATAAAATTTCCCGCTAAACATTATTTATTTAAGTATAATTTGAGATTATTATCAAATTATTTTGGAGATACTAAAATCTTAACTTGGCTTTTTTCTTTAACTAATGCTTCAAACCCTTCATTTACAATATCTTCCAATTTAATTCTCTTTGTCACTAATAAATCTTTTGAGAAATATCCTTGTTTCATTAATTCCAATGTTTTAGGAAATACATCACGATATGCGATAACTCCTTTTATTGTTCTTTCTTGAATTACCACTTCATTAGGCTGAATTGATGCTTCTGTTTCCCAGATGCTTACAACCATTAACTCTCCATCTTTTTCCGCAGCTTCAAGTGACTGCTGCAATACAGCAGGAACTCCTGTCACTTCATAAGAAACATTTACTCCTCCATTTGTTCTTTCTTTTATAAATTCAACTGAATTTACTTTTGCAGGATCTACAATAATTGCTCCCAGTTTTTTAGCGATTTCCTGTCTTTCAGGTGAAACTTCCACAGCATAAATTTCTGTTGCTCCAGAAGCTCTTAAAGCATCAATAATAAGAAGCCCAATTGGTCCGCATCCAAATACCGCTGCTGTATCTCCTGTGTTAAATTTACTTTGTCTGACAGCATAAACTGCCACTGCCGCAGGTTCAGTTAATGCTCCTTGTTCATAATCAATTTCATCTGGCAATTTATGAGCCTGATCCTCATTTACAACTACAAATTCAGAAAAACCTCCTCCTCCACCTGCAAGTCCAACAAAATTCAAGTTTGGATCCAAATTATATTTCCCAATTAATCCATTTTTTGCCAAAATAGGCTCAACTGTAACTCTATCTCCAACTTTGAATTTAGTAACTCCGCTTCCGATCTCTATAATTTCTCCACAAAATTCATGTCCCATTGTAATTGGCGCTTTTTCTCCCGTATAAGGATGCGGTTCATTTGCAGGAATAAAAATCGGTCCCCCTAGATATTCATGTAAATCACTTCCACAAATTCCTGCATATTTTACTGCAATTTTTACTTGTTTTTCCTTTCTTATTTCTGGAATTTCAACTTCTTCTACTCTTACATCTTTTCTATTATGCCATCTCGCCGCTTTCATTGTTGCCAACTTATTCCCTCCTATGCTTAAGTTATTTGTAAAAGTCTAAAATCTCCAATAATTACAATACTTTTACACTTGTAATTCTTACTATTTTTCTCTGACATTTTTGATATAAAATTTTAATATTTCAGGTTAAAATACTGTATTTTTTGAGTTTTTATATTATTACTTTTACAATCACCTATTATACTATTTTAGACTTTAATAGTATACCCTATTTTTTTTCAAAATCAATATGTACTTACAATTTTTTTCATCTAAATATTTTAATAACAAAGTAATTTAAATAAAATATTATTTTATATCATTTTCTAATAAGAGGTCTTGATCCCTTGCTAAACAGCATGTAATTTATAATAAATCTGCTATTTAAATGGGAAATAGTATCAAACTCTATTACAAAAAAAATGAAGAGTTTTAAAAACGTCCCCAAAATGTCCCCAAAGGTATTTTTAAATCTCTTCAAACTATGTAAATACTGTATTATTTTTATAAAATGGCGCACCTGACAGGAGTTGAACCCATAGCCTTCTGATCCGTAGTCAGACGCTCTATCCAATTGAGCTACAGATGCATGTATATTTTTTCCATTCTTTTATTAAAAAAAAATGGCGGAGAAGGAGGGATTTGAACCCTCGATCCAAGTTTTAGCCCGGATACTCCCTTAGCAGGGGAGCGCATTCGGCCTCTCTGCCACTTCTCCAAAATTATTTAATGGCGGGTGAACTGGGATTCGAACCCAGACATCTTGCGATTTCGCCGGTTTTCAAGACCGGTCCCTTAGCCGTTCGGACATCCACCCGTAAACTACTTAATTAGTATAACATACATTGTTATTATTTGTCAATAACTTTTTTAAATTTTTCTAAAAGTTATATAAAAAGCATATATAATTAAGATCAAATCTAGAATAGAATAATTATTTTACTTAACAAGGGGCACCAAAACCCCTTGCTTTACACAATATATTAATTATACTTCCTATTTAAATATGCTCGTTTTTCAGGCATTCTAATATGAATTAACTTTATCTATTTCAATTTCCAAGTTGTTGGCGAAAATAATATTAACATTGGAAAAATTTCTAATCTTCCTGCCAACATTCCAAAACTTAAAATCACTTTTGAAAAATTGCTTAATTCGGCAAAGCTAAATGCTGGTCCAACTTTTCCCAATCCAGGCCCAATATTGTTAAATGTAGCGGCTACAGCACTAAAAGCTGTCATAAAGTCATCTGTAGAATAGGAAACCATTAGCAATATTCCTCCAAAGACTAACGAATAAACTAAAAAGTATACTGCAATGCTCTTTTGCATTTTCATATTTACAGGCTTGTCATCATATTTTATTGTAACTACACGATTTGGGCTTATCATTTGAATTATTTCTGCAAAATAGATTTTTACCATTAAAACGACTCTTGATATTTTTAATCCTCCAGCCGTAGATCCCGCACACGCTCCAAAAAACATTAAAATTAACAGTATAACTTGCGAAAATAATGGCCATTTTCCAAAATCAGCTGTGGAATATCCTGTTGTCGTAATAACTGACGAAACCGAGAAAAATACATCTCTTATACAATGTAAAATCGAATCATAACTTTTGCAGATATTTAGAACTATTAGGACAATCGCTCCAAATACAATTAACAAATAATATTTTAATTCTTCATTTTTAAATACATCTTTTATCTTTCCAATTAAAATAAAATAATAAATGTTAAAGTTTACTCCAAACACTATCATTCCAATTCCAAGCACCACTTCAATGTAAGGGCTATTATACGGTAAAATGCTTCCATTTCTTGCTCCAAATCCACCCGTTCCAGCTGTACCAAATGCCAGAAGCGAAGATTCAAATAAATCAAGTCCTCCAAACATTAGTAAAATTATTAAAACAATTGTCATAACAATGTAAATTTTGTAAAGCATTCTGGCAGTTGTTGACAATTTTGAAACTAATTTTCCAAATGTCGGTCCAGGAACTTCAGCCTTCATTACGTGAACCGATGTTGCAGAACTTGGAAAAATTGCAAGTGCCAATACCAGAACTCCCATTCCACCCACAAAATGGGTAAAACTTCGCCAAAATAAATTAGAATGGCTGATTTTGCTAAGATCTGTTATTATACTTGATCCAGTTGTCGTAAATCCACTTACAATTTCAAAAAAAGCATCAACAAACGACGGTATTTCCTTTGTAAATACAAACGGTAATGCCCCAAATATAGACATCAGAATCCAAGACAGCGACACGATTATATATCCTTCTCTTCCTTGAATCCGCTGATTTTCAGGAATTTTTGCTGAAAGCAGGAATCCAATTGCCAAAAGAAGAATAATTACAGATCCATAGGCAATTTTATACTTTGCGCTTTCATTATATAAAAAACTTATAATCAAAGGCAAAACCATTAATCCAGCTTCAAGTATAAGTATCTTTCCGGTTATAAAACCTATCATTTTTTTATTCATTTTTACTCCTTAAATTCAATATGCACAATAAGAGTTTATAAAATAATATTTCCCAATTTTTAATTTTAATTCAGTTCAATTATTAGTGCATATTTAAATTTCTCCAAAATTAAATTTTATTCTAAAATATCATCAAAATCTTCGATGGAAGATGCTGTTATAACAATCATCACACTATCACTACTTTTTATTACATCATTTCCTCCTGGGAAAATCATCTTTTCATTTCTCAATATGCTTGCAATCAATATTCCTTTTTTTATTTTTAGATCTTTTAGCGGAATATCAATAGCATTACTATTTTCATTAATTTCAAATGTAATGAATTCCACTTGATTCTCAAGCCTGTATAAGAAGCTCATTGTAGAACCACGCATATTAGCCTTTGATCTTACAACGCTTATTATCATATCTGAAATAACCTTTTTAGGCACAACTGCAGATGTTCTTGTATTTTTTTCAAGCATAGGAATCAGTAATGTTCTGCTCATTTTCGTAATCAATTTAGAATTTGTTATGGAATTTACAAACATTGTAATTACTGCATTTTCCTCATCACTATCTGTAAGAATTGCAGTTGCATCATAATTACTTATTCTTTCCTGCATTAAAAATTCCTGGTCAGCTTCATCCCCTCTTATGACAATCGCCTTAGGATAAGCCTCACTCAGCTTTTCTGCCCGTTCTTTGTTATTTTCAATAACTTTTACCTTAATTCTATTTTCCAGCAATTTTCCAATCAAATAGTGGGAAATTGTTCCTCCGCCGACAAGCAATGCAGAATCAATTTTTAAATTGCTTTTTTCAATTTTATCGTAAAATTTATGTACTGCCTCCTTTGATCCTGCAATATGGACAATATCCCCTTCTAAGATAGTAAAATCTCCACTTGGAATAAATACATCTTCACCTCTTCTTACAGTACAAATAATCACTTTATCCTTTGAACTGAATTCGAGTTCTTTTAACTGCATTCCATTTAAAAAATTATCTTTTTGAACTCTTATTGAAATAAATCCAGCTCTTTGACCAAAAAAGTTTTCTACACTTAAAGCGACTGGAAACATTAATTTATTTGCAATACTTTTAGCAGTTTCCTGTTCAGGATTTATCATAAGCGAAATTCCAAGCCCTTCCCTTACAAACTGCATATTTGAACTATATTCAGGATTTCTCACTCTTGCTATTGTAAATTTTGTTCCAAGTTTTTTTGCTATAATAGAAGAAATTATATTTAACTCATCTGATTCTGTTGCCGCAATAAAAATATCAGCCGTATCTGTCCCCGCTTCCAACAAAGTTTCATAAGAAGCCCCATTTCCAACAAGTCCTGTTATATCATAAGTTTCCACAAGTCTATTTAATATTTTCTCTACCTTCTCAATTAGAATAACATCATTTCCTTCTGCCGAAAGTTCACTGCAAAGCGACTCTCCAACAACACCAGCTCCCGCTATAACTATTTTCATATTTTTTTCTCTTTCTTTATAAAATTTTTATTTATTTTTTTATATAATATATTTGATAAATTATTTTTTATTTTATTACCTTCATTTTAAAAAATCTTGAATATATTTTGCAACTTCCTTTGCATAATAAGTAATAATCGCATCTGCTCCTGCCCGTTTCATAGCATACATTTGCTCTATCACAATTTTCATTTCATCAATCCAGCCATTTTGAGCCGCAGCCTTTACCATCGAATATTCCCCAGAAACACTGTAAGCCACAATTGGAACTTCAAAAGTATCACTTACTTTTTTTATTACATCAAGATATGCCATCGCAGGCTTTACAATTATAATATCCGCTCCTTGCCGTAAATCTTCGGCAACTTCATCTATTGCATCCTTTGAATATTGAAAGTTCATCTGATAGGACTTTCTATCGCCAAATTGTGGCGCCGAATCTGCCGCATCTCTGAAAGGTCCATAAAATGCAGATGAATATTTTACAGAATATGCCATTATTGGAATATTTTCAAAATGATTTTGAGCCAAAACTTCTGAAATTTTTTCCACACGTCCATCCATCATATCCGATGGAGCCACAATGTCAACTCCTGCCCTCGCATAAGAAAGTGCCGTTTTTCCCAAAACTTCCAAAGTTTCATCATTTTTAACACAGCCGTTTTCATCAAGTATCCCGCAATGTCCGTGATCCGTGTATTCACAACAGCAAATATCGCAAATCACAAGAAAATTATCATAATTTTTCTTAATAAATCTAACTGCATTTTGAATAATTCCATTTTCATTATATGCTTCCGTAGCACAAGCATCCTTTTTTTCAGGAATACCAAAAAGCAAAATCGAATTTATTCCTAATTTTACAAGTTCATCCAATTCTTCCGAAAGTCTATCAATTGAATATCTAAAAATTCCAGGCATCGATGGAATTTCACTTTTAATATTTTCACCTTCCTCAACAAAAATCGGATAAATCAAATCATCCTTTGAAATATAGACATTCTTTACAAGATTTCTAATAACTTCATTTTTTCTCAGTTTTCTATGTCTTTTAAACATTTTTACTTCACCTTTTTTCATTTCCTCTATTTATAATTTAAAATCAGATTATTCAACAATCTATTTTTTTATTTTTCAATTCTATCCAAAATCTTTTGAATCTCGCTTTTCATAGCACGTGAACGTCTGCAATTTTTCCCGCTCGTAGAAACTGCAATTTGAAACTCATCATTTTTTACAATTCCTCCAAACATCACATTCATCTTAGTTTTTGAAGATACATTATTAATCAGTATTCCTTTAGAATCACAAATTTCAGCCACATTTTCATTCAATTCCTCATTATCCGTAGCTGCAATAACTAAAAAATACTCTTTTACAAGTTTTTCAATCTCATCTTTATCATTTTCAATTTTTCTATTATTCTCTATTCTCAAGTTTTCCAGTTCCAGCAACTTCTCTTCTGCAATATTTTCCGCAATAACCGTAATATCAGCCTCATATTCCATAATTTTGCTAATCTTTTTAAATGCAACTTTTCCGCCGCCAATAACCAAAACTTTTTTATCTTTTAAATTTACAAATAATGGAAACCACATATTTTAATACTCCTTCTGTTTTTTATTTGATGACAATAGAATAACATATTATAAAAAGAAAAACAAGCGATTTAAAACATAATATTTTTTTTCACTATTTTTTTACAAAAAAACAAAAATAACGTGATTTTTTTATATAAAAATGATAAAATAAATCTATTTGATAACTACGAAAATAAACAAAAAAATCTAAAAAATAAAAATGGAGATATTATGAAGTACATAAAAAATTTTTTTGAACAATTTATCATTCTCATTCAATTTATGACACGAATCCCAATACCGCTAAAAATCAGCTACAGCGAAAAAAAATTTGGAAAATCAATAAAATTTTTCCCTTTAGTCGGCTTAATCATCGGCTTAATTTTATATTTTGCAAATTTTTTAATTATAGTCTATTTAAAAAATATTTTTTATAACAAAACAATAATTGCCATATTTTTAATAATTTTAGAAATCCTGATTGTAGGAATAATCCATATTGATGGGCTTGCTGATACTTTTGATGGACTATTCAGCTACGCAAAAAAAGAAAAAATGCTAGAAATTATGAAAGACTCAAGAATCGGAACAAATGGAGCGGTTGTTTTAATTTTATATTTTATCACAAAAACTGTCCTAATCTCTGAAATAATCACAACAAACCCCAAATATCTCATAATCTTTCCGATTATTGCCAGACTTTCAACCCCAGTAAATGCTGGACTTTCTAACTATGCCCGAAAATCTGGAATGAGTAATGCCATAATTTCTGAAAATGGCATCTTTGAAGCGATTTTTTCACTTGCTCTATCAATTATTCTAGTTTTTTATATAATTGACATAAAAGGAATTATTACTATATTCATTGCATTTATATTTATAATTATTTTTATGTTAAATGTACGAAAAAAAATTGATGGAATAACTGGCGATACAATGGGAGCTTGCCTTGAACTTACTTCAATTCTAGTTTTATTTTTAGGAATTGTTTTACGATAAAATACAGTAAAAAAATAATTGATAATTGTAAAAATAATAAGACAAAAACTCAATAAATATAGTGTTTTTTTCTAAAAATATCAAAATTTCATTGCAAAAACACTGAAGAAAAATAATAAAAATTAGAACTATAAAAGCATTATAACTATTAGAAAATTTAGACTTTTACAAATAACTATAAAAAATAAAGAAAGGAAAAAATAAAATGACAGAAATTTTATTTATACGCCACGGCGAAACAGATTATAATAAACAAAATTTATATTACGGACATTTGAATCCAGGTTTGAATGAAACTGGAATTAATCAGTTAAAAAATACAAAAAAGAAACTTGAAGAAATGAATGAAAAAATCGACATAGTTTTTTCAAGCGACTTGAAAAGATGTAGACAAAGCCTTGAATTACTTGAACTTGATGAAAATATTAAAAAATATTTTTCAGAAGAGTTAAGAGAACTTAATTTTGGAGATATTGAAGGAAAAAGTTATGATAAAATTAGAAAAGAATTTCCGTATTATATTGATGAAATGAAAAATAATTGGAAATATTTTAGAACAAAAGGAGGAGAAAGCCTTGATGATTTACAAAAACGAATTATAAAAAAAATTGATGAAATAAAAGAAAAATATCAAAATAAAAAAATTCTTATTGTAGCTCATGCTGGTGTCATTCAAACTGCAATTAGTTATTATTTATTTAATAATTTAGATGGATATTGGAAATTTAAGCTGGATAATGGGAGTATTACGAAGATGGTTGTGACAGATGATGGGTTTATTTATTTTGATTATATAAACCATAAGCCGCAATAGTGAACTACTCCCACTTGTAGAAGAAGGAGACTTCTTGCTGTCTGTTGTTAAAAATCATATAAACTTAGGATTTGAGTAAAATAGTCACAGTTTTGGAATTTATACTAAACCCCATTTGAATAACGAATATGTTGTAAATCTTTTTAGCAGATTAAACCTGATATTTATTTTCAAATAATTAAAATAAATATTCGCTTTTTAAATGGGGAATAGTATTAGTTTTAAATCAGTTTTACTACATTTGTCATCAGTCAATAAATTTGTTATGGATATTATTTAATAAGGGGCCTTGACCCCTTAAAGCAAACAAAATATCTTCTCTATTTTTCAAACAGGATTTGACATAAATATTTTTACTGTGCCATAATTAACAAAAAAATCAATCAAATTTTAAAATTTTCACTAAAAAGTATGCTTAAATCCAATTGTTCCTTTGTATCCTGAACGATTTGAATTATTGAAAGAGTGTTCATATCTTGTATCAACGTAAAGATTACTTTTTTGTCCTAAAGGAGCTTGAGCACCTAGTCCAATTTCTCCCCAAGTTGTACCAATTTTTTCAGTTATTTTGTCTGAACCAATGTTTGTGTACTTGCTATCGTATTTTGTGAAGTCGTGCCACACGTTTGCGACTGCGTAATACGAGTTTGTTCTACTATTACCATTGTCACCATTGTATGCTAATCTTACGCCAGCTCTTCCACGAAGTCCGTTTCTGTTATCTTGGTTGACATTTCTTAATCCGTCATTAAACGATTTTGTATTCAGATATTGGTAAATTAATTGAGCTTGCGGTTCAACTGACCAATTCCCATTTTTTGAGATATTGAAAGATTTTCCAGCTTCTCCTGAAAGTAATAATCCAAAGCCGTTTTGTTTTGCATTGTAATCATCTCTTGAATTATATTTGTTTTGTAAATAAGAAACTTGTCCTACTAAATCGTAATACGAACCTTTTGGAGTATATTTAGTTTTTGTAATTCCTAATGAAATACTTTCAGATTTTCCTTTTCCTGTATACTTGCTATCAGAAATTTTTCCATTTTCAGCACGGTATTCATCAAAAAAGTCCGTATTTGCTCTGTTATACGAAATATATCCACCTAGCAAATGATCATTTCCATTTTTATCCTTATTAATTTTAAAATCGTGTCCAATTTGTACCCCGTAAAGATTTCCTTCATACTGGAATCTGTCTGTTCCATTTTCATTTAATCCGCTTCCATAAATTCTTGTCCAAATTTGCCCTTTATCAGCTGACATATTTTCTAAATCAAGAATTCTATTTTCCCCTCTTCTTTCATGTAAAGTTCCAATAATTGAGTATCCCATTTCCATATTAACTTTTGGCATCAATACATATGCAGAAACAGGTTGTGCCATAATGTAAATTGGACGGCTAGAACCAGAAGATCCACCAGTTGTTCCCCCAATTATTCCAGCAGTTGCCCCAGAACTTTCAAGTGGCGAGATTGTCCAGTAATATTCCCAAATTCCATTAACTTGTCTACTAGTAAGCTGTGCTTCAGCTACTCCAGCTGTTCTTGCAGTTCCAATAAATGTAGTTGGTGTAGAATTTCCAGCTACTTTTATAACTGGGACACTATTTAATCTTGTAGAAAGTTGCTGAATAGTTCCATCTATAACATTGTAATCTTCTTCCTCTTCAAAAGAAGAAGGAGAGACTCTAGTACTTCCTGATGCATTTCCAGTGATGTAGACTAAATCTGATTCAGAATTTTCTCCATTTTCTCCTCCTGGAGCATTCCAAAGAGTATTCATTATTATGTTTCCATTATTTCCATGATAATTTCCTTCAATTGTGAAAACATCTTTGTAAGAACCATTGTAAAGATCTATTTCTCCTGCATTTGTCAATGTCCCATCATTGTTAATTCCGTCAGAAGTTAATTTTAAAGTGTATTTATCAGTTTCTCCATCAGCTTCTGTTGGATAAAAAGATACCATTAATCCAGCATCTTTATCAATATTTAAATTATTTATTGTTGCTGTTGTTGAATTATTTGAACTACTTTTACTAAATGCCCACATAGAATTCCCCTTTAAATTAACATTTAAAACAGATTTCCCTTCTTTGTGCATTAGTCCGTCTAAATTAAAATCTGTTGCATTAACGGTTAATTCTGAATATTTATTATTTGAAATATCTCCTTCTACTTCTACTAACCAATTTTTAATTTCCGAAATGCCACTTACTAAAAAACCATCACTATCTAAATGACCAATTAGATTAAGTTCAGCTCCTTTAATATTATAACCATTTCTAGCTTCTACTGTTATCAAAGGTTTATCTATAAAGTTTGTACTAGAAACACTTATATTATTTAGTGTTATTTTTGGATTTATCCCATTAACAAAATTTCCTGAGGCATCAGTTATCGAATAACGAATAGCTGCTTCATCACTATTAAAATTTGTTGATTTCGAAGAATTTGTTCCTGTTCCTTCAAATGAAGAATTTGCACCAGAAATTGTTAATAATGTTCTTGCTGTAAAAGGTGTTGTAGCCGTTGTTGAAAAAACTTCTTCATCTCCTGTAAAAGTAAGTTTTTTACCATCAACTTTAAAAATGTTTCTAGTACCACCAGAAATATTAACTTCTCTATCTCCTGTACTAGAATTTACAATATATTCACCATTAGCATTTGGAGCTATAGGTGTTGCCACCGAAAGTCCACCTGTCATCAAAAATGTGATTAGAAGTGCTTTTGTGTACTTTTGTTTCTTTTTTAGAATTTTCTTTAAAAATCTTTCTATTTCTTTCATAATTGTCTCCTTTGTTGCTTTTTTTTTTTTTTTGAAAATTTAATTATATTATACCATTTTTTTTAGTTTCTGTCAAAAAAATATAAAATTATAAATCAGCAACTCTCTGATGAAATATTACAAAAAATTTTATTATAAACATAAATTAAATTTTAACAAAAGATAGCAAGAAGTCTCCGGCTTCTACAAGCGGGAGTAGTTCACTATAGCAAAAGTACCTAAATATTTCTAAACATCAGGATATTCCCTCACAACCTTCGTAATATTACAAGCACCTTCAATCACAGGAAACATCATAACCGCCCCAGTTCCTTCCCCCAATTTCATATTCATAAAAAGCATCGGCTCTAAATTCAGTTCCTTCATAATATATTTCATTCCTGGCTCTTCACTTAAATGTGAAGCAATCATAAATTCTCTGGAAACTGGGCAGATTTTGTAGGCAATAAGAGCGGAAACAGCGGAAATAAAGCCGTCTATCACAACAGGAACACGATTTTTAGCACATCCTAAATAAGTTCCAGCCATTCCGGCAATATCCAATCCTCCAACTTTAGCCAGCACATTTATTATGCTTTTTTGAGATTCTTCTGTTTTAAAGTTTTCAAAATTTATTTTACTTTCAAAATCCATATTTCCTTGTTCTTTTCTAATCTTCTTTTTTCCTTTAGCATTTTTACTTTTTTCAAAAAAATCCAGCAAACCATTTACTTGAATTGCCTTTTTTATAACATTTTTTTTATGTCCCAAAGTTTTATCATCAATTCCGCTCCCATAGCCAACAATCTCATCTATCGGCAAATCCGTAAGAACCTTCAAAATCGCACTGCTAGTTGTAGTGTTCCCAATCCCCATTTCTCCAGTTGCAAACAAATTATATCCATCCTTCACAAATTTATCAACCATCTCAATTCCAGTTTC
Source organism: Leptotrichia sp. oral taxon 417 (assembly GCF_013394865.1). Taxonomy (NCBI): domain Bacteria; kingdom Fusobacteriati; phylum Fusobacteriota; class Fusobacteriia; order Fusobacteriales; family Leptotrichiaceae; genus Leptotrichia; species Leptotrichia sp. oral taxon 417. The sequence goes on along the minus strand of NZ_JABXYV010000001.1, from coordinate 565,273 downwards.
AATCGCTTTCACAGCCTGTTCATAAGTCATTGCGGCTTCTTTTGAAATATTATTAGTTCCAAATTCCATAATTTTTTTATCAATAATCCCTTTGAAATTTATCTTATTTTTAATATCCGAACTTTTATCAATTCCCAAATCTACTACTTTAATATCCGCATTGTAAATCATCCCAAGAGCATTAATCGATGATTTTCCATTTAACATTGCTTCCACAACATATTGTGTTATCACTCTTTTAGATTTACTTACCTTTTCCCGTTCTACTCCATTATCAGCCGCCATAACAAGCACCATCTTTTTATCAGGCTTATAATTTTTGTCAATTCCTTCCAGCCGAATTGCCAATTTTTCGAGCTTTCCCAGTCCTTTGGGAGTTTTTAACAAGGAATTTAGTTCTTTTTCCTTTTCTTCCATTCTATTTTTATCTAGCGGTTTTATTTTTTTTATTGTATCAAATAATAATTTCCCCATTTATTATTCCTCTATTCGCAATTTTATTATTTAGAAATGCTAACAATAAGTATTTTTCAACAAGGTATCAAACCCTCTTGCCATAAAATATATTTTCTATTTTTCAAAATTATAAGTTTATACAATTTTTAATAATTCAATTTTAAATATGTTTGGGTATAGTTCCAGACTTTTTAGCAATTTTTTCAAAAGTTTTTTCCACACCAGCTAATATTTTCTCCATATCCTCATCATTATGAATATAAGAAACAAAATGCGCTTCATATTTTGAAGGTGGCACAATCACACCATTTTCTAGCATTGTGTTAAAATATATGCTGTAAAACTCACTATTTGTATTCATTGCATCTTCCAAAGTTTTTACTTTTTCCTTTGCAAAAAATATTGTGAAAAGGCTTCCAAAATAATTTACAGTTGCTGGAATGTCATATTTTTTTATTAATTCATTAATTTTATTTACTAGATTTTCTGTTTTTTTGTTTATATTTTCATAAATTTCAGGATTTTCCTTTAAAATTGAAATAGTTTCTATTCCAGCTGCAACTGAAATTGGATTTCCAGAAAGCGTTCCAGCGTGATAAACATTTCCGACAGGCGAAATCAAGTCCATAATTTCCTTTTTTCCTCCAAAACCGCCAACTGGATAGCCTCCGCCAATAATTTTCCCTAAAATGATCAAATCAGGTGTAATTCCAAATATTTTCTGAGCTCCTCCCAACGAAACTCTAAATCCTGAAATTACCTCATCAAAAATCAGCACAATATTTTCCTTTTGTGTAATTTCACGCACTTTTTCCAAATATTCCTTTTCTGTTTCAATAAGTCCCATATTTGCAGGAATCGGCTCAATAATCACACATGCAATATCCTTATTATTTTCCAAAGTTTCCTTTAATTTTTCAAAATCCCCAAAAGGCAATGTTATTGTATCCTTCACAACGCCTTCAGTAATTCCGTTACTATCCTGATGCTCAAAAGTCAAAAGCCCTGATCCAGCCTTAACTAACAGCGAATCCGAGTGTCCGTGATAACATCCTTCAAACTTTATAATCTTATTTTTACCAGTAAATGCACGAGCAAGTCTCACACTAGCCATAGCCGCTTCTGTTCCGGAAGTAGTCAATCTCAACTTTTCAATCGAAGGAAAACAGCTTTTCACAAGCTCTGCCAATTCCACTTCCTTTTTCGTAGGCAGCCCAAACGAAGTCCCATTTTCAAGTTCTCTTTTCACAACTTCCAAAACTTGCGGATAATTATGTCCCAAAATCATCGGACCCCAAGATCCAATCATATCCACATATTCATTCCCATCTTCATCATAAAGTTTACTTCCATTTCCACTTTTAATAAAAATCGGATACTCCTTATCAACAGACTGAAATGCCCTAACTGGACTATTTACTCCACCAGGTATTGATTCCTTTGCTTTCTTGTAAATTTTTTTTGAATTATCTGTATTCATTTTCATTTTCCTCTTTTCTTTATTTCATTTTTGCTTTATTTTACTTAATTTAGACAAAATTACTTTTGAATATATTTTATCATATTTATTTTATTTTGGAAATATTATACTATTTTGGACAGACTAAAAATATTTTACTTCGTTCTATCTTTTATTTAAATAATTCATTTTTAAAACAAAAAAAAATAACTACACAAAGTAGTTATCAATATAATTATAATTATTATTGGTAATTTATTAATGGAGGCGACAACCAGATTCGAACTGGTGTACAAGGTTTTGCAGACCTCTGCCTAAGCCACTCGACCATGTCGCCACTTGACTTTTATAAGTTTATCATACTTTTAGATTTTTGTCAAATATTTTTTATTTCTCCTCCACCAACAATCTCATTTTCCAAATAAAATACAATATGCTGCCCTTCAGAATTTTCATGAGTTTTTTCATCAAATTCAAAAATTAGTTTATTTTTATTTTTTTCATTTTCTAAGATTTTTAGTTTCCCAGCCAATCCTTTTGAAGAAAATCTTGGACGTGCAGTTAATTGTTTTCCAGTTATATTTTTCAAATCACAATGAAATTTATAATTTATCACTTCAATTTCCTTTACCAGCAATTCTTCAAAATCCCCTACGACAACTTCATTTGTTTCAGGTCTAAGTTCCAGCACAAAAAATGGCTTTCCCAAATTAAGCCCCAGTCCATGCCGCTGTCCAACCGTGTAAAACTGGTAACCTATATGCTCTCCAATGACTTTCCCGTTTTTATCTACAAAGTTCCCCTTTTTCACGTCATCTCCAAGCACTTTTTTCAAAAATGGAATATATCCGTTTGGAGCAAAGCAGATTCCTTGGCTATCTGGCTTATTGTGTGTATGAATTCCATTTTGTCTGGCAATTTCACGAACTTCTGACTTTTTGTATTCTGAAAGCGGAAATAAAAATCGCTCCACTACTTCCTTATCCAGCCGATAAAGCATGTAAGTCTGATCTTTTCTGTTATTTTTATCCCACAAAAGCATGTTATTTTGGCTAACTTTTGAATAATGCCCTGTTGAAATATGCTTTATTCCCATTTTATCAGCAAATTCCACAAGTTTTCTTATTTTCACCTTTTCATCGCAAATCACACAAGGCGACGGCGTTTTTCCTGCATTATACATTTCCACAAAATATTCCATCACATCTTTTTTAAACTCTTCCACAACATTTAAGACATAATGCGGAATTCCTAAAGTGTAGCAAGTATATCTCGCATCATTTATATCATCCAGAGAACAGCATGTTTTTCCTGGATTTTCCGAAAGTTCATCAGGCAAATGCTTTAACGTGACTCCGATTACTTCATATCCCTGCTGCTTTAACAAAAGAGCGGCAACGGAACTGTCTATTCCACCGCTCATTCCAACAACAACTTTTTTGTCATCTAATTTTTTATCCATTTTTTATTTTTATTTCTCCTATTTTTTACAACTTAACTTTTTCCACATAAATTCCCCAACTGGAATTGCAAATATTAAAAATAATTTATTTTTGCTTTCTTGAAATATTTTTCTAAATTTATAACCAGCCACTTTGCAAAATTTGTAATAAACAGCATTATTTAAAATTTTCTGCTTAAAAGTCAACTTTTGAGAATTTATTTCATTGTGATAAAGTGCCTGCCCTTTCGGATTTTTCAAAAGTAAATTATTATATTTCGCAGTCAGCCCATCTTCCTGATATTCCTTTATCTCAATTTTCTCATTTACGTAAACCATTTTATATTTCTCGCAAATTCTATTATAAACAACAGCTTCCGTACTGAACCTCCCACGACTAAAGTCGCAGGGTTCTAAAATCTTTAAAAACATTTAAAAATTTTCTAAGAAGTTTGATAGCTTTACACTACCCTTATTCTTTTAGGTGTGTTCAGCTCACCTCTATTGTATAGGACACTTAAGTCCACAACTTTACTTTTTCTTAATATATTTAATGCTCCATTACAATCTGCATTTATGAGTTTACCTGTGCTTGTTTGATATAGTCCTCTTTTTATTCTTTTTCCACTGAATATATATTTTTGCGAATTTTCTTTATCATATATTGGAATTTCATCTCTATCAAAGAAACTTGCTTTTGATGTATAACTCTCTTCTTGCAGTTTAAATTCTATTCCATATAGTTTACATAGATATATTAATTTATCTCTTAATTTCCCATATGGTATATTTACAAAGTTCTGATTATTTATACTTCCAATATTTGAATTTCTTTGAAAATCTTCATTATATCCTACAACTAGTTTTCCTATATCATTATTAAGACAATAATTTACAATTATTCTTGCTGCTTTTGAAAGATAATCATTTATACGATTATTTCTCTTTCTAACTATTCTTTTTTGCCTTAATGTTATATGCTCTATCTTTTGCTTATCTTTAATGCTTTGCAATTTTGCATTTATCTTGTTATAGTATTGATTTATTGATTTTAATTTTCTACCATCTATTATGAATGAAGTTCCAGTATTTGTAACACAAGTACAAAGATTATTTATACCTAAATCAATTCCTAGTGCATTGTTTTTATTTAATTCCCTTTGAACTTCTTCCACTTCATAAGTATATTGAATTTCAAAGTACCTAGAATGTTGTTTTGGTATTATTCTAATCTCTTTTATTTTCTTGTTTTTTAATACTGGTGGTAGCTTTATTGCGATTTCCTTATGTATCTTTCTAAATGAATTTGAATAAGGAACTATCAGAATATCATCTTTTAATCTTACAAAACCTATAACAAGAGTTGTAAAACCATCTTTAGCAAGATATTTAGGTAATTTTATATCTTTAAAATTATATTGACCATTCTTAGCAAGTTTTAAAAGTCCAAAAAATGATTTGAAACTTCCATCTACTTCTTTTAGAATTTGTTGAGCCATATTAGAATTTAATTTCTTATAATTTTCACTATTTTTAAGCATTTTATAGTTTTCATTATAACTTAAATACTTTTTATTTTGAAAATAGTGTTGTCTAACATTATATATAGCTTCATTAGTTAAGTTCTTGGCTATATGAGATAAATATTTTAAATTCCTAAACTCCTTTTTACTAAGATGTTTTACTTGTTGTTTTAATGTTAAATACATATATAATCACCTCCTTTTCATCAGAGATATTATACCATATATTCTACATTTTATCTGTCAAAAAAGTAATATTTTTTATTTATTTTTAAATATTTTTAAAGTTTTTAAAACCCCACAACAGTGGGAAGTCGTTCACATAAGTGCGCTACTACTTATGCAGTTCTCTTATGAACTTCTTGTTATCTCTAACAAGCACAGACTATATCTTATCCATAGCACATAATGTACCTTAGGCGAAACCACTTCCAATACCTATCGCTTGTATTGTACTCCCCTCACGAGGGATAGTCGTTGAACTTTCCTTTTCAGGCTTAGTTGCTGATTGTCTATTATCTTAGCACTTAGGATTTAACCTTACACCATCTAGTATATTTTTTCTGCTTTCGCCACCATCACACTTATACCATGTTTTCACTTAGATATTATGTTGTGGTTATACTAGCTTTAAGAGTTCCCAGCAATTCAGTTTCTTTGTTGCACGGTTTTGCTCCGTGTCTACATACAAGTTTCCCTATATGCTTACTAAAATTTTTGTGCAATTCATCTCACGACTAAAGTCGCGAGTGTTCTTGCACTATTTAATAAACTTCTCATCTTCAAAAACTGGAAATTTATATTTTTTTATAATTTCAGTTCTGAACATAAGCCCCTTATCGCCTTTAACCCCATATTTATTATAAATTTCAAATTGTGTCGAAATCATTTCCTTTTCTGGAAAACTAGAGCCGATAATTTCTCCGTTTGGATAAGTCGACAAGTATCCCATTCCAGCAATATCGGAATTCTTCTCATATTTTTTCCAATATTTCAAAATAATTTCAAGCCCATTTTCCACATATTCATCATCTGAATCAAGACAAATAAAAAGTTCCCCATTCGCCTTTTCTGTCGCAAAGTTATAAGCCCTCTGCTTACCGCCATTTTCCTTAAAATAATATTTTATTTCCAACTTTTTTTCACTCAAAAACTCTTCCACTTTCTCTTTAGTCCCATCAGTAGAGCCATCATCCACAATAAGCCATTCAAAGTCTTTAAAAGTCTGCTTTTGAAGCGATTTATACAATTTTTTAAGCAGTTCCTTTCGATTAAAAGTCGGTGTAAAAACTGTAAATTTCATTTTCTAATTCCCCTTATTTTCCAAAAATTTAAAATTTATCGTTTCATAATTTTTCTTTTTATTCCATTCACAAGATTTGTAATCTTAGCCAAAACTTCCTTATTTACAAGTAATTTTGTAACTATTGCCAAATATACTATTTTAAAGCCAAATTTTACTATTGAAAGCTGATCATTTGACAAGTAAAATATAATAGGATTTACAATAATTATAAAATACAGAAATAATTTTTTGTAATTAAATGAAATCTTGTATTTTTTTCTTATAATCATCATTTCCATTATCGCCCTAAACAAAAAGGCAAGCAATGTAGTCCATGCCGCAATAATCGGACCAATTTCAGGAAACTTCGGTATAAATATTATATTTCCAGCTAAATTAAATATCATTGCAAACATTGTAAAATAAAAAATGTATATGCTATCTTCGTGAAAATGGAAAAAATAATCTAGGCAAAATAATGCCTGTATTACAATTCCAGCCAAAATTAATGGCATATAATTAATTGCCTGATAATAACTTTTTGGAAATATCAATTTTATCCCTTCTGGAGCAAATAATTGGGCAATTACACAGGCAAAGGAAATAATCGCAATAAAATTTTCTACACTTCTCGTTATCGTTGGATTTGTCTTATCCTCCTTCATCGCCTCATAAAACTCCGGTGTCCAGCTATTCACAAAAGAGCCTGTAACAACCGACAAAACCCTTCCTCCAGTAAAGGCAAGCGTATATCCCCCAACTACTGCAAGAGAAACAAATTTTGCCAAAACAAGCCTGTCACTTAAATTTACAACTTGGTCTGTAAGTTCAATAAAAATAAGTGGCAATCCATTTCGCAGCGAATATTTCACATAATCAAAATTCAGCTTAAATCTAAATTTTCCAAAATAATCTTTAAAATAAAATAAAAAGACTACAAGCAATGCAACTAAGTTTGCAAACTGATTCCCAAAAACTCCCCATTTCAAATATTTTATAAAATAAATTGCAAGAATATAAGTTGTAAAAAGACTTATAACACTCCCTATCGCCACTTTCATATACATTCTCTTCATTCTGAACAAAGTTGTTGAAAGATTATTAAAAGCATTCGCTGTGGCAATTAAAATACTGACAATTATCAAGGGATAGTAGCTTACTTTGCTTAAATCCACAATGTATGAAAACAGTTTTTGAGCCATTGGCGTAAATAAAAAAACATACGTTAAAATATTAAAAACAACTATTATCAAAGTTGAAGAAAACATATAGCTTCCAAACTCATCTTCACTTTCCTTCAAATCCACATATTTTTTCATCTGAGCATTATATAGCCCTAATCCCAAAATCACCGTAAACAACGAAGTAATCGGAGCTAATGTTCCTACAATCCCAAATTCCTCCTGTGTCAGCAATCTCGTTATTATCGGCAAAAAAACAAATGAACCCATTTTTGTAACTAAATTCATAAGAGAATAAACCATTGTACCCTTTAATAAATTTTTATTATCCATCTTTCCCCATTTCCATTTTTTATACTAAATTTTATTTAAAAAATAAATTATCAGATACATTTTATACTAATTTACCTTTAAAATCAAATAAAATATTTATTTTTTCCAGTTAATTTAAAAAGGAATGTCAAAAAACACTCCTTAAATTTATTATTTTTTACATTAAAACTATAGCCAGTCAGTTCTATAAACTCTATAATCCACTTCTGGGAAAATATTATCTCTGCTTTCAATTTCTCTTAACCAGCTTTCATCCAAGTTGCCATTCTTGTAATCTTCATAAATTTTGAATAATCTATGAATGTGGTCACTTATTTTCTTGTGAGCATAACCAACCATTGTTCCAGTATACATTATAAATTCCCAGCAAGAAGTTTGTGCCATCAACAATTCTCTTGCAGCTTGGTTTAATGCTCTGTATTCCAATTCGTTGTAAGGTTCTCTTCCATTTGCCAGTTCTATCATCTTTTGTGCAGCTTTATGTAAATGTCTGTACGCATAGTCATTTGAACCATCTATCCAAACATCGTAATAACCGTTTGCTCCCCAGCTTGACATACTTACGTCAACTATTTGGTTTGTAGGGTATTTTTGTAAATATTTGTATGGTGTTATTGTAGAAAAATCAGATTCAGCTATTGCTCTGAATACCCATTCTAGGAATATAGGCCCTTCATACCACCAGTGTCCATATAATTCAGCATCATAAGGTGACACTACGATAGGTTTTCTATATTTCATTTTTGAAGCAAGATATTCAATCTGTTTTGAACGATTGAATACAAAGTTATAAGCATGTTCTTTTGCTCTATCTGCTGCTGCCTGCGGATTATAAACTGCTTTATAAGTTCCTTTCTTATCTGTTATTGCATGATATTTTATTCCTATGTTTCTTCTTACTCCATCACTGTGCAAGTAAGGTTTTACAAGTTCATAGTCTAGTTCATATCCTGCATCCTTATGGAATTCACGGTAAAGTCCATCTCCTGGATATCCTGATTCAGAACTCCAAACTTGTTCTGATGATTCCAAATCTCTGGCAAATGCAGCTACATAATTTTTAGTGTAAACTGGCGAATAAATACCATAAACTGGACGTGGATCACTATGCATAATTCCATGCGCATCAACTAGGAAGTATCTTATTCCGTGTTTTTCCAAGAACTTATCTTGTCCTGGATAATAGGCACATTCAGCTAGCCAAATTCCCTTCGGATCTCTTCCAAAATTTTTAACATAATCTTTTTTTGCCATAAGCACTTGAGCGTTTACTGCTTCAGGATAGTCTTTCATAACTGGTAAAAATCCATGTGTCGCTGTAACTGGAATGATTTCTAAGTTACCCTGATCTTGAAATTTTCTAAATGCCCCCACTAAATCTTTGTTGTACTTTTCTTCAAATACTTGTCTTGCTCTAGTATTGAACCATAAATTATGTTTTGCAACATTTAGCATGTCAGGATATGGACTTAGTCTTTCCACTTCATTTTCACAGAATTCAACTAATTTATTCATATGACGAAGATATCTTTCACGCAATAAACCATCATTTAGCATATTTACAAGCGTTCCAGACATTGTAATAGTTATATTCCAAGGAATGTTATCTCTTGTTAAATTTTCAAACATTTCAAGTAAAGGGATATACGTTTCCGTAATCGCTTCATATAACCAATCTTCTTCTAAAAATTCTTCATACTCTGGATGTCTTACATACGGCAAGTGTGCATGTAAAACAAGACTAAAATATCCATTCATAATTTTTCCTCCATACCTTTCTAAATTTTTTATATACTATAACTATACCATATTTTTGTAAAAATTCAAAACATTTTTATAAAAAATTTATTAAAAATTTAAATTTTCTTTTTTTATCATAATTTGACATTTCATATTTTAATTTTTACCCTTGCAACAAATTTATACAAAAAAAGTCCTATTCAACTGAACTACTCCCGCTTTTAGAAGCGAGAGCTTCTTGGGTTAAAGAATAAAGCCCTTTTCTCGCATTTTTAATTTTACACTAACCTGAACAGGTTTTTTTATTTAAAATTATTATATCATTTTTTTAGCAAAAAATTTTTAATTTTCCGCTAATAAACTCAATTTTTACATCCATATTTTCTCCTTCTTCTCCATCAATGCTTACGTTAATTTCTTCGGAAACTTTTTTTATTTCACATTTTTTGGCTTGTAAAGTTCGGATATAATCATTATTTGTCAGATTGCTGTTCATTAAGTCGATTAGAATTTTTGGAATATCCATCGGATTATCAATGTTTTTTACAATTAGAATATCCATAAATCCGTCATTCATACTGGCTTCATCAATTACATTTTCAAATCCGCCAACACTTTTTCCATTCAGAATTGCATATAAAATAGCCTTTTCCTTAATTGTTTTATTCCCATCCAGCACAATATCCAAGTCAAAAGTCTTTATATTTGTAAGTTCTCCAAGTCCATTCATGTAATAGGCAATTTTTCCAAACGTTTTTTTCAATGTCTTGTCTGTATTGTAGGAAATTTTAGTAAACAGTCCGCCAGCATACGATGACAAGAATACCGTTTTTCCATTAATTAACCCAAAATCAATATTTTTAGCACTTTTATCTGTAATTTTCTCTATCCAGTTTTCAATATTTTCTTCAAATTTCAATGCTTTTGCAAAGTCGTTTGATGTTCCTGTCGGAAATATTGCAACTTCTGGAAATTCAATATTTCTAGAATAAAGTTCACTTAAACAACGGCTTAACGTTCCATCTCCGCCTGATAAAATCAGAATATCGTATTTTTCATTTTTTAAAATTTCTGTAAATAGGTCATAACCCTTATTTATACTATAAAGTGTCAATGTAATCCCTTTTTCCAGCAGTTTTGTCGTGATTAAATCAAAATTGCTTAAAATCATATTGGCATTTCCAGATTTTGGATTGTAAACCAAAATAGCCTTTTTTAATTTTTTCATACATTTTCTCCTTATTTTCATAAAATCTCATTAACTGAATAATCAGAAAAAATTTTTTCTCCATCTTCCAGTAATTTTTTCAACTTAATTTTTTTCTCAATCGGCAAATATTCCAGAAAAATATTTTTTGCATTTTTTCTTTCCTTTTTTGTAGAATCCTGTAAAAATACTACATTTTCAGGCACTTCAATTTGAATATTCAGTTCTTTAATATTACTTTCATCCAAATTTTCAGTTTTTATCATAAAGTCTTCAGAATTTACTATTACACAAAATCTTTTTCCAAATTCTTGATTTTCTTTTTCAGCTTCAATTTCATTTTCACCTAAATTTTCCTGATTTTCACTTTGATTTTCTGCCTGACTATTTTTTAATTCAATTCCTTCGATTTTCTTATATTCCAGCTGTTTCAACTCTTCCTTACTTTCAAAACTTTCGCTATTTTCATTAACCTCAGAACTTTGAACATTTTCATCAATCTCATAATTAATTTCATTTTGCAGGCTAAAATCCGACTTTATAATATTTTCCAGCTCTTGCGTATCCTTATAATTGTAAAACAATGTAAATGGATAATCATTTTCCGAATATTCTTCATTTATGTCAAAATATGATTTTATAAAATTATTAAAAGCTGGCTTCTTTTCTGAACTTATTACAATCTGACTTTTTTTATCAGTTATTTTTTTATAATAAATCCCAATTGTAAGCAAAAAGTTCTCAAAGTTCGACATTTTATATTTATACTTTTCATCTTCATTAAATATATTTTTTACAATCAAGTTTTTATTTTGTCTGAAAAACTGGGAAAGTAAATTTTTAGTTTGAGTATTATATTCCATTTTTCCAATCAGAAATTCCTTTATTTTCCTAAAAATTCCAACCTGTGTATGATCGTAGCATTTAAAACTGTAATCCCTTTTTATCAAAATATTTACAATGCTATGACTGGCAGCCTGCTTCACATCTTCAATTTTCACAGTAAAATTCCAATTATAATACTGTTTCAATAGTATTAACAGATTTGAAACACTGTAATCAAGACGCCCAATAAATTTTCTCCCCTGAAAAAGTGAAACTTGATCAAATTCCATTTTCATCGTAATTTTCTTTTCTAAATCCAGCTCAATATTTGTATAGAAAACTGACTTCATTGGAAAAGATGTATTAAAAAGAGAATGATAATAGGAAAAAGTATCATCTTTTAACTGCGACACTTTTACATCTTCAATATACACCTTTGTATAATATCTATCTTGAAACATTTCTGTCTTTAACTTGTAAACAATATCATAAAACAGATTTTCATTCAGTTTCTTAAAATATTCTCCAGAATTGAACCAGACAGCATTTCTGCTAAAAAATCCTTTCTGCTTTATATCAAACATTATATGATTCTTATTTTCTCCAATGAACTTTATATTTTCAAAAAGTACGTTATTTGTCCTGAAAGTTGGCATTGGATTTCCGAAGCCAAACGGCTTTAAAAGTTCTATCACTTGAAAAAATTCATAAGAAACCTTTTGAATTGGAATTTGCTTGTCAATTTCTATTATTTTCACAAAATCCTCTTCCTTCAGTTTTGTCTTTGCAAATTTATTAATTTTTTCCTTAAATAATTCCAAATTTTTTATTCCAATCGTAAATCCAGCTGCTCCAGAATGTCCTCCAAACTTCAAAAAAAGTTCAGGCATCGACTGCAATGCCTCCAAAATGTTAAAATTCCCGATACTTCGGCAAGATCCAACTGCTATCCCTTCATCTTCTTTTACTTCAATAATAATCGCAGGCTTGTAATATTTATCCACAATTTTGGAAGCCGCTATACCAATTACTCCGTGGTGATATTCAGGTGAATAGTCTACAATTACATAATCTTCCTTCAAATCGCTTTCTTCAATATGCTTTTCCACTTTCTCCACAATTTCATTCTGCAGTTCTTTCCGCTCAAAATTCTTATTGATAAGTTCCTTTACGATTATCTCAATTTCCCTGTCATTATCAGAAATTAGCAGTTTTACAACCATTTTTGCATCTTTTAACCTTCCAGCCGCATTAAAGACAGGCGCTATGATAAAGCCCACATCATACGAATTGTATTCAGTTTTCTCATTAAAATCCGAATTTTGGGTACTAAACAGCTTGTAGAGCAAAAATCTAAGCCCCTTATTTTTAGAACGGCTAAGCTGCTCCAGACCAAATTTTGTCAAAATCCTGTTTTCCTCCACCAGCGGCACAATGTCTGCAACTGTTCCAATCGCCACCAAATCAAGATATTTATACGCTTTTGCCTTTTTCCCAATTCTTTCATAAAGACAAAGAATTACCATGAAAATAGTCCCAACTCCCGCCAGAAACTCAAATGAAAATTCATTTTCAAAACGTTTTGGATTAACAACTGCAACAGCAGCCGGAACTTTTCCACCATGCAAATTATGATGATCTGTAATAATTATCGGCAAATCTATAGAATTTGCAAATTCCACTTCCGGAAATGCCGTAATCCCGCAATCTACAGTAATTACTAAATCTGCTCCCGAATCTTTTATTTTCTTCAAAGCCTCGTTATTCAGACCATATCCTTCATCCCGAATCGGAATATAATAATTCACATTTTCAGCCCCAAGCTCCTTTAGTGCCATATACAAAATCGAAGTTGAAGTAATCCCATCTACATCATAATCCCCAAATATCCAGATATTTTTCTGCTCCTCTATCGCCCTTTCAATTTCCAAAACCGTCTTTTCCATATCCTGCAGCCCATAAGGATCTTGAATATTCTCCATTTTAGGATTTAAAAACTCAATCACTTCCTTTTCAGTTGTTATGCCCCGTGAATAAAGTATTTTCAAAATATCATTATCAATCAGGGAACCCAAATTTGAATTTTCCATAATTTGTTTTTTATTTCCGCTTTTTTTTATCCTTTTTGTTTTATCATCAAAACTTTGTTTATTGTCCCTTTCAATATATTCTCTTTCCTGTCGTGGATTAGGAATAATTTTTTCAGCCCATTTAGTTCTTCTCATAATTTTTCCCCTCTTATTTTAAACTTTATTTTTATAATTACAACTTTCCCTGTGAACTACTCCCGCTTTTAGAAGCAGGAGCTTCTTGGGAAGTATCTGCTTTTGTTAGCCAAATATGTTTACCAAGCTCTTCGGGCAGTCCCTGCCCTGTTTTTTTTATTTTCTTAATATCTCAACATTGCTTTTCCAATGTTTTTTATATTCAATGCCGCATTGTAATCTCTATCAATTTCAATTCCACAGCACTCACATTTATAACTTCTTTCTGATAATTTCAGTTCCTCTTTAACATTTCCACATTTACTGCAAGTTTTCGATGATGGAAACCACTTATCTATCTTCAAAAATTGTTTCCCTAAAAACATCAGTTTATACTCAAGTATCCTCAAAAACATTCCCCATCCATTATCTCCTACACTTTTCCCAAAATTTAATGCCTGGCTCATCCCTTTCATATTCAAATCCTCAACAACTACAACATTATACTCTTTAGATAATTTTTTCGATAATTTATGCAAAAAATCTCTTCGACAATTTTTGATATATTCATGCAATTTTGATATTTTCGCTTTTTGTTTATACCAATTTTTAGAAAATTTCACTTTTCTTGACAATGATTTTTGTAATTTCTTCAATTTTTTCTCCAACATCCTAAAATATCTTGGATAATCAGCCCTTTGGTTTTCAGAACTGACAAATAATTCAGACATTGAAAAATCAAGTCCAATTACTTTATCATTACTTGAATTTTTTTGAATTTCTTTTTCAAATTCTGTCAAGATGGAAACATAGTAATTTCCATTACTGTTTGTCAATGTTACTGACTTTATCTTGTAATCCTTCGGTATTTCTCTATGATATTTTAATTTAACTTTTTTCAATTTTGGCAAAACCAAATATTTTGTTTCCTCAATTCGTATTGAATTATTCACACAATTTGTCGTATAACTTTTAACATTATTCTTTTTAGATTTGAACCTTGGAAACTTCGCTCTCTTTTGAAAGAAATTCATAAACGATCGTTTTACATTCAATTGAGCATTTGAAAGTGCCAGACTATCTACTTCTTTTAAAAATTGATTTTCACTTTTCAAACTGGCAGGTGTAACTATTTTATTTTTTCCAGTTTCTTCATAAATTTTATTAGCGATATATAAAATCATATTATAAACAAAACGAACACATCCAAAAGTCTTATTTATCAATAATTCCTGCTCTTTATTTGGATAAATTCTGTATTTGAATGCTAAATTATATTTCATAAATTACACCTCCTTTTGATTTTGAATATTATTTTTAATTATTTCTCTTCGATATTTTATACAAAAATTGTATCACAGGTGTATCCTTTTTTCAACTTTTAAGGCTCTTTGTCAAGTGTGGGGGTGGAAAAAGTTCGGTAACCTTAAGAGATTCTAAGCTGAATAAGCTTTTTAAGGTTGTCGAATTTTTTTATCCCATAAGATATCCTTTTTATTACTTTTATCTTGTTATTTTTACCTTCAACAAATCCATTATTTATATTATATTTTTGTATATTATTTATTTCTTCTTCCCAGTTTGATAACGTTTCCCCTAACTTAATACATTCCTTTATCCCTGATTCCTTCAGTTCTCCTATCAGGTCACAGTTCATAACCGAATATAGTGACATCCTTTATTTCAAATATACTGAAAAATTTTGTCCTAAGATCATAAGCCCTTGAGAATATCTCTGAAAGGTTCTTCAGTTTCTTTAGCCTCTTCTTCTGTGAAGGACTGAATGCACTGTTTGGATTCTTTGCTATAGCTTCCAGTATTTTTTGTATTCCCTGTACTTTGCATCTGAATTGAATAATCTTATCCTCACATCCCTTATTATCCAGTTTGCTTGCCTTATGACATGATATTTGTCTGCTACAATATCAGCATGTGGAAGACAGGAGTATACTGTATTCCTGAACTGCATAAACATGTCCATTCCAACCTTTTTTATACTGTCTTTATGACAGAGAAGGAATTCCCTTATGGTTGATGATTTCCTGTCTTTTAAAATATCTATCAGGATATGGTTTGTATCATATATTGCCAGCTGGTACTTTTCTTTATCTGCATTCCCCTTAAATTCATCAAGGTATACAGTTTCATAGTCCAGTTTTTTTATTTTGACATCTTTTATTTCAGGTCTGAATGTGGTAAAATTATTTTTCATAAATACAAATTCCTTTCTTATGTCTTTTTGGCAAAAACATAATACTATGAATTTGTTATTTATGCTATTTTTCTATTTCTTTTTCAACCCCATATATATTATAGAACCAGTTTTATTTTTAATATATTGAAAATAATAATAATAAACTTTCATTTTATCTAAAATTATAAGTTTCAATGAAAGTTCTATGTAATTTTTTTATTTAATTATTTTACTTCGATAAACTGGGATTTGTTATTTAGTTTATAATCGTATTATTTTATTAGCTATATCTTCTACAAACCTCTTATCATGCTCCACAAATATTAGTGTAGGCTTTGCTTCTTTTATAATTTCCTCAATCTGTATTCTCGATATTACATCTATATAATTCAGCGGTTCGTCCCAAACAAATAAATGAGCTGGTTTTGACAAACTTGCAGCAATTAAAACTTTCTTTTTTTGTCCATCGCTATAGTTCTTCATATCCATTTCAAATAATTCTCTTGCAAAATCTAATTTCCTAAGAATTGTTTTACACAATGTTTCATCAACACCTTGCTTATGAATATACTCATTTAGGCTTCCTGTTAAATTAGATGTGTCTTGAGGAATATACGATATTTTTAAATTACTTGCTAATTTTACATCACCTGTATACTCATGATTTAGACCTAATAAAATTTTAATCAAGGTTGATTTTCCACTACCATTACATCCATATATGGCTACTATATCACCTTGTTTTATCTCAAAGCTTACATTACTTAATATCTGTCTTTCTCCATAGTATAATGATAAATCGCAAACTGATATTAGAGGATTTTTGTGATGATGTAATGGATGCAATAATAGACTTTCCTTTATTTCAATATCTTTTAGTAAATTTTGTTTTTCTTCTATTGCCTTATTTTGTCTATTCTCCAAATTCTTAGATTTTTTCATCATCTTGGCTGACTGATGACCTATATGTCCTTTGTCTGGTTTTACGCCAGATACTTTCACACCATTTTTAGTATTTTCAATTTTATCAGACCAAATTTTACTTTGTCTAGCAGCTTCTTTTAATCGTTTAATATCTTTTCTTAATTTCTCATTTTGACTGATTTCAAATCGGTCTTTCATCACTTTATTTTCATACCATGATGTAAAATTTCCTGATTGGACATCAATAGAATTCCTGTTAATAGAAATTACATGATTGATACACCCATCTAAAAAATCTCTATCATGAGATATAAGCAAAAAACCTTTTTTATTTTTCAGATATTCACTTACAACTTTTCTTCCGTCCATATCTAAATGGTTTGTTGGTTCATCAATAAGTAAAAATCCATCTTCCTTTGTAAATAAAATCGCCAAAAGAATTTTTGTTTGCTCTCCTTTAGAGAGCATTTCAAACTCTCTATAAATAAGATTTTCATCTATATTTAGCAAGTTAAGTTCTCTAAATAGTTTCCATTCTTCCTCATCTGATATTAGTTCTTTATATAACTCAATTCCTAATTTTGAAGCATCACTTATATTGGGTGGGAATTTAATAAAGTCAACGCTTTTGCTGATTTTCCCTTTATAAACTTCTTTGTTTAAAAGTAGCTTAAACAGTGTTGATTTTCCAATTCCGTTTCTTCCTATTAACCCTGTTTTCCAGTTCGTATCAAATGAAAATGATACATTATCAAATATAGGTTTTACATAGCCATAATATGAGAAAGTGAGGTTTTCAATTTTAATTGTTGACACAAAAACACCCCCTCAAATTCATAATTTATCTTTTTCTTATTCGTTCATCATATCACTTTTCTAATTCTTATGTCAATCAGAAGAATTAGTTAATCTAAATTCATCAAAGTATACAGTTTCATAGTCCAGCTCCTTATGAGGAACTTCAATGTCATGAAATATCCTCATGACAGTTGATATGCTTGTATTTTCTTCCCTTCCTATTTGAGTGAATGACTTCATCTCAGAAAGTTTTTTTCTTATCTCATCCTTGACTTCGTTTGAGATGCTGCAGTTCCTGTCCACAATACCTATTGAGGAAGTTGTCCTTTTTTGCATATAGGACAGACATACCTCTGTTTTTCTATATGGAGGATAACTTTCCTGTTTCCATAACTGAGGCTTCTTATTGAAAGCCTACGACTTCTTGCTATTTTTTTGTTAAATATTCAAATTAATAAATTATTTACCTGAATACTTAATAATTTTACCACATTTTTTTATCAAAATAAATGCTGCTCATCTTAAATATTTTCTCCAAATAATAAAATCCCCTAAAATAAAGGGGATTTTTATATTAAAAATTTTAAATTTTATTTTAATCAAAATTATATACTTATTCTTCTATTGAATAATCCATTGCCGCCATACGTTTATAATAATTCCAGTTATCCTTAGCATTTTTCAAATTTGTTTCCAGCAATTCTTTTGCCTTTTCAGGAAATTCTGCAGCCAAAGTTGCATATCTTCTTTCTCCTAGTAAAAATTCTTCATATTTTTCCCAAGCTGGATTTCTTGTATCCAATTGCAATGGATTTTTACCTTTTTCGGCTAATCTTGGATCAAATCTAAAAATTGGCCAATATCCTACTTCTGTTGCTAATTTTTCTTCTGTTTGGAATTTACCCATACCCGCTTTTATACCATGTTCAATACAAGGTGAATAAGCTATTACTATTGATGGTCCTGGATAAGCTTCAGCTTCTCTTATTGCTTTTAATGTCTGATTTTGGTTTGCTCCCATTGATACTTTAGCAACGTAGATATTTCCGTAAGTCATCAATATTGCGGCTAAATCTTTTTTCTTGGCTGGTTTTCCTGAGGCTGCAAATTTTGCAACTGCTCCAGTTCTTGAAGATTTTGATGATTGCCCTCCTGTATTTGAGTAAACTTCTGTGTCAAGCACAAGTATGTTTACATCATCTCCTGAAGCTAGAACATGGTCAAGTCCACCAAATCCTATGTCATAGGCCCATCCGTCTCCACCAAACATCCAGATAGATTTTTTGATTAAGTATTGTTTTAATTCTAATATTTCAGAAATATTATTTTTTACTTTTTCATTTGTGTTTTCAGAATTTTCTTTTTCTAATGCTGCTACTAATTCATCACGAATTTCTGTAGTTTTATCTCCATCATCAAAGTTTTCTTCAAATGAAATAAATAATTCTGCAAGTTTAGGTGAAACATATTCTTTTATTTCTCCCATTCTCTTCAAAATTCTGTGTCGAATTGTATTTATAGCCTGAAACATTCCGTATCCATATTCAGCATTGTCTTCAAATAGTGAAGATGCCCATGCAGGTCCACAACCATTTTGAGCAGTTGTATATGGTGTTGAAGGAGTAGAAGCGCCATAAATTGAAGAACATCCAGTTGCATTTGCAACCATCATTCTTTCTCCAAATAACTGTGTCACCAACTTAATATACGGTGTTTCTCCACAACCAGCACAAGCTCCGGAAAATTCAAATAGCGGTTTTGCAAATTGTGAACCTTTTACTGTATTTTTTCCTAAAATTTTATCTTTATAAGAAACATTGTTAAATAAATAATCTGTATATTCAATTTCATTTTTCTCAATTTGAGATTGAGTAGATTTCATGACAATCGCTTTTCCACGTGGTGCAGGACACACATCCACACAGGCACTGCATCCTGTACAGTCCAAAGGCGATACTTGAATTTTATAGTTCAACTCATTCATTCCACGTCCCAAAGCCTTTATTGTTGGCATTCCTTCAGGAGCTTTTGCCATTTCTTCTTCATCTAATAAAAATGGTCGTATTACAGCGTGCGGACAAACGTAGGCACATTGATTACATTGTATACACATATCTGGTTGCCATTCTGGTACTTCTGACGCTACTCCTCTTTTTTCGTAATTTGCAGTTCCTGGTTGGAAAGTTCCGTCTACCATTCCTGTTTCTATAATTGATGAAACTGGTAATTCGTTACCTTTCATATGGTTAATTGGGTCTACTATTTTCTTGATAAATTCAGGTTTTGCTGCTTCGATAATTTGTTCGTTTACTTCAAGATCTGCCCATTCTGGTAATACTTCTACTTGCTCTAAACCATCAATTCCTCTGTCAATAGCATTCCAGTTTTTTTGAACTACATCTTTTCCTTTTCTTCCATAACTTTTTTCTGCATATTCTTTCATATACTCTTTTGCTTCTTCGTGCGGAATTACTTCTGAAAGATAGAAAAATGCCGATTGCATAATTGTATTTGTTCTGTTTCCTAATCCAATTTCTTTAGCTAATTTTGTAGCATTTATAATAAAAAATTTAATTTTTTTTCTAGCTAACTCTCGTTTAATTTCATTTGGTATGCTTGGAATTAATCTTTCTTTATCCCAAATTGTATTTAATAGGAATGTTCCTCCTTCTTTTAATCCAGAAATCATATCATATTTTCCAAGGTATGCAGGTGCTGAACAAGCTACAAAACCTGGTCTTGTAACTAAGTAAGTTGAATGAATTGGATCTTTACTGAATCTCAAATGTGATCTTGTCACTCCTCCTGCTTTTTTAGAATCGTACGCAAAATAACCTTGTGCATACAAGTCTGTCTTATCTCCAATAATTTTTATTGAATTTTTATTAGCTCCTACAGTTCCATCTGAACCAAGTCCGTAAAATAAGCACTCTTTCACATCTTCGTTTCCTGTGAAAACTTCTTCTTCAAGTGCAAGTGATGTAAATGTAACGTCATCAACAATTCCTATTGTAAAATTATTTTTAGGCTCTTTTTGTGCAATATTTTTGAATACTGCTACAATTTGTTCAGGTGTTGTATCTTTTGATGACAATCCGTATCTTCCACCTACAATTTCAGGTGCATTTTCTTTTCCGTAATAAAGTGCTTTTACGTCCATGTATAATGGCTCTCCTAATGCTCCTGGCTCTTTTGTTCTGTCAAGTACGGCAATTTTTTTCACGCTTTTTGGCATTGCATCGAAGAAATATTTGCTTGAAAAAGGTCTGTATAAGTGAACATTTAGCACTCCTACATTTTCTCCTTTTTTATTTAAATAATCTACGACTTCTTTGATTGTTTCATTTACAGAACCCATTGCAACAATAACTCTTTCGGCGTTTTCGGCTCCGTAATAAACAAATGGTGCGTAATATCTTCCTGTTTTTTCGCTAATTTTTTTCATGTAATCGTTTACGATATCAGGTACAGCTTCATAAAATTTATTTTGAGCTTCTCTTGCTTGGAAATAAATGTCATCATTTTGTGCTGTTCCTCTTGTTACTGGTTTTTCTGGATTTAATGCTCTTTCTCTAAATTCTCTAACTGCTTTTTTATCAAGTAAACTTTCAAGAAAATCGTAATCCATAACTTCCACTTTATTTATTTCATGTGATGTTCTGAAACCATCAAAAAAGTGCATAACAGGGACTCTTGATTTAATTGCTGCTAAATGTGCGATTCCTGCTAAGTCCATTACTTCTTGAACCGAGCTTGTTGCAAGCATTGTCCAACCTGTCATTCTAGCTGAATAAATATCTTGATGATCTCCAAATATTGATAATGCCTGTGTTGAAATAGCTCTTGCTGCCACGTGCATTACTCCTGGTAGCAATTCTCCTGCTATTTTATACATATTAGGTATTTTCAATAGTAATCCTTGAGATGCAGTAAATGTCGTAGTTAAAGCTCCAGCTTGTAATGAACCGTGTACAATTCCTGCTGCTCCGGCTTCTGACTGCATTTCTACAACTTTCACTTGTGTTCCAAATAAGTTTTCCTTCCCGTATGATGCCCATTGGTCTACATGCTCTGACATAGTTGATGACGGAGTGATTGGATAAATTCCAGCAACTTCCGTAAATGCATAAGCTATGTGAGCTGCAGCTTGGTTACCATCCATTGTTTTCATATTTTTTGTCATTTTTCCCTCCAAAATTAAGAAATTTTATAACTATTTTACTTCAATAGTAACGCCATTTTAAAATCAAACTTAAAAACTATGGCTATTTATTCAAATCTCTATTTTTTTATTTGTTTGATTTTTTAGAAATTTGAATTTGTTATAAAATTACAATTACATATACAATTATATATTTTCTAGTTCAAATTTGCAATTATTTTTTTATTAAATCCCTTTTTTAGCAGACTTATGTTCAACAATATTTTTAATAATCAAAATTATTATCGAAATAAGTACCAAAAGTGAAGATACTGCAAAAGCTGCTGTTATTGACTCTGATGAGCCTGATAAATAAAGTGCATCTATTTCTAATGGCAATGTGAAAGTTCCTCCTCTTGCTTTTGAAAGTGCATTTACTGCACCAAATTCTCCTAATGCTCTTGCTGTACAAAGAATTATTCCATAAAGTAATCCCCATTTTATATGTGGTAGCGTTATTTTTCTAAAAATTGTGAATCCATCTGCTCCCATTAGTGCCGCTGCTTCTTCCTCATCTTTTCCTTGTGCATTCAAGATTGGAACTATTTCCCTTGAAATAAATGGAAATGTTACAAAAACAGTTGCTAAAATTACTCCTGGAATTGCGAACACTATTTTTATATCTAATACAAAAAATTTATTCAATGCCGTAATATAAGGTGCTGCCCAACCCATTCTTCCAAAGGTCATAATGAAAGCAAGACCTGCAATTACTGGTGAAATTGAGAAGGGAATGTCTATTAGCGTGGCTAAAATATGTTTCCCACGAAAAGAAAATTTTGTGAGAAGCCATGCTGCTGTTATTCCGAAAAAAGTATTTATAATTAGTGCTGAAATTGTTGCAATTATTGTCACTTTCAAGGCTGAAAGAACGTATTTGTCAGTTAGGCTTTTTATGTAAAATGCCCAGCCTTTTTGAAGTGAATTTATGATAATTGCTATTAGTGGCAATACTAGCATAATTCCAACAAATAGTACACTTATTGTTATTAATACATATTTTATCGTGTTATTTTTTTTATCCATTGCTTTCCCCTTCCCTAAATATTGTTTGTTCGCTTAAATTGGTTCATTTGAACTAAGTTTATTAAAAATAAAAGTATGAATGAAAATATTAACATTACTAAAGCTATAACAGTTGCTGAAGGATAGTCAACGTAATTTAATTTTTGCATAATTACGTAGGAAATAACTTGTGTGTGCTCTTTTAGGCTGTTTCCTGAAATATAAATTACGCTTCCATATTCTCCAATTCCTCTCGAAAATGCAAGTCCAAATCCTGTTAAAAGTGCAGGTTTTATCTCTGGAAAAATTACTTTCCAAAAAGTTGTTTTTCTATCTGCACCTAATATATACGCTGCTTCTTCGTACTGATTATCTAGTTTTTCTAATATCGGCTGAACCGCTCTTACCACAAAAGGAATTCCAACGAAAATTAATGCAATTATTATTCCAATGTGAGTGTATGAAATTTTTATTCCAAATTTTGCAAAATATTTTCCAACAATTCCAGTATCAGAATACATTTTTGAAAGCGTAATTCCTGCAACTGCGGTAGGCAAGGCAAAAGGTAATTCCAACATTCCATCTAAAAACCTTTTTCCAAAAAAATCGTATTTTACAAGTACCCACGCCAAAATTACTCCGAAAATACAATTTATAATGGCGGCAATGAATGAACAACCGACACTTGTAAAAAGTGCACTTAAAACTGCCTTTTCTGTTATAAGCTGCCAAAATTCAGAAGGTGACAACCGAAAGGAATAGACTAATATTGAGGCTAGCGGTATCAATATTAAAATTGACAACATTGCCAGTGATATTCCAAATGTCAGTCCAAAACCTGGAATTACAGTTTTTTCTTTTCTTTTTAAAGCTAATATTTTCATTTTCACTCCTTCCATTTAAAACCTTTTTATTTTTAATTTTCCTGAACCTCCCACGACTAAAGTCACAGGGTTCTAAAATCTTTAAAAACATTTAAAAATTTTCTAAGAAGTTTGATAGTCCTATGCTATCCTTATTCTTTTAGGCGTGTCCAGTTCACCTCTATTGTATAGGATGCTTAAATCCACAACTTTACTTTTTCTTAAAATATTTAATGCTCCATTACAATCTGCATTTAATTGATAACCTTTACTTGTTTGATATAGTCCTCTTTTTATTCTTTTTCCACTGAATATATATTCTTGTATATTTTCTTTATCGTATACTGGAATTATATCTCCATCAAAGAAACTTGCTTTCGATGTATAACTCTCTTCTTGCAGTTTAAATTCTATTCCATATAGTTTACATAGATATATTAATTTATCTCTTAATTTTCCATATGGTATATTTACAAAGTTCTGATTATTTATGCTTCCTATATTTGATTTTCTTTGAAAATCCTCATTATATCCTAGAACTAGTTTTCCTATATCATTATTAAGACAATAATTTACAATTATTCTTGCCACTTTTGAAAGATAATCATTTATACGATTATTTCTCTTTCTAGCTATTCTCTTTTGCCTTAATGTTGTGCGGGAGGTCTTTTGCTTATCTTTTATACTCTGTAATTTTGCATTTACCTTATTATAGTATTGATTTATTGATTTTAATTTTCTACCATCTATTATGAATGATGCTCCATTATTGGTTACACAAGTACAAAGATTATTTATCCCTAAATCAATTCCTAGTGCATTTTCTTTATTTAATTCCCTTTGAACTTCTTCTACCTCATAAATGTATTGAATTTCAAAGTACCTAGAATGTTGTTTAGGTATTATTCTAATCTCTTTTATCTTCTTGTCTTTTAATACTGGTGGTAGTTTAATTTTAATCTCCTGATGAGTTTTCTTAAACAAATTTGAATAAGGAACTATCAGAATACCATCTTTTAATCTTACAAAACCTATAACAAGAGTTGTAAATCCATCTTTAGCAAGATATTTAGGTAATTTTATTTTTTTATTATCATATTGACCATTTTTAGCAAGTTTTAAAAGTCCAAAAAATGATTTGAAACTTCCGTCTACTTCTTTTAGAATTTGTTGTGCCATATTAGAATTTAACTTCTTATAGTTTTCACTATTTTTAAGCATTTTATAGTTTTCACTATAACTTAAATACTTTTTCTTATTAAAATAATACTGTCTAATATTATATATAGCTTCATTAGTTAAGTTCTTGGCTATATGAGATAAATGTTTTAAATTCCTAAACTCCTTTTTACTAAGATGTTTTACCTGTTGTTTCAATGTTAAATACATATATAATCACCTCCTTTTCATCAGAGATATTATACCATGTATTCTACATTTTATCTGTCAAAAAAGTAATATTTTTTATTTATTTTTAAAGTTTTTAAAACCCCACAACAGTGGGAAGTGTCGTTCACATAAGTTCGCTACTACTTATGCAGTTCTCATGGCATATATACTCCTTAACAAATTAAGGAGATTAGCCTTGAACTTCTTGTTATCTCTAACAAGCACAGACTATATCTTATCCATATCCTATTTCAAGGACTTAGGCGAAACCACTTCCAATACCTATCGCTTGTATTGTACTCCCCTCACGAGGGATAGTCGTTGAACTTTCCTTTTCAGGATTAGCTGCTGATTGTCTATTATCATAATGTTTAGGATTTAACCTTAATTTTCGTACAATTCATCTCATGACTAAAGTTGCAAGTGTTCTTGCACTATTTAATAAATTTTATCAAATAAAGCACCTTCATTGAAAAATTTCTCATATGCTTTTTTCCATCCACCAAAATTATCTATTTTCGTCAATTTCATCTTTAAATCAAATTTATTTCCATATTTTTTTAAAACTTTTTGGTCATAAGGTCTATAACCGCTTTCAGCGATTATTTCTTGTGCCTTTTCAGAATATAGATATTTCAAGTATTCTGTGCTTATTTGATACGTTCCATCATTTTTTGCGATTTTATCGACTACTGCGACTGTCGGCTGAGCTAAAATACTCACACTTGGATAAACAATTTGATATTTGTCAGGATATTCCTTAACCGTTGCAATCGCCTCATTTTCCCATGCAATTAACACATCTCCCTGATTATTTTCCACAAAAGTTGTAGTCGCTGCCCTTGCTCCTGAATCCATTACAGCCACATTATCATAAATGCTCTTTACAAAATTTTTTATTTTATTTTCATCTTTTCCATATTTTTCAAGTCCATACGACCATGCTGCCAAAAAATTCCAGCAAGCTCCACCACTACTTTTTGGATCAGGTGTTATTACTTTTACTCCTTTTTTTACTAAATCGTTCCAATCCTTGATATTTTGTGGATTTTCTTTTCTTACAAGAAAAACGATTGTCGAGGTATACGGAGAAGAACTGCCTGGAAATTTATCTACCCAGCCTTTTTCTAGCAAATCTACTTTCTCAAGAAGTGCTACATCATTTTCCAAAGCTAATGTCACAACATCTGCATCAAGACCTTCAATTACTGAACGTGCTTGCGATCCTGACCCTCCGTGTGACTGGATAATATTCACATCCTTTCCATACTTTTCCTTGTAATATGCCTTAAACAGCCCATTATATCTCTCGTACAATTCACGGGTAGGATCATAGGAAACATTCACAATTTCCATTTTTTGATTATTCTTCCCAATTTTACTGTTTTGTCGCATAATTCCCACAAAATAAAGTAAAATTATAATTGCAACAAATATCAATGGCACTTTCAGTTTTTTTAGCATATTTCCCTTTTCCTTTCCCTTTTTATTTAATAATTTTTTAAATCACGTAAAAACTATCTCCACTTACTATTCTTCTATAAGTCTCAAATTTTGCCCATTTTTTGTGAATTTCTACTTTATTTTTATTTTGATTATGGTCTGCAAGATAATTTTTCATATCTTCTCTAGTTTTTATCTGCAATCCAAATCCTGCTTCATCTAACACTGGAAGCCCTGTAAAGTGGTAATCTTCCAATTTCACAATATCAAAAATCTTACGATCTCTAACTAAAACTGCCGCTTCGCTTTCAAGTGAAATAATGTCAAAATATTGCGGATACTCGAAGCTATCTCCCATTTGAGGCACAATATCGCCTACATGATACGTTTTTTCTCCTGTTTCTTCTTTAGACATTCTCGCATTTTCAAAATCAAAATACAATTCTTCAAAAATATATCCACCAATTTTTATATCATTTTTTTCAAAATATGGTTTTTCCCCAGTCGTATCAATATTTTCCACTACTCCCGCAGCAGCTGTTTGATGAGAAAGTCTATCAATTAATATCAATTCTCCCAAAGTCTTATTTTTCTTAAACAAATCAACAATAACTTTATCTGAAAATTCAATTTTACAAAGAGCAATTTCATTTTTTGTAATACTTTGCGTTTTAATTTTTTCTCCAGTATTAACGTCAATTTTATAAACAATTTCCTTCAATATTGCAGGTAGTTTCTTTGTTCCAAGTTTTGCCAAATATTCTTTTCCAACAATTAACTTATCATCATCCATCCATAATAATGCAGCTTCAACCGATTTTGAAACTGGAAGATTTTTGTTTTTTGTAATAACAGAACCACGGCTCACGTCTACTTCTTTATCTAACTGAATCGTAATAGCTTGTCCTGAAAATGCCTCTTCTACATTTCTATCCCCATTCAAAATCGTTTTCACAGTCGCAGTTTCATTACTTGGCAACACAACAATTTCTTCTCCAACTTTTATAAAACCACTTTCAATTTGCCCTTGGAATCCTCTAAATTCATGATTTGGACGACAAACTCTTTGAATTGGTACATAAAAATCAGAATTTTTAGTATCTTCTGTTACATCAACTGTTTCCAAATATTCGATAATACTTTCTTCCTTATACCAAGGCATATTTTCTGATTTTTTAGTAACATTATCTCCTTCAGTCGCACTTACAGGAATTATTTTTATATTTTCTAATTCCAATTCTTTTGCCAATTCCTTCACTTCATCGACAATTTTATTAAATTTCTCTTCGCTATAATTTGCTAAATCCATTTTATTTACTGCAAAAACGAAATGACGTATTCCGACCATTGAGCAAATTCTTGCGTGTCTTCTAGTTTGAACAAGTACACCTTTTGTAACATCTAAAAGCAAAATTGCAACTTCGGCAAATGAAGCTCCAACTGCCATATTTCTTGTATATTCTTCATGACCTGGCGTATCAGCCACAATAAAGCTACGTTTATTTGTAGTAAAATAACGATAAGCTACATCAATCGTGATTCCTTGTTCTCTTTCAGCCATCAATCCATCTAAAAGTAGCGAATAATCAATCGCTCCTCCACGTGATCCAACTTTACTATCTAAAATCAATGCTTCCTCTTGATCTGCATAAAGCAATTTCGAGTTATAAAGAATATTTCCAATCAATGTTGATTTTCCATCATCCACACTTCCACAAGTAATAAATTTTAATAATCTCACCATTAAAAATACCCCTCTCTTTTTCTTTTTTCCATGCTTGCTGCCCCACTATCTCTATCAATTACTCTACTTGTACGCTCAGATTCAACTGAACTCAATGTTTCATCAATTATTTCCTCCAAAGTTACAGCATCTGATTCCACAGCACCAGACAACGGATAATCTCCTAGCGTTCTAAAACGAACCATTTTAATTTCAGACTCTTCGCCTTCTTCCAATCGCATTCTCTCATCATCAACCATGATTAAATTTCCATCTCTTTCTACAACAGGACGTTCTGCTGCCGAATAAAGCGACACAATTGGTATATTCTCCCTTTGAATATATTCCCAAATATCTTTTTCAGTCCAATTAGAAATTGGGAAAACTCTAATACTTTCACCTTTACTAATCTCTGTATTGTAAAGTTTCCACATTTCTGGACGTTGATTTTTAGGATCCCATGCTTGTGCTGCATTTCTAAATGAGAAAATTCTTTCTTTAGCACGACTTTTTTCTTCATCTCTACGACCTCCACCAAATGCTGCCGTAAATCCATATTTATTAAGTGCCTGTTTCAACGCTTGTGTTTTCATAATATCAGTAAACGAAGATCCATGATCAAACGGATTAATATTTTTTTCAACTCCTTCAGGATTGATGTATTCAATCATTTCAATTCCAAGTTCTTTCGCCCTTTTATCACGAAAATTAATCATTTCCTTAAATTTCCAACCAGTATTTACATGTAGAAAAGGAAAAGGCGGTTTTTCAGGATAAAATGCCTTCATAGCCAAATGTAACATAACCGAGCTATCCTTCCCTATCGAATACAACATAACAGGATTTTCGCATTCAGCTGCAACTTCCCGAATAATGTATATCGCCTCTGCTTCCAATTCATCTAAGTGAGATAATTCATTCATATTATAAATCACCCTTTCTTTTTTTATTTTTTTAAACTTATGAATAAAAAAATTTAATAT
Organism: Leptotrichia sp. oral taxon 417; assembly: GCF_013394865.1. NCBI lineage: Bacteria > Fusobacteriati > Fusobacteriota > Fusobacteriia > Fusobacteriales > Leptotrichiaceae > Leptotrichia > Leptotrichia sp. oral taxon 417. The sequence goes on along the minus strand of NZ_JABXYV010000001.1, from coordinate 536,096 downwards.
ATTTTATTTTCTATATTATTGCACATCATATTTGTATAGTCAAGTGTATATACAATTTAATTTTACTTTGTAAATAGAATATTTTTTATATTAAAGTAATTTATTTTAAAAAAACTCACTACTCAGATTTAGAATAGTGAGAAAAAATACTGCTACATAGCATTATTTTGTATCAAAAAGAATAATACTATAATCAGTATTGTTATTTTTATATACCGTAGCATTTTTGCACCTCCTTTTTACGGAGATACTTAAAATAAGAGATCAAACTTATTTTTAAGCCACTTACATTATATAATAAAATTAATCTGAATTCTATAAAAACTCAAAAAATTATTTTTTTTATTAAAATTATTATTGTTTTTTTCTCTAAAATGTTGTATAATTAGTTTAAGAAAATACGTAGCATTTTTGAAAAAGATCAATTTAGGCTATCTCATAATTGAGGTAGCCATTTTTATTATTCATTATATTTATCAATATTTATTAGCATCTTTTCTATTTATATCAATTTCTTCTACAGTTCCATCTCTTTTTTCAATAATCCATTTTAGAATATCGCCTTCCTCTTTAGTCGTCATCGTACTTCCATTTCCACCAATATCTGCTCCGAGGAAAAATGAAATCGCCTGAACTGGACATTCCTTCACGCAGGAAACACATCCCCAGCAATCTTTTGGATATTGCATAACTGCCTTTTTGACCTTCATATCTTCAACTTTTTGCATCTCGATTAAAGTACCTGGACACACTTGCGTACATTTCGTACACCCAATACATTTATATGGATCAATTACTATGCTCATACTTGTCCTCCTTCACAATTTCCCTCGTAAATACTTCCAGCTCTCCATCAACCAATCTCGAATTTACATATTTAAAATAATTTTCATCGGTTTCAGGATAATCTAAATTTTCATTAAATGAATGCCATCTAGTTTCTTTTCTAAAGAAAAGATGTCCAATTAACGATTTACAAACCGTCAATCGCTCCTTCAATTCATAAACAAACATCAAATCATGCATATTATCTGCCGAAAGCTCATCAGAAAGCTCTATCAACTGATCAATTTTCTGTTTTGCCAATTTCAATTGTTTCTCATTAAACTGATAATTTGTCGATATTCCACCTGCATACTCATCCATAATTTTCTGCATTCCCTCTTCCATATCTTCAGTTGAAAATCTTCTAGCCTTCGTATTTCTAATTTTTTCATATTGTCCAATAATTTGTTTTTTTTGATTATCCAAAAAGTTTTCCACATTTTCATCAAGTTTTCCACAATTTTTTTCATCATTCAATTTTGAAATTATATCAAGTGCAGCAATTTCTCCTTCTGCCAATGCTCCTGTAACATATTTTTGTGGACAACCTCCAGCTACATCACCTGCTGCATAAAGTCCGTTAATCGTTGTTTCTCTATTCGTATTTACCCAAAAGCCACTTGCAGTATGCCCTCCAACAATGTAAGGCTCTGTCCCTTCAATTTCTACATCTTGCTCATTTGGATTTTTTCCACTTTCAATCCATTTCAATGTCTGACTTGGCGCCATATTCAAATATGCTTTTAACAAACTATCGCTTTCATCTTCACTAATTCCACTTGTTTTCAAATAACAAGGCCCATTTCCAAGTTGATTTTCTCGCACAGTTCCATAAACACGCTCACTTGTTGTAAGTCCATATTTATCTTCATACACAAATCCTTTCGAATTTATCTGTTTTGCTCCAACCCCCTGAGCAATTGTCCCAACTGGTGCAATTGTATCCTTACATCTCAAAGCAATAAATCTCATTTCAAAAGTTGTCATCTCAGCTCCTGCCAAAATTCCCATCGCATATCCTGCCCCAGTATTAAATGGCGGATACCACATTTTATGTCGTGAAAATCCAGGATTATTAGGCTTATAAAGCCCAGCAGCCCCTCCAGTCGAAATTATAACTTTTTTTGCCCTTATTACAAATGCTTCCTCTTTTTTTATAGAAAATCCAATAGCTCCATAAACTTTCCCATCTTTTGTGAGCAAGTCCGTAATATTAAGCGTGTTCAAAACTCTCACATTTTTTGTCTTTTTCACCGCATCAGCAAGTATCGGCTTAAAATTTTCTCCATTTATTTTTATATTTCTGTTCCCACGTGCGACATATTCTCCATTCTCATCCTTCAAAATTACAAGCCCCAATTTTTCCACTTCAGCCGTAATTTCATTAAATCTATTCGCAGCAGTAATTAACAAGTCATTCCGTACAATTCCATTCGCATCTTTTGTTGCATAATCCACATAATCTTGTGGCACACGCCCTTTTACATTGTAAGCATTTATCGCATTAATTCCAGCCGCAAGACATCCACTTCTTTTAATATTCGCCTTTTCAGCCACAATTACTGACAAATCAGAATTTTTCCCAATCGTAATCGCTGCATAACAACCAGCAGTCCCTCCACCGATAATCAAAACATCAGTTTCAAGCTCCTTAATTTTCAATTTTTCTCTTTTTTTGCTCTCTTTTTCATTGCCATTATTCTTAATTCCCTTATTTTCTGCCATAAAACACCTCACAATCTACAAAACCTAAATAATAACATCATTTTGATTTTTAATATTCGCATTTTCCACAAGTTCCACTTTTTCATCTTCACCAAAAGCATATGCCCTGTAAATATAAATATTCACTTTCTCATTCACAGAAACCGATTCTTCCTCAATTTTACGATTCCCTTTTATCAAAACTCCGTTTATTCTAACACCAATTTCAACCTCTTTTCCACGAAATAACGTATATTCCACGATTCCAGTTTCAACCGAAGCCGAATATCTAAAATTCTCATTTAACTTTATAACACTTACATTTTCTGGACGAATAATTGCCTTTTGTCCATTTTCTAAATTTTCAAAACCTTTAAATTTATTAATATTTTCCAACTCTGTCGGATTTCCCCTGAACCTCCCACGACTAAAGTCGCAGGATTCTAAAATCTTTAAAAATATTCAAAAATTTTCTAAGAAGTTTGATAGCTTTACACTACCCTTATTCTTTTAGGCATGTCCAGCTCACCTCTATTGTATAGGATACTTAAATCCACAACTTTACTTTTCCTTAATATGTTTAATGCTCCATTACAATCTGCATTTATGAGTTTACCTGTGCTTGTTTGATATAGTCCTCTTTTTATTCTTTTTCCACTGAATATATATTCTTTTTGATTTTCTTTATCATATATTGGAATTTCATCTCCATCAAAGAAACTTGCTTTTGATGTATAACTTTCTTCTTGCAGCTTAAATTCTATTCCATATAGTTTACATAGATATATTAGTTTATCTCTTAATTTCCCATATGGTATATTTACAAAGTTTTGATTATTTATACTTCCAATATTTGAATTTCTTTGAAAATCTTCATTATATCCTAGAACTATTTTTCCTATATCATTATTAAGACAATAATTTACAATTATTCTTGCTGCTTTTGAAAGGTAATCATTTATACGATTATTTCTCTTTCTGGCTATTCTCTTTTGTCTTAATGTTGTGCGCTCAATCTTTTGCTTATCTTTTATACTTTGTAATTTTGCATTTATCTTATTATAGTATTGATTTATTGATTTTAATTTTCTACCATCTATTATGAATGAAGCTCCAGTATTTGTAACACAAGTGCAAAGATTATTTATACCTAAATCAATTCCTAGTGCATTTTCTTTATTTAATTCCCTTTGAATTTCTTCTACTTCATAAATGTATTGAATTTCAAAGTACCTAGAATGTTGTTTTGGTATTATTCTAATCTCTTTTATCTTCTTGCCTTTCAATACTGGTGGTAGCTTAATTTTAACTTCCTGATGAGTTTTCTTAAACGAATTTGAATAAGGAACTATCAGAATATCATCTTTTAATCTTACAAAACCTATAACAAGAGTTGTAAAACCATCTTTATCAAGATATTTAGGTAATTTTATTTTTTTATTATCATATTGACCATTCTTAGCAAGTTTTAAAAGTCCAAAAAATGATTTGAAACTTCCGTCTACTTCTTTTAGAATTTGCTGAGCCATATTAGAATTTAATTTCTTGTAATTTTCACTATTTTTAAGCATTTTATAGTTTTCATTATAACTTAAATACTTTTTCTTATTAAAATAGTATTGTCTAATATTATATATAGCTTCATTAGTTAAGTTCTTGGCTATATGAGATAAATATTTTAAATTCCTAAACTCCTTTCTACTAAGATGTTTTACCTGTTGTTTTAATGTTAAATACATATATAATCACCTCCTTTTCATCAGAGATATTATATCATGTATTCTACATTTTATCTGTTTATTTTTAAATATTTTTAAAGTTTTTAAAACCCCACAACAGTGGGAAGCGTCGTTCACATAAGTTCGCTACTACTTGTGCAGTTCTCCCGATCTTATTCCCATTAACTTGTTAATAGGTTAGTATCTTGAACTTCTTGTTATCTCTAACAAGCACAGACTATATCTTATCCATAGTGTATTTCAACACCTTAGGCGAAACCACTTCCAATACCTATCGCTTGTATTGTACTCCCCTCACGAGGGATAGTCGTTGAACTTTCCTTTTCAGGCTTAGCTGCTGATTGTCTATTATCATAATGTTTAGGATTTAACCTTGCACCATCTAGTATATTTTTTCTGCTTTCGCCACCATCACACTTATACCATGTATTATTACCTAGGTATTATGTTGTGGTCATACTAGCTTTAAGAGTTCCCAGCAATTCAGTTTCTTTGTTGCACGGTTTTGCTCCGTGTCTACATACAAGTTTCCCCATATGCTTACTAAAATTTTCGTGCAATTCATCTCACGACTAAAGTCACGAGTGTTCTTGCACTATTTAATAAATTTTGCCACAAACGCAGTCTTTGGATTAGTATAAATTTCTTTTGGTGTCCCAATTTGCTCGATTTTCCCTCGATTTGTAACAATAATTTCATCTGCCACTTCAATTGCTTCTTCCTGATCATGAGTCACAAAAATGCTTGTAATTCCCACTTTATCAATCGTTTCCCGTAACCAGTTCCTAAGATCTTGCCTAACTTTCGCATCAATTGCCGCAAAAGGTTCATCAAGCAACAATATTTCAGGATTTGGAGCCAACGCCCTCGCAAAAGCCACTCTTTGTCGCTGTCCTCCCGAAAGCTGATTTGGATACCGTTTCCCAAGTCCTTTAATATTCACAAGTTCCATCAATTTTTCCACTCGCTCTTTAATAACCGACTTTTTCTCCTTCACAATTTTCAACCCAAAAGCAATATTATCAAAAACCGTCATATAACGAAACAATGCATAATTTTGAAAAACGAAACCAATCCCTCTTTTACTAGGCGAAACATCATTCACGACTTTCCCGTCTATCACAATTTCCCCAGAATCAGGTGTTTCCAATCCAGCAATCATTCGCAAAATCGTAGATTTCCCACTTCCTGAAGGTCCTAATAATGCCACTAATTTCCCTTTTTTTATTCCTAAATTAATGTCATTTGACGCTTTATAGTCGTTATACATTTTATTTATATTTTTTAATTCAACATACATATATTCCCTCACATTTTTTCATTTTACCAAGCCTTTTCGGCATCAATTTTACGAAATTCATTAAAATCAACATTTTCTACTTCAATTTCTTTGTAATCTTCAATCAATCCAAGAAATCTATCTTCATTTGCAAATTTTTCAAATTCAATATTTTCATTTTTTATAATATTTGCAATATCTTCAAGAAAATATGGTATTTTGCTTGCTTTTATTTCTCCCACAATTTCATTTAGTTTTACAGTTTTACCTGTAAATTCTCCTCTTACAAAAATTGCAAAATATTCTCCGTCCTTTTTACGTCTTCCACTAAATCCAAGACGTGCAATTTGAGGTGTTGCACATGAATTTGGACATCCAGCAATTCTTATTTGCGGCAAATAATTTGTAAGATTTCTTTTTTCATCATTGTCAAAAAATTCAAAAATATAGTCTAAAATTGGCGGAGTATCTAAAATTCCAACATTACAAGTTGTACTTCCGATACAAGAATATGAACTGTAAAATTCATTTCCTCCGTAATATTCGCTCATAATTTCTTTTAATTTTAAAACATCTTCTTTTTTAAGTCCACGAACCAAAATACTTTGAAAACTTGTAAGTTTCAATTCAACTTTGTAATCCAAATTTTTTACAAATTCAATTAATTTTTCTCCATCTTCCTTATAAATATTTCCTCTCGCAGGTCTTAAATAATATCCATATTCTCCCTTATACTTTCCAGCCACAATATTTCTGTCGCTTTTTACAAATTCATCATTTTTAATGCTTTCATCTGTATTTTCTTCGCTGCAAAATAATTCTATTTTTTTCAATTTCTTCTCTTTATCTAAAATTTCTCTTTCATCAAGCAATTTTCTCGTATAAATTTTAAGGCTGTCCCCTTTTTCTGCATAAAAATTAGAAATATATTCGTTACACAATTCCAAAAATTTTTCTTCTCCCAAATTTAATAAAACATAACGAAGTCTTGCTCTTGCACGAATTTTACGATTTCCATGATCGTTAAACACGCTTCTTATTGCATGTATGTAATACAAAAACTCATCTTCTTCAATAAATTCCCTTAAAACAATGGCATTAGTTGAAATCGGTCCAATTCCTCCGCCAACATACACACGGAATCCTTTTTTCCCATCTTGAATTACCGCTTGAAATCCAATGTCGTTTATTTTTACATAAAGCGAATTTTCTTCCTTATTTGAAAAAGCAATTTTATATTTTCTTGGCAAATGCATAAATGTACGACCGTCTAAAATATAATCTGTCGTAATTTTTGCATAAGGTGAAACATCAAAAACTTCTTCTTCAAAGCCTGTTGTTTCCGGTGTAATTACCGCCCTAGTCGAATCTCCGCAAGTCGCTTTTGTAAAAAAACCTCTTTTTGAAATAGTTTCCAGTAAATCTGGCAAATTTTCCCTTTTTATTCCATGCAGCTGAAAATCCTGCCTAGTTGTAAGATGAAGCCTTTTATCAGAGTATTTTTGCACAGTATCCAGCAAATACTCAAAATCTTCAATCTCAATTTTACTTTCAAAAAAACGAGGTCTTATCATAAATGTCCCTTTTTTTCTTCCCTCAGTATAAAGCGCAAATGAAGTTCTAACCGCATTCCATTCCTTTTCCTTTTCAGGATCAGTCAACGCTTCCCTTGTCAGATTTATAATAAAATCCAGCTCCTTTTTTTCTCTTTCTGCTTCATAATTTTCAATTTTCTCAAAATTATCCAGTTTCATCCTTCCACCATTCCTCTCTTTTTCTGCTCCTGTCTTTTCTCTCCAATAAAATTTATTTAAAAAATTCTTACTAAAATTCTAATATCCGATCTTAAAAATAACCTTTATTTATTTAATTATCAATATATTTGTATCTACAATTATATTTTAACATTTTTATAAAAAAACTTCCACAAATAATATTATTTTGATAACCAAAATTTTTATTTTATTAAATTCTAAACACATATAAAAGTATATTAATCAAATTAAAAAAATAATTATAGTTGTAAAAATCAAAAAAAAATGCTAAAATACGAAAAATGCAATGATTAAAAGTCAAAATATATAAAAATGGAGGAGTATAATGACAGAATTAGAAAAATCAAAGGCAATTATTCAATACATTGCTGATGCGAAAAAAGCTACGCCTGTGGAACTTTATACAGATGAAGATATAAAAAATGCTTATTCTTGTAAAGTTATTGGAAAAGATGGATTAAAAGTAGTTTTTGGAGATTGGGAAGAAATTGATAAGATTATTAAAGAAAACAATCTTACTAATTATTATCTAAAAAATGACAGAAGAAATTCTGGTGTGCCTATGCTTGACATTAAAAATATTAATGCAAGAATTGAGCCTGGAGTATTTATCCGTGATAAAGTAAGCATCGGAGACAGAGCCGTTATTATGATGGGAGCTGTTATAAATATCGGTGCTGAAATTGGTGAAGGAACAATGATTGATATGAACGTTGTTCTTGGCGGACGTGCAAAAGTCGGAAAAAATTGTCATATCGGTGCGGGTGCAGTGCTTGCGGGAGTTATTGAGCCGCCTTCAGCTGATCCAGTAGTTATTGAGGATGATGTAGTTGTAGGAGCAAATGCAGTTGTGCTGGAAGGTGTAAGAGTCGGAAAGGGATCTGTCGTTGCGGCAGGAGCAATCGTAACCGAAAACGTGCCTGAAGGCGTAGTTGTAGCTGGAACACCTGCTAAAATTATAAAAGGCGTAGATGCAAAAACTGCTTCAAAAACAGAATTAGTTGATGCCTTAAGAAATATTTAATATAAATAGAAAATAATCATAAAAATGCTTTTTGTAGAGTTTATTAAATTTTTTTATATTTTTTTATAAGCAAAATCAAATAAGCAAATGATATAATAAATGAAAAAGTTGCAAAAATTTTAAATATTATATAAATTTTTAATTTTTGTAAATTGTCAAATTAATTAGGAGGAAAAATGAAAAAACTATTACTAATAGGAGCCATTTTGGTCACAGGAGCCATCTCATTTGCTGATGGAAAAACAGATTATGAAAAAGCAGTGAAATTAGCTGGAGAAAATAAAATAACAGATGCTGTAAAAGTATTAGAAGGTGTTGCAAAAGGAACAGACGCTTCTTATGCACAAAAAGCAAATCTTGAATTAGGAGCCTATTATTTAAAAGATAATAAAATAGCTCAAGCAAAACCTTATTTACAAGCAGCTTGGGGAAATGGATCATCTACAACTCCAGAAGCTGTTGAAGCCGCAAGATTACTTTACCTTGTAGGAATCCAACAAAAAAACAAGGCTGATGCTGAAAAATATATTATCTGGACAGATGAAAAATCTGGTGGAAACAATGCTGATGTAGTATCAAGCTTAATTATTTTCTACTTTGATAATAACGAACAATCAAAAGGAACTGCAAGATATAACAAAGCTGTACAATCTGCAAATAAAGATTTCGTAGCTGAAGTTAATTACAACATTGGGCAATATTATTTAACCAAAAATAATACTGCACAAGCCAAGTCTTACTTGCAAAAAGCATATACAGGAGCTTCAGACCGTGTAAACGGAGCAGGAATTTTACTAGCTGAACTTGCAATGAATGAAAAAAATCCAGCACAAGCTGAAAAATATTTATTAGAAATGAATACAGCCGCAAAAGGTAAAAACGGTCAAATCCTTGAAATATTAGGAACTTATTATTTACAACAAAACAACCCAGCAAAAGCTGAAGAATTTTTAACAAAAACAATAGCTGTTGAACCTAAAAATTCAGCTGCAAAAATATTGCTTTTAGGAATTTACGAAGTACAAAACAATACAGCAAAAGTAAATTCAATTTATAGCCAATTAAAATCAGCTTCACCAAAAGTAACAAATAGACAAATTGGAACTTACTTTGGAAGCGTTGGTGCAGGATCATTAGCTGAAAAATATTTGCAAAAGGCAATAAACGAAGACAAAGATAATAATGCAAAAGTTGTTTTAGGTCAAGTTTATGCTGGATTAGGTAAAAAAGCCGAAGCAATCAAAATTTTACAAGAAGCTGTAAATAACAAAGTAAATGGAGCAGCAGAAGTTTTAAAACAAGTTCAAGCAATGAAATAATAAACAATTGAAATAATGAATTGTAAAGGCAATGTATCTCTAACTTTTACCAGTTAAGATAAATTGCCTGTTTTTTTAAATAATCTAAGAAATTAAAATTTAAAGGATGTGAGAACAATTAAAGCAAATAAATTATTATTAATAGCAGTATTAGCCATAGCCAGCCTTACATTAAATGCCGCTGCATACAAATCATCAAAATCTTCAGAAATAAGCACAAGAATAAGAAATTCCGCAAATTACCAAAACAGCAAAAATACCACAGAAAATGAAATTATTATTCCAGAAGGCTTAAAACCTGGCGACACAATCGGTTTAATCGCACCTGCAAACTACACTAACGAAAACAGCAATGCAGAAGTGGAATATTTAAAAAGCAGAGGATTCAATGTTGTCTATGGTCAATCATTTTATTCAAAATGGTATGGATTTGGAGGAACTGACAATGTGAGGGCAAAGGATATAAACGATATGTTTGCTAACCCTAATATCAAGGCTATTTTCGCTGTACGTGGAGGATATGGCGGAATCAGAATCGTAGATAAATTAAATTACGATACGATTAAAAAAAATCCTAAAATCATCTCAGGATTTAGCGATAACACAACATTACTTTTGGCAATTAATGAAAAAACAGGACTTGTAACATTTCAAGGACCTATGGCTGATAACTTAAAAAACATTCCTCCTGTTACAGAAAATGCTTTTAACAAAGCGTTTATGAGCAATGAATCATACAACTTGCTAGATTTTGATGATACATATTCAATCATGAAAAATGGACGTGGAAGCGGAAAAATTACTGGTGGAAATTTGTCCTTAGTAGTTGCAACGCTTGGAACGGATCACGAAATTAATACAGATGGAAAAATACTTTTTCTGGAAGAAACAAATGAAGCAAGCTATCGTATAGATAGAATGTTACAGCAGCTTAGACTCGCTGGAAAATTTGACAAATTACAAGGAATCATACTTGGCGACTTTAAAAACCCAAAACAGGCTGATCCTACAGACATGACAATTGATGAAGTATTCTATGACAATTTTGGAAAATTAAATATCCCAATCATAAAAAACTTCAAGTCTGGACACGTAAGACCTTTTATAACCGTTCCAATTGGAGCAAAAGCTAAAATGGATACTTATAATCGACAAATTATTATAGAAAAAGCTACAAAATAAAATACAATCTTTAAGGTTAAGTATAAATTTATACAGTTCCCAATCAAGCATATAAAAAAGAGGCTGTTCAAAATGATTAAAATTTTGTGTTCAGCTTCTTTTTTTATCAAAAAAATTGAGAATTTAATATCGAATATTTAAATTATATGCAATATTGAAAACTAGTGCCTTACTTAATTGTTCAAAATTTTAAATACACCCCAATTCTTACATTTTTTCTAATAAATAATCATAAATTTCTTCTATTTCTTTTGAATGCTCATCTCTTTCATAAAAACTCGCTGAGGCATAATAATTTTCTGAAATTTTTTTTAATTTTAAAATTAATCCTTCTTTGTCTTTTAATGTCTGTACACCCTTATTAACATTTATAATTTTATAATCTTTTCTATCAGTTCCATTAAATATATTTTTTATATATTTTTTATCACGGTTTCTTGAATCTTCTATTACAAAAAAACCTATTTTTTTTTCTTTATCATACAGATAATAATCAATTTTATCAAATTTTTTTAATATAAAATTTTTAGGAAGATTAACATTAAAAGTTTCATTGATTCCAGCTTTTACCATTACAATTTCTCTTTTCTTTAATGACTCAAAATAATTTTTAAATTCTATAAAATTTTCTTCTGCAAAGATTTCTACTCCCTCGATTCCATTTTTTTTTGGTGATGGAGTACAACCAATTTCTTCACATATTCCCCAACCTACCAATGTAGTTAGACAAGAATTCAATCCAAATATTAGTATTACAAATAACAAAATATATTTTAATTTTCTCATTCTATTTACCAATCCTTTCTCTCAGATTTTTTAAAACATCTTCTAAATTGTTGTTATTATTTTGTTGCAAATTATTTTTTATTTCAAGATTTTGAGTTTTTGTTTCATTTATTTTCAATGAAGAATTTCAAAGCCATATTTTCCCCCTGTTCTAATTCATCTAACTTATTTTTATATTCAAAATCTCCATCAAAATATATTCTATGCCTACTAAATTCTTTATTCAATATTCTTCATATTTGAAATTTTGACTCCTGTTAATATTAATTTATTCCCAACATCCTTTCTTATATTGTTTTTCTCAATTAATAAATTCTGTTTTTGCTCAGTTCTTTTCTATTCAAGCTCTGAATATCAATAATTTATTCGCTTCATTAACTGAAAAAGATTCGCAAAAAATAAGATACAAAAAATCATTATATGTCAAAATTTTTTTTTGATTAGAAATTAATTAATAATACCATAAATTAATTAAAAAGTCAAGTTTATATACAAAAATATAAAAAAATACACTATCATAATTAAAGTAAATTATTTTTAGTGTATTTTTATATATATTTTCTATGTAAATTATCGCAAAAGACCAATCAAGTCTGTAAGCAAGAATGGAATATAAACTTCTCCATCAGCAAAGTTAGAAGCTTCTCCTTTATTGAAAATCAAGACAAGAGCATCGTTTTCCAAATAGAAACTTTGTTGTCTGTCAATATCATCAAGTTTATCAATTTGTGGAAGTCCAAATTGTTTAAATCTTGAATTTACAACATCTGTCAGTTCACTATTAAATCCATCTACAAATAAATCTTTAAGTTGCAATTGTTTACCACTTTTTAAGTTATAAGATATTGCATTATGAAGAACTGTCTTTTGTCCTGTATCGTTATCTGTTAAGTTAATTGTAAACAAAACGCTTAAAAATAAACTGTTTTCCGCTGTAACTTCATAAGAAGTACTATATGATACATGTTTTGTGGATTTATATCTTGAAATAAAGTTTTCCATAATTGCATTCATATTCTTAACAATATCAGAATTTGCGCCACCTATAAACGATGGATAAGAAATTTTTGAGTTCTTCGTAATTTTTGTTCTAGGACTGACCCTTATACTGCTGCTTGATGTTGGAGAATACCCTTGAAATGTAAAAGTCGTATCAATCTTTTCCTTTTCCTTTGCAAATGACACATTAAATACAAGCAATGCCATAAAAAATAATGTTAATTTTTTCATTTTTATAATCACCTCAAAATTTTTTTCTAATTATTAAAACCTGTCTTATTATATCACAAGCAAGAAAATATTTCAAATTTTTTAATTTTTCTGCCACTATTTTTTTCAATATAACTGATAAAAAATTTATGTTTCTTCAAATTCTTTCCGAGTAAATAAAATAAAAGAATAAATTGACAAATATAACAAAAAAATGGTAATATAAATTCAGGTTTTGGAGTTAATCGCTTGAGAATTTTTAGAACAAAAATTTTTAAGAGGAAAGTCTGGACTTTGCAGGGCAAGAGAGGCAGTTAACGGCTGCTGGGAGAAATCCTAAGGAAAGTGCCACAGAAAAGAAACCGCCTGATTTTTTTCAGGTAAGGGTGAAAAGGTGGTGTAAGAGACTACCAGTGATTTAAGAGATTAAATCAGCTAGGTAAACCCCTCTCAAAGCAAGGGCAAGCAGAAAGCTGTTAAGAGACGGCCCGTCTTGGCTTGATTGGTAGCTCGCTAAAATCCATAAGCAATTATTGATTTAGATAAATGATTAACTAATACAGAATCCGGCTTATACCAAAGCCTATAAAACTCAGAAATTTTTCTGGGTTTTTTTATTTTTTTTGATATTTTAAAAAAAACTTTTTGTAAAGATACCTATTAAGTTATATTTTAAGCCTTTTGTCTACATTTACGTAAATGTCTTGACAAATTAAAAAAATAGTTATATAATAGGACCAACATAGTAAAACAACTTTAAAATTGGATACAAAAATTATGAATGGATACTCAAGCTATAGGTTCATTAATTTTAATTTTCCAATTTTGAAGCAGTTTAAATGATATAAAAAAATATTATAAAATAAAAATAAAATTTAAAAGGAGACAATTTAAGACAGTGAGTTATAAATTTACAGATTTTTTAAATAAAAAAAATGAAAAGCAATTAAGTGAAATGACAAATCAAGAAATTTACTATAAGTTGCTTGAATATATTAAAGAAAGAGCAGATGAAAAAACTAAAAATGAATCTAAAAAGAAAATATACTATATTTCTGCAGAATTTCTAATTGGAAAATTATTATCAAACAACTTGATTAACTTGGGAATTTATAAAGAAGTTAGAGATGAATTAAAGGCTGCAGGAAAAAATTTAAGCCACGTGGAAGAAGTTGAAACAGAACCTTCATTGGGAAATGGTGGACTTGGAAGACTTGCTTCTTGTTTCGTTGATTCAATGTCAACTTTGGGAATTAATGGAGAAGGAGTTGGACTTAACTATCATTGCGGATTATTCAAGCAAGTTTTTAGAAATAATGAGCAAAAGGCTGAAGCAAACTACTGGATTGAAGATGAAAGCTGGTTAAGAGATACAAATATCGGATATGATGTTAAATTCAAAAATTTCACTTTACATTCAAAATTAAAAAGAATTGACATTTTAGGATATGAAAGAGATACAAAAAATTACTTAAATTTATTTGACATTGAAAGTATTGACTATAATTTAATAAAAGATGGTATTTCATTCGATGAAGAAAATATTGAAAAAAATCTAACATTATTCCTATACCCTGATGACAGTACAAAAAAAGGGGAATTGCTACGTATCTATCAACAATATTTCATGGTATCAAATGCAGCAAGATTGATTATTGCTGAAGCAACTGAAAAAGGAAGCAATATTCATGATTTAGCAGATTATGCTTTTGTTCAAATTAATGATACACATCCAAGTATGGTAATTCCTGAATTAATTCGTATCATGACTGAAGAACATAATATTTCTTTTGATGAGGCAGTGGAAATTGTAACAAAAATGACTGGATACACAAATCATACAATTTTGGCAGAAGCATTGGAAAAATGGCCTTTAGATTATTTGGAAGAAGTTGTGCCAAATATTGTTGAAATTATAAAAAAACTGGATAAAATTATAAAAGATAAATATTCAAATAAAAAGGTACAAATTATAGATGATCAAAATAGAGTTCACATGGCAAATATGGATATTCACTTTTCTTCAAGTGTAAATGGAGTTGCTTATTTGCATACTGAAATATTGAAAAATAGTGAACTTAAGGATTTCTATGAAATTTATCCTGAAAAATTCAATAATAAAACAAATGGAATTACATTTAGAAGATGGCTTGAAAGCTGTAATGAAGACTTGGCTGATTACTTCAAAGAATTAATTGGTACAGATTATTTAAAAGATGCTGAACAATTAAAGGAACTTTTGAAATTTGTAGATGACAAAAATGTATATGAAAAATTAGCGCAAATTAAACACGAAAATAAAATTAAATTGAAAAAATACTTAAAACATACACAAGGAATCATTATAGATGAAAATAGTATCATTGATACTCAAATTAAAAGATTCCACGAATATAAACGTCAACAAATGAACACTTTATATGTAATTAAAAAATATTTAGATATTAAAAATGGAAAATTGCCTGAAACAAAAATAACAGTATTATTTGGTGGAAAAGCTGCACCAGCCTACATTATTGCCCAAGACATAATCCACTTGATACTTTGTCTATCAGAAATTATAAACAACGATCCAGAAGTAAACAAATACTTAAATGTTTACCTAGTTGAAAACTATAATGTAGGATTAGCTGAAAAAATTATTCCAGCAACTGATATTTCAGAACAAATCTCTCTTGCTTCAAAAGAAGCCAGCGGAACTGGAAATATGAAATTCATGCTAAATGGAGCATTGACACTTGGAACAATGGATGGAGCAAATGTGGAAATTCATGACCTTGTAGGCGATGAAAATATTTATATTTTTGGAAAACAAAGTGATGAAATAATAAAATTATATGAAACTTCAGGTTATGTTTCAAAAGATTACTATGAACAAGAAGGAATTAAAGAAGTAGTTGATTTCATAACTTCAGATGAATTAATTAAAGTTGGAAATAAAGAAAGATTGGAAAGACTTCAAAATGAATTAATAAATAAAGACTGGTTTATGACTTTAATTGACTTTGCAGATTACTGCAATACAAAGGAAAGAATGTTTAAAGATTATGAAAACAAAGACTTGTGGTACAAAAAAGTAATAAACAATATGGCAAAAGCAGGGTTCTTCTCATCAGATAGAACAATTGCACAATATGAAGATGAAATTTGGAAAACTAAATAATTAATTTAAGTAGAGAGGCTATCTTTAAATGGTAACTTTATTAAAGGTTAGCCTCTTCTTTTTTATCTTTAGTTTTTCTAAAATAATAATTAATGAAATCTAAATTTTTTTAAATATTTGACAAAAGTAAAATTATATTTTATAATAACTTATAATTTAAAATATAAAAAGGGAGAAATTTTATGAAAAAAATTTTATTTATGCTAGTTGTATTAATTTTTGGTTCTGGAATTATTGTTGCTGGCGAAGTTCCAGAAGATATTGTATTTGTAGGAGATTCAATAATGGATAGCAGTAAGCAGTATATTGCTCCTAATTTTAAAAATCCATATTTTGACACAAAAATTTCACGTCAATTTTCAACACTTCCAGGAATTGTTACAAAATTAGTTGAAAATGGAAAGTTGAAAACTACGTTAGTTGTTCACCTTGGAACAAATGGAAAATTTACAGATAAAGATTTTGACTATGTTATGAAAATGGCAAATGGGAAAGATGTATTCTTTATGAATACTGCACATAAAGATCCATGGGAACAGGAAGTAAATAAAAAACTTAAGGAAAAAGTTGCTCAATATCCAAATGCCTATCTTATAGACTGGTATTCTTACGCAAAAGGTAAAAATCAATATTTTTACAAGGACAGAACTCATCCAAATGATAAAGGACAAAGATATTATGCAGACTTTTTAACAAATGAAATTAAAAAACATTATCTTGAA
The DNA here is from genome assembly GCF_013394865.1 of Leptotrichia sp. oral taxon 417. NCBI lineage: Bacteria > Fusobacteriati > Fusobacteriota > Fusobacteriia > Fusobacteriales > Leptotrichiaceae > Leptotrichia > Leptotrichia sp. oral taxon 417. The sequence goes on along the minus strand of NZ_JABXYV010000001.1, from coordinate 519,369 downwards.
GAAAATAAAGAAGAAGAAAATAAGGATACAAAAAATAATGATTCTTTGAAAAATAATCCTTCAAATCCACAAAATAATGATGGAAATAGTGAAAAAATAATAGACTTGAGAAATTTAACAAAAGATACAATAAAAAACTATTAATTTCATAATTCCAAAATATTCACAATTTAATTACAAAATTTCAAAAACTGCTTTAATTTCAAACTTAAATAGTTGAGCTATCACAAAAATAGATTTAACAATTTCTAATGTTTGTTTTAAGGTAGTTTTTTTCAATATTAATTTTTTTTAGCAGTAAAAATTTTAACGTTATATAAATCAAATAAATTATATTAAAAGATAAAAAAGAAAGGAATTTTTTTATTTATGAAAAAACAAAGAATACAAAGTCTTGACATATTAAGGGCAGTTGCACTTGTTCTTATTTGTGTCTATCACTGGTTTTCCTACAAGGGAACTTATATTGGAGTTGTTATATTTTTTGCATTAAGCGGATATTTGGTAACTGGCGGTCTGCTTTCAAGAGATTTTTCAATATTTTCTGTAATTAATCGAAGATTAAAAAAGATTTACCCAAGCCTTTTAATTGTTATCTTAATTTCAACTATAGCATTATATTTCGTAAATAATGGACTTGAAGATAAGTATAAATACAGTGCATTATTTTCAATATTAGGACTAAATAATATTTATCAAATTTTTTCAAAAATGTCCTATTTTGATAACTTTGGAATTATTTTACCGCTTACTCATGTTTGGGCATTATCCTTCTTGACTCAAATGTATGTATTTTTTCCAATTTTAATTCAAGGATTGAAAAAACTTAAATTAAAAAATAACATAATCGGTATTGTTCTTTTGGTAATTGGGACAGCTTCAGGTTTAATGATGGCTTACGTATTTTATGTAACTTCAAATTCTCCAGAAGGAGCAGATTTTTCAAGAATATATTATGGAACCGACACTCGTGCATTTGCATTTTTCATTCCTGCTGGAATAGCTTGTTTTTATGCAAATAGGGAAATCACAAATAAGATCGAGAAGAAAATTATATTTATTTTAGGAATACTTGGTTTAGCATCTCTTATTTTCTTTTCTTTTGGAATAGATTACAGAAATGCCTATAACTATTACGGATTAATGTTTTTAGCCAGTATTTTAATTGGATTTACAATCTTGCTATTTTCAAAGCCAGAATTACAGAAATTCAGTCTTTCAAAACATCCAAAAATTTTTAATCCAATTATAAGATTAGGACAGCATCAGTATCAGTACTATTTATGGCAATACCCTATTATGATATTTACACGTGAATATTTTAAATGGGCAAAACTTTCAAATATGCAGAAATTTTTCATTCAAGTTGTTATTCTAATTGTAATTTCAGAACTATGCTATATTCTGCTTGAAAAAAATAGCAAGAAATATGAGAAAGCTATAAATTATGCTAACTATCCAGTTTTAGCCGCTATTCTTGCAATTTTAGTATATTCTCCAGTTTATGAAAATAAAGATCTGGAAGAAATGAAGGAAGTTCAAAAAGCTTTGGAGACTCCAGCCGCTGAAGAAAATAAAAAGGAAACTCCAGCAAATACTGCTTCTGCAGCAGTACAAAATTCCCAAAATGAAGAACTGACAATAGATAAATTGCTGGCGGCTTTAAATACACCTTCAAAAAGTATTGAAGCGGAATCTAAAATTCAAGATGAAATTTTGAAAAAATATCCAAACGATGAAAGGGAAATATTGTTTATTGGAGATTCGGTACTTCATATGACAAAATTTGATTTGAAGAAAAAATATCCAAATGCCATTATAGAAACAAAAGTCGGTCGCCAATTTTATGAATTGCCAAACATGTTAAAGAATTTTGCTCAAAATGGAAAATTGAAAAAAATAGTCGTTATTGCTCTTGGTACAAATGGTACAATTTTTGAAAAGGATATGAAATCTGTTTTACAAACGTTGCAAGGTCATGATGTTTACTTTATAAATACAGTTATGCCTGATCCTTGGCAAGATAGCGTTAATGCAGAAATTAAAAAAGTAAGTTCTGCAAATCCAAATATAAAAGTAATCGACTGGTATTCATATTCAAAAGGAAAACAGCAATATTTTTACAAGGATGGAACACATCCAAAACCTCACGCAGCCAAGAGATATGTAAATCTTTTATATTCTGTTTTAAGTAAAGATATTATAAATTCTAATAAATCAAATTCAGGTAATTCAAGTAATAGCAATTAATACTTAAATTTGAAAAATAAAATTCATAACAAATCCATTATTCTAATGGAAAATAGATAAAATCAAAAAAAGCAAAAGTCGGGATTTCCCGACTTATTATTTTATACTCTTATTTTATTCCTTTGAAAAAATTTTTATAGCATTTTCAAGATCCAGATGACAGTATCCATTAGGATTCTTATCTAAATAATTTTGATGGTATTCTTCAGCTAGGATATAATGTTTTAACGGCCTAACTTCTACTTGAATTTCTCTTGAATATCTGTTCTGCTCATTTTCTACCCTTGTCCTTATTGTATTTAATTCATCTTTATCCACATAATAAATTCCAGTTCTATATTGTCGACCTTCATCAAGTCCCTGTCTATTAATACTTGTCGGGTCAATTATTGAGAAATAATAGTTGAGAAGCTGATTTAGAGATACTTGATCTGCATCGTACGTTATATGCACAGTTTCAACGTGATCAGTCATTTTTAGAATATCATAATTAGTATCTAGAGTTTGTCCATTTGCATAGCCAACTGATGTTTTAATAACACCTGGAGCCATTTTAAAAAACTTTTCCACACCCCAGAAACAACCTCCAGCCAAATAAATTTCCTTAATGTTTGCCATAAATTACGTACACCTCCTTTACTTTATAAGTGGCAACAACTATAAAATTGTCCATATATTTACTTTTTCGTTTCTATTCCATCATAACAATCGGTTTTTTTATAATTTTCATGTATTGTCATAATTGTATGTTGTAATTATACAGGCTAATAAATAGAAATTACTTAATTATTCCTTTGTAGTTACTTATTAAGGTGTAGGTGTATGTAATTATTAATAAAATTATTTTATTTTAATTTTTTATTTTCATTTGAAATTGCATCTTTTAACTGATTTAACGCTTTTTCTAAAACTGCTCTAGGGCAAGCTGTATTTAATCTCATAAAGCCTTCTAATCCCCTTTGATATACTCGCCCTTCATTTAATCCCAATTTTGCCTTTGTCAGCATAAATTTTTCAAGCTGTTCCTGATTAAATCCAAACTTTTCACATAATTTTCTGCAGTCTAGCCATACTAAATATGTTGCTTGCGGAATATTTGGCGTAATTTCTGGAATATATTCCTTAAAGAAATTATTTAAAAATAAAATATTATTTTCCAAATATTTCTTTAATTGCTTTAAATATTCCTCTCCACCATCAGAATAGGCCGCAATTGTAGCAACCAAATTAAACGGATTATTTCTATGAACTTCCAAATCCTTCCAAAATCTGTCAAATTTGGCTTTTACTTCCAAATTATTGAAAATTATTGTGGCACTTTGAAGACCAGCAAGGTTAAAGGCTTTTCCTGTCGAAGTACAAGTTATCGTATTTTGTCTAATTTCTTCAGAGACACTTGCCATTGGAATATGCTTGTTATCCCACAATGTCAAGTCAGCATGAATTTCATCTGAAATTACAGGAACTTTATATTTTATGCACAAATTCCCAATTGCTTCTAATTCTTCATGTGTCCACACATGTCCTAAAGGATTATGAGGATTACAGAAAATAAACAATTTTGGATTTTCTTTTAATTTATTTTCCAAATCTTCCAAATCAAGTGAGTATTCTCCATTTTTTTCAATAAATTTATTTTCGATAATAAGTCTTGCATTATCTTCACTAATATCATAAAATTCTGAATAAACAGGCGTCTGTATTAAAATTTTGTCATCCTTTTCAGAAAAAAGCTGTATTAACGATCCTAATGTCGGAACAACTCCAATACTAAAACTAAGCAGTTCCTTTCTTGGTTCCCATCCAAATCTTCTCTTTTGCCAATTTATAAATGACTCAAAATATTCGTCAGGACGGTAAACATATCCAAAAATTCCATGCTGAGCTTTTTTTTCAAGAGCATCAATTATGGGCTGCGCTGTCTTAAAGTCCATATCTGCAATCCAAAGCGGAATTACATCATCTACTCCAAATTTTCTTATAAGTTCATTGTATTTTACAGAATGATTGCTCTTTCTGTCAATAATTTCATCAAAATTGTATTTCATAAAATCACATCCTTTTATTTATTTATAGTTTTTAATTATTTTTATTGACAATCCTCAAATTAAATTATAAAATATATACAAAATACTGTAAAGAGGTAAATTTAATGACTAAAAAATATAGCAAAAATTTTATAATACAGCAAAGTGCAAAGCTTTTTTATTACAAAGGCTACAAAAACACGGAATTAACCGATATTTTTAAGGCTTGTGAAATGCCTAATGATATTTTCTATAAATTTTTTTCCAGCAAGGAAGAACTTCTTATTGCTGTTATAAAATATCATACTGAAAATCTTATAAATTTTTTCAACAATAATGTAGATGACTTGTCAATTCAAAAATTTCACTATTTTTTTGAAAAATATTTTGAAAACATTGAAAATAACAAATTTCACGGAGGAAGTCCGCTTGGAAATCTAGCTCTTGAACTATCTGATATTAACAAAAATATCCGTGAGGAGCTTGTAAAATCATACAAAAAAATCGAACTTAGATTTTCATTTTTTATAACAACATTAAAATATGCTTTTCCTGAAAAATATGATAAGATTGTCCCTGAAACAATAGCAAGGATTTTAATTGCTTTATTAGAAGGTACTATTCTTATGTTAAAAACAGAAAAGGAAAGTTCTGCAATTAATGACTTTTTTGTAATTTTTGACTCGATTTTCATAATTAATGATGCTGATGAAAATAAAGAAGCCAAAAAGGAGAAAAAAGAGAAATCTCAAAATCAAAGCCCTTATGTTCAAAATAACGAAGAAAGTACCGATAATATTTCTCAAAATATTCTAGAAAATATATCACAAAAATCTAATAATGCTGATCAGGAAATTGGAAAAATAGAAAATTCTAACATAGAAGAAAATAATTATTTTAATGATGACATCTACTATGATGTTGATTCAGACAGCTTAATTAATGTCTTCAACAATTTAGAATCTTCAAAAAAAATTGAAGATAATAATGAAAATAATAACAAATAAAAATTTAAAGAAAATATAAATTTCTTTTTTAATAAGATTTAGCAAAAAGTTTTAACTTCATATAAATAAAAAAATGGAACTCATTAATAAATAAGACCTGTTCAATAACTTAATTTTTTGTTTCCACAGGGGGTCTTGCCCCCTTTCTTTAGAATACTTGCTAAAAATATTATTTATATTCAAATCTTTCACTAGAGACAATTTTACCGTCTTCTGTTACAAATACCTGATAATATGCCTGTTTACCATATAAAATTACCTTCCAGTTTCTAAATCCCTTTTTATAAAGCCCAACATTTTCTGATTTTACATCTTCACTAAATTTTTTCTTTATTTCAGCAATACTATTATCTACAACTACATCTCTTGAAACGACTGCTGAATCTGGAACTGTTCTTTTACCAACCGATGAACAGCTTACCATTACTCCCAAACATAAAGTTACTGCTATTCTTTTTATTTTATTTTTCACTATTTATCCACAACCTCTATTTTAATTTCAAACTGTAATTGCTTTTTTTCCTTATCTAAATATTTATATTCTATTTTTTTCAAAACAGCATCTGGATTATTTTCCAAAATTTCATTAATATTTTGATTAGCCTTCTCAATTTCTTGAAAATTCGCTGCAAGCTGATTATTTGAGAAACCCTTTATTTTTAAATAATTAAACATATTAAAATCAACCATTGAACTCTCCTTTCCTCAAATCCTCAAATTAAAATTTTTTATTTAAATTTATTTTTCTAATTCCTTATATGTTTTTTCTAAAATTTCCTCAAAAGATAAATCTGTCTTAAATCCAGCGGCTTTTATATGTCCTCCGCCACCAAAAATTGAAGCTATTTTATTTACATCATATTTATCATTTGCACGAAAACTTCCCTTTAGAGAACCATCAATATTTTCTCTTACAAACAGAGAAATTTCCATTCCTTCAATTCTCAAAAGCATTTCCGCCGTACCATCTGTATCATCCTTTTCAATTCCCAGTTCCTTCATTTTTTCCTGGGTCAAATAATAACTGGCAAACTTATATTTTTCATTAATTTTTTTATTTTTATAAACTTCACCAATTAATTCAACCTTTTTTTCACTAACTTCAAAAATAATATTGGCAATTTTGTGATTATTCACGCCTGCTCCAATTAATTTTGAACAAACAAGAAAAGTATATTCTGTAACATTGTCATGCCTAAAGTTTCCAGTATCGTTAATTATTCCAAGATACATATACTCAGCAATTTTTTTTGTCAATCCAATATCAAAAATTTCTAAAAATTGATACAAAAGCTCACTTGTGCTGCAAATATCCTCCACATAGTTAAAATCAGCATGTTCAGTATTGCTTACATGATGATCAATATTGATTGACTTTTTACTTAATTTCTTTATTTCTACAGACTTTCCATATCTTTCCTCATTTGCACAATCTAAACTTATAAACAAATCAAATTTTTTACTATTTTGAGCATCTTTATTAAATTCATCACAAAATTTTTCATAATTCCAAATTAACTTTGTATCTTCAAAATGTCGCATATATTTAGGAAGTTTGTCATCAATAATAATTTTTACATCCTTTTCAATATTATTTTTTTGGCAATATTCATTTATCATAAAATAAAATGCCAAAATTGAACCGAGCGCATCTCCGTCAGGATTAACATGTGCCGTCAAAATGATACTTTTAGCAATCTTTACTTCTTCTACAATCTCTTTTGGTATAATGTTTCCTTTATAATTTTTATTCATAAATTTACTTTATTCCATTCTTTAAGTTTATTTTTATTTTCAAAAACTTTTATTCTTCCTATTTTCCAACTGAACGGATCATATAACCGCCACCTGCTCTTTTTGCTTGATTTTCCATAGCTTTTAATGTATTAGGATTGTCTGTCATATTTGACATTACTACATAAGCTGTTTTACCGTTTACAGTCGTTTTTTTATAATAAAAGTTTCCACCAAGCCTTTTTGCTATTCCTCTTGCTGAAGCTTCTGTTGTTACTGAAGCCACTTGAATGTACTTTTTAGGCCCTTGATGTTTTTTTGCATTTTCTCTAGCTCTTTTTGCCGCTTCCTCTTTGGCTTTTTTAGCTGCCTCTTCTTTTGCACGTTGTCTTGCCGCTTCTGCTCTTGCCTGTGCCGCCGCCTGTTCCTTTCTTACCGCTTCTATTTGCTGCTGTTTTTTTATTTCGGCTTGTCTGGCTGCAAGTTTTGCCTCTTCCTGACGTTTTTGCTCAGCCGCTTTTTGTTGAGCCACTTTTTGCATTTCCGATTTTTGCGCTTCTAATTTTGCCTGCTCTTCCTTTTTTTTAGCTTCATCTGCTGCTTTTGCATCAGTCTTCTGTTTATTAGAATTTGCAGAATTCTTTTGTAAATCTACAGTTTCTGCCGGTTTAGCCTGCTCCATCTCCTTTGCAACTGTTTCATTGTTATTTTCCACAACTTGCTTTGGCAAAGTCAGGTTATTTTTATAATCCTTTGAATTATAAAAATTCTTATTTCTTACTTTCATATCCTTTGTAATGCTCTCAGTCGTATTTACCTTTGACTTTTTATATCCCGTAACAAGCACTGCTCCATAAACTACAATTGCAACAATTCCCACAGCTCTCATAACTTTAAACGGATTTAATCGAAAACTCATATTTTTCTCCCTTCATTTCCTTATTTTTATTTACTTTTTACAAAAAATCTTAACTTTTATTATACAAACAAATTTTTTGCAAGTATTAAATAACTTTTTTTACAACTTCCTATTTTAAAACATTCTATTTTTTATATTATAAAGTAATCTCTTTTAATATTCTGGTAGAATTTTTGGCCGCCAATTTTACAAAAGTCTCATATTCCATATCAGACTCATCTGTGATTGAATCAGAAATTGAACGAATTATTAAAAATTTCACGCCTAATCTTGTGCAGACTTGAGCCACGGCACCACTTTCCATATCCACGCAAAGTGCTTCAAAATCCTTCCCAAGCCGAATCTTCACATCCTTTTTACTTACAAACTGATCTCCTGTCAAAATTCTTCCAAAAAATATGCGATGATCAAAATCATTTATATTTCCAGCCTTTTCAACCAATTCCTTATCCGATTCAAAAGCCCATTCCTTCATTTGCGGAATCTGTCCCATTTTATATCCAAATGCTGTAGCATCAACATCGTGCTGAACAATGTCATGCCCTATAACAACATCCCCAACTTTCAATCTTTCATCCAATGACCCAGCCACTCCAGAAAAGATCACTTCACTCACTTTAAATTTTTCAATTAATAAAGTCGCTGTAATCGCAGCATTTACCTTCCCGATTCCAGATTGTACAAAAACAACATCCTTATCATTAAATTTCCCAGTAAAAAAAGATATTCCACTTATCACAGTTTCCTTAATTTCCTTAATTTCCTTTTTTATCGCTTCAGCCTCTTCAACCACTGCCCCAATAATTCCTATCATTAACTATTCCCTCCTATTTTATTTTTCTTCAACATTATTAATATTGTCATTATCTTCATCATTGCCTTCGATAATCATATTTGTATTTCCCTCATAAATATACGTATCCTTCAATTTACAAGTTTTGGTTTCATTCGTATTAAGAGTCGCCTGAAATTCCCATTTTTCATTTTTTGCAAGTGAACTGATATTATCTACAGCATCTCCTACTTTCGCTCCATTTTTATCAAAACATGGAATTTCAATGGTCAAATTTTTTTTAGTCACTCCATTATGTGTCAAAATTCCTGTAACAATGGTCTTTCCACCAGTTATTTCCACTTCTGCATCTGAAAATTTATATTTTGTATTTTTAGCTTTAATTTCTCCATTACTTCCGCCAATAATACCTCCAATTAATTTCCCAGTTGTTCCAATAACTGCTCCTGTAACTCCACCAGCAGCCTTTATAGTTCCTCCTACTACACTTCCAACTCCACTAATAATTCCACAAGATGAAGTTCCCAACATTATTCCAAACAATAAAATCCTTCTTTTCACTTTTTTTTTCCTTTTTATAAAATTCAATACTTGACTTCTTGTTATTTTTTTGTTAAAAAATGTCATTCGTATAATATTAGAATAACATATTCCCACTAAAAAAACAAGGCAAATCATCTAATTTTTGCCTAAAAGAATACTAGAATCCTTGCCCATATTTATTTAAATTATTGTTCTTAAAATCTCAAACTTCCCAACAGTTTTTGTCTTAATTCCAGCAGGAATTAAAATTGTTTCACCCTTTTTAGCCGAAAGTTCTTCATTTTCTCCCCACACAATTTTCCCTTCTCCTTCAAGGAACGAGTAAATTGTCATACTTTCATTATTTACATCTTCAAAAGAACCATTAAATCTTATTTTATCAATCGAATAATATTCTTTTTCTATAATATTCTTTCTCAAAATATCTTTCTCATTTTCAGATTCATCAAAATCAGTATTCTTAATTTCCACTTCCTTTCCAAAATCAATTACATCAGCCGAATCCTGCAAATGCAGCTCCCTTTTCTTTCCATTTTTATCAATTCTGTCAAAATCATAAATTCTATAAGTAACATCTGAATTTTGCTGAATTTCTGCAAAAATTACGCTCCCTTTTAGTGAAGCATGAACTGTTCCTGGCGTAATATCAATAAAATCACCCTTTTTTACAGATTTTTCTTCAAATAATCCATCAAAATCATTTTTTTTCACTTTTTCCAAAAATTTTTCCTTCGCAACTCCAGGCTTCATTCCTAAAATTAAAGTAGCGTCATCACTTGCCTCTATTATATACCAAGATTCACTTTTCCCAAATTCATTATGTTTTTTTAAGGCAACTTCATCACTTGGATGCACTTGAATTGAAAGTCTGTCATTTACATCAAGATATTTTATAAGTAACGGAAATTTATTTGGATATTTTTCATAAACCTTTTTTCCTGTAAGTTCCCCCTTATACTCCTTGTAAATATCATCCAGCCTTTGCCCAGCTAAAGCACCATTTTCCACAATACCCATTCCATGCGGATGTGCCGACACTTCCCAAGATTCACCAATTTTCTTACCTTCAGGCAGCTTCATTCCCAATTTTGTTTCAAATTCACGTCCACCCCACACTTTTTCCACAAAAAATTTTTTAAATTTCATTGGATACAACATAAAAATATTCTCCTTTTTCATAATTTTTGTATCTTTTTATTTTATAATAACATTTTAAAATAAATTTTACAATGATGTCATTAAAAATTTTACGAAAAAACTTCAAATAATATCTGCAGGAGGAAAAAGGTTTTTTATTTACATATGTCCATTTTTTCCCACAAAAAAATTTATTAATTAGTTTGAAAAATTTTGGTTAATATTGTAAAATATTTGAAAGAATATTTCTAATATTAAGAGGTTAAAGAATATGTATATCTATGATGAACACAAACTAAAAAAAGAAAATAGAAAAAGACGGTTGTTTATTTTAATGGATAGTTTATTGTATGTAATTCTTCCAATTACAATAGGATTTTTAAAAATTAGTAAAAATATTATATCTATTTGGTTAATAATTATTTTTGGAATTTTAAAGTTTTATTTGAAAACAAAAAAGGATTTTGTAAATGATTATAAGAAAGAAAATAAAGAAGCTGAAGATTTTGAGAAAATTTTACGAAAAGAAAAGTTAAAAAAGGAAATTTTTTATTTAAAGATAGGCTGTGTATCCACTTGTTTAATTGTAATAATCACAATTAGTATAAATATATTTCAGTTGCCAAGTTATTTTAGGGATTTAAAAGAAATTAGGAAAATTATTTCAAATAGCAAAGAACTTTATGTAAATGGGAAAAAACTTAAAAATACAGAAGATGTGAAGAAATGGATTTTAGATTCTACAAATTATTTTGAAATTTTGTGGGATTATAAAAGAACATATAACTTGAAAAATTCAAAAATAAAAGTAACTTTATCTAATGAAAAAGGACAGCATTTTATAATTGAAAAAGAAGATTATAGATGGAGAGTTATAAAAATAAAAGAAAATCTTTATTATAAGTTAGGTGTTATTTATAGAAACGATACAAATAGAACAATTGAAATGGAAAAATCTTTAGGACTTATTCCTCAAAATTAAATATTTTAAATAAAAGAAAAAAATAAATTTAATGAAAAAATTGATGATAGACTGCTTTTTGAAATTTCAGATATTGATGGAAAAATAAAAATTTTAGGAACAACTCAAATTTCTCATAGGTTAATATAAGAAATTTGAGATTATTTATTTACTTTATCTATTTTTTAAAATTAAAATTTTGATTATTTTATACTCAAACATATTCAAAATTGAACTATTAAAAATCATATAAATTTAGGATTTAAGTAAAATATCCCTAACTTTTGAGTTTTGTTTTAAATCAGTTTTACTATAGTTCATATCATTTTTTATTTCATCTCAAAATAATTAACACATGTCTTCATAGTTTTCCACAAATTCCTCTACAGATAAAACCTTTCCTTCCAATTCCATTTCCCTAGCCAAATCACTAATATACGGCTGTTTCACCATACTTTTTTCCAAAGTGTCAAATTGCCAGAAAATATCACGTTTATCTCCATCAGCGATAACTTCTCCATTTGTCATTACGATTACCCTGTCAAAATTTTTTACTACAAATTCCATATCGTGAGTTATTGTAATAATTGTTTTTCCCTGTTTCTGAAGTTCATCAATTAAGTTATGCAAAACTTTCATTCCTTTAAAATCCTGTCCTGCTGTCGGCTCATCCATTACAATGACATCTGATCCCATTGCAATTACTGCGGCTATTGTAACAAATTTTCTCAGTGAATATGGCAAGTTATATGGATTTTCCCTTTGATATTTTTCAAGTTCTGTTAATTTTATGGCATTTTCTACCATTTTTTTTATTTCATCAGGAGAATATTTTAATTTTTTTGCTCCAAAGGCTATTTCATCATAGACATTATTGTGAAATATTTGATCCATTGGATTTTGAAAAACATATCCGACTTTTCGGCTCATTTTAGCAACTGTGTAATCTTTTGTGTTCCAGTCATCTGCAATCACATCTCCGCTTACTGGCTTTAAAAGTCCATTTAACATTTTTACCAATGTCGTTTTCCCAGCTCCATTTTGCCCAATAATTGCAACTTTTTCTCCTTTTTTAACTTCAAGTGAAACATTATTAAGTACATTTTCAGTTCCATTTGGATATTTAAAACTTAAATTTTTTACAGTGATAAAACTCATAATTAGCTCCTTCTTCAAGTTTGTCAAATTTAACAAGGGGTCGAAACCCCTTGCTTTAGAATATTTTTTCGTAAATTTTCAAAATATTTATCAATTTTTTTACTTTTTTAACAACTCTATTACTTTTTCTTTAGTTATTGGAATTTCTTCAAATTTAGCTTTTCCCACCTTTTCAAGTTCATAGGCAAGCATCGAATACTGTGTCATCCCAATTTCTTTTTCCAGCAAAATTTTATTATTTAAAACTTCATTCGCTTTTCCGCTCAAAATTATTTCTCCTTCATCAAGAACAAGAATATTTTCGGCATATTCTGCAATAAGTTCAAGTTTATGCTCAACCAGAATTATTGTCTTTCCTTCATTTGCCATTAAATTTATAATTTTGAAAATATCTTCCGTTCCTTTTGGGTCAAGCTGTGAAGTTGGCTCATCAATAACGAGAATATCGGGGTTCATTGCGATGATTGAGGCAAGGGCGACTCTTTGCTTTTGACCGCCAGATAAATTGTATGGATTTTTATCACGAAGTTTTTCGATTTCAAGAAGCTTTAATATTTTTTCCACTTCTGAAATTATTGTTTCACGTTCTATTCCTAGATTTTCCAATCCGTAAGCTATTTCTTCAAAAACTGTATTTTTAACACCGCTAATTTGGGTAAATGGGTTTTGAAAAACGAATCCGATCTTTTGGACAATTTCCTTTTGGCTATAATCTTTTAGTTCCTTGCCTTCTAAAGTTATTTTCCCTGTTAGTTCGCCTTTGTAAAAATCAGGCACAAATCTTCTTAAAATATTGCAAAGTGTTGTTTTTCCACTTCCATTTTTTCCAATTACAGCCCAAAATTCACCTTTTTTTATTTCGATATTTATATTCTGCAAAGTATTTTTTTCTTCCAATGGATACTTATAGTTTACATTTTCTAATTTAAGATAGCCCATAAAACCCTCCAAACAATACTCAAAACTATAAAAATAGCCAGTATAACTTTCATTATTTTATCATTTTTTGTTTCTTTAATATCGTATAATATTGTTCTCTTTTCTCCAACAGAAAATCCACGTGCTTCTAATGTAATTGCCCGCTCTTCTGTATTTGCAATGGAAGAAAGTACAAGTGGAATAAATATGGGAATTAGCGCTTTTGCCCTGACAAAGACATTTCCTTCAGTTTCAATTCCCCTTGCCTTTTGTGAATCCATAATAACATCTGCCTGCTTTTTCATTTCTGGTATTGTTTGCAAAGTAAGCATTAAAATAAATGCAGCTTTTGGATTTAATCCCTTTTTTTCAAGTGCAAGAGTAAAGTCCTTTACTGGAGTTATTAAAGTCAGCATTGTTAAAGCACTTACAATCGCCGTTAGTTTAGATGTTAAACCTATAGCCTTCATTACTCCTTCCTTGTAAACCGAAATAAATCCAAACTTTAACCAAACTTCACCTGCTGGTATAAAAAGGCTTTGAATAATAAATATCGCTGTAAAAAGCCAGAATAAACTTAAAAATATTCTTTTACTGTAAATTTTTAATTTATTTTCGAAAGAAACTATAATTCCACAAATTATTATCATTGAGTAATCATAGATGTGACTTGGAATAATAAATGCTGATATTATCAATGCCAAAGCCAAATATAGCTTTGTCAGCGGGTAAAGTTTTTTAAAAAAATCTTTTTTCATAACTTATTTGTTTTCCTTATTTTTTTTATTATTTTTATATTCTATCCTTTTTGATTATTTATATAATTTTCTCCATATTTGAATTTTATCAAATATCTAGGCGACATTGCCTTAATTATTGCCATTGCAACTATTGCTGTTATAATTTTATCGGTTGTTTCTGTAATAAAATTCGTACTAAAAACGGCTGTCCAAATATTTTGACCTGTTGCCAGGAAAAACGCAGTTACTCCAAATGTAGAATTTCCAGTATTTCCACCATAAACCATTACTATTATTGGTGCAGATACAACTATCGCAATAAATACAAGACAAAATGCACAAACTAATGTTTTTATTACAATATTTTTCATTCTAAATCTCGCTAAAAATCCCATAGTAAGCGCCATAATTACCGCCACTGGTATAAATGCAAAATATTCAGGAGAAAAACTTCCCGTAATTAAACTTGTAATAACAGCTGTTACAACTACAACCCAAGGCCCTGCTATAAGGCTGATAAACACTGTTCCAATTGAATCAAGAAATATTGGCACTTGCAGTAATTTAACAAGCCCAAATCCTGTAAAATTAATAGCTACCGCTACTGGTATCAACAAACTTGACATTAAAGAAAAATCATTTTTTAAACTTTTCATTTTTTTGCCTCCTTAAAAATTTATTTACATATATTTTAAAACATATTTGTTAATATTTCAACCTTTAAGAAGAATTTTTGTTACTTTTTTAACAATCATTTTAATTTTTTATTAAATTTAAAAATACATTTTTTTAAACAAAGCTGGACAAACTTCCTTCATGCTGCTTGGAAATTGTGTACACCAGTGAAATGTTATTTTTGGATATTTTTTATTTATATAGCCTATTTTTCTTTTGTATTCATTTAATTTTTTATTATAATTATCAATAAAATCATCCCTAAAAATAGTTTTATCATTAATTTTATAACTTTCTTTATTTAAAATTTCATGTGAATCGTTTTTTCTGGCAAAGGCATAAGCTGAAATAAAAGCAAAATTTTCATTTTCAAAATAGTTTGTCATTAATTTTGTTTCAAATGATACATTTATATATTCTGACAAATTATCCTGATTCTTCATAATTGAATAAAATATCTTTTCCCCTTGTGAAATAAGCCAAAGTCTGAAAAAATCAAAGCTCCAGCTCGCAGTATCACCATTTACAAGATACGAAGCGCACCATAACTTTTCGTTATAGCTCTCCTGCATCAACTCAACAGTAATTATTTCAAAATCAAAAATTTCTTCATCTGTTTTTTTAGATAGAATATCTATCAAATAATCTGTAAATTCATTATTATTTTTAGCCCTTTCATGTGAAATAAAAATATATTTCCAGAAGTCCTCCCTTTTCATTTTAAGTTTCGTTTCATCAGTTTTTTTTATTTTTATAGGCATTTTTTATCACACTCCCCTTTTTTAAATGCTTTTATCTGGATTTTGAGTAACAAATGCAATAAATATGGCTATAATTCTATTACTTTGTCTATTTCTAAAAAATAATCCTCCATCTGAATACTTGGCATCATTTTTTTTAAATTTACCTGTACTCTCCTGATTTAAGTGAATATCATGCAGCCCTTTCCCATTAGCATAAAGCCTTCCAAATGCAAATACCTCATAATTATCATTATTTTTAGCCTTTTCAACATATTTTTCAATAATCTCCGTCAAATACACATGTTTCTCATCAAATCCCTTCATCTGAATCATTTCATTATGCGGAAACAATTTCATTCTTACATAATCCAAACACAAATCTTTATCACATTCTGTAATTCCAGATTCCTGTAACAGCATCTTAGAAATCACACTTTCTTCACAAAAATAATTTTTCCTGTAGTATACCCTCAAATTTGAAGAAATAATCTCATTTTTCTTCTCATAAATACTCCCAATATTAACTGCCAAATCATACTTTTTCCCATTTTTATCCACAGCCACAATATGATAATGAGCCCTCTTGTCAAAATCATACCACTTATCCACAACTTTTCCTCTGAACATAGCATATTTTTCCATATTTTCCTCTTTTTTAACTTATAATCTGTTCTTTCTAGCTACTAAAATTTATGACCACTAAGCAAGATTTAATATTAAACTTTTATTATCAAAGTACATTTTCCCTATTATAAGTATAACATATTTTTTTAAAAATAAAAGAGAGATAATATTTTTATTAATTTTTTTTAATTTATTTAAAAATAAGGGGCATTAACCCCCTATTAAACAATATTATTTAAAATTTTCTATTCCACAAATTTGTTAAAAAATCTGCCTAATAATTTATTTTTTTACTATTTTACGAAAAAAATATTACAAAAACAATTTTTTAAACTTCGCAATCTCATAAAAAGATCCACAAACTACAATCGCCTTATACGAATTATCCTTTTTCAAAACCATTTCCTTTGCCTGATTATAAGCCTGTAAAATATCATCTTCAAAAATAATATTTTTTGTAGAAATATTTGAATTTTCCAGATTTTTCTTTATTTCTTCGGCAGATAGCCCATAAGTAACTTCTTTCAGGGAAGTTATGAAAATTTTATAATTTTTTTCCAAGATTCTTTTAAAAATATTTGCAATATCCTTTGTTCCGAGTACCGAAAGAACAAAAATCACTTCATCATCTTTAAAAAGTTCGTTCAAATTTTCTGTCAAGACCTTTACAGAATCATCATTATGAGCGACATCTAAAATTGTTGCAGGATTTTTTGAAAAAATCTCAAACCGTCCAGCCAATGAAATTTCATCAAGCCCCTTTTGAATAACTTTGTCACTAATTCCATAAATTCTTGCAATCTCATAGGCAATTAAAAAATTATTTGCTTGAAATTTTCCAAAAAGTGGCAGAACAAATGTTTTTTCTAAATTATTTTTATTATTATTAATTTTTTCAATGTTTTCAGACTTTTCAATATTTCCAGATTCTTTAGAACTTTCATTTTCAACAATTTTCACAATTGTCTTATAATTTTGATTATCCAATTCAACTTGAAAACCTTTATATTTTTCCAAAATATTTACCGAATTATCTGTTTCCCTTTTCACAGCCTCTTCCAGTTCAGCCAAATTCTGAGCATAAATACAAAGCTGCCCATTTTTTATAATCCCGGCTTTTCTATCTGCAATTTTTTCAAGTGAATTTCCCAAAAGAGCGACATGGTCAAAACTCACATTTGTTATAGCTGCTATTGTTGACTTTACAATATTTGTGGCATCGTATCTTCCGCCTAGCCCAGTTTCCAGAAATATGAAATCAGGATTTTTTTCTTTAAAATAAAGCAAGGCTACGAAAGTTGCTATTTCAAAAAAATTTATCTGCAATCCATTTTCTTCCAGAACATTCATAACAGCTTCACAATATTTCACAACATCCTCATCTGAAATCATCTCTTTATTTACCAAAATTCTTTCATTAAATCGTAAAATATGCGGTGAAGTAAATTTAGCAACCGAATATCCGGCTGCAAAAAAAATATTTTCTAAAAATGTTGCTGTTGAACCTTTTCCATTTGTCCCTGCAATATGAACAATTTTCTTATTTTCACAAGGCTTTCCTAGTAATTCATAAATTTTTTTCAGTTTTTCGTTATTCTGATTTAAAGATTCCTTTGTTATTCTCTTATTAATTGTTCTCATATTAAAAATTTTTTCTAAAATTTCATTTATTTTTGTTTTATCGTTTTTCATTTTTTTATTTATTTTTTGCCAAGAAGTAAGATTCTTTGTGTTATCAACCTTTCTTTAATTTTTTTTATTATACTTCAAATTTGGCAGTTTGTAAAGTATGCTTGAACCTATTCAAAATTAATGCTAAACCCCCTTTTAAAAATAGGAACAAATTTTTATAATATTTATTTCATAATCATTCTAAACTAATTACTATGTTTTTTTATTTTTGTAGGATTTCTTATTTCCGCAAATTCTACAACCTATGGCTAGTCTACGACATTTTTCTATAAATAAAAAATAGCACAATTTATTCTACGCTTTTAATCACGAGTTTTTGTACTATTTTCATAAAAATTTATAATAAAATCTCTATCAGTCTTAACAGGCAAGGAGAAACTTTCCCCCTTGCCATAAAATCCTAATATTGTTCTGTTTTTAAAGTAATCCAGAATTAGTAAATAGCCCTGAATCCGATTCCTCCTCTAACATTGTTTCCTTTAGTGTCATATCCGGCATTTACCGTAACACCAAATCTTGTGTTGTCTACACCTATGTTAAGATCGAATTTACCGTTTCCTCTTCTGTCTTCCTTCTCACTTCTCAAGTTATACCAGTCAGCCGTTGTATATCTTACTCTTGCCTGGTTCAATTTATTCAGCTTGCCAATTTCATTTTCATAGGCCGCTGTCAATCCTACTGATAACTGAGTTCTTACTGCCAATGGCTGAATATATTTGAATTCCAGTCCTGCTTCAGGTTTTACTGAGAAGTAGTCGTTCCCTTTAACTTCTAGACGCATTTGTCCAGAGTTTTCCTTTATGTCGTTAAATCTTCCGTATTCCATCTTTAATGCCCCGTAAGGACGCAAATGTGTTCTTTCGCTCATTCTTATGTCGTATCCCAATTCATTTTTCAAGGCCGCTCCATAAGAGCTGTATGTAGACTTCGCCTCAAATGTGTCATCTACAACCCAGTATTTACGGTGCATATTGTTAATTCCTCCAAAGATGTCTCCTGCGACTGTCCATTGCAGTGCTCCGTTGTAGTCTTTTCTTGGCGACATTGTCTTAAAGATTCCAAGTTTTACCATTGTCTGGTCTTCTCTTGATTTTCCTAGATCCTTGAACTTGAATCTGTTTGTAACTGCTCCTGCATACCATCCGCTTGATTTACCCATCTGAACTTTTTCATCTTCGTGAACATAGGCAACTCCCCAGGCATTGCTGTCATAGTCAATTACTCCGGCTGTGTTTGTCTTGTACTCATCCTTCATTCCAAACACTTTTATCTTGTTGTTTTGCTTAGATGGATTTCTCCAGTCCTTCCATAGATATTTAAATTCCTTGTCCAGCGCATTTCCAGTTGCATTTATTCTTTGCTGAGTGTTCGAGTATTCGTAACCTTTCATTTCATTTACAGCCTGTGCAAATATGTGCGGTTCACCTTTTCCTAGGTCATTCAGCTTATTGAAAATTTGTTTTTCTCTTGAATGGATATCTTCAACTCCGTATCTTTGTTCAAGACCATCAAGGAAATGTTCTGTGTCAACATCGTTTTTGCTTGCAAAATCCGTATACGGTATTTTTACCATATATACTGTTTTTATCGGAGCAGCTATGTTTCCAGATTCCACCGGCTGCGCTATCCAAGTCAGGCTTGCTGAATTTACATTCAATGTAACCCCTGTCGATACAACGCTTGCCAATGCATCGTTATATGGCTTCAAAATATTATCTCCAATTTGAATCGCTTTTGCATTCAGGTATTTAGTAACTTCCGTACCCATTATCAGGTCAACATCTGTCAGTCCAGATAAATTATTCAATCCTTGAATAGGATTTGTGTAATTTATTCCTGATGTGTCAACATACATTCCGATAGTTGATATTTCCCCATTTGAATGTGTGTGATTATGATCCATCTTTTCTGTTTCCAGATTCAGTCTTGTTACTCCTGACAAGTCAGTTATCAACACTTCTGGAGCTTCTGGCGAAGGTATGTTTGTATCAACTTTTACTGGCGCCACATCTACACCGTCTATTGAAATTGAAACTGGGCTAGGCAGTGATGCAGGCGGAACTTTTACAATCGCTTTCCCTGTCACTTTCTGGTCAGTCGCTGTTCCTTCCACATAAGGTCTTGTTGAAGTGTTTCCAGTTCCATGCGCTTCATAAGGCACATAATTCGGATCTGTCACATCTCCTCTGAATGCATACACACCAATATTTTTGTTTCCAACAATATTTATTGTTCCGTAGTTTTTAATTACTCCTCCATTCGCTACAACTACTCCCTTTATTCCTGCTCCATTTGCAGTAGGCATTGTCTGAATAGTTCCATAATTTTCCCCAGTCGCAAATCTGTCAATATACATTCCAGTCGTATTATTTCCGCTCAGGTTAATAGTCCCTCTATTAATTGCCTTTGAGCCAGATCCCGCAGCATACATTCCAACACTGTTATCATCTGAAACATTAATTGTTCCATGATTTTCTATTGTTCCTTCATTTGTTGCGACTTTTGTAGTTTCATTGTAATATCCAGTCGCCATTCCGATTCCATATTGCTTGCTAGTCACATTACTTGGACCTACTGTAATTACTCCGAAGTTCTTGCTGTTTCCTTGCGTAGAGTAAATCCCAATATTTCCAACACCTGCTCTCAAGTCAATATTTCCATAGTTTTCAGCATCCTGTGAAGAATAAATTCCATATCCATTATTCTTATCCATTACAATATCTGATTTATTCACAATCTTTCCGCCCAGGCTTTGTGGCGCTCCAGAGTAAACATACACTGATTTTTCCCCAACGTGAACAGGATTTGCTGTTGGATTTATTGTCAAGTCTGTCTTAGCCTTTGAAGCCGTTATCAAATATCCAAACGAATCTGTATCTCCAACCTTCATGTCAACAGATGATGTAACTGTTGTCGCTTGCGGATTCTTGCTGTCATCTGCAATATATACCCCAACAGAGTTATTATTTGCCACATCAATCTTTCCACCTGAAAGGTTTACACTTGGACCTGTCGAATAAACTCCAACCCCGTCATCAGCCACATTAATCTCACCAGCAGTCATATTGACATCTTTTCCGTAAATTCCATAAGAAGATTTTCCAACATTAATCTTTCCAGTATTTGCAATAGTTGAAACCTGATCATCAATATACATTCCAATAGATTCATTTCCAGCAGAAGTCGCCGCAACATTAATTTCCCCAGCATTTACCAGTTCAGAATCATTCGTTCCATACATTCCTGCCGACTTAGTACCGTTAACATTAATCTTACCGCTGCTAGCATTAGTAATTATACCGTTATTCGCTCCCATTCCAACTGAACTGTCATTTCCATTAATCGTGATTTCACCTTTATTTACACCAACCGTATCAGTTTTAGATTTTCTATCAGAAGCATTTGTTACAACATAATTTCCAGAACTTTTATCATTACTATTATTTTTAACAAATATTCCAACTGCTCCATCATTATCCATCGTAATCTTACCAGTCGCACCATTTTCAACATCTACAACTCCAAATGAATGTCCAGAATGTGTAGTCACATTGTCGTAATACGTTTCAGTTTTTGGATCTATTGCAAGCCCTGTTTTTGAGTCAATTCTATAAGAAAGCCCTAAAATACCAATTGATTTTTTACCTCCGGCATTTACCTTTCCATCATTAACTATCTTCGTGCTATTTGTTCCAAATATTCCAATAGCCTTGTCATTTGGATTATTTACTGTCCCTTTTTCAACATTTACAGTTCCTGCAGCATTATTATTAATATATCCGTAATCTACATACAGACCAATTCCACCTCTATCAGATCCAACCGTTCTATCAGCCGATACCGTACCACTATTATTAATTCCTGTCGTATCATTATCCTTTGTCTGTGCACTTGCCGTTACTGCAAGACCAACAGGAGTTTTAAGATTAACATCTATCGCCTTCATTTGCGTATCATCCAGTTCAGCCTTAACAGAACCTGCTGCCGTTACATCAATCTTAGAGTTTTGATACAAAAATCTTTTAGAAAACACTTCACTATCTGAATCCGTTATACTACTTGCTTTATCAACAGCTGATTTTATGTTAATTTGAGCATTATCCACAACTGCATATTTATATCTTGTAGCACCTGTAGCAGAAGTTACTGGATTTAAACCTGTTCCTAAAAGTTGATCTCTTAATCTATTTGAAGGATTATTTTCAACATCTACAGTAACTGTCCCACCAGTATTTCTTAAATCAGATACTATAACATCATCTGAATTTATTTCAAGGTCTGTATTACTAAAAGTTAATGTATGTGGACTATTTAAATCTCTAACATATCCAACTGCTTTTCCAGACAATATTAACTTACCACTAGTCATATCAATAGCACCAGAAGTTTTACTTGTAGAATCGGTATAAAGTGCATATCCTTCACCTTTATATTCAACAGTCGCACCTTTCAAGTCAATCTCTGCTTTATTTAATGATGCCACATTAGTTGAACCATCTTCTACTTTTATCCAGTTATATTGGGCATTAATTTTTGAATTATTTCCATCAGCAAAAAGCCCAAACCCTACTTTTTTCTTACTTTGCTGATCTGTTCCACCTTTTATGGAAATATTAGCAATACTTGTTGGTTTTGTACTTGAAGTACGGTTAATATTTATTATTCCGCCTCCACTAGCATAAGCAGCCCCAACATTGTCTTTAGATGTAAGATCTGAATTAACACGAGTTGTATCATGATGGAACTCTGATCCTGTTATCTCAACTCCTGCTTTTGTTGGTGCTCCTGAAACACCAGTATTAATTATCGTAGGAGTTGTACCAGTAACACTATCATTTACAGTAATTTTTGCTCCTTTATCTGCAACAAGTGTTATTGAGTTAGTAGCATCTGTTGAAACAACTGCATTTACAGTAACTTCATTATTAGCAGAATTTCCCGCAAAAATTGCTCTATTTCCTCTATCATTTCTACTATCACCATCAATAGTGATAACATCTCCTGTAACTTTTCCATCTGTACTTGTAGCTCCAGCTACCGCAGTATCAGTTCCACCAACAATAATACCAGTATTGTCGAATCCGCCATTTAAGGCAATTTTCCCTTTTCCAAGTTTAATTGTAGTGTCATCTCCTGTTAATACTCCAATACTATTTTTTACATTTTTAAAAAGTCGTATCTGATGTCCATTTTCTATATTTTTACTTGTGATTGTCGGCGTTTCAAAGTCAACAGCAGTAGAAGCAAAGATACCGTAAGAATTATCAATAAATTTATCATTATTTATTGTGAATTTATTTAGAGTACCAGCAGTAGTTTCAGCATCAATATTTGAAAAACTGGCAGCAGTTTTTGACTCATAAATTTCTTTTGAACTTCCACTAATCTCTCCTATATCAACAGCAAAATTTCCTATAACAGGACCTGAAGCTTTATTTGGATTTAAATGAACAATTTCTACTGAAGTCTTATCAATTGGGACATAAAGCCCTATGCTTTTATCTCCATACATAGTCATCGGTGCCCAATCTCCATTTGAAGATTTTGTCTTAAAATCAAGATTTGCAGAACTTACATATTTTCCTGTTTTTATATATATTCCTACATTTTCTTCACCGTATGAATTTATTTTATTTCTATTAACTATCGTTATTTCTCTAGGATTTTTTTCATCATCATCATAAATATGGCCAGCAGGAACAGGATAACCGCCACTCCAATATAATTTAGCATCAAAAGGTCCTCCATAAGCATTATTATTTCTATGATTACGAGTAAAATCTCCATTTGGATTTAAGAAAAAAACTGCTGATTTTTTATTATACAGATTTACTGTTCCAGCATTATACAAAATTTGTGGATTCCCATTTCCTACAACTGAAGGAGAAACTATAAATACTGCTGAATTAGAATCGTATGTCCCTTCACTACCAGTATACGGATGTACTGTTATATTTCCTTTACTTGTATTTATAACAGAAGCAGCAACTGTACTTGCATCTCCTTCAGCATGATCATAACTATTAGAAAAAGCAACATTTCCACCTTCAATTACAAATGTTCCTGAATTTATAAAAGTCTGTCCTTGTGTGCTATTTGATATTTTATTAGCAATTGCTGTTACATCATCAAAGGCTAGATATTCTGGTGAAGTTGTTCCTAATTCGCCACTTAGTCTGCTTTTTTGATCTGTAAAGTCAGCTCCTCCGTGCATATCCAGATGAACAAATTCATTTACGTATCCTTTAGGGTCATTAAAAGCCTTAGTATACAAAAATTTTCCACCATTGTTTACTAGGGTCCCTCCTTGTTCATGTCCAGAACCACCCCATCCATTATCCGTTACCATACGTAAAAAACCTGTCTTTGCCTTAGTCTTTGTTAAATTTCTGTTTAAAGTAATTTCATCTCCACGATAAAGAGGTTGTACTGATGGATCTGGATTATCAGAAGTCATTGGTAATGGTACAGCAGGGGATGGTGTCCAGTGTGCATTAAGATTAAAAACATTTTTTACATTATAATTATTATAACTATAATCGTAGAAACCTCTAGTACCATCAGTGTCATTCTGAGTTCTCTTCGCTAAAAAACTTCCACTTTTTATGATAACTCCACCATCAATTACACCACCTCCTGTTGCATTTGCATTATCATAATAATCCTCTCCATAATTTCCAGCTGACATTGCCAGCAAAGAAAAACTAGGAGCATTAATTTCTCCTACTGGTGAAATAGTCGGAGCTGTTGGAGGTGTAACCGTTCTTGGAGTAAATGAAGGCAACTCACTTATGTCCACAGCCATTGATACATTAGCATGCTTTACTTTTGGTATCAACGGATTAAGTGTTGCTGATACTGGGATTGAGGCATTTGGCTCTTGCTTTAATCCTAGTTCTGTTGTGTTTCCGTAAAGAGTGTGAGGATATGCTTCGTATTTGGTTTTGCTCATTGTTTTGTCACGTTCGTATTTGTAGTCGGCAGTTTTGTCTCCACGACCTTTGTATGAACCTTGCCAGCTGTTGTAGAAACCGTTTATTCCGTATTGCCAGCTGCTCCATGGGCTTTTTACAACGTGATCTCCTTGTTCCATTAACTTAACTAATTCCAAGTTTGTCTTTCTAAGCAACTTATCATTTTCATGCCGTGCAAACCTGAAATCACTCTTCAAGTTCGTTATCGACGTGTTGATTGCCTTTGTTTGCGCCTGGATTTCATTTTCAGCCGAAAAAAGATTAAACGAAGCTCCTGTCAGTTCGATTAATCCAGTTAATAAAAAAGTTATAAGGGCTGATTCTGTATATTTAAAGTCCTTCACTCTTTTTGCAAAAGACTTCAAATCCTTCTTTAAAACTGTTAAATTATTCGTCATAATTCTAACTCCTTTTATTCTAAACTTTGCCTAATGTTAAGCACAAAAAAATAATTTCTATACCAAGTGAAACTTAGCATATCCATTATTTAAATGAAAATAGTATTTCATTTGAAATCTGTTCTTAAACATAGAATAACATTAGACATTTAATAATATACCAAAAAACAAAAAAGTTCAAGTGTTTTTTTTAATTTTTATATAAATTCTATTTCATAATTAAGGTTTATCCACTGAACCTCCCACGACTAAAGTCGCAGGGTTCTAAAATCTTTAAAAATATTCAAAAATTTTCTAAGAAGTTTGATAGCTTTACACTACCCTTATTCTTTTAGGCGTGTTCAGCTCACCTCTATTGTATAGGATACTTAAATCCACAACTTTACTTTTCCTTAATATGTTTAATGCTCCGTTACAATCTGCATTTAATTGATAGCCTTTACTTGTTCGATATAGTCCTCTTTTTATTCTTTTTCCACTGAATATATATTTTTGTGAATTTTCTTTATCATATATTGGAATTTCATCTTCATCAAAGAAACTTGCTTTTGATGTATAACTCTCTTCTTGCAGTTTAAATTCTATTCTATATAGTTTACATAGATATATTAATTTATCTCTTAATTTTCCATATGGTATATTTACAAAATTTTGATTATTTATACTCCCTATATTTGATTTTCTTTGAAAATCTTCATTATATCCTAGAACTATTCTTCCTATATCATTATTAAGACAATAATTTACAATTATTCTTGCTGCTTTTGAAAGATAATCTTCTATACGATTATTTCTCTTTCTAGCTATTCTCTTTTGTCTTAATGTTGTCCGCTTAATCTTTTGCTTATCTTTAATGCTTTGCAATTTTGCATTTATCTTATTATAGTATTGATTTATTGATTTTAATTTTCTACCATCTATTATGAATGAAACTCCAGCATTTGTAACACAAGTACAAAGATTATCTATACCTAAATCAATTCCTAGTGCATTGTTTTCATTTAATTCCCTTTGAACTTCTTCTACTTCATAAGTATATTGAATTTCAAAGTACCTGGAATGTTGTTTAGGTATTATCCTAATCTCTTTTATCTTCTTGTCTTTTAATACTGGTGGTAGTTTTACTGCGATTTCCTTATGTGTCTTTCTAAATGAATTTGAATAAGGAACTATCAGAATATCATCTTTTAATCTAACAAAACCTATAACAAGAGTTGTAAATCCATCTTTAGCAAGATATTTAGGTAATTTTATATCTTTAAAATTATATTGACCATTTTTAGCAAGTTTTAAAAGTCCAAAAAATGATTTAAAACTTCCGTCTACTTCTTTTAGAATTTGTTGAGCCATATTAGAATTTAACTTCTTATAGTTCTCACTATTTTTAAGCATTTTATAGTTTTCATTATAACTTAAATACTTTTTATTTTCAAAATAGTATTGTCTAACATTGTATATAGCCTGATTCTTTAAATTCTTAGCTATATGGCACAAATATTTTAAATTTCTAAACTCCTTTTTACTAAGATGTTTTACCTGTTGTTTTAAAGTTAAATACATAGATATCACCTCCTTTTCATCAGAGATATTATACCGTATATTCTACATTTTATCTATTAAAAAGTAATATTTTTTAAATATTTTTAAAGTTTTTAAAACCCCACAACAGCGGGAAGCGTCGTTCACATAAGTACGCTACTACTTACGCAGTTCTCTTATGAACTTCTTGTTATCTCTAACAAGCTTAGAGATTTTATAATTAATGATTTCTCTTCGATATTTTATACAAAAAAAGCAATTCATCTCCCACTTATAGAAAGCCTACGACTTCTTGCTATCTTTTTGTTAAAAAAATTTGCCCTAAATTAGGACAAATATTTTGAAATGCAATATTCAAACCTCAAATGAAAATTACATCTCAATTGTACTAACAAAAGACCAAAATCCCTTGTTAGTACAACAAAAAATGGAAAATAAATTATGAATCAAGAATTTTTAGAACTATTTTTTCTTAGTTTCTTGAAATTTAGCCCAAACTCCTGCTTTTGTTAAGATACTTTTAACAGTTTCAGTTGGTTGAGCACCGTTTGATAAGTATTTCAAGATTTCTTCCTCTTTTAATACTACTTGTTTGTCATCTTCAACAAGCGGGTTAAAAGTTCCAAGGTAAGCAACAGCTTTCCCATCTCTTCTAGATAAAGCCTCCATAGCTACTATTCTATAAAAAGGAACTTTTTTTCTTCCTAATCTTGTCAATCTTAATTTTAACATTAAATGTTACCTCCATACTATTCAATAATTTTAAAACTCATTATTTTAAATGCAATATGATTATACAAAAATTTTGATAAATTGTCAAGTTTTTTTTCTTTACACTTTTTCCAAAAAAACTATTGATAATTTCTGAAAATATGATATAATAAAAAAATTTTAAAACAAGGGGATTTACCCCTTGCTAAAAAATATTTCATAATCAATCCCTATTCTACAATAACTTCCACAACTTCATCCACCGTAAATTTAGAAAAATATTCCCCAATATCAACCGTTTCTAATTTTTCCTTAACATCTTCCCTCGTATATTTCACATCTTTCAAAAGATTTTCGATTTCACTCAAATCTTCATTTTTTCCAAAGAAATCCCCATAAAATTTAATATTTTTAATTCTAGAATTTTCAACTATGGCAAAGATCTGGATTTTTCCATTTTTAAATCTTTTCCCTCTAGTTATATTAAATTCTGGCGACTCTCCGTAGTTCCATTCCCAACTTCTCTTGACTTCAGCCCTTTTAGCAATATAGTCCAGCTCTTCCTTGCTAAAAACATATTCCTTCATATCTGGATACTGCTTTTTCATATATTCCATAATTTTATCGCCAAATTCTTCAACTGTAATCGGAGTTTTCAAATGAGGCAATATATTCGTAACTCTACTTCTAACAGATTTTACACCTTTTGACTCAATTTTGTCTTTAGAAACTTTCAAAGCATCTCCCAAAGCACTAAAATCAACGTTAAATAAAAGACAACCGTGATGCATAACTCTATCTTTTATATAAGCCTGTGCATTTCCACAAAATTTTTGTCCGTCAATCTCTAAATCATTTCTTCCAGTAAACTCAGCTTTTACGCCTAATTCTGCCAATGTTTCAATTATTGGTTTTGAAAATTCTTTAAAATTGAATCCTTCCTGATTTTTATCTCTATTAGAAATAATCGTATAATTCAAATTATTCAAATCGTGATAAACTGCTCCTCCACCAGAAATTCTACGAATTACATGAATCCCTTTTTCTCTAGTATATTCTGTATTAATCTCTTCAATTGTATTCTGATATTTTCCAACAATTATCGAAGGCTCATTTATCCACAACAAAAATATTTCATCTTCATCTCTTAAATTTTTGAAGCAATATTCTTCCAAAGCAATATTAAATGCGGTATCATGAGTTTTACTAATGTAATAAATCATAGTAACTATTCCTCTTTCATTCTATTTTTTCTTTTTAGGTAAATGAACAGCTTCTCCTAAAACATCTGCACATGCTTCAAACAATGCTTCTGAATAAGTAGGATGTCCGTGTATCGTTTTGATTACTTCATCAACTGTAATTTCCATTTTCATTAATGTCGCAGCTTCGTTAATGATTTCAGCAGCTGAAGGCCCTACAATATGAACTCCTAAAATTTCTCCATATTTTTTATCAGCAATAACTTTTACAAATCCAGCAGATTCTCCTGATGCCAACGCTCTTCCATTTCCTACAAACGCAAATTTTCCTACACTTATATCATATTTTTCTTTAGCTTGTTCTTCTGTCAATCCAACCATTGCTACTTCTGGTACAGTATAAATTGCTGATGGTATAGTATAAATTGAAGCTGAAGAATTTGTTTCTAATCTTGTTGCTCTGTGGTTTCCTTGAATTGCATTTTCTGCTGCAATTTCTCCCATTCTAAATGCCGCATGAGCCAACATTCTAGTTCCATTAATATCTCCAGGCGCATAAATACCTTTAACGCTAGTTTCCATATATTTATCCACTTTAACTTTACCATTTTCCAATTCCAAGTCAATTTCTCCAATTCCTTCTAAATCAGGCACTCTTCCAATTGACAACAATGCTTTTTCAGCCACAATATCATTTTTTCCATCAACTTTAATTGTTAATGTATCTCCATTATCAACAATTTCCTTAATTGCAGTTGAAGTCAAGATTTTCATTCCTTTTTTCTCTAATTCTTTTCTCAATGTTTCAGAAGATTCTCTATCCACACCAGGAATAATTCTATCCATCATTTCCACAACAGTTACTTCTGAACCAAATGAATTAAACACTTGTCCCAACTCAATTCCAACTACTCCTCCACCAATTACAGCTAATGATTTAGGAATTTGTTGAATATCTAAAATATCATCACTTGTCAATACTTTTGGACTGTCAATTCCTGGAATATTGATTCTTCCTACTTTTGAACCACCTGCTAAAATGATTTTATCAGTTCTCAATACTGTTTCACCTTTATCATTTGTAACAACAACATCTTTATCAACATTTATTTTTCCAATACCGTTATAAATCTTAACATCATTACTCTTCAATAATCCTTGAACTCCATTTGTCAATGTTTTTACGATATCATTTTTCAATTTAACAACTTTTGGCATATCAATTGTGAATTTATCGTTTTCCAAGATAATTCCTCTTTTTCCAGCCATTTCAATTCCTTCGATAATTTCAGCATTTTTCAAGAATGTTTTCGTAGGAATACATCCTTTATTCAAACAAGTTCCTCCAAAGTGAACTTTTTCTACAATTGCTACTTTTCCACCTAATTGTGCTGCTTTAATTGCCGCTACATATCCTGCAGGTCCTCCACCGATTACAACTACATCAAATTCATCGTCACCTTTTGGTGCTTTTGGTTCATTTGAAGTTGAAGCTGCTGGTTGAGCTGCTGCCACTGGTTCTGGTGCCGCTTGAGGTGCTGCTCCTGTTGGTGCTTTTTCTCCTTCAGCTCCAATGTACCCAATAACTTCTGTAACTGGCACAGTTTCTCCATCTTGTTTTAACACTTTAATTAAGTATCCTGAAGCCTCTGCCTCCAATTCCATACTTGTTTTATCAGTCATTATTTCAAGTAAGATTTCTCCCTCTTCTACTTTTTCCCCTTCTTTTTTGTTCCATTTCACGATTTGCCCTTCTGTCATATCTATTCCAGCTTTAGGCATAATTACTTCTACTGCCATTTATTTCACTTCCTTTATTTTATTTAATGGTATTTATAGTATTTCAAATTTTCTAAATTAACATTGCCAATGGATTTTCCAATAATTTCTTCAAATCTTGCATAAATTTAGCTCCAGCAAGTCCATCCACAACTCTATGGTCAATTGTTAAACACATTGTCATTATTGGTCTAATTACAATCTCTCCATCTACAACTACTGGTTTTTCAACTGTCGCAGCAACTCCTAAAATTGCTGAATTTGGTTGATTTATAATAGGATTAAAACTTTGCGTTCCAAACATTCCCAAATTACTAATTGTAAACGTACTTCCACTTTGTTCAGAAGGACTCAATTTCATTGCCAATGCCTTTTTAATAATATCTTTAGACGCAACTACCAATTCACTCAATGACATTTTATCAGCACCTTTAATTACAGGCACCAAAAGTCCATCGTCCATTCCAACAGCAATTGATAAATTTACATAATTATGTAATGTAATTTGTGTTCCATCTGCAGACAATTCAGAATTTACATATTTGTGTTTCATTAATGTTTTAACTACAGCAAACGAAATTAAATCTGTTACAGTTATCTTTTTACCTGTATTTTCCATAATTGTATCCATAACTTTTTTTCTCAATGAAATCAATTCTGTCATATCAACTTCATAATTTAATGTAAATGTAGGTGCCGTAAAGTAACTGTCTGACATTCTTTTCGCTATTACTTTTCTCATTGGTGACATTGGAATAACTTCAATATCAGCTTCTTCCACTTGTTCTTTTTCAGCCAATATTGCTTTTTCATGTCTTGCCAATTCTTCAGTTTCTTTCGGTTTAGCAATGATATTCAAAATATCTTCTTTCATTATCTTTCCGTTATGTCCACTACCTTCTACTGTACTCAAATCAATATTGTATTCTTGTGCTATTTTACTAGCCAACGGAGTAATTCTCACTTTTTTCTCAAAATTAAATTCTTCCACATCTTCTTTATGAATTCTACCTTTAGCTCCACTGCCTCTAACATTTAACAAATCTATTCCCATCATTTTAGCTAAATCTCTCGCAGCAGGTGTAGCTCTCAATTTGCTATTTTCCATCTTATATTTCACCTTCTACTATTGTTTATTTTTTACTTTTCTAATTGCCTCAACAATTTTTTCAACACTCGGAACCATCGCTGTTTCTAAAGTATGATTATATGGCATAGGCACGTCTTCTCCAGCCAATCTCACAATTGGATGATCCAAATAATCAAATGCATCACTTTCTGAAATAATTGCTGAAATTTCCCCAATAAATCCACTTGTTTTATGAGCATCATTCACTAAAATAACTCTTCCTGTTTTCTTAACTGAATCCAAAATTATCTCTTTATCTAATGGTATCAATGTTCTAGGATCCACTACTTCCACGCTAATTCCTTCTCCAGCCACTATTTCTGCTGCCTTCAATACTCTTTCAAGCATTCTTCCGTAACTTACTATTGTAATATCCGTACCTTCTCTTTTTATTTCTCCCTTTC
Organism: Leptotrichia sp. oral taxon 417; assembly: GCF_013394865.1. Taxonomy (NCBI): domain Bacteria; kingdom Fusobacteriati; phylum Fusobacteriota; class Fusobacteriia; order Fusobacteriales; family Leptotrichiaceae; genus Leptotrichia; species Leptotrichia sp. oral taxon 417. The sequence goes on along the minus strand of NZ_JABXYV010000001.1, from coordinate 487,312 downwards.
CTAAAGGAATAACAAATTCAGGATCTGTTGGAACTTCACCTTTCATATTATATTGCGCTTTATATTCCAAGAAAATTACTGGATTATTATCTCTAATAGCTGCTTTCAACAACCCTTTCACATCTGCAGGTGTTCCAGGTGCAACTACTTTCACTCCAGGAATATGCGTAAACCAAGCCTCCAATGATTGCGAATGTTGTGCTGCTGAACCTACTCCACTTCCTGCCGCACATCTAAATGTCACTGGTACTCTTCCTTTTCCACCAAACATATATCTAGTTTTAGCCGCCTGATTTACAATATTATCCATCATATACACGATAAAATCCATAAATGTTACGTCTACAATTGGTCTTAAACCAGTCATTGCCGCTCCAATAGCTGCTCCTGAAATTGCTGATTCTGAAATAGGCATATCCTTAATTCTCTCTTCTCCAAATTCTTCCAACATTCCTACCGAAGTTCCAAAATCTCCTCCGAATATTCCAACATCTTCTCCCATAAGAAATACATTTTCATCTCTTCTCATTTCTTCTGACATTGCTGTAATTATTGCCTCTTTTACAGACATTAATTTTGTCTCCATATTTATTTTTTCCTCCCAGTTTTTATCTCTTCTTTTTTTCAAACACTATTTTCCTAATTTAACTCTCTTAGAATTTTTTCGAAATTTATATTTTTTAAATCAATATCTTTTTACTAAATTCCCAAAAATTCTTTTAGTAACAAACACTTTAATTAATCTGCAAAAATATCCTCAAATGCTGATTCAAGAGTTGGTTCTGGACTGTTTTTCGCAAAATCAACTGCTTCTTCAATTTTTTGTTTTGAATTTTCTTCCAATTTAGTTAATTCTTCTTCAGTAGCAATCCCTTCTTCAATCAATCTATTTCTAAATTTAATGTTTGGATCTTTTGCCTTCCAAGAATCCACTTCTTCTTTCGTTCTATATTTTCCAGGATCTGAACTCGAGTGCCCAAACCATCTATATGTCACACTTTCAATTAAAACAGGACCTTTTCCTGCTCTTACATCATCCACTGCTTTTCTAAATGTTTCATAAACTGCCAAAACATCATTTCCATCTTCAATGAAATATCCAGGCATTCCATAAGCTACCGCTCTTTGATAAATATGCTCTACATTTGTAACTTTTTTAATATCTGTACTTATTCCATATCCATTATTAATTGAATAAAAAATAATTGGTACATTCCAAACTGATGCCAAGTTCATTGCTTCATGAAAACTTCCTTCATTTGTAGCTCCATCTCCAAAACAACACAGTACGATTTTTCCAGTATTCTTAACTTTTTGAGTATAAGCTGCTCCTACTGCCATTCCGTGTCCTCCACCAACAATTCCGTTGGCTCCTAAATTTCCACTTTCTAAATCGGCAATATGCATTGAACCACCTTTACCTTTACAAGTTCCTGTAGCTTTCCCCATAATTTCAGCCATCATTCCATTCAAGTCAATCCCTTTTGCAATAACTTGCCCATGTCCTCTATGGTTAGATGTTATAAAATCATCAGGATTTAACGCCGCAATCGCTCCAACATTTGCCGCTTCTTCTCCAACTGACAAATGTGTCATTCCTGGAACCATCCCTCTTTTTACAAGTTGATTCACCTTCAAATCAAAGTTTCTAATATCTAACATTGATTCATACATACTTAATAATTTATCTTTAGATATATTTTCCATTTTTTCCTCCATTCTTGATATTCTAACTTTTAAGTTTTTCTATAATTCTAAATATATACATATTTAGTATAAAGCTATTAATATTTTGTTATTCAAAATTCTTTATTTAATTTTATCATAATTTTATAATCATTACAATATATATTTACAAGTTAAAAAAAATATCTTTTAAAGTTCTTCGATGTTTAGGGAATCCGCATATTTATTCATAAATTTAATATTTGTAAAAATGTATACTACTTGTATATTACCATAAAATAGTTATAAAAATTTATACGTTCTTTATAGAAATAAAAAAAGGGGATAGCCATTTCTGACTATCCCAACAACTTACAAAAACAATTCCACAAGTTTTTTCTTGTTTTTCTTTACAGTTTCATCACTTTCTTCAAATACTCCGAATCTATCAAATCCAACAGTTATCATTAAAGCGATAAAGTTTGTACTTATCAGAAGTATTAAATCTTCTGTCTTCGACTTTTCTTCTATGGAATCAAATATTTCTTTTTTGCTTTCACTCTTCAGCTCGCTCCGCAACAAATTCAGATTCTGCCTTCTTTGATAGCCTCTTAATTTCAGCGTGATTGCTGAATTTAAAAATATCAGTGCAAACATTACAATTGCAAACTTCCTACTTCTGTGATATATTTTCATCTTTATCATCCCTCTTCTTGACAAACCCGAACTTTTCCAGCATTAGCTCCAAAAATCCTTTGCTGATTCCGTATCTTTTCTGATTGATCGTTTCCATTACAGCTTCCCCAAAAAATCCCAGCACAGGACTCCAAGGATACAGAAAACCAGCATTGAAATGCCCCACCACTTTGTTAAGAGATAGAGCAATAGCCATTGTCATTCCAGCAACGGCTATACGCTTGATGTACGGTTTTACTGGTTGGTTGTCTATCATTTTCTGTGCAACTACACCAAACAGCACTCCTGAAAAGAAAAGTATGAGAAAAAGTCCGTGATTGTCTATTATTACCTTCAAATCCTCTATCATTGATTATGCTCCTTATATTCCTATCGCTGTTTTTTCTTCTCCAAGTATTTTATGTATTATTTCATCTACATTTACAGTTTTTTCAAGTGTTTCAGCACCTTTTAGTAATAAATCCTCAGTAAATCTCTCAATGTCATCAGGAATATATGGGTTGTTTATCTCTTGTGCTTTTTTTATAAAATCCTTAAACTTCCCAAAAAAGTTATTCTTAACAGCTTCCAGTTTTTCTATTCCTTTTTTAGCTCCAAAAATTATTTCCTTTTCTAGTATTTCTTTTCTGGTAAAATCTACCAGCATTCCTATTAAAATTACTTGTAACTGTTTATCCATTATTATCATCTCCTATTTTTATTATTTTAATTCAATGTGTGGATAGTCCTTGAATTTTCTCCAATCTCCACCCCAATCAATATTTATTTTCATTTCTTCTGCAATCTTTTTTAAATGCTCCGCAACTTCTTTATATTTTTTATTGTTATCCCAATCAATGTTCCCCGGAATCGATGGATCATAAATTGCAAAGTCGACAGCGTGTCCATATCCATCACTTTTAGCCTGATGATTTGACTTATGATTATACCCGTCACAATTTGTTACAATTTTTCCAGGTTTTGTCCGTCCTTGGCTATATAACTCTTTTTGATATTCTGCTGTCCTTAATCCTTGTACTACCATAAAATCATGTGGGCTATCCACTATCGCTCTTTTGAAGAGTTCTGAAAGTTTGGGATGTACTCCTTCCAATCTGCTTAAACTTAGTTTACTTAATACATACATTTAAATCACTTCCTTTTCTTTTATTAATTCCATATTTTTTAAATACCTAAATAATTTCGACGGATTGAACTGATAGCCAACCCTGTCTTTTAAAGATTTACATTTATAAGTCAATGTAAATTGCAGGGCATAATCTACCGCATTTAAACAAAACTCACTGCAAAAATATCTATCGTCATCTTGTACCTTATTAGCATAAAAAAACTGTCCTAAAATTCCTAGATAGTCGTATCCTTTGCCTTGTGCTGTTTTAAAAAATTCAATAATATCTTTCGCATCAATATTGCTATCTAACTCATAAATATCCATATTCTTTTGAAACTCAAATTTCCTTGTTCTAACTCCACCAGGATTAGACAAAAAAACTTTCCCATTGTAAATAAATTCGGCGTGTGAATATCTTCCAAATGTCCACAATGCTATTAAATGTCCTACAAGATGTTTAGGTTTGTGGAAACATATATATAGCTTGTCTTTTTCTAATTCTACTTCTCCCATTCCTTTTCAAACTCCTTTTCAGAATCAAAATTTTTCAATTCCTCATCGCTTAATGTCTCGATTTTTACCTTTAAAGCTGTTTCCGTCATCATTGCTTTTGTTGTTTGTTCTTGCATCATTTTAGCGATTAAAAGCATATCCTGTATTGTCAAATCTACATAAATATCCTTGTCATCTAAGTTCTTAAATTTCCAGTTTTTAAAATCAGTCTGCTTTGTTGCAAGTAACATCGTTGTTATATTCCCTAAATTGTTTTTGTCCAGTTCTCTATTTTTTTGTTTATACTTTTCTTTAAAAATAAATTCTTTTTCAGAATGTTGAACTTTAAGAGCATTTAATTTCTCTTTTATATTCTCTATTTTTTTATCCCGATTTATCTTTATTTTGTTATTATCTATGTACTCAAATTCAGACAACTCAACTGTTTTAATTTTTCCATTTTCAATAATTTCATTTGAGCTTAAACTATATTTCCCAGCCTTATACAGCTCTTCTTTTGTAGATTCTCTTAATTTCCCGTTTTCCAAAATCGGATTTTGATATTCTGTTTCATTCCAAGTGTGCTTTTCTGCATCCCAATCTGGATAAAACAAGGATGGACTCCCTTTAAACTCTTCCAAATTTGTGATTGTTGGTTTTGCTATTATTTCAAGACTTTTTTTGTTATAAATTACAACATACATTAATTTTTCCTCCTTAATTTTATTCTGTGCTAACTTATGAATTTGCACGAATTGATATTTCGTTTTTAAAAATTTAGTGCCGATTTTTAGGAGCTTTGAAGCAATTTTATTTTGGGCCAACTTTCAAATTTTATTGAACTGCTGAAGTCGGCAAAACGTTCAAAGTCAATAAAATCAATAAATATTTTTTAAAATTCTGTACAAATTCATAAATTTCTCTACTTTTTATTGTTAAAATCCCGCTTTTTTACGAATTTCTAACAGTTTGTTTTTTCTGTCTCTTGCACTTGTCTTTTTGACATAATGCTTTTTAGTTACATCTGTCCCGCTATGATTTGCAAATTCGCTTGCTAAATCGATTCCAGCTGTTTTTGCAATAAGATTAATGCTTGTTTTTCTAAGCGAGTGTGGATATAAATTTTCTATCCCAACTAACTTCCCAATTTTCTTCACTCTATCTCTTATCGTACTTTTACTCATTTGCTTAAATACACCACCATATTTAGTCGTTAGTAAGTATTCAACGTTGTCATTTCTACATCTCAACCACTCCCTTATTAAATTTACTGTTTCCTCAAATATAGCAAACTCCACAATCTTTTGTTCTTTTTCCACTATTCCAAATATTATTCCACTCTCTAAATCAATATTCCCTAATTTTATCGACTGCAATGCACTAATTCTGCAAGCTGTATCAATTATCAAGTTAAATATGATCCTATCTTGCAAATCAAATCTTTTATCCATTTCCATTTTGATATTAATTTCAATAATTTCTTTATTACTAAGATAATAGCTATTTCTCCGTTTTTCCACATCAGTAACCTTTAGTCTATCCAATTTATCACGAAACGGATGTGTTGCTATTAAATCACGCTTAACCGCCCAAATATAAAAGCTACTTATCGCCGTTATCTTGTTATTAATAGTCCTAGCGTTGTTTCCTTTCACTTCCCTGCAATATCTGATATATCGTTCCAAAACACTCACAATGATTTTCAGAGTATCTTTACTAAGTAAATAACGATTATTTTCATATGCTTTTAAATACTCTACAAACTGTTTCATATTGTTCAAATATGTCTTGTAAGTCGTGTTTTTAGTTGCCGCATTCTTTGCTATGTTACTGTTCAAATACTCCAAATAAATCTCTGCGTTTCTTCCTTTCAACTCTTGTAATTCCATTTTCATCATCTCCTCTATAATATTCGATATTAATATTATAGACTGGAAAATTTGTTTAAATTTGGAAAGGATTGGGTATCATTTCCAAACGGTTTAAAAATACAATGGGGATTCAGCATTGCTCAAAATGGTGACGACATTGTCAGATTAATTTCTCCTTTTAAATCTTCTGATTATCAAGTCGTGGCTTGCGATAGTGGAGGTGGAACATATATTACTGGAATGACTCCACTTACAAACGAAACATTTAAAGCGTGCGGTAGAGACCCGTACACCTTGGCGTATAAAAGTTTCGGATTCAGATGGGTAGCAATCGGATATTAAAATCTAAATTGGAAAATTTACACACAATGGGAAATAATTATGTTGAATTGCCTTCTGGACTAATAATCCAGTGGGGCGAAAACTATTTCGAAGGGCTTTCAGATGTCCCTGGATCAACTCTCATTAAAAATATTAATTTTCCAAAAATTTTTAAACAAAGATGTATAAATGTTCAAATTTCCGGGAATTACAACTATTCAGATGAAAGTTTAGAAGTTATTTTAAATTCATCTTCTTTAACTAAAAATAGTTTCACTTTGCAAGTTATGAGACAACGTGGTGGTGGTGGAGACAAAGGCGGATTTTTTTGGCAAGCAATTGGTTTTTAAACAACACAGCATTTAAATATACGCAACATTTATAACGGCTAGTCTTGGATTATTTTTGGGGATAATGTGCCCAATATGAGCTGTGTCTGATCCGTAATCATATGTGCAGTACTCACAGTATCCAGCACTTTGTGCAGCACTTACGGATACTATAGTAGAGTTTAACGGAATTCCAATTTTATTTTTAAAATTATCTATTCTTTTTTCCGCAATAACCAATGTTCCAGAATTTATATCCATATGATCTAAAGTTGTTACAGTGTAGCTTTTAATTTTGATTAAATTTTCCACTTTGTCTGAAAGTGGTTTATTAGAAATAGCCCTAAATTTCCCTGAATCGTTGTATGTCAGACTGTTGTCTTCTATGCACTCGTAGTAAAATTTTGTTACACTGTCATAATAAAATTTACCTTTCGTTTTATTGCCGATGTCCTGTATGTTTCCGCCAAATTCTAATCCTAATATTTCAGCTAATCTCGAACTAACTAAATAATTTTCGTCCGCATATTTTTTAGTAATATACGTGATGCTCGGATCAATAACAGCCGTCACGTTTGCCACTTGATCCACAATAATCGTATCTACATATTCAATTTCTACGACATTATTAGCCGAGAAAGGTGGCACAAAATCTGGACTAGTTGAAATATTGTAAGCATAAAGTATTTCAACGTTATCATTTCCGTGTGCAAATATTCCTAACTCTTTGATATAAAACCCTGTTGTTACTGATTTATTAGTCAATAAAGCGTTAATTTCACAAGTTCCATTTCTTTTTACATTTATATTCAAGATTGGCAATGTTGTAATTTGATTGACTAATGTTGTCCTTTCTCTTTCAGAAGTTAACGATGTTCCATCTCCTATCGCCATTTTAGTAAATGTTATTATTTCTCCTGCTAATCCTTTTGCTAATAATTCTCTTCCTTTTTCTGTTAAAATAAATCCGTTAAATTTTGCCATAATTTACCTCCTATCTTATTTCTCTTAATACTCTTGTTCTGTGAACTGTTCCAAAATTTGCCGTTATAATCTCGTTTGGAATATTAATGTCAGTCGAACCTAAATAATATTTCTTTTTATTTTTTTCAATGAAGCCGTAATAATTTTTTCTTTCTTCTTTTCTCAAAAGCCTTATTCCCTCAAGCCACGAACGAATATTTTTATACTGTTCTACAACTTCGATTATTTTCTTGTAGCCTTCATAATCTGATAAATTCCCATCTGTATTTACTTTAAAATATCCAGGATTTCCTCCATACTTGAACCATTCTATTATTTTAACATTTCCGCTAAATAATATTTCACAGATTTCTTTAATCCCACCAACAGTACCTTTATTAAAATGCGAAAAAACAGACCTTTTTATCAGTTTTATTTTTGTCTCTCTTGTTATATTTGAATCGATGTAATCAACATGATATTCCCACATTAAAAAGTCTAGTTCCACATCATTCAGTTCTGATAATTCCAAAAAAAATTTTCTTTTAATCGCATCATGCTTTTTTTTGATAGCAAAATTTATAGATTCATAAATCCAAAGTGTCGTTTCATCATTCAAAGTTGACTTAGCCGCTATATCCGTTAAATTCAAATTATCAATAGTTATCATATATTTTCAACTCCTAGGTAATTAGTTGTAACACTTGTGTTCTCTGCTATCTCATTAAAATCTAAAACTTTAAAAGCGGGACTTCTTAACACAACTCTTTTCACTCCAGCTAGTTTTAGCAATTTTATAAGCTCATCTGGATTAATATCTCTCCCCATTTTATTTTGCTGCCAAGTCTTGTATTCTTTTACAGCTTTCTCAACATTATTTTTAATAACATTCACAAGCGTCTCGTTAGATTTATCAATGTAGTAGTCAAAATCAATTGTGTATGATGTTTTTATTGCCTGTTTTACTGTTACATTATCCGTTAGAGGTCTTATATTATCAGTATTCAGCATTTCTTCAATTCTCTTTTTTAGCTCATTTGTTAGCGTTAAAGAATCAGTTAAAACATAAATATCCACATTTGTTGCGCTCGGACTATACGCTACAACATCAACAATATTTGTACTTGTTGACTTAGCCCAAAATTCATAAGCTCCTTTACTTCCAGCCGTTGTGAAACTTTCAGGGATTTCTCTAATTCTGGCTCTATAATTGTCGTCTTGCTCTATTTCAGCTCCATTATTTGATGCTGTAATATTCTCAACCTTGTCATAATGCGGGAAAATGTCGACCATTGTATTAATTTGTCCGACTGGAATATTATTTCCAACAGTTCCTGATGTGTTGCAAGTTGCAATTCCGTCTACATACAAATCTCCTTTTTCTATTTTATATTGTTCGTCTGTTGAAAAATATAACTCATTGTATTGAATCCTTGACCCTTTTGGAATTATTATGTCTGTCGCTTGAATATCAGTAATATAAAATCTAAATGTCGCCACGGCTGGTTGTTCTATGAGTCTTTTACCTCTATTTCCGTAAAACTCTCCTTTCAAATCTAGCCGCTCATTTCTTGCAAATCTTAAATAATTCTGTTTCATTTCATCGTTGTATTTTTCTTCCCTTAATCCAAAGAGATACGCTACTGTTTCAAAGATAAGCGTTTCTGGACTTGATTCAGTTAATTGCCTTCCGCTAAGCTCCTGGAACTTGTCAATCATATCTCTTTTAAGTTCCCACGAATCCGCATCTATAATTTCATATTCTTCATTTGATATTTCACTCAATGTTTACCACCTCAATTCCTAATTCAATGTCAAAATCATTATTATATGTATCTTTCATAATGATTCTAGCTTGTTTCAATGATGCTCTAGGTTCATACTTTCTAAACACTTTAAGCAAATGTGAAGTCAATCTATTTTCTACGATATTAATATTTTTATCTATTAAATCGCTGTCAAAACTGAAATCACGATTAAGTGGCTGCTCTTCCTTACACACTCTTAAAATCATTCCAACATTTGTTTTTACTTCCTCCAATGTATTTTGAGGATTGTAATTAATTTCTTGGTTGGATGAAATATATATCATTATTTACCTCCAGTCTGATTTCTCAAAAAGTTCAACAAAATTTCTTTGTCAGTCTTAGAAAAATTTTTAGCATAGTCTATCATTTCATTAGCTTTATCTGCTGTAATCATTCCTGCTCTTACTAAATCCATTAGCTCATCAATTTTTGCATCTTTTTTAATTTTTTCAAGCTGATCCAATATTTCTTTTTTCTTATTTTCAGCAATTTCAATAGCCTTGTCCACTTTCTCTGCTATATCATTAACCTTGTTCCCTACTTTTTCTGCAAATTCCTGTAATTTTGATTTCTGTTCAGTTTCTACATTTGCAACTTCCACTTCTGTAAGTTTTTCTTGCTCCTTTTTTTGAATTTTTAACTGTTCTATTATTTGATTGTATTTTTGCGGATTGTCTATATACTCTTTTAATGTCAATTCCAAATTTATAAAATCAAAGTTAGAAGTTTCTTTATTAAAGTAAGAACTTTTTTCACTTATATCTATTATCAAAAACGGAAAAGCTCCAAATGTCTGTCCTCCTAATGTTAAATAGTCATACTCTCCAAATTCCCACATAGTTTTTATTTTATCAAGCTGTTCTGATGGAGTTGTGTCAGGTATTAACGAAGCAACCAAAGAAATACCAAAACTCAATTCTGTTAATTCCCTTCCCTGATGCCTTATCATACCTGGTCCAAATATTGCTGTATGTTCGGATATTTTAGATTTGTATGCTCTATTTATTTCGTTGTTAATTGAAAATACTTTTTTATCAGATATTTCAAATACAACATCTCCAAAACTTCCTACCATTATTCAGGACCTCCTGTCTTATCTCCGCCAGCGGTAACACCATCGTGCTTATGGGTATTGAGATTAATACTTCCACCTGTGATAGTAGTTCCACTAACAGTCAAATTCCCATTAACAGTAGTATTTGCATTAATTACAATTTCCGATACAGGATTAAGTGTTAAAGTTCCGTTTGAATAGCTATAAAACCCTCCATCTGAAAAAGTTCTTTTTACTTCACCTTCCTTGATTTCACTAGCTCTCATTGGACAGCCAAGGATATAACCAACTTCAGGCATATCTGGAAGTGATAAAACCAATACACTTTGACCTACAGCTAGATTATAAGAATCACTGTGACTGTCGGAAAAAGGAACTAATATATTAAGCCAGTCACTTACTTTGTTATCTCTATCAAGGAAAATAACTCTTGCTTTTCCATTTTTTACATCAATACTGTTTATTTCTCCCTGTTTTATTAAATCCATTTATTTTCACTGCCTTTCAAAATTTTGCAACAAAAAAATCACAGCTAAATTAATAACTGTGATTTCTATTTTTATATTGACTTTTTCCCAAAATATGCTATAATATAATCAAATAAAATTCGATTATGTTCAGGCCCTCGTTGTTGGGCTTATTTTTTTTTGCTTTTTTTCCATTTTATAAATTTTATAGTCCAGAAAGTGCAGAATAAAATTATTATCATTATTGATAATACCAGTTGTATTTTTTCATACATAATAGCTACCTCTTTCTATTTTTTTAATTAAAGTGTAGAGAAAAGGCTAGAGGGTTTGGCAACCATAGCCTCGTTGTTGGTTATTTCTTCTTGTCGTTTCTGTCTTTATACTCTTTGTATATCATATATACAAATTGTAAAATTGTACAGATACTGGCAAGTAGATGAATTTTTTCGATTATGTTCATTACCTTATATCCTCCTTTCCGTTCTCTACGGGACTATTATATTGCACCTTTTGAAATTTGTCAACATCTTATCACAGTTATTATATTTAGTTGTCATTGTCCTATATCAATCTATTTCTTTTTACTAGATTTTTTAGTGCTCTTACTATTTTTCCTATCTCTCACTTTTTTGCCTGTTTTCTTTGTACTTTTCTTGCTTTTTGACTTTTTAGAACCTTTCTTTTTAGCTTTTTCAGCTTCCTTTTTCTTCTGCTCTTCCTTAGTCTGCTGTTTAGCTTTTTCGGTAGCCTTTTCTCTAGCACCTATTTTCATCATTTCCATTTCACAAGTGTAATCTCCATTTACAGTGTGAGTAACTTTATCAATGATATATTTTCCTTCAAACTCGCCCCAACTTTCATCGAGTTCAATAATTCCACCTGCGACATAATCAGTTGAACCGTCTACGGTCAACGTTACTTGGCACTCCTGTTTTAAGTTGTCTTTTAAAGTCTTTTTAGCTACTCTTTTGGCAGTACTCTTACCTTTAGTCGTTATCTTTTTTGTCTTTTCTTTTTTGGTTGTTTTAGGTTTAGATTCTGCCTTTTGTTTCAATTTCTCTTTACTACTTTTAATAGTAGTTTTACTGTTTTTTTTGTTTGTTGCCATTCACATCACTTCTTTTTTGCTATTTAATTTTTATGAATCAGTTTCTACATTATTTCGTTTTTCTAATTCTTCTTTTGTAATTATCTCCCTGATTATCTTTTTCTTATCCGCATCATAATAACTAACTTCGACTTTGTCATATATTTCCTTATTTTTCTTCTTTAAAGAAAAACTTCTTATCCTGTAATCGTGTATATTCCACTTTTCTATTGTTTCATTTTCTTCCATCTTTTCATCATCAAAAATAATTATTTTATCGTCAGATAATTTCATATTAAGTCCTGTTTCCTTTACAACCCGATTAATAAATTCCAAGTCTGTTTCTTTGTCTTGATCCAATCTTTTATAAAATTCATCTTCACAGTGTGTTTCAGCACTCATTTCATGTTTACTCGCTATTTGAGTGACTAATTCTTTAAGTGTTACATTTTCCCAAGCTCTGCTATTTTTCTGGTCTCTTATATTTTGATTCAAAGGCAAGGCAATACATTTTAATGTTACTCTATCATTGTCAAAAGTTGGTTCATCTACATAAAATGTCCCCAATTCCAAAAATTTTCCATCAGATTCGCCCAAATCTTCAAATATTCCAACTACAAGCTGTGCATTTTCATCAGGATACCATTCTTTTAACCATCTATAATCCAAATTCTCTAATTCTATTTCTAAATCGTCAATAGCATTTTTTGAATTGTCAGTATAAGTGACAGAAGAAATGGAATGTGCTATTTCTTCTGAAATATCTTTTTTGTTGAAAAACACTAAGACCTTTATATTTCTCGCATATCCCATACTTTATCACCTCTTTTATCTTTTTTATCTTTTCCACGGTGGCAACTTATCTGTATCTTCATTAACTCCAGTATCTACAAAATCTGGAATAATAATAGGTATGTTAGAATCGAATATAGCAATATCTATAAGATTCAGATTAGCCCTTATTAAATCGTGGAAATAACCTTCTGTGCCATATACTTTGTACGAAATTAAATCCCAAGTGTCACCATTTTTAGTTCTGTATACTCTCGTTTTTGCCATTATCCAAATGCCACCCTTCTTTTACGGTTTTCTCTGTCTCTTAAAACTCTTTCGACGGCTTGTGCTATTGCATTAGGATTAGAACCATTACCAACCGTTATCGCTATATTAATAGTATCTCCACCAAAATTATTTCCTCCATTATTTTTAGATTTACTAACTCTTTCTTTAACCTTTCCTATTCTATCGCTAAGAGTGTTTCTCGTTTGGGAATTATTCAAAATTTGAGTTCCTTTTGGTAAATTTAACATCATTTCATGTTCAGCTAGGAATGCGGGTTGTCCTGGAACCTTAATAAGTTCCGCTCCACGCTCTGCTACAGTAGTATATCCACCTTCAAAATAGTTAGTCCCTGTCCAATGCTTTCCAAAACCTAAAACTCCTCCTATATTTGAAGCTAAGTTTTTTAAATTGTTCCACTGGTCTTTAAACCAATTAAATAATCCGCTCAATATAGTTTTGGCACCGCCTACAAATGAACTTATACCACCTTTAACTGCATTCCACACTCCACTTACAATTCCAGGAATTTCATTCCATTTTCCAGTAAAAAAAGCAACAAATAATTGAAAAATTCCTTTCCATATTCCCACCGCAGCTCTAAACGCTCCTGAAACCATTTGCATTACACCTCTAACTACTGCGATAATAAGTTTAAAAGTATTTCCTAGTGACTTCACAGCTGCTATTGCTACTCTAATTGCAACAATCAATACCACTTTAATAACAGTTCCTATTGCTGAAATAACTGGTTTTAAACTATTCCATACCGCTCTCATTGCAGGTGCTGAAGAAACCATTAAACTCTTTACCCGTTGTATTGCCTGACCCAAGGTTTGCTTTAAAACTCTACCTAATTCTTTCACATGAGGTGCAATTTGTTTCATTGCATTATTCACACCGTTTCTAAACCAAGTCGACTTTTTATATAAAATTACAAAAATGGCAACTAATCCAACTAATGCACCAACTATCACTCCTACAGGATTTGCTAAAAATGCTCCTTTCAAAGCTATTCCAACCATTTTTATTACACTTATTAATTTTTTAAAAGTAGCTAAAGGATGAGCAAACATTGAAAAAATTTTTAATGAACCTGAAAATCCTTTACCAAGTCCATTAACCGCTAATTTTATAGCATTAAACGGATTTAATGATTTTAATGCAATTTTACCTAACCCACCAAAAGATTTTGCAGCAATAGAACCTACACCTTTAAATACACTTCCTAATTTTGCAACTGTTGGAAATGCTTTAGCTATTCCCGCTGTAAATCCCAATCCCTTAACAGCTGATAGCTTCTGAAAAATTGAAACAGTTGAACTCAAAGTTCTGGCAAGAGGTGCTCCAACTTTAATAGCTCCACCTACTCCTAAATTAAACAATGCAAAAGCTCCAACTGCTTTCATAATACCTGCTGCAAGTTGTGGATTTTTTTGTACGAAATCTGCAATACTTTTTACAACTGGCTTTAAACTATTTGTTAAACTCAATAATGATGGTGCCAGAGCAGATCCTAAGTCAATCCCTATATTAACTAAATTGTTTTTTAGCGTATCTAATGCTGTTTTTAAAGTCTTTAATCTATCGGCATACTCCTTGTCCACACTTCCTGCTGTTTTTGCTTTATTATGAACATTTTCAAAAGCTCCTCCTAAATCATCTAAATGATTCATCAACTCTGTTACTGACTGTATACTCTCTTTACCAAATAAATTTTTCAAAGTTGCAGCTCTTAAATGTTCAGGAAGCTGTTTTACTTTTGACAATACATTAATTATTGTTTTGTCTGCATTAACTTGCATATCTTTTGCGACTTGTTCAGCACTTAATCCCAAACTTTCAAATGCTTTTTTTTGTGCTTTTGTTGCACTTGTTCCAGCAACTAATCCCAAAGAAAAATTCTTTAACCCTGTTGCTGCCACTTCTGAGTTCACTCCGCTTGCAATCAAGGTTGCTCCCATTGCCATAACACTTTCTTTAGAAATACCAGCAATTCCACCAAGTCCTGCTACCCTTTGTGATATATCAACTAACTCAGGGGCTGTTACTGCCACACTATTTGCCAAATAATTTATAACATCTGCATATTCCATAACTTCTTTTTGTCCTATGCCAAACTGAGCTCTTGTTTTAGCCAAGAAATTTCCTGCCGCTTGTGTGTCCATATCAAAGGCAACTTTTATTTTTGAAGCATCTTTTGTATATTGTGCTAATTCTCGTGTATTTATCCCAGCTTGTGCTCCTGCTCCTGCTATTTCAAACAATTCTTTTTGAGATAGTGGGGAATTGTCACTCAAATTCCTCATTGCCTGATAAAATTCTTTTTCTAATTGTTTAGAGCCAAATTCAGCAACTTTTCTCAAATCTGCCTGTGCTTCTTCCAATTCTATTTTTAATTTCAAAGGGAGAACTGTTGCAGCTCCAGCAGCTAAACCTCTAACAGTTGCTCTATCTCCAAAACTTTCAACTTTATCTATAGCTTCAAGTCTATTTTGGTGTTGATTTTGAATACTTTTTAACTGTTTATTTACTTCTAATTCTTTGTTCACTTTATGCAGAGTATCTCTGTAATCTTTTAAGCTATGCCCTTCGCTTTCTATAGCCTGTTTTGCATTTGAAAAAGCGTTTGTTAATTTTGATTTTTCATTAGCCAATTTATTTACATGCTTTTCAGCATCTTTGACAGTTTTAGCAAATTCTGCGTTTCCTTGACCTGTACTATTATATTCTTGTTTCAACTTTTTAAGAGCTTCAGATGAAGTTTTATACTCAGTATTAACTTTAGTTAGTTTTTCTCTAACTTTATCAAAATTTTCTAATTTTTTAGATGTTTTTGACAAATTTTCTGTATTATCTTTCAAAGTCTTAAAACTTTTCGATAATTCTGAAAGCCCTTTAACAGCTCCAGCTACTGAAGCTGCTGCGACTATATTAAGTGTTAAATCTTTTGCCATTTTACCTCCTTTCATCCATTGTATTTTTGATGTTTTCGTTGTATAATTTAATATATAAATATAAAAAGAGGTGTTTGTTATGAAAAAACTATACGATAAATACAAAATTTATATTATAAACTTTTTTAAATATTTAACAAAAGATGAAGTTAAACCATACGAAGATAAAATAAAAAATTATTTTAAGAATATTACTGAAAAATCAGCAAAAAAGAATTTTTCTAAAAAAGAAACTAATACAGGACTAAAAATTTTTATAGCTCTTGCTTCATTCCTTATAGCTCTTATATCTTTTCCATTAATTTTTATTTTCGGACCTTTTTGGGTTGCTATCTACCTTTCGCTAAGTACTTCCATTATGTACGCTTTCTTTTCAAAGGATTTAGAGGACTGATGAGTCCTCTTTTTTTATTCACTATCAGAGCTTCTCTTTTCTGAGTCTTCTAACAACTTTTCAGCTCTCAAATTCCAATATTCTAATTCATACAATCTACAATTAATTAAAGTTTCATAGCTTACATTTATACTCGTTTTATTTTCATCTGAATAATTTAAAACTTCTACTAAAGTTGTAATACAATCTTGCAAATCTAGTATCTCTTCTACTCTATTGACCCTAAGGTTTCTACTACTTCTGCTTCCTCTATTTCTTCCAAGTCCGTACTTTGTAAAAAACCCCTAACAGCATTTACAATTTTCACGCAATCTCTAGCATTTAATTTCAAGAAATCTCCATATTTAATTCCGCTTGATTCTGAAGCAACTGTTAGATACCATCCGTATTCCAACTCTTTTATCATTGAATTTTTATTTCTTGTATAATACTCCCTTTCAGCTTCAATTAATGTTAAACCTGTCATCCCTTCCAAATCTAAATTAATTTCTTTATATTTTTTACTCCCTAAACTATATTCTTTTGATAATTTTACAATCATTCTATCCTCCTATTTTATATTAATCCCAGCAATCTTCTGATTTTGCTGTTAGTTTGCCCGTTTACATTACTTATTCTATTAAATACATCAATATTAGCTATTTCTTTTCCGTCTATTTCCATTTTGTAATAACTTACTGTTAAATCAAAAGAAGCTTCAAGTTTAGATCCTGGTTTTAATTTTGGACCATCGAATTTCTTGATCATTCCCTTAAAAGTAGCGTCTATTCCTACAAAAGTAGGAGCATGTGTGAGTTTATTCATTTTTTGAATAACTCCTTTACACTCAATTAAAAGTTCATTGTTGTTATTAAAATTTAAAAGTGTTTCATCCACACAGTCCATTTTTATTTTCGCTTCAAGTTTTTTATAATGCCCAGTAAGTGCTGCTTCGTATTCTGATACCATCCCAATTTGTTCGATATTAACAGACGAAGTTTCAAGATTAGGCAATTCTACCTCTCCAACCCCTGCGAGTTTACTTGAGCCGTTTATATATATTTCAACATCATTTAACGCCGTTGGTATTTGGTGTTTTCCCATTATTTTACCTCCTTAAATTATTGTTTTAGTGCTTGAGCAAATGTTTCCAATGCTTTTACATCATATTTCTTCTTAAATGTCATAGATTTCATTGCTGGTATTACCCCAAGATTGATTGTCCATGTTATATCCCCATTTATTACATTTTCTAAAGTATTATCTTCTTCAGATAAAACAGCTTCAGCCGATAAAAAGTGATTAGCCGACACCAAACCTTTAAGCCGAATATTTACAGATTTTGTAACCGTTTCAGCTAATTTTAAAGAGAATTTTTGGTCAACCGAATTAAAATAAGTAATAACCAGTTCATTACCCACATATTTAAACATTCTACGCGTGTATGTAAACTTATCTTTTGGATCTGTTGCTAACGGATTTTTAGCCGTTTCAGACCCCCAGCATCTCCATCCTTTGAAATTAATCGCAGTAATTGCTCCGTTTTTATTCAAAAAATTAGCCTGCTGTTCTTTATCTAATCTAATTTCTTCAAATACTCCATCTGCATTTTTATAAGCTAACGCATCCATTTTGTATGAATAGTTAGAAGGAGTTTGAGAAGGTATTCCATCAAATTCAGAATCGGTTTTCAAAGAAAGTGCTGCGTAATGTAATGATGGAAAATAAACATTGTCAGCAAGTTTAATATTTCCATAAAGCACGATTTGATCCTTTGATGTTATATTTTTTTCATCTTTCCAACTTGGGATTTCATCATATCTTTTATTGTCAGGTGCATTTATTAAAGCTATTGCTTCAAACATTCCTGTATTTATATTTCCTGCTTTTGTTTCCATAACCGCCGCAACTTCACTTTCGCGAGAAAAATCTGGAATATCTATAAAAGCAGGTAATTCTGAGAATTTTGAATATACTTCATCTACAAGCTCCAAGCCAGTTCTTCTCATTGTATTTGTGTCATATCCACCTATTGCCTCATTCTTCTTAACTTTTGATAAATCTATCTCATTAAATTCAATATCTATTTTGTTTCCTGATGACGGTGTTGCATAAATTTCTAATCCTTCAGCAGTCCAAATTGTTATAGCATCCGATATTGGCAAACTTGTTGCATTATCTTTTATTACTAAAGTATCTGTGATTATCTTATGATTATTAATTACTGTTTTTCCTGATTTAAGTTCTATAGCCATCATAGTTTTCTTATTATCTGTTTTATGTTTTTCAACATCTAGGATATTCACAATATATAAAGGTGCTACAGCATAAAGTTCAAAAAATATTTTGATAGCTTGTGAAATTGAAAAATCTAAATCATAAGTGTCACCAAAATATTGAATAGCCTCTTTATAAGTTCCGACTCTTACAACTTCGTTTGTTTTTCTATTTTCTTTCTTCAATTTATGAATTGGTGCCATTCCAACAATAAAATGACCGTAATCAAGTGTAACAGGCAAGATTAAATCACTCGCAGTTTCAGATTGGTATGTACCATGTTTATAAGCCATTTCTATCCTCCTCTTTTATTTGTTCTTTTAATTGATTTGTAATAACAGTAAAGATATTTTCATTTCTTTCTATTTTTCCAATTACTTCAATATCAATTAGTATTTTTTTTATCAAAGGAAATTTTTCCATTATTTCTTTTATCTTGTCGTTTTCAAAATAAACTACTCCTTTTGAAAAACTAAAATTTTTAAATTCTATATTGTTACCTAAATATATGTATTGCTTTTTTTCCATATTTACCTCCTTATAATTTATTAGTATAAACTGATGAAATTGCTTCTCCATAAACTGAAAACGATATTCTTGAGAAAAAATATGGTCTGTATTGGTCGGAATGAAATGAAACTTTAAATTCCTTGGTTTGATCTATTACAAACCCCGAACCTTGATTATCAATGTTTAATAATTTATCTTTTACTGGTTTAGTAGTTTCTTCCAATAATTTTTCCATTATTTCATTTGCTAAAGATAAATTTTCTAAATAATCATTTTCACCATTTTCTTTTGTGGCTACCCATATTTCAAACTCAACAGGAGAATCATAGTAATCTATTCCAGCTCTTTCTTGCTTAAATTCAACTATTCTTAATGTAACATAAGGAAAATTCTCTTTATAATTTCCATTTTCCCTGTCCTCAAAACTCTTTTGTGGTAAAAATCCCCTATATACTTTGATTCCTTTATTTGAAAGTTCTTTATCAAGAAATTCAAATATTTTTTCCTCTGTATGTTTTATCATCCCATTAACCTTTCAATTTCATGTTCAAGACGCATGTTTAACTTTTCTTCCATAAATCCTTGCAAATATTCCAATATGCTATCCTCACCTAACATTTGTGGAGCAGAAGGTCCCATTAATCTTTCTATCGGTAATCTCTTCTCGCTTTTTCTTTTAAAAGCTCCCAATCTACCATCAGAATAAGCAATAAAAGCATTTGGTATACTTCCGCCTTCTCCTTTTTTTACTGTTGAATTAACAGTCTTTTTATATTTTCCTCTAGTTTTAGGTGTTAATTTAAAATGATCCAACCCTATAACGCTACCAGTTGAAACTATTCTAGCTGTTAAATTTCCACCAGATGACCTTATAAATTTAATCGACTCACTCAATTCTCCTTTTTTTATTGTATATTTCGATGTAGCTTGTCTTAATGCTTCTGTTTTTACCATTTCCATACTCCTATTTATAGCATTAGCAAGAGCATTTGGCATTTTACCTTTTAAGTTATCAAAATTTGATTCAATATATCTCAATTGACTTTCATCTATTTTTATCTCAAACACTATATTTCCTCATTTCTAAACAAATCTATCTCGAACATACCCATATCTGACTTACTTGCTGCAACTTCATACTTTATGCCATCTATTGTTATATTTTCACCAGTATGTGGCCGAAGTTTCAGATACGGATAACCTATAAATAAAGTGAATCCGTTCTGAAAAACTCCTTCCTCTGTTGAAATAAGTCCATTTTTCTGTTTGTTCTGAAATTTTTCTTCATCAATCACACATATAACTTTTCTTCCATTCAATGTATGCTCCGTTCCAAATTCGTTGTTATTCAGAAACACATTTGCTATATCCGATTTGATTACATCTTTAAATTCCATGAATATCACCTATTTTTTACTTTTATTATCAGTTTCTTCTGAAATTTCAATTTTCTTTTCAACTTTATTAGATTTGTTTTCTGTAATTTTCTCTATAATACCTCTTTCAATACAATCCTTAGCAACTGTATTTTCGATAATATCAACTTCCTGTTTAGCATTATATACTGTTCCAGCATACACCAAAGGACTCAATACCTTGTACTTCATGTCAACCTCCTATTTTACTTTCAATATTTTTATAGCTTCAATGTCATACACTACTGGTAAAGGTCTTGATTCTGTCCTGATTTCTACAGTGTTAGATTTTGAATCTTCATCTGTAAATACTGAACGCTCTGCTACAATAATTCCTTGTTTTACATCTGCTGCTGGTCCATAGATAATTGTATTATTGCTTGGTGCTAACAACACTTTACCTTCAGGAACAATATTTTTTGTTGAATAAGTTTTTCCATCAGCATTTAACACAGAATGTTGTGACTGATAAGAATAAATAGGAAGTCCAAATGGTGCAAGAGTTCCAATATAGATTGCTCCACTTGCAATTTCTCTAGGATCAATTTCTCCCATGTGATAATTTCTTACATCTAATAATTTTTGAACTTTTTCATTTTCTACAAATAATTTTGCAGTTACTGGGTCCATTAAAATCATTTCAGGTCTTAAACCTGTGTTTTCTCCTATTTTTGTTATTGCCGCTTGTAAATCTCCAATTATATCGGCATTAGGTTGAGTCCATAAAACAGCTGGTGTAATTTCTTCAACTGTTCCAAATTTAATTTCCCCTTCTATTCCTTCACCTTTTACAACTACTTTCCCATCAAACAACGCTTCAGCACACATTTTTTCTTCTCTTCTTGTAATTTGTTCTTCAAATTCAGCAAAAGATTCTGCAAGTAAGTCTGCTTTTCTTTCCTCGGGACTTTTCCCGCCATAAATTGTTTCCCCTGCTGTTTTGTTAAAAAACAACTCAAAAGCCGAAAAAGTTCTTTTTGGTGCTACTTTTGGAGCTTGAAAAAATTTACTTTCATAAGTGTTCTTTACCATTTCTGTTCCTGGAATAAATTCAGATACAAAAGGTGCTACAAGTTGTCTTCCTTTTCTAAATTCTATTTCCATTTTTTGATTTTCTGATGTTTTTCTATTTTTAAAATAACTGTCTTTTATAAATGATTTCGGTCTAATCACATTCTGGTCATACAACCCAATAAATTCTATTACTGCTGGCATTATTCCTTACCTCCTAATCCTTTTATTACAATACCTTTATCTCTAGCTGCCTTTGTAAAGCCTGCTTTCTGTGTTCCTGCTTTCACTTTCAGCCCTTCAAATATAAATTCTCCTGAAATAGCTACAGTTGTTTTAGTTTTTACAGTTGTTCCATCTGCATCCTCCATAACTATTCCAAACAAATCCGTCCCATCTGAAAGTTCAGCACCTGCATTTACAGCGTCTCCTCTTTTTACATTCTTACCTTGTGGCACTTCAAATTCCATATATTTATGCCCTGTACCGCTTAAAAACTGTTCGCTGGCATATTCATTGCCTTTTGTTACAAAATCCATTATTTGCCCTCCTCTGTTTTTTTATTCATTAAAGAAAAAATGTTTGAAATATTTACTCCCATAAATTTTTTCTCTTCATTATTTTCCGCTGTACCATTATTTGGAACTGGCGGTGTAAAGTTATTTTGACTATCATTCTTAATATTTTGTAATTTCTTAATTCTTTCTTCCTTCTGTTTATTCAAAATATTTACTGCTAACACACTAGCCTCTACCGGATCATTATATTTAGCATTTTCAACAAGTTCAGAATAATTTGATACATCCAAGTTATCAATTTCTCTCATTCTTTCCCTTTCTTTAGTTATTCCAGCTTCCTTACCTTCATTAAAGATTTGATTGCAAAGTTCTGGAAATTTGTTTTTTAACTCTTCTAATGTCATATTTCCTCCTTTATTTTTCTGATTTTCTGTCGAATTTAATATATTTCTAAATTTATCAGCTATTTCTTCAGGACTTCCTGTACTATTTACAGAAATATTTATCACTCTTGGCTCCTGAATTTTCTTTTCTTTAAAATTTTTAAATTTTGAAATGTCAAAAGCCGTATTGTTTATAATCAATTTATTCTCAATAACTTCTTTTTCCACATTTTCATCTAATATTTCATCAATAAATCCATATTCCTTAGCTTCTTCTGCATTCATCCAAGTTTCATTATCCATCAATTCAGATAAAGTTTCCTTATCAGTTTTTGTTTTATTTAAATATGTTTCAATAATACTATTTTTAACCTTATCAAGCATTTGAACAGTTTTTTGCATTTCTTGATTATTCCCATAAGCAAAAGTAATTGGATTGTGAATCATAAATAAAGCATTTTTAGGCATTCTTACAGTATCACAAGCACTTGTTATAATAGTTGCGGCACTCGCTGCTAATCCATCAATATTTGCTGTCACTTTAGCTTTGTGATTTTTAAGAATATTTGCTATCGCTACAGCACTAAATACACTCCCTCCTGGACTATTTATGTGTAAAGTTATATTTTCCACATCGCCAAGATTTTCAATATCCTGTTTAAACGCCTTATCAGATATATCATCCCAATATTCATCACTTCCAATACTTCCATAAAGTATCAGTTCCGCTGATTTTTCTTCCTCATTCTTCATCACGTTCCAAAATTTGAATTGTTTCGGCATTCAATACCACTCCTTTCTCTGTTAATAATTTACTTTCCTTTGCCAAAATTCTTATATTCTGCTCAAAATCTCCTCCATTAAGTTCGGCTGTTTCTCTCGTCCTAGTCGATAATCCATTATTGATTCTTATAACTGCTGCATTAGCCTCTTTTAACGGATCTATTTGCCCTTGAGATGGTCCATTCCATTGCGAACCACACCACGCTTTGTCTATAAGAAAGTCAGTTCCATAATTTTTAAGTTCAACTCTACCTAGCAAATATGCTTCATTAAGCCACTCCTCATAAACAGGCTGGGTAAAATTCTCTACAAACCATTCACGCCTTTTCCTAAACATTTTCCACGCTTCCAGAAGTGCTGCACGGCTTGCTGAATAACTTGCTGTAAAATGCTTTATCAAAAGTTCATATGGAACTTCCAAAGCGCTTCCTATCTGTCTTAAAATGCTTGTAACAAAAGGATCAAATTGAGCATTAGGTCTTCCTGGATTGGTAGCTTTTGCTTTTTCTCCTGGATTAAGCCCCATAATCATTCCTGGTGCAAGTTCTATAGTAGTTTCATCTTCCGAATCTACCAGCGAATCATTTTCGACTGCTTCGAGTTCGCCTACATCAGCACCGCTCGAATTTTCGGCTTCGCTTTCAATAAAAATTGCATACATTCCGCTTATAACTGCTGCCATTAGTTCAGCTTCAGTATAATTTCCAAGCTGTTTTAAATTCTCAATAACTGGAGATAATATTGGAATTCCTCTTACTTGTTCAGGTCTTTCTGTGAAAAGAAGATGTATTATATTTTTTTGATTTTCGCTTCCATAAACTTTTATAAGTTTCTCGTTTACTCCCCCAGTTGCGTCTAATGGATGTTCAGATGAAACATAATAACCTTCAATTCTTCCGTTTTTATCTATTTTCACACCTTCAACCACACTTTTATCTGAAATCATATTGTTTGGAGTATATATTCTGTCAGGTTCTAAAATTTCCAATTTCAAACTGTATGGATTTTTTGGAGTTTCAAAATAATTTAATTTTATAAAACATTCTCCATTCATCAGCACTGTCAAAAACACAAGTTCCTGAATCTGATAAAAATTCATAGTCCCTAAATTATCAATTTTATCTTTCGACCAAAGTTCAAATTCTTTTTCAATCAAACTTTCTATTGCTTCAGCTTCCTCATCGCTAATCCCTATTGTCTCATTATCAATAGCAGCCTTTAATTTTAATCCGCTTCCAACGACATTCGTGTTAATAGTTTTTAGTGCTCCAGTAGCAACAGAAGTTCCCATATACAAATCTCTTGAACGCTCAATCAATTTTTTACGGTTTTTATAAATATCCTTTTTCACTCCACCGCCAGCACTTTGCCAGCCTAGCATTGATTTTTTAGTAGTTGAAGCACCGTGATTTGAATATCCAGTATTAAGAATTTCTAATTTTCTTCTTGCCTGAAATCTTTTAAGTCCTTTTTCCGGGTTAAACACTGTTATTAATTTATCAATAAAATTCATAAAACACCTCCTTTTCTACTAAAGATTTCTAGGTATACCTCTTCTAACTCTTCTGTTTCCTGTACTGTTCAATTTTTGTAATTCATTTTCCCAGTAAGCTCTTCCTTTTCTTATTGCATCTATTCCCATTCGAGTAAGTTCCCTAGTTCCAATTTTATAACTAGTTCCAGCCAAAGCTGCTCGTTCAGCTTTGCCGTATTCAACTATCATTTCTAAAATATATTCTCTTGAATAATTTGATTTTCCCATTTTCTAAATTCCTTTCGACAATATTTTTCTTTTTGTTTGCACTTTTGGTCTTTCTGTAACATCAATCAAATATTTTTTACTCAAATCAGGATTAGCTATTTTTAACGCAGCATAAGCATAATTTCTAATATCCAACGGTTCATTCCTTTTAGTTCCTGTAACAACCCACTTAGTTTTTCTTACTCCTTTTTCAAAAGTTGTAATCTTAACTTCTGCAGTCAATCCTTTAAAGTATGTTTCATCATACCCTCTTTCTACATTATCCGGAAAATGCATATATCTTGGTCCAGGTAAATCAATTCTCAATCTGGCCATAATAGTTTCTTTCCCAGTATCAGTATTTAATACAAATAGCGAAATTTGTCCTTTATTTGTTTTAGTTGGCCTTGTAATAAACGGCTTACCTTCCACACTTCCACCTTTTACTCCAAATATTCTTTTAATTTCACGAGGTTTCACAAATCCGTAAGTTGACATCGTGTGATTTCCTCCTGTGTCAATACAGGTACATATTATTTTTATTTTCTGTCCGTTAGAATAGGTAAATTCAGTATCCAAGAATCTCTCAAGCTGACTCCACACATGAGTTTCTGCAGGATTTCCTATAAACACTTTATAACAAATCCCCCAACTTTCTTCATCAGCTCCCCAACCTACAACTTCACATTCCAATCTATCATCTTGAACATCAACTCCCGCAGTCAAAACGTTTACGTTTTCAGGAATTTCGCAGCCATAATGTTCTTTTCTGTGAGATATTTTTTCAAAATCCATTTTATCTCTTTTTTCCTCAAAAGTTTCACCTAATGCAGTATTAGTGAAAACCTTCATAAGTTGAACATCGCCTTTAGATTCCTTGAATTTTTTTATTATACTTTTCCAAGTCGAAAAAGGACTATACAATTCATTAATATGAAATCCTCTTACTGCTTTCGGATCAATTTCAACATTTCCTGCAATCCATTCTCCCTCTTTCATATTCTTTTTCCACTCATATTCACTTGAAACTTCAAGGCAATCTTGACATTTGTGTCCAATATTTTCAAAAACAATATTTTTCCATTCCAATCTTTGCATTGTTCCACATTTTGGACAAGGGATATAATATTCTTCCTGTGTACTATTTTCATACTCCTGTTCTATTCTTGATTCCCCTCTTACTGTTGGTGTACTTGTTAAAACAATTTTTTTGTTCCAAAATGTTTTTGTTCTCTCAATTGCTAAATTTAACGGATCACCTTCACCCTTTACATCATTTGGAAATCTATCAATCTCATCTGCCAATAATATCCGTATTGGTCTACTCGCAAGTTCAGCTGCTGAATTACTTCCAGTTAAAATAATATATCCACCTGGAAAATCTTTTTGAGTTTTAGTATCTCTTGACGTTTCATTTTCAATTATTTTACTTTTTAATTGTGGTGTGCTAAGTATCATGTCATTTAATCTTGTTGTCGCAAAATCTTCTGCCATTTTTTGAGTCGGCATTAAAAACATTATAGGAGCAGGGTCATAATCAGCATGATGTCCAAAAGTATTCAACAAAAGTTCTGTTTTGGATAATTGAGCTCCATACATCATTATTACTTTTTCTGTTTGTTTATCAGATATTGCTTTCATCACTTCTCTTTGAAACGGTACTCTATCAGTATTCCACCTACCTGGTTCCGCAGAAGTTTTGGAACTTAATATTCTATAATTGTCTGCCCATTCATCAATCGTTAATTTTGGCGGTGGCTTTAATACCGAAATAATTTTTTTAAACAAATTATTTGCTTTTTTTAGGTCTGCCTCTCTTTTTCGGGTTGTCATTTTTCTCTTCCTTTAAATTTTTTTTAATTGATTTAGTGCTTAAATTCTCTTCATCCTCATCTTCATCAATATAATTTTTACTTTTAAACATTTCAGGACTATATTCACTTAATTCTGTCAAAGTATCAGATATTCCTGTTAAAATGATGTCCTGTATTTCTCCCAAGTTATCACAAGCAATTACAGTAGGTGCTAATTTATTAGGCAATGAAAGCAATTTTCCCTTTATATTGACAAGCATACTCGTCATTACTTCTTCAATTACTCCCGCCGGATGTAATTGATTCTTTAACTCCGATATTTTCAAGGCTTTCAATTCTGTATCTTTTTTTATTTTCTTTATTTCTTCCCTAATTTTTTCATCTTTCAAATCTACATCTGCATCATTTTTTAACTCCAGATACTCAATATATGAATGAACACTTTCCAAAAATAAATATTTATTTTGTCCGTTTTTTTTGATAACATTTTCCTCTGCCAAACGCCTTAGATGCCTTTCGCTCAAATTCAATATTTTAGCCAGCACGACACCTTTTATAATCTCGTCATATTTTGCTTCCATTTTCACCTCCTATCGGACAGGACATGAACTTAAAAAAAATTCATATCCGGATGTTTTCCGGGACTCGCCAGACCCACGACCAAAAAAAATCTCCCAAAAGTACCTTTTTTTTATTTCATTTTTTCCTTTACTTTTTGTGTCAATTCCCTGTACTCTCTTTCCATTTTCCTTTTCTTTCTCAAACTCTCTTTACATCTATCAAGATACATATCATATATCTTAATCTTCACATTATTTATCTTTGTATCCAGTTCATCATTTATATCCTCAAGTTTTTCCAAAAGAGTAAGGCCCTCGTCAATCCTTTTCTCAATATATTTTCTTAGCCATCTTCCCAAATAATTTATAGAAATTATTAATATTAATGTTATTACTAAGTAATAAAATATAATTGCTATGACTATCATAATTTCAATTCCTTTTTTAGTTTTTTAGACAAAAAAAAGAGCCATTAAACAAATAGACTTATTTTAAAATCTATTCATCTAATGGCTCATATATCTATAGTCTTGCCTATTCAATTGTAGTTTAATGATGTAAACTTCTTACAATATATCTTTTTTTAGTAAGTTTCCCTTTATTGAAAACAATTCTTATTTCACATTCCTTCTTCGTTTTCTTTAAAGTTAGAATGTCGTCAAGTAAATATTTTATGTCTAAATCCTCTTCAATTAAGATTTCATATTTTTTATTCACATTACCTCCTAATTATACCTTATTTCCCTGTTTTTTTCAATCCCATTTCTTCAAAATATTTCTCTTTCAACTCATCGAAGTTCATTTCATTTATTTCATCGAATTTCAAAACTTTTTCTTTAAATTTTTCAAATTCGTCTTCCAATTTTTTTATTAATTCATTCGTATCGGTTTCTTTATAATCCCATCCGCTGTCACCAGAAAATGATTTTTGTGCTGATAGTTTAAATATTTTATTTTTATATTCAACATAAATTACAAAATTTTTTAGTATTATTTCATCTTCAATTCCATAACTAATTTCAAATTTTCTATTTCCCATAAAATTTTTGATTAATTCCTTAAACTCTTTATAAATCAAATAATCTAAATTAATTTTTCCCACGGTTTTTCCCTTCTTGTTCTTATTTATATCTATTGTATCATTTTTACACTCTAATCACAAAAAAGCTTATAATACGAATCAAACAATAAATTACAAATAAATTTATAGACATACCAATTAAAAATCCTCTTATGCTTATTATTCTAAATTTAAATACTACTATATTCTTTTTAAATCTTATTACTAGGTTATAAACAAACCATACTAATATTAAAACAAATGTTACAGTAAGAATGGCATTTATAACTCTCATTATTATATTTAACATATCTAATCCTCTTCATCAAACTTCATTAAATCATCATCATTGTATACAAGCAAGGCTATGAGCACAAATATTCTTGCTATACATTTTAAAATATATCTAATTCCTGAATATAACATTTATCCCCCAAAATTTTAAATTCTTTTTCTTATTTCCTCTACACATTTTTTCATACCTTTTAAACAATCTCTAATTATATTGTCAGCACAATCATAATTTTTACGTCCACAAGTTAATAACCGTAAACTATATGCACCCATTTCATCTGCCGTCAATCTAGCTAACACTTCTAAATTATCTAAAAAGTTTTCTATATTTTTATTTTCCTGATATGCTTCACACATTTTTCTTATTTGCTTTTCCATTTGTTTCAAATAAAATTCAACTGTTTCATAAGCTGTAGTAAATTTCTTTATTCTTACTTTTTCAAAATAAACACGATAAATTTCATGCATTTTTTTTGCAACCCTAATATGAGATTTTATTTCATTTGAATAACCGTTTATTTTTCTTTCTTTTATAGTTTCACCAAGTAAATATCCCTTTAAATAACTATACTTTTCTTCAAATTCTCTTACAATTTCTTCTTCCGATAAAAACTCTATCCCATTTGCTCCAACAAAATTAGATAACCGTATATAGAGAGTGAAGGTGTCACTATCATCAATTTTAAATGAAATTTTTAATTGATCTATCCCATACATATCACTTTCCTCTTTTATTTCCAAATCACTTATTGTTTCGTCTTTCAAAATTTCAGACAACTCTTTTATTTTTCTTCCAAATAATTCTATGTATTTCATATTAACTCCTTATCCCTAATTAATTATTTCAAGTTCATTTTTTATATCTTGTGGTATATTATTTTTCCATAGATAACTATTTTTCAAAATAAACTGATTATATTGAATCGCTGTATTATTTGCTCTTATCTTTGCTTGTAAGGCTATCTCCTTATTCTCATCTTTCATAGACAAATAAATTTGCTTATCACTTTCATAACTGCTTACCATTGCTCTTGCAGTATCTTCCACTTTTTTTAATCTGTCATATCTTTGTCTATCATTCTGTTTTTCCAATTCATAGTCTATTTTATTAAACCAACTATTTATCCCTAAAAAAGGATTGCAGGCTGTCATAGATAGCCCACAAATAATTAATATAAATATTTTTTTCATTTCATTCCCCTTTATTTTTCAAATTTAACAACTGTATTTTCCACTTTCATTGGAATATCTGTATACACGTATATTCCTGTCCACTCAATATATTTCCCATCTGGAGTAAAGAAAAATATCCCGTTATCATTTTCTCCATAACTTCCATCTACATCAGGAATCCAATTATTTTTACAACTATAACTACTTGAAGGATTACATTCATATAATTCACTATCTGGAGTTAAAAAACTATTTAAACTTGACACTTTTCCATCTACTACAAAACTTCCAACTATTCCACCGTTTTCTGTAAACAATGTTATATATCCTAACGGACGTTTCACAGCACTTGGTAAATTCAATGCTTTTTCACGCTGTCCATTTACCCAGTAGGCCCTTTTTATTAAATTATATCTTTCTAAACTATAATCAATATCACTAGGTGTTGCTTGATTGCCTGCTAACTTATCACCTATTTTTAAAGTATTCTCTTTATCATTTTTTGTATCATTCCCAAAATTTTCTTCATCACAGCTTGTAACTAATGCTCCTAAAATCATCACAATTAATAGTAATTTTTTCATTCCTATTCCTCCGCTTTCCATATTTTATAAATTTCATTACCTATTCCCGCTCCTAACGTAACAGATAATATTGTTTTTGCTAATTTTAATAAACAAAATATTGTTCCCATTATTTTTCTTACAATTTATCCTCCTCAATTTTAAACAATCCAAAAATAAAAGTTAAAATTTGAACCCCTACTCCCCAAAAAATATATAATATAAAATCTATTAACATTAATTTCGCAAATTCTAATAATGTTTTTACACTTGAAATATCACTTATTGTTTTATACACTAATAATCCTAAACTTCCCAAAATAATTGCTAAATATAATATTGTTATTATTGCTGATACTATTTTTCTCATACTAATTCCCTTCCTATTTCTTTTTATACTTGTCTTTATTTAATATTCTTTCAAAACTCGCTTTATTTTCATCTTCCTTATTCCATAAACTCCAATTCAATTTTCTCTAGTTTTTTAAATTAAATTGCATTCTATCCTTGTTTTTCATACTTTCCTCCTAATTTTCTTTTACAACTCCAAAATTTTGGTCTATATTCTCATCCCTCCATTCCTCGAACAGCTTACGCTGTTCACTTTCATTTTTTATTATTTCTTCCGCCTTTTTCTCTGTATAACCTAAATCATCTACTAAATCAACTTCATCGCTTTCTTTACCCAATCCGCTGCCTATACTGAACCATAATTTATATTTGCTCATTTTATCCTCCTAATCTTTTTTTCTAATAAAAACGACTTTTCACGACTGACGTTTTTCTTTATAAACACTATATTTAAACCTACTTTTCCAGCCAAAACGACTTTCTGCGACTGAACTTTAAAATATAAGTTCAGGAACTTTTCCTGTTTTGTTTATTTCCTCCAGTACATCCATGCATTCTCGCCTTAACCATTCCACCTCTTCTTTTACTACTGTTTTCTTTACTATTTCAAATTGTTTCTTGTAATATTCTTGAGCTTCTTCAGCTGTCATCCCATAATGCTCCTTAAAAAGTTTTAAAATACCTTCTTTTAATTCTGCCATTTTTTGATTCTCCTTTAAAACTTATCTCTCAGTATTTTCATACTTTTCTCCCAATCCTAATATAATTTTACAAAAAGTTTATCCCTTCTTTTTGAATTACTAATCTCAAATAAATTTATAACTTCATCATTTGTCAAATTGTTACTATCAAAATTCACTTTATACACATTCATTTGTCTATTTGGATTCAACCTTTGTCTAATATCAGTCTGTGTAATAAGTCTTTGTACTTCTTCTACATTTTTTGTGATTACTGATTTGTATTCATCTTCACAATATAATATTTTAAACATCTTTTTCTCCTGATTATTCAAATATTAAACTTTTACTTTTATTCTATTTTCCAAACTTTCTATTCTGTTATTTAATGTTTCAACAATATCAATTAATTCATTAATCGTTTTTTGACTATCTTTACTTGTGTCATTTATTGCACCAGCTCCAGCACACAATTCTCCCATCATTCTATAATACCTCCTGATATCATCATCACTATATCCTTTTTTTACTAAAGAATTTATAATTTCTATCATTTCTTCTGTGACTTTTAATTCTTTACTCATTTTTATATTTCCTTTCAAATTTTATTTTGTAATAAACTGTTTCAAATTTGGCCTAAAATAATCAGGCCCTTTTATTATCTTACCATCTTCACGAAATATTGGTTTCCCATTTTTACCAAGTTTACTCATATTGCTTTTATGAACTTCTTCAAATGCTTCAGGTAAAATTACATCAAATCCATTTTTTACTTCTAATTTAAAAAGATACTCCGTTTCTTTATCTCCCAAAAAAAATATTTTATTTGCAATCTTTTCTATATCACCCTTATTTTTCTCAAGTAGTGTCCCGATGTGAATATAATACATATCACAAACAGCATCTAACATTTCTACTCTATCCTTATTTTTTTCTGCCACTTCATATTCTTTAAATTCTTCATCAAACAACTTTTTTCTTAATTCCATTCTTTCATTAGTCATTTCTTTTTCCAAAAATTCCTGTTGTCCAAATGTTATATAAAACTCTTTTACAAGCTTAACTAATTTTTCCCATTGTTCCATTTATCCTCCTATATATTTTCTATAGTTTCTATTATTTCATCAATCCATTTTTCATTTTTAAGTTTTCCCAAAACCAATTCTGTTTTCAGTTTTAATAACAACATTTTTTTTGAAAACCAGTCTGTATTTTCTTCTAAAAATTTTATATTATGTATTAAATTTTTCTTATACTTAAAAGGGAAAATCCTCATCATCTTCTGTTTCATCATAATCATTTTTGTTACTTTGATTATTTACAGTGTTTTTACTTTCAACAAATTCAAAACTATTTACTAATACTCTTGTAAATCTCCGTTTTTCACCATTTTTCTCATAATCACTTACACTCAAACGTCCTTGTATAAGAATTTTACTACCTTTTTTAAAATATTCAGCAATTGTTTCAGCAGTCTTTTCCCAAGCTATACAGTCAATAAATTCTGCCTCATTCTTATTTTTCTGTACAGCTAATGTGAAGCTGGCATATGCTTTTCCACTTGATGTATATTTTAATTCTGGATTCCTTACCATTCTTCCCATTAGTATCACTATATTCATAATCTATATTCCTTTCTTTTTCAACTCATACAATTTCTCAACAGAATACTCTAAGGTTCTTTCCAATTTATTTTTTGGAATTTCCCAACTAAAACATAAAATTTCTTTTATATCTTTCCTGTTTCTCCTTACAAATTTTCCCAGTTCCTTGTATTCTGTTGTTTTTATTTCATTATCATTTATTTTTAGACAATGTAGTTTAATTTTCACTCTTAATGTTCCCTCATAATTTTTTGTATTTTTTCTTGTACTAAAAAATCACAGCTAAATTAATAACTGTGATTAAGTTTTGACTTTATTTGATTAATTAATACTCTAATGTCTTGTTTGCTATTATATAATTTTTTTATTTCTTCCAAAAATTCTTTTTTATTCTCCTCATTTTCAGAATAATAAAGCTCTATCAATCCTGTTTTTATTCCATTTGGATATTTTAATAAAATTTCTTTCATTTTATCACTATAATAATCTTCTAGTACTATATTTTCTTTTTTATCTCTTGATTTATGTAATATCCATTTTTTACTTTCAATTTCTCCATACTCAATTTTATATTTTTCAAAAAATTCCCTTCCAGCTTTATCGTTATCAAAAATTACAGTATAATTTTCTGTTATACCGATAAATAATCCTATCAAAGTACTAAGATTTGAAACGCCTGTTCCAGGAATGACTTTTATATTTTTATCTAACAAATCAATTTCTTTTAACATTTCTAAAAATATCTTATCTGTCATCCCTTCAGTTATTATAACTTTTTCATTGAAATGTAATAACGGGAAATTATTAATTTTTAGAGCATTTATTATTGGAGTAATTTCCCCTAAATTTTTATTATCTTCAATTTTAGTAATTCTTTCCAATAGTACTTTTTCATTTTTTCTTTTAGCTATATGTATTTGGTTTATTTTTATTACTTTTGGATTAACCATATTTTCCAAATGTGTCGTGTAAAATATCTTATTAACTTTTGATAATTCTTTTAGTATTTTTATCAATTCCGTTTGAAAAGTTGTATGTAAATATACACCAGGTTCATCCAATAAAATAATACTTCCATATTCTTCATTGTTTATATGCTTCCAATTATATTTCATTTTTATAAAAAAATTAAAAAACCACTGAAATCCTTTTGATCTCATACTTACCGGAAAAACTACTGTTCTTGGTTTCCCATTTTCTCTTTTTTCTCTTAAATCATTTATTAAAAATTGAAATTCTTCATTCTCGTATTTCAAATCGATTTCAACTGTTTTAAATTCTTCTTTGATTCTGTTTTCATGCATCTTATCCCACAAATCTGCTAAATTTTCATTAAGTTCATATTTTATATCTTCCAGCATTGTTCCTTTATCTGACAAAGCACTATTTATAAAACTGTTTACGTCCATATTATTTTTTAAAAATATTTCTTTAATGTATAAATACCAATCATGTTTTTTCCCAATTTTATTTGGAATATTATCTCTAAAATCATCAATATATATTATGTGAGGTAAATACTTTAAAATTGTCTCTCCAATAAATTGCTCTATTTCTTCTTTTGAAATATAAAATTTCTTATTTTCTTCATACATTCCATTTACTAAAATTGTTTCATCAAATTCTTCTATTTTCAAATTAAAAATTTTATATTTGTTATCCCTAACGCCATTCATATTAATCGAAAATTCTCTTCTAATCAATATATTGTCCTCTTTAATATCACAAAGTATATTTTCTATTTTTGGAAGCAATACCTCTTTAATAGAACTTAAATATCTTGATTTATTAAAACTAGTTTCATTTTTATATATACTTTCTGAAATAAATTGTTCTTTTTTTTCTTCTATTATATAGTCTACAGCATTTTCTGTCAATTCATTTTTATTTATATTTTCTATCTCTGCTTCAATAATAGGATTTTGTCCGTTTTCAAATTTATTTTTTATATATTCAAAATTTATAAAATCACCATTATACTGTTTATCATTATAACAATCAAATGCAAATATTGCTTGTAAAATGGAACTTTTTCCTGTTTCATTCAAGCCTATAATTGGAATCAAATTTTGATTACCCAGTTCTATTGTTAAATCTTTAATTGCTTTATAATTTCTTATTCTAAATTTCTTGTATTTCATTAATTACCTCCTGTTTCTAATAATATTTATTATACCTAAAAATATAAAAATTTCAAAATTATTTATCACAGTTATTATATTCAGTTGTCATTGTCCTTCTTGCTTCAAAGATTAAATAATCTTTTATTTATAAAAATTTTTTAATTCACTCACTTCTCTCCAAATTTCCATATTTTCCCTCCTTGTATTCTTTTCTAAATAATTTAAAATGATTTGGGTAAATCTCTAATAAATCATATACATTCTGTGGATTTAACCATATACCTTGTATTTGATATTTCTCTTCAAATTCACTTATCGGCGTTGAATGAAAAAGATTATGATGTTCTCTACATAAACTCATAAATCTTGTTTTTAGCCCATTACATTGTGAATATCCACCTATTGAATTTACATTATCATAGTGATGTAAATCAGCTTCACTTTTATTACATATCGCACATATTCTCTTCTTCAAACAAATATAAACATACTTTTCCGTATCTGGATATATCTGTGCTGCAAATCTTTTTCTCCCATTTTTTTCCTTAATCACAATTGGCACATTGTAATCAAGGCCCAACTCAATCAGATATTCAATAAATCTATTTGCAGTATCAATATCTAACGTATCAATTGAATCAGGACTTAACGAAAAATTGGGAATTTCATATTTTTCTGCAAAAAATATTTTCAATATGTCTTTCATATATCCATATTCGCTGCCACCACCTGCAAGATATTCAGAAAATTGATTTATCAAGGCATATATCATTCTCATCTGCTGTAATGTCATCGCTTTAATTGGAACAATTTCTACTGAATAATTATTTAATATTTTTTCCAGATCTTCCTTTACTCCTGGAACAATCTTTTTCATTGGATAAAATATTTTTATTTTCTTATTCTCAATTTGTGTTCTTAACATTACGATTCTTCCTTAATTTCTATTTTTGACAGTATTCTTAATAACTTTTCCATTTCCGGATTTCTGAAAGCATAATTTAAATAGTCAACTGGATTTCTATAATGATGTCTGTTGCACTCTATATGCTCTCTACAGGCTTTTTCTGTCAAAAAAGAATTATTAAAAACATATTCAAAATTACCATTATAACAACAAAAATCAATATTCTCATTATCCAAATTTTCCAAACAAATCTCATTAATTTCCTTTAAAGTTTCCTCATCATCATAAGCACTTTCTCTTAATATTGACTTAACTTCTTCCACATCTTCCAGAGTATATTCAAAAATTCCTAATGATTCTCCTTCATACACTGCTTCAAAATAATTTCCTTCACTATTCACATCTGGCCGAAATTTTTCGTGCCTAACTTGATACATTCTAGGATTAGCAGTCATTCTACTGCTTTGTGTATTCAATTCGTGTTTTAATTCTTTTAAAAATTTAATATCTTCTGTAGTTAAATTATTTATTATCATTTTTACACTCCTATCAACATTTTATTTTTCAATTCAGACAGATCAACTTGATTTTCAATCTGTGCAGTATTTTTATATTCCAACGGTATAAATTCTAAATTTTGAGTATTCTTTACTCCTATGCTCTCATAAGTAATTCTTTTAGGATTTTTCTGTCCGATAATTTTATAATTACCAGTGTAATAATCATTTGTTTCATAAGGATTTTTTATAAATTCCTTGTATATTCCATCAAATTCCCATTTCAAAAAGTTATCAAATTCTTCAGATGTCATAGTGCAAATCCTTCTCCAACCGACATAATCCACTATTGCATGAACTCCCTTGTCTTCAAAATTTATCATTCCACTATTTCCATATTTCAAAACAGCAGCTCTTAGCATTTTCTTAGCTAAAATAACTTGATTTTCTACATTCCTATTTTTTGCATATTCAAGTATTTCAGCAACTTGTGGCATAAATTTTTCCTTGCTTGTTTTTATGATTTTAAGTACAGCATTCATAAATTCCTTAGCGGTTAATTCATTTCCTAATGCTAAAAAATAGAGGCTTCCTAACTGGTTTGGATTTTTTGTATTTGGATAATTTGTACATAACAAATTAAAGACATTGTTAAATTCATCTCTTGTCATCATTGCATAATTCCTCCTATCAAATCCTCGATACTTTCATCTGTAACTCCCGTAAATTGATTATTAGATTTTTGATAATATTCTTTTGTATTTTTAGGACTAGAATCGGTATTAACTTTATCATCATAATTTCCTTCCAACACTTTTAATAGATTTGCTTTATTAATAAACCAGTCAAATGTTATTTGCCAGTTATTTTTATTATCTCCCTGTAAAAATTTAGAAACATAAATTTTGTCCATTGCCTGAAAAATTTCCTCAATAGTATATTCTTTAAGCAATGTTTTTATTGATTTTTTACGTTTCTCATTTATTTTTAGTCGTGTTCCAGATAGTCCAAATGTATTTGCAATTTCTATCCATTTATTTTTTATTTCTTCACACACAAAAGAAAAATTATTTTTTTCTTTTTTGACACTTGTATTATTATAATAACTATTATTAATATAATTATTATTATATTTATTCTTATTATTATTATTTATTGCCCCCTTATCGTTATACATTTCGTGCAACGTATCGTCAAAAGTAGTATTTTTAGGACTTCCAATAGCTTTTTCTGTATTTTCATCTACTATTTCTGCTTCAATTATTTTTTCATCATCTAAATTATCAGAAATATTTTTATTTTCTAACTTCAAATTTTTCTCACCCAATTTTGGATTATCAATATATTTTTCTATTATTTTCTTAATTTCCTCTTTTTCACACTGATGATAAATAATTTCTATAAATTCTTTTTGTTTAACTTCTTTCAGTTCACTTAAAATTAGATCCTCAAAAGGTTTCCCGCCTTTATTAAGATTTGTTTTTGCCCATTCAAGCAATATTATTTCCCGTGTTTCAGAATCATATTTAATCAATTTATGTTGCTCCATAAATCTTTTCAATAAATTTCCCACTGATTCAATTGAATATCCCATATCAAATGCTATTTGCTTTTTCGTTATTTTATATATACCTATCTGCGTCGATTTTTCATTTGTCATTAAGTATAAATAAAAAAACTTATCTTCGGGAGTCATTTCTTCCTGAACATAGGGATTGCTCCAAAAATCAGTCTGTATCTGTCTAAACTTAGCCATATTTCTCTCCTTCGATAAACAAGTTACCTTATTTTATTTTTCCTATTTCTCCAAGCAATAAAATTCTTATATTTCACAAACTTTACGCCTACCAAACTAACATTTTCTCCGTCAATAACAATATACGGATACTGAATTTGAAAATTTCTTATACCCGTATATGTTACTGATCCCACTCCATATTCTAAAATTAAATTTTTTTCTCTTTTCATTTTCTCTCACTTGTGATATAATAATTTTGAAAATACGAAAGTGTTTTTTAGATCTTTTATGTCAGTGTTTTTCCACTGGCATTTTTTTATTCAATTTCTTCCTCTTCTTCAAATTTGCTTAATATTTCCATTTCATCATTCAAGGCCCGTATATCGTTTTTAAGCTCCTGAAAACTTTTAGCCTTACTCATTATCAGCTTTTCATCAATCCAAGCTCTCAGCCCAGCTCTAAGACTCACAAAGTACCACTTCGCTACAAACTGTACCTCACCTTTTTTATTTTTCTGTTTACACCCAATTACAAAACATCTAGGTTGACTTTTAATATAATAATTTCCACTCAAATTTATATACATTTTTTATCCTCCAACAATTAATTTCCTTCCAATGCCACGTTTCTTATTTCCACTATCATTGGAAATTCCCTTTCTATTCTATTTTTTATCATTTTAGAAAAAGCCACTCTCAATTGTTCAATACTTAAATCTCTTAATCCCAAATAATAGATACCTAGCTTTTCAGATGTCATTCCTTTTATTCCATAATAAACAACAAAACCACTAAAAACTTTATTAAATTCTTTTAATTCCACTTTTTACTCCCTCCTAATACCCATTTTAATATCTTTACTTTTTCATTCATCTTTTCCGCTTCAGAATCCCATCCTGAAATTCTTACGCGCTTATAAAGTTTCACATTTAACTTTGTAATTTCAAGTCCAATTTCTTCCTTTGTTTTCATATTTTTTATCCTCTATTCCTAATTTTTATTCATATCATTTTTTCCTCCAGCTCCATTTTTCTCTTTTTGCCCTTTCAAGCATTTTATATTCCATTATCTCGCTCCTTCCTATTTCCATTTTTTAAAATAAGATAGCCACCAAAGCAATATCGCCAATAATACTGGAAATGCTAAGTTTCCACCAGCAACCCAACGTCCTTTTTCCCTAATCACTTCTAACTGAACCAGTACTGTCATTGTTACCAGGAATATTATTTTTATAAGATTCCTCGCTTTCAACATTTTCTTCCTCCCATCTCTTAACCTCTTCCTTGTCCATTTCCTTCTCAAGTTTTTCTCTGATCGTCATTTTGATAGTCCAACCTTTCTTACAAATTTCTTGATTCTATTCTTAATTTTTCTTTCTTCCATTTTTCTTCTTGTTTCCCTGTTTTGATTGTTTACCATTACTAAAGCATCATATTTCATTTTAAATTCACATCCCTTTCCTATTATGCTACTACCACATATTTCAGTTCCAAAAATTTTCTATAGCTTATTCCAACATATCTTTCAACATGTACTCTTTGAATATCGTAGTCCCAATTACGTTTCCCAGCTCTCCTTCTTGCTTCTTTTTCATTTTCATCTTTAAATTTGGGTACTGCCGTTCCAAATTTAAGTCTTCCTGTCTGCAATCCTACTCTTACATATTGCTGACCTTTTCCGACAAATTCAGCGGCTTCCTTTATTGTCAATTGCAATTTTGTAGCCTGTTTCCTTATCCAGGATTCTGAAACTTCCATAGTTTTTTCCTTTCCGGGATTGCCGTCCCTTAATTTTTTTTGGTGTTTGTTTTTTCATTACCTAGTCCCTTAACGACATTTTTTGTTTCCTAATTAACTCCCGATTCTTTAGAATTTCCCTTTTTTAATTTTTCTAATACTAAATCTAATATTCCAAGATTTTTATTTATCAACTGTTCCTTTTGAACTTTTTCATACCACTTATTCCAAATTTTTTCACAGTCATTTTCTGCTTTTTCCTTTAATTTTTCATCTTGTATCTGATTTATAATGCTATTTATTCTAACTGCCCATCCAATCATCACTAAATCATTTTTTAGGTTGTATTTTTCTTTTATCATTTCTTCCGCAACTTTTTTTGATTCATTTACTGTTGCCAAATAAAATGTATCCACATTGTGAATTTCCATTCTTAAAATTCTCCTTCAAATAATTTATGTAATTAATAGAATCTTGTACGATTTTTCTTTTTTTCTTCATCCATATCTTTTAATACTGTGACTATTATTTCATCGATATTATCTTTCTTTTTCGTTTTTGTTCTTACCCTTGTACTATAATTTCTATATTTACTGCTTTTTTTCCTTCGTTTCTTTTTAAAAAACAAAGGATAACCATATAATAATTTTTTAGGTTGCAAAATTTCTTTTTCTTTCTCTTTTTTCCTATCCAATATAGCCTTAATTCCTACCAAAGTTACAATTATAACCGATGTTATCATCAAAATTATTTTTTTCATCTCTCACTCCCTTACTTCAAAATTTATTCATTTTTAAATATTCTATGGTATAATCTAACTACCCTAATTGGAAGGAGGTTAAACTGTGGAAAAACATTTTGATTTTATTGAAAATGGTGTCTTTTATGATATTCAAACTTCTCAAAGATTATTTAAAGATGTTATTATTATTAATGATGAATC
Source organism: Leptotrichia sp. oral taxon 417 (assembly GCF_013394865.1). Taxonomy (NCBI): domain Bacteria; kingdom Fusobacteriati; phylum Fusobacteriota; class Fusobacteriia; order Fusobacteriales; family Leptotrichiaceae; genus Leptotrichia; species Leptotrichia sp. oral taxon 417. Next base: position 446,376 of record NZ_JABXYV010000001.1, on the reverse strand, counting down.
TTATAACCATAATTTTATAAGAATTATTGAAGGTAATTTTGTTTATTTCCTGAATATTAATCAAATAATCTATATCACACAAACACAATAATAACTTTCAAAGAGTGCTAACGACAATAGTACTCTTTTTCATTTACTTCAACTATTTCAATTTTATCCATATCAAGTACAATTTTCCGTTTTTCTCTCTCAAAAAAACCATCTATTTTTCTTTTTAACTCTTCCCATTCAAGATATGTTATATTACATTCATTCAATTTTATCAGTATTTCTCTAAAACGATTTCCATTCATCCCATCCTCTCACTCCCTTCTTATTTAAGTGAATTATATTCACTATTTTTTTCAAAAAAAATTGAACTTATCTCTTCATTTGTCAATCCTAACTCTTCTTTTAGTAAAGCTATTTCAGTAGTCTTAAATTCAACTTCTCCACGAATTTTCTTTTTTAATGATGTATAACTTAGATGTAATTTTTCTGCTAAATATCCTGTTTTTAATCCTTTCTCTTTTATTATTTTTTTTAAATTCACAAATCCACCTCACTTTCGCTGAATTATATTCACAATCAAGTTATACCACATTAGTGAATAATTGTCAACATTAATTTAAAAATTTTAAAAGAAAAGTTGCTTTTTTTTCACTTTAAGGGTATAATAACAATATATTAAAGGGAGAAAAAAAATGAAAAAAAATAATTTATTATCAAATATGGGAGAAAAAATAAAAAATAGAAGAATTGAATTAAAAATAACTCAAGAAGAATTATCAAAATTAACTGGATATTCAGATCGTTCCTCTATTACTAAAATTGAAAAAGGGAAAGTTGATTTAACACTTTCTAAATTAAAAGAATTTGCAAAAGTTTTAAAAGTATCTCCCGAATATTTAATGGGATACAAAGAAAATGAAAAAAATTCAAATCCATATTTTGTAGACACATCAGTCTTAACTCCAGAAGAACTTGCAGAATTTGAAAAAGTTACTGGAGTAAATAAGCAACTATTTTTCAATGATGTTGATGATGAACACGATATGGCTGTATTTAAACGTGCTGTTATAGACATATTAATAAAGCAGAGAGAGAATAAGAAATAATTATTTAATTGATAGGGGGATTAGTATTTAAGTATGAATGTAAAAATATATACTGAAAAAATGTTTGAAGAAATAAAACATATTGATGAAAATGGTGTTGAATTTTGGTATGCAAGAGAATTGATGACAATATTGGAATATACAAATTGGAGAAATTTTGAAAAATTAATTAATAAATCTATAACTTCATTAGAAAATAGTAATATTAAGGTTTCCGACCATTTTGATGTTGACATCAAAATCGTAGAAGCGGGAATTTCAAAAAAAACTATAGAAGATTATAAACTGACAAGATATGCTTGCTATATACTTGTACAAAATGGTAATCCAAGAAAAAAAGCCATTGCATTAGGACAACAATACTTTGCCATTCAAACAAGAAAGCAAGAAATTGCTGAAACTGATTTTAAAGAACTTTCAGAAGATGACAGAAGATTAAAACTAAGAGAAGATGTAAGGGACTTTAATAAAAAATTGGCATTTGAAGCTCAAAATGTCGGCGTTCAGAATTTTGCAAAATTCCAGAATTCTGGTTATCAAGGATTGTACAATGGAGAAACAGCCGGAGATATAAAAAAAAGAAAAAATTTAAAAGAAAAAGAACATATCCTTGATCATATGGGTTCAACAGAATTGGCAGCTAATTATTTTAGAATAACTCAGACAGAAGAAAGATTGAAAAAAGGAGATATTCAAGGAGAAGAAATAGCAAATAATACTCATTTCAATATAGGAAAAAAAGTAAGAGAAGTTATGATTGAAATTAGCGGGACAAAACCTGAAGAACTTCCAACACCTAAAAAAAGTATAAAAGAAATCCAAAAAGAAAAGAAACTTTTGAAAAAACCAAACAAGAAGAGATAAAGTGAATTTATGCATAAAACAAATTTTAAAAAGTTGGCAAAAACTCTAATTAAAAAATATGGAACTGATAATCCTTTTAAAATTGCAGAACATCAAGGAATAAAAATTATCTATTCCGATTTTTCATCTTGGCTAGGTTTATACACTTGTATTGGAAATGAAAAAACAATTTTCATCAACATCAAACTTCCCTACTTATCCAAACGAATAGTATGTAGCCACGAACTAGGACACGGACAGCAATCATTCAATGAAGCTGTATCTATATTTATGAAAATGAAAAACTTCTTTCCAGAACAAGCCAAATTGAACATGAAGCAAACGAATTTGCTGCAACTTTAATATTTAACAACAAGGATATTTACAATTACGATTTAACGGAGTTAGATAGAAAATTATTGAAAAAATTAGAAAAATATTTATAGATAGAATGGAGAATAATTTTTATGGAAGAAAACAAAGAAATAGTTTTAGTATTTTATGTAAAAGGCTCTGGAAAAAAACCTTATAGAGTCGCTTTTTGGAAAGAAGAAAACTCTAGGGATATACACAGTGGTTGTGGTTGTCCTGCAGGTAGAAGAATGCAATATTGCAAACATAGATTTCAGTTAATCGAAGGTGATTTAACTAATTTAGATGATTCAACTGAAAATGCAAAAGAAAAATTAGAAGTCTTGTATAACTGGCTTGAAGATAGTGATATTGGAGATTTTTTTGAAGATTTTATCAAAGCTAAAATAGGAGAAAAAGTAAGTAAAATAATAAATGGTATGAAATTTTATTACTCCGAAAATTTAGGAACTAGAGAAAATCAATGGGGATTTGATGAACCATACTACGAATATCGAGATTTTACAGATGATGAATTAACCGAAAAATTTGGAATTCTACATAATGAATTATCTGAAGAAGAATTTCTAAATATCATCGAATCCAATGTAATTGTAGTTGGAAACAATAATAATAACTATATTTTTGATGAAAATAGAAAATATTATGGCACATTTAACGGAAACCGACGAAAATTTAAAGGATACGGATTAATAAAATTAAAAGATAACAGATATACAAAATCTCAATATTTAATTGAAAGCCTTAAATATTATAAAACTGTTAATATGAAAAATATGAATGAAAAAATGAAAGAAATTATGAAATAATAAAGGAAAAATATTTTTATGAAAAAATTATTATTGTTTTTATGTTTAGGAGTTTTAATTGTATCATGTGGAGATGAAGAAAGCAAAGAAACATCACCAGAACGTAAAGTTGATAAACAAGTCGAAAAAACAAATGAAGAAGCACCAAAAAAACAAGGTTTTGAACCTAGAATTATAAAAAATCAGGAAACTGGAGAATACATTATACAAGTTTATGTCCCAGAAACAGCCACTCACGATGAAATTTATAAAACTATAATGGATATTCAACTAAAAAAAAGAAAAAATTTTTTAAATGATAATATTATTATAGTTGCCTACAGCGATGAAGATTTTATAAATAAACGTCTTATAGGAACTCACGCTCAATGGAAAATGGAAAAAGGTGCAACCAAATATATGAAAATCTTACAAAGAACTGAACAATTAACTCCTGAAAATAAAAAAGATTTTCTAGAATATTTACAAATTATTGAAGCACTACAAGATTCTGGAGACGACTTAAAAAAAGCTAAAAAAGAAGCTGAACCTCTTATGAAAGCAAAACATCCTGAAAATTATAAAGATATAATACAAAAAGCAGAAAAATATCTTTACGGAATAGAAAATGAAAAAACTGAGGAAGAAAAATTAATGGAGAGTGCAGAAAATCCTAAATCTCAATAGTAATTCTTAATTATACAGAGATGATATAGCTTTGAAAATTGAAAAAAAGAAATAGTAATAGTAAAGGAATGATATATAAAATGGAAAAAATAAAAATATATTATTTTGAAAATAAAGATAATCTAAATAGTGCTGATGGATTAGATTTTAATCAAAATATAGATGATTGTATAAACTATATACTAACCATTTTAAAAAAAGATTTTAATTTTACAGTTTTTACAAAACAAATGATTTATATAACTAGAATTAAAGAACTTATTGGATCAAAAAATGTAAATAGTTTTATTAAAGATAAAGAATTTACTTTTCCAAATAATGTAACAATGTATCGTATCTTAAAAAATGATACTTTAAACCATTCTGTTGATGTCGTATTTTTATACATAACAGCTCCAGATGATATACATAAAATTATCAATAAAGCAAGAAAAAATTTTATTTATATCTATGCACCTTACACTTATAAAGAATTAAATGAAATGAAAAATAATACAAAATACGAACTTATAAAATTAAAAATATAAAAATGAAATAAAAAACTTTTTCATAAATTAAGTTTGAAAAACTATTTTGAAATTTAATTCACAGAAAGGGGAAATAACTTTTGAAAAAAATCTTACTTTTTATACTTTTATCTTGTTTGAGCTTTTCAAATACTTGCAACTGGGTAAGTGAACCCAATCAAACTTTAAAGAAGTACATCGGCATAATTAAAAAGCATAACCTTACCAGTAAAGTCTACTGTGATAACAACGACACTCTAATGGCTTACTGGCGAAGTAACGATGAAAATGATATTGACATAGGATTAATGCTTAATGACATTAATGCTAAATCACTGAGTTTAGATGAAGCAGTCAATGCATTTAACACATTTGTAAAGAAAATTGGAATGTTCGATGAAGTGAAATTAAGCCAAAGAAAAGGGGATTTAATTCCAGAAAATGTAAATATAAGACTTTATATGTATAATCCTGATTATGGGGATACTTACATGCTTTACAAAATTGTCTACAACTTTACCAATGATACAACCTCATATTATTACAATGAGAAGTACTTCAGTCATTACACAGGATTTATTGAAGAAGTCAGAAAAATGGAAAATCTTTATCCTACTAATGATACGATTTATTAAGATTAAAAATACAAAACTATAAAAAGTTGTGTAAAAAAATGAAAAAAATTACAAAACTATTATATAGGAGAGTGTAAAAAAAATGAAAATTTAAAATAATACTTGACAATTTATAAATTATAAAGTACAATAAAGTATATCAATACCTTTGCAGTACTTTAAATAGTACAGGGTTCCGGCCTACGCAAAGGTTTTTTTTTTTAAGGAGAAAAAAGAATGAGCAATACCTATAATGGAAAACATCTAACTTTTAAAGAGCAGGTAGAACTGTTTGAAAAACGAGGAATGAAATTTAGAGAAGGAAAAGAAAAGGCTGAATACAAACTTAAGTTTATAAATTATTATAAAATCAAAGAGTTTTCCCTTCCATTTATGGATGAAAATGAAAATTACAAAGATGATGTGTATTTTGAGGACATCATTCACCGTTTTTATTGGGATAAAAATTTAAGATTATATTTCCTAAGAATTACTGAGAAAATTGAAATATCTTTAAAAACGAATATATCCTACATCTTAGGGCGTGATTTTGGAGCTTTCGGATATTTGGATTTTAAAAAATGGACTGACAAAAACAGATACTGCCAGTATTATATTTCTCACAAAGAAAAAGAATTTAAAAGGAAATTTGCCCTTTTAGGATATGAAACAAAAAGTAAAATTATAACAAAATATAAAAAGAATTATCCCAACGAACTTCCTATATGGCTAGTCATTGATTTACTTACTTTAGGTGATGTTGTTGATTTGTATACATTATTAAATCAAAAATACAGAAGAGAAATAGCAACTATACATGGAGTAGACTTAGATCAGTTTGAAAGCTGGATAAAAAATATACGTCTCACTAGAAATTTATCTGCTCATAATTCTAATATCATAGATGTTGAATTTACTACAAAGCCAAAAATTAAAATTCCTGAAATGTTAAGCAAATTACATATATATGATTTAAAAAATAAAACAACGACTAACAAAATTGCATTAACTGTTGTTGTAATGGAATATTTAGTTTTTAAAATTAATGCAGATTTTCCTGGTGGTGGAATAAAAAAAGGATTAAAACAGTTATGTCCAAATAAAACAGATGAAGAAGCACAAAAACTAGGATTTAAAGATTTTGTAACTATTGAAAAACTTAAGATATAAAAATAACCCCTACGGCAATAGGGGCTAAGTAATGTGATATACTCACAAACACCAATAGAAGTATATCACACAACCTTTTAAAATTCAATACTAAGGAGTGTGATTTTTTTATGAAAAATCCAAATGGATATGGATCCGTTATAAAACTAGGTGGAAAAAGAAGAAAGCCTTTTGGTGCCAGAATTACAATTGGCTATAACGATAAAGGAAAACAAATTTTTAAATATATAGGATATTTTGAAAACAGGAAAGCGGCTATGCAGGCCCTTGCTGAATACAACATCAACCCATACGATGTCCATTTAGCCGACATAACGTTGAAAGAGGTAATGGATATGTGCATGAAGAAAAAAGAAAACCGAATAGAAGCAGGAACTATGAAGACATACAGAACATACTATAACTATTTGGAACCTTTACACAATAAGAAGATAAGCAGTATTAAAGCGGTGGAGCTTCAAAACTTTATTGACAGCCTTTCCTTAGCAACCGGAACTCTTAAACGTGTAAGATCCTATATAAACATGATTTTTGAGCAGGCTATGGAAATGGATATAATAAGCAAGGACTACAGCAAATTTATTAAACTTCCTAAGCATAAGGCTAAAATAGTTAGGAAGATATTTACTGAAGAAGAAATATCGCTGCTCTGGGATAACATTAAGGAACTAAGATATACGGATGTCATACTTATATTAATTTACACCGGCATGAGGGTAAATGAACTTCTGAAACTTCCAAAGTCAAATGTGGATTTGACAAAAAACATAATTACTGGAGGAAGCAAGACCGAAGCAGGAAAAAACCGTATAATTCCGATACACCCAAAAATACTTCCACTTGTAATTAAACGGATGGAAAACAAAACAGAATATCTCATTCCTAACAAAACGGGAAAAAATTATTATGTATACAACAATTTCCGGAAAAATGAATTTGAAATGATAATGTCCAAATTAGGAATGGAGCACACTATACACGATACCAGACACACCTTTGCTACAATGATAACCGATGTGTCAAATAATGAGAGTGCCATAACTGGAATGATTGGGCACACCAACATAAGCATGACTAAGAGATATACACATACTAATATTGAAAAGATGAGAAAAGAATTGGAAAAAATAAATTAAATTAAATTGCTGGGAATTATCCCGGCTTTTTTTTAACTTTTCTTGTATATTACCTGTATACTACTGTTAAAAAATTATACATTTTTGTACATAATTTTATAAAATGACAAATATACATATCTACGGGATTCCCATATTTTAAAGAGCTTCTAGGTCTCGGAAAAAACTTTAATAAAATACACATCTCTTATAATCATTACAATATATATTTATAACTAATTCAAATATTAATACTAAAAAACAATATTTTATACTAAATCCCATTTAAAAAAATAGAAAAAAGGATTATTTCTTTAAAAAATAACTTAAACAGGCTCAATTTAAAAAAATTTGACAATAGATAATAATTTTGATAACATCTATAGGTAGAATAAAAATTGAGAAAGAAGGAGAGTATATGTCAAAAACTATAATTCCAAAAAATTATGATCCAAAATATGGAATCATGGAAACAGAAATTGCAATAAAAGCTGCAAAAGACTGTTTTGAGAGAGAACTTGCAAAAGCATTAGACTTAACAAGAATTTCAGCACCTATGTTTGTTAGAAAGTCTGTTGGGATTAATGATAATTTGAATGGCGTTGAACGTCCTGTGGCTTTTGAAATGAAGGAAATGCCAGATGTAACATTGGAAATTGTACATTCACTTGCAAAATGGAAAAGAATCGCATTGAAGCAATATGGCGTTGAAGAAGGAAAAGGTATTTATACAGATATGAATGCCATCAGAAGAGATGAAGATTTAGATAATATGCATTCAATTTACGTTGACCAATGGGACTGGGAAAAAGTTATTTCAAAAGAAGATAGAAATATTGACTTTTTAAAAGCAACTGTAAAAAAAATATATCAAGCCTTTTTAAATACAGAAAAAGAATTGACTGAAAAATTTGAAAAATTTGAAAAATTCTTGCCAAAAGAAGTTACTTTTATTACTTCTCAAGAATTAGAAGATTTATATCCTGAATTAACTCCAAATGAAAGAGAAGACAAATTTGCAAAAGAACACAAGGCAATCTTCATTATGCAAATCGGAAAAGTGTTAAATTCTGGAAAAAGACACGATGGACGTGCCCCAGATTACGATGACTGGGAACTAAACGGAGATCTAATTATGTGGAATCCAGTTTTAGATAGATCATTAGAATTATCTTCAATGGGAATCCGTGTTGACAAAGCCGCATTAGAACATCAATTAAAAGAATTAAACCTGGAAGAAAGAAAAAATCTTAATTTCCACAAAATGCTTCTAAACGATGAATTACCATTAACAATCGGTGGAGGAATCGGACAATCAAGAATCTGCATGTTTTTATTGCAAAAAGCCCACATTGGAGAAGTTCAAGCTTCTGTATGGACACCGGAAATAGTAAAAACATGTAAGGAAAATGGAATTAACCTTTTATGGTACTAATATAAAAAACAAAAAAATAACATAATAAAAAGTGAAAAACTAAAATTAATTAGTAATTCACTTTTTTTATTATTTCCTGCTATTCCTCATTAAAATTTATTATATTTATAATTTTTATGGAAAAACCTGCAGGTTATAATTTCCTGCAGATCTTGGAGGCAAAAAATGGCAATTTGTCATCTATTTGTTAAAGATTATATACAAAATTATAACCATAACAACGAAAGTAACAACATCACCATTCATCATTACTATTCACCTCCCTCCATTTCAAGGTTGGGTAGCGAACCCAGAAATATTATAACATAAAAAAATACCCCCTTCAACTAAGAAGAAGATATTTTTTCCGCTATTTTTTACCTTAAAATGGAGTATATCCATTACCTTTATAGGTTAATTATAGCATAAATTTTCTACTTTTTCAATCATACTAATTTTATTTTTTTATAAATTTATGATAAATCCAATCAACTATAATGGCAATCGCATTATCTCCAGAAACATTAGCCGCTGTTCCAAAACTATCCTGTGTTATGTAAAGTGCGATTAAGAGTGAAGCCATTGGGCTGCTTGAGGCAATTCCAACCATTCCTAAAAATGGAAGTGCAGACATTATTGCTCCTCCAGGCGCTCCAGGCGCAGCTACCATTGCTACTCCAAGTACCATTATAAACGGAAAAATTGTTGAAATTCCGTAGGACATGCTGTGCATCATAAGTACAGTAACAACACAGCTTGTAATTGTAATAATACTTCCAGCCAAATGAATTGTGGCACATAAAGGAACTACAAATTCACGGATTTCAGGCGATGTTCCATTTCTTTTGGCACATTCAATATTTATTGGGATTGTAGCGGCTGAAGATTGTGTCCCAAGAGCTGTAAAATATCCAGGAATCTGATTTTTCATACAGACAAATGGATTTTTTCCTGAAAGCCCGCCAGCAAATATGAATAAACCTGCAGTATATAAAATATGCAAAATTATTACACAAATAAATACCTTTAAAAATATTGAAAGCGTTGCAAAAATTTGTCCACTGTAAGTCATATTCATAAATGTTCCAAAAATATAGACAGGAAGCAACGGAATAATTGATGTGCTTAACAATTTTGAAATTATCTTTGAAAATTCTCGAAAAAGGTTATATGTAGTTTGCCCTTCTCCATTATTTCTAAGCCAGCTAATCGAAAGTCCCATTATGAATGCAAAAATAATCGCTGAAGTTACATCAAACATTGGTGCAACTGGAATGTCAAAATAAGTTGTCAAAAGATTCTTTTCAGGATGTTCCACCGTTGTAAACGAAGCAAAGTTAAGAATTTTTGGAAAAATACTAATTGCCATAAGATACGAAAGCGTACCTGCAACAATTGTAGAAAGATAAGCCAGTAAAGTCGTAATTCCAAGTAATTTTCCCGCTCCATGACGTAAATCTGAAATTCCAGTTACAACAAATCCAATAATCATAAATGGAATAATAAACGACAAATATTTACTAAACAACGATGAAAACGTGACAAAAATCCTTATAATCGGACTTGGCAAAACTAATCCAAGTAAAATACCAAGCACAATCGAAATAATCAAACGTGGCACAAGCCCTATTTTTTTCATAAAATTTTTTCTCTCCTTATAAATTTCTACATAGCAAAACCATTCCCGCAACCCAGCCTCAATATTATTAATTAACATATGGTAGTAACAATTACAATAATTCGTACAGATGTAACAATACTGGGATTAATCATAACTTTTGTAACTTCCCCGCATTACTCATTCTTGTAGGATATTTTTCCCCTAATATCCAAAGGTTTATGTTCACCTTAAAAATATCTACACCAAAAATCTTTTTATTTTTATAAATTACAATATTAAATACACTATTTTTTATTCTTCAACTAAGTCAATAGTCCAGTTTGCCTGTTGCAATTTTGTATCAGTTTCACGAATTTCTTTAGACAATTTATCCAGCTTTTTCTGCTGTTCAGGCACATTAACCGTACTGAAAACCTTTATTTCCGCTGTAGAATACAAATCCACCTTTTGGCTTGCAATTTCAATAAATTCACGCAAAATTCCTGCTTTTTGTGAAAGCGTATCTTTTTTTGCAATTAACTCCACCAATGAAATTCCATCAATTTTTGAAAGTGTATTTGTTCTATTTATTTTTACTATTAAATCATTTAACTGCGAAATCAAATTTTCTAATTCAGTTAATAAAAGTTCAGGATTTTCAGCAGGTTCTTCATTTTCCTGAACTTTGGCATTATTATTAAGTCTTGTTTTCAGCTGTGCAATTCTCTTTTGAATATCAGCACGTAAAATAAGAGCTTCAGCAATTTTCATTTATTTATCCTCCAATTTTTTGTTTTTACATATTTAAAGTATAATAGAAAAAACAGAAAATGTAAAGAATATTTTTCTCTTCTAAAATTATTTTTTTATGAATCATATTGCTTTTTACAGTAAATATATGTAAAATATATTAATATTGCAATTTTATTTATCAGGTAACAAAAAACTTGATCCTTTGCCAAGGAATTGCTAAATTGCTTATTTGTAATGACTACTAATAAACTATGAAAGGATTTAATAAATGAAAAAAAATATACTGTTAATTTTATTTGCTATTTTGGCTTTTGCACTTGCATTAATTATTACAAGCCCTTTTTTCAAAAACTTTAGAAACAGATTTATTAATGCCGAAAAAATATTAGGAATCAAAAAAAATATTTCTAAAAATAATGGAAATGATAAAACAAATGAAAAATCAGAATTTACAATAATTGGAGTTGGAGATATAATGCTTGGCTCAAATTATCCATCTGATTTACTTCCAAAAAATGATGAAAATATTTTGAAAAATACTCAAGATGTGCTTCAAAATGCAGATATTACTGTGGGAAATCTGGAAGGAACGTTATTTGATAATGGCGGTACTCCGAAAAGCTGTGATAATCCAAATGTATGTTATGCTTTTCGCATGCCATCAAAATATGGAAAATATTTAAAGCAAGCTGGATTTGATTATTTGAGTGTTGCTAATAATCATAGCAATGATTTTGGAGAAACTGGAATTAGGGAAACTATTAAAAATCTTGATAATTTAAATATAAAATATTCTGGAATTAAAGATATTGCTGAAAGTTCAATTTTAGAAAAAGATGGTAAAAAATTTGGATTTATTTCCTTTGCTCCAAATTCAGCCACTGTAAAATTGAATGACTACAATTATGCAAGAAAACTTATTTCTGAATTAAAATCGAAAGTTGATATTGTAATTGTCATGTTTCACGGCGGTGCTGAAGGTGCTGGAGCAGAACATATTACTCGAAATCACGAAATTTTTCATGGGGAAGATCGGGGAAATGTCTATGAATTTGCCCATTTTGTGATAGATAATGGAGCAGATATTGTTTTTGGACAAGGACCGCACGTTACAAGAGCAGTTGAACTTTACAAAAATAAATTTATTTCCTACAGTGGAGGAAATTTTGCAACTTTTGGAAAGATAAATATTTCAGGCTCTATGGGCCTTGCTCCAATTTTTAAAATTAAAATAGACAGCAACGGGAATTTTATCTCTGGAGAGATTATCCCTGTAAGACAAACTTACGGAAGTTTAGGCCCTTTCATAGACTCAGAAAAATTAGTCATCAAAAAAATAATTTCCTTAAATAAATCTGATTTTCCAAACGGAAATGGACTTTCTATAACTGATGATGGAAAAATGACCAAAATTGACAATTCAAATTAAAAAACTTTATTTTATTTATTTACTGACAAGGGGTTTTTACCCCTTGTGAAAAATCTTTTATTTTTACTAAATACCATTTGAATAATGAATACGTTATAAATCTTTTTAGTAGATTAAACCTAATATTTACTTTCAAATAATTTAAAAAATTTCAATCTATTATTTTTTCTTCAATCTAATAATCTCCCTCTCATTTTCATCCATTTTATTTCCTATTTTTTCATTTTCATTCTCTAATTTTTCTATTCTTTTTTTCTTTTCAATTTCTTCATCTTGAATATTTCTTCTTTCCACAATTACATTATTTGTAATTTTATCATCAGGATTTTCCACAATTTCCATCCCTTCCTCAATATTCATCCCAAAAATCTCAATCTTTTCTCCATTATCCATCCCAACAAAAACTTCCCTTTCCCTAACCAAATTATTTTTATCAATCAAATAAATATAACTTTTCTGATTTTTAAAAATAATCGCTTTTTTAGAAACAGTTAAAACATTCTCTTTCTTTCTATAAATAACACGAATATCCACCTGCTCATTTAAAAATAAATCCTTAAAGGAAATCGGCAAAAACTCAAGCACATTCATATTTACAACTTTATTAATCTTAAATAATTCCGCTTCAATAACTTTTCTTTCAGAAAATAAATCTAAATTCCCTTTATTATCTCTATTTTGAAAACCTTCTTTGCCTTTATCATTTTTAATTTCAACTAATTCCTCAAGCGTTTTCTCTTCCCCAGCTTTTTTATTTTTTCTCCTAAAAAGGCTTACTTCAGCCATATTTCCAATACTCAAATTTTTAATTTTTTCATCTGTCATACTTTCACTTATTATTTTCAGATCATTCTTTTTCGCCAAAACAACTACAGGCTCATTTTTATTTACAATTCCACCTTTTACAGCATTAATTTTTACAATATATCCATCAAACGGACTTCTCACAGTTCTCTGAACTAACACAGCATTTTTCATTTCATCTTTTACTTCCAGCTCCAACCCATTTATTTCTCCTTTTACTTCTTGAATTTTCTGATTCACATCTGCTCCTAATTTCTGCTGTTTTTCAAGATTTCTCAACTGTACATTTTTTACAGCCAGCAATGCTCTTTTTTCACTAATATCACTTTTCTGATAGTCACTAAATTTTACTATTATATCGCCCTTTTTCACAAAATCTCCAGCTTTAAAATAAACATTGTCAACTGATAAATTTACATCTAATCCAATTTTAGCAACATTATTTGCAACAACAGTTCCTTTCATATCTACAAAAAGTTCAAGGTTTTCACGTTTTACTTTACTGACAATATATTTTTTATTAATTTTAGGTGTACAAAATTTTATCATAAAAAGAATAATAAAAATAAAAATCGTTGGCATTAACCAAATTAGTTCATCTTTTTTTTTCAATATTTTTCCCCTTTTTTAGTGATTTCCATCAAAATAAGAATTTTCACTTAAATTATCTTCATAAGGAAAATACTGTTTACGTCCAAGATAAAGCTGATCTGACTTTCTTTGGATTGGCACGACAAAAAATCCCCAGTTATTTAAATCAGTGTAAACGAAAAATCTAACTGTATCATTTTGAATTGTATCAGTATCATTTTGAGAAATAATATTTACAAATTCTGGCAAGATTTCCTGTGCATCCATTTCCTCATAGTCATCCTCATTTTTGTAGATCATCTCTTTTTTAAGTTCCCCTTCAGCATTATAAACATAAATTTTCAACTCTTCCGCTGAACTTTTCTTGTCAATTTGCCCAATCAGAATATCAGCCTTCCGTGAAGTCTGAATCATTTCAATCTTTTCCCCATCATATTTTTCCACCCACACAGAATACGGCACAAGTGGCACTTCATTCACAATTTCCACATCTATATGCCCAAACCGCTTATAATCCAAATATTTTATAGCACCATCCAGACAGTTCAACTTCAGCTCATAATCATCACGATGGCTAAGTTCCTTATATTCTATCATTTTTCCAGGCACAAATTCCTTCAGAACTTCCTGAAATGTACTAATTTTAGTCGATTGTCCGCTCAATTTTATAAGCGAATACTCAAAAAGCAGCCCTTCCTTGTAATAAGTGTTCAAAAATTTTCTAAGCATTCCGTAAATATCGGCTTTTACAATTTTTTCTATTTCCTTTATTGTAAAAATATGTCTTGGATAATCTGTTACTGTGTTAAATATTTCATTTTCATAAGTGTGAATTTTCCAGCTTTTTAACTGCGTTATATGAATGTCATTCCTTTTTTCATAATTTCTAGGTGCATCAAAACGTGTCCGCAGTCTTCCATCAGATGTAAAAAATTCTTTTTTTAAATTTTCAGCAGCTTCCCAAAGCATATAAAAATTATTTCGTATTTTTTGATATTCTTCGCTCATTTTATTTTCAAATTGTGAATATTTTGTCGGTATTATTTTCTCATATTTTTCATATTCCAAATTCATATTTTCAAAAATTTTATCAACACCGCTGTCATCAATCACTTTATAAATCATATCATTATCATATTTTATCAAATCATTAACAGAAACAGTCCTATTCTCAGAATACTTTGCTCCCAGCACAATCTTCAAAAACTGCATAATCCTATAAGTCAAGTCATTTCCCCCAAAATTTTCATCTCCATTTTCAAAACTTGTCCTTATATCCAGATAATATGAAATCCTGTCCTTATTAATCACATATTTACAAGCTGCCAAATCAGTAGTTCCACCACCACAATCAATAATTAAAGCACTATATTCTTCATTTTCCTTATATCTCCCCTTCCTTATCTGTATCTCAATAGTATTATAAAGCACAGCAATAGCTTCATCCATAGCATTTTCACGAATAATTTCATATTCATAATTTTTTTCATAAGAACTTTTATTAAAGTTATTTTCAACCATAAAAATTTCCTGAAACATTGTCAAAAACTGCTCTTTCAATTTTACAGGGCTGGAAGCATGAATTTTTTTAAATTTACATTTAAACATATATTCTGCACGATTTACAACATATTTCAAATAAGCCTTTATTATTTCCTTTCTTTTTACATACAAAATATTCCCAAACTCATCATTAATTTTTTCCATCTTATTATGCTCATGCACCCACCTTTTCAAACTATAAAAAATCGATCCATTAACAATATAATCATTTTTTTCCAATTTTCTTACCACATCATATCCAAACGAATACTTAATATTATTACTATCGCTACAATCTTCAACATAAACCAATGTTGGAAAAATCTCACGGTAATGCCTTTCCCCATCATCAAATTTCACATAGTTTATCGCATCAATGACAACATTCCCATTCAAAATATCATTAGTCGGCAAATCCTTCACATAATTTCTATCCAGATATGCTCCCAGAGCTGTATTTACAGTCCCAAAATCAATACAAAGCGGAGTATTCGTAGTTTCCAGATTTTTTACAACAAAATTTTCAATTTCAACTTTATAATAATCCATCTGATACGGATAAAGCGGATATGGCTCATCTTCCTTCCAATTATAAAATTCATGAATAAATTTTAAGTCATTTTCTTTAAAAAATAAAAACGAAAACTTATTATTTCTCAATGTCTCAACTCTAAAAAATTCTTTTTTACTAATCAAAAAATATTTATTCCTGCTCTTCAAATCCTTTTCCAGCTGAAAAATTCCACAAAGATAATTATTTGCATTTATAAGAAAGAGATTTGCACTGCTCACATTTTCAGGAATCTCAATCTTATAATTGTCCTCCCTCATCAAATCAAGCTCCTTATACAAAATAATTTTGTGCGGTACTCGTATTTTATTCTCATGATGAATCCTCTCCCCAAGTTTACTGTCAAAAAGCAGTTGAACATTTACAAGCCCATTTTTTTTATACTTGTCAATACAATAATTAGCCTTCACTCCCCGATATTTCATCAAAAGTGTAATAAGCTCCTCTCTCGCAGGCGTTTCCAAATGCACATCCACCAGCTTTTCCTCAATCGCAATCTGATACATCTCATAATAGGATTTTCTCCGCAATTCTTCCTCATAAAACAATTTCATCTCTATATTTTCCCCTTTATTTATTGAATTTGTAAAAATCTAAACTTTTTATATAATTCTAACAAAAAATCTCTATGCCGATAAATTCATACATTTACATAAAATTATATACTTTTTTATACGAACTATATTCTCATACTAAATCTAATTTAAAAAACAGAAGATATATTTTATTTATTGTAAGGGTGATAATCCCCTTCGCTAAATAAAATTTAATAATTCTAACTTTTCAATCATTTCCCTGACACTTCCAAATCTTTTTTTCCTTTCAAATTCCAATCCTTTTTTTATTATTTTTTCCACTTCCTTAAACTTCCCAATTTTCTCAAACCCTAAAATCACTTCTCTTGCAAATTCCAATTCTGGCTTATAAAACCTCTTAACTGCCCCACCAATTTTCTTCCCACAAAGCATAAAATACAAAAGTGCCGAAAGCGAATAAACATCAGCTCTTTCATCAATCTGAACCTTTTCTGAATAAACTTCAATCGGCGAATACCCTTCTGAAACCTCAATAAAATCAACCTTTTCCCCTTTTCTCAAACTTGATCCAAAGTCAATAATTCTAATATTCCCCCTAATATCAACCAAAATATTTGATGGCTTTAAATCACAATGAATAATCCCCTTTTTATGGATTTTACAAACAGCCCTTGCAACTTTAAGAAATATTTTCAAAATATAATTTATATTTATTTTTTCATCTTGAACTTTATTTTCCAAAATATACTCTTTCAAAGTAATCCCAAAATATTCCATAACAATATAATTTGTTCCATTTTCACTAAAAAAATCCAGAATTTTAATAACACCATTTTTAATAAGATTATTTTGAAATTTTCCCCTATTTCCCTTAGACTTCTTTCTAAATTTCTCCAAAATACATTTTTCCTTCCAAAAACATCTCTTTAATCTCTCAAAATCTTTCCTATATTTTTCCGTAAAAACTTCCTTCCCATCTCTCATAACAATTTTTCCAGGATAACACTCCTTAATAACAACTTTTTCCCCTAAATTATTTTCAGCCAAATAAATATTAGAAAAATCACTCTTAGCCATATAACTCACAATCTTATATTTCCCATTCAACATCGTTCCCTTTAATAAAAAATCCATCTCACTTTTCCCTTTTATATTTTCTTCAAATTATTTCCATTCCTATCACGCCCCAAAATTTTCCAGTTCCTCTCAATTTCCTTATCAAGTTGTGAAAGTTTGTTATTTTTTAAATTTTGATCTTTTTTAAAACTTTTATTATTTACGTTAAAATTTTTTTTATTTTGATTTTTTTCATTTCCAGCAACTTTTTCCCATCTTTTCTGACTTTTTTCCTTCTCACCCATTTTCACTTTGCTTACTTTATTTTTTTTAATTTTTCTTTTTCCATCATTTTCTTCAATATTTTGAACTACTTCTAAATTTCCCGCATTTTTATTTTTCCGCTCCACACTTTTAATTCCATCTCCTGCTTTTTTCTCTCCTTCATCTCCATCTTTTTCCTCAGCACTCTCAACATTTTCCAGCCCAATTTTATCTTTTCTCATTATTTTATTTTTTTCAATTTCCATCTTTTCAATCAAATTATTTTCCATCAATTTCGCCTTTTCCCCAATTTTTCCAGCTACCACACTTTCCAAATTTTTTTCCTTCCTAATTTTCAGATTCCCCCTTTGAATATTTTTCCCCACAGAAATAAACAAAAATAAAAATATTATCATTAAAAACGTATACTTTACAGCTATTTCCCTTTTCTTATTTTCTCTGTCAACTTCCCTTTCCAATTCTTCATCACTATCTTCCATTTCAATATTTTCCACAAAAATCGACAAAAATGGTATGACTTTTTTTAATTTCACTTCAGCAGCCTTTATTTTCCTGCTTAAATTTTTCTCAATATTCTCCTTACTTTTCAAATCAACAAAAACTTCCTCAATCTCATTCTCATCAACATTTTTCCAAAATTCAGGACTTCCAGCCAGCAAATAATCATTTTTCTGTAACTTTACTCTCTTAATTTCCTCTCCACATATTTTTTCCACAATCCTATTTTCCCGATACAAAGCAAGCTCTGTTTTCCCCATATTTCCCGCAATCATGTCATCTTTGTCAATAATAACAACAATTTGCGAATAAAAATTTTTAGAATCAAAATCTTTTTCATTATTTTTTTCAACTTTAAAAAACTTACTTTTCTCAAAAATTACTTTATCTTTAGAAGATTGAATAATTTTTTTCATATTTTCCGTTGAAAAACCGCCATTTTCCAAATATTTTTCAATAACTTTATGAACTCCAGCCTTTGCCAAATTCTTCCTTTTTACATTCTTTTTATTTTTTTTACTCTCAATACCGCTACTTCCTATTTTTCCCTCAATTTCCACATTTTCTCGTCTCTGAATTTTTTCCTCAAAATTAGCAATGCACCAGATTCCCCTGTTCCCATTCGGAATATATGCCGAATACGTATTTTTTTCAGCAATTTGTGCATATTCCTTAAAAAAGAAAGTTTTTAATTTTATGCTTTTTACCATTTTCCCCTCCTATCCTGTATCATTTTCCATTTAAATAGTGAACTGTCATAATTTTTTTAACTAATACTATTGTTATTCAACTTTTAATCTTAGCTTTCTCCTAAAAAATCTTCCAGAACTGCCACCATTTCTTATTTGCTTTTTTCACAGCCCTTTTCAGTTCTTTCCCTATTTTTTCCAATTCATCTTGCTTTATTCCAACTTTTTCCAGCTTTTCCTTTGCCTGCGTAAGCTTTTCCATAGCATCCTGCCATTTTTTATTTTTAAGATCCTCTTCTCCCTTTTTCTTCAGCAAATATCCTTCACTTTTTTCGATTTTTTTATTTAAACCTTCAATCTTAGCCGCTTGATTCCCAAAATTTCCATCAGCATTTACTTCTTCCAAAATTTTCTTCGTTTCCTCATATTTTGAAATACTTTCCTCAAATTTTTCATCTAATACCAGCTGATCCGCCTGCATTTCCAGATTTGAGGCATTTTCCATTTTTCTTGATATTTCTTCCCGCTTTTGCCTCTCTATCTCCATTTGTTCCTGCTGTGTTTTTATTTCTGCTTCTCTTGCCTGTAATTGCTGCTGCAGCTGAATTTCCTGATGTCTTAGCCTTTCTGAATATTCTATTTCCTGTGATTTTAATTTTTCTGAATATTCCAGTTCCTTTTCCTTCAGTTTTTCAGCATTCTGGCTTTCAAATTTAATAAATTCCTGTGCCTGGCTTATATATTTCCCAACAGCATTTACATTATTTGTATCTTTCATTTTTTGATAAATATTTTTAGCCTGTGTCAAAATTCCTATTGCCTGTGCTGGATTATTAGCCGTAATTTGCGAAAGCCCCTCTTGAACAAGATTATTAGCAGTTTGTAAATCAGCATTCTGCTGAGAATTAAGTTCCTGTATCTTATTGTCAATCTCTCCTACTTTCACAGTATCTCCAAGTATCTGGTACATCTGCCGTGCCTGATAATATGCCTCCCTAGAAGAATTAATGTTGCTCTGTGCCAATGAATCCCCTTTATTTTCCGCAAGCATTGCCCCATTATATGCCATTTTTTCCTTATCCGCTATTTCCTCTATCTTTTTCTCAATTTGTGAAACATAATCCGCCTTTCCATTTGCCAAATACATATCTGCAGCATTTTTATAACTGACTTTCGCCAAATTGTAACTTCCTTCATTAACCGCATTATCCCCAGCCATTTCCAAAGCCTTCGCCTCCTTCAGCTTCACACCCGAATTAATCCGTGAATCCAATGTTGCCAAAATTTCTTCCGTATTCAGCTCATCACGTTTATAAGTATTGTCATTCAGATTATATTTAGCCTGCTGATACTTCTCATTTGCCTCATCATAATTTCCATTGTTAAACAGATCATTTCCTTCATTAATATCTGAAAATGCCTCCTTAATCTTTTCAGTTTCTCCAATTTTTTTATTTATTTCATCAATCTTTTTATTCGCATCATTCCTTTTTTTCTCTGCATTTGTAAAAAATCCAATCACGCCTCTGCTTTTTGGCTTTAATTTCTCATATTCCCCAATTTCCAATTTTAAATTATCAATTGAATTATTAAAATTCTTTTTCAAAATTTCCTCATCCGCCAGCTTTTCATACTGTGTCGCCGCCTGTAAAATCCCATTTCGCCTTTTCACATTCCAAATTACAATAAATAAAATAATCACAACAACAATCATTATTATCAAAATTATTTTTTTTATCAATTTGCTTCTATCCTTTTCCATCGGCTCTGGACTTGCCACCGCCTGCACTTCCACCTGTGCAATCGTATAATTTTCAATATTGTCCCTAAGCGAAGCGAGTATTCTCTTTTCCAATGAATTCAGCCATTGCTTTTTATCCTCAAATCTAGACAAATCATTTTCCATATCATGTTCATCAATATTTTCCCAAAATCCCACGGTTGTCAAGCAAAAAATATCTTTTTCCATAAGCTCTACAGGGCTTTTTATAATATTCGGCTTAATTTTTCCAAAATCCCCAATTGCCTGCAGTAAATCATTTCTCTGCCTATGAAATTTCATATCCGATACATTTAACGCTTCTTCATCCACCAAAAGCTGCGCTATCGTATCATCTTTACTTTGAGAAACAATATATCCGCCTCTAATATGATAAAATCTAGTATTTCCAATATTTCCATATAAAATTGAATTATAATTGCTTATAACGATTAAAAGAGAAGTGTGCATAAGAGAATATTTTTTAGCTTCTTCCTGTTTTTCCTTAACCTTCAAATTGGCATAATCCATCATTTCCTTAATAACGTCATAATTAAATCGTGGACGTAGCATAAAATATTCAATTACAGATTCTACAGCAATCCTTGCCGCAACTTTTGCCCCATCTTCCTCATCAAATCCATCAGCTACAGCCCAAATCGCATAATTATCCAGCAAAATATATCCAAAATAATCACTATTTTCAGCCTTCGTTCCAGCCTCGCTCAAAAATTCCGTAATAAATTTTGCCTCATCCTTCCTCATTTTTCCACTTCTCCCCTTAATTTCATTAACTTATAAATTTTCTTCATAATCTTCAATTTTTACTTCCAAATCCCCATTTTTACTATTTTTATTCACAAAATTCATATTTCCAGCTGTTTTTTCATCAGCCAAATTCTCATATCTTTTTCTCAAATTTTCATCCCTGGCTTTTTCCTTCTCCCAATCAAAATAATCTCCACACAAATTTACAAATACAAATTTGCTCTCCCCCATTTCCACAACCGAATAAGCCCTCAATTCCACCGTATTATAAACAGCTTCTCCATTTAAATAAATCAATCCATTGGAATCTCCAGGAGTTAGCATAAATTTCCGCTGCTTCGGATTATAACTTATCGAACAATGATTTTTCCTTGAAATCATAGTATCCCCTGAAATCTGGATGTCCATATTTTCCCCACGTCCAATAAAGTTCCGTTCACTCACAATTCTATAATCCTTCCCCTTGTCATGCCCTTCAATACACGTAAGCCATCCCACAACAGGATCCACCGTGCTGTCCTTTGACCAGTAGGCAGTAGTTCTATCCTCATCTTCCATTTGTTCAACTAAATTAATTTTATCATCTTGAACTTCTGTTTCCAATCCTTCCGATTTACAGTAGGGACACGAACTATATCTGGAAACATCGTATATATGCCCATTTTTACATCTATCTAATTTCATTTTAAAATAATCCTCCATTTTTTATCTTATCTATTTATGAAAACCTGCAATGCTAAACTTCATGAAAAAACATAAATTTTATTCTTACTCTCTAATAAAAATTTTAATCCCTGGCTTTTTGAAATTTCCACTTTTATTATTGCCTTTTTTTATTTTAATAATATTTTTGTAGTTGCCAAGTAAATTATATCGCCTGACTCCACTTTTACAGGTATATTTTTTTTTAATTTTATTTTCCGCTTATCCAGATTTCTTTCAATTCCGCTCCCATTTTGCGAACCCAAATCCTCATAATACCAAATCCCATTGACTCGATTTAAAATTCCATGAGCCCTGCTAACTAAATTAGAATAAATTCCATCACTTACATCAATATCAACCCTATTTCTAGGTGTCTGTTTCCCAATCAAAAGAGAAGTCGCTCTTCCAACTTTCCAAATTTTCATATCATAATCTTCAGAATCCTTCAAAAATATATGCTCAATCTGACTTTTCTCCAAATCCTCTATTTCCTTCACTTTTTCCAAAAAAACATTATGTTCCCTTTCCCTGTCATTTTTTATATTTCTAATTTCCTCTTGAACTTCCACCTTTTCAAAAAATCTTTCCACAATAAGCAAATAAAGTGTAACTCCAATATAAATAAAAATCGAAAAATAAAGACTTTTTGCAGAATATCCTGAAAAATGTACAAAAATAAATGTAAATATCAAAACCACCATTATCAAAATATTTTTCACATTAAAAAATTTATAACTTTTCTGATTTCTAGCATTTAACTTTCGTTTTTCATATTTTTTAATCCCTCTGTCAACTCCCAAACTGCTTCTTTCACTTCTACTTTTTCCACTTTCCCTCATTCGTGCAATACTTCTAAGCCTTTCCAGCCGATAAATACTGCCTCGTCCAAACGGCCGTCTAAAAATACTTCTAAAATTTGACAAAAATCTTCTAATTCCCCATAACATTTCCTTTTTTCCTTCCCTCAATTTATCTTTTTTATAGTAAAACTGCCTTAAAACTGAACTCAAAAACTATGACTATTTTACTTAAAACATAAATTTATATAATTTTTAATAATATTAAACTCAAAATTTCTTATAAAAATTTATAAAGTTACCCCAAATTATCATTATTTTTTTTCTTTACATCAAAAAACTGATCAAATCTACTTTTAATATTCTCTTTTTCCGACCTTGCCCTTTTCTCTCCCTTTTTATCCATCCTAAAACTATTTTCAAACATCCCTCTCATTTCCTTAGCACTTTTAAAAAAATCCCTTCCAAAAGTAAAGTCATTTTGAGAAAATTCATCCTTGACATTTTCCTTTCTATTCTTATTTCTTCTTTGACTCTGAACATTTTTTCTTTTACAGTCATACTCTTCCCTTTTCTTTTCATCCCCAAGAACCTCATAAGCCTCAGTTACCTCCCGAAATTTTTTAGTAGCATTTTCATCCTCCGAATTCCTGTCTGGATGATATTTCATCGCCAATTTCCTATATTTTTTCTTTATTTCTGAAATATCAGCATTTTCAGATACACCTAGCACTTCATAATAATTCATTTTTCTTCCTTTTTTATTAATTAATATTTAATATTAATTAAATAATACTATATTTTTATATTTTTGTCAATATATTTTTAATTTAATTTTAAAATAAATAATTTGAAATTTCACAAAAAAGTCATAAATTTTACATATTTTTGTCAAAATTAAATGATATTATATATTTGTTCAAGAAGAGATATGAACAAAACAAAAAAATAAAGATAAATCTGAATGGAGATGATTAATATGAATATGAAAAATACTTTTAAAAAAATGGTTGCAATTTTGGGAATTACAGGAATATCAATTGTATCTTTCGCCATGCCGCCCAAGCCCAAAAATCCAAAGCAAAAAGCGATGATCGTTCAACCAAAAAGAAAAATAACTAATAAAAAACCAGAAAAGAAACGAACTGCAAATTTTCAAGAAAAAAGAAATAATAAAAAGACTATGGTAAAAAAACATGGTAAATAATTAATAATAAATCTATTCCTTGATTTTAAGTGATAAGATTAGAAAGATTTTTTTAACAAAAAAATATGTACCTAAAAACTTAATTTTAAAGTAAAAAGTTTAAAGGTACATTTTTTATATATCATATTTATTTGTAAAACCAAAAGGACTAACATTTTTGCAAAACTATTTTTTATTTTGAATCTTTTGCAAAACTATTTTTATAGCCTCGCTAATATCCTTTAATTGAGCCAATTCACTATCTTTTATCCATTTGGAAATATCAGTATTTGTATATCCTAAAGATTCCAAGGCTAATTTTAGATCTTCCTTCATTAGTGAAATTTTAGGATCAAAGGATTCTGAAGTTATCAGTTTTCCGTTCGATAGATTGCTAGTTTCTTCAAGCATTTCCGATATATCTATTTTTTTCACTTTATCCTTCAGATCCAGTATTATTTTTTGAGCCTTTTTTATTCCAAGCCCTGGAACTCTTGTAAAAATTTTAGACTCATCTTCCGTAACAATTTCAATAATTTCCCTCATATTAAAAGTTGATAATATCGCAATCGCAAGTTTTGGCCCTACTCCGCTTATACTTATCAAAGCCTTAAAAAGTTCCCTTTCATTTTGTGTTTTAAACCCATAAAGCGAAATATCATCTTCCTTCACATTCGTAAAAATATATAATTTTTCATCATTCCCAATATTTCCTATTTTTTCAAATGTTTTCAACGATATATGAATTTTATATGCCAATCCATTTATTTCTAATGCAACATAATCTATTTTTTTTATTGCTAATTTTCCTGAAATATATTCAAACATTTACACCTTTTCTCCATTTTTTATATTCTCTATTTAATAAAAATAAGACTCGTTTATTTATTCTGACTTCTCGATAAATAACATCTATAATTTTACCAATTCAACTTTTGGAATATCTTCCTCCAAAAACATAATTCCAATTTCCTTAAATTTTTCCTGCCCATCTGTCACATAATATTTTACTTCTTCATCTTTTTTCGCATCATTTTTTAAAAATTCATTCTGCTCCAAAATTTCCTTCAAATCCAAAGCTGTTTCTTTCGCTGGATCTACAATTTTTATATCTGGATAAATTTTACTTATAGCATCTTTTAACAAAGGATAATGAGTACATCCTAATATCAAAGTATCTACTTTCCCCTTAAAATCATCAAGATACGTTTTTATTATTTGATTTACCAGCTTACCGCTTAAAATCCCCTCTTCCACCGCCGGAACAAAAAGCGGGCAAGCCTTTTGAAGCACCTCCACTTTTTTATTAAAAAGTTTTATTTCCTCTTCATATTTTCCAGACTGTATAGTCGCCTTCGTTCCAATTACACCGATTTTACCATTTTTTGTTGCTTCTATTGCCGTTCTCGCCCCAGCTTCAATTACTCCAATAATCGGAATTTTAAAAGTTTCCTTCAATTCCTTTAATGCAAGTGCAGTGGCTGTATTACAAGCTACTACAATAGCGCTCACATTTTTTTCCAGCAAAAATTCAACGATTTCCTTTGAATATCTTATAATCAGTTCTTTTGTCTTTTCACCATACGGAACTCTTGCCGTATCTCCAAGATAATATATTTTTTCATCTGGCAAAACTTTTCTAATTTCCTTTAATACAGTAAGCCCTCCAATTCCTGAATCAAATACTCCAATAGACATTTTTTTTCCTTTCCGTTATCCATTTATTTTAATAAAATAAAATTGAGCCGTTATAAAAACAGCTCTTTTTATTATTTCATAATTAACTCTCCACTATAAGTCAACGTTCCATCAGTTGCAATATAAGTTCCTACAATTTTACCCCTGCTATTTTTATTCACTCCTGAATTTAAGTTTACTGTATAAGTCAAATTTGGTCGTTGAGTTGCAGTTATTTCCACATCTTTTGTAGGATATAAATTATATTTATTTTCACCTATTTTTGCTACTGCTACTATATCATTTCTACTTATAATTTTCATTTTCCTTGCTGGATTATTATTATTTTTACCAAAAATTGAATTAAAGAACTGCTCTATTTTATTGCCCTTCTGATCAGCGTTATTTTCAGCATTACTGTTATTGTTGGACTCGTTATCATTATTGAAGCTGTCGCTATTGCTATTTTGGCTATTGTTATGATCACGTCTATTCTTACTGCTGCTATTGCTGTTATTATTGCTTCCATTATTATTGCCTGTATAAGCATAACTGTTTCCGCTATTTTTCTTTGCATATCCATCTATATAATAATCATTTATTTCTCTTGCCCCAATTGCATTTCTATCCTTCGCATGATTTGAACCTAAAATGACAGCTATCATTCTATCATCGCTCCTATTTGCCGTCAATACAATATTTGAACCTGCAGCATCGTGATAACCTGTCTTTAATCCGTCTACTCCTTGCACATTTCCCAAAAGAGTATTTGTAGAAGTCACTTTTGTATTCCCGTTGTCAATGTAATCTACTTTATTTTTTGAAAAATTTAAATAATCGCTATAATCTTTTAACGTTATTTGAGCTAATTTATACAAATCACGTGCATTTCCCTGATCCATGCAAGAACCTGTATAACTAGGCGGCAATCCGTTCGGAGAACAATATCTAAGCGAATCTAACCCATAACTTCTTGCCTTTTCATTCATTGAACGCACAAAACTCGGCACATCTCCTCCCACATATTCAGCAAGTGCATAAGCAGCGTTATTTGATGACTTTATAATTGTAGCCTTTAACAAATCCCTTACTGTATACTGTTTTCCAGCAGTCAATTTTACTCCGTAAGGAACTGAAGCCGCTTTTGATGAAACTGTTACCTTATCATCATAGGAAATTTGCCCTGATTTTATTTTATCTAATGTCAATATTGATGTCATAATTTTTGTAACTGATGCCAAAGGTCGAACTGCCAAACTGTTGTCTTCCTTTATAATATTTCCATTCACATCTCCAATTAACAATGCCTTGTAATCATGATAATTCTCGCCATCAGCAAATGAAAACGCCGACATAGCAAAAAATGCCATAGACAACACTATTTTTTTACTTTTAATGCCAATTTTTACTTTTTTTCTCATTTCCTTTTCTTTCCTCTTTTCATATCTGATAATTTTTCTAAAGAACATTATATCATAATTTTTTTATAACATCAAACTTATTTTTCAATTTATTTTGCCATTAAAACATGCTCAGTAAAACTAATAACAGCTAAGTAAAATTAGGATTTATACTAAACTCATAAAAAAATAGAAGTTCTATTTTATATGTTCTTTATTCTTTTCAAGGAAATTCATAACCAGTTCGCCATTTAAATAAAAAATAGTATAAAAAAAGAAAAAAATCGGGAAAAAAATCCCGACTTAAAAATACATTATTTTTATTTATTTTAAAATTCCTGATAAATAAACAAGGAAAAATATTGTGAATCCTGCTAAATATACAATTCCCGCAACTGACAAAAACCATAACCAGACAGGCAGTTTACTGTTATCCTTAACAAGTGAGAAATTAAGGTAAGAATAAACAGGAGCTGAAACAAATGAAAATATCATTGCAAAATTCATCATTGCAGCCACATTTCCAGCAAAGAAAAATACTATAATCATTGCTAAAATTACAGTTACGATCATCCAAGTATTGAAATGTGCAGTTGTTATTTCCTTTTGCTTACGAATCAAACGTAAAGTTTCAGCATTTGCACGTGAATAACCATCCACAACTGTAATTGTCGTACCAAAAATACACATAAATGCGATAAATGCAATAAGAAGTCCAGACCAGTTTCCGATTACACTTGAGTACATTTTTATAAATTGAGTAATATAAGCTGCACTTGCTCCTTTAATCGCAGTTCCTGTACCATACTGAATCAATGCTCCAAGCGCTAAAAATACAAAGGCTAATATTGTCGTAACAAAATAACCTACATTAAAGTCAAGCATTGCAATTTTACGTGGCACTTTCATTTCATGCTGCTTTTCAACAGTCCACATCGAATTAATTGCTGAAATCTCAATTGGTGCAGGCATCCATCCCATCAATGATATGATAAATGGCAATGCCTTTAACTTCCATGGAGATGGAGCTACAAAATTTGGCGCCATAGGGTGATGCTTAAATAATGCTATAACAACAGCAACAACTGTCGCTATTGTCAATGAAACAACAATAAATTTCGATGAACTGTCTAAAAGCTTATAACCTCCAAATATCATCATTGCAAGCGATCCCACAAGAACAATTGTAGTAAGCATATTAATCATTGAAGCCATCGCTGCAGGTGTAAGACTAGGCAAGACTGTCAATTTCAAGATATTTGCCAAAATTGCCGCTGTCAAAATACCTACTGCCGCAATATTAATAATTGCTGAAAATATATTCATAATGAAAAATACCCATAAATAAATCTTTCCTTTTTCCTCATAACCTTCAATTAACGATTTCTTTCTTTCTAAAGTATATTGAGTTCCAAAACGGAAAAACGGATATTTAAAAACATTTACTAAAATTACAATAATTGCCAGTTGCCATCCGTATAATGCACCCGCTTGCGTAGATGCCACAATATGAGATCCCCCAATAGCCGCCGAAGCCATAAGAATACCAGGCCCAAAGGCTTTAAACTTGCTATACCATCCTGCTTTCGTCTTTGCTATATTTGTCATAAAATATACCTTCCTTTTCTATTATTTGTTTCAAAAACTACAGTAAATTCCTCCAAAATCATAATCCTCAAACTTTAAATTTACATAATTCTTATTAATTCAGCTAATCTCACTTACAGAAGCCATAGACTTTCATGTTAAATTATGTAAAAATTTTCTAAATTTTCCCAAGTTTAAGTATATTTTGATTACCAAATTTTTGAAATTATATAGGTATTATAGCACTTTGTCTTAAATATTCAAAATTTTTTTGGCTAATTTTAGTATATTTTTAGACTTCTTTCTATTTTTTTTAAAGTAATTTTATCCTAACTTAAATACTTCATCTTCAAAGTGACGTATCATTTCCCCTTTAAAAAATTTTCCCATTTCCTGCTCCATCATATCCACAAACAGATATTCACTTTCAAAATGCCCAATATCAACCAAAATACGCCCTTCCTCCAAAGCATCCAAAGCCTCGTGGTATCTCAAATCCCCAGTTAAAAATACATCTATCTTATTTGCCACTTCGTACATAAACGAACTTCCACCACCTGTAACAAGCCCAATTTTTCTCACATAAGAATTTTTATTCCCAACATATCTCACATAGCTTATCCCAAGCGAATCCTTTATTCTTTCTATTAAATCCCCAAGTTTCATTTTTTCATTTAATATTTTAATTCTGGCAAGTCCGCCACGAACATGTTCCATTTGATTCTTTATCGGATTATAATCTTCAAATTCATGTTCATTAAAAATTACTTTTTCACCATCCAAATTCAATTTATCCATTATAAAATCATTTAGTCCATTTATTGCAAAATCTGAATTTGTATGAATTGAATAAACTGCTATTTTATTTTCTATCAGTTTTAAAATTTTTCTCCCATGCACAGTTTCATTTGTAATTTTCTTCAATCCTGAAAAAATAACTGGATGATGTGAAATTATTAAATCCACATTATTATCCACAGCCTTCTGCACAGCCTTCTCTGTCACATCCAAGCAAAATAATACTTTATTTATTTCTCTAGTGTTATCCCCCACAAGAAGCCCGACATTATCCCATTCTTCCGCTATTTTTGGACTGAAAATTGTCTGCAGTTCTCCCATTATTTGCCATAATTTCATAATTTTTATTTCCTTTCACAGTTTTTCTATTTTATAATTTTTCTATCTTCTCAACCTTTTTACATCAAGTATTTTCATTTTATACTCGAATCCATTCGAAATTAAACTATTAAAAATCATATAAACTTAAAACAATCATAGTTTTTGAGTTCGATTTCAAATAAGTTTCGCTATATTTTCACAAGCAAACAAATCTCCTTGTTTCAGAATCCCAATTTCTAAAAATTCTATTAATTTACCGTATAATTTGCCTCTTCGCTATTTTCCACAAAATCATTTCTCATCATATCAATGGAAAGTTTATTAAGTGCCTTTTCCTTTAAAATTTTCACATTATGTTTTGCAATATTCAATGATCTCGCAATTTCCTTTTCTGTATAAACTTTATCATCAAGCCCGTAAGTCATGACTAAAATTTGCTCATCCAAATAATTTAATTTTTTCGGAATATTTTCTAAAATATACATTTGTGTAATTTTATCAGCTTTTTCAAATACTTGCGTATTTTCCATCAATTCTTCAGGCTCAACTTCATCAAACAGCATTTCCAGCTGCTCAATATATTCTGTTGAGACATTCATCTGCCTGCTTATTTCCTCCATTGAAAGTCCCATGCTTTTATCCACTTTTACTTTCAAATACAAAATATATGATAATTCTGAAGATTTAATATCTTTTAATAAATTCTTCTGAAATTCCAAAATATATTTTACAGCAAAATTTTTTATAAAAAATTCAGGCTCCTTTGTAATTTCCATAATTTGATTATAGTAATTCAGCCCTGACATAATTCCTAGCGTAGCCTCCTGAACCGTATCTAAAAATGAAAATCCATATTTTGAATAAAGCAGACTTTCCTTTACAGCGATTTTCAAATACTTGTCAATTAATTCCTCATTTTCCCTTTCACTCTCGCTCTTCTTCTCAAATTCCTCATATTTTTCCTTTATATTTTCCAAATATGACTTTATAATGTCTTTTTCCGCAACAAAAACATTTTCATCCTCCAGCACAATAAAATCACTTCCGTCAGTCGAATTTCTAACTTCAGGAACATTTTCCAGATGAATAAATTTTAGAAACTCAAAAAACTCATCATCACTCATTGTGTAATTTTCAATGATTTTCTCGAAACTAAAACTTCCCTTCTTTCTAATATCTTCAAAAATTTTTTTTAACATTCATTTCTCCCCTTATTTGTTATTTTATTTATGACATACAGCTCCAGAAATTACATTTATTTAACCCATTTAAATATTTTTATGCTAAATATATCTAAAAGGAGCTAAATAATAACTTTAGCTCCTATAATCTTCCAATTTTTTTCTTCTGCTCGGATGTCTTAATTTTCTTAATGCCTTTACCTCAATCTGTCTGATACGTTCTCTCGTTACATTAAAGATTTTTCCAACTTCCTCCAAAGTCTTTTGAGAACCATCATCCAGCCCATATCTATATCTAAGTACCATCTCTTCACGATCATTCAATGTTTTCAATACCTCATCAAGCTGTTCCTTTAAAAGGACTCTAGTTGTCGCATCATAAGGATTGGCAAATTTGTCATCTTCCACAAAATCCCCAAGTTCACTATCCTCTTCACTTCCAACTGGAGTTTCCAGCGAGATTGGATCTTGATTCATTTCAAGAATACTTTTTACCTTTTCTACAGGCAGCTCAAGTTTTTTAGCCAGTTCTTCTGCGGTTGGTTCCTTTCCAGTTTCCTGAAGAATTATTCTGCTTTCCTTTTTAATTTTATTAATCGTTTCAATCATATGAACAGGTATTCTTATTGTTCTTCCCTGATCTGCAATCGCACGTGTTATAGCCTGTCTAATCCACCAAGTTGCATAAGTTGAAAATTTGAACCCTTTTTCATATTCAAATTTTTCCACAGCCTTCATAAGCCCCATATTCCCTTCCTGAATTAAATCCAACATTTTCAGTCCACGATTAGTATGTTTTTTTGCAATGCTGACAACAAGTCTTAAATTTGATTCAATTAATTTTTGCTTGGCTTCCTCTTCTCCATTTAAAACTCTTTGAGCATAATCAATTTCCTCTTCATAACTAAGTAACGGAATTTGCCCAATTTCCCTTAAATACATTTTTATTGGCTCATCCACATCCATACTTTCAGCCATTTTCAATAGATCTGTCTGCAATAATTTATCCACTTCCGAATCGTCGATTTCACTCTCTACAAATTCATCATGCGAATCCTCAAAATCTGATAATTCCATTTTCTCAATATCTTCCAGAGATTCAGGAACTTTTAATAAATCTTCCTTTTCCTTTATAGTATCTACGATTTGAACACCATCATCAGTCAGCTTTTTTATTAACTGATCAATTTTTTCAGTTGAAAATCCAATAGACAAAACAGAATTTATTTCTTCGTAACTTACAACTTTTTGCTCTCGTGCCTGTTTTATAAAATTTGCGAGACTATTTTTTAAATTTTGTTTTTTATCAGACATAACCCAGTCTCCTTATCAATATAAATTCATCATATAATTTCTTTATTTCCTCAATTTTATTAACATTTCTCATTTTTAACAACAATTTTTTTAATTCAATTTTTTTTATTTTATTATTTTCTTCTTCTGATTTTTTACTTTCCTCTCTTATTTCCCGCTCAAACCATCCAGAATAGACTTCCATAAAATATCTATCTTTAAAGTAACTGTCCTTATACTTAATATCTTTATCTGCCCGTAATTTTAACTGTGTTACAGCTTCCCTGCTTTCTTCGCTAATATCATTTTTATCAAGCTGTACTATATCAAAGTTTACAAGTTTCAACTTTTTGATCAGCTCATTAAACAAAGAATGGCTAAATTCCTTATTTAACAATTCTTCGCATCTTTTCCTTTCAGAATCGTAAAATTCCAGAATGTACATAAGCGTCTGTTCTTCCAATGCAATATTCAAGTCTTCCTTTAACTTTTTATACTGGACTTTCTGGTTTCCGCGATCTTTTCTTTTTTTTCTTTTTGAAGTTTCAACTGATATATTTTTTAGCGATTCTTCCAATACAAAGTCATTAATTCCAAAATTAACTGACAATCGCTGTAAATATAGATTTTTACTAAGATTATTTGTGATATTTGAAAAAAATGGCTTTAACCTTTCAATAAACTTTTTCTCGCCATTTATATTATTCAGATCCAAATCCTTTGAAGCTTCTCTTGTCAAAAAGTCAAAAATTTCTTCTGATTTTTTTACAACTTCTATAAAAGCCTTTTTCCCATTTTTTCTCAAAAACTCATCAGGATCCTTCTCACTTCCATCCATAACCAGACATTTTACATCAAAATCATATTTTTTCAAAATATATCCAGCTTTTACAATCGCATTTTTCCCCGCTTCATCATTATCATACGAAATCAGCACCTTATCTGTATATTTCTTCAAAAGTTCCGCCTGCTCTTCGGTAAATGCCGTTCCAAGACTTGCTACTGCATTTTCAAACCCATGTTTCTGGGCTGTCAGCACGTCAAGATAACCTTCCATCAGCATTGCAAAACCTTTTTTTCTAATATTTTCCCCTCGGTACTTTATTCCAAAAAGTTCATTTCCTTTTTTAAAAATAGGCGAATCTGGAGAATTTAGATATTTAGGCAAGTTAGTATTTTTCTCAATTATACGACCTCCGAATCCAACAATTTGGGCATCCGCATTGTAAATCGGAAAAATTACCCTATTTCTGAAACTGTCATAGATTTCTCCATTTTCATTTCTTTTGGCAAGTCCCAGTTCCATTATTTTCCCTTCTGGAAAATCTTTTTCTAGTAAATATTGAAATAAATCATCTCGTGAACTCGAAGCAAATCCAATTCCAAACTTTTTTATTTCCTCCAGCGAAAAATCTCTCTCCTTCATATATTCCAATGCTTCATCATACTTCTCAATATTTTCCCTGAAAAATATCTGAGCTTCCTTCATTATTTCAAAATATTCCCTGTTCACAGCCTTTTTCTTCTCAGTTTCCCGATTAACTGCCTCATATCCCCTATTTTTTCTAAGCGGAATATTATACTTTTGTGACAATTCCTCCACCGCTTGAATAAATCCAATGTCATTAATTTTCATATAAAACGAAATTACATTTCCACCAATTTGAGTACTAAAATCTTTAAAAATATTTTTTACTGGACTGACTGTGAAGGAAGGAGTCTTTTCCTCCTTAAACGGAGATAACCCTTTATAATCTGAACCTGCCTTTTTCAAATTAACATATTCACCAATCACTTGAACGATGTCCAGATTGTCAATTAACTTTTGTATTTCTTTTTTACTGTAAAACATTATATTCTATTCCTCCGCAAAACAGTCACTAAAAAATACCTACACTATTAGTATAGTGTATTTTTTTAAATAGTCAATACTTTCCAAATAAATTTTTTAATTTTCTTCGTTTTCTTCATTCTTTTCTCTAATAACAACTACTTCATCTTCCATAATGTCCTTAAAAACTTCATCCATTATTTCTGATTTTGGTTTTCCTTTAGCAAATTCTTTTTTTGCAATTTTTCCTGAAATAATTGCAAGTTCGTATTTATTAGGTACTTTAGTCAATAATTCATCTATTGTTATTTTTTCCTTTTTCATAATTTCTCCTATTATTTTAGAATTTATATTAACTTTACAAATTAATAATATTTATTAATTCCCTGCAAGATTCTTCAATATCATTATTTATTATTGTATAATCGTATTTTTTTTCATACTCCAGCTCTTTCAATGCATTTTTCAAACGTGTCTGAATAACTTCCTCTGTGTCAGTATTTCTATTGCGAAGCCTTTTTTCAAGTGTTTCCATATCCTTTGTACGAAAAAACACCAAAACAGCATCTTTTTTCTTTTCCTTCGCAATTAATGCACCTTGAACATCAATTTCCAAAATTACATTTAATCCTTTATTCAAGTTGCTTTCCACAACTTCCTTTAATGTTCCATAATAATTGCCGTGAACATTTGCATATTCATAAAATTCATCATTTTTTATTTTTTGTTCAAAAGTTTCCTTAGTTAAGAAGAAGTAATCTTTTCCATCGATTTCTCCATTTCTTGGCTTGCGAGTTGTAGCTGATATTGATAATGGGATATTTAATCTATCTTTTACTAATTTTGTGACTGTTGATTTTCCTGAGCCTGAAGGCCCTGAAACGATAAATAGTTTTCCTTTCATTAAGAAACCACCTTTATTTTTAAGTGAATAAGGGGAAATTCATATTTATAAATTCCCCTATTCATCCAATTTATTTTCCTATTTTCTAAATCTTAAACTATTTTCCATTTAATAGCAGATTTTTTTAACAATAGTCAATAAACTCTTACTAACCTCTACTTTATAATGAAATTTAGTATTAAGCATTTTTCATTTTCAAATAAGCAACTGACAAATTATTTTAATTTACAAAAGATTTTGCCAGTCACCTAATTTAATTCTTATTAAACTTCTGTTTCTTCTGAATTTTCCACAGTTTCTACTGATTCATCCGATAAATCTGAAACTGTTTCAATTTCTTCATTTATTCCATCCGCATCAGTTTCTGCCTCTGTTTCAATTTCTTCGGCAATGTCACTTTTCAAAGTTGCATCCAGATATTTGTAATCTTTGAAACCAGTACCTCCTGGTATTTTCTTACCAATAATTACATTTTCCTTAAGCCCTTCAAGTCTGTCTGTTTTTCCTTCAACTGCAGCATTTGCAAGAACTTTTGTTGTTTCTTGGAATGATGACGCAGAAATGAAACTTTCTGTGTTTACTGCCGCTTTTGTAATACCTTGTATTACAGGTTCGTAAGTTGCAGGACGTTTTCCATTTGCAATAAGTTTTTCATTTTCACGTTCCACAATTTTCTTATCAATTAATTCATCTTCAAGGAATAGTGAATCTCCAGCTTCCTTAATCTTAATTTTTTGGAACATTTGTTTTACGATTATTTCAATATGCTTGTCATTAACCGCAACTCCTTGTTCACGATAAACTTGCTGTACTGATTCCAAGATAAATTGCTGTGCTTCCACAAGCCCTTTAATTTTCAAAATATCGTGAGGCGAAACTGGTCCATCTGTAATTTTAGCACCTTTTTCAATCAGCATTTCATTAGTTACAACCAGATGTTCCCCCACAGGAACTGTATATTCTTGAATTAATTCCCCAGTTTCAGGATCTTCAATCAATATTAATCTCATACCCTTTTTCTTCTTATCCGAGAATACAACACGCCCTGCAAATTCTGACAAGATAGCTTTTCCTTTAGGATTTCTTGCTTCAAACAACTCTTGTACACGAGGAAGACCTCCAGTAATATCCTTATTTCCTTCTCCTGTTTTCAAGATTTTTGTAATAGTTTGACCTTTTTTAACATGATCTCCTTCATTTACCATTAAATATGCTCCATAAGGAACTGCATATTCTACTCTTCTGTCATCTTTTGTGTAAATTATGATTCTAGGGTTTACATCGCTGCTTTCCACAGGTTTTATAGCTACTTTTTCAGTAACTCCATATTTTACGTCAATGTTCTCTCTTACATAAATATCTCTAAATTCTACTTTACCTTCTTCAGATGTAATAATTGGCGTTTGATAAGGATCAAATTCAACTAGGATTTGTCCTTTTTTAACTTCATCTCCATCTTTTACATGTAAAATTGAACCAGATTGAATTTCATATCTATGTTTTCCTATTATTAAACGTCCATTTTGAGAAACAACGATTTCTTTTCCTTCTTTATCTAAAAGTGTAGAAATACCTCTAAACTTAACTTTTCCAGCAATATCCGACTTATAATCAGATTGAACTGAAGCTGCTGTGGCAACTCCTCCAGTATGGAAAGTACGCATTGTAAGCTGTGTACCAGGTTCTCCAATTGATTGAGCCGCAATAACTCCAACTGCTTCCCCTTTCAAGATTTCCTTATGGTTAGAAAGATCCAATCCATAACATTTCTTACAAACTCCCTTTTCCAATTTACAAGTCAAAGGCGTTCTAATTTCCACTTCACGAATATCTAATTCTTCAATCTTTTTAATCAATTCATCATCAATCAAAGTATTTCTAGTCGCAATAACTTCTCCATTATGAACTAAATCTGTCGCCAAATTTCTTCCATAAATTCTTTCACTTAATTTTTCGATAACTTCCCCAGCATCCATCAAGTCCGTTACGACAATTCCATGTTCACATCCGCAGTCATCATGATTTACAATAACTTCGTGCGAAATATCAACAAGCCTTCTTGTCAAATATCCTGAATCCGCCGTTCTTAGTGCTGTATCGGCAAGCCCTTTTCTCGCTCCATGTGATGACATAAAGAATTCCAAGATGTTAAGACCTTCCCTAAAGTTGGCTTTAATTGGCATTTCAATGATTCTACCTTGCGTATCCGCCATAAGTCCACGCATTCCACCAAGCTGACGCATTTGCGCAATTGACCCTCTGGCTCCTGAATTTGCCATCATGTAAACTGGATTAAATTCATCAAGGTTATCCATCATATCTTTTGTTACTTTTTCAGTAGCTTCTGACCAAATACCCACTGTTTTTCTGTATCTTTCTTCATTGATAATTTCTCCAGCTTTATATTGCTTCTCAACTTCTGCCACACTTTTTTCAGCATTTTCAAGTATTTCCTTCTTAGTTTCAGGAATCTTCAAATCTTCAATTCCAACTGTAATTCCAGCAAGTGTACCGTAATGGTATCCAAACTCTTTAATATCATCCAGTAATTTTGAAGTTTTTTCAAATCCATATCTCTTATAAAGTTCACCGATCAGATTTTTCAATTCTTTTTTACCAAACGTAATTCCATAATTTCTAACTTCTTTTGGCAAGATCAAGTTAAACATCAATCTTCCTGGCGTTGTTTCAATCAAATTACCATCTACTCTAACTTTCACTATAGCATGAACAGACACTTTTCCATTTTGATAAGCAGTAATTAATTGATTTCTGCTAGAAAACAGTTTTCCTTCTCCCATTGAACCTTTTTTCTCTTTTGTCATATAATAGCATCCCATTACCATATCTTGTGACGGAACTGCTATTGGTCCACCATTTGATGTAGCTATAATGTTATTTGTTGCAAGCATAAGTAATTTTGCTTCCATCTGCGCTTCCTGTGACAATACCAGGTGAACCGCCATTTGGTCACCATCAAAATCCGCATTAAATGCAGAACATACAAGCGGATGAAGTCTAATAGCCTTTCCTTCTATCAAAATTGGCTCAAATGCTTGAATTGAAAGTCTATGTAATGTCGGAGCACGATTTAAAAGTACTGGGTGATTTTTAATAATTTCTTCAATCAATTCCCATACATTTTCATCTTCTTCTTCAACCATTTTCTTAGCAACTTTAATATTTGAAGCCAATTCCCTTTTTACAAGCTCTCTCATCAAAAATGGCTTATACAGTTCAAGCGCCATCTTTTTAGGCAATCCACACTGATTCATTTTCAAGCTTGGTCCAACGACAATAACTGATCTTCCTGAATAATCCACACGTTTTCCCAATAGATTTTGTCTAAAACGTCCTTGTTTCCCCTTTAACATATCAGAAAGTGATTTCAATTCCCTGTTGCTTTGATTAACAACTGGTTTTCCACGTCTACCATTATCAATTAACGCATCCACAGCTTCCTGCAACATTCTCTTTTCATTTTTTATTACAATTTCAGGAGCTTTAATTGACATCAATTTTTTAAGCCTGATATTTCTATTAATTACTCTTCTATACAAATCATTCAAGTCAGAAGTAGCAAATCTTCCACCATCTAACTGAACCATCGGTCTTAAATCAGCTGGAATAACTGGCAACACAGTTAAAATCATCCATTCAGGTCTATTTCCAGCTTCTATCAAATCTCTTACTACTTTTAATCTTTTTATAACTTTTCTTCTTTTTTGTGTAGAATGTTCCACATCCATCTCATTTTGAAGTTTACTTTCCAATTCATGCAAATCAATTTCCTCAAGTAAAGTTAAAACTCCTTCAGCACCCATTTTCGCTGTAAACTCACCTTTAAATTGACTTTCATGCAATTTATATTCTCTTTCTGTCAAAATTTGACCTTTTTCAAGCCCAGTTTCTCCAGGATCAGTTACAATATATCTTGAAAAATATAAAACTGACTCCAATTCCTTCGTACTAATCCCCAACAAAAGACTCATTTTGTTAGGCGTACCTTTAGAATACCAGATATGTGCAATCGGTGTAGCAAGTTTAATATGTCCCATTCTTTCACGTCTAACCTTTGAAGTTGTCACTTCAACACCACATTTTTCACACACCATGCCTTTATAACGCATTCTCTTATACTTTCCACAGGCACACTCATAATCTTTAGACGGTCCAAATATTCTCTCACAGAATAATCCGTCCATTTCAGGCTTTAATGTTCTATAATTTATTGTTTCGGCTTTCGTAATTTCACCATAAGACCATTCCAATATTTTCTCTGGTGACGCCAATTTTATTTGAATACTGTCAAAATCTCTTATACTCATTTAATAAGACTCCTCAATTCTTTATTCCACTTTTTTTGAAAAGTAAAGTGGGAAAACTTTTTCTATATTTGTTTTTTTAAACTAAAATTTATATGCAAAATTTCAGTTCCCAAAAATATTTTTCACTAAGCATCTACATTTTTATCTAATTCAATTTGTTCCCCATCTTTATCATAAAGAGCCACATCTAGTCCAAGTGACTGGAATTCTTTAATTAATACTCTAAATGATTCTGGAGCATCTGCTTCTGGCATTTCTTGTCCTTTTACGATGGCTTCATAAGTTTTTGTTCTTCCACTGATGTCATCTGATTTAACTGTAAGCATTTCTTGTAAAATATTTGATGCACCGTAGGCTTCCAATGCCCAGACTTCCATTTCTCCAAGTCTTTGTCCACCAAATTGGGCTTTTCCTCCAAGTGGCTGTTGAGTAACAAGTGAATATGGTCCGATTGCTCTGGCGTGCATTTTGTCTTCTACCAAGTGGTGAAGTTTTAACATATACATACGTCCAACTGTTACTGGGTTGTCAAATGGCTGTCCAGTTCTTCCGTCTATTAGTTTTACTTTACCAGTTCTGCTGTATCCAGCTTCTTCCAAGTAATTTTTTACATCGTCTTCACTTGCACCATCAAATACTGGCGTTGCGATATATTTATCAATATCTCCAATTGCAAGTCCCAAGTGAACTTCCAGTACCTGTCCAATATTCATACGAGATGGCACTCCAAGTGGGTTAAGACAAACATCAATTGGTGTACCGTCTTCCAAATGCGGCATATCTTCAATTGGAAGTACTCTTGAGATTACCCCTTTGTTTCCATGACGTCCAGACATTTTATCCCCAACCATTATTTTTCTTTTTTCAGCAATGTAAATTCTAATTAATTTATTTACTCCAGCCTTCAAGTCATCTCCGTTTTCTTTAGACAGTTCAAGTACATCTACAACAGTCCCTTTTACTCCATGAGGAAGTCTTAATGAAGTATCTCTTACATCTTTTGCCTTTTCCCCAAAGATTGCACGTAATAACTTTTCTTCTGCTGGCGGTTCAGTTTCTCCTTTTGGAGTTACTTTTCCAACTAAAATATCATCAGGTGTTACGTGAGCTCCGATTCTTATAATTCCATTTTCATCAAGGTTTCTCAAGGCTTCTTCAGAAACATTAGGAATTTCCCTTGTAATTTCCTCATCACCTAATTTTGTAGTTCTCGCTTCAATGTCAAATTCTTCAATATGAATTGAAGTAAATACATCATCTTTTCTAAGTCTTTCTGAAATAAGGATTCCATCT
Source organism: Leptotrichia sp. oral taxon 417 (assembly GCF_013394865.1). Taxonomy (NCBI): domain Bacteria; kingdom Fusobacteriati; phylum Fusobacteriota; class Fusobacteriia; order Fusobacteriales; family Leptotrichiaceae; genus Leptotrichia; species Leptotrichia sp. oral taxon 417. The sequence goes on along the minus strand of NZ_JABXYV010000001.1, from coordinate 405,588 downwards.
TCAAAATTATATCCTTCCCAAGGCATAAATGCTAGCAGGATATTTTTACCTAATGCTAAATCCCCGCCTGCAGTAGATGGTCCATCTGCAATAATATCTCCCTTTTGAACTTTATCTCCCAAGTCAATAATCGGTTTTTGATGTAAACACATTGACTGGTTAGATTTTTCAAAGTTTAGTAATCTATGAGAATATTCTTTTCCATCTTCATCAGTTACAACAATCTTTCTTGCATCTACAAAAGTTACAGTTCCAGCTGCCTTTGAAGTAATAACTGCCCCTGAATCCACAGCAACTTTTCTTTCAAGTCCAGTTCCAACATAAGGTGCTTCTGTTTTTAATAAAGGTACTGCTTGACGTTGCATATTTGATCCCATTAACGCACGATTGGCATCATCGTGTTCCAAAAATGGTATTAATCCCGCTGAAACAGACACTAATTGTTTTGGCGACACATCTAGAATATCAACTTTTGACTTGTCAATATGCACAATTTCATCCCCATAACGGCAAACAACTTCATCAGTCAAGAAATTTCCATCCTTGTCAATTGGCGTATCTGCTTGAGCGATAAATAATCCTTCTTCTTCATCAGCTGCTAAATATCTAATATCATTAAAATCGGCTTTTCCATCGTTTATTTTTACAAACGGAGTTTCAATAAATCCATATTTATTAACTTTTCCATAAGTTGAAAGTGAAGCGATAAGTCCGATATTCGGTCCTTCTGGAGTTTCTATTGGACAGATTCTTCCATAATGCGAATTATGAACGTCCCGAACTTCAAATCCCGCTCTATCTCTCGAAAGTCCTCCAGGTCCTAACGCTGAAATTCTTCTCTTATGAGTCAATTCAGATAACGGATTTGACTGATCCATAAATTGTGACAATTGTCCACTTCCAAAAAACTCAAGAATTAGTGCATTTAGAGGTTTTGTATTTAACAAACTTTGTGGAGTCAATGTTGTAATATCTTGAATTGTCATTTTTTCTCTGACCATTTTAGACATTTTCAGCATTCCACCTTTTATTTGGATAGAAAGTAATTCTCCAACACCTCTTACACGTCTATTTGACAAATTATCAATGTCATCTGTAAATCCTTCTCCGCTTACAAGATTTTTCACATATTCAATAGTTTGCAAAACATCTTCCTTTGTCAACACAATTACATCTGCTGGAACATCTAGTTTTAATCTTTTATTAACTTTATATCTTCCAACATCTGCCAAATCATATCTTTGCGGATTAAAGAACATCTGTTTAACAAGCGATCTGGCACTGTCAACAGTTACTAAATCCCCTGGACGTAGTTTTCTAAATACTTCGATAACTGCCTCATCACTATTTTTAGTGCTATCATGTACCAAAGCATTTGCAATTATTCTATCTTCAGGTTTTACTTCCCAAATACTTAATTTTTCTACCTTCGCATCTATTATTTTTTGAATAACAGGTATGTCGATGATTTCTTCTGCTTCAGCGACAAATTCCCCAGTTTCTTCATCCAAAATATCTTCTCTTACAAAACTTCCTTCCAGTCTTGATCGCAAAATTTCTTCCAGTTCAGTATCTTTATATTTTGAATAAAATTCTGACAATTCCACTTCCTTTAACTCAAAAAATTCATTCATAATTTCTTCGTTAGTATGGAAAAAATCAACTGCTTTAAGGAAAACAGGCAATAAAACTTTCTTTCTTCTATCAATTTTTACATTTAAAATATCATTCTTGTCAGTTTCAAATTCAAGCCATGTTCCTTTATAAGGGATAATTTTCCCGATAAACACATCTTTTCCTGTTTGAATATTCAATTCCTTGTTAAAAGTGATTCCTGGTGATCTGTGTAATTGGGAAATAACAACTCTTTCTGCACCATTTACGATAAACGTTGCTTTATCAGTCATAAGCGGTATATCTCCAAAATGAACTAATGTTTCCTGAATTTCTCCTGTTCTCTTGTTAGTTAATTTCAATCTAACTTTTAATTGACCAGAATACGTTTTACCTCTTTTTTTACATTCCAATTCATCATTTAAAGGCTCATCATTATCATGAATTTCATACCATAAGTATTCTAATTTCAATAACCCATTGCTGGATTCAATTGGAAAAATTTCATTAAAGATCGCTTCAAAACCTTTATTTTCTCTCTTTTGAGGTGGCACTTTCGTCTGCAAAAAATCTTCATAAGAATTTAACTGAAATTCTAAAAAGTGCGGCATTTCCCCTCTATCTACTATTTTTCCGAAACTATATCTTTCAATAAGTTTGTTCATTTAAAAAATTCCTCCCTATAAAGAACACATTCTTCATCAATTCAAATCAAAAATTAAACTTTTATAAACTTCTAAATTTAAACCTCATCTAAAAATGTTCTCATAATTTCGATTTGTTATTTTATATCACGTGAGTTGTTCCCATAAAAATGGCAACTTTCTGGAAACTGCAAAATTCTGCATTCCAAATAAATCTAATACAATATAACTTTTTTACCTATAAAATTACATCAATTATATTATAAAAAACTAAAAAATAGACTAAAAATACTTCTGTTTTAAACATTTGAACCTCTATATTTAGTCTTAAAGTTATTATACCAAAACTACTTTTTCCAATTTAACTATTTAAAAATAATCAAATTTACCTAAAAAACAATCTATTTTTTTCAATGTCCATATTCTTTTACAAGCAGCTTTGCCATATTACATATATGAATTTGTTTTGACCTATTTTTATCTCTAAAAATTAATACAAAAAAGAATAAATTGTCTATTCAACCTTAAAGTTTTATAGTGGAAAAAGACACTCTCTGTAATGTCTAAGAGTGTCTTAACTATTAATTTGATTTTGACTATTTAACTTCTACAGTTGCTCCTGCAGCTTCTAATTTACCTTTAATTTCTTCAGCTTCTTCTTTAGAAACTCCTTCTTTAACTGCTTTTCCGCCAGCTTCAACTAATTCTTTAGCTTCTTTAAGTCCTAATCCAGTAATTCCTCTTACTTCTTTAATTACTGCTAATTTAGTTCCTCCTGCAGATACTAATACTACATCAAATTCAGTTTTTTCTTCAGCTGCTGCTCCTGCTGCTGCTCCTCCTGCAACTGCTACTGGTTGAGCTGATACTCCAAATGTTTCTTCAATAGCTTCAACTACTTCTTTTAATTCTAATACAGACATAGCTTTTAAATCTTCTATAAATTGTTCTTTATTAAATGCCATTATTTTATTTCCTCCTAATTTTCTTCTTAATTTGTTTATTTTTTATTATTTTAGTTTATTAATATTTTCATTCAATTATTCAGCTGCTGCTCCAGTTTCCTTTTGTTCTGCAACATTTGTCAATGCCACAGCCAACATTCTAACTGGCGACAACAATCCGTAAGCAATTTGACCAAGTAATTCATCTCTAGATGGTAATTTAGCCAATGCTTCAACAGTAGATACTTCAACTCTTCCAGTTTCTAGTAATCCACCTTTAATTGTTAATTTATCTTTTAATTTTTTTCCAAAATCAAAAACTAATTTAGATGGTGCAACTCCATCTTCATATCCTACTGCGAATGATGTAGTTCCTTCCAATAAATCATCAACATCTGTGTCAAATCCCGCTTCTTTCAATGCTATTTTAAATAATCTGTTTTTAGCAACAAAATATTCTACTCCTGCTTCTCTAGCATTTTTACGAAGTTCAGTATCTTCATTAACACTAATCCCTTTATAATCAACAAATACTACCGCTTTAGCATCTTTTAATTTTTCAACTAGACTTTTTACAACTTCTAATTTTTCTTGTGCTGGCAATTCATTTCACCTCCTTATAATAAAAACCTCTGAAACAAAAACAATAAGCCCAGAGGTATCATATTATAAAAATATCTATTATTTAATTTTAATATCTATTTGTAATAATATTTACCTCGGTAGGGTTTAAAGAATCAAAATTCTACCTACTGTCTTTGGTTATATTTACTTTGTATGATTTATATGATTATAAACCAATATATATTATTATACAATAACTTTTAAAAAATTGCAAGTATATTTTAAAAATTTATTATTAATCTTTTATATTTTTTAAATTACCGAACAGAAAAAATCCATCCGGTAATTTATATATTATATAAGATTATTTACTATTTAGCAACAAATGCTCCAGCCAATAATGGATCAACTTTAATTCCAGGTCCCATAGTTAATGAGATTGCAACTGTTCTTAAATATTGTCCTTTTGAAGTAGCTGGTTTTAATTTGATAATTTGATCTAATGCTACTTTGAAGTTTTCTACGATAGCTTCCTTTGTAAAATCAACTTTACCGATTGGTAAGTGAATTGATCCTAATTTATCAACTTTAAATGCAACTTTTCCTTTTTTAAATTCTTGAACTGTTTGTTCAATATTTGTTGTAACTGTTCCTGATTTAGGGTTAGGCATAAGTCCTTTAGTTCCTAAGATTCTTCCTAATCTTCCTAATTTAGGCATCATGTCAGGTGTAGCAATTACTAAGTCAAAATCAAGCCATCCACCTTGGATTTTGTTAATATATTCATCATCTCCAGCAAAATCTGCTCCTGCTGCCAATGCCTTATCAATATTTTCTCCACTTGTGATAGCCAAGATTCTTACTGTCTTACCTGTTCCGTTTGGTAATGAAACTGTACCTCTTACTTGCTGATCAGCGTGTCTTGGATCTACTCCCAATCTAATTGCTAATTCTACTGTTTCCACAAATTTTGCACTTTTAGTTTCAAAAACTAAATCCAATGCTTCTTCTGGTGTGTAAACTTTCATTTTATCTACTTTTTGAGAAATGTTATCGTATCTTTTTCCTCTTTTTGCCATTTATTATTTCCTCCTCTGTGGTCATTGGTTTTATAACCTTCCACTTGTTCTAATAATCGTTTAATTCTTTATTTCTTATCTCTATTTTAATATTAATTATTCAGAAATTTTAATTCCCATACTTCTTGCAGTTCCTGCAATAATGTTCATAGCCGCTTCAACACTTCCAGCATTTAAATCTGGCATTTTAGTTTCTGCAATTTCTTGTAATTGAGCTTTAGTTATAGTTCCAGCAACTTCTTTTAATGAATTTCCAGCACCTTTTTTAACTTTAGCCGCTTTTTTCAATAAGTCTGATGCAGGCGGTGTTTTTAATACAAATGTAAAACTTCTATCTGCATATACAGTAATTTCTACTGGAATTACAAATCCCATTTTATCTTGTGTTTGAGCGTTGAATGATTTACAGAATTCTGCAATATTTACCCCGTGTTGTCCTAATGCAGGCCCTACTGGTGGTGCAGGATTTGCTTTCCCCGCTTCTAATTGTAATTTAATCTTTCCGATTACTTCTTTAGCCATTTTTCCTCCTCTGTGGTAATTGAATTTTTAAAATCTCCCACTTTTTCTTTCAAATTAAAATTTCGCTAATTGTTATTCTTTAATAATACTTCTCTTTAAAATAATATTTTTTCTGTTTTTAAATTTTAAATTTTAAATTTTAATAATCTATTTTTTCTATTTCAGTATGCTCTACTTCCACAGGAGTCAAACGCCCCAGCACTTCAAGCATTACTTTTATTTTACCATGTTCATGGTCAATTTCTGAAATTTCTCCCTGTTGTCCATCAAATGAACCACCTTTAACAGTAACAACTTCACCAACTTTAAAATTAATATCAAGTCTTGGAGCTTTTTCCTCCCCGTCAATATCAATTCCAATTTTAGAAAGTAAATCTGCGGCTTCTTCATCAGACAACGGTATTGGATCACTTCCAACTCCGACAAATCCAGTAACTCCATTAGTATTTCTTATTACATACCAGGCATCACTGTCAACACGATATCCCAGTCCTAATTCATTTTCTTCCCTAACAGAAAGCATTTCTATCATTACGTAACTTGGAAAAAGTTTTCTTGGAACTTTTACCATTTTTCCACGTTTTTCCTCCAGCACCTCTTCTTCAGGTACTAAAATTCTAAAAACCCTATCTGTCAAGTCAAGCGACTCTATTCTTTTTTCCAAGTCAGCAGCCACTTTTTTTTCGTAACCAGAATAAGTGTGAATTATATACCATTTTTTTTCGTATGCAACTTCATCTTCAACTTTTTCATTTGCTTCAGTCACTTTACGCGCCTCCTAAAATATTTCTTAGAATATCACTTATTTTTGCCAGCACAAAATTAAACGCTGTATCAAAAAGAAGTGTATATATAGCTATAAAAGCTGTCATCAAGATCACGATTACAGTAACGTGATAAATTTCAATTTTATCCGGCCAATATATTTTTTTATATTCTTCACGTAAATTCCCAATAGCATCCTTTAAATTAAATTTACTCATAATTATCTCCTAGAATCATCCAAGAATTTTAAAAAAACTAAATTCTCCTGCTTTAATAAAGAAATTTAACCTAAAAAATAAATAGTCCTTAAAACCATATACAACTAAGTTTCTTTATTAAAAAAAATTCTCATAAAATAAAATGGCAGGCCAGGCAGGAATCGAACCCGCAACTTTCGGTTTTGGAGACCGACGCTCTACCAATTGAACTACTGACCTATCTATTTTTATGAGATTATTTAACTTCTCTGTAAAGAGAATGTCTTTTAAGCACTGGATTGTATTTTCTCATTTCTAATCTTTCAGGATGAGTTTTTTTGTTTTTAGTTGTAACATAATGTCTCAACTTAGTTTCAGTGCACTCTAAAATAACTTGTACTCTCATTGTTTCTATCCCTCCCAATAAAATATTGGTATTACCAGAATAAACTAGCTTATTTATAATACCATACTCTATAGTTTTTGTCAACACCATTTTCTTTGTTTTTTTTAAATTTTTTCCATTTTTTTGTAAATCTGCTAAACAACTGTGTAATTTCAAGTGAAATTAATGTTTTAAAAATAACTCCAGCACCTTTAAAATACAAAATGTAATTCCACTGGCAATAACTGGTCCAGCCGCAATTCCCTTAAAAAATACAACTCCCATTATTGTCCCAATTACAAGGGCAACTGTAATTTCAGGCTGCCCGGAAAGAAGTCCGACTCCTTTGGAAGAAAGGATTGAAACTGTAATTCCGCTTATAATTGCAACCCATCCAACTGGGGATTTAAAGGCGGAAAGCAGATGGGAAAAGCCAATTTCTCCAGTTGCAATAGGGATTAAAATTGCAATTGTAATTATTAGCACTCCCCAGTTTATCCCTTCCTTTCTAAATTGAGTCATTATTCCTTCAATATTGACTCCTTTTATTTTAAAATATTCAGTAATATTAAACAGACATTTCAGAATCAGCACAAAAATTGTCGCAAAAACAATAGATTTATTATTAGTTATCGCTCCTACCAGTAAAATAATTCCTAAAAAAATAAAACTTTCCAAAATTTCTCTCCTTTAAAATTCATATTCTCCATTCCAAGTAATAAATAATTTCACAAGTTCTTCTGCAACTTTTTTATTTCTTTTTTCAATATCTTCAAAAGTCCAGTCATTTTTATCATCTGGAATTAACTCCCTAACATATTTAATTTTAGATTTTTTATAGCTTGTCTTTTTCTTTTCAAAAAAGTTTTCTGTAGCTTTAATTGTCAATCTTCTTTCAAAAGGAATTTTATTTCCTATATAATTTATATGCGTTTTAACTTCTTTATTCTCCACGCTTTCTGTAAACCGGTCACTCCATTTTTGTGGTAATATATACTCAACTTCCCATTTTTCAGGCAACAGTTCATCTTGATTATTATAGACAACCATTTTTAAAATCATACGCACAAGATTTTTATTGGGCGTTTTAACTCTTTCCTGTAATATCGTGATTGGAATATTTTTAAACGCAACTTTTGGAGAAATATTATCAACTATATCAACATTTAATTTGAGAATATCCGCTTTTACTGCTGAAACACTTGGTGTTACAAGATAATTGGCAGTCAATTCTAAAAACAGCTTTCTTAAAAATTTTAAAAAATATACTTCAAAATTTTCCTTCTCACCGTGTGACAAATAATACACAACTACTGGATATTTCCAAGATTCATTTGGATATGCCGACAAAGTATCCAAGATTTTAATAATATTTACATTTTCAGTCCAAGGCTTGTCGTCAATAGATTCATGCCTGTTCATTACAACCCACAAATCCAGAATTTGATCCAGATGTTTTAGTAAATTTGACTTATACAGCCTTGTAAATCCATTTTTAGAATAAAAACGTCTAAGTCCAAGTGTCGTTGTTGCAATATCCTTTTCCAATGCTCTCAAATAGAACATATAGTAATAGAACAGCTGTTTTACATTTTCTCTGGCATAAGTTGCCCGTTCACTTAAGTTTTTCCATTGCTTAATGAACATTTTCTTATATTCCTTTTTTATTCTGTTATACATTTTTGCCTTAAATATATCCGCTTCAGACAAAGGCAGACCTCTGTCATTCAAAGTGGAAAACACGCTTAAGGCATCATCCTGAGAATCTGTTTTTATTGGAAAAACTACTACTTTATTTAAAGTGTAATAAATAAATTCCAGCATTAGAGTCGGACTTAATTCACTAAGTTTGTCAAATAATCTCTGGAATAAAATATAATTTTTAGAATAATTGTCTTTTCTCTTGTGATCGGCAATTCCTGTTTCTAAAATATCCTGTAAAATTTTATTCCCTTCATTATCTATAACTCTTGATGTAATCAGCACGCTTTTATAATCAACTTCTCCAGTCAGCTTTTCCTGTTTCCAAAGTGCAGGCTGAATCTGTCTTATAAAATTTTCCTGTTCAATGGTTTTTTCTTCATAAGAAATCAATTTTGTATAAATGGCACGAAGAAGTAAAAATAAGGAAGTTATTCTCTGCTGTCCATCAATAATTTCCTGTTCCCCCTCTTCATTTTCATAAGAAACAATGCTTCCTAAAAAATATGTCCCTTCTACTTCACTATTTTTTTTCGACTCACTTTCTGTAAACTCCAAAAGATCATAAAATAACGTCTTAGTTTCATTTTCAGTCCAGGAATATGGTCTTTGATATTCAGGTATTAAAAACATCTGTTCTTTTCCGCTTTCCAGCAGCCGCTTTATACTTTGCTTATTAACTTGTATTGTTGCAACCATAAAACCTCCTATAATTTCTCTTTATTTTAATTTTATGTAAAAGTTTATACAATTTACTTTTACAATTTTTCGTTTCTTTATCTCACATTTTTTATCTATAGTAACCCTAATATTCCAAAATATATTATACTCTAAAATTTTCAAGATTGCAATTTTTTGACGGCATTTGACAGAGTAAAAAATATAGGGGCAGCCAAAATAACATAATAAAAATTTTGGGCTGTCTTTTTTAAATCATTCTGCTTTGTGATATTTCCTTCAGAGCTTCCCTTATCAAACTTTCTCCTCCTCTTAAATATGGAATGTTTGTCCCTTTTCCTGCTTCGCTAATGATATCTGGCAAACAACTTGTTTCTATTACTTTTTCCATTGAACCCACTCTTGTCCCATTAAAATACAGTTTGTGAGCCTTGTCCCTGTCCTTGCCATAGTTTGCAAAGAAAGTTTGGTACATTGCTCTTCTCTTTATCCTTTTTCTTGAAAAGGCTTTTGGTCTGCTTGAAAGGAATCTTGAGCATTCATGGGATACAAGAGCTTCTGTCCTTGACCCTATGTAATCTTTTTCTGTATAGATTCTTCTTATCTTCTCATACTGGTTAAGCAGCATCTTCATTTGATCTTTTCTTCTCTGGCTTATATTTTCTTTTTCCTTAAAAGTTTCATAAAAGTTTTCAAGTTCTGTAAAATTATCTTTCTCAAGCCATTTGTAAAGGTTTTTTGATATTTCCTTATCCCTTTTGGAAATCTCGCCTATGGCTTTTACCAGATGAAACTTGTCATAAATATGTACCGGCTTGTAAATTCTAAGCTCTCCTACGAAGCTGTCTATCCATTTTCCGCCATCAGAGTTCACAATCAGTTTTTTCTTATCCATACTGTATCTTTTTTCAAGATAGTTAAGCACATACTCCGACACTTCCTCAAGCGATACAGATGTAGGGAACATTACTGTATGCTTGTCAATGAGCTTGTTCCTGTCCTTGCAGACTTTCTCAATTCCACGATGTATAGCAACCATCCTCATATATGTATTTCTGCTTCTTCTGCATTTCATATGGTCTTCATCAATTTCCATATATACTGGCGAATCATCATCCTTTTCAAACCTTCCAATATCAAGTTTTGGCATTTCAAAAGAATTGACAAGATTATACACGGTAGCTTTTGAAACAGCATAAGTCTTTGCAACAAATGAAGCTGCAGTATGCTGATATTCAAAAAGTATGGTAAAAATCAGCTCCTCAGAAAGCCGTCTGTACCGTTTAAGTCCAATTTTTTCATCAATGTAGTAGTAAACGCCTGTTTTCTTATCTACATATTTTCGACGTTCAAAAGTTACATATCCAAAAGCAGTAGTGACAGTTCTTTTGACAAACCCTTTACTTTTAAATCTATTCTTTCTTTCATTGGAATAAAAAAAGTTGTCATCAACTTTTTTAACATAAACTCTAAACAGTATTTCAAAAGCCTTTATGATAAATAGTTTAAATTGTTGCTCAAACGAAAGTTTGAAGGAAAAAATATTTTTAAAAAAAGTCTTTACAATTGAATAAAAATCTGATATTCTAATCATAGAGGAAACCACCTTTCAATAGGATTGAGGGATTATATTGTAACTGGTTTCCTCTTTTTTGTTAATTAAAAATTTGATTAAATTTATTTGCCCCTATATTTTTTACTCTGTCGACGGCATTTCAAAAATTATTTATTTTCTATAAAATTATTAATATTTTTTTATTCTTTTATTTATTTTTACTGTTATTCTATCTATTTTTAAAATACTTTGATTAACAAAATAAAAATATTTAATTGTAAAAATTACAAAAACATTATATAATTAAAATAACATGTGTTGTATAACTAAATTTTCTTGTATCAAAATAACCAAATATAGGCGATTGCAGAAATAAAAGCGGTAACGATTGAATAACAGCAGTATTTATATCACAAGGAGGCGAGATTCCTTATCAATGAATGGAGAATAACAAGAAAATCAAGCATAAAAATACTATGTTTATCAGATTTTTAAACTTTTACAAATGACTAAAATAAATAATAAAGGAGGTTTTATGTTTGAAAAATTTCGGCTAAAAAAACTCTCAAAGGTTGTACAGTCGGTTATATCAAATCTTTTTGAGCAAATAGCAAAAAAAGATTACTTTGGTACTTTTTCTAAAATAAATTTTTTAAATATTGAAAACGTTGCTTTATTATATAAAAAAAATAAAAATATTGTTATTAGCAAAAGCGATGTATTTCTAAAGGCTTTGGATAAATACATTTCCAATTCAGGCATTGACTTATCCTTTTTGGAAAATGTCGATTTAAAAAAGCTCGTTGAAAAATTTGAGAGGCTTTGTGCCAATGGATATAAAAATTTTATTGAAAATGATATTAGAGATAAAATAATTGAAAGAATAAAAAAAATATTAGAGATTTTACAAAAACTATATTTATTTTTCTATATTCTTTTAAATTATACTTCAATAAGTTCAAACACAAAAATTTGCAGAGCTCCTCCATACGATTTTTATTAAAAACAGCTACTAATAAAAATAAAAAAAACTGGAGGGAATCAAAGTGAATAAAATATCAGAAATAAAAAAAGAAAATTCTGTAAATTTAAATGAAGAAAAAATAAATGAAAATAAAAAAATCGAATTAAAGGGAATTAAAATAGGAAAATATTTTATTGAAAAACCAATTGTTCAAGGTGGAATGGGAGTTGGAATCAGCTGGGACAGACTTGCTGGAAATGTAGCAAAAAATGGATGTCTTGGAACAATAAGCGCCATCTGCACTGGATATTACCAAAATATGAAATTTGTGAAAAAGGCTGTAAAAGGACGTCCTCTTGGAACAGAAAATGCCTACAATCGTGAAGCGCTTTTTGAAATATTTAAAAATGCAAGAAAAATTTGCGGAGACAGACCGCTTGCCTGCAACATTCTTCATGCGATAAATGATTATGCAAGAGTTGTAAATGATGCGCTTGAGGCTGGAGCAAATATTATTGTTACAGGAGCTGGACTTCCGCTGGAACTTCCAAAGCTTGTAAAAGATTATCCAGACGTGGAGATTGTTCCGATAGTTTCATCAGCCAGAGCATTAAAAATAATTTGTAAAAAATGGAAGGCTGCTGGAAAAATGCCAGGGGCAGTAATTGTAGAAGGTCCAAAAAGTGGAGGACACCAAGGTGCAAAATATGAAGAGCTATTCGCTCCTGAACATCAGCTGGAAGCAATCGTGCCTCCAATAAAGGAAGAACGTGATAAATGGGGAGATTTTCCTATTATTGCAGCAGGTGGAATATGGGACAATAATGATATAAAAAATATTATGGCTCTTGGAGCAGATGCCGTTCAAATGGGAACAAGATTTATCGGTACTTACGAATGTGATGCAAGCGATGTTTTAAAACAGGTATTGCTTGAGGCAAAGGAAGAAGACATTGTAATCGTAAGTTCTCCAGTTGGTTATCCTGGACGTGCAGTAAAAACAAATTTAATCAAAACATTAGAACCTGGTGAGAAAAAAATTCAATGTATAAGCAACTGCGTATTTCCTTGTGAACGTGGAAAAGGAGCAAACAGAGTGGGATACTGTATTGCCGACAGTTTAGGAGATGCTTATCTAGGTAGACTTCAAAGCGGATTATTTTTCTCAGGAGCTAATGGATGGAGATTAAAAGAGCTTGTGCATGTAAAAGATCTGATAGATGAACTTATGACAGGAAATAATTAAAATTTCAATAATCAGTTCAAGAACGAGGGGCAAAAACCCCTTGTTTTCTGATTATAGGCTAATCTAATTTTTTTACTGCCTTCAGAAAAGATTTTTGCCCGACTAAAATAAGACTGAACTAAAAAATTATAACTATTCTGCTTAAACTCAGTCAGATCCCAAGGTCTTGAGTATAAAAAAAAATTAAAATTAACAAATAAAAATGGAGATAGAAATGCTTAGAAGAATAAGTTTTAAACGAATAGCAAATATACTTTTCAGCAAAGATATTGATGAAAATGAAAAAGAAGCAAAAAAAAATATGAAAAAAGAACGCCAGCCAATGAAACCTCTCACAAAAAATACTGAAATAAAGGAAATTAAGGATTCAAGCCTTTTTTATATACCTCTTTCACAGCATATAGGAAGCCCGTCAATTCCAATAGTAGAAATTGGAGACTATGTAAAAAAATATGAAAAAATCGGAGATGCTTCAGGAAGTATTTCAGCCAATATTCATTCACCAATTTCTGGAGATGTTGTTGACGTTGTCGATCATTTCATCGCAAATGGAAAAAAGATAAAAACAATTATTATTGCAAATGATTTTCAGAACAAGGAAGCGGATTTGACAAAAAGAGAGCTTCGTGACTTGAAATCAATAAAAAAAGATGAAATTTTTAAAATAATCAAGGAAGCAGGAATAGTTGGACTTGGAGGAGCGCAGTTCCCTACACATGTAAAATATGATATAAAATTCAGAAAAGTAGAAACTTTTATAATAAATGGCGCTGAATGCGAACCTTATTTAACTTCTGACTATTCTGTCATGAAAAACTTTACAAAAGAGATTTTACGTGGCTTAAAGGTTATACAGAAATTATTAAATCCAAAGGAGATTGTTATTGGAATTGAAGAAGAGAATAAAGAATTAATTGAAATATTTGAAAAAGTACAGGATGAAGAAGAATTTAAAATAAAAATAGAACTACTTCCTGTAATTTATCCTCAAGGAAGTGAACTGCAATTAATAAACACAATTACTGGAAAAAAAGTTAAAAAAGGGGAACTTCCGCTTGAAAAGGGAGTAATTGTAAGCAATGTAAGTACAGTCAAGGCTATTTATGATGCTTTTTTTGAAGGAAAGCCGTTAACTGAAAGAATTGTGACAATTTCTGGAGAAAAAGCTAAAAATATTGGAAACTACAGATTAAAATTTGGAACTCCAGTTTACCATATTGTGCGGGAATTAAAAATTACTAACGAAGACAAGGTAATTTTTGGCGGACCAATGATGGGAACAGAAATTTTTGATTCTAGAGTGCCGACAGTAAAGGGAACTTCTGGAATATTATTTTTAGACACGGAAGAAATTGAGCGTAAAAGCTGCATTTCTTGCGGATATTGTGTGGAAGCCTGCCCAATGAACCTAATGCCTTTTGAATTTGCAGATTACTATAAAAATGGAAAATATGAAAAAATGGCAACAGCTAATATTCAAAACTGTATTGAATGTGGGGCTTGTGAATTTGTATGCCCTTCAAGAGTTCCTTTGATGGAAAGCATAAAAACTGGAAAATTAATCTTGTCGGAATTGGAGGTAAAAAATAATGAAAAATAACGAAAAATCGTTAATGGAAGAAATATTAGGCAGAAAAAAAGATAACAGTAAAAATGAACTTTTAGACAATGATGACATGCTTTTAAATTCTACAGTTCACAGCCTTCCAAAAACTGAAAAATTACAAAATAATTACTCTCAAAATTCTGAAACAAATAAAAATAATAATAAAGTAAAAAATTTGAATAATACTGGAAAACTTGAAAAAGTAAAAAAAATAAAAGAAAAAGAAATAAAAAAAGATAAGATTGATATAAAAAAAATATTTTCTAAAAAAGAAGTTCCAGAAAGTGATAAAGAAATTAAAAGAAAAAAAATAATAAAAAGTTTTTTTAAAAAAAGAAAATTAAAAAAACTATCTTTTACTCCATATATAAGAACTGAAATTGAAGTAAGAGACATTATGAAAGATGTAATTATATCATTATTTCCGGCTATCATCGCCTCAGCTTTAGTTTACGGAACGAGAGCGCTTCTTTTAATAGCATTTTCCGTTTTATCCGCTGTTGTAACTGAAAAACTTTTTTCAAAATATTTCCTGAATGACAATAATTCTGTTCATGACTTATCAGCAGTTATAACAGGTATCCTTCTGGCTATGACACTTGCCCCGTTGACTCCATTGCCTATCGTTATTTTTGGAGCCTGCATGGCAGTCATTTTTGGAAAATTGATTTATGGAGGAATCGGAAAAAACATTTTTAATCCTGCTGTAATAGGTTGGGAATTTATGACTGTATTTTTTTCATCTGCAATGTCTTCTGGAACAATCTGGTTCAGTCAAGAATTATTGCAGTCATCTGGAATAAAATTTTTTACAGGATTTAATAATTCTATGTTTTCAAACTATCTAGACGGATTACTATTAACACCCTCAGGATCTGTTGGATCTTATTCGGCATTTGCCTTAATTTTAGGAGGATTATATCTGCTGCTAAAAAATCGTATTTCATGGCATATTCCAGTAAGCCTGTTTGTAACATTTTTTCTAGTTACAATATTTCTAAAAAGCAATGTTTCAACTGGCAGATTATTATTAACAGGAATCTTTATGGCAACAGATATGCCAACAAGCCCATCATCTGCACCAGGAAAAATATACTACGGAATAATGTTAGGACTTGTAATTGGGCTTTTATCAATATTTGGAATAAAAAATGAAATATTATCTTATGTTCTGTTAATATTAAATCCTTTTGCACGAATTATAAACAAAGTTTTTCGACCTGCAGTATTTGGTTACGCTGTAAAGGAAGAAATGTTAAAAAACTCTGGAAAAATGATTTTACTTACTCTTGGAATTTTTGCTTTTGCAATTATTTTTGCTGGAATCCATAAGATAGGAGCTATGCCGTATCTAGTATATCTTTATATTCTGATATCCACATTAAATTTAATTTCAAGTAAAAATAAAATAATTCATAAAAATCTAAAAAATGCAATATAAACTCCAGTATTTACTTCTAAAAATATTGCAATCCTTTTAAACGAGCAATTTAGATTAACTGATATAAATATTGAAAATTATTTAAAAATATCTTTTAACTAAAAATTTTGATAAAAATAAAAAAAATGGCTGCCTCATAAAATTAATTTATGAAATACAGCCTTTTTTAATGCTCCTATTTTTTTATCAATGTAACACTAACTTCAGAATCCTCCAAAGCAGCACCATTAATAAAATTTACTCCATCAAAATGCAAAATATCTCCTGGAACTAAAATATGTTTTTCAGTTTCATTTAAAAATATTTCCATTTTTCCCTTCAAAACTGTAAAAATAATTTCTTCATTTTCATGATTATGTTTAGCAATTTTTTCATCTTTTTTCAAAACTTTTTTTACCAATTTAAAATTTCTTTTGTTAAATAGCAATCCAGCTTCATTTTTTACATTTCCAAGCATTTTTATTCACCTTCTATTTTCTATTTATTTATTTTTTTCGTTTTATATAAATCTTCCAATAATTCATCATTGTTTTTATATTTCTTTATAAGCTCAATTAAATTTCTTGTTCCTTCAACTTCAGACATTTCACTTAATTCTCTTCGCAATTTCCATATTTTTTCCAAATTCTTCCTTGGAATTAAAAGCTCCTCACGTCTTGTTCCACTTTTTAACACATCAATCGCTGGAAATATTCTCAACTGCTCAAGTGTTCTGCTTAAAATGATTTCCATATTTCCTGTCCCTTTAAATTCCTCAAAAATCACTTCATCCATTCTGCTTCCAGTTTCAACAAGAGCCGTTGCAATAATTGTTAAACTTCCACCATTTTTTATATTTCTTGCAGCTCCTAAAAATCTCTTTGGATAATAAAGCGCATTTGGGTCAATTCCACCTGAAATTAACTTCCCGCTTGATGGAATAGTAATGTTATACGAACGTGCAAGCCTTGTCAAGCTGTCCATAAGAATTAAAATATCTTTTCCACGTTCCACTTGTCTTTTTGCCATCTGAAGCACATTTTCCGTAACTTCCGTATGAACTCTTGGATCTTCATCAAAAGTCGCCGAATAAACTTCCGCATCCTTCACATTTTCCTTAATATCCGTAACTTCCTCAGGCCGTTCATCAATTAGCAGTATCCAGACATCAATTTCTGGATTATATTTTATAACATCATTTGCAAGTGTTGAAAGAAGCACAGTTTTCCCAGCCTTTGGCGGAGCAACTATAAGCCCTCTCTGCCCTTTCCCAATAGGCGAAACAAGGTCTATAATTCTAGATGAAATTTCTCCACCTCCCAAATTTAACTTTTCATCTGGATAAGATGGCACTAAATCATCAAAATACGGACGTTCCAGCGATTTTTCAGGCAAATCCCCATTTACAAGCAAAACCTTCAAAATCCCATAATTTTTCTCTGTTCCAATCGGAATTCTTAATTCTCCAAATACAATATCTTCATTTCTTAAAAAAAATCTCTTTATTTGAGAAATCGACACATATACATCAGGTCCAATTGACGTATTTCTCAAAAATCCATAATTTCCATCACCTATTACATCCAGTTTCCCAAATCCATAGGTTTTCCCTCTTTCCTCACCTTTTTTAATTAAAATAGCATTTATAAGTTCAAGTTTTGACATTCCTGAAAAACCTTCAATTTTATATTCTTTTGCCATTCTTTTCAATTTAGTTACATTTTCAGAAAGAATATCCTTTATCATTTTTTCTTCATAATTTGAATTTTCAAAGGCAGTTTTTTTACTTGAATCTTCTTCATCATGTTTTTGCTTTTTTTCTTCAGATAATTCTGTATTTTCCAATGATTTATCTACCTCAACTTTTCTTGGCCGTCCTCTTCTAGGTTTTACCGTTTCTGCCTGCTCTTCCAGTAACTTTTCAGCCTCAATTTCCTTTTCTTTTTTTATCATCTATTCCTCCACCAGCTCTCCATATAATGTCCATGTTTTAGCATCATAAATTCTTGTATTTACAAATTTCCCCTTCAAATCCTTTCTATCGCTTTTAAATAAAACTATTTTATGCGTAGAACTTCTTCCAGTCAACATTTCAGGATTCTTTTTACTAGGTCCTTCAACTAAAACTTTTACAATTTTCCCTAAATATTTTTGACTTTCTTCCTTTGCCTTCATATTTTGCAGTCTCATAAGCTGCTGCAATCTTTCATTTTTAGTATGCTCATCAACTTGCCCTTCCATTATAGCTGCAGGAGTCCCGCTTCTCTTAGAATACATAAACATAAATGCATTTTCAAATCCAACTTCATTTACAACATCCATCGTATCTTGAAAGTCTTCATCTGTTTCTCCTGGAAATCCTACAATAATATCAGTTGTAAGTCCAATATCAGGCACTTTTTCCTTAATTTTCCTAGCAAGCGCAATAAATTCCTCCTTTGTATATCCTCTGTTCATTGCATTCAAAATTTTTGTAGATCCTGATTGTAATGGCAGATGTAACATTCTAGCTATTTTAGGATTTCTTGCAATCGTATCGATTACTTCATCGCTAAAGTCCTTTGGATGTGGTGACACATATTTTATCCAGAAATCTCCTTCCACATTTGCACTTTGCTCCAAAAGTTCAGCAAAATTATCTTGCCCGTTTGCAAAATCACTTCCGTATGAATTTACATTTTGCCCCAAAAACAATATTTCCTTATATCCTTTTTTAGTATACTGCTCAACATCCCTCACAACTTCATTAAGTGGCACAGAACGCTCCATTCCACGCACATAAGGCACAATACAGAAAGTACAGTAATTATTGCATCCATAAGTTATCGAAATGGAAGCTACAATATCATCTCCAAAGTCCGCATCTACTCTAGTCGGTAATTCATCTTCATCCTCTACCATAACAATATGCGTTTCTTCCCCAGATTCAATTCTTTCCAGAAGATCAGGAATTCTCCCAATATTCTGATTTCCAAGCACCAAGTCAACATAAGGCGTCTTTTTAATAAACTCATCTCTCACTTCTTGAGCTAAACACCCCGTAACTCCAATAATCATTTTCCCATCTTTTTCTTCCTTAATTCTCTTCAAATCTCCAAGTTTTCCATACACCTTAACAGCAGCGCCTTCTCTAACCGTACAAGTATTCAAAAACACCAAATCCGTATTTTCAATATCTTCAGTCATACTGTATCCCATTGTCTGCAACATCTGTTTCATTTTTGCACTTTCATTTACGTTCATCTGACAACCATAAGTTATTATTGTCGCTCTTTTTTCCACTTTTTCCCTCCAAATTTCAGTTCTTTTCTAGTTTTTATGATTTTTCTGAATAGCTTTTGAATTGCCGCAAATATGATATATCTTTCCACTCAAACAGCTTTCCAATAACTATCCAAGCCAAAATCTACATTTTCAAGACTATTTTCTCTTGTCATAATGGTATCATTTTTATTTTAGAATTTCAAGAAATTTTTATTATTAGTTTCCCTTAATATCCCAAATAATAAAGAAGTTTACAAATTATTTTAGTAAAAATGCTTTTAAAATTTAATTTATACTAAATCCCATTTAAAAAATAGAAATTATATTTTATTTATTTCCTGACAAGAGGTCTTGATCCCTTGCATAGTAGATATAACAAATTTATTATTTTATTGAGAAATAGCATTAGAAATAAAATTTCGACACATTTTCTATTAATTCACTATTTAATATTCTCTTTTTTTATATAATAATAAATAAAAAACACTCTAAAAGTGTAGAGTGCAATTCATTATGAAAAAATTTAATTATATTATTGGTGCCCGAGGCCGGAGTCGAACCGGCACGATATAAAATCGACGGATTTTGAGTCCGTTGCGTCTACCAATTTCACCACTCGGGCTAATTTTCAAATTACTCAATTATTATAATATATTTTTTCAATTTTGTCAACTTATTTTAAAACTTTTTTTGATATTTTTACTAAATTTGAAATCTTTTTGATTTTATTTAATGCTAAACTCACTTAAATAACGAATACTATAAATTTTTTTAATAAATTAATCCTAATTTTGTTTTAAAATGGCTAAAATATAATTTTTACTTTTTAAATGTAAATAGCATAGCAAAACTTATCTAAGATCAAATTCAAAAACTATAACTATTTTACTCAAATCCTAGATTTATATAATTTTCATCGGTTCAATTTTAGATAAGTTCAATTATACAAACTATTTTTTTTAATAGATCTGTTCGACAACTTAATTTTTTTATTTAACAAGGAATCAATACACCTTGCTTCAGAATATTTATTTTATTAAATTCTAAATAAACATAGTTTCCGAACAAGTCTAATATATAAAAAGAGACGGAATAATTTTTCCATCCCTTTTATATATGAATCTATTTAAATTAAATAAACTATTTAACTTCTAAACCAACGTTTAATCCTGCTCTTAATTCGTTGTATTCTCTTGTGTATTTATCAGTACTTGAGTAACGTCCGTCATCGTATACACCTTTAACAGTTTCTTTATTAACAACTCTGTATTTAACTTCAGGGTTTAATGTTAATGTTCCTACTGACAAATCAATTCCTGTTTTATATCCTAATCCAGTCCATACTGAGAAATTGTTTTTAAATCCGTGTCTAGCAGTTTGTTTTTCCCATTCATTTTCTGTATTAATTAATCCGTAGAATCCTGCCAATTCAGGTGTTTTATAAGTTACTCCAGTTACATAGTCTAAATATACAGTAGATTTAGCATCTTTTCCAGTTTCAACTAATTTACCTTTTGCATCTCTTAAGTGGTTATTCAATGTAACATAATAGTTTAAGTTTCCTGCTCTATTATCGAAAACTTTACCATTAGTTGCTAAGTCAAAGTTACCTCCAACACCGCTTGTTTTACCATTTATAAAGTCGCTTCCTGACCATGCATTATCTCCGTCTTTTTCTCCTGATTGATCGAAGTATACAAATTGAGCTTTTCCATCAAAGTGATGACCGAAGAAATCAATTCCAAATTCTGGTCCTACATAAATTTCATTTGATGTTCCTCTGTGTCCTGCATATCTACCATTTCCATTAGTAGATTTGTATTTCCATCCTAAATCCCATTTAGCAGTCCAAGAACCTAATTTAACATCTTTGTATAATGCAATGTCATTTTCCCAAGTTTGAGATTTGTCATAAACTCCATTTGTTACTAATTTTTTGTTTTGGTAATCAAAATCATTTTTTACTCTATCTTGATCATTTTGGAATTCAAATCTTAATCCTAAATTTCCTTCATCTACTAAATTCAAATCTCCACCAAGAACATTTCTCCATCTAGTTTTTTCTTTGTTTTGTCCTTTGAATCCTGCGATTCCTAATCCATTTCCTGTATTTGTCTTTTTGTCTGTATAACTTTGTCTAAACTCGCTAGAGAAATGAATTTCTTTTACTGTATCTTGATCAGCCATTGCTAAACTAGATACGCTTAAAACTAATGCTAATACTCCTAATAATTTTTTCATTGTTTTTTTCCTCCTAAAAATAATTTAACAAATATATCTTAACAATTCACAGTTAATTTTATCATAATAATATGAATTTGTAAAGTTTTTTTAAAAAAAATTATATATTCCAATAATCAAGGGATAAGTTTAAATGCCATATTTATTGATGTTGAAGACATAAATATCATAAAAATATGAGAAAGTTGATTGAGATTTAGCAATATCTTTTCAATCTTTTTAAGAATAATTTGCTTTAAATACAGTAAAACTTAATATTTATGATGTTTTGCAGCCATCCCTTATTAAATGGAATATATAAAAAAAGGCATTTTAATTAGTGAACTACTCACGACTAAAAGTCGAAAGCTTCATAAGATAACTGAAAAAGTAAGTTATCTTCTAACGAAGTTTGATTTTAAAATTCTTATTCTTTTTGGCTAGTCCACAATAGCCGCTACTAGATAAGACATTATGTCTACACTGCTACTTTTTATCTATATATTATATTTTAAACCCAAATATATTACACTCAAAATTATTAATATTGCAAATTTTAAAGCAACATTTTCAATGTTGGTGTTATTCCTCTCATGGCTAAAGCCACGAGTGTTCTAACACACTTAATAAATCTCATGATTAGTATAACTTAATAATACCAAAAAAAACAATAGCACTATAAACAAATCCAAAAAAATTTTTAATAATTTAATTAAGTGCTATCATTTATTATACTTTTATTATAAATATCTTATTTTATTAAAAATTTCATCAAACAATATAAAATACTTATTTCAACCTGTGAACTGCTCCCGCTTTTAGAAGTGGGAGCTTCTTGGGAAGTATCTGCTTCTGTTAGCCAAATATATTTACCAAGCTCTTCGGGCAGTCCCTGCCCTGATATGCGAGTATTATACCATATAATAATTATTATTTCAAGTTATGTTCTGCAATTCATCTCCCTCTTGTAGAAGAGAGAGACTTCTTGCTAGATATTGTTAAAAAAGTTTTACAGAAAACTATTTAGTAATAGTTGCAACTACTCCTGAAGCTACTGTTCTTCCACCTTCTCTAATCGCAAATCTTAATCCTTCTTCCATTGCAATTGGGTGAATTAATTCTACTGTCATTTCAATGTTATCTCCAGGCATTACCATTTCTACTCCTTCTGGTAAGTTTACTTCTCCTGTAATATCAGTTGTTCTGAAATAGAATTGTGGTTTGTATCCTGTAAAGAATGGAGTATGTCTTCCTCCTTCATCTTTTGTCAATACGTATACTTCTGATTTAAATCCTGTATGTGGAGTGATTGTTCCTGGTTTAGCAAGTACTTGTCCTCTTTCCACTTCTTCTTTCTTAGTTCCTCTTAGTAATGCTCCTATATTATCTCCAGCTTGTCCTGAATCCAATAATTTTCTGAACATTTCTACTCCTGTTACTGTAGTTTTTGAAGTTGGTTTAATTCCTACGATTTCTACTTCTTCTCCAACTTTTACTACTCCTCTTTCTACTCTTCCTGTTACTACTGTTCCTCTTCCTGTAATTGTGAATACATCTTCAATTGGCATCAAGAATGGTTGGTCAATTGGTCTTTCTGGTGTTGGAATATATTCATCCACTGCATCCATCAATTCTACAATTGCATCTATCCATTTTTGTTCTCCATTTAATGCTCCTAATGAAGATCCTTTGATTACTGGTACGTCATCTCCTGGGAATCCGTATTCGTTTAATAATTCTCTTACTTCCATTTCTACTAATTCTAATAATTCTTCGTCATCTACCATATCTACTTTATTCAAGTATACTACGATGTAAGGTACACCTACTTGTCTTGCCAACAAGATGTGTTCTCTTGTTTGAGGCATTGGACCATCTGCTGCTGATACTACTAAGATAGCTCCATCCATTTGAGCTGCTCCTGTAATCATATTTTTTACATAGTCAGCATGTCCTGGACAGTCTACGTGAGCGTAGTGTCTTTTTTCTGTTTCATACTCAATGTGAGCTGTGTTAATTGTAATTCCTCTTTCTCTTTCTTCAGGAGCTTGGTCAATGTTTTCAAAATCAACTTTTTCAGCTAACCCTTTTTCAGCTAATACTTTTGAAATTGCTGCTGTTGTTGTTGTTTTACCGTGGTCAACGTGACCGATTGTTCCTATGTTTACGTGTGGTTTACTTCTCTCGAATTTAGCTTTTGCCATTTTAATTTTTCCTCCATTTTATTTTATTTTTTGTTTTTTAATTAATGTATTTTTATCATTTTAATTATAGCATATTTAAAAAATAATTGCAACTATGAAAAAATAGTTCCTTTTCTTGAATTTTTTTTATAAAAATTATATAATATACCTAATCTCTTTAATATTAAACTTAACTATTAGTAAAATTCAAAAAAGTTAGTTTTAAAGTGATTTTACTAAAAATCTAGAACCTAAGGAAGTACAACAATGAAAATACACTTTATATTACACGAAACATTTGAAGTTCCAGGAGCTTATCTTGCCTGGGCAGCGCTTTCTGGACACGATGTCACAATGACAAAAGTCTATCAAGATGAAAAGTTACCTGAAAATGTGGATTCATTTGATTTTTTAATAGTAATGGGAGGTCCTCAAAGTCCAATTGGAGATAATAGCGAGTTTCCTTATTTTGACCCAAAAGCTGAAATTGATTTGATTAAGAAAGCTATAAAAGCTGATAAATACATAGTTGGAGCATGTCTTGGAGCTCAGCTTCTAGGAGAAGCCTACGGTGAAACTACAGAAAAAAGTCCTTCTTGCGAAATTGGAAATTTTCCGATTGAATTAACTGAAGATGGACTAGAAGATAAAAATATTAAGCATTTTGGAAAACAAACGATAACAGGACATTGGCACAGCGATATGCCAGGACTTCCTGACACAGCAAAAGTTTTAGCAAAAAGTAAAGGATGTCCACGACAAATTATAAAATATAGCGAAAAGCACTACGGCTTTCAATGCCATCCTGAATTTACAAAAAAAGTGGCAGAATTATTAATTGATTCAGATAAAGATCTTGAAAAGAAAAGCCAAACTTTACCATTTGTCCAATCACCTCAAACAATCCGTAATAACGATTATAATGAGATGAATAATCTTCTTTATGAATTTTTGGATAATCTTACAAATAAATAAAGTAAATGTGCGGAAAAATAGCTAAATTAAATGTGGAATACTTTTTAAACCTTGTTTTTAAAATATTTCAAGGTATAATTGTAGCAAAAGTAATCTAAAACAAAAAATTTAGGAGGTTTTATTATGAAAAAGATATTTTTTTCAATTTTTTTAATGTTTTGCCTGAACACTTTTTCCAATGTAAATTACAACGTTTTTGTAATTATGGATAATAATGCAACCAGAAATGTGGAAAATATCTCAAAGGGACTTAAAGAGGCAGGAATTGAAAGCCTTTATTCAAAAGGATATGCAGTCCATCTGACACTTTATCTTACAGAATACAAACCTGAAGCATTAAAAACAATAAAAAATACTGTCAATAAAATCGCAAATCAGACAAAGCCTTTTGATATAGAATTTTACAGATTAAGAAAAACTGGCGGAAACTGGTTTATGCTTGATGCTCAAAACAATGAAGCTATACAGCAGCTTGCGGATGAAATAACAGTCAGCTTGAATAAGTATCGTGCAAAGGATGCAAAAGTTCCAGACTGGGCAAAATCTATTCCTGAAAAAGTAAAATCATTCAATTTGTATGGTTCTCCAAATGTGTTTACAAGTTTTGATCCCCACATAACTTTACTTACTCCAGAAGATCCATCCAAAATAGACGCATTTACTTCAAAATATGATTTTAAACCTTTTAAATCTAAAGTCATTGGTGTTGGAATCGCTCAAGTCGACGAGTTGGGGCAAGCAAAAAATATAATTTATTCATTAAAATTTAAAAAATAGAAAAGGAGAAATTGTATGAAAAAACTTGAAAATTATGAACAAATACTTAATAAAATAAAAGAAGAAGAATATTTTTTATTATACGTTTCAATGAATAATTGCAGCGTTTGTCACTCTGATATGCCAAAAGTTGAGAAAATTGTTAATGAGAAAAATTTTACCGCTTATCATATCGAAGCCTCTGAAATTCCTGAAGCTGTTGGACAATTAAGTCTATTTTCAGTCCCAGTAGTTATTCTATTTTATGAAGGCAGAGAGATACACAGACAAGCTAAAATTATTGATTTTGACGAATTAAATTATAGAATTGAACAAATAAGTGAAAATAAATAAATACCAAAAGGGAACTGATTCTAATAAAACTAGAACCAATTCCCTTAATTTTATTTACCTAGCAATTTTAACCCATAAGACTTAAAAATTCCTTCAGCTTTTTCAACTAATTCTCTCGTTGGTGTCGGTGTATCTTTTAATTTATATTCTTTTCCAACCTTTTCCCATTTATACTGCCCCATTTGGTGAAATGGCAAAATGTCTACTCTTTCCACATTTTTCAACTGTGAAGTAAACTTAGCCCAGTCGTGTAAATCTTTTTCATCATCAGAATATCCTGGAACTAACACATATCTTAACCAAACAGGTTTATTGATTTCATCTAAATATTTTGCAAATTTTAACGTATTGTCAAGTTCAACCGAAGTCAATATTTTATATTTTTCAGGATTTATGTGCTTAATATCGAGAAGCACCATATCCACAAGCTCCAACACTTTTTTCGCCTTTTCATTAAAAATATATCCAGATGTGTCAAGTGCCGTATGAATCTTATTTTCACGGCAAAGTTTAAACAATTCCATCAGAAATTCAGGCTGCATCAAAGGTTCTCCACCAGACACAGTAACTCCGCCAGTTTTTATAAATCCCTTCACTTTTAAAATTTCCTTCATAACTTCCTGTGCTGTCATTACCATTTTTTTATCCTTAATTTCCCAAGTATCTACATTATGACAATATAAACATCTAAGAGGACATCCCTGTAAAAACAGCACAAATCTAATTCCTGGTCCATCTTTTGTCCCAAAAGATTCAAATGAATGTATGTATCCTTTTACTTCCATATTAATTTTCTCTCTTTCTCTCTTACTTTTTTAATATAAATTCAATATAAAATTTATACTATTATTTCCCGCTAGAGTAATGAATTTATTATAAATTCTATTTAACAAGGGGTCTTAACCTCTTGCCAGAAAATAAATAAAACATATTTTCTATTTTTTTAATAGGATATATATTCAAATAATAGAAAATAATGCCGCATAACTCATATTTTTATGAAACTATGCGACATTTTTCATATTTTAACAATTTATTGAATTTGCTTAAATTGAATTTGTTTAACAGCTAAATTTAAATTTTAAATTTTTAAACTTTCAAAAATTACATTTTATTTGAAATTGTTCTGTTAATTACATCTAATTGTTGTTCTCTAGTCAATTTAACAAAGTTTACTGCATATCCAGAAACTCTGATTGTTAATTGTGGATAATTTTCAGGATGTTCCATTGCATCTTCTAGTAAATCTCTTCCGAATACATTTACATTTAAGTGGTGTCCTGTTTGATTGAAGTATCCATCCATTAATCCAACTAAGTTAGTTTGTTTTTCATTTGCATTTTTACCTAATGTTTCTGGTGTAATTGCGAATGTATAAGAAATTCCATCATTTGCATCTTCAAATGGGATTTTAGCTACTGAAGCAAGTGAAGCAACAGCTCCTCTTGTATCTCTTCCATGCATAGGGTTTGCTCCTGGACCAAATGGTGCTCCAGCTCTTCTTCCATCAGGTGTATTTCCTGTTTTCTTACCGTATACAACGTTTGAAGTAATAGTTAATACTGATTGTGTAGGGATTGCATCTCTATACATTTTGTGAGTTCTCAATTTGTTCATAAATCTTCTTGTAATATCTACTGCAAATTGGTCAGTTGCATCGTCATTATTTCCGAATGGAACATAATCTTTTTCATTGATGTAGTCAACTGCATCTCCTTCTTCATCTCTTACAACTTTTACTTTACCATATTTAATAGCCGCAAGTGAATCTGCAATAATTGAAAGTCCAGCAATTCCAAATGCTTCTGTTCTTCTGATATTAATGTCGTGCAATGACATTTCTAATGCTTCATAAGAATATTTGTCATGCATATAGTGAATAATATTCAATGCTTTAACATAAGTTGAAGCTAACCAGTCTAACACTTTATCTAATTTTTCCCATACTTCGTCAAATTCCAAGTATTCACCTTTGATTGGTTCAAATTGTCCAACTGGTGTAACTTGAATCTTAGATTTTTCATCTTTACCACCGTTAATTGCGTATAATAATGCTTTTGGCAAGTTTACTCTCGCTCCAAAGAATTGCATTTGATGTCCAATTGTCATTGGAGATACGCAACATGCGATTCCGTAGTCATTCCCAAATTGTGGTCTCATAATGTCGTCATTTTCATATTGTACTGATGAAGTATCAATTGACACTTTGGCACAGAATTTTTTCCAAGTTTCAGGTAATTTTTCACTCCATAAAACTGTTAAGTTTGGTTCAGGCGAAGTTCCCATGTTGTACAATGTGTGTAAAATTCTAAATGAATTTTTTGTAACCATTGATCTTCCGTCTAATCCCATTCCTCCAATTGATTCAGTTACCCAAACTGGATCTCCTGAGAATAATGCATCATATTCAGGTGTTCTTAAGAATCTAATTATTCTTAATTTCATTACAAAATGATCCATTATTTCTTGAGCTTCTTTTTCAGTCAAAGTTCCTTCCTGTAAATCTCTTTCCAAGAAAATATCTAAGAATGTAGAAGTTCTTCCAATACTCATTGCAGCTCCATTTTGATCTTTTGTAGCGGCTAAGTATGCAAAATACAACCATTGTACTGCTTCTTTACCATTAGTAGCTGGTCCTGAAATATCAAATCCGTAAGCTGCTGCCATTCTCTTTAATGCTTTTAATGCTTTAACTTGTTCAAAAACTTCTTCTCTAAGTCTAATTACATCTTCAGTCATTTCAGCTGGATCTAAATTTTTGTATTGTTCTTCTCTGTCAGCTATCAATCTGTCAACTCCGTAAAGAGCAACTCTTCTGTAATCTCCGATAATTCTTCCACGACCATAAGCATCTGGAAGTCCTGTAATAATTCCTGTATGTCTTGCTTTTCTTATTTGTTCAGTATAAGCTGAGAAAACTCCATCATTGTGAGTTTTTCTGTATTTAGTAAAAATTTCTTCAGTTTCTGGATCTAATTTATAACCAAAAGCTTCCAAGCTGTTTTTTACCATTCTTAATCCACCATTTGGGAAGATTGCTCTTTTTAGTGGAGCATCAGTTTGAAGTCCTACAATTTTTTCCAAATCTTTATCAATATATCCAGCTCCATAAGCATCTATTTGAGAAGGTATTTTAGTTTCAGCGTCATAAATACCTTTTTCTCTTTCTACTTTAAATTTTTCAGAAAGCTCTTTCCACAATTTAGTAGTTGCTTCAGTCGGTCCTTCCAAAAAGCTGTCATCACCTAAATATTCTGTATAATTTAATCTGATAAATTCTGTAACATCAATGTTGTCTTTCCAATTTCCTTCTTTAAATCCTCTCCATGCGTCCATTATTTAACAACACATCCTTTCAATCTTTAATATTTGTTATATGTTTATTTGTAATCATTATAATATTGAACTTAACTCTACACCTATTATACCCCAAAAATTTCATAAAAGCAAATATATTTTTAAAATTTTTAAAAAAATTTTTTTACAAAAAAAGCCGTTCAAATGCCGTAAATAGTGAAAAAAATAACTTATAGAGTTTAAGCACACAAACGACTATTTCATAACAAAATTTACTTATGGATTATCTTTCTATCTTTTTTAAATTCCAAATACTGAAACATCATTCTACGTAAATATATCATCTGTTTCAAAATATTTATTCTGCTTTGTAAAGTTCCCTTTTCTTTTCCTAGTACAAAATTAAAAATTGGAATATCTGAAAAATTTCTTATTGTATTTAAAAATTTTGAATTGGAAATTATAAGCACCTGTTCGTAACCAGTATTATTTTTTGTGATAACTTTCTTAAAATTATTTAAATGTTCCACCTTAACTACTTCCAAAAAATTAAAAAATTTCATTACTTTATTAAATGACTTTAAAATCTGATTCTCTTCCACATCAACTAAAACTAATGTCCTTATTTTAACGGTTTCATCCAAATGAATATATTTTTTCAAAAGTTTTTTATTTAATAAATCCTTATTTTCAAAATTTACAGATGTTTCAGCAATACTGTAAACTTCTACTCCTTCTTCCTTGCCCTTTCTAGTTTCTACCTTTTTTATTCCAAATGTTTCTTGATTTTTCTCAATCATTATGGCTTTATTAATTTCACTTAATATTTTTTCAGGTTTTCTTTTTTTTCTATGCAGTTTTTTATAAAACAAAGTCATAAATTTACAATCTATTTTCAATTTTTCCCTTTTAGAAATTTTATCCATCATTATAAAAAACTCTTTATT
Organism: Leptotrichia sp. oral taxon 417; assembly: GCF_013394865.1. Lineage (NCBI taxonomy): Bacteria > Fusobacteriati > Fusobacteriota > Fusobacteriia > Fusobacteriales > Leptotrichiaceae > Leptotrichia > Leptotrichia sp. oral taxon 417. The sequence continues at coordinate 375,708 of NZ_JABXYV010000001.1, read as the reverse complement.
TTCATCAGTTTTCTTCAGCCTATATTTGAATTTTATATCTGTACTTTTCATATTTAAAATAAAATATGTTAATATTGAATATTTTTCGTACATTGAAATTATATCTGTAAACTGGTCAATATACAAAAAAAGAAGTCTTTTTATATATTTAATATTTTTTATTTCCAAAATTTCCTGCAATATTTTAAAATAGAAGTTTTCTTGATATGTACTTTTTCCAATATAAATCTTTTCCATTCTTCTCATCAGTATTTCCCTCAAATAGTTCTCCCTTAACTCTTTAAGGTCATAATTCTTGTTTTTAAATAATTTTTCTATATTTGCTGTTCTTATGTATTCTAAATGCTTTATATTATAAGTTTTTAATATCTGCTTTAGATCGTTTTGAATATTTTTAGTATTTTGTTCATTTCTCCTGATTTGTTTATTGAATTTGTAAATATTCAGCTTTTCCTTCCCAAGCAGCAAGATAAGTGTGATAAGTTCCCGCCTGAATGACATTCTCATATTTATATCCCTGTCATTTATCTTAAATAGGCTTTCATAATATTTTCCAAAATAATATAAATAATTTTTACTTTTATGTATTATCCCGTTATCATTTTTACATAAAAATTCATTTATATGTTTAATCATACGATCTATTATTTTAAATCCATATTTTTCTTCTAATTTTTTTCTATTAACAATTTTAAAATTTAAAATATCTTTTAATATGTCACTTTCATTAAAATCAAGCCCCATTAATTATTTACTCCTCATAATTCTTATTAACCTTGTAATATCAATAATTACTAATATTTTCATAATAACAATTATGAGTTTATTTTTTTAGATGACATTTTTTACTTTCTTATTTTAACAAATTCTCCCTTAAATGCTGGATTTTAATCTATTTCTTAAAATTAATTTAAAATTAAAGCAAATAAAAAATAATCATAGAATTATGCTACTGAATTACTATTTTTTATAGAAAATATCATTATAAGTATTTTCAAAATTTATAATTTTTTTATCTTTTTTTCTAAAAAAATCTAAAATACCATAAAAAAACGAATTAAAAAAAATATTTATTTTATTAAGAACCCTTTATTTTCAAGGATTTTTTACTAATATATAAATTATCAAATAAAAAAAACATCAACAATTTGTTATTTTAAAATTTAATTTTTTGACAGTAAAACTTAAAATCAAACTTGAAAAGTTATAAATATTTTTGCTTTTGCTAATTTTCATAAACAAAACATATTTTCTTCACTTTCAAATTTATAATTTATAAATATATTATTTAAAAAATCTTGAATGTGAAATAAAAAATTTGTAATTGCAAAAAAAATAATATTGTATTATAATAGATGTGTATACATACAAAATAAGTTTAAAATTAAACTCTAAGATTTAAGATTATGAATATCTGATTTTAAGTTTGATTTGCCTATTTCTAGGTCAGTTTAGTTTTAAATAAATCTCATTAACAAATAAATCTAACATTTTTTAGAAAGGGAAATAATGGAAAAACAATATTTTGAAAGTTTTGATAATAAAAAGATACCTTATTTATTTTTTAAGTCAAAAAGAGAAAAATATAAAAATAATATTGTAATCTTTCATGGAATGACCGAGCCTGTTGGAAGATATTCTGAATTTGGGGAGTTTTTGGCTTCTAACGGGTATAATGTGTTTGTTATGGAAATTCGTGGGCATGGAGAACTGAAGGATGGAGAAATTGGAGATTTTGGAAAAAATGGAATAAAGGCTGTTTTTAAAGATATCGGCATCTTTTTGGATAAAATTGGATCAAATCCTGATAATACTACGATTTTTGGACATAGCATGGGGTCTTTGATTGGAATGCGATGGGGAATTGAAAATAGTTACAAATATTTTATTTTGTCGGGTTTTCCATTGAAAAAACAGATGGAAGCTGCAGGGGGAAGTTTTGCAACTATTCTGGAAAGAGTTATTTTCAGGAAATTTTCTGCATTTAATAAAATTTTCAGGAAATGGAATATGGCTTTTGAGCCGAATAAAACTAAATTTGACTGGCTGACTCGAGATGAAAATGAAAGTAAAAAATACGAAGAAAGTGAACTTTGCGGTTATCCTGTCACACCAAAGTTTTTTTCTGGAATTTTTTCCACAATGGGATTTATTAACAGAAATTATAAAAAATTAGATGAATCTGCAAAAATATTGGCTGTTTACGGAACTGATGACAAGGCGATTGACACTTATCATATAAATAAGATTTTTAATAATTTGAGAAAGAAAAAAAGAAGAATTAGTGTTCTTGAAAACAGGGATGGACGGCATGAATCCCTAAATGAAATAAACAAATACGAGATTTATGATGAAATATTGAAATGGCTGAATGTAAATTTCTGATTTATTAAATATTATTTATTTTTTTGCAAAACTAAAAAATAAAGCCAAATTAGGTAAAAAATATAGTAAAAATATAAAAAAATAAATATTTATAGTAAAAAATTCAAAAAATTTCAAAAAATAATAAATTTTTATTGAAAAATATGATATAATTAAGAAAGTTAATTTTAATAGGAGGAAAAATGGGTGTATTTGATTTTGTAAAAATATTTAGAGTAAATAAAAGTATTTCGATAGATTTAGGAACTGCAAATATATTGATTTACGATAAGCAAAGAAAAAAAATAGTATTAAACGAGCCATCTGTTGTTGCACGTGATAGAAAAACAGGAAGATTAATTGCAGTTGGAAAAGAAGCTAGAGAAATGCTTGGGAAGACTCCTGACAGTATTCAAGCTATTAAACCTTTGCAAGATGGAGTTATCGCAGATATTGACTCAACAAAGGAAATGATTACATACTTTATTCACAAAATTTATGGAAATTCGCTGTTCAAGCCTGAAGTAATGATTTGTGTGCCGATTGAAGTAACAAGTGTTGAAAGAAAAGCATTGTTTGATGCAGTAAAGGGCGCTAAAAAGACATACATTATTGAAGAAGGAAGAGCCGCTATTATTGGTTCCGGAGTGGATATTTCACAACCTGAAGGAAGCATGGTAATTGATATAGGTGGAGGTTCTACTGATATTGCAATTCTTTCGCTAGATGAAATTATTGCAAGTAAATCAATTAGAATTGCTGGAAACAGATTTGATGAAGATATTGTAAGATATGTAAAAAGAAAATATAATTTATTAATTGGAGATAGAACTGCTGAAAAAATAAAAAAAGATTTAGGTTCAGCATTAAAAGTTCAGTCGCCTGAAGTTATGGAAATAAAAGGTAGAGATTTGGAAACTGGAATTCCTAATACTGTGGAAGTCAATGCAAATGAAATTTACGAAGCAATCGAAGATTCTCTATTCCAAATTGTAAACTCTACAAAAGAAGTTCTTGAAAAATGTCCGCCTGAATTGGCAGCAGATATTTTGGATAACGGAATTGTAATGACTGGTGGAGGTTCTCTAATCAGAAACTTTATTGACATGATGGAAAAAGAAGTTGGAATCAAAGTATTCTTGTCTCCAAATCCATTGGATTCAGTAGTTTTAGGTGGAGGAGCCGCATTTGACAACAAGAAACTGTTAAGAACTCTTCAAATGAAAGAAAATTAATATTTGTTGTTAATTTTAAAAAAGAAAAAAAGAAAATGAGAAAAAATGAAATTACAGAAAATAACTGAAAAATTTAAAAATGAGGCAAATCAGGATAAAGTGAGCGCAAGTTATCTCTTTTACGGTGATAAGAGAGTTGACTTGCTTTCTTATGCACTAATGTTTTCAAAAATGATTATGACAAAAAATATCCAAAATGATGCTGAAAAAGAAAAAATAGAACGGCTTATCGACATTTCTCAGCATCCTGACATTGAAATAATAAATAAAAACAATGAAAACATAAAAATTGATGAAGTGCGGGAAATCATCTATTCTTCGATAGAATCCTCATTTAATTCACCAAAAAAAATATTTATTCTGTGCGGAATTGAAAATTTGAGAAAAGAATCTTCAAATGCGCTTTTAAAAATTTTGGAAGAACCTCCAAAAAACGTATATTTTATACTTTTATCACGAACATTAAATATAATTCCTACAATAAAATCCCGTACAATTAAATTCCATCTATCTGGAATGAATAACGAAGAACTGGGAGTTAGCAAAGAAATTTACTATTTCTTTGATGGAAATGAAAATGATATTCTGGAATTTAAAAGGCAAAATCTTTCGCTTGATGACATTAAGTTCCAAATTAACACAGTTGAAGATATTTTTCAAATTGTTACGGAAATGAAAAATTATGTGAGCGGGGAATTTGCTATTAAAAATAGTTTGGATTTGACAATAAAATATAATAAAAGCATTGAACTGATAGCGCGGCGGATACGTTTTTGGGAGCTTGAAAATGTTTATTTTTTTATAAATGAAATTGAAAATGAACTAAAGAAAGAAAGGGAATTTTTGATAGGTTTTCTTTCTAAAATTATTATAAATGCAAAAAATTCTGTGGAAACAGAAGATTTGAAAAATCTGATAAATTTAAAAAATAGCATTAGAAATAATGTAAATATAAAAAGTGTACTTTTTAATTTTTTTGATATTTTGCAAAATTCTTAAAAAAAAAAATACTAATGAAAGATAAAATGGGAAATAAACTGTATTGTCAGAATATCTCCCATTTTTTCATAATATTTAAATAGTAAAAATCAGTTAAAAGGATTTTTAGTTCTCTTATAAACTAAAAATATGATTCGCATAATTTCCAGCATTTTCTGAAAGTTCCTCATCACTTATATTATCAGTATCAAAAAGAAAATAATGAGAAATTAGGTTTGCCTTGACATATTCAACAGTTGCTTTAAAATGTATCAAAATTTCATCCATTGAAAATTTCACAGAGCCAGTTTTTGAATAGTCACTTTCAAATCCTCCAATAGAAATTGCAACTCCTATATTTTTTCCTTTTAGGTTATATTCATTTCCATAGGCCCAATTATAGGAAAGTACATCATCAAGCCATTTTTTTAATAAAGGAGTGTATGTGTACCAGTAAAGCGGAAATTGAATAATTATGTTATCATGAGATAGTAACAATTCGTGCTCTCTTTCAATATCAATATCCCAATTTGGGTAATTTTTGTAAAGTTCATTTACTGTAATTTTGTCAGGATATTTTTCCAGTTCTTCCTTCCATCTTTTGTTAATTCTCGAATTTTCCATATCTGGATGTGCTAAAATAACTAAAGTTTTCATAATTTAATCATCCTCTCTTTTTTAGAGCTCTACATTTTAATTTTTTTATTTCACAAGAAGTCAAAATTCCTTACTTCATAACATTTATTTTATTAAATTCCAGGTTTGTATGATTATCAAATAGATCTCTATCTTAAATAGCAATTTTAAAAATTATTTTTTTCTGAAAACATAAAATAAAATTCATAATTTATATCTGTCATTTTTCCATCTGTAATTTCTTCATAAATATTTTGCAATGAAATCTTATAATTTATATCTCCTGCTGTTCCAACATATTCAAAGTCTTTTGGCAAAACCTTATATTCTTCATCAGAACCTCCTGAATTTTCAAGTTTGAGAGTCTTTAATTTTACCAACACCTGTTTTATTAGATCTTCACAATTAAGTTTAGCTAACTCTTTCCCGTTCTTGTCACTTACTGTAATCATTTTGTTTACAATGGCAACTTTATATTCGCCAGATTTATATGTCAGGTCTGTAGATTCTCCCCATTTTTTTTGATAATGGATAACATTGTCATAACCTTTTGCATCTAAAATATCTGAAGTATTTTCTTCTGTCTTTAAGTCATAGTTTACCGCTTTTCTAATATCATAACTTTCACCATCTTCCCCATCTTCTTCACCATAATAATTTCTCCAGGAATCCTTAATTCCCAAATCTCTTTCCAAATCATATGAAATTTCATAAACTTTTCCGCTGGAATTTTTCAACCCAAGACTTTTAACCGATGATTTTCCCCTAGAATAAATATAGTCAATTACTGTATAAATCTGATTTCCTTGTCTATTAGTCAAATTTTGGGTAATTTTTGAAATTTTCCCATTTTTTAAAGCTCCATATTTTACAAGCATTCTTTTTAATCTCTGGCTTTGACTGTAAACACTCACTCTTTCAGCGTTAAATGGAGAATAAACAGCAATTACAAGGCATAAAATCAGGCTTATTAGAATCTTTGCAACTTTTGAGTTTCTTATGAATGAAATCATGCAGAAAAATAACCAGAATATTAAAAGCAGCACATAATATCGGTTTTCTGTAATTCCATACTGATAAATTCTTTGAAAAATTGCAAGTAATGAAGCAAATATCAAAGGTATTGAAAAATATGGAAAATATTTTTTAAAATTACCTAAAAATTTATCACTTTTAATAAGTGGAATTATTAAAATGATGATAAACAGGCTAAATGCCGTATACCAAAGCACAAGGTGAGAAATTAAGCCTTTTGGCAATTTCATAGATATAATTACATTTATAAAATAAATATACAAAATTCCTGTATAAATAGTAATTAGCGGAACAATTACAAATTTTACAAGCATTTTTAAAATATAGGGAAAATCATAACTTTCCAAATCATCGCCTGGCTTTTTTAGCAATGACAAAAATAAGGAAATCCCCAAAACATCAAATACAAATACCCACGAATACAAATAAAATCTTAAAATAAACCATCCAAACATATCAAATCCAAATAATGCGGCAACTGTAGTCAAAATTATCGCAATTCCAATCCAAAGCACTGTTGCAAAAATACACGATACAACAAAATTCACAAACGCAGATTGCAGATACTTTTCCTTATTTCCCTTTTTTAAAATTGGAATCAATAAAAAGAGTAATATTGAAATTGGGAACAGCATCCAAAATCCAATTTCATAACTATACACAATAAAACAAATATAATAAAATATTGCAATAATAACAACAGTCAAAACTGTATAAATGCTTCTAAAAGACCATTTTTTCTTCTCCCCAAAATACTCTTCCCCGACAACTTCAAACATCGCAGTCATAAAAATCCCAAGTATACAGCAGTTCCTTACTTCTTCCAAAACAGCAACAAAAAATCGTTTAAAGTCTAAATCTCCAATTTCTGTAATCAAAACTACCATAATAAAACTTATTAAAGCAAAAATGATTGTCACCCGAAACCTTTCAAATCCTCCCTTGAAATATTCAAATAACTTTTTAGTTTTTTCCATAAATTTTCCCATAGATAATCACCTCTTATCATATTTTGATTTTAATTCTCTTAATTTTATGATACCACATATTATTTAAAAACAAATGAGAAACTTGATTTATTTTTTAGTTTTCGCCTTAAAGGAACTTATTAATAAAAAAATTTATAAAAGTGACTTAATCAAACGGTTTAATAATTTGAGAATAATAAAACAAATTTTTATTTTCATCTATCAAATAGTAAATCAATGTGATATAATTTATCATAAAATACAAGTTTCATTATTTAAGTGGCAGATTTTGAAAAAATCATTAAATAATATAATCAAAAGGGGGATTATTATGAAAATAAAATATGTCATTATTTTTGTAATGCTGTTAATTGCGGGGAATTTTTTAAGACTTTTAATTGAGGATAAAAATACTCCTGAAATTGAAATTAATAGGGAAAAAAATTATAAAAAGGATAAGGCTAAGAAAGATACTGATTTGACAAAAAGCAATGTGAAATTTGATATTAACAGTATTGAGTATAAAGATTTGCTAAAGCTGGGGATTAATAAGAACAAGGCTGAAAAATTTGTGAAATATCGGGATGAAGTTGGGGTTATTAAAGATGTTAATGAAGTAAAGAATATTTCTGGATTTGGAAAGTCAGGGCTGGAAATTGCTCAGAAATTTTTGTTTGTAGATGATGAAAAGATACAAAATTCTAAACAGAATTATGGACGTGAAATAACGAAATATAATATTAATAAATTAAATGAAAAGGAATTAAAAAAAATAGGATTTACAAATAAGGAAATAAAAAAATTGTTTCCTGAAATTGAGAAAAATAATATAAGGTCGAATGTAGAATTGGAAAAGATTATCGGGAAAGAACGTTATGCAGAAATTGAAGATAAAATAAAATTTATAGAATAAAAAATAATATCATTTTATTTATTAGACTTGTTTTGAAATCATGCGCAATTTGGAATTTAATAAAATAAATATTCTGAAAAAAAATTAAGTTATTGAACAGATCTATTTGATAATATAGCTTAATTCCTTGTTAAATCAAAACTTTTGTCTATTAAAAATTTTTTATAAAATCTGCCACTTAGAAAATTTTACTTGTATTATTCTATAAAATAATTAGAAATTTTAAATTGCATGTTTCTAAAAATTAAATGATAACAGTTTATGATAATCAAGGGAATGAGAACCTTTGTAAAAAAGCAGTAAAAAGAAAGGAGTTTGATTATTTTTTTAAAATAAAATAAAAAAATGAGTTTATTATCAGATATTGCAGTGCCAATTGCAAAATTGGTAAATATGAAAAAATATAAGGAAAAGGATTTTTTAAATCCGAGAAGAGATACAGATTTTTTGAATAAAAACAATTTTGACAAGTCGCTTACCACTGATGAGCAGTTTATCGATGAATATCAAATTTTAACAGTTTCTAGTCAAGAAAGTTGTAACAGACATGTTATTTTTTTACATGGCGGGGCTTATGTCATGCGTGCTGTCCGAGGGCATAAAAATATTATTGAAAAATTAGTGAAAAAGTATCATTTGAAAGTTACATTTATTGACTATCCGCTTGCTCCTGAAAATACTGTGGAAAAGGCACATAAAGTTGTAATGGAGGCTTATAGAAAAATAACAAAAAAATATAAAAATGATGAGTTTTATTTATTTGGAGATTCTTCTGGCGGGGGACTGGCACTTGCATTTTTGCAAAGGCTAAAGGAAGAAAAACAGCTGCCTTTTCCAAAAAAAACGGTATTAATGTCGCCTTGGGCTGATGTTTCAATGACAAATGAGGAAATAGAGGAATTTGCAGAAAAAGATCCGCTTTTGCCTTTAAATGGGCTGATTATAACTGGAAAGCAGTTTGCTGGGGAACTGGATGTGAAAGATCCGCTGATTTCGCCAATTTATGGAAATATGGATAATCTTGGGGAAATATTTCTCATTTTTGGAACAAATGAAATTTTGTATCCAGATTGCTTAAAATTAAGTGATATGCTGGAAATTGCGGTTGGAACAAGCGTAGAAATAAAAATTGGGGAAAATTTGTGTCATGACTGGATTTTAGCCCCTCTTAAAGAATCGGAGGAAACTATTGATGAAATTGGGAAATTTTTTCTAAAATAATCAAGGCTGTTTATACAAATTTTCTATATTTATAGGATTTTATGATAAAATTAGAAAATATTTTACTTAATTAAACATCCTGCCAAATTAAGTTTCGCTGATTTAAACAGAAAGTAACAGGATTGTTTGGAAACTGTATGTATTTTAGAATTTAACAAAAAGATAGCAAGAAGTCTCCGACTTCTACAAGTGGGAGATGAATTGCTTTTTTTGTAAAAAAATTGAAAAAAGGATACTCTTATGATACAATTTTTGTATAAAATATCGAAGAGAAATCGTTAATGATAAAATCTCTAAAGAAATAGTTAAAAATAATATTCAAAATCAAAAGGAGGTGTAATTTTATGAAATATAATTTAGCATTCAGATACAGAATTTATCCAAATAAAGAGCAGGAATTATTGATAAATAAGACTTTTGGATGTGTTCGTTTTGTTTACAATACGATTTTGTACACTGCTAATAAAATTTATGAAGAAACTGGAAAAAATAAAATAGTTACACCTGCCAGTTTGAAAAGTGAAAATCAATTTCTAAAAGAAGTAGACAGTTTGGCACTTTCAAATGCTCAATTAAATGTAAGACAATCGTTTACGAACTTTTTTCAGAAGAGAGCAAAGTTTCCAAGGTTTAAATCTAAAAAGAATAGTGTTAAAAGTTATACGACAAATTGTGTGAATAATTCGATACGAATTGAGGAAGATAAATATTTGGTTTTGCCAAAATTAAAAAGAATAAAATTAAAATATCATAGAGAAATACCGAAGGATTACAAGATAAAGTCAGTAACATTGACAAACAGTAATGGAAATTACTATGTTTCTATTTTGACAGAACTTGAAAAAGAAATTCAAAAAGTAGCTAGTAATGATAAAGTAATAGGACTTGATTTTTCAATGTCTGAGTTATTTGTCAGTTCTGAAAACCAAAGAACTGATTATCCAAAATATTTTAGGATGTTGGAAGAAGAATTGAAAAAATTACAGAAATCATTATCAAGAAAAGTGAAATTTTCTAAGAATTGGTATAGACAAAAAGAGAAAATATCAAGATTGCATGAGTATATCAAAAATTGCCGAAGAGATTTTTTGCATAAATTATCGAAAAAATTGTCTGAAACGTATAATGTTGTGGTTGTTGAGGATTTGAATATGAAAGGGATGAGTCAGGCATTAAATTTTGGAAAAAGTGTAGGAGATAATGGATGGGGAATGTTTTTGAGAATGCTTGAATATAAGTTGATGTTTTTAGGGAAACAATTTTTGAAGATAGATAAGTGGTTTCCGTCATCGAAAACTTGCAGTAAATGTGGAAATGTTAAAGATGAACTGAAATTATCAGAAAGAAGTTATAAATGTGAGTGCTGCGGAATTGAAATTGATAGAGATTACAATGCGGCATTGAATATAAAAAACATTGGAAAATTGATGTTGAAATATTAGGAAAATAAAAAAAGACAGGGTAGGAACTGCCCGAAGAGCTTGGTAAATATATTTGGCTAACAAAAGCAGATACTTCCCAAGAAGCTCCCACTTCTAAAAGCGGGAGTAGTTCACTAAAGAAGCACCTTGTAAAATAAAAAATTAAGTTATTGAACAGATCCGATATTAAAATTATCAAAGAAGAAAAAAAGAAGGAATTTTAACTATGTCTGAAAAAATTAAAAAAAAGAATGATAAAAATAAAATTAACGAAAGAATTGACTGGAAAAAGCATGAGGAAATTCTTGAGATTTATAAAAAAATAAAAGCAGGGATTGAAAAGGCTATAAAAGGTTATAAAAAGGCTTGGAAAGGCACAGAGAAGGAAGTTTTTGCAGAAATGGCGTTTTGTATTTTGACACCTCAGTCGAAGGCTAAGAATGCTTGGCTAGCTATTACAAATTTAGTGGAAAACGGGCTGCTGTATAATGGAAAGGCAGAAGAAATGGTTGAATTTTTAAATATTGTCAGATTTAAAAATAATAAGTCCAGATATTTGGTGGAATTGCGAGAATTAATGACAAGGAATGGAGAATTACAGCCAAAGAAGATTTTGTCCGAAATTGGAGATACTTTTGAAAAAAGAAAATGGATTTTGAAAAATGTTAAGGGAATGGGATTAAAGGAGGCAAATCACGTACTGCGAAATCTTGGATTTGGAGAAAATATTGCAATTTTGGATAGGCATATTCTGAGAAATCTAAAGGCTCTTAATGTAATTGAAGAAATTCCCAAGTCGATAACTGAAAAAAAATATTATGAAATAGAAGAAAAAATGAGAGAATATTCAGACTTTTCAAAAATAAAAATGGATGAACTAGACTTGGTTTTATGGCATAAGGAAGCTGGAGAGATTTTTAAATAATTCCCAAAGTTACGTAGTGTTTTTTTCAAAAAAATATGGTAAAATATTGTAGAGAGTTCATTATAAATATTGAATATATAACTAAAAATCCAATTCTTTATTTTAAAATCAGATCAATATTAAAAACAGCGAAAGGAGAGCGATTACTATGACCTCTAACTTAAAACAATTAAAAGAAGATATTAAAAAGCATAACTTTGCTAAAAGTTCAATTATCCTCGGATTAACAGCATTGCTAGTAAGCTGTGGCGGAGGTGGCGGAGGAGGTGGCGGAGCCGGAAATTCAGGCGGAACTTCAGCTGCAACTCCAACACCTGTTAATCCAGCGCCAGTAACAACAAAGCCTACTGTAACAACAGCAACTTCCGAAATAGGATGGAATTCTTCCACTGTTTCCTATGACAAAAACAACCCGCATAACAATTCAAATACAACACTTACAGGCAATGATGTAAAAATTGGAATCATTGATGTTGGATTTGAAAACTCATCATTTAATTCTGATCTTACAGAAAAATTTGGAAGCCGTTTAACAAAACTTGCAGTCCCAGGATTTACATCAGAAGCTACTGCAAGTGATGATCATGGAATTGTTGTTGCTGATCTTGCGGCAGGATCTTCAAATGGAATTGCAAAAGGTGCCAGTGTCTATGTAATTGATGCAGCAAAAAGAAATACCGACAAGAATGCCACTTATCCAAGCGTGAAACTGGAAATGTATCAAAAATTAAGAGATAACGGCGTAACTATTTATAACCAGTCATTCGGAATTGACGGAGAAGTGACTGACTTTAATGCTGACAATACTTCAAGCCATTATTACGGATTTCAAATTGGAAGCTCTATGCTTGATTTTTATAGAAATGAAGTAAATAACGGCTCATTATTTGTATGGTCTGCCGGAAATGATTCTTCTGACAAGCAGCCTACACTTGAAGGAGGATTGCCACATTTTGAAAGCGGACTTCAAAAAGGATGGATAAATGTAGTTGCATTGACTTCAAAAGATGAATCTAAACTGGGAGATACAAGCTGGAGCAATTTAACTCCTCTATCACCTGCAGGAGTTGCTAAAAACTGGACTGTAACTGCTGTTGGAGACCAGATATTTACAATAAAAGGACAAAATTATATTGGTGGAGGTTCTTCCTTTGCAGCGCCAATTGTAACTGGAACAGCAGCTTTAATTAAGCAAAAGTATCCTTGGATGGATGCTGATTTAATTAGACAGACAATTTTATCAACTGCAACAGATATAGGAACTCCTGGTGTTGATGATGTTTATGGATGGGGACTTTTAAATATCGACAAGGCATTAAAAGGGCCTGCCTTATTTAGCAAGCAGCTTGCGCTTGCAGATAATGTAACCATTAATATTCCAAGCGGAAGTTATATTTTCTCAAATGACATTTCAGGAGATGCAGGGGTAATTAAAAACGGTTCTGGAGATTTAATCTTATCTGGAAATTCTACATTTACAGGGCCTACAACGGTAAATGGCGGAAGATTGCAAGTAAACGGCGTTTATTCTTCTTCAATTAACGTAAAAAAACAAGCCATTCTTTCTACAAATAATGCTGTAATTAAAAATGATGTTATAAATAACGGTACTGTAGAAAATACTGGTTCTACTGAAGTTACTGGAAATTATTCATCATTGGAAAACTCTAGAGTTGTGACAGATTTAAATTCTAACATACATGTAAAAGGGAAAGTTAGCCTGAACAACTCAAAACTTGAAGTAAAACCTGAAGAAAATGGAGAAAGAAAATATATAACATCTAATGGAACTGCACAAGATGTCATTACATCAGATGACAAGATTGAAGGAAACTTTAATAGCGTAAATACTGATGAAATGTTAAATGCTAAATTAAATCAGACTGAAAATTCTGTTTCTGCAAAAGTAAGCAGAAAAAACGTACTGGATTATGTGGAAAAAATTTCAGAATCTGATGAAATGCAAAAAAATACTGCGCAAAATCTGGAAACTGCCTTTCAAAAATTAGATCAGGATATTGAAAATGGAACAGCTGGAAATGTTGCACAGTTTGAAAGAAAAGCCGCTAAATTGCAAGCCCTTACTTCTTCAAACAGAGCAGCTGTTTTGGACAGTTTGTCTGGACAAATTTATGCTTCGGCACAAGCATTGACATTCCAGCATTCGCAAACTGTAAACAAGGATTTGTCTAACAGATTGGTTATGCTGGGAACTCTTGACAATGTTGGAGACAAATTTGGATTGTGGATTACTGGATTAGGTGCCAATGGTAAATTAAAACAAGATGGATATGGAAAAGGAGATACTAAAGTATACGGTGGACAAGTCGGAATTGATAAGCAATTTGGAGAAAACTTGATTTTAGGTACTGCTTTATCTTATTCAAAAGCTGATGTTAAATTTGACAGATATGGCGGAAAATCTGATGCTAACAATTTTGGAATTTCATTGTACGGAAGATTAGGAAATAAAGATGTTCCAGTCTACTTACAAGGACGTTTTGGAATTGGATTCGTTGACAGTGATGTGGAAAGGGATATTATTTTAAGCAGCAACGACTATACTAGAGCTAAAATTAATCATAATGACAAGGTTTATTCTGGATATTTAGAAACAGGATATGACGTTAAAAATGCTAATGGAGATTTTGTAGTAACACCATTTGTAGGATTAACTCACGATACGGTTGTAAGAGGGTCATTCTCTGAAGAAAAAAGCCAATTTGGATTGACTGCTGATAAGAAGAATTATAATCAGACAGCCGCATTAGTTGGGCTTAGAGCTGGAAAAGCTGTAAACTGGAAAGGTGGAAGCAAAACTACATTCCAAGGTTATGTAACACATCAAAGAGCCTTTAATAAGCAGGATTTAAGTTTTGATGCAAGATATACTGGACTTCCAGGAGCAACATTCAAGGTAAAAGGTATTGGACTTGCTAAGAACAAGACTTGGGCTGGAGTTGGAGCATTAACAGAAGTAAATAAAGACTTTGGATGGTATGTAAATTATGATGGTTCTGTTGACGGCGGAAAAGGTAAAGGAAACAATAATGTGTTTACAACAGGAGTCAGATTTAATTTTTAATCTAAATTTTAGATTTGTTGACTTTTTAAATAACAAGTGTTATAATACTATAAAATAATAAAACTGGAGGTTTTTTTTATGAAACAGAATACATTAATTAGCAACATTGTAAAAATTGAAGCAAAAGAAAAGGAAACTTTTAAAAACATTCTTTTAGTGCTGGGCGGAGTGGCATTTTTATCAATAATGTCTCAAGTTTTAATTCCGCTTCCTTACACTCCTGTACCAATTTCACTTGGAACATTTGGAGTAACACTAATGGCACTATTATACGGAAGAAAATTGGGAACTGCAACTATACTTTCCTATGTTGCGGCAGGTAGCTTAGGCGCTCCAATTTTTGCTGGAGGTAAAGCTGGTTCATTATTCTCACCAACTGGCGGATATATTTTAGGATATATTGCAGCTACAATAATTTTAGGATATTTAGCAGATAGAGGTGTTACAAAGTCTTATGTTAAAACAATTCTTTCACTAATACTTTCAAGTGCCATTATTTTAACATTAGGTTCATTAGTATTGTCATTATTTGTACCTGGAAAAAACGCGTTTATGATTGGTGTATTGCCTTTCCTTCCTGGAGATGCATTAAAATCAACTACTGTAACACTTTTACTTCCGACATTGTGGAAATTTATTCCAAAAAATGACAAATAAATATCTAATAGAAAGAATTAATTTATTATACATCTATCTAAAAAGAAATTGCCTGAAAAAGTAAAACAAATTGTATATAAAATACTGAATATGAACTTTACTGTGATTCTCACTCAATTTGTAATTGTTTCAGCTATACAGCCATTAGCTTATGTATTACTGGACTTTGGATTTACTGGATTATTTCATATATTATAGGAACAGTAAAATTTTTGAAAAATGAAGATTATTCATATAAATTTTCAGCAAATATTTTGAAACCATAAAAATTGATATATTAATTATCGTATAAATTCCCGTTTTAAAAAAAATTTTTTAAACGGGAGTTTTTTTGTAACATAAGTTACAGTATTATTTGAAAAAATATTATAGAATATAAGTGGAGAGAAATCAACAGTTTTATACTATTTCCTATTCTTATTTTAGGATTTTAGTATAAAATTGATTTATTATTTGCTTTTTTGGAAAATATCATTATAACTTTTGATTTAAAATGCATTTTATAATAGTCAGATAAAAGATCTGATGTTATTAGATGCATTTTTTATTTTATCTCAATTTTATTATTTTAATGTTAAAAATATTCATATTAAAAAAATATCTTGACAACCAAAGTATATAATGTTAATATATTATTGTTATTAGGTCTTCCTAATTTTAAAATTAGGTTTAGCTAAACCTGAAAGGAGTTGAGATGAGCAGAAGTATAGAAGACTATTTAAAGGGAATATATACTTTGAAAAAAAAGAAGGAATATTCCAATAAAAAACTTGCAGAATATTTAAATATCTCTCCAGCTTCAGTTAGTGAAATGATAAAAAAGTTGGCAAACGATGATTATTTAACTATCGACAAAAAAACAGTAAAACTTACTGAAAAAGGGAACAGCTTTGCACTTGACATTATACGTAAACATAGGGTTTGGGAAGTTTTTTTGTTTGAAAAGCTGGGATATGAAAAGAAAGAAGTGCATAAAGAAGCAGAAATTTTGGAACATGTAACTAGCAATAAACTTCTTCAAAAGCTGGAAAAATTCCTGTTTTATCCTAAGGAATGTCCGCACGGAAGCCCGATTTTCTATGATTTGGAAAACTTAGATGAGGAAAATATTATAAAATTATCTGAAGCTGAGGAAGATGATGAAATTGTTATATTAAGTGTGGAAGATAATATAGAATTATATGATTATCTAAGGGATTTAGATATAAATTTAAAGGAAAAATATATTGTAGAAAGAAAAGATCCGTTTAATGGACCGATATATTTGAAAAGTGAGCAAAATAATGGAAAAATAGTGGCTTTTAATGCAGCAGATATGATTGAGGTTTATAAAAAAAATAAAGATTTGGAGGAGACAGATAATGAGTAAAAACAACGTATTAACAAAATTAAACTTAGTAATCGCAGTATGTGTAGCAATGATGCTACTAATATCTTGTGGAAAAGGTGGAGCTTCATCAGGAAAAAAAATAAAAGTTACGACAACAACGACAATGCTTACTGACCTTGTAAAAACAATTGGTGGAGATAAAGTCGAAGTTACAGGACTTATGGGAGAAGGAGTAGATCCGCATTTGTATAGTGCTAGTGCAGGAGATATTGAAAAACTTGGAAATGCAGACATTATAGTGTATGGTGGATTACATCTGGAAGGTAAAATGACAGAAATTTTTGAAAAATTAACTTCTCAAAACAAAAATATACTAAATGTTGGGGACAAACTAGATAAAAGTAAAATTCATTTAGTTGACCAAAATACTCCTGATCCGCATGTATGGTTCAATACAGAATTATGGGAAAAAGAAGCTGAGGCAGTCGAAGCTGAATTAAGTAAATTTGATCCTAAAAATAGTGACTACTACAAAGAAAACTTGAAAAAATATAAAGCTGAACTAAATGAACTTACAACTTATGTAAAAACAAGAATAAGTGAAATTCCTGAAAAAAGCAGAGTTCTTGTAACAGCTCACGATGCATTTAACTACTTTGGAGAACAATTTGGACTAGAAGTAAAAGCAATACAAGGTGTTTCTACAGATTCTGAAACTGGTACAAAAAATATAAGCGACTTAGCCAATTTCATTGTTCAAAGAAATATAAAAGCAATATTTGTAGAATCTTCTGTTCCGAAAAAAAGTATAGAAGCATTGCAGGAAGCTGTAAAAGCTAGAGGAAAAGAAGTTAAAATAGGTGGAGAATTGTATTCAGATTCGCTAGGAGATAAAGCACATAACTCTGAAACTTATATTAAAACAGTTAAAGCAAACGCCGATACCATTGTAAATGCTTTAAAATAAAAATTAAACTCGCTTTTCTCAGACCATAATTTTTATTTTCAAAAAATGCTTAGACAAGCGGGGATGCAAGGGTATGGCGATTGATACCCTTGCAATAATTAAAAAAATAACATAAAAAATTAAAGGAAAATATTTATTAATAACAATTTATTTTATAAAAATACAAAATGATTATTAAAAATTAAGACAAAATGAGACATTAAATAAAAAATAAATTTGCAGAAATAGAACAGTTTTACAATTTAGGAGAAGGAGGAAAGATGAATCAAAATGTTTCTGATGATATTATTATAAGGGTTGAGGATTTAACGGTAGCTTATGAAGATAAGCCTGTTTTGTGGGATGTTGAGCTTGACATTAAAAAGGGAGTCCTTATGGCTATAGTGGGACCAAATGGGGCTGGGAAATCTACTTTAATTAAAGCAATGCTTGATTTACTAAAGCCTGTTACTGGAGAAGTAAGATTTTATAATGAAAAATATAGCAAAGTGCGGGATAAGATAGCTTATGTACCACAAAGAGGAAGTGTTGACTGGGATTTTCCCACTACTGTATTTGATGTTGTGGAAATGGGGCGTTATGGAAAAGTCGGGTGGTTAAAGAAAGTTAGAAAAATTGATAAAGAAAAAACGAAAGAAGCGATTCACAAAGTTGAAATGGATGAATTTTCAGATAGGCAAATAAGCCAGTTGTCTGGTGGTCAGCAGCAAAGAGTGTTTTTGGCACGGGCATTAGTGCAGGATGCTGAAATATATTTTATGGATGAGCCGTTTCAAGGTGTCGACAGTAAAACGGAAAAATCTATTGTAAATATTTTAAAAAAATTGCGAGATGAGAAAAAAACTGTAATTGTTGTTCATCATGATTTGCAGACAGTAAAGGATTATTTTGATTATGTGACATTTATAAATGTGTCTGTTATAGCTTCTGGACCTGTGGAAGAAATTTTTACTCCTGAAAATATTGAAAAAACATATAAGAGTAAAAAAGCAACTCAAAATAATGAAAATCTGTCTGAAATTGAAAAGGAGCGATAAAATGAATATATTAAATCTTCTTATAACAGATCATACATTCAGAACAGTTGCACTTGGTTGTCTATTGCTTGGAATGGTTTCAGGAATACTTGGATGTTTTGCCGTTTTACGAAAGCAAAGTTTATTGGGAGATGCAGTTTCTCATGCTTCACTTCCCGGAGTTTGCTTAGCTTTTTTATTTACAAACGTGAAAAATACAGAAGTTTTGCTGCTTGGTGCCTTAATAACAGGAATTGTATGTATTGGTTTAATCCAATTAATTCAAAATTATACAAAAATAAAATTTGATAGTGCTTTAGCATTGATTTTATCAGTATTTTTTGGGTTAGGGTTAGTTTTACTTTCTTATTTGAATAAATTGCCGGGTGCAAATAAATCGGGATTAAATAAATTTATTTTTGGGCAAGCATCGACATTTATTAAAAGAGATGTAAATATTATCTTCATTACAGGGATTATTCTTTTAATTATAATTATTCTTTTCTGGAAGGAATTTAAAATTGTTTCGTTTGACTCTGATTTTGCTAAAACATTGGGATTTCCAAGCAAGAAAATCGAAATATTAATTTCCATATTGATTGTAACAACCGTAATAATTGGTATTCAAGCGGCAGGAGTAATTTTAATAAGTGCGATGCTTATTTCTCCAGCAGTTGCAGCACGGCAATGGACAGACAAACTTTCGATTATGGTAATTTTGGCGGCATTTTTTGGAGGAATATCAGGTCTGCTTGGAACTTTGATTAGTATAAGTGAAAGTAATTTGCCTACCGGGCCTGTTATTGTCATAATTATAAGTATAATTGTAATTATTAGTATTCTTTTTTCAAATAAAAGAGGGATTGTATTTAAAATTATAAGAAATCAGAAAAGAAAAAAAGAATTTAAGAAAAAACTTGAAAATAAAAAATCTGAATTAAATAGTTTAAAAATGAATAATTTGGAAAGGGGGAAATAAATTATGAATTTTTCATTGGAAATACAATTAATTGCGATAATGGTGGCAAGTGCCTGCTCGATTTTAGGAACATTTCTGGTTTTAAAAAGTATGGCAATGGTTTCGGATGCGATTACGCACACTATCTTACTTGGAATTGTAGTTGCATTTTTTGCAGTTCATGACTTAAATTCTCCCTTGTTAATCGTTGGTGCGGGAATAGTTGGAGTTTTAACCGTTTACCTTGTGGAACTTCTTAATTCAACAAGACTTGTCAAGGAAGATTCTGCAATTGGAGTGGTTTTTCCGCTGTTATTCAGTATTGCGGTAATTTTAATTTCAAGATATGCTGGAAATGTACATTTGGATGTTGATTCAGTATTACTGGGAGAACTGGCATTTGCACCATTTAATCGGATACAGATATTTGGATTTAGCATTGCTAAAGGATTAGTTGCAACTTTTATCGTATTTTTAATAAATTTATCTTTTGTTGTTATTTTTTTCAAGGAATTAAAAATTTCGGTATTTGACAAGGCTCTTGCAATAACGCTTGGAATGAAGCCGATATTAATTCACTATATGCTGATGTCGCTTGTATCAATGACAGCAGTATCCTCATTTGAGGCAGTAGGTTCAATACTGGTGGTTGCATTTATGATTGGGCCTCCAATTACAGCGTATTTATTAACAGATAAGCTAAAAGTAATGATAGGATTAAGCCTCGTTCTGGGAGCTGTAGCAAGTATCATTGGATTTCATTTTGCAAGATTTTTTGATATTTCAATAGCGGGAAGTATCGCAGTAATAATAGGAGTAATTTTTCTTTTAACATTAATTTTTTCTCCTAAAAAAGGTCTAATTTTTACAATTAATCGTAAAAGAAGCCAAAAAATGATTTTTTCAGTTAGAATTCTTTTAATCCATTTGTCTAACCATGCTAATACTAAACATGAAAAAGATGAATGTGGAACTGAAACGATTGATAACCATCTTCGTTGGAATAAAAGCTTTTTAGATAAAGTTATTGAAAAGGCAAAAAAGGAAAAATATATTTATGTGGATAATGATGTTTTCAAGGTTTCTGAAAAAGGAGAAAAATATTTACTAAATATCTAATATTATATCCATTCAAACAGAAAATTTATTATAAATTCTTATTTAACAAAGGGACAAAATCTCTTATTACTAAATTTCTATTTTTTTAATTAATAAATCTAAAATAAATCAACTATTATGGATTGTTTTTTATAAATTATATGAAACAATCCTTTTTATATTACTTTTCTCCAATACAAGGCTCCATTCGTTTAAAATTTTTCTAATTTACTTTGTCTACCTCTAAAATATATCGAATACTAACTTAGTTAGAAGAACAAAAAACTGTATTTTATTTATTTTATAATAAGAAATCTAAATTTTTTATTTAAAAAATTCATACAAAATCTAACATTTAAATAAGAAATATTATAAATAGTAAGCTCATAACAAATTCAAAAATTTATGATATATATAATTAAAATAAGATAAATAAATTTTTTTTATCCTAATTAATAGTATAAAAAATCTAAAAATTCGAAAAAATAGGGAACTATGAAATTATATATTTTTTTTATGAAACTTGAAAAACACAAAATATTGTGTTATCATTATGTTATGAAAACAATATATAGTGTTTCAGGTAAAAAAGGCCTGAATGAATTAGATATGTTTAGAGGGATAAGGGAAGTTGATGGTTTGCAGAAAAGTGGAAAAGTATGAAAGTAAAAATAAGGGAGGAATAAAAATGCAACCACAATTAACAGAAAATTTAAAAAATATAATAGCAGGAATAGTGAATGTCGAAAGCAACGATACGTGCAATGAAAATGCCAATATGTCTTCAATGACACCAGCAGGGCAAATGATGAAGTTTGCAAGTGAAGTATCAAAAATTTATGCTTTGGAAAATTTAGTTTCACCAAGATTTAAGGAAGCTCACGAAAAAGGGCTTATTCATATTCACGATTTGGATTTTTATTCCAGCAAAACTACAACTTGTCTGCAATATGACTTGGCAGACATGTTTGAGAATGGTTTTTATACTAAGCACGGATATATTCGGGAAGCACAGAGTATTTCCACTTATGCGACACTTGCTACCATTATTTTTCAGACAAACCAGAATGAACAGCATGGCGGACAGGCAATACCAGCATTTGACTTCTATATGGCAAAAGGTGTGTTAAAATCGTTTAGACGTCATTTGAAAAGAAGAATTTTGAGCTTTGTAGAAATAAAAAATGGAGTGGAAATTATACAAGAATATGAAAAAAATGCAAAAGAATTTTTGAAAAAAAATGTTTCTTCAATTAAATGCAATGAAAATGAAATCAAATTACTGGAAGAATACTTTAAAATAAATAGAGATGATTTAATTAAATTGCTAGTTGAGGCTTATGATGATACTCAAAATGAAACTTATCAGGCAATGGAAGGATTTTTACATAATTTGAACACAATGCACTCTCGTGGTGGAAATCAAGTTGTCTTTTCTTCAATAAATTATGGAACTGACACTTCAGAAGAAGGTAGAATGGTTATCCGTGAATTATTAAAGGCGACATCAAGCGGACTCGGTAAAAATGAAACTCCAATTTTTCCAATACAAATTTTTAAGGTAAAGGAAGGGCTTAATTATTCTGAAAATGACTACGATTTAGCTAGAAGCGACTTTGATGGAATTTTAGAAACTGTAAAAAAACAAAAAATTTCTTATGATGATAATTTACAAAATAAAAAATCACTTTTTGAAACACCAAATTTCGATTTGCTATTATTATCTTGTGAAACTTCAAGCAGAAGATTATTTCCAAACTTTGTATTTTTAGATTCAGAATTTAACAAACACGAAAAATGGAGAATGGATGATCCTGAAAGATATAAATATGAAATTGCAACAATGGGCTGCCGAACACGTGTATTTGAAAATGTAAATGGTGAAAAAACTAGCCTTGGACGTGGGAACTTGTCTTTTACAAGTATTAATTTCCCCAGAATTGCGATTTTGACTAGAAAAAATGTAGAAAAAGAGATTGCAGAAATGGAAAAAGATGGAAAATTTGCGAATGAAGAAGAAAAAAATAATAAAAAAATTGAACTTTTGACAGGAAAATTTCAAAGAAGAGTGCTGGAAGCAACATATTTAGTTGGAGATCAGCTTTATGAGCGTTATAATTTTCAAAAAACAGCTTTGGCAAAACAATTCCCATTTATGAGAAGCAATAATTTATGGAAAGGGCTTGGGGGAAAAGATGGAAATGATGAAGTTGGAGATACAATAAATACAGGTTCTCTTTCAATTGGTTTTGTTGGAGGGGCAAATGCGATGTATGCTTTATTTGATGCAGAACACGGAACAAGTGAAGTTGCTTATAAGGTGCTTTATGATACGATTGAAAAAATGGGTGCAGTTGCAGATGAATTTAGAGATAAGTATCATTTGAATTATTCAATTTTGGCAACTCCGGCAGAAAGTTTGGCAGGAAGATTTTTACGTATTGACAGGGATGAATTTGGTGTAATCAAGAATGTGACAGATAGAGATTATTATGTAAATTCATTTCACATTGATGTAAAAAAGGAAATTAGCCTTTTTGATAAAATTAGAAAGGAAGCTCCATTTCATAAATTGACAAGAGGTGGACATATTACCTATGTGGAATTAGATGGGGAAGCACGAAAAAATATAGGTGTCATGTTAAAAATCGTAAAGGTTATGAAGGATTCTGGAATTGGTTACGGTTCAATAAACCATCCAGTTGACAGATGCAGAGATTGTGGAACAGAAGCAATAATTTATGATAAATGCCCAATTTGCGGAAGTCATAATATTTCTAGAATTAGAAGAATAACAGGCTATCTGACAGGAGATTTAGACAGCTGGAACAGCGCTAAGCAAGCTGAAGAACATGACAGGGTAAAACATGGTATAAAATAAATATATTATATAATAGCGAGGTAATTTAAAGTGAATAAACTAAAGACAGAAAAAGAAAAAATTTTAGAAAAAAAATTTTCAAAAACTCCAAAAAATGATTTTACATTGAAAATCTTAACAACTTACAAGGAAACAATCGTTGACGGTGTTGGTCTTCGTTATTCACTTTACTTTTCTGGCTGTTCTCATGCCTGCCCAGGATGCCATAACGAGTATTCATGGAATCCAAATCATGGAAATACTTTAACTTATGAAATTTTAGAAAAAATTGCCAAGGAAATAAATGAAAATACTCTTCTTGATGGAATTACAATAAGTGGTGGTGATCCCCTCTTTAATCCAGCAGATATGTTAAAAGTGCTGAAATTTCTGAAAGAAAAGACAGGAAAGAATATATGGCTTTATACAGGTTATACGATTGAACAGATTCGCTGTGATGAATTGCGGAAAAAATGCCTTGAATATGTGGATGTGCTAGTTGATGGACGGTTTGTAAAGGAACTTTATGACCCAAAAATAAAATTTAGGGGAAGCAGTAATCAGAGAATTATAAAAAAGGAAGATTTTTTTATTAAATAGATTTATTTATTAATTTTATAAATATAAATTTTGAATTGATGAATAAATCTATTTTTTTAATATAAAATTTCATAAAAAAACAATGCACTTAACATTTACATATCAAAAGAAAAATTAATGTAAAAATATATAGAAAAAACTTAAAAATAATGATAAAATATTTATGTAGAATTATGTTTTATAAAAAAAATTTAATATATAGAGGTGAAAAGTGAAGGAAAAAATTATTATTATCGATTTTGGTTCACAATATAGCCAGCTAATTGCTAGAAGAATTAGAGAAATGGAAGTTTATTGTGAAATTGTGCCTTTAATTGATATTGAGAAAATAAAAAGCGGGAAAGAAAAGGTAAAAGGGATTATATTTTCTGGAGGGCCTGCTTCAGTTTACGAAAAAGATGCTCCAACTGTAAATCCTGAAGTATTTAACCTAAATCTTCCTATTTTGGGAATCTGTTACGGAATGCAACTAATTACGCATTTAAATGGTGGAAAAGTTGAAAAGGCTGATTCGAGGGAATTTGGAAAAGCTGTCTTGGAAGTAGGAAATAATGATAATCCATTATTTACAGGAGTTAAAAAATCTTCTAACATCTGGATGAGCCACAATGACCACATCACAGAATTGCCAAAAAGTTTTGAAGTAATTGCAAAAACAGATTCTTCAATTGCAGCAATTACAAATAACAATGGAATTTACGCATTGCAATTCCATCCAGAAGTAGTTCATTCTGAATGTGGAACTCAAATTTTGGAAAATTTTGTATTTAACATTTGTAAATGTGAAAAAAATTGGAAAATTTCAAGTTTTATTGCTGAAAAGACAAAATTTATAAAGGAAACTGTTGGAGATGAACACGTGCTTCTTGCACTTTCTGGAGGTGTAGATTCATCAGTTGCCGCAGTTCTTATTAACAATGCAATTGGACATCAGCTTACTTGCATGTTTGTAGATACTGGACTTTTGAGAAAAGATGAAGGTAAAAAAGTATTGGAATACTACAAGGAACATTTTGACTTGAATATTGTATTTGTTGATGCAAAAGACAGATTTCTAAATAAATTAAAAGGTGTAGATGAACCTGAAGCTAAAAGAAAAATTATTGGAAATGAATTTATTGAAGTATTTAACGAAGAAATTAGAAAACTTAAAGGTCAAGAAGGTGCAAAATTTTTGGCACAGGGAACAATTTATCCAGATGTTATTGAATCTCAGTCTATAAAAGGACCTTCCCACACAATAAAATCTCACCACAATGTTGGAGGATTGCCAGAAGACTTGCAATTTGAGTTATTGGAACCTTTAAAGGAATTATTTAAGGATGAAGTTAGAAAAGTAGGACACGAACTTGGACTTCCTGACACAATTATAAAAAGACATCCATTCCCAGGTCCAGGACTTGGAATCCGTGTAATTGGAGAAGTAACGCCTGACAAAGTAAAAATTCTTCAGGAAGCTGATGACATTTTCATTACTGAATTGATGGAAAAAGGGCTTTATGATAAAGTAGATCAAGCATTTGTAACATTGTTACCTGTAAAAACTGTCGGGGTAATGGGAGATCAAAGAACTTATGAATTTGTAGCCGCTATTCGTTCAGTAAATACAATCGACTTTATGACAGCCACTTGGTCAAAATTGCCTTATGAATTTTTGGAAGAAGTGTCAAACAAAATTATAAACAAAGTAAATGGAATCAATAGAATTGTGTATGATATTTCTTCTAAGCCACCTGGAACAATTGAGTGGGAATAATTTTATATGCAAATAAAATTTTAATTTAATTTTTATTTTTTGTTATATAAAAAATGAGAACATATATGATATAATGATTATAAACAATAAAAAGGAGATAGAAAAATGAAAAATTTAAAATTAACAGTAAGTGCAATGATGGTTATTATGTCTATTTCTGGAATGTCAGCAAGTTTCAGATTCTTTAAAAAGAAAAATAATGATAATAATAAGCCAGCGGCAACAGTTCCAGCACCTGCAAAGGTAACATCAGCGAATCCAGCTTCACAATTCTGCGTTGACAAAGGCGGAAAATCTATTACTGTAAAAAGCGGTAAAGGTGATTATGGAGTTTGCATGTTAAAAGACGGTACAGCTATGGAAGAATGGGAATACTACAGACAAAATCATACTGCAAGAGATGCTGAAGCAGCAGTAATTGGAATGCCTAATCCAGCTTCTAAATTCTGTGTTGATAAAGGTGGAAAATCTGTTACTGAAAAAGATAAAAATGGAAATGAAAGAGGAGTATGCAGATTTAATAACGGAACAAAAGTTGATGAATGGGATTATTACAGAGAAAATAACTAATTAATTTAAATTTTTAACAAAAAGATGGCAAGTTTTTTAATTTGCCATTTTTTTATAAAATAAACAAGGGGCTTTTAACCCCTCGCTAAAAAATATTTAATACATTATAATTTTATTATCTTTCGTTTCGTTTTTTCAATGCCGCTTTTATCCATCCTGTAAATAATGGATGAGGACGGTTTGGACGGCTCTTAAATTCTGGATGGTATTGTGAAGCTATAAAATATGGATGATCTTTTATTTCAATTACTTCTACGTAATTTCCATCTGGAGATAATCCTACAATGTCCATTCCTGCCTTTTCAAATTCTTCTCTGTAGGCATTGTTAAATTCATATCTATGTCTATGTCTTTCTGCAATTTCAGTTTTTCCATAAACTTTTGCAGTCAAGCTGTCTTCTTTTAATACACATGGATATGCCCCTAGACGCATTGTTCCTCCCATATCCTTAAGCCCTTTTTGCTCTTCCATAAGGCTGATAATTGGATAAGCTGTGTCCTTTTCAAACTCTGTTGAAGTTGCGCCTTTGTACCCAAGTACATTTCTTGCAAATTCCACACAGGCCATTTGCATTCCAAGGCAAATTCCGAAAAATGGAATATTATTTTCCCTTGCAAACTTAATTGCTTCAACTTTTCCATCAATTCCCCTGTCACCAAATCCACCTGGCACTAAAATTCCATCATAATCTGCCAATTTCTTCACATCAAATTCTCCAGCCTTAAAGTAATCAATCTCAACTTTTGTATCAAGATTAAATCCAGCATGTTCTATTGACTCATGAATACTTATATAAGCATCCTTTAATTCAACATATTTTCCGACAACTGCCACTTTTACAAGTTTTTTAGGGTTTTTGAATTTTTCAACCATACTAGTCCATTCTTTTAGCAATGGTTTTTCATTTTTTATTTTAAAATGTTTACAAATTACATCGGCAAGTCCTAATTTTTCCATAGTTAATGGTATTTCATAAAGACTTTCAGCATCAAGTGATTCAATAACTGCTTCTTCATCAATGTCACAGAAAAGCGAGATTTTTTTCTTAATATTTTCATCAACAGGATGCTCACTTCTCACTACAATTACATCAGGTGAGATTCCAAGCCCTTGAAGCATCTTCACACTATGCTGCGTAGGTTTTGTCTTTAATTCCCCTGCAGCCTTCAAATATGGCAGTAATGTAACGTGAATATAGGCAATATTTTCTCTTCCAACTTCTCTTTTCAATTGACGGATCGCTTCAATAAACGGATCACTTTCAATATCTCCAATAGTTCCACCGATTTCAGTAATTACAATATCAGAATTATTTTCTTCAGCTGCTTTTATAACATTATACTTGATTTCATCAGTCACGTGTGGTACTGTTTGCACTGTTCCTCCCAAAAACTCTCCACGACGTTCCTTTGCAATAATTTTTGACATAATTTTTCCAGTCGTCAAGTTATTATACTTTGTCAGATTTTCATTGATAAATCTTTCATAATGTCCCAAATCCAAGTCAGTTTCCGCTCCATCTTCTGTAACAAAAACCTCTCCATGCTGATAAGGGCTCATAGTTCCTGGATCCACATTTATATAAGGATCAAATTTTTGAATTGTAACTTTATATCCCCGCTCCTTTAGCAATCTTCCCAATGAAGAAGCCACAATCCCTTTTCCAAGCGATGAAACAACTCCACCTGTAACAAAAATATATTTTGTCGTATTACTTTGTTTATCCATTTTTTCCTCCTACATTTTTTCATATATCTATTAATTTTATTTACTTTTGGCAATTTACTGAAATATCATTTTATTCTATTTTTTAACAAAATTTAGCAAACAATATAAAATATAGTTTCTATTTTTAAATAGAGTTTAGCAAATCATTGATTAATAATTATTTTTTTTTCACAAAAAAAGATGAAAAAAAAAATTTTCACCTTTTTAAACAAAATTCTTTTGAATTATTTCAAAGGAAATATCTCAAATTTTAAAATAAACTTGAGATAATTCCAAATTTAATTTTTTGTTTTATATTTTACTATCTTGCAGCTCCAGCTTTGTAAGCTCCATTTGATCCGAATACGTTTCTGATTTTATCTTTGTAGTATTCTTTAATATAGTCTTTTGCAGGTCCTAAATATTTTCTAGGGTCAAATTCTCCTGGTTTTTTAGCGAATACTTCTCTGATTCCTGCTGTGAAAGCTAATCTTCCATCAGTATCTACGTTAATTTTAGCTACTGCTGATTTAGCGGCTTTTCTTAATTCTGAATCAGGGATACCAATTGCATCTGCAATATCTCCACCATATTGGTTGATCATTTCAACAAATTGATGAGGTACTGCTGAAGAACCGTGTAATACGATTGGGAATCCTGGGATTCTTTTTTCAATTTCAGCTAAGATATCTAATCTTAATTTAGGATCTTCACCTGGTTTAAATTTGTGAGCTCCGTGAGAAGTTCCGATTGCAATTGCTAATGAATCAACACCAGTTTTAGATACGAAATCTTCAACTTCTTCAGGTTGAGTGTAAATGTGTTCAGCTGCTTTAACGTCATCTTCGATTCCAGCTAAAACTCCTAATTCAGCTTCAACTGTAACATCGTGTTGGTGAGCGAAATCAGCAACTTGTTTTGCTTCTGCTACGTTTTCATCGTAAGGGTGGTGAGAACCATCATACATTACTGATGAGAATCCATATTCAACACAATCTTTTGCTTCAGCAAAATTTGGACCATGATCCAAGTGCAAAGCTACTGGAATATCTGATCCAGCTGCTTCTACATAAGCTGTTGCAGCTTTTGCAATCCATGGTAACATTTCTTTACCAATATATTTTCTTGCACCTGTTGATACTTGAAGAATTACTGGTGAACCTTCTTCAACACATGCTTCAATAATTCCTTGTAATTGTTCCATGTTGTTGAAGTTAAAAGCAGGTACTGCATACCCTTCTTTGTTTGCTTTAGCAAACATTTCTTTAGTGTTTACTAATCCTAAATCTTTGTAATGATATTTCATTATTACGCCTCCTAATATTTATTAATTAGATTAACTTCTTTAATTATATGTTACCAAATTTTTTTATAAAAATCAATAGAAAACAAAAAATAATTGTAAAATTATTAATTTATTTTATTTTGTCCTATCAAATCCTCTACAGTCATTCCCTTTCTAAGTACATTTTTATCAGTAAATCCAGGTATTCCTTCAATTCTTCCACGTCTTGAAACTTGCCAGATTACCCATCTATTATCTTCTTTTATTCTAGGAAAATATTTATAATCTGTAATCCATATTTTATTTTTAGGAAATTCACCTTTTATATAAGCATTGTAAGTATTGTAATTCACATAAAAAATTACTCTTTTTTTATAATGCTTTTCAAGTTTATCAACCATTTCCTCTAAATTTTTCATTACATCCTTTTTTTTATATTTTTTTGTAGATATTTCCAAATCAATAATCGGCGGTAATGTCTTATCAGAGTCAGAAACTTTACTTATGTAAAAATCCGCTTGTGCCGTTCCGCTGCTTGTCATTGTAAAAAAATGATATGCTCCAACTACAAAGCCATTTAATCTAGCATTATTCCAGTTATACAAAAAATCCGTATCAAGAAAATTCTGTCCTTCAGTTGCCTTTAGTATAATAAATTTGTATTTGGGATCTACACGAGTCCAGTTTACCTTTTCCTGATGATGTGAAATATCCAGTCCTTGCGTTTTATAGCCTGCCATTTGTGCCAGAATTTCATTGTGGTACAAATATCCGCTAATTTCCAAAAAACCTGCTATGCCTCCAACAATTATCATAATTACTAAAAATTTTATAAATTTCCCCATATCTTCTCCATTCAGTTATTTAATAACAAAATTTTTTTCAAAGTCGCTCAAAATTGCCCAAAGTTTTTAGAATATTTTTAAAAATCTTCAAATTAAGCAAACTTCAAATTTCAGTAATACAGCCGTAATTTTTGAGTTCAATTTTAAAATAATTTCACTCTAACTTATTTTACACTGCTAAGCTTAATTTTTGAGCGGTTTTGGCAGTTTAGGAAAAAATCAGATTAGCTTGATATTAATTTATAGCCTTTGTTATTTTATAACTGTCATTCCGCCCATATATGGCACTAATACTTCTGGAATTTTTATAGTTCCATCTTCCTGCTGATAATTTTCCATAATCGCAAGCAATGTTCTTCCTACAGCAAGCCCTGATCCATTTAAAGTATGAACAAAATGGCTCTTCTTAGTTTCTTTTTCCCTATATTTAATCATCGCACGTCTAGCCTGAAAATCTTCCGTATTTGAGCAAGATGAAATTTCTCTATATTTATTTTGGCTAGGAACCCAAACTTCCAAATCATAAGTTTTTGCCGCACTAAATCCTAAATCTCCACTGCAAAGCGCTACTACCCTATAAGGCAGCTCCAATTTCTGCAAGATTTTTTCTGCACTGTTTACCATTGATTCAAGTTCATCATAAGAAGTTTCAGGTTTTACAATTTTTACCATTTCAACTTTATTAAATTGATGTTGACGAATTAGTCCTTTTAAATCACGTCCACCTGAACCAGCTTCTTTTCTAAAACAAGCCGTATATCCGCAATAATGTTTAGGCAATTCTTCTTCATCTAAAATTTCTCCATTGTGTAAATTTGTAAGCGTTACTTCTGCTGTTGGGATTAAATACATTTCTTCCCCTTCGATTTTATAAGCATCCTCAGCAAATTTAGGTAATTGTCCAGTTCCAACCATCATTTCTTTTTTTACAAGCTGTGGTGTGAAAATTTCTTCAAAATCCTCTTCTTGAGTGTGAACATCAATCATGAAAGCAATTAATGCTCTCTCAAGTCTAGCAGCCGCATTTTTATAAACTGTAAATCTTGAACCACCTAATTTTGCACCTCTTTCAAAATCCAAAATTCCAAGATTAACTCCCAATTCATCATGAGATTTTATTTCAAAATCAAATTCTCTTGGAGTTCCCCATTTTCTTACTTCCACATTTTCATCTTCATCTTTTCCAATTGGTGTCGTATCACTTAATTTATTTGGAATTGTATAGGCAAGCTGCACTTGCTTTTCATCAATTTCAGCCACTTTTTGATCCAATTCCTTAATTTTTGCACTTACAGTTTGCATTCTGGCTAGCAATTCAGCAGGATCTTTTCCTTCTTGCTTATATTTTCCAATTAACGAACTTGATTCATTTCTTTCCTTTTTTAACATTTCAACTTCCTGAAGCAAGTTTCTTCTATCTTCATCAAGTTTTAACAATGAATCCAAATCAAAGTCACTATTTCTATTTTTTAAATATTCCTTGATTTTATCAGCATTTTCCCTTATGTATCTCATTTCTAACATAATTCTTTTATTTCCTTTCTTTAATTAAAATTTTCAATATATTTATATAATATTTTTTTACTTTCACTCAAATTTTCAAAATCATAATTTTTATCAAATTTTATTTTTTCCACATTTTTAACATTATACTTTTCCACAATTTTATCAAAGTTTTCCACATAAATTTTTTTATAAAGTTCATCAACGTGATTTTCCACAAAATAATTTAAGTTTTCCACATTTTCAAAATTTAAAAATGTTAAATCAGATTTTGTAAAATAATTTAAGATATTCTTTATTATCTCATCTATTTTATCACGAATTTCATTAAATTTCGAGTTATTTTCAATTTTAATTTTTTCTATCATTTTTTCCGCAAAAAAAGTTTTCACAAATTTATTCACATCCATCGAAATCAAAGAATAGTTATACAATATCTCAAAAAATTTACCTTTATCCCGATACAGCAATTCATTTCCCAATTTTACCGCAAAAACTGACTCTTTATTAAAAATGCTCCTTCTAAATCCATCCACCAGTTTCGACATTTCAATTTTACTTAATCGCTCTATCTTTTTTTCTTTTTTCTTAAATGTTTCCAAGAACTGCCCGCCTACAATTTTTTTTATATTTTCATTTTCCTTATTTTCAGCAAAATAAATATATGCAAGTTCCAATATAAACGACGGCTCTTTTTTAATAATTTTAAAATTTTCATCAATTTGATAATATTTTCGTTTTTCAAAATGATTTTTATATTTTAAAATAAATTGTGAAAAATTCTCTATATTTAAAAATACATTTTCACTTTCTAAATTTTGATTTTCGGCCAAAATCAGATTCCTCCCTCCTGATTATTTCTATTTTAAGTTATCAGCAAAAATTTATAAAATTCTATTGTTTATCTACATATTTTTCAATTTTTATTTTTTTGACAAGATACTTTGACTTGCCACATGAAGACATTACATAATTTTTACAATTTACTAAAATTTTTATTCACCTTTTATTTCTCAATAATTTTAAATTCCATTTTCAAAATCAATAAATTTTCTATATTTTCATCAATTTTGACAATATCCTTTTCTGTTGTCAAGACATAATCATAACTTTCAGCCTTTTCCTTTATTTCCAAAATTTCCTCATTTGTATAAACGTGATGATCTGAAAATTTTATTTCTTCAATATTATTCGGATTCAATTTTTTTATTGTTTGATAAAATACGGCTGGATTAGCAATTGAAGAAAAAATCAGCACATTTTTACTTTGAATAACTTTCAAAGGCAATTTTTCATTTCCAATTTTATTTTCGCTATTCATTTTACCAAATTTTTCATTATTTTCAAAATTTAATTTGTAAAAATAACTTTCCTCAAAAGTCGCAACAAAAATCGGCTTTCCATATTTTGCCAATCTTTCCTTAATTTTCCCAACTTCACCTTCCAAAACATAATTACTTTTCGTAATAATAATCTCATCAGCCCGCCACAAAGCCTCCAGTGACTCCCGCAACCGCCCTTTCGGCAAATAGTCATCCATTCCAAAAGGATTTGTAGCATCAATCAAAATTATATTTTTATCTTTCCTCAATTTTCTGTGCTGAAAACCGTCATCCATGATAATTGTTTCAACACCACACTTTTCCTTCAGAAAAATCGCACCTTCATAACGATTTCTACAAACTACAACAGGAATTTGAAAATTTAAGGCATGTAGATAGGCTTCATCTCCTGATTCTCTTGGAGTCGCATAAATCTTTTTTTCATCTCTTACAAGTAGTAGGTCTGCTGCCCTCTTTCCTTTGTACCCTCGGCTCAAAATACCAACCTTTTTATTTTTTTTCAAATACTTTTGCACAAAATACTGCACAGCCGGTGTTTTTCCAGTCCCGCCTGCCACAATATTTCCGATACAAATTATTTCCACTCCATCGACTTTTTTTTCCTTAAAAATTTTCAAATCATAAAGTTTATTTCGTAGAAATACGATAAATCCATATATAATCGACAATAATTTCATTAATTTTTCCTCAATCTAATTTTTCTAATTAATTTTCCACTAAACCTTTGTAAATTGTTTCCAGCCTTCTAAATCGGTTTTTTATTCCAGATTTGGAAATTTCCATTAAATCTGCCAGTTCCTGCAATGACATTTCCTGATTTTCCAGCCGTAATTTCGCCGTTTCACTCAACACATCCGTCAATTCAGAAAGCCCTAATTTCTGGTCAATTACTTTTATCATATTAATCTGCTTTTCAGAAGCCGACAATTTTTTCGTTTCATTTGCAATTTCCCAATTTATGTTTCTATTAATTTTATTCCGAATTTCCTTATTAATTGTAACTTCCTCAAATTCAAAAAATGAATTTATTCCGCCAATCAAAAAGATTATATCCAAAATATCCTCTGAATTTCTCAAATAAACAAGGCTCTTATTCTTTTTCTCCGTCTGAAAAACCTTTTTCCCCATCTGCTTAAACAAATAATACAAATAAGTGGCAGAATCTTCACTATCTACAAAAAAATCCATCGCATACGCTTTTTCTGGAGACTTTATATATCCACAGCTAAGGAAAAATCCCCTGATTATGCCAGCCAGCTTTTTTTCATTCTCCACAACTGAAAAATTTTTGTGAAAATATATTTTTTTTAAAAATGATTTGTATTCCTGCTGGTCATGCTGAGTTGGAAAAAGTATGACTTCATAGAGTTTGTGTGCTCCAAGCCGTTTGCTAATAACATATTTTAACTGGATTGGAATATCTGTTACTGCACGTAAATTTGAATAAATTCTTTTAGCAAGTGACACGTTTTCTGTGCTGAAATAAACTCCATGTTCTGTAATCACATTTTTTGCTATAAAAATCCCAAAAAGTTCTGCATAAACATTCTCCTTATCAGAATTTTCCAAATTAAAGATTTCCCTTTTTAAATTCGCTGAATACGACAATTTTCCCCCTCCTTTACATTCTTTGTCATTTGTAAAAATCTATAAAAATTAATTAATATCATTTTTACTCTTACAATTCTATAAATTATTTATATTAACTATTATTCAATAATCTAATTTTTTTATTTTTACAAGAAGTTATAATTCCTTGATTCATAATATTCATTTCATAAAACTTTGACTTTAAACAAATCTGCTAAATTAATAACTCACTTTTCTAGGATTCCCTGCCTTATCATAGTAAGTCCAAGTTCCAGTTCTTCTTCTGCCTTTGAAACTTCCGTCAAATCCAAGGCTTCCATTTGTATAATAACCCTTTACAGTCCCAGTTTCTCCATCTAGATTTGCTTCATATAAAGGTCTTCCATTTTCATAATAAACATTCATTTTCCCATTTACTTCATCATTTACATAATTAATTTCAGATTTTTTACCTCCGCTTGTATTCCATTCGGTAAACAATCCATTTTTTTGTCCATCTGAGTAATTTCCTTGTGATTTTCTTGAACCATTTTCATAATATTCAGTCCAAGTTCCTGACATTTTGCCATTTGTATAATTTCCAACTGTTTCTTGAGCGCCTGTTTTGGCATAATATGAAGTATAACGTCCATCCAGCTGATCATTTTTGTATTGATATTTTTTCCAGACTTTCCCATTTTCAGTATAAACAGTCCATTCTCCTTCTTTTTTCCCATTTACATAATTTCCCAATGTAAATCTATTTCCATTTGCGTAATATTCATCATATTTCCCATTTAATGTTCCATTATTTAAATTAACAACAAGTCTTCTTCCGCCTTCTTCTATAATTCTGTATTCTCCACTTCCTGTCAATTCATAAGTACTTGCATCAACTCTTTTTACATCTTCCGCATTTTGAGAACTAAGTTGTGACAACCTAACTTTTCCAAAATTTGTCCCATAATTTGCAAATACATCTTTTCCATAAGCAACTGCTGAAAATATCATCATTCCAGCAATAAACAATATTTTTTTGCTATTATTTTTTTTCATTTTTCAATCTCCTATTATTTTATAAAATCTGTTTTTTTATTTTATCGATTTACCTTTTTACATTATAACAAATTTTTCTCATTTTTTAAACTAAATTATTGATTTTTCTTGTTATATATTACATTATAAGTAAACTAGGCTTAATCAGCATTATAAGTCCCAGAATAATCATCAAAATTCCACCAAACAAATTTACCCATTTTGAATATTTTGTAGTTAACTGCAATTTATTAATACTCATCAGTGCAAACCAGAAAACTATTATATCATCTATCATATAGCCAATTATGTAAATAAATGTATAAAACTGTCTTGCCCAAAAGGGAACTTCATTTATTTGAAGAATTTTGGTATATGTTTGCGGTATTCCAATTGAACAGGCAAATTCTATTACATTTACAGAAAGTGCCAAACCAATTATTGCAAGCGCTGTAAGCAACGTAAATGGCTTATTGGCTATATCCTTTACCTTTCTTGAAATTTTTGCTCTTTGCTCCAAATCTGTCACTTCACATTCTAAAGTATCGCCTTTCTTCAAATAATTTTTAATAAAGAAAATTCCTCCAGCGATTCCGACAATCCCGACAATCGGAGTTACCCATTTATCCAATCCTACAAAGTCCCAAGTATAAATCCATGCATTTAAAATCAAGAAATACATAACAGCTTCAGCCAGAATAAATAGCCCAGCAACCCTAAACATCTTAACTTTATTTCCAACTGCAATCAAGGCTGTCAAAAATAAAACTAGAACCCACATAGCACAAGGATTAAATCCATCAATTGTTCCTAGAATTATTGACATTGTCAACAAGGAATAATTTGTTAGATCAATCGTTTTATTAATAATCGGAATATTCACAAGCACCTGATGTTCAGCCCCTTTCGTAAGTCCTGGAATTTCACAAACTTTATCTCCAGTACAAACTGCACCATTACTGCTTACATTCCCCTTTCCAGCTTGTCCGCTTTCCACATATTCCTTCAAACTCAAAATCTTTTCTTTAGTTTTTCCAGAATCTATCAGCCCTTCAATTTCCTTTCCAGTAGTTTCTGCCGTATTAAACCCTTGAATAATATGCCCGTCAACATAAATAATCGGAGTCCCCTTAACAAGTTTCAACTTTGTCGCAGTTTCATCAAAAAAAGCCTTTTCATCCTTACTCTCATCAATCTTATGCTCCACATACTCAAAATCATCCCTTTTAGTTGACAATTCCTTCAAAAACTTTTCCAAATTAGCACAATTTTTACAATCTTTTCTCCCAAAATACTCAATTTTCACCTTTTTTACCTGACTATTTCCAGCAGAATAATTAATTTGACTTATAAAAAATAATCCCAAAATCATAACCAGCAAAGTAAAAATCTTACTTTTACCTACTCCAGTCTTAAAATTATTTCCCCAAAACATACTTTTTTTCACACCTTTCTTTTTTACAATTTTTATCCTTTTATTTTAAATTTTTTTATTTTTTATAAATAATAACCGTACTAACCGCATATTTCCTACTATGCGAAATACTAATCTGAATTGTAAGTCCTTGCGCCTTCTCCTTTATCGCATTATAAAGTGTCACATAAGGCTTCCCAAGCTCATCATTCAAAATCTCAATATCACTTAGCGAAAATCCATGCACTCCAGTCCCAAATGCCTTAGAAACCGCCTCTTTCGCCGCAAATCTACCCGCATAACTAGAATACGGATGTTTCTTTTTCTCAATATGCTCAATTTCCTTTTCTGTATAAACTTTTCTTTTAAAAAGGCTTGTCTGCTTAATCGCCTTTTCAATTCGGGATATTTCAATAATATCTGTCCCAATTCCATAAATTTCCATTTTTATCTCCTTTTTGAAACTTACTATTGTTAGATTATACTACAATTTTGGAAAAATACAAAATTTTATATTTTATAAAATAAAAAAACTATCCCAAGTTTTTGAAATAGTTTTTTAAAAATATGAGAATAATTACAATTATAACTAGTCTGCTATTTAAATTTAATTTATTTTACTTTAACAATTTTTTTCTTCCCAGCTCTCACAATCATTCCACTTTCAAGAACAACTGTAGCTTTTACATCTTTTATTGGCTCATCGTTTATTTTGAATCCACCTTGTTGAATTAATCTTCTAGCTTCACTTGTTGTTTTCATTAATCCTGTTTCTTTTACTAATAAATCAATGATTCCAACTTCTTTATATTCCAATTCAACTTCAGGCAAGTCAACATTTAAGTTTCTCTTACTGAATACATTTTCAAACCAATCTCTCGCTTCTTTAGCCGCTTCTTCACCGTAGTAAATTTTTACAACTTCTGCTCCCAATTGTTTTTTAGCTTCCATTGGATGTAAATTTCCATCTGCAATTTGTGCTTTAATTTCTTCAATTTTCTCAAAAGGAACATCAGTTATCATTGTGTAATAGTTTTCCATCAATTCATCTGAAATTGACATAACTTTACCAAACATATCATTTGGCGTATCTTTTACACCAATGTAGTTTCCTAATGATTTCGACATTTTTTCTACTCCATCAAGTCCAACCAAAATTGGCATTATCATACAAATTTGTTGCTCTTGACCAAAGTTTTTCTGTAAATCTCTTCCTCTTAACAAATTGAATTTTTGTTCAGTCGCACCTAATTCCACATCAGCATGTAATTCTACTGAATCATACCCTTGTAAAATTGGATACATAAACTCAATCAATGAAACTGGTTTATTTTCAGATAATCTTTTTGAAAAATCTTCTCTCGAAATCATTTGTGAAACTGTAAATTGTGACAACAAATTCAACGCATCTGATAACGATAATTTTTCTAGCCAGTCAGCATTGTAAACAACATTAATTTTATCTAAATCCAAAATTAATTTTACTTGATCCAAATATGTTTTAATATTTTCCATAACTTGTTCTTCTGACAACATTTTTCTAGTTTCAGATTTTCCAGTTGGATCTCCAATTCTTCCAGTGAAAGTTCCAATCAAGAAAAAAACATCATGTCCCAAATCTTGAAACTGTTTCAATTTTCTCAAAGGTACCGCATGTCCCAAATGCAAATCAGAACCAGTCGGATCAATCCCTAATTTTACTCTTAATGGAGTATTTGTTGAAATTGATTTTTCCAA
Organism: Leptotrichia sp. oral taxon 417; assembly: GCF_013394865.1. Classification (NCBI taxonomy): domain Bacteria; kingdom Fusobacteriati; phylum Fusobacteriota; class Fusobacteriia; order Fusobacteriales; family Leptotrichiaceae; genus Leptotrichia; species Leptotrichia sp. oral taxon 417. The sequence goes on along the minus strand of NZ_JABXYV010000001.1, from coordinate 336,676 downwards.
CTTTTTCTTAAATTCATTTTCATTAATTATTTCATCGCACCCACGACTTAAAATATTAAATTGTCTTTCTACTTCTTGTTTAATTTCTAATTCTGTCATTTTTTTATTTTTTCTCCTTATTTCTTAATTTTCTTTAATTTTTATAAATTATAAATATGCAACATACTTCATAAAATAATAAACAATTGGCAATACAAACAATGCACTGTCAAATCTATCCAAAAATCCGCCATGTCCCAAAAGCAAATTCCCAGAATCTTTAACTTCCAATTCTCTTTTTATCTTAGATTCCACCAAATCTCCCAATTCGGCAAAAACTCCAATTGCAAGTGCCAAAATAAAGGCTTTTAGTCCACCGATGGCGACATAGTCGTAATTTACGGAACAAGTTTTTGTTAAAAATGAAATTCCGCAGACAAAATTTGCAATAAATAAATATATTTTATCAAATGATAAAATCACTAAAAATACTCCCAAAATTCCTGCTATTGCACCTTCGATTGATTTTTTCGGACTGATTTTTGGAGCAAGCCTGTGCTTGAATATTTTCCCGCCGATTGCCATTCCGACAAGGTAAGCGGAAATGTCACATGCCCAAATTAGCATAAATGTCATTACAATTAGAATATTTCCATTTGGAAATTCGTATTTTAATAATAAAATATGTGAAAATAAATACGAAACATAAATTATTCCAAATAAAGTGTAGGAAATTTCTGCCATTGCATTATGAATTTTTACTTTGAAAACTTGCCTTAAAGACAGAAGAATTATTGCAAATACGATAAATCCTCCCATATCAAAGTTAATTTGCTTAAAAAGTTCAAATTTAAAATACGAAAAAATATTTTTTGAATTTTCCTGAAAATATATCGCAACAGGTAAAAACAGCCCAAGTCCCATTCCAATCCTGCTTGCCACTTCAAAGCCCTTGTCCTTTAGCATTTTGTAAAATTCAAAAAGCGATATTCCAATTATTACAAGAGTAAACACCAAAAACATCAGATTTCCTTTTAAAAATATCCATAAAAGGAAAGGTACAAACAACAAAATAATAAATAATCTACTTAACATTCAGCCCTCCGTATCTTCTATCCCTTTTATTAAAGGATAAAATCGCTTTATCCAATTCATTTTCATCAAAATCAGGCCAGAAAACATCTGTTATATAAAACTCCGAATAGGCAATTTCCCAAAGCAAAAAATTACTTATCCTAAATTCGCCACTCGTTCTGATTACAAGTTCTGGATCTGGGATTTCTGGTCGGTACATATATTTTGAAAACTCTTCTTCTGTAATTTTTTCGATTTTTTTTGTTTCATTTTCACTCAAAATTTTATTTACCGCACTTACAATTTCCCTTCTTCCGCCATAATTAAAAGCAATATTAAAAGTTATTTTTTCACAATCTTCCAAAAATTTTTGTGTATCTTCAATTTTTTTTAGAAGTTTTGAAGAAATATTTTCTTTCTCCCCTGTCACAACTAACTTCACACCTTGCTTTTTAAGATTTTTTTTCTCTTTATCCAAATATTTTCCAAATAAATCCATAAGACCATTTACTTCCTTTTGCGGACGCTTCCAGTTCTCAGTTGAAAAAGCATAAACAGTCAAATATTTCACTCCAATTTCTCCGGCATATCTTAAAATTCTCTCAAGACTAGCTGCTCCAGCTCTATGCCCTTCTAGCCGAATTTTCCCACGTTCCTTAGCCCATCTGCCATTTCCGTCCATAATAATCGCAATATGCCTAGGAATTACCAATTTATCTCTATCCATATTATTCCTTTCAAGAATAAAAATATTATTGCTATAATTATAACAGTCAAATCATTATTTTTCAAGGTATTTGAAAAATTATTATAAAAAATATTTTTTTATTTCTGTTGATATTTGACAAGTTTAAATAATAATAAAAGCTGAAATGTCTTATCAAAAAGAAAGTGTGTAAAAATCTTTGTATAAATAGAACAGCAAAGTATTGAATTTACTGGATTTATCTATTAGTTTACATAAAATTATAAACACACTCTATTAGCTCTTATAAGTATAGTAAATTGCTTATTTTTATTGAAATTTTCAAATGTAAAAGTTATTTGTTTTCTTTATTTAATATATACTCATAATATTCTTTATATTTTTTCCCTATATTTATCAAATTACGTTCTTTTGCAATATTATAAGCCTGTTCTGTAACTTCATCCAAGTTTTCCACATTGTTTTCCACAATATTTCTTATTTTTTCACAAAATTCCTCATTATCTCTAGCCTTAAAACATGTTTTTCCATCTTCCAGCCAGTCTTCATACACAGGAATATCCCTTACCACAAGCGGCAATTTTGCTGAAAGCGCTTCTAGCACCACAATTCCCTCATTTTCCTCATAAGTCATAAATAAGAAGGCTTTTGCGGCACTGAATGCGCCTATTAAAATATCCGTGTCGACATATCCTGGGAAAATCAGATTTTCTGGTGGATTCTCAATGATTTTCTGTATTTTGTCAGGCAGCATTGATTTTACACTTGATGAGCCAAACCACAGAAACTGGTAGTCACTGCATTCTTGCGCCACTTTTACAAAGTCCTTTATCCCTTTTCTTTCAAAAGGCAGTCCAGCCGTTATAATTAGCGGTTTATTTATGTCATATACTGATTTGTATTCGTTTAGAAATTTTTGCTTTAAAACTTCATTTTTATTAAATTTATTTATATTTACACCATTTGAAATTACTCTGATTTCCTTTTCTTTTTCCAAATATTTCGATTTTATAAGATTTTTTGTATATTCTGATGGAGAAATTAAATAATCTGCTTCATTATATAATTTTTTCGTCCAGAACTTTATAATTGGTGATAGAACATAACTTCCCTTTATACTTCCACGAAAATCCTCATAAGTCGTATGTGTATGATAAATTACAGGCTTCCCTTTTTTCTTAGCCTGCTTTAATACTTCATAAGATTTTAATGCAACTGTATTTATATGTGCCAAATCATAATCATCTTCAGGATCCTGCGTAATTTCAATATTATTTGCTCCAAGGGCTTCTACCTGATGATTTAAGGCTTGTCCAACGCCGGATTTGCTGAAGGAACTTTTCCCCTCTGAATATAGTAAAACTTTCACGACTATCATACTCCTCTATTGTTTTTTTATAAACTGCTTCCACTCTTTCCCCAAATTTTTGGGCTGTATAATCTTGTGAAGCAACAAAAGCATTTTCAATAATTTTTTCTCTAAATTCCTTATTTTCCTTTAAAAGCATTATAGAATCAATAAATTCCTTTTCATTTCTATAAACAAGCCCCGCTTCATTTTTTACAAGCAAGTCTTCCAAATTCAAGTCATATCTCGCAACAACAGGCGTCTTAGCCGCCATTGCCTCAACAAATGTAAGTCCTTGCGTTTCCGATACGCTCGCATTCAAAAAAACATCTCCCATCTGATAATATGCAGCAACTTTATCATGCGGCACTTCCCCAGTGAATATAACTCTATCAGATATTCCCAGTTTTTCAGCCTGTTTTTTCAAGTCATCTAAAATTCTTCCACGACCAACAATCATAAACTTAAATTTTTCATCCTTAATTTTAGAAAACATATCAATTAATAAATCTATACTTTTCTCTTCGGCAATCCGTCCAATATACACACAAAGAAATTCACTTTCATCAATTCCAAAACTTTCCCTCATAAATCTCAAATCTTCTTCAGAATAATTTCCACGATAAAATTTATCCAGTTCCAGTCCAGTTGGAATAATATTCATTGTCTTATCTACACCATAAGAATATAAAATATCCTCGACTTTTCTTGTAGGAACAATCAAGGCATTACATTTTTCACAATAAAACTTACTAATCGCAGCCGCAATTTTTTTTCCAGCTTTAACAAATCTTGATCCAAAAATATAATGCGTATAATATTCATACAACGTATGGTAAGTATGAACAAGCGGTATTTCCAAGTTAATCGCAGCAAATCTCGCAAATGTCCCAACTCCCCATTCTGTCTGTGAATGAATAATATCCAATTCCAGTCTTTTTATTTTTTTTATTATTTTTGCCGAATAAATCATCCCTAGCCTATACTGCGGCAATGGCTTAAATTCCATACTTGGAAGCCTTAAGACATTAGGCTCCACCTGCGGCGCATCAGGATCAGTCGTAGTAATAACATACACCTTATGCCCTTGCTTTCTAAGCTCCTTTTCAAGTGTCATAATCGAGCTGACAACCCCATTTACCTGAGGTCTATATGTATCAGTAAATATTCCAATTCTCATTTTATAATTCTCCTTTAATTCTTAGGAAACTCCAAAAAGAACTTTCCAATTTTCCCCATTCTATAATCTCTCATCAATCTTCTTGAAATAATTTCATAATTATGCTCATCGTTTTTAGAAACTCCCAGTCTTTTTTCCAAAATTTCCAATATTTTATGACTTTCCATTCCTAAAATTTCTTCATCTGTAGTATATTCTTCCAAATGATAAACCTTTATAAGATTTCCAATTTTCCCCAAATCCTTTAATTTATCTAAAAATTTTATCGCAATATGCTCCAACTGCAACACATCATCCTTTATTGACCCAGTAATCGCCAAATTATAAGCCACATCGTCATCTTCAAATTTAGGCCACAAAACTCCTGGCGTATCTAGCAATTCCAGCTTCTCATCAATTTTTATCCATTGCTTCCCACGTGTAAATCCTGGAGTATTCCCCACTCTTGCCTTATTTTTATTCACAAATTTATTTATAAATTTAGACTTTCCAACATTAGGAATTCCAACAATCATTGCCCTTACTTCAGTTTTACGAAGCCCTTTCTTCTTCATCTTTTCCAATTTTTCTGCATAAATTTTATCCGTAATTTTTCTAAGTTCATTAAAATTTGTCCCTTTTTCCACACTCAAAGCTACAAAATAATCAGAAAAATTATTTTCTAAAAAATAATTCTCCCAGACTTTCAATTCCCTATTATCAATTAAATCCACCTTATTAAGCACAATAATTTTTTTCTTATTATTCGCCAATTTTGAAATATCTGGATTTTTACTAGAAATCGGAATTCTTGCATCCAAAATCTCAATCACGATATCAATTATCTTGAGATTTTCCACAATCAAATCCTTGGTTTTCTTCATATGCCCTGGATACCAGTTTATATTCATTCTTTTATTCTCTCCATTTTCTCTATTTTGAAATTTACTTTTTATTATTTAAATTCTTGTTTTTAATTCCAAAACTAACACTAAATCCCATTTAAAAAATTTATTTATTTTCTGACAAAGAGTTAAGATCCTTATTAAACAGGATTTATAATAAATCTACTGCTCTAACGGAAAATAGTGTAAATTTAATTTTGAAATTAAAGATAAAAATTCAAAAAATATTTTTATTCTAATGAAATTTTATTTATTATTTCTGTAAATATCGTGATTCTTTTAGAATGAAAACTACTGTTTAATCTTTTCCAAAATATTAAAATTATATACTCCCTTATTCTTACTAATTTTTAATTACTCTGTATTTTTATCTTTTAAATAAATGCCATCATCATTTACTGCTCTTATAAATAAGACAATTTCCCCTTTAATCGGCTTTTTTTCCAGCTTTTCAATAATTTCTGAAACATTTCCACGTATTATTTCTTCATAAATTTTAGTAAGTTCCCTTGTTATTACAACATATCGTTCTCCCAGATATTCCCTTACATCCTTTAAAGTTTTTAAAATTCTGTTGGGAGATTCTAAAATTACGATAGTTCTTTCTTCTTCCTTCAATTTATTGAAAAGTGTATGTCTTCCTTTTTTCTTTGGTAAAAAGCCTTCATAAGCCATTCTTCGCATATCTAGCCCAGAAATGCTTGCTCCTGTAACAATTGAGGAAGCTCCTGGTATTCCAATGACTTTTATTCCAGCCTTTAAAACTTCATTTACCAGCTCAAAGCCAGGATCTGAAATGCACGGCGTTCCAGCATCTGTTACAAGCGCAATTTCCTTTTGATCTTTTAAAAGATTAATAATGTTTGTGATTTGATGAAGTTTATTATGTTCATGGTATTGATACACCGTTTTTTCAATCTCATAGTGGGAAAGAAGTTTTTTTGTAACTCTTGTATCTTCTGCAAAAATATAATCAACTTCCTTCAAAGTTTTTATCGCTCTAAAAGTTATATCTTCCAAATTCCCAATTGGTGTACCAACAACATAAAACATATATTTCTCCTAATTTTTAATTTTTTTGATTTTTATTACTATTTTCTTTTTCCTGTTCCATTTATTTTTTTATTCATTTCTTCGATTGCTCTCTTTAATTGAACATCTCCTGCTGAAATAATTTTAGCGGCTTCTTCCTTACCTTTATCCTTTGTTATTATTTCTTCAATTTCTTTTTCTCTATTTTTTCTAGCTTGTTCACTATCATTTGCATAACCTTTTAATGCTAGCAAGTCTTCCATTTTAACTTCTATATCAGGTTCAATACCTTTTTCATGAATATAATTTCCTTTTGGTGTGAAATATTGAGCAATAGTAAGTTTTATTGCATCTTCAGTTCTCAAAGGTATGACTTGTTGTACAATTCCTTTTCCAAATGTTTTTTCTCCGATAATTGTTCCACGTTTGTAATCTTTAATTGCACCTGTTACAATTTCTGAAGCACTTGCGCTTCCTTTATTTGTCAATACAATTAATGGGAAATTACCAAGATTTTTTAAAGTTCTATTATAGTTTTTTTGCTGTCCATTTTTGTATTTCAAGTAAACAATTAAGTCTTCCTTTACAAAAAGCGAAGCTATATCTTGCGCTTCTTGAAGTGATCCTCCTGGATTAGAACGCAAATCCAAAATTAATCCTTTCATTCCTTTAGCCTGTAAATCTTTTATAGCATTTTCAACTTCTGCTCCAACATGATTTCCAAATTTCAAAAGACTTACATAACCAATATTATTTTCAAGCATTTTGCTTTCTACCATTTCTAATTTAATTTTGGCTCTTGTCAAAGTGAATTTCATCGGATCTTTTTTACCTTCCCTAACTACTTCCACATCAACTTTTGTACCTTCTTTACCCTTCAAAAGTTTTACAGTTTCATTTGCTGTAAGTGGCAAAATATCTTTTCCGTCGACTTTTGTAATTTTATCTTTTATTTTAATTCCAACTTTTTCAGCAGGACTTCCGATAAATGGCGAAACAACTTCAAGAGGTTCTCCTTTTTTCTTGCTAATAGTCATTCCAACCCCAACATATTCTCCATCCATATCTTCAGAAAAGTCATTAAGATCTGCCTTAGACAAATATTCTGAGTAAGGATCATTCAATTTGTTTACAACTCCTGCAACAGCACCTTCATAAAGGTCATTTTTACTTGGAGTCGCTTCCTTTCCAACAAAATTATTTTCAATAATATTAATTACATCTACAATTCTGTTCAACTCTGTTGCATCTTTTGTATATCCAGCACTTGTATCTTTGTCATTTCTCGACGTTTTTACTATAGTAGTTGCCGCAAATAAAGGCACACTTACCAATACAAGTCCTAATACTGCCTGTAATATTTTGTTTTTTTTCATTTTTCCTCCTAAAATATACTTAAATAGTCAACTCTGAACCTCCCACGACTAAAGTTGCGAGTGTTCTTGCACTATTTAATAAAATTAATATAAATTGCCATTTTGAATTTATGAAAACTTTAATAGCGTTAAAAATTCCTTATTCCCCTTTGCTCCCCGTATTGGCGAATCCTCCACGCCAATTAGTTCATATCCACATTCTTTTGAAAAAGAAATTATTTTTTTTATGGCTTCATCGTGATATTCTTCATTTTCCACAACGCCATTTCTTCCAATTTTTTCCCTTCCAACTTCAAATTGCGGTTTTACTAACATCACAATTTTCCCAGTTTTCGCAAGAAACTTTTTAAAATAAGGAATAACTTTTGTCAAAGAAATAAAAGAAACATCGATTACTATGAAATCTACCTTTTCATTATTGATGTCTTCTTCCTTGAGATCCTTTATGTGCATTTCCTCCAATGAAAGAACTCTTTCATCATTTCTCAATTTCCAGTCAAGCTGATTTTTTCCAACATCAACACTATACACACATTTTGCGCCATTTTGCAAGGCACAATCTGTAAACCCTCCAGTAGATGCTCCAATATCAAGCACTGATTTATCTTTAAAATCCAAATCCCAAGTCTTTATAGCCTTCTCCAATTTCAAGCCACCACGACTGACATATTTTAACTTATCCTTAATACGAATATTTAATTCATCATTGTCCTTAAGCATCGTTCCTGCCTTTGTTACAACCTGCTCATTCACAATGACATTACCTGCCATTATTTCCCTTTTTGCCTTTTCTCGTGTCTCAAAAAGCTCCCGTTCCACCAGAATTAAATCCAATCTTTTTTTCATTATTTTCTCTTTCTAAATCTTAAAATAAAATCTGAACAAATCTAAATTTTCCAAAAAAATCATAATTTTAAAGTTAGCCTTTAAGTAGTGATACTATATCATAAAACATATCTCTTATTTTTCTATTTATTTTTGATTACTAAAATCATATTTATCATTTTATCTCAATTTTTTTTAAATAAAAAATAATATTTGCATTATTTTTCAACTATATTTCAGATCCATTTATCTTTTATAAATTTATTCATTTTACCATATTTTAAATTATTTTTCAAATTTTCACCCTTTTTTGACAGAGTAAAAATTTTAGAGGTAATCAAAATTATATTTTAGATTATTCAAATAAAAAAAGAGATTATACTAATTTTCTAGAATAATCTCCACATTAACTATGGTAAAAAATTGTTTATCTAATAAATATAGAACAAAAAATATAGAAAAATTTTTTTAACTAAGCTCACAAATTATAACTATTCTGTTCAATTCTTTATTTTTCTTAATTTATATTCGTTCAATTTTAAAAAATAGTAAATATAAAAATTACATCATATTTACAGGATCCACATCAATTGTTACCCTAACTTTCTTTTCCGTTTCCCGAAATTTACCAACACATTTTTTTATGATTTTTTTTATTTTTAAAATTTTTCCCCTTTCAAATTTAAAAAATATCTGATATCTATACTTTCCATTTATCTTGTAAATTGGCGATTTAAAAGCATCTGATATAAAATCATTTGAAGTCAATTCCATAACTGTATTTACATTTCTAATAATTTCTTCCCGCAAAATTTGAGCTTTTTCCTTTACTAAATTTTCTTCTGCCGCTGAAATTACTAATATCACTATTCTTCCAAAAGGTGGATAATTCAGCATTTTTCTCATAATCATCTCATTTTTGTAATATCCTTCATAGTCACTTTCAATTGTTTTTTTTATTACGTCATTTTCTTCATTAAAAGTCTGAATAATCACTTCTCCATCCTTTTCTCCACGCCCTGCACGCCCAGAAGCCTGTGTCAGCAGCTGAAATGTCTTTTCTGAGGCCCTGAAATCTGGAAAATTCAAGATTATATCAGCATTAATTACTCCAACTAATGTTACATTTGAAAAGTGCAGGCCTTTTGCAATAATCTGTGTTCCAAGCATTATATCGTATTTGTGATTTTTAAAGTCATTATAGACTTTTTCATAATTTTGCTTAGTTTTTATACTCTCCGAATCCACTCTCACAATTCTAGCTGATGGAAATAATCCTGCCAGCTCTTCCTCGATTTTTTCCGTTCCAGCCCCAATTTGCCTCATCTTATGTCCGCCACATTCATCACACGTATTGTTAAACCGTTTTTCATAACCGCAATAATGGCATTTTAGCCGATTGTCATATTTATAGTAATTCAGGGAAATACTGCAATTTGGACAAGTTGGGATATTTCCGCAGTCTTTACATTTTAATAAATTTGAAAATGCTTTTCTATTTAAAATTAGTATAACCTGCTCATTTTTTTGCAAAGTCTGTGAAATTTTATCCAATAGTTTTTCAGAAAAATTTTCCGCAGTTTCATTCAAGTCGACAATTTCAAATTTTGGCAATTTTGCATTTTTATACCTTTTCGTAAGCTCGACTAATTCAATATCTCCTTGCTGTGCCTGATAATACGTTTCAAATGAAGGAGTTGCCGAACCTAAAATCACTTTTATTTTTTTATTTTTTGTAATTTCTTCCTTTTCTAAACCTGCATTTTCTCTTACTTCCCCATTTTGCCCTAATTCTCTATTTTTTTCTGGATCATCATCTTTTTTTAAGTTTTCATTTTTCAAAAATGCCCTTTTTATTGCCACATTTTTTACATGATAACGTGGATTATTCTCCTGCTTATAAGTATTTTCGTGCTCCTCATCCACAATGATATACTTCAAATTCTGAACTGGAGCAAAAATCGCCGATCTTGCCCCAATTACTATCTTCTTTTCCCCATTCCGTATAAATGTCCACTCTTCCCGCTTTTCCTTATCCGTAAGTTTACTGTGGAGAATAGCCACTTCATTGCAAAATTCCTCTTCCAGCCTCTGTATCATCTGAACTGTAAGGGAAATTTCCGGAACTAGAAAAATACTTCCAAACCCTTGCTTCAAGGCTTCCTTTATCAGGTTAATGTAAATTTCAGTTTTCCCTGAACCAGTTATTCCCTTTAGCAGAAAAATCTGATTTTCACTATTTTTTATTGTATCCACAGCCTTCTGCTGCTCATCATTTAAAATAATTTCCTTTTCTATAATTTCACTTTTTTTCTTTTCCACTTTTAAAATTTTAGAATTTAAAATTACTTTCTTTTCAACAGAAATAACCTTTTCACTTATCGCCTTTTCCACAATTTCACCAGAAAAATTCTTCTTCAAAGTCGCAACTGTAACTTCCTTCCGCTTTTTCATATATTCGTTAAATTTTTTTACTTCTTCTAGATTATTTTCTGAATTATATTCTCCAATTAAACATTCATTTTCTAAAAAATCCCTTTGATAAATAGCCTTTTTAGAATAATTTAACTTCAATGCCCCTGGATAAACTGCTTTTATAACATTGTAATAGTCACTTATATAATAACTTCTAATCCATTTTATAAGTTGCATAATATCATTTGGAATGGATAAAACAGGAGCTCCAGCCTTAATTCTTTTTATTTTAGAAACATCAAACTGAATTTTGCTTTCTTCAGTTATTGCTATCACAAGTCCCATTTTATCCCTATTTATAAAATTAACAATGCACCATTGCCCAATTTCATATTTTTCTTCAGATTTATACGTGTATATTCCCCTGTTATTTTCCACATAAATTTCATAATAATACATTTTTATCCCTCAAAAACCTCCCATATAATTATTCTAGCATTATTTGTATCTTAGACTTTTTATCCAATTTAGTCCCTTTTTCAGGAAATTGTGAAACAACTATTCCACTTCCGGTAACTTCATAATCTGAAAATTTTCCTTGTGGATAAATAGATAAAAATTCCCTTAAACTTATTCCTGACAAATCTGGCATAATATTTTTGTTAAAATCTTGCTTTATTTTTCCTAGATCCTTCTTCTTTTCCTTTTGAACAGATTCAGTATTTTTTATATCTATAGTCTTAATTTTTCCATCTGGCTGTATTCTTTTATACTCTATTAATTTTTGTAGTACATTTCTTGCAGATGGCAAGGCAACTTGCGCTCCATAATATTTTTCACCTTTAGGTTCACTGATAGTTATCAATATAGCATATTTAGGCTTATCTGCCGGGAAAAATGCAAAAAATGAACCAACATGACTATTTTTATATCCGTCCTTTCCAGCTTTCTGAGCAGTTCCTGTTTTTCCACCAACACGGTAGCCGGGTATATATGCTCCTCCTCCAGTTCCACGATTTACACTTGCTTCCATATACTTTCTATTTAATCTTGAAGCTTCATCACTAAATACTTTTTTTATCATATCGGGCTTATTCTGTTTTACTGTATTCCCATTGCTGTCTTCTATCCTGTCTACCAGATAAGGCTTCATTAACTTACCATTGTTAATGACTGTATTTAATGCCATTATCATTTGAATCTGTGTTACCGCAATCCCCTGTCCAAAAGATATATTAGCCCTTCTGACTTCATCTTTCAAAGTTTTAAACTCACGAAGTTTCTGCATTGATTCAAAATACGTATCTATGCCTGTTTTTCCGCCGAATCCAACATCTGCTAAATAATGGTAAAAAGTATTTTTATTAATCTCATTCTGTATTTTTACCATCGCTACATTTCCAGAATGTGCGACTATATCTGCTAAACCTAAAGTCCCAATTGTTGAACTGTCATGATCTCTTACTATTGTATCATATACTTTTATTGAACCTGATGAATATATTTTTGTATTTTTATTAATTGCTTTTGTTTCCAATCCTATTGCAACTGTTATAGGCTTAAATATTGAACCAGGTTCAAAATAATCTGTAATTGGTCTATTTTTTATTTCAGCCTTTTCTTCTGCCTTTGGATACGATGACATTGCGAGTATTTTTCCAGTTTCTACCTCTATTAAAATTCCCATTGTGGAAGAAGCATTATACTTCACATAAGCGGCTTCCAGTTCATTATTAAGAGCATCTTGTAAAAAACTGTCAATTGTAAGTACAAGATTATCTCCTTCTTCTTCTTTTCTGTCTTCGGATTTCTTTATATTCCCAAGTTTCATAATCCCCTGCAAAGCCTTAGGTATTTTTCTAAGTCCAGTTGTAATACCTGTTTTCCCTGAAAGTTCCTTGTCATAATATTTCTCAATTCCATAAACCCCCTTATTTTCATTGCTCACATATCCAATAATTTCCTGAAAAATATTATCTTGAATATAATTTCTTGTAAATAAAGTTTCAAATGTTACCCCTTTAAACTTCCTTTTATATCCTTCCTTTTTTTTCACCTTATCCTTTGCAGATTTAATATCAGTTTCAACTTCCGCTTCAATGGCTATTTTTGTGTTATAGGGAATTATATGTTCAATTTTCAAATATTTTTTCTGAAGTTGCTTATCTTGTAAATATTCGCTTTTATATTTTTCAACTTCCAGTTCAGGAATATATTTTTTTAACATTCCCAGCACTTCATCAATATTTTTCTCCTCAATCAAGCTAGGATCCAGATTAACAATAAACTCTTCATTGTCATAAGCCAATACTTGTCCATCACTTGTCGCTATTCTCCCTCTTTTAGCCTTTATAAAACTTAAGGAAGTATACTGCTTTTCACCTTGTTTCCGATATTTTTCTCCACCTTTAGTCTGAAGCTGGTACACTCTTCCAATTATTACTGCAAATCCTATTGTTGTAAATAATACTAAAAGTCCAAATCTTCCTCTGAATGTATTTAAATATTTTAACAATACTCCAAAAAATTTCTCAACTTTTTGTTCTTTTCTATTTTTTTCCATATTTGACTTTGCTCTGTCAATAATATTATTTTTTTTCTTGCCCTCTTTCATTTTTCTCCTAATTTAACCCAATATTAACCTTCTAATCTAGCTAAAATCATTTCATTAATCATTTGAGGATTAGCCTTACCTTTAGACAATCTCATTGCTTGTCCAACAAGATATTTCAACGCATTACTCTTACCATTTTTGTAATCTTCCACCGATTGTGCATTTTCAGCCAACACTTGATCAACAATTTTCTCAATCGCACTGTCATCAGTAATTTGAACCAATCCTTTTTCTTTCACGATAATTTCAGGATCTTTATCTTCTGTCAATAAAATTTCAAATACATCTTTCGCTATTTTCGAGCTAATTGTTTTTGCTTGAATCAATTTAATTAATTTTCCTAAATTTTTTGGCGTTACATTAAATTCTGAAATCGAAATATTTTTTTCCTTCAATACTCTCAAAACTTCTGTCAACACCCAGTTTGCCGCAAGTCTTGGCTCTTTTGTATCATTTACAATTTCTTCGTAATATTCAGCTAATTCTTGTTCTGAAGAAAGTGTTGCAGCTTCCATTTCATGCAATTTATACTCATTTACAAATCTTCTCGCTTTTTCATCAGCAAATTCTGGCATTTCACCTTTTACTTTTTCCAATCTTTCATCAGAAATTACAAGTGTAGGCAAATCTGGCTCAGGGAAATATCTATAATCCATAGCTTCCTCTTTGCTTCTCATTGGCTTGGTTACAGCGTTTTCCTCATCCCAAAGTCTAGTTTCCTGAACAACTCTTCCACCATTTTCAATCACTTCAATTTGTCTATTTGTTTCATATTCAATGGCTCTCATAACCGCTTTAAACGAGTTTAAGTTTTTAGTTTCCGTTCTAGTCCCCAATTCTCTTTCACCTTTTTTTCTAACAGAAACATTCGCATCACATCTAAGCGATCCCAATTCCATACTTACATCACTAACTTTAGTATATTTCAATCTATCCTTCAATGTATTCAAGTACGCATAAGCCTCTTCAGCATTTTTAATTTCTGGCTTAGAAATAATCTCGATTAACGGTACAGACGCTCTGTTGTAATTCAACAATGTTTCAGAAGTCGTGTGAATACTTTTCGCCGTATCTTCCTCAATCTGAATTCTCTCAATCCCAACAACTGCTTCTTTTCCAGAATTTGTCGTAATTTTCAAAGTCCCATTTTCCGCATAAGGTTTAAAATATTGCGTAATTTGATAATTTTTTGGCGAATCTGGATAAAAATAATTTTTTCTATCAAATTGACTTTCCTCATTTATTTCACATCCCAAAGCAAGTGCCGCTTTTATCGCATAATCAAGCACTTTTTCATTCAATTTTGGCAATGCTCCTGGTTGACCAGTACATACTGGACACGCCGATGTATTTGGATGTTTGTTATCATAATCGGCATCACACGAACACCATACTTTTGTATTTGTTTTTAATTGACAATGCACTTCCAGTCCGATGACTGTTTCATATTCCATACTCATTTTCTAATATTTTTCCTTTCTTCTTCAAAATTTTTATTTTTTAAAATCTTTTCGTTATTCACTAAATAATTTTAGATGATTTTTATTTTTTAAATTATTATCTTTATATTTTTCTAAATAAAGTTTTTCAAATTCCTCAATTTCTAGATTATGATTTTTTAAAAACCAATTTTTATGATTCTCTATATACTCTTTTCTAAGTTTTTCATCATTTAAATCATTTGGAATCCTTTTCATTCTCTCATCTATGCTATCAAATCCCAAAAAAGGCTCACTTAATCTCTTTTTGGACATTTCTATATATTCTCGATTAATTTCTATTCCAATTCCTTTTCTGCTTAACTGCTGACAAACTCTCATCGCTGTCCCGCTTCCTAAAAAAGGATCTAATACCGTATCATCTTCATTGGATGAAGCAAGTATCATCCTTTCAAATAATGCCTCTGGCTTCTGTGTAGGATGCTTTTTCCTGTTTTTATTACTGTAATGAACATGCGAAACTTCCCATACATTTCCTGGATTTGCACCTCTTATATTATTTACAGAACGATAATATTTTTGCGGTATTCTTATATCATCTAAATTAAATTTAAATTTTTTCTTATCTTTTGTAAACATCAAAATATCATCATGTCTAGGAGAAAAACCTCTTGTTTTACCTATTCCTTGTGTATAAAACCAAGTTATCCACGAATTAAAATACAAATTAAATTCTTTTTCTAACATAACATAAATGTAAGATATATATTTCATTCCCATAAAAATATACAATGTTCCATCATCTTTTAAAATTCTTACAGCCTCATTTATCCAAAGCCGTGAAAATTCAAGATACTCATCAAACTCCAAATTATCCTTTGTAAATCCATAATCCTTATTTAAATTATATGGAGGATCAGTTACAATTAAATCCACACTCTTATCAGAAAGCTCCTTTAATTTTTCCAAAGCATCTCCCAATATTAATGTTATTCCTTTATCCATTTATTTTTCACCGCTTCCCTATAAAAATCTTCTATAGTCCTGCGACTGCTATTTAAATACTTTTTATCTAACAATTGACACATTTCCCAAGCAGTTCTATATTCATATTCAACATAATGTATATCTTTTATTTGAATTTGCCCAGTTCCCAAACTTGGATTATAAGCAATATCTTTTTCACTGACATATTTTAAATCGTAGATATTAAATTCTGTCAATTCCATTATCCCATTAATTATAGATGTAATAGGATTTTTCTCATTATAAACTTTATGCTTTATAGATAAAATTATAAATATAAAATCAGGATTTTGGATATATGCTGTCCTTATTCGTGAAAAAGAAGTTATATTTGGCGATTTTCCGCTATTTTTTATATTATTTGAAGTAGCTTTTACATCAATATTTCCTGTTATTACATTTTTATTTTTCCTAAATTGTAATATTATATCCGACATTCCCAGTCTTTCCTGAGCTTCTACATTTATAAGTCTATATTTATTTTCAGATTCATCTCTTATTTCTAAAAATGTCTCAAAAGCCCAAGCCTCAATTAATGGAGCAGCCAATTTATTTATATTTTCCAATGGAAGTCCCATTTTCAAATTGGTTTTTATTATTATTTTATTATTTCCACTTTCTCTTTTTTCTTCAAAAATCTGCTTTACCGAAGAAATAACAAACTCTGATTCCAATTTATAATTTTTAGATTCAACCGGCTTTTTCAAATCCAAATCCGTATATTTCATTTAAACCCCCTCAAAAAAACTTTTAAAACTCTGGATATTCAATTTCCCCACGAACACCTTCAAATTTATGAGAAATATTAAACAATAAATCTTCTCTAAAATAATTTCCAATTAACTGAATTCCAACTGGCAATCCATCAACAAATCCCGCAGGTACTGAAATTGCAGGAAGTCCAGCCATGTTTACTGAAACTGTGTAAATGTCTGCTAAATACATTTGCACTGGATCTGTGTTTTTTTCTCCTTTTTTGAATGCTGTTGTTGGAGAAACTGGTGTTAATAAAACATCTACTTCTTTTAATGCTTTTGAAAAATCATCTCTAATAAGTCTTCTAACTTGCGAAGCCTTTTTGTAATAAGCGTCGTAGAATCCAGAACTTAACACATAGTTTCCAATCATAATTCTTCTTTTTACTTCGTCTCCAAAACCTTTTGTTCTTGATTCAACATACATTTTTTCCACATCTTCGTTGCTTTCTCTCACACCGTATCTTACTCCGTCGTATCTTGACAAGTTTGAAGCAGCTTCAGCCGATGAAATTATGTAATAAGTAGAAATCGCATATTTTGAATATGGAAGTGATACTTCTTTAATTTCAGCACCTAATTCCTTCAATTTTTCCACCGAATCCATTATCACTTTTTTAATATTTTCATCTAATCCTTCTGCAAAATATTCTTTTGGAATCCCAATTTTCAAGCCTTTCAAGTCATTATTCAAACTTTCCAAATAGTTAGGAACTTCCACATTTACACTTGTCGCATCTTTTTCATCATAACCTGCAATTATTTGTAAAAGTCTAGCCAAATCCTCAGTCGATTTTGCCAAAGCTCCAATTTGATCAAGCGAAGATCCAAACGCCATAAGTCCGTATCTTGAAACTCTTCCATAAGTTGGCTTAATCCCAACAGTTCCAGTCAAACAAGCAGGTTGTCTAATACTTCCACCAGTATCTGAACCAAGTGCAATCGGTGCTTGTCCCGCTGCAACCATCGCTGCCGAACCTCCACTGCTTCCACCAGGAACTCTTGTCAAATCCCAAGGATTAGAAACTGATTTTATTGATGAATTCTCATTTGAAGACCCCATCGCAAACTCATCCATATTAGCTTTCCCAATTATTGGTGTCCCAGCTTTTTTCAATTTTTCCACAACTGTCGCATCATAAACTCCCACATAATTTTTAAGAATTTTCGATGCAGCCGTAGTCAAATCTCCTTTTGATACAATATTGTCCTTCAAAGCCACAGGCACTCCAAACAACAACTCGTTATCATAATTTTTTCTAGCTTCTTCATTATTTTCAGAATCATATTTTTTTGCCTCATCTAAAGCCTTTTCAGGAAACACATTAGAAAATGCTCCTATTTTTTCTTCAGTTTTCTCAATTCTATCCAAAAAAGATTTTGTCACTTCTTCAGAAGTAATCTCTTTATTTTTTATCATTTCAGCTATTTCACTAGCCGTTTTTTTGTATAAACTCATTTTTCCACCTTTCTAAATTTTTTCTAAAATGTATCTAAAAATCTCAATTTTTCAAAAAATTTTTTCTCTTCCAATTTTCAAACTTCTATTCTCCAAAAATTCTACCAATCAGACATTTTTCAATACATCCTAATTATCCGCATTTTCTCCCACAACTTTTGGAACAATTATAAATTCCTCATCGCTATTTGGTGCATTTTTCAAGATTTCTTTCTTAATTCCACTATCCTTAACAACATCTTTTCTCAATACATCCTTCAAATCAAGCACATTAAAAAGTGGCTCAACCTCACTCGTATCCACACTATTCAACTCTTCCATATGGTCAAAAATTTTATTCAAATCCACTCTAAATTTTTCAATTTCATTTTCTGAAAATTCTAGCTTTGAAAGTGCTGCTATTTTCAGTACATCTTCTTTGCTTAACATTCGCTATTTTCCTCCTTTAAAAAACATTTTTAGCCCAATTGGGTAACTCATCAGATTGTTTTATTATTTTTTTATTTATAATTTTTAAAATCATTTTATACTCTTTTGTATTATCATAAACTGTAACATTGTCAAATTTATTTAAAACTTTCGATAAATTTTCCAAAGATTCATTATATCTTTTTTCGACAATTTTATTAGGAATATCATGTCCGCCTCTTAAAACTCTATTTTTTATTCTTTCTTTTACAATATCTACGTTATTTATTCCTATATAAAACAAATGAAGTTTATAATCTTTGCTTTTTAATTTATCAATTAATTTTAATATTGTTTTTCCAGTTAATGTAGTTTCCTCGTTAAAAGAAAATCCTTTTTCAATATATTCATTTCTCAATTTTATTGCTATTTTTGCTGATTTTATTTGATCAGATTCATTTTTCCAATTTCCAATTTTTTTAACTATTTCATCAGTATTTATTCTAAAAGTTCCTTTAATATCCTCAGTCATTATACTAAATAAAGTAGATTTTCCTGCTCCATTTACTCCTGCAAACAAATAAAAATTTCTATCTTCCATAATTAATATATCCCTTTTTCAATCGCTTCTTTCTGTTTACTCCGTATAACCAAATCCTGCAATTCAATATAAAAATCAATATCTTTCTTATCTTCTGTTCTCTCTAACAATGTATTAAAATCTTTATAACTTATCGTTTCTATCAATTTTTTCAAGTCCATATTTTCAATATCTTGATTCGGAAATAATTCTTTTAATTTCATAGTTTCTCACTTCCCTCAAAATTCTCCACAATTTTTCCCTTCACAAACAAAAATTCTTTCAACGATTTCTCCTCAAATTCCCCATACTTCTTTCTCAGTTCACAAACCGCATTTCTAAGAATTTCCCCTTTTCTCACTCTTTTCGACATTCCAAAAAAAACTCTCTCTAAAAAATCCAAATCTTTGTATCTTGCCAAAACTTTTTCTCTCTTCAACCAGTCAAAAAAACTTTTAAAATCACTTGGAAAAAATTCATCATACTCTTCAATATTTTTAATTATTTTTCTTTCAACTTTTTCCACATTCTCAAAATCAGGATTTTCACAAAAAATATTCTCAAAATTTTTACATAAAAAATGGTCAACATACATATCCGACACAATTCCTTTAAAAATCCCAAATTTTTCTCGCAAAAGTCCATTCAAAAAATTTTCTTCTCTATCAGAAATTTTATCAATCAATCTATGCAAGATTATCCCGCTTTTCAGATTTTCTTGTAATTCGATTTTCTCAACTTTTCCTTTATAAAAATCTCCGGTAAAATTGCCGTAAAGCGTATTTCCATTTATTTTTTTATCAATTTCAAGCGATATAACCGAATGAGCTAAATAATTCATTTTGACTCCTGTTTTTTCAAATAGTTCAAAATCTCATCAAAATTCTCAAATTCAAAAAAATCAATCTCATTTTCTTGACAAAACTTAATCGCTCGAGTCCCTTTTCTAACAAAAGAAAAATCTGCCACTTCAATCGCCCTGTAGTCTGAAGGTCCGTCGCCAACGAAATAAACCGTATAACCTTCATCTTTATATTTCTGAACAGCCTCTTTTTTGTCAACACCGTAATATTGCTCTTTATCTAAATACGGAAATGAAACAGTAATCTTATTCCCATTAAATTTAATATCATTTGATATAATCTCATTTTCATCCAAGTCAATTCCGTAGTTTCTAAGAACACCTGATATATTTAATTTTGTCCCAGCACTTACAATTTTAAATTCAATGCCACTTTTTACAAAATCTGTAAACGTTTCGTCAATTCCAACTAATTTCAATGTTTCTAGAAATTCCTCTTTCGTAATATTCAAGCTCTCAATCCCAGTCTGCAAGTATTCCTTCATCGTAATTTCGCCACTTCGATATTTTCTCCTAATATCCTCCTTTAATTCTGGCTGATACACCGAAAGTAGCGTATCTGTCGAATCTTTTTTACTAATTGTAATATCAAAATCTATTAAAAATATTAATTTTTTGCTCACATTTTCTCCTTTAGTTATCAAAATACTATTATTTCTCAATTTTTAATGACTTTATTTTTATAAACTTTTCAAATATTTAATTTCATCTTCATTCAAAGCACGGTATTCTCCCACTTGCAAATGTCCAAGCGTAAGTTCTCCCACTTTAATTCTTTTCAGCGAATTAACATTATATCCCAATGTTTCAAGCATTTTTCTAATCTGTCGGTTTCTTCCTTCAAAGATTGCAATTCTAAGTTCTTTTTTATCAATTTTTTTAACTTTAGCAGGGGCTGTTCTTCTTCCATCAATTACAACTCCATATTGCAATGCTTCGATGTCTTTATCATCAATTTCACGGCTAACTTTGGCAATATAGCTCTTGTATAATTTTTTTCTTGGATGCATTACGTGATTGTAGACATCGCCATCGTTACTGATTATAATCAGACCTTCTGTCATGAAGTCCAGCCTTCCATAAGTAAAAAGTCTGGCACGTGATTTTATAAAGTCAATCGCAAGTTTACGCCCAAATTTATCTTCATTTGAACAAATAACCCTTTTTGGCTTATTTAAAATATAGTATTCGTATCTTGTGTTAAGTTTTACTTTTTCCCCATCAATTCTAACAACATCTTCGGGCTTTATATCCATTCCGATAATCGCTTCTTGCTTATTTACTGTAACCCTTCCTTCGTTTATCAGTTCATCAGCCTTCCTACGAGAACAAAATCCCGTTTCGGCTATAAATTTATTTAATCTCATTTTTTACCTCTTTATTTTTAATTTTTTAAACATTTTCATTATCTGAACTTTCAGTTTTCATTTTTTCATCTTCCCTATAAAGCAGATCAATTTTTTGAAACTGCTCACTTCCTGGCAGTTCTTCCCTTCCGTGAATATTCAGGTAACTGTAGAAATCCTCCGTCACTTCATATAAATTTGGAGTTCCAATAGATTTTTTCTTCCCAGAAATATAAATTAATTTTCTTTCCAAAAGATTAGCCATTGTCTTATCAGCCCCAGCACCTCGGATCTGTTCGATTTCAGCTTTAGTTACAGGCCCTTTATATGCAATAATTGCCAATGTTTCCATCGCTGAACGTGATAATTTCTTTAATTTCATTTCTGGATTAAAAAATCTTTTTACATCAAAGCCAAAAAGCGGGTTTGACACTAAAAAAACTCCTCCATTTTCAATTTTTAAATTTATTCCAGTATTTTTTCTCTTTTCCCTTAAACTATGCAGCACTTCTTCCATCTCAAAGTTTTCCATCGCATAAAACTGTGCAAGCTCCTGGACTGTCACCATTTCCTTTGCCAAAAAAATAATCGCTTCCACTTTCTCTTCGATTTCACTAATTTCGAGTTTTCTTTGAACACCAATTATACGGCCTTGCTTCTCTTCTCTTTTATTTTCTTTTTTTTCAAATTTTTCCATATTCTACCATTTTTATTTTTTATTTTTTCTATAACAATACTTTTATCTAATACTAAAAAATTTTGTTCCTACTACTATTTTCATTAATAGGGGAATTCTCCTATTTCGTTTCCTTCAGAAAATTCCCCTAATTTCTAATTATTCAAATTAATATTCGTGTGTTGGTGAAATAATAATATTTTTGTATCTCTTGAAATCTGTCAATACTTCTGCAATTCCTGTTACTACAGCATGGATCGCATCATCTCCAACAGTTACCTTAAGCAATAATTCCCTTTCGATTCTTTCTTTTAAGATTTTTATGCCTGCTCCACCACCAGATAAGTAAATTCCTGTTTCATAAATATCTGCTGCCACTTCAGGCTCAATTTCTTCTATTGTAAGTCTTACTTCATCAATAATGGCGTCAATATGTCTTGTAATCGCTCCATTTATGGCAGAAGTCTTAACTTTCATGCTCTTTGGCAATCCAACTCCCAATTCACGTCCTCTTATTTCGTATTCCAATTCAGGATCATCTTGACTTATTGTATTTACTTTTAATTCTTCGGCTGTTCTTTCACCAATTAATAAATTGTATTCATCTTTTACAAATTCCATAATATCTTCATTTAAGTGATCCCCAGCAATTTTAACTGACTTAGATAATGCTGCTCCACCTGATACAATAAATGCAATTTCAGTAGTTCCTCCACCTATATCAACAATTAAATGTCCTTTTGGCTCAAATAAATCAATTCCAACACCAATTGCAGCCGCTATTGGTTCTTCAATTAGATAAACTTCTTTTGCTCCAGCATCTTTTACAACTTCAATTACTGCTCTTCTTTCCACTTGTGTAACTCCGCTCGGAACACAAATAATTACTCTTGAACTTTGGAATTTATCCTTCTTTATTCTATGTAAAAATTCTTCAAGCATTCTTTCAGTAACTTCATAATTTGAAATTACTCCATTTTTTAATGGACGGATAATTTCAGTATGCTTAGCTGTTCTTCCAATAATTTCCTTTGCCTTTTCTCCAATGTGTTCCAACTCTTCAGTTTTTTTATTGATAGCCACATAAGTTGGCTCATCCACTTGAATTCCTTCACCCTTTACATACATGACAGTATTTGCTGTTCCTAAATCAATAGCTATATCACGTGTAGTCTTTGGCGCTATATTTGTCTTAAACAAGTCAAAAAATTTCATCTATTCTATCTCCTTCATTTTTTTATTTTTTTAAAAAACATTTATTAAATTATTATAGCTTTAAAGTATTTTACCATTTTTTTTGAATATACTCAAGCAACTTTAAGGGGTAATTTGCTATAATATTAATTAATATTGCAAAATACATATTTTTTTAATCATTTTCATCAATATTATCAGTTATTATCTGATCATCATAACTTATAATTCCATGATCCTTTAATTGATCATAAATTCTCGAAGCTCTATTAAATCCAACTTTCAGCTTACGTTGAAGCAGCGAAATTGAAACTTTATTTTCCTGTCTTATAATATTTACTGCATTTTCAAAATAAGGATCAGTATCATCTTCAATTTCTTCTTCAGGTTCCTTCAAAATTTCATTTTTATATTTTACCTTTTTAGCAGATTTCAACGTATCGGTCAAGTTCTTAACCTCTTCATCAGAAATATATGCCCCTTGTATTCTTTCCATTTTTGAAGATCCATTGGCAAGCAGCAGCATATCCCCCTGTCCTAAAAGTTTTTCTGCCCCAGCCGAATCAAGTATTGTTCTCGAATCAATCTGTGATCTTAATGCAAAGGAAATTCTGCTTGGCAAGTTAGCCTTTATCATTCCCGTTATAACATCAGTAGATGGCCGCTGTGTCGCAACAACTAGATGTATTCCAACTGCCCTTGCCTTTTGCGCAATTCTTGCAATTGATTCTTCCACGCTTCCAGAAGCAACCATCATAAGATCCGCCAGCTCATCAATTATTATAACGATATAAGGCATTTTTTCCACAAAGCTCAACGAATTGTAGCTTTTTATATTTCTTACTCCATTTTCCATAAGTTTCTTATATCTGTTTTCCATTTCATTAACTGCCCATTTTAAAGCTATTGCAGCCTGCTCTGGATCTATAATTACTGGCACTAAAAGATGTGGAATATCGTTATATGGCATAAGTTCCACCATTTTAGGATCAACCATTATAAATTTTACTTCCTTGTCGGATTTTTTTGAAATCAATGTTGAAATTAAAGTGTTCACACAAACCGACTTCCCAGAACCTGTTTGCCCTGCAATAAGCAAATGCGGCATTTTAGCAATATCTATAAACTTATCTCGCCCAACAATATCTTTTCCTAATATTACCTTTAATTCCCCGCTGTCAAGTTCCTTATTTTTTATAATATTTGAAAAATGCACAGGCTCCTTTATTTTATTCGGAGTTTCAATTCCAATTGTATTTTTTCCAGGAATTGGAGCTTCTATACGAATACTTTCTGCCGCAAGATTCATTGCAATGTCATCTGAAAGTCCTGTTACCTTGCTTACTTTTACACCCTTTGGAATTATAATTTCATATCTCGTAATAGTTGGTCCATATTCATAATTTACAACTTTCGCATCAACTCCAAATTCCTTTAGCACGTTTTCCAGATGATTCACATTTTCTCTTATACTTTTTTCAATTTCCTGTTTTTTCTCAAGATCCATCGGTTTTGATTTAAAAATTTCCGCAATGGATTTTTTCACAATATCGTCATATCCTTGATTGCTGTCAAACATCGCATTAACTTTTCTCAATTCCTCTTCAAGCTCTTTTCCTTTTGAGTTGCTGCTTTCAAAAGCATCAAGCTTTGGAAACTGCTGAAAATTTGGATCCGCATTTACAGAATTTATTTCTTCTCTTTTTAAAGGTGTTACAATTTCCAGTTTTGTTTCCTTTTTGCTGTCTTCATCTCTTTTGCTTTCATTCTTATTATTTTCATTTACGCTTTCGATCTCAATTTCCCTCTCGCTTCCAGCTTCCTTTTCTTCTGCAACATTTTGCTTTTCAGCATTTGAAATGTTTTCACCACTATTTTCAGTTTTTTCTACAATTTCTGCTTTTCTATTTTCTAGCGGTTTTACAACTGTGTCCAGTACATCTTCTTTTTTTCTTTTTTCCTTTAATTTTTCTCTTCTTACGCTTTCATCCTTTTCAAAATTTCCCTTTTCCTTCTCTTCAAAAATTTCAATCCATTCCTTTTCCTTTTCTGCAAGCTCTTCCTTAGAATAAACTTCTGTTTTCTGCAAAAAATTTTCCTTAGGCTTTTTCGCAATTTCAAAACTTAATTTTTCATTTCTGGATTGTATTATTTTTGCCTTTAACATTTCCTTCTGATAACGTTTATAATCTGTTTTTTTCAAATTTTCAGCATATTTTTTTGCCGCCAGCTTTCTTTTTTTCTCCTTATACTCATCGCTTTTGTAATATTTTATTATTTCCCTCAAAACTTCATATCCAAGTTCAATAAGATCTCTAATTAACCATACCACAAAAAACAATGACAATATTAAAAGAATAAAAAACATCCATTGAAAATGCAGCACCTTGAAAAACGGCATTGACAGCAATGCTCCTAAAATTCCTCCGCTTTCACGGTTAAACCCTATTTCCAAAAGTTGTCTGCCCGCTTCAGTAAAGTTTCCCGACAAGGGTTTTCCATGAACAACAGAACTTCTTATCAAAATCATTCCCCAGCTTAAAAACAGTCCCGCTAATGCCGCAGCCTTTCCTTGTGTCAAATTAATCCCAATTTTTTCATAGAAAAACAGAATTATTCCATACAGCATAGACATTATTGCAATAAACCACGTCATTTTTCCAAAAAATAGCGTAATTCCACTTAATATAAGCGAAAATATATTTTCACCAATATTATCACTGAGCATTTTTGATTTATTTGCCAACAGCAATACCAATATAATTCCAGCAACAAACCAGATTATACCTTCAACTTTTCTTCTACTCATCTTAATTATCCTTTCTAAAAATTCTATCTAAATTTAATAAATTCCAAATCTAAAATTCCTAATCAATTTTACCATATAACAAACCTATTCTCAAAGCTATCTAAAAATTATATAAAATAAATAAAACTCAAAATTTAGATTGGAATAGAATAGTCATCGGTTTTAAAGTGACTTTTCTACATTATACTATATTTTTTCAATTTTGTCATTTTCTATTTCCTTAAAAAATAAACTTAGAATACAAAAACAAAATTTAGTAAAAAAAATATAATTTTTTTTCATTTAGGCACTTGTTAATTGAAATAAATGTGGTAAAATTAATATAGAGTAGAAAAATTTATTGATTTAATAAATTAAATTTTAAATCAATAACTATCCTGCTTAAATCCATTTTTGATCAAAAAAACTTTATCAAATTGGATAAAAAATAATAAATTAAATTTTTTAAATAAACTTTAGGAGGAATATCATGGGATACAAAGAAAAATACGAATATTGGTTAAATTCGCCTGCTATTGACGAAAAAGACAGAGAAGAATTGAAAAGCATTGCAGGGAATGAAAAAGAAATAGAAGATAGATTTTTCAAAGATTTGAGTTTTGGAACTGGTGGAATTAGAGGAGTTCGTGGAATTGGAACTAATAGAATGAATAAATATGTAATTAGAAAAGTAACTCAAGGACTTGCAAACTATATGTTGAGTTTTGATGAAAAAGCGGCAAAAGAAAAAGGAATCATAATTGCTCATGACTGTAGAATAGGTTCGAGAGAATATGCATTAAATACTGCAAGAGTAATGGCTGCAAACGGAATTAAAGCATATATTTATGAAAGTTTACGTTCAACTCCTGAGTTGTCATTTGGTGTAAGATATAAAGGATGTATGTCAGGAATCGTTGTTACAGCTTCTCATAATCCTGCAGAATATAACGGATATAAAGTTTATTGGGATGATGGAGCACAAGTTGTTGACCCACATGCACCAGCAATTGTTGATGAAGTAAATAAAATTTCTACATTGGAAGAAATAAAAGTTATTTCTGAAGAAGAAGGAAGAGAAAAAGGATTAATTATTCAACTTGATCATAAAATTGATGATGACTATATAGCAGCGATTAAAAAACAAACTATACATACAGATATTCCAGGAAAAGAAGATTTCAAGATTGTTTATACTCCGCTTCATGGAACTGGTGGAAGACCAATGAAGAGAATTTTATCTGATTTTGGATACAATTTTGAAGTTGTAAAAGAACAAATTGAACCAGATGGAAACTTCCCAACAGTAGTTTACGCAAACCCAGAAGAAGTGGCAGCATTTAAATTGGGAACAAAATTAGGAAATGAAATTGGAGCACAATTAATTTTGGCAAATGACCCAGATGCTGATAGAATCGGTATTGCAATAAGAGATGACAAAAATGAATGGTATTATCCAAATGGAAACCAAGTAGGATTATTGTTATTGCAATATTTATTGAATTACAAAAAAGATATTCCAGCTGATGCACAAGTTATTACAACAGTTGTTTCTACACCAATGATTGATGTTGTTGCACCTGCTAAAAATGTTGGAGTTATGAAAACATTGACTGGATTCAAATATATTGGACAAAAAATTAGACAATTTGAAAATAAAGAATTAAAAGGATCATATTTATTTGGATTTGAAGAAAGTTACGGATATTTGATTGGAACTCATGCAAGAGATAAAGATGCATTGGTAACTTCAATGGTTATTTCTGAAATGGCAACTTATTACCATTCAAAAGGAACTTCTATTTACAAAGAATTGCAAAAATTATATGAAAAATTCGGATATTATTTAGAAGGAATTAAATCAGTAACATTGAAAGGTAAAGACGGAATTGAACAAATGGCAGCATTGATGTCTAACTTGAGAGAAAATGTTAAAGATGAATTGCTTGGTAAGAAAATTAAAATTAAAAGAGATTTCTTCTCACACAAAGAACATAATTTGGAAACTGGTGAAGAAAAAGAAATTAATTTACCAAAAGAAAATGTATTACAATTTGTGCTTGAAGATAATACATTTATTACAGCAAGACCATCTGGAACTGAACCAAAAATTAAATTCTATTTCAGCGTAAATGCAGATTCTAACGAAAATGTTAAAGCTAAACTTGATAAAACAATGGAAGAATTTTCTAAATTTATTGGATTATAATTTTTTGAAGTAAATATTTTGAGAAATTTGATAGACTTAGAGAAAATAAAAATTTTATACAAAGTTTATAAAATTGAATAAGAATTGAAGTAAATAAATAGATGAAAACAGGGAAATTTCTTGTAGCGAGAATGATTTTCCTGTTTTTTTATTTGTAATGGAAAATATTTTTGAAAAATGTACCATAAGTTACACGTTTTAGAAATAAAAACATGATAGAATAAAAGAAAATTTTATAGTCAAATATTTTTTAAACAAAATTAAGTTATGATAGTTTTAAAATTGAATTTAGAAGAAACGAAATATGAGGTGATATGTTTTATGGAAAAAGCAAATATGAAGGATCATTTGAATATAAATTTTGATTTGATTGAGAAAATGACGAAAATTAAGAAAAATTATATAGAAGGAAATGTTGATGTAGAGACTACGAGAAAATTGATAAGGGAGACTTTTAAAGATAAAAAGATAACTCCTGCTGAGTTTGCCTATTCTGAGCAGAAAATAAAAGATTTAGGATTTGATGATGCGACTGTCCATGATAAGATGAATGATGTGCTTGATTTGTTTGATGAAATTATTGAAAGAGAGGACTCTTCGTTGCCTGAGGGACATCCGATAAAAACTTATTTGAAGGAAAATGAAGCGGCTAGAAAGTTGATTGCTGAAATGAAGGAAGAATTGAATAAGAAATTTATAAAAAATAGATGGCTGGAGTTTTACGATAAACTTTATACATTTAATTTGACACATTTGGCTAGAAAACAGCATCAATTATTTTCAATATTAGAAAGAAAAGGATTTGACAGACCGTCTAGAATAATGTGGACTTTTGATAATGCGGTTAGGGATAATATAAGTGAGGCTAGAAAACTGTTAATGGAAGATAAAATGGAAGAATTTTATGCGAAACAGGAAATTGCTTGGGAATTGACGTTGGATATAATGCATAAGGAAGAAGAAATCTTATTTCCAACTTCACTTAAAATGATTACTGAGGAAGAATTTAGGAATATGAGAAGTGGAGATGATGAGATAGGATATTTCTTGATTGATAAGCCTAAAGGATTTTTGCCTGAGAAAAAAGAAGAAAAAGCTGAGGAAAATGAAAATTTGAATGAAAATATGTCTCAAACAGGTAATTTTATGAATGATTTAGCTGGGCTTCTTTCAAAATATAATATGAATACAGGTGGAGGAAAGTCTGATGTGTTAGATGTTAAGCAAGGAAAACTTACTTTGGAGCAAATAAATTTGATTTTTCAACATATGCCAGTAGATTTGTCTTTTGTAGATGAGAATGAGATTGTTAAGTTTTACACTGATACAAAACATAGAATTTTTCCTAGAAGTGCAGGAGTTATAGGAAGAGATGTTAAAAACTGTCATCCGAGAGAAAGTGTCGCTTCGGTTTTGGAAATAATTGATGCATTTAGAAATAATGAGCAAGATGAAGTTGACTTTTGGCTTGAAATGAATGGGAAATTTATTTATATTTATTATGTTGCTGTGAGAGATGAAAATGGTACATTTAAAGGGGTTCTTGAGATGATGCAAGATGTTACGAGAATAAGAAGTCTTGAAGGGAAGAGAACGCTTGTAACTTGGGAAAAACCTAAAAAATCTGAAATTACTCAAGAGAATGAAAAAGATTTTGAAGAAAACAAAAATCCTTATGGACTAACAGAAAATACAGTAATAGGAGAAATAATAGATAAATATCCCTACATAAGAGAATTTATGCCAACATTATCGCCTACATACAAGAAACTGCTTGATCCAATTCAATATATGATAATGTCTAAAGTTGCGACACTTGATATGATTTCAATGCGTGGTGGGTTTCCTTTAGACGAATTGATAGAAAAAATTTCTGATGAAATTAGAAGAAATGAAGCTGAAAAATAATTATTATAGATAAATTGCTAAGTAATAGTAAAAGATTTTTGTTTTTAGAATAGAAATCAGAATATTTAGATAAATTTTTAGAATAAATTTTAAAAAAGTTGTGGAACTTGCTAAAAAAGTTGTAAGGATAACAGGAATTTTATTATTTGTACAATTTAATTTGGCAGTTCCATTTTTTATTTTTAAAATTGGTAGAATAAAAAAATATTTGACTAACATAAATTTTTGATATAAAATATTATTGTTATCAAAATAATTTATAGAAAGGGAAAACGGATGTTGTTACATTATTTTATCGCAGGTGGAATATTTATGTGGGGAATACTGCTGGCTTCTATTTGTGGAGTTGCAGTAATTTTAGAAAAATTATGGATTTTTTCTACGAAAGAGAGGGAATTTACAAAAGAGTATAGGAAACAGCTGTTTAAAGCCTTGAAAACAGAAAGTAGGGAAAAGATTATCGAAATTGTAAAACCAAAAAGAGATTCGGTTTCTAGAATTGTTACAAAAACGATGGAAAATATAGATTTGGATTTGGATAAGATTGAGGAATCAGAGAGGGAGTATCTTGAAGAAATAATAAGGGAAGCTGTTTTGGCACAAACAGGGAAATTGGAAAAGGGAATGTGGCTTTTAGGAGCAGTTGTAAATACGGCACCTCAGTTGGGACTTCTTGGAACAGTAACAGGAATGATAACATCGTTTTCGGCGTTGTCTGCGAGTGCTGAAAGTTCAAAAATAGTTGCGGCTGGAATATCTGAGGCACTGTATACTACTGCATTTGGTCTAATTGTCGCGATACCTTCTTTAATCTTTTATAATTACTTTAATAGAAGAATAGATGCAATAGCGTTAGAAATGGAGAGAGCAGCTTTGCATATTATGGGAAGAGTGAAAAAATAGAATTATAAAGTATTGAAAGGAATAAAAAATGAAATTTTCTAATAGAAGAAGTAGACAGAATGCAGAAATATCAATGCTTAATCTTATTGATGTCATATTTATGTTATTAATATTTTTTATGATTGCTACAACATTTAATAAGTATTCACAATTTCAACTTTCTGTTCCAAAATCGGATGCTAAATTTGATAAGAAGGAAGAAACGAAGGCGGAAATAATAGTAAATAGAAATAAGAAATATTTTTTAAAGGTGGGTAATGATACTAAAGAAATTCCGGAGGAGAAGATTCATAGTGAAATTTTGAAATTACCTAAAGAAATGCTTGAAAATGTGACATTGACGGCGGATGAGCATCTTGAATATGGATATATTGTAGAAGTAATGTCGAAATTGCGTAATGAAAATGTAAAAAATGTTAGTCTTAATATACAAAAAAATAATAAATAATAAAATGAAGAAAGGAGAGCGTGGCAGAAAAATGCTGATGTCATGCGAGAATAGGATTTATGTTAAAAAAAATTACAATTTTAAGTTTAATTTTAGCTAGTTTATCATTATATGCAGAGGGAAAATATGAAGGGAAACTTGAAAAAACAGTTGTGACGGCAACAGGATTTAGTGATAATGTTGATAATCAGATAAAAAATGTAACTATTATTACGTCAGAAGATATTAAAGAAAAAGGATACAATACGGTAGAAGATATATTGAAACAGGCGCCAGGAGTCAATATAACACAAACTGGATTTGGTTCAGCGGTAGATATTAGAGGGCAAGGGAGATTTGGATTGGGGACAAGTGCGAATATTTCTAAAGCAGTTTCTTCGGTGAAAATTCTTATTGATGGGGATGTTGCGATGGATACAATTGACACTTCTCATGCGTATATCCCTTTAAATACGATATCTGTTAATGATGTAGAAAGAGTGGAAATAATAAATGGTGGAGGAACAGTTCTGTATGGAAGTGGAACTCGAGGTGGAGTTGTAAATATCATTACAAAAGATAGAACAAAAGAAGGAGCTTCTGGTAAAGTATATTATCAAAATAGTTCTTATGGGACAAATAAATTAGGATTTGATGCAGGAATCAATTACGGGAATAAAGTTATTATTGATTTAGGATATGAAAATGTTAATGGAAAAGGTTATAGAAGAGGTTCAAAAGAAGCAAATGAATATTTGAATGGGAGTTTGAAATATAATATAACAGATAATCATAGTTTGAAATTTAAGGCGTCGAGATATGATTCAGAAGAAACATTGGCGTCAGATTTGACAAAAGCACAACTTTTGAGTGATAGAAGACAGCCTGGAATTTTGAGTGATATTGATGTTGATAGAAAAGAGTATAGCTTGGGATACGAAGGAAAAGTTACTGATAATTTGAAATTGTCATTGACAGGATATAAACAGGATACAAATAAAACTATGTATGGAATGCCTAAAACGAAATTTGAAGATAATAAAAAAGGAATTAATTTTAAGGGAAATTATGGACTTGAAAATGGGAATATAATTTTTGGATATAACTACATTAATCATAAGGGAAGTAGAGAACAAACTATATTTGGAACACCAATTATGAATGTTGATTTAGCGAAAGAAACGAATTCATTTTATTTGTTAGGGCGTCATAAACTTGTTGGTAATTTAGAAGGGACAGCAGGGTATAGATTTGAAAGAGCAGAATATAAAACAAATAGAGAAGTTCCATCTACAAGAATGCCGATACCTGGGGGAAGAGGTTTTGTAACTATTCCAGCAAGAGAAATGCACGGTTCGAGAAAAGATAGTAATAGTGCTTATGAAGTGGGACTTAATTACAAATATTCTGATACAGGAAATGTTTATGCGAAATATGAAAGAGGATTTAGATCACCAGCTGCAACAGAATTTGTTGATTATGCACCAGGTGCTAGAAATTATACTTTAAATAATTTAAAAACAGAAAAATTTAATACGTATGAAGTAGGATTTAAAGATATGTTATGGAATTCATTTGTAAGTGCTACAGCATTTCATACACGAACAAATAACGAAATATACTTGAATATGGATCACGGAGTGTTAGGAGGACCAAGTACAGCAAGATGGACATTCCATAATTTAAAAGCTACCGAAAGAACAGGTGTAGAGCTATTTGCTGAACAATATTTAGGTAAATTGAGAGTAAATGAGTCGTTTACATACGTGAATGCTAAAATTAAAAAAGTGGGAGATGATGTACTAACTTCAACAACTTATAATTTTAAAGATGGGCAAAAAATACCAGGAGTTCCATCTACAAAAGTTACATTAGGACTTGATTATGAAATAGCAGATGGTTTGAGAACGACTGCTAACTTAAATTATTACTCAAGTTCAGTGGATACCTACAATGAAAAAATACCTTCATATTCTACAACAGATTTAGGATTGAAATATAAACATAAAAATGGATTTGGACTTAATGCAGGAGTAAAAAACGTATTTAATAAAAAATACAATGTTGCTCAAGGGAAAGATCCTCTTACAGAAAGTACAGTGTATTCACCAGCTGATGAACGAACTTATTACATCGGAGCAAGTTATGAATTTTAGAAAAGTGAGTTTGTTTCATAAATCTGTTTAAAGCGTTAAAGAAAGGGAAAAAATGAAATTTTATATAATTTCAATTGTTTTAAATGTTATGGCTTTATTTATTCCTGTAGCCTATTATGTTTCAAATAATAATGAAAAAGAAAATAAGCAAAATGAGCCAATGACGGTAAATTTGAGTGAAAGTGTGTTTACAAATGTTTCAGATGTTCCAGAAGGAGTGGCTGGAAATAAAAATAATGGAGAGGAAAATGATAAATCTGTAAATGACAAATTTGTAAATAATGAGAGAGTGAAGGATGTTCATAATACTAAAAATATTAGAAATTCTGAGAAAATAGAAATTTCACAAAATGATGGAATTTCAAACTCAAGATTTGAATCTAACTCAAAGAAAATTAGTAACTTGAATGATCAGAAGGAAATTAAGTACACTGAAAAAGTTTTGCAAAAAAATGAGGATGTGAAAGTAGTTTCAAAAGAAAAGGCGGTAGATACAACATCAACACCTACAAATATTTCAAAAAATGTTTCAGAAAATACTGTTGGAAATAATCAAAATGATTCTCATATTAATAAGACAAGAACTAATATTTTTAGTGGAGAAATTGGGAATCATGGAGATGGTGTTAATAAAAATGTTAAAAGTGATTCTTTTGTTAAGAAATTAGGTAATGACGGTAACAGTGGAAAAGATGGTAGTAACAGAGGAAATATTAATAGGAAAGCTGAAGATAGTGGTAGTTCAAAGGTAAGAAATTTAGAAAAAATTAGCAAAAAATCTAGCAAAAATGATGATAATGAACAGAAAAGAAATAATGAAAAAGATAAAGAAAAAAACATAAATGTTTGTAATGAGGGAAAAGATTTTACAGTTTCGTATAATCCGAATTTAAGTTATCCTATTGCAGCACGAAGGCTTGGGAATAAAGGAGTTGTTACTGTTTCAGTAAAGTTTTATTTCAATAGTAGTGGTTCTGTTAGTGTGATTTCGGCTTCAGGAGGAAGTGCAATTTTTCAACAAGAAGCAAGAAAGGCTGCTAGTAAAATAAGAGTAAAAGTAAAAAATCCAGAAACTTTGAAATGTACAATATCAAAATCGTTTGAATTTGAACTTAAATAACTAAAAAGAAGGTTAGAGAGGGAGTTGTATTTCTCCCTTTTGTTTTATCTAAAATTTTGTAATTTTTATTAAGATATTAATGCAAAAAGTTTGAAATCACATCTTACATATGGTAAAATATATTAAGTAATTTAAAAAAGGTAAAAAAATAATGATTGAAGTAAAAAATATTAAAGCATCGAAGGAAAAAAATATTGATGCCATATATATCCATATTCCATTTTGTGATAAAAAGTGCGAATACTGCGACTTTTGCACATTTGTGAGAATGGAAAAGGAATATAGAAAATATACGGATTATTTGATTAAAGAAATTAGAATGTATCCAAAAATCAAATATGATACAATTTATTTTGGCGGAGGAACACCTTCTTTGCTGCCTATTGAGATGATAAGCGAAATATTGGATGAACTTGACTGGTCTGAAAATGCTGAAATTACGCTGGAGTTGAATCCGACGGATATGACTTTTGAAAAACTGAAAAAACTTAATAAAATTGGAATAAATAGGTTAAGTATCGGTATTCAGAGTTTTCAAGATCATGTTTTAAAATTTATTGGAAGGCAACATAGTTCTGATGATGCAATAAATGTTTATAAAATGGCAAGAGAGGCAGGATTTTGCAATATTACGGTGGATTTGATGTTCGGAATTCCTAATCAAAGTCTTGAGGATTTGCAAAGGGATCTTGATATTTTGCGGGAATTAAAACCTGAAAATGTGTCGATTTATTCGCTTATTTGGGAAGAAGGAACGGTTTTTTGGAGCAAGTTGCAAAAGGGGATTTTATCCGAAATTGATCAGGATTTGGAAGCAGAAATGTATGAAAAAATTATTGATTTTTTTGGGGAAAATGGATATTGTCAGTATGAGATTTCTAATTTTGCAAGAATAGATGATGAAGATAAAGATGTTGAAATTAATGAAATAAAAAAATTTGAAGATTTAAGAAAATTGCAGAAAAATGCGGGAAGACATAATTTGAAATATTGGCGAAATCAGAAATTTATTGGCGTTGGAATGAGTGCTGCTAGTTATTTTGGCGATAATAGGCACAGCAATGTACGGACTTTTAAGAAACATTATAATCTGATTGATGATGGAAAATTGCCGATTGATGAAAATACGGTTGAAATTGTGGATGAAACTGAAAGCGAGAAGCTAAAAAAAATGTTGGGGCTGCGGCTTATTCAAGAGGGAATTGAATATTTTGAAGATGAAAAGGTTGAAAAACTTATAGAAAGTGGATTACTGGAAAAATTTTCCCTGGAAAAAATAAATTTTACTGATGAAAAAAATAAAGAATTTCTCTATGTAAAACAAAAAAATACAAAAAATAATGGAGGTTTTGACAAAAAAATAGTGAAAAAAACTTGTGAGGCAAGAATTCGACTGACAAAAAAGGGAATGTTGCTAGCAAATGATGTATTTGTTGAATTTATTTAAAAAAAAGGTTATAATAGTGTAATTGTAAAAATATCATATTTGTTCTTATAAAAGATATACACAATAAATTGCTTTATATTAAAAGATTTCAAATATATCTCAAATACAACAAGTCAAAACAGTAAGGAGCAGGAATGGAACTGAACAGTGTAAAAATTCAGCAGAATTATAAAAAAATTTTGGAAGATATAAAAAAATATTCTCCCTATCCTGAAAAAGTTAAAATTCTGTTTGTAAGCAAGTATCTTAATGTAGAGGAACATAAGACTCTAATTGAAATGGGCTATGATTACTTTGGTGAAAATCGGGCTCAGCTTTATCGGGATAAGCTGAATGAATTTTCAGATGAAAAATATAAAAATATTAAATGGGACTTTATTGGAAGGTTGCAAAAAAATAAAATAAAGTATATAATTAATAGTGTAAATTTAATACATTCAATTGATTCTTATGAACTTTTAAAAGAAATAAATAAAAAAGCTATTGAAAATGACAGAATTATAAATGGATTAATTGAAATTAACGTTTCAAAGGAAGAATCAAAAACAGGAGTTTACATTGAAGATTTTAAAGAAGATAGCGAGAAATATTTTTCTATGAGTAATGTAAGAATAATAGGCTTTATGACAATGGCTCCGTTTGAGGCAAGCAAAGAAGAAATAAATGATTATTTTTCAAATATGAGAAATCTGAAGGAAGAATATCAGGAAAAATATGATTATATTACAACTCTTTCTATGGGAATGTCAAATGACTATGTAGAAGCATTAAAAAATGGTGCAACTATAATTAGAATAGGAAGTAAATTATTTGAATAGGAGGTTATGCTTTGGGACTTAAAAAAAAATTAATGGAATTTTTTGGCGATGACATTGAAGATGATGATGATGACGAATTATCTGAAGAATTGTCAGAAAATGAAAAAAAAGAAGTGGCAACAGAGCAGCCACAACAAAATCAGCAGTCTAAAGTTCAGCACAAAACAACAGCAACAGCCCGTGTAGAACCAGAAAAACAGCCTGAAGAAAAAAAGGGGATAGGAAGCCTTTTTGGGGTAGGAAAAAAGGAGGAAATTACAAAAATGCCAACATCTAAAGTAAATGTCTCGATTATTAGACCAAAAGTTTTTGAAGATTCGAGATTAATTGCAGATGCAATAAAAGAAAATAAAATTGTAACATTCAGTTTGGAATTTCTAGAATATGAAGTAGGACAAAGGGTAATAGATTTTGTAAGTGGAGCCGCTTATGCAATGAGTGCACATTTGTCAAAAGTTACCGATAAAGTTTTAACTTCTATTCCAATGGAAATTGATTACGAAGATATTGATGCTTCATTAGGAGAAGATGAAGGAGACGGTACTTACTTATAATCAAATATCAAAAGTTAAGTTTTGGAATTTAACTGCTTTTTTTGAGTTTTTCTCATTTAAAGCAGTATTTTTTAATAATTTAAAAATATAAATATAAAAAATGGAGAGTGAGTAATGGGAATAATTTTTACAATAATAATTTTAGGAATAATAGTATTTATACATGAACTAGGGCATTTTGCTACAGCCAAATATTTTGGAATGCCTGTTACAGAATTTGCAATTGGGATGGGGCCAAAAATTTTTTCAGTAAAAAAGAAGGAAACAGTTTATTCAATTAGAATTTTACCATTGGGAGGATTTGTCAATATTGAAGGAATGCAG
Organism: Leptotrichia sp. oral taxon 417; assembly: GCF_013394865.1. Taxonomy (NCBI): domain Bacteria; kingdom Fusobacteriati; phylum Fusobacteriota; class Fusobacteriia; order Fusobacteriales; family Leptotrichiaceae; genus Leptotrichia; species Leptotrichia sp. oral taxon 417. Next base: position 298,844 of record NZ_JABXYV010000001.1, on the reverse strand, counting down.
CCTGAAAAGTTTGACTTGGAAGCATTTAAGAAGGAAAAAATGGATGAAATTATTGAAAAATTGAAAGGTGAAAAAAATAATGAGAATGAAATTAAAGATGAAGAATTTATTAGTGAAGTGGAAAAAAGATTAGATACGGCTGTAAAGCAAGAATTGAAAAGGCAGGAAAATATTCAGAAAAATGGATTTTTTACAAAATCTCCATTTAGCAGATTTATTGTGCTAATTGCAGGAGTTGTAATGAATTTTATTTCCGCTTTGATTGCCTTATACATAATGCTTTCTATTGCAGGAACTGTACCTCCTCAATATTCACAGGCAATAGTTGGAGGAATTGAGCAAAATTCAAAAGCAAATGGAAAATTGAAAGTAAATGACAAAATTTTGGCAGTTAATGGTAAAAATATAAAAAACTGGACTGAGATGACAAAAAAAATTGGTGAAATCAGTCAAAGTTATAAAAATGAAGATGTTGTTTTAAAAATATTGAGAAATAACAAGGAAATTACTGAAAATGTAAAATTGACTCATAGTGAAAAAACTAAGGGGAATATCCTTGGAATTCATTTACTAAGTCAAAAATCAACATTTGGAGAAAGAATAAAAATAAGTTTTATTATGTTCGGAGATTACTTTAAAATGACGCTTGACGGTGTTAAAATGCTCGTGACAGGGAAAGTAGCAATGAAGGAGATGACAGGTCCTGTAGGGCTTCCTAAAGTCATTGGAGAGGCTTATGGGCAAGGAGGTCTGTTTGCTATGCTTGGTGTCTTTATTTTAATTTCCATAAATATCGGAATTATGAACTTGCTGCCAATTCCTGCACTTGATGGAGGAAGATTAATTTTTATAATTCCTGAATTTTTTGGAATTAAAATTAATAAAAAAATTGAAGAAAAGGTTCATTTTATTGGAATGATATTTTTGCTTGTATTAATGCTTATTATTGTATTTTTCGATGTTACAAAATACTTTTAAAAAAGTTTAATTAATTTAAAAATCTTGTATTTTAGCCTTTTACAAAAGACTATTAAAAAAGTGAAAAAGGAGAAGCAGAATAAATGGTAGATTTTATGCAAAAAACAAGAAGACTTATGAAACTTTCCTCTGTAATTGCCAAATATGGATTTGATGAATTGTTTAAAAGGGGGGAACTGGAAAGATATATTCCTAAAAATGTAAAACGAAAATACAGTGACAAAATTAATGAAATAAATTCCTGTACTTTTTATGAGCGAATAAGAATGGCAATTGAAGAAATGGGTCCTGTGTATGTGAAATTTGGGCAAATGTTAAGCAATAGAAAGGATATTTTGCCTGAAGAAATGATCACAGAGCTTCAAAAATTGCAGGATGATGTAGAAGTTGAAAAAGTTGATGTAAAGAATAAAATGAATCTGGAACTTGGGATTGAAATAGATGCCTATTTTGAGGAAATAGAAGAAGAACCGATGGCCTCAGCTTCAATTGGACAAGTATTTAAAGGCAGATTAAAAAATGAAGAAAAGGTCGTTGTAAAAATACAGCGGGAAAATATAAAGCCTGTTGTGGAAATTGATTTGGAAATTATGAAAAATCTTGCAAAAACTTTGGAAAATTATTATGAAGATATAAAAAAAATGAATATTGGAAATATTGTGGAAAGTTTTGAGAAAATGCTGAATGAGGAACTTTCCTTAAATAACGAACTTCGTAATATGCAGCGATTTGCAAATAACTTTAAAGAGGATGACAGAATCCACGTGCCAGCTGTGTACAAGCAGCTTTCCAACGATCGTATTCTCACAATGGAAATGATAGAAGGCTTTAAAATTACCGACAAAGAAAAAATAATAAAAATAGGGCAAGATCCTAAAAAAATAGCTAGAATTGGACTTGACCTTTATTTAACGCAATTTTTGAAGTATGGATTTTTTCATGCTGATCCTCATCCTGGAAATATTTTTTTAAAGGAAAATGGGCAAATTGTATTTATTGATTTTGGGGCAATGGGAAAACTTTATCCAAATGAGCGGGAATTTTTAATTAACTTGATTATTTATTCACTAAAAAAAGATGTGAAAAAAATGGTTGAAACAATACAGGAATTAGCAATTAAATTTGAAGTGCCAGATGAAAGGAAATTTGAGAGGGAACTTTATGGGATAATCGAAATGATTGATGAAAATTCACTAGAAAATATAGATATTGTTACAATTTTTGAAAAAGCGAGAAAAATATTCAGTGATAATCAAATTTTACTTTCAGAAGATATTTATTTGCTGATAAAGGGAATTGGGCAAATTGAAGGAATTGGACGGCATTTAGATCCAAATCTTAACATTAATGAAGTTATGCAGCCATATATGGACAAAATTGCAAAGGAGAGAATAAATCCGATTAATATTTTTAAAAAGGAAACAAGAAAACTGGAAACTTTTTCTGAAAACTGGCTAACTTTGCCGACAGATTTAAAAACAATTTTGGAAAAAATTCAAAAAAATGAACTAAAACATAGGCATGAAATAATTGGATTTGAGAAATTTCAAAAAACTTTTGAGGAACTAGTTTTGGCGATTATCATCTCATCACTGTTTGTTGGATCATCAATACTGGCTTTGGCAAATATCCCGCCAAAAATTTTTGGGATTTCTGGATTAGGATTATTGGGATTTATTATTGCTGGAATTATGGGAATAAATTTATTTTTGAAAAGTAAAAAATAAGTGACAGCACAATAAAAACTATTTTAAAAGGAGTAAAATGTATAAAAACAAGATATGAAAGGATCGATAATTATGGAAAATAATGTATTACTTGCGACATTTAAGAATCAGTTAAGCGCATTTGAAGCATTGGCGGATATAAAAGAAAAATATGTTGGGGAAAATTATATAATTACACAGGCGGCTGTTGTAAAAAAAGAAAGTGATAAATTATCCTTTAAAGATGGATTTGAAGTAAATAAAAATGGGAATATTGGATTTTTAAACGGTGGTCTGCTTGGAAGCTTCATCGGAATTATTGGAGGACCATTAGGTGTTATTTTTGGAGGAACTATCGGAGCTTTAATAGGCGGAAGCCATGGTGAAAAGGCTGATAAAAAAGTAGTTGGTATCTTTGAAGATGTGTCAAAATATTTGGTAAATGACCATTATGCCTTAATTTTGCTAACATCTGAATCAAACACTTCTGAACTTGATAACTTTTTGAATAAATATGAAACAGAAACTATTTTAAGAAAAGATGCAAAAATTGTAAGAAAAGATTTGGAATTGGCGGAAGAATATGAAAGAAAATTAAGAACAGATATTGAATATAAAGAACTAAAGGAAAAATTTGAAAATAAATCTAAAGAAATAAAAGACAATTTAGATGATTTTTCAGAAAAAGTAAAGGTTAATGCAGAAGCATTTACTGAAGATTTAACAAAATTTGTATTAGATTTAAAAAATAAATTTAAAAAATAGAAAATATATTTTGGTTTATTTTATGGCAAGGGGTCAAGGCCCCTTTTTATAATAAATCCGTTACCTAATGAAAGAGATTTTATTTCCTCTTTTTTAAAACTACTTAATCAATCAGAATTTATCAAAAAAACACGACTAAAATTTTTGATTAAAATTAGTACAACAGCCATTATTCCAATATTCGCAATAAATGGCAAAAATGGATTAAATGCCAGTAAATGCCCAGATAAAAAAGAACCGACAGCATTTCCAAGCGAATCTGCTGCAGACACTACTCCTAGAATTTTACCTTGATTTTCAACATATCTTCTAGCAATAATCGTATTTCCAAGAGAACGTACTATTTCATAGGTCATTGTATAAGCAGCCATTATAAAATATGGCGTCGTTCCTGACTTTACTCTAAAAAATATAAATGACATCAATATTATACCAGTAAAAATCATAACTTTATGAATAATTTTTTCTTTAAATCTCTTTAATAACTTTTCTAGAAAAAATGCCGTCCCTAAAAATGCCAAAAGTGATGAACACATTACAAAAGTTCCGATTGTATCTGCCGAAACCTTTTCGTAAAATTTAAAAAAATAATTTAACGCGCTCGCATAAGAATAAATCCCAATTCCAGATAAAAAAATTATAAGACAGAAAAATTTTGAAAATCCATCAAGTTCCTTTATATATCTAAAAGTCGAAAACGGATTTAAACTCTTATTATCTTTAATGTTTGACATATTTACTGGTTCTTTTACAATTTCTCTCCTGAACCTCCCACGACTAAAGTCACAGGGTTCTAAAATCTTTAAAAATATTCAAAAATTTTCTAAGAAGTTTGATAGCTTTACACTACCCTTATTCTTTTAGGTGTGTTCAGCTCACCTCTATTGTATAGGACACTTAAGTCCACAACTTTACTTTTCCTTAAAATATTTAATGCTCCATTACAATCCGCATTTATGAGTTTACCTGCACTTGTTTGATATAGTCCTCTTTTTATTCTTTTTCCACTGAATATATATTCTTGCGGATTTTCTTTATCGTATACTGGAATTATATCTCCATCAAAGAAACTTGCTTTTGATGTATAACTCTCTTCTTGCAGTTTAAATTCTATTCCATATAGCTTACATAGATATATTAATTTATCTCTTAATTTTCCATATGGTATATTTACAAAGTTTTGATTATTTATGCTTCCTATATTTGATTTTCTTTGAAAATCTTCATTATATCCTAAAATTATTTTTCCTATATCATTATTAAGACAATAATTTACAATTATTCTTGCTGCTTTTGAAAGATAATCATTTATACGATTATTTCTCTTTCTAGCTATTCTCTTTTGTCTTAATGTTATATGCTCTATCTTTTGCTTATCTTTTATGCTTTGCAGCTTTGCATTTGTCTTGTTATAGTATTGATTTATTGATTTTAATTTTCTACCATCTATTATGAATGAAGTTCCAGTATTTGTAACACAAGTACAAAGATTATTTATACCTAAATCAATTCCTAGTGCATTGTTTTCATTTAATTCCCTTTGAACTTCTTCTACCTCATAAGTATATTGAATTTCAAAGTACCTAGAATGTTGTTTGGGTATTATTCTAATCTCTTTTATCTTCTTGTCTTTTAATACTGGTGGTAGTTTTATTGCGATTTCCTTATGTGTCTTTCTAAATGAATTTGAATAAGGAACTATCAGCATATCATATTTTAATCTTACAAAACCTATAACAAGAGTTGTAAAACCATCTTTATCAAGATAATTAGGTAATTTTATTTTACCATTATATTGACCATTCTTAGCAAGTTTTAAAAGTCCAAAAAATGATTTGAAACTTCCATCTACTTCTTTTAGAATTTGTTGAGCCATATTAGAATTTAACTTCTTATAGTTCTCACTATTTTTAAGCATTTTATAGTTTTCGTTATAACTTAAATACTTTTTCTTATTAAAATAGTATTGTCTAATATTATATATAGCTTCATTAGTTAAGTTCTTGGCTATATGAGATAAATATTTTAAATTTCTAAACTCTTTTTTGCTAAGATGTTTTACTTGTTGTTTTAATGTTAAATACATATATAATCACCTCCTTTTCATCAGAGATATTATACTATATATCCTACATTTTATCTATTAAAAAGTAATATTTTTTAAATATTTTTAAAGTTTTTAAAACCCCACAACAGTGGGAAGCGTCGTTCACATAAATACGCTACCATTTATGCAGTTCTCATGGCATATGTACTCCTTAATAAATTAAGGAGATTAGCCTTGAACTTCTTGTTATCTCTAACAAGCACAGACTATATCTTATCCATAGTGTATCTCAACACCTTAGGCGAAACCACTTCCAATACCAATCGCTTGTATTGTACTCCCCTCACGAGGGATAGTCGTTGAACTTTCCTTTTCAGGATTAGCTGCTGATTGTCTATTATCATAATGTTTAGGATTTAACCTTGCACCATCTAGTATATTTTTTCTGCTTTCGCTACCTTCACACTTATACCATATTTGAACGAAGGTATTATGTTGTGGTTATACTAGCTTTAAGAGTTCCCAGCAATTCAGTTTCTTCGTTGCACGGTTTTGCTCCGTGTCTACATACAAGTTTCCCTATATGCTTACTAAAATTTTCGTGCAATTTATCTCACGACTAAAGTTGCGAGTATTCTTGCACTATTTAATAAATACCAAAATAAAAAGCGATAAAATGCCCCCACAAATAAACTGCAGCCCAAAAGAATACCTAGGATCAGCAGTTGCCACAATTCCTCCGATTTTTTGCCCAATCGCCCCTCCAATTACAATTGCTGAACTGATTTTAGCTATATTTTTTGCCTTCTCCTCCTTTTCAGATAACTGACTGACATATCCAAAAGCTACTGCAAAAGTTCCTCCCGAAACAAATCCTGCAACTATTCGAGCTAAAAATATAATAGGAAGACTTGTAACAAATCCAAAAACAAGCTGGGCAATCCCATAAAAAAACGGCATAAGCACAAAAATCCTCTTCATTCCAAATCTATCTGCCAATGCTCCCAGATAAGGCGAAGAAATAAACATTGCTGTACTCATAAATGCTAAAAACTCTCCGGAAATACTCTTTTTCCAGCCTCTCATCTGAATCAGGTCAGGTGTTCCTGGATGTCCTAAATTATATACAACCATACATAAAAACATCATTATTATCATTCTATTTATATTTTTTTTCATTTGTTCCATCTCCTTTCTTTTTTACATCTCATACTATTTCCCATTTAAACACCGAACTGATTATAAACTTTTTTTAAAGATTCAGTATCTCTTGTTAGAATATAACTTCTATTTTTAAATGGGGCTTAGTATCAAATACTTTTTTAAAATTAATTATGAAAAAATAAAAAACCAGACACTACTCTGGTTTTAATAAAAATATTTATTTAAAATTTTATTTCTTAAAATAATCCTGGAATATTTACTCCACCAGTAACTACTTCCATTTCCTTTTCAGCCATTTCTTCAGCTTTATCCATGATTTCGTTCACTGCATTTATAATTAAATCTGAAACAATTGTCGAATCATTTTCTTCAATTGCATCTTTTAAAACATCCAAAGAAATTGATAAATCAACTAATTTTTTTTGACCATTAGCTTTAATAGTGATTCCACCACCAGCTACAGAACTTTCTACAAATTTATCCTTTAATCCCTCTTGGATCTTTAACATTTCCTGTTGCATTACTTGAGCTTGTTTAATTATATCCTGTTGGCTTCCACCTGATTTATTTCCAGCTCCTTTTATTTTTCTAACCATAGCTAATAATTCCTCCTACGAATTATGATTTATATATTTATAACAATTTTTATCTTTATAAAAAAAAATGGTGGAGAGAGAAGGATTCGAACCTTCGAAGGCTGAGCCGGCAGATTTACAGTCTGATCCCTTTGGCCACTCGGGAACCTCTCCACAACATTCTAAATTTAAATAGTGGTGCCGCTTGTCGGACTCGAACCAACCACCTACTGATTACAAGTCAGTTGCTCTACCAGATGAGCTAAAGCGGCACTAAATGGCGGAAGTGACGAGACTCGAACTCGCGACATCTTGCGTGACAGGCAAGCACTCTAACCAGCTGAGCTACACCTCCATAATGGTGGTCACAATTGGGCTCGAACCAATGACCCCTGCTTGTAAGGCAGGTGCTCTCCCAACTGAGCTATGCGACCATAAATAATCACCATTTAATATTTTATATTCAGTTTTAATTTTGGTACGGCCTAGGGGGATCGAACCCCTGTTGCCAGGATGAAAACCTGGAGTCCTAACCACTAGACGAAGGCCGCACAATTATTCTTTTATCTGTTTATTTTTTTACCACTCACAGACAAGAAATATAATATCATATTTAAATCTATTTGTCAACTACTTTTTTAAAATTTTTTTTGATTTTTTTTAAGGTGTATTGGATAATCAATCACAACAAAAAAATATATAAAAAAAACATAGTAAATGATATACCAAAATTTCTTAACAAATGAGAATATAAATGGTTTGATACGGAAATTTTTACAGCATGAATAAAATAAAGAAAAAAGTACCAAGGATATAGAATGCATTAAATAGAGGATATAAGAAAATATTGGACTGTTATTCATCAGAATGAATATTATTTTGACAACACAGTAATAAGAAAAAAAATAGGGCTGTTTCATAAAATAAATAAAATTCCTAAATCATAAATTTTATATATTTTACCATATTTATAAAATCAATAAAAATAATATCTATTGATTTTTAAAATATATTAATATTTATGTTAGTAAAATTATTTTTGAATTATGAGACAGCCTCTTAAAAAATATTTTTTACATTATTTTTACTTTTTTGTTATGCATGATTTGACAATACACCCAAATTTTTCTACATTTTTATTACAATAATTTTCTGCAATCTATTTAGTTCAGATTCAATTTCATCGTTTGCCAATATTTTCATTGTTATTCTATTTGAATAGTTTTTCTCTAATATTTCTACCCCAAATTTTTGGCTATTTCCACTTAAAAATGCTTCTATTTCAGAAGTATTTTCATAATCATAGTCCAAAATAAAAATAGATCTTTCTACATATTCCACAATTCCGGCTTCATTAACAGCCAATTTTGCAGTTTTAGCATAATTTCTTATAAGTCCACCAGCTCCAAGTTTTATGCCGCCAAAATATCTTGTAGCAACTAATGCAACATTATAAATATCCAAAATTTTCAGTATTTCCGCCATAGGCTTTCCAGCTGTATTGCCAGGTTCGCCATCATCATTGTATTTAAAGTACTCCTGTCCACTTTCTATAACTCTATAAAGCGGGACATTATGAGTTGCTGTCGGATGCATTTTTTTTATTGAATCGATAAATTTTTCTGCTTCAACCACTGTTGAAACTGGTTTAATGTATCCAATAAATTTAGATTTCTTTTCTTCAAATTCAATTACCGTTTCCTTTTGTACACTCTTCAAGCCTAATTCTCCTTTCATTTTATGATTTCACTACATATTCAATTAATTCTTTAATCGTCTGAACCTCCCACGACTAAAATCGCAGGGTTCTAAAATCTTTAAAAATATTCAAAAATTTTCTAAGAAGTTTGATAGCTTTACACTACCCTTATTCTTTTAGGTGTGTTCAGCTCACCTCTATTGTATAGGACATTTAAGTCCACAACTTTACTTTTTCTTAGAATATTTAATGCTCCATTACAATCTGCATTTATGAGTTTACCTGCACTTGTTTGATATAGTCCTCTTTTTATCCTTTTTCCACTGAATATATATTCTTTTTGATTTTCTTTATCATATATTGGAATTTCATCTCCATCAAAGAAACTTGCTTTTGATGTATAACTTTCTTCTTGCAGCTTAAATTCTATTCCATATAGTTTACATAGATATATTAATTTATCTCTTAATTTTCCATATGGTATATTTACAAAGTTCTGATTATTTATACTTCCTATATTTGAATTTCTTTGAAAATCTTCGTTACATCCTAGAACTAGTTTTCCTATATCATTATTAAGACAATGATTTATAATTATTCTTGCTGCTTTTGAAAGATAATTATTTATGCGATTATTTCTCTTTCTAGTTATTTTCTTTTGTCTTAATGTCGTTCGCTTAATCTTTTGCTTATCTTTTATACTTTGTAATTTTGCATTTGTCTTATTATAGTATTGATTTATTGATTTTAATTTTCTACCATCTATTATGAATGAAGCTCCAGCATTTGTAACACAAGTACATAGATTGTCTATGCCTAAATCTATTCCTAGTACATTGTTTTTATTTAATTCCCTTTGAACTTCTTCTACTTTATAAATGTATTGAATTTCAAAGTACCTAGAATGTTGTTTTGGTATTATTCTAATCTCTTTTATTTTCTTGTCTTTTAATACTGGTGGTAGCTTAATTTTAACTTCCTGATGAGTTTTCTTAAACGAATTTGAATAAGGAACTATCAGAATATCATCTTTTAATATTACAAAACCTATAACAAGAGTTGTAAAACCATCTTTAGCAAGATAATTAGGTAATTTTATTTTTTTATTATCATATTGACCATTCTTAGCAAGTTTCAAAAGTCCAAAAAATGATTTGAAACTTCCGTCTACTTCTTTTAGAATTTGTTGAGCCATATTAGAATTTAATTTCTTGTAATTTTCACTATTTTTAAGCATTTTATAGTTTTCGTTATAACTTAAATACTTTTTATTTTGAAAATAATATTGTCTAACATTATATATAGCTTGATTTTTTAAATTCTTAGCTATATGGCACAAATATTTCAAAATTTTAAATTCTTCCTTACTAAGATGTTTTACCTGTTGTTTTAATGTTAAATACATATATAATCACCTCCTTTTCATCAGAGATATTATACCATGTATTCTACTTTTATCTGTTTATTTTTAAATATTTTTAAAGTTTTTAAAACCCCACAACAGTAGGAAGCGTCGTTCACATAAGTACGCTACTACTTATGCAGTTCTCTTGGCATATGTACTCCTTAATAAATTAAGGAGACTAGCCTTGAACTTCTTGTTATCTCTAACAAGCACAGACTATATCTTATCCATATCCTATTTCAAGGACTTAGGCGAAACCACTTCCAATACCAATCGCTTGTATTGTACTCCCCTCACGAGGGATAGTCGTTGAACTTTCCTTTTCAGGCTTAGCTGCTGATTGTCTATTATCATAATGTTTAGGATTTAACCTTGCACCATCTAGTATATTTTTTCTGCTTTCGCTACCTTCACACTTATACCATTTTCTCACTTAAGTATTATGTTGTGGTTATACTAGCTTTAAGAGTTCCCAGCAATTCAGTTTCTTTGTTGCACGGTTTTGCTCCGTGTCTACATACAAGTTTCCCTATATGCTTACTAAAATTTTCGTGCAATTCATACCCTACGAGTACATGTCTCACGACTAAAGTCGCAAGTATTCTTGCACTATTTAATAAAAAATTGTTCCATAATCCAATACTGGACGTTTTATTGTTAAAATACCAACTCCACATTCCTGACATGCTTGAACTTTTTGAAGTTCTCCACCTGTTTCTCCACTTTCCTTTGTAATAAGATACTGAAATCTCTTATTTTCTTAAAGAGTTTATGTTCACACAAGTTCGCTGCTTCTTATGCAGTTCTATTAACATCTTATATTTTTTAAGATATTTTTGAACTTCTTAATATTTCTATTAAGCACAGACTATATCTTATCCCACAGCTTTACCTGTTTGAGCCTGCCCGCTTCCACCAGCTTTAGTGTACTCCCTTAAAGGGATAGTCGTTGAACCTTACCTTGCGGTCTTGGCTGCTGATTGCCCATTGTTTTTAAGATAAATTTTCTTTTAGCACTTAGGTTTTAACCATTTCTATTTTTTATGCCATCTGGTTTATTTTTTCCGCTTTCGCAACGATCACACTTATATCTTCATATTTATTTTATCCTAAACAAGACATTATGTTGTCGTTAAACCAGCTTTAGGGTTTTCCAGCAATTCAAGCAGTATTAGGCAGTTTTAAAACCGCCTATGCATACATATTTCTATATACGCTGACTATACTTTACAAACTAATTTGCAATTTTTAGTTTCAATTACATACTTTACAGTTGTAGTTTTAATCAATTTTATAATTTTTCAATATTGCAACATTCATTTCTTTAGAAAAAGGTCCTTGCATAGCAATTATATTTTTAGGCAAATATCCAAGTTTTTCTGCATTTTGTATAGAAGCCGCTGTAGGAAGTATCCTGATAAATAAATTATTCTTTTCTTCTATACTTCTTAACTCTACTAAGGAATTTGATCCCAATGTACTCAATATATTTTTGTTTTCAAATTTATTCAAAAATACAATTAGCTCCTTCAAACTTTTAAACTGAAATACATTTTCAGTTCCATAATCCAATATTTTTCTTTCAAATCTTATATATTTTATCTTTTTCTCTGCAATATTCCGCTCATTTAAATAACTTACCATTGAAATGACAGTATTGCTAATATTTTGTGCATACGGATGACTTGCATCAATAATTAACTGAACTTCTAAAACTTATTTTATTTTTAGAAGTTATCGTTCACATAGGCTCGCTACTTCCTATGCAGTTCTCTCAAATACTGTAATTATATTATTAATATCAGTTTCTTATATTAATAAATTGCAATACTTCTGAACTTCTTAATATTTCTATTAAGCACAGACTATATCTTATCCCACAGCCTCACCTGCTTGGGTCTGCCCGCTTCCACCAGCTTTGGTGTACTCCCTAAAGGGATAGTCGTTGAACTTTACTTTTCAGTCTTAGCTGCTGATTGCCCATTTTTCTATTTAATTTTAGCACTTAGGCTTTAACCACGATAAACTTTATATATTTATGCCATCCAATTTATTTTTTCCGCTTTCGCAACATTCACACTTATATCTAAATTTTGTTCAAAAAAAGATATTATGTTGTAGTCAAATTGGCTTTAGGGTTTTCCAGCAATTCAAGCAGTATTAGAACAGTTTTAAAACTGCCTATGCATACATATTTCTATATATGCTGACTATATCGCCTTTCTTAAATTTCCAGCCATAATTTTAATCAATGTTTTTTTCCAAAATTAAATTTTCAATTTGTAATACACCCAATCTTTCTGAAATTATATGTATCCGTTTATTTTCAGTCACATCCTCAAGTAATTTCCCGCCATATTCAGTAGCCGTACTCACAACAATGTCATCTTCCCTGGCTTTCATAACCTCATCTAAAATAATTCTAGAATCCTTTGTTCCTCCAATTATCCAAATCATCTAATTTCCCTTTCCTAACTATATTTTAAATTCCTCCAATTATCCCCTTTTTACTAATAACATAAAAAACTGTTCACTATTTTATGCTTTTCATATTTCAATTGTAAAAAACTGCTTAATTTTAAAAATTACAATTTATCACTTTCTAATTATACCACATTATTTATTTTTTATTGCTATTTATTTCATAAATTTTAATTTATTACTTAAAATTAATAAATTATTTTTTCATATAAAGAAAATTAAAAATCATAATTATTTTTATCTTCATCACCTAATTTTTAAATAAATTCAAAACTTATACTATCTTACTTTAGTAAAAAATTTAAAAAATAAAAGTTGAAAAAATTTTTATGATATGATATAAATATTAAGTTACTCAAATCTTTTATTAAACGAACAAATTAAATTTGAGTTCTATAATATAAAGAATTACAGAAAGGATAAAAAACATGAATAATAAATTAAAACTATACATTGTCAGACACGGACAAACAGAATGGAATGTACTGGAAAAATTTCAAGGTCAGTTAAACTCACCACTTACTCCAGAAGGAATTGAAAAAGTAAAAGAAACTGCCAAAGAACTTAAAAATATAAAATTTAAAGCAGGTTACACAAGCCAAATGGGACGAACAATTGCTACTGCAGAAATGATCTTAGAAAATAATAAATATGAACAAGAAAAAACTTCAGATCAAAAATTAAAACTTCAAAAATTACCTGAATTAAACGAAATTCACTTTGGAGAATGGCAAGGTCTGACATTTAAAGAAACTTTCGTTAAATATCCGAAAGAAGCCCATAATTACTTTTACGATGTAAAAAATTACAATGCCAAAAATATAAAAGGAGAAGAATTAAAAGATGGATTAGAACGATTTTTAAAAGGCCTAGAAAAAATTAGAGAAGAACAAAAATCAGGAAATATCCTAATTGTAACGCACGGAACTGTATTGGAATTATTTTTTAACCACATCCAAAATAGAGAAGCTGATGATTTAGATGAACGAAAATTAATCGGTAACGGTCAATACAAAATATTTACCTTTGAAAATGAAAAATACATAGCATTGTAAAAAAATAATTATTTATTATACTAAACCCCGTTTAAATAGCAGAATAAATCCATTCGCGAAGAGTTATGCTTTTTACCAGTTCATCCGTAAGTAAATTTATAGTATCGTATAGCCTGTCAACTACAGCTTTTAATGTACTAAATATCTTATTGCCAAACCCCATCTGTCTTATTTGTTTCTAAATTTGTTCAATGGGGTTCATTTCTGGTGTATATGGCGGTATATGTGTCATTATGATGTTTCCCGAAATTTCTAAATCCTTTGATTTGTGCCATACTGCTTTCCTAAGTCTCTTAATTCTACTGCATACAGTCTTATGTCTTCACTTTTGTTTTTTATTGTTTTTCTAATCATTCTTATCTCATTCGAAATTTCTTCTGTTATCTCATACGCTTTTGCCATTTTTATCACCCTATTGTATTATACCACATTATACTCTGTTAATCTAACAGGGTTTAGTATCAATTCTGCAAATAAAAAAATGGCGTCCCCGGTTGGACTCGAACCAACGACCCTCTGATTAACAGTCAGATGCTCTAACCGGCTGAGCTACGGAGACACACATATTTAAAAAAGTTTGGCAACTACCTATCTTCCCAGGACGAATCCAAGTATTTTAGGCACTAACAGACTTAACTGCCGGGTTCGAAATGTTTCCGGGTGTATCCCTGTCGTTATCATCACCAAACTAGATATATATACTGTCCATTAAGACAATGAGAAATAAATAGCAGCAGTAAAAGATTATCTTAAAAGCAGACGTAATATTAGTACTAGTCAGCTAAATGCATTGCTGCACTTGCACCCCTAGCCTATCGACCATATGTTCTCTATGGATACTACGAATATTCATCTCAAAGCCGGCTTCCCGCTTAGATGCTTTCAGCGGTTATCCGTACCAGACGTGACTACTCAGCCATGCCACTGGCGTGACAACTGATACATCAGAGGTCTGTCCAACCCGGTCCTCTCGTACTAAGGTCAGATCTTTTCAATATTCAAGCGCCTGCAGTGGATAGGGACCGAACTGTCTCACGACGTTCTGAACCCAGCTCGCGTGCCTCTTTAATGGGCGAACAGCCCAACCCTTGGGACCTTCTCCAGCCCCAGGATGAGACGAGCCGACATCGAGGTGCCAAACACTTCCGTCGATATGGACTCTTGGGAAGTATCAGCCTGTTATCCCCGGGGTAGCTTTTATCCGTTGAGCGACGGTCCTTCCATGCGGAACCGCCGGATCACTAACTCCTACTTTCGTACCTGCTCGACCCGTCAGTCTTGCAGTCAAGCTCCCTTATGCGTTTGCACTCTTAGGCTGATTTCCATCCAGCCTGAGGGAACCTTTGAACGCCTCCGTTACTCTTTGGGAGGCGACCGCCCCAGTCAAACTGCCCACCTAGCACTGTCTCCGTTGCCAGATTAGAATTCCGACAGCATATGGTTGGTATTCCAACAGCGACTCAGCAATGGCTGACGCCATCACATCACAGTCTCCCAACTATCCTATACACACATTGCCAGAACCCAATGCCAAGCTACAGTAAAGCTCCACGGGGTCTTTCCGTCCTACTGCAGGTAGCCGGTATCTTCACCGGCATTACAACTTCACCAGGTCTCCAGCCAAGACAGCTCTCAAATCATTTCACCATTCGTGCAGGTCGGAACTTACCCGACAAGGAATTTCGCTACCTTAGGACCGTTATAGTTACGGCCGCCGTTCACCGGGGCTTCAAATCGGAGCTCTCACTCCTCCTCTTAACCTTCCGGCACTGGGCAGGTGTCAGCCCATATACGTCGCCTTTCAGCTTAGCATAGACCTGTGTTTTTGGTAAACAGTTGCTTGAGACTCTTCACTGCGGCCTGTTTCCCCTGGGAGCGCTTCTCTCCTTCAGGTATGTCAGGCACCCCTTCTCCCGAAGTTACGGGGCTATTTTGCAGAGTTCCTTAGCTAGAGTTATCCTGTCGGCCTTAAGTTTCTCACTCTGTCCACCTGTGTCGGTTTACAGTACGGGCGCTGCTTCTCATCGATAGAAGTTTTTCTTGGCAGTGTAGGATCTGCGACTTATGCAAATGCACTTCCCCGTCAGGTCTCACGTTTAGGCGTGCGGATTTACCTGCACGCCCACGCTGGGCCCTTAGAAAGGCTAAACCGTCAGCCTTCTCGCATACCTTCCTGCGTCACTCCGTCTCTCAAGCGATAACAGCGGTACAGGAATATTAACCTGTTTTCCATTCGCCATCACAATTTTGCTTATGCTTAGGTCCCGACTTCCCCAGGGCGGACAAGCCTTCCCCTGGAAACCTTGGACTTCCGGCCGGCGGGATTCTCGCCCGCCTTCTCGCTACTCATTCCTGCATTCTCGCTTCTGATACCTCCAGGACGGCCTTGCGGCATCCCTTCGACGGCCTACAGAACGCTCTCCTACCAAGATACGGTGTATCTTCCGCAGCTTCGGTTTATGTCTTAGCCCCGTTACATCTTCGGCGCAGGCACTCTCGACCAGTGAGCTATTACGCACTCTTTCAAGGCATGGCTGCTTCTAAGCCAACCTCCTGGTTGTCTATGAATGTCCACCTCCTTTCCCACTTAGACATAATTAGGGACCTTAGCTGGCGGTCTGGGCTGTTCCCCTCTCGTCCGAGGACCTTGTCATCCACGGACTCACTCCTGAACATAATATATGGTATTCGCAGTTTGCTTGATTTCGGTAAGCAGTACGCCCCCTAGATCATACAGAGCTCTACCCCCACATATCTCAGTTCAAGGCTGCACCTAAATGCATTTCGGAGAGAACGAGCTATCTCCTAGTTCGATTGGCTTTTCACCCCTAGACCTATCTCATCTCCCAACTTTTCAACGGCGGTGAGTTCGGCCCTCCACTGAGTCTTACCTCAGCTTCAGCCTGGACAGGCCTAGATCACTAGGTTTCGCGTCTATGACTGGCGACTTGACGCCCTATTAAGACTTGGTTTCCCTTCGGCTCCGTCTATTAACCTTGCCACCAGCCATAACTCGCAGGATGATTAACCAAAATCCACGCAGTCACACATAATGTGCTCCTACCGTTTGTAAGCACACGGTTTCAAATTCTGTTTCACTCCCTTGCTCAGGGTTCTTTTCACCTTTCCCTCACGGTACTCTTCACTATCGGTCAACAACAGTATTTAGCCTTACGTGATTTGGTCCACGCTGATTCACGCCAGATTCCTCGTGCCTGACGCTACTCGGGTGCTTCCAGTCTCCACATATGCTTTATGTTCTACAGGACTTTCACCTTCTTCGGTCCAGCTTCCCAACTGGTTCCACTTACACATATGCAGATTAAACATTATGACAATCCGTTAATGGAAGTCCCGCAACCCCGTGCCAGCAACGCTGTCCGCTTGACACTGGCACGGTTTAGGCTTTTCCCTGTTCGCTCGCCGCTACTTGGGGAATCGTTTTTACTTTCTTTTCCTCCTGCTACTTAGATGTTTCAGTTCGCAGGCTTGCCGTTTTCACGCATGCCCTCCAGGCATGCAGGTTTACCCATTCGGAAATCCGGGGATCAATGATTATGTGCATCTTCTCCCGGCTTATCGCAGCTTATCACGTCCTTCGTCGGCTGTTGCTGCCTAGGCATCCTCCGTGTGCCCTTATTAGCTTTTATATCCAGAATAACTTTTTACTCTAGTTTAGTTATAATCTTTTACCTACTATTCATTTCCCATTGTCCTAAATAATAATATTGGTGGAGATAAGCGGGTTCGAACCGCTGACCTCTGCCTTGCAAGGGCAGCGCTCTCCCAACTGAGCTATATCCCCAAGACTTCTTATGGTGGGCATGGCTGGACTCGAACCAGCGACCCCTGCGTTATCAGCACAGTGCTCTAACCACCTGAGCTACACGCCCATAAGATATATAAAGAAGCAGTGCTTGTTTCTCCTTAGAAAGGAGGTGATCCATCCGCACCTTCCGGTACGGATACCTTGTTACGACTTCACCCCAATCACTATCCACACCTTAGATGCTTTCCTCCTTGCGGTTGGACCGGCAGCTTCAGGTGCAGACAACTCTCGTGGTGTGACGGGCGGTGTGTACAAGACCCGAGAACGTATTCACCGCAGCATTGCTGATCTGCGATTACTAGCGATTCCAGCTTCATGAAGTCGAGTTGCAGACTTCAATCCGAACTTGGACCGGCTTTAAAGATTGGCTTGGCGTTGCCGCCTTGCGGCTCTCTGTACCGGCCATTGTAGCACGTGTGTAGCCCAGATCATAAGGGGCATGATGACTTGACGTCATCCCCACCTTCCTCCTGCTCTTCGCAGGCAGTCTTGCTAGAGTTCCCAACCTAATGATGGCAACTAGCAATAGGGGTTGCGCTCGTTGCGGGACTTAACCCAACATCTCACGACACGAGCTGTCGACAGCCATGCACCACCTGTCTCTGCGTTCCCGGAGGCACAGCCTGCTCTCGCAGGCCTTCGCAGGATGTCAAGATCTGGTAAGGTTCCTCGCGTTGCGTCGAATTAAACCACATGCTCCACCGCTTGTGCGGGTCCCCGTCAATTCCTTTGAGTTTCAGCCTTGCGGCCGTACTCCCCAGGCGGATTACTTATCGCATTAGCTTCGGCACGGACACTCTTCATGCCCACACCCAGTAATCATCGTTTACAGCTAGGACTACCAGGGTATCTAATCCTGTTTGCTCCCCTAGCTTTCGCACTTCAGCGTCAGTTACCGTCCAGTGAACTATCTTCATCATCGGCATTCCTGCACATATCTACGAATTTCACCTCTACTCGTGCAGTTCCGTCCACCTCTCCAGTACTCTAGCCACATAGTTTCCAGGGCAGGCTTGCGGTTGAGCCGCAAGTTTTCACCCCAGACTTATCTGGCCGCCTAGATGCCCTTTATGCCCAATAATTCCGGATAACGCTTGCGACATACGTATTACCGCGGCTGCTGGCACGTATTTAGCCGTCGCTTCTTCTGCAGGTACCGTCATTTTTTTCTTCCCTGCTGAAAGCACTTTACAATCCGAAAACCTTCATCGTGCACACAGAATTGCTGGATCAGGGTTGCCCCCATTGTCCAATATTCCCCACTGCTGCCTCCCGTAGGAGTAAGGGCCGTATCTCAGTCCCCTTGTGGCCGTCCACCCTCTCAGGCCGGCTACCTATCATCGCCTTGGTGGGCCGTTACCCCACCAACAAGCTAATAGGACGCAAGGCTCTCCTGCAGCATCTCTTTTCATCAGGCTGGACATGAGTCCGCCTGACTTTACCAGGTCTTATCAGTCGTTTCCGTCTGTTATCCCTGACTGCAGGGCAAGTTCCTTACGCGTTACTCACCCGTCCGCCTTGGCTAGGCTGTGCAAGCACAGCTTCGCCAAAGACTTGCATGTGTTAAGCATTCTGTCAGCGTTCATCCTGAGCCAGGATCAAACTCTTCATTCAATATATTCACATATATTTAAATTTCACCTAATTAGTCTTGACGTTATCTTTTTCAAGATACTTGACTTTATTGATTATACACTTAATTGCTTCTTTACATTATTAATATCTCTATTGTCCGTTGATACATTTTCGTATCGACAAGATATATATTATCATAAAAGAAAGTGTTTGTCAACTACTTTTTTGAAATTTTTTTTGATTTTTTTCAAAATTCAATTTGAGATCCCATATTAAATACCATATTTTAAGCATTTTAGACAGTTTCTTTTAAAAAATTTTTTTGTAAAAAAAGTACCCTGATATTATTTTTAGGTACTTTGTTTTTTGATTATTTAATATTTTAACTGAGTATACACTTCGTAACCTTTCAGCAAATCTCTAGCCTTTAAATCAACTAATTCTATCATAAATGCTAACTCGTAAACTTTAGCTCCTAATTTTTCCACTAGCTTAACCATTGCTTCGGCTGTTCCTCCTGTTGCTAACAGATCATCTACTATTAATATTTTTGAATTTTTTTCAAAGGCATCCTTGTGAATCTCTATGCTATTTTTTCCATATTCTAATGAATATTCCACACTTTCCACTTCTGCTGGCAATTTTCCAGGCTTTCTTGCTGGAACAAATCCAGCACCGATATTATATGCAATTGCAGCTCCAAAAATAAAACCTCTCGCATCGGCACCTACTACATAATCAATTCCTTTATTTTTATATCTGTCTGTAAAATCCTTTATGATAATTTCCAATCCTCTTTTATCCTTTAAAGCTGTTGTAATATCTCTAAAAGTTACTCCCTTTTCTGGAAAATCCTTCACTGAACGCACTAATTTCTTTAATTCTTCTTTTTCTTCAACTGTCATTTTATTTTTTCCCTCTTTTCTGAAATTTTAATTATAATACTAGAATTTTTATTCATTCCATAAACTTCCTAAATAATTTTCTACCTTTTCGCCATTCATTAATTTTAATAAAT
The DNA here is from genome assembly GCF_013394865.1 of Leptotrichia sp. oral taxon 417. NCBI lineage: Bacteria > Fusobacteriati > Fusobacteriota > Fusobacteriia > Fusobacteriales > Leptotrichiaceae > Leptotrichia > Leptotrichia sp. oral taxon 417. Next base: position 278,547 of record NZ_JABXYV010000001.1, on the reverse strand, counting down.
TCTCTTTAATATTTGGATAAACTGTCATTTTTTTGAGCTCTTCTTTTGTTACAAATTTCAAATCAGTTAAAACAGCTTCATCTCCTAATTTTATGATACTGTCATTTTTTTCATTGCGATGTATTCTAAAAAATAAATTTAAAATGTGACGCTCTTTATTCGGATAAATAGTTTCTGAAAAAAATAAAAACTCATCAACTTCTATATCCATATTTGTTTCTTCCTTGTATTCACGGATTAATGCTTCCTTTGCAGTTTCGCCCCAGTCATTTCCTCCACCAGGAATAAGCCAGTATTTTTTATTATTTTTGTAATGCTGGATTAGTAGAATCTTGTCATTCTCAATAAGAATTCCTGCTACACGTATTCGAGGTCTAATCTCTTCCATTTTCTCTCCTTACTTCTTCTTTGTCTTCTTTTTGCTCAATAATAATCGCTCTTACTCTTTCAACACGTTTATTATCCACATCCGTTACTTTCAATATAAAGTTATTTTCCTTAACTTGATCGAAAACTTCAGCAACTTTTCCCAATTTATCCTGAATATATCCAGAAATTGTATCATATTCTTCAGACACCGGGATTTCTATTTCCAATTTGGCATTTATTTCCTCAATAGGTGTGTCCCCTCTAATATCAAATATTTTTTCACGAATTTGTTGAATATTTTCCTCTTCCTGATCAAATTCATCCCTTATTTCCCCAACGATTTCCTCCAGCAAATCTTCAATTGTAACTATTCCCTGAGTTCCTCCGTATTCATCAATTACAATTGCCATATGAAGCTGCTTTAACTTAAATTCTTCCAGTAATTCGACTAGCGGCTTTGTAATTGGAACAAAATAGGCTTCCTTCATAAAATCCTTTACAGGCGGATTATTTCCTGTTTGCCTGTCATAATGAAGCAAATCCTTCATATGAACTGTTCCTACAATATTGTCAATCGTTTCGTTATAGATAGGAATACGTGTGAATCCTTGATCTAAAATTTCATTCCATACATCTTCAATTCTGCTTTCAGCCTCCAATGCAAAAACATCTATTCTGGGAGTAAGTATTTCCTTGACGGTTGTTTCTGAAAATTCAAAAATACTGCTTATCATTTCTTCTTCGCCCTCTTCAAACACACCGCTTTCTGTTCCAGCCTTTAAAAAAGTCAAAATTTCATCTTCTGTTATCTCAAACATCTGATCCTTTACTTTTATTTTAAATATTCCAACAACAAATCTTGAAATATATATAAACAGCTGAATTAACGGTCTTAAAACAATTCTCACTGTATTTAGCGGTATTATTAATGTTTTAGAAACTCCATAAATATTATTTCTAGCTACTAATCTTGGAATTAATTCTGAAAATAATAAAATAAAAATAATTAATACAAAAAATGAAATCCCCAAATAAAGACCTTTTTCATAGATTTTTTTTATTAAATAAATTCCTGTAAAAACCATTGAAGAATAAGAAATTGTCTTTACAAACAAAAGTGTTGTAAGCAATTCATTTGGATTTTCCAGCCAAAGTTTTAGAAGTTCACTTTCTTTAGTTTTTTCCTTTTCCTTTGAATCGCTTTTTAAATGAATCTGTTTAAGTGATGACAATGCAGATTCTGCAGCTGATAAAAATGATGTAAAAAACAATAAAACTAACAACAGAACAATATTCAACAAAATCCTTTTCTCTTCCAAATTTTATCCCTTCTTTTTTATTTATATTTTTTATAAAAATTACTCAATGATCATCAATGTTTGACCTTTTTTTATACTTTCGTTATCCTTAACAAAAATCTTTTTAACTTTCCCTGAAACTGTTGATTTAACTTCATTCATAAGTTTCATTGCCTCAACTATGCAAAGCGTTTGCCCTTCTGTTACAGAATCTCCTTCCTTTACAAATGGACCTGCCGCTGGTGATGGCGAACCATAAAAAGTTCCAACCATTGGAGAGGTAATTTTTGTTCCCGAAATTTCTTCTGGAGCCACTTGCTGTACTGGAGCAGAATCTTCCACTTCTTGAACTTCCACTTCCTGCGTAATATTTGAAGCCACTGCAGGTTGAGCTATTGGACTTCCAAAAATAACATTTCTTTCCTTTTTTTTCTTAGTTAATGAAACTTCAAAATTATTATCTTCATATTTTACAGATTCAATTTTGTTTTCATTCATACTTTCAGCTAATTTTTCAATAAATTTAATTTTATCCTTCATCAATTTTCTCACTTTCTTTTTTTATTTTGATTTGTTTATTTTCTGTTTGTATGATTTTAATGTATTTTTTATTAGCATTGCGATTGTCATTGGACCAACTCCGCCTGGAACTGGGGTAATAAATGAGGCTTTTTTTGAAACTTCATCAAAATCCACATCTCCGCATATTTTCCCGTCTACCCTATTTATTCCAATGTCAATTACAGCAACTCCATCTTTCACATCTGAACCTTTAACTAATTTTGGAGATCCTGCTGCAGCTATTATAATATCAGCCTTTTGAAGCTTTTCAGACAAATTTTTAGTTCTTGAATTACAAGTTTGAACTGTCGCATGCTTTTGCATTAATAAAAGCGACATTGGCTTTCCTACAATATTACTTTGCCCAATTACAACAATATCTTTTCCCGGCAATTCAATGCCATATTCTTCAAACATTTGAATTACTCCAAAGGGTGTGCAAGGCAAGAATCCTGTTTCATCTCCAATCATCATTTTCCCAATATTTGTTGTATGGAATCCATCCACATCCTTTTCTGCTGAAATTGCATTTATAACCTCCAGTTCATCAATGTGCTTTGGAAGCGGCAGTTGAACCAGAATGCCGTCTATATTGTCATCATTATTTAATTTTTCAATTTCCAAAAGTAAATTTTCCTCTGAAATATTTTCATCAAGTCTGATTGTTTCAGAATGAAATCCAACTTTTTCACAAGCTCTTATTTTATTTCTCACATAGATTTTAGAAGCTGGATTTTCTCCCACTATAATTACCGCAAGCCCAGCTTTTCTGCCAGCCTTTTCCTGCAATTCACCATGTACTTCTTTGATTTCCTCCAAAGTCTTTTCTGAAAGTGCTTTTCCATCAATTATAGTCATAGCTCTCCTTTCAATATTCTTTTTTTATTATTTTTAAAAGTCTATAAAACTTGATTAATACAACATTTTTTAACTTTTATTTTTTTACATTTTTCAATTAATTATTATTTATTCTCCAAAAATTCAATTCCTGCAATTTTGCTGAAATATCCATATCCACAACTTTTACATTTTCACCTAGTTCCAATTTATAAGTCGTCATATTGAGTATCGCAGAAATTCCATTTTTTACAAGTCCTTCCGCTGCAATTTGTGCCTGTTCCTTTACAACTGCCAAAATTGCCATATCAATTTTCGTATTAGAATCATTTTTCATATTTTTTATAAATTCTCCTACATTTCTAATATCTTGAACAATCAAATCATTTGCAGCTACTTTTCCAATTTTATTACTATCTTTGTCAAATATTCCAACAATTTTAAAGCCTTCACCTAGAACATCTAAATTTGATGAAAGCATTTCTCCCATTTTACCGTGCCCTACAATTATAACATTGTTAATTTTGTCAATTCCAAGAATTTCTGTAATAATTTCTATCAATTTATCAACATCATAACCTTTTCCACGCACACCAAACTCACCAAATGTCGATAAATCCTTACGCACTTGAGCAGAAGTGGTATTCATAATTTTAGCAAGTTCAATTGAATTTATTTCATTATCCTGTTTTCTCGCTTCCTTTAGAATAGATAAATATTCTGTCAATCTTTGTACAACTCTTTCTGAAATTTCCAATTTTTTTAACTTCATATTTCCTCCTATGAAAATTAGAAAATTATCCACTTAAAAATTATAATAAAACATTCAAAAAAATAGATTAGCTATAAATATAGCCTAACTTTCTACCCGCATTTTAAGCTAGACACTATAATAACTTTTCTCCAGCTGACATTTTACGTCCATTAATAATATCGGCTCCCCTTTGAAGTTTTTTCCCTTCAAATTTTGCCTCCAAAATCAATAGCCCACCATTTGCAACTTTCACAACAGGCCCTTTTTTATTAATAATCTCAACAACTGTCCCATTTTCCATTTCGTTCCCATTTTCATCCTCATACTTTTTATCAATTTTTTCACTTTTGTAAATTTTTATATTTTCACCTTTTTCATTAAAAGTATATGCCGCTGGAAACGGATTTAACCCACGAATTTGATTGTAAATAACTTCTTTTGTGCTATTCCAGTTGATTTTTGCCTGCTCCTTCGTAATCGGCTTCACTAAAGTAGCCTTGCTGTCATCCTGCTTTTCTGCCTGAACTTCCCCATTTTCAATCAATTTCAAAGCCTTAGTAAGCCCATCTGCTCCCAATTCCTTCAATTTATCGTGCAAAGTTCCAAGAGTGTCATCTTCTGTAATTTCACAATATTCCCTCAAAATCACATCTCCAGAGTCAAGCCCTTCTTCAATATACATTATGCTCACGCCAGTTTCGGCATCTCCATTTAAAATAGCAGAATGAATAGGCGAAGCTCCCCGATATTTTGGCAAAAGTGAAGAATGAACATTTATTATCCCATATTTGGGAATATCAATAATTTCTTTTGGTAAAATTTTTCCATAAGCCACAACCACAATCAAATCAGGATTTATTTCCTTAATTTTATTAATAACTTCTTCATCCTTCATTTTTCTAGGCTGAATAATTTCCACATTATTATCAATTCCAAACTGCTTTACAGGAGAAAATATTATTTTATTTCCTCTAGCATTTCTTTTGTCCTCTTTTGTAAAAATAAGCTGTAAATCAGTATTTTTAAATACAACTTCCAAACTTGGTATTGCAAATTCAGGTGTTCCCATAAATATTGTTTTCATTTAATTTCCCCGCTTTCCTGACTTTTTCAAAATCCATTTATTTTATTTAAATAAAAATAATATTCTAATCCAAGTCCCTGTAAATTCTACCCTTAGCAAAATCCTTCTTCAAAACATCCAGCTTTTTAGCAACAAGCCTTTTATTCAAAATTGAAAGCCTGTCTGTAAACAAAATCCCTTCAATATGGTCAAATTCATGCTGAAATGCCCTAGCCCACATTTCTTCCAATTCTTCAACAACTTCTTCTCCATTTTCATTCAAATATTTCACTTTGATTTTTGCAGGACGATTAACCCTTTTATAAACCCCAGGAATACTCAAGCATCCTTCCTCCATATCTGCAATTTCCTCAGAAAATTCCAGTATTTCGGGATTAACAACTTTTTTCAAAATTCCGTCATGCTCAAGCACAAAAAATCTTTTAGCAATATCTACTTGATTTGCTGCAAGTCCCACTCCATTAGCCTTTCTCATAAGAGCAACCATTTCATCCAGAGTTTCTCTTACATTATCATCAACTTCATCAACTTTTTCCGCTTTTTCTCGTAAAGTTGGGTGTCCGTATAAAACTATTTTCATTTTTATTTTTTCTCTCCTTATTAAACTCATTATTATACATTTTATTTTATCATATTATTTGATAAATTTTAATACAAAACATCAATTAATTTTTTATTTTTCATTTTTCAATTTTCTTAAATCCCAATTTAGTCTCCGACACAAGCACCGCAAAAAGTACCAGCCCAGCCCCAACTGCCACTCTAAGCGACAATCTCTCACTTAATATAAAAAATGCAAAAAGTGGAGCAAATAGCGATTCTGTCGACATCAAAATTGAAGCCCTCGTAGAAGTCGTATATTTTTGGCAAAATGTCTGCAGCACTGTCGGTATCGCCGTTGAAAAAATTGTCAAATAAATTATTGAAACTAGCATCATTCCAGCAGGCTTTTCAACTTTACCCGCATTTGAAAAAATAAAAAAGTTTGCTACAAATAATATTCCCGCCACAAACATCTGCATAACGACCAATTTTAAAGGCTCAACTTTTTTACTAAAATATCCATTCGTTGCAATCTGACCCGCAAAAAACACCGCACTTATAATTGTCAAAATATCACCAAAATTAAGGTTTGCAAGATTCATCTTCCTGTCAAAACTAATTACAGCAACTCCTAGCACACAAATAACTGAAGCCAGAAATGCAAAAACATCGGGACGCTTTTTATGCAGCATCCAAAAAATATAAGGCACAATTATAACATTAATCGAAGTAAAAAAAGCATTTTTACTGGCAGTTGTAAGCATTGCCCCATAAGTTTGAAAGGCATATCCAAAAAACTGAAAAATTCCAACTATCAATCCAGCAAAAATATCATGTTTTGTAAATTTTCCAATTTTTCTAAAGAAAATCCCATAAAGAATAAGCCCTCCCACAAGAAATCTAATCGCCGATAAATAAAACGGATCAATTCCAGTATTTAACCCAATTTTTACAAATACAAATCCAAGCCCCCAAAATATCCCCACAAAAAGCAGCCCAAAATCTGCCAAATACTGTTTCACAAAATTTCTCCTTACTACATTTCAAATTAATCTTCTGAATTATTGAAAAACTTTTTATAAATATCCATTTTCAAAAATTCATTTTCTATTTTCCCATCATTTTTTTTCAAATATTCCACCACAAAATCATGCACAAGTTTAATTTCCTTCATATTTTTTACAATATCCGTAAAAAGCATATCAGACACTCCACTTTGCCTTGTTCCTAAAATTTCCCCAGAATTACGTAATTTCAAATCTTCTTCAGCAATTTTGAATCCATCTGTCGTTTCTTCCATAACTTTCAGCCTTTTTGCCGAAATTTCATTCGTTGTTTCAGATTCCAAAAAGCAGTAGGACTGGTATTTTCCACGTCCAACTCTTCCACGCAGCTGATGAAGCGAGGAAAGTCCAAATCTTTGAGCATCACGAATTACCATAATCGAAGCATTTGGCACATTTACTCCAACTTCGATTACTGTTGTGGAAACTAGAATGTCAAGTTCGTGATTTTTAAACTGTTCCATAACCTTCTGCTTTTCCTTGTAGCTTTGCCGTCCGTGCATAAGCCCAATTTTTCTATTTGGAAAAATTGAAATATATTCCTCATAAGTTTCCTGTGCCGATTTTACATTCAAAGTTTCACTTTCTTCAATTAACGGCGACACTATATAAACTTGCCGTCCATCCTTCATTTTCTTTTCCATAAAATTATACATTTTTTGCCTGTCAATTTCATTTTGTATCCACTTTGTCTTAATCGGACTTCTTCCAGCAGGCAGCTCGTCAATGATTGACACATCCAAATCTCCATAAATTGTAAGTGCAAGTGAACGTGGAATTGGAGTGGCACTCATAACAATTAAATTGGCAAGATTTCCCTTATCACGCAAAAGTTTTCGCTGTGTAACCCCAAACCTGTGCTGCTCATCAATTACAATTAGTCCCAAATTTTTGAAAATTACGTTATCTTCAATTAAAGAATGTGTTCCAATTACAATATCTACAAGTCCTTCCTTTATCTCATTCAGTAGTTTTTCCTTCTTCTTTCCCTTCACGCTTCCAGTCAAAAGCTCCACTCGTACATCAAGATTCATAAATTCATCTACAATTCCCAGATAATGCTGCATTGCAAGAATTTCTGTAGGCGCCATAATTACACCTTGATAATTGTTTTCAACCATATAAAGAAGCATTATAAATGAAACAATCGTCTTTCCAGAGCCAACATCGCCCTGAATCAGCCTATTTACAATCTTTCCAGCCTTTAATTCAGAATAAATCTCCTTAATCACACGTTTTTGCGCTCTTGTCAATTTATAATCCAAACTTTTTATAAATTTGCTTACAAGACTTTTATTATCTTCAAGTCTATAAATATTTTTATTTGCCTTGTCAACACTGAAACGATTTTGCAAAATTCCCATTTCCAGAAGCAAAATTTCCTCAAGCATAAATCTTTTCCGTGCCTTGCTCTGCTTTTCCTCATTTTCTGGAAAATGAATATTCAAAACCGCTTCTTTTCTTCCAAGCAATTTTTCCTTCTGTAAAAACTCCTTTGGCAAATTTTCCTGCAGCAAATATCCATAATCCATAAGTGCATTTTCCATAGCTTTTCTGATTGCCTGCTGTCTAAGTGATTCTGTAGACGGATAAATTGGCAATATCTGCTTTTGTTCCTGCATATCAAAACTAGCCTGCTTGATTTTTTTATATTCAGGATTTACAAGCTGAAATTTCATAGTTTTTCTCACTTTTCCATAAACCGTAATCTCATCCCCAATATGAATTCCATTTTTCACAAACCTGTTATTAAACCACACAAGCTCAATCATTCCGCTATCATCACTCAAAACAGCCCGAAACATAGTCCTTCCAGATTTTATATACTGATTAACCACATTTACAACTGTTCCCTGCAAAATCACAAATTCATCTGCCAAAATATCACCGATTTTCTTATGATTATTTCTATTTTCATAAGCTCTTGGAAAAAAATAAAGCAGATCATAAAGTGTAGAGACTCCCAATTTTTTAAATTTTGGAATATTTGTTTTTGTAACACCTTTTATTTTTACATTTTCCAAATTTTCATAAAGCAAGTTATATGTTTTCATAGTCATTTCCGCCTTATTTATATTACTTTTCAAATTAAATCTGTATGTATAAATCAAATTGATTTTACTATAATAATACCATAATTTGTTTAAATTTTCTATATTTTATAAAAAATAAAAATAGAATAATACTTTTTATAACTAATCTTATATTTTATTAAGTGCGTTAGAACACTCGTGGCTTTAGCCATGAGATGAATACACCAACATTGAAAATGTTGCTTTAAAATTTGCAATATTACTAATTTTAGAGTATAATATATTTAGGTTTAAAATATAATATACAAATAAAAAGTAGCAGTGTAGACATAATGTCTTATCTAGTAGCGGCTATTGTGGACTAGCCAAAAAGAATAAGGATTTTAAAATCAAACTTCTTAGAAGATAACTTACTTTTTCAGTTGTCTTATGAAGCTCTTGACTTTTAGTCGTGAGTAGTTCACATTCAAACAAATAATTATTTATAATTTAGTAAAAATAAAAACAAAACTGCCTCAATATTCTGAAGCAGTTTAATTTTTATCTTCATAAATTATGATCTATCTGTCTATTTATTTTCAATAATCACTGTTTTAGGATCAACTTTATTCCCATAAACAGGCTCAAGAGTTGCTTTATACGCTTTTTCAAAGAATCCTTCCTTAGTAAGAGCATCTATTTCAGTATTTAGCCAGTCTAACAGTCCTTTGTTCCCTTTTCTTACAGCTGGAGCAATGTAGTCCTGTTCCCCTAACTGTTTAATATCCACAACAAATCCTGGATTTTCTGTTGCCCATGCGAATACTAGAGTATTATCGTGTGCAAGTGCAGCTCCTCTTTTATCTAATAATGCGTTAAATGTTTCTGTATTTTGGTCATACTTCAACAATTCTATATCTGGATAATTTTTAGTAAAGTAAATTTCTGCTGTTGTTCCTTTGTTAACTATTAATTTTTTACCTTTCAGCTCTTTAACATCTTTTATTGGAGCACCTTCTGGTGAAACAATTCCTAGCGACACTTTCATATAAGGCTTTGCAAAATCAACTTTTTGTTTTCTTTCGTCTGTTACTGTAAAGTTTGCTAGAATAATGTCAACTTTATTTGATAATAAATATTCCACTCTGTTTGCGGCTTCTAATGTGATAAATTCTATTTTATTTTCGTCGCCTAATAAATCTTTAGCAAGTCTTTTTGCCAAATAAATATCATAACCTTGATTTTTCCCATTTTCATCAACAAATCCAAATGGCGGCTTATCTCCAAATACTCCTATTCTAATTTTTCCTGCTTTTTTTATTGCCTCAATTGATCCTGGCTCAGCACTTCCCTTTCCACCTTTTCCACAGCTTATTGCAAATACTCCTAAAACTAAGATTGCAATAATTTTTACAAACCTTTCAAAATTCTTTTTCATAATTACCTCCAAATTTATTTAATATTTTTGTTATTTCTTATCCTAATTTTTCCAATTCATCTTTTAAATATTTAGCTAGTTCCAACATAGCATATTTCCCAGCTATTTTTTCAGCATCGGCATTGTAATTGGTATTTGTATTTATGTCATAAACAAAAACTTCATTGTTTTCATTTATGATAAACTCAATTGCCGCCACATCTATGTGGTTTTCTTTTAAAAATTTCTCATATTTTTCAATTTGATTTTCTGGCAATCTTTCAATAATTCTAAATTTTGTTTTTTCTGCCGCTTCTTCTCCTACAGGACAGAATTTATCATTTATCTGGCACGAATCTGCTGGACATAGTTCAAATCCATCGCTTGAGTCAACTTTTACGGCATAAAGATATTTTCCACCTATAAATTCAGCTCTTATGATATGCCCATCCACAGGCTTCACATATTCCTGAATCAAGCTTATTCCATCGACAGAATCTTCAAAATCATTTCCATTTACGTAATTTTCAAGTTCTTCATAACTTCTTATAAGCCTTACTCCCAGTCCTTTTCCAGCTCTGTTGTGCTTTATGATAAAAGGATATGTGTCAAGTTCCTTTGCAGCATTTAAGATTTGCTCTTTTCCCACAGCTCCCAATGTTTTTGGAGTATTTATCCCTGCCTTTTGCAGTAAGATGTATTGTTTCAATTTACTCACTTCAAGATTTATTGCAGATGTTCCATTAACTACACGGACTGCTTCTTTTCCTTTGTTTTCCAGCCATGTTAAGACTTGCTCCGTTAATTCTGGTGCATATCTATGCCCTCTTGTATGTGAAGAAGCGCTCATTCTGTTATAATACACGCCTTTTTCAGGCTCTTTTCCTATATTTAACATTCCTTCTGACAAATCCAGTTCTTCATAAGGAACTGACAATTCATCCAGCCTCGCAGTCAGATGTCTTGTCCAATCCATATTTTCGTGAATTATGTATACTTTTGACATTTTTTCATCCTTTCTATTTTTATTTTTAAAGTTTATTCAGCTACAGCTGCATTTTCTTGAAGTCCAGCATACACTTCCTCTGTTTCCACAACTTCATATTCTCCAGTTTTTTCAATAATCGCAGGAATAAGTGTGTTTCCAACTACATTTACCGCTGTACGTCCAGCATTTGCCAAAAAGTCAACTGATACAATCAGGGCAATACCTTCTGCAGGTAGATTAAGCTGCGCCGCAGTCGCAAGCAGTACAACCAATGCTCCAGATGGAACTGCTGCAATTCCCTTTGTAATTATTGTCAAAAACAATATTAACGGTATTAATTGACCCCATGTAAGCGGAGTTGAGTACAAATTTGTTATAAATGTTACTGATAAACTTATATAAATGCAGGCTCCAATAAGGTTGAATGAATATCCGAGCGGTGTTGCAAAAGCTGAAACTGATTCAGATATTCCATTTTCTTCACTACGTTCAAGAAGTGTCGGCAAAACTACTGCAGAACCTCCTGTTGTAAAGGCTATTAGTACCAAATCCTTAATATTTGATAATAATTTTAAATAAGGAACTTTGAATATATATGCAATAATTGGAAATACGATTAATAGAGCTGCCAAGTATCCAACATAAAGAAGCAGTACAAACTGTCCTAACAAATACAAATCTCCAAGTCCAGTTTTTGCCACATTGCTTGCAATCAGCCCAAACACTCCTACAGGTGCAAATGCAATAGCATAATCTACAATCTTATACATAGCCTTTATCCAAGATTCAAAGAATGTTATAACAGGTTTATTGTCATCTCCAACAGCAATTAAGGCTATTCCCAGAAATACTGCAAAAAATATAACTGGTAAAAGATTTCCATCTGCAAATGCTGTAAATACATTTTTAGGTACAACTGATGTTAAAAAATCGCTCAAATTAATGTTAGAGGCAACATCTTTAATAGCTTCTGTGGAAATGCTTCCAGCTTTTATATTTGCACCAATTCCTGTTACTTTCCCTAAAATAAGGCTAAGCGTGATTACTAACGTTGTAATTGAGAAAAAGTGTAAAAATGTCTTAAATGCAAGATTTCCAAACTTTTTAGTATTTTTCATTGTAACTATTGATAAAACAACCAGCGGGAATACAAGCGGTACAATAACCATCTGAACTAAACTTGTAAACAGCACTCCCAGTATCTTTAACTCTTTAGCAAATGACGGAAACAACTGCCCAACCAAAATACCTAATAACGCACCAATCAATATCTGTGCCAATAAATTCAATTTTCTAAATCCTAATAATTTTTTCATACTTTCATTCTCCCTTCAACAATTAGCATTCACTAAATTGTTTTACTAAATTTTTTATTTATATCATCAAAGCCGATTCCACCTTATCTTTCTTTTCAAAATTAAATATATTTAAGAATTTCTTAGCCCTTTCAGTTTTTGGACTTCTAAAAAATTCCAGCGGATAATTTGTTTCAACGATTTCTCCAGAGTCCATAAATATTATTCTATCTGCAACCGCTTTAGCAAATTCCATTTCATGAGTAACGATTATCATTGTCATTCCTTCCTTTGCCAGTTCCAGCATTACATCCAGCACTTCCCTTACCATTTCAGGATCAAGTGCCGCTGTAACTTCATCAAACAGCATTATTTCCGGATTCATACATAGTGATCTTATAATTGCTATTCTTTGTTTTTGTCCTCCTGATAGTTCTCTTGGATATGAGTTCTTTTTATCCAGAAGCCCTACTCTTTCCAGCAATTTTTCTGCTTGCTCTGTAACTTCCTTTTTATCCCTTTTCTGTACTTTAAGTGGTCCTAACAGAAGATTTTGCATAACTGTCATGTGATCAAATAATTCGTAACTTTGAAACACCATTCCTATTCTCTGGCGTATTAAGTGCCATTTTGTCTTGTCCTTATTAATAACATTTCCTTGCAATTTTATTTCTCCAGACTGAATTTCTTCAAGTCCGTTTACACATCTTAAAAGTGTACTTTTCCCACATCCAGAAGGACCCAGTATTACTACAACCTCGCTTTTATTTACTGAAAGTGAAACTCCTTTTAGTGCGGGTACGCCTTTTTTATATTCTTTTTTTATATCAGAAAGCTCCAATAAAACTTCCGAATCTGCCATTTTGCTTACCTCCATTTCCTTTATTTTTTAAACAGCCCATTTTTTCTCCATTTTCTTTGATAATAATGTAATTGGATAACAAATTATGAAATATAGAAAAAATATGAACAGATACACCCAAAATGGTGCCATTGGATTTTTCCTGCTTGAAAATTCTATAATTTGCCGTCCTATTTTTAGAACTTCTGCAACTTCTATAAAAATCGCAAGTGAAGTTGTCTTAATCATTCTTGTTATAAGGTTTACCGCTGCAGGTGCAATTCTTCTTACAGCCTGTGGAAGCAGCACATATCTATAAACCTGACTTGTATCAAGCCCCAAAGCCTTTGCACTTTCTCCTTGAATTTTTGGAAGAGAAATAATAGCTCCCCTCACAATATCCATCATTTCAGCCGTTCCCCATATCACAAACACTATTATTGTCGTAGTTTCTGAGTCAATATGCAAATCAAAGCCTTTTGCAACTCCAAAATAAATTATGAACAGCCACACAAGCAAGGGAATGATTCTCATACTTTCCAGATAAAACTTCAATATTCCATAAATAATCTTATTTTTTGAAGTCATAACTATTCCTAGAATTAATCCAAGCAATATTGAAAATACTATGGAAACAAGAGCAATTTGTCCTGTTACAATAAGCCCACCCATAAGCCTTTGCAAATTGACTCCTTTAAAAATAACATCAATTCCCGACAGTTGCATATCTTATTCTCCTTTCAATTACTGTTAAAACAAACGAAACTGGTAAAATAATAATCAAATATGCTGCAACAAGCATAAACAGACTTTCATTCGTTTTATAATAAAGCCCTATCAAATCCCGTGTCAGATACATCAGTTCCATTAAAGCCAAAATCCCTATTACTGAAGTTTCTTTCAAAAGAAATATTATATTTGCCGCTATCGCTGGAAACGAAACCGTAAATGCCTGTGGCAATATTACATTAGTTATAAGCTGTGATTCTGTAAGCCCAATGCTTAACCCAGATTCCCGTTGCCCTTTTGTAACCGACTCCAATCCGCTCCGAAACGCCTCGCACATGTAACTTCCGCCTAGGAAAGACAATCCAATCACAGCACAAATATGCGAATTAAACGTAATTCCAATTTTTGGAAGCCCAAAATACAGAAAGAATAACTGTATTACAAGCGGCGTATTTCTCGAAAGCTCAATATAAATTCCCACAATCTGCCTAGCAGCTGGAACTCTATAATAAAGCACCAATGCACAAACTATCCCAATCAATATTGAAAATATAATTCCAAAAATTCCTATAATCACAGTCAATTTCATTGCTTCTAAATATTTAGGAATATTTTCTACTATAAAATTAAAGTCCATTTTTGTTTTTCCTTTCTAAAAATTTTATTGTATATTTTACTTTTTTAACTTTTATATTTGTATGTGGAAACATTATACTATAAAAAAATTTATTTGTAAAGAATTATTTTTGTATATACATATAAAATATTTTCACTCCTTTCTATTTCAGTCAATAATAAAAAAATCACAGCTAAATTAACAACTGTGATTTCCTAATTAAAAATATTTTATTTTATCCCAATATATATCCTTTAAATAAAAGTCCAACAGCAATTCCTAAAACACTTCCCCAAAATACTTCTATTGGAGTATGTCCTAAAAGTTCTTTGAATTTTTCGTTAATAATTTCTATCCCGTCATTATGCTCAATAGCATCTATCAGTCTATTTAAGGCTTTTGCATGCTTCCCTGCCTGCTGTCTTACTCCTGTCGCATCATAAAGCACAATTCCAGCAAAAACCATCGCAATCGCAAATTCAACTGACCTGAATCCCTTTAGTAAAGATACGCCTGTTACAAGGGAAACTACTGTCGAAGCATGGGAACTTGGCATTCCGCCAGTTTGGATAAGCCTTGCCCATTGAGGCCTTTGACCCTTGAATAAAGGGAAAAAAACTTTGTAAAACTGTGCCGAAAAACATGAAACTACCGCAACATCAAGTAATCTATTTCCAAACAGTATTCCTCCACTCATTTATTTTTCCTCTCTATTTTTTCCTATTTTTTAGATTTACTTTTTCTAAACTTGTCAAATTCAGGAGTAATCTTTGCATCCTTTTTATGTTTAGGCTTGAAAAAAATCAATATATTTCCTATTTTATCAACAAATATTGATTTTGTACCTCTAGCGATTTCATCTCCCATTTCCCTGTCAAATTTAACTGATGAATTTTGCAATATTTTTACTTTTATCAATTCTCTTTTTTTCACAACTTCTGCAATGGAATTTATTACATTCTCATCAATTCCATCCTTCCCAACTCTAACGATTGGATCTAGATTGTGTGCCAATTTTCTTAAAAAAGCTCTCTCCTTACTTGAAAGCTGTATCATTCTAAACCTCCATTATAATTGGTAAAATTATAGGCTCTCTATCTGTTTCCTTATTAAGGAATTCTCCAACTTTTGCTCTTATTTTTTGTTTAATTTTCCCAATTTCCTTTATTCCTTCATTTTCCATATTAGCAAGTTCTGTTCTAACAAGTTTCTTTGTTTCAGAAAGTAAACTTTCTGCATCCTTATTATACACAAATCCACGTGTTACAAGCTCTACTTGCCTATTAAATTTTCCGTTTCTATATTGAGAAATTGTAATAATTACAATTCCATCATCTGCCAGATTTTGTCTATCCTTCAGTACAGCATTTCCAACATCGCCAATTCCAAATCCATCAATAAATGTAGCCCCGCTCGGCACTCTTCCAACAGATCTGAAACTATTTTTAGACAATTCCAATTTTTCTCCATTTTCTGTCAAAATAACATTTTTTTCAGGTATTCCAACTGCCATTGCCAATTCCTTATGTTTTTTAATCATTGCATATTCCCCATGCACAGGCAGAAAATATTTAGGTTTCACAAGATTTATCATCAATTTTTGTTCTTCCTGGCAGCCATGTCCTGATACATGTATTCCGATTCCTTTTTCAAAAACAACATTTGCATCCCGTTTCATAAGCTGATTTATATTTTTGGTAGCAGCCTTTTCGTTTCCAGGAATAGGTGTTGCAGAAATTACAACTGTATCTCCTTCTCTTAATGAAATATGCTTGTGTGTCCCATTTGCAATTCTGGAAAGCGCTGCAAGCGGTTCTCCCTGTGTTCCAGTACATAATATAAGCACCTTATTCGCTGGATAGGTTTCAACTTTGTCAATATCTATCATTGTATCTCTCGGTATTTTCAAATATCCAAGATTTGAACATATTTCAAAGATTTTTACCATGCTTCTTCCATCAATTGCAATTTTTCTTCCATGTTTTGTCGCAATATTTACAATTTGCTGCAATCTGTGAACGTGCGAAGCAAAAGCTGCCAAAATTATTCTTCCCTTAGCCTTTGCAAATTCATCCTTCAAACTTTCTCCAACTGTTCTTTCAGATGGCGTAAATCCTGGTATTTGCGCATTTGTACTATCTGAAAGCAAAAGATCCACGCCTTCTTCTCCCAGCTGAGCCAATCTTCCAAAGTCAAATCCTTCCCCGTCAACAGGAGTCAAATCAACTTTAAAGTCCCCAGAATGTAAAATAGTTGCCGCAGGAGTCTTAATGCAAATTGCATAACAGTCTGCAATACTGTGAGTTACACTTACAAACTCAACTGTAAAATATTTTGAAACTTTTAAAATAGTTCTTCCGCTAATAACCTTTTCCTTTGGTAATTTTGCATCTTTTTTTTCAAATTTTGCCCTTGCAAGCGCAAGCGTCAATCTTCCACCGTACATTGGTATATTTTCTGTTCCTAACTTTTGGTAAAAATAAGGGATTGCTCCTATATGGTCTTCATGTCCGTGTGTCAATAAAAGCCCCTTTATTTTATGACGGTTTGATTCCAGATATGAAAAATCAGGAATTATAACATCTATCCCCAGATGCTCGTCTTCTGGAAAACTCAGCCCTGCATCCACCACAATAATTTCATCCTTATATTGAAAAGCTGTCATATTTTTTCCAACTTCTTCAAGACCTCCAAGTGGGATTACATACATTTTTTCTTCTTTTCCATCCACTTTTCTGTCTATATGTCTATTCCTATCATTTACTCTTGGAATATAACGTATTTCATTTTTTTCATCTAAATGTCTTCGATTCGTACTTTTCCTTCTAAATCTTTTCATTCCAGATTTTATTTTATTAATATCTTCCTTCTTGGAAAAATTTCTTTTTAAGATTTGATTACCGAACTCGCCTTTTTCCTTTTCTGACATTTAGCAAACACCTCCTTCATTTTAATTTTTTACATTGCTATTATTTTTTAAATTCTTATTTTTTTCATCTTGCTTTTTCTTTTCTTCTTCCTGTTTCTTCTTCTCAGCATCCTGCTTTTTCAAGACGTATTTATCTCTATATTTGTATATAAATTTCTGTGCCATAGATCCTGAAGCTACTCCTCCATATCCTCCACCTTCTACAACTGACACAAAAACAATCTGAGGATTATCAGATGGAAAATATCCCGCAATCCACGAGTGGTTATCTCCAAATCCTGAATTTTGTGCAGTCCCTGTCTTTGCTGAAACTGGATAATTTGGTATATATAAAACTTTAGCTGTTCCACCTGGACCACTTACCGGCAATCTCAAGGCATTTTGTAACAGTTTCAAATTCTTTGGACTTACCTTCAATTTTTTTATTACTACAGGCTTATTATTTTCAACTTTTCCTGAATATGTCACAAATCTGTCAACAACCGTAGGTCTTAATTTTACACCATTATTAGCTATAGTTTGATAAACTGAGGCAATTTGAATTGGAGTTGCCAAAACATATCCTTGTCCAATTGACATATTTATCAAATCTCCAGGCAGCCATCTCTGATCCTGTTTCTTCTTAAATCTTTTCTTCTTCCATTCAGGACTAGGCAATGTTCCTGTCAATTCTCCAGGAATGTCAATTCCCGTCTTAGATCCAATTCCAAATTCCTTTGCATATTTTACAATATTGTTAATTCCAGCTTTTTGTGAAAATACATAATAATATGTATTTACTGATTGCTCTATGGATTTTGCAAAATTGGTAATTCCGTGTCCAGATTTATGCGAATCCCTAAATATTAACTTCCCGTATCTGTACTGTCCAGTTGAATTTACAGTAGCATAAGGAGAAATTCCAGATTCCAGTATTCCCATTCCCGTTACCGCTTTAAAAGTCGATCCTGGTGGATAAAGTCCAGCAATTCCCTTATTAACAAGCGGCTTTGCCTTTGAATTTACCAGTTCAGTCCATTGATTATCGGATATTCTCGAACTTAATAAATTCAAGCTGATTTCAGGATTACTTACAAATGTAATTATTTTTCCAGTTTTAGCTTCCATTGCAATAAAAGCCCCGCTTTTACCTGAAAATGCATCTGTCATATATTTTTGCAATTCCATGTCAATTGACAAGTAGACATTTTTTCCTGCAACACTTTCTGTTGCCTCCACTTGCCTTATAACATTTCCTTTAGCATCAACTTCAACATTTTCCCTACCGTCTTGACCTTTCATTTCCTTGTCGTAAGAACGTTCAACACCTTTTTTACCAATCAGGTCACTATTTCTATATCCATCCTTTTCCAGATCCTTGAATTCCTTTTCACTAATAGGCTTTACGTATCCAATAACATGCGATGCAAGCGCATCTTCAGGATAAAATCTCTTATTATACTCCACAATGTCGATTCTGTCATTATTAATTTTTTCAATTGCCCTTAATGCCACCTGCTTGTCTAAATCTTCAATAACAAGTATCTTTTTATCAGTTCCCATTCTTTGCTGCTTATAAAATCTATCTATAAGATAGTCAACCTGATATCCTGTAAGCTGGCTTATAGTATTTATATCGCCCATTGTTTCCTTAATCCGTTTTGCCACAGCCTTACGTTCGTTAGCAAGCCTAGCATCCATCTGTTCTGGCGTCATTCCCTTAACTTCCTTTAAAAGTTTCAAGTCATTTGGATCTAACGTATATGTATGCATATGAACCAGCTGATATCCTGTTGTATTTTTAGCAAGCAATTTACCTTCCCTGTCGTAAATTTCTCCACGTGTAGCTTTTATTATATTTGTTCTAATTCTATTTTGCAATGCCTGTTCTGCATATTGTGAAGCCTCTAATATCTGCAATGTAAACAGACGTGCAATTAATATTAGAAAAACAGCTCCGACAAGAATAAGAAAGGCAATAAATCGTACATTTTTCTCTTCTTTATCTAATTCTCTCATAATTTTCCTCTTTATAACTGTTATCTATTCTGTTTCCTCGTTTCCTTCATTCACGCCATTATAAAAATCATCCAGTCTGTAGTAATCTCTAGCATCTTTACTAAACACGCTTATAACTATATCTCCGGCATCAATAAGAACCCAGTTAGCCTCCTCAAGCCCTTCCACATTTTTCACATTTTCAAGGCTTTTCTTTATATCAGTCGCTATCGCTTCAATATTTCTAGAAGAACTCCCAGTACACAATATTGAATAATCAAAAAATGGCGATTTTCCTCTCATATCATACACTTTTATATCCTGTGCCTTCTTATCCTCCATAATATCAATTATTTCCTGAACTTCCTTTTCATAATTGTTATTCAATTCACTCATTCCCTGAACTTCCTTTCTTTTTATATTTTTTTATTTATCAAATTATTTCTGCTTTAATTTTTTATTTAAAAAAATCAATACAATTTAAGTTTAACTATAATAACTGATTTGACTAAAACAAGTATTAATCAAAATTTAGTCAAAAAGAAAATGGGCATCAAATAAAAAAAATTATTAATAATTAACTTAAAATATTTAATAATTGCACAAAAATCCTTGTATAAATTATTTATTACTGCTATTGTATATTATATTATATATTCAGCTAATTTTCAATTTATTTCTTAATTTTAGTAAAATAAAAAGCTATATATAAAAATTAGCAATAATGCCACAGACAACAATTGCCGCAGTTTCTGCCCGCAAAATCCTTTTTCCCAAACTAATTTCTATTGCCTTATTATTTTTTAGAAAATCAACTTCATCCGCTGTAATTCCACCTTCAGGCCCAATTATATACAAAATATTCTTATCTTCTTTTTTTATTATTTCTGATAAAGATTTTGATTCACCACTATTTTCATAGGCAAAAATTATTTTATCATATTTTTGATAATCAATTTCCGAAAGTCTCTTTACAGATGTAATTTCAGTAAATTTCACTCCTCTGCATTGTTTCAGCGTTTCCCTTGCAACGACATCCCATTTTTCCTTTTTTTCATTAATTTTTACAACAACTCGCTCAGTTTTTAAAGGAATTATCCTATTTACACCAATTTCCGTCAATTTCTGTATTGCCAAATTCATTTTATCATTTTTCAAAATTCCCATCGCAATATCAATATTTATACTCAAAGAATAACTGTCTTCTTTTTTTTCCAATATTTTTACAGCTATTTCCTTTTTTGAAATTTCAGCAATTTTTGTAAAATATTCATATTCCCCGTCAATTACCCGCAATTCATCACCTATATTTAAACGATACACATTTTGAACATGATTACAGTCTGATCTGTCTTTTATCAAAATTTTTCCATTATTTTCATCAATATTTTCTTTTTCCGCTATTACTGTCAACAACAACTTTTCACCTCATTTTTTACTTAATATCATTTTCCACTTAAATAACAAATTTACTATAAATTCTTTGAAAAAGTTCAAAATCCAATAGATATATTCAATAACCTAAGTTTTTTTATTTTTACAAGATGTCAAGATCCCTTGCTTCAGTATATTTATTTTATTAAATTATAAATTTTTTTTGTTATCGAACAGATCTAGTATAATTTGGCTTTTTAATTGGAGTTTAGTGTCAATTGTTATCTTTAAATTTTTATTTTTTTTCACTAAATATTTTTTCAATTCCTAAATGGTTATATCCTAATTCTGTCACAACTCTTCCACGTGGAGTTCTTTTTATAAACCCAATTTTTACAAGATATGGCTCATAAACCTCTTCAATTGTCCGTCTGTCCTCCCCGAGCAAAAGCGACAAAGTTTCGATTCCAACAGGTCCTCCATTATAAACATTTATAATCGACAGCAAAATATTCCTGTCAAGCTCATCCAGGCCATTTTCATCCACTCCTAACAATTTCAGGATTCCATCCACGCTTTCCTTTTCCAGAACTCCCGAACCTTCCACAAGTGCAAAATCTCTCGCCCTTTTCAATAGCCTGTTCGCAATTCTAGGCGTCCCTCGACTTCTTTTGGCAATTTCCGTAATTCCATCCTCATCATAGGAAATATCAAGAATATTCGCCCCTCTTCGTATAATTTCCTTCAATTCTTCCAGCTTATAATATTCCATCCTATGAGTAACTCCAAATCTATCCCTAAGCGGCGTACTCAACTGCCCTGCCCTTGTAGTTGCCCCAATCAACGTAAATTGCGGCAATTCCACACGTATACTTCTAGCAGACGGCCCTTTCCCAATAAGAATATCCAGTTCTCCGTCTTCCATCGCAGGATACAAAATTTCCTCCACAGATGTATTCAATCTATGAATTTCATCAATAAATAAAATATCATTTTCCTCCAAAGACGTCAAAATAGCCGCCAAATCTCCTGCCTTTTCCAGCACAGGCCCAGTTGTCACCTTCAGATTCACTCCCATTTCCGTAGCAATAACTCCCGCAAGCGTAGTTTTCCCTAGCCCTGGAGGCCCATAAAGCAAAATATGATCCAGCGACTCATTCCTTATTTTAGCAGCTTTTATAAATATATTCATCTTCTCTTTCAAATCCTGCTGGCCAATATATTCCTTAAAAGTCCTTGGCCGTAAACTTTTCTGAATATTGTCCTCTCCCAATTCCTTAGGTTCCAATATTCTTTCTTCATTCATTTTTTCTCCTCAATAATTCTTTAAATCCTCTAGTCTAATTGTTTTTATTTAAAATATTATTTTATATCTGTTTTAATAATAGCATTATAAAAAACTGAAATAATGCGATTATTCCTCCCAATACTCCACCAATAATTTCAATATGCTTTAATTCATTCTTAGACACAGACAAAATTATTTTTTCCATTTCTTCTAACGAGAAATTTTTCATTTTTTCAAGCATGATTTCCTTAAAGTCAATTTTGTCTTCTGCAATTTTTAAAATTTCCTCCACTATTTCCTCTTTATTTTCTAAAATTGCCTTTTTAAAATACGCTTTTATTTTTTCAATTACTGAATCATTTAAAAACATTTTTAATAGCGGATTTTTTTCTAATATGCTTTTTTTCAGCTTTTCTCCTATAATTTTGTCCAATAGTTTATCCAAAACTTCATCATTTATAACATCGCTATCTTTTAACTTTTCAGTAATATATTTTACTGAAATAAGCTCCTTTTCTATCGTTTCCGCTATATTTTCTGAAATCTTATCTCTATTTTTGGGAATTAATCCCTGTATTTTGAAAAATAGGAAGTTTACTTCCTTATAGGGCCTAAATAACAATTTTATAGCCAAATAATTTGTAAACCATCCTATAAGTATTCCAACAAAAACCATTATGGCAAGCTGGATTAACAAATTTTCCAATTTTTCCTCCATTTTTTAATAGATAACTAATCTATCAGTATCAAGGGAATTTTTAACCCTTGTTATTTAACCAACTATTGTTTTTCCATATTCCTTGCATTTTTCAATTTTTTCATCATCATCAACAGCCAAATGAATAATAAGCCCGTCATTCACGACAGAAAGCCCTTCATTTATAATTTCCTCACGCCAAGTTTCCATCCAGCCACCTTGTCCCCAATCATAAGAACCAAATAGCCCAACTGTTTTACCAATGATTTTATCCTTTATTCCTTCAAAAAATTCCACCATTTCCGGTGCAATTTCCTCTGCTCCAACTGCAGGCGATCCAAATGCAATAAAGTCAGCATCTATTGCATTCTCATCAGCCTCTTCCACATTTATAAGTTTTACATTAGATCCAGCACTTTCTGCACCTTCACCAATATATTTTGCCATTTCTTCAGTATTTCCAGTGCCTGTATAATAAATTATATTTAATGTTGACATATTTCCCTCTTTTCTCTTTACTTATTCAATTTTTACAGCAGAAATGTTCGATTTTTTTCTATACAAAAAGGTAAGACTCCTTGCTTCAGTATATCTATTTCATTAAATTCTAAGTTTGTATAGCTGTCGAACAGTTCTAATCTCTTATCTCGCAATTTATTGAAAATTATAACTTTACAAAAATTTTATTAATGCAGCATTTATTTTGTTAATTCATAAGTATCTCTTGCAATTACAAGTTCTTCAGCTGTTTCAATCTTGTAAATTTTAACTTTTGAATTTTCTGTAGACAATTCTACATTTCCTGGTAATCTTTTTGCATTTTTTTCTTCATCCAGCTCGACTCCAAAAAATGAAAGCCCTTCACAAATTTGTTTTTTAGCTCCAACAGAATTTTCTCCTATTCCACCAGTAAAGGCAATAGCATCAACACCGTTCATTGCCGCAACATAAGCTCCAATATAAAACTGTATTCTGTAGCAGAACATGTCATAAGCTAAAATAGCCTTTTCATCTCCAGCCTTTTTAGCCGCATCTAAATCACGGAAATCCGAACTAGTTCCAATCATTCCTAAAATTCCAGATTTCTTATTCATTCTGTTATTCATTTCATCCAAAGATAATCCTCTTTTTCTCATAACATAAATAACAGAGGCAGGGTCTACATCCCCAGTTCTAGTTCCCATCATAACTCCTGCAAGCGGTGTCATTCCCATTGACGTGTCTACAACTTTACCATTTTGAACCGCTGAAATACTCGCTCCATTTCCAAGATGGCAAACTATAATTTTAGAATCTTTTTTACCTAGCATTTCTTGTGCCACTCCACTTACATATCTATGAGAAGTCCCGTGGAAACCATACTTTCTAACTTTTAATTCTGTATAGTCTTCATAAGGATAAGGATACATATATGCCTTTGCCGGCATTGTTTGATGGAATGCAGTATCAAATACAACTACATTTTTCTTTCCAGGAAGCAATTTTTGAATAACTTTTATTCCCATTATATGGGCTGGATTATGCAGTGGTGCAAGCGGTGCGATTTCTTCAAGATTTTTTATAACTTCATCATCGACAAGTACAGATTTTTCATAATATTCTCCACCGTGGACAATTCTATGCCCTATCGCATCAATTTCATCTGTGCTTGCTATTACTCCAATTTTCTCATCTTGAAGCGTCTTTAATATTAATTCTACCGCAACTGTATGATTTTCCATAGGAGTTTCCAATTCACTAATTTTTTCTCCAGTTATTAAATTTTTATAACTGAAAATTGGATTTGCAATTCCTATCCTCTCACAATTTCCCTTAGCTAGCGACTGTTCATTAGTCATATCAATAAGTTCAAATTTTGCAGATGAACTTCCACAATTTATTACTAAAATTTTCATTTTATCCTCCAAATTTATGTATTTATTTTTCTACTATTTTTTGACAAGGAGGATTGACCTCCTTGCTGCTATAATTACTATTATTGCTTAACTATTAACAACCTATATCATATAAATTCAATTTTAATCATTTTTTGTCAAAAAAATTACATTTCAGATTCCACAGCCGTAATTGCCACAACTTCCACAATATCTTCTACGCTGCATCCTCTCGACAAATCGTGAACTGGTCTTGCCAACCCTTGAATCAATGGTCCCAATGCCTTTGCCTTTGCCAATCTTTGTGTTAATTTATAACCAATATTTCCTGAATCCAAATCAGGGAAAATTAATACATTCGCCTGTCCTGCCACTTTTGAGTTGGGAGCTTTTGCAGCAGCCACTTCTGGCACAATTGCCGCATCCAATTGTAATTCCCCATCAAAGTCGAAATCAACGTTTCTAACTTTCAAGATTTCAATTGCTTCCCTAACTTTGCTTACAGACACTCCATCTGCACTTCCCTTTGTGGAAAATGATAAAAATGCCACTTTAGGTTCCTTTATTCCAGCAGTAAATCTAGCTTTTTCAGCTGCAGAAATTGCAATATCGGCTAGCTGCATTGCTGTAGGATCAGGGATTACTCCACCATCTGAATATACAAATGTTCCATTATCTCCAAATTCAGGCGTATTTGTTATCATAACAAAAGAACTTGATACTGTCTTTAGTCCTTGTCTTGGTCCAATTACATGAATTGCCGCTCTTAAAACGTGTGCTGTTGGAGAAGATGAACCTGCCACCATTCCATCAACTCTGCCTTGATGTACAAGCATTGCCGCAAAATATCTTGGATCTGACATAAGTATCGCTTTTGCAGTTTCAAATGTCATTCCCTTTTTTTCTCTTCTTTTTTTCAAAAGTTCCGACATAGCATCAATTGTCGCACAAGAGTCAGGATTGTAAAATATCGCACTCTCCAGCGAAACACCAATTTTAGCCGCTCTTTCCTTTATTTCCTTTTCATTTCCAACCAAAGCAATTTTTGCAATTCCTTCGTTAATAATTTTCTCAGTTGCCCGCAAAATTCTTTCATCTTCTGTTTCAGGTAAAATAATAGTTTTGTTTAATTTTTTAGCCTTTTCCTTCAATTCATCTGTCAATGTGTTCATAAATTCATTTTCCTTTCCTGTTTTTTTATTAATCAAACATAGCTTCAACAAATTCCTTTGTATCAAATTCCCGTAAATCCTCAATTCCTTCTCCAACACCTATAAATTTAATCGGCTTTTTCAGCTCTTCTGTAATTGGGAAAATAATTCCACCTTTTGCTGTTCCATCAAATTTTGTCAGAATAATTCCTGTCAAATCTACAATTTCATTGAATATTCTAGCTTGCTCCAGCCCATTTTGCCCAGTCGTGCTGTCAATTACAAGCAAAGTTTCAAAGTCTGTTTCTCCAGACTGCTCACGAATGATTTTATTTATTTTTTCAAGCTCTTTCATCAAATCACGTTTATTGTGAAGTCTTCCAGCCGTATCCAGTATCGCCACATCAAATCCACGATTTTTAGCAGTTTTTACAGTATCAAAAATTACAGCGGCAGGATCGCTTCCATGTGCCTGCTTTATAACTTCCACGCCAGTCCGTCTTCCCCATTCCTCAACTTGCTCAATCGCAGCCGCTCTAAATGTATCTCCAGCCCCGATAATAACCTTTTTCCCGCTATCCTTCAGTTTTTTCGCTATTTTCCCAATGGATGTAGTCTTTCCAACTCCATTTACACCAACAATCAAAAGAATGTTCAGCTTTCCGTCATGCAATTTCAATTTTGTATTATTTTCATCATTATAAATAAGTTTAGCCTTTAGCAATTCCTTTAATTCCTCATAAATTTGCTCTGATGTTTTCAATTTTTTTCGTGAAACTGATTTTTCCAATTCTTCCACAAGCTGCATTGTCATATTCATCCCAATATCCGATTGAATCAGCAGTTCCTCCAATTCTTCATACAAATCGTCATCTATCGTTTTTCCCAGAAGCATTTCCTTCAATTTCCCAAAAAATCCCTTCTTAGGTGTTGCCAGCCTGTCTTTTAACGGTTTTAACTTAGGCTTTTTCTTAGTCTTTTCACTTTCCTCAAAACCGCTTTCATCTAATTTACTTTCAGTCTTTTCTTTTGTTTTCTTGTCAACACTCTTTTTACTCTTATCTTCAAAGTCTTTACTTTCAGCATTTCCACTTTCAAGATTCTCGACTTCAGAATTTCCGCTAACTTTATTATCTTTTTTTAAGATTTCATCAGCTGCTTTTTTTATTTCATTTTCTGTTTCTTTTTTTATTTTTTGTATCTCTTTTTCACTTTCCTGAATTTCCTTGTCCAGCTGATTCTCCAGTTTGCTCTTTTGCTCTTCCTCGCCTTTTTTCTTTTTTCCAAATTTAAAAAAATTTTTCAGCATTGTTTTTTATCCCTTTCCGCCTGTGATTTTTCCAAATAATCTGGCTTCAAATTAAAAATATCAGTTTTTTTTATAACATTATCATCTCTTAAATTTTTATCCAAAAACATTTCCACATAAGTCATCGTATTAATCGCCAAATTCTTATCCTCAAATATTTTTACAAAATCTCCCAATTTATCCAATATTTTAGTCTTATAATTAAAAACCGCATCTCCAATCAAATAAATTTTTTTATTATTTTCTTTATCTTGCTTATTTTTAATTATTCCCTCAATTACATTATCCAGCTTTGTAACCTCGTAATTTTTCACTAACTCCAGCTTTCTTCCATCCTTTCTATTAAAAGTTTCATAAGCTGCGCAATAAATTTTTTCCTTCCGAGAATCAATCAATGAATATATTTTCACATCCTCATCATTTTCCAAATTTACCTTCAAATTGTAATATCCTTGAAACCCAAGCGCATCCAATTCATTCACTTCATAAAAATTCACATTTCTTCCAAAAAAAAGTCCCTTAACAACTGAAATTGCTATTCTAACCCCTGTAAACGAACCAGGCCCAATCGAAACAAGCACATTTTCAATTTCATCCAGCTTTTTCCCAGTCCATTTCAAAAGGCTGTCAATTTGCTCTAAAATCGTAGTAGAATGCGTCTTCGCCATTACCACGTGAATTTCCCCCAAAAGTTTATCCTTTTCATAAAGCGACAATCCAGCCAGCTTAGTCGTAGTCGTCATTGCAAATGTCAACATATTTTTTCTCCATTTTTTATTTTTTCATTTTTTTAACAAGAGTTCTTAATCCCTTGTTACATAATTTTTTTGTTTTTAAAATTCAAAATTTTCTTTAGTATAAACAATTTTGTTATAAAAATTATCCAATTCCAAAATCTACTTTTTCTCCATCCAAAATTGTATAAACTGCGACTTTTCGAGCTTCATCTGAATAGTGATTTATCTCAACAAACACCGCATCTTCAGGCATCTCCTCCAAAATCTTATCCGCCCATTCAATAATCACAACACTTCCATCTTCTCCAATATAATCCTCAAACCCAATCTCATAAATTTCCTCAGGATCATTAATTCTGTAAACATCAAAATGATATACAGGCACATCTCCAGAGCTGTACTCAATAACATAAGTAAATGTCGGACTTTTTACATTCTCTGTAACATTGTAACATTCACAAATTTTCTTAGTAAACGTAGTCTTTCCCGCTCCTAAATCTCCAATAAGTCCTAAACAGCCTCCGTTTTTTAATTTTTCTGCTAATTTTTTTGCTAATTTATCTATCTTATCAAATGTTAATACTTCACTTTTCATAATTTTTCCTATTTCTAAATTTTATTTTATGTTTAACTAAAATTTTTTGATTTTTATATTATAAATTATTTTTTTATAATTTTTATTTGTCTTTTTAACGTAAGGGCATCAAACGTCATGCCCTTACAACCCCGCTTTACGCAAAACTTTCTTATAAAGAAAAAATAAAACTCGATTTTGAATTAAGTTTATTTTAACGCAAATAACAAGATACAATCTAAAATTTATTCCAAAATCTCAAACAGTTATTTTTTCTTTAACGAAATTTTGCTTATTTTTTTTATTGAAAAAATGTTATGATTTTAAAGTTAATAGTAAATGTTTCCTTTTCCATAAAAAAGAATATCTTAAAAATAAAAATATCCTTTATTTATACACTTCAATAATTTTATTAATAATTTCAGTTGTGGAAATATTATCCACAAAGGATAAAATCTTTACTTCTCCGCCATTTTTTTCAACAACTTTTGTTTCTGGCAAGTCCTCTTTTTTGTAATCTCCACCTTTTACGTGAATATCTGGCTTTAAAATATCCAGCAGTTTTTCTGGTGTCTTTTCATCAAAAATCACCGTATAATCCACAAATTTCGTACCCAAAAGCACAAAAGCTCTATTTGTTTCACTATTTATCGGTCTTTTATCTCCCTTGTTCACTTTAACCGAAGCATTGCTATTTACACCAACAACCAAAATATCGCCTAAATTTCTAGCTTCCTCTAGATAAGTCAAATGCCCAATATGCAGGATATCAAAAACTCCGTTAGTAAAAACTACCTTTTTCCCAGCCTTCTGCAATCTCACTATTTCATCTCTCATTTTATCAGCTGTCAGCAAATTATCCTTAAAACTTTTTCCCAATTTTCTCTCCAATATATTTATCTATTTATAATTATAACGTATTTAATTCATAATTTACTCAATCCCTAAGTTTATTTAATTTTAAAAAGGTTTGAGCATACATCAAATTATACCACATTTTTTCCAAAAAAAGAAAATTTTTCTATTTTTTTTCAACTTTTATTTTTTCTAATTTCAATAATTTTGTTTTAAGAAGTTTTAAGTATATTCTGACAATTTTTCATCAAAAAAGAAAAAGAAGTATCAGCTTACTACTTTTACTTCTTCTAACATTTATAACATTTTTATCTATTTTACAAATTAGAATATATTTACTAAAATTGTAATAATCCATTTTCATCAGATTTAAAATCTGGTTCCCAAGCCACTTCCCAATAATATCCCGTCTAAATTACAAAAATACACATGATATCCACCCAAAAATACATCTTAAGGTTCTTTTACAATCGTCACTCCTGCTTTTTTACAAATTCAACAATTTTATCTACATCATCTTTATTTTATACATTGTATGTTAAAGTAATTCCTTTAAATCTGTTATCAGCATTTCCACTTCAATTTTATCTTCAAGCTCAACATCCATAATGTATCCCCATAGTATATTTATTTGGTCTGCTCCAAATTTTTTATTTATAATCATAGTTACTTCGTGTAAATCCGTTAATCCAATGTCTGGTCCTGCTGTAATGCTTAACAGTATCTTTCTCGCTTTTGGAAGATTTTTTATAAAAGGGCTATCTATTATTTGTTCTGTAGCAAGTTTTACCTTATCCTGCCCTTCACCTTTACCAAATGCTGTTATGCCTTCTCCTGAATTTCCTAGCATTATTTTTACATCATCAAAATCAAGATTCACTACCCCTTGTTTTTTTATTAGATTTGTTATAAATTCTACATTTTTTATAAAAATTTCATCTCTTTTTTCAAATAATTTATCAAAAGTTGCACTAGAATCTGCTTCCACTAATTTTTTAAGAGGCAAAACTATAACAGTATCAGAAATTTCTTCTAATTTCTTAATTTCTTCAGTTCCTCCATTTGAATTAATTGATGTAGCAACTAGAACTACTGTCAATATTCCCATTGTTTTTGCAACTTCTGAAACAACACAGGCTATCTCGTTATTCTTCTTTTCCGACATTTCTGTCAAAATAAATACTAAATCTGTATTTTTCAATTTCCCCTGCACTTTTTCACTTAAATGCTCAGAAGCCAATATTTTTGATTCTACATTCAATTTATCCAAATTCTCTTGATTTGTGTCAATTCCCACAAATTCAACTTCCGTAATCTCTTTTTTCATCATCTTATTCAAGACATTATTTCCCATCGTACCGATTCCAACAACTTTTATTTCAATACCGTCCATTTTTCTTCTCCTTTATATATAAAGTTTTCTTTTCTAGATTTTAACATATTTTTATCAAATATATTAGAACTTTTACTATTTTTTATACAATTTCGCCTTTTCTTCTAATAATAATAAAAAGCTACCATAACTGATAGCTTCATATTTAAAGTTGCTTTATTTTAAGGTAGTGCAGTATCTATTTTTTTACTTTTTCTTTTTTTTATTTATAAATTTTTAAATTATTTTTATTAATCGCCAAAATCTGTTGCAATCAAATATACTTTTACACAGCTCCCTTTTTGTTCAAAATCTTCAGGATTTTCAAATTTAGTTTCTTCAAAGACTGTTCCCCATGCGAGAAATAAGTCTGGATTTTCGGAACTTTTGGCTACTGCTGTGGCGATTTTGCTGATTTCTTCTAGGCGTATGTCGTTTCCTGAGGTTATGTTCATTAGTATTTTTCCTGCTCCTTTTATTGAACGATCTAGAAGTGGGGTATTTAGTGCCTGTTCTACTGCTTTTTTTACTCTGTCCTCTCCGTCTGCTTTTCCAAAGCCCAATACTGTTTTGCCTGAATTTTGCAATATAGACTTAATGTCTGCAAAGTCCAAATTTACAATTCCCTGTTTTTTTATTAAGTCCAGTATTCCCTTTACAATTGTTACAAAGGCTTTTTCTCCTTTTTCATAGATATTTGCCATTGGAAGATTTATGTATAAATCATTCAATCTTTGATATGGAATGACTATTATTGTATCAGCGAAATGTTTTAATCTTTCCTTCCCCTTTTTAGCAAGTTTTATTTTATTCAGGTCTTCAAAATCAAAAGGCTTTGATACTATTGCAACCGTTAGTATATTCATAGATTTCGCAATTTCTGCCACAGCTGATGAAAGTAGCGTTCCTGTTTTTTCTCCCATTTCAGCTATTATAAACACCATATCTGCATTTTGAAATTCTTTTTCTGTTTGTTTTCTTAAATCCTCCATCGCTTCAAATGAAGTTATTGACGACACAAATATTTTCTTGGGAGCTTTTGAACTGTCTAAATTCAGCTTTTCCGTATCTATCGTTATAAAATCAGCCTTTACAATGTTATTTAATATCATTTTATTTATTACATTACTTCCTGTTTTTCCCAAAGCCACTATTTTTATTTTTACACCATTTAATGTGTTTTTCATATCAGTCCCCCGACCTCTGCGTTCCTACAAGCGATGTTACCCACTATTTTTCCTCCTAGATAATCTATATTTCAAGACACTATTTATTAATATTTTTCTTTAATCTATTTTTTAATCACAGTTCTTTAATATATCACAAGACCCTTTATTTTTTATTTTAAAAATATTGATTTTATATTTTAACTTAACACTTTTTTAAAATTATATCAAATTTAATTAGTAAATAAATAAACAAATATTATAAAATTATAGAAAAATATTACTATATTTCATTTTTTTTTATCAATTTTTGGACTATACTATTCTTGTAGATACAAAAAATATTTAAATATAAATCGGGAGGCGGTTTTATGAAATCTAGAAGTCTACTATTATTTTTAATACTATCTTTAGCTTTATTTTCAGTAGTATTATCAAATAAAAATCGTAAAAACAGAAATGAAAATAAACCGAAAAAAGAAAATATGATTCAGGCAGGGAACGAAAACATCAAGGAAATCTATCTTGCTGGTGGCTGTTTCTGGGGACTTGAGGCATATATGGAAAGAATTGACGGGGTAAAGGATGCTACGGTTGGCTATGCGAATGGTAAAACTGAAAAAACGAGTTATAACATTGTCGCATCAACGGATCACGCAGAAACAGTTCACGTAAAATATGACGCAAACAAAATTTCTTTGAGCAAGCTTCTTAAATATTATTTTCAAGTTGTAGATCCTACTAGCATTAATCAGCAGGGAAATGATAGAGGCAGACAATACAGAACAGGGATTTATTATACTAATCCCAAAGATAAAGAAATTATTTTACAGGAAATTGAAGAAGAGCAGAAAAAATATACAGATAAAATTCAAGTTGAAGTTCAGCCTTTGAAAAATTATATACTCGCAGAAGAATACCATCAGGACTATTTGAAAAAAAATCCTAACGGATATTGTCACATTGATGTCAGTAAGGCAGATGAAGTTATTATTGATCCAAAAGATTATCCAAAACCAAGTGATGAAGAATTGAAAAAACGGCTTACTCCACTGCAGTACAGCGTTACACAGAAAAAAAATACTGAACATTCTTTTTCAAACGAGTACTGGGACAATCATGAAGCTGGAATTTATGTGGACATAACAACAGGAGAGCCATTATTTTCCTCAAAAGATAAATATGATTCTGGCTGTGGCTGGCCAAGTTTTACAAAACCTATTTCAAAAGATGTTATAACTTATGCAAATGATACAAGTTTTAATATGGTAAGGACAGAAGTGCTTAGTCGAAGCGGAAAAGCCCACTTGGGACATGTTTTTGATGATGGGCCTAAAGACAAAGGCGGGCTTCGTTATTGCATAAACAGTGCTTCAATTAAATTTATCCCATTAAAAGATATGGAAAAAGAGCATTATGGATATTTAATAAAATTAGTTCAGTAAAATGAACAGGATAGGAGATAATTTATGTTTAATCAGCCATTACTGGTAGGAAGCGTATTTTTAGGAGGGGTAGCAAGTTTTCTATCTCCATGTATTCTTCCCATTGTTCCTGTATATTTGGGAATTTTAAGCAAAGGAAAAAAAACTGTGCTTAATACCTTTCTATTTATTTTAGGTCTTTCACTTACTTTTGTAAGCATTGGCTTTAGTTTTAGTTTTCTTACGGGAATTTTCTTCAATGACACTATAAAAGTTTTGGCAGGAATACTTGTAATAATACTGGGATTACATCAGACAGGCATCTTAAAATTTAACTTTTTAGAAAAAAATAAATCTGTAAATTTGGATTTAATTGAGAAAAATTCTTCATTACAGGCTTTTTTGCTAGGACTAACATTTAGTCTAGGGTGGACTCCATGTGTAGGCCCTATTCTTGCCTCGGTGCTTACTCTTGCAGGGGAAAAAGGATCTGCAGTCTATGGAGGGTTAATGATGTTTATATACGTCTTAGGACTTGCCACTCCATTTGTTCTATTTTCCTTTTTCTCTCAGGAATTGCTAAAAAAAGTACGAGCTTTAAATCAATACACAAACTATTTTAAAATCTTTGGAGGATTTCTAATTATATTTATGGGAATTTTACTAATAATGAATAAGTTTTAATAATTTTATTTTTTAAATTTTATAAAACAATCAGTAATCAAAATAACTTAAAAAATAATTACAAAAAATATTTTAAATTTGCTATAATACAGAAAGGAAGTAATTTTTATGAAAAAATTAATTGTAACAATTGTAACTTTGTTGAGTTTTGGATCGATTTCATTTGGAAATACATTGCAAGGAGTTCAGTTAAAGGACATTAATAATAAACCTGTTTCCCTTAACAAGTACAAAGGTAAGAAAATATATATTAAAATGTGGGCTTCATGGTGTCCTATCTGTCTTTCGGGATTAAGCGAAATTAATTCTTTAAGTGCAGATAAAAGTAAGAATTTTACAGTTATAACAATTGCTTCTCCGGGACAAAAAGGAGAAAAACCTACAGCTAAATTTATTCAGTGGTATAAAGGGCTTAATTACAAAAATATTACTGTTTTACTGGATGAAAAGGGGGAAGTGCTAAAAAGGGCAAAAATTTTGGGGTATCCTTCAAACATTATATTGGATGGGAACTTGAATATTGTTAAAACTTTGCCAGGACATCTGACTGCTGCACAAATCAAAGGAGCTGTTAAATAAGTGTATAGTATTTTAATAATTGATGATGAACCGATTATAAGAAGAGGCATTAAAACCTTTATTGATTTTGAAAAATATAAGATAAGTGATGTTTATGAGGCAGAAGACGGCAATTCTGCCTTTAAGACTTTTTCTGAAGTCTTGCCTGACCTTGTCTTGCTGGATATAAATATTCCCTTTAAAAATGGGCTGACTCTTGCCGAGGAAATGAAATATCTGAAAAGTGATGTTAAGATAGCCATTATTTCTGGATATGACTATTTTGAATATGCTCAAAAGGCTTTAAAAATCGGAGTTGAAGACTATATTTTAAAACCTGTTTCAAAAACGGATATAAATGAAATAATTTCAAAACTTATCTATAAGCTGGAAGAAGATAAAAGATATAACGAAGCAAGAAAAATTATTAATAAAATTAGCCAAATTGAGAAATCTGATAAAAATATTTCTCATAGTAAGTATAAAGATATTTTAACAAAAAAAATTGAAGAAAAATACAGCGATATTTCCTTTAACTTAAATTCTCTGGCTGACGAAATGAATTTATCTTCTGGATATTTGAGTTCACTTTTTAAAAATTTGTTTGGTATTCCTTTTCAGGACTATTTGAATAATATGCGGATGGAAAAGGCAAAATTGCTGCTTTTGACAACAGATCTGAAAAATTATCAAATTGGAGAGCTTGTAGGAATGGAAAACTTTAATTATTTCAATTCAAAATTTAAAAAAACTTTTGGAATGACACCGAAAGAATTTAAGAAAAGTGTGCTGGAGAAACTATGAAACTAAAAAGAACTATGAAAAACTCGATGCTGCTTCAGCTGTTTTTTTATTATATTATTGGAAATCTTCTGTTTGTACTTTTTTTAAGCAGTATTTTTTACTATACTTCAAAATACATCATAATGAACAAGGAAATTGAGTATACTAATGAAAATGTTATAAATACATCCCGTTATATTACTCTTTATGCGGATAAATTGAAAAATATGATTAATCTCTTATCTGTTGATGCCGATGTTAGAAATTTTTTAATATCAGGAAATGAAGATTCAAAAAAGAGCATTGAAAAAATGATTTATTCGATTCTTGAATATAATAAAGGAATTAAAAGTATTACTGTAATTGGAAAAAATGGTAACATTGTATCCAGTGACAAAAATAATGATATGAAAATATCAGAAAATATGATGAAGGAAAAATGGTATGTAGATGCTATAAACAATTCAGATATGCCCGTTTTTAATCCCAGCAGAAAAAATTCCACCTCCTCTATGAACTCAGCTCTCTGGTTTCTTTCAATCAGTCGGGACATAAAAAATTCAAAGGGAGAAAATCTTGGTGTTATTGTTTTTGACATTAAATATGAAATTCTTGAAAGATATTTAAATTCTATCTCTTTTGGAAAACAAATCGACAATATTATAGTAGACAAAAACAACAATATTATTTACTACAAAGATGTGAAATGCTTTGCTGATAAAAAGTGTCTTGCAAAATTCTCAGAAAAAAATAAAAATAAAGATACATATCTATACGAAACACAGATTGAAAATACAAACTGGAATTTAAGAAGCCTTGCAAACACAAATGACTTAGTTACCTTAAAGAAAAATTTCTCTCACATAGTTATTATCATTTTCCTAGTTTCATTAGCTTTTTCTTCCATTATTACATTTATCGTAATAACAAAGATTCTAAGGCCTTTAATAAAACTGGAAAATCATATGCAAAACTTTGAAAATAATCTATGGGAATTTCATTTAAGTGAAAAAACAGGCTATGAAATTCAGAACCTTGTAGAACATTTTAATGTAATGGTTGAAAAGATAAAATATTTGCGGGAATATGAAATAAAGGCTCTTCACAGCCAGATTAATCCACATTTTCTGTATAACACGCTAGATACAATCATTTGGATGGCAGAATTTGAAGACAATGAAAAAGTAATCAGCATTACAAAATCACTTGCAAACTATTTTAGGCTTTCCCTTAGCAACGGACACGAAAAAATACCGTTAAAAGATGAAATTATGCACACTAAAGAATATTTATTCATACAAAAGCAGAGATATGAAGACAAACTTTCCTATTTTTTCAACATAGAAGACGAAAGCCTTCTTTCCATCAAAGTTCCAAAAATCATAATCCAGCCAATTGTAGAAAACTCTATCTATCACGGAATAAAAAACCTTTCTGGAAACGGAATTATCACAATCGACGTTTACAGAGAAAATAGCACTGTCAATATCTCAGTCAAAGACAACGGAATAGGCTTTGAAAAAGCCAAACAGTTCAAAAAAAGCAAGACAGGCGGTGTAGGATTTCAAAATGTCGATAAAAGAATAAAATTCTATTACGGCAAAAATTATGGCGTATTTATAAATAAAGACAACAAAACCGAAGGAGCAGAAGTAATTATAAAAATTCCTTTTAAATCAAGTTTGTAATGTATTCTCACTCCCTTTTAAAATCAAAAAATTGAACTCTTGTTTAAAAATAGTTTTTTATAATGTTATTCTAATTTCTAAAAAAAAAAGACAATTATCATAAAAATGTGTTATAATACAAAAAAAATATAGCGGAGATGATAATATGAAAAAGTTATTTTTGATTGTAATTCTTGCTCTGACTACAGTAAGTTGTAGTTTATTAGATTCAGAAGAATGGAATGAAGCTCGTGAAAGAAGAGAAGAAAGAGGAGTTCATTGTTATAAGCAATATGGAAATGTTTATTGTGAAGATAGGGATGGAAATAGTTATTAATAAATCATTATGTGAAGAAGTGGAATTTTTGAGATTCTGCTTCTTTTTTGCTTTTGAAGAAAAGAAAAAACATTATTATACTAAACCTCGGTTAAATAAGAAATTTATTACAAATTTTTCTAATAAAGAATAACAACTCAATATTTTTAAATAATTAAAATATAATTTTTACTCTTTAAAATCCGTCGGAGCATTTTTCTGTGCTGACAAAACTGTTTGAGCATAGCGAGTTTTTTGTCAGTGCAGAAAAATGTCGTAGACTAGCCATAGGTCGTAGGATTTGCGGCAATGAGCAATCCTACAGAAATAAAAAAAAAAAAAAAAAACATAGTAATATGGAAAAATATTTATTAATCAAAATATACAAAAAATACCCTAATTATTTTAATTAGAGTATTTTCCTAAAAAATCCATTTTATTATTTTGTTCCAAATATTCTATCTCCTGCATCTCCCAAACCTGGATAGATATATGCATGTTCATTAAGTCCTGTATCAATTGCCGCAATGTACAAATCTACATCAGGATGTTTTTCAGTAAATTTCTTTATTCCTTCAGGAGCACTAATGATACAAAGCACAGTTATGTTTTTTACGCCTTTTTCTTTCAAATAGTCAAGTGTGTAAATCATTGAACCACCTGTTGCAAGCATTGGATCTACTACGAAAACTTGACTTTCGACAACGTTTGTTGGCATTTTTGCGTAATAATAGACCGGCTCTAAAGTTTCTTCGTTTCTGTAAACTCCCAGATGCCCTACTTTTGCATTTGGAAGAAGCTGCAGTATTCCATCTATCATTCCAAGTCCTGCTCTTAGGATGGGAACTAATGTTATTGGTTTATCCAGAACTTTTGTAGTAGTTTTCTGAATAGGAGTTTCTGTTTCAATCTCCTTGAGCGGCAAATGTTTTGTTGCTTCATAAACCATAAGTCCTGCTATTTCGTTTAGGCTTTCCCTAAAAAGTTTAGTATCTGTATGTTTATTTCTCAAATTTGAAAGTTTATGTTCAATTAGCGGATGTTTCAATTCAAAAACTGCCATTAATAATCACTCCGTTCTTTTTTATATTCAAACTACTTTTTCATTTTATACCCAAATTCCATTTAAAAAACAGAAATTATATCTTATATTATTTACTGACAAGGAAGCTTGACCTCTTGCGAGAAAATTATAATTAATTTGCTATTTAAATTGGAAGATAGTATAAAATTATATTTTTTACAAAATAATATCTTCAACAGGCATAATAACCGCACCCATCGAAATTCCACGACCTAAATCTATCTTCATAATTTTAATAATCCGTATAATCTCTTGTGCGTGCCTATCTTCCAAATAAGTAACTAAAATACTGTCTGTTCCTGGCCAAACATGTGTATTAAAATGTTTAAAAGTTTTACTCCAAGAACTATGAACAGCTGGAACTATAAAATATTGATCTATTCCATACTCTCTTAATTCTTCTTTCATTTTTTCCGTATAAAATGAATCAAAATATATTTCTAATCTTTTCACAAAATTCTCCCCTCTAATTTTTATAAATATAATTTTGTCTGATAACTCATAAAAATTAACTTTTATAAGTTACCAAATACTTTAATAAATCAAAGAATCGAATTATTTAGCATATCCTCTTCTTTCTTCTTCTTTTTCCTGTCTTCTTTTTTCTTCTTTTTCTTTTTGTTTTCTCTCTTTTCTTTCTTCAACCAACGAATACAACACTGGTGTAAAGAACAATGTCAAGATTGTACAGAATGAAAGTCCAAACATTACTGCAATCGCCATTCCTTGATAGTATCCCGAACTTCCTTTACTCGAGAATACCATTGGCAACCAACCTAATACTGTTGTAAGTGTTGTCATTAAAATTGGTCGAAGTCTTGAACCACAGGCTTCTACTAAGGCATCATGAATCGACCAGCCTTTTTTCCGCAATCCCGCAACGAAATCAAGCATTACAATCGCATTATTAACCGCCATACCAAATAACATCAAGATACCAATCATAACGAACATACTAAGTTGTACTCTAGTTATTGCTAATCCTAAAATTACTCCAATCATTGATAATGGCAATGTTGTCATAATCATAAGTGGCAAGATAAATGATTCCAACTGAACCGCAAGTACTGTATAAATCAACACAATCGCAAGTAACAAGTCTTTCATAATTTGTCCACCCATTTCAGATTGGTTTTTAGCTTGTCCTGCTACCCCAATTTTGTATCCTTCAGCTGGATTTGCCTTCTTGAATGACTGTTGAATAAATGTCGCTGCATCATTAAATCCTTTTGATTTATCCAAGTTTGCACCAACTGTTACAATTCTTGTACCATTTTCTGTTGAAATAGTTGACGCACTTTCTTCATATTGCATTGTAGCAATATCTCCTAATCTAACATAAGTTCCTTTATTAGTTTTTATCTCTAAATCCATAATTTTATTCAATGAATTTTTTTGATTTTTTTCTAATTCCAGTACTACATCCAATGTTTCTGTACTTTGAGTTATATCAATCGGATTTGCAGATCCAGAAGCTGTCATAAACAACATTTGAGTAATATCTGTTACAGTTATTCCATAACTTTCCGCTTTTACTCTGTCAACTTCCAATTTAGCTTGTGGATATCCACCTTCAGTCGATGACTTAACATCCTTAAACCAAGACTGGCTCTTCATATCATTCATTATCGAATTTGCAATTCTATTTAATTCTTGTGGGTCATCACCTTCTATTTGAAACGAATAATCCTTCTGCGATAAACGACCTCCTGCTTTTTGTGGTGAAACCGCAAGTGTTACATTTGGTAAATCTTTTAATTTTTCTCTGACACGGTTCATTGCCTTCATCGTATCTTTCTTTACATCGACATTTATTGTCGCTGCACTTTTTGAGGCAATAACATTTATATCTTTAGTCGCTGGATCTGCTTTTACAACAGCTTCCATTTTATTTGCAATATCTTTTGACACATCTAAATCTAATCCTGTCGCAAGTGTCGCAACTACCGAATATTGATTATCATCAATCGTTGGGAAGAATGTAGTTTTTACTGTTTTTCCTATTCCAAATACAACTACTACAAATGCTATTACAATTCCAATTACCATTTTCCATCTATTTCCCAATACTTTTGCCACTAATTCTTTATATTTATCCCTAAATGCATTAAATCTATCGGCTTTTTCAGCATTATCTGCGATTTTTTTAACATCTAAAAATAAACTTGAAGCCATCGGAACCCATAACATCGCAACAATGATTGAAGCTGATAACGCAAACATCATTGAAAATGCAATACTTTTAAATACTTCTTTAGTAATTCCTTCAAACAATATAATAGGTAGAAATACACAAACTGAAGTCGCCGTTGACGCCATCATCGGAAGAATTACTTCATTTGTACCCCGTATCGCTGCTACATCTGCTGGTTCCTTATTAATCTGAATGTGATCAAAAATATTATCCAGCGTAACAACTCCGTTATCTACCAGTGATCCAACCGCAAGTGATAATCCCATTAACGAAATCATATTCAATGTTATCCCTTGTGTTGTAAGTAAAAAGAATGTAAACATTGCTGAAATAGGAATCAATGTTCCCACAACTAATGACGCTCGCAAGTTTTTCAAGAATACAAAAAGTACTATGATTGTAATGATAACCGCTTGTATCCCAGAACTTGCAACATTTTTTATCGATTCACTAACTTTTTCACTGTTATCAACTATTATATTATAACTAGAACCTGCTGGAAATAATGGTTTTGCTTCTTTCAAAGTTTCCTTAGCCTTTTTAGCAACCTCTACCAAGTTACCATCTTTACTCTTTTGAATCATAACGGCAACCATTTCTTTTCCATTATATGTTACATATGATGTAGGATCCTCTGTTCCGTACTCAACTTTTGCCACATCAGCCAATCTAACTGTTTGATTATTTTGATTTGAAATAACGATATCCTGAATTTGATCAAGCTCTTTTAACTCTCCATCAACTTTTAGGATAAATTCTTTCGTCCCATCAGTTATTGTACCTGCTGGTGTTACCGTATTAGCTGCTTTTATTTTACTATAAATTTCTGCCGCTGACAAATTATATTCCTTTAATCTAGCTGGATCCAGCCAAACTTTAATTTGTCTTGTCGCATTACCCATTACAGAAATATTACCGATACCTCTATTTCTCTTCAATCTAGGTTGTAATGTTTCTTCAACAAATGATGTTATTAACTCTTTATTTTTCCCAGTAATTCCAATCATTAACGCCATGTTGGAACTACCTGCCATATCTAATTTTGATACTGTAGGATCTTTAAAATTGTCATCATCTGGCAATTGTCCTTTTATTTTATCTATTTGTGTTTGAACTTGTACTTGTTTAATATCTGTATCTACACCATAGTTAAACTCTATCGTAACTACTGATGAACCATAAGATGAAGATGTTGTAATATTTTTAATTCCATCTACATTCAATGCCGCATCTTCGATTTTTTTAGATACTTGTGTTTTTACATCTTCCGCTGTCGCTCCCGTCCAAGTGGCATTAACAACAACTATCGGTGTATCGAAATCTGGTATTCTTTCCTGTTTCATACCTGTCATCGCTACCCAACCAGCAAAAATCATAAATATAAGTATCATCGTTGTCGACACTACTCTCTTCGTTGCAAATTCTGCTACTGTCATTTTATCTCATACGATTGCAATAACCGTACGCTCCTTTCTCTATTTTTCTATTACTGCACAATATTTACTTTTTCATTCGCTTGTATAACATTTTGTCCATCAACAACTAACTGATCTCCAGCTGTCAAACCATCACCAGTCACTGCCGCATAAGTTTCATTTTGATTAGAAATATTTATCGGTATCATAACCGCTTTTCCATCTCTAATAACATAAATAACTTGCTGAACTCCTCTTACTACAATCGCCTTTTTAGGAATAATCAACCCATCTTCAGCTCCTGTTGCAATATTTGCTTTTCCATACATTCCACTTTTTAATTCTCTATCTGGATTAGGGAATTTAACTTTTACAATAAATTGTCTACTAGCTGAATCAGCTGAAGCCGCTATTTCATAAACTGTTCCAACAATTTCCTTACCATTCAATTCATCAACTTTTATAATCGCTTGTGCTCCCATTTGAATTTTTTTAACAATTTCTGCTGGAACTCCAATTTCCAATTTCATTTCACTTTCATTAACCAATGTAAACAATTTTGCTCCTGCTGATACTTGTTGATGTCTTTCTAAATCCATATTCGCAATATATCCGCTAACTTTAGTTTTAATAACAGTTTTACTGTTAGTATCATTTGCTGTAGCCAAATTAGCTTGTGCCGAACTCAAACTGTTTCTTCTAGAAGATAATGCATTTACCGCTGTATTATAGTTACTTCTAGCTGAATTTAAGTTAGCTTGTGCCGAACTTAATTTTGTTTGTGCTGTCAAGAAATCAGTTTCTGTAATTAATCTTTTATCATATAACATTTTATATTTTTGATAATTAATTCTCGCTTCTTCCACTGCTGCTGCTGCTGAGGCAATATTTCCTTTAGCTGCACTAATATCTCCATGTGCCGAACTAATATTAGATTCTGCCGTTCTTACATTTGAAACAGCCTCTCTAACACCAGATCTTGCCGCTTGATTATCAATCGCCACAATTACTTGCCCTGCATTCACATAATCACCATTTTTCCCATTAATTACTACAACTTCCCCGCTTGAAGTCGCTGTATACGGTATTTCTTCTATCCCTTTTATCGATCCACTCGCCGTGTATCCCAACGACATTTGATTTTGACCAATTACTTGCACTTTTACTGGTCTTGCCATAGATAAATTTTCTTTTGGTTTTTTCTTTCCGCATGAAACAGTAAGCAACGCTAACACCATCATTGCTACAATTATTTTTTTATTTATTTTCATTTTTCCTCCCTATTCTTAGTGACTTTAATTATTTATAAAAGCCTCTAAAATCCAATTAAATTAATATTTTTCTCCTGTTTTTATATTTAATATTATTCCCTATTTAAAAAGTGAAAATTTCATTTTGATTATTTTATAATTCTCAAATTAAATGGTTCTTTTATTTTACCATTTAAATTCTATCAACTTTTCCAATTCATATCATTTCTATAAAATTTTTTATCTCTAATCCAAATATGCTCCATATTTAGAAACTAGGAAATAATAATTCAATTTAGCCTGTGCATAATTTACTCTGGCTTGTCTTAAATTAGTTTCCGATTGCAACAAATTTTCCATCGTAATTAATCTGTAAGAATATCTTTCTTTTTCCAAATTATATGATTCTTCTGCTTTTTGCACCGCTAATTGCAATGCTGCTATACTTTTTTCCAGCGATCTTAACTGATAATAAGTTTTTCTCATATTTGCTTGAACAGTTTCCAGAGTCTGATCCACTTGAACAGCTGATATTTCCTGAGTCTTTTTCGCATAATTTACATTATTTTTTCTTGCTCCCCAGTCAAATATGTCCCAGCTCCATTTTACTCCTGCTGAAGTTGTAAAGTTTTTTGT
Organism: Leptotrichia sp. oral taxon 417; assembly: GCF_013394865.1. Taxonomy (NCBI): domain Bacteria; kingdom Fusobacteriati; phylum Fusobacteriota; class Fusobacteriia; order Fusobacteriales; family Leptotrichiaceae; genus Leptotrichia; species Leptotrichia sp. oral taxon 417. Next base: position 234,825 of record NZ_JABXYV010000001.1, on the reverse strand, counting down.
CTTGAAAATATTTCCAAACTTATCTTGACTTTGCAATACACCATAATTTATCATTCCGCTAACTGTCGGCTTAAAATCTGCTTCCTGCACTTTTATATTTTTTTTGCTCAGATCATTTTGCTTCACAGCTATCTTATATTCTGTATTTTCCAGCGGCAATTTTGCCAAATCTTCATCCAATTTAACTGTCTTTGTAAAGTTATCCTCTACTCCAAATGGAACTATCTCGATTTGCGAACTATTTTTCACTCCGATTAAAATTCCCAATGCCTCTTTTGAAACTTCTATATTCCCTTCCTGCTCTACAATTTGTGCTTCAATGGATGCCACGCTTCTTTCTGCTTCTGTAAGTTCTGGCTGAGTTGTCATTCTTAAATCATATAGTTCTTTTTGTGTTTTTAAATTTTCATCTAACGTTTCCTTTGATTTCTGCAATACTCCCAATGTGCTCATTGCATTGTAAACATCAATATATGCTTGAACTGTACTTAAAACTGTATCTTTTCTCACTTTATCCAGACTAAGCTGCGACAATGTCAATTTTTCTTTACTAATTTCGTGATTCAGTTTCAATTTTCCGCCTGTATAGATCGGTTGCGACAATGTCAAGTAATGCTGATAAGCCTCTCCAGTTCTACTAAAACTCTTATCCAAATGCTCTTGAGCGCTTCCAGAATAACCTACTGTAAAAAATCTGTTAGCCCAGGCTCTATCCACATCAATTTTCCCTTGCTCTGTTTTCAACATCTCAATCTTAATGTCCTTATTATTTTTAATTGCCATTTCTGCTGCTTCCTGTATCGTTATTTTTTCTGCAAAACCCGGAATTGCAATTAACAATAATAATGGCACCACTATCATTCGCAATTTATTTTTTTTCATCTTGTCCTCCTGTTTAATCTATTTTAATGCATTATCGATGAATTTTACAATTTCATTAATTAATTTCTGATTATCCTCTACTATCCCATCAAACTCTCCCTTTGAGGAAAAAGTATATTCTTTTTTACATACAATTTTTTTAATCAAATAATTATTAATTGCCGAAATTATAAAATCTGAAATAATTTCCATATCATATTCTCTGTTACTTTCATATCTTAAAAGTACATTTTCTTTAATAAAACTCTTGAAAAATTTTGTCATTTCTTCATGAAATTTCCCTACATTTGTATTCTGGGTAAAAGAATTCATTATTCCAATATCCACATTGTTCAAAAGTTCTAGAATACTTTTAAATCTTTCTTTAATGAAATTTTCCAAAGTTTTTTTCGGATTTTCATCAATTTCTACTTTCGAATATCTTTCCATTTCAGAGTTTTTCATGCTTTCCAACAACTCACACAAAAGTTCCTCTTTCGTCTTGAAATACGTATAAAAACTCCCTTTTGAAATTCCCAATGCCTTTGTTATATCCTCAACTTTTGTATCCATATACCCATTTTCCCTAAATAATTCAAAGGCCTTTTCCAATATTTTCCTCTTTTTCTGTTTTTTTATATTTTTCTCTTTTACAAACATCTCCCTACCTAACAATAAAAATTGACTTACAAGTCATTATATTATAATATAATTTTTTTATAATTTGTCAATCTTTTTCTATTAACCTTATAATCTTAATACGAGCAATCTTTTTCCTTGTAAAATACCTTTTTATTAGATAAAGCAGTTAAGTTAATTTTTCAAAAAAAATTCTAATATCATTTTCCATTAAATTAATGGATTCATCTCTGAACCTCCCACGACTAAAGTAGCGAGTGTTCTTGCACTATTTAATAAATTTTGTTTAACAAAAAGATAGCAAGAAGTCGTAGGCTTTCTATAAGTGGGAGATGAATTGCTTTTTTTTAAAGTTGAAAAAAGGATACACTTATGATACAATTTTTATATAAAATATTGAAGAGAAGTCATTAAAAATAATATTCAAAATCAAAAGAAGGTGTAATTTTATGAAATATAATTTAGCATTCAAATATAGAATTTATCCAAATAAGGAGCAGGAGTTGTTGATAAACAAGACTTTTGGATGTGTTCGTTTTGTTTACAATACGATTTTGTATGCTGCAAATAAATTTTATGAAGAAACTGGGAAAAATAAAATAATTACACCTGCTAGTTTGAAAAGTGAAAATCAATTTTTGAAAGAAGTAGACAGTCTGGCACTTTCAAATGCTCAATTGAATGTAAAACGATCGTTTACGAATTTCTTTCAGAAGAGGGCAAAATTTCCAAGGTTCAAATCTAAAAAGACTAGTGTTAAAAGTTACACGACAAATTGTGTGAACAATTCGATACGAATTGAGGAAAACAAGTATTTGGTTTTGCCAAAATTGAAAAGAATAAAATTAAAATATCATAGAGAAATACCAAAAAATTATAGAATAAAGTCAGTAACATTGACAAACAGTAATGGAAATTACTATGTTTCTGTTTTGACGGAATTTGAAAAAGAAATTCAAAAAATGCCAAGTAGCAATAAAATAATTGGACTTGATTTTTCAATGCCTGAATTATTTGTCAGTTCTGAAAACCAAAGAGCTGATTATCCAAAATATTTTAGGATATTGGAGAAAAAATTGAAAAAATTACAAAAGTCATTGTCAAGAAAAGTGAAATTTTCTAAAAATTGGTATAAGCAAAAAGCGAAAATATCAAAATTGCATGAGTATATCAAAAATTGCCGAAGAGATTTTTTGCATAAATTATCGAAAAAATTGTCTGAAGATTATAATGCTGTGGTTGTTGAGGATTTAAATATGAAAGGGATGAGCCAGGCATTAAATTTTGGGAAAAGTGTAGGAGATAATGGATGGGGAATGTTTTTGAGGATGCTTGAGTATAAACTGATGTTTTTAGGAAAGCAATTTTTGAAGATAGATAAGTGGTTTCCGTCGTCGAAAACTTGCAGTAAATGTGGAAATGTTAAAGAGGAACTGAAATTATCAGAAAGAAGCTATAAATGTGAGTGCTGTGGAATTGAGATTGATAGAGATTACAATGCAGCACTGAATATAAAAAACATTGGAAAATTGATGTTGGAATATTAGGAAAATAAAAAAAAACAGGGCAGGGACTGCCCGAAGAGCTTGGTAAATATATTTGGCTAGCAAAAGCAGATACTTCCCAAGAAGCTCCCGCTTCTGAAAGCGGGAGTAGTTCACATAAAATATTGATCTTTTACTAAAAAAATTTGCTATTTGAAAAAATAATAAAAAAAAATGCAAAACAGCATAATTACTGATTTGCACTATATATTCTAATTTTAGTTGTTATGATGGTGCCCAGACGCGGAATCGAACCACGGACACAGGGATTTTCAGTCCCTTGCTCTACCGACTGAGCTATCTGGGCAAATGGCGGAAGTGACGAGACTCGAACTCGCGACATCTTGCGTGACAGGCAAGCACTCTAACCAACTGAGCTACACCTCCATAAAAATGGTGGTCACAATTGGGCTCGAACCAATGACCCCCTGCTTGTAAGGCAGGTGCTCTCCCAACTGAGCTATGCGACCACATCAACTTTATTACTCAATAAGTATAACATATATTTTCAAATATTTCAACTCTTTTTTTTAAAAATTTTATAAATATCCATATTTTTTTAATTCAAGTTATCAAATCCCTGAAAAATTATACTTATTTACAATTCTAAAAGGAGTGTCCAGAATTTTGTGTAAACTAATAGATAAATCCAGTAAATTCAGTACTTTGCATAACAATATATCAAAATTTGCATGTCTTACAAAATCCTCCACTACTGGATATTTTTCTCATATTTCAAGTATTCTATTTACAAAAAAATTTCTGCACACTCTTCATTTTTATTTTTTACCAGTAAATTTCCCGTCCATACTTCCCAAAAGCTGACAAAATTCTTCCTTCATCATTTGTCTTAATTTGATAAAATTCCACTCTTTTTTTAAATGTCTTATTTACTTCCTTTACCAATTCCCTAAAATCAAGCCTGTTATTCGCTGTAAAATAAAATATCAACTTTCCTTCATCAAATGTATATTCTCCAATAACAAGATTCATTTCAGGAAGCAGTCTTTTTACAATCTTTTTACATTTAAAATATGCTTCATCAGCCTTTTTATCCAAATCTGCTAATTTTTTTACTTCTTCCTCTGTCAATTTTCTTTTTACTTCCCTAATTTTCAAATCATCTTGATCAGCATTCTGTCTATTTAATGTAACTCCAAGAACTATGCCTATCTGTTCCCCACGAATTGTATCTACAAGAACGTAATCTCCCTTTTTATAATCTTCCGAATCGCTTATCATAAATGGATAAACTTTTTTTGTTTTCCTAAATTTTATATTTATTATCTTCATAAAATCCCACCTTCCAAAAAGCTGAAATGCCCTCTTTCACTTATTATTAAATGATCCAGCAACCGTATTTCTATATTTTCCAAAACTTCCTTTACCTTTCTCGTCAGCAAAATATCAGATTCTGACGGCTTTAATGAGCCTGATGGATGATTATGCACCAGAATTACTCCCTTTGCATTATATTCTAAAATTTTTTTTACCAATTCCCGAATATAGACCGTGCTTCTGTCGATCGTTCCAAAAAAAAGTTCCTCTTCCTTTAACAGTTCATTCTGTGTATTTAAAAACAATACCTTAAATACTTCAATATCCCTGCTTAAAAGGGAAAATTTCAGATAATTCAGCAATTTCAGGTTGCTTGAAAGTACGATTCGCTCATTATATACTTTTTTATACAATTCATTTTCAATTATTTCAAATAAAAGTTTAAAAAATACGGCTGCCCTTTCAGTCATATATTTATTTTTTTGCAGTTCTTCCCCAGGCTGTTTCAAAATCGTATACAAATCCCGATATTTCCTTAAAAGTTCCCCTGCAATTCCTCTACAATTTTTCCTAGTAACTGTATAAGTAAGCAATAATTCCAAAATTTCACAATCTGTAAATCCTTTTGCCCCTGTTGACAGAAATCGCTGCCTTAGTCTTTCTCGATGCCCCTTTTCCTTTTCTTCATCCAGCATTCGTTCAAAATCTATTTTTTTATTATTTTTATTCCCATTATCCCTCTTCATTTTTCCCCCCAGAAAAATATCATAATACAAGCCAAATTTCTCTAAAAATGCCTTGCTTTTACTCAAATAGTTTACCATAAAACTAAAAAAATGACAAACTAAATTGAGAATATGACAGAGTAAAAAATATAGGGGCAGCCAAAATAACATAATAAAAATTTTGGGCTGTCTTTTTTAAATCATTCTGCTTTGTGATATTTCCTTCAGAGCTTCCCTTATCAAACTTTCTCCTCCTCTTAAATATGGAATGTTTGTCCCTTTTCCTGCTTCGCTAATGATATCTGGCAAACAACTTGTTTCTATTACTTTTTCCATTGAACCCACTCTTGTCCCATTAAAATACAGTTTGTGAGCCTTGTCCCTGTCCTTGCCATAGTTTGCAAAGAAAGTTTGGTACATTGCTCTTCTCTTTATCCTTTTTCTTGAAAAGGCTTTTGGTCTGCTTGAAAGGAATCTTGAGCATTCATGGGATACAAGAGCTTCTGTCCTTGACCCTATGTAATCTTTTTCTGTATAGATTCTTCTTATCTTCTCATACTGGTTAAGCAGCATCTTCATTTGATCTTTTCTTCTCTGGCTTATATTTTCTTTTTCCTTAAAAGTTTCATAAAAGTTTTCAAGTTCTGTAAAATTATCTTTCTCAAGCCATTTGTAAAGGTTTTTTGATATTTCCTTATCCCTTTTGGAAATCTCGCCTATGGCTTTTACCAGATGAAACTTGTCATAAATATGTACCGGCTTGTAAATTCTAAGCTCTCCTACGAAGCTGTCTATCCATTTTCCGCCATCAGAGTTCACAATCAGTTTTTTCTTATCCATACTGTATCTTTTTTCAAGATAGTTAAGCACATACTCCGACACTTCCTCAAGCGATACAGATGTAGGGAACATTACTGTATGCTTGTCAATGAGCTTGTTCCTGTCCTTGCAGACTTTCTCAATTCCACGATGTATAGCAACCATCCTCATATATGTATTTCTGCTTCTTCTGCATTTCATATGGTCTTCATCAATTTCCATATATACTGGCGAATCATCATCCTTTTCAAACCTTCCAATATCAAGTTTTGGCATTTCAAAAGAATTGACAAGATTATACACGGTAGCTTTTGAAACAGCATAAGTCTTTGCAACAAATGAAGCTGCAGTATGCTGATATTCAAAAAGTATGGTAAAAATCAGCTCCTCAGAAAGCCGTCTGTACCGTTTAAGTCCAATTTTTTCATCAATGTAGTAGTAAACGCCTGTTTTCTTATCTACATATTTTCGACGTTCAAAAGTTACATATCCAAAAGCAGTAGTGACAGTTCTTTTGACAAACCCTTTACTTTTAAATCTATTCTTTCTTTCATTGGAATAAAAAAAGTTGTCATCAACTTTTTTAACATAAACTCTAAACAGTATTTCAAAAGCCTTTATGATAAATAGTTTAAATTGTTGCTCAAACGAAAGTTTGAAGGAAAAAATATTTTTAAAAAAAGTCTTTACAATTGAATAAAAATCTGATATTCTAATCATAGAGGAAACCACCTTTCAATAGGATTGAGGGATTATATTGTAACTGGTTTCCTCTTTTTTGTTAATTAAAAATTTGATTAAATTTATTTGCCCCTATATTTTTTACTCTGTCTTGAGAATATTGAAAAAAATTAAAGGCAAATAATATTTGAAATATAAAAAAATTATGGTAAAATTTATCAAGGGCTTTTCTTTAAAAATAATGAAATTAAAAAAGCTATTGAATGTATCTGGATAAAAATAGCAAAGGAGGATATCTATGAAAAAAATATTATTATTTTTAACAATTTTCGGTATGTTAATATCAGCGGGCATTGTTTCAGCAGAAACAACTACCGCATTAAAGACCGAAAAAATAAAATATCCCAAAGGGATAAGAAGTGTAACATCTGTAACGGAAGTTTTTGGAACAGGACAGCAAATTACACATATTATTGTAGAATTTAATGAAAGGGTAGTAAATTCGCAATTGACAAAGAATACTTTTACAGTATCAGACAGAACTGTTGAAAAAATCTATTCAAATACCCGTCCAGAAAGAACTGATATTGTAAAAGACGGAAGATTTGTCATTATTGAATTAAATCCAAAGGACAGCGGGGCTTCTCTTCGCCTTGAAGGAAATGATGAAGTTGGATTTCAAATGAAAAAGGCAACTTCTAAAATAACACAAAAGGAAGATATTTTATTTACAAATGGTAAAAAATTGGAAAAAAGCATTGCAATACTTGAAAATAATAAAACTAGAAACCTGATTGTGGAAAACTTTAAGCAGTTTGTGTATAAAGATCCAAAAACTGGGACAAGTGTGAAATATAATCTTTATATTCCAAAAAATTATGACAAGAATAAAAAATATCCGCTTGTACTGTTTATGCACGATAAGGGAGTTCTGAGCGAAGACACGAAAACTGCTTTATTTCAAGGAAATGGCGCAACTTCATTTGCAGCTCCTGAAGAACAGGCAAGACATGAGGCATTTGTGCTAGCTCCTCAATATTCAAGACAAGTAGTGGATGACAACGGAGATATTACAAGTGATCTGGATGCAACCGTAAATTTGATAAGAGATTATTTAATTTCAAAATATAGCATCAATGAAAAAAAATTATATGCAACAGGACAGTCAATGGGTGGAATGATGGCTATTGTCATGAACTACAAATATCCAGAATTGTTTGCAGCTTCATATTTGGTAGCTTGCCAATGGAATCCAAAAGAAGTGTCTACTATGGCAAAAAATAATCTATGGATAACAGTTTCAACTGGCGATGCGAAAGCCTATCCAGGAATGAATGCAATTACAAGCGAACTTATAAAAAGAGGAGCCACAGTAGCAAAAGACAATTGGAGAGCCGATTACACAGATGCACAATTTCTAGAAGGCGCAAGAAAGGTTATTGCCCAAAAGTCAAACATAAAATATACAACACTTGAAAAGGGCACAAATCCATATTTGCCAAAAGATGCCAATCCAGGTTTAGAACACTCTGGAACTTGGAAAGTAGCCTATAATATACCTGGAATAAAAGACTGGATGTTTTTACAGTCAAAACAATGAAAAGCATTGAGAAATTTTAAATAAAAATAGGAAACAGGAAGGGAGAAACTTTGACTTTTAGCTATTTTAGTCCAATTCACATAGAAACCTTTGTAGTATCAACTTTAATTTGCATATTTTTATTTTATATTCCAAGAATTTTTAAGAATGTAAACATAGAAAAATATTCAACAATTTTAGGTTATTTTTTATTAATATTTAAAATAATCGACTCAATTTACAGGTTAATGTACCAAAATGAGCCTATAACCAACGTTATGCCAATACATCTTTGTAACTTTGCAGCAATTTTCGCAGGATTATATCTAATTTTCAGGACAAAATTTTTATATAATGCTGTTTACTATTTAACTTTTGGACCAGTTTTAGCATTAATTTTACCTGGAATAATCTATTATCACGATAATTATTACGTATATATTTTTATGATAATGCATGCGCTTATTGTATTTACAACTTTTTTTGGATCCGCTTATTTAGGTGGAAAACCTACAAAAAAAGGACTTATTCAATCAATAATTACATTACTTCTCATATTTTTATATGCATTTACATATAATTTTATTTTTAAAGGAATAAACGCAATGTTTTTAAGAACTCATATTATTTCACAAGTGAGTTTTATAAAACCAATCTGGCTATATGATATTGTTTTAATATTGACAATGATTTTTTTACAATTTTTGCTATATCTTCCAACTAAGAAAGAAAATAAATAAAATTTTGAATTGCAAGATTTAAGAAGTGAAAAAATTAAGAAGAAATAAAAGTACACCACTGATATTAGTATTATTATGTATATATGATTTTAGTATTTGGTGTACTTTTTTTAATGGAAATATTATTCAGCTTCAATAGCTGCTTTTTCTTGTTCAAATTTTTCTAAAATAACTTTTGTTATTTCAGCACGAAGTTCAGGTTTGATAGGATGAACTATGTCCTTAAATTCTCCATTTGGCATTCTTCTTGATGGCATTGCCACAAAAAGTCCGTTTTGTCCGTCAATTATTTTTAATCCGTGAACGACAAAACTTTCGTCAAATGTAATGTCGGCATAAGCCTTCAATCTTTCGATGTTTTCTGTCTGTCTTCCAATTCTAATACGAATATCAGTTACTTTCATAAGTCTTCTCCTTATTTTATAGTTTTATTTTCCAATACAATTATACCTTATTTATCGTAAAAAACAAGAGAGAAAATGATAAAGAATATAATATTTCCTTAATTTATTTAAAGTAACTTTAAGTACAGATTATTCAATTATCTCAATATAGTCTTCAATAAATTCTTTTTTCAGACTTTCAGGCGGTAAATCCAGCACTTTTACCTTTATATTTTTATTAAAATATTTTATTTCAAAAATATCGCCTTTTTTCACATCATAGGAAGATTTTTTAGGATCTCCATTTACAACGATGTTTCCATTATCTGCAAGTTCCTTTGCCACTGTTCTTCTTTTTATAATTCTTGTTACCTTTAAAAATTTATCTAAACGCATTTTTTATTTTACTCCTAAATTTTCATTATTTAGACATGTTCAATAGCCTGTTTTTTTATTTTATTAAATTCTAAATTTTCATGGTTATCAAACAGGTTTATTTTATATTTTTCATTCCTTCATACCATGCTGTATTTGTTTCTACAAATCCTACATTATCATTTTCCTTCAGGAACAATCCTCTCACTTTACTCTTTTTATTGCTGAAAATATGCGGATTATCAGTTGTTGACTTAGCCATTAGGGCCTTTTTGATTTTTTCCTGATCTTCCTTTGACAAAGTTCTTGTATTAAACACAATTGGTCCATTATAAACAGGAATTGATTTTATAACTGTAAAACTTTTTCCTGCAAATTCTCCAAACGGTGCAACTGCTCCTTTTTTAACTTTATATGTAGCCCCTGAATTAAAGTCTTTTCCAGCAACTAATTCATATATTGTAAATGATTTTGGAATAGCAAATGTTGCAACATCAACATCCCCTTTAAATAATAAAACTTGAGTCCCAGGATGCGAGTTTCCAAACATAACTTTTGAAAATACCTTATTTCCCAACAATTCATCTGTATTTTTTAGCCCAAATTCCTTTACAATTACCTCTCCAGGTACTTTAAATCCAGATGTAGAACTGTTTGTAACAAATCCTATTGATTTACCTTTAATCTTTTTCAGGTCAAATCCATTCCCAGAACGGTATTTATCGGCATCTTCCCCTCTTACTGCAATAAAGCTGTAATAAAGGGCATCTTTTAACGTTCCACTTTCTCCTGAATTTGTCAGCACAGCCTCAATATCCTTTGTACGCTTTCTAGCATTCAAATATGCCTCTGCTCCAATATACGCAATTTGTGATTGCCCAGAAACAATATTTTCCACCGTAATATTATAATCAGTTGTCGTAACAATCTCAACCTTTTTCCCAGTCGCCTCCTGCACAATCCGAGCAAATTCTTCCCTTGACTTCTTCAATGAATCATTAGTTTCGTTTGGCAAAAATACAATTTTAATCGTATCATTCTTTTTCCCGCAACTAATCGCAAATAAAAAAACTATTACCAGCAACAAACTTCTCAAAATATTTTTTTTCATAATACCTCCGCCATAAAATAATATAAAATTTTTTATATTATAACATTTGTTATTTTCATAGTCAATTCTAAAAATTTTTAAAATAAAAAAATCTTTTTGACAGATATACAACGCTAAATCCCGTTTAAAAATAGAAATTATATCGTGGACTTCGACCGTAATTTGCAAAGTTATACAAAGTTATTTTTATAGTATAAAAAACTAAAGGACACACGGTTATCCAAATAATTTGAAATTTCATTTATATGTAAATCTTTAGCAATTTCAAATTATTGTTACTAATTTAAACTTCCACAAAGTGATTTGCTCGAATCTCTTGGTTAGATACAAATTTATGCAGAAAATTAGTTTTTTTTATTTTACTTCGTCTTTTATTCCAATTCCTTTTCTTGCAATAACAAAAGAAGCACCTATATGGATATTTAATTTCATCCTGTTGCAGAATTTATTCTTAGCAATCCAGCTAGTCCAAGCTGGATTTATTTTTATAACATTTACTTTATTTCTGAAAGCTATATTTGTTATTAGTTTATCGTATAGAGTATATGATAAACTATGCAACATATTATTATATTGCTTACCTTTTTTAGTTTTAGCTTTTTCTGTTTTGAATCTTTTAGCTTTAAAATTCAAATTTTCAATGCAAATATCTTTTCCTGTTTCTAAAGCTCTTTTCAATATTTTAGAAATACATTTTTCTAAGTCAGATTGTGTCTTGCTTCCTTTTCCAAAACGATATTTTAGAATATCAGTTCCTATCAAATTTGAATTTCTATCTATTTCACTCAAAGCAATAAAGCCTTTATTAAAATCAAGTCCAATTGTTCCATAAGTTTTTCTTGTTAAAAAGTTACTTTTATTTTCAATTCTATATTCAAAAGTGCAATGCAAGTAATATCTGCTATTTTTACGAATTATAGAATAAGTTAATGGTGTTGAATTTTTGTTTTGCAATGCTTTTATCAATTCATTCTTATAATTATTAAAATAACATTTTCCAAACACATATTTTGTTTCTGTATCAAATCCAAAATCTTTTCTTATTTTTATGTTAAATTGATTATTTTTATTATTATAACTCAATTGTAACATTTGATTTCTACCAGTTTCATCTTGACTTCCAATATATGTTATTTGACTATCACGCTGTAACAAAAATTTTGCTTTTTTACTTTTTAATAATTTTTTAGTTCCAAAACATAATTTATAATTTCCTGTTTTTATTTCCCATTTAAGTTGTTCAAGTCTCATTTTAAATTTATTTAATCTCATTTTTTTAAATGCTCTTGATTTTTTTAAATTTCGATATGTAAGATGATTGATTGTTATTTTATTATTTAGTTTTTCTTGCAATTTTAAAATTTTATCATCAAGTTTTTCAATACTTTCTTTTAAAGTTTTAATTTTATATTCTTTTTGATAAACTTCATATTTTTTTAATTCAATAAGTGCATTAATGCGTCCTTGAACATCTCTAAGTATAGAATCAGCTGTTCTTCTACTAATATTATACTCTTTCATAAAATCTTGTCTAAATTTTTTATATTCAGTTTTAACTCCTTTTATATTTTCATTCTTGAATATATGAAATGCTTTCCTCTGTAACTTGCAGAAATATACACAAGCATTTTCAAAATATTCAATTATTTCTTTATTATTAGTTTTATGTAGTTGAGTAACAGTTGTATATTTCCGCTTTAGCATTTCCTCCTCCTTTACTTCATTATATCTTCAGTGTCAAAATCAGGTTCTAGTAAATCCTCTTTTACCTTTTCTAAATAATGTTCTACAAAAAATTGTGCTAGTTTTTCTTTCCCAATTAAATCTTCAAGTTCATCAACTGTTCTTAATTCTTTCAGATGTTCAGTCACTATTTTTTTATTTCCTTTGTTTCCATCTATTTTCCCTTTCTTTTCTGTAATTTTATTTTTTTTACTTCTTATTCCATATAATTTTCCTGAAAAAGAAGCCATAAGTGACATTATATCTTCCATAAGTTCCTGCTCTATAGACTTTTTAACATCAACATCCTTAACAACTATTATTTTGGTTTCGTGCATTTCACACATTGTTCTCAAATATTCAAATCCAAATCTTGTCAACCTGTCCTCATAAGTAATAAATATTCTTGAAACTTCATTATTTAAAACCATTCTTAATAGCTTTTGGAACTGTTTTCTTTTATCATTTAATCCACTTCCTACTTCAGATAAAATTACAGGATTTATCAAATCATTATTAGTTTTAATAAGAAACTGTATCTGTCTATCTAAATCTCCATGTTTTTTTTGGTCGTGACTTGAAACTCGACAATATATTACATCTTTTTTTTGCAGGCACTCTATTTCATCACTCCATAAATTATTTGCTTTAAGGAGTTCAATTAATTTATCTTTTGTTAAACTTCTTGTACCATAATCAGTTTTAGAAAATTTTACTTTTCCTAAATTTTCCCAACGCCTTAATGTTCCATTGGTAACACCTACAAACTTTGCCACTTCACCCAATTTGTAAACTTCTTTTTTCAAATCTTTGCTAGAGTACATTTTTTGCTCCTTTTTTACTTTTCTCAATAAATTATACATCATTTTTCAAAAAAAGTTAAGTAAAAAAGGTTATCTAAAGCTATTTTTTTTATAAACTTTAGATAACTTTTAAAAAACTATTGTTTTACCCTCATAACTATAGTAAAATTGCCTTAAAACTGAACTCAAAAGCTATGACTATTTTACTCAAATCCTGGATTTATATAATTTTTAGCAGTATAATTCGCCATTTAAATAGAAAATAGCATAAAAATTTAAAAAATAATTTTTTCAAAAACCTCTCCAATTGAAAAACTCTTAATCTCACCTTTTCCTGCTTCATCCTTTTTTACCAAAACTTCAATTTCTCCATTTTCATTAATATCTTGTGCAATTCCCAGAACTTTTTCATTTCCAAATTTCAATTCTATCTTTTTATTCTTCAAATAATTTATTTCATTTATTTCCTTTAAAATCTCTTCCCACGATCCATTTCCCAAATTTTCACACAATATTTGAAATTCAGAAACAATATTTTTTACAATTTCATCAATTTTATATTTTTTATTTGTCGCCTGTGTCAATGAAATTGCCTTATTTTTCAATTTTTCCGGCAATATATTATTTACATTTATCCCAATTCCAACAATATAGACATTATCTGTTTTTTCCATCAAAATCCCGCATAACTTCTTATTTTCCAAGTAAACATCATTTGTCCATTTAAATTTATACTCTAAATTTTCTATTCCCCCTAATCCTCTTATTGTCGCAAGCCCAGCAATTAAAGGCAATTTCAAGTAATCCTCAATTTCCCAGTTTTCCCTTTCCTCCAAAAAAAAGCTGAAGATAGCCATTCCCTCCATAGAAACCCAGTCATTCTGCCTACGTGCCCTTCCATGAGTCTGATTTTTAGCACAAATAACGTCAAATTCCTCATAATTCCTATGATTTCTTTCCAAATAATCATTCGTTGAACCCAATTCATTAAATTTATACAAATTTATATTTTTTTTCATTTTTTCTCCTTCCATCTATTTATTAATTTAAAAAAATACTCCCATTAAATATAATACTTCAAAATTAATGAGAGTAATGATTTATCTAAATATTATTAAAAGAACTCCTGCTGCTACAGCCGATCCAATTACACCAGCTATATTTGGTCCCATTGCATGCATTAGCAAAAAATTTTTAGGATTTTCAGATTGCCCAATTTTTTGAACAACTCTTGCCGCCATTGGCACTGCTGAAACCCCTGCTGCTCCAATCATCGGATTTACTTTTCCTTTTGTAAATTTATACATTATTTTCCCCAATAGCACTCCTCCCACTGTTCCGAAAGAAAATGCAATTAATCCAAGAATAATGATTTTTATTGTTACAAAATTTAAAAAATGCTCTCCGTCAGCAGTTGCTCCAACTGTCATTCCAAGTACAATTGTAATACAGTATAGCATAGCTCCTCTTGCATGTTCAACTAAATTTGAAACAACACCTGCTTCCTTTATTAGATTCCCAAGCATTAGCATTCCAATTAGCGGAGCTGATGATGGAACTAAAAGAATAACAATGATTGTTACTGCAATTGGAAAAATTATTTTTTCTCTTTGGCTCACAAATCTAAGCTGCTTCATTTCAACCATTCTTTCCTTTTTACTTGTCAATAATTTTATAATTGGCGGCTGAATTACAGGCACAAGAGCCATATAGGAATAAGCTGCAATGGCAATTGATCCCAGTAAATGCGGTGCCAGTTTTGTTGTCAAGTAAATAGCAGTCGGTCCGTCAGCTCCTCCAATAATTCCAATCGAAGCCGCTTCCTTTCCTGTCAATCCCAGCAAAATTGCCCCAAGAAATGCCACAAAAATTCCAAGCTGCGCAGCCGCTCCCAGCAAAAGGCTTTTCGGATTTGCAATAAGCGGTCCAAAATCAGTACTTGCTCCTATCGCCAAAAATATTAATGGCGGATAAATTCCCAATTTTACTCCTTGATACAAATAGTAAAGAAGTCCACCCTTTTCCATAAGTCCTTCATTTGCTACAGCAGGTAAGTTTGCAAGCAGCATTCCAAATGAAATTGGGAGCAGCAAATAAGGTTCGTATTGTTTTTTTATTGCTAAATATAGCAAAATTAGGGAAATTATTATCATGATTAGCTGCCTTCCAGTTATCATAGATATTCCTGTTGTCCCGTAAAGAATTTTTAGTAGTTCCATTTGAAAACCATCCTTTCCTTAGGTTTTTAGTAATATTGAATTTAAAGTAATTTAGGATAATACTGCCAAAACATCATCGGTATTTACTTTATCACCTTTAGTTACTTTAATTTCATTTATAACTCCATCGCAAGGTGCTACAATTGGATTTTCCATTTTCATTGCTTCTAAAATGATGATTTCATCTCCAGCTTTTACCTTTTCTCCGGTTTTTACTTTTACATCCACAATAAGTCCCTGCATTGGAGCTTTTATTACTTCATTTTTTCCAGTTTCCCCTTGTAAAGGTGGATTTTCATTTTTGTCTATTTTTTGTTTACCTTTTGAATCAGCTGAAGTTTCAATGTTTCCATCTTTTTCTGTAACTTCTTCCACTTCCACTTCATAAACTTTTTCTCCAATTCTGATTTTATACAGTTTAATCATATTTGTCATGCCCCTTTGTATTTCCAGATTTTATTTTATTTCCCTAATACTTCTTATTTTTATACGGCTATTCTTATTATCCCCGGCCGCTTCAATCAGAGCCGCCATCATTGCTGCCATCATAGTTTCATCTTTTATTTTTTCCATACTAAATTTTTCTTTTTTATCCAATTCCTTTTCACTGCTTAATTTTTCAGACTTTTCCAAAATTCTATTATCATTTGTTTTTTTATTATCTTCATTTTTCCCCTCAAAATTTGAAAAATATTTAAAAAATGATAACATAAATGAAATTAAAAATAATATGAAAAAAACAATTAACATACTTACAACTGAAATATAAATCGCATCTGCAAATGTTACAGCCGAATTTCCAAACAAAATACTTTTCATATTTTAATTATTCCTTTCATTTTCTATAAAATATCACACAAAAACAACTCTAATTACAAAAACCTAACATTTATCCAAAATTATTTAGAGTAAAATTATATAAAACCGAACTGAAAAATTACAACTGCTTATTCAAAATTTAGTTTAATTAATTTTCACAAGTTCGATTTTAATGGATTCAAATATATTTTTTATTACTTTACTTTGTAATAACTGTCAAACTTTTCCTTATGCGAAAGTTTCATTTTATTTCTAAGATGAACCATATCACTTACAATTTTTTCTTCTGTATGAGTTAATTTTTCCCAATCTATCAGGTTTTCCTTATCACGAGTCTTATTTATTTCCGTATCAAGTTCTAATATTTTTTCAAGTAATGTTTTTTTATTCCAAGCAGTATTTTCATACCAATCTGTTATTTCCTTTAACTTTCTTTTGAAATAATCTATATCTAAATTCATTTTCCACCTCTCTTTGAGTTACCAAATCCCCTCCAGAACCGGGATAATAGAACTCATCAAAAATAGCCTATTTTAAGTCCCGATCTTAAAGAAGTCTTACACCACAGTTAAAAAAGTCATCAATTTACCACATCCTGATTTTTTAAAAAATCACTTCAATATTTTGAACACTTATTTCATCTTTTGATTTTTTTTGTTTTTCTGTTTCCTTTAAATATTTCGCTTCATATTTTTCCTTCAAATAATTTTTTGCAATTTGAGGAAAACACGCATAAGTCAATACATCTTCATCAGACTTTGCCAAGCTTCCAATTTCATTTTTCATCGTATCATATTCATTTTGCAGCAAATCGGCAGGTCTTCCAGTAAATACCTTATCATTTCCAATAATAACCGACTTAATTTCACTAGAAATTTCCACAGGTGATTTCCCGTACATTCCCTTCACATAATCTTTAATTTCCTTCGGAATCATCTTATATCTTTGTCCTGTCAAAACATTAAATACCGACTGCGTTCCAACCATTTGGCTCATTGGAGTTACTAATGGCGGATAACCTAGATCTTTTCTCACCTTTGGAATTTCACGAAGCACATCTTCATATTTATCTTCCGCTCCCTGCGCCTTCAATTGCGACACAAGATTTGAAAGCATTCCTCCAGGCAGCTGATATTCCACAATGCTTGGCTCTACCGCAAGAGCCTTTGGATTTAATGTTCCATTGTCAATGTATTTTTTTCTTATTGGCTTAAAATACTCTGCAATTTCCTTTAAAAGCTCAAGATCCAATCCTGTATCGTATTTTGAGCCTTGCAAAGTTCTAACAAGCGATTCTGTAGGCGGCTGTGAAGTTCCACCTCCAAAAGGCGAAATTGCCGTATCTACAATATCCACTCCAGCCTCAATTGCCTTTAATGTGCTCATTCCAGCTAATCCCGCAGTTGCATGCGTATGTAATTCAAGTGGAACTTTCAAAATGCTTTTTAACTCGCCTACAAGTTCATAAGCCATATTTGGAAGCAGAATTCCAGACATATCCTTTATAGCGATGGAATCTGCTCCCATGCTTTGCATTTCCAAAGCCAGTTTTTTATAATATTCAATCGTGTGAACTGGGCTAATTGTATAGCAAATAGCAAGCTGGCTATGCCCTCCATATTTTTTAGTGCTTTCAGATGCCTGTCTTATATTTCTCGTATCATTCAAAGCATCAAATATTCTAATAATATCAATTCCATTTTTTATTGAAAGTTCAACAAACTTATCCACAATATCATCTGCATAATGCCGATAACCAAGTAAATTTTGTCCTCTTAAAAGCATTTGCAGCTTTGTATTTTTAGCTCTTTTCCTAATTTCCCGCAGTCTTTCCCACGGATCTTCATGTAAAAATCTAATTGCCGCATCATAAGTTGCTCCACCCCAGACTTCCATTGCATAATATCCAACTTTATCCATTGTTTCTATTATTGGAAGCATTTCAGCAGTTGTCATCCTTGTTGCCATAAGTGACTGATGCCCATCTCTTAACGATGTTTCTGTTATTTTTACTCTTCCCATAAAAACCTCCCTGTTTTAAAGCTGTCATAAAATAAACAGTTAATCTACTCAAAATACGATGGTCCAGCATTTACAATATGTTCTGGCATATTTGGATATTTTGTTTCAAAATTTTCTCTAAACATTTTAGCAAGTTTTTTAGCAGCTGCTTCATAGGCTTCCTTATTTGCCCACGTATCTACCGGATTTAACAGTTCACTTGGAACATTTGGGCAATATTGCGGAATTTCCAGGTTGAAAATATCATCGTGTCTGTATTCCACTTCATCTAAATCACCGTTTAACGCTGCTGTTACCATCGCCCTTGTATATGTTAAGTTCATACGATTTCCAACACCGTAAGGTCCGCCAGACCAACCTGTATTTATTAAAAATACTTTTGTATTGTGAAGATCTATCTTTTTACCTAGCATTTCTGCATAAACTGATGGATCAAGCGGCATAAATGGTTCTCCAAAGCAAGTTGAGAATGTAGGCTGCGGTTCTGTAATTCCACGTTCAGTTCCAGCCAGCTTAGAAGTAAATCCTGTTACAAAATGATAAATTGCCGCATCTCTCGAAAGTCTTGAAACAGGCGGTAAAACACCAAATGCATCTGCTGTCAAAAATATTACAACATTTGGAATTCCTCCAATTCCAGGAATTTGTGCATTTTTTATATGATTAATCGGATACCCAACTCTTGTATTTTCAGTTAAGCTCTTGTCATAAAAGTCAAATTCACGTGTACTTGGATTCATTACGACATTTTCCACAAGACTTCCAAATTTTATCGCATTATAAATATCAGGCTCGTGTTCTGGAGCAAGATTTATACATTTTGCATAACATCCTCCTTCAAAGTTGAAAATGCTATGATCTGACCATCCATGTTCATCATCTCCGATTAACTTACGGTTAGGATCTGTTGAAAGCGTAGTTTTTCCAGTTCCTGAAAGCCCGAAAAATATAGCAGTCTGTCCAGTGTTTGGATCCATATTGGCAGAACAGTGCATAGGCAATACATCCATTTCAGGCATTACAAAGTTCATTATTGAAAATACGCTTTTCTTTATTTCCCCTGAATATTCTGTTCCGCAAATAATTCCAACTTTTGCTTCATAATCAATAATTATTGCAGCCGATGAATTTATTCCATCAATTTTTGCATTGCATTTAAATCCTGGCGCCGCAATTACTGTAAAGTCAGCATGTCCATAATCCTTTAATTCTTCCTCTGTCGGACGGATTAAAAGCTGATGTATAAATAAATTTTGGCTAGCTCGTTCATTTATTATTCTAAATTTCTTTCTGCAGGCTGGATCTGCTCCCGCCATTCCATCAAATATAAATATTTCCCGATTTTGCAAATATGCAATCAATTTATTATAAATAGAATCAAATTTTTCCTTTTCAATAGGCTTATTCACATTCCCCCAAGCAATTTTTTCATGAACCCCTGGAGTGTCAACAATATATTTATCCTTAGGCGAACGTCCTGTATACTTCCCTGTCGTCACAACCAAAGCTCCACTGCTTGACAATGTACCTTCCCCTCTTTTTAATGCATGTTCAACAAGTTCCGCAGGTGTCAAATTTCTATAAATTTGGATTACATTTACTATTCCTAATTTTTCCAAATCTTTTGTTACTTTTTTCATAATACTCCCTCCGTATTTAAAAAATTTGTAGTCATTTGTAAAAATAAATGTATTTAATAAACCAATATCTTTTATTTCAACAAAGGTCAATATTCTTTAAATTTCCTAGTCTTTACTTTTACAATCAATCTATCATAAAATTAGCAATTAACACCAATAAAACAAAAAATCCCTACTTTTATGTAGGGAAACACAAAATATTTTTAATTTTGAATTTGTTTGGGTTATGTTAAATTTATAATAATATTTTTATAAAAAATAAATACAAAATTCTTTTGATATTAAATCTTAAAAGCAATTTAAATTTACAATTTAGATACATATCAAAAAATTACAATTTTATAGCCAGCAGTTTTTTTAATATGTATCAAAAATCCGATAATAATGATCTTTAATACAAATATTACTCTATTCTAGCCATATAATTGCCTAAAAGCATATTTAACATTATTTTTTCCCTACACTAGTATTATCCCACATTTTTCCTAAAAGTCAATATTTTTTTTAAAATTTTAATTAAAAGAATATTCTATGAAAGATTAAATTTATTATAAAGATATACTGTGATATAAATTAAAAATAATATGATTATGAAGTATCCCTAGACCCTTAACCATCGAACTTATTCAAGATTAGCCATAAATACTCTTTAAATATTCTCGTTTAGTTTTTTTGCAAAATAAATTTGAATAACAACCATATATTGTGGTATAATAATAACAAGTTGTAAACATAAATGGAGAGAAAATGATAAAATTAATTTTACTAGATGTAGATGGAACACTGACCGATGGTGGAATCTATCTTGGAAATAGTGGCGAAGAACTAAAAAAATTCAATGTAAAAGACGGCTATGCCATCGTAAATGTACCAAAGCTCGGCATTGAATTTGGAATTATTACAGGTGGAAAATCTGAATTATTAAAAAGACGTGCTGAAAAACTAAAAATAAAATACCTTTTCCAGGGAATTTCTGAAAAGACTTTAATACTGGATGAAATTATAAATCAAACAGGACTAAAGGAAGAAGAAATAGCCTACATGGGCGATGATCTAAATGACATGGCAATCATAAAAAGAATCGGTTTTTCTGGAACTCCGCTAGATGGAGCAAACGAAGTAAAATCAATCGCTGATTTTATTTCTACTAAAAATGGCGGTGAAGGGGCAGTACGTGAATTTATAGAAGTTATTTTAAAAAAAGAAAATTTATTTCAAAAATTTTTATCAATCATAAAATAAATTAAATTTTTTTCATTAAACAAGACCTTAAATATTCATATTAAAGAATTTTATTTGAAATTGACAAAAGTTATTTTTATTAATATTTGTTTTTTTGTTTTTTTTAATATTTTTCTTTTTTTCAAACGTAAAGGGGATCAGTCGCCATCCCCTTTACAATCCCCGCTTGTCTAAGCATTTTTTTGAAATGAAATTGAAACTCGCTTTTTAATAAAAGTTCTTATAAACTTTTTAAACTAATTACAATTTAAAAAGTTTGAAAAAGCTCAAACAGTCAATTTCATTCCAAAAAAATCACGACATTCTAATTCAATTACAATAGATTATCTAACTAAAACAAATATCAAGCAAAATTTCGTTAAAGAAAAAATAACTGTTTGAGATTTTGGAACATATTTTAAATTGTATTCAGTTATCTGTGTTAAAATAACTTTGATTCAAAATCGAGTTTTATTTTTTCTTTATAAGAAAGTTTTGCGTAAGCCGGGTTGTAAGGGCGTGGCGTTTGACGCCCTTACGTTAAAAAAAATTAATTAAGAAAATAAGAAAAAAACAATTATTCATAAAAATAATCTATGAAAATGTAAATTATAAAAAAATCTCAAATATGAATCTTTAGGAAATAGGTTTAGAATGAATTTATTAATTAAATAAAAAATAATCAGAAAATATAAAAAATTATTTTTAGGAGGAAATAATGGCAATAAAATATTTGGATGCCAAAAGGCTAAAATTAGTGTTTATTGGCGGTGGAAAATGGGTTACAAAACATGAGGAGCTTTTAAATGAACTGAATGTTTATCCAGTTCCTGATGGAGATACTGGGAGCAATATGTCAATGACATTAAATTCAATGATAAATGATCTGGAAGAAAAGACAGATGAAAAAATAAAAATGCCTCAGCTTATAGATGTAGTTGAAGAGGCTGTATTGATGGGAGCTCGTGGAAATTCAGGGACAATTTTGTCACAAGTAATCACAGGGTTTTTAAGAGGGATTGGTGAAAAAGTTAAGCTGTTACCAAAAGATGTGGCAGAAGCTCTTGTGAGCGCAAAGGAAACTGCTTATAATGCTGTAAGTGAACCTGTTGAAGGGACAATGCTTACGGTTATTAGAAAAATTTCTGAAAAGGCTACAGAATGTGCTGAAAAATTTGAAGATTTGGTGGCATTTTTGAAGGAGATTGTAGAGGCTGGGAAAAAGGCTGTGGATGAAACGCCTGAACTGCTTCCAAAATTGAAAGAGGCTGGAGTAGTTGATGCTGGTGGAAAAGGGCTGTTTTTCTTTTTTGAGGGATTTTATAAGGTTACAACTGAATTGAACCTGCTAGCTGAATTGCAAAAGGCTCAAGTTAAGGAAAATGAATTTGACAAGACAATAGCAAATATTAATCATGATCCTGAAAGCATACATTTTCAATACTGTACTGAATTTATCATTTTAAATGGTAACTTTGATACAGATGAATATAAAAAACGTGTGCTGGAATTGGGAGATTCTGCTGTATTTGCACAAACTTCTAAAAAGTTTAAGACTCACATTCATACAAACCATCCTGGAAAAGCGATTGAAATCGCATTGGAATATGGACCGCTGGAAAAAATGAAGGTGGAAAATATGAAGTTACAGCACGATAATTTGCAAATTTTCAGTGAAAAGGATGAAGCAAAGATTTTTGCAAATAAAAAAATTGATAAAACAAAATCAGCCTTTGTGATTTTGGCGGATTCTGAAAATTTGAAGGATGAATTTTTAAAACTTGGTGCAGATGTGGTAATCTTGGGAGGACAAAGTAAAAATCCAAGTGTTCAGGAAATATTGAATGCCATTGGAAAAACTGAAAAGGAAAATGTTTACATTCTTCCAAACAATAAAAATGTAATTACAACAGCAAAAATGGCAGCTGAAAAATCTAAAAAAACAGTTGTTGTTCTAGATACAAAAACAATGCTTGACGGATATTATTTTCTAAGAAATAAAGATACTGACATTGATGAGTTAAAAGAAGCAGCTTCCAGAAACTATTCCGTGGAAATTACAAAGGCTGTAAGAGATACAAAAATTGAAGACTTGTCAATAGAAAAAGATGACTTTATCGGGCTTGTAAACGGGAAAATAAAATATGCAAAAAAATCATTAAAAGAAGTGGCAGATGCAATATTAGATGACTTGGTAACTAAAAATACAATAACTGCAGTTGTTGTAAGCGGAAATGAAAAGGATGAAGCTTCACAAAAAAGTATTGAAGAAAAACTGGCAGGATTGAAAACTGCAAATATTAATGGAAATCAGGAAAATTACTATTATTACTTGTATATTGAAAATAAAGATCCAAATATGCCTGAAATTGCTATTTTAACAGATTCTGTATCAGATTTGACAGATGAAGACATCGAAGGGCTTCCAATAAAGGTAGTTCCTTTAAGAATTGATATAAATGGGGAACTTTATAAGGATGGTGTAGAAATTTCAAAATCAGAATTCTGGCATCAAATGTTGGATAATAATGCGAGAATTAAGACATCTCAGCCATCACCGCAAGACTTTTTAAATGCCTATAATAAGTTATTTGAAAAAGGATATAAAAAGATTATTTCAATACATCCATCATCAAAATTAAGTGGAACAATACAAGCGGCAAAAGTTGGAAGAAGTCTTACAAATAGAGAAAATGACATAGAATTAATCGACAGTTTAGGAGCTTCGTTACTGCAAGGATTCCTTGTGCTGGGAGCGGCAGGAAAATCAGTAAGGGGAGAAAGTTTTACAGAAATTATCAACTGGGTAAATAACTTTAGAACTAAAGGTAAGCTTCTTATGATTATTCCAGACTTGAAATATCTTGAAAAAGGTGGAAGAATTGGAAAGGCAAGTTCAACAATAGCTGGAGCATTGAACATGAAACCTATCTTGACTGTAAATCAAGGGGAAGTTACAGTTGAGAAAAAAGTTCTTGGTGAACGCAATGCACAAAAATACATTGAAAAATATATTGAACGTGAAAGTAAAAAACAAAGCATCGTACTTATGAGCGGATGGGGTGGAACTCCAACTGAACTTGAAAATGTTGTGAGAATTTATTCAGAAGTGGAAAATAATCCAAAAATTAACTCATTGATATTAAATAGGGAAATCGGGGCGGTAATAGGAGCTCATGCAGGCCCAGTTTATGGAGTATTCATATTCCCAAGATTAAGTTAATTAATTACAAAATTAAATTTTAAACATAAATAAGCAGAAAGAGGTACAGCTTTGAAATTTAAGTTTTTTGATGAAATAAATTCAACAAATACATATTTACGACGACAGCTAAGAATCGAAGAATTTGAAGTAATCGTAGCCAAAAAACAGACAGATGGAAAAGGAAAAAGGGACAGCACATGGATTTCAAGCGAAGGTGCCGCCCTCTTTTCCTTCGGTATCAATGACAATTATGAACTGGATGAAAAAATTACAATTTTTACAGGATATATTGTCTATAAAGTACTAAAAAATTATATAGAAAATAAAGAAAAGCTGACTTTCAAATGGCCAAACGACATTTATTATGAAAACAAAAAAATATGCGGAATTCTTTGTGAAAAAGTAAGAGATCACATAATAATCGGTATTGGAATAAACATCAACAACACCGATTTTGGAATATTCCGTGAAAAAGCAATCGCACTTGTGGAAATTACAGGAAAAAAACACTCAGTACAAAACATAATAGAAGAAATCGTTTCAACTTTTGAAAATGAATTCCATAGTTTAAACAGAGAATGGGAAAGCATATTACACATAGTAAATGAAAACAGTTATTTGAAAGGCAAAAAAATAGTAATTCAGAAAAATGGAAAATTTTCAGAAAAGGAATATAGATTTTTACGTGTAGATAGAAGAGGCAGAATTTCAATTATTGCTAGAGGAGATAGTGATGAACTGAAATTTTCTTCGTTGGAATTTAAAGTTCTATAAAATTTAATTAAAAATTTTAACTTTAAATTTTTAATAATTTTGAATTTTAAAAGACTGCTGAAAAATTCTTAGCAGTCTCTTTTTTTTTATAAAAATTCTTTTTTTATTATTTCTGATATTATATTATTATTTCCCCATATGGCAGGAGAATCATAAGCTCGATCTGGAAATACACCATACTCTAATTTTATTTTTAAGTTATTTTCTTTTAAAAATGATTCAACTTTTTCTTTTAAACTTACAGGTTTACCGGAACAGCAATTTATAATTCCAGTTATATCAGTTTGTAAAGCCGCTTTTGAAATCATCTCTGCTAATATCTCTATATTAATAAAGTCATATTTATTTTTTCCTGTAGTAAATGGAAAAGTTTTAGCACCTTCTTCTTCTTTTTGTAATATTTTAGAAAAAATAGAATTATTATTCCTATCATCACCTTGTATATAAAATACTCTAAGCCATTTTATTAATAATTCCTTATCGCTCTCTTCTAATATTTTCAAAGATTGTCTCAAACTATTTTTTGCTATACCATAAAAAGAAATAGGATTAGTACTAGTATTGTTATCAACTTCTCCTTCCCAGTATCCAATTTCATGCATAGTTCCTATAACATTTATATTTTTTATACCAAATTCATGTATTTTCTTTAAAAATTTATAATGTAATGAAATATCTTCAAGATGAGTAATAGAATTGTGTACAAATCCATTACGCCATGCTAAATGAATACAAGTCCCTACATTTTCCAAATTAGAAAAAAGATAGTCAGTATTTTCAAATATATTAGCTTCTATTTTTTTTACTTTATCATTTATTTTATCTAAAGAAATATCAGCAGCTACTACTTCAATGTTATTATTTAACAAATAATTTATAACATTTTTTCCTATATATCCATTAGCTCCTGTTACTAAAACCTTTTGTTTCATTTATTCTCCTAATCATTTACCAAATAAATTATTTTTTATATCTTTTTATACATTCCTTATTTCTTGTTTTTCTTTCCTTATCAAAAAACCATCCCCATTTATTAAAATATTTTATAGCTGAGTTTATATGTGCAATCATCATTTTTCGTGTTTTATAGGATGCTTTTCCATGTTTATGAATTATCTTTACTTCAGGATAAAATATTATTTTGTATTTTTGTCCAATTCTTCTACACAAATCATAATCTTCCATATACATGAAATATCTAGTATCAAACATTCCAACATTTTTCAAAATATCTGTTCTTATAAACATAAGACATCCAGATAGAATTGGAACTTCCATTATTGAATTATAATCACACCATCTCATCTCATAATTATAATCCATTTTATCTACAATAGATTTTATTGGAAAAAATCTTCTAAATATTAAATTTAATGGTGTAGGCAATAACCTGCAAGATTTATTTACTTCTCCACTGGATTCATATATTTTCGGTCCTATCTGCCCAATTTCAGGATTTTTTCTCATATAATCAATCATTTTTTCAATAGTATTTTCTTCAAAAATTATATCAGCATTCAATATTATATGAAATTCTGCTTTTTCTTTAAAATTATCATCCATTAATTTTTTTAACACAATATTATGACCTGATCCAAATCCATTATTTGAATTATTAAAGATATATTCTATTCTATCATCTGAAAAATTTTTTATAAAATTTCTCAAAGTATCTTTTTCAGAATTATCTGATATCCATAGTTTAAATTTTAATTTTGTTTTTTGAAAACAACCTATGATTTGAGTTAATTCCTTTTGGTCAGTATTATAAGTCACTATACAAGCTGTAAAGTCATACATACAAAATCCTCCACTCTTTTTTTAATTAGTAAGATTATAACATCTTAAGTTTAATCAAACAATTTAAATATTTTCAAAATTTTTATATTTTTTCCCATTTTTTAGTTTCAAAATTGTATTTTTTTATTACTTTTGCTGGATTTCCAACAGCAATGCAGTTTTCTGGAATATTTTTAGAAACAACAGAATTTGCTCCAATTATAGAATTTTTTCCAATTACTGTTCCTGGCAATACAGATACATTTTCTCCAAGCCATACATTTTCACAAATTTTTACTGGTTTTGTAAAAATTCTTCTTTCCTTTGCAATTTCTTCAGGATTAGAATGTTCAAAGTCTTTTGAAAATGAATAATTTCCATGATTTAAGTCAGAAATATAAACTTTGCTTGCTATCAGTACATTGTCTCCTATAATTAATGAATTTGCACATGACAAATGGACATAATCGTTAATTTGAACATTATTTCCTATTATTAATTGAGGTGTATTTTTATTTTTTATACTTTTAGCATTATGTGAATCTTGAAAATTATATGCTTCAATTCTGCAGCCAGTTCCAGTTGTAAAATTTTCTCCAAATTTTATATACTTTTTTCCTCTTATATCAAAAGGAAATCGAATTAACCTAGCTTTTGGAAAAAATATTTTTGTTTTAATAAAATTAATTCCCAATTTCCACAATTCATAAAATGATTTTTCCATATTTTACCTTTCCATATTTTATTTTAAGTCTACTATATTTCCTCATAAATCTTTTCAAGCATTTCTACAGATTTTTTCCACTCAAATTTTTTTGCCTGTTCCAATCCTTTTTGCACCATTTCTTTTTTTAGTTCATCATCTGATAAAATTTTTTTATATGCTTCAAAAATTTCATTTTCATTAAAAGGATCTACCAATATTCCAGCATTTCCTGCTACTTCAGGCATTGAAGAAATATTTGATGTGATTACCGGTGTTTTTGATGCCATAGCCTCTAATATCGGCATTCCAAAACCTTCATATAAAGATGGAAAAACAAAAATCTGTGCAAGCTTATAAATAGGAACCTTATCTTCTTCATCAATATATCCAGTAATTATAATATCCGTTCCCATTGATTCAATCAGTTTCATAATATTATCATATTTCCAGCCTTTTCTTCCCACAATCACAAGTTTTAAATCATCATTAATTTCCTTTTTATATTTTTTAAATGCTTTCACAATTCTTTCAATATTTTTTCGGGGTTCAATTGTTCCCAAATATAAAATATAATTTTTTGGCAAATTATACTTCTTTCTAATATTTTCAAGTTCAGATTTAGAATATTTGTAAGAATATTTTTGTAAATCAATTCCAGGAGTTACAATTTTTATCTTTTTTTCATCTATATTAAAATGTTTAATAATATCAGCTTTAGCACTTTCAGAAATAGTTATAATTAAATCAGATCTTTCAGCAGCATATTTATATTCGCTAATAGTTTTCATACCACCCATAGTTTCAGGTGCAGAAAAAAATACAGTATCGTAAATTGTAACAATTACTTTTCCTTTTATATTTTTAGGAATTATAAAATTAAAAAAATGATATATATCAGATTTTGTATTCATCAAAAAATTATGGCTTATTTTTAATTTTTGAGTTAAAATGCTATAAATTCTATATGAAATAAATTTATTTTGCTTTATTTTTATATCATAATTAATTTGTTCCTTGACATTATGCCTATTCATAAAATTTATAAATTCACCAGTATAATCATTCTTATTATTTTGAACCAATCCTTTTACAATATTAAAAATATACCAGCCAACTCCTGTTTTAGGTCCTACAGCCCACTGAATTTCAAGTGAAATTTTTTTTCTTTCCATATTTATATAACTCCTTTTTTATAATTCCATATTTAAATTACTTTACTTTAAAGTATGATTGTACAATTTAAAATATTTATCTCTTATCACATCATTTCCAAAATTACTATAATAGTATTCTTCAAAATTATAACTTTTATTCTTTTTTAAATAATTTAAAATTTTATTTTCTAAATTTATAACATCATTCTCTACTAAAAATTCCTTATTAATAATAACTTCAGGAATTGCCGATACATTTGAAGCAAAGACAGGCTTATCATGCAAATATCCTTCAATAATAGGAAGTCCAAAACCTTCCCCATATTTTGCCAAAACTGTAACAATATCACAGTCTTTATAATATTGTCTTATTTTTTCATCTTCTAAAAATCCCATTAATTCAATATTATCTAATTTTTTATTTTTTATTTCATCTCTATATTTTTCAATCAAAGGTCCTTTTCCAGAAACCTTTATTTCAAAATCTTTATTTCTTTGGGCAAGTTCAATAAGTAATTCTAAATTTACTCTTTCTTCAATACTTCTTACTGTAAATATTTTTACTTTTTTAGAATCCCAGTTCTCTTTTTCAAATTTTACTTTTACTTTTTCAAGTGGAGTAGTGTTATAAATAATAATAAAGTTATCTTTATTATAAAGTGATTCTTCTTTTGTAAATTTCGATATAAAATGCACTAATTTACTTTTTTTATAGACTGCTTTTTCAATAAATTTAAAAATATTTTTAAATCTATGATTGGTTTGGGATGATAAATAAAAAAGCCCATCATGAACAGTAAATATATCTGTTTTTTTCAAAAGAAAAAAACTCATCAAATAATTATGAGAATGAATAACACATTCAGCATTTCTACACAATTTATTTAAAAATGTATTTAATTTAAAAAATCTAAATAAATCATGCATTATTGATATACATTTTATATCATTCCACAAAAATTCCTCATCTTTTTCACCAAAAAATAAATAATATTTTTTTACATTTTCTGGCAATGCCATAGATTGAGATAATATAACATTTTCTACTCCACGTTTATATATAAGTGGATTATTAAATCCAAAATATATAACAATTTTATCTTTTCCCATACTCTTTTTTAAACTTCTTTCTATATTTTATAAAAAATTATTTGTGATAATTTAAATAAATTATCTATTATCCAAAAGTAAAATATCAAATAATTCCTTCCAATTTTTACAAAATGGTTTTTCAATATTTTTTTCAAAATTTCCATCAAATTCTATATTTTTCATATTTTCATCATCATTTATCAACATTTCCATCTTTTCAGCTAATTTTTCAGCATTATCAGGCCCAAAAAACATCACTTTTTCATAAGTTCCCAGTGTTTCATGCGCATATTCCAAATCTGCCAAAATTATATTTTTACCAAATGCCTTCGCTTCTGAAATAGGCAATCCCCAAGTTTCTAGTTTAGAAGGGAATATCACTGTTTCTATTTTACTATAATATTTCATCAAATTTTCTCTTGTTTGTAATCCAATAAATTCAATACATTTTAAACAGCCATATTTTTCAACAATTTCCTTTGAATAAATATTTTCACTTCCATCTATTGTCAAATATACCTTAAAATTTTCAATATTTTTATTTTCTAATATTTCAACAGCTTTACAAATGACTTCAAAATTTTTAAAAATTCTAGGAAATGAAGGATATAAAAAACTATTTTTCTTAATTTTTATATTTTGATTTATTTTTAAATCCTTTAAATTAACTTCAGGATGTGCAACAATAATATTTTTTACTTTAAAAACTTTTTTAAATCTCTCCCTTATCCAATCCTGTTGCACAATAATATAATTATTCTTTTTTATATTTATTTTATAAAGATATTTATAGAATTTTGAAAAAAGAAACAATTTAAACGATTTTTTTCTTTCTTCTTTTGTCATTTTATAAAACATCATTGGATTATGACAATACACAACTCTTTTATCAGCTATTATATTAGGTGTCATATCGTGCAATGAAAACCATAAATACGGTTTTATTTTTTTTGATAACTTTTTAAAAAAAATATATTCATAGTATAGTCTTTTTAAATAACTTTTTTTAGAATCATTAAATTCAATAAATTCTATTTTTTCTTTATATTCTAAAAATAAGCTTTTATCATGAACTAAAGCTATTATTCTGTATTCTTCAAGAAAATTTTCCTGAAGATATTTTAAGCATTCTTTGTAGATTGTTAAAGGTCCGCCTTCACTGAAATTGATAGCGGATATTATTATTATTTTTTTCATTTTTTATATTCTTTCTTTATAATAAAATGTATGTATACTACTTCTTACTTTCAATTTCTATATTTTTTATAGAAAATCCCATTATTCGTTCATCAGAATTAATTTTTTCTTCTTTAGGAGAAGTTGCATTAGGAATAAAAATTTCAATATAAATTTTCCTGTCTTCTGGAATATTGAAACTTTTTGTTTTAATATTTAAATCTCTTCCTTCTATGATATCATTATAAATATTTTCATTATTAGCATATATACTTATTTTTTGTTTATTTTTCCAAATATCATAAATACCAAGTTTAAGAATTCCTCTACGATACTTACCTTCTAATTTCATTACAATTAATACACGTTTGCCATTTGTAATTGTAACTTCATTAGATGTATCTCCTTTTCCTGTCACTACATATTTTTCAATTTCCTTAATATTTCTTTTAGAAAATTCTAAATCTCTTTTCCAATCAATATTTACACCTTTATCCAAATAAATTTTTGTATTATTCAAAGGTAATAAATTAGAATCCACTTCTCTCAAAACAAATATTCCACGATTATTTTATAATAATTTGTATTCCACTCTATAAATTTTTCCTTTTATGTTAAAATCATGAAAATACTCATCAAAAAAAGAAATCTTTATATTTTTTCTATCTGAATTTATATACTCATCTTCTGATATTACATGTATTTTCCTATGTGCAAATTTAGAATACATCGATGTTAAATAAGTATGTGTTATTTCTTTTGTTGAGTCAATAATAATATCATTATCAGTAATATCACTTAGGATGTTATTTTTTACACTTCTTTTTATTAAATCTCTTA
Source organism: Leptotrichia sp. oral taxon 417 (assembly GCF_013394865.1). Lineage (NCBI taxonomy): Bacteria > Fusobacteriati > Fusobacteriota > Fusobacteriia > Fusobacteriales > Leptotrichiaceae > Leptotrichia > Leptotrichia sp. oral taxon 417. The sequence goes on along the minus strand of NZ_JABXYV010000001.1, from coordinate 202,918 downwards.
TAGCAGTATTTCTATAATATTTCTCTATTGTAACTCGAGCGTTAATACTGTTTAATGTTCCTGATATCAACATTATTGGTAAAATGACTATTAATACTATTTTTTTATTGTTACATAATTGAATTATTACAGAAAGAAGAATTGCCATTCCAAATGAACTTATTAAAAAAGTAAAGTAACCTATTCCTAAAGAAATCTCTCCTTGGTGAGCTTGTGACAATGATGTTAAAGCTGCTGGAGCGAAAGTTAAATAAGCACCAAAAATAGTTAGAAATATTAAATTTCTTTTTTGGTTCTTTTTATTATCTAATGAACTATGATAAATAATATGTCCTGTAACCAGACACCAAAAGAAAATTATTAATGATTCCCACCATGAAATCTGAAAAATAAAAAGTCCTTTTTCTTTAGTTTCAACAAAATATCTTATTATTGGAAAACTTCCAGTAAGTTGTGAAAAAAAAGTTTTCAATACAATTATAAAATTAAGATTAACTTTAGTATGTGAAATTCTCTCAACCATAAATAAACGTAAAAATATATTAACTGTAGTTATACTAATAAATACAAAATATATAGGCCAAATTGAATTACTCTTATTAAAGTAAAAATAAATTAAAACAAATAAAAATATGAATGTAAAACTAATTTCATATGTACATAACGCAAAAGCATATAAGAGAGAAGCTATAACAATTTTCCAAATTTTACCTTCTTCCATGTATGATATTGTTAAATAGAGTGCTAATAAACATTCTGCAAACATAATTTGTATTAACATATGTTGAGAATACAATGGCGGTATATAAGTTGCACTTAAAGTACAGAAAAGAGGAAAAATAATTAAACTTATAATTGCTGTTTTTTCATCTAAAATTTTTTTTATAATTTTATAAATTAACAATGCATCAATTACTGTTGTTAATAAAATTATTATTTTATAGATCAAACGTGATTGTATAAAATCAAAAAAATAATAACTATAAAAAGCAAAAGGATAAAAACGACCTAATTTCATCCATTTTTTTATAATATATATTGTAAATCCAAAAAGACTATAAAAATATTTTATTCCGCTGACATTTATATTAGCGACATCATCACTCATATACCCACTCGAACAAATATAAGGGACTAAACACAATATAAAAGTACAAACAGATATAACTAATAATTTCCTGTTTGTTATCTTATTTAAATTAAATTTCATATCTGAAAACTACCTTTCCTCATTATATGCTTTTTTTATTTTTTTAAATACCCAATACTTGTTCAATAAATAATTAATTGGAGTAGTTATAACTACATTTATAATTGGAGCAATTTTATCTGATATATTGAAAACTTCAATCCAAATATACAATAAAATAGCACTTAATAACCAGGTACTTAAATAAGATAAATAAAATTTTACAATAGATGATAAATTTTTTTTTGAATTTTTAAATACCCATACTCTATTCCAAATATAACCATTCAAACTTCCTGTTATAAATCCTCCAATGTTCGCTATCTGATAATTAATAGAAAAAAATACTAACAGATAATAAGTAACAAGAGAAATAAATAAATTTCCAAAACCAACTATTGCAAACTTTATAAATTTTTCATATTTATAGAATAATTTTTTTATTAAATTTATCATTTTATTCCCTCATCAAAATTAATTCTTTCTTCTTCAACAACTAATGGTCTTTTTAAAACTTTTGTATTTATATTCATAATATATTCCCCTAAAATACCTATGAAAAATAATTGTAAACTTCCTAAAAAGAACATTCCTATTAAAATTGGTGCTGTTCCTGCCGGATACGAATCCCAATATATTAGTTTTAAAATTAAATATATTATAGATAAAAAGAAACTAATAACACCAACAAAAAAACCTATAAATGTGGCTAATCTTAATATTATTTTTGTATAAGATGTTATTCCTAACATTCCTACATCGTATAATGAAAAGAAATTATTTTTTGTTTTTCCAAATTTTCTTTGTTGCTGTTCATAAGGTATTTCTTTTCTTGTAAACCCTAATTCAGCAACAATTCCTCTTAAATAGGGTGTTGGATCATCCAATCTTCTTAACACATCAATAAATTTTTTATCATATAGTCCAAAACCTGTAAAATGTTCTATATGTTTTATATCAGCCATTTTATCAATCATTTTGTAATACATTGTCCTAGCCAGATACATAAATTTACTTTCTTTACTTTTATTTTTTATTCCTATAACAATCTTATAACCATTTTCCCATTCTTTTACAAAATTTAAAATCATTCTAGGTGGATCTTGAAAATCAGCACACATTAAAATTACAGCATCACCAGTTATTTGAGTTATTCCGTAAAAGGGAGAATTTAATTGGCCAAAATTTTTAGCATTTAAAATTCCTTTTACATTTTTATTTAGTGCACACAATTTCCTTATTTCATCTCTTGTTCCATCAGTTGAATAATTATCGATAACTATTATTTCATAATTATAATTTGACAATTCTTTTTCTAATATTTCTGTTAATTCTGAAACTAAAAGAGCTATATTATCAATTTCATTGTATGTAGGAATTACAATACTTATTTTTTTCATAGTAAACTCCTTTTTATTTCAATATTTCTTTTATTTTATTTATTACGCTATCTTTATCTATTCCAAAATATTTTCTTATATTATTTTGATCTCCCACATGATGTGAAAATTTATCATTAATTGCAATAGGTAAAACTTTTTCTATTGAATAATCATTTATAACACCTTTTCCATATTCTTCCATAATTGCTCCATATAATCCACCTATAATATTATGTTCTTCCATTGTTACAATATATTTATAATTTTTAAATATTTTATCTAAAGTTTCTTTATCCATAGGTTTTATAGTATGAAAACTATAAAGAGAATTTTTTATTCCTAAATTATCCAATTCATTAGATACTTCCACAGCTTGATTTAACATATTGCTTGTTGCTATTATTGCAATATTTCCTGATTTTTTCATACAGATTGCTTTTCCTATTTCAAAATCTTCATCTTTTAAATTTTTATGTAAAAAAGGATCTTTATTTTTAGATAATCTTATATACGTAGGTTTTTTATTTAAATATGATTTATCAACTGCATTTTTAGCTTCATACGGATCTCCAGGAGCAATAATTTCTATATTAGGAAGTCCTCTCATTAAATTTATATCTTCCGTAGCATGATGAGTTGCTCCCAAATGTCCGTACGATACTCCTCCGCCAGAACCTATAAATTTAACATCTAATTCATGATAACAAACATCCACTCTTACTTGTTCATAGCTTCTCATTATTAAAAAAGGAATTATTGAATAAACATATGGCTTTTTCCCGCGTAGAGCAAGTCCAGCAGCCATACCTACCATATTTTGTTCTGCTATTCCAGCATTATAATATCTATCAGGAAACTTTTCTTTAAATTTTTCAAACATTGAGAAACCCATATCCCCAGTTATTAATACAATTCTTTCATCTTTTTCTGCCAATTTCATTAATTCGTTTACAAAAGTTGTTCTCATTTTATTTCTTCCTCCAATTCCTTCAATCCAGCTTTTAATTCTTCTAAATTAGGAGATTTATAATGCCATTCTAACTTGTCTTCCATAAATGAAACTCCCTTACCTTTTATAGTTTTAGCTAATACTACAATAGGTCTATCACTTTTATATTTATATGCTTTTTCAATTTCTTCAAAGTTATGACCATTTATTTCAATTACTTCAAATTCAAGAGCTTTCCACATATTTTTATTTTTTTCAAATTTAAATATATCTTCTGTTCTATCATATCCTTGTAATCCATTACAATCAATAAAAATAAAAATATTTTTTAAATTCTCCTTAGAAATAAACGTTGCTGCTTCCCAAACACTACCTTCATCAATTTCTCCATCTCCCATTATAACAACTATTCTATTATTGACTTTATCTATTTTCATTGCTAAAGCCATCCCTGTAGCAACCGACAATCCATGTCCTAATGACCCTGTACTCAAGTCTAAAGAATTTGAAACCGTCATATCAATATGTCCTGGCAATTCCCCGTCATTACAGTAATATTTTTCCAGTTTTTCTTCTTCTAAGAAACCTCTTAATGATAAAGTTGTATAAATAGCGGCACTTGCATGCCCTTTACTCAAAATTAATCTATCTCTATTATTATCATCTAAATTTTCTTTTGTAATATTCAAACCTTTAAAATAAGAATAGACTAAAATATCAAGTACAGAAAATGCTGCTCCTATATGAGAACTTTTTGAACGATATTTCATATTCATTATTTTTTTTCTGGCTTCATTTGAAATAATTTTTAAATCTTTCATTTTAATTCTCCTCCTTATACAAATTTATATTTTTTGTAAACCATTGTGAAGCTTTTTCTAATCCTTTTTCTAATAATAAAGGCTCCCAACCATAATCATTTCTAAATAAACTATTATTTCCAACCCATACTTTAGTATCAAAACTTCTACCCGCTAAAGTTGAGAAATTTAATTTTTTTTCTGAATTTAGTATTATTTTTATTTTTTCTGCCATTTCTTTGACACTTGTTTGTTTATTTGAGCATATATTATATATTTTCCCCTTTAATTTTTGAGGATTATCTAAAATTATTTTATAAGCATTAACTACATCCTTAACATAAACGAAATCTCTAACAGCTTCAGGATTTCCTAATTTAACATCTTTCTGATTTATTAAATCAGTAAATAATGTTGTCACTAGTCTTCCTTTTTCTTCATAATCTCCATAAATAGAAAAAAGTCTTAATGTTCCTATATTTTTATTTTCTGTTTTAGCTATATAATTACAATACATTGTTGAAGCTACTTTTGCTACACCATACACTGTATTTGGTTCACATATATCAGTTTCTTTCATAGGTTCTTTTTTTTCTCCATATTCTGATGAACTACCTGTATTAATAAAGCAATCATAATCCACTTCTTTTAAAGCATCTAATAAATTTATTGTTCCTGTAAAATTTGTATCTATTATTTTTTTATCATCCTTTTGAAAAGGATAACCTCCATATATTGCTAGATGGCAAATTTTCTTAGGATTTATTTCTTTCACAACTTCGAATAATTTTTCTCTATCTAAAATATCTACTTTATGATCTATAATTTTAGAGTAAATATCTTTCAATCTCCATAAGTTACTACTTTTACGTGTTAATATATGTATTTCATATTTATTCTCTTTTAAAAGACCTCTAACCAAATTTGCACCAACAAATCCTGCCGCTCCAGTTATCAAAACTTTCTCTTTCATCTTATTCTCCTATAAATTCTTTTATTTGTTTCACACACAATTTATAAACATTTTCATTACTATACTCTTTATACCACTCCACTGTTTTCTCTATAGCCTTATCAATATCCCATCTAGGTTTCCACCCTAAATTAAATCGTGCCTTTGTAATATCCAAAGCTAATAGTTTCGCTTCATGAAGTTCACCTTTTTTAGATTTATCTTCTAATCTCCCTGAACCATAATATTTTATTATTTTCTCTCCAATTTCCCAAACAGGAACAATTGAATCAAGATTTGGACCAAAATTCCAACCTTCACAATATTTAGATGGGGCTTCATACATTTTTTGCCCTAACAACAAATATCCACTCAAAGGCTCTAAAACATGTTCCCAAGGTCTTATAGCCTTTGGGTTTCTTATGCTTATTGCTTCCCCTTTTTCCAAAGCTCTTATACAATCAGGAATTATCCTATCTAATGACCAATCGCCACCACCTATAACATTACCTGCTCTTACACTAGCTATACTTTTTTTATGTTTTTCATAATCTTTAGAATTAAAAAATGAATTTCTCCAAGAACTTATTGCAATTTCTGCTGCACCTTTGGAAGAAGAATATGGATCATACCCTCCAAATGCTTCATTTTCTCTATATCCCCAAATTTGTTCTTTATTTTCATAACACTTATCAGTTGTTATCATTATTCCCACTTTAGTTTCAGGTGTTTTTCTTATACATTCCATAACATTAATTGTTCCCATTACATTTACTTCATAAGTTTCAACTGGCTGATCATAAGATAACCTAACTAAAGGCTGTGCTGCAAGGTGAAAAACAAAATCTGGCTTATATTGCTCAAAAACTTTTTCTAAATGTTCTTTATCTCTAACATCACCACGAATATCCGTTATTTTATTTTCCAATTTTGTAAGTACAAAATTATCTTTTTCAGTATAAGGATCAAGTGCATAACCAATTACATTTGCTCCCAATTCTCTTAACCAAATAGACAACCAAGAACCTTTAAAACCTGTATGCCCTGTAACTAATACTGTTTTATTTTTATAAACATTATTAAAGTATTCCATCACTCTTCTCCTTTCTTATTCCCATACTTTCCAAGGAGCTTTATTATTTTCCCACATTGAATTTAATTCTCTGTTATCTCTTAGAATATCCATAGGTTTCCAAAATCCTGTATGTTTGAATGCTCTCATTTTCCCATCTTTTGCTAAATTTTCCAATGGTTCTTTTTCAAATACAGTTTCATCTCCATGAGTAATATAGTCAAATACTTCTGGTTCACACACAAAATATCCAGCATTTATCCACATATTATCTCCAGCAGGTTTTTCTGTAAAACTGTTCACATTACTATCTTCAGATATATTTAGCGAACCGAATTTCCCTTGTGGCTGATATGCTGTAACTGTCAATTTCCCACCTTTTTTTTTATGAAATTCAACAAGTTCTTTTATATTAACATCTGCCACTCCATCACCATAAGTAAGTAAAAATGTTTCATTACCAATATACTCTTGTATTCTTTTTACTCTTCCACCTGTCAAAGTACTTGCTCCTGTATCAACCAATGTCACTTTCCAATCTTCACTATCAGATTTATGTACCTCAACTTCATTATTTTTTAAATTTACTGTAATATCACTCATACGTGAAAAATAATTTAAAAAATATTCTTTTATTACATTTCCTTTATATCCACAACAAATTACAAATTCATTAAATCCATAATGTGAATAAATTTTCATAATATGCCACAACATTGGTTTCCCACCAACTTCTACCATTGGTTTTGGAATCGCATGAGTTGCTTCACTTAATCTTGTTCCTAATCCCCCAGCCAATATAACTACCTTCATTATTTGCCTCCTATAATTATTATTCATTTATTTTCAAATTTTCAAATCTTAAATACATTTTTCTATTATCACCAGGTGCATTTATTTTTGGAGCATTTGTAGTAAATTTTATGATATTTTTTCCTATAGATAATTTATAATTTAACTTTAACTTAGTTCCTTTATCATTAATTATTATTTTTTGTTTTTTTCCATTATAATCAATCAATAGTTCAGAATCTTGAGGATACCCGGAAAACATATCTGCTTCTAAAGAAAATTCTGAATTTGGATTCTGATTTGAAATTATAAATTCAAAATCTTTTTCAGTCCATCTCCATTTTTTATCCTTTTCAATTTCTAACGAATAAATACCTTGCTCAGATATTATTAACAGATTCTTGTTTCTTTCCTTAATAAGTTGCTCGGAAGTATAATGACTCTTTATCATATTACTATAATTTCTTAAATCAAAAAATACTAATTTTTTATCATCACTTATACAAGGATTTACTCCTGTAATTTGTTTAATTTTATTTTCAATATTAATATATTCATTATTTTTATACATTGAACGATCTAAATAAATTCCATTAAAACCTACTATGGAAATTTTTTTTAATAATTGTTCTATTTGAAGATTAGCTACATCTCTATTCCACATATCTGATTTTCTACCTCTATATCCTCCAAAACTCCATTTTAAATTTTTAGAATGAAAATATCCTTTAAATAATTGATAATCTTGTGGACCAAGACCCCCTTCTGGAAATTTATGATAAGGAAATTGATACACCATTCCTTCCTTTCCGAGTGTTTTCTCTATATTCTGAACAAATTTCTTATCACTATTAAATTCTTTAATGTACGTTTTTCTTGAATCTTTATATGTTATATTATTTGGAATTTGCTCTAAAATTGTTAAACCAAATATAATTATTATAATAATTGTAAATATTTTTTTATAAAAATTATTATTTATATTTTTATAAAAGTTATTTAATAAAATACAAACTGTTAAAATTCCAAAAAAAGCAATAAAAACCGAAATTCTATTGTATGCTCTTATTTGTGGAGAAACTATTATGGCAAATAATAGTCCAAATCCTGATGAAGTTCCCAACAATATTGCTGATATATTAAGATTTTTTAATAAATTTATCTTCATATTATATTTAGTGTTTTTTTTAAACAATATTAACAATAAATATAGTATCCCCACTATTCCTATTATTCCTAAATATTCAACTCCTGTACCTTCTCCTCTTGGTAAATATTGCAAATAATCTTCTAATGATGATTTCAGTTTATGAAATCCTATCATTTGTTGATATTTAGATGAAATAAACAGTCTTGCTATTGTTAAAGAATACATATCTGCTTCTTTAGCAAATCTGATCGGAGCTTCTAAATTCTTTTCATTAGTTATCTTGTGTATAAATCCTGGAATATAAACTAAGATAATAGAAAATAATATAATCGCATAATAGTACATAATTTCATAAAAACTATTTAATTTATTTCTGTTTTTAAAATCTATTTTTGTAATAAAAGAAATAAATAAAAAAAAGCAGAAGAAAAAAGTGTAGTATATACCGCTAATTGAAATTAAAAATAAAAATAACACTATATAAATATTCTTTTTGTTTTTTGTAAATTCTTTAAATTTAAATTCTTTAGTATTTATTTGAAAATTATATAAAAATAAAAACATTAATGGTATAAAAAAATAACAAGATAAATAAAAATGCGCTGCACCTCTAAAAAATCTATACGGTAAAAATGTAAAACATAGAGAGCCTAAAAAAGATATTAATTTATTAATTTTTAATTTTCTCATAGTGTAATAACTTGTTACTGAAGTTAATGGAAAAATTCCAATATAAAATATATTTATTGCTTTTCCCCAACTTTTACAGAAACATAATATTATTTTAAATACAAATAAAAATAAACTATCAAAATAAAACGGATAATCGTATAAATCTGCTCCAAAAGGTGTTCCTACATTAGGGTTTTTAAACCACCATCCAAAATCTTGGATATTTTTAACATTATATGATAAATACCATCCATCTCCAATGTAAGCTGGAGGGATTTCAAATTTCATATAATTTATTTTGAGAATTATTCCTGTTAATATTAAAGTTAAAATAAATACAATAATTAATTCTTTTAATATTTTTTCTCTTTTCAAAATTTTATACCTCTTTTCTAAATCATAATCAGATTTTCAATATTTTTTTTTAATTTTTCAATGATAACATCCCACTTATAATTCACATCTACATATTTTCTCCCATTTTCTCCCATTCTCTCAGCAATTTTAGAATTTCTAATCAAATAGTCCAATGTTTCTATAAATTCCCATTTATTCTCATAATACAACCCACCATTACTTAAAATAGCATGTTGTTTCAAAACTTCACATTTTCCATTCAATAAAACAGGAACTTTTAAATACATTGCTTCTAAAGTAGATAATGATAAACTCTCAAATTTTGAAGGTAATATCAATAATTTGGATTTCCTGATTAAATTGACCTTTTCATCTTCAGATACGAACCCTAAAGTAACTATATCTTTATTTCCAGGTATTTCCATAGCACTTTTTCCAGCTAATACTAATTTCAAATTACTATTGTATATTTTTTTATATTCTAAAAAATATTCAAACATCTCTTTACAGCCTTTAGATTCATCAATTCTACCTATATAAACAACATAGTCATCTTTTATATCAAAAGTTTTTTCTAAATCAATATCTTGTGCATTTTCATTAATATCTACACCTAAACCAACTATATCACTTTCTATATAATCATTTTTAAATCTTTTATTTACAAAATCTCTTTCTGTTGTAGTTGAATACAATATTGCTTTTGGTAAATTGAAAGTTTCATTAAAAATACTGTAGTATATTGGTGGTTCATCATGAGCCGTAGGAATTAATATGCTTTTTTCTGGTGCAACTTTTAATCCAAAATAAGTTGTATAATACAAATATGTAAGGAAAATAATGACATCATAGTCATCTTTATGATCTTCAAGATATTTTATCAATTCTGATGAATGAGGACCTTGAGCTTCTTGCCATTCTATTCCTAAATTTATATTATCTTTTTCATTATTTAATTTTGCAGATATTTTATTAAATTTTTTTTGATTCCTTTCAAAATCAACTTTTTTTCTTATAACTTTAACACCATTTATATGTTCTATTCCTTCTTTATACTCGTTTTTCCATGTGACATAATCTATTGCACAAGTTGTTAAAACTGATACATCATATTCATCTTTAAGTCTTTCAGCTAATTGTCGGCAATGCAGTTCTGCTCCACCATTAACTTCCAAACCATATCTCTGAACAACAAATAAAATCTTTTTTTTCATACTATCCACCTATTCGCTTAATAAATCCCAATAATTGTTTTTCAACTTTTTCCAATTGAAAATCCTCAAGCCTTTTATTTTGATTCTTGATTATTTCTTTTTTAACATTTTCATCTGAAAGAATATAATTCATTAATTCTGATATTAAGAAATAATCTTTTTTATTTACAATTACTCCACTATTTCCCAAAGTATCTTTTATAGCACTACTATTATAAGCCAAAATCGGAACTTCAAAAAACATGCTTTCAACTAACGGTACACAAAATCCTTCATGCTCACTCATACACAAAAATAAATCTGCTACTTTATAAAAAGCTAAAATTTCTTCAAATTTTATATGTCCTGGAAACACAACATCATTTTCCAATCCCAATTCTTTCACTAATTTTTTTAATAAATCTGAATAATTCTCAAATCCATTATCATTTCCAACCAAAATTAATCTAGAATCTTTATTGACATATTTTTTATAATAGTAAAATGACTTTACTACATCTTCTTGTGCTTTATTAGGAGCAATTCTTCCTACAAATAATATATTTTTCTTTCTGTCTGAATATTTTTTTATAACTTTCTTATCAGGCTCTTTTTTGTAATCTTCAAATGGAACTAATATAGGTAATGTGGTTGTATTTTTATATTTTAGTTCATCAAGTTCACTTTTATTGTAATCAGAAACAGCTAAACTATAATCAAAATATCTGCTTGCATGTTCCAGTCCTTTTCTTCCATATTCTACTAAGTTATACAAATATTTATTATACTTTTCTAAATACTTTCCTGGAGTAATATTGTGGTATCTCATAACTTTTTTACATTTATATCTTTCTAATAAAAAGCTCAAATCTGTCCCAGTAGATTTATGATAAATCAAAATATCATTCTTATTTACTTTTTTTAATTTACTTATTTTAAAAACTTTACCTCTTAATTTTTTATCTATATTTTCAGCATAAATTTCCGTTTTATATCCATTCTTTCTTAAAAATTTATCAATATTTATCGCATCATTACTAACAGCATCTCCATAACTAATTGTTGGTAAAACTTGTATTATCTTAATCTTTCTCACCTACTAACTCTTTAAAGAAATCAATATATTTTTTTGTAACAATTTCTCTATCAAAATTTTTAAAGACATATTCTTTTCCATTTTGTCCCATTTTATTTGCTATATTTGGATTATTAATATAAAATTTCAAGATTTCTTCAAATTCAAAATAATTGTTAAAATATAATCCTCCATTTGACTCTATTGCAAAATTTTTAGTTACTTCACATTTATCATTTACGATAACTGGTGTTCCAACAGCCCAAGATTCCATAATTACTATTGAAAAACTTTCATTTATAGAAGGTTGTATCAGGGTTAAAGAATTTGCGTATGCTCTATATTTATCGTCTATGCTTACAAATCCTAAGTCATGAACATTTTCTTTTATATTTTTAGGTATCTGTATTTCTCCGCCTCCTATTAGTACTAAATCTAAATCAATAGAAGCATTCTTTTCTTTAAAAATACTAAAATATTTTAATAAAAGATGAACATTTTTACCTTCATCTTTTCTTCCAGCATATAGAATATATGGATTTTTTAAATTATACTTTTCTTTAACCCCCTCTAATTTGTCTGGTATATTAAAATCTAATCCTTCTCCTAAGACAGGTGTTTTAACATTTTCCATACCATAAAGTCTTTTAGCTAATTCTTGTTCAGGTTTAGCATGAAATATAGAAGCTGATGAAATATTAAAAATTTCTTTTATTGTTTCCATATAGGCATATGATTCATCATGTAGACAAGGTATTATTACAGCCTTTTTTTTTGATTTCTTTACTCCATAATATGTTGTTCCAAACATATAAGGAATGAAACAAAATAATGAATAATCATCCATGTTTTTTTCAATATAATTTTCTAAATCAACACTTCTAACCATCTCTTCAAAAAATTTTTGTTCTTCTTCTGTCGTTATTTTTTGATTATTCATTAATTTAAAATTAATTTTATCAAATTTTTTTGTATCTCTTTTTCTTACTTTAAATCGTTTTATCTTTATTCTATCTTCTACATAATCTCCAGGTTCATAATAATTTTTATTCCAATCAGACACAAACTTTTCAACACAAGTTGTCAACACTTCTAATTCAATTCTATTCTTTTGTAAATCTTTAATCAAACCCCTTAATTCCGTTTCAGCTCCACCTGGTATCTTATCCCCATACCATGGAACTACAAATGCTATTTTTTTCATCTTAATCACTTCCAAGCAATTACCGCATAATCTTGATATCCAAATAACATTTCATGCATTCTTCTAATTTTTTCATTATATTTTTCCAATTCTTTTGGATCCATATCGTTATCTTTAAGTACAGGAGCTTCTATATCAACAGGAGAACTGTAAATAAATTCTACTTTTTTAAATCCATGTTCTTTTAGTAACATCTCAATTGTAAATGGATGAACATACTGTCTATGCGTCAAATCTAATGTATATGCCATAGTTTGCGTTACCAAAGCCATTGGATTTATAGTTTCAAGAATTAACGGACTTCCTTCTTGAAGATTTTTATACGCTCCTTTTATTAATTTTACTATTTGTGATGGTTTTAAATGCTCTATGACTTGTGATGAAAATATTCCGCCTAAATTTAGATTATCGTTGTCATATAAATAACTCACTCCATCTCTCAACTCAACTGATAGTCCATCTTTTTTACATTTTTCTACCATTTGTGGGTTAATATCCATCCCAAAAACATATTGTTTACCTGCATTTAGTAAAGTTTTTATAAATTCTCCTCTTCCACAACCTATATCCAATATATTATCTTTTCCAGCATACAATCTTACAAATTTTTCTTGTAATTTTTGTATACTCTCTTCAGATCCTCTATATTTATTTTCAAAAGCAAGGTAATCCATATCAAAATCATTTTCTTTTTCTAATTTTTCTAATTTTTTTATTCTGGCTTCTTTTTCATCTAATATTTGTTTCATTTTTTCATTTTGTTTATTTAAATTATTTATAGTTCTAACAGCATATGAATTAAATGTTATCTGATCTTGCATCATTGGAACTACATACCATCTTGTTAATTTTCTAATCACTTTTTTTACAAATGAAAACAATTTATTCCTAGATAAAATTTCTCTTTCTAAATTAACATTCCAAACACGATTTAATGTATCTAAATCATATCTAAAATTATCTTCTTCATTTATTTTAGGAGTAAAATCAAAATTATTAATTTTTTCTTCCTCAACATACCCTTTATCTTTTATATTTTGTCTAATTTTAGCCATTATTTCTTCAACATTAATATTATCTATATTTATTTCAAAATCATTTTCTTTTATTTCCATAATCTAATATATTCCTTTCTATAAGTGATTAAACTTATGTTTTACCCTAAATATACCGGTATCTTTTAAAATACTATAAACACTAAAATTTTCTATTTTTCTTACATAATCATAAGGTTTTCCATATTCATCATGAAAAGCTATATCTAAATAATATTTACCTTCCAGTAATTGAATATGATTAATTATTACTTCAACAATTCCCTCATCTTGAATCTTTAATTTTCCAAAATTATCAATAAAGGTATTTGTTCCATAACAATTTAATCCATCATTTCTAAAAATTCCAAAACCAAAAACAGAATCTTTTAATTTATTGTTATTCCTTTTATATTTAACTTGTATTTTTAATTTTTCGTCTGAATTGTAGGTATCGCTTACCTCATCTTTTTCATTCAATAGTTTTATATCAATAATCTCAACATCTTTATTTCCAGTTCGATTTTTATCTTTTTTATCCTCTTTTTTTTCAATATTTTTTTCTTCAGATTCTTCTTTATTTTTTTCTTGCTCATTCGCTTTATCTTTAGGTTTTATTTTAATTTTTTCATTTTTATCTTTATTCATAATGTCATCTAAATATTCTGCAACAATATCATGAGGTATGCCTTCGTCTCTTATTTTGCCATTTTCAATCCATATAGCTCTATTACATAATCTTTCGATTGATCCCAAATCATGCGACACTATCACAATCGTAATTCCACTTTTTTTTAACTCCAACATTTTATTAAAACACTTTGCCTGAAATCTAGCATCACCAACTGCCAAAATCTCATCAATCAATAAAATATCTGCATCAACATTTATTGCAACAGAAAAAGCCAGCCTCATATACATTCCTGAAGAATATGTTCTAACAGGACTATCTATAAACTCTTCTAATTCAGAAAATTCTATGATATCATCTAATCTAGCATCTATTTCTTTTTTCGTAAGTCCAAAAATAGAAGCATTTGTATAAATGTTTTCTCTTCCAGTCATATCAGGATGAAATCCTGCTCCTAATTCCAAAAGGCTTGAGATCTTTCCATTTATTTCTATTTTCCCTTTGTCAGGATAAATTATTTTTGTCATTAATTTTAACAATGTACTTTTCCCACAGCCATTATGTCCAACTAATCCAATAACCTCTCCTTTTTCAATTTCTAATGTTACTCCTTTTAAAACTTCATGTCTCGTATAACTATTTCTCTGTTTAAAAAAAAGCAATCTTTCTTTTAAAGTATATCCTTTATCACTATATATTTTAAAGCTCTTTTCTACATCTTTTACACTTATTACAACATCTTTCGTCATTATAGTTCCTCCGCAAAGTTTTTTTGTAATTTTTCAAATACAAAATATCCAATGATAATCATGATTATTCCATAAATTAGTATACCTCCAAACGAATTAAAGCTTGGCATTCTTTTGTAATATAAAATATCTCTATAAAAATTTATTATTCCTGTCATTGGATTTAAATAAAACCAAAAACGATGTCTTTCTGGTATCATATCAATATTATAAACTATCGGAGTTAAATAAAACCACATCATCACTATTATGTTTAAAATATATTCTAAGTCTCTAAAAAATACATTTAAAGCTGAAAATATAAAAGTCATTCCCAACACAAGAATATATTGTACAACCATGACAACTGGTAGAAGTAACATATATTTACTAAAACCAATACCACTGACTAATATTGTTAACAATACAACTATCATACTATAAAACATATTCATAAACGCTGAATTACTTGTTACTATTGGTAATATTATTCTTGGAAAGTATATTTTTTTTATTAAATCTTTATTCATCATTATACTCACAGCCCCTACTTGTATACTAGAAGCAAAAAATATCCAGGGTATTAATCCAACAAATAAATAAATGTAGTATTTATCAATATCTACTCTCATAATTGTTGAAAACACTATTGTATAAACAACTAATTGCAAAAGAGGATTCAGAAATGTCCACAAAAAACCCAATATTGAACCCTTATATCTAACTTTTAAATCTTTTTTTACTAAGTTTGAAATCATTTCACGATAGTCATATAATTCTTTTATAATTCTCATAATTTATTTTCCTCTCCAATATTCCAAAACTTCCTTTAAAGTTTCGTCAATAGAAATTTCTGGACTCCATCCCGTATCTTTCTTAATTTTTGAATTGTCACATTGTACTATTGGTACGTCAACTGGTCGAAATTTTTCTTTATCTATTTCAATTTTTATTTTTTTACTTGATAAATTTATTAATTTTTTTAAAATATCTTTTATCTTTATAACATTTCCTGAACCTATATTGTATGATTCTCCTATTTTTCCACTCTCAAGTAACATTAGATACCCTCTAACAATATCTCTTACATCGGTAAAATCTCTCAAAGTATCTAAATTTCCAACTTTTAATACAGGAACTGCACTTTTTTCGATTTTTACAATTTTACTTGCAAAATCAGGAACAACAAAATTTTTACCTTGCCTAGCGCCAATGTGATTAAATGCTCTTACGAATATAATATTCATTTTATAAGCTTTTACATATAATTTACCAATTTCTTCCTGTGTTTTTTTACTAATTCCGTATGGACTTTGAGGATTCTGTAATTGTGTTTCTTTAATTGGACAATCTTCAGGTTTTATAGTTCCATACTGATCACTTGACCCAATGATTAGTATTCTAGAATTTATATTATTAATTCTCACAGCTTCTAATAGATTCAAAGTACCATTTACATTAACATCTATTGTTAAAACTGGTTTTTGCCATGAAAGTCCTACTGCACTTTGTCCAGCTAAATGAAAAATCATATTTGGACTTATATTTTTTATTACATCGCTAACATTTTCTGCATCTAGCAGATTCATCTTAAATATCTTTATTTTATCATTTTTATAAGTTTCACTTATTGTTGTCCCATAAACATCATAACCACTTTTAAAAAGATAATCAGACAAATATCCTGCAACAAAACCATCAACTCCTGTTACTAATACTTTTTTCATTAAGAATCTCCTTCATTAAAGTGATTTTAATTTAATTTCCTTCTGAATATTTTTTAGATCATTTTTAACCATTCTCTCAACTAGTTCAGCAAAAGATATTTCTCTTTTCCAACCTAATACTTTTTCAGCTTTTGCAGTATTTCCAATTAAAATATCAACTTCTGCTGGTCTAAAGAATTCAGGATTTACTCTAACAATTATTTCTCCTGTTTTAGAATCTTTACCTACTTCATTAACTTCTTTACCTTCCCAAATTATGTCTATATTTACACATTTAAAGGCTTTTTCAACAAACTCTCTAACTGTTCTTGTTTCATTCGTTGCAATTACATAATCATCTGCTTTATCCTGCTGCAACATTAACCACATTGCTCTAACGTAATCTTTTGCATGCCCCCAATCACGTTTAGCGTCTAAATTTCCTAATTCTAAAATATCTTGTACACCTAATTTTATTCTAGCAACTGCATCTGTTATTTTTCTAGTAACAAATTCTTTTCCTCTTCTTTCAGATTCATGATTAAACAATATTCCTGAACATGCATACATGTCATAACTCTCTCTGTAATTTTTAGTAATCCAATGGCCATAAAGTTTTGCTACTCCATATGGACTTCTAGGATAAAAAGGTGTATTTTCATTTTGAGGTACCGTTTGGACTAATCCAAACATTTCGCTTGTAGAGGCCTGATAAAATTTTGCTTCAGGTTTTACTATTTTTATAGCTTCAAGTATGTTCAAAACTCCAATTCCATCAATTTCTGCAGTTGTAATAGGTTGTTCCCAAGAGGTTCCCACAAACGATTGAGCTGCTAAATTGTAAACCTCATCTGCTTGAGAAATTTGCATTGCATTTATTAATGAAACTAAATCTGTCATATCAGCATATATAAATTTTATTTCATCTTTTCTATGCTCTATATTTCCAAAAGTGGTCACACTTTTCCTTCTTATGAGTCCATAAACTTTGTATCCTTTTTCTAATAATAATTCTGCCAGATATGAACCATCCTGACCATTTATCCCAGTGATTAAAGCTTTTTTCATTTATATTCTCCAATTTTCATTTTATAAATATTCATTCCTGTTACAAATTTTTAAATTGTTAATAACTTCTTTAACTTCTTGTGTATTATTTTTATGACAAATCAGTGTTACATCATCAGTATCTACAACCACTATATCTTCTAATCCAATAGTTGCGATAAGTTTATCACTTCCTTGAATTATTGTATTTTTTGTTTTTATACTTATTACATTTCCTGTTATTACATTTCCATCTTGATTTGTTTTATTAATTCTTTCAAGAGACAGCCAGCTTCCTACATCATCCCATCCAAAATTTCCTGGAATGACGTAAATATTCTTAGCTTTTTCCATTATTCCATAATCTATGGATTCTGATGGAAGATTTAAAAATTCTTTTTTTAATACTTCTTCATATTTTCCTGTATTTATTGATTTTCCAATTTTTTGTAGTCCTTCATAAATTTCAGGTAAATATTCTTTAAAGTTTTTTAAAATAGTTGATGCTTTCCACACAAACATTCCGCTATTCCATAAATATTGTCCGCTTGTTAAGTATTCTTTTGCTTTTTCTAAATTTGGTTTTTCTACAAAACGTAAAACTTCATAAATATTTGTACTGTCTTTAAAACTTTCACCTTTAGTAAAGTTAATATACCCATATCCAGTTTCAGGATAATTAGGAGTAATTCCTATTGTTGCTAGATTATCACCCTTTTCCACTACATCTAAAGCTGTTTTTAATGTATCAATAAAGATTTCGTTAAATTTAATCAGATGATCTGAAGGTAAAATTATCATTTTTGAATTTATATCTTTTTTGGCGATATGAACCGCAGCAAGTCCGATACAAGGTGCTGTATTTTTTGCAGCAGGTTCAATAATAATATTTGCTTCAGGTATATCTGGAATATGTTCTGAAACCAGATTTTTGTACATTTCATTTGTAACTACATAGATATTTTCAATATCTACAAGATTTTTTACTCTTTCAACAGTATGCTGAATCATAGATTTCCCATCATCTGTCAAGGATAAAAATTGTTTTGGTAAATTTATTCTACTTTTCGGCCAAAATCTTTCACCTTTTCCACCAGCCATTATTACTACAGAAGTCAATATTATTCCTCCTTTTTTATTTTAATTAATATAGTTTATAATTTTAAATTTGCTATTTAAATAGATAATAGCAATAAACTTTCTAAATATTTTTTATAATCGCATTTTTTCAATTTTTCTATTATTTCAGCAAATTCTCCTTTTGATATCCATCCTTTTGTATAGGAAATTTCCTCAAGACAGGCGATGTAAAATCCTTGCCTATTTTGAATAGCTTCCACAAAATTTGACGCTTCCATCAATCCTTTTGGCGTTCCTGTGTCAAACCAGCTCATTCCACGTCCAAGAGTTTTTACTTTTAGTTTATCGCAAGATAAATAAAATTCATTAATAGACGTTATTTCAAGTTCATTTCGATCTGACGGCTTTAACATTTCAGCTTTTTTAATAACTGTATTATCATAAAAATATAATCCTGGCACTGCGAAACTTGATTTAGGATCTATTGGTTTTTCTTCTAATGAAATTACTTTATTATTTTCATCAAACTCAACAACACCATAATCTTCAGGATTTTTCACTGGATATCCGAATATCATTGCACCAGCATTGTTTGATTTTTCCCCTTTAAAATTTTCAAAATAATCAACAGAATCTTCAAGAACTTTTGAAAATCCATTTCCATAAAATATATTATCTCCCAAAATTAGAGCTACATTATCATTACCAATAAACTCTTTTCCAATCAAAAAACATTCAGCAATTCCGTTTGGCTTTTCTTGAACTTTATATTCGATATTTATACCTATTTGCTTTCCATTTCCAAGAAGTCTTTCAAATAGCAAAATATCCCTTGGTGTAGAAATTATTAAGATATCTTTTATATTTGCAAGCATAAGAACAGACAGAGGATAATAAATCATAGGTTTATCATAAACAGGCAGAATTTGCTTAGAGATAGATTTTGTAAGAGGGTATAATCTAGTTCCACTGCCTCCAGCTAAAATAATTCCCTTCATAAGAATTCTCCTTAAATTAGTTTATTTCCCTTTTCCAAATAAGACAGCTTTAACTGTCTTCATAATAATAAGTACATCGAGTATAAGATCTTGATGCTTCAAATAGTACAAATCATACTCAAGCTTCCTCTTCGCATCCTCCAGGCTTTCCCCATAGGGAAACATTACCTGTGCCCAGCCTGTTATTCCTGGCTTTATAAGGTGTCTCAGGTTGTAATGGCTTATCTTTTCAGCATAGTCTTTTGCTAAAATATCCCATTCTGGACGTGGGCCTATGAAGCTCATTGTCCCTTTCAGGATGTTCCAGAGTTGAGGAAGTTCGTCAATCCTTGTCTTTCTCATGAACTTTCCAAATTTTGTAACCCTTGTGTCGTTGTCCAGCGTGTACTTTGAATATTTTTTTGGATCGTGTATTCTCATGCTTCTGAACTTATAGACTCTGAAGGGTTTCATGTTTTCGCCTATTCTGGTCTGCTTGAATATGACTGGTCCTTTAGATTCCATCTTAATAATTATTGCAGTAATTAATGCAAGTGGTGACAGAAGCACCATTAAAGTTAGTGCAAGAATTAAATCCATTCCACGTTTCATATTTTTCTGCATCTCGTTACTTAAAATATCAAATCCATTTGACTGTAAAAGCCATTCTTCATTTATCTGATTTATATCTATTTTTTTTTGAATATCTTCGTTAAATTCTTCATAATTTATTATTTTCAGTCCGTTAATCTTCAAATCAAAAATTCGCTTCAAATATTTTTTAAAATCAGGACTTTTTATATCCTTTACAATTACCAATACATCAATTTCCTTTTTAGATATAATTTCTTCCATCTGATCATAATTTCCAATTAAATATTTTGTTGCCCCGCTTTTATTGTTTGAAATGTATCCAACATAATTGTAGTCAAGAGTATTGATAATATCTTCCTGAACATTATTCCTTATATGATTTGAACCAAATATCAGCACATTTTGCTTTTTCATATAAATGGAGCATACTATTTTTCTGAAAATTACTTGGAATAAAAAAATTAACAAAAAGATATAAAAAATATTAAACTGCTTCCAGAAAGCATATAGCACAACTGAAAATATCACATCAATTCCCAATGTTATAAATACGTCCTTATATCTAAAACGTTCTGCATAGAAATCAAGCTGTCCGAATATAAATTTTATAAATATGAACAGGATAAATATAAAATTGGTCAGATACTTTGCTACATAATTATATTTATCTAGTAAAAAACTGTAAATAATATATAAAATAAGTATATAAAGTATACGTATCCGAATATCTTTATTTAATTTCATAGTTCATCCTCACTTAACAGCCGTTGATCTAAAATCACGGTAATAAACCGTAAATATTTCGGCATTATAGTAATTTTACCTTAAAACAGGAGCAATAATACCTTGTTCCTGCACAAAATTTTTAATATTTTTTTTACCTTTTTATTAAAAATAAAACTGCTATAATTTACAAATAATTACAGTATGAGTATATCACATTTTATTCCCAAATTCAAGTAAACCAACCTTCAAAAAAATTTTTTGAATTAATAAATAAATAAAAATAATTTTACCATTATTTAAAGCTGTACTGCTACAAGTCTTAGTTTTATTTTTTATTTTAATTAATTTTTTTATTTAACTATTTTCATAAATTGGATTTTAAAATTCTTTTACCAAATTATTAAAAATTTTGTTCAGACATTCTTTTTTGTGCTTTAAATCAGGATGAACGTATAAATTTAAAGTTATTCCAATAGAGGCATGTCCTAAAATTTCAGATACAGTCTTGTAATCTATGCCATTTTCAATAGCTTGTGTTGCAAAAGTGTGTCTTAGCGAATGAAATTTCAGCTTTGAAATTTTTAAAATATTTAACATCTTCTTGAAAAATTTTCTATAAGTTCTTGGCTCAATATATTTTTTCTCGCCAGAAATAACGTAAAAATCACTGTTAGATTTAAACTGCTGCAATAAAGGCATTAATTCAGAGGCAATAGGAATTTTACGTCTTGAGCTTTCTGTTTTTGGTGAAGAAATGATGACTTTGCTCTTTTTAGCTGTACTGATATATATTCTTTGAATCGTATGATTGATATTAATGACTTCCGTCTTTAAATCCACATCCTCCCACTTTAATGCACATATTTCTCCTATTCTAAGCCCAGTGCATATACAAATAAGTATTCCCAGTGTCTGATTACACAGATTATTTTTCACATACTTGCAAATTTTTCTTCTCTCTTCAAAATTAAACACTTCAACTTCTTTAGTTTTCTCTCTCTTAGGAATTTTAAATTCAAATTCCATCCTGTCTATAATTTTATGCTTTATCGCAAATGTCAGCACAGACTTTAATACAACTGTCATATCTTTTACAG
Organism: Leptotrichia sp. oral taxon 417; assembly: GCF_013394865.1. Lineage (NCBI taxonomy): Bacteria > Fusobacteriati > Fusobacteriota > Fusobacteriia > Fusobacteriales > Leptotrichiaceae > Leptotrichia > Leptotrichia sp. oral taxon 417. The sequence continues at coordinate 180,511 of NZ_JABXYV010000001.1, read as the reverse complement.
TTTTTTTTGACAGCCCTCCTTTGCCATCCAATCTTCCGCAACTTAACTTGTCTAAAACGAAAGACTGAAAATCCTTATTTGAAATTGTACTAACCTTTCTTTTTTTAAAATACGTTTTCAAATGATTTTCAATAATTGTCAAATAAAGAAAGTAAGTCGATTCCTTTATATAATTATGCTCATTTTTTAGCCAAATATCCATACATTTAGATATACTCATATTTTTATTCATTGTTCTCATTTTGCCCTCCTGAACATAAAACTTAAACTATAGTAATACAACTTTAAAAATTAAGTTTAAAAAAAATTTAAACTATAACAATAAATTATCAAAAAATATATAAATTTGATGTTTGAGAATCATAGAGTAAATCTTTGAAACTGAAAATATAAAAATATACTTAATTTCCATTTTTTTATGATATAATTAAATTAGAAAAAAAATGAAGGGAGAATATAAAATATGAAATTTAATGAATACAAATATGAACATTTGGATTTGGAAAAAATAAAAAAAGAATTTTCAGAGCTTATAGAAAGTTTTGAAAAGGCTGAAAATGTGGAAGGACAAGTTAATGCATTTGATGAAATTATAAAACTGAGAAATCATATTGAAACTATGCAGACACTTGTTTCGGTTCGCCATAGCATTGACACAAATGATGAGTTTTATGATAAGGAAAATGAGTATATGGATGAAATCAGCCCTATTCTTTTTGGATTTACGAATGACTTTTATAAGGCTCTTGTAAATTCAAAATTTAAAGATGAACTTATCCAAAAATATGGAAAATTTTTATTTGATTTGGCAGAAAACACATTGAAAACATTTTCACCTGAAATTATTCCAGATGCACAGGAAGAAAATAGACTATCCAGCAAATATTCAAAATTAATTGCAAGTGCAAAAATAGATTTTGATGGAAAAGAGCTTAATTTGTCACAAATGGTTCCTTATACACAGTCAAAAGACAGAAATGTAAGAATTGAGGCGGCTAAAAAAGTTGCTCAGTTTTTTGCTGAAAATCAAGATGAATTTGATAATATTTATGATTCGCTTGTAAAAGTTAGAACTAGAATGGCTCAAAAGATGGGATATAAAAACTTTGTGGAATTCGGATATAAACAGCTGTCAAGACTTGAATATGATGCAAAAATGGTAGAAGGCTACAGAAAGCAAGTGCTTGAAAATATTGTGCCGCTACATACTGAACTTCGTGAAAGACAAGGGAAAAGACTTGGAGTGGACAAACTTAAATTTTATGATGAAGCTATAAAATTTAATTCTGGAAATGCTGATCCGCATGGGTCACCTGAATGGATTTTAAACAATGGGAAGACAATGTACAAAGAATTATCGAAGGAAACTGATGAATTTTTTACATTTATGACTGAAAATAATTTGCTTGACTTGCTTTCTAAAAAGGGGAAAATGAGCGGCGGATACTGCACTTACATTCCAGAACACAAGGCACCATTTATTTTTGCCAATTTTAATGGAACTTCACACGATATTGATGTTTTGACGCATGAAGCCGGACATGCTTTTCAAGTTTACCAAAGCCGTGGATTTGAAGTTCCTGAATACTTATGGCCATCTTATGAGGCTTGTGAAATTCATTCGATGAGTATGGAATTTTTAACTTGGCCATGGATGGACTTGTTTTTTGAAAATGATACTGACAAATATAAATTTATTCATTTATCAGAAGCTCTTTTATTTATTCCTTACGGAGTAACTGTCGATGAATTTCAGCACTGGGTGTATGAAAATCCAGAAGCTACGCCAAAAGAACGTCGTGAAAAATGGATTGAAATAGAAAAAAAATATTTACCAACAAGAGATTACGGAGAAGTCGAAGAATTAAAAAATGGAATTTTCTGGTTTAGACAAGGGCATATTTTCAGTTCGCCATTTTACTACATCGACTACACTCTAGCTCAAGTATGTGCCTTCCAATTCTGGATAAAATCAAGGGAAAACAGAGAAAAAGCATGGAAAGATTATTTGAATTTATGTAAACTTGGAGGAAGCAAACCATTCTTTGAACTTATGAAATCAGCTAATTTGAAAAATCCGTTTGAAGAAGGGACATTGGCTTTTGTAATTCCAAAAATTAAGGAATATTTGGATAATGTTGATGATATGAACTTGTAAAATTAATATTGTTTTTTACTTTAGCAGATACATTTAGCAAGGGGTAAGATCCCCTTGTTATTGTTAAATATAAATTACCAAATATATTTACTATAACTTAAAAAATTTTGAATTAAGAGAAAATTTTTTAAATATTTATATTTTTCTATTGATTTTAAAAAGAATTAGTGCTATAATAATTGTAGATACAAATTAATAAAACAAAAAATAAATATATTTAAATATGGAGGTAATTTATAATGATTTACGAAAATATCTTAGACTTAATTGGAAATACGCCTGTGGTGAAATTAAAATTCTTAAATGATGAAAATATCGCTGATATTTATGTAAAACTTGAAAAATATAATATTGGTGGAAGTGTAAAGGATAGAGCGGCTCTTGGAATGATAGAAGCAGCTGAAAAAGAAGGAAAATTGAAACCAGGTGGAACAATTGTTGAACCTACTTCTGGAAATACTGGTATCGCACTTGCATTAATCGGTAAAGCAAAAGGTTATAAAGTGGTAATTGTAATGCCTGATTCAATGAGCGTGGAAAGAAGAAGTATTTTAGCAGCCTATGGTGCTGAATTAATATTAACTGAAGGGGCAAAAGGTATGAAAGGGGCAATTGCTGAAGCTGAAAAATTAGCAGCTGAAAATGGATATTTCTTGCCTCAACAATTTGAAAACCCTGCAAACCCTGCAAAACACTATGAAACAACTGCAAAAGAAATTTTAGATGATTTCCCTCAAATCGATGCATTCGTATCAGGTGTTGGAACTGCTGGAACTTTATCAGGAGTTGGAAAAAGATTAAAGGAAGAAAGACCAGGAGTTAAAGTATTTGCCGTTGAACCTGCAACTTCTGCAGTATTATCAGGAGAACAACCTGGAAAACACTTCCAACAAGGACTTGGAGCAGGATTTGTACCTGGAAACTATGATGCCAGCCTTGTAGATGAAATTATAAAGGTAACTAATGAACAAGCGGTAGAATTTGCGACAAGAGCTTCAAAGGAAAACGGACTATTTATCGGAATTTCTTCTGGAAGTGCAATTGCAGCAGCTTATGAAGTAGCTAAAAAATTAGGAAAAGGTAAAAAAGTTGTAGCAATTTTACCAGATGGTGGAGAAAAATACTTATCAATTGAAGCATTCAGAAACAGTTTATAATTAATAAAACTTAACTAACTTGGGCAAGGATTCTCTGACTTTTACATAAAATAACGGGATGAATTGCCTGTTTTCATATTTTCATACTTTTATGAAATAGAATTATAGTAAAACTGCTTTAGAGCCGAACTCAGATATTATACACTATTTAACCTTTATAAATTTAACAAAAAAGTAAAATATGCAATAAAATGTTGTTTTTAAAACAGTTTTATTATATAATTCATATATAAATTTTAAGGAGTGTGATTATTATTTTTAAATGGTTAGTAAGTGAAATAAATAATATAGCGGAAAAAGATCCAGCTGTCAGATATAAAATAGAAGTTTTTCTCTATCCGTCTCTACATGCAGTTATTAATCACAAGATTGCCCACTTTTTTCAAAAGCATAAATTATATTTTTGTGCACGGCTGATTTCTCAAATTTCACGATTTTTTACAGGAATAGAAATTCATCCAGGAGCAAAATTAGGAAAAAAAGTATTTTTTGACCACGGAATGGGAATCGTAGTTGGAGAAACTGCTGAAATAGGCGATAACTGCGTCATCTATCATGGTGTAACTCTAGGCGGAGTAAGCTCTTCCAAAACTAAGAGACATCCCACATTAAAAAATAACGTCACAGTTGGAACAGGAGCAAAACTGCTAGGAAATATTGTGATTGGAAATAATGTGAAAATTGGAGCAAATTCAGTTGTTTTAAAGGATGTTCCAGATAATGCAGTAGCAGTAGGGATTCCAGCTAGAATCATTCCAAAAACAGAGGAAGACTACTATATGTGGCATATTTAACAGATTTTTTACAGTTTTTTTATATTATTTATTAAAATATTCAAATGCAAAAAAATTTGACAATCAAAGTAAAATATGGTATATTTTCTATATGAAAAATTTACTTCATTTCTTTGATTTGAAATAAAAATTAGGATAGGATTATCCAAAAATACAAAAGCAGATAAATGTGCAAAAGCATATTTAAAACTAAACTAATAAACATGGAGGATTAAAATGGCAAAAGTAGGAATTTTTTTCGGATCAACAACAGGAGTAACTGAAGATATTGCTCATAAAATTGCAGAAAAAATTGATGGGGCAGAAGTTTTTAATATTGATGGAAATGAGGATAAATTGGAAGATTATGATGTACTTCTTTTAGGTACTTCTACTTGGGGATTTGGAGACTTGCAAGATGACTGGGCAGCAGTTCTTGATGATTTGGCAAGCAAAGATTTAAGCGGTAAAAAAGTAGGATATTTCGGAAGTGGGGATCAAGGAACTTTCTCTGATACATTTATGGATGGAATTGCCATCATTGATGAGGAAATTCAAAAAACTGGTGCAACAATCATTGGAAAAACTTCAACAGAAGGATATGAATTCAGCGAATCAAGAGCAGCAAAAGATGGAGAATTTTTGGGACTTGCTCTAGATGAAGTTAATCAATCTGAATTGACAGATGAAAGAATTGACGCATGGGTTGAACAAATCCAAAAGGAATTTTAACAATATTTAGCAAGAAGTCTCCTTCTTCTACAAGTGGGAGATGAATTGCAGAATATAGCTTGAAATAATAGCTCTTATATAGCATAATATTCATAGTCAGGGCAGGGACTGCCCGAAGAGCTTGGTAAATATATTTGGCTAGCAAAAGCAGATACTTCCCAAGAAGCTCCCTCTTCTACAAGTGGGAGTAGTTCACATAAAACTATGTCTGTGAAAATATTTTAAAAAAATAATTATTCACAAAAGACAAATAAATATGATTTTAGCTATATTTATATATAACTAAGATAAATCAATTTTCACAAGTTGATTTTCTCTCCAAAAAATTTAAGAAGGTGTTTTCATAGCACCTTTTTATTATTTTTATTTTTCTCATAATAACTGTTATAACTAAAAAGAAGCATTTTGCAAGACATCTGACCCGCAAAATAACTTCTTTCAAAACTATATTTCTTCTCAACCTTTTTCCCAATTTCTCCTTAAAACAAAACCTCTGTACCTTAACTTCCCAACTTTTTTCTATACATAACGACCTTTTTCTTCAAAACACATCTAATTTTCTTTAGACTTTATCCTTTTTTTACCTAATCTATCTAATAAACAACTTTTTTCTTTTAGGGCAATAATGCCTTCTAAACTCCTTTTTTTATCGATATCGACTTAACTTAAAAAAACTCTTCATAGTTCGGATTCGACCAAAAATCCTATCCTTTTTACTTTTGTTACTTCATTTTTGTATACAAATTCCTGTGTAACCTTTACTCCTTTTTACCTTTGACCTTTTCTTCATAAAACTCTTAATTTTCTAATCTCTATCTACGTCCCAATCTGTAATTCTTCCAGTGTACGCATCGATTTCAAACTCATAAGTGTAACCTCTATAATGAATTTCTTCTTCATAAGAATCTTCATCAAAATCAAAATCTTTAATATTTCTCAATGTTGCACCTGGAACTTTTGCTAATGCTATTTGTTTAGCTCTTGCTGGGGTTATTTTTGATCTTTTATAAGAACTTTTTTTATGACTGAAATTTGATTTTTTATAATCTTTACTTCCAGCAAAACTCAAAGAACCTAATACCAAACAACCTAACAATGCTACTTTTAAGAATTTATTTTTTATAATCCTCCTTTGCATTTTTGTATTTGTAATTGCTGTTCCTTTGTTACATTATAATAGTATCACATAAAGATTAAAGAAAAATGAGAACTTTTAATTTTTTCTCATTTTTTTAAATTAAAAAAATAGACACTCTCTAATTCTGAGATTGCCTATTTTTCTAGATTTTCACAACTAATTTCATGATTATATTTTATTTTTTGATTAATAAATTAATTTGAAAAATTATAATTCGATGTCTTCTTTTCTTAATGTTGGGAACAAGATTACGTCTCTGATTGATGCTGAATTAGTTTGTAACATAACTAATCTATCAATTCCAATTCCTAATCCTCCTGCAGGTGGCATTCCGTATTCTAAGGCTCTAATGTAATCTAAATCCATTCCTTGTGCTTCATCGTCTCCTGCTTCTTTCAATTTAACTTGTTCTTCGAATCTTTCTTTTTGATCTCTTGGATCGTTTAATTCTGAATATGCGTTTGCAAATTCTCTTCCTGAAATGAATAATTCAAATCTGTCAACCCATTCAGTTTCACCTTTTTGATTTTTTGAAAGTGGAGAAATTTCTTTTGGATATTCTGTTATGAATGTTGGATTAATTAATGTTTCTTCCACTTTTTCTTCAAAGAATAAATTTAAAATTCCAAATTTTGTATATGTTTTATCTTTTTCTAAAGGAATTCCAAATTCTTTTGCTTTTTCAATAGCTTCTTCATCACTTGAAATTGAATCAAAATCAAATCCAGTTGCTTCTTTTACAGCTTCTTTCATTGTTACTCTTCTCCAAGGTTTAGCTAAATTAATAGTTTTATCTTCATATTCAATTTCATATTTTCCATGTAACTCGAAAGTCAAGCTAGAAATTAAGTCTTCTGTCAAGTCCATCATATCATTAAAATCAGCATACGCTTGGTACAATTCCATCATTGTAAATTCAGGATTATGTTTTACAGAAATTCCTTCATTTCTAAAACTTCTATTAATTTCAAATACTTTTTCAAATCCACCAACTAATAATCTTTTTAAGTATAATTCAGGTGCGATTCTTAAGAATAATTCCATATCTAATGCATTGTGGTGCGTAACAAATGGTCTTGCAGTTGCTCCACCTGCGATTGGGTGCATCATTGGAGTTTCAACTTCCGTAAATCCTTTTTTTTCTAAATAGCTTCTAAAAAATCTAATAACTTGGAATCTTTTTTTCATAGTTTCCATAACTTCTCTATTCATTACCAAGTCAACGTATCTTTGTCTGTATCTAGTTTCAATATTTGTTAATCCATGGAATTTTTCTGGAAGTGGACGAACATTTTTAGATAATACTTCAAAAGAATCTACTCTCAAAGTTAATTCCCCAGTCTTAGTTCTAAATAAATGTCCTTCAAGCCCAATAAAATCTCCAAGTCCCATTTTTTTATAAATTTCATATTGATCTTCTCCAACTTCTTCTTTTTTCACATAATATTGAATTTGACCAGTTGGATCTTGAATCTTACCAAATCCATTTTTACCCATTCTTCTGAAAGCGATGATTCTTCCTGCTGTTTTGAATACTTTTTCGCAAGTTTCGTCATATTGATTTATTTCAGCAATATCATTCACTTTTTCATATTTTCTTCCGTAAGGTTCTATTCCAATTTCCTTTAGTTCTGCTACTTTTTTTAATTTTTCTTTTATAATACCATTATCATTCTGGTTTTGATTACTCATTCACTTTTTCCTTTCTGCTTTTTTTATAAATATAGATATTTATTTATTTGGAACATCTATAAATTGAAATTCTAAATTTATACTGTTTATTACTTCGTTATTATGTATTATATCATATTCCAGCATCATTTTTCCATTTTCTTTTTGAATTTTTTTTGTAAAAATTTTGTATTTCCCTCGAAATTGTTTTGTAATATAAATAAATGGCGTATTTTTATCACTTTGAAAAATTTGTCTAGAATTGATTTCACCATATCGGTAAATCTCAACTGAATTGCCTTTATCAATGATTTTACAGTTTCCATACTCATCACTATAATGATATTCTTTTTTTTCTTCCTGTTCCAATACTTTTTTCAGCTCAAATAATTTTTCATAATTCTGATTAAAATTATCTAGACTTTTTATTTTTATTTTCATTTTATTCCTTATTTTTTATTTTTTTATTATTTTAGAGAATTGAAAATTATAAAATAAACCTATTCATTTTCATCATCTAAAAAATCATCTAAAAATTCTAATAAATCTTCATCATCAGCTTCTTCTTCATTCTCAAAAAATTCATTTTCATCATCATTTAATGGATCAAAATTGCTTTCATCAAATTCTCCATCTACATTCTCATTTTTATCATACTCGCCAAAATCTTCGTTCCAGTACATATAATCCTTGTCAGAACCGTAATATTCATCGTTCCATATTTCCAGAACCTGATCTTCCTCATCTTCATCTAAATCATACAGTTCCTCTTCAATACTGTCATAGTAAAAAACCTTCTTTTCCCCAGTTTCACTATCACAAACTAAATATTCCTTATCTCCTATCGTAATATTTGAAAGACACGTATATTCTTCAACATCCCCTTCGCTATTAGTTTTTTCAAATTCTTCCCCAGCAGAATACATAACTTCCCTCCATTATTTATGATATTTTATATTATTATTAATTGAAATCCATCTATATATTTGCTCTGACAAAATTAACCGCATAAGCTGATGTGGAAATGTCATTTTTGAAAAACACAATCTAAAATCTGCAATTTCCCGCAAATTATCATTAACTCCATTTGAACCGCCGATTATAAAATTAATTTCACTGTTTGTTATTGAAATTTTTTCAATTTTATCCGCCATTTCTTCTGAAGTCAGCATTTTTCCCTTTAAATCAAGCAAAATATTATATGAATAATTTTTTTTTGAAATAACATTTATTATTCTTTCAGTTTCAGAATTTATTGCATTTTCAATCCCTTTGTTATCATCCTCTTCAGCCAGTTCAATAATTTCAAGTTTTGTATATTTTGATAACCTTTTTGAAAATTCAGCTATTCCCTCTTTTATATACTTTTCCTTTATTTTTCCAATACACACTACATTAATTCTTATCATATTTTTCCCTTATTGTCAAAAGTTTTTTTCATTTTTTTACTAATTTTACTATTATTTTTTTCTTCCAAACATTTTATCCAAATCATTTTTAGACAATTTTACAATAATTGGTCTGCCGTGGGGACACGTATATTTCCCAACTTCATGAATCCTTCTCACCATATTCTGCATTTCAGATATATCCAGCTTCTGCCCAGCCTTTATCGCTCCTTTACACGACATTGAAATAATGATATTTTCCCTTAAATCTTTTATTTCCACTTCATTTTTTAAATCCAGCAAAAGCTGTAAAAACACATTTTCAATACTATCCCGAAAATCAAAAGCAGGCACAGCACGAATCACAATCTCGTTTTCTGAAAATTCATCAATATCAAATCCAAAATTTTGAAAAACATCAATATTTTCAAAAATAATATTTTTTTCAATTACCGTAACTTCCATTTTCAGCGGTAACAGCAAATGCTGTGACTCAATTTTTTTATTATAAAACTTTTCCTTCAGCTCTTCATACAAAATTCTCTCATGAATAATGTGCTGATCATAGATTTCCAGTTCCTCATCCTTCCGCACTAAAATATACGTATCAAAAATTTGTCCCAAAATATCATAATGAACCTGCTTCCCAATGTGCTTTTCAAATGTCCCAACTTTATAATATTCATTTTCAGTATTTTCATTTATACCATTAGAATTTTTTTCTCCACTAAATTTTTCATAATTTCTAAAATTACTCTTCTCATCCCAATTTTTCTTATCTTTATCGCTCTTTACCAAATTAGAATTTTCAACATTTTGCAAGTTTTCCACATTGTTTTCCACAATTTCATTTAAATTCCCATTCATTTTTTTCCAAATTTCATCAAGACTCGAATCATTCTTTTTATTGCTATTCTCTTTTTCATCATTAAAAAAATTACCTCTGCTTAGACTTTCAGAAATACCAGCAGATTCTCTATTTTCATCATTTTTCTCAAGATTACCTCCTGTAAACCCATTTTCTCCTTCCAATTTCTCACTATTTTCTTTCCCGTCAAAAGTTTCCAAACTTAAAATTTTCTGATTTTCCCCCTTTAAAATGTCATCAGAAAATAAATCATCCTTTTCCACAGCGATATTTTCATTAATATTAATATTTTTCTTTATTAAATCAATATTAGGCTGCCAGTTTTCCCTGTCATTATAATAAAAAAAGTCGTCAATTGCTGATTTTATCTCATTATAAACAATTTTATCATTTGAAAATTTTACTATTTTTTTAGATGGATGAACATTCACATCCATTTCCTTTGGATCAGCATTGTAAAAAATAATAGCAAAAGGATATTTTCCCTTCATTAACTTAGTGTAATAGCCATCTATAACAGCTCTCTCAATAGTTGCTGACTTCACATACCGATTATTTACAAAAGTAAACATAAAATCCTTTGAACTTCGTAAAATTTCCACATTTCCCAAATATCCATATTCAAATTTTTTCAAATTTTTTAAAACTGATTTTCCAAATAATTCAAGAATTGTATTCTCAATCCCTTTCCCGCTTGTCTTTATCGTACTTTTCCCGTCTAATTCAAGCGAAAATGCCACATTACTATTGGAAAGCGCCTCCTTTAGCACAATATCCCTAATTTTTCCATACTCTGTTGACATCTTTCTCAAAAATTTTCTTCTAGCAGGCGTATTGTAAAATAAATCCCTGACTTCCATTTCTGTCCCAACATTTCTTGAAACTTCCTCAAACTTTCTCACAACCCCACCATAACAGCCAATTCTATACCCCGCAGGACTGTTTTCAGAACGTGTAGTAATCGTAAGCTTAGACACCGCTGCAATAGATGACAGAGCTTCTCCACGAAAGCCATAGGTGCTTAAATTAAAGACATCCTCCTTTTCCTTAATCTTAGAAGTGGCATGCCGCTCAACTGACAAAAGTGTATCATCCTTATCCATCCCAATTCCATTATCACTTACTTTAACATCAGTTCCAGATTTGAAAACTTCAATTTTTATCATTGTAGCCTTCGCATCTAGCGAGTTCTCAATCATTTCCTTAATCATTGAAGCTGGATTTTCTACAACTTCCCCAGCGGCAATAATATTTGACACTTTTTCATCTAGTATTTTTATATATCCCACAATCTATCCTCCTCTTCTATCAGTTTTTCTTTTTTAAGCAAAATATAGCTGTCACACAAACAATTAATCCAGTAACCGCAGGCATCAACATTGAAAATGTGCTCTTGCCAGTTAAAATTATTGTCGCAATTCCAAATAATATACCTGCAACTATGTCAAATTTTCTTAATTTACCCTCATTATTCAAAAACCTTTCCAAAATCATAATTTAACAGTTTTACTTACAATAATCTTATATTTCTGCCCAAAAATTTCTGCCAATTTTTCCAAATCCTCTTCTAGACAAAGCACCTTCACATTAGGTCCAGCATCCATCGTAAAATAGCATTTCTCCCCATTATTTCTCAAATTTTTTACAAAATCCATTGCTTCGTAAGTTTTTTCATTAAAATATGAAAACGGCGGATTTGCAGTTTCAGTTGTCTTGTGCATTCTAAGGGCATTTTCTTCCGTTAAAGTTCCCACTTTTTCAAAATCATTTTCAGCAAGATATTTTTTCATATTTATAAAATCAATTTCAGACTGCTTTACCCATTCATCAAAATATGTCGAAGTTTTAGCACAAAGCTCCATTCCGTTTCGGCTTGAAATTTTCTTTTTATTTTCATTCAGTACAAGCACAATCATCGCTAATTTCAAATCTGTCTTAACTTCATAAATCTCTCCAGTATCCTTGTCCCAAGCCGCAATTGGTCCAAAAAAACTTCTCGAAGAAGAGCCAGAACCAAATTTTGAAATTTGTGCAAGTTCAGATTGTGCATAATTTTTTCCAAAAAGCTCATTACAAGCCTTTATTACAGCCGATAATCCACTTGAACTGGAAGAGAGTCCCGCAGCTGTCGGCATATTATTTGTTGTAGAAATTTTTACCTTCTGGCTTCTATTTTCCCTAAACAAATCTACAACCTTGCTAATCTTTTCCGTATGCACCTTGTCCTGTAATTCTCCGTTTAAATAAAATAAATCCGTCATATTTGAAAATTTATCTTTATAATTTCCATTTTTTATTTCCTTTTCAACAGCAGTTTTAATATCCTTATCCTTTATAAATTCCATTTCTGTTTCTGTGAACATATCATTAAGAGTAAGGGAAATACTGCTTGTAGCAGGTATCATTTTTTCTGCATCTTTTTTTCCCCAGTATTTTACAATTGCGATATTAGCATAAGATTTGACTTTTACCATTTTTTCTCCTTTATTTTTTCGTTAAATTTTTAAATATTAAATTTTTTCCACCCAAATATTTTCTGCTCCACATTTTGTAAATCCATCTTTTACTTTTTCCATAATTTCCAAATTTTCTGCAAGCGCAATTACACAGCCTCCCAAACCGCCACCAGAAATTTTTGCTCCAGCCGCTCCATTTTCAATCGCCGTTTTTACAAATAACTCTGTCTTTTCAATAGTTATATTCAATTTTCCAAGTTCTGTATTTGCTGCTGTCATAATTTCCCCAATTTTACTAATTTTTTTTATTTTTTCTTCTTTATTTTCAATATTTCCAGTTAAAATTCTAGTCATTTCATCTGTCAATCTGCCTAATTTTTTCAAGGAAAGTTCAGCTTTATCTCCTAAATTTTTCACATTTTGAATCGCTTCACCAGTATTTCCATAAATGCCTGTATCTGCAATTACAAGATATGCATCAAGATTTAAGTCAATGTATGAAAATCCCTTATTTTTTACAAATCTTATAGCCTTATCGCTAAGGCAAGTTTTTGCATCCAGCCCGCTTGGAGTTTTATGAGCCACAATTTCTGCCGTATTCACTAATTTTTCCAATAATTCATCTTCTAAATTTTCTCCAAAATAGTTAAATATTGCACGAATTGCCGCAATGCTGACTGCTGCTGAAGAGCCCATTCCACGTTTTTGAGGAATTTGAGAAGTTATTTTGTATTTTATTTTTACATTTTCTTTTTTTAAATATTTTAATGCAGTAAAAATTGCGACTGAAAGTGTATCTGTTTCATCATAAAAAAAATTGCTTTTTGCCTCTTCTATTGCACATTCAATCTCAATTTTTTTTAATGGAATAGCAATGGCAGGATAGCCATAAACGACAGAATGTTCCCCAATTAATATGATTTTACTATGTGATTTTCCAATACCTCTTTTCATTTTTACTAAAATCTCCTATTTCTAATTAAAGAAAAACGAGCCTAATGACCCGCTTCTTTTAATCTATCTAAAATTTTACTTTTTATTTTCTGTTTTGGTGGAAATGACGGGAATCGAACCCGTGTCCAAAATAGAAAGTCCTTACTATCTTCTACAAGTTTAGTCTATTTAACGCTTTAACCGTTAGATATTAAACAGACAAAAGTCTAAAGGCGAGATTATAGAATTTCCCTAAATGACATAATCATACATTTAGGTAAGCCATTAAAAATGACATCATCTAATGGAAAAATGGCATTTCCAAAAGAGATGAGCCGCTATCTTAGGCAGCTAATGCGTAATTATCGTTTCCGATTATTTTAAAATGGATTTTAAAGCTCCCGCTTACTTGCCGATAATAATCTTTTTATCCTGTCGAAACCAAAACATTCCCTTAATAATATTTAACTTTAAGTCATTTTACCACAAAAATATTTATTTTTCAACAGCCTATTTAAAATTTTTTAATGTTTTGGCGCAAAAATACTTACTACTCCATAAGATGCCATAGTCATTACTGCAGCAGCTATTATTACTCCCAATCCAATATAAAAAAACGATTTTTTTCTCTCAAATTGAAGCAAAGCCGCAATCAATGCACCTGTCCAAGCACCTGTCCCAGGAAATGGAACTGCCACAAACAGCATAAGTCCAATAAACTCCCCTGTTGCAAGCCCTTCACTACGTTTTTTAGCCCGATTTTCTATTTTTTCAATAAATTTTACCAAAATATTCCGTTTTTTCATAAATTCAAAAAATTTTACCGAAAACAAAAGAATAAATGGTACAGGAAGCATATTCCCCACAATAGAAACAATCATATTCAAATACCAAGGCAACCCAATAGCCGCCCCAACTGGTATCGCCCCACGCAATTCAATTACAGGAAACATTGAAATAAGAAATATTCCTATCATTTTATTTAAAAGTGGCGCTCCAATTAAAGCAACTTTTATAAAATTTATAAAAGATTTCATCATTTTTTGTATGATAAATATATAAATAATTATATAAAATACCATACACTCCTTTCTTTATATTTCTTTAGTCATTTGTAAAATTCTAAAAATTACAATAAACACAGCATTTTTTATACCTAATTTTCTTGCTTTTTTCCACTCCTGATAAAACTTCTTTGCCCTTTATGGCTATAAATACTGATGTTAATCAATCTTTATTTTTACAATTTCCTAAATTTATTTACATTATTTTTTTATACTAAACTTCATTTTAAAAATAATATTAGACTTTTTTTGTAATTACAAATATCAATGGCTGTGATTTTTCCAAAATAAATTCTGTTTCATTAAAACCGCCAAACACCTTCACATCATCTATATTTAATTTCTTAAAAAAGTCCATAAAATCAAAATAATTAACATTAACTAAAATTTCTTCATTTTCAAATTTTTCATCCAAAATAGTTTTAAAAATCACATTATTATTTGAATTTTTATAGTAAAAACGTTCAAATTTAACATTTTCATTCTGAATTAATGGTAAACTTCCTAAAAAATTAGATTCAAATTCTTGATTTTCAAAAAATTTATAAAAATTTATCAGCTGAATAATTAGTTTCCCACCATTTTCCAACTGCAAATAAGCCTTTTTCAAAAACAAAAAAATCTCATCCTTATTATTTAAATGTGGCAACGTATTCCCAACATTTATTATTGTATCAAATTTTCCCAATTCATCAATTTTCAGCATATCCAGATTTTTTACATCTATTCCCTTTTTTCCAGCCTGCTCAATAAGTTTTTCATTTATATCAATCGAAGTTACTTCAAATTTTTCATTCTTTAAAAATTTTGACAAATTTCCTGTTGCCGCTCCAACATCAAGAACTTTTTTTCCACTGACATATTTTTTAAAAAAATTTTTTTGAACATCTGAAAGCGAGAAAATAAAATCATACTTTTCTGAAATTGTATCGTAAAATTTTTTCATATTTTCTATATTTTTCATCTTTTCTCCAGATTTAAAAACTTTTTACTTTAAATAATTTCACTATAGTATAACACATATTTTACAAAATATAAATTGATTTTTTAAAAAGAAAATTTAAAATAATAAAAAAAGAAAACCGACTATTTCTAGCCGATTTCCTAAAGTTGATCTTTTTAGAATTTAATTAAATCAATTATTTAGCAATTTTGCTTGCGAAGTATCCTAAAGTTCTGATTAATTGAGAAGTATAAGACATTTCGTTGTCATACCAAGATACTGTTTTAACTAATTGAGTATCTCCGTTTTGAACAATTTTAGTTTGAGTTGCATCAAATAATGATCCAAAGTGAATTCCAACGATGTCAGAAGAAACTAATGGTTCTTCAGTGTATCCGAATGATTCAGTAGCTGCTTCTTTCATGGCTGCATTTACTTCGTCAACAGTTACTTTTTTGTTTAAGATAGATACTAATTCAGTTAATGAACCAGTTGGAACAGGTACTCTTTGAGCAGCTCCATCTAATTTTCCGTTTAATTCAGGTACTACTAATCCAATTGCTTTTGCAGCTCCTGTTGAGTTAGGTACGATATTTACTGCAGCAGCTCTTGCTCTTCTTAAGTCACCTTTTCTGTGTGGTGCATCTAATGTATTTTGGTCTCCTGTGTAAGCGTGGATAGTTGTCATTGTTCCAGTTACGATTCCAAATTTGTCATTTAATGCTTTAGCCATTGGTGCTAAACAGTTAGTTGTACAAGAAGCTCCTGAAATAACTGTTTCTGAACCATCTAAGATTTCGTGGTTTACGTTGTAAACTACTGTTTTAACGTCGTTTCCACCAGGTGCAGTAATAACTACTTTTTTAGCTCCTGCTTTTACGTGTTTTTCAGCTTTTTCTTTAGTTGCAAAGAAACCTGTTGCTTCTAATACTACGTCTACTCCTAGATCTCCCCAAGGTAATTTTTCAGGATCAGCTTCTGCGAAAACTTTAATTTCGTTTCCGTTTACTACGAAAGCTCCTTCTTTAACTTCAATAGTTCCATTGAATCTTCCTTGAGATGAATCGTATTTGAATAAGTGTGCTAACATTTTAGCATCTGTTAAATCATTAATTGCCACTACTTCAAATTTGTCTGTTTGTTCTGACATTAATCTTAATGCTAATCTTCCGATTCTTCCAAATCCATTAATTGCTACTTTAACTGCCATTTTAATAATACCTCCTAAAAATTTTAATATATATTAATATATATTATTTCTTACATTTTGAGTATACCACATTTTTTTTGAATTTTCAACGGCAAAAATTAATAAATTTTATAGTTTTGTTTAAAATACTTATATTCAAAAAAATTAAAAAAATAAATATTAAATTATAATTTTTAAGCAAAAAAAAAACTACTAAATCCTAGTAGTATATATAATATCATAATTTAATTTTTAAAATGGCTGGGCTGAATGGATTCGAACCATTGCATGCTGGAGTCAAAGTCCAGTGCCTTACCGCTTGGCGACAGCCCAACAACATCTTCATATTTTTATCCTTTACGGACATTAACTATTATACAAAAAAAAATTGATTTTGTCAACACTTTTTTTATAATTTTTCAATATTTTAATATCGGTGTATTGTATAATCAAGCGTAGAAAAAAAATATATAAAAAAACATAGTAAAAATGACACATCAAAATCTCTTATCAAACGATCATTCCTACTATGTAATTTTCAAAAACTGAAATATATGGAAAAACTTCTTTATTCTTTAATTCCTTTTAGTGCCTTTTCCAAATTCTCTGATTCCCATTTTCCATCTACTTTTACCATCAATGCTGGCAAATCTTGTAATATTATCTCTTCATCAGTAACTTTCTTAGCTTCTTTTTCATACATGTTTATTCTTTCTTCAATTGCAACATTATAATAATTTCGTTTAGCAGGCTCATTTCCTCTTTCCTTCATAATTGCTTCTAATTCACTTTCGGTCATCTTGGCTCTTTCTAAAATTCTTCTTTCTGTTTCATCATCTACTTCCAGCATATCTGGAACGCTTTTCAAACTTTTGGATTTTATATCATAAACTACTTCTGCCTCACCATTTGAAAGATAATCTATTTGTTTCACATCAAATTTTAACTTTGTTTCATCTGCTGTAATTCTTGAAATTTCCCTTGCATATTTTTCCACAATCTCTCTTTTCAAAGAATTACTGATAATATAATCCTTTTTAAACAATTTGCTATATGCTTCCTTTTCAAGATTTCTTTCATTATCTCTTATTCCTTCATTTACAATTGTGAAGAAAAATGAATTCAGCCTGCTTTGAAGTGCTCTTTTTATTGCCATATCCTCATTTGCCTGTGTTCCTGCTGTAAAAGCATTTCCTGCAACAATCATCATAATTAAAAATAATAATTTTTTCATGATCTTCTCCTTAATATATTTTTTATTTTTCTATTAATATTATACCATATTTTCAAAAAAATTTTTTAATAAATTAAATTTTTTTACTTTAGTTCATTTAATTCCCATTGTCCGTTTACTTCAGTCAATACTGCTTTTTCATTTGCTGAAATTACTGTTTCTAAACTTGTATTTTCCAAGGCTTTTCCTATAATATCCAAAATTTCATCTACCATAATGTCATAAATCCGTACTTTTTCTGATTCATTTCCATTTTTTACCATTAAAGCTTCTATTTCATCTTCACTTTTATAACCTGATTTCTTTAAAACATTAGTCCTAACATTTTCTTCAAAATTTTTTTCTGTTCCCTCCAATGCCTTATCGAAATCCTTCATTTTTATATCATACACTACTTCAACATTTTTATTATCAATAGATTTAATATTTTTAACAGCAAATCTTAATTTCATATTTTTCAAATAAATATCAGAACATCCTTTAGAAAATTTTTCCAATATCTTTTTTTTATTTAAATCACTAATTTTATAATCTTTGTCAAATAATAAATCTGCATTATTACTAAAAGAATATTTAATCACTTCCGCTAAAGTCTGATTTTCAACTATTTTCTTAATATTTTCCATATCTTTTTGAAAGGCATTTTCAATTTTAATTTTCTCACTTCCTGATACCATATTCATCGATGTATTCCGATTTTTTTGCACTGTCGTCCCTGCAAGTGCATTTCCCATTACTGCCAACATCAATACAAATAATAATTTTTTCATAAACTCTCCTCACCTTATCTTTTATTTTTCTTTGTCGAAATTATAGCATATTTTTTCAAAATATAGAAAATAAAATTTTTTTCTCTCAACTTTTATCGTCTTTTCTGAAAAATTTACTCGAAAAAAATATCTTCCAAAAATCTAATATAAATTTTTTCAGTCTCACATCTTCATTTTCTACTACAAATTCTTCTACAAATTTCTTATCCAATTTCACCCCTTGTTTCACACCTACTTTTAATAAATCTTGCTGAATTTTTTCTTTCGTTATTAAAGCTACTAAATTTAAATTTTTATTCTACATTTCCTCTTCAAAAATCGAAATTGTAATCCCTTCCATCTTAACTTTTTTCATTAAAAAACTACCTTTTCTGCTTGAAGCTAAGTACGCACAAGGCTCGGAAACGCCATATACTCCAATTTGATTTTTTACAAATTCTGAACGCTCTTCGACTAAATCTTCTACTTCCAAAATTTTTTCTTTTTCAAAAAATTCTATTGGAATATTTAATTCAGTCATTGCTTCTAAAAGTCCAATTTCATCAGATTTTACCCAAGCGGATGCGGCTTTTTTTACCGAGTCCATTTCTAAATTTTGAGTTTCCATTACATAATTTATTTTTTCGATGATTTTTTCTTTCGGTGTATTTCTTTTGCAGCCGATTCCGAGAATGATATTTTTGGGAATAATTTTAGAAATTTCAATATTTTTTCTGTTTGAGACAATTATTGCTCCAGCACAATTTTTGTCGTTTTCTACGATATTTTTTGGCAAATGAATGCTCACATTTTCTCCATTTACGATAAGCGAAGTCACTCTTTTGGCATCGTCCAAACTTTCCAATTTTGCTTTAATTTTTTGTGACAATGTGTCAACCGCAATTTTTCCTCCAACATCAGAAGCTGTTGTAATTACTGGGATTGCTCCAATTCCATTCGCAATTTTTTTACATTCTTCATTTGCACCGCCAAGATGTCCTGAAAGTAATGAAATCACAAAATTAGCGTGGTCATCAACTGTAATAACAGCTGGGTCTGTGTCCTTGCTTTTAAATTTCCCTTCAATAATTCTCACAACTGCTCCAGTTGCTGCAACGAAAATATGTAAATCATATTTATCAAATGTTTTTTCTAATAAAATTGGCACTCGCTCATTTATCACAAATAAATTTTCCACATTTTCACTTTCAAGATTGAGCATATTTGCCACTCTTTGTGACACATAAATATGCAAATTTTTATAAACGTTGTTTCTTATTTTTAAACATGTTTCGTATCCGTTTTTACTTACGCAATATACTGCTGTTCTCATTTTTATCTCTCCCAATCACTAAATTTTTAAATTTTTATTTGAACTTATTCTTCTAATTTTCTCATAACTTCATAAAGCTTACTTTTTTCTAATTTATTTAAAAACTCGTCGCTTTCTTTTTCATCAAACGATGCCACCATCCTCATTATTTTCAAGTACATATTTTCTAGAATAATATTATACTTTATTGAATCTTCTGTCATTTTCTCATTATTTGCAATATTTCTCAAATAATAATCAATCGCTCTTTTTATAACTTGTATTTTTTCTTCATTTGAATCTTCCGAATGATTCTCTAATATTTCATTAATTTTTGAAAAATTTAACGTTAAATCAAATCCGTAAACTAACTCGTCTACAATTTTAAATTCTCTTTTGTTTTCTTCTGACTGAAAAAAATCTTTAACAACTACTATTTTTTTCATTTGCTTATCACTGATTTCCTTTATTTCCTTCATTTTTTTCTCATTTTCCAATGCTTGATTAAGTAATTCCTGAAAATTCTTGCTCTTACCATGAATATCAATTTCCATAGTCGCAATTTCAATTAGATCATAAACAGCTGGTTTATCTTTATATTTTTGTTTAATTTTATTAAAATATACTTGAGCTTTTTCCTTTTGACCAATTTGATAATAATAGAGACCTGCCAGACTCCATTTTTCAAAGTCAGTAATTTCCTTATCTTGTAAATTTTCTTCACCTATTTTTTGTGCTTTTAAAATATTTTTATCCCCACCTTTTTTTAAATACAATGTTATTAAGTATTGTCTAACTAAAACATTATTTTTATCTTTTTTCAGCAATACTTCTGCCTTGTTAATCAATTCATCAATTTCATCTTTCTGTGGAATAATTGATAATTCACCTCTTGAATCTAATAGAAAGTCTGATGTTTCATCAATTATACTTTGTTTTACTCCTTTTTTAGAAAGCGTTTCCTGAACATATTCCCTAAGCGTATACGCATTTGCTCCTAAACTTGTTGCTAAAAAAATTGTAATTGCACAAATTAATTTTTTCATAAATTTTCTCCTTTTTTCTATTTCTTTATAAATTTAATTTCTATTTTATCTTCATCAATTACGCTGCCGTTCACCATATATTTTCCATTTTTATCTTCCATTTCTCTTGCTGATTTCCACTTGAGTGTTTTAAAATCTACATTTTCAATTTTTTTAGACTCTACAAAATTAAATCCTGAAAAATAATCATAAAAAATTACGAACAAATTATTTTCATCTCGAACATATATAATTTTTTCTGTTATTGGCTCTTTCATAACTTGAAATTTTTCAGGTTTTACATCTTTTAATTCAAGACCAAACAAATAAACTTTATTTTTATCTTTTCCAAAATCATCTTTATTCTCTATATTTTCAAAATGCAACGCTTCAAATGATTTCACATCTACATTTTGAAGTTCTTGTATATCCACATATTCTTTACTAAAATAAACTTTTTTATCGTCTTTTGTATAATAACGATTTAGCACTTTAAAATTTTTAGGATTTAATCCTTTTAACTCTTTTACCATTTCATCTTTTCCAGCCACAAAATTTATATAATATGCTTTATTTTTATCCTTTGCATACATAAAATAATCTTTTTCATAATCTTTTACTACTTGAAAAGTTTTTCCATCCACATTTAAAACTGTTCCGTCATTAGAATAAAATTGATTTTTATCTCTTACTAAATGTTCATTTACTCTTTCAAAAGTATACGGATCGGAATTTTTTATTCTTTCATTTGAATGATACAAATAATTTTTGTCTCTCGCAAATCCTGCATAAGCATCAATTACTTCAAAAGTTTTTGCGTCTGCTCCATCTATTTTTTCATTTC
Organism: Leptotrichia sp. oral taxon 417; assembly: GCF_013394865.1. Taxonomy (NCBI): domain Bacteria; kingdom Fusobacteriati; phylum Fusobacteriota; class Fusobacteriia; order Fusobacteriales; family Leptotrichiaceae; genus Leptotrichia; species Leptotrichia sp. oral taxon 417. The sequence goes on along the minus strand of NZ_JABXYV010000001.1, from coordinate 158,877 downwards.
CTTCATAAACATTATTTTTATCTTTTGAAAAATTTGATTCCATTATTTTAAAACTTTTAAAATCAGCATTTTCCAGTTTATCTCCTTGAAAATAAATATTATTTTTGTCAAAAAAATAACTGGAATCATCATCAAAAAATTTTAATGTTTGTAAATCTATATCCTCTTTTTTTTCTCCATAAAGATACACATTTTTTCCATCTGTAAAAATATAATCTTTTAAAATTTTAACGTTTTTGGGAACTACTCCATCTATTTTTTTACCAATATAATAAACACTATTTTTATCTTTTGCATACCCTCCACCAATTAGCTGAAAAGTTTGTTTGTCAACATTTTTTAAAATTTTTGGAGACATTATCACATTATCTAAATCGACAGGAAGTCCTCCATTATATGAAAATAAAATATACACTCCATTTTTATCTTTCAAATAAATTGAAAATTCATCTGTCATTATTTCAAGAGTTTTTACATCTATATTATCTACCTTATTCTCCCAAAAATAAAGATTATTTTTATCTTTACTCAATCCGTAACTAATTTTTGTCAATAATTTAAAACTTTTAGGATCTGCTTCATTAAGAACATTTTCTTCATAATAAACATTATTCTTATCTTTTGCATACTCACCATCTTCAAAAACTTCAAAAGTCTTTGCATCAGCTCCCTCAATTTTTCTATTTATGTAATAAACTTCTCCATCTTCTATTCCATAATTTTCATTTAATTTTTTATTTTCTGAAAAAATCAGATTACTAATTAGAAATATCAAAACAAATATTTTAATAAAATTCTTCTTCATATTTTTTCAACCCTTCCTAAAATTTTCTACACTTCCATCTCAAACACATTAATCACAGGCGTTTCATAAGGATGAACTTCCTTAATAAAATAATATGCTAACTCACAAAATTCTTTTTTCACTCTAAATTTCATAATTTTTTCATTAGCAACACTGGCTTTTCCAACTTCTCCATCAAAAGGATTTCCACCTTCCAAAGTTTTCCAATGTCCAATTCCATCAATTGTAGAATAGACATCTGCATAAAAGCCTTCTGTCAAAAGATTGTATTTTTGTAAGTTTTCCACAATTTTTTCCACATAATTTTCTGGTACAAAAACTTCAAAACAACTGTATTTTTCTTTAAATTCTAATTTTGAACTCAATAAATTATCGTTTTCATAATTTAAAGTTAAATAAAAAAATGGTGTATTTTTAAATAATAATTCTAAAAATATTTTGTCGCCTTCCCACAATTTTAAATCAAAAATTTCTTTTTTGGGAATCCATTTTAAGTTGCCTTCGTCACATTCATGCTGATTTCCTGAAAAATCCGAACTTGTATAAAGATACATAAATAGTGGCTCATCGTTGTTGTAATTAAAAATCACAAGTCCACGAAATTCATAACTATTCAATTTGTAGCCAGTTTCCTCTTGAACTTCTCTTTTTAAACACTCTTCAGGTGTTTCCCCAGCTTCCAATTTCCCGCCAATTCCTAACCATTTTCCTTTATTTATATCATTTTTCTTTTTAGTTCTATGTAGCATTAGATATTTTTCATCTTTTTCTAAATAACATAATGTTGTAATCACTTTTATCTCCTTTTTTATTTTATTTATAAAACATTATACCATATAGTTATGTTGATTTAGAATAGTGTTAGAAAATTTTAACAAAAAGATAGCAAGAAGTCGTAGGCTTTCTATAAGTGGGAGATGAATTGCTTTTTTTGTAAAAAAAATTGAAAAAAGGATACTCTTATGATACAATTTTTGTATAAATAATGATAAAATCTCTAAAGAAATAATTAAAAATAATATTCAAAATCGAAAGGAGGTGTAATTTATGAAATATAATTTAGCATTCAAATACAGAATTTATCCAAATAAAGATCAAGAATTGTTGATAAACAAGACTTTTGGATGTGTTCGTTTTGTTTACAATACGATTTTATATACTGCGAATAAATTTTATGAAGAAACTGGGAAAAATAAAATAATTACACCTGCTAGTTTGAAAAGTGAAAATCAATTTCTAAAAGAAGTAGACAGTCTAGCACTTTCAAATGCTCAATTGAATGTAAAACGATCATTTACGAATTTTTTTCAAAAGAGAGCGAAGTTTCCAAAGTTTAAATCTAAAAAGAATAATGTTAAAAGTTACACGACAAATTGTGTGAATAATTCAATACGAATTGAGGAAAACAAATATTTGGTTTTACCGAAATTGAAAAGAATAAAATTAAAATATCATAGAGAAATACCGAAGGATTACAAGATAAAGTCGGCAACATTGACAAACAGTAATGGAAATTACTATGTTTCTGTTTTGACGGAATTTGAAAAAGAAATTCAAAAAATGTCAAGTAATGATAAAGTAATAGGACTTGATTTTTCGATGTCTGAATTATTTGTCAGTTCTGAAAACCAAAGGGCTGATTATCCAAGATATTTTAGGATATTGGAGAAAAAATTGAAAAAATTACAAAAGTCATTGTCAAGAAAAGTGAAATTTTCTAAAAATTGGTATAAGCAAAAAGCGAAAATATCAAAATTGCATGAGTATATCAAAAATTGCCGAAGAGATTTTTTGCATAAATTATCGAAAAAATTGTCTGAAGATTATAATGCTGTGGTTGTTGAGGATTTAAATATGAAAGGGATGAGCCAGGCATTAAATTTTGGAAAAAGTGTAGGAGATAATGGATGGGGAATGTTTTTGAGAATGCTTGAGTATAAACTGATGTTTTTAGGAAAGCAATTTTTGAAGATAGATAAATGGTTTCCATCGTCGAAAACTTGTAGTAAATGTGGAAATGTTAAAGAGAAACTGGAATTATCAGAAAGAAGTTATAAATGTGAGTGCTGTGGAATTGAAATTGATAGAGATTACAATGCTGCATTGAATATAAGAAATGTTGGAAAAGAAATAATGGAATATTAGAAAAATAAAAAAAACAGGGCAGGGACTGTCCGAAGAGCTTGGTAAATATATTTGGCTAGCAAAAGCAGGTACTTCCCAAGAAGCTCCCGCTTCTAAAAGCGGGAGTAGTTCACTGGTTACTGGAATGGTGACTTTTATGTCAGTTTTCGGTCTGTTAATGCGTCCTGAATTGCCAGAAAATATTGTAAGTGCATATTTTACAGCTTGGGGAATGAACTTTATAGCTGCTTTGCCGTTACAATTATTGCTTGTAGGTCCGATTTCACGATTGAAATTGCAAATGTGGCAAAGATATTTTGATAATAGAGCATAAAAAAAACATAATTATTAAACTTTTTGAAATTTTCATTTAGTTTTCTAATTATGTTATTTTTTATTATTTCAAATTATTTTTAAATTCTTACTTTTTCCCAAACTCATCATATTCTTCTCTTGCAACAATCTTATTATTTTTATCCAAAAAAATCCAGTTATAAAACCTTCTTCCATCTCGTATAACACCTTTTATAACTGCTTTTTCTCTTAAGTTCTTATCTTTTCCCTTGCTAAAACATTTATTGAAATATCGAAGAAATTTATTTTTAATTTCCACAAAATCTGTAACTTCTATTTTAGCATTTATTTTTTTGCCATTTAACCTATAAATTGAAACATCTTTTTCAAAATCTTTTCCTTCAATTTCAATAATATTATTTTCTACTTCCAATTTTTTCCATTTTTTAAGATTATTCCATTCTTCCAAAGTCATTTTTATCATATCAAAATCTTTAATTGGCTTAAAATCACGAAATTCTACAACTGTATATTCTTTAATAAATTTTTCTATTTCTTCCTTTTCCAAAAACTTGCCATTCTCAAAGACAATCCTGTTCACATTATTTTCTTCAATAAATTTCATTATCTTCTCAAAACCAATCTCCCGTGTTACAACATCATCAAAACTTTCCGTTTTCTCTTTCCAAATTGATTTATACAGTCCAACTTTTTTCAATTCTATCCGAAATTCCTTCTTGTTTATTCTTTCTCCCACTTTTATTTTCTCAAGAAGTTCAATTAATTTTTTTGAAAAATCAACCTTATTTTTATGAATTATTTCTTTCAAATATCTAATTGTGCTGTTCCTCAAAATATTATAATTTCCTAAAATTTCATTTTTCAATTTTTCATCATTTGTAACTTCATTTTCAAAACATTTCCACGAATAATCTTGTCCATCAAAACAATGAAATATTTTATCTCCCTTTTCTTTCTCAAAATCATAATAAGAACAGCTATATAGCGGATCATCTTCCCTTCTCAAATCAAATGTCACATAATTTTTATCTTCTTTTGCTTCTCCAATATGCAAAAAACATTCTGCTTCAAAAAAAGAATCATTTTTCTGATTTTCAACTTTTATAATTTCCATATTTTTTAATCCCTAGGTAATAAATAGTATTTTATCACTTCACTTTATATAATATTCCTTCAATTTTTTCATCTAAAATTCTACTTTTTTATTTTTATAACCTTACTATTTAATCCCTCTTCTAAACTCATGTGAAAACGTCTTATCATAAAGTTTAGATTTAGAATATTCGTCCCCCATAAAGTTTCCAACTAAAATTTGTGCAGTTTTCGTAATTTTTTCATCTTTCACTTTTTGAGCAATGTTTTCCAATGTCCCCATAATGATTTTTTGATCATTCCAAGTGGCTCTTTGGACAATTGCAATTGGAGTTGTTTTATCGTAATGTTTTAATAGTCTTTTCACAACTTCATCAATCATTTGTACAGACAAGAATATTGCCATTGAGCATTTGTGTGAAGCTAGACTTTCTAGGCTTTCTGTTTCTGGTACTGGAGTTCTTCCTTCCAGTCTTGTACAAATTATTGTTTGACTCACATCAGGCAATGTGAACTCTTTCTTTATTGCGGCAGCGGCAGCTACAAATGAACTCACTCCTGGCACGACTTCATACTCGATTCCATATTCATCCAAAATATCCATTTGTTCTCTTATTGCTCCAAAAATACTTGGATCCCCAGTATGAACTCTTGCAACCAATTTCCCATTTTTCTGAGCTTTTATCGTAACTTCCATCACTTCATCTAAGTTCATTGAAGCAGAATTATAAACTTCCGCTCCTTCTTTATGACATTCAATAACTTCTCTTGGCACAAGCGAACCCGCATAAATTATGACATCTGCTTCCTTTACAATTCTTTGTCCTTTTACTGTTATTAATTCAGGATCTCCAGGCCCCGCTCCTATAAAATATACTTTTTTCATAAAATTACCTCTTTCTTTTTTATATTTTTTTATTTTTATAATATTTCATTCATTTCAAAACTTACTGATATTTCTGTATTCAAATATATTTTTTCATTTTTCTTAAAAAACGCTTCCCAAACTTTCCCATTTTCAAGATAAACGGATATTTTATCAAGTTTTTCAACTTCTTCAACATTTATTTTTTCTATTTTTTTGTTTTTCATTCCAAAAATCTTTTCAAATTTTCCTGAAATATCATTATTAATTATCTCGTTATCCACAAAATAAATTTCATTAATCAATTTTTTCTGATAATCTTCAAAACTATTGCAAAATTCTCTAAAATGACTATTACATGCCCATTCACACAAAATATCCTTTATTGTCAATTTCTTGATTTTACTAATTTCTTCCTTATTCTCTAAAATTTCTTTTATCTCATTCTCGAAAAATTCCAACGGTGAATATCCGTATACCTTCTCATAACAAAAATTATACTTCGGAATAAAATAAATTTTATCTTCCCATTTTTTCAAATAAATTTTAAAAAATTTGTAGTACTCTATGTTTCCATAATTTAAGTAAAGTACATAATTTCCATTTTCATATTTTGGCAATTCAAAACTTTCACCATAATGAATTTCTTTTCCATCCTTTAAAACTTGAATATATTCTTCATACCAATCCTTATCATCGTAAACTTTTCTTTTTATTTCTAACATTTTTCTCTTTTCCTATTATTTGCTTTTCATCAAAGCATAAATTATTATTCTCTCATAAAATGCTCTTTCTTTATCATCGGATATACTCAGAATCTCACAATAATGGGACCAACTCAATTTTCCAGACACTATCTAGAATTTTTGATATTTCAAATAAAATTTCTCATATTAAATAAATTTGATTTTGAAAAGCCCTTTCCGTACTCTTTTGTCAATTTTTTTGACAATTCTTTTAAAAGTTTTTTCCCATATTCTGCTCTCTCTTTATTTTTCTGTTCATCTTCTACAATAATTTTCCCAATTTCCCAATAAGTCTGCACAAGAATATTATTAATCTTTACAGACACCTGTTTCTTTGCATTTTCCATCAATTCTTTGATTTGCAAATAAACCATATTACTCCCAATTCTTTTTTAAATTTTACTCATTTTACCCCCATTTATATTAATTTCAAAAATAACTTATCAAATATTTTTTACTAATAACTAATTTTTTGTTCCACATTCGGATTTTGAACCGCTTTCTTATATAATTCCTTTAATTCTTCAAAATGATTTCCATTTTTCTCTCTATATTCTTTTTCCTTTTCCGTCAATTCCCTATTATATGGATTATCTCCCAAACTGCTATGAAGAGCAATTCCAAATTGTGTTATAATATCAAATTTCATAATTTCTTGCGACAAACTTTTATCTGTATAAAATTTATAACCATCGTAATTTGAACCTCTTCCCGCATCATAGTAAATATCGTTATTATATTTTACTTTTACAATATTTTTTATTTCTTTTTTTGTTTTTCTTTCATAAATAACTGCCCTGTTGCTCTCCACTAATTCAGCAATATAATTACGAACATAATCCAATTTTTTATCCTTATCAGAAATATTATCTTTTATATTTTTTTCTTTTTTATCTCTATTTTTATTATATAATTCCAACAAATCACTTTTTCTTACTACAATATCAAAATTTTCAGTTTTGTAAGTTACCAAACCTTTTTTATCACTTGGCAGTACATCATCTAATTTAATTTCTTTCACAAAATCTTGACTCAATTCTACATATCTCTTCTTTTTTGTATCATAAGTTCCTTTTACAATCGTTTCTGCCATTCCTTGAATTGCCACTATAAATGACAAAATAAATAAAATTTTTTTCATAATAATTCCTTCTTTCTTTCAGTTTTTCAATTTTAACTACTTCTTATTAACTATCCCCATCAATCTGGTTTTCAACACAATTTCTCCTTTTATTTTTATTATTCATTTTCAAAGTTCCCAAATAAAATCCTGCATTAACAATCAGTGCATACAAAAAATATCTCGATTTCAATGTTTTTACAATTCCAACTTTTTCAATAATTCCACCCTCAGTTTCTTTGAAATACATCAAAACTTTATAAGGAAAAGTATAAATTATTGCATAATAATCTTCTTTATACCAGTTGAAACCCATAAAAATAAATATAAATGCAATTATCAAACAACTTAACATTGTCAATTTTCTTATAATTTTTATTTCTTCAACGTTAAAATATCTTTTTATAAGAAACCCAAAATAAATATTTGCAGTAATTAATGGTATTAAAACATTAATTTGATTTTCACCCCAAAAACTTCCAAAACAAATTGCAAAACTAGGAATCAAAAAATACATTGTAACAAACCATAATATAATTTTAGAAACTTTAGACAAATAACTTCTAATCTTTATTTTACTTCTAAATATTCCTAAAATGAATAATCCGTTGAAAAAACATAATTTTATAACTCCAATAATATCTATTCTAAATAATAATATTACTGATAAAATTATAAAAAATATTGGCAATTTCAAAATTTTATCATTTTCATATTCCGTTTTTTTTCCCATGAAATAAAACATTATGCCAAAAATTATTCCCGTTATTATTGAAAACATTCCTCCAAAATATAATCGAAATGGCAAATCAAAACCATAATCCCAGTCATATTTTCCTATCAAAAAATAAAATACAAAAAATAAAATTTGAAGAATTATAAACTTTGCTATTTTTATTTTCCTTAAAGTGTTTTTAGAAATCTCTTCCACTCCTTAACTCCTTTCTTCTTCAATATCATCGTCGAAAAATAAGGAACTTCCTCCACACTCTCAATATCCCAATAAATAACTTCATTATCTTTTCCGCAATCTGAAACAATTACAGCATTTTCTTTATTACCTGTTTCAATTATCGCCTTTTTAATTTTCTCAAAATTTCTGCTTATTTTCATCAAAACTAAATTATCATTATTTTCAATTTCCTTATAAATATCAGTTTTTCGATTGACAGACACCACTTTCAAATCTTCATCACCAATCATCAAAGGCACATTCAGTCTAGCTGCAATGCTATTAAACGAAGTTATTCCAGCAATCGTCTCCACTTCCACATCATCTGCAATATGCTCCAAAACATAAGTATATGTGCTATAAGTCATCGGATCTCCAATTGTCAAAAATGCCACATTTTTTCCTTTTTCAAGTTCCTCACTTATTTTGTCAGCATTATTTTTTCTAAAAACTTTTCTTGCTTCCACGTCTTTTATCATTGGAAACTCCAAAAACATTTGCTCTACACCAGGTTTCAAATACTCTTTTACAATATTAAAAGCTGTACTTCCTTCTCCACTTTTCGCCTCAGGCAATACAATTACATCCACCTCGTGCAATTTTTTCGTCGCTTTAACCGTTATATTTTCAGGATCTCCCACTCCAACTCCAATACCATAAAATTTACCTTTTTTCATATTTCACTTTCCTTTCTTTTTATTCTCCTATTTATCTTACTAAAAAATTTACTCATTTTTTTTATTTAACTTCTTTATTTTCAAACTTTTTCTATCCACCACTCAAAATACTTTTTAAATTTCAACTATTTTCCTAACTTTTCCTCAATAAATTTCTTTAATACAGGAATATGGCTCAATTCTGGAGTTCTACTCGCATAAACCATTGTCACATTTCCCTTTTTCAACTCTTCCAATATTATACCCTCAAATTCCTCAAAATTCGAATTTTCTTCCAATTCTTTTCTATATTTTTCAGAAAAATTTTCAAAATTGATAATTCCTTTATGATAATTTTGTCTCAATTCCTTCGATGGCGTAATAATTTTTGCCCAATAATCGATTTTCGCATCTTCCTTTTTTAACCCTCTAGGCCATAATTTATCGACTAATATTCTAAAACCATCCGCTTCTCCAATTTTTTCATAAGCTCTTTTCCATTTAATTTCAAACTTCATAGCTCTCTCCTTTTCTAAAATCAAAAATCTTATCAAGATCACAACTATTTGTCAATCACTTTTCATAAAATTACTTTAACTATTATACCATATTTGTTATACAAATATTTCGATAATACAACAATTTTTAATTATTTTTCCACTAAAAAAATATTTTCTGAAATTTTCTTTTTCATAATTCCACCAAATTGATTTTTGTAAAGTTCAAGATATTCTGAAAATTCGCAAGAACAATTGTATCCTAAAATTTCCATCTCAATTCCAAATAAGTCAACATTGAAAGGAAATGGCGAAAATCCATTTTTCAAATAAAATTTCTTTCGACTTTGACGCTCTTCATAATTTTCAGCATTTTCATCCTCAGCATTTTCAATCTCAAGAAAAAAACGATAATTTTTGTAATATTCCTTCAAAAAAGATAGCGTTTTAGAGCCGTATCCATAGCTTCTAGCTTCTTCAGTTATCGCCAAATAATCTAGTAAAACCAAGTCCTCATGTTTCAATGCAATTGCTAAACCTTTAAACTCATACGAATCTCTATTTTTCTCATCAGTTTTTTTCTTCTCGATTGAAAAGACCTCAAAATTCCCTCTCAATACTCCGATTAATATTAATCCAAATGGCTTTTTTTCCTCTTTTGGAAATGAATTTTGATATAATTTGTAAATATTTCTAATTTGTTTTATTGATTTTATTTTTCTTAATTCCAATTTAAACCTCTCCTTTTGCTAAAAACTAAAATTTACTTTTTCTTAATTAACAAAAAAAGAGAAGACCTGTTGCATTATATCATGCAATCCTAATCAAAAGGTGGTTTTCTCTTTGTTATAAAGTTATTAACTAAATAATTAATTTATAATTTCTCCGCTTTTTTCAGATTTAACTTCAAAATTATAGTATGTGTCAATTGTATCAAGCATATAACCGTCTACACCCATATCATCTAATCGTTTTTGATAATCTTTTACGATTTTTCTCCATTCAGGACTCCAATATTTTACAATGTAATCGTCTGCCCAATTTGGATTTTCTCCCACAATCCAACTAGGTCTTGTAGCTTTATTTTTCCATTCAGGCTTCCAGAAATCTCTGTATCCTCCAGCTTCTCCAATACTAAAATATGCTATTACTATTCTCTTAGCTCCATTTTTCTTTCTCTTCAATGATTCTATTTGTTCTTTTGTCATATATTTTCCACTGTGTGAAGGCTCGATTAACAACAAATCATAATCAGTATTTTTCAAATAATTATAAAAATCATCAACATCTCTAAATTCTTTTGGATTTAATAACACCAAGAAATTTTTTACATCATTCAAAGAATTTATATTATTCGAATTAAAATTTTGTATTGGCATATATGCTTTTTCAGCTCCAAATGATGGTAACAATTCATTTGTAATATTTGTTTGAGTCGATTTTACCAACAAATCTTCTCTCAATTTATTCCCTACTCCATAATTTATCGCAAAAATTGGTTTCCCTGCTTTTCTAATTGGATTTAAAATACTCAAAAGAAACTCATTTGACTCCTTTTTAGTCGGATGCGACAATTTTAGACCTTCTCCATAATAAAGTGATTCTTGTGTAGTTCCGTTCGTAACATTAAAAAAATCCTTGTCTATTTGATTATTACGATAATATAATAAATTCCCATTTTGTGTGATTAAATATTTATCTTTCGTTGTATTTGAACGCACTTCACGAATTAAATCTCTCATTCTGTCACGATAAATTTCACTTCCTGAAACATATTTTTTTGTATTTTCAACTTTTGAATTCTTATTGTCTTTTACATTTGTATTTGAGAAGCAATAACAAAAAATAAATAATGACAATATTAATAGTACTTTTTTCATATTCATCTCTTTTTTAATTAGATATATTTTAATATAAATATTTTTGTCTTTGTTTAGTTTATCCTATTATTTTAGTTTTTTTCTTTTAACTTGTGGATTGTTTGTAAGAAATATAGCGAAATTAGGATTTAAAAAGTTAAATATAATTGAAAATATATATTTAATATGATAAACTTTACAAAATGTTTTAAATAAAAAAATAAGAAAGAAGGGATAAAAATGAAAAAATTATTGATTATTATTTCATTATTTATGACATGTATTTTCGGATTCGCAAATGCAAAACCTCTTGATGTTGATGTAACAGAAGGTGCAAAATTACCAAATTTTGAATTAAGAGATTTTCATGGAAAATATACTAAAAGTAAAAAATTATTTGGAGATGGAAAACCAGCACTTTTAATTTTTGCGGCTGAATGGTGTCCTTATTGTCAACATGAATTAGCTGATGTACAAAAATTTTACGAAGAAAATAAAGATAATATAAATGTTGTAGTTGTATTCACAAGAAGAAAAACAAACTTATCAGCAACTAAAAAATATGTAGAAGATAGTAAATTTACTTTCCCTGTGTATTACGACGCTACAAATACTCTTATGACAGCCTTCAAAGTAAAAACTGTTCCATACAACTTGATTATCCAAAATTCAAGAATCCAAAAAGATTTGGGTGGATCAAAAACTTATGAAGAGTTGAAAGAAGCATTTTATTTGAATTATTAATTTAGAAATATTTTATATTTTAGACATCAACTATTGAAGGCTCTTTTGCAGGAGGAGTAGGATATGCTTTTGATAGAGAAGCTTTCAAATTAGGATGGTAATCGAAATTTTTAAGGAGGTAAAATTTATGAATAAGAAATATCAAAATATGATAGTTATAATGGCTTCAATATCGTCAGTCATAATTGGTGGTAGAATAATTGATGAATATGGATGGGTTATAGGTTTAATAACAGCTGCAATTACAGGTGCTGTTGTTGGATTGCTTGGAAAAATTATATTAAAGTTTCTTAAAATTAACAGATAGATTAAATAAATACGTATTTATTATAAAATTATAGTCTTTAACCTAATCTTAATAAAAATTTTATTTGAATAGAGAGTTTCTAGTTTTTAGGAACTCTTTATTTTTAAAGAGAGAGAGGGGGAAAAAGACTTTTCCGATATTTAAAAATATTACTGTGTTTTACAGAAGGATGAGAATGATTGTGGAGCTGCCTGTATATTAACAATAGCTAAGCAATATAATTCAAATTTTTCAATTGCCAAGTTACGGCAAATATTAGGAACAGATAAAAACGGAACTAATCTTGCGGGAATGATAAAAGGGCTTGATTATTTGGGATTTGATTCAAAGGCAGTGAAAGTTGAGGATAAAAAAATTGATAATAGCGTGTCTTTTCCTATAATAGCACATATTCAAACCACAAATAATTTTTTACACTATGTGGTTGTTCATGATTTATATTTATTTTGAAGGAAGAATTTAAAAACAGGATGATAAAACTACCATCCTGTACCATATATTATATTTTGAGTTTACACAAAATTTTGGACACTCTCCCTTTTTTTAATCAACTACAGTCATTATTCTATAATTGTTATGTGGATTTATTATTACTACTTTTTTAAGTTTTGTGTCGTAAGCATAAGCGTAATCCCCATCTTTGGCTACTTCTCTAAGAAATACTTTCTTTTCTAATCTTAATCTTACTTTTTCTTCTTTTATTGAATCAGAACTGTCTTGCTCTAGAGATTCATCAATATATTTTGTAACAAAATATCCTTTGCTGTCTTTTTGAATTTTAAAAGTATCAGCTGTATCTGTATAACTAAGTGTTTTATTCAAAAACTTTTCTGCATGCAACTTTCCATCTGTAGTAAATTTCTGATCTATTCCTTTTGCTAATCCGCCTGGAAATTCTTCACTTTGTGTAACAGCTTGAGTGTTATTTTGAGCAGTTGCTCTTCCATTTGCATAAGTTACTACTCCCATTGCTAATACTACCATTAGCAAACATAATTTTTTTAAATTTTTCTTCATAACAAATTCTCCTTTTTATTTGTTTTCAAAATATCAAATTTTTTATTCTGCTTCTTGATTAATGAAATTGTATCATAGAATTTACAGGAATTCAATGTTGTTTTTTTGTGATTTTTTTGAAATTCTCTATCTCTAACACCTAATAATGATAAGCTCTGTCATCAATCTTTTCAAATTTCAAAACTTTCCCATCATTAGTAGTCAAAATCAAAAGATTATTATTAAATTCTATAGTTTTAGAATCTTGTAATAATTTTAAATATTCAAATTCAATTTTCATTAAATTTTCTGGTCCTGCCATTCTTGTAGAGCCAACTGGTCCGATTTTAATGCTGTTATTTTTTATTTCAAAACTTCCAAAATAGTTGTTTACTCCTGAATTTCCGTTTACTTTGTTTTCGTCGAAAGAAATTGTTATTTCTCCATCTTTTTCTGGAAGTGTTGTTTGTCCCATTTCCAAAAGTTTCCATTTTGTGTTTTTTAATTTTTCACTTAAATCTAATTTTTGGAATGTCCAAATTTCTCCATTTTTATTTCTCAAACTTAAAGTTGTATTGCTATAAGTTATTCTTGGAGAATTTTGCAATGTTTCTAAAAATCTTTGTTCAATTTTCATTAATTCTTCTGGACCTGCCATTAATGTTGTTGCTGCATTTGCAGTTAAAATTGAGTTATTTTTGATTTTGTAACCTCCAAAATAGCTGTTTACTCCTGAATTTCCGTTAATTTTGTTATCTGCAAAATTAATTGTGATATTTGCATTTTGGGGAATTAATTGTTCTTTACCTCTTTTGGTAATTTGTAATAATTCCCATGAAGTTTCGTTTAAGTTAATAATTTTCTTTTTCGTTTTTGCACTTAAGGAAATGCAACTTAGTAAGAAAACTGTTAAAATTCCGAATAAAACAAATGTCTTTTTCATTTTTATTCCTCTTTTCTAAAATTTTTTATCTAAAATCTTAAAATTTATATTTCTAATATTTTCAAATTTCTCTAAATTTTATAATAGACTTTAATTTAAGATTTTATGATTTATTCTTTTTATCTTTTCATCATAATAATATCACATCTTCAGTGAACTACTCTCGCTTTTAGAAGCGGGAGTAGTTCACCTAATACACTTAACCAATCTAAATGTTCATTCATCATAACATTTAGAAAAGTTTAAGCCAATATTTTTTCATTTATTTTATGAATCATCATATTTTAAATTTTTGATTATTCATAATAACATAATGAGATAAAAATATTAGAACATAATAAAATATTTTTATAAACAGACAAGATTTTATATTTCTAAAAGTTTAAATTTATGATAAAACAAAATGTAATCAGCAAAAATGATTATTATGAAAGAATTTTCATAAAAAAACCACCTTTTAGTATGTTGCAAGTGGTTTTTTATATTTTATTTTCTCGCAGAAATCACATAAATTGGATTTTCTGACATCATCATGTTAAAATCCTTCACTTTTCTATTTTTTGCCACAATTATTTGAGAAATATCAATATCCTCAAACTTCGATTTTTTCAAGCATTCAAGTGCTTCAAATGTGTTTTCTAAAACGATGAAATTCAAAGCAATTATTCCGCCTTCTTTTAAATTTTCATAAGAATAATTGATAATTTCTGATAAGTTTCCACCTGAACCACCGATAAACACTTTGTCGAAAGTTATTCCTTGCGGTAAATCTTCTGGTGCTTTCCCAGAAATTACAGTCATATTTTTTATTTCAAATTTTTCCATATTTTGTCTTATTAAATCAACGGCTTCCTCTTTTTGCTCAATTGTGTAAACATGCCCATTTTTAGCAAATCTAGCCATTTCAATACTTACAGAGCCAGTTCCACCACCAATATCAATACACACATCTTCATCAGAAATTTCCATTTTCGCAATACTCACCGCTCTTATCTCTTCCTTTGTCATTGGAACTTTTCCACGAATAAAGTCCTTATCTTTTATATGATACATTTTCTCTCCATTTCTTACATTTAATTTTTTATTTTGTTAAAAACTTTCTTTTTATTACAAAAACTTTTAACCTTTTTTTATTTTTTCAAAATCACAACATTCATTCCAAATTTCTCTTCATAATTTGCCAGCTCTTTCGCCTTAAAACGATAAATTTTTTCATTCTCATAAGACAAATTTTCCCCAACAAAAATTTCCACATTCTCAAAATTATTTTCCAACAATTTTTGAGCAATTTTTTGTGGCGTATTTTCTTTAAAATCAGTCAATAATCCAATTTTCTCATACTCATTCAATTTTTCCACAAAATCAAATTCCTTCCCATGAACACTGGCAATACAAGCATCATACCAATATTCTGAAATTTTTGCAAACATATATTGAACCGATGAAATTCCTGGCACAACTTCCAGCTCTTCACTTTCAAAATGTTTTTTCATAAAAGTCAAAAGACTGTAAAATCCTGTATCTCCAGATACAATCACAGAAATCTTTTTATTTCGATTTTCGTTTATGAAATCCAGAACTTTTTGCAAATCAGCTGAAATATAGCAATATTCCTTATTCTCCGCACATTCTCCCAAACTTTCAATATGCCGCTTTCCACCGACAATTACTTCCGATTCCTTAATTTTCTTCAAAACAATTGGTAATGTGTAATCTAAATTTCCAGGCCCAAGCCCTAAAATTTGTATTTTTTCCATTTTTCCTCTTTTCAAAAACTATAATTTTTATTGTTTTTTTACAAATAAAAAACTAGAACTCTTTAAAAAAGTCCTTACTTTGTCCAATAACTTTTTTCTCAGCTGATAAAATCAACGTTTCTACTTCCAAGTCCCAGCCATTTTTTCTGCAATGTTCTTCACATTTTTGTTTTGCCTTTTCAGCTAACAAATTGAAAACTTCCTTTTTTTCAATATATCCAGAAGCTTCTTCAGTCGTATTCGAATCTAAAATTTTGTAAACATTTTCCAATTTTTCACCAACTAATAGAGCATTTGCAGCTAAAATTTCCATTTTTGCATCAGAAACTCGGCTATGTGTATGAAAAATTCCTCCTGCCACTTTTACAAATTTTCCCAATTCGCCAATAAAATAAACTTTCTTAACCTCAAATTCACACGCTTTATCAAACATATATCCGACAAAATTACTAATTACAACACCTTCTTTAGCTTTTTTTGGAAATTCCTTGCTCAAAAACATTTTTCCACGATTTCCAAAAAGAAAAATCGCTGTTTTCGTATTAAAATATGTCAAATTTTGCTTCAATTCTATTGCCAAAGAGGCTTTCCATGACTCTTCGGACATCGGTCGCACAATTCCCATTGTTCCAAGAATCGAAATTCCGCCTATAATTCCTAACTTTCCATTCATTGTTTTTTTTGCAGCTTCCTCACCCAAAGGCACACTTATTTCAACATCGACTCCTTTTCCCTCTGGAAGAAATTCTTCAACAATACTTGTCAACATTTTCATTGGTGTTGGATTAATTGCTGATTTTCCAATTTCTACAGGAAGCCCAACTTTTGTAACTTTTCCAACTCCTTTTCCTCCAAAAATATTGATTTTATTATCTTTTCTAAAACTCACTTTTGAAACAATCTCCAAACCATGTGTCGCATCAGGGTCATCTCCCCCATCTTTCACAACAGTCGCCGTCGCATAATCCTTCGTTTTTTCAAAAGATTTAATCCCAATTTTTATTCTCTCACCTGCTGGAACGTCTATTTCAACTTCTTCGATTTTTTCGACTTTCCCCAGCAAAAGTAACAATGCTGCTTTAGTCGCTGCCGTTGCTGAACTCCCAGTAGTATAACCATATCGCAATTTTCTACCGTTAAAATATACATAATTTTCCATTTTTTTATTTCTCCAAAATTGTATTAAAATATATCTGAAAGTACTTAAATCAATAATTTACGTTATCTTCCGTTATGAAAAATAAAATATAAAAATTGAAATAAGTTTTCAGATATTAATAGATTCACTAATTAATTTTCACATAAAATTGTGATTAATTATTAAAATATTTATCTCTTTCGTACATTTGATAAAGGATTCCGTGCATTACACCAACTGCAACTGTGCTTCCACCTTTTGTCCCATTTGTTCTAATAAATGGAACATTGTATTTTGAAAGTTCAGCCTTCGATTCAGGACATCCCACAAATCCAACTGGCACTCCAACTATCAATTTTGGAACATTTTCTCCTTCTTTATCCATTTTTTCAAGTAATGTGAACAATGCTGTCGGTGCATTTCCAATTAGAAAAATTTTCGTTTGAGGATCCTTTAATGCTCTTTCCAATCCAACCATTGAACGTGTAATTCCTCTTTCTTTCGCTTCTTTCGCCACATCTGGATCCGCCACCAAGCAATACGCCTCAGCACCAAATTTTTTCAACCCATTTTTATTCAGTCCATTAACAATCATATTTGTATCGCAATAGATTCTGCAATTTCCAGCTTCTAACGCTTCTTTTGCCGATTCAATCGGATTATTTTGAAATTCAACAATGTTTACATAATCAAAATCTCCCGTCGTATGAATCAATCTTTTCACAATCAATTGCTCTTCCTCACTAAAATGATCAGCCTTTCCAGCCAATCCTTCAGTTATTATTTCAAAACTTCTCACTTCTATTGATTTTGGATCTTTAATATATGACATATTTCATTGTGTGATAATAACTACCACTCTCTCCTTTCTTCTTTATCGTTTTCCACACTTCAAATTCATTATTTTTCAAATTCATTATTTTCAAAAAAATTAAAAATTTCTCTTCAAAATCTTCTTAATCTCTTTTCACATCCAACAAAAACTCAAGAAACTCCACATTCGAGTAAAAATGAATATGCGGATATCCGGCTATCGCATTATTTTTCATATATCCACATTTCCATTCTTTCCCATTATTCTTGTAAATATTATAAAAATAGCCTTCCGAGTCATTTTCATTCACTTCGTTATTTTCCAAAATTTCCGAATAATGAAATTCATGTCCTCGCAAGTTTATCCCATTTGCAGTTTCAATATTGATATACCCAAATCTTCCAATATTTAAGCGTTTTCTCATCCCAATTTCAATATCAAAAATTCCACACATATCAAAAATTTCATCATTTAATAAACGTAATTTTTTTGCCAAATACATAAATCCACCACATTCTGCAAATATTCTCACGCCATTTTTACACGCTTCAACAATACTATTTTTCATCGAAATATTTTCACTTAACTCTTTTGCAAATAATTCAGGATAACCTCCACCAAAGTAGATAAAATCTGTATTTTCAAGAAGTTTTTTATCTCGAATTGGACTAAACTCAACTATTTCCACTCCACAAAATTTCATCAAATCAATATTTGCTTCATAGTAAAACGAGAACGCTTCATCTCTAGCAATCGCTACTCTTTTTCCTTTAAATTTATCTTTTAGATGTCCTATTTTCGCATAATTGTCCATATTTCGACTTGACTCAAATTCTTGTGCAATTTCTTTTATCCGCTCCAAATTCAAGCAATTTTGTGCGATTTCCTTAAATAACTCCTGTTTTTGTGCATTATCCTCTTCAAAAGCCTGTTTCAAGCCTAAATGCCGACTCTCTGTAGCAAGTTGCTCATTTCTAGGAATGTAGCCTAAACACTCAATTCCTGTATATTTTTCAACTGCTTCCTTCAAGCTCTCATACAATTTTTGTGAAGAAACATTGTTAAGAATCACACCTTTTATATTCACTCGTTCATCAAACATCTTAAACCCAAGAACTTCTGCCGCAATACTTGTTGAAATTGCTTTAGCATTCACAACTAAAATTACGGGAATATCAAGTACTCTTGCTAAATGAGCCGTGCTAAAATTGTCCTTCTCGTTCCCAATTCCATCATAAAGTCCCATAACACCTTCAACAATAGAAATATCCCTGCCTTGCGAATACATCTCAAATATCTGTCTCACAGCATCCTCACCTGTCATAAAAATATCCAAATTGTGTGAATGATGTCCTGTAAATACCTCATGATGAGTCGGATCAATGTAATCTGGTCCCACTTTAAAAGGAGCCACATTTTCTAATGCAGACATCAAAATGCTACTTACTGTAGTTTTTCCGCTTCCGCTCATCGTTCCTGATATTAATATTTTTTTCATAGCAAATTTTTTTCCTCCAAAAATTTACAATAATCATTTTCATCAAGATTTCTATACTTAAGATAACTTTTAATTTTCAAAATATTTGGAACATTCAAATTTAATTTTTTCAAAAATTCAAAATCCTCGAAAACTTCGTCTCTACTACCTTGTCTTACAATTTTCCCTTTATCAAGAACATAAATATAGTCAGCAAATTCATATGCAAAATCTGTATCGTGTGTCGAAACTACAAGTGTTTTCCCAGCTTTAGAAAAATTATCTAAAATTTCAGAAACTCTTTTTGTATTTTTCGAATCCAACCAAGCTGTAGGTTCATCTAGAATCAACAATTCTGGCTCCATTGCTGTAATTGCCGCTATTGAAACCCGTTTTTTCTGACCATAACTCAAATGATGACAAGGTCTGTCCCTCAACTCCTCAATATTGATTTCCTTCATTGCTCTATTAACATTTTCTTCTACTTTTTCCTCAGAATATCCAAGATTTTCAGGTCCATAAGCCACTTCTTGAAAAACTAACGGAGCAAAAATTTGTATTTCAGGATCTTGAAAAATTATTCCAACTTTTCTTCTCAATTCCTCCAAATCCTTTTTTTTATGTTTAACCTTCTTCCCCTCAAAATAAATGTCTCCTTTTTGTGCCTTCAAGAGTCCATTCATTATTAAAAATAAAGTTGATTTTCCTGAGCCATTTTCCCCAAGAAATAATGTTTTCTTTCCTTTTTCAATATTCAAAGTCACATTTTTTAACGCTTCTGTTTCATTATCATACGAAAAAGTTATATTTTCAAGTTTAAGCATTTTATTTTACCACCAAATATAAATTTATTGCAACTATTATTATTACAAAAATAGTTTCAAATCCAATTTTTTTGTATTTTCTATGAGAAAAGATAAATTCCTTTCCCAGTCTTGATTCTACAGCCTTTATAGAATTAAGATTATAGTAATATGTTTTTTTTAATATAGCTACCACTAACATTGGAAATGATTTCATCCCATTCTTAAAACTACTGTATCCAAGTCTTACTTCCTGTGCATTTTTGAGTCTTTCCTTATTCTCAAACAACAAAAAAATATATCTATAAATCAACAAAAACATTTCTCTAAAAATTTTTGGAAATCTCATTTTTTCAAATATATAGTCTAAATCTACAACTGGTGTTGAGCAAATAAGAAAATAAATTACTGATATTGACGAAAATGAACGTAACAAAAATGTCCAAATATCCGCCTTTATTAGCCATAATGAAATTACAGTTGTTAAAATAAATAAAGCTGGAACAAAATTCAGCTTTAGTAAATCTTTCGCTTTCACTTTTACTACAAACAAAAGAAGTAAGTTAAATAGTATAAGATTAAAAATAAATACTACTTTACTTCCTGTGTAAAGCAAAAAAACTAATGTCACCATTGACAACGTAAATTTTATTCCAGGATTAATATTTTTTATGGGATTCGTATATGATATTTTATCTATTAGCATTTTTTCTTTCACCTTTGAAATATCCTAAAACATATCCTACAATTCCTGCACCTAGTGCTGCTTGTAACGCAAAAAGTAAACTTTCAGTTTCCTCTCCAGGCAATTCTATTAAATTTTTAGCCCAAGGCTTGTAATCAGGTTTTATCGTTTTAATCATTTCTTCTCCTTTGTCATCTGAACCACCAAATTCAGATTTTACGAGAAGTAATGGTACGACACCTATCAAAAGTATTAAAACCAATAAAATAATATTCTTTTTAAAAATACTTTTATTTTTATTCTTATCCATTATGCTTCCACCCCTTTTACTTCATATTTGTCAAGTATATTCATTACAACATTTGTAAGCAATCCTTCAATTATAGCAAGTGGAATTTGAGTTACTGCAAATACCATTCCAAATTTAATAAATGAAGCAAGTACTCCACCTTCAGGCGATGGATACGCAAGTGCCAACTGAAAAGATGTAACAACATAAGTTGCAAGATCCCCTATTGCTGCTGCCAAAAATATTGCAACTGCTCTATTCTTCTTAGCAAGTCCTTTATAAATCAAGTACGAAACAATTGGTCCAGCAATCGCCATTGAAGCAGTATTCGCCCCAAGAGTCGTAAACCCTCCATGAGCCAACAATCCAGCTTGAAATATCAATACAATTGTCCCTAAAATTGAAGTTACAAATGGTCCATATAAAATAGTTGAAAGTCCTACTCCAGTCGGATGTGACGAACTCCCTGTAACTGACGGAATTTTCAACGCCGACAACACAAAAATAAATGCTCCTGCCAATGCAAGCGTCATTTTATCCTTAACACTCCCTTTAGAAACAGTTTGAAGTTTTTTTATCCCTAAAATCCAAAACGGAATACACACAACAAACCATACAATAACCCAATTTAATGGTAAAAACCCTTCCATAATGTGCATCGAAAAACCGTTTACACCTATTAAAAGCATACTAGTTAAAACTAAAAATAATAATGTTCTCTTTTTCATTTTTTCTCCTTCCAAAACTTTTATTTAGTTTTAAGCAATCCAAAAAAAAATCAGCTAAAAGCCGAATTTAATACACGTCAAATTCCATAAAAGCAATATTTGTACTAACGTCGTACATTCACTATGTGCTAATGGAACAAATCACCATTGATTCATTTAATGATGTATATCAAATTTCCCCTTCCCAGAAAATCTATAATATATCAATATTAGGCAAGTCTCCTGACTAACTTCAACCTACTCACTTCCTTCCCGAGATCCCATCAATCTCAGTGGTTATCACGCTTTCGTCAGTTTCACAGTAGTGGGGGCTGTATCGGATTTCAACCGATTTCCTTATTAAGTTTGCAAAACACCTATTATTCTCTATAAATATTATATAACTTTTTCTACATTTGTCAAGCTAAATATAGACATCTTTCAGCTTATCCATGTATAGTTGTCAAACATTTGTTACAAAAACTTTAAAAATAAATAGAAAAGTTATCTTACTAATGTCTTAGCCTAATTGTTTGTCCTATATTCTTTCAGCATTTCATTTGGACTTTTAAAATTTAATACTTTTCTTGATATATTATTGTATCTGCTGCAATATCTTTTTACTGACCTTCTTAATTCTTCCAGACTTCTAAATCTTTTTCCTAAATAATAATTGCTGTCTAGCCTGTGGCTCCTTTCCACTTTTCCGTTCTGCCATGGCGAATACGGTCTTGTTGTCATGTATTCTATCCCTAGTTCTTCCAGCTTTAGCTCAAATAGTGTCTTTTTGCCATTTTCCGCATTCGTAAACTCCCTGCCGTTATCACTTTGTATTTTTTCTATTTTAAAGCCCAGCTCCGCTTCAAGCGTTTCTAGAAATTTTGTAGTCTGGTATGTACTTTTTTCATCCACTATTCTTAATATCCTCTTTCTTGTATACTCATCTATTGCCGTTATCTGATAGTAATTCTGGTCATTCATTCCAAAACATATGCATTCTCTTGGAACATATTTTATGTCTATCTGAACCTTTTCGCCAGGATATGTAGCCTGCTTCACTTTTTTTGTGCTTTTGTAAAGCCTTTTAAGCTTTTTGGGCTTATTATCCCTAATTTTTCTTATTATTTTGCACATAGTTCCATAAGAACGGCTGTATCCCAGTTTTCTAGCTTCGGTATATACCTGTGCCAGTCCTTCATATGAAAATCTCCTGTATTTTTTCATAATTAAATCTATTTCTTCCTGAGTATGTTGATTTGGATGACTTTTAGGTCTTCTGCTTTTTGGCATCAGTGACTGCACTGTCCCGTCATATCTGTCACGCCATCGCTTAATCTGCTGTCTTGACGTTTTATATTTTAATGCCGCCTTTGAATTATTGTTATGTTTTATTGCATACTCAACTGCCCGTTGACGAACACGGTACTCTTCTGATATACTATTCATAGAAAGGTTTCTCCTTATGTAGTTTTGGTCGGCTTACATTATATCAGAAACCTTTCTTTTTTTCTTCTTTTTTGTCACATATGTATTGTACCACGACAATATACAGAGGATTACCAAGTCCATCTACAACCGCATGTATCTTGGTTGTCCTTCCACCTGAACTTTTCCCTATATGCTGTCCTACTTCAGAACCTTTTGCCCCCTTTTTGCTCCCGCACTGCTCTGATGAGCCTTTACTGTCGTAGAATCAATGCTGAGATTTTCATAATCAGAATCCTTCTTTAAATCTTCAAATACCCTAAAAAGTGTTCCCTCATCACGCCATTTGCAGAAACGGGAATAGACTGTCTTCCATGAACCAAAACGCTCCGGAAGATCCCTCCAGGGTGCTCCACTGCATACAATCCAGAGAATAGCATTAAATATCAGGCGTGAATCCTTACCTGGACGTCCTGTCTTAGCTCTGGGAAACATTTCTTTTATTCTTTCCCACTGTTCATCTGATATTTCATATCTTCTCTGCATAATGAAAACCTCCTGTGTTTTTCTTCTATTGTAACAAAATGATGACTATCTTTCAATCTTTCAATCTCTTAGTATATACTTTCATAATTATTAAAAATATTGCCTATTTCAAGTTTTAAGACACGCCCTAGTAAGAAGGAGAAAAAAATGTTTGGTTTATTTAGCGGAAAAAAGATGATTTCCCTTTTAAACACGATTAACTGGATTTTCTTTATTATACTTATTATTCTTGATTTAGCAAATGTTTTCTTTTGTTTAAACTCTTCTGGTTTTTAATACTTTCAAAACTTTAGAATTAGATATTATAATCTGCACAGATGTATCTTTTTAATTAATTTACACCTGTTTGTTCTAATACATTTTTATTTTAAGTTTTAAAATGTGATTTATAGTTTTATTGTAATCAATAATCTCAATAATATTAATAATACCATTTTGCAATTATCAAACTATCAACCATTCAAATAATATTATAAGTGAATACAAAGTTTTTTAAAGTATAATACTAGTAATCAAATTCAAATAAAAGGAGATTAATTATGAAAAAAATTATTTTAATGCTAATATTTATCTTAGGAAGTTTTGTTTTTGCAGAAACAGCTGGAAATGAAACTGAACTTTTTTTATCGCCAAATGAAACTAAAATTTTTTTATCACCAAATGCTCAATTTTACATTTCAAATCAAAAAGAATGGTTCCTTGGAATAACTCCAGATGATTCATCTATTGAATGGGAGAAGAAGTATTATTTTATCAGTATTCTTCCAGTTGGAAAAAATTATAAAATAGCCTATATACCTTTTGATGAAACGAAATCTTACGATAAGGAAGGTTATCCTATCCTAACTCATAGAATAACAAGAAAATATACGCAAAAAACTAGAAAAGAAGAAAATATACCTGTAGCTGTTTCATACAGTTTCGATAATACATTTTTTGGAGCACATCCAGGTATAGAAATAAAAAAAGGAAAAAGATATGAAAGAAAAAGTTATCAAGTACTTTCAGAAAACGAATTAAATATCTTATTAAAATCTAGAAATGCTAAAAGACTTGATTCAACTACAGAAAAGTACTTGAAAGCATGGGCAACTTGGCTAATTTATAATGCTGGTTAATTTTTTCTCATCATAGATTGTATAATATATTACGACAAGATAAAAAACTCAAGATAGTTTTCAAAATTAATATTATTAAGAATAATATGATAAAAACTGCACCTCCAATCTTGTGTCCAAGATTTTGGGTGCAGTACATTATGGGATAAAAAAATTCGACAACCTTAAAAAGTTTATTCAGCTTAGAATCTCTTAAGGTTATCGAACTTTTTCTACTCCATACTTGACAAAGAGCCAATTTTTACAAAAAATAAAAGTTTTATTTAATGTTTGTTTATGCTATAATAGAACTAAATATACCTATTCAGAAACTGTTATTATAAAACAAAACGCTTACCTATTGTGAAAAAAGAAAGGAAGAGAACAATGCGTAAAATAAAATATCAAATTTTAATAATTGGAATTTTAAGTTTGATTTCAATTAATGCAAATGCAGGATGGGCGAAACATAGAGACAAAATTTTAAAAGGCTTTAAAAATTGGATAAATTCTAACGATCAACGGCACAGTAATAATAGATATAAAAATGATAATAGCCCAAACAAGACAAATACTAATAATTCTGTATCAAATACAAATACTTACACAAATAATAGTCTAAATTTTGAAATGGAAGTCGTAAGACTTATTAATATAGAAAGAACTAAAAGAGGAATTCATCCACTTTCTATATCTAATAAACTTTTTGCAGCAGCAGCTATTAGAGCTAGTGAACTTACACAGAAATTCAGCCATACAAGACCCAATGGGAGCAGTTATCTTACAGCAGTACAAAATGTTGGATATCCATCATCTTATGTAGGTGAAAATATTGCTGCTGGTCAAATAAGCCCTATCGCTGTAATGGAAAGCTGGATGAATAGTCCTGGTCATAGGGCTAATATCTTAAATCCAAATTACACAGAAATTGGCGTTGGAGTTAATTATGAAGATGGTTATTATGGAATATCTTGGGTACAGCTTTTTGGAAAACTATCAGATAATAACTAAATATTTTGAATTAGTTAAAAACAAATTACAAATATCAAATAAATATAAATTTAATCAAAATATTCATAATATTTTATGTTATTTTTTATTAAAATAACAAATATATTGATTTATTTTTTGTTATCGATGAAACAAAAAAAATGAATTCTCAGAAAATATTACTTGCACTCTCAAATAAAAGCGTCTATAGTAAATCTAGTTTAAAGCGTAACTAATACTCTGATTTTATTTAAAATTTTCAATATAATGAAAAAATACTTTAAATTATTATTTAATTATCATAAAAACAATCTTATTTTGTACATATCACTTGTATTTATAATTTCTATAAGATATTATTTTAAAATACCGTCACCAATTGGATTTGTTTTAAAACCATTACATATTCGTTATTGGAGTGAAGGTTTAACAACGGCATTTATACAATTGATAAAGGGTAATTTTTACCGTGCTTATAAAATAAACCCTTTGATATTTATTATTGTGATAATTATTTTTTTTCATATTTTTTTAGAGCCTATAATTTTTAAAAATTCAAAAACTAAAAAACAGTAAAAAGATTTAGATAAAATCAATCTACTGTTTTTTTATTTCTTTTTCCACCCCCATATATATTATAGAGCCTAAAAAAAATTGGTAAAATGTCATAATTATATTTCAATTTATGATAATATAAAATAAATTCAATTAACTATATCATTTTTTCATTTTATAAGCTATAATAATATTAAAATATATAATTTTTAAACTTTTACAAATAACTATATTATAAAAAATAAGGAGGATTAATAAAATGAAAAAAATTATGTTTTTCATAATATTTTTATTACTATTATCATGTGAAAAAAACGGAAATGTTGATAATTCAGAGAATTTGGCTAATTCGAAGAATATTAGTGATAATAATGAAAATATAAAAAAGACTAACAATGAAAATATAGAAAAAATTAACAAAGAAAGAAGTATTGAAGAGGAAATAAAGAATATGGTTGTTATATGGAATGCAGCTTCTAATAATGCTGACTTTGGTACTTTAGAAAAAATATTAGGAGATAAAATTGATTATTATCAGTCTTTAATTTCCAGAGATTATTACATTGCAGATCAAAAAAGGTTTTTTCAAAAAAATCCTGTTTATAGTCAAAGAATAGTTGGCAACATCATAGTTACACAACTTTCTGATAACAAAATGCTAGCAAGATTTGTTAAAGAAGTGTCTACAAGAAAGGAAACAAAAGAATACCCTTCATACTTAGCCTTTGAAAATATTAATGGCAGCTGGAAATTAGTAGTAGAAAGTGATACTGTTTCAGATGCCAATATTGCAAGAATGAAACAGAGAAAAAATAATACTCAAGAAAAAGTGCAAGAACAACAACCTGCCATTATAACTCCTAACCAGTCACAATACTATTACGGTTCTTCTGTTAAACTAGTTGGAACAATTACCAGAAGAAAATATCAAAACCCAGATAATTCAGTAGCAAATGTGTTCTTATTAAGATTAAGTACACCTATTACAGTAATTGGAAATACTGAAGATAGCCCGACTGAAAGAAATGTGCAGGAAATTCAATTAATGGGAAATGAAACAATTTCTTTATTCGATAAAGATGTTGTAGGAAAAAAAGTACAAATTACTGGCGAGTTATTTCATTTGCACACAGGACATCATTATACTCAAGTTTTAATTCTGGTTTCAAATATAAATTTTTTAAATTAATCCTTAAAGGTTAAGCGAAACTTTAGGCTACATTTAACTAAAATATTTTCAAAAGTTATGATAAACTTGAAAATATTATTGATATTTACATAATCAAAGCTAGTTAATGATTTGTAATACAATTTTTTGATAAGTAGAGGAGGCATTCGCTTCCTCTAAAAATTATTCAATATATTCATAAGTACATCTTTTTGATTATTAAAAATAAATTTACTTTACTTATAAACAACGAAAAGCTTTTCGTTCCATTTTTCGTTTCATTTTGCAACGAAAAAATATGCCAAATTTATGACGTATTTTAATATTTATTCTTTTTCTTTCCTATACTGCAATACTGTTTTCCCTGTCCAGCCTTTAAATGTGTATAGTTGTCAAACATTTGTTACAAAAACTTTAAAAATAAATAGAAAAGTTATCTTACTAATGTCTTAGCCTAATTGTTTGTCCTGTATTCTTTCAGCATTTCATTTGGACTTTTAAAATTTAATACTTTTCTTGATATATTATTGTATCTGCTGCAATATCTTTTTACTGACCTTCTTAATTCTTCTAGACCTCTAAATCTTTTTCCTAAATAATAATTGCTGTCTAGCCTGTGGCTCCTTTCCACTTTCCCATTCTGCCACGGCGAATACAGTCTTGTTCTCATGTATTCTATCCCTGTTCTTCCAGCTTTAACTCAAATAGTGTCTTTTTGCCATTTTCCGCATTCGTAAACTCCCTGCCGTTATCACTTTGTATTTTTTCTATTTTAAAGCCCAGCTCCGCTTCAAGCGTTTCTAGAAATTTTGTAGTCTGGTATGTACTTTTTTCATCCACTATTCTTAATACCCTCTTTTTTGTATACTCATCTATTGCCGTTATCTGATAGTAATTTTGGTCATTCATTCCAAAACATATGCATTCTCTTGGAACATATTTTATGTCTATCTGAACCTTTTCGCCAGGATATGTAGCCTGCTTCACTTTTTTTGTGCTTTTGTAAAGCCTTTTAGGCTTTTTGAGCTTATTATCCCTAATTTTTCTTATTATTTTGCACATAGTTCCATAAGAACGGCTGTATCCCAGTTTTCTAGCTTCGGTATATACCTGTGCCAGTCCTTCATATGAAAATCTCCTGTATTTTTTCATAATTAAATCTATTTCTTCCTGAGTATGTTGATTTGGATGACTTTTAGGTCTTCTGCTTTTTGGCATCAGTGACTGCACTGTCCCGTCATATCTGTCACGCCATCGCTTAATCTGCTGTCTTGACGTTTTATATTTTAATGCCGCCTTTGAATTATTGTTATGTTTTATTGCATACTCAACTGCCCGTTGACGAACACGGTACTCTTCTGATATACTATTCATAGAAAGGTTTCTCCTTATGTAGTTTTGGTCGGCTTACATTATATCAGAAACCTTTCTTTTTTTCTTCTTTTTTGTCACATATGTATTGTACCACGACAAATATAGACATCTTTCAGCTTATCCATAAACATTTCTCGAATAAACTTGTATTCTCCCATTCCTTTTAGAACAGATGTTACTTTATAACCTTCATTTTTTAGTATTGTCTTCCATGAATCCTTTTTATCAGAAGACATATCATTTTTTGCATGATCTCCAGCTACTATCATAAGTGGTTTTAATAATATATTTCTAAAACCTTTTCCCTTCATTTTTTCAACAATATCTTTAATAGTCACTTTCCCTTCAACAGTGGCTATGAAAATGTTATCTTTTCCAGCTTTTAAATACTCATCCTGCAATTTTTGATATATGCAATCTGCAGCATTTTCAGTTCCGTGTCCCATAAACACAATAGCATCGTTTCCCTCAAAATCATTAAATTCTTTATTGTTTACAATTTTTTTTAAATCCTTGTCATCTGCCAAAAGTGGCTTTGATATTTTTCCAAACTTGTCATCAAGTTTTGAATATTCAATTCCATCTAAAATATGCAAAGACATTGTTATTATTTTTTCAAATCCTCTATCTTTCAAGGCTTTCAGCCCTTCCTTCTGATCAAATATGTGAATCCCTTCATTTTTTTCTATTATTCGTCTTATAATTCTTGAGGTATAAGCTCTTTCCACGTTTTCACTCCCGTATTTTTCCTCCACTTCCCTTTGAATCAAATCAAGGCATTTTTCCCGTGTATCCCTATGTGATGTTCCAAAACTTGTTACTAAAATAGCTTTTTTCATTTCTTTTTCCTTCCCTTCAAATTAATATTTTTATAAAAAAAGGCATTGAAATTTTTCATGCCTTTAATGTGAACTACTCCCACTTGTAGAAGAGGGAGCTTCCTGGGAAGTATCTGCTTTTGCTAGCTAAATATATTTACCAAGCTCTTCGGGCAGTCCCTGCCCTGACTATGAATATTATACTATATAAGAGCTGTTATTTCAAGCTATATTCTGCAATTCATCTCCCACTTATAGAAGAAGGAGACTTCTTGCTAAATATTGTTAAATTTTCATAAAATTATTTTAATTTTGATTTTGCATCTTGAAACAGACCTTCTATAAATTCCCCTTTGCTCATATCATTTCCTGAAATTTTTACAGTTCCTGATATTTCACGTGCGAAAGGATAAACATTATAAGTCCAGCTATTTTTTTCAGAAATTTGACGTATATTTTTATTTTCTGAAGATGCCACTTCTGTTATCTCCATCTGACCTTTATATTTTCTTTTTTCAAATACTTTCAAAAGGCTAAGAAGTGCTGATTCATCTTTTTTTTCTATAATAAATTCAATTTTATCTGCACCTGAAAGATTTTGATACATTTGTTTTGCAAAATCCCCATCCTTTTTCATTCCAAAAATTAAATTGGCAAGTCCTCCTCTATTTAAAGTTCCTGATATTACTGGACTTTCATAATTGTCATTAATAATTCCAACTACAACTTTGTCAAAAGCTGAAAATGAAAGTGTCCCAAAAATAATAAACAATGCTAAAATTAATTTTTTCATCATTAATTCCACCTTTCTTGTTTTATAAAATATTAATTCTATTTTCTTCTGCCCTTCATAAATCCTCCGCCAAGTCCTGGAATACCGCCACTATTGAACATTTTCATCATCTGCTTCATTTGTTCAAACTGCTTTATTAATTTATTTACATCATTTACTTGAACTCCGCTTCCTTTAGCAATTCTCATTTTACGGCTTCCATTTTTTAGAAGTTTCGGATCACGTCTTTCCTGAACTGTCATTGAGAAAATAATCGCTTCAACTTTTTTCATTTCCTTTTCAGCCATTCCCATGTCAATCATGCTTGAGTCAACTCCTGGTATCATTTTCATAATTCCAGCAATTGATCCCATTTTTCTTATCATTTTAAACTGCTTTAGAAAATCTTCAAAGTCAAACTGATTTTTTCTAAATTTT
Organism: Leptotrichia sp. oral taxon 417; assembly: GCF_013394865.1. NCBI lineage: Bacteria > Fusobacteriati > Fusobacteriota > Fusobacteriia > Fusobacteriales > Leptotrichiaceae > Leptotrichia > Leptotrichia sp. oral taxon 417. The sequence goes on along the minus strand of NZ_JABXYV010000001.1, from coordinate 128,003 downwards.
TCCTCCATTTTCTTGGCTTCTTTTTCATCAATGGCTTCCTGTGCCTTTTCCACAAGTGAAACGACATCTCCCATTCCAAGAATACGTGAAGCAAGCCTGTCAGGATGAAACGGTGCGATGTCATCCAGTTTTTCCCCTTCACTTATGAACTTAATTGGCTTTCCTGCAACTTCCTTTACTGAAAGGGCTGCTCCACCACGAGTATCTCCATCCAGTTTCGTAAGCACGACTCCCGTAATATCAAGCTGCTCATTAAACTCTTTAGCCACATTAACCGCATCCTGCCCAGTCATTCCATCAACGACAAGCAAAATCTCATTTGGGTTGAAACTATCCTTTATATCCTGCAATTCATGCATAAGCTGCTCATCAATATGCAGCCTTCCTGCCGTATCAATAATTACATAAGTAGCATGCTCCGCCTTTGAAGCCTCTATTCCCTGTTTTACAATTTCCAATGCATCCGTACTCTCATCAATTGTAAATACTGGAACTTTCACTTGCTCTCCCAATACCTTTAATTGCTTTTTAGCAGCAGGTCTATAAACATCCGCTCCAATTAAAAACGGCTTTTCCCCTTTTGATTTCAGATGTTTAGCCAATTTTCCAGAAAATGTAGTTTTCCCAGCCCCTTGAAGCCCAGAAAGCATTACAATCGTAGGATTTTTCTCAGCTTTAGCAATTGAAACATTTGAACCTCCCAGCACTTCTACCAACTCATCATTTACAATTTTAATGAATTGCTGTGTTGGATTAACTCCGCTAATAACCTGCTCTCCAAGAGCTTTTTCCCTAATTTTTGCCACAAAATTCTTAGCTACGCCATAATTTACATCCGCTTCAAGTAATGCCAACCGAACTTCCCTCAAAGCATCCTTTATATTATTTTCAGTCAACTTCCCCTGGCCGCTGACTTTTTTAAATATATCTTTAAATCTGTCTCCTAAATTATTAAACATTACTAATTTTTCTCCTTATTTTTATATTTATTTGTAAAAGTCCCTGAAATTCTGTTAATTCAGTATTTTTAAATTTTTATGACTTTTTATTTTTACAGTTATTTATTTGTATACTTTTTTAATTTTTCTAAATATAGGATAACATATTATAGAAGAAAAAACAAGATAGGCAAATGGAGTTTATCAACTTGCAAAAAATATTGCTAATAAATGAAATTCAAATAAAAATCATAAGGATAAAAAACTTTTATTCACTAAAATATACCCAATCCTTTAGACAGGAACTAATACTATTTCCCATTAGAATAATGGATTTATTACAAAATTTTACTTAACAAGGAATTTTGACCCTTGCAAGAAAATAAATATATTTACTGTTTTTAAAATAGGGTTTAGTATAAAGAATAGAAACGAGGTAATTAAATATGAAAAAAATGAATTTCATAAAAAAAGAAAATAAAAAATTTGCTTTGCTTTCAATGTTATTTTTAGTTTTAAGCTGCTCTAATAAGACTGGAAATAATTCAGAAAGTACAAACAGCACAACAGAACAGCAAAAAACAGTTTCTCCAGAAGAACTGAAAAAATATACTAAAAATGCAGCGCAAACACAAGATGCCTTTGTAGGCGTGCATAACAGCGTTAAAGATTCAATCGTAAATATTAGAACAAAAAAAACTGTTACGGTAAATACTTACAATCCTTTGGAAGAATTGTTATATGGACGTTCTGGAGGACAGGAAAAACGTGAATCTGGTTCGCTTGGTTCAGGGTTTGTAGTTTCAAAAGATGGATATGTTGTTACAAATAATCACGTTATTGACGGTGCAGATGAAATTTATGTAAAATTCTCAAATGGACGTGAATATCGTACAAAACTTGTGGGAACTTCGCCTGAAGTTGACATTGCCGTATTGAAGATAGATTCAAATGAAACATTTAAACCGTTAGAATTTGCAAATTCAGATCAAGTTCAAATTGGACAATGGTCAATCGCCTTTGGAAATCCATTGGGATTAAATGATTCAATGACTGTCGGAATCGTAAGTGCAGCTGGACGTAGTTCACTTGGAATCGAAGAAATTGAAAACTTTATTCAAACTGATGCCGCTATTAACCAAGGAAATAGTGGAGGTCCGTTAATTGACATTACAGGAAAAGTTATTGGAGTAAATACTGCAATTTATTCACAAAGCGGAGGAAGTGTAGGAATCGGATTTGCAATTCCAGCAAATTTGGTAACGACTGTAAAAGATTCAATTATCGCAACTGGTAAATTTGAAAAACCATATATTGGTATATACTTAGGAAATTTAGATGCAGATAAAGTAAAAGCCCTTAACTTAAAATCTTCAAACGGAGTATTTATAGCAGGTACTGTTCCAAATGGTCCAGCAGCAGCAGCAGGAATCACAAAAAATGACATTATCACAGCAGTTGATGGAAAGGAAGTAAATTCCGCAGGGGCCTTCGTTGGAGAAATAGCCGCTAAAAAAGTCGGACAATCTGTAAAATTAACTATATCTAGAAATGGAAAAACATCAGAAGTATCAGTAACTCTTGCAAAAACTCCAAATGCCATCGAACAGCAACGTATCATGCAGCAAAAAATGCAGCAGCAACAGCAATTAGAACAAGAACAATTCGGTAGATAAAAAATATAAACTGCTCTAAAAGTCTTGAATATGAGCCAGACAAAAAGAGCAGTTTTTTTATTTTTATACAAAATTTCTAATACTTTCATTTAATTTGATAAATAGAAATTTCACTTCCATACCGTAACTTGAAAACTTAATCAAAGATATTCAAGATTGCTTTTATAATATAAAATATATTAAAGGATGTACAGTTATCCTAACATTTCGGAATTTCACTTATATGTAAGTCTTTATCAATTCCAAAATGTGTTACTTATTATAATTCCGTAAAGTGACTTGCTCCACTCTCTTGGGTGAATACAAGTTTATCCAGAATATTTTTACTTTTTTCAATAAATTATACATCATTTTTTTAAAAAGTCAAGCAAAAAGTTATACAAACTTTTTTTTATAAACTTTAGATAATTTTCAAAAAACTATTGTTTTACCCTGAATTTGACTTTCTATTCGGACATAACATATTGCAATATTTCTTGAAACAGTCCTTCTTCAGTATATTTTTTCCCTTCTATCCCAATTTTTAATCCATATTTCTCAATAGTTTTTGTAGTAACAGGCCCAATCGAAGAAATAACCTTATTTTTCATAATTTCTTTTATTTCCTCATTTTCACTTAAGTTTATGCTGTCAGCAAAGGCTTTAAAGGTTGATGAACTTAAAAACATTAAGATGTCGCTTTCTTTTATGTATTTTTCAGCTTTTTCCTTTTCCACTTCGACTTTCTGAGTTTTATAAACTACAAGTTTTTCATAATTTCGATTGTATAAATCTGAATATTTTTTTTCATTTACTGGAGAAATATCAGATACTATAAACAGTATTTTTTCTCCTTCCTTAGTAAAATTCACACTTTCGCTAGCCAGCCTTTCTACCGTATATTCTTTTGGATAAAAATCTGGAATTATTTTATATTTCTCAATTTCTTCTGCCGTTTTTTCTCCTACGACACCTATTTTAACATTTCCTAAAGCACGAATATCCTTTACTTTTCTCATAAATCCAATAACAGAATTTATGCTGTTAAATAAAAGGGTACTGTATCCCTTCAAATCAGGCATTTCAAAATCAATATACTCTATATTAATAAATGGAAGGCTCAAAGCCTGTCCGCCAAGTTCATTTATCTTATTTGAAATATTTCCCTGTTTTTCCCTATTTCTCGTAACAAGAATATTTTTCCCAAATAACGGCTTATTCTCAAACCATTTCATTTTTTCACGTAAATTCACCACTTCCCCAATCAAAATGATGGCAGGCGATTTTACATTATGCTCTTTTACTGTATTTACTATTGTTTCCAATGTTCCTATATAAGTTTTCTGTCTTGTCGTAGTTCCATCTTTTATTATCACAACAGGTGTTTTCGGATCTTTTCCATTATTTATCAAGTTTTCTGCTATTTTTTTAAGATTGCTTAATCCCATTAAAAAAACTAAAGTTCCTTCCAATTTTGCAATAACCGGGAAATCAAGCTCTGTTCCATTAAATTGCGTATGTCCAGTGAATACATGAAATGAAGTATTAATTCCTCTATGAGTTACAGGGATTCCAGCATAAGCCGGCACAGCAATTGAAGAAGTTATACCTGGAATTACCTCAAATTCAATATTTTCAGCGACTAATGCCTCTATTTCCTCTCCACCTCGCCCAAATACAAAAGGATCTCCTCCCTTTAATCTCAATACTAAAAGTCCCTCTTTCCCTTTTTCCACAAGTTTTTTATTTATTTCCGCCTGCAATTTCCCTCCAGCCGTATTTTCTTTTCCCATATAAATCCGTTCTGCATCAGACTTTGCATACTGTAAGATATTTTTATTTACAAGCCTGTCGTAAACAATGCAGTCAGCTTTTTCTATCACCTTTTTCAATTTTAAAGTTATAAGCCCTTCATCTCCACAGCCTGCTCCCGCAATATAAACTTTACCTTTTCTCATTTTTCAGCTCCTTTTTTATTTCTTCAGCCAATTTTTGTGCAATTTCCTTCGGATTTTCCTTATTTCCTTCAACTTCTTTAAGCATTCTGCTTCCATTATCATTAAACATTCCCTTTAATTTTAATGTATCCCCTTCAATAACCGATGAACAGCCTATCGGAGTATGGCAGCCTCCATCAAAAATTTTTGAAAATTCCCTTTCAGCTTCACACATCATTGTAACCTCATCATCATTTATAATTTCCAGAAGATGCCGTATTTTATTATCATTTTCCCTGCATTGAATACACAAAATTCCTTGTCCTGGTGCAGGCATAAAAAAATCTGTATCAAAATATTCAGTAATTCGGCTTTCCAGTCCAACTCTCTTTAATCCAGCCGCAGCCAGCACAATCGCATCATATTCCCCATCATCAAGTTTTTTAAGTCTTGTGTGAATATTTCCACGAATTGCCTTTATTTTTACATCATTTCGCAAATTCAAAAGCTCCTTTTCCCGTCTTACGCTTCCTGTCCCGATTACAGAATTTTTATCAAGTTCTTTTAATTTTTTTCCATTTTTTGAAACAAGCGCATCACGGTAGTCTTCCCTCATTGGAAAACATGCATTCAAAAGCCCTTCTGGAGTATTCTGCGGCATGTCCTTTAACGAATGCACCGCCAAATCTATTTTATTTTCCAGCATTTCCTTTTCGATTTCCTTCACAAACAAGTCCTTTTGTGTCGTTCCCTTTATTTTTGTAAAATCACGCAAGTCCTTGTCCCCCTTTGTAACTATGACTTTCAGTTCTATTTCCAGCGATTTCCTTTTATCAAATCCTTCAATTTCAAAAAAATCCTCATTTTCCCTTAATTCATCATATTTTTCAATCAGCATTTCCTTCACCTTTTCTGCCTGTGCAAGTGCCAAAACGCTCCCTCTCGTTCCAATAATTATTTTATTTGATTTCATCCATTTTCACCCATCTCGATATTTTTCTGATTTGTATATTTTCTTCTTTTTTCAAGTTTTTCCGCTATTTTTTTCAGCTGCTCCTCAATAATATAAAAATACTTTTCCACAATTTCATCTCGTTTTTCCACATTTTTATTATATTCATCCCAAATATCCTCCAAATGATAAAGGGAAACATTCTCAAATTCTCCAATACTAATTTCAATATCTCTAGGAACTGCCAAATCAAGAAAAAACCTTTTCTTTCCATCATTTAAAATATCCTCAATTTTAGCCTTTTCAATTATCAAATGCGGCGCAGAAGTGGCACTTATCACAATATCCATATTTTTTATAATATTATATTTTTCACTAAATTCCGCCGTTTGGACATCTGGAAACACTTTTTGCAACTCAATGGATTTTTTCAAGCTCCTATTTGTCATCGTCAAATGACAATTATTCATTTTGTGAAGAAGCGCAAGAATCGACTGGCTCAAATCTCCCACTCCAATTACAAATACCTTTTTATCTTCAAGACTTTCAAACTTTGTCTTTATAAATTTCACAGCAATCGAATCCAGTGAAATATTTTTCTCATTTATCCTGCTTTCTGCCCTAAATCTCTTCCCAGTTTCTATCGCCTGATTAAATATTATATTCAAGAATGAAGATGTAGTCTCCTTGTCAAGAGCCTCAAAATAAGCCTTTTTAAGCTGCACAAGAATTTGATCTTCCCCCTTTATTATCGAATCTAGCCCACAAATAACTCGAAGCAAATAATGCACCGCCTCAGTCCCTTCATAGTCCTTCATCTTCTCAACCCTAAAATCTCTCTTTAACCTCTCAATTTCAAATTCCCTGCTAACATCCAGATAAAGCTCTATCCTAAGGCAAGTTTCAACAGCCACATACCCCTTTATAACCCTTTTTTCCAAATACTCCCCCAAAATATGTCTATACCCTTCTTTTACAAACTTTTCCCTTTCCTCCAAACTCAAATTTTTATAACTAAAACTTAGAATATAAAAATTTTTTACTAAATTTTCATTCATTTTTTTCTCTCCAATTTTTTTGTTTTATTTATTTTTCAGTTGCAGATTTTAAATTTTTTAAAAGAAATTCTTTTAGCGTAGGAAATTTTGTTATATATTTTAAATTTTCAATATTAATTACTATTTTTCCTTCTTTTCTTGAAGAATTTTGATAAATAAAACTTTTTCTGCTTTCACATAATTTTTTTTGATTCAAATTTAAAATTTCTATTGTTTTCATTGCCATTTCATACTCTATTCCATTTTCATATTTTGGAATTATTTCGCCTGTACTAATACTATATTCAAAATAATCTCTAGGATTATATTCAACTGGATTCACAAAATTATCATCCCATTTGTTCCCTTTTGTTGAACCACAAGTTTGATTTTCAAGACAACCAGTCAAAAAATTACTATAATTATGAAACAACTTTGGAAATTTGTCTTTAGGTTTTATATGCTCAATTTGACTTTTCTCAACAGAAATCTGTCTTTCACAATAAGGACAAAAATAATTTCCATCTATTTTCTGCTCATTTTCAAGCATATACTCTTTTAGTTTGCCCTTTATTTTAAAATTAAAATCTTTCCAGTTTTTTGGATTACTTGTAAAAAACTCAGGCTCATCATTTTTATCTACTTTCAGCATTTTTTCTCCCCTTCTTCACTTGCAAATCCATATCCACCAAAAATAAATCTCTATCGTCTTCTCCTAAAATATCCTTTATTTTAGTATATTTTTCCTTAAATTCAGAATTCTCATAATTATCATTTTTAACCATTTCTTTTACCAAAGTAAGCAAATTATTCACACTAGGATTTCTATCTGTTTCTAATCCCATTATATCTTCAAGTATTCTTCCTGTAGTCTGTCCATATGAATTTCCAAACTCATCTCCCGTTTTAACTTCTACAATTCCATTTTCATTTTTTTCCAATAAAATTATATTCTCTTTTTCCACACTTCCTAAAATATGTGGCGAATGAGTTGCCAAAATAATCTGATTATTTCTACCAATTTTTCTATAAACATCAACAATTTTTTGCTGCCATTTCGGATGTAACGACAATTCAGGCTCATCAATCATAATTATGGAATTTTCAGGCTCCAGCATTTTTATCGCCAAAGTCCGTAAAAATAACTGCTTTTCCCCAGAAGAAAGTTCATTTATTCCAAATTTTTTCCCACTAGAATCAGTAAAAATCGGCATACTGTTCTCATCTTTCGATATTTCTGAAAGTTTCACATCCAACTCCAAAATTTCAAAAATCCCATTAATTTCCGCAAAAACTTTTTTTCTAACCTGTCCCATCGTCAAATTTTCCTCTTCATTCGCAACTTTTGAAATCCGTGTCGCAATATAGGATGGAATATCCTTAATTTCGTATGAATCTACGATATTAATAAAACTATATTCTTTTTTAAAATTCGTTTGTGCTTTTTGAACTTTTTGAAAATTAATTTCAGTTGGAACATAAATTATTTTAGGAAATTTTTTCAATATTTTTTTAATTTCTAAATATTTTGGACTAAGAAATGCTCCTTTTGCTCCATTTTTTAGTTCATTATAAAAAACATCAATATTTCCTGCTGTTTTTATACTTTCATTTTCTATTTCTTCATAAAATAATTCAATTTTATTTTGACTTTTGTAAAACATTTCTATTTTATAAAAAAAATCTAATACACTTTCCAATACTCTAGTTTTTCCACTCCCATTAATCCCAGCCAGAACTATCAAATCCAAAACTTTTCCTTTTGACTCAAAATTTATATCTAAATTTTCAAGTCCGTTGTATTCTTTTATGTGAAGATTTTTTATTTTCATTTTGGGTCACTCCTTTCTCTATTTTTTAAAAATTTTAGGATTTCATCTTTAATTGCTCTATTTAAATATCGGATATTTAAATATTTATCTACATCAATTTTTTTCTTTATTTCTTCTATATTTTCTTTTAATATTTCTTTGTCATATTCTTTATTATATTTTTTTACTATTTTTTTAATCTATCATTTAAATATTTTATTTTATCTTTCTGTGTCAATAATTCAAAGTAATACACTAAATCAAACCTGCTTCTTAATTCGGGAGAAAATACAGATGTAAATTTTTCTTTTTTTACATTTGATGTAAAAATAATAATATATCCATCCAAATCGTATTCTTTCCCTTGTGAATTAGTTGTTTTTCCAGTTTCTAGCACTTCTAAAAAATAATTAAATATTTTTTTATCAGCTTTTTCAATTTCATCTATTAAAATTATTCCTACATCTGTTTTATCAAGTTTACTAAATAATTCTCCATTTTCACTTCCAACAAATCCTCTTGGACTACCAATTAAACTATTCAAAGCATCTTGGCTACTGTAATTTCCTAAATTTATCTTAACTAAATTTGAATTATTATTGGTTTTTAAATTATTATAAATAATATTTGAAACTTCCGTTTTTCCTATTCCAGAATATCCCATCAAAAAAAATGATAAAATTTTAGTTTCTCCTATTTTATTAAACATTCTGTATTCTTCTATACTATTTTTAAAATCCTCTTTGAAAGCATCATGTCCATATAATTCTTGTTCAAATTTTTCAAAAAAACTTTTTAGCTCGTCATCTCTTATATCAATTATTCGTTTTACTCCTGTTTCATAATTATCTGTATTCTCATTATTTTTATACTCTGTAACTTTATCAAAACAATATTTAAATTTTTCTAATAAGATATTTCTATATTTAAAATTACATATAAATAATAAATCTTCTACCTCTGAAATAAAATTCTTATTTTTTATTTTATAAAATATATTTTCAATATTATAAAGTTGTTCTTCTTGATTTTTAATTAAAAAACATAAAGAACTTATATCTATAACTATTTTTGAATTTATTTCTATACTATCATCTAAATTAGAAAATGAAATAAATTTATAATTTTCATATTCCTTTTTTAAGTTTTTAAAATCTTTATCTAAATAAGTAATAATTTCTAAAAATCTTTCTTTAATTTCAGACTTATCTTGTATTTTCAAGTCTTCAATACAATATCTTAAGTTCTCTTTAATAATTTTTTTATAGTTTACATTACATACAAACACTAAATCTTTGTATTGAATTTTGAAACTGTCTTCATCTATTTCATCATCTGAATCTATTTTTTCTAAATTTACTTCTAATGTATTCATTAATTCTTCTGCTTGCCAGGAATCTGCTCTTCCAAAAACTATTCTCTGACACAATGAACTCATGTCCAATGCAATTTTTTCAAATTTTTTTAAATCATTGTTATCGTCATAACTATTATTTCCTTTTTCTATTTTATCTATATATTTAACAAAACTATCTAATTTAAACCCTTCTTTTTCCAAAGTATTCTTTAATTTTTGATACGAACCTTTTGAATAAAGAAATATTTTCCCCCTCATTTTTCACTTCCTTTTCTATAATTTCTTCTTTTAAAGTAATATTTTGAATAATTGCTAATAGATCAAAAAAAATAAAATCTTTTGTTTCATTTTCTCCTACTTTTCCTTTATTGTTATTATTATTTTTTTTTTGACTACTTTTTATTATATCGTTGCTTGAATATTCATTTTCCATAAAATAATCTAAAGTATTCATCAAATTTTTTTCTTCTATTCTGCCTTTATAAATTCCAATTAAAGTAACTTCTCCAATCAATAAATCTTCTATGTTGTAATCATTTTCAAATTCATTTTCAAATAAGAAAGGTATCTTTATTCTAAATTCCTCTTCATTTTCTTGATTTGGTAAGAATAAAGTCCCTTTTAATTTATACGAGTAATCTTTTAAAATAGCTTTTGAAAGTTTATTAAAATCGTATTCATCTGTTTCAGTTACTTTAATTCCTTCTAAAAAATTATTTTTTATCAATCGAGCCATTCTTAAATCATTTTCATTAATCAAACTTAATTTGATATTATTTAACTTTATTAAACTACCTATTTTGTAATCTTCTAATTTTTTATCATTAAATTCAATTGATTTTTCAACAACTTCTGCTAATAAAGTTGACTTTGTATTTTTTATTTCTAATGTTTCTATCATTTTTAAAGTTTCACTTTTTTTAATTCTATCAAATCCTTTAATTCCAGCATTTATAGAAATTTCTGGAATTTTTATTGTTGCCCCTAATTCTTGTCTTTCTTCCTGTTCGTTTTCATTAGAATTTGTATTTTCAACATTTCTACCTATTTTTAATGTGTTATTGAATAACATTCTAATTTCAAAAACTTTGCTATAATTTATATAATATATATTAAACATTTCTATTTTCCCCTTTCTATTATTTTTATTTCCTCCTCACTCAACCCATACAACTCATAAACCATCCCATCAATCTCTTTATCTGTTTTTGTAATTTCATTGTTTAATGTTTCTGCTTTTGATTTTTCTGCAATGAAATAATTCTCCCAATCAGCTTTTTGAGAAAGGTTTAATTTCACTTTTACTTTTGATAATTCTTTTATAAACTCATCAAAATTCAATAAATACCAATTTTGTAATTTAGTAGAAATTTTTTCTAAACCAAATTCTCTCATAAGCATTCGTTGGAATTTTTGTGAAATTTCTTGAAGATTTTTGTTTAAAAATAATATTTTATCAGCTTTTTCGATAAAAGGCTGTTGATTTATATTTTCTATATTAACTAATGGAATATTTTCAAAAGCTATTTTGGTTAAATTAGTATTTGATTCTCCATAATATAAATTGTAAAAATAGCTAATTAATCTAGAATTCAAAATTGTTAAATAAAATCTTACATCATCTTTTTTATTTTTCAAATTAACTAAATTTGCGTTCGGAAATATAATTTTTTGATTCAAGTCTATTGTTGCAAATATTTTATTTCGATTTTGACCAACTATTCTTTGAAGTATTATTTTAGGAGAAAAATGCCAATCTTTCGTTGTTTTATCAATATTTTTTATATAAACATATTTATTTACTTTATCGGTAAAATATCTATGAATATCTCTACCCTCCAAGTATTCAGAACAATTATTAATAATATTATTTTTTATTGCTTCTTCTTTAGTAAATATTCCTTTTTCTATTTCTATTAAACCTATTTTTATTTTTTTAGGAACACTCATCCATCCCTTATGTAATTCTAAGTAATTCCCAAATCTTAAACTATTTTTTAATAATTTATTTAAAATTGAATTCATATTAACTATTATTTTATTATTATATTTCATTAATATCTCTTCTTGGCTGAGTTGAATATTATTTTTTAAACTTTCTTTCAAATATAAATTATTTACATTTCTATTTGATACTCTTAAATTTACAAAATTCTTATCTATTTTTTTATTTAAAATAAGAATAGCTGTTTCCGTATTAACTTCTTCAAATGGATAAAATCTATATGGAAAATCAATTATTTCAATAATTTTAGTTTTTTCTAGCAAATATTTTCTTAATAATTCAAAACTTGTATTTGTAAAATATGAATCAGGTGTAATAAATCCTAGATAACCTTTATTTTTCAACAATTCGTTTATTGATTTATATATAAATATTTCATATAAATCCATTTCAGAAAATAAAATTTCTTTGTATTTATCCCAATAATAGTTTCTGTCATTTGTTGGTATTTGTTTTGTAGATACATACGGCGGATTCCCCACAACAATATCAAATCCACCATTTTCAAACACTTGTGGAAACTCTTTCTCCCAATCAAATGATAATTCTCCCGCAATTTCAATATCATTAATCAATGAATTTCCACATTTTATATTATTTTCAAGTGAAGCCAATGTTTTGTTCTTATCAGCAGTTTTTAGCCACAATGATAATTTCGTAATTTCCACACTTTCCTTATTCAAATCTACTCCAAAAATATTATTTTGTAAAATTTCTCTTGTAGTATCTGAAAATAAATCTTTTGTTCCAGTCAAGTCAAAAATTTTATCGTTTAAATAATTATTATAATTTAATAAATATTCAAAAGCCGTGATTAAAAATGCTCCACTTCCACAAGCAGGATCTACAATTTTTATATTTTTTACAGCTTCCCTGTATTTTGTCCAGAAATCTATATGTTTTTTAAAATTCTCACTATAAATTCTTTTATCACTTTTTTTACTCGCATATTTTATTTCAAAATCTTTTTCAGTAAGTTCAGGGAGTTCATCTTCTCCAAGTTCCTTTCTCTTATCATCAAGCCAGTTTTTTATAGAATTTTCCACAATATATTTTGTTATATACTTTGGTGTGTAAAAAATTCCATCTTTTTTTCTTTTGCTCTTCTTGCTATCAAATTCTTCTCCCAATACAGATTTTTTTAATTCCTCTATATCACTTACAGACTGCTCAAAAATATGCCCTAATATATTTTCATTCAGTTCAGAATCAAAATCATATTCAGAAATTTTTCGCATTTCTTCAAAAACTTCATTATCTACATAAAGTCCATCTAAAACATCATCATTTTTAAACAATCCTCCGTTAAAATGAGCAATATTTTTTCTTGCATTCCCTAAATTTATCCAGCTACAAAGCATTTTAAAAACTTCAAAAATATCTCCAAAGTTTTTACCTTTTTCCAAAGTTTTGTAAAAAATCTCATTTGGAAGCAATCCTTTATCTTCACAAAAACAAATAAACAAAAACCTATCCAATAATTTTTGAACTTTTTCAATTATGATATTTTCATTTACTGTAGGATTATTTTTTCGCATATTTTCAAATATATGTAATCTAATAGTTTTGTATTCATTATAAAACTTTTTTTCAATTTCAGTTTGATTTTTCTGATACTCTTCAGAAAGTTCTATTGTTTTTGCCTTTTTCTCTTCAGTTCCTACCAAAGCATAAAATGAAAGAATGTAAATAAATTTCTTAAATTCCAAATCATCTTTTAACTTTTCAAGAAAAAATACTTGATATTCTGTCATATCATTTGACCTGTAAAGCCGTATTTCCTTATAATTTGAAACTATAACCCACTGACAATTTTTCCCATATTTAGGAGCATAGTTAAATGCTTGTTCCACAGGAGTCCTAGTATCTCCAACTCTTTTTTGTCTTACATCCAAAGAAACTTTTGCTCCTTTCAGTTCAATTACAGCCCTTACATCTTTCTTTCCATCCACATCAAAAAATCCTAAAACTCCATCAGCCTTCTGACCATCCATTTTAGTTTTCGTTTCCCTCTCAAGATTCCACTCTTTTTGACCATCCGACTTATTCACAGCCCTTAAAATAGTTGTAAATATATCATATAAAAATTCCCCTTGAAATTCTTCTTCCTTAGAATTATCCAGAACTCCATTTTCAAGGTTATTTATCCACTTATCCAACGCTTTTCTTCTTTCAAATAAATTATGCCTGCTCAAATCTACTTCTTCTTCAGCTTTTTTAGCCAGTATTTTCTGATTAAATAAATTATTCATCTAAATTTTATACTCCTTCTGCCCCGTAAATTGTTGCCTACTTACATTCTATTAACTTTTCCATTTTTTGTCAATTCAATTTAATATTAATTATAACAAAATAAAATAATAGGGAAGATCTTATAAGTCATAAGAATTCCCCATTTAAAATACTAATAAATATATTTCATAATCTCACCGACTATATCGCTTGTCATCTCATCTAACACATATTTTTTACAGTTTTCCATTCCTCCTTAGGTTTATTTGCCTTTTCATCAAAAATATTTCCGCCAGCAATGATTTTTACTTTGTTAGTTGAAAAATTAATGCTAAGTTTCTCTTGGTCGCCAGAATTTCTCATAAATGAATTATTGTCAAATCCGATAAGTTCAAGCTTTTGGTTTTGAAATCTAAAAGTGTAGGTATTTTGTGTTACAGACCAGCTTCCTGCACTCAAAAAATAATTAAATTTAATTTTTAAAATATCATTTTTTATGCTAATGCTGTCTAAAGTATCCATAAGAGCTGGACTTTCCTTATTTCCTTCGCTTTTGATAAAACCTTTGTCATTCTTGCCTGCCAAAATATAGCTTCCATTTTTTTGCTTGAATAAAACCAAAAGTATTCTTGGATTTAAGTTTAAATATTCAGAGCCAAGATTCTCGTTTTTTACAATATTTGCCTTATCAGTTTTTTCGATAATGATGGCAATATCTTCAAGCTTATCATTATTTAAATCTCCTTTAGCCGAAAGAACAGTTTTCCAGCCTTTTGGAACGAATCCATTTATATTTTTTGCCTTTTCAGGAAAATTTTCCCCAAAAGAAAAAATTGAGAAAATTAAAAACAATGATAAAATAAACAATAATTTCCTCCTCATAAATAACATTCCTTTCTTTTTTATTCTAACTATTTGTAAAAGTCTAAAAATTCTGATAAATACAGTATTCTAAAATTTTTAATTTTTTTATTTTTTCTGCTCTCTAACAAGAGAACTTGACCCCTTATGATATTAGTTAGCTTACTTTTACAATTGCCTATCTTCTATTCTAAAATTTTTTTCAAAGCCTCAATAACTCTGTCGTTACTCCTTCTATCCTTAATTGCCAGCCTAAAAAATCTTTCATCCAAAAATTTAAAATTGGATGCATCTCTTATTAAAATTCCTTCTTCCATCATTCTTTCCCTCAACTTTTTCACATTCAGCCCTTTAGAAATCAATTCATCTTTTATTTTTACACAAATAAAGTTTACTTCTGTTTTATAAGGCTTTATTCCTGAAATTTTATCCAGCTTTTCATACATATATTTTTTTTCTTCTGTTATCCAGTTTAATGTCCTTTCGATATATTCTGTATCATCAAGCACTGTTATTCCAGCCATTTCAGCAATATTATTCACGCTCCACGGCTCTTTTTTTTCAGCGATTTTCTTTTCTAAATTTTTGTCAAAATAAATTCCATATCCCAATCGTAGTCCTGGAATAGCAAAAAATTTTGTAAATGCACGAGTTACAAACAAATTTTTCTTATTTTCCCCACTGTTTACAATACTTTCCTTTAGACCGTCCTCTAGGAATTCGATAAATGCCTCGTCAATAAATAACTTTGTATCATATTTATTACATTCTCTCAGAATTTCCTCTGTTTCAGCCATTTTTAAAAATTTTCCAGTCGGATTATTCGGATTGCAAATTATTACCAAATCATATTTTTTCTCAAGTTCCTTTTTTAATTTCCCAATATTAAGATTAAACTCGTCTTTTTCTTCTAATTCAAAATATTCAATTTCAATTTTCTGACTTTCAGAATTTTTACATGCTCTTACTGCCCTTTCATATTCCCCAAAAGTAGGCGACACAATCAGCACTTTTTCGGGCTTTATTACTTTTATGAACAAAAATATAGCTTCTGTTGCACCATTTCCCAGTACAATATTTTCCAGCTCAACTTTATTCAGATGAGCCAATTTTTCACGTAATTCCACATAATCAGGGTCAGGATACCTCTCAAGAATCCCAATATTTTCAATAATCTTCTGCTTTAGGCTCTCAGGCACTCCGTAAGGATTAATATTTGAACTGTAATCCAGTATTTCTTTTATATTTTTTTCCCTAAATATTTTATAAATATTTCCACCATGAAAATCCATTTTTCCCTCCTTTTCAAGAAAATCATTTTTATACAATCTCTCATTTCATTTTACCTTACAAATCTTTTAAAATCAAACATATATTTGAATATTTATAAATATTCATTATTTAAGCAAAAATAGTACTGTGCAATGCTAAAAATTAAATTATGCAAAAAAAAAAAAAAAATACCCAAAAAACAAACGTGATTTAAATCACAATCTTTAGAATATAAGGTATAATAGCAATAAATAAAATATATTGAATAAACTAAATTAAAGGAGTTGAAAGTCTATGAAAGTAGTATTTAAAATTTTGGCTTTAATTTTGCTGGGATTAACAATAGCAGGCTGTGAATTGCTGGATCCAAGAGAATGGCAAAGACTTAAAAGAGAAGATGATATGATGGGTAGAGAGTATGACAGTTACACTAGAAAAACCAGAAATTCAAGACCACATTGCCTTGTAGATGAAAATGGAAATATGAAAGAATGTCGGAAAACCCCTTATGAAAATAAAAGATTTACAGGTTGTAGCGGCTCAGAGAGAGATATAAGAGGAAGAATCTGTACATATAAAGATTATTAAACAATTAATCCAAATAACAGTTAGGAGAGATTTTTATGAACAAAATATTTAAAATTTTGGCTTTAATTTTACTGGGATTAACAATTACAAGTTGTGAATTATTAAGTCCAAAATTTTGGGCAGAAGTTAAAAGAGATGACGTTATGACAGGTAGGGAATATGATACCAGAACAGGAAAAACCTCAATTGATAGACCGCATTGTCTTTTAGATAGAAACGGACGTAAGAAAGAGTGCCGTAAAACACCTTATGAAAACAAAAGATTTACAGGTTGTAGCGGATCAAATACAGGTATGCTTGGAACTGGAAGAATCTGTACGTATGAAGATTATTAAACAATTAACCAAAATAATAGTTAGGAGAGATTTTTATGAACAAAATATTTAAAATATTAATTATAGGCTTACTTGGATTGACTTTAATCAGATGTTCAACGCCAGATGTAGTTGGATATGAAGAAGAATGTAATGGCGCTAAAAAGAACAGTTGTGAATACTATTACTATTCTCATTAAGAAATAGACACAAATTATTAACTTAACTGCACCCCAAAAATTATATACAACATAAAAGGTGCAGTTTTTTTTATTAAGACAGTTTTTCCTAAACTCTATTTTAACAATGAATTTATAAACTTTTTCAACAAATGAAAAATTGGGACATGTAAAAATTTTTGCATAAATAAAATAACAAAGTACTGAATTTACTGGATTCATCTATTAGTTTATACAAAATTCTGGACACTATCCCTCTTAACCTATTTTGTTTTCTGTTCCATCCCCATTATTTCATAAACCTTATCAATATCTACATTTTCTCTCAAAATTTGTGCCAATTTATCATATTCCCTGTTTTTATATTCTTTGAAACTAAAGTTTTCATCGACTTTGTCTAGCCCTTTAAGTTTTCTTGCTTTGTTCAGAAAATGATTTGTAAATTCAGAATTGTCAAATATTCCGTGAATATAAGTTCCAACAACATTGCCTTTTACAGCGCCTTTTAGCTTTTCATCGTCAAAAATGCACTTTATTTCGGTTTTTTCTTCATTTACAGGATAGCTGTAGCCTTGATGTATTTCATAGCCTTTTATTTCAATGCCTTCCATTCCGCTTAGCACTCCATCGGCATTTTTTATTTTATTTTTATACTGTGTTGTTGTTTTTGCCGTTTCCATAACAGTTTCTATATCAAGTAAATCTAAGCCTGAAATTTCTTTTAGATTAGATTCGATATTTTGAGGATCCATTATTTTTTGTCCCATTATCTGAAAACCGCCACAAATTCCAAATACTATTGTTCCTTTTTTTGCAAGCCTTATAATTTCCCTGCTTATATTTTTATCAATTAAGTCCTTCATGTCTTCCACAGTATTTTTTGAACCAGGAATAATAATAATGTCCTCATCTCCCAGTTCAGAACTTTTTGTAACATATTTCAAGGAAACATCGTTATAATGGCTAAGTGGATCAATATCAGTAAAATTCGATATATGCTTTAGTTTAATAACCGAAATCCGAATTTTCCCTTCTTTTTTCACATTATACTTGTCAATCCCCAGACTGTCCTCCTCCTCAATTCCAAGCGGAACAAACGGCACTACTCCCAGAACAGGCACATTTGTCAGTTCTTCAATCATCTCAATTCCAGGAGTCAAAAGGCTCTTATCTCCCCTAAATTTGTTTATAATTACACCTTTTATCCGTTTTCTCTCACTTTCTTCAAGCAGCATAATCGTCCCGTAAATTGCCGCAAAAACACCGCCCCTGTCAATATCGGCAACTAGAATAGCAGGCGAATCAGCCATTTCTGCCATCCCTGTGTTTACAATGTCATCTTTCTTCAAGTTAATCTCTGCAGGGCTTCCTGCCCCTTCCAGCACGCAAATATCGAAGTTATCCCTTATGTGATTATATGCCGCCATTATATCCTTTTTCAAATTATGCTTATAAGCAAAATATTCCCTCGCATCCATATTTTTGTAAACTTTCCCATTTACAATAACTTGCGATTTTCTATCTGTCGTAGGCTTTAGCAAAATCGGATTCATAAATGCCTGTGGCTCGATATTAGCGGCTTCAGCCTGCACCACCTGAGCTCTTCCCATCTCTTTTCCATCCCTTGTAATAAATGAGTTCAAAGCCATATTCTGCGACTTAAACGGTACCACGCTATACCCATCCTGATAAAATATTCTGCAAAACCCCGCATTAATTATACTTTTTCCCACATTAGAACCTGTCCCAAGCAACATTATATTTTTGTGTTTTCTTTTCATAAACTATACTCCTATTTTTAATTTATATAAAAAATTTCCAATTTATTTATAAACAAATTACCTGCTTCTACTAAGTATAGCAGATAAAAATGCCATAAACAAATTGGATTTATAAAAATAATTACTATTTTCTTTTAAATTTTATACTGCCTAAAATTTTCTTAACTTTGTCGTTATAAAATGCTCCGATTACAAATGAAATATGTGACATTATACAAAATATATATTTTTTCCCATTTGTCAAATAAGACATTATCGAACTATTTTTATTTTCAAAAATAGCTCTAAACACAAAATAAACCAATATTGCAATCATTATCCAAATTAATGCCTTTTTATTCATTTTTTTCAAAAATCCTTTGCACAAATATCCTAAAAAATACATAATTCCCAATATTATTATCAAGGAAATCACCGAAAACACAATTACAGAAATCTTCAAAATATGTTCTGGAGCTACAAAAAAAATCGCTGTAGAAAATAATGCAGAAGCAAACCAAAATAAATATGCTAATGCTGGATATATCCCCTCCTGAACTAAAAAATAAATTATTGAAAATAAAATTAATCCTAAAGGATTATCCTGTTTCGTCACAAGTTTATCTGTATTTTTTTTCATTTTTCTTCTCCTTTTTTTATTTATTTTTTCTTTTAAATTTTATTTTATCTAATATTTATTAACTTTGTCGCTATAAAATACCCCGATTGTATAAAAAATATGTGATGCTGTACAAAAAATATGTATTTCCCGTGCTGTTGGTGCAAACATTGCTGTACTCTCATCTGTTTCTGTAAAAATTTTATATACAAAATAAATCAAAATTGCTATCATTGCACCACCTAATACAGTTTTATTTATTTTTTTCAAAAATTTACTGCACAAATATCCCAAATAAAATACAAGTATAAGCACAATTATCAAAGCAATTCCTGAAATTACAATACCAATAATATTAATAACTATTTCTGGAAGATGTAAAATTTCTAGAGAATTAATAATTACGCCTGCTAACGGCATCGCAAAAATCAGCCAGAACAAAAGTGCTAATATCGGATATATTGTTTTCTGAAAGAAAAAGTAAATTGCTGTAAATAAAACTAATACTAAAAAGCCTTTAGCTTTTGACATAACTTTATTTTCATTTATTTCCATCCTTTTTTCTCCTTGTCTTTATTTTTTAACCCAAAGAATTCCAATAAATACAGCAGGTATATTCAGCAACGCAATTCTTTTTATCTTTATAAGAGCCAAGACTCTTTACTTCAGAAAAGTTATTTCTAACAAACTTAAAATTACTCATATTTTATCATATAAAATTTATTTTTTCTATATGAAATTTTTCTCAAAATATATATTTACCAATTTCATTCTTTTTATTTTTACAAGGGATCAGGAGCATTTATTAAACGGAATTATAACAACTATATTATTTTAATGGAAAGAATATAGCAAATAAAAAAATATGCTTACTGGCAAGCAATATGTTTGCTCTACTAAAATAAGCATATTTTCTCCTTAATTTCTATATATTTATGACCTTTTTATTTTTCAGAAATACTTCTTAAAAAACTCTCATAAATCTCAAGTTTATCATCAAGATTTTGTAAATATTTTTGCCACTTTTCAATTTCTATATTTACATATTTTTTATGATTTGTCAAAATTTTCATTCTTTCTTTTATCGTTCCGTTCCCTTCATATCGTAAATCTGAATATTTCTTAATTTCACTCAATTTCATTCCCATGTCTTTTAATCTTTTTAACATTTTTATCCATTCAATATCAGTTTCATCATATATTCTTCTATTCTTTTCGTCTCTTTTTACACGAAACAGGTCCTTTTTTTCATAAAATCTTATTGTGTATGGAGTTAAGCCTGTTTTTTCTGAAAATTCCTTTATTTGCATTGTTCTATTTTTTCTCCTTCTCTTTATTATAACTAAAAATAATAGTTGAAGATTAATTATAAATATTTTGGTTATTTTATATTATACTAAATATATGAAATGAAAACAACTCAAATAAAAAATTTTGGAGGTAAAATGGAAACTTTGTTAGAAAAAATTAATTTGGGAAAATTTTTTTAAAAACGCTTGACTTATACTATACTCTAACTGTTATCCTTTATTTATCAAATTTATGGAGGTAATAACTATGAAAACAAAATATACTGTTATAACGGGAGCAAGTTCGGGAATAGGAAGAGCTGTGGCTCTAAAATTTGCAGAAAGAAATAAAAATCTTATTCTAATTGCACGAAAAAAGAATTTACTAGAAGACTTAAAAAGCGAAATTTTGAAGAAAAATCCTAATTTGGACATTCTTGTAATAGATTTTGACTTAACCGATGTCGATAAAATTCCTGAACTATATTCAAAATTAAACAATTATCACATTGAAACTTTAATAAACAATGCAGGTTTTGGAATGTATGGTGATATAAAAGAGCAGTCTTTAAATAAAATTTCAGATATGCTTCATCTCAATGTAGAAGCATTAACTTTGTTATCTTCCTTATACGTCCAAGATTACCACAATGAAAAAGGATCTCAATTAATCAATATCTCCTCAGCAGGAGGCTACACAATCGTTCCGAACGGAATTGTCTACTGTGCCACAAAATTTTACGTAAACGCCTTCACAGAAGGACTTGCACTAGAATTAAAGCAAAATAACGCACAATTAAAAGCAAAAGTCCTAGCACCCGCTGCAACCAAAACTAACTTTGGAAATGTCGCAACTGGTAAAACTGATTTTGATTATGATAAATCTTATCCAAACTATCATACATCCGAAGAAATGGCAGATTTTCTCATTCAACTTTACAAAAGCGACAAAACTGTCGGTTATATCAGCCGTGAAACTTTTGAATTTAACTTATCCGATGGATTTTTTCAAAATGCGTTTAGTTCTAAAAATAATGTGAAATTTTAAATATTAGTTTTTATTGTTGATTTTCCTAAAAAAATATTATAAAATATATACAAAAATTATTATTATAGGAGTGATTTTATGAAAAAAATTATATTTGCGTTGTTTTTACTGACTTTTAGTTTAAGTTTTTCTAATTCTGATATTGATATAATATCCAAAGAACTGTGGAGATGCCCTTATTCTGTTGATAAAACTTTTAAAGGGCTTAGTTATATAAAATTCTTGAATGAAAATGGCAAACCGTCTATTTCAGTTAGCATATTGGATAATCGTGCAGCATTAAAAACAGGAAAAGTTTCGCTTGAACTTTCACAATTAGATTACGAAGTAAAAGAAAGTGAAAATTCTATCTATTTTACAAACTTAAATGATAAAACACAAGTTTTTTCAGATTACAAATTATCTTATTCGTTTGATAAAAAAAATAGACCTAAAATGGATCTATATCGTATTTCAGATACCAAGAAACTTTGCAGTCTTATAACAAATTAATTTTTCATAAATTATAAAAACAGGACATCATTTTAACAATGCCCTGTTTTTTTTTTATTCCAGTTTTTTTCCCTAATATACTCATTCCCATAAAACGCCCAAGCCAACTGCCCAGTCATCACAATCCAAATCAGTGGTTCGCAAATCATTACACCGAAATATCCTAATTTCGGCACGATAAAAATTACGAAAATTATTTTCCCGAAAAATTCAATTATACTGGAAACTAGGGGGATTACTTTTTCTCCTAGAGCTTGTAGAGCGTATCTTAAGTTGAATAAAACGCCTAATATTGTGAAAAATGGTGAGGCTATTTTTAGGTAGGTTGAACCGTTGTAAAGGACTACTTCGGAGTTTGAGCCAGACATTAGGTGAATCATATTTTTTGAAAATAGGTAAACGAAAATTGTGATTCCTATTGCAAAAAAGATGTCCATTAGGTTTGCGTAAAATACACCTTTTCGTATTCTGTCTACCCTATCGGCTCCTTTATTTTGAGAAACGAAGGTTGCTAGTGCAAGTGCCATTGTTGTTAGTGGAATGTTGCAAAATCCCATTAATTTTCTTGCCGAAGTGTGTCCAGCGATGATTAAATAGCCAAATCCGTTTATTGCGTATTGTAAAATTAGTGATCCTGTTAATACAATTGCAATCATTAATCCCATTGAGATTCCTTGTCCGAGCAATTCTCTGTATAATTTTGCGTCGAATCGGAAATGTTTTTTTCTTGGGATTAAAATTGGTTCTTTTATGTAAATGTAAATTACGCTTAAAATTACAGATATTGCTTGTGCGATAACAGTTGCGACTGCTGCACCACCAATTCCCATTTTTAGGGAAGTTATGAAATAAATATCAAGAAAAATATTCAAAATTGAGGCAATTACTAAAAATACAAGCGACATAAAACTATTTCCGATTGCTCTCAAAAGTCCTGATGACAAGTTATAGGAAAAAGTTACTCCTATGAACATTGTTATAATGTTTATGTATTCAAATGCTTCATTTATGATATTTTCAGGTGTATGTAAAATTTTTAGCAACGGCATTAAAATAAATCTTGATAAAATCATCACGGCAATTGTTACCATAAGTCCAATAACAATCGAACCTGCAACCGATTTTTTCAAAAGATTTTTATTATTCGCTCCGTAACTTCTCGCTGCAACCATACTAAGTCCATTCCCAATTCCAAGCGCAAAACCAAAAATTAGCTCAAAAATTGCTGCTGAGGCCCCAATTGCTGCAAGTGAATCGTCTCCTAAAGTATGTCCAACAATGGCAATGTCCGCCATATTGTAAAGCTGCTGAAAAATATTTGACACTAAAATTGGTATTGAAAAAATCAGCAGTGATTTCAAAATACTGTCATTTATTAAATCAACAGAAAAATTAAATTTTTTCATTTTTCTCCTTTCTTTTTGTTTTTCATACTAAAACCCCATTAAAAAAAGAAATGATTTTCTATTTACTTTCTGACAAGGGATCTTGACCCTTTGTTAAACAGAATTATAAAAACTCCATTGTTTTAATAGGGAATAGTATCAAATTGTAAATTTTTATTCTTGTTTGTAAAATAATTTCTTTGTAAATTATGGAATTTTTTCATTTTTTATTTTTCTAAAAAATCTTTCATATCAGTAAAAATAGGTATTTCCAATTCAATTTCCTCTTTACTTGCAGGATGTGTAAATTTTACCTTGTAAGCATGTAAAAATTGTCTATTTATCCCAAGCTCTTTATTTAAGCCATTTCCATAAAGCTCATCTCCAACAATTGTGTGCCCAATCGATTTCAAATGCACACGAATTTGGTGCGTTCTTCCCGTAAAAAGCTCACATTCCACAAGCGTCACATTTTTTTCAGGATAAGTTTTCAACACTTTTACAGCCGTTTTCGCATACTGACCTCTCTCATCAATAATTCTCTCCAAATTATCGCCATCTCGAAAAATCCGTCTTTCGATAATTATTTTATTTGTTCCATTTTTTTCCAAAATTTCATTGTTAAAATCATTTTTATCTTTCAAATTTAAATTATATTTTGTATTTTTGCTGTCAAAATCTATATTTTTATTTATTTTAAAATTTATATTTTCAAAATTGCTTTTACTTTCCAGATTTAAATTATTATTTTCTTTTTTACTGTTAAAATTTATATTTTCTCCAATTTTGTTATCTTTATTTTCAAAATTTGAATTATTTTCAATTTTCTCAATTTCATCATACTTTTTCATTTTTCCAAAATTAACTTTTTCAACTTCAGCTTTCAAATTTTCTTTCTCAAAATCCTGAATTTTATGATTTTTCCCATCTTTTGCCAATTCATCTTTAATTCTAAAAATTTCTTCATCATCAATAATTCCATTCACAATCGCCAAATATTTTTTCTCAAAAATCGAAAAATTTTGCAAAAACGCCTGTGCAAAACTGTTTTTAGCAATAATAATCAATCCAGATGTATTCATATCGAGTCTGTTATAAAATCGTGGCACTCTTACTTCACCATATTTTTCCAAAAAATGATTCACAATCCCATTTGCCAAAGTAAAATCAACCTTTTTCTGTGTCGGATGTGTCAACAAAAACGGCTCCTTATTCACAACCAAAATATCTTCATCTTCAAACACAATATCAAGCGGCAATTTAATCGGCTTAATATCAGTCCCTTTCTTTTTCTCCACAACCTTCAAATTTCCATGCGACGGCAATTTTTTCGTAAGCCTAACTTGCTTCCCATTCAAAAAAACTTCCACATTTCTCAAACTTCTCCCCGAATAATTCTGCACTTCCCGCAAATACTGGGAAATTTTCATTCTCTGATGTTCCTTCTCAATCCTAAATTTTTTCAATATTTATGCACTTCCTTTTTTATTACTTCCAATTTTTTTTGCTTTCAAAATCGCCAAAATTTTTTAATAAATAAATTTTTATTTTTCAAAATTACAATCAATTTCCCACTTTCAAATTCAATACTTGCCTCATTTTCACAAATCACATTACTCACAAGCCGAGAACTTTCCCTTTTTACATCAATCCCATCAGTTTCAAACTTAAATCCCTTAAGTGTCAACTTTTCCACATTTTTACTAATCGGAACAATCGAAAATTCAAAGTTCTTTTTATTTTTTAAGACAAATGATTTTTCTGCGTAAAAAATTTCTTCACCTTCCAATAAAAACACAATATTTTTATACTTTTCCATCAAAAATAAATTACTCAAAGTCATATCTAGCCTATTTCCAAGCCCTCCAACGACAAATATCTTCTCAATAAAATCTTCAT
This sequence comes from Leptotrichia sp. oral taxon 417, assembly GCF_013394865.1. Classification (NCBI taxonomy): domain Bacteria; kingdom Fusobacteriati; phylum Fusobacteriota; class Fusobacteriia; order Fusobacteriales; family Leptotrichiaceae; genus Leptotrichia; species Leptotrichia sp. oral taxon 417. Next base: position 102,373 of record NZ_JABXYV010000001.1, on the reverse strand, counting down.
TTCCCAAAATTTTATTAATTTCTTCTAAAATTAACTCAAAATCAGTAAAATCTTTATCTCGTGGAAATTTTTTTATCAAAACATTTTTACTTTTATAATATTCCAAAACTCGTTTCTCAATCGAATCCAAATCCCCAATAATCATTTTGGGAACCTTCCCGTACTGAAAAGCAAAATTTGCGCCACCATCTGCACAAAAGCAAATCGTCTCTTCCGAAACCAATCTATCCATAAATTCCTGTGAATATTTATACTCTCCATTCAAAAAAATCACAAATTTTTTCCTCATTTTTCCCTCCAAGTCAATAAATATAATTATTTTGTATTTTTATATTATACTGTTTTATCCAATTATTTACAAGATTATAAAAAGAAAAAATCCCTTCACATTTCAGGAATCTGTAAAACAACCTTAAATCCCCCATATTCACTATGTTTCATCTCAACTTGTCCATTATGGACATCCATAATTTGTTTTACAATAAGAAGTCCTAAACCGTGCTGCTGTTCTGTCGTATTTTTGTCACAAACCATATAATGTGGCGTATTATTGAGCTTTTCTAGCTCTTTATCAGAAACTCCTATTCCATTATCTTCAACACAAATTATACAATTTTTTTCATCTTCTTTTACGGAAACATAAATTGTGCAGCCATTTTCATTGTGATTAATACTATTTTGGATTAAATTCGCCAAAGCTCGTTTTATCAGATTTTTGTCAACATTAACAAAGCAAGATACAAATTCACTTTTCGTCTTCCATTCTATTGGAAATTTCTCGTCAATATCCATATTCAAAAAATCAACAATTACTTGTCGAACAAGTGCAACTGCATTTTCTTTTTTCTTCTCAAAAGGCTGCATATTATATTCTAATTTTGAAGCAAGATTCAAATCATTTATTAGATTTTTTATACGCTCACTTTGTTTCAAAATAACAGAAAGTTTTTTTGCCATTTCTTCTGATAAATTTGAAGATGTTTTTAATTGACTTGCATAGCCCATTATCATTGACAATGGAGTACGAATGTCGTGGGAAACTCCTGCAATCCAGTTTGCTCGTGCCGTGTCTTTATTTCGCAGTTGTTCTCTTTGATTTTGCAAAATTTCAGAAGTTTTATTTATACTTTTTGCAAGTTCGGATAAAACGCCTTTTTCATCTATTTTTACTGGCTTATCTTTTGGCAAATCCTGTATACCTTTTATTATTGGATTTACTGATTTTAAAAGTTTTGAATTTGAAAAAATGTAAATCAAAAATACAAAGAATATATTGGATATTAAAAATGTAAGAAAAAAATTAGGAACATTTTGAATTAAACGATAGTTCCAGGTAGCTGTGGAATATTTCCAGTAACTGTCTTTTGGATATCCTAATACAAGTAAATCATTTCTAATTTTTGCTGTAAAAACTGGATAGCCTTTTATGTAAGCATGTGAAAATAGAGCTATATCAAATACCGAATATTCTTTTGGAATCTCGCCTGGCAAATTTTCTGTTTGCCATATCACTTTTTTAGAATCATTGTCAATCACAATCGCCCAAATATTTTGCTTTTTCAAATTGGAAATTTCTTTATCTGGCAAAAAATATTTTCTGTCTTTAAATTTTATCATTTTCGCTATTTCAAAAGTTTTATCTGAAGGCGAATCATCTGTTGAATATTTGAAAAATATAAATTCAAACAAAAAAATATTTAAAAATAGAAGCAAAAATATGCTTAATATTATTGTTATTACAAAACGGCGTATAAGTTTTAATATATTTTTCATGCTATTTTCCCTCCACGATTAATTTATAACCTAATCCTTTCATTGTTATAAGAGAAACTGGATGTGACGGCTCTTTCTCAATTTTTTCCCTAATCCGTCTAATATGTGTCATCAAAGAATTTGAGTAAACATAAGCATTTTCGCCCCAAATAGCTTCACATAGCGAATCAATCGTTACAATTCGTCCAGCATTTCTGTATAAAGTTTTTAGTAGTTCATATTCCTTTGCAGTTAAGGAAATTTTTTCTCCATCCTTTACAATTTCTCCCCGTGAAAAATCAATCTGACAGCCATTTAAGTTCACAATAAAATTCTCTTCCTTGTAAGTCCGTCGCAAAATTGCCATAATCCTAAACAAAAGTTCTTTTGGCAAAAAAGGTTTTACAATATAATCGTCCGCTCCCAATCCAAATCCTTTAAATTTATCCTCATCCTCCCCTCGTGCTGTTAAAAATAAAATCGGATAATCGCTGTCCTTTCTCAACTTTTCAAGCAACTCAAAACCATTCCCATCTGGAAGCATCACATCCAATATCGCAAAATCAGGTTTCTTCTCTTCAACACATTTTAAAGCCTCTTTCACATTTCTAGCAGTCCTTGTATTTTCATAACCTCCATCTGCCAAAATCGACACAACCATATTCAAAATTTCCTGCTCATCATCCACAATTAAAATACATTTATCTCTCAAATATTTTTCAACCATTTCGAACTTCCTCCAATTATCACTAAAATTCATAAATCATTATATCACAAAAATAACTCCCAACTTCCCAAATTTCCAAAAAGTAAGGTAAATGTAAAGTAGTGAAAATGTTGCCGTAAGGTTGATGTGGTAATATATGAATATAGAAAAGGAAGAAACAAAATAAAAAAAATAATGAGAGGATGATTTCTATGAACAATGAAGTAATCAAAAAAACAACTGAAAAAAGAGTTTTTCTTTCAGACAAGGAACAACATCAAAAAATTAGTAAAATTGCATTAATTATGAGTTTAATCCCAATTTTAAGCCAATTTATTGCATTTTTTAAAGTGCATTATACAGTGTCACACCTATTTGGTATTGTAAATATTTTATGTATTTTATGCTCTTTCGTTCTATCTATTTTATGTATCAAAAATCGAGAAAATCGAAATTTGATGAATATTTTTTCAATGATATTAAGTGGACTTTTTATGGTAATTATAGCTGTAATTGCTTTTGCGGTTGTGGTTTATGCAGTAAAAGGATAGAAAATTGATATTAAATCAAAAAGAGACTTTGTTCAATTAATAAACAGAGTCTCTTTTATGCTATATTTGATAATCTTTTTATTGGGTTTCTTATTAGTCTTATACTACTTTTTTATAAAAATTCAATACAGTACAAATACATTTTTTATTTTCCACATTCAACTTTTCATATCGTAAAAATTCTCCAGAATCAGCAAAAGCTCCTCCCCATAATCTCTAACTTTCCGTTTCCCCATTCCCCTTATTTGCGAAAGTTCTTCAACAGTTTTAGGATTTGCCTTTATTATGTCAACTAAAAGCTGATTTGAAGCAACGATGTAAGGTGGATATCCCAGCATTTGTGCTTCTCCAGCTCTCCATTCCTTCAAAATCTTATATAGCTCGGCTTCTTCTTCTGAAAGATATTCTTCATGATTTTTGTTAACCTCTTTAATATATTTTCCATTTTGCAAAAAATTATTTTTCTCTAAATTTTTATCTATATTCTCCGCCTTTTCATATTCAACAAAAGCCGTCCAGTAATATTTCCCCTCAATTTTCACTAGCTCAGCCTGATACTTCACAATCTGGACATTTCCTAATATCCTTTCTAGCTTCCCTTGCTCAAATTCTTCTGTCCTCTCATTAAATGGCAAAGTTACAATTTTTAACACCTCAATTTCCCCCTTTTTGTTTCATTTTTTTAATCCGATACTTAGCAATCTTAAAATTGAATTCTATCTTCTACTTTCTCAAAACCGCTCCATAATCTTTCTCAACTTTAGCCACGATTTTATTTGAAATATCAACAATTTCCTTTTCTTCAAGTGTTTTGTTTTTATCTCTCAAGATTACACTAATTGCCACACTCTTCATTCCTGGCAACACTCCTGCACCTTGATAAATGTCAAATAATTCCACTTTTTCAACCTTTTTATCAACTTTTTGAATAGTTTTTAAAACATCTCCAACTAAAATATCTTCTCTCATAACGAACGCAAAATCTCTTGGAACAGCTGGATATTTTACAATTCCTTGATATTTAATTTTCTTACCAATATATTTTTGAATCAAGTCAATGTTAAATTCTCCAACTAAAACTGATGTTTTTCCTAAATCAAAGTTTTCCAATACGTCTGGATGAATTTCCCCAAAGCTTCCAATCAATTCACGACCAACAAATACGTCAACTGAACGACCTGGATGGTATTGACTTTGTTCAGAACGTTTTATCATATAATTATTGAATTTTAATTGTGTGAAAATTTCTTCCACAATTCCTTTTAAGTCATAAAAATCATAAGGGACTGGTTTTGGATTCCACAATGTCTTATTATTTTCTCCAGCCAAAATTATTCCCAATTTTACTTCTTCCTTCGCCAATTCTTCCGCTTTCACAAAAGTTCTGCTAACTTCAAAAAATCTAATATTTGTAGCATTTCTATTCATATTTTCTTTAGCATTTTTTAACAAGCTATAAAGCAATGTTGGACGCAATGTTACAAAATCTTCTGTAATTGGTCTCAATAAATCAATTAAATTTTCTCTTTCAACACTTGTGTATTTAATTTTTTCCATCGCATCTTTTGGTACAAAACTGTAATTAATAACTTCTTTAAGCCCAGCATTTGCCGCAATCAATTTCACTTGCGTAGAAAGTTTTGTTGTGTCAATAACTGGTTTTTCACTAATATCCAATTTTGGTAAAATATTTTCAATATTATCAAAACCGTACATTCTAATAACTTCTTCAAAGTAATCTTGCTCATTTTCCAAGTCATCACGGTAAGTAGGTGCAGTCAATGTCAATGTTTCCCCATTATCTACAACCTCAATCTCAAGTCTAGTCAAAATTCCGATAACTGTTTCACGTGGAATATTTTTCCCAACAAAACGGTTCAATCTCTCAAAGTTTAATGTAGCTGTTTTTTTCTTATATGGAACAGGATAATTGTCAACTGCTCCTTCTAAAATTTCTCCACCTGCCACTTCTTGAATGATGTTTGCAAGTCTATTTATCACATTAATTGCATTTTCCTCATCGACTCTTCTTTCAAATCTATATGAAGATTCACTAAATAATGTCAATCTTCTTGAAGTTTTTCTAACATTTTGTGAATTGAAGTTTGCCACTTCCAACAAAATATTTTTTGTATTTTCAGTAATTTCTGAATTTTGTCCACCCATTACTCCACCAAGTGCAACGGCTTTCACACCATCAGAAATTACGATATCATCGCTATTCAATTCTCTTTCTTGCTCATCAAGCGTAACCAATTTCTCATTTTCATGTCCCGCTCTCACAACAATTTTTCCACCTTCAATTTTATCCAAATCAAAAGTATGATTTGGTTGATTCAATTCCATCATTATGAAATTTGAAGCATCTACAATGTTGTTAATACTTCTAATTCCAATAGATTCCACTCTTTCTTTTAACCATTTTGGACTTTCTTTAACTGTAACATTTTTAATTATTCTAGCCACATATCTTTTCGCCAAATTACTGTCTTCAATTTCAACCGAAATGTTATCAGCCGTTTTTTCAGAACTTTCTGAATTTATTGCAAAACTTGGATATTTAACCTCTTTATTGTAATAGGCCCCTAATTCTCTTGCAATCCCAATATGCGATAAACAATCAGGACGATTTGGAGTGATTTCCAATTCAAAAACTGTATCGTTAATTCCTAAATACTCTTTCATAGGCACTCCAACAGGCGTATCTTCTGGCAAAATCATAATTCCATTCGAATCTTTCCCAATATTTAATTCCTCTTCAGAACATAACATTCCGTTCGATTCTACACCTCTAATTTTACCTTTTTTAATAACAAAATCTGGAGCTAATTTTGCTCCAACTTGTGCCAACACAACTTTGTCTCCAGCCTTATGATTAGGCGCTCCACACACGATTTGCAAAATTTCTTTCCCGTTATCAACTTTACAAATTGTCAAGTGGTCAGAATCAGGGTGCATTTCTTTTTCAATAATTTGCGCTGTTACAACATTTTCTAAATTCTCCCCTAAAACCTCGATTTTTTCTACTTCCTGACCAATCATAGTCAAGGCATTTTCCATTTCATTTATTTCTATTCCATCTAAATCTATATATTGCTTTAACCAGTTTAACGAAATTAGCATTCTATTTTTGTATGACAAACCTATAAATTCTTAATTTATAGATTATCACACTCTCCTTTCTTTAATTTATAAATTATGTCTTTTCCACAATAATGTGGATAACTTTTTCTTTTTTTATTTAATAACAATCCCAATTATAGAGAATTTCTGTAAAGTCTTTATTTTTCAACTTTTCACGGTTTATGAAAAAATTTAATACTCCAGCATCTCCAATGCAAACTTTCCATTTTTTCGTATTTTCATCATATTCACTGTCCAATTGAAATAGTACCGTATCATATTTTTTATATTTTTCTTCAAATTCTCTCGGATCACTCTGTGTAAAAAATGCAAATCCATCACATTGTGAATGAGGTTCTTCTGAATATTCCATTTCAATATTCAATATTTTACGATAAAGCCAATCTTCTTGATGCTGCTCCAAATTTTTCTCTTTACAAAGTTTATCAAACACATTATAAATCGCCTCTTCAAATCTTTCCTTCTCTGTTCGTAACTCAAATTTTATTTTATAACTTTCATTATTGTTTGTAAGAAAACTTTCCTCATAGTTATGCGGTTTATAAATATTTTCAAGCTCTTTTTCATCGTAAAATTCTTTAATCTCATCGTAATAAATCACACGAAAAGTATCTTGAGTTGTCGGATTATCAAAATCGAGTCCAAACATAGCATCATCATCATCAAATACAAAAAACTGTAAAATTCCCTTTTGTGGAAAATCTTTGAGTCCTTTCAAATCCTCACAATTAATCTGTGCAATCATCAGCATTTCCTCACCATTAGGTGCTTTTGGAAACTCTGCTCCTTTTGGAAGATATGGCAATCCCACAATTTTACTGTCTGTTATTTTCAACTTATCTTCCACTAGCTTTATTTTTGCAAAAGTTTTCGTTGGTGAATTTTTTTCATAATCCTCACGAATTTCTTCATAAAATTTTTTCACATACTCATCATCAATTTTGATTTCTTTATCATCCATTTTTAACACTCCAATTAAATTAGTAATTTATTATCTAAATTTTTCCATTCTTACAATTCCTTCATCATCTACTTTATTTATTCCATTTTTGTAACTATATCCCATTTTCTTATAAAACGGGACAGCCGTAATGGACGCAGGTATCTCGATTCTTTTGGCTCTCAAAAAATATTCATCTTTTTCCAATGTCTCAATAATTTTTCGTCCTATTTTTCTCCGCTTTTTAAATTTATTTATAAATCTCTTTCCTATGCCCAATATCAAAAATATAAATTGTTATTTTTTCATCAATAATTGTAGCTAAAATTCTGTAATTTCCGACTCTATATCGCCATTTTCCCTTATATTTGCCTTGTAGTGCCTTTCCTTGACTCCGTGGGTTTTCAAGTTTGCTTAATGTATTTTTTAAATAATCTAAAATTAGAAATTGATTTTTTTTATCCATTTTACTTAATTTTTTTTTCGCTTTTTTCTCTATTTCAATTTTATAATAATTCATTTTCAAAGCCTAGCTCCTTTATTACATCATTCAATGAATAAAATTTTCCATCGCTTTCTTCAATCGCCTTATCTAATTCCTTGGCATCTCTTAAATCTTCCAGATATTCTCTCAATAAAGCAGATAGCACCTCATTTTCATTTTCTCCATTTTCTCTTACTTCTTTTTTAAATTCATTTATTAAGTTTGAATTTACATCAACTGTATACAACATTTTAACCTCCCTTTAAATTTTTTGATATACAATAACAAGCAGACCTGTCTGTTAAAATTGATCCAAAAATCTCTCATCATTTTCAAAAAATGCTCTTAAGTCATCAATTCCATATTTTAACATCGTAATTCTTTCAAGTCCCAATCCAAATGCAAATCCTTGATATTTTTGTGGGTCAATTCCAACACCTGAAAGCACTTTTGGATTTACCATTCCACTTCCAAGAATTTCAAGCCATCCTGTTCCTTTACAAACTCTACATCCTTCACCTTTACAAACTCCACATTCTACGTCCATTTCTGCAGAAGGTTCTGTAAATGGGAAAAAGTGTGGTCTAAATCTTACCCTTCTGTCTTCTCCAAATATTTTCTTTACAATATTTTCCAAAATCGCTTTAAAATTAGCAAAAGAAACATTTTCTCCAACCATAAGTCCTTCCATTTGGTGAAACATTGGTGTATGCGATACATCGTAGTCTGGACGGTAAACTTTTCCAATCGAAATCATTCTAAATGGTGGTTTTCTGTCTTCCATGTATCTAATTTGCATTCCAGAAGTTTGCGTTCTCAATACAACTTCATTTTCTTTAATATAAAATGTATCAGTAATTTCCCTCGATGGATGTGTTTTTGGAATATTTAATGCATCAAAATTATATTTTACATACTCAACTTCAGGTCCATCAACAATGTCAAATCCCATAGAAGAAACAATATCTTTAATTTCCATAACTGTTTTAGTAAGTGGATGAAGCGATCCAACATTAGCTTTTCTTCCCGGCAAAGTCACATCTATTGTTTCATTTTTCAATCTTTCCTGTTTAGCAATTTCCTTCAAGCCAGTTGTAGTTTCATCAAATTTCGCCAACAACACATTTTTTATTTCATTCGTAGTTTTTCCAAACTCAGCTCTTTTCTCAGCAGCGATATTTCCCATTTCCTTCATTATCGCCGTAAATTCCCCTTTTTTCCCTAGGATTTTTACTCTCAATTCATTCAATTCCTCAAGATTTCCAACTTTATCAAGTTTTTCTAACACTTCTTCTCTCAAGTGTGCTAATTTTTCTAACATTTTTCCTCCTATTTATTTTACTATCTCAATATTTTTCCCATAAAAATTTATGTTTTAATTATATCATACTTTAAATATATAAAAAAGTTTAAATTTTTTATTTCATTTCTAAAAAAGAAAAAAAGAATACCCTTTAATCAGGTATTCTAAAATATGTGAACTACTCCCACTTTTATAAGCGAGAGCTTCTTGGGAAGTATCTGCTTATGCTAGCCAAATATGTTTACCAAGCTCTTCGGGTAGTTCCTACCCTGTCTTTTTTTATTTTCCTAATATTCCAACATCGCTTTTCCAATGTTTTTTATATTCAATGCCGCATTGTAATCTCTATCAATCTCAATTCCACAGCACTCACATTTATAACTTCTTTCTGATAATTCCAGTTTCTCTTTAACATTTCCACATTTACTACAAGTTTTCGACGATGGAAACCACTTATCTATCTTCAAAAATTGCTTTCCTAAAAACATCAACTTGTACTCAAGCATTCTCAAAAACATTCCCCATCCATTATCTCCTACACTTTTACCAAAATTTAATGCCTGGCTCATCCCTTTCATATTCAAATCCTCAACAACCACAGCATTATACGCTTTAGACAAATTTTTCGATAATTTATGTAAAAAATCTCTTCGACAATTTTTAATATATTCATGCAATTTTGATATTTTTGATTTTTGCTTATACCAATTTTTAGAAAATTTCACTTTTCTCGATAATGATTTCTGTAATTTTTTCAATTCTTCTTCCAACATCTTAAAATATCTTGGATAATCAGCCCTTTGGTTTTCAGAACTGACAAATAATTCAGACATCGAAAAATCAAGTCCAATCACTTTATCATTACTTGACATTTTTTGAATTTCTTTTTCAAATTCTGTCAAGATGGAAACATAGTAATTTCCATTACTGTTTGTCAATGTTACTGACTTTATCTTGTAATCCTTCGGTATTTCTCTATGATATTTTAATTTTATTCTTTTCAATTTTGGTAAAACCAAATATTTGTTTTCCTCAATTCGTATTGAATTATTCACACAATTTGTCGTATAACTTTTAACATTATTCTTTTTAGATTTAAACTTTGGAAACTTCGCTCTCTTTTGAAAAAAATTTGTAAACGATCGCCTTACATTTAATTGAGCATTTGAAAGTGCAAGACTGTCCACTTCTTTCAAAAATTGGTTTTCACTTTTCAAACTGGCAGGTGTAATTATTTTATTTTTCCCAGTTTCTTCATAAAATTTATTCGCAGTATACAAAATCGTATTGTAAACAAAACGAACACATCCAAAAGTCTTATTTATCAATAATTCTTGTTCCTTATTTGGATAAATCCTGTATTTGAATGCTAAATTATATTTTATAAAATTACACCTCCTTTTGATTTTGAATATTATTTCTAATTATTTCTTTAGAAATTTTATTATTTATAACTTCTCTTCGATATTTCATACAAAAATTGTATCATGGATATATCCTTTTTTCAATAAAAAAAAGCAATTCATCTCCCACTTATAGAAGTCGGAGACTTCTTGCTATCTTTTTGTTAAATTATAATTTATATTTTCAATAATTACAAAAATTACTTTTTATATTTTTCAACAAACTTCTGAAGTTCTGCTATTTCTTTTTTCGCCCTATCTGATAAAACTTTTACATCGTTAATCATTTGTTTAGAACGAGCTGTAATGAAATCCAAATATTCAGTATTTTTAGTTTTCAAATACATATCTTTAGCGTAATACATATCACGAAAATCATTCTTAGCCTGTTTTATAAGCAACTTTTGCCCAACCATAACAATTAGAGCCGCTGCTAAAGCTATTATTGTTCCATAACCTTTTGTAAATGGATATAAAATCATTCCAATAATCATAAGTCCTGTAACTAAAATAGAACTATTTTTAATATATCCTTCCTTTGGCGGAACCTTCACAAATTTTTCTACTTTTGAAATCATTTTCTTAAACATATTATGCCAAAATTCCTAACCAGAATCCGATTATTCCTATTGCAAAGAAGCCAAAAATTATCCAGATAGCATTTACTTTTCTCTTCAATAAGTGCATGCATCCAAATGTTAATAATAATGCTAATAATCCAGGTAATAATGAATCTAAAATACTTTGAACAGTAGTTACAACTTCTTTTCCTGTTGAATCAGTATACTTAGACAATACCAATGGAACATTTATTGAAGTCCATTTAGAAACCAAGGCTCCCATTACGAAAAGCCCTAATATAGAAGCACCTTGAGTTAATTTTTGAATAACTCCACCTTCCATGTCCCCAACGATTTCAGTACCTTTTTCATAACCATATTTTAATCCATACCATCTAGTCAAAACTCTTGCAATATTTATTCCAATGAAGAAAATCAATGGACCTAGTAAATTTCCTCCAGCAATAGCTAATGAAGCTCCAAGTGCCGCTAAAACTGGTCTTAATGTTCCCCAGAAAATTGGATCTCCAACTCCAGCAAGTGGTCCCATAAGCCCTACTTTAATACCACTTATAGTTGCGTCATCAATGTCTACTCCATTTGCTTTTTCCTGTTCCATCGCAGCCGTAACACCCATTATAGTTGAACCAATCCAAGGTTGAGTGTTAAAGAATTCCAAATGTCTTTTTAATGCAGCTGCTTGATCTTCTTTTTTAGAATAAAGTCTTTTTATTGCAGGAATCATTGTTACACAAAATCCCATTGACTGCATTCTTTCAAAGTTGAAAGAACCTAATAAAGTAGTAGATCTCCAATACATGCTTTTCAAATCTTTATCAGTTAATTTTTTTTCTACATTATTTTCTGCCATTTTTTTTACCTCCTATAGTCCTTCCAATTCATCGTCAGCTTCTTCTGTAATCCCAGCTCCACCACCATCATTTCCACCACTTGGCAAAGCAATAGAAGCGTGATATTTAGGATTTAATTGAATGTACAAGATTGCAAGACATAATCCCAAAATACCTAAACCAACTAAGTTAAATTCTGTAAATGCTGCTATTACGAATCCTAAGAAGAAAAATGGCATCAAAGCTTTTGCTTCCATCATATTTATAACCATCGCATACCCAACAACTACGATAAATCCTCCTGCAATTTGCAATCCTCTAGTAATTACTTCAGGAATTGCATGTAATGCTCCTTCTACAGCACTTGTTCCCGCAATTAGACCAACTAGAAGTGCTGGTATCGCAACTCTTAACGCTTGTAAAGCCAATCCTGCAAGGTGACACATTTCAATCCCTTTAAAATTAGCTTGTTCTGCAAAATCATCCGCTTTATGTTGAAAGAATACTGTTATTGTTCTAACGAAAATTGTAAGAACTTGCCCTGCCGCTGCAATCGGTACTGCAACTGCGATTCCTTCTCCAATTGACTGTTTACCTACTATTACTAATATCGCTGAAATTACACTTGCTAGCGCTGCATCTGGTGCCATTGCCGCTCCGACATTCATCCATCCAAGTGCTATCATTTCAAGCGAACCACCTAAGATAATTCCTGTTTTTAAATCTCCTAGTACAAGACCGACTAAAGTACACGCCACTAATGGACGGTGAGTCTGTCTTTCATCAAGTACGCTTCCCATTCCTGTTATTGCTGCTACCAATACCAGTAAAATTAACTGAACAACATTCATTTTTTAGCCCTCCTACAATTTTGAGTTTTTATACTTTACAATGATTTTTAATTTTACTAAATAAATCAGGAAATTTTATATTCCCTGATATTTTTTATTAGTCAAATGAAATAGAATCTAGTTTAGAATTAATATCTTCTTTTGCAGAAGTTACTAATTGTCTCATATCAAGTTCTACTCCCATAGATCTTAATTTGTTGAATGCTTCCAAATCATCTTTATTAATTGCAACTGCTTTTGAAATTAATTTGTCTCCTTCTTTAAAAGTCATTCCTCCAACATTAACTGTTTTAATGTCAACTCCACCTTCGATTAATCTAACTACATCAGCTGGACAAGTAACAAGCAGCATTACTTTTGTTTTAGCATATTTAGGGTTTTTGTAAACTGCGATTGCTTTTTCAACAGGTATTACAAATGATTTTACTCCTTCAGGTGCCACTTGTAATAAAAGTGATTTTCTAATTTTATCTTCTGCCACATCGTCATTTACCGCAAAAATTGCTTCAGGTTTAGTTGCTTTTACCCATGAAGTCGCAACTTGTCCGTGTATTAATCTTGAGTCTATTCTTGTTAAAACTAATTCCATAATTCTATTTCCCGCTACCGAAAACTCTGTAATTATTTTTTTTATTTTAATTTAGTTTGCAGTAACGCTCCCTTCTTTTTTATTTTTATATTTTTTTACTTAATTTTTAAAATTTTGTTTTTTCGAGTGTGTAAAAATTTTCACATTTATTTTATATTTTAATTTATAAATGTTTAGTAAACTTTTATAAATCCAATTCATCCAAATCTTCATCTTCATCATCAGAATTATCAACGAATAATTCACTGAAAATCTTAATTCCGTTAATTCCAGAATTTTTTGCAATTTGAACTAATTCTGCAACATCGTTTGTTTCTTCTCTAGCGTCTAGCACTTCCAGCAACATAGGCACATTAACCCCTGTTATTACATCAGTATTTTCTGTTTCAGCAACTACACGGCATGCTGCATTGTATGGACTTCCACCAAATAAATCCACTAAAAACAATGTCCCCTCACTGTCATATTTTGCAATAATGTCCTGATATTTTTTTATCAAATCTTCAGGTCCTTCACCAGGCACAAAAGTGACAAAATCCAGCTGTTCACTTTCTCCTAAAACCATTTTTGTAAGATTAACAGTTTCCTCCGACATTTTTCCGTGAGTTGCTACGATTAAATTAATCATTTCTGCTTTCTCCTTCCAAATTAAAATTTTTTAGCCATTTGTAAAAATCAAAAAATTTAAATAAATATAGTATCTCTGTAATTCAATTTTTCGTGTTTCCTCCGTTTTCTGACAAAAAGACTTTATTATAAATTCATTTACTTTTACAACTGCCTAAATTAAAATTTTTTATTTCATATTTTTAGTATACCTCAATAAAATGTATTGTCAATATCAATTTTTGAAAAAATTTATATTTATCTGTTTTTTTTTGGGGAGGTTAAAAAATTATAAAAAAATTAAATAATAAAACTATATTACAAACCAAAATAAAAAATATTCTACAAAAAAATACTATTCCTCGTACTAAATTCACTTGAGTGCAACAAAAATACCTAATTTCAAATTAATTATTTTGCTTTATTTATTTCTAAAAAAAATTTGATATGCTACGATTGAAATAAAAAATAAGATATGCTAGAATTAATAAAGAAAATAAAATTAAAGGAAAAATAAAAAAATGCAGGAAAGTAAAAATTTAAATACAGATAATGAAAAAAATTATTTTTATAAAACTTATGAATATAAAAATAAAAAGGCTTTGAAGATTTTTTTTGGATTTACAAGAGAAAAGGGGAAAAATTCCTTAAAGGTTTCAAAATATTTGGAAAGGGATTTTCCAGAACTGAACTTTATGAAAATAACGAAGTATAAAGTTATAAAATATATGCCACTTCATATAAAGATAGAAACTGTCTTGGAAAATATAAATAAAACATTTAATGGAAATTTTATATCCTATTATGATTATCTTGTGGGAAAGGATAATTTTGAGCTTACATATAAGACAATTGACTTATGGTATAAATTTGAAAAAAATTTTTTTGAAAAAGGATACTATCACATGGACTTTAGTTTGGGAAACTTTTTTATAGACAAAAATAGCGGGAAGATTGCATTTATTGACTTTGATGATATTGTCAGAAAGCCTCCTTTTTTTAGAAAACGGCTTTATTTAACAAAGTCCATCAGAAGTTTTGAAGGCTCTATGAAATTTTTTCTATCAGTAAAAAATTTTTCCAGAGAAGAAAATAAAAGAATTATTGATAAGTTAGAAGAAATAAAAAAAATACATCATGTTGTTTCAAGGGAAAAAGATATAAGAAAAACTGAAGAAATTTTAAATAGATAAAAAACAAGGGGCTTTGACCCCTTGCTAAAAAAATTCACGTTAAATCTGTTATTCAAACGTGAATTTATAGTAAAACTGCTTTAAAACTGAATTCAAAAATTATGACTATTTTACTCAAACCCTAGATTTATATAATTTTTAGCAGTTCTATTTTAAACGGGTTCGAGTATATATTATTTTTTTTATTTATATTTTTCGATATTGTCTGAAAAATCTAGAATATCGTCCACAACCATCGGATCTAATCCTGTTCCCCCAAGTTCTTCCAAACTCTTCAAACCATATCCAGTTTTTACCAGGACAGGCATAATCCCCAATTTTTTGGCCGGAATCAAATCAGTTATTTTATCCCCAATCATAAAAGAATTTTTAACATCAATATCAAACTCCTCTATTGCCAGTTCAAAATTCCCCGTATTTGGCTTTCGGCAATTACATTCTATTCCATATTTTCCAGTAACATTTGGATGATGCGGACAAAAGTAAGACTTTTCAATTTTTATTCCTTTTTTAAATAAATCATCTTCAATAAAACTCTGTAACTTCAAATAATCCTCTTCCGTATAATATCCTCTCGCAATTCCTGCCTGATTCGTTATAATCGCAAATTTATATCCCAAATCCCGCAATTTTAAAAGTCCTTCCACCACATTTTTTTCATATTCAAAATCTTCAATTTTATGCAAATACGATTTTTCCACATTTATAACACCATCTCTGTCCAGCAGGACAAACTTATTTTTCATAAAATTACATTTCCTTTTTTATTTTTTTAATTTAATAATATTAAACCCCATTTAAAAAACAGAAATTATATTTTGTTTATTTACTGGCAAGAGGTCTTGATTCCTTGTAAAAAAAATCTGCTATTTAAATGGGGAATATGAAATATTGTTCTTAAATTTTTGTTTTAATTGAAACTAGTTCATTACAACATCTCTAATAAAGAATTCACCACCGATTGACACAAATCCCAAATTTTTAACTTTTGGATTTACTAAGTAAAGTTTTTGTTTTTGGAATAAGATTGTAACTGGTTGTTCTTCTGAAATAAGTTTTTCCATTTCAATCATTGCTGGAACTCTTACTTTTGGATCAGCAGAACTTTTTACAGTTTTAGTCAATTTGTCATATTTTACGTTTTTGAAATCTCCACGGTTGTTTGCATTTGTACTGTCAAATAGATCTAAATATGTAATTGGATCTAGGAAATCTCCAGTCCAGTTTTGCAATGAAATTTGATAATCTCTCTTCTTAGTTCTTTCAATACGTTCCTTACCGCTTACCATATCTAATTCAACATTTGCACCCAAGTTATTTCTCAAACTTTCTTGAATATATTCTGCAATAGCTTTTCTGCTTCCTGTATCGTTAAATAAAATTTCAAATCTTGGCAGTTCTGAAAGTCCTTCTTCCTTAAGTCCTTCTGCAAGCAATTTTTTAGCTTCTGCTACGTTAAATTTAGGCTGGTCAGTTGCTACTTCCACTGGAAAATCTTTTGAAACTCCGTTTAATCCAATTCCAGATGGAGTAAATGTCTTAGTTAATTTTTCAGATCCTTCCAGCACTTTATTTACAAGTTCTTCCTTATTTATTGCCATAGTTATTGCACGTCTTACTTTTGCATTTTTAAATACATTTTCTTTTATATTAAACAATAAATAATAGATTCCACCATCATTTGCTTTTACAAGTTCTGGTTTTCCTGCAAATTCCTTAGCTTGCTCGAAAGTTACCGCTGTTACATCAACTTCCTTATTCTTAAAGGCATTAACAGCTGAATCAGTTGCAATTATTTTTAATTCAACATTATCAGTTTTTACATTGCCTGCATCCCAGTAATTAGGATTTTTCTTAAATTTTAACTCTGAGTCATGAGTCCATTTTTCCAAAGTGTAAGGACCATTTGAAATTGTATATTCAGCTTCTGTAAAGTATTTATCCTTTGCTTTGTTATAAAACTTTTGATTTAATGGCATGAATGATTTAAATGTAACTAAATCATCAAAGTACGGAATAGGCGATTCCAAAGTTACTTGTAAAGTTTTATCATCAATAACTTTTATTCCGACTTCATTTTCTGAAACTTTTTTAGCATTATATTTTTCTCCATTTTTTATTACAAATAACATGCTTGCATTGCTTCCTGCTGTATCAGGATTCAATCCACGAATCCATCCTGCCTTAAAGTCGTTTGCAGTTACAGGGTCGCCATTACTCCATTTAACTCCATCTCTTAGATGAAATGTCCACACAAGCCCATCTTTTGATTTTTCCCATTTTTGGGCAATTCCAGCTACAGATTTTCCAGTTTTGTCTTTTCTTAAAAGCCCTTCCAAAATCAATTCATCAACAGTTCCTCCAGGAATATCCGTAGTTATTTGCGGATCAATTGATGATGGCTCTGTAACTATATTTAAAGTAAATGTACTTCCGTTTCCTCCTTTTTTTCCACACGAAAGTGCAAATACCAGCAATGTCAATATTAGAAATATTTTTTTCATTAATACATTTCCTCCTCACTTTAAAGTGAACTACTCCCGCTTTTAGAAGCGGGAGCTTCTTGGGAAGTATCTGCTTTTGTTAGCCAAATATATTTACCAAGCTCTTCGGGCAGTCCCTGCCCTGTTTTCTTTTATTTTTTTAATATTCCAACATTGATTTTCCAATGTTTTTTATATTCAATGCCGCATTGTAATCTCTATCAATTTCAATTCCACAGCACTCACATTTATAACTTCTTTCTGATAATTTCAGTTCCTCTTTAATATTTCCACATTTACTGCAAGTTTTCGATGACGGAAACCACTTATCTATCTTCAAAAATTGTTTCCCTAAAAACATCAGTTTATACTCAAGCATCCTCAAAAACATTCCCCATCCATTATCTCCTACACTTTTTCCAAAATTTAATGCCTGGCTCATCCCTTTCATATTCAAATCCTCAACAACCACAGCATTATACTCTTTAGATAATTTTTTCGATAATTTATGCAAAAAATCTCTTCGGCAATTTTTGATATACTCATGCAATTTTGATATTTTCATTTTTTGTTTATACCAATTTTTAGAAAATTTCACTTTTCTTGACAATGATTTTTGTAATTTCTTCAATTTTTTCTCCAACATCCTAAAATATCTTGGATAATCAGCCCTTTGGTTTTCAGAACTGACAAATAATTCAGACATTGAAAAATCAAGTCCAATTACTTTATCATTACTTGAATTTTTTTGAATTTCTTTTTCAAATTCCGTCAAGATAGAAACATAGTAATTTCCATTACTGTTTGTCAATGTTACCGACTTTATTCTATAATTCTATAGAAAGCCTACGACTTCTTGCTATCTTTTTGTTAAAGAATTTTTCCAGCCACTATTTCAATGACAAGTTTCCGAAATAATATTCTCCACCAATTGGTGTAAATTCAAGCCCTTTTACTTTTTTATCAACAAGATATTGTTTTTCTCTGTGGAAAAGCACACCTACTGGTAAATCTTGCGCAATTATTCCTTCAATTTTTACAAGTGCAGGAATTCTTACATTTTGATCGGCTGTGCTTCTAACAGTTTTAACTAGCGCATCATATTCAGGGTTTTTATACGAACCATTATTATTTCCGCCAGTTGATTCAAATAAATCTAAATATGTAATTGCATCAGGATAATCTCCAGACCATCCAGCAAATACCATATCAAAGTCCTTTTGAGACATTCTTGAAAATCTTTCCTGAGCAGTCATTATTTCCAGATCCAGTTGAATATTCAAATTTTTTCTCAATTGTTCTTGAATATATTCGGCAATAACCTTATTATTTCCACTTTCATTAATCAGCATAGACATTTTTGGAAAACTAGCCTGTCCAGCTTCCTTTAATCCTTCAGCTAATAATTTTTTAGCTTCTTGAGGATTATATCCAAGTGTTGATGTAGGAACAAATTCTGTAAAGTCTTTTCCATCTTTTCCAGTTATTCCAATTCCTTTTGGAACAAATGTTTTTGCCGCAGTTCCATATCCGTTTAATACATTATTTATTAGTCCTTCTCTGTCAATTGCCATAAGAAGCGCTTTTCTTACTTTCAAGTTTGCCAAAGTCTTGTTGTTAAAATTAAATAGCAAATACCATACTGAACCATCATTTTTTGAAACCATTTTTGGATTGTCCTTAAATCCTTTTGCCTGTTCAGATGTAATTGAAGTTACATCTACTTCCTTGTTATTAAATGCATTTAATGCAGAATTATTATCAGGAATTATTTTATAGACAATATTTTCAACTTTTACATTATCCGCATCCCAGTAATTAGGATTTTTCTTAAACACTATTTCTGAGCCATGTGTCCATTTTTCCATTGTATACGCTCCAGAAGACATAGTTTTATTAGCTTCTGTAAAGTAGCTGTCACCTGTTTTATCAAAGAACTTCTGATTTAACGGCATATATGTCTTAAATGCAACTAAACTGTCAAAATACGGAACAGGAGCTTCCAATTCCACTTCCAAAGTTTTGTCATCAATAACCTTTATTCCGACTTTTTCAGCTGAAACTGCCTTTTTATTATATTTTTCAGCATTTTTTATCGGATAAAGCATATACGAATACTGTGAAGCAGTTTGAGGATCTAATGCACGTAACCATCCATTTTTAAAGTCTTGCGCTGTAATTGGATCTCCATTGCTCCATTTTATTCCATCTCTTAAATGAAATGTCCATTTTAGCCCATCAGCTGATTTATCCCAGCTTTTCGCAAGTCCTGCCACAAACGTACCATCTTTTCCTCTTTTAGTAAGTCCTTCGGTTATCAGGTCATCAACCGTTCCTCCTAAAACATCCGTTGAAAGCTGTGGATCAATGGATTTTGGCTCGTCCGTCAAATTCAACGTAAACGTTTTTCCGCTTCCACCATTCTTTCCACAGGAAATGGCAAAAATTAACATTGCCAATAAAATTATTATCTTTTTCATAACAACTTCCCTTCCTCTATAAAAAATTTTTTTTTTGAATAGATATGTTCGATAACCTAAGTTTTTTTATCTATACAAGGGGTCAAGACCCCTTGCTTCAAGATATTTATTTTATTAAATTCTAAGTTTGTATAGTTATCGAACAGGTCTATTATTTTATATAAGTATTATCCAGCACAAAGTCTTTTCCTATTGGGCTAAACACAATATTATGAACTCTTGGATTTAACAGCTTAGTATTTTGTCTATAGTAAAGCAATCCCACAGGCATATCTTCAGCAATTATTTTTTCCATCTCAATCATGTCTTTTACTCTTTCTTGCTGGTTTCCAGAACTTTTAACTTTTTTAACAAGCTCATCATAACGTGGATTTGAATAATCTGAATAGTTATTTCCATCCTTTGTCAAGAATCTGTCTAAATAAGTTATAGCATCGTTATAATCTCCATTATATCCAGCTAGAGCAATTTCATAATCTCTATGTTGCATTTTATCCAATCTTGATTGGAATGTCATTCCTTCAATATTAATATTTACTCCTAAGTTTATTCTCAAACTTTCCTGAATATATTCAGAAATAACTTTATTATTTCCAGAATCATTAAAAATCATTGTCAATTCAGGTAATTTTTGTAATCCTAGCTCCTTTAATCCTTCGGCTAGTAATTGTTTTGCCTTTTGCGGATTATAAGCCGGGAAAATTTTTCCTGCTTCTTCAGAAAAGTCTTTTGAAACACCGATTATTCCAACACCTTTTGTTGTATAAGTATATGCAGCTTCTCCTGTATTGTCAAGCACATCTGTAATCAATTTTTCCCTATCTACAGCAAGCGACAATGCCTGTCTAATTTTTTTGTTCGCAAGCACTTTATTTTTCATATTGTATGTCATATACCATACTGAACCATCTTTTGTAAGAATTTTACGTTTATCATTTTTAAATTCCTTCGCTTGTTCTATTGAAATATTTGTAGAATCAATTTCTTTATTTTTAAAGGCATTTACACTGGCAGATGGATCATTTATAAATAACATTTTTACATATTTTAATTTAATATTATCCTTGTTCCAGTAATTTTCATTTTTTTCAAATACAATTTCAGAATCCCTTGTCCAAGATTTTATTACATAAACACCAGATGAAATCGAAGTTTCAGGAGATGTCATATATTTATCTCCCACTTTTTCATAGAACTTTTTATTTAGTGGAGCATAAGTTTGAATTCTTACAATTGAATCAAAATATGTAAGAGGATTGTTTAATGTTACTTGCAATGTGTAATCATCAATAACTTTTATCCCCAATTGATTTTCATCTTTAATTTTTCCCGCATTAAATTGTTCAGCATTTTTTATATAAAACAATTTATCTGCATATTCTCCAGCTGTCTTAGGATCTAGTGCTCTAACCCAACCATCTCTAAAGTCCTTTGCTGTAATCGGATCCCCGTTACTCCATTTCGCATTTTTTCTCAAATGGAATGTCCAGACTGTTGAATCTGCATTATGTTCCCATTTTTCAGCCACTCCAGGAAGAGATTTTCCATCATCCGACTGTCTTGTCAATGTTTCAGTAACAAGCGAATCCACAAATTCTCCAGTAGAATCATTTGCAAGTTGCGGATCATAAGATTTCCCCTCCTCCTTCAAATTAAGTTTCAATGTTTCAGAATCGTTGCTTTTTCCACATGAAATCACAAAAGCCAGCAATATTGTAAATATCAATAATATTTTTTTCATATTTACATCCATCCTTTCTTTTGTCAAATAAATTTGACAAAATTAAAAATTATTTTGTTATAGATGCGTTATAAAAGTCGATAGAATCTCCAACTGAACGTATTACAACTCCCTTTAATTTAGGATTTATCAAATAAACTCCCACTTCATAATAAAGTGTTGAATATGTAAAGTTATCTGCTAATAATTTTTCCGCTTTTTTCATCGCATCCATTCTAGTTTTATTATCTTGATTAACTTTAGCCAAGTCAACTAATCTGTCATACTCAGGATTTGAATATTTAGCAAAGTTAATATCCTTTGCCTTTGAATGGAAAATTTCCAAATAAGTCATAGGGTCTGCATAATCAGGTCCCCAAGCATATCTTACAATTTCAAAGTCTCCAGCTTTTGCACGTGCAATTCTTTCTTTTTTAGTAAGAACTTCCACATCCACATCAATTCCCAATTTATCCTTCCATTGAGATTGGTAAAATTCAGCTTCCTTTTTACCAGTTCCATTTTCATCTACCAAAAGATGTAGTTTAACTTGTGCAAGCGTCATTTTAAGTTCCTTCAGCCCTTCATCAAACAACTGCTTTGCATTAACTTTTGCAAATCCAGCAAATAAGTCTCCAGCTTCTTCCCTAAAGTCGCCTTTTTCCCCAGCTGTTCCATTTGAAACAATTCCAGAACCTACAATTCCAGCTCCATTTAAAATACTGCTTACAAGTTCTTTTCTATCAATTGCAAGAGATAATGCCTCTCTTACCTTTTGATTTTTCAACACAGGATTTGAAGTGTTAAATCCTAAATAGTAAACTCTTCCATTAGGGAATTTGTGCAATTCAGGTTTTCCTTCATAATTTGCCATTTTTTCCACAGAAATTTTTGTCAAATCCAATTCTCTATTTTCAAAAAGGTTTGTAGCGGCTTCAAAGTCAGTTACAATTAAACCTGTAAGTGTATCAATTTTTATATTTTTAGCATTCCAGTAGTTAGGATTCTTTTTCATGACAACTTTGTTGTTGTGTACCCATTTTTCCATTATAAACGGTCCATTATAGATAGACTTGTTAGCTTCAGTTGCATATCCATCTCCGTTGGCAGCCAATGCTTTTTCATTAACTGGAAAATAAATTGGCATAATTAACGTTTTTAAGAAGAATGGTGCAGGTTGTGACAATGTAAATTCAAGTGTGTAGTCATCCTTTGCCTTTATCCCAACTTTTCCAAAATCCTTTAATTTTCCAGTATTATAATCTTCCGCATTTTCAATATAATAGGCAAGAAATGCGTATTCAGAGGCTGTTTTTGGTTCAATTCCTCTTTTTATACCGTTGTAATAGTCTTTAGCTGTAACTGGATCTCCATTTGACCATTTCATCCCTTGTCTAATTTTAAATGTCCATACTTTCCCATCGTCTGATTTAGTCCAGCTTTCAGCTCCGGCAGGAATAATTTCATTTTTTTCATTCAATCTTACAAGACTTTCATAAGTCATACTTGTTACAAAAAGTCCGCTCATATCAGTCAAAATTTGCGGATCTAACGAAGTCGGCTCAGCTTCCATATTAAATGATACTGAATTTCCCGAGCCTTTTCCCCCTTTTCCACAAGAAACAATAAACATTGATAACATTAAGCAAAGTATTAAAAAAGTTTTTTTCATATCTCAACAATTCCTTTCCATCAATAAATTTTTATAAAAATTATTTTAAAAATATTCAAATTTTACTAAATTAGCCCCTTTTCCTTTAAAAAAGAAGTTTCTACAAAATGTCCAGGTCTATATTCTGTTAATTCAGGCGTTTCAGGAATAACCTCTATTTCAGACACATCTCCCATCGGACTTCTCAAATATGATTCATCCATATCAATTTTCTTTGTCTTTTTATAATCAGGATCTGCTATTGGCACAGCTGAAATAAGTGATTTTGTGTAGCTGTGAACAGGATCGCCGTAAACAGCTTCAGGAGTTCCCAGTTCAACCACTTTTCCACGATACATAACTGCCACCCTGTCTGAAATATATTTTACCATCGACAAGTCATGGGCAATAAATAACAATGTCAAGTTTCTTTCCCTTTGCAAATCCTTTAATAAATTTACAACTTGAGCCTGAATCGACACATCCAGAGCTGAAATCGGCTCATCACACACAAGCACTTCAGGATCAACCGCAAGCGCTCTTGCAATCCCAATTCTCTGTCTTTGCCCACCTGAAAATTCATGTGGAAAACGGCTTGCATGTTCCCTGTTTAATCCAACAATTTCCAACAATTTATAGACTTTTTCCATTCTTTCCTGCTTTGAGCTTGCCAGCTTATGAAGATCAATTCCTTCGGCAATAATATCTCCAACAGTCATTCTCGGATTAAGCGAAGCCTGCGGATCTTGAAATATCATCTGAACTTTTTTTGTAAATTCTTTTCTTCCATATTCTTCCACTGGCTTTCCATTAAACAAAATATCTCCATTTGTCTTTGCATAAAGTCTGCTGACAGTTCTTCCAAGCGTTGTCTTTCCAGACCCTGACTCTCCCACAAGACTTAAAATTTCACCCTTGTAAATATCCATTGTGACATTTTCCACAGCCTTTAGAACTTGTCTTTTTTTCATTGGAAAATATTTTTTCAAGTTTTTCATTTCTATTAATTTTTCTTTTTTATTTTCATTCGATGCCATTATTTCCCCTCCGTTCCTTTGTTTTCTTCTTCCGATTCAAAAGGAGATTTTATTTTTGGAGCACCCTTTACATATAGCCACGATTTTACAAAGTGCCCATTTCCCAAATCAATTAACGGAGGTTTTCTTTCATAGTCAATTTTCATCGCATATTCAGAACGTGCCGCAAATGGATCTCCCACAGGTGGATTAAGCAAATCTGGAGGTGTCCCCGGAATTGAAGCCAATTTTTCTCCAATTTTCATATCCAGTCTTGGCAGTGATTTTAAAAGTCCCCAAGTATATGGATGTTTTGGATTTTTAAACAGTTCCCTTACAGGAGCTTCCTCCAATTTTTCTCCAGCATACATAACAACTACCCTATCGGCAGTTTCAGCAACCACACCTAAATCATGCGTTATAAGTATTACTGCAATATTCAGTTCTTTCTTCAATTCATTTATCAAATCTAGAATCTGTGCCTGAATCGTAACATCCAAAGCTGTTGTCGGCTCATCACAAATTAGCAGGTCTGGCTCACACGAAAGAGCAATCGCAATAACAGCCCTTTGCCGCATTCCTCCAGAAAATTCATGCGGATACTGATGAAATCTTTCTTCAGGTTTAGGAATTCCAACTTTTCTAAGCATTTCAACTGCTTTTTGCTTTGCCTCTTCCCTTGTTACTTTTTTATGAATCAAAATCCCTTCCATAATTTGCTTTCCAACTTTAATAGTCGGATTAAGCGATGTCATAGGATCTTGAAATATCATTCCAATTTTTCTTCCACGAAGTTCACGCATTCTCTCAAGAGGAGCTTTTACCAAATCTTCCCCATCAAAAAGAATTTCTCCATTTTTAATTTCTCCTGGAGGCATCGGTATCAATCTCATAATCGTCTGCACAGTAACTGATTTCCCTGAACCAGACTCCCCAACGATTGCAAGCGTTTCTCCACGATCCACAGAAAAGCTGATTCCCCTAAGAGCCTGCACTTCCCCAGCATACGTATTAAAAGAAACACTCAAGTCCTTCACTTCTAATAATTTTTTTCCCATTCTCTAATCCTCTCTGTATTAATATGGATTGTTTTTACATAACTCTTATAACTAAATACTTTTTCTTTATTAATTATATTTATTTTTAATTTATTTAACTTTTCTATTTAATTATTAAAGCAAAATTTCGTTAAAGGAAAAATAACTGTTTGAGATTTTGAAACATATTTTGAATTATATACGATTATTCGTATTAAAATAACTTATATTCAAAATCGAGTTTTATTTTTTCTTTATAAGAAAGTTTTGCGTAAAGCGGGGATGCAAGGGTATGGCGTTTGATACCCTTGCTTAAATAAACTAAAATAAATGAAATTAAGAAAAATAATATTAAATTTATAGAATAGTAAATTTTATAAAATTTTTAATCTCTTAGTTTTGGATTCAATGCATCATTTAAAGCATCTCCGACAATATTAAATGCCAATGTAATCAATGAAATTACAACTGACGGAATAACGAATAAATATGGATATGAAGTCATATTTACAAATCCATCAAATACCAAGTTTCCTAATGAAGCCTGCGGAATTGGTACTCCAAGCCCGATGAAACTTAAAAATGCTTCTGTAAAGATAATATTTGGTATATCTGTTGTAAGTCTTATTATTATTACACTTAACGTATTTGGAATCAAATGCTTTAAAGTTATCCACAAGAAATTTCCACCAAGCGATTTTGAAGCCAATACAAATTCATTTTCCTTGATTTTCAAAACTTCTCCACGTACAAGCAGCGAATAATTCAGCCATCTTGTAAGTGACATTGCAATAATTATTGTCTTTACACTATTTCCCATAACAACCATTAATAAAATTATATAAATCATTGATGGGATAATTAGTAAAATTTCTACAATTCTAGTCATAATTGTATCAATAATTCCGCCGAAGTATGCCGAAACAGCCCCATAAATTGTTCCAAAAATAACGCAAATAGCAGCTGTTATTATTGATAATTCCATTGAAATTCTTATCCCTTGCGAAAGTCTTGCAAACAAGTCACGTCCCAAATTATCTGTTCCCAAATAATGACCTTTTGTAATTCCCTTTGAAGGGCTTAAAAATTTTTCTGATAAATCTTGGGCTCTGTAGGAATATTTTGTCAAATGCTGCCCAAAAATTGCTAAGAACAAAAAGATAATTGTTATACCTAAAAATGTCAGAGCCAATTTATTTTTCTTAAATCTTCTCCATCCATCCTGCCAAAATGTTAAACTTGGTTTGTAGATTTCTTCACTTTGAGTGGTATCTGGACCTACGATTTTAAAATCTTCAGGTGTTGGTATATAATCATTTTCAGTTACAACTTTCTCTATATTTTCTGCCACTACACTTCATCTCCTTTTCCAAGTTTAATTTTAGGATCAACTAAAACATAAATAATATCCACAAGTATCATCATTATAATCAGGAATATTGCATAAAACACAGTAACTCCAAGCACCATTGTATAATCCCTGTCATTAATACTGTCTACAAAATATTTTCCTAATCCTGGAATTGAAAACATCTTTTCAATTACAAATGAACCTGTCAAAACTGCCGCAATTGTTGGTCCCATTATTGTAATAATCGGTAAAATCGCATTTCTTAAAGCGTGCTTAAATACAATGTTTTTAGGTTTTACACCTTTTGCAACAGCCAGCCTTATATAATCCTGTCCCATTACCTCAATCATCTTATCCCTTAACAAACGTGCAATTAATGCAACCGTATAAAGTCCAAGAGCCACAACTGGTAGTATCTTTTTCTCTGGGCTATCCCATCCAGATAAACGGATTCTAAAAAATTCCGGCAAAAATCCATTGTCAATTAAAAATCCATTATGTATATCAACGAAGTACTTCTGCATAAGTCCCGCCAGTACAAAGCTTGGCACCGATATTCCAATTATCGCCACAATCATAGCCAGCCTGTCCTGATATTTCCCCCTTTTAAGGGCTGCAATAATTCCAAGCGGAATACCCAAAACTAATGCAAATATAATAGATCTGGCTCCTAAATCAGCCGATGTAAGAAAACTCTGGTTAATTACATCGTTAACAGTTCTCCCCCGAACTTTCATGGATGATCCTAAATCCCCCTTTGCTATATTTTTTAAGTATTCAACATATTGTTCCCCAAGCGGACGGTCTAAATGGTATTTTGCCATCAAGTTTTCCTTTACTTTAGGCGGAATTGCTTTTTCACTTTGAAACGGGTCACCAGGTAACATATGTATCAGAAAGAATGTAATCGTAATAACTAGCCACAATGTTACAAGTCCCATTGCAATTCTCTTAACTAAAAATTTTAAAATATTTTTCATACTCGCTTCCTTTCACTAAAATTTTATATATCTATATTATATCTTATATTCAGTCATATTTGCAAGCAATTTTGTCCATAAAAATATTTTTTTACTATTAATTCTATTTATGAACAAACAATAATTCCCTAAATATAATATATTTACTAATATTGAAATTTCGTAAAAAACAAAAAAGCAGCCTAAACAAAATTTAAACTGCCCAATTTAATTTTTGCAAACTTATGCTATTGCCCATTAAAGCAATGGATTTATTATAAAAAAATAAATAAAATATAATTTCTATTTTTCAAATGGAATTTAGTATTAGTTTTTATAAGTATCACAACGATTTAGCCAGCCTTGCAGCCATTTTTTTTCATTACTGTCAGGACCGGCATTTTTCACACGTCTTTCAAGCACAGCTTTTGCAGAGTTGCTAAATTCTTCAAGAGCGGCTTTTCCGCTTCCTGTTCCCTTCATATTTTCCAAGACTTGAAGAAGACCCCATCCTTCTCCATTATAGGTTTCTGTTCTCGTTATTCCTTCCCCCTTGAAATTGACATAGTCAATCAGAGGATAAAGTCCGTTTGGCGACTGTGCAACACGGTAAAACTGTTTTTTTACATTTTCTGGATTATCTGAAATTGCCATCATCTTTTCCAAAGAGTTTTCCAATCTTTCAAAAATGAATGCAACTTGAATATCTTTCGTATTATACAGAAAATTAGTCAATTCAATAATATCATTATCCATAATTCTTTTCAATCTAAAAAGCTCATCACTATTTGCCCAAGGAGAATATTCATTTTCCTCAATAATTTTAGGCAATTTTATATCATGAGCCCTGTAATAAGCCACAAGCTGTGGAAAACTTTCAGCAAATTTTCCCCTTTGTCCTGCTCTATACCATATAAAATGTCCAATTCCAAGTGATGGAAAATCCTCTCCGGTATTCCAGTAAACAATATTCTCTTTTTTACCTCCAGCTTCATTTTTAAAAATCCTGTCAGCAACAGCATTTAATTCAGCCTTTGAAATTTTAAGTCCGGCTTTTTTCCCAATAGCACTAGCATTGTCATTAACTGTATCCACATCTGCAGCCTCTGGCTTTGAAGGCGATTTATCTGGACTTTTACCAGACATTCCGAAAGATGCAACTGAAATTACCATAATACTAGCCCAAATTAATAACTTACATTTATTTTTTCTCATAAAATTTTCTCCTTTTTTATAAATTTTTTTCTTCTTCACATGTTAAAAAAAGTTTTGAATAAATTTGTTCATAATTTTCCACAAATTCTATTTTTATTTTATCAATTATATCTTTTCCTATAAAATTTACACAATCTTCATTTTCTTTTGGAACAAAGAATTTTCTTATTCCAGATTTATAAGCCCCTTCGATTTTTTTTGCCACTCCTCCAACAGGCAATATCTCCCCCAAAATCGTAATTTCTCCAGTAAAAGCCATATCCTGCCTTAATTCTATCCGATTTAATGCTGAAAGGATGCACGTTGTAATAGCGATTCCAGCGGAAGGCCCATCCTTTTGAACAGCATTTTCATTAAAATGTACGTGAATATCATTTTCCTTGTAAAAGTTAGGATTTTTTAGATGATATTCTTCAGTTTTTGTTCTCAAATATGTAATTGCCACATTTATTCCCTCTTTCATAACTTCTGAAAGATTTCCAGTTATTATAATTTTTCCATCTCCTGGCATAACAGCCGTTTGAATTGGCATAATTCTTCCTCCCAGCGAAGTTACCCCCATTCCCATCACTTCTCCTATTTTTGACTTTTCAGTGTTCACTTTTAATGAAATACTGGGATTTTTGTCTGCACAAATGAGAGAATCTATGTTTTCCAAAGTTACATTTACTTTTTTCTTTTTTTCCAGCCATTCTTTAGCAATTCTTCCGTAAATTTTCATCAAAATTGTCTTTAATTTTCTAACTCCAGCTTCGTTTGTATAATTTTGTATCACATATTTTAAAATATCATCACTAAAGAATAATTTTGAACCTATTTTTTTATTTATGCTTGGAACTATATAATTTTTGGCAATTTCAACTTTTTGTTCCAAATTATAATCCTCTAAATAAATAATTTCCATTCTACTTTTTAATGGCTCTGAAACTTCGCTTAAATCATTAGCTGTTGCTAAAAACATTACATTTGATAAATCATACTCCAACTCTAAAAATTCATCCCTAAATCTTTTATTTTGATCTGGATCCAAAATTTCGAGTAAAACTCCCTCAATATCTCCCTCCGATTTTTTCTGATTAACCTTATCTATTTCATCTAATAAAATTAAAGGATCATCACATCCAAATTTTGCCAAAGTTTTTATAATTCTTCCAGGAGCAGCTGAAGTATATCCTTTTGTAAGCCCTGTTAATTCAAATGTCGTAGATACACCACTCATAGAAATTTTTTCAAATTTTTTTCCTAATGCTTCGGCTATTGCTTCAGCTATTGAAGTCTTACCTGTTCCAGCCGAACCTGCTAAGCACAGTATAATTGGGGTTTTATTATCATTTTTTTTCATAAAGTGCCGCATTGCCAAAGATTCCAAAATAGTTTCTTTTACTTTTTCCATTCCATAATGTCTTTCATTCAAAATATTCCGTATTTTAGAAATATCAATTTTTTTTTCTTTTAAAGTTCTCTTCCAGTCAAGCTGATTAATAATATCAAGACATTTTTTTATTTTTATCACATAATTGTCTATTGAATCTTCATTTTTACCATAATGTTCCATGTATTCCTTTATTTTAGACTTGTTTTCTTCACTTGTATTCAGTTCTTCCACATCTTCAATTTCTAATATTTGCTTTTTAATATCACTTTTTCCAGCCATAGCTTCGCTCCTAAAATTCAAAATTTTCAAACTTATGCATAACGTATGAATTGTACAAAACTTTGTTATATTATAACATTCTTTTAGTAGTTTTTCACTTCTTTTACCTTAGAGTATCAAAGAAAAATTATGTGAATTGTTTACTTTCACGTTATTTCAATATGTGATATAATATTAACGTATATTTTAAAACTTGGGAGAGAAAATGGCTAAAATAATGGAAGAAGAAAATGAAAATTGTGAAATAAAAGTTATACATAAAGATATTGTGGAAAAAGTGGAAAAGACAATGCCAGAAGAAGAAGTTGTACACGATTTGTCAGATTTTTTCAAAATATTGGGAGATACAACCAGAATGAAAATTTTAAGCGCTTTGTTTCAAGAGGAAATGTGCGTTTGTGATATTGCATATCTTTTAAAAATGACACAATCCGCTATTTCACATCAATTGCGAGTATTAAAGCAAGGAAGATTTGTAAAATATAGAAAAGAAGGGAAAGTAGTGTATTATTCGCTGGAAGATGAGCATATAAAACATATTGTCGAGCAAGGAATGACACATATTCTGGAAAAAAGATAATTAATTATTATTGTGTAAAAATCAGTTTTTTAAAATTAGTTTATTGTCAAGGCAAATGCAACAAAAAAGTAAAAAAAATAATTATTATTTGAAAACCAAATAATTTTTCTGTACAAATAATTTTAAATATGTTATAATTATAAAAAATAGATAATTGTAAATACAAAAGAAAGAACTAAAATAAAGGAGCAGAAAAATGACAGAAATAAAAAATAAAGTAACATTCAAGGGAAATCCTATAACTCTTACAGGAAATGAAGTAAAAGCTGGACAGGTAGCACCCGATTTTACAGTTTTATCACCAGAACTAAAGGAAGTAAAATTAAGCGACTATAAGGGAAAAGTTGTTGTAATTGCAGTATTTCCATCAGTTGATACTGGAGTATGTGCATTACAGCTGGCTAGATTTAATCAAGAAGCCGCAAGTTTTGGAGATGATGTACAGCTGCTTACAATTTCGGCTGACTTGCCATTTGCACTTGGAAGATACTGTGCAGACAAAGGAATTGCAAATGCCCTAACAGCTTCAGATCACAAAGATTTAGACTTTGGAACAAAATATGGATTTGTAATAAAAGAACTAAGATTGTTAGCCAGAGGAGTTGTCATTGTTGACAAAAATGGAATTATTCAATATGTAGAATATGTTCCAGAAATTGGAGAACAGCCAGATTATGAAAGAGCATTGAAAGTAATAAAAGAATTAACTGTATAGGGTGTGTAAAAACAGGATGATAAAACTACCATCCTGTACCATATATTATATTTTGAGTTTACACAAAATTCTGTACACTCTCTTCAAAACAAAAAATAACCGCTGTCTTTTACAACAACGATTATTTAAAAATTTTTCTAGTCTTTTACATTTTGCACTGGATTTTCAGATAATTTTTGGTTTTCAATTTTTTTATCAAGTATTTTCTGATTATCTTTTTGTACAACATCAACTACTGGCTGCGGTTGATGTATCGTAACCTAATTTTTGTAAACATTTTTAAAAGCATTTACAATTTATATAAGTCCTTAAGTATATTCCAGAATTCTCAAAATAAGAATTTTTTAAAACAATAAGTATATTTTTATCTTTTTGTTTTTTTTTCAGCAATATATCTTCTATAAGTTTGTTAGCCATTAATCCAACTTCTTGATAGTCTATTCCTTGGACAAAATTGTAGGAGTTATTAAAAATTAATACATACTCTTTTTTATTTGAAAAATTGATATTTTTATCTATTCTTTTTATAAATTCGTCTGCTAATTCATTTTGTTTTAAATCCATAATAAAAATATTTTTATTTTCTTCTAATTTAAATATTTTATCTTCATTTGACATATCGTCTCTTATAATCTTGCTATTAAAAATTTTTGTCATATTATCAAATACAAGATAAATTTCCAAATTTAATTTATTGCTCCACCATTGCATAAGTGCTATTAAGTATTGATAGCTAATCCCCCTATCTATTTCACTCATAATTAATTTTGAATTATCGTAAATTATTACAACATTTGCTTCTTTGTCTCCAAATAATTTTTTTACTATATGTTCAGATTCCATAGCAGCATCTCTAAAAGAATACCAATCATACCCGTATAAATGTTTATAATCATATATAATATCAATTTCATCCATTATTGCTATACAAAAATCATTTATATTTTTTATTTTTTCACTATCTAATTCTATAACCCATTTACCTTCTAAATTTTTATACAATTTTTTTTGTTGTTCCTGATTTATTATGGTTAAACTACTCCCCATTATTGCTACCCTTCTTTCTTTGTTACTTAGTATTTATTTGTTCAGGTTTAATTTCTTTAAAAGTCTTATAATGATCATCTGTATAATATGTATTATCTCACAACATTTGTCCAAGATTTTGGGTACACTCCAATATCCTATTGTCGCTCCGGTATTTATTCCCATACTTGAACTATTTGAGCTATAATTATTATGCAATTCTACAGTTTCTGAAGTAGCAACTTATTGAAAAATTTTAAATAAAGCTGCTACTTTACTAAATATTTTTTTACTTCATAGATGGAAATTTTGAGACTTTATTATCATTTTTTTATTACTGAAATTGTATTCAAAATCGCCGCTTTTATATCCAAATTATCCTCCCCTTTTAATTGCTCTTCCAAATCAGGCAACGCTTCAAAAAGCCCTTTTATTCCCAAAAATCTAATTAAATTTGCTTTATCATATATATTATTCGTCAATTTTATATATTTTAAAATAATAGGCACTATTATTCTATCTTTTTCCGTCATATGAATTAATTCATAAACTGTTTTTAAATTATAATTTACATTTTTCAATTCTTCCAACATTTGATCTTCAAATTCCATTTCGGTATCATAATTTCTTTTAGCAGAAATTTTTTTACCATTTATTACTACAAGATTTAATTTTTGTTCCACAATTTCTCTTCTCTCAAACATTATTTTTATAAATTTTAAAACTTCATTTTTAAAAGTTTTTTTTGGGATATAATAAACTCCCTTTTGATACTTAAAGTATTCATCATTCATCCACGAGATTTCAATTTTGTCGTCAACTAAATTAAAATAAACGTTTGCAGTCTTTCCCGGTCCTACCGGTGGTAAGCAGTGATTATAACACCAATCATTTAAAATAGAAACTTCTTCAATATCAACGTCATATCCTTTTTCCTCATATCTTTTATCAATTTTTTCTACTAATTCTACTGCTGTAAATTTTTTTTCTTTTTTTACTTTCAACTCATCATAGGGAAAAGGGATTGTTAAAATTTTTTCTAAACTTTTTCCACTTTTTAAACGATATGCTATAAAATATATATCTCCCAATTTATCATATTTATATTTTTCATTTTTTAATTCACATAAATCTTTCCCATCTACAAAAAATTTCAAAATATAACTTTCATACGAAATCTCTGGGAAGTATTCAAAATCAAAATAAAATTTTTTATTTTTCACGTTTCTTTCCTTTCATTATTTCATTCTATTTTTATTATATTGCACTTTTGTAATTTTTCCGTCTTTTAACATTTGTTTTAGAGTATCATTAGGAACATGTTTTCTTAAATTTTCTGTTATTTCATAAGCATGCCATTCATTATTAGTGCCAGTTGGTTGAAATATTATCATTTTTCCTTTATATATAGCAAACCTCTGTTTTTTGGTCGCCGAATTATAAGAATGATTTTTTAATAAATCATTACCTGTTTTAATATCAGGAATTGAATCGGGACTTGCATTTGGAGGCATTTTAGGTCCTTTATGTTTTGGGGATGGTTTATATTCTCCATTTCCACACCTTGTTTTAAACCTCTATCTATAAGCAACTTTCACTTTTTCTGTTCAGATTATTAAATATATAACTATATTTTAACAGAAAAATTTTTTTTTAGCCATAACAAAAACCTCCAAATATTATATAGTTGTTTTACCATATACTATATTTTGAATTTACACAAAATTATGGACACCCTCTAAATTAACAAATAAACCTACACTAAATTCAATACTTTACTTTTTATTTACACAAAAATTTTTACACACCAAAAAATCTACATACTCTCATGAAAATGTACATATTCATACAGTTATGGAATGTACTCTTAATTTTTCTTAGTCATTAATAGGTTCAAAATCTGGTCTTCGTATATAATGAATAACCGATGGTAGTTCATCCGAAAAAATTTCTATTATTTTTTCATAAAGTTCCTTATAGTTTCCTGAAATTCCTCTATCTGAGCCAAAATATTTTATTTTTCTTGTTATAATAGCAATAATTTCTTTAGGTACAGTTGTAAACTTTCTTTTTGATGTAGGATATTTTTCTTCATTAATTTTTTCAACAATTTCTTCAATTGCATTTATTTTATTTCTGTCCATTTCTCTAAATATTTTTATTTTGAGGTCATTAGTTTTTTCATCTATATAATACAACCTTAAAGTCAATAATTCTCTTCCGAGACTTACTTTTCCATACAAAAAATATATATCTTGTTTTTTATAAACAGCAGGTATGTAATGATCTAAAAAATAATCAACTAGACTTTCTTCACTCATAAATTGTTCATATCTTTCTATAGGATTTAATTTTCCACTTACATCTGACAATAAATCTTGTCTAGAATAATAAAACAAGTTTCCACTAAAGTATAGGGTCATTTTTGACGCCATTCCGTCATTTGGTGATTCAAATAATATTTCAAAGTCACTACCTAAAGGCATATCTTCATCATAAATAGTAGGAATCTGTTCTTTTGAATACACAACTAGACTTAAAAGCAATAAAAAAATTAAAAAAAATTTTTTTGAAAACATTCTATCTACCTCTTTCCATTTCTTCTCTTATTTTTTTCATTTTCAATTCCTGTTGTTGTTCTTCTTCTTTGGTTAAATTATTAAACATAACACTAAGATAAGTTGCTCTAAAATCTAAATTATGATCCTGTCGTATCATATTTTCTGTTATATCGTCTTTCTCTTGAAAATCTCCTGTTAATCCAAATTTTGTTTCTGTAGTAGATTTTTCTTTAAAACCTGTACCAACAGTTCTATATTCTTCTATATCTCCAAATACAGCCATTTCGTCTTCTCCATCTTCAATGTTACTTATTTTTATTCCATCTTTACTAAGCCAAGTATCTGTATAATCACGACCTTTAAATCTAATATAACTTGTTGAAACTTTATAATTATTCAAAATTGGGGCTGTTGTTGTGTTATTTCCACACCTTGCTTTAAACCTCTATTTATAAGCAACTTTCACTTTTTCTGTTCAGATTATTAAATATTTCTATAACTATATCTTAACAAATAGAAAACTAGTTTTCTATTTATTTGTCCAAGATTTTGGGTATACTCCAGTATTATCTCCAAGCACAACGTTACTTCCAATTGAATTTACATCGCCTAATATTACAGCGTTCTCTCCAAGCATTAGGTTACTTGCTGAATTTTCTTCAGCATGTGAATTTTTGTAGCTGCTTTTTGATGACATGAAACCTTTGCTTGTGCTTTTTGATTCGTTTTCGTAGCTGTTTACGACTGATTCAGCGTTCACATTTCCTGTGATTGCTAGCCCTGTCGTGTCTTGAGCAATGAATGACAAACCTTTTAAATTCATATCGCCGATTGTTCCAGAGGCTGAATTTACTGAGATTCCCATCTTTTAATTTTTTAAAAAAGTTATTTATAAAAATTTAATCTCTTGAATAAAAACCTCTGGATAATATTCCTCTTCAATCAATACTTCTAATATGATATTCGAAAAAATATATTTATGTGAATTCCAATCATCAGAACTATCAATGCCTAAATTGTCATAATCAGAATATTTGCAAAATTTTGAATTTTGAGTTTCAACAAAATAAAAATTTTCTTTATTTTGTGCTATATCAAAAAAATCTTCTGTATTTGCGTATTTTTTATGTATATATTGAAAATTGTTTATTTTATCTTTATCATATTTGATAATAAAATAATATTTTTTATCAACTTCTATTTTTATTTTTAAATTTTCAATATCTTCTATATGGCAACAAGTAATATTTCTTTTTAATTCTAAAACAGAATTTATTTTTTCTGTAATTTTCTCATTTGTTAATTCCATAGTATGTTCTTTCTTTATTTTTAAATCTTTTTTTCGCTTATACAAATCTAAAAGTACTTTTTTCAAATTATTTTCCATTTCTTTTTGAATAACATTTGTTTTTCCTATTAATGGCTTTGTATTTTTTCTCAAAACTATTTCATATTTACTGCTCGAGTCTATAAAAACTAGAATATCTGAATTTTTATAATTTTTTAAATACCAACCAATATAAATTGGATTTTTAAATTTATAAATTAAAGATATTTTTTCAATTTCTTTAATATTTATTAAATTATCTAACGACATAAATAAATCCATTTTTCTAATTCCTAAAATATCATTTTTACAAAATGAAAAAACTACTTTTTCAGTAAGATATTCTATATTTTCTTTAATATCAATAAAATTAAAAATCACATCCAAATTATCATTATTTTCTTTCAAATATATTTGAGAAACATTTCCTTTATACTCAAAAGAATAAAATGGTACTAATTCCTCGCCAGTTTCATATTCAATCCATTCAAACGCTTCTCCTTTTTTTATAAGTCGTCCCATAAATCACCTCTAAAACCTAATTTCAATATGTTTACTTTTACTTACCCAGATATCGATAGTTGGAGTTTTTAAACTGCTAGAACTACTTCTAACTGCAATTTTTATTTCTTTACCATTTATCTTTATTTTTCCTGAAAATCCTTCTGCTATGCTCGATTTAAAAAATTTTATATTAGTTGGTTTCAATCTATTGAATATTTTTTTGCAACTTCATAACCTTTAAATTTCGAATGATAATTATTTGTTCCCTTAATTAGAATCGAAATTAATTATGATTTTATATTCTTCTTTCTTAGAATAAATGGAGTGTACCCAAAACCTTACCTTTCTTTTCATTTCCTAAATTCAAACTTTTTTGTATTATTTTAATATAACAGTTCTTTAGCTTTTCACTAAACTATCACTCAGAAATGAAGAAAACTTTATCCTATGTTTATAATATCCCCAGATACTGAAACATCTTTTAACTCTTCAAGTTCCGGATTATATCTTTTAATTAAATCTACAACATATTCGCTGAAATTCATTCCTGTTTCCTTTAAAGTCCTGTTCTCTCTGCTGTAATGGTATACTTTTAAATCATTATCCCTTGTAGTTATAAAAATGTATTCAGACCTATTTTTCAATTCTATCACAAAAAACTTTCCACAAGCAACATCATAAAACTCATCTTCTATTAAATATTCCTCAAGTGTAAAGTTTGTCAATACTACTTCCCTTACACTACAATCATTATAAAATATCAATTCTTCTTCTCCTAATAATCCTCCCAAACTTTTCCCTGCTATACTTAAAAATTCCCTGAAATCTCCCTTCACTTCTATATCATATAATTCTTCTATTCCTCTTATCTCATCATCATTGTATCCTGTAAATTCCTTCCTGTTCTTTTCAAGATATCTTTCAAGAAGGATAAAAAGCTCTTTGTTTTCTTTTCTTTCTGAAGATATATATTCCCTCATTTCCTTTAATCCTGTAATTCTTTTTTCAGATGTATCACACTGTACCAGAAGTTCTCCTATTGATGGAATTTCCAATATAGGTTTTAATTCAGGATTGTATCTTTCTACTAAATCAATCATGTATTCATTAAAATCCATTCCAGTATCCTTTATCTTTTCTTCATTCTCATCAAAACAGTATACCTTTAAGTCTTCATCTACTGTCCTTATATAAAAATAATAGGTTTCCATTTCTATTGAAAATATGAACGGCTTTCTTTTCAGTTCATCATAAAATACTTTTTCTTCAAAATCTTCATCATCTATAAATCCAAAATAATTTTTTCTTAAGAAAGACTGTATACTCCAAAGTTCTCTATAAAGAATTATTGTATAATCTTCAAGTAACCCTCCCCCACATCTTCCAGCATATTTTAAGAACTCCCTGAAATCTCCTTTTGCTTCTATATCATACAGCTTTTCAATCTTAGTTATTTCTTCTTCACTGTATCCTATTGCCTTTCTTTCATTTTTTTTCAGATATTCTTTTAGCATATCCATAAATCTTTCATTCATTTTATCTCCTTTCACTTATGGATTTATTCCTGTTGTTCCTTCATAAATAGTTATTCTCATATCAGGATTATTTTTAAAAAAATCAAATATTGAAGAATTACAGTTTGGACACATACCTCTCACTTCTTTTGATGTATTTTGAACTCCGATATCTACTTTTACTTCCTTACCTGAATAATTATCCTGAATATAACTTGCCAGTTTCTTCTCTGCATGGTTTAGATTCCATACTTTATTCCCATTTCGAGAAATCCCTGTATATGTCTTTACTGATTCACTGTCCTTAATAATAACCTTGTACTTCACATTATTAATAGTAACTTCTTTTGGAGCATTTCCACACCTTGCTTTAAACCTCTATTTATAAGCAACTTTCACTTTTTCTGTTCAGATTATTAAATATTTCTATAACTATATTTTAACAGAAAAATTTCTTTTTAGCCATAATAAAAAACCTCCAAATATTATATAGTTATTTTACCATATATTATTTAGAGGTTTACACAAAAATTTTTACACACATGATAAACTATTATATTTTGAGCTTACACAAAATTATGGACACTTTTTACAAATCATTTATTTTTATTTCTAAATAACTTTCTAATTCTTTTGGCAACATTAAAAATGCTTTTTTTCCCAACAGAACTCTTTTATATTCTTCTAAAGTACAGCTCCAGTCTGGCCAATCATAAAAGTCCGATTCAAACTCTACCCTGTCTTTATATACGGAAGTGAAAAATATCTCTGTTCCTGTTTCAAAGCACTCTATTTCCCCACTCTCCACTCTTTCTATTTCATCCAGTTCATAATCTACATCTGAAACATATTCCATTTCCCATACAGATCCGACTAAATAACCTGAGTAGTTATCATCATACTTTTCAGCTTCTATAATTTCGCATACTAAAGGCCATAATTCTCCAGTTTTAGATAATTTATAAAAAAATTTTACTTTCATTATTTACCTCCTTCTTTATATTTAGGATAAGCCCTCGTTCCGTGATTATTTAAAAAACCTTCTATTTCTACTCCACTTGGAGAAGTCCCTTTCCATTCAATACCTTTTCTTGTTTGTTCTATTTTAAAATTATTTCTACACCTTATTTTAAACCCCTATTTATAAGCAACTTTCACTTTTTCTGTTCAGACTAATAAATATTTCTATAACTATATTTTAACAAATAGAAAACTAGTTTTCAATTTATTTGTCCAAGGTTTTGGGTACACTCCACACTTTTTGAAGGTTTTGTCACATTTTTAGGAACTCGGAATACTCCATCAGATCCCTCTTCAAGAACTGTCGCTCCTTTTCTTGTAGCGACGATTATGTTATTTTTTATTATGTGTTAAAAAAAATTTTAATATTTAACTTTGTAATTTAGATAAAATTTCTCTATATTTTTTTATTACTTTATCTTCTGTCAAAAACTGAATTCCCTTTAATTTATTATGTTCTTTCGATATAATTTCATTTTTACTTATATCATTATTTTGTATTATTTTTTTTAATTTCTTTTTAAAATTTTTCCATATTTTTTTATTATCATGAATCATTTCCAATATCATGTTAATTGAAAATATATCTAGATATTTTAAATCTTTTTCAAACGCACTTATTGTTTTATCTAAAAGATGATTATCTTCTAAAGTTTCAGTTAATATATATAGAATATTCCAGTATTTATCATATTTTAAGTTTATATTCTTCACTTCACTTATTGTTGATAGTATTTTCTCTACTTTTTCTTTTAACCATTTTCTTTCTTCTTTTTTTGAAATATTAAATTTCATATATTGATCAAGATACTCCTCTCTTTGCATATGAAAATAACTTCCATTATAATGTAAAAATATTTTTTTTGCTTCACTATAGTCTTTTATAATCATTATTGTTTCACCGCTTTCCAGAATTCTCCATCTTTTATAAATTTAAAACCATTATCTTTTAAAAAATTTACTTCTTTTTGAAAATATCCACTTGCTTTCATAGGATCATGCGAGAGATAAAAACTTTTTCCTTGCTGTAATTGTCGTTCTAAAAATTTCTTATTTATTTCCCACATATTCGATTCCCCAACTTTATTTAATGCTTCATTCCATCCTTTATCTCCTAAATTAAAATATGTATGTTCCTTACCAGCAGCCTCTATATAAGAAATTCCATCTTGATTGTATTTTCCTAACATCATTTCCACACCTTACTTTAAACCTCAATTTATAAGCAACTTTCACTTTTTCTGTTCAGATTATTAAATATTTCTATAACTATATTTTAACAGAAAAATTTCTTTTTAGCCATAATAAAAAACCTCCAAATATTATATAGTTATTTTACCATATATTATTTAGAAGTTTACACAAAAATTTTTACACACCCTTTGTTTTATTTGAGATAAAACTTTTAAAAATTAGTATATTGATTATTCATAGTATAGTATTCTTCTAAAAAGAAATAAATTTAACAAATCGTATTTTCTTGTAAAGGTATTTCTTTATTTCCAAAAGAAATTATCAATTTTATTTTTTATTTCTATAATATCTTTTATTTCTTTTAAAACTTCTTTATTTTCTGGCAAAATATCTTCATAAGGTAAACTTATCATTATACCATCAACAATTTTTTTATTCCTATATTTTTGAAAA
Source organism: Leptotrichia sp. oral taxon 417 (assembly GCF_013394865.1). Classification (NCBI taxonomy): domain Bacteria; kingdom Fusobacteriati; phylum Fusobacteriota; class Fusobacteriia; order Fusobacteriales; family Leptotrichiaceae; genus Leptotrichia; species Leptotrichia sp. oral taxon 417. The sequence continues at coordinate 60,980 of NZ_JABXYV010000001.1, read as the reverse complement.
AATATATCAATATTTTCATTATCAAATAAATATCTCCCTGTATATTTATCTTCAGAATATTTAAAATCTGATTTTTTTTGGTATTTTTTTAAAAATTTTTTTATTTTTGGAATTACAGTTTTTATTTCATCACCTATTTTTATGCTATCATCATTTAAGTGTACATATTTTACATCAAAATATAATGTTTGATATTCAGGCTTTTCAATATTTTCTGAAAAAAAATACAACATATAATTGACTTCTAATCCATCATAAATAAACTTTATATTTATTGATTTTTTTTATTAGAAAACTTTATATTTATTTCATTTGGAAATGAAAATACTTCTATTATTTTTTTTAATGATATTCTCGTTATTCCATTTATTCCATAAGTTTCATTTATAAAAGTTTCTGTCATCATCTTCTTTTATTCCCTCCTCCTTTACTAGGTTGTCCTTTTATTAGGAGATTTTTCCATGTCTTTTAATGCTTTATCCATTGCTCTTCTAGCTGATTTTTTGTTTATTTTATCCTCTGGAGTTTTATTTGTTTTTCTATCTAAATCATTGTATTCTTTTTGTGCTTCTTCATATCTTTCTTGTGCACTTTTAACTCTGTCTGGATTAGTTTTTCTATGATTTTTTGTTTTCTCTCTTTATAGCTATGTTCAAGACTTTACTTTTGACAGTTTCAAAAATTTTGAAAACTGGTTTAGAAAATATCATCATATAACTGAAAAATATTCTCTAAAAAGCCCACATAACATTCATGCAGTTCAAAAAATCAATTTTTGGTATAAATGCCATAAATAAAAATTTTAGATTGCAGGAGTTATATGGGAAAATTTGATATAATTAGCTCAATATACATAAAATTTCTTTCTCTAGTTATTCTTTTTTAGAATTTAAAATTTCATTTAACACAGAAATTGCTGTTTCATTATTTGAATCTAACTCTAAAATCTCTTTTGCTACTTTCTCTGTCTCTTCATCATCCATTAAATGTTCTGGAAGTCCATAAAAACTTAGTAAAGTTAATAGATTTTCAAGATTTTTTTCAATTTTTACTGCTTCTCTAGCATGAAAAATACCAACAGCATAAGCTCCTTCTACACAACAAAATGTAAATGATAGCAAACTTGCTGACAAATTCAACCAAATTACATTTTCTGTTTTTTTATACATATACTGTGAAAATCCATAAAAAGTGAAACTTTCTGTAATATCAGCCATATTCCATATTATTTCATATATTTCTTGTTTATTAATATTCACTATTTTTTTATTTGCTTCTTCATACTTTACATTTAATATATCTATCCCAACTTCTTTCAATATATTTAACATATTTTCATCATATTTTTTTAACATATCTTTAGTAAATATCTTTTTCATATTTTTTGTAAACATTTTTCTCATTTTTTTGTTATAAGTTTCTTTTATATTTTTCATTTTTTTATCCTTTTATTTTATAATGCATAGGTAAAAACACTGAATTACTCGACAATAAAATTCTATCAACATTTTTAATTTTTAATTTTAAGTCATCTTTGTCAAAAAAATAGTTATTTTTTTTTATATAAATTTCTTTATTCGCATTAAAAATTTTTATTTGGTCATTATTTAAATAATTGATTTTATAATTATACCTTTTTATTTTAACGAATAACATAATAATTAAACATATTGATATTTTTATTTTATAGAAAAAATAAAATAATAATATTAAAAATATTATTACTATTTTATTTTCGATAAAACTTTTATATTCTAAAATTTTTTCATTTTTACTTTCAAAGAAAAATAATCTTTGTTTTAATTCTTTAAATATTTCTTCATAATTAATAACATTACTTATTATTATACTATTTTTATCGCTTTTAAATAACTCTTCTTGTCTATTAAATAAACTTGTATTATTGGTTGGAAAATTTATTATTATATCTGCTGAATTCAATAAGTTTTTTCTCAGAAAAATCATTTCTATTTTATTATATCTTATTTTTTTACTTTCTGTTCCAAAAAAAATTTCTAAATAATTTTCTGAAAATATTATTTTCTTTTCTTTTAATCCTATTAATAAGTTAAGAAAAATTTGTAATATAACTATAAATATATAAAATATCATAACAAAAACAGCATTAATTAATAAAATATAATAATGTTTTATATCACTTTTTATAAAAAAAATAAATATAGGACTCATAAAGTATACACAAATATATGCAATTAGTAGTATTCTAAATTCACTATAATGATAGTCTAGTTTTTTACTTTTGATCTCAAATTCCACATTGACCTCTCTGTTATCTTACTTTAAACCTCTATTTAAAAACAACCTTCACTTCTTTCCCATAAAATGCAACCCCAATCTTCAAAATATTCTTTATCCCTCTCGCCTTCAATTTCGTATCATATTTCTTCTCATCAATCTGTTTCAAAGCTTTTTGTGCTCTCTTTTCCATTTCATTTTTTGTCTTCGATATTTTAAATTCCATAAGATATGCCTTCTCATTACTTTTTATTGGAATCATCGCAAGATCATATCTTCCATATCCACTCTCATCATTTGAAATAATCTCATATTTCCCCATCAAAAATCCAACAAGCCCTATCATAAACACCTGATAAATCTTCTCCATTTCCTTATCCAAGTCAAAATAACTCAGCATATTTATCATTATTTCTCCCAATGTCTTTTCAAATTTTTTAATATCTCCATTTTCAAGCGCTTTTATCAAAATATTTGTTTTTACTTCTGTTCCAAAAAATCTGTTTAAAAACATATTACCAAAATATTTCCTTATTTCCTTATTTGGAATTCTCAAGTTATAAACATCTGTATATTCTGAAGTTACATCTATTTCCTTCTGCTTTTCATCCTTTGTCAAATATCCACTATATAAAAGTAATTGCCATATTTCATCATCATTATTTAAAAGACTTTTTATTGTTGTTCCATCCGAAATATATTTTTCAATGCTTTCTCCATCAGTAAACCGTTTTAAATCATCATAAACACTCTCCCCAGAATGATCAAGCATATTTTCTAGAAGTGTATTTCCTGAAACATTTGCCCAATATGCCTTGATTTCTTTTTCTCTCACATAATTTACAATAGACCAAGGATTGTATACTTTACTTTCTCCAAAAATATACCCATTATACCATTCTCTAACTTCTTCAATTTTGTATTTCATGTCAAAATACTCAAGCATTTCAATTACTTCATTTTCAAGAAGTCCAAAATATTCTGAATAATCCTTGCTTAAAATCGTATTTACATAAAGATTATTTAAACCAGAGAATATCCCTTCTTTTATGATTCTTGTTATTCCTGTTAAAACACCATATTTCAAGGAATTATTAGTTTTTAATGCTGAGCTGTAAAATGTTTGAAAAAAGTTTATCGCTTCATTGTAGTATCCTTTATCAAAAGCATTTATTATTGGAGCATCGTATTCATCAATTAAAATTATGACTTTTTCTCCATAATATTTATTTAAATAATTTGATAAATCTAGGAGTGATGTTTTAAAATTTCTCTCATTTCCTGTTATTTCCCAAATTTTATCAAACTGTCTTTTTTCAACAATATTTAATTTTTCTCTTAAAAAACTGTACTCATTAAAAATTTTATACATAATATCCTTAATGCTTTCAAGACATTCTTCCCAAGTATCTTCTTTCAAATCCTTCAGTGAAACAAAAATTACAGGATATTTACCCTGTTCACTCATATATTCACTATCATATATTTTCAAATTTTCAAAAAGTTTTTTATTTTCTTCTTTATCTTTTACATCAAAAAAATATCTTAACATCGACATATTCAATGTTTTTCCAAATCTACGTGGTCTTGTAAAAAGTGTTACAGGAGCTCTGTTTATCAATAATTCTTCTATTAACATTGTTTTATCTACATAATAATAATCTTCGTTTATTATTCTTTCAAAATCTTCAATTCCCACAGGAACAGCTTTTTTTCTCATAAAATCATGCCCTCTTTTATTTTCTTAAAAATTATGCTCAAGCTCATTTAAAATTATATAAGCTTTTTTCGACTGTTTAAAAAATCTTTATATTCCCCAAAATCAAGTTTATTTGTATCATTAATTTCATTTCTTTTACTTAAAATCCCAAAGTATTTTACTAATGGATTATTTTTATATGCTGACAAAACTATTTGAACAAAAGCAAATTTTTTGACAATACATAAAATCTTGTTTTTAACTTTTATTCTTAAACAAAAAACTTTCAATAAATTTACTGATATTATAGACAGCTTATTTAGTATTATATTTATTCATTAATTTTTGTACTGTCATATCGTCCTTTATATCATCAATCAAATTAAAAATCTTTTCTCTCGAATCTTTTAAGACTTCCTTTTCTTCTGGCGAAAATTTCCCAAGTACAAATCCCAATGTCTCTTCCTTCGTTTTCGGCTTACCAATTCCAAATTTTATTCGCACAAATTCATTTCCGACATGTGATATAATGGATTTTATCCCATTATGTCCGCCCGCACTTCCATTTTGCTTAATTTTCAATTTTCCAAACTGCATATCCATATCATCATAGATTACAAAAAGCTCAGTTTTGGGATCAATCTTAAAAAATCTGACAGCCTCTCCAATCGCTTCTCCGCTCAAATTCATAAATGTAGTCGGCTTTTGATAAAAAACTTTATCTCCGTTATAATTTGTCTGAACAAACAGCGATTTAAATTTTTCCCTCATATCGCTTATATTATTTTCCTTCAAATATTCGTCAATAAATATAAATCCAATATTATGCCTTGTTAATTTATACTGTTCTCCAGGATTTCCAAGTCCCACTATTAATTTCATTAAATTATTTCTCCTTTTTTACTTTTTTTAGTTATCTGTAAAACTCTAAAAACTCCAATAAATACTATATTTTTTTATGTTCAATTTTCTTATTTTCTTCACTTTATGCCAAGAAGCCTTGAACTCTTAATACAAATACATTGTTGATAATTTTTTAAAGATTTTACTTTTACAGTTATCTATTCTTATCTTATTTGTCACTTGTAAAAATCTATGAATTTCAAAATATAATATTTTTAATTCTTCAAAATTGCAATTAAAAGTGAAATATCATTATAAGTAACTCCACTAATTCTGCTAGCCTGCCCAATCGTTTCAGGCTTTCCATACACAAGTCCAGAAATCGCAATATTACTAAGCCCCTTTACACTTTCATAGTCAAAATCCTCTGGGATTACCATTTTTTCCAGCTTTTTAAATTTCTCAATCTGCGCCTTTTCCCTTTCAATAAACACGTTATATTTCGCATTTATTTCCACTTGCTCCTTCGCCAAATCAGATAATTCCACAGTTTCCACAAATTCACTTAAATTATCATAGTTGATTTCTTTTCTTGCAAGAAATTCAAAGGCTGAAACAGGACTGTTCATACTATTTTTACTATTTTTTTCAATTTCTACATTTTCTGATTGGCTTTGTTTTTCCACAATTTCTAGTAATTTCTCATTATTTTCTTTAGTCGGATAAATAGTAATCTTTTTTAATCTTTCAATTTCATTTTCAATTTCAAAACAAGTATTTTCCAATTCGACTAATTTTTCAGCATTTAGTAGCCCGATTTCCTTCGACTTTTCCAAAAGTCTTATAAAAACATTATCTTGTCGCAAAGTTAGCCTGTATTCAGCTCTCGAAGGCAATACACGATAAGGTTCTGGCGTTTTTTTATTTATTATGTCATCAATCAAAACCCCTATATATCCTTCACTTCTGTCAATCACAATTTCCTTTTTCCCTAAAATTTTTCTCGCAGCATTCACTCCCGCTATAAATCCTTGGCAGGCAGCCTCTTCATATCCACTCGTTCCATTAATTGTCCCTGCCGTGTAAAGTCCATCCAGAACCTTTGTTTCAAGCGTCAATTTCAACTGATGAGCAGGCACAAAATTATATTCCACCGCATATCCATAACGTACAATTTTGGCGTTTTCCAGCCCGCTAATTGTCTTTAGCATCGCTTCCTGTGCAAATGGAGGCATTGCCGTTGTAAATCCATTTATATAAATTTCATCTGATTCCACAGATTCCTGCTCTAGAAATATCTGATGATTTGTTTTTTCTGGAAAGTTCATAATCTTTCTATCAAGCGAAGGACAATGCCGAGGACCTTTTGTACTTACAACTCCTGTCACAATTGGCGAATATTTAAGCATTTCCTGCCCCACACGAATAGTTTCAGGTGTTGTAAATGTCAGCCAAGTTGGCAAAGTTGAGTTATATTCTTTTTTTGTTTCATAAGAAAAATATCGTGGTTTGTCTTCTCCTTTTAATTCCTGCATTTTAGAAAAGTCAATTGAAGATTTGGCAATTCTTGGAGGGGTTGCAGTTTGATACCTGTCCAGTTCAAATCCATATTCTGCAAGCCTATCTGGTAAATCCACGCTTGCAGGCTCTCCTTGCCGTCCTGAAGAATACTTTACATCCCCCATAACATATTCTCCGCCTAAAAAAGTTCCAGTGCACAAGACAACAGCCTTTGCCCCATATTTAATCCCAAGATTATCTTCCACTCCCATAACTTTCTTATCTTCCACAGTCAAATCCACAACAATCCCTTGAACTAATTCTAAATTTTCCTGCTTTTCAATAATTTCCCTCATTTTAATTCTATACCAGTATTTATCAGCTTGTGCTCTAGTAATTCGTGAAGCCAGCCCCTTCGTATGATTCAAATTTTTCAGCTGCAAATTATAATTGTCAATATGTCTAGCCATTTCTCCGCCTAACATCCCAAGTTCCGACACCAGATGGCTTTTTCCAGGCCCTCCAACCGACGGATTGCACGACATCATCGCAATATTATCAAGATATATTGTAAACAATGCTGTTTTCAGCCCGTATCTAGCAGCAGCAAGTGCAGCTTCCACTCCAGCATGTCCCGCTCCAACAACAATTACATCATAATTTTTCATTTTTTATTTTCCTTTCAATTTACTCTTATTTTTTTCTTTTAAAAATATTTCTAAATGGACGTGTAATATCCATAAAATCAACATATCTCTTATGTTTTCTAATATAATATCTCAAAAATCTAAAAACTGTCTCTTCCCGCTGTTTATAACACTTCGCATATTCATCAGCAAAAATTTTTGCTATTTTTTCATTTTCCATCATTCTTGAAACATTTTTCATTCTTCTATTTAAATTAAGTTTCACATTAAACTTCATTCTATTCAAATCCACAAGATAAAATTCATAATTCCCGCTTTTATCCTTAATTAGCACATTTCCAGGCGAATAATCCTCAAATTCCACTCCATTTTCATGCAAATTAAATGAAAATCTTGCAAACTGCTTTATTATTTTTTCACGATTTTTTTCAACTTTTGCAAACATTCTTTCCATTTCTTCACTTATTTTATAATTTTCCCCTTGCTTAGCCTTTTCCTCCTCAATATCCTCAGGCCAGAAAACTTCCCTGCAGGTAAAATCATATTTCAGCTCTTCACTTATATAATAACTATTTTTTTTATTATTTTCATTCACAAAATCGTCAAAATAAGCAATCGGCTCTGGCGTCTTTATTTTGTATTCCAATAATTTTTTTGCATACTCATAAGAACGTTTTGCCTTTGAACCTTTAAATTTATAGAAAAAATTTGTAATAAAATCCTTTCTCTTAAATTTTTTTACATTTATCATTTTTTTATTTTTTAAATCATCAATTTTATTATGTTTTTTTCTTTTTAAATTCACGTTTTCCAAATTATTTTCAAAATCTATTTCAAATCTTTTTATCTCATTTCTCCCAGGTTCTACAACATATTCCCCAGCTTTATCAAAATTTTTCAATACATTTACCAGTGTTTTTTCATCATATTTCCTATTAACTTCATATTTTTTTTCTTCCATTTAAAATCCCCATAATTTTTTTATTTTTTAAATTTCTTTACTTTTCAGAATTTTTCTTGCTTTCCCTTTCAAATTTTCTCTTATTTTTCCTTATTCTTTTTTTCAATTCCTTTGAAAATTCCTTATCTTCCATAATTTTCCCCAACTTATCCACACATTCAAGCGCCTCGTCATATTTATGCTGTAATTCCAGAACATAAGCCAAATTCACATAATGCCTAAAATTTTCAGGCTCTAAAATTATCATTTTATCACAAACTTTCTGTGCATTTTCATAATCTGCAATTTTCACAAAAAATCTTCCCTGCAAATTCAGCATTTTTATTCGTGAAAGTTCCTTATTTTCATTTGTCGCATTTTCATAGTTTAAAAGCAATAGCCTTATTTCCTCATATTGCTCCGCTCTAAATAATATCTCAAAATAATCTTCAAACACGTAATCTTCCACATTTTCACAATTTATGGCAATATTATAATATTTTATAACTTCCTTTATATTATTCGCATAAGCCATTGTATCGCCCATTCGTGCATAAAGTGAAAATTCCTCCACTTCATTAAATTTAGAATTTAACAATTTTTCATATTCAGAAATCGCCTCGTCATATTTTCCCATCATTGTAAGGCAATCTCCCTTTTCAACATACGCTTCCGAACTTTCAGGCTCCATTTCTATCGCAATATTAATATTTTCAATTGCCTTTCTATAATACTTCAACAAAGCATAGGACATTCCCATATTAAGATACACAAAATAATTTTTTTCTATATCTAAAAATTTTTTATAAAGCGAAATCGCCTTTTTCAGTCTTCCCAGCGACTGATAAACAAATCCCAACGTAAAAAGCGTATCCTTGCTCTCAGGATACTTTTTATACAATTTTTCAGCATACTCCTTCGCTTCCTCAAACATCCCAAAATCTGTATAAATTTTGGAAAGTGTCATAAGCGCCGAATAGTTGCTCTCATCAATTTCAAGCACCGACTTCAAATACACAAGCGCATCGTCATACTTGTAATTTTCCATCGACTTATCCGCTTCCTTCAATAATTCTTTAATATACATTTTTTCTCCATTTATATTTAAATTCTTCTGTAATTTACAAAAATCTATAAAACCCAGTTAATATAGCATTTTTCAAGATCAATTTCTTTATTTCAGGTTACTTTTAACAAATCCAATATATAATAATAAAATTACTTATTAATCATATTTACCATTTCCATAAATCTAGATGGCTCCCTATCATAAGGATTTGGCATAACATCATCTGTTATCATAAGCCACCCTGCATTTCTCTCTCTTGATAATCTTATAATTCTTGCATATTCCTTAGGATTAGCGCTATGCACAATATGCCAGATATGTTTTGCATTCACCTTATTTTTTTCAAAATCAGATTTCGGCTTCTCAAACTTATTAACATACACATTTGCACTTACTTCGCTTGTTACGAAAATATCCGCATAAGGCGAAATTGCATCAGTAATCGGCGCTCCTGGATTAGCAATTACAAGATTACTTTTAGACTTCCCTTTTACATAATCAAAAATTTCCTTCATATAATTTACCTGCTTCAAAGTATCCGAAGCAATTTCATCAAAAAAGAATCCATTTATATTATCCCTGCCATAAAACTCCAAATATCTGTCAACTTCATCTTTCACTTTCTCAATATTTCTTTTCTGATAATTTGTAGAAATATAAGCAATGTTTTTTATCCCAGCTTCCTTGTTCTTCTTGATTTGAGTCACGTAATTCATTTCAATCTTTTTCCCTGCCCCGTTATCTGGATTTATCAGCACATAGGGAACTTTATCCTTCCCAAGTGCCAAAATATCATCCCAAAACGAATTTTCCCCATCTGGATAAGTATACGTTGTAGCAATTACAGACTGTTTCATCTTTGCATTGTTATCAATATTTTCACTTGAAAATCCATTAATTCCCAACATTATTCCAACTATCAAAAATATTTTTTTCATTATTTATTTTTTACTCTCTTTCTTCTTTTGAATCAAATAGTTAATACTAAATCCTATCAAATAAAAATAACATAAGATATATTATTTTAACATATTTTTTGAAATAATTGTAATTTTTCGATAAAATGGCAAAATAAAATCAATACCTCCTGCTATTTTCAAGCCTAAACCTGACATCCCTTTTCAACCTTCTCAAAACTGCCTTTCTTTCAATCTTAAAGACCTCCTCATTATCACTTCCAATTTTATAATCCACATAATTTTTTATAAATTTTTCCACATCTTCCCGTGATTCGCTCCGAATTTCAAACTCATAATCTCCATTTACAGAAATTTCCTTATTTTTTTCCACACAATAATAAAGCATATCGTTATAAGTCTGCTGTGCCAAAATATCCCGTGCCTTATAGTATGTGGATTTATCTGTATTTGCTATTCTAACTGCCTGTTTTTCAGATATATACGGATTATCTTTTATTAAATTTGATATTTTCTGAAATTTCCAATTTTTCTCATTCATTCTGCACTCAAAACACAATTTTTCATTGCTTTCCTGCAAAAACAGAATTTTACATTTCTCGCATTCAACATACCCAATACTTTTCAAATATTTTTCTCTCTTTTTCAATTTTATTGCAACTTTTTCCAAACTTCTAGCAATATCTTCATACTTTTTATCAATTTTATCAACATTTCTATGAATTTCCTTAATTTCCTCTGGAGAAAGTACAATATCCTTTATTTTTTCAGTAATTTTATTTTCTGATTCAACATTTATTTTCTTTTTTCCAATATTTCCCCTCGGAATTTCTCCAACTCGAATTGTCCCTCTATTTTCCTCATTTTCAATAAGTTCATCCAGCAAATCACGTTTTACCTTATAATTTATTTTCATAAACTCTATGCTTTCCACAAATTCTCCATTCAGGAAAGTATTTATTTTTTCCCTTATGACTTCTGCGCACATTATTGTCGTATGATAAATAACATTGTCATTAATAACTACAACTAAATTTTTATTAAACAGCCCCTTTGGATTAGTTTTTTCACCAATCGGACCATTCACGATCTGCTTCCAGTTTCTTTTAATTTTCAAAAAAATATATTTCTCATTTTTCAAAAGTGAACTTTTTTTCTCAACCGCCTCTAATGCCAAACTTTTTAATTCTCTAATTCCTTCCATTTTTCAACCCTTTTATTTATTTTTTTATTTTAAATCTATTAATAAACCAAATTTTTTTATATTATTATCTAACTGCAATCGTAAAATTATATAATTGTCAAGCAAACTATCCAAAATACAGCAAAACCATAAAAAAATTATTCTGCTGTAACTTTTCCCCTTTCCACAATGAATTTTTTCCCTTCTATCCCCAAATCCTCTGTTGAAGTTATAAAACATTGAATTTTTTTATTCAAAAAATAATTTAAAATGCTCTTTTTTCTCACTTCATCAAAATACGAAGCAATGTCATCCATAATAAAGATCGGATACTCATTTTTTTCTTTTATTAAAATATCAATTTCCGAGATTTTCAGCGAAAAAATTATAGATTTTTTTTCTCCCTGAGAAGAATATGCCTTTGCATTTTTCCCATTTAATTCAAAAATAAAATCATCCTTTTGCGGTCCAAGCAAACTATACCCTAAAAATTTTTCTCTTTCACTTTTTCTTTTGCACATTAACTCAAAATTCCCCTTCAACTCTTCCCTGGTTTTCTTTTCCACATCTCCAAGAAAACAGTCGTATTTTAATTTAAGTTCCGAATTTTCATCAAATAACTTTCTATAATTTAGATTTAGCAAAATTGATAATTTTTTTATAAATTCCCGCCGATTTAAAACAATATTCAGCCCTTCCTCAATAAATTTTTCATTATAAATTTTATAAATTTCCTCTCCAGTCTTTTTTTCCTTTATAAGTTTATTTCGCACCTTCAATATTTTCTCAAAATTTACAATCGACTGCAAATATTCCCTTTTTGCCTGCGAAATTTCATAGTTAAAAAAACTTCTCCTAACCCCAGGATTTCCCACAATTAGCTCAATATCTTCAGGAATAAATGAGATAATATTCAAAAGTCCCACATAATTTATATATTTATTTTTTTCCCTGTCAATATAAAAATCCCTTCTATCCTCATTCACATCAATAGCAATAACATTTTCCGATAAATCCCTATGCTGGTATTTCCCAAACACAATTAACCTGTTCAAATTATACTTGCGAATCTCCCTTACCTTCTTAGTCCTAAAGCTTTTCCCCGTAGCCAAAAAATAGACAGCCTCAATAAGTGATGTCTTTCCCTGTCCATTTCTCCCATATATTAAATTAAAATACCTGTCAAACTTCAACTTTCCATCCACAAGGCAACGAAAGTTATTAAAACTAATCTGATCCAAATACATTGATATTTCTTCCCCTTCATACTACACTAAATCTCAAAAAATTATTTCTATTTTTTTCTCACTGTTATCTTTTCCCCAGCAAATTCCACAATATCCCCATCATAAATTTTTTTTCCACGTCTTGTTTCCACAACATCATTTACTTTCACTTCACCATTTTGAATAAACATTTTCGCTTCCACTCCAGAACCTGTAAGATTCGCCCACTTTAACAGCTGATCTAATTTTATAAACTCAGTATTTATCGCAATTTCTTCAATTTCATTATCTATTTTTCTCATTTTCTCTTCTCCTTATATTTTTTTTATTTCTCTTTCAATCATTAATAAAATTAATGCTTAATTTTTCTGTGGAAAACTCATTTTTTTTGTGGAAAACTTTTTCCACAATTTTTCCACATCTTTTCCACAATTGCAGTTTATCCCCATTTTTACTAACTTTTTTAACTATTTACTTTTCCACATTGCATTGTGGATATAAATTTTATATATGTGGAAAACTTTTTAAATTTTTTATTTATATAATTTTTTATCAATTTATATTTAATTTAATATTAACTAAAACTGATTTATCCACAAATGTGGAAAACTTTTTTTAACAATGTGGATAACTAAATTTCAGTTTTACACAATTATATTTTACTTTTCCACAATCATAGTATTAATCGTAAATTTTAACAATCTTTTTCCACAAAAATTGTGGAAAACTTTCCAACATACTGTGGATAACTAATTTTTACTTTTCCACAATGATAAAATTTATTTTTTTAATTAATCAGAATATAATTATATTGATAATAAATATTTATAAAAATTTAGATTGTTGAAAACTTTTTCCACAGTGGAAAACTCCAGATTTTTTAATACGAGTTTTCCACAAAGTTTTCCACATGCTTTCCACAATCTTTTACACCTTGAATATTTTCTTGTTTAGCGTGTCAATTTCCTTCTTAAATACAATATCTTCTTTTATTTTCTTATCAATTTTTCTAATACTGCTTATAACCGTGCTGTGGTCTTTTCCGCCAAAAAGCCCGCCAATTGCAGTTAAGCTTAGATCAAGATTATCGTTGTTTTTTAAGAGATACATTGCAATTTGTCTTGTTTCAACTATTTTTTTCTGGCGTTTTTTAGATTTCATATCGGCTACACTGATACTATAATGTGCAGAAATCATTTCTATTACTTTTTGGGCTGTCATTTTAGATTGCTTCCGCTTTACGTTGTGCATAAGCATTTCCTGCACTAATTCCAATGTTATTTGCTCATTCAGCAGTTTTGCCCTTGCATTAAGGTTTGTAAGCGTTCCTTCCAGTTCTCTTACATTTGTATTCAAGGAGTCTGAAATATATTCTAAAATGCTTTCATCTATCTCAATTCCCTGTGCTTCTGCCATATTTTTTAAAATCATCATGCGAGTTTCATAGCCAGGGCTTTGTATTTCCACAGTTAAGCCTGATAGAAATCTTGATTCCAGACGTTTTGACAGATTTTTTATCTCCTTTGGCGACTTGTCGCTTATCATTATTATCTGCTTTCCTAGTTCCTGCAGCTTGTTAAAAGTGTGGAAAAACTCCTCTTCCACTGTTCCTTCTCCACGTCCAAAGACCTTTTCAAAAAACTGTATGTCATCCAGAAGAAGCACATCTAAAGCACGAAAGGTGTCCCGAAAATGCTGAATCCGTCCACTGTTTAAAACTTTGAAAAACTCATTTGCAAATTCTTCTGAAGTGGAATAATAAACCCGTTTTGTCGGATCCTTTTCCAAGATTGCGTTTCCCACAGCCTGCATAAGATGGGTTTTTCCAAGCCCTGAACTCCCAAAGATGAAAAGCGGGTTGTAAACAGTCGGGTTTTTCACAACTGCAAGACACGCATTATATGCCAGCCTGCTGTTTTCCCCAACTACAAAATTATCAAGCCGATGTCTAGGATTTAATCCTGTGTGAATTGGAGCTTTTTCCCTTGTTTCCTTTGGAAGTCTGTGTACTTCATTCTGATACAGCATTACATCCTGTTTTTTTACTTCAAACTTCATTGTAATTTCCTCATCAGTCACAATTTCCACAATTTCTTCCATCTGGCTTCTATACTTTTCCACACTTTCCTTTATCAGTTTAGAATTACAGGTAAGCGTAAATATGTTATCTTCTATTTTTTCTGCCTTTACATTCTCAAAAAAAAGCTCAAATTCTCCTTCGCTAATCTTCCTTTTCATAGTTTTTTTCACTTTTTCCCACAATTTCACGACATCCATCTGCTATTTCCCTTCTTTTATTATTAATTTATAGTAAAATTACTATCGTGTAACCTCTAATTTGATTTAACTATAACATATATAAAATAAATAATCAAGATTTTGAAAAAAAGTTTTCCACATACTTTTCCACATAGGGAAAATACTAACAAAACCTTTATTTATCACAATAATTTCACTTTCTTAAATACTTTTCCACAAAATCTTATATTCCCATTTTTAAGCACTTTCCACAGGTTTTCCACAATTGATTTAGTTTTCCACATCCTATGTTGATAACTATGTGGATAACATTGTGGAAAAAAGTTTTCCACAAAATCGGCAAAAGTTTTCCACAGGTTATCCGCTGGCAATCCCTTTATTCATCGGTATTCCCACATTTCCACAGTGCATAATAATAATATATATATTAATATATATTATATTAGTTATTATAGGAATGTGGAAAACTTTTCAAAAAATTAAAAATATGATATACTAAAAATTAGGAGGAATATACAATATGAATATAAAAATAAAAATTATTATCTGGCTTTTTATATGGATAATAACTTTTTGTAGTTCTCAAATATTCTGTTTAACAGAAATACAAAAAGTTTTAATAGAAATAATTAATTCATATACTTTTGCATATATAGCTATTGAATTAATCATAGAGACTCTTTTTTCAAAATTAAAATATTATTATATCATAATTATAAGTATTATTGATTTAATAATTTCATTATTCTATAAAAACACATTTGCTATATGCCTTTCAATTTTTGCTTTAACATTACTAATACTTGTTATAGAAAAAGTTCCACTAAAAAAATATTTAAAATCCAAGCAAAAAAAAAGAATTATTATTAAAAGTATTTTTAATATTATCAAGTTTTTTATTATATAGTTTTTTCTTTTCTTTTATTATTCCAAAATATTTAACTGTAAATTATATATTTGCTCCTTTTATATTTGAATATATAAAAATAATTATAAACTCAGTACAAATCAAAATTTAAATATAAACGGCTTAAAACTTGACTTTTTTTTGAATATTGTATATAATATTTATAAAAGACAATAACTTTTTTAAAAACACGAAAGAAAGGATAAGAAATGACTAAAAGAACATATCAACCAAATAAAAGAAAAAGAAAAAAAGATCATGGATTTAGAAAAAGAATGCAAAATAAAAGCGGAAGAAATGTTTTAAAGAGAAGAAGAGCTAAAGGAAGAGCTAAATTATCAGCATAACCCGGTGTTAAATTCAACACTGGGTTTTTAAAAGCATTAATCTAAACAAATAGGAGAGCTTTTTTATATAATAAAGATTTCTTGAAATTTGTCTGAATTTAAAGATTTTGAATATCTATTAAGCTCTCGTTTATCTTAAAATCTAAAGAAGAGAAATATGTCTATTAACAAAATAAAGAAATCAAAGGATTTTTCATTAATATATAACAAATCAAAAAAAATGCATACAAAGTATGCTATTATTTTTATAAGAGAAAATAATAAACAGCGATTTGGCTTTGTAGCCAGCAAAAAAACTGGAAATGCAGTTCAAAGAAATAGAATAAGAAGAATTTTTAGGGAATTTGTGAGAATACATAAGGATAAATTTAAAGAGAATACTGATTATGTATTTGTCGGCAAATCTATTTTGAAGGATAATTTAAAAAATTTAAAGTATAAGGATATAGAAAAGGATATTATCAAGGTGATAAAATGATAAAAAAAATATTATTATTTATGATAAAAATTTATCAAAAGGGCATTTCACCTTATTTAGGGAGAAGATGCAGATTTTATCCAACTTGTTCGGAATATTCACGACAGGCAATTACAAAATATGGAGCAGTAAAGGGGACTTACCTGACAGTAAAAAGGTTGTTAAAATGTCATCCTTTTCATAAGGGTGGATATGATCCGTTAAAATAAAAAAAGAGAAAGTTTAAAAATTAAAAAAAGTTTCACGCAAAAAGGCAAGTGAAATTTTATTATAAAAATGGAGGAAATTATACATGTTTAAAATACAAGCACTAGTCGATTTTGTCGTACATATTTTGAATGCGATATACGGTGTTGTAGGAAATTATGGGATAGCAATAATAATTGTTACAGTTTTAATGAGAATAATTATATTCCCTTTGACATTGAAACAGGAAAAGTCAATGAAAAAAATGAGGGAATTACAGCCTGAACTTGAGAAAATAAAAGAAAAATATAAAGACAATCCACAAGAATATCAGCAAAAAACAGCTGAACTTTATAGGGAAAGCGGAGTAAATCCACTAGGAGGATGTCTGCCATTATTAATTCAAATGCCTGTATTTGTGGCATTATACTGGGCTTTTAGCGGAAATGCCATTCCAGCAGATGCAAAATTTTTATGGTTTACATTAAAACAGCCTGATAGACTGTTTATGATAGGAAACTTTGCATTTAATCTGTTGCCAATTTTAAATGTTGGTGTTACTTATATTCAACAGAAAATAATGACAAGTGCAACAAGTGGACAGGAATCTAGCCAGCAAATGCAGACAATGCTGTATATGATGCCTCTTATGATGTTATTTATATTTTATAAAATGCCATCAGGAGTAACGTTATATTATTTAGTTTCAGGGGCTTTATCATTAGTTCAGCAGTATTTCATTTTGAAAGGAAGAAGTGATGATGGAAAAGATAATATTAAAAGCTCAAAATGAGGAAGAACTTAAAAATATGATAAGCCGTTCCTTGACATTGAAGGAAGATGAAACTTATCAGGTAAAAGTTTTAAAGTATCCTAAAAAAATATTATTTGTAAATATAAAAGGCGAATATGAAATTGAAATTGTTAAAAAGTCTGAGTTAAAGGCTAATAGTGAAATAAAAACACAAGAATCAAAAGTGCAAAGCGAAAATAAAATTGTAAAAAAAGAAACAAGAAATTATGATTTACAAAAGGAAAATAATCGAAATAGCAATACCAAGAAGAACTATAAAAATGAAAATTTTGAAAATGATGGAAAAACTAGTCAAGAAAGCTACTCTGATACGAATATAGATAAGATTAGAGGTTTTTTTAAGGAATTTATTGTGAGTGTAAGGCTGGATGTGAAAATTGTGAATGTTAAGAAGGAAAATAATGGAAAATATTTAGTTGTTCTTGATGGAAAGGATATGAGATTTTTAATTGGAGAAAAGGGGAGTGCCTTGAACAGTTTGGAATATCTGATAAGCACAACTAAAAAATTTAAGCATTTAAAAATTTCTGTTGATTCTAACAACTATAAGGAAAAACGTGAACATTCATTAAGGGATTTGGCTAGAAAGAAAGGGAAAGCTGTTTTATCGACTGGGAATGCGATAAAATTAAATCCTATGGCCTCACACGAACGTAGAATCATTCATGAAGAAATTTCATTTATGAAGGGATTGAAAACTGAAAGTGTAGGAGAAGATCCAAAAAGATATTTGATTATTAAAAAACTGGATGAAAAAAATTAGAAAAATGATTTTAGAAATAGAGGTTTAAGATGTTATTTGATACAATTGCGGCTATTTCCACTCCAAAAGGTGAAGGTGGAATTGCCATAATAAGAATATCTGGAGATAAATCATTTGAAATACTGGACAAAATATTTGTTAAAAAGAACCCAAATGCTAATTTGGGTTTTTATAAATTAAATTACGGATTTATCAAGGATGGTGAAAAAACAGTAGATGAAGTGATGGCTGTTAGGCTAAAAGCTCCAAAAAGCTACACTTGTGAAGATATTGTGGAAATAAATTGCCATGGTGGAACACTTGTTTCAGAAAAGGTGCTTGAGCTTGTGTTGAGAAATGGGGCAAGACATGCTGAAAGCGGTGAATTTACAAAAAGGGCATTTATGAATGGGCGAATAGATTTATCGCAGGCTGAGGCGGTTATGGATATAATTCAAGGAAAGACGGAAAAAAGCGTGTCTTTATCGCTGGATCAGTTAAGAGGGGATTTACGAGATAAAGTGAACCAGTTTAAAAAGGCGCTGCTTGATATTACGGCTCATGTAAATGTTGTGCTGGATTATCCTGAGGAAGGGATTGATGATCCATTGCCGGCTGAATTGAGAAATAATTTGGAAAAAGTCTATGAAGAGGCAAATCGTCTGATTGATTCTTATGATACGGGGAAAAAAATAAAAGAGGGAATAAAAACGGTTATTGTGGGAAAACCTAATGTGGGAAAATCTACATTGCTGAATGCTCTGCTTCACGAGGAAAGAGCGATTGTAACACATGTTGCAGGGACAACACGGGATGTTATTGAGGAAATAATTAATATAAAGGGAGTTCCGTTAGTTCTGGTGGATACGGCTGGAATCAGAAAAACTGATGACATTGTGGAAAATATTGGTGTGGAAAAGTCTAAGCAGTTTATTGGGAAGGCTGATTTGGTGCTGCTTGTGCTGGATGCTTCAAAGGAGCTTGAAAACGAAGATATAGAAGTTATAAATCAGATTAAAGAAAATAAAAAGAAAGTTATAGTATTATTGAATAAGATTGATTTAAATAAAAAAATTAATCTTGAAGGACATAATCTGGAAAATATTGTTGAAATATCAGCAAAGGACAATATTGGAATTGAAGATATGCAGGAAAAAATTTATTCGTATATTGTGGAAGAAGATGTGGAAAACTCATCAGAAAAATTGATAATTACAAATATTCGTCATAAAACGGCACTTGAAAAGACAAAGGATGCGATAAAAAATATTTTTGAAACGATAGATATGGGGCTTCCTATGGATTTGATTTCTGTGGATTTAAAGGAAGCATTGGATTCACTTTCGGAAATTACTGGGGAAATATCATCTGAGGATATTTTAGATCACGTATTTGGGAATTTTTGTGTTGGGAAATAAGGCGATTTCTTGTTTGAATAATAATTTTGTGGATTTTGAATCATGGCATTATTTGGCAAGAAGTTTAAAATTGCTTTGTTATTGCAACGGATAAATACTATTTTTGCTTTTCATAAGAAAAGTTTAGAGCAATTTGAAATAAAAGAAGATATAAAGTTTGGTATAAAATGGAGGGAGTAAATAATGGCTAATAATTATGGAGCAGAAGCTATTACGGTTCTGGAAGGGCTGGAAGCGGTTAGAAAGCGTCCTGGAATGTATATTGGGTCGACTTCGTCACGTGGGCTTCATCATCTTGTGTGGGAAATTGTGGATAACAGTGTGGATGAGGCGCTTGCTGGAGTTTGTGATAAGATTACTGTGAAAATATTGGAAGGGAATATAATCGAAGTAACTGATAATGGACGTGGAATTCCTGTGGGAATGCATAAAACAGGAAAATCAACATTGGAAGTTGTGCTTACAGTATTGCATGCTGGTGGAAAATTTGACAACGACAACTACAAAGTGTCAGGTGGACTTCATGGAGTTGGAGTATCTGTTGTAAATGCCTTGTCAGAGTGGCTTGAGGCGACTGTCACGCGTGATGGAAAAGTTTTTCGACAAACATATAGACGGGGTGTGCCAGCAACGCCTGTGGAGGAAATAGGCACAGCTGATGAGAATGAACATGGAACCGTAATTAGATTTAAGGCTGATGATGAAATTTTTGAAACAACAGTTTATGATTATTCTGTGCTGGAATCACGTTTGAAGGAATTGGCATATTTGAATAAGGACTTAAAAATTGAGCTGGCTGATGAAAGAAATGCTGATGATATAAAAACTGAAGAATTTTTGTTTGAAGGTGGAATAAAGGACTTTTTAAATGAAATTATTGATGATGAAAAAATTATTGATGATGTGATTTATATGGCTGATAAAATGCAGATTGAGGAAGCTAAAGAAGTAGAAACTGTGGATGAAAACGGAAATACTGTGAAAAAACACCGAAGCGCAAAATTTGTGGAAGTGGAAATCGCTATGAATTATACAACTTCTCAAAGGGAAAATGTCTATTCATTTGTAAATAATATAAATACACATGAAGGCGGAACTCATGTCAGCGGTTTTAGAACAGCGCTTACAAGAACTATTAATGATGTTGCAAAGCAGATGAACTTGATTAAAGATAAAAACGGAACATTTCAAGGGACAGATGTAAGGGAAGGGCTAGTCTGCGTAATAAGCGTAAAAATACCTGAACCGCAATTTGAAGGGCAAACAAAGACAAAACTTGGAAACAGTGAAGTAACAGGAATTGTATCAAATATTGTTGGAGGAAATTTAAAATTTTATTTGGAGGATCATCCAAAGGCAGCTGAAAAAATCATTGAAAAAATGGTAATGTCTAAAAGAGCAAGAGAAGCTGCGAAAAAGGCAAGAGAACTTGTATTAAGAAAGAATACGCTGGAAGTTGGATCGCTGCCTGGAAAACTGGCAGACTGCTCCTCAAAAGATCCAGCTGAGTCAGAAATTTTCATAGTCGAAGGAAATTCTGCGGGAGGTTCTGCAAAACAGGGAAGAGACAGAAGGTTTCAGGCAATATTGCCGCTTCGTGGGAAAATATTAAATGTGGAAAAATCAGGAGTGCACAAGGCTCTGGAAAATGCAGAAATTCGTGCGATGATTACAGCCTTTGGAGCTGGATTTGGTGATGATATGGATATAAAGAAATTAAGATACCATAAAATCGTAATTATGACAGATGCCGATGTTGATGGGGCTCACATCCGAACATTAATGCTGACATTCTTTTACAGACATTTAAGGGAATTAATTAACGAAGGCTACATTTATATTGCACAGCCGCCTTTATACAAAATTCAGGCTGGAAAGGCGATTAGATATGCCTATTCAGATGACCAGCTAAAGCAAGTGACAAAAGTTTTGGAAAAAGATGGAAGAAAATACACAATTCAACGTTACAAAGGGCTAGGAGAAATGAATCCAGAACAGCTTTGGGAAACTACCCTTGATCCAGAAGTGAGAACATTGTTAAAAGTTTCGATGGAAGATGCATCTTATGCGGATAAGATGTTTAATATTCTGATGGGGGATAAGGTTGAACCTAGAAGGAAATTTATCGAAGATAATGCAAATTATGTAAGGAATTTGGATATTTAACAAATGGAAGTATAGAATTAGAGAAGAAAAGAGGTGCAGATGATGTCGGACGATTTTAGAGATGACGAGGAAAGAGAAGATGAAATAACGGAAATGGATGAGAATGATGATAGGGAAATCATTGTGGAAGGATTACCTAAGGCTACGGATTTATCAAATGAATCTAATGTTTATATTGAGGATGAGATAAAGGCGGCTTATTTGGATTATTCAATGAGTGTAATTGTTAGCCGTGCGTTGCCTGATGTACGTGATGGATTAAAGCCTGTACATAGAAGAATTTTATTTTCCATGAGTGAAATGGGAATGAGCCATAAGACTCCATTTAAGAAATCGGCAAGAATTGTTGGGGATGTACTTGGGAAATACCATCCGCATGGGGATTCTTCGGTT
Organism: Leptotrichia sp. oral taxon 417; assembly: GCF_013394865.1. Classification (NCBI taxonomy): domain Bacteria; kingdom Fusobacteriati; phylum Fusobacteriota; class Fusobacteriia; order Fusobacteriales; family Leptotrichiaceae; genus Leptotrichia; species Leptotrichia sp. oral taxon 417. The sequence continues at coordinate 38,990 of NZ_JABXYV010000001.1, read as the reverse complement.
TATGGTGCGATGGTTAGAATGGCTCAGGATTTTAATATGAGATATGAACTTATTGATGGACATGGAAACTTTGGTTCAATTGATGGGGATGAAGCGGCGGCAATGCGGTATACGGAGGCTAGAATGGCTAAAATTACTGAAGAGCTGCTTGCGGATATTGGAAAGGATACAATTGACTATAGAAAGAACTTTGATGAAAGTCTGGATGAGCCAGTTGTATTGCCTGCTAAATTGCCTAATTTGTTACTAAATGGAGCAAATGGGATTGCAGTGGGAATGGCTACAAATATTCCGCCACATAATTTAGGGGAAGTAGTTGACGGAATTGTTGCATTAATTGACAATCCTGAAATTTCAATTGATGAACTGATTGGTTATATAAAAGGGCCAGATTTTCCAACTGGTGGTATAATTAACGGGAAACAGGGAATTTATGATGCGTATAAAACTGGACGTGGAAAATTAAGAGTTGCAGGACGTGTGGAAATTGAAACTTCAAAAACTGGGAAAGAATCAATTGTTGTGACAGAATTGCCGTATCAAGTGAATAAATCTAGGCTTATTGAAAAAATTGCAGATTTAGTAAAACAGAAGAAATTAACAGGAATATCTGATTTGCGGGATGAAACTGACAGGGATGGTATTAGAATTGTAATTGAGCTGAAAAAAGGTGAGGAAAGTGAATTAATCTTAAACAGCCTTTATAAATTTACCGATTTGCAAAATACATTTGGTGTAATTATGCTTGCGCTTGTGGATAATGCACCGAGAGTATTGAATTTAAAGCAGGTTTTGCAAAAATATTTAGAGCATAGATTTGAAGTAATTACGAGAAGAACTGAATTTGAGCTGAAAAAAGCTAGAAATAGGGCTCATATTTTGGAAGGATTTAAAATTGCTCTTGATAATATTGAGGAAGTAATTAGAATTATACGTGCTTCTAAAGATGCAAATGTTGCACGGGCTGAATTAATTGATAAATTTGAATTTTCAGAAATTCAGGCAAAGGCTATTTTGGATATGAGATTGCAAAGACTTACTGGGCTTGAAAGAGATAAGATTAATCAGGAATATAATGAACTTATGAAATTAATTGAAAAATTAATGGGAATTTTGTCTGACGATTCAAAAATATATGGTATAATTAAAGAGGAAGCACTTAAGTTAAAGGAAGATTTTGGGGATGAACGTAGAACTGAAATTAGAAATGCAAGAGCTGAAATTAGCATTGAAGATTTGATTAAGGATGAGGAAGTTGTTGTAACGCTTACAGAAAAAGGTTATGTAAAACGTGTGGCAATTGATACTTACCGTTCTCAAAAGCGTGGCGGAATTGGAGTAAATGCTACAAATACAGTGGAAGATGATGTTGTAAAGGATATGTATATTGCCAAGGCTCTTGATACATTGCTTATTTTTACAACGAAAGGAAAGGTATTCAGCATAAAAGTTTATGAAATTCCTGAAACTGGAAAACAGGCTCGTGGAAAACTTATTGGAAATATTATAAATTTAGACAATGATGAGAAAGTTAGCACTATAATAAAAGTTCGTGAATTTGAAAAGAATAGAAATTTATTCTTTGTAACACGAAATGGAGTTGTTAAAAAATCTGAACTGACATTGTTTAGTAATATTATGAAGGCTGGAAAACGGGCAATCAGATTAAATGATGATGATGAAGTTATGTTTATTGGACTTACAAGCGGAAGCGGAGAAGATGAAATCTTTGCGGCAACTAGAAATGGTATTGCCATCAAATTCTCTGAAAAAGATGTAAGAAGCATGGGAACATCAGCAGTTGGAGTAAGGGGAATTACATTACGTGATAAGGATAAAGTTATTGGAGCTGCAATTATTAATTCTGAAATGGATGACGATAAAATGAGATTCCTTACAATAACTGAAGAAGGTTATGGAAAACGAACAAAACTTTCTGAATACAGACTTCAGTCAAGAGGCGGAAAAGGGCTCATCAATGCAAAACTGAATGATAAAACAGGAAAAATTGTAGATGTAAAAATCGTAAGGGAAAATGATGAAATTATGCTTATTACTTCAGAAGGTACGTTAATTAGAACAAGCATTAATGATATTACTGTGCAAAGTCGTTCGGCAACAGGTGTCAGAATAATGAAAGTTAGAAATAATGAAAAAATTGCCTCTGTTGTAAAAATTACAGAAGCTCCTGACTTTAGTGAAGAAAAATAGGTTAAATAAAATTATCATAATAAGGAAGTGGTTAAAATGTTACAAAAAAAAGCATTATTTTTAGTTACAGCAGAAAATGAAATACAGCCATTGGTTAATTTTGCGGGAATTTTTAAGAAAAAATATGATGTTGAAATTGATGTTATTTACATCAAGGATGTCTTAAAATACGAAGTTTTTCCTGTGAGCATTGAAGGTATGGGGCTAAATATCGGAGCAAATTATGCCTTTAAGGAATATAGGGAACTGGAAGAAAAAACTGTAAAAAAAATAAAGGAAAAAATGACAGCTGATATTTCAAATTTTTACACAAAGGATGGAGAAACTTCTGAAATTATCCTGGAAGAATTGAAAAAATATGATTTGCTTGTGCTTGTAAAAAATGAAAAAGTAACTCCTGTATTAAAGGAAATTTTAAGAAGCATATTCAAGCCATTAATTATTTTACCAAATGTGGAAAATTTCAGACTGGATAATTTAGTATTGCTTGATGACGGGGCTTATAATGCAAATAAGACATTATTTACTTTTTTCCATATATTTGGTGAGCAAAAGGTAAATGTGCTGCGTGTAAATGTTGAAGAAGATGATGAAAACAGCCTAGCTCAAAGATTTGGAGAAAACTATAACCTCATTCACAAAAAAGGAGATACATTTAAGACAATTATGAATGAATCTCAAAATTATGATTTAGTTTTAATGGGAGATTTACGGTATACAGTAATGGTTGAAAGAATTACTGGTAAACTTGGAGTTAGAATACTTGAAAATCTTCAAAAACCGATTTTCATTGTTTAGAAAATTAATCACAAATAATAATGGATATTACTCAAACAGTTTGTAATAGCTGTTTGGGTATTCCTAAATTTTTAAAATATGCTCTTCCTCTTTTTTTTGATTTTTAACTGGAACAATTAAATAATATTAATTTATTTTTAATATAAAAGGAAAATATAATAAAAATAATATTAGTAATAAACTATTTTAGATTATAATAAATGCAACTTTATTAAAAAATCTATGATTGAACATATACAAAAAGCAGATAAAAATTAGTATAAAATTAAAAAATATAGCAAATTTATTTAGAAGATTATAAAATTAAATATCAAATTATATAAATATTTATTTTTGAGAAAAATAATTGTAACATTCAAAATAATTTCAAAGTAATTTTATTGTTAAGTAAGAAACAAAAAACAGGGCAGGAACTGTCCGAAGAGCTTGGTAAATATATTTGGCTAGTCATGTGCAGATACTTCCCAAGAAGTTCCCGCTTCTAAAAGGGGGAGTAGTTCACTCTAATAAGATGATAAAACTGTTTATAAGTTAGATTGAAATGGCAACTAATTTTTTGAAAATTTTTAGGTTGTCTAGTTTTGGCAGTTTGATTTTAAAGAGGTTTGAGTATATAATAAAAAAATTTTTCAGTAGGGAAAAATTAAAAGATGGAGAGAGGAGATTTAATGAAAGTATTAATTTGTTCGGATAGTCACAGAAGACTTGATTATTTTCAGCAGGTGATGGAGCTGGAAAATCCAGAAATCGTAATTTTTGCAGGAGATCACAGCACCGATGCAATTGATATGTCATTAGTTTATAGGGATGTACTTTTTGCTATTGTAAAGGGGAATACTGATATGGATGATTATGAGTCCAGAGATACGAGAATATTTGACTTGATGGGGAAAAAGGTATTTCTTACACATGGACACTTGTATAATGTGAAACGGACACTTGAAGAACTAGAGAAAAAGGCACATTTGGAAAAGGCTGAAATTTGTGTTTTTGGACATACACACAAAGAATACTTTGCAGAAAAAAATGGTATAATATTTGTAAATCCTGGAGCATTGCAAGATAAGAAATATATGTTATATTATGGTGGAAAAAAATTCGAGTCAAAAGTATTGAAATAATTTGAATTATTTTTTAGTTTTATTCCAAAATATTGGTAAGGACATAACTTAGTGAATTTAATCATAAGCTATGTCTTTTTTTTGTTATTTTTTAAAAGAAATTTAGCACAAGTTAATCTAAAATGTAAAAATAACTATTATAAAAAGACACTAAATGTGATATAATAACTCTGTATACAGATTAAGGAGAAAAAATGAAAATATTGGTAATACATACGGCATTTATTGGAGATATTGTCTTGTCTACGCCATTGATTCAAAGACTGAAGGAAATGTATCCGAAATCAGAGATTGATTATTTGACATTGCCGGCAAATAAGAGCGTTATAAGCAATAATCCCAATTTGAATGAAATAATTCTTTATGATAAAAAGGGAAAAGATAAGGGAATAAAGGGATTTTTGAGAGTATTAAAAATCTTGAAGCAAAAAAAATATGATTATGCAGTAATACCGCATAGATTTATAAAGTCGATATTGCTTGCAAAACTGGCAAAAATTCCGAATATTGCTGGATTTGATGTGGCGACAGGCTCATTTTTGCTAAATAAGAAAGTTCATTATGACATGAAAAAGCATGAAGTGGAAAGATTGCTTGATTTGGTGGAATACAAAGGGGGAAAAATTCCGATTAGAATTTATCCTGCAAAGGAGGATTTTGCAAAAATTGACAGAATTTTGGAAAATAATGGATATTTTGGAAATGAAGGGCAAAAGTTAATATTAATCGCTCCTGGAAGCCAAAGACCTGAAAAAATGTGGCCTATAGAAAAATATCGTTTAGTTATTGAAAAATTGAAGAAAAATAAAAATTATTTTATAGGAATAACTGGTTCAAAAGCTGAAAAGGAACTGCCCCTAAATTTTGAGAATGATAAAAATGTTATTGATTTTCGTGGAGAAATTAACCTTGTTGAATTTGGGGCCTTGATTTCAAGGGCTGATGTTGTTGTAGGGAATGACAGTTCTCCAATTCATATTGCCAGCGGATTTGAAAAACCCTTTGTAATTGGGATTTTTGGACCTGGAAAACGTTCATTGGGATTTTTCCCTTGGAAGGAAAAAAGTAATGTTATTGAGGATAATGAGTTTTATGAGAATAATATTGTAAAAATTCCAGTACATCAGCATGAGTATAGGAAGGATTATTATAAGGGGATACCTGAGATTAGCATAGAAAGAGTCTATGAAGAAATTATAAATCATATTTAAAAAACTATAAAAGCAGGGATAAATACCTTGCAAGGGAGCGGAAAAAAACAAAGGTCGTATTTTATGGAATTTTTAGGCTTTTGTAAATGATTATAAAAAAGGAGTAAATATGAATAACGAAAAAATAAATTTAATTATAAATAAGGTGGGGTTTATTTTTTGTCTGTTAACTGGAGTTTCTTTATTTTTATCTGAAAAGTTTGAGAATAATGTTGTAATTCCGTTATTGTTATTGACATTTGCAGTTTCAATGTTTTTTAAAAAGAATCGGAAGGATTTTTTTTCTAAAATAGATGTAAAATTTTCAGTATTATTAGTCGTGTTTGTAGCTATGTCGTTTATAATAGCGGCATTTGACGGCGGAATAGGATCACGGTTAGATAATTATAACTTAAGATATTTAATTTTTTTTCCGTTAGCATATTTTATAAATGACAATAAAAGAATTTTTAATTTTTTAAAGTCATTTTTATTTGGTGGAACAATAATCTTAATTTTAGCAATTATTAATTTTATAAAAAATTATAATGAATGGGCACATCCTGTAGGGTTTGAATATCCGAGAGTTACTGCTATTTTAACTGTTCAGGATTTTGCAAATATTATGTGTATAATACTTTTATATTTGATGTCTTTTTTATTATTTTACAAGAATGAAGATAATAAAAAAAATAAAATGATAAAGATTTATTTGGCTATAATGTCAATTCTAGTTTTATTCATAGTTATTGTAAATAGATCAAAAATGGTTTATATTTCTTTACTTCCTACAATTTTGTATATTATGTATAAAAAAAGAAAAAGATATGTATTAGCCGCTGTTCTAATGTGCTTTACAGGCTACTTTGCATTGCCAGTTTCAATCTCGAATAGAATACAATACATAGTTAAATATAAAAATGATCCATCGAGTAATTTAAGAGTAATTTTCTGGAAAACTGGAGCAGAAGCTTTTAAACAGAAACCGCTATATGGCTGGAGAGCTGAGGAAAGAAAAAAATTTAATTTGGATTATTATAAAAAAATAGGAGTTAGCGATTATGTATATAAATATTTTCTTACTGGAAATAAATTGCGGACTCAGCATTATGTAGCTTCACATAATTCATATCTGCAATATTTACTGGATTTTGGAATTTTAGGCTTTGTGTTTTTTATTTTGATAATTATAAATTTATTAATAAAATTATTTAAGATAAATTTTTATAAATATGATAGGAATACAAAAATAACTGCATTTGAAATAGGTACTAAAGTTTCTTTTATAGCCTGGATAATTCAAGGGATGACAGATGACAATTTGAATGATAAGCATTTAGTAATAACTTTAACTGTACTAATATTTTTTATTGACTATTTGTACAGAAATATAAAAAATCAGAAGACTTTAAATTTTGAAAATGAAAAATGATGTTCTACTATTTTTAGTTTAAATATTATGTTTGAATTTTCAATTGGTGAGATCGAATTAATCAAAGTAGTTTTACTATATAAATAACAGGAGCGTGAAAATGGAGAAATATAAATTTTCTAACAGCAAAATTTACAAACTTAACGAAAAATTAAATAAAAAGCCCTATAAATATGTGTATAAAGAATTATTGCCAAAAAAAATATATGACAAATTACAAAGTAATGTGTATCTTTTGAATCAAAAAACAATTGCAAAGGATTGGGATAATATTTTAAAGGATTACTTTGAAAATAAAGTTATGGGAAAAAAAGTTAAGCCAAAAAAGACATTGGCAGATAAGAACATAATATGGCAATTTTGGGGGCAAGGCTGGGATTATGAAAAATTACCTAGCGTTGTAAAAATTTGCTATAAATCTATGGAGAAATATGGCAGGGATTATACTGTAATTCGTCTGGATAATGAAAGTATGAAGGAATATCTTGATATTCCAGAATATATTTTGGAAAAATTAAATGATAAAAGAATGGGATATGCTCACTTTTCAGATATATTAAGGCTTGCATTGCTGAGTAATTATGGTGGTGTATGGATGGATGCGACAATACTTTTGACAGATTATTTGTCTGAAAAATATTTTGAAATGGATTATTTTTTATTTCAAAGGGATGAGAATTTGGAAAATAAAAAAGAATGGGAAGATTATGATTCAATTTATTTTTCTTGGAGTAAAAAATCGAAGGTAAGAATGCTAAGCAGTGTTATTTTCTCACATAAAAATAACAAAGTTATTAATACGTTATTAGATATGTTAATGATTTTTTGGGAAAACAACGATTCAGTTCCAAATTATTTTATTTTGCAGATACTTTATAACGAATTAATAGAAAATTATTATAAAAAGGAACAATGTCAAGTTATATCTGATACTTTTCCTCATGAAATGTTTAGAGTATGGTTTGATAAATATTCTGAAGATAAATTACAAGAAATAACAAAAAAATCAAGTATTCATAAATTGTCTTTTAAAATAGAAAATAGTAAAAGAAAGAAAGATGGAACTTTTTTTGAATATTTTGAAAAAATGTATGAAATAGAATAGACTTGGAAAAAATAAAAAAGGATGAAAAAATATGAAAGTACTGGTATTACATGGTCATTTGAGCATGGGAGGAGAAGAGAGAGTTTTACTTAATGTTTTAAAAAATTTGGTTGAACTGAATTATGATGTTGATTTGCTTATAACTTGGAATCATGGAAAAAATAATTTATTTGAAAATGAAATTCCAGAAAAGGTGAATTATGAATTTTTATTTAAAAATTATGATGGAAAAAGCAAAATTGTTAAGGAAATTTTTAGGCTACGGGCAAAAACAACTTATTTAAAAAAAGTGGAAAAGAGAATAAAAGAAAAAAACTATGATGTTGTTATTGATTATTCTTCAAATTTGTTGAAATATAAAGATTTTGACATAGCAATTCCTGTATTTGCCTGGATTCATTTTTCACTTACTTTTGGAGAACAGCTAAGTGCAGACAAAATAGAAAAATATAAAAAACAATATAAAAAATATGATAAAATACTGGCAATATGTGATACAATGAGAAATGAGTTTGTGGATATTTTAGGAATGGATAAAACTAAAGTGGAATTAGTCTACAATCCAATAAATCTTAAAGTAATTAGAGAAAAGGCAGAGAATGTAAATCCTGACTATGAAAAATATTTAAAAGAGAATTATTTTTTACAGGTGTCACGATTGACACAGCAAAAACAGCCTGAACATCTTGTTGACATTTATTATAAATTAAAGCAACGAGGAATAAAGGAGAAACTTTATTTTATTGGAAACGGGGAAAAAGTAGAATTGATTAAGCAGAAAATTAAGGAATATAATCTGGAAAATGATGTAATCTTGCTTGGACAAATTGAAAACCCATATCCATTTTTTAAAAATGCAAAATTATTTGTACATACTGCAAAATATGAAGGATTGCCGACTGTACTGCTGGAAAGCCTTGCTTTTGGAACGCCTGTTGTGGCCTATGACTGCCCTACGGGTCCAAAGGATATATTGGGGGGAAATAGTGAATATGGTGAACTTATTCCGTTAAATGATAAAGACATGTTTGTGGAAAAAGTTTACGAATTAATAAATAATAATGAAAAATATGAAAATTATAAGAAAATATCATTAATTCGAGCTGATGATTTTTCAATGGAAAGTAATAAAGCAAAACTAAAGGAATTAATAGAAAATACAAATTTTTAAAAGTAATATAAATAGCTATTTAGAATAATGTAAAGAAAGGGTACATGATGAGTATAGTTAATGGAATAAAATCTAAAATAATAATATGGCTATTTGGTGCTAAAAAAAGACATAAAAATATTAACTTAAAAAATGTGAAATCAATACTTATAAATCCTAAGGATTCCATCGGAGATACTCTAATGTCTTTTTGCTATGCAAGACAGTTAAAAAAAATGTATCGTAATGTTAAATTAGGATTAGTAGTGACAAGCAGAAATATGGAATTTGCCAAATTATGCAATGAGAATGAAAAAATAATAGATAATATTGTGAAGCGGAATGATGTACTTAAAAATCATAAAAAATGGGATGTATTACTTGATTTTTTAAGTAAGGAAAATACAAAGCGGATGATTTGGAAGAAAGTGTTAAGTCCAAAAATTACAATGATTTTCGGAGAAAGTGACGAGGGGCATTATTATAATAGAAAAAACGTGAAAAATTATGATTTTGACTGTACTCCACCTGTTGAAACCCATATTATAGATTATTTAATAGGTTCTGAATTTTCTAAATATTTTAAAATAGAAGGAGAAAAGCCGCATATTGAACTTTTAAAAAAAGATATTGATAAAATGGAAAAATTTTGGGAAGCTGATTCTGAAAAAACTCAAAAAGTAAAAATTTTACTTGTTCCACAAGGAAGCGACAGAGAAATGAAACCTGAAGAAGTGGCTGAATTATTAAATAATATCGAAGATGAGAAGATGAAAAATGTAAAAATTATTATGGGAAAAACTGCTGGAAGTGAAGAATATTATAGAAAGTTAATGAATAACATAAATAAAAATTTAGACATTTCTTTATCTAGGGAATTTAGCATCAGGGATTTTGTTTTATTTGCAGCTGCAGCTGATTTAGCAATTGGAGTTGATGGCGGCGCAATTCACGTTGTCTCTTCTTTGGATAAGCCTTTGCTGAGCTTTTATGCGAATGATAAATATAACTTATGCAGATGGTCACCTAAAACAACAGCTGACAGCTTGCAGGTAATTTCAAAAATGCAGGGGAATCATAACCAGACTTATGGTTTTTCGTTATCAGAGCCGATAAGATGGCTAAACGGCAAGATAGATGAAATAAAAGAAACAAAGGAGAATTAGAATTATACGTTATCCTTGAATTAACGTAGATAAAATAATATTTACATAAGGAATGAGAATTTAATGAGTAAAATAAACTGGAAATTTTATAGACCATATAGAGATAAATTAGTTGATAAAAAAAATGAAATATTAAGCAGGATATTTGATAAGAGAAAAAAAGATGCAGATTTAGATCCATCAAAAATAAACAGGATTTTATTTTTAAGGACAGATGGAAAAATAGGAGATTATATAATAAGTTCATTTATCTTTAGAGAAATAAAAAAATATTATCCTAATATAAAAATAGATGTTGTTTCTGACAAATCTTTAGAAGATTTACTGAAATTAAATAAGAATATAGATGAATACTATATATTTGACAGGAAAAAATTTTTTGAATGGAGAAAAATTGCACGAATACTGAAAAAAAATAATTATGATGTATTGCTTGATTCGACGGAAGGTTTGAAGTATAAGCAGGTTTATCTTATAAACAGGGTAAATGCCAAAGTTAATGTTGGATATAATAAAGACGGCTATAAAATATATAATAAGAATGTAAGACAGAATAACACTTTAAAAATGATTGAAATTTATAAGCGGATGATGAAGAAAGTGAATATTGAAATAAAGGATACAGCTTATGATGTTCCAGTTTCCAAAGATTCAGAAAGAAATGTAAAAAAATTTTTAGATGAAAACAATGTTAGCGAGAAAATAATTGCATTAAACTTTTTTGGAGCCTCTAGAGGAAGAAAAATAAATGAGGAAGTTGCCTTAGTTATAATAAGAAGGCTAAGTGAAATGTATAGGGATCATAGGATTATAATTCTGGATTCTCCAAATGACAGGGAAACGATTTATAATATACTTGAAAAGACAGATAATAAAAATATTTTATTTTTTGAAAAGTCCAGAACGGTACTTGACTCAATATCTATAATTAAAAATAGTGATTTGGTGGTATCGCTGGATACTGCCATCTTGCATATTGCCGAAGGGCTGAATAAAAAAATAATGGCTTTTTATGGACTGAAAATTAATAAGAATAAATGGCGGATAAAAGAAGAAGGCAATATATTAGTTGACTATACTGAAAAACGGATCAATGATGTAGATTTTGAAAAAGTATTTGATAAATTAAATTATAAAAATATGTAGAATTTTGTAGGTTTTTGTAAATATCTAATAAAATGTGCAGGCGATTGCAAAAGTAAATGAATTAAAAGCAGTATTTATAAGCCTTGTCAGAGAGTGGCGAAGACTAAGAAAGTCAAGCATAAAAATATTGTGTTCTTATACTTTTACAAATGACTATAAAATATGAAATGGGAGAAGGGCTTATGAAACTATCTGTAGGAATAATAACTTTTAATGAGGAGAACAGGATTGGAAAAACTTTGGATTCTGTGAGGGAAATTGCTGATGAGATAATAATCGTTGATAGTGAAAGTACAGACAGGACTGTGGAAATTGCACTTTCAAAGGGTGCAAAGGTTTTTGTGGAAAAATGGAAGGGATACGGTCCGCAAAAAAATTCTGTCCTGGAAAAATGTAAAGGCAAATGGATTTTATTAATAGATGCTGATGAAGTAATATCAACGCAGCTAAAGGAAAAGATAAAAACAATTATCAATAGTGAAAATCCATCAAGCGATGTTTATAAAATAAAATTGAGAAATATTGCATTTAAAAGGGAAATAAAATTTGGCGGATGGGATGATTATGTAATCAGGCTGTGGAAAAACGGAAAAGTAAAAATAAGCAGCCGTGAAGTTCATGAACAATATCAGACTGACAGTAAAATAAAAAAAATAAAGGAAATGATAATTCATTATACTTACGACAGCATTGAGGAATTTCTTGAAAAATTAAACAGGTATACTTCACAAAGTGCAAAAGAATATATAAAAAATGGGAAAAATCCGAACTTTATAAAAATATATTCAAAAATGATGTTCAGATTTTTTAGAATGTATATTTTGCAGCTTGGATTTATGGATGGATATGAAGGCTACCTGCTTGCCAAGTACAGTTCCATCTACACAATGACAAAATATACAAAATTACGTGAAGAATATTATAATAATTTGGGAAATGACACTTCTCTCGTTATTACTACCTACAATTGGCCGAAAGCTCTGGAAGTATGTCTGAATAGCGTGTTAGATCAGACTGTTGCTCCAAAGGAAATAATAGTTGCCGATGACGGCTCAAAGCAGGAAACAATAGATCTTGTAAAGAGATTTCAGGAAAGCTGTCCGCAAAGCAATATTATTCATTCTTGGCAGGAAGATAAGGGATTTCGGGCTGGAATGTCAAGAAACAGGGCGATAAGCAAGGCATCTGGAAATTATATAATAATAATAGATGGTGATTTAGTACTGAACAGGCATTTTGTTGAAGATCATATAAAAAATATGAAAAAAGGCTGCTTCATTCAAGGATCAAGAGTTATAACTTCGGCAGTTGCGGCAAAGAAGATAATGGAAGGCAAAAGAATAAATATTTTTAGCAAAGGTGTAAAGAATAATATAAATATGATAAGAAGTAAAATTCTTTCTAAAATATTTACAAAAGTAGATAGCAATTTACGTGGAATAAGGTCTTGCAATATGTCCTTTTTCAAGGAGGATCTAATTAAAGTGAACGGATTTGAGGAGGAAATAGAAGGTTGGGGAAGGGAAGATAGTGAACTTGCTGTAAGGCTATTTAATATTGGATGTAAAAAGAAAAAATTAAAATTTGAGGCATTGACTTGTCATCTGTATCATAATGAAAATGACAGAAGCAGGCTGAAGAAAAATGATGAATATTTGGTGGAGGCTATAAAAAGCAGAAAAACAATGGCTAAGAAGGGGCTTGATAGATATGAAGGAAGTAACGCTGGTAATAACTAGCTGCGGGAGATTTGATTTGCTGGAAGAAACGCTTGACAGCTTTTTTGAATGCAATACTTATCCGATTAAGAAAATAATAATAACAGAAGACAGTACAGAAGGGAAAAAACTGGAAAGGCTGATTTCAAAATATGATGGTAAAAATCAAGATTTTAGGCTGATAGTAAATGAAACACGGTTAGGGCAGCTAAAATCAATTGACAAGGCTTATCGTGAAATTGATACTGAATATATTTTCCATTGTGAAGATGACTGGAAATTTCTTAAAAGTGGATTTATTGAAAAGTCAATGGAAGTAATGGAGGAGGATGAAAAAATTTTAGTTGTTGGGCTTCGTTCAAAGGAAGATTTTAAGGAAGATTTTTTTTATGATAAAGATTATGTTTCAAAAAAAGGGGAGCATTACTACAATGTAAAGGGAGAAATATTTACTTACAATCCAGCCTTGAGAAGAAAAAAAGATATGGATTTGTTTGGGCTTCACGAGAAATTGGAAAATCAGCGATATGAGGAAGTTTTGTCGAATTTTTACAAGGAACGTGGATTTAAAGCGGTATTTTTTAAGGAGCCTTATGTGACCCATATTGGGAATAAAAGGCATGTGCATTTTAGCAACAGGAGAAAAAATACAGTTCTGAATTTTAAGATTGATAGGTTGATTAAAAAAATTAGAGCAAAAATTTTGAAGCTAAGAGGTAAGTTATAACTTGAAGGGAGGGAAAGATGATATATTTATTTTTAATAATAATTTTGCTGTTTTTGGCATTTATTGTATATAATAAAACTAGGAAAAATTTTGTTTTATGCCTTATGTATCACAGTGTTGACAGTGAAAAGGGAAAAGGCGGAATTTTTGTGGATGAATTTGAAGAGCATATAAAGTGGATAAAGGATAAAAAGACTTTTAAAATGGAGGAATTGAAGGGATTAGATTATAAGTTGCCGAAAAATTCAATACTTATAACTTTTGATGATGGATATAAAAATAATTATACTTTGGCTTTTCCAATTTTAAAAAAATATAATATGAAGGCTACAATATTTTTGAATACAAAGTTTATTGAAAAGGATGATGCTTATTTAAACTGGGCTGAAATTAGGGAAATGTATGAAAGCGGACTAGTTGATTTTCAGCTTCACACACATTCGCATCAGCTGACAATAAAGAATATTGATGTTCTGGATTTTTATGATGAGGAAAGTTCACCATATTTTAAAAGAGAAAGCTATAGCCTGTTTTTTGATGGAAATTATGATGAAAAAAGGGATGCTGGAAAATTAAATGGACTTCCTGTGTTTAAATTGCGAAGCAAGATTTCTATTCCTGGCTATAAGGCTAAAAAGGATTTTGTGGAAAAGTATAGAAATATTGTGGAACCTCAAGAGAATAATATGTCTGAAAAGGAAAAAAAGGAATTTTTGAATAAATTATTTAAAGAAAGAAAAGATGAGTTTTTTGATAAAATTAGTGAAGAACAATTTAAAGAAACTGTGAAATTTGAAATTTTGGAAAATAAAAAAATTATTAGTGAAAAATTGGGAAAAATTCCAGATTGTCTGGCTTATCCTTGGGGACATCGATATAAAGGCAATAGAGATGATATAAAAAAATTGGGAGTGGATATTTTTATAACAACTAGAAAGGGCGTAAATTCCTTAAAGCTTAATAAAGACTGGATTTATCGTGTGAGCGGAGATGATTTTGAGAATTTTGATGAATTTAAGAATGAATTGACTGATGGATCTACAGCAATTTATAGAAAAATATTCAAAAAGCATTAGGAGAGAACAAAAATGAAAGAAATAAAAAAGTTGTTTTTTTAAGTCAGCCGCTAGAGGAAGATGAATCTCTTACACATAAAGAAACAGTTGAGCTATATAAAAAAATATTTAAAAATTACAATGAAAGCGATATGTTGTTTAAATTGCATCCAAGGGGGATTTTTACATATAAAGATGAATTTCCGGAAATGGAAATATTTACAAGTAAAATACCTTTTCAGATATTTGAATATATGGGAGTATATTTTGATACGGTTGCAACAATTTATTCTACTGCTGTGTGGGATATTAAAAATGCTAGAAAAATAGATTTTTTTGGAACAAAGGTACACCCAAAACTGCTTGCCCAATTTGGAAACATAGAAAAATAAGAAATACAAAAAATAAAAATGAAAGGTAAATTTATGAAAATAGTAAAATTAGATTTTGGAGAAATTTTAAAACTGAAAAAATACATAAAAAAATATTATATATTAATTATCCTTAATATTTTGCTTGCAACAATGTCATCGCTTGTTTCCTCGGCTCCAATAGCATTAATAAAAAGGTTATTTGACAAAGGAATTTCAGGAAAAAGCGAAAAAGATATATTATATGCGGCAGGTGCAATGATAATGCTTGCAGCGATTGGTGCAATACTTATGTACTGGAATACAATTTTTTCAACAGTAATTTCATCTTCTATTTATAAAGATATCGTTACCGATATTTATAATAAAATACAGACTCTGGATATGGAATATTTTTCTGGGAAAAAAATAGGAGATATGATGACACGTACTATGACAGATCCCAGCAATATAAATTCAATTATATTAGAAGTTTTTAATATGATACCTGAAGTAATAAAATTAGTACTTTGCCTTGGGATAGCCTTTTATATAGATTTTGATTTAACTTTGGGTGTTATGATTGTTACTCCTATTCTTATCGTTACAGTAAGAAAATATGCCAAAAGACTAAAACGATCGGGAAAACAAAGGCAAGAAGCATTGGACAGCCTTAATTCCAAATTACAGGAAACATTATCTGGAATTAGAGTTATTAGGGCATTTGCGACAGAAAAGCATGAGATAAATGATTTTAAAAAGAAAAACATTAATTTAAAGAAAATTGCTGTGAAATCTGCCAGATATAATGCAAAAGCAAATTCAATAATGGAAGCTATGAATTATATAATTATAGCGTTACTGCTAATGTTTAGTGGCTACCGAGTTTTAAGGGCAAAAAATTTCACACCTGGAGATTTTATTACGATAGTAGGGGCAATTTCATCAATGTATACGCCTGCAAGACGTGCAATGACAAGATTTAATTCCATAAGTGCAAATATATCTTCTATTACAAGAGTTTCTGAAATTTTAGAAGAAGTGCCGGCTATTGTAAATAAGAAAGATTGTATAAAATTTGAAAACTTTGCAAGAGATATAACTTTTGAAAATGTAGATTTTAAATATAAGGACAGTACTGAAAAAATATTGAAAAATATTAATTTGGATGTTAAAAAGGGTGAAACAATTGCCTTTGTTGGAAATTCAGGTGGAGGGAAATCGACACTTGTAAACCTGATACCTAGGTTTTTTGATGTATCAGGCGGTTCATTAAAAATTGATGGAATTGATATTAGAGATTATGAAATAAAGAGTTTACGTAAAGCAATTGGAATTGTGCCGCAAGAAACATTTTTATTTTCTGGAACTATACTTAGCAATATAAAATATAGCCGTCAAAATGCTACTTTTGAGGAAATTGTGGAGGCAGCAAAACAGGCAAATGCACACGAATTTATTGAAAATCTTTCTGATGGTTATAATACAGAAATTGGAGAGCGTGGAGTGAAGCTGTCTGGTGGACAGAAGCAGAGGATTGCAATTGCACGTGCAATCTTAGAAAATCCTCAAATATTAATTTTAGATGAAGCGACTTCTGCCCTTGATAATGAGTCTGAAAAGCTAGTTCAAGATGCGCTTGAAAAACTTATGGATGGAAAAACTACATTTGTTATCGCCCATAGGTTGACAACAATCGAAAATAGTAATAAAATAGTAGTGATACAAAAGGGTGAAATAAAAGAAGTTGGAAATCATAATGAATTGTTAAATAAAAATGGAATTTACAAAGCATTATATAATAAAAATTTCGATTTTAATAGTAAAAGCTAATATTTATTAGAATAAGGAGACGAAAGATGAAACAGATTAAAGGAATTTTCCTGTTTTTAATGTCAGTTGTGCTAGTGGCATTTGGAAGTCAGGATTCAAAAAATTCAAAGGGCCTAGTAAAAAAACTAGAGGATGGAACAAAGGAAGTTGGAAAAAGTATAGTTGGCAAGAAAAATAAAGCTGTAAAAACAGACAATAAGAAAGAGGTGGCAAAAAAAGAAGAAAATAAAAAAGTTGAACAAAAACCGGCACAACCACAACCACAGCCAGTTCAACAACCTGCTCCAGCAGCGGCGACACAACCACAACCACAATCAACACAGCAGCAGCCACCACAACCACAGCAAAATGCAGTGCCTAATAATCCAAATTCAGCACAAAACAAGGCTGTTAATCCAGAATATGCACTTGATGCAAATAATAAGACTAGCGGCAAAAAAGGAAGTAAAAAATATAAAAAAAGTAACCAGTATAGCTTTTATAAGGAACCAAAACATAGCCGTTTGAAAAATAATTCATCATCATCGCATAAATCTTCACATGTTAAATCTCAAGATTCTTCTGCAAAACCAGCCAGTGGAGGAAATAGTGGCGGAAGCAGCAGTTCTGGAGGAACTTCAACAGGTGGCGGAGATTCAAGTTCTTCAGAATAAGGATAAAATTTATGAAATCTAATATTAAACTTGTTTGGAAATTTATTTAGTAAGATAAGTATTGTAAGGCAAGGGGATTCGACCCCTTGTTGAAACAAAAAAGTTAGATTGTCAAATATTTAGAGAGTAGAAAATGATCTTAAATTAGAAAAACAAACTATAAAAGGAAAGGTAGTGAAATTTTAATATGTTTAGAAGTAAAAGAAGGGAATTGCAGGAAAATATAGCAAAAACGAATATAGATATTTTAATATCCCTGATTCCAATGCTGCTTGCTGCATTTTTAGTTTACCAGGTAACGCCTATTTTGGTAATATTGTCGGCAGTTGTTGCATCAGAATTGGCAGAAGTGATATTTTCATTATTAATACAAAGAAAAAAAGAAACTTTAAAGGATTTGTCGGGAATAGTAATAGGGGCTTTGACAGGACTGGCACTTGCTCCATTTACACCGCTTTATGTAGCGGCATTTGCAGGGGCAATGGCAACATTGTTTGGGAAAGTTATATATGGAGAAACAGAAAAGAAAATATTTAATCCAGTAATTTTAGGAAAGTTATTTGTATTGACATTTTTTCCGGCTGTACTTGCTTCAAATTCTGCAGCATGGGCTAATCCTGAAGTTTTAAATATTTCTGAAAGTACTTCATTGCCCTCTTTAATTTTAACAGATAGAGGGATAATTGGGGAACTTTCGATAATTGCAATGGTTTTAGGAGCCATATATTTGCTTTTTAGATCAAAAATAACATGGCATATACCTGTATCGTTTTTTGTTACAATTTTCTTTGGGTATTACATTGCTTCAAATCAAAATATTAATGTGGCTACTTCACTTGGAGAAGTGATTTTTATGGGAGTTTTTGTATTGACAGATACTTTTACTACTCCACAGCATGGTTTTGGGAAGGTATTTTTTGGATTTCTTGCTGGAGTTTCAACAATTATATTCTGGTTTATGGGAATCCAGGCAGAAGCGATTATCTATTCTGTATTAATATTAAATCCTTTTACAAGACCAATAAATACAATTTATAAACCAAATGTATTCGGAGTTGAAACAGTTTCATTTGCTGAAATAATACAAGGACTTGGTCTTGCAATTTTGATAATAGCGCTTGTTTTTGCTGTTTCATATTTGCACACTTTAGGATTTGTGCCATATATTGTTTATATTTACATAGTTTATGGAATATGGAGATTGTATAACAACAGATAGAAAAATAGGAAGGTTTTATATGAACTTTAATTTAAGTTTTTTAAATAAATTAAAAAATAAAGAAAAAGATATTTTACAATCTGAAAATAATTTTTACCGCGGTGCAATTCCGTGGTTTTTATTATGTTCGGAAAAGAAAAAGATAATTTATATTTCCACATCCAATAGAAATTTGGAAAATTATTATTCAATGCTTGAAAATTATTATGAAATGTCTGAAAATCAAGAAAATATTTTGAAAAAAATTTTTAAAAATAATAAAAAAATAATTGATATTTTTGAAAATATTTCACAAAATAAGGAAGATATTACAGGAATAAATATAAGATTGCTAGATATTTTAAAAAATCAGGAGCAGTTTATTTTATTTGTAAATTTACAGATTACTTTAGATGTTTTTTTTGAAAAGGTTAAGTTTCTTTCATTTGAAATTGGAAAAGAATACAGTTTTCCACAAATTTTGGATTTTCTTGTGGAAAATGGATATGAAAATTCGTATTTGATTGAGAAAAAAGGGCAATATAGCAGACGTGGGGATATTCTTGACATTTTTCCGCCAGATTTGGAAAATCCCGTGAGATTGGAGTTCTTTGGGGATGAATTGGAAAGCATTAGGTTTTTTGATATTGACAGTCAGATTTCTGTGGAAAAAATAAAGAAAATTAAGATTTTTGGAAATTTGCTTTCTGGAAATAATTATGAGCTGATTGAGCTAATTGATGAATTAAAGGCGAAAGATATTACGATTGTTATTGAAAATGAAGAACTTTTAGATTATAAAATGGAAGAATTTATACTGCTGGATAGAAATCGGGAGGAAGTTTATCGGAAAAGGTATGAAAATCTAAAGAAGAAAAGTATTTTTGTACAGACTAAAAATTTTTCGCAGGAGCAGGTTGAAACTTTTAGAGATAAAAATAGGCTTGAAAAATTGTCAAAAACTGAAAACGTCTATATTTTTACAAATAATTATGAAAAAAAATTGGCTGAATACGGTAAAATTTTAACTGAAAAGGAAAATAATCTGGAAATTGAAAAATATGAGCTGTTTGAAGGATTTATTTTTAATGAAAATAAAAATAATAAAAATAATTTTCTTGTGCTGACAGATAGGGAACTTGACGGATATATTTATGAGCGGAAGAAAAAAACAAATAAAGCTGTAAAATATAAGAAAGTCAATCAAATAATCGAAGGCGACTATGTAATTCACGTTCAGTACGGTGTTGGAATTTACAAGGGAATTCAGACGATAGATGAGCGGGATTACCTGAAAATTAAGTATGCTGATGAGGATATTTTGTATATTCCTGTGGAAAAGATGGACAGGCTGGAAAAATATGTGTCAAATGATATAGAACCGCAGTTATTTAGGCTGGGGACACGTGGGTTTAAACGGAAAAGGAAGAAAATTGAAGAGGATATTCAGAAATTTGCGGCGGAACTTATTAAAATACAGGCAAGAAGGCAAAGCCAGAATGGTTTTGTATATCAGAAGGATACTGTGTGGCAGGAGGACTTTGAAGCGAACTTTCCGTTTGAGGAAACAGAAGATCAGAAAAATGCCATAAATGATGTGAAAAAGGATATGGAAAGTCCACAAATAATGGACAGGATTGTCTGTGGAGATGTTGGATACGGGAAAACTGAAGTTGCAATGAGAGCCGCATTTAAAGCAATTGACAATGGAAAGCAGGTTGTTATGGTGGCTCCGACTACAGTGCTTGCAGAACAGCATTTTGAACGGTTTAAGAGAAGATTTGAAAATTATCCGATTACGATTGAGAATTTGTCAAGACTTACAAAAAATAAGTCAAAGGAAATTTTGAAGAACTTAAAAAGCGGAATTATTGACTTAGTTATTGGAACTCACAGGATTTTAAGCGATGATGTTCAGTTTAACAATTTAGGGCTTCTGATTATTGATGAAGAGCAGAAATTTGGTGTAAAAGCCAAGGAAAAACTGAAGGCACGGCGGGAAAAGCTGGATGTGCTAACATTAACTGCAACTCCGATTCCACGTACATTAAACCTTGCGATGCTTGGAATTCGTGAAATTTCCATAATTGACACGCCTCCGACAAATCGGCTTCCCATTATAACAGAAGTTCTAGATTGGGATGAGGAAACAATAAAAATGGCAATTTTACGTGAATTGTCACGTGACGGGCAAGTTTTTTATATTTATAACGATGTAAAAAATATGAAGGAAAAATTGAAGGAACTAAAGGAAATGCTGCCTGACTTTGTAAAAATCGAATTTATAAATGGACAGCTTCCGCCAAAGGAAATTAAAGATAAATTACTACGTTTTGAAAATGGGCAGTTTGATATTTTAATTGCTTCTACAATTATTGAAAATGGAATTGATGTGGGAAATGCCAATACAATTCTTATTGAAAACTTTACTGGACTAGGATTATCGCAGGTGTATCAGCTGAAAGGGCGTGTAGGGCGTAGCAACAGGCAAGGATACTGCTATTTATTAAAAACGAGAAATATTACAAAGCAGGGGCGGCAAAAGGAAGAAAGTATGCTAAAAGTGGAAGGGGTAAAATCAGGCGGTTTTCAAATTTCGATGGAAGACTTGAAAATACGTGGCGCTGGGGAGATTTTGGGAGATAAGCAGCATGGAATGATTGAAACTTTTGGCTATGACTTGTATATAAAAATGTTAAATGAGGAAATTCGTAGGCAAAAGGGCAAATTTGTGGAAAAAATTGAAAATGTAGAAATTATTCTGGATGAGAGAGGATTTATTCCTGAAACGTATATTGAAAAGGATGAAAGGTTAAATATCTATAAGCGGTTTGCAATGCTTGAAACAAATGAGGAATTGGCTGAATTGCTTGATGAAGTGATAGATAGGTTTGGAAAAATTCCAGAACAGATGAAAAAATTCATTTTAAGCATTAAATTAAAATTATTTGCTGAAAAACATAAAATTCAGAGAATTCTTGAAACAAGAAATCATTTTGAACTATATTTTTTAGAAAACGCACAAGAAGAACGAGCAGAATTAAGTGAAAAAATGGAAATGAAAAAAGTCGTAAAAATTATTAATTCAACAGTTTTAACAGAAAAAAATAAAAAAGAAGATATTGCTGATAATTTTGTTATAATGAAAGTTAAGAAAAATGAGTTTATAAAAAATCTGTAAAAATATCACATTGAAAAAAACAAAATATTAATATATAATGGATTATGTAAGTATACTTAAAATCGAAAGGAGAATGTAATTTTAAAATAAAAAAATTACATATTATATAATGAGAAATTATGATGTAATTGTAGTTGGTGCTGGACATGCGGGAAATGAAGCAGCTTTGGCATCGGCAAGATTAGGATTGAAAACGGCAATTTTTACGATAACGCTTGATAATATAGGGGTTATGTCCTGCAATCCATCGGTAGGAGGACCTGCAAAAAGTCATCTGGCTAAGGAAGTTGATGCTTTAGGTGGAGAAATTGGACGAAATATGGACAAAAGTTTTGTGCAGATGAGAATTTTAAATACAAAGAAAGGACCGGCAGTTCGTTCGTTGAGAGCTCAGGCAGATAGAAAAATTTATGCAAGAGAGATGAAAAGAACAATAGAACATCAGGAAAATCTTGATACTATACAGGATATTGTTACGGAATTGATTGTTGATGAAATTGAAATTGTTGAAAATGGTTCTAAAAGAATAGAAAAAGTTGTAAAGGGAATAAAAACTAAAACTGGAATGGAATTTTTTGCAAAAGCAGTTGTGCTTGCAACAGGAACATTTTTGAGAGGGCTTTTGTATATTGGAGATAAACGTGTAAAAGGCGGAAGAATGGGAGAATTATCTGCTGATGATTTGACAAGTTCACTAAAGTCATTAGGATTAAAAATGGGAAGATTTAAAACAGGAACTCCTCCAAGACTTGATATTAGAACGTTAAATCTTGAAAAACTTGAAGAGCAGCCTGGAATAACAGGAGTTCCATTAAAATTTTCAATGAGAACTCCAAATAGCGAAATTTTGGAAAAACCCCAATTATCTTGCTATTTAACAAGAACAAATGAAACAACACATAAAATAATACTTGATAATTTAGACAAAGCACCAATGTATAACGGAAGTATAAGCAGCACAGGACCAAGATATTGTCCGTCAATTGAAGACAAAGTTGTAAAATTTAACGATAAAGATAGCCATCATTTATTTTTAGAGCCAGAAGGCTTTGAAACAGCGGAAGTTTACATAAGCGGACTTTCTACAAGCTATCCTGCCAGTTTGCAGCAAAAAATTGTAAATACAATTAATGGACTTGAAAATGCCCATATAATGCGATATGGATATGCTGTGGAATATGATATTATAGATCCAAGCGAACTTGATTACACACTTGAAACAAGAAAAGTAAAAGGGCTTTATCTGGCTGGGCAAGTTAATGGTACAAGCGGTTATGAAGAAGCGGCTGCACAAGGAATTATTGCTGGAATTAATGCAGCTCTTAAAATAAAAGGAGAAGAACCGTTTATTTTGGATAGAGAAAGCTCTTATATCGGAACGATGATAGATGATTTGATAAACAAAGAATTATTTGAGCCATATAGAATGTTTACAGCAAGATCCGAATTCCGCCTTATTTTACGTGAAGACAATGCTGACATCAGGCTTTCTGAAAAGGCATATAAAATCGGACTTTTGGATAAAAAATATTATGACATTGTGCAGGAAAAGAAAAAAAATGTCAAAGAAACTATGGAGAAACTGGAAAATATAAAATTAGGAACTAGCAACGAAAGACTCGTGGAAATTCTTGACAAATATAATGAAAGTCTAAAGAGCGGTACTACATTAAAAGAAATTTTGCGTCGTCCAAAAGTGACATATCAAGATATAAAGTACATTGCTGAAATTATTGAAAATGCACCAAATTTAAGTTTTGATGCTGAAACTGAATATCAGATTGAAGTTCAGACAAAATACGAAGGCTATATCGCCAAAGCAATGCAAATTATGGAAAAACAGCATAAACTTGATGACAAAAAAATTCCTAAAGATTTTGATTATGAAAAAATGAAGGGAATTACGAGAGAAGCGAAACAACGTTTGAAGGAAAATCAGCCGTATAACGTTGGGCAAGCATCTAGGATGTCTGGAGTAACACCAGCAGATATCTCAGTATTGTTGATGTATCTGGATGGAGTTTTAAAATAAAATGAAAAATAGAAATTAGGAGAAAAAATTGGAAAATATTGATTTTAAAGAATATTTTATAAGTTTACTTGAAAAATCAGAAATTAAAGTGGAAAATGAAAAAATTGGAAAGATGATGAAATTTTTAGAACTTTTATATAAAAAAAATCAAGTCATGAATTTGACAGCAATTAGAGATAAAAAAGGAATGTTGGAAAAACACTTTGTAGATTCATTATTTTTAACAAAAGTTATAAATGATAATGAAAAATCATTTATTGATGTTGGGACAGGTGCAGGATTTCCAGGACTTGTACTTGCTATTTATTACCCAGAAAGAAATTTTTTATTAGTTGATTCAGTTAGAAAAAAAATAGACTTTATAAATGAAGTAATAAAAGAATTAAATTTAAAAAATGTAAATACAAGTTTTGAACGTTCTGAAGAGTTAATAAAAAATAACCGTGAAATCTATGATGTTGCACTTTGTCGAGGAGTGGCCAATCTAAGAATAATTTTAGAATACATGATTCCATTTATAAAAGTAAATGGCCGTTTTCTGCCACAAAAATTAAATTTAAACGAAATAGAAGAATCTAAAAAGGCTTTAAAAATTTTAAATGCAAAAATAAATAATATTTTTGAATTTAAATTGCCAGAAAATGAAGATAAAAGAATAATATTAGAAATTTTAAAATTAAAAAAGACAAGTGAAAAATACCCAAGAAAAACTGGGATACCAGCAAAAAAACCACTATAATTTTTAAGCCATTTAAAAAATTTTCAAAAAAGTAGTTGACAAACATTTTCTTTTATGATAATATATATCTTGTCGATACGAAAATGTATCAACGGACAATAGAGATATTAATAATGTAAAGAAGCAATTAAGTGTATAATCAATAAAGTCAAGTATCTTGAAAAAGATAACGTCAAGACTAATTAGGTGAAATTTAAATATATGTGTATATATTGAATGAAGAGTTTGATCCTGGCTCAGGATGAACGCTGACAGAATGCTTAACACATGCAAGTCTTTGGCGAAGCTGTGCTTGCACAGCCTAGCCAAGGCGGACGGGTGAGTAACGCGTAAGGAACTTGCCCTGCAGTCAGGGATAACAGACGGAAACGACTGATAAGACCTGGTAAAGTCAGGCGGACTCATGTCCAGCCTGATGAAAAGAGATGCTGCAGGAGAGCCTTGCGTCCTATTAGCTTGTTGGTGGGGTAACGGCCCACCAAGGCGATGATAGGTAGCCGGCCTGAGAGGGTGGACGGCCACAAGGGGACTGAGATACGGCCCTTACTCCTACGGGAGGCAGCAGTGGGGAATATTGGACAATGGGGGCAACCCTGATCCAGCAATTCTGTGTGCACGATGAAGGTTTTCGGATTGTAAAGTGCTTTCAGCAGGGAAGAAAAAAATGACGGTACCTGCAGAAGAAGCGACGGCTAAATACGTGCCAGCAGCCGCGGTAATACGTATGTCGCAAGCGTTATCCGGAATTATTGGGCATAAAGGGCATCTAGGCGGCCAGATAAGTCTGGGGTGAAAACTTGCGGCTCAACCGCAAGCCTGCCCTGGAAACTATGTGGCTAGAGTACTGGAGAGGTGGACGGAACTGCACGAGTAGAGGTGAAATTCGTAGATATGTGCAGGAATGCCGATGATGAAGATAGTTCACTGGACGGTAACTGACGCTGAAGTGCGAAAGCTAGGGGAGCAAACAGGATTAGATACCCTGGTAGTCCTAGCTGTAAACGATGATTACTGGGTGTGGGCATGAAGAGTGTCCGTGCCGAAGCTAATGCGATAAGTAATCCGCCTGGGGAGTACGGCCGCAAGGCTGAAACTCAAAGGAATTGACGGGGACCCGCACAAGCGGTGGAGCATGTGGTTTAATTCGACGCAACGCGAGGAACCTTACCAGATCTTGACATCCTGCGAAGGCCTGCGAGAGCAGGCTGTGCCTCCGGGAACGCAGAGACAGGTGGTGCATGGCTGTCGACAGCTCGTGTCGTGAGATGTTGGGTTAAGTCCCGCAACGAGCGCAACCCCTATTGCTAGTTGCCATCATTAGGTTGGGAACTCTAGCAAGACTGCCTGCGAAGAGCAGGAGGAAGGTGGGGATGACGTCAAGTCATCATGCCCCTTATGATCTGGGCTACACACGTGCTACAATGGCCGGTACAGAGAGCCGCAAGGCGGCAACGCCAAGCCAATCTTTAAAGCCGGTCCAAGTTCGGATTGAAGTCTGCAACTCGACTTCATGAAGCTGGAATCGCTAGTAATCGCAGATCAGCAATGCTGCGGTGAATACGTTCTCGGGTCTTGTACACACCGCCCGTCACACCACGAGAGTTGTCTGCACCTGAAGCTGCCGGTCCAACCGCAAGGAGGAAAGCATCTAAGGTGTGGATAGTGATTGGGGTGAAGTCGTAACAAGGTATCCGTACCGGAAGGTGCGGATGGATCACCTCCTTTCTAAGGAGAAACAGGCACTGCTTCTTTATATATCTTTATAACTGTTAGGACAATGGGAAATGAATAGTAGGTAAAAGATTATAACTAAACTAGAGTAAAAAGTTATTCTGGATATAAAAGCTAATAAGGGCACACGGAGGATGCCTAGGCAGCAACAGCCGATGAAGGACGTGATAAGCTGCGATAAGCCGGGAGAAGATGCACATAATCATTGATCCCCGGATTTCCGAATGGGTAAACCTGCATGCCTGGAGGGCATGCGTGAAAACGGCAAGCCTGCGAACTGAAACATCTAAGTAGCAGGAGGAAAAGAAAGTAAAAACGATTCCCCAAGTAGCGGCGAGCGAACAGGGAAAAGCCTAAACCGTGCCAGTGTCAAGCGGACAGCGTTGCTGGCACGGGGTTGCGGGACTTCCATTAACGGATTGTCATAATGTTTAATCTGTATATGTGTAAGTGGAACCAGTTGGGAAGCTGGACCGAAGAAGGTGAAAGTCCTGTAGAACATAAAGCATATGTGGAGACTGGAAGCACCCGAGTAGCGTCAGGCACGAGGAATCTGGCGTGAATCAGCGTGGACCAAATCACGTAAGGCTAAATACTGTTGTTGACCGATAGTGAAGAGTACCGTGAGGGAAAGGTGAAAAGAACCCTGAGCAAGGGAGTGAAACAGAATTTGAAACCGTGTGCTTACAAACGGTAGGAGCACTTTATGTGTGACTGCGTGGATTTTGGTTAATCATCCTGCGAGTTATGGCTGGTGGCAAGGTTAATAGACGGAGCCGAAGGGAAACCAAGTCTTAATAGGGCGTCAAGTCGCCAGTCATAGACGCGAAACCTAGTGATCTAGGCCTGTCCAGGCTGAAGCTGAGGTAAGACTCAGTGGAGGGCCGAACTCACCGCCGTTGAAAAGTTGGGAGATGAGATAGGTCTAGGGGTGAAAAGCCAATCGAACTAGGAGATAGCTCGTTCTCTCCGAAATGCATTTAGGTGCAGCCTTGAACTGAGATATGTGGGGGTAGAGCTCTGTATGATCTAGGGGGCGTACTGCTTACCGAAATCAAGCAAACTGCGAATACCATATATCATGTTCAGGAGTGAGTCCGTGGATGACAAGGTCCTCGGACGAGAGGGGAACAGCCCAGACCGCCAGCTAAGGTCCCTAATTATGTCTAAGTGGGAAAGGAGGTGGACATTCATAGACAACCAGGAGGTTGGCTTAGAAGCAGCCATGCCTTGAAAGAGTGCGTAATAGCTCACTGGTCGAGAGTGCCTGCGCCGAAGATGTAACGGGGCTAAGACATAAACCGAAGCTGCGGAAGATACACCGTATCTTGGTAGGAGAGCGTTCTGTAGGCCGTCGAAGGGATGCCGCAAGGCCGTCCTGGAGGTATCAGAAGCGAGAATGCAGGAATGAGTAGCGAGAAGGCGGGCGAGAATCCCGCCGGCCGGAAGTCCAAGGTTTCCAGGGGAAGGCTTGTCCGCCCTGGGGAAGTCGGGACCTAAGCATAAGCAAAATTGTGATGGCGAATGGAAAACAGGTTAATATTCCTGTACCGCTGTTATCGCTTGAGAGACGGAGTGACGCAGGAAGGTATGCGAGAAGGCTGACGGTTTAGCCTTTCTAAGGGCCCAGCGTGGGCGTGCAGGTAAATCCGCACGCCTAAACGTGAGACCTGACGGGGAAGTGCATTTGCATAAGTCGCAGATCCTACACTGCCAAGAAAAACTTCTATCGATGAGAAGCAGCGCCCGTACTGTAAACCGACACAGGTGGACAGAGTGAGAAACTTAAGGCCGACAGGATAACTCTAGCTAAGGAACTCTGCAAAATAGCCCCGTAACTTCGGGAGAAGGGGTGCCTGACATACCTGAAGGAGAGAAACGCTCCCAGGGGAAACAGGCCGCAGTGAAGAGTCTCAAGCAACTGTTTACCAAAAACACAGGTCTATGCTAAGCTGAAAGGCGACGTATATGGGCTGACACCTGCCCAGTGCCGGAAGGTTAAGAGGAGGAGTGAGAGCTCCGATTTGAAGCCCCGGTGAACGGCGGCCGTAACTATAACGGTCCTAAGGTAGCGAAATTCCTTGTCGGGTAAGTTCCGACCTGCACGAATGGTGAAATGATTTGAGAGCTGTCTTGGCTGGAGACCTGGTGAAGTTGTAATGCCGGTGAAGATACCGGCTACCTGCAGTAGGACGGAAAGACCCCGTGGAGCTTTACTGTAGCTTGGCATTGGGTTCTGGCAATGTGTGTATAGGATAGTTGGGAGACTGTGATGTGATGGCGTCAGCCATTGCTGAGTCGCTGTTGGAATACCAACCATATGCTGTCGGAATTCTAATCTGGCAACGGAGACAGTGCTAGGTGGGCAGTTTGACTGGGGCGGTCGCCTCCCAAAGAGTAACGGAGGCGTTCAAAGGTTCCCTCAGGCTGGATGGAAATCAGCCTAAGAGTGCAAACGCATAAGGGAGCTTGACTGCAAGACTGACGGGTCGAGCAGGTACGAAAGTAGGAGTTAGTGATCCGGCGGTTCCGTATGGAAGGACCGTCGCTCAACGGATAAAAGCTACCCCGGGGATAACAGGCTGATACTTCCCAAGAGTCCATATCGACGGAAGTGTTTGGCACCTCGATGTCGGCTCGTCTCATCCTGGGGCTGGAGAAGGTCCCAAGGGTTGGGCTGTTCGCCCATTAAAGAGGCACGCGAGCTGGGTTCAGAACGTCGTGAGACAGTTCGGTCCCTATCCACTGCAGGCGCCTGAATATTGAAAAGATCTGACCTTAGTACGAGAGGACCGGGTTGGACAGACCTCTGATGTATCAGTTGTCACGCCAGTGGCATGGCTGAGTAGTCACGTCTGGTACGGATAACCGCTGAAAGCATCTAAGCGGGAAGCCGGCTTTGAGATGAATATTCGTAGTATCCATAGAGAACATATGGTCGATAGGCTAGGGGTGTAAGTGCAGCAATGCATTTAGCTGACTAGTACTAATATTACGTCTGCTTTTAAGATAATCTTTTGCTGCTGCTATTTATTTCTCATTGTCTTAATGGACAGTATATATATCTAGTTTGGTGATGATAACGACAGGGATACACCCGGAAACATTTCGAACCCGGCAGTTAAGTCTGTTAGTGCCTAAAATACTTGGATTCGTCCTGGGAAGATAGGTAGTTGCCAAACTTTTTTAAATATGTGTGTCTCCGTAGCTCAGCCGGTTAGAGCATCTGACTGTTAATCAGAGGGTCGTTGGTTCGAGTCCAACCGGGGACGCCATTTTTTTATTTGCAGAATTGAATTTATTTTTGTCATGTCATATTCTCCTTAGCGGAGTTTTTTTTATTTATAGCTTTAAAACTGAACTCAAAAGTTATGATAATTTTACTCAAACCCTGAATCTATGGTTTAATTTTAAATAGGTCTGAATACAATAAAAAAATGGAGTTTAACAATATTGCTTTACTCCATTTTTTGTATAAATTTGATTTTTTATAATTAATAAGATTTAGCTAATTCATAAAGTTTTTCATATTCTTTTGCAGATCTATCCCAAGAAAAATCTAAATCCATATTTCTTTTAACTAATTTTTCCCAAATGTCAGGTCTATCATAATAAATTCCTTCTGCAACTTTTATTGTAAATAACATGTCATCTGCATTAAAGTTTGTGAATGAGAATCCATTTCCTTCATCTGTAAAGATGTTATAAGGTTTGACAGAATCTTTTAATCCACCAGTTTCCCTTACGATTGGGATAGTTCCAAATCTCATTGCAATCATTTGACTAAGTCCACAAGGTTCATATCTTGAAGGCATTAAAAACATGTCACTTCCAGCATAAATTTCATTCGCAAGCTGTCCATTGTAACCAAGATAAACTTTGAATTTATCAGGATATTTCCAAGCTAGATGGTTATAATAGTCTTCGTAAAATTTATCTCCACTTCCTAAAATTACAATTTGGACTGCATCATATTGCAGTAGATTTTCAAGAGCTGCAGATACTAGATCCAATCCCTTTCCTTCAACAAGTCTTGAAATTATTGAAATTAGAGCAACATCTGATTTTGGAAGTCCTAATTTTTCTTGTAATAAGTATTTATTTTCTCGTTTTTTATCTAAAGATTCTTTATTAAAGTGAATTATCCCTTTTGTTGTTTCAGGGTTAAATACATCTGTATCTATTCCGTTTAAAATACCATGAATATATTTTCTGTTTGTGATCCATTCAAGCCCTTCACCAAAATATGCATATTTTATTTCTTCAGCATAAGTCGGACTTACTGTATTTACTACATCACCATATCCTATTCCGATTTCCATGAAGTTTAGATCATTTCTATCATCCATATAATATCCCATTCTTTCAAATGAATATTTAGAGAATCTACCTTGATACATTAGATTGTGAATTGAATAAACAGTTCTCATGTCCCAGTAAAACGGATCATAATTATATCTGACATTTAAAAAATATGGAACTGGACCAGTTTGCCAGTCATTACAGTGTAAAATATCAGCCTGTAAATTAATTTCCTTTAAGAATCTGAGTGCCAATTCTGAAAACATCGCATATTGAACATCTTGGTCAAAATCTCCATAAACATGTCCTCTTTCATATAATGCTTTATTTTCAATAAAATAATAATTTATTTTGTCATCAGGATATCTTACCAAATTAAATACATCTCCGTGACTCTCAAGTCTTGCAACCCATTCTAGTTTTTCAAGATACTTTAATGGTATTATGTCATATTTAGGCATTATTATAGAAACTTCATGTCCCAATTCCTGCATTTTTTTAGGCAATGCACCAAGAACATCGGCTAATCCACCAGATTTATAAAACGGAGCCACTTCAGATGCCAAATATACAATTTTCAAATTAATCACTCCTTATTAAAAAAATTTCTTATATTAAACAATTAGATTACCATTTAATAGTTTCTCCTGGTTCTATTAATCTATTGTCATCATGTACTTTTACTCCAGCAAAAATTCTTACATTTTTACCAACAATTGATCCATCAGGTATAACTACACCTTTTCCAATAACTGTAATTCCTGAAGATAATAAATCTGGACGTTCCTTATTTGGAATATTTGCATTTCCATTTCCTATAAATGAATTTTTACCAATATATGTCTTTTTATCGGCAATAATAGTATCTAAGTGAGAATTTTCATCTACATAAGTTCCAGAAAAAATTATACTATTTCTAACAGTTGCCCCTTTTCTAACAGTAACACCTGGTCCTAATACTGAATTTTCAACACTTCCTTCAATTTTACATCCATTACAGATTAATGAATTTTGAACACTTCCTGTAACTCCAATTCTTACTGGCGCTAAGTCTTCACTTCTTGTATAAATTTTCCATCCTTGGTCGTACAAGTTAATTCCAACTTCTTCAGATTTTTTGATTAAGTCTAAATTTGCTTCCAAGTATGAATCATAAGTTCCTACATCTTTCCAATAACTGTCATAAGTGTGAACATAAACTTTTCTATCTTCTTGAATCATTGAAGGAATAACATGTTTTCCAAAATCTAAATCGCTATTTTCTAATTTTTCAAGATATTCTAATAAAGAATCAGTGTTGAAAATATAAATTCCCATTGAAGCTAAATTACTTTTTGGTTCTGCAGGTTTTTCTTCAAAGTTTAATATTTTTTTATCTTTATCAACTTCAAAAATACCAAATCTGCTTGCTTCTTCAATAGGTACAGGTTGTACAGCTATTGTCAATTCAGCATCATTTTCTTCATGTTCCTTTAACATCCATCTGTAATCCATTTTGTAAATATGATCTCCAGATAAAATTAATACATATTTAGGATTTTTATTTTTAATAAAGTCAATATTTTGTCTAATCGCATCGGCAGTTCCTTGATACCAAGAATTGCCACCAAGTTTTTCATGTGGCTGTAACATTGTAATGCTAGAATCTCTTCTGTCAAAATCCCAAGGTTTTCCAGAACCAATATGTTCATTTAATGATAATGGCAAATATTGAGTAAGTAATGCAACATCGTAAATACCTGAATTTGAACAGTTACTAAGTGCAAAATCTATTATTCTAAATTTTCCAGCAAAAGGAACACTTGGTTTAACTCTTTTTTCTGATAGAATGTCAAGTCTTGAACCTCTTCCACCAGCTAAAATCATAGCTAAAACTTTCATATAAATACCTCCATTTTTATTCTTTACAATTAAAGTATACCCCTATTTTTAAAAAAATCAAATTATTTTTAAAAAAATTTTTATATCTGATTTTTACAAGATAAAATCTATCAAAACTGGAGATTATTTAAATAAAAATGATGTACTATGTTATTTTAAAATATTAAATTTCATAAAAAAATAAAAATTATATTTTATTTATTCTCTCACAAAAAATATTAAATACTTAAAAATGAGAGTGTAAATTTTTTGTGAAATTGTAGTAGTAAATCTACAGTTCTTGATAAATAAGAATTTCAAGAAATTTTATTTCTTTAATATTTTTTTACACTCTCAAAAAATAAATTTATTATATTTTATAAGTTTAACTCTTTTATTTTAATAACTCCCAAAATTTTCTCAATAAGTTCTTCAAAAATAATATTTTTTTCTTTTTCATTATTATGTAAAATTAGAAAATATAAATCAGTATAAAATTCCTTTTTTACTCCATTTATAGAAAAATGCCCGCATTTTATTTTCTTTTTATTTTTTAAAACAAGTATTCTTCCTTTATTATCATCAGCTTTAGAAAAATAAATTCCAAATGTCAGATTATCAAATTGAACTTTTTTAATATTCTTGTCTTTAATTTCTTCCTTTTTCAAATAAAAATTTTTACACATCTCATTGTTCAATTTTTCAATATTTTCATTATCTGTAAAATAAATAAAATCCTTCAATATTTTTTCCATAATTTAATCCCTCCATTTTTTAATTCTTTTTTATTAATTTAAATATTCAATTTTGAATCAATATTCAGTATTTCTCAGATCACCTCTCTTTTCTATAAATACCTAAATATTTTCTCAAATAATCTTAATTAAACAGATAAATTAATTTAAAGTATTGTATCATAATATATCAAAAAATATTAGAGTATATTTTATTTTTTATTAAATCCTATTTAAAGCACTAATGACAAAGGATTCTTAACAACAATTAATATTAAAATAAAATTAAAGAAAAACTTAAAAAGTGGATTGAAGTCTTTAAACAAAGGAAATAATTGATCTTATATTATTAAAAAAACATAAAATTAATTTTTGATTAATTATTTTAAAAAAATAAAACAATATAGTATCAATAGTGTATTGATAGTAATATAATAAGGAAAAAATGGGATTCAAAACTTGTATAACTAATATAATGCAAGAATAAAATTGAGAAAATTTGAAAAAAATTTCAAAAAAGTAGTTGACAAACATTTTCTTTTATGATAATATATATCTTGTCGATACGAAAATGTATCAACGGACAATAGAGATATTAATAATGTAAAGAAGCAATTAAGTGTATAATCAACAAAGTCAAGTATCTTGAAAAAGATAACGTCAAGACTAATTAGGTGAAATTTAAATATATGTCTATATATTGAATGAAGAGTTTGATCCTGGCTCAGGATGAACGCTGACAGAATGCTTAACACATGCAAGTCTTTGGCGAAGCTGTGCTTGCACAGCCTAGCCAAGGCGGACGGGTGAGTAACGCGTAAGGAACTTGCCCTGCAGTCAGGGATAACAGACGGAAACGACTGATAAGACCTGGTAAAGTCAGGCGGACTCATGTCCAGCCTGATGAAAAGAGATGCTGCAGGAGAGCCTTGCGTCCTATTAGCTTGTTGGTGGGGTAACGGCCCACCAAGGCGATGATAGGTAGCCGGCCTGAGAGGGTGGACGGCCACAAGGGGACTGAGATACGGCCCTTACTCCTACGGGAGGCAGCAGTGGGGAATATTGGACAATGGGGGCAACCCTGATCCAGCAATTCTGTGTGCACGATGAAGGTTTTCGGATTGTAAAGTGCTTTCAGCAGGGAAGAAAAAAATGACGGTACCTGCAGAAGAAGCGACGGCTAAATACGTGCCAGCAGCCGCGGTAATACGTATGTCGCAAGCGTTATCCGGAATTATTGGGCATAAAGGGCATCTAGGCGGCCAGATAAGTCTGGGGTGAAAACTTGCGGCTCAACCGCAAGCCTGCCCTGGAAACTATGTGGCTAGAGTACTGGAGAGGTGGACGGAACTGCACGAGTAGAGGTGAAATTCGTAGATATGTGCAGGAATGCCGATGATGAAGATAGTTCACTGGACGGTAACTGACGCTGAAGTGCGAAAGCTAGGGGAGCAAACAGGATTAGATACCCTGGTAGTCCTAGCTGTAAACGATGATTACTG
This sequence comes from Leptotrichia sp. oral taxon 417, assembly GCF_013394865.1. NCBI lineage: Bacteria > Fusobacteriati > Fusobacteriota > Fusobacteriia > Fusobacteriales > Leptotrichiaceae > Leptotrichia > Leptotrichia sp. oral taxon 417. The sequence goes on along the minus strand of NZ_JABXYV010000001.1, from coordinate 4,056 downwards.
GGTGTGGGCATGAAGAGTGTCCGTGCCGAAGCTAATGCGATAAGTAATCCGCCTGGGGAGTACGGCCGCAAGGCTGAAACTCAAAGGAATTGACGGGGACCCGCACAAGCGGTGGAGCATGTGGTTTAATTCGACGCAACGCGAGGAACCTTACCAGATCTTGACATCCTGCGAAGGCCTGCGAGAGCAGGCTGTGCCTCCGGGAACGCAGAGACAGGTGGTGCATGGCTGTCGACAGCTCGTGTCGTGAGATGTTGGGTTAAGTCCCGCAACGAGCGCAACCCCTATTGCTAGTTGCCATCATTAGGTTGGGAACTCTAGCAAGACTGCCTGCGAAGAGCAGGAGGAAGGTGGGGATGACGTCAAGTCATCATGCCCCTTATGATCTGGGCTACACACGTGCTACAATGGCCGGTACAGAGAGCCGCAAGGCGGCAACGCCAAGCCAATCTTTAAAGCCGGTCCAAGTTCGGATTGAAGTCTGCAACTCGACTTCATGAAGCTGGAATCGCTAGTAATCGCAGATCAGCAATGCTGCGGTGAATACGTTCTCGGGTCTTGTACACACCGCCCGTCACACCACGAGAGTTGTCTGCACCTGAAGCTGCCGGTCCAACCGCAAGGAGGAAAGCATCTAAGGTGTGGATAGTGATTGGGGTGAAGTCGTAACAAGGTATCCGTACCGGAAGGTGCGGATGGATCACCTCCTTTCTAAGGAGAAACAGGCACTGCTTCTTTATATATCTTTATAACTGTTAGGACAATGGGAAATGAATAGTAGGTAAAAGATTATAACTAAACTAGAGTAAAAAGTTATTCTGGATATAAAAGCTAATAAGGGCACACGGAGGATGCCTAGGCAGCAACAGCCGATGAAGGACGTGATAAGCTGCGATAAGCCGGGAGAAGATGCACATAATCATTGATCCCCGGATTTCCGAATGGGTAAACCTGCATGCCTGGAGGGCATGCGTGAAAACGGCAAGCCTGCGAACTGAAACATCTAAGTAGCAGGAGGAAAAGAAAGTAAAAACGATTCCCCAAGTAGCGGCGAGCGAACAGGGAAAAGCCTAAACCGTGCCAGTGTCAAGCGGACAGCGTTGCTGGCACGGGGTTGCGGGACTTCCATTAACGGATTGTCATAATGTTTAATCTGTATATGTGTAAGTGGAACCAGTTGGGAAGCTGGACCGAAGAAGGTGAAAGTCCTGTAGAACATAAAGCATATGTGGAGACTGGAAGCACCCGAGTAGCGTCAGGCACGAGGAATCTGGCGTGAATCAGCGTGGACCAAATCACGTAAGGCTAAATACTGTTGTTGACCGATAGTGAAGAGTACCGTGAGGGAAAGGTGAAAAGAACCCTGAGCAAGGGAGTGAAACAGAATTTGAAACCGTGTGCTTACAAACGGTAGGAGCACTTTATGTGTGACTGCGTGGATTTTGGTTAATCATCCTGCGAGTTATGGCTGGTGGCAAGGTTAATAGACGGAGCCGAAGGGAAACCAAGTCTTAATAGGGCGTCAAGTCGCCAGTCATAGACGCGAAACCTAGTGATCTAGGCCTGTCCAGGCTGAAGCTGAGGTAAGACTCAGTGGAGGGCCGAACTCACCGCCGTTGAAAAGTTGGGAGATGAGATAGGTCTAGGGGTGAAAAGCCAATCGAACTAGGAGATAGCTCGTTCTCTCCGAAATGCATTTAGGTGCAGCCTTGAACTGAGATATGTGGGGGTAGAGCTCTGTATGATCTAGGGGGCGTACTGCTTACCGAAATCAAGCAAACTGCGAATACCATATATCATGTTCAGGAGTGAGTCCGTGGATGACAAGGTCCTCGGACGAGAGGGGAACAGCCCAGACCGCCAGCTAAGGTCCCTAATTATGTCTAAGTGGGAAAGGAGGTGGACATTCATAGACAACCAGGAGGTTGGCTTAGAAGCAGCCATGCCTTGAAAGAGTGCGTAATAGCTCACTGGTCGAGAGTGCCTGCGCCGAAGATGTAACGGGGCTAAGACATAAACCGAAGCTGCGGAAGATACACCGTATCTTGGTAGGAGAGCGTTCTGTAGGCCGTCGAAGGGATGCCGCAAGGCCGTCCTGGAGGTATCAGAAGCGAGAATGCAGGAATGAGTAGCGAGAAGGCGGGCGAGAATCCCGCCGGCCGGAAGTCCAAGGTTTCCAGGGGAAGGCTTGTCCGCCCTGGGGAAGTCGGGACCTAAGCATAAGCAAAATTGTGATGGCGAATGGAAAACAGGTTAATATTCCTGTACCGCTGTTATCGCTTGAGAGACGGAGTGACGCAGGAAGGTATGCGAGAAGGCTGACGGTTTAGCCTTTCTAAGGGCCCAGCGTGGGCGTGCAGGTAAATCCGCACGCCTAAACGTGAGACCTGACGGGGAAGTGCATTTGCATAAGTCGCAGATCCTACACTGCCAAGAAAAACTTCTATCGATGAGAAGCAGCGCCCGTACTGTAAACCGACACAGGTGGACAGAGTGAGAAACTTAAGGCCGACAGGATAACTCTAGCTAAGGAACTCTGCAAAATAGCCCCGTAACTTCGGGAGAAGGGGTGCCTGACATACCTGAAGGAGAGAAGCGCTCCCAGGGGAAACAGGCCGCAGTGAAGAGTCTCAAGCAACTGTTTACCAAAAACACAGGTCTATGCTAAGCTGAAAGGCGATGTATATGGGCTGACACCTGCCCAGTGCCGGAAGGTTAAGAGGAGGAGTGAGAGCTCCGATTTGAAGCCCCGGTGAACGGCGGCCGTAACTATAACGGTCCTAAGGTAGCGAAATTCCTTGTCGGGTAAGTTCCGACCTGCACGAATGGTGAAATGATTTGAGAGCTGTCTTGGCTGGAGACCTGGTGAAGTTGTAATGCCGGTGAAGATACCGGCTACCTGCAGTAGGACGGAAAGACCCCGTGGAGCTTTACTGTAGCTTGGCATTGGGTTCTGGCAATGTGTGTATAGGATAGTTGGGAGACTGTGATGTGATGGCGTCAGCCATTGCTGAGTCGCTGTTGGAATACCAACCATATGCTGTCGGAATTCTAATCTGGCAACGGAGACAGTGCTAGGTGGGCAGTTTGACTGGGGCGGTCGCCTCCCAAAGAGTAACGGAGGCGTTCAAAGGTTCCCTCAGGCTGGATGGAAATCAGCCTAAGAGTGCAAACGCATAAGGGAGCTTGACTGCAAGACTGACGGGTCGAGCAGGTACGAAAGTAGGAGTTAGTGATCCGGCGGTTCCGTATGGAAGGACCGTCGCTCAACGGATAAAAGCTACCCCGGGGATAACAGGCTGATACTTCCCAAGAGTCCATATCGACGGAAGTGTTTGGCACCTCGATGTCGGCTCGTCTCATCCTGGGGCTGGAGAAGGTCCCAAGGGTTGGGCTGTTCGCCCATTAAAGAGGCACGCGAGCTGGGTTCAGAACGTCGTGAGACAGTTCGGTCCCTATCCACTGCAGGCGCCTGAATATTGAAAAGATCTGACCTTAGTACGAGAGGACCGGGTTGGACAGACCTCTGATGTATCAGTTGTCACGCCAGTGGCATGGCTGAGTAGTCACGTCTGGTACGGATAACCGCTGAAAGCATCTAAGCGGGAAGCCGGCTTTGAGATGAATATTCGTAGTATCCATAGAGAACATATGGTCGATAGGCTAGGGGTGCAAGTGCAGCAATGCATTTAGCTGACTAGTACTAATATTACGTCTGCTTTTAAGATAATCTTTTGCTGCTGCTATTTATTTCTCATTGTCTTAATGGACAGTATATATATCTAGTTTGGTGATGATAACGACAGGGATACACCCGGAAACATTTCGAACCCGGCAGTTAAGTCTGTTAGTGCCTAAAATACTTGGATTCGTCCTGGGAAGATAGGTAGTTGCCAAACCTTTTTAAATATGTGTGTCTCCGTAGCTCAGCCGGTTAGAGCATCTGACTGTTAATCAGAGGGTCGTTGGTTCGAGTCCAACCGGGGACGCCATTTTTTTATTTGCAGAATTGAATTTATTTTTGTCATGTCGTATTCTCCTTAGCGGAGTTTTTTT